>NZ_ANBA01000011.1 GCF_000341085.1 Nocardiopsis ganjiahuensis DSM 45031 | reverse complement strand
CGGGGGGGGGGGGGGGGGGGCTAGTAGCGGCGGCCGCGGAGCTCGGCGACCAGGACCGCGGCCTGGGTGCGGCGCTTGAGGTCCAGTTTGGCCAGCAGCGCCGACACGTAGTTCTTCACGGTCTTCTCGGCCAGGTAGAGCCGCTCGCCGATCTGCCGGTTGGTCATGCCCTCGCCGATGAGGTCGAGGATCTGCCGCTCCTGCGGGGTCAGCTCGGCCAGCGGGTCCGGTTCGGCCTGGGCGCCGCGCAGCCGCTCCAGCATCGCCCCGGTGCTCCCCGAGTCCAGCAGGGAACCTCCCGCGGCGACCGTGCGCACCGCGCCGACCAGGTCGGCGCCGTGGATCTGCTTGAGCACGTACCCGGCGGCCCCGGCCATGACGGCGTCGTAGAGGGCGTCCTCGTCGGCGAAGGAGGTGAGCATCAGGCAGGCGATCCCGGGGTGGTCGGAGCGGATCTCCCGGCACACCTGGACACCGGAGCCGCCGGGCAGCCGCACGTCGAGCACGGCGACGTCGGGCAGGACGACGGGGATCCGCGACAGCGCCTGTTCGGCGGTCCCGGCCTCGCCCACGACCGTCATGTCGTCCTCGGTCTCCAGCAGCGCGGCCACACCGCGCCGGACGACCTCGTGGTCGTCGACGAGGAAGACCCTGATCTGCTTCCGAGCACCCTCGGCTCCACCGCCAGTCATCGGACCTCCCTCATCCCGCGTCCGCACGCACGTGACACCACTCCGATGAAGACGTTAATACCTACGCGGGGTGCAGCGGGGGCCTTAAGGCACCGAACTCCCCGGGCAAAGGTCCTGGAATCGGACAAAAATCTTGCCCGGGGAGCATAGTGCCTGATCACGGCTGGTGTGGATGTGACTACTGTCGCCGCATCGTCACCATCCCGTCACACAGTTTCTTTGTCGACAGGGCGGTCACCCTCTTTGTCGACAGGTCGCTCACCCGCCGACGCGGAGGTTCCACGGCTCCCGCGAAGGGTTCACGGGCGCCGCGAAGCCCAGGGACGGGCGAGCTCGAAGGCACGGCAGGCCCGGAGCACGCGTTCGTCGGAGTGGCGGGGGCCCACCACCTGGAGGCCGATCGGCAGCCCCGACCCGCTGAACCCGCACGGCACGCTGGCGGCGGGCTGCTGGGTCATGTTGAACGGATAGCTGAACCCGGCCCAGGACGTCCACCGCCGCCCGGCCAGCTCCGGAGGTGACTCCAGGCCGGCCTCGAAGGCCACGATCGGCATGGTCGGGGTCAGCAGCAGGTCGTAGGTCTCGTGGAAGCGGCCCATCCGGGCACCCATCGCCATCCGCAGCGCCATCGCGGTCAGGTAGTCCTGCGCCGAGTAGGTGAGGCCCTCCGCGATGATCTCCCGCAGCCCCGGATCCTGGAGGTCCCGGTCGCGCTCGGTGAGCTTCTCGGTGGCCTTGGCCGCGCCCGAGTACCAGAGCACGTGGAACTCGTCCGCGGACTCCGGCAGCCCCGGGTCGGCCTCCTCCACCGTGGCGCCCAGCGACTCGAACACGCGCACCGCGTCGGCGACCGAGCGGGCCACCTCCGGGTCCACGTCCAGCCCGCCCAGCGTGGGGCTGTAGGCGATCCGCAGCCCCCGGACCAGCTCCTCGGGGTCGGTGCCGCGGCCCGCCCCGGCCAGGCCGGGGCCCGGGGTCGGCATCGCCATCCAGTCCCGGGAGTCGAACCCGGAGATCACGTCCAGCATCAGCGCCATGTCGCCCACGGTCCGGGTCATCGGCCCGGTGTGCGCCAGCGACCCGAACGGGCTCGCGGGGTAGTGCGGGACCAGGCCCCAGGTGGGTTTGATCCCGCAGATCCCGCTGAAGCTCGCCGGGATGCGGATGGACCCGCCCCCGTCGGTCCCGGTGGACAGCGGACCCATCCCGGCCGCCACCGCCGCCGCCGAGCCCCCGCTGGAGCCGCCGGGGGTGGTGGACAGGTCCCACGGGTTGCGCGTGACCCCGGTGAGCGGGTTGTCGGTGACGCCCTTCCACGCCAGCTCGGGGGTGGTGGTCTTGCCGACGAACACCGCCCCGTGCTCGCGCATCCGGGCCACCACCGGTGAGTCCTCGTCCCACGGGCCCTCCTGCGAGGAGGTCACCGACCCCTTGAGGGTGGGCCACCCCTTCGTCAGGTGGATGTCCTTGACGGAGGCGGGCACCCCGTCGAGCCGCCCCTCGGGCTCACCGCGCCGCCACCGCTCGGCGGAGGCGCGGGCCGCGGCGCGCGCCTCCTCGGGGCGCACCAGGCAGAAGGCGTTCAGGGCGGGGTTGTCCTGCTCGATGCGTTCGAGCACCGAGTCCACCGCCTCCACCGGGGAGAGCTCCCCGGTGGAGTAGGCGTGCAGGAGTTGTTCGGCGGACAGGTCGGCCGGTGTCACGGGTTTCCCCTGACGCGCCGACGGGACGCCGGGTGCGGCGCCCTCGTCGGCCCCGGTGGAGCCTTCGGCCGTACCGACGGCCGCACCAGCGTTGTCGGTTTCGGCCCGGTCGGAACGGATCGTCACTTCAGCCTCCCAAGTCACGCGAGGGGTCAGCCGGGTACGTAGCCCCGGCTCTTGTCCACGACATTGCGCAGTTCCCGCCCGTCCAGGTAGCGGGCGAGGTTGTCCAGGAACAGCTCCAGCAGGTCCTCGCGCCAACCGATCACGTCACCGGACATGTGCGGCGAGACGAGGGACCCGGGCAGGCCCCACAGCGGGCTGACGGCCTTGAGCGGTTCCCGTTCGAAGACGTCCAGTGCCGCGCCGGCGATCGCGTCCCGGTCCAGGGCGGCGACCAGGTCGGACTGGACGACGATGGGGCCGCGGGCCACGTTGATCAGCCGCGCGGTGGGTTTCATCAGGTCGAGGAAGCGCCGGTCGACCAGACCCCGGGTGCTCTCGGTGAGTGGGGCGGCGACGACCACGTAGTCGGCCTCGGGGAGTTCGCCGTGCAGGGTGCGTCCGCCGCCGTCGGCCCGCTCGGCCAGGCTGGACTCCGCGACGGAGCCGAAGTCGGGGTCGCCGTCCCGGGCGTGGCTGCCCGAAGCGCGGACCTCCATGCCCACGGCCTGCAGCTTGCGGGCGATCGCGCGGCCGATGGGCCCGGTGCCGACGACGAGGGCGCGCCTGCCGGCCACGCGTTCGGTCTCACGGTGCTTCCACAGCCGTTCGTTCTGGTACCCCCAGGTGCGGTGGAAGTCCTTGGCGAACGAGATGACCAGACCCAGGACGTACTCGGCGATGTGCTCGTCGAACACCCCCCGCGAGTTGGTGACGGCGACGTCGCTCTCCACCAGTCCGGGGAACATCAGGTTGTCCACCCCGGTGGTGGCCGCGTGCACCCACCGCAGGGAGTCGGCCTTGGGCCAGGCGGCGGACAGCGCCTCGGTGAACAGGTCCCACACGAGCAGCGCGTCCGCGCCGGGAAGCTTCGCGGCCAGTTCGTCGGCGGTGGCGTAGACGACCTCCCCGAGTCCGGGGTGGTCGTCGATGCGCTCGTGGCCCGGCGGGAGGTCGTCGCCCCGGAGGACGACGAGGCGCGGGCGTTCGGGTGCGGACGGGGTGGAGGTGGAACTGTTCACGGGCGTGCTTTCCGGTTGCGGCGGTGCTCGGAGCTCGGCGCTCCGACCTTGTTCATCCTGCCGTCGGGAGGGGTGGATCCGCCCTGCACGGGAAACGCTAGGGAGCCGCCTGAGGATTGTCAACAATCCACAAAGCGGCTGTTTCGGGCCTATGGTGCTCTAAAGGGCATCACTCGCCCCCGCCGACGTTGGCGGGATACCCACACGTCCCGGGGTCTATTGCCGCCCCCGGCAGGTTGATCGTAAGATTGTCGACAATCAACAGTCCCGTGACCCTGGTGGCCGACAACTCCCGAAGTACTCCGTCGAAGGACAGCACTTGAAGGGAAGGCACTTGCCCAGGTACATGACCGTCACACTCGCCCAGCGCGGGGTCTCCTGCGTGGCCGAACTGCTCGACAAGGACGCGCCGCGCACCTGCGAGGCGGTGTGGAACGCCCTCCCGCAGGGCGACGCCGTCCAACACGCCAAGTACGCGCGCAACGAGGTCTACACGATGGTCCCGAGGTTCGCCGACCCCGAACCGGGCCAGGAGAACCCCACCGTCACCCCGATCCCCGGCGACATCGTCTACTTCTCCTTCGACGAGGGCATGCTCGACCGCACCTTCAAGGAGGACAAGGGCATCGGCCACCTGCCCGGCGTCATCGACCTCGCCCTCTTCTACGGCCGCAACAACCTCCTGCTCAACGGCGACGTGGGCTGGGTCCCCGGCAACGTGTTCGCGACCGTCGTGGAGAACCTCCCCGCCATGGCCGAGGCCTGCAACGACGTCTGGCGCTCCGGCAGCGTCGGCGAGCGCCTCCTCTACGAGCGGCTCGACCGCTGACCGGGCCGCCGGGACCGGGGGACGGGCCGACGGAAGCGCCGGCCGACCCGCAAGAACAGAACACGCCAGCACAGCACTGTGAACAGCCCTGGGAGGTGAGTGACCGATGCGGACCGAGAGAAACCGAACGGCCCACGACGACACGGAACCCGCGCGCTCCGCGGTGAACGCGCCAGTACCCGAGCAGCCCGCCGCGCAGGGGGTCGTCGAGCTGTCGGCGGCCACACTGACCCCGTGGCAGGCGGGGATCGGCGTGATCGCGCCCTACGACTTCGCGCTCGACCGTGAACTGTGGCGCTGGGCCCCCGACGACATCTCGCTGCACGTCACCCGCCTGCCGTACGTGCGCGTTCCGGTGACGGTCGACCAGGCCGCCGCGCTCAGCAAGGGCAAGGGCGTGACCAGGGCGGTCCGCGCGCTCCTGGCGCCCGAACCCCTCGCGGTCGGCTACGCCTGCGCCTCGGGCAGCTTCGTCCACGGCGCGAAGGGGGAGCGCGAACTCCACCGGACCATGCTGGCCGCGGGCGCACCGGCCGCCGTCACCACCTCGGGCGCGCTGATCCGCGCCCTGGAGACCCTGGACGTGGACCGGATCGCGGTGGTCACGCCGTACGTGGACAGCGTCACCGACCGCCTGCTCGGCTACCTCGCCGAACACCGCGTGGGGGTCACCTCCAGCGTCGGCCTCGGCCTGCTCAGCCACATCTGGAAGGTCACCTACGCCGAGGTGGCCCAGGCGGTGCACGAGGTGGACCGCCCGGACGCGCAGGCCGTCTACATCAGCTGCACCAACGTCCTCACCTACGACATCATCGCGCCCCTGGAACGAGAACTGGGCAAACCGGTGATAGCGGCCAACCAGGTCACCATGTGGGACCTGCTGCGGGCCGCCGACCGCCGGGCCGTGGCCCACGGGCAGCGGCTGATCGACGTGGCGGCGCCCAGCGCCGCGTGACCACCGCCCGGGAGGGCGCCCACGCCTCGAGGAGAACCATGACCCGTGTCGGAATCCTGTACCCCGGCCACAGCGCCGAGGACGACTACAAGACCTTCGCCGGAATACTCGGCGGGGGGATCGAACTGCCCGTGGTGCACACGCTCATGCGCGAGGACGCCCACCGTGTGGACGCCCTTCTGGACGTCGGCAGCGAGGGGGTGCTCGCCAAGGGCGCACAGGAGCTCAACGCCATGGAGGTCGACTCCGCGGTGTGGGCCTGCACGAGCGGGAGCTTCGTGTACGGCTGGGAGGGCGCCCGGCGCCAGGTCCAGGGGGTCCGGGACGTGACCGGAGTGCCGAGCTCCAGCACGTCCTTCGCCTTCGTGCACGCCCTGAGCCAGCTCCGCCTGACCCGGGTCGCGATCGCCGCGACCTACCCGGACGACGTCGCCCAGCGCTTCGTGGAGTTCCTCACCGAGGCGGGGGTCTCCGTGGTGTCCATGGCCAGCCACGGCATCGCCACGGCCGCCGAGGTGGGCCACCTCGACCCCGACGACGCGCTCGACTTCGTCATCTCCAACGACCACCCCAGGGCCGAGGCGGTCCTCGTCCCCGACACCGCCCTGCACAGCGCCGACCTCATCGAACCGATGGAGGCTCTGCTGGGCAAGACCGTGCTCACCGCCAACCAGGTGAGCGTCTGGGAGGGGATCCGGCTCACCGGCCGGCACGAGGCCCGGCCCGGCCCCGGAACCCTGTTCCGTTCCGGCTCCTCCGTGGTCAGGAGTGTGTTCGCCGCCGGTTAACCTCAGGGCCTGCCCGCGTCCGGTTCGTCACCGTTGCCCCGTCACCCTGATCGCCCTGCACGCCTCCGTCCCGAAGGGAACCCCATGTCAGCCCCTGGCCAGCTCAGACCCGTTCCTCGGCGGTCCACCGCCGAGCTGATCGCCGATCAGCTGAGAGCGGCGATCATGTACGGCTCCCTCGCCCCGGGGGACCAGCTCGGCGAGGCCGAGCTGGCGGGGCAGCTGGGTGTGAGCAGGGGACCGCTCCGCGAGGCCATGCAGCGCCTGGTCCAGGAAGGGCTGCTCCGCAGCGAACGGCACAGGGGCCTGTTCGTGCGCGAGCTGACCCCCGACGACGTCCGGGACGTCTACGTGGCCCGCCTCGCGGTGGAGCGGACCGCCTGCGAGCTGGTCATGCGCGGCAACCGCGGCGAGGCCCTGGCCCGCCTCACCCCCGCGGTGGACCGGCTGGCCGAGGCCGCGGCCAGCGGCGACCGGACCGCGATGAGCGACGCCGACCAGGAGTTCCACCGGACCCTGGTCAGCTGCTCGGGCAACTCGCGGCTGGAGCGCATGGCCCAGACACTGCTGGTGGAGACCCGCATGTGCCTGACCGTGATGCAGGACGTCTACCCCGAACCCCAGGAGCTCCTGGACGAGCACCGGCGCATCCTGGACGCGATCGTGGAGGGCGCCGAGGACCGCCTGGCCGAGCTGATCGAGTCGCACATGCTCGACACCGTCGCCCGGCTCGGCACCGGGACCCCGGCGCCTGAGCTCGATCCCGAGGCCTGAGAGCCGTCACGGCAAGGGCTGCCGTGGCCATTTCCGGTGCCGGGTACCGGACGGCCTCCCGAAACCGAAAGGACGGTCGGTCAATTCGCTGCGGGAAATTGCGTCGTACGGGTTGCGTGCGGATGGGTATTCCGTGCTAGCGTCCTTTTCGGCGGTATGGAAAAGCCATTTCGGATCCGGCCGCACGAACCCCTGACAGCCCCTGCCAAGGACCTCCGGTGACTGCACTCCACGGCTTCGCGAACGCCTTCGGCGCGCGTCTCGTGGTGCTCTCACTCCCGGTCCGGCGCACCCTGGTTCTGCTCGGCCTGCTGTGCGGGGCCCTGGCGGCCCTCTGGATCCTCGGAGCCTCCTCAGCGCAGGCCGCGGAGTCCGAGGGCCTTGCCCCGGCCGGTGACACCGGACTGGTGGAGACCACCGGCCGGGTCGACGGCGCGCTCACCGAAGCCCCGCACGAGGGCGCCGAGGCTGTGGCCCCGCGGGCGACGGAGAAGGCCGAAACGGTACTGGAACCGGTCACCGAGACCGTGGAACCGGTGCACGAGGCCTTCGACACCACCCTTGAAGGGACCGCCGCCGAGGTCGGCGGGCACATCGAGGGCACCGCCGCCCCCGCTGCTCCGGCCGACGCCGGGCAGGACACGGAGACCGGGACCGGGCAGGGGCGGAGTCCTCAGCCGGCCGCCGATCCGGCCGAGGAAACCGAACCGGAGGCCGGCACCGCCGAGCGCGTCCACGAGACTCCGTACGTGCTGGACGGCCTCCCCGAACCCGGTGGCACAGACACCGGGGCCACCGCGCCCGCGACCGAGGACGCGCCCCCGTCGGCGACCGTCCCGGCCGATCCCACCGCTTCCGCGCACATCGGTACGGCCACTGGCCCCGCCTGCGCGAACTTCCCCTCCCGCGTCGGCATTCCCGCGCCGACGCCCGGCCTCGACCAGGCCGCACGGCACTTCCTGCACGCGGTCCCCAGCGCCGCCGCGGACGAGCCGACCTTCGCACCCGACTAACGGGTCCTCTCCCTGTCGCCACGCCGCGACGTCCGGCCCACGCCCGACCCGCCCAGCCCCGGCCTCCTCGCCTGCGTGCGAGTGACCGCCAGGAAGCTCTGGGGACTGTCGTGAGTCCCGCTCTCCAAGGCCTGCCCAGCAGGCGTACTTGTCGACAGCAGCGGAGTTCACGTCAGTCCGCGGTCCGCCGGACCACTGACTGAGAACCCCGGCCGGGAGTCCCCTGGCACCGTCGTCCCCTGCGCGGACCCCCGGCCGGGCCACACACGAGAACGACCGAACACAGACTTTGAGGAAACCCATGTTCGACAGCGCCCGCACCCCGGCTCGGACCCTGCTGATCGCCGCGGCCACCGCCGGCTTCGTCGCCCTCGGCAGCGGTCTGGCCTCCGCTGACACCCTCGACCGCGTCGCCGCCCCGGGTTCCACCAACAAGATCGTCAACCCGGGCACGGTCAACAAGATCGTCAACCCGGGCACGGTCAAGAAGGTCGTGAACCCCGGCACGGTCGACAGGGTCGCCGACCGCGTCAACGCTCCGGACGTCTCCGTGCCCGAGGCCGAGGCTCCTGAGGTCGAGGCTCCCGAGGCCGGTGCGCCCGAGGTCGAGATCCCCGAGGTCACCGCGCCCGACGCCAACGACGCCGCGGACTCCGCCCAGGACCTGGTCGACGGCGTCGACGAGACCCTCCCCCAGGTGAACGTCCCGGAGCCGAGCACCGACGAGTACATCGCCGCCGCCCGGGGCGTCACCTACCCCGTGCTCTACGCCGTCGTCGTGGCCCGCGGTGACGCCGAGGCCGTCTCCGCCGAGGCCGCTTCCGTGTTGGGCCAGGTCCTGGACGGCGTCGACGCCGACCTGGAGGCCGTCGACACCCTGCCCGAGGCCGATGACCGTGTCGAGGCCCCCGACGCGGCTGACGTCGAGGGCGTGACCGACCTGGCCGAGCTGCCCGACGTGTCCGACATCGACACCGGCGCCCTGCCCGAGGCGCCGGGCGCCGAGGACGTCGAGGACGTCCTCGACGGTGCCGCCGACCAGTCCGGCCTGCCCGACACCGACGCCGTGGACACCGGCCTCCTCGACGCCGAGGTCCCGGACACCGACCTGACCGGCGGTCTGCTCTAGACAGACCACCGAAGGACCGCGCGCCCGTTCGCTGAGATCGGGTGCGCGGCCTCGGACAGTGTGAAAGCCGCTCCGCGTTGGCGGAGGCGCCCGTGGAACCGGGGGCTCACGGAGCGCCTCCAGAGGGGCCAGGGGGTACGGGAGGAACCCCCGCTGTCCGAGGCACCTCCAGCGGCCCCGGGAAAGGAAGACGGGTCCGCGGCCCGGGCGGGCTGCCGCGGGCTCCTTCCCGGGGCCGTGCCCCTCCTCGCGCCCCAGGCGCCGGGGGTGCCCTTTCCGTGTTCGAAATCCGCCTTTCCCGATTTTGCGTCGCGTATTTCGTGACGCCCTTTCCGCGGCGCCGTTTCACGATTTTGCGAACAGAGGGGAACAGGCGGGTTCGGTCAGGTGAGTCCGCCGATGCCCACGTACTTCGTGTCCAGGAACTCGTCGATGCCGACCCGGCCGCCCTCGCGGCCCAGCCCTGAGTGCTTGACCCCGCCGAACGGCGCCGCCGGGTTGGACACCACGCCCTGGTTGAGGCCGACCATGCCGGTCTCCAGGGCCTCGCTGACCCGCATGGCCCGGTTCAGGTCCCGGGTGTACAGGTAGCTGACCAGCCCGAACTCCGTGTCGTTGGCGACCCGGACCGCTTCATCCTCGGTCTCGAAGGTCAGCACCGGCGCCACCGGGCCGAAGATCTCGGTGTTGGACAGCTCCGCGGCGAACGGGACGTCGGCGAGCACGGTCGGCTGGTAGAAGTGCCCCGGGCCCTCGCCGGGACCGCCGCCGACGAGCACCCGGGCACCGCGCTCCACGGCGTCGTCCACCAGGCTCTGGACCTTGTCCCGGGCCTTCTCGTCGATCAGCGGGCCCACGTCCGCGGTCTCGTCCAGGCCCCGGCCCAGCGTGAGCGCGCCCATGCGCTCGCTGAGCCGCCGGGAGAACTCCTCGGCGATCCCGGACTGCGCGTAGATCCGGTTGGCCGCCGTGCAGGCCTCGCCGATGTTGCGCATCTTGGCGAGCATCGCCCCGTCCACCGCGGCGTCCAGGTCGGCGTCGTCGAACACCAGGAAGGGCGCGTTCCCGCCCAGCTCCATGGACGTGCGCAGGACCTGGTGGGCGCTCTGCTCCAGCAGCTTCTTGCCCACGGCGGTGGACCCGGTGAAGGACAGCTTGCGGATGCGGCCGTCCGTGAGGAGGGGCTCGGTGATCCCGCCGGGGTCGGTGGTGGGCAGGACGCTCAGCACGCCTTCGGGGAGCCCGGCCTCGGTGAGGATCCCGGCCAGCGCCAGCGCGGACAGGGGGGTCTGGTGGGCGGGCTTGAGGATCATCGTGCACCCGGAGGCGATGGCCGGACCGATCTTGCGGGTGCCCATCGCCATGGGGAAGTTCCAGGGGGTGATGAGCATGCACGGGCCGACCGGCTGGCGCATGACGAGGAACCGCGACTTGCCGTCGGGCGAGGTGGCGAAACCGCCGTCGATCCGCACGGCCTCCTCGGCGAACCAGCGGAAGAACTCGGCCGCGTAGGCGATCTCCCCCTTGGCCTCGGCGAGCGGCTTCCCCATCTCGAGGGTCATGAGGACCGCCAGCTCCTCCTGGCGCTCCATGAGCAGCTGGAAGGCCTTGTAGAGGATCTGGCTGCGCTCGCGGGGCGCGACCTTCGCCCACTCCGGCTGGGCCCGCACGGCCGCCTCCAGGGCCTCCAGGGCGTCCTCCTTGCCCGCGTCCGCGACGTCGCACAGCACCTTGCGGGTGGAGGGGTCCTCGACCTCGAAGGTGGCGCCGGAGGAGGCGTCCCGCCACTTCCCTCCCAGGAAGAGCCTCTTGTCCACCTGCGCGACGACCCGTGCTTCCTGATCCGACATGTTCTCTCCTTGGTCGACGGGCCGCCCCGGTATGGGCGGCCTGTGGTCAGAACTGCCCGACGTGCGCCCGCTGGACACCGCCACGCCCCGGATGTTTCCATAGCAGCGTCGATTGTCAACAATCCTACGGAACCCGATACAAGGAATTGAGGCCATCGCATGGCGGAGCTCTCCCCGGCCCTCAAGCAGGCGACCCCGGTCCTCGCCGCACGAGGCGAGGGTGTCTACATCTACGACGAGGACGACCGGCGCTTCCTGGACTTCACGGCAGGGATCGGTGTCACCAGCACCGGGCACTGCCACCCGAAGGTGGTCGCCGCCGCCCAGGAGCAGGTCGCGACGCTGATCCACGGCCAGTACACCACCGTGATGCACAAGCCCCTGCTGCGACTCACCGAGCGGCTCGGCGAGGTCCTTCCCTCCGGTGTCGACCGGCTGTTCTACGTGAACTCCGGCAGCGAGGCCGTGGAGGCCGCACTGCGTCTGGCCCGCCAGGCCACCGGCCGGCAGAACGCCGTGGTCTTCCAGGGCTCCTTCCACGGGCGCACCATGGGAGCGGCCTCCCTGACCACCTCCGGGGTGAAGATCCGCGCCGGCATCGGCCCGCTCGTCCCCGGGGTCGTGGTCTCGCCCTTCCCGTACGCCTACCGGCTCGGCATGACCGAGGAGGAGGCCGTCGCCTACGCGCTGCGCGAGCTGGACTACCAGTTCGCCACGGTGACCTCCCCGAAGGACACCGCCGCCGTGTTCATCGAACCGGTCCTCGGTGAGGGCGGCTACGTGCCCGTCCCCGCGGCGTTCCTCCAGGGCCTGCGCGAGCGCGCCGACCAGCACGGGTTCCTGCTGGTCGCCGACGAGGTCCAGACCGGCTTCGGCCGTACCGGCACCTTCTGGGGCCACGAGCCCTCGGGGATCCGCCCCGACATCGTCATCACCGCCAAGGGCCTGGCCAGCGGCTTCCCGCTCTCCGCCATCGCCGCGCCCGCCGCGATCATGGACAAGGCCTGGCCGGGCTCCCAGGGCGGCACCTACGGCGGCAACGCCGTGTCCTGTGCCGCCGCCCTCGCCACCCTGGACGTCATCCAGGAAGAAGGGCTCGTGGAGAACGCCGCCCGCCAGGGGGAGCGCCTGCATCAGGGCCTCGCCAAGGTCGCGGAGGCCAACCCCGCCATCGGTGACGTCCGCGGCCGCGGCCTGATGCAGGCCAACGAGTTCGTGACCCCGGACGGCAGCCCCGACGCCGCAGCCGCCCAGCGCGCCCAGCAGGCCGCCGCGCAGAACGGGCTCCTGCTGCTGACCTGCGGCCCCGCGGGCAACGTCGTCCGCTTCATCCCGGCCCTCGTGGTCGACGCCGACCAGATCGACACCGCCCTCGAGCTGTGGGCGGCCTCCCTCGAAGAAGCCGGCTGATCTGCCCGGACGCCGCCGGGAGACCGGCGGCGTCCGCATGGCCCGCGTCACACCCACAAATGGCGCGAAGGCACTCCAGCACCGTGATAGAGTCGGAGACGTCGCAAGGGAGAGCACGGCTCACCCGGGCGACACACAACTGAAGACCTGCACTCGTAGCTCAATGGATAGAGCATCTGACTACGGATCAGAAGGTTGGGGGTTCGAGTCCTCCCGAGTGCACCACCTTGAGACAGTGGAGAAGCCGCCCGAACTGTGAGAACAGCTCGGGCGGCTTCTTTTGTGCCATGGGTCGGAGAGGCCTCTTACAGGCCGCGATGCACATTCAGTGCAGATGCCCGGGGTCGGCCCGGGGCCGTCCTCGGTATCGGTGTCAGGCGGCGAGCACCCGTGACCGGGCGGCGTCCATCGCTTCGGCCACCTCGTCCAGGCGGTCCGGGAACAGGTGCCCGTACCGGTCGAGGGTCATCGTGGCGGTCGCGTGCCCGAGCATCGCCTGCACGACCTTCACGTCCGCCCCGGCGGCGATGGCGAGTGACGCGGCTGTGTGCCGGAGCTTGTGCGGAGTGAGTCCCATGCCCGCAGCGCGGCGGCCTCGTTCCAGCGGAGGTAGACGAAGTGCGAGGTCAGCCGCTCGGAGCGTTCTCGGCTTCCCAAGCTGATAACGCGGGTTCGATTCCCGTCATCCGCTCCGTTCGAAAGACGGCCCCTGAGCTGCGAAGATCTTTCGCGCACCAGGGGCCGTTTTCGCGTTCCGAGTGCACCAGCGGGTGCACAGAGCCCCGCATGACGCACCCGGCTCCCGTCATACAGTCCTGTTCGCGTGTGCCCCCGGGTGCACGAACGCGCGACACCTCTGCGCGGGAGGTCAGTTCACGGGACTCACCTATGCCGAAGAGTTCGCGGGCCCTGGTGTCCACAGAGGTGGAGATCCGGGCTCACTCGTGATCGCCCTTGACGTCTTTCTGCGCCGGCGTAGCCTCCTTGGCTCCGACCAGCGCCTCAACGCGCTTCTCGCCGAGAAGCGAGGTGACCGGTAGAGGAGCTCCAACGCCAGGTCAGCAAGAAGATGGATCAGTACGGCAGTCGACCTGCTCAGCTGCACGTCACCTTTCGGGAGAACGAGTGCGCAACGGCACTGCTACCTGCCCTGCAAGATCTCTCGCCAAGGCGATCACCCTTCTTCGCTGTCCTTGATGGTCGGGGAGGCCCTGCCCCGATCCCTCTGGAGATCTCCCCGAGCGCTGCCAAGCGACCCGAAGGAGAGGTCCTGGTCACCTTCCAGTCCCAGCACTTGGTCCGCTTCGCTGAGGTCGAGGTGCGGGCGCAGGCAGGTGACAGACGTTCTGTGGCGGCGACCAGCACCCTGGCCTGTGGATTCTCGTCTTTATGCAGTTCAGGGCCCTGGCGCTGGGCGGTGACACGAGAGGCCACCGGGTCATCCCGAGCTGGGTGACGGGCGCTCAACAACGCGACCACGCGTTCCGGGGCAGGAAGTGGGAGAGGTCGTCCAGCGCCTCGCGGGGAACGAATACCGGCCGCGTGAGTAGGTGATCGCCTGCGCGCTGCACGTCCAGAATCGCGCCCAGTGAGTCCGATCCAGGAACTCCCGCACTCATGTAGGTGAGCTCCGAATACGGCTCGCGGTTCTCGGCACGGTCGAGCATCCACTGCTCCAGCGCGGAAGGAGACCGGCCGACCAGGGCTTCCCCCTCCACGAAGACCTGGGGCCCGCGCAGCGCGTCGACCACGACTCCGGCCAGCCGTTCCTGCTGGTAGTACAGCTCCAGACCGAACTTTTGATACACGCCCTCCACGATGATGTCCACGGTCTCGTTCGCGGGACAGCGAAACCTGTGCCGCTGGTCCTCACTTGTGACACCGCTGAGTGCCTCAGAGATCTCGTTGGGAGTCATTCCGAACGCCAGTGGCCCCACACTCACGAAAGGGTCCAGGGTCCACTGCTGGCGTTCGTCATCCGCCAGTACCTGCCACCAGTTGAACATGACCACTGAGGCTATGGCAGTGCCACGGCTCTAGGACCACCGGCCACAAGGGACGTTCAGTGGCGGCAGGGAGTGCTTCCCACTCACTCTTTGGAGTGGGTTGGGGGTTCGGGTCCTCCCGAGTGCACCACCTTGGGACAGTGGAGAGGAAGCCCGGTACTTGCTCTGGCAAGCCGGGCTTCCTCTTGTACTGGCCCAGACCCCGCGCCCGAACTGCGAAAGCAGCTCGGGCCGTTTCTTTTGTGCCATGGGTCGTAGAGCCCTCGTCAGGGCCGTGATGCACATTCAGTGCAGATGCCCGGGGCCGGCTCCGGGCGCGGTCTCAGACGGTGAGCACCCGGGTTGGGCTTCCTGGTAGCAGCCCTCTTCGCACCGGATCCGCCGCGGGGAGACCGGTCGAACGCGCACTCCGTGCTCGGCGGCGACCTGTTCGGCCGCCTGTGGGGCCAGGGGTTGCGTGAGTCGCTCGGCCCGAGTTGTCTTACCTGTCAGGGGCGGCATGAGCGCCCCCCGGTGGTCTCCGGGCGCAAAGGAGAGAGCGGTTGGACTGGTCGGACTGGCGCCTTCACGCTGGATGGGGTTCTCTTTTTCCCATAGCCGCGATGTCCCTCGTCGGAGCCCGGGACGCGGCAATCGGCTACGGAATCCTGTGTGTGTTTCTTCTGGCCTGGTGGTTGATGCGTTCTGTGAGGCGATGCCTTCGCGCCGCTACATCACCCGTACAGGAAGAGCCCACTGAGTAGCCCTCCGCCATCGCGGTGACGCCGGGCTCGGAGACGGACGACCCGCACCCGGGCCGGGGTGCCGGTGCGTGGTGAGTACTGCTCTGGTGTCACAGGCCGCAGGAGGGATCCAGGAGAGCAGTTCGGGTTTCCATCCAGTTCTGTCCTGAAAGGCGGCGGAACGCCTGGACGAGGTGGTCCCCGAAGTCGAAGGAGGGGTCGAGGAGCCATTGGGCCTGGAGGCCGTCCCAGGCCGCGATGAACTGACGGGCGACCTCGACGGGATCGAGTCCGGGGTGGGCCAGGTCTTCCTGCTGGCGATGGCGCACCAGCCGGGCGAAGTACGCGATGGCTTCCTGGTTGCGCCGGATGAGGAACTCCCGGGCAGGGTGGCCGGGGGAGCCGGCGCGGCCGAGGAGCACAGTGTGCAGACGCATGATGTTCGTCCGTTCGGCCGTGGTGGCCACGAACTCGCGCAGGTCGTGCAGGACCGCACGGTGTTCGGCGATGGAGGGGCGCAGCGCGGTCTGCTCGTCGGACAGCTCCAGAGCCGCGACGAGCAGGTGCTCCTTGGTGGGGTAGTGGTACAGCGCCGTGGCTTCGCTGGTGCCGGCGCGGCGAGCGATCTCGGCGGTGGTGACGTTCTCGTGCCCCTTCTCCACCACGGTGTCGAGCACCGCCTGGGCGATGCTCCTGCGGCGTTCGACCGACCGGGCGTAGGGGCCGCGTGATCCAGCAGAGGCAGTGGTGGTCATGGAGATGACTCTATGCACACCTGAAAACTGAACCACGCTAGCTTTTTTCCACGGTCACGTCCTTGCTCTGGCTCCTGGGGAGCTCATATGCTCTCATCGGTCTTCTGAATTTAGTCTTCACTCAATTTTGAGGCCGACGCCGACCGTCACCGCTGCAGAGGAGCACCACTCGTGAACCCATCCCCTGGCCCCGACCTGGACGGCCTCACGCTGCGGGAGAAGGTCGAGCTCGGCAGCGGAGCCGACTTCTGGAGCACCAAGGCGATCGGCGGCGTTCCCTCGCTCGTGCTCACCGACGGACCACACGGGGTGCGCCGGCAGACCGGTCCGAGCGACCACCTCGGTATCGCCGAAAGCCGGCCCGCCACCTGCTTCCCGCCGGCGGTGGGACTGGCTCAGAGCTGGGACCCGGACCTGGTCGAACGCGTGGGCACGGCTCTGGGACGCGAGGCCCGGGCCCTGGGCGTCGACGTCCTCCTGGGTCCGGGCGTCAACATCAAGCGCGACCCCCGGGGCGGGCGCAACTTCGAGTACTACTCCGAGGACCCCCATCTGACCGGAGCCCTGGCCGGCGCCTGGGTGTCCGGGATCCAGAGCACCGGTGTGGGCGCCTCGCTCAAGCACCTCGCGGCCAACAACGCCGAGCACGATCGGATGCGCTCCAGCTCCAACATCGATCCGCGCACGCTGCGCGAGATCTACCTGCGTGCCTTCCAGAAGGTCGTCCGCACGTCCGCGCCGTGGACCGTGATGTGCTCCTACAACCGGATCAACGGCGTCTACGCCTCCGAGAACCACTGGCTGCTCACCACGGTGCTGCGCCATGAGTGGGGCTTCGACGGCGTGGTCGTGAGCGACTGGGGCGCGGTGCAGGACCGGGCCGCCGCCGTGGCCGCGGGGCTGGACCTGGTCATGCCCGGTGACGGCGGCGCGAGCGACGCCGCGCTCGCCGCCGAGGTCGAGAACGACGCCGGGCAGATCCAGAACGTCCACACCGCGGCTGTGCGCGTGGCCGCCTTGGCCGAGAAGGCGCGCCGGGCCCCCGGCGGTGAGACCGCCTACGACGTCGAGACCCACCACGCACTCGCGCGTGAGGCGGCGGCGCGGTGCGTCGTCCTGCTCAAGAACGACGATCGGACACTTCCCCTCTCACCGGGTGGTTCCCTCGCGGTGATCGGCGCGTTCGCGCAGACCCCGCGCTACCAAGGCGGCGGCAGTTCGCATGTCAACCCCACGCGGGTGGACGTACCGCTCGAGGAGATCCGTGCCCTCGCGGGGAGCGGCACGGTGTCCTTCGCCCCCGGGTTCTGCATCGACGGGGAACAAGACCCGACGGCCCTGCGCGAGGAGGCCGTCGCGACCGCCGCCGCGGCCGAGACCGCCGTCCTCTTCCTCGGCCTGGACGCGCGCCAGGAGTCCGAGGGCTTCGACCGTACCGACATCGAGCTGCCTGCCGAACAACTCGATCTGCTCGCGGCCGTGGCACGCGTGCAGCCCCGTGTGGTCGTCGTGCTCTCCCACGGGGGAGTGCTCAGGCTCGCCCCGGTGGCCGACCTGGCCCCCGCGGTCGTGGACGGAGCGCTGCTCGGACAGGCCGCGGGCGGTGCGATCGCCGACGTGCTCTTCGGGCGGGTCAACCCCTCGGGGCGGCTCGGCGAGACGGTGCCGGTCCGCCTCCAGGACACCCCGGCCTACCTCTCCTTCCCGGGGGAGAACTCCCAGGTGTACTACGGGGAAGGGCTCCACGTGGGGTACCGCTGGTACGACGCCCGTGAGATGGAGGTGACCTTCCCCTTCGGCCACGGCCTGTCCTACACCGACTTCACCTACAGCGGTTTGGAACTGAGCCAGGGCCCGGAGGGCATCACAGCACGGGTGACCGTGACCAACACCGGCGACCGTGCCGGCCGCGAGGTGGTGCAGTTCTACGTCGCCAAGCCCGACTCCGCGGTGACGCGGCCCTCCCGAGAGTTGAAGGGCTTCACGAGCCTGACCCTGGACCCCGGCCGGAGCCGACAGGTCCAGGTCCTGCTTCCGCGCGAGGACCTGGCGTATTGGGAAGTCCGCGGTGACCGGTGGGTGGTCGAGGACGGTGAGTACCGTGTCTGGGCCGGAGCTTCCAGCCGAGACCTGCGCGCCACCGCCACGGTCGTGGTCGAGGGCGACCGGCTGCGCCTGCCGTTGACACTCGACTCCACCCTGGGCGAGGTCATGGCCGATCCCCGGGCCGCGGAGCTGCTTGCGAAGCACTTCGCCGTTCCCGAGGCCGCCGACGGCTCCGAGGAGACGATGGGAATCGACATGGCACGGATGATGGCCTCGATCCCGCTGCGACGCCTCGTGAGCTTCGGCCAGGGGGACCTGGCTTCGATCGAGGCACTGATCGCCCACCTCAACCAGGAGGAATGACGGAGGACCGCGACCCGGGGCAGCCGCTACCCCGATATCCGGTGGCGTCGATGCGGGGGGCTCGTCCTCCGCATCGGTCTCACCGGGGAGGTCTGTGCCGGTGACTCTGGTCGACGATCGCCTGTAGCGCGGCGAGACGGTTCTCGACGGCCGCCCGCCCCTGACTTTCGTCAGATGTCCCGGACGGCCGCGGCAGGCTACCGTCCCGGGTATGCGCGTTCCTCGGATCCCACCCGGCCACGCGGCCCTGACCTGCGTGGTCGTGCTGATCCCACTCTGTCTGGTGTGGCCGTGGCTGCTGCTGCCGGTGCCGTTCCTGCTCCTGCTCACCGGCCGCCTGTCGGCGGACCCCCGCCCCGCGGCCGCTGTGTACGCGACCGGTGTCACGGCCGGTGCGGTGTGGCTGTGGTGGACCGGCCAGCCCGTGGGCCTGTGGACCACCGGCGGGGCCCTGGTGTTCTTCGCCGTGCCCCTGCCCTGGCTGGTGGGCCGGTACCTGCGCAGTACCGCCGCCCTGGAGCGGGCGGGCTGGGAGCGGGCCCGGATCCTGGAGAACGAGGCCGGGCTGGTCGCCGAGCAGGTCCGGATGCGCGAACGCTCCCGGATCGCCGGGGAGCTCCATGACGCCGTCGGCCACGAGCTGGGCCTGCTGTCACTGCGCTCGGGCGCGCTGGAACTGGCGGACGACCTGCCCGGGCACCGCCGTGCCGAGGCCGCCGGGCTGCGGGAGGCGGCGGCCCGGGCGGCCGACCGGCTCGCCGAGGCGGTCGGGGTGCTGCGGTCCGACGGGGAGCCCGCCCCGCTGGGCCCGCTGGACGAGGGCCTCGCCTCCCTGGTGGAGTGCTCGAGGGCGTCCGGGATGGACGTGGAGCTGGTCCGGTCGGGCGAGGCGGTCACGCTGCCCGTACTGGTGGACCGGGCGCTGCACCGGGTGGTCCAGGAGGCGCTGACCAACTCCGCCCGGCACGCCCCCGGTGCGGCCGTGCGGGTCGAGACGGACACGTCGGCCGACGCGGTGTCGGTCCGTGTGTCCGGGGCCGCTCCCCGCGAGGGGTCCCCGCGCGCGCACCCGGCGAGCGGCGGTACCGGGTTGGTGGGTCTGCGCGAACGCGTCCGGTTGGCCGGGGGCACCTTCCACGCGGGCCCGGACGGGCCGGGCTGGGCGGTCGAGGCCCGGCTGCCGCTGCACGGGGGACCCCCGCCGGGAGCCGTGCCACGGGTGGAGGACGCCGGACCGCTGTCCCCGGAGCCCCACCGGCGGGCCCGCAGACGCGCCGCGTGGGCGATAGGACTGGTCGTGGGCGTGCCCGTGGCGGTGGCCTGCGCGGGGTACGTTCTGCTCCTGGTGATGACGGTGGTCCGGTGAAGAAGACGTGGTGAGGGGAGGGGCGCCGACCGTGGTGCGGGTCCTGCTGGTGGACGACGAGGCGATGATCCGGGCGGGTGTGCGCGCGATCCTCGCCAACGATCCGGGTATCGAGGTGGTGGCGGAGGCCGCCGACGGGCGCGAGGGGGTCGAGATGGCCCTCTCCTACCGGCCCGACGTCGCCCTGGTCGACATCCGCATGCCGGTGGTGGACGGGCTGGCCGCGGCCGCCGAGATACGGCGCGCGGCACCGGGCACCAGGGTGGTCGTCCTGACCACCTTCGGTGAGGAGAGGTACGTGGTCCGCGCCCTGGCCGGGGGCGCCGACGGGTTCCTGCTCAAGACCGGGGACCCCCGCGAGCTGCTGCTGGGGGTGCGGGCCGTGGCCGAGGGCGGGGCCTTCCTCTCCCCCCGGGTGGCACGGCGGGTCCTGAACGAGATGGAGCACGGCCGGTCGACCCGGAGGGTGGCCGCCGCCGAACAGGTGGGCGGTCTGACCGAACGGGAGCGCGAGGTCCTCGCCCTGCTCGGCGCCGGGCTGTCCAACGCGGAGATCGGGCGCAGGCTCTTCCTCGTGGAGGGCACGGTGAAGGGCCACGTCAGCACCATCCTCAAACGCCTGGGGGTACGCAACCGCGTCGAGGCGGCCGTGCTGGCGTACGAGGCGGGCCTGGTCGGCCGGGCCGGGGACGGTGCCGCCGGAACACCGCCGACGGAACCGTGACGGCCGGCCGCTCAGAGCCGGCCCCGACCCTTCGGCCCTCCCGACCCCTCAGTCGGCGCCCAGCCCTTCGGCGGGGGCGATCCGGGTCGCCCTACGGGAAGGCAGCAGCGTCGCCGCCAACCCGATGACCAGGGCGGACGCGAGCACGAGCAGGAGCTGTGCCCAGGGGACGGCCACCACGAGCGGCGCGGTCCCCCCGACGATCGCGCTCACCCCCACCAGCCCGTAGGGGACACCGATCACCAGCCCCAGCAGGGCGCCCAGGGCGGCCGTGACCGCGGTCTCCACCGCCAGGGTCGCCCGCAGGCCGCCCCGGGTGAGCCCCAGGGCCCGCAGCAGGGCCAGTTCGCGCGTGCGCTCCATGACGGACAGGCTCAGGGTGTTCGCCACTCCGAGGCCGGAGATCACCACGGTGACCAGGAGCATCGCCAGTGACAGGCCGACCAGGACGTCGAGGACGTCGGTGAGGTCCCTCCGTTCGCTGAGGGCCCCGCCCACGGCGATTTCGGGATCCGCCCCGGCGACGCGGGCCGTCTGTTCGGCGAGGGCGCCGGTGTCGGCGCCCTCCGAGGCCACCCCCCACACCATGCCCCGGTCGTCGCCCGGGACCACGGAGTCCAGGACGTCCTCGAGCACGACCGGGCGCGGGACGCCCGAGACGGTGGCGAGCCGGGACACGTGCAGGGTGAAGCGGTGCGTCTCGCCGTTGACAGCGAGGTCGACCACCTCCCCCGACGCGGCTCCGAGCGCGTCCGCCTGTTCCCCGGACACCAGCACGGCCGGGGCTTCGGAGCCGCCCTCCGCCAGGACCGGCGCGTCGGCCGCCCGGGCCAACTCCGGTGAGACCCCCACCAGGGTGGTCTCGCCCAGGCCGCCGACGGTCACCGGCTCCGTCCTCGGCGCCTCCGTGAACTCCAGCCCGTCGAGGTCACGGACCATGGCGACGGTGTCGGGGGAGACCGAGCCCGCGTCCACCCGCACGCTCACGTCCACGGGGAAGCGGGCCTCCAGGTCGCCGTCGATGGTGGCGCGCCCCGTGGCCGCGGCCGTGACGAGGGCGGTGACCAGGCCCAGCCCGAGCACCAGGGTGAGCGTGGCCGTGGCGGTCCTGCCGGTGTTGCGCCGGAGGTTGGCCCCCGCCAGCTCCGGCACCCCGCCGGCCCGCCGCAGCAGGAGGTCGGAGCCCGAGACGAGCCGGGAGATCGCGTAACGCAGGAACAGGAGCAGGCCGACCGCTCCGAGGAAACCGCCCGCGATCGCCGGCGGCAGGTTCTCCGTCAGTGCTCCGAACCCCGTTCCGGCGGTTCCGAGCGAGGCCAGGACCAGACCGGCCGCGTGGACGGGCCGGAACCGGAACCGGTCCCCGCCGGTCAGGGAGGCCGACCGCAGGGCCTCGGCCGGCGCGGTCGACGCGGCCCTGCGTGCGGGGAACCACGCGGAGCACACGGTCGTGAGCACGCCCACCAGGAACGCCCCGGCCAGAGCCGGAGCGCTCACGTGCAGGCCGTCCCCGGTCAGGCCCATCAGCGACGCGCCGACGTAGCCCGCTCCCACGCCGACGGTCACACCCAGGGCCGACCCGACGGAGCCGACGATCAGCGCCTCGGTCAGGACCAGGTTCCGCACCTGCGACCGGTCCGCTCCCACCAGTCGGAGCAACGCGGTGTCCCGGCGCCGCTGGGAGAGCAGGACGGTGAAGGTGTTGGCGATGACCAGGGCGGCCGCGAGCAGTGAGATGAGGGCGAACACGAGCAGGATGAGCTCGAGCTGCTGGGAGCCGCCCGCGAACCGGTCCGCGGCCAGGTCGGCCTGTTCCTCGGCGGTCATGGGGTACAGGTCGTCGGGGAGTGACGCGTCCAGGCTCTCCACGACCGTCTCGGGGGAGCTGCCCGCGGCGACCAGGGCCGTGACGCTCGGAGGGCTCTGCCCGGCGAAGAACGCCTCGGAGGAGTAGAGCTGGTACTGGACCCCGGTCAGCGGACGGAATCCCAGGTCCGCCGCGCCGACCACGGTCACCTCGGTCTCCCCGCCCTCGCCGTCGAGGAGGCGCAGGGTGTCGCCCACGGTGAGCCCGGCGGACTCCAGGGTCGGTGCGTCGGCCACCACCTCGTCCGCGGCCGCGGGCCACGCCCCCTCCGCCAGCTCGAACCAGCGGAGCTCGGGCCGGTCGGAGACGCTGTAGACGTTGGTGGTGGCGCGGACGCCGTCGGTGACCAGCTGGACGGTCCGCGCGTGCACGGGGGCGGTGGCCGTGACGTCGGGGTGCTCGGCCACCCGCGCGGGCCAGTCGGCACCGGGGTCGGGGGCCTGCGGGTCGCGGTCCACGACCACGTCGGCCGCCGTCAGCGGTGCCGCGGCGACCAGGCGCATCCCGGCGGCGGAGGTGGCGGTGAACACGCCGGTGGCCGCCAGGAAGAGGGTGCCGAGCGTGATCGCGGCCAGGACCGCGGCCAGCCGGAGGGGGTGGGCGGTCACCTGCGCCCAGGCGTAACCGAGCATCAGGCCCCCTCCGCCCCGGCCATGGCGGCCAGCACCGCGCGCGTGGTGGGCCGTTCGACGGTGCCGTGGAGCGCGCCGTCGGAGAGCAGCAGCACCCGGTCGGCGTAAGTGGCGGCGACGGGGTCGTGGGTGACCATGACGACGGTCTGGCCCAGCCGGGTCCCGGCCTCCCGCAGCCTCCCGAGGATCTCGTGGCCGCTGGAGACGTCGAGGGCGCCGGTCGGTTCGTCGGCGAACACCACCGCGGGCCGGGCCAACAGGGCGCGGGCGATCGCGACGCGCTGCTGCTGTCCCCCGGACAGTTCCGCGGGGCGGTGGCCGAGCCGGTCCTGGAGGCGCAGGGAGCGCACGATCTCGTCGAAGAACTCCCGGTCCGGGCGTCGGCCGGAGAGCTTGAGGGGCAGCAGGACGTTCTGCTCGGCGGTCAGAGCCGGCATCAGGTTGAAGGCCTGGAAGACGAACCCGACGCGCTCGCGCCGCAGCCGGGTCAGCTGCCGGTCGCCGAGGCCGGACAGGTCGGTCCCCTCGACCACGACCCGGCCCTCGGTGGGGGTGTCCAGCCCGGCCAGGAGGTTCATCAGCGTGGACTTGCCCGACCCGGAGGGCCCCATGACGGCGACGAACTCACCGCGCCGGAAACCGAGGTCCACCCCGGCCACGGCGGTCACCGCGGTCTCCCCCTCACCGAACCTCCTGACGAGGCCGATCGCCTCCAAGGCGGTTTCCTGCTGTGTGGCGGTAGGTGTGTTCATGGCGCCTTCCCACTGGTGGACCTCGGAGGTTCCACGCTAGGAAGGGGCGCCCTCCGGCCGACAGTGACGAGCGACGGGGCGGACCCCTGACGATCGTCAGGGGTCCGCCCCGTCGGCCGGGGTCACGGCCTTCGGCTTCCGGGTCCGCCTGGTGAGCCCGACCGCTCCCGGCCTCAGGCCCGTGTCCCCCCGGCGGCGCTCTTGACGAACTCGGTGATCGATGACACCACGTAGTCGATCATCTCGTCGGTGAGCCCCGGGTAGACGCCCGTCCAGAACGTCCGTTCCGTGGCGATGTCGCTGTTGACCAGGTCCTCCGCCACCCGGTGCGGGCGTTCCAGGTAGGCCGGGTGGCGGGTGAGGTTGCCCGCGAAGAGCAGACGCGTCCCGATCCGCCGCGCCTCCAGGAAGTGGATCAGCTCCGCCCTGTCGAAGGGGGCCTCGGGGGCCACGGTGATCACGAACCCGAACCAGCTCGGATCACTGCCGGGGGTGGCCTCCGGCAGGATCAGCCCCGGCAGGCCGTCCAGCCCCTCCCTCATCCGCCGCCAGTTGCGGCGGCGGGCCTCCCCGAACGCGTCCAGCTTGTCGAGCTGGGTCAGTCCGAGCGACGCCTGGAGGTCGGTCCCCTTGAGGTTGTAGCCGACGTGGGAGAACGTGTACTTGTGGTCGTAGCCGTACGGCAGCGTCCCCAGCTGGTAGCTGAACCGCTTGCGGCAGGTGTCGCTCTCCCCGGGCTCGCACCAGCAGTCGCGTCCCCAGTCGCGCAGGGACTCCACGATCCGCGCCAGGGCGGGGTTGGACGTGAGGACGCAGCCGCCCTCGCCCATGGTGATGTGGTGGGCCGGGTAGAAGCTGACCGTCGACAGGTCCCCGAACGACCCCGTCGCCCTCCCCTCGTAGAAGGAGCCGACCGCGTCGCAGTCGTCCTCCACCAGGAACAGGCCCCGGTCCCGCGCGATCTCCTCGATCTCCCGCGCCTGGAAGGGGTTGCCCAGGGCGTGGGCGATCATGATCGCCCTGGTACGCGGGCCGATCGCCCGCTCCACCCGTTCGGCGGTCGTGTTGTAGGTGCGCAATTCGATGTCGACGAAGACGGGGACGAGCCCGTTCTGCAGGATCGGGTTGACGGTGGTCGGGAACCCCGCGGCGACCGTGACGACCTCGTCCCCCGGGCGCAGGCGCTCGTCCTCCAGCAGGCCCGAGGTGAGCGCCGTCAGCGCGAGCAGGTTGGCGGAGGAACCGGAGTTGGTCAGGTGGGCCTTGCGCCGACCGAGCCGTCGGGCGAACAGGGACTCGAACCTGCGGGAGCTCCCGCCCGCGGCGATCCGCATGTCGAGGGCGGCCGCCACGAGGGCCACCCGGTCCTCCTCGTCCAGGACGGCCCCCGAGGGCCAGATCTCCGTCACTCCGGGGACGAAGTCCCGTTCGGGGGCGGCCGAGCGGTGGTAGGCGCGGACGCCGTCCAGAACGGCCCGGGCCTCCTCGGTGACCTCGTCGGTGGTCGCCATGAACGGTACTTCCCTTCTGCGCGGGTGGCCGTGACCGGTGCCCGTCCCGCTCCCGCCCAGCGGAAGACAGGACTCCGTCGGCCCGGCCCCGGGAACGGCGTCGGACAGGATAGGGGCGTTCCGGCGGTGGAACCAGAGCCGTTCCCGCCGGCCCTGCTCCGGGACGCCCGGCGCGGGTCCGGCTCTGGCAGTATGGCCGCGCCGTGGCCGCGGTCGGTCGCCGGCGGCCCGGTGGCTCGGAGGCGGCCGACACGGAGGAGGATCGTGTGTCCCTGGAACATGGGAGTGCTGGAGCGCCGGTCAGGCTCGGGGTGCTGGGTTGCGCCGAGATCGCCTGGAGGCGTGTGCTGCCCGCCGTCGAGGTGACGCCGTCCGTGGAGCTCGCCGCGGTGGCCAGCCGGGACCCGGCCAAGGCCCGAGCGTTCGCCGAGCGCTTCGGGGGCGAGGCCGTCACCGGCTACGACGCCCTGCTCGCCCGGGACGACCTCGACGCCGTCTACGTCCCCCTGCCCGTCGGGCTGCGGCCCACGTGGGTGGCCCGGGCCCTGGAGGCCGGGCTGCACGTCCTGTCCGAGAAACCCCTGACCATCGGGCACGACACCTCCGCCGCACTCGTGGCCGAGGCCGAGAGGCGTGGGCTGACCCTCCTGGAGAACTTCGCTTTCCGTCACCACGGGCAGCACCACGAGGCGCGGCGCCTGCTGGGCGCGGGTGTGATCGGCAGCCCGCGTGCCCTGATGTGCGAGTTCGGCGTGCCCGAGCGCGAACCCGGGGACATCAGGTACGACCCGGCGCTGGGCGGCGGGGCCCTGCTGGACGTCGGGGTGTACCCCCTCGGCCTGGCCCAGTTCATGCTGGGGAGCGACCTCCGGCTGCGGGGGGCGGTGCTGGAGTACTGCGCCCGGACGGGGGTGGACGTCCGCGGCGGTGCGCTGCTGAGCGGTCCGGACGGCACGACGGTGCACGTCGGCTTCGGTTTCGGGCTCCAGTACCGCAACACGTACACCGTGTGGGGGGACGGGGGGACCCTGAGTCTGGACCGCGCCTTCACACCGCCGGAGACGCTGAGCCCGACGCTGGAGCTGCGGCGGGGAGCGGAGGAGGAGCGCGTGTCCCTGGCAGCCGAGCACCAGTTCGGCAACGTGCTCTCCGCGTTCGCGGACGGTGTGCGCGGGCGCCGTGCCGTGGACACCGCCCCGATCCTGGAAATGGCCGACCTCGTCGACCGGTTCCGGCGGTCGGCCGAGGGCCGGGCGCCTGCCTGACCCGGGGGAGCGGGAGGCGGGGCCCGAACAGGTCAGCCCGACGCCCACCGCTCGAGCGCTTCGGCCAGGGCGGCCGGAGACGGCATGCCCCGCATCGTGTCCCGAACCCGTGCCGCCCCCTTGGCGTGGGAGGAATCGTCCAACAGCGCCGAGAGGGCGTTCCGTACGGTCCCGGGTGTCATCTCCCGGGGCGGAACGGTGATCGCCGCTCCCTCGCGGGCCAGCATGTCCGCGAGCATCGGGTCGTCGAACCAGCTCGGCACGATGACCTGGGGAACCCCGGCGTCCAGCCCCGTGAGGACCGTCCCCCACCCCCCGTGGTCCACCATGGCGTCGCAGGTGGGGGCGAGGGCGTGCAGGGGCACGTAGTCGACCAGGCGGACGTTGCCGGGAACGGTGCCGAGCTCGGCCTGCTCGTGCGCGGGCAGTGTGGCGACCACCTCCACGTCCAGGTCGGACAGACCCTCGACGAGGCCGCGGAACAGGGCGCCGCCTGCCGGGCCCTGGCTCATGAGCGTGGTGCCGAGGGTGACGCACACACGGGGGCGTTCGGGTGGGGTGCGCAGCCAGTCGGGGACGAGGGCGCGTCCGTTGTAGGGCACGTATCTCATGGGGAGGTAGTTCAGGCCGGGGGGTGTGGGCAGGCGCAGGCAGGCGGGGATCTGTTCGATGGTGGCCTGGCCGTGGATGAGGGTTTCGGAGAACTCGACCCCGTGGCGGGCGGCTCGGCCGGTCAGCCAGTCGGCCAGGGGGTCCTCACGGTCGGCCTCGGGCTGCTCCGCCCACCGCCGGAGGAACCGTGACCGGGTCCGCGCGAAGACGTCCGCGCCCCACAGGTACCGCACGTGGGCGGCGCCGCACGCCTCCGCCGCCACCGCCCCGGCGAAGCTCACCGAGCCCCACACCACGAGGTCGGGGCGCCAGGACCGGCACAGGGCGACCAGGTCGTCGAGCATCGGGTCGTTCACCATCCGCCACCACCACGGCACCACCCGGCGATAGCCCTCCAGCAGGTACTCCCAGGGGACCTGGTCGAAGGGGTCGGTGACGCGTCCGAACAGCGGCACGTCGTCGAGGGTGTCGTGGAGATCGAGGGCACTCATGGTGCGCCAGAAGCGGTGGTCCCTTCCGACCGGGGCGAAGGGCAGCCCCGCACCGGTGACCACGGGGCCCAGGGCGGGCTGGCTGGCCACCAGCACCTCGTGCCCGGCGGCACGCAGCGCCCACGCGCTGGGCACCATCCCGAGGAAGTGCGGCTTCTCGGCCGCCGTGGCCATCAGCACCCGCATGTGTCCCCTGCCCCCGCTCCTCGTCGCAACGCGTCGGAACACTAGAGCAGGCGCGCGGACGCGTCCAACCCCTGACTGGCGGCCGCGGGCCTCCCCGTCCCGCCCGGAAGCTGCTACACATGGGCGTTCCGGCGGCGCGGCCCTGGTTCGCAGCCCCCGGAACCCGCCCCCCATCCCCCCAAGGAGTGCGAAGCGTGCGCGTCGTCGTGTCCTCCCTCGCCGAGAGGACGAACTTCCTGAGCATGGTGCCGGTGGCGTGGGCGCTGCGCGCGGCCGGGCACGAGGTTCTGGTGGCCAGCCAACCCGCCCTGGGAGGGGTCGTCGCCGACGCGGGGCTGCCCTTCGCCCCGGTCGGCAGGGACCACGGCTTCTGGCGGCACCTCACCGCCCGTTCCTCCTTCGACGGGCTCAGGGGAGGGGTTCCGCTCTTCTCCGAGTACGGCGGGCCCGCGAAACCCTGGCACCGGACCCTGGAGGACTACCGGCAGGTCGTCACCTGGTGGTGGCGGATGGTGAACGACCCGATGCTCGACGACCTGGTCGCCCTGTGCCGGTCCTGGCGCCCCGACCTGGTCATCTGGGAACCCATCACCTATTCCGGGGCGGTGGCGGCGGAGGCGTGCGGCGCCGCCCACGTCCGCCACCCGTGGGGAGGCGACCTCTTCGGGGCCGTCCGGTGGCGTTTCCTCCAGCAGCGGGCGGAGCAGCCCGAGGCCGACCGTGAGGACCCCCTGGCCGACTGGCTGACCGGCAGAGCCGCCCGCCACGGGGTCGAGTTCTCCGAAACCCTCATCCACGGCCAGGCCACCATCGAACAGATCCCCGCCTGCCTGCACCTGCCCACACCCCCCGGCCTGAACTACCTCCCCATGAGATACGTGCCCTACAACGGACGCGCCCTCGTCCCCGACTGGCTGCGCACCCCACCCGAACGCCCCCGCGTCGGACTCAGCCTGGGCACCAGCACGGCGGCGTGGCTGGGCCGGTTCGGGATCGACGTGCCGATGGTCCTGGAGGGTCTGTCCGACCTGGACGTGGAGGTGGTCGCGACCCTGCCCGAGGACGAGCAGGCCAAGCTGGGCGCCGTCCCGGGCAACGTCCGCCTGGTCGACTACGTGCCCCTGCACGCCCTCGCCCCCACCTGCGACGCCATGGTCACCCACGGCGGCACGGGAACCGTGCTCACCGGGCTCGCGCACGGGGTGCCCCAGGTGGTCGCGCCCCGGCCCACCTTCGACGAACCCCTCCTGGCGTCCGCGGTCGCCGCCAGGGGAGCGGCGGTCGTCCTCGATCCGGAGCGCGTGGACCCGGATACGGTCGGCGCCGCCGTCCGCACCCTGGTGAACGAGCCCGGACCCGCACGCGCGGCACGGGAACTCGGCCGGGAGATCGCGGACCTGCCCACACCCGCACAGCTGGCCGACACACTCACCGCGCTCGCCCCCACGAAAGACGCGGACGAACAGATGAGGAGAGAGCGTGCCCGTCCTTGAAGTCCGAGGAGTGAGCAAGAGATATGGGAAGAACCTGGTCGTCGACGACGTCAGTTTCATCATCGAGGAAGGGGAGACCTACGGCCTGCTGGGGCCGAACGGCGCGGGAAAGTCCACCACCATCGGCATGATCATCGGCATCCTCCAGCGCGATGCCGGGACGATCAGGATCGACGGTGCCGAGCACAGCGTCACGAACAGCCGGACCAAGGCCCTCATCGGGTTCGCCCCGCAGGAGATCGCCGTTTACAAGGACCTCAGCGCGCGGGACAACCTCCGCTTCTTCGCCCGCCTGTACGGGCTGTCGGGGGCCAGGGCGCGCGCCAAGGCGGACGAGGTCCTGGAGATGGTCGGCCTGTCCGACCACGCGGGCGAGGCCGTGTCCACCTTCTCCGGGGGGATGGCCCGACGCGTCAACATCGGGCTCAGCCTGCTCAACGACCCCAAGCTCCTCATCCTCGACGAACCGACGGTCGGCGTGGACCCCCAGAGCCGCAACTCGATCCTCGAAAGCGTTCAGGCGCTGACCCGGGGCGGGCTCTCGGTGCTCTACACGACGCACTACATGGAGGAGGCCGAGCGGCTCTGCGACCGCGTCGGCATCATCGAGAGCGGCCGGCTCCGCGCCGAGGGGACGCAGCGGGAACTGGTCGCCCAGGTGGGTGAGGACGACACGGTCCTGGTCACCCTGGGCGGCCCGGCCGACAAGGCGCTCGACCGGCTGCGTGCCCTCGACCGCGTGTCCGAGGTCTCCGCCGACGGCACCCGGATACGGCTCCTGACCGAGGACGCCCGCGGCGTCCTGCCCTCCGTCCTGCGCACACTGACGGAGGAGGACATGGACATCAGGTCGGTGGAGGTCCAGGAACCGGACCTCGAAGCCGTTTTCCTCCGCCTCACCGGGAAGGGACTCCGGGAGTAGCCATGGCGAACGGACCCAACCCCGCGGCAGTGGTCACGGCGATCGTCGCCAAGGACGTACGCCAGCGGCTGCGCGACGGCAGCTTCCTCGTCTTCGGGCTCCTGCTCCCGCTCGGCGTGGCCTTCTTCTTCAACATGCTGCTCGGCGGAGACGCACAGCAGCGGACCGGATCGACCTACGCGGTCGTCAACGGCGACGACGGCACGCTCGGCGAGAACCTCGTCGACGGGATGCTGCGCCCCCTCGACGAGGACGGTGTGCTGGACCTGGTCGTCGTGGACTCCGAGGACGGGGCCCGCGAGGCCGTCGAGGACGGGGACGCCGACGCCGCCTTCCTCATCCCCGAGGACTTCTCGCGGTCCCTGGACTCGGGCGAGGAAGCGGTGCTCACCGTCGTCGGCGACGCCGAGTCGCCCGTCGCGGCCTACATCGCCCAGGAGATCGGCCGCGCCTACGCCACGGAGCACCACCGCATCACCCTCACCGTCGCCAGCGCCTTCGACACCGAGCCCGACCCGGAGGCGGCGGCGCTCCTGCTCGAAGAGGCCGAGTCCGCACGGGCCCCGCTCACCGTGGCCGAGAACGACGGGCTGGACACACGGCAGCTGGACACCGCCACCTACTACTCGGCGTCGATGGCCTACTTCTTCGTCCTGTTCGCGGCGATGTTCAACGTGACCAGCATCTTCGAGGAGCGCGCCAACGGAACCCTGGCCCGAATGCTGGCCAGCCCCATCCCCCGGTGGACGATCCTGACCGCCAAACTCTCCAGCGGGCTGCTCATCGGCCTGGTGAACATGGCGGTCCTGGCCCTGGCCACGACCCTGCTCTTCGGAGCCGAGTGGGGCCACCCGCTGGGTGTGGCGGCCCTCGTCCTCACGGGCGTGCTCGCCATCGTCGGTCTCACCGCCGCCGTGGCCGGCTTCGCGAGCGGATCGGAGCAGGCCGCCAACTGGCTCTCGGTCCTGGCGATGCTGCTCGGCGCCTTCGGCGGCGCGCTCTTCCCGATCTCGCAACTCAACGAACTCGCGGTGGTCAGCTACCTGACCCCGCACCGGTGGTTCCTGGAGGGCCTGACCGACCTCTCGGCGGGAGGGCTCTCCGCGGTCCTGGTGCCGTGCGCGGTCCTCCTCGGTCTGGGACTGGTGGGAACCGCCGTCGCGCTGCTCCGCATGGGACGGATGGTGAAGTCATGAGGCCGGTGGTCATCAGCGCACTGCACGTGCGCCGGGTCTTCCGAGACAGGACGAACATCTTCTTCGTCATCCTGCTGCCCTTCCTGATGGTCTTCATGATGGGGCTGATGTACGGGGAGAGCAGGCCCGTGCTGGGACTCGTCGCCCCGCAGGGGAGTGAGTTCGGCGACCGGCTGGTCGAGGCCCTGGAAGAGGAGGAACGCATCGACGTCCTGCGTGTGGAGGACGACCGGATGCGCGATCTCGTCGAGAGCGGGGACGCCCACGCCGGACTCGTCGTCCCCGACGACTACGACGCCCGGGTGAGTGAGGGCGGCCGGGTGGAGCTGGAGTTCGTCACCCGGAGCGGGGACGCCTCCGCCGTCGACATGGGGATCTGGGTGCGGTCGGTGGTGGCGCAGGAGTCGTCCCTGCTGAGTACCGCCCAGGTCACGGGCACCGTCCGCGACGAGGACTTCGGCGAACGCCTGGAGAGGGCTGAGGAGACCGAGGTGGCCGGGGTCCGGGTGGATTCCGTCACCACCGGCGAGTCCGCCTTCCCGGAGGGGATCTCCTCCCACAGCCTGGCGGCTCCTCCTCTGCTGCTCCTCTACACCTTCATCACGGCGCTCACGACGTGCCTCGGGATCGTCCAGAGCCGCCGCTCGGGTGTCCTGCGGCGCATGTACGCGACTCCCACGTCCGCGGGGGCCATCGTCTTCGGGGAGGCCTTGGGCCGGTTCCTGATCGCCCTCGTCCAGGCCCTGCTCATCCTGGTCGGGTCGGCCCTGCTGTTCGGCGTCGACTGGGGGGACCCGCTCGCCACCACCCTGGTGACGACCGTGTTCTGCATGGTCAGCGCCGGTGCCGCACTGCTGCTCGGAAGCCTGGCGAGGACCGAGGGCGGGGCCCTGGCGGCGGCCGTGGGCATCAGCCTGGGCGCGGGTGCGCTCGGGGGCACCATGGTCCCGTTGGAGTCCTTCGAGGGCACCATGGCCGAGCTCGCGTACGCGACCCCGCACGCCTGGGGGTACGACGCCTTCAGCACCCTGGTGCGGGACCAGGGGTCGGTGGGCGACGTGGCGACGAACCTGGTGGTGCTCCTGGGGTTCGCCGTCGCCCTCATGGGGCTCGGTGTGTGGCGGTTCCGCTCCGCCGTCACCGGATAGGCCCGAGGGGCGGGTTGCCGTGGCCGGGGGCCACGGCAACCCTGATCTACACGGGCGGTGCGCCGATCACGGGTACCGGTTCGTCACCGCCGCTCGGAAGCGGCGTCAGCTGCAGCTGACGAGGCTGGCACCGCTGTTGAGGAACTCGCCCTCGTCGGCACGGTGGCCGTCCTCCAGGGACTGCAGATCGAGAACATCGTTGACAGTCATTCTCATCACCTTTCGAGAGAAGATCATCGCGGGCGGAAACGCAGGGGATTCCCCTGGCCGGACCGCGACCCGCCCCGGCATTCATGCCGGGGCGGGGCAACGATAACAGCACGTTTGAAAAGCGAGCCGTGAAAGCCGCCGCCGGAGAATCCCGAAAGTTCATCGACAGCCGTTGAGCTCGGTGGAGCTGCGGAGGAGAACTCCGTCATGAACGGCGGTCCCGACCCCGAGTTCCCGCAGTTCGAGAACGCCGCACGCGGTCATTCCCATCACTTTTAGAAATAAGCTCATCACGGACGGAAACGTAGGTTATTCCATCCGCGACCGCGCTGCTATTCGAGTGGCGGGCGAAGGGCGGGCCTCCCCGGGGAACGGGCCGGTCGGACCGGTGCCCGGCGGGTTCAGTCCGCGGCCCAGGGGACGAAACCGCGGCGGCGGGCGGTGTGGGCGGCCAGCGGTGCGGGCACGGGCCTCAGCAGGACGGAGGCGAACCCCATCGAGTCGCGGTAGCCCTGGAGCCAGCTGTCCCGGTAGTCGGCCATGAAACGCAGGACGCCGGCCCTGGTCGCCGGGTCGTTCTCCGACATCCCCCAGTCCGCGAGCGCACGGACGCAGGCCCAGCCGAAGTCGTCCCACTCCCGCCGCGTGCTCTCGTAGGCGTACACCGGCGCCCACCCGCCGTCGATGACGGCGTCGAAGAGTCCGTCGAGGTCGCTGTGCGTGTCGGAGTCGATGTCCAGGGCGGCGAGCGCTCCCGGGCTCGGGGGCCGCGTCCAGAAGGCCTCTCCCAGCAGCAGGTGTCCGCCGGGCGCCACCAGGGGACGCAGGTGGTCGAGGGTGGCGCGCAGGCCTCCCAGCGCGGCGGACAGACCCATGCACATCACCAGGTCGTAGGTCTCCCCTCCGGTGTCGAAGGTGTTGGCGTCGGCCACGTGGGTGTCCAGCCGGTCCGCCAGGCCCCGCTTCCGGGCCTGTTCCCCGGCCTTCTCGACGTGCGCGGCCGAGATGTCCACGCCCACACCGGTGGTGCCGGGGTGCAGTTCGAGGGCGCGCAGCAGCAGGGCCCCGAGCCCGCAACCGATGTCGATCACCCGCGCACCGGGGGGCAGGGCGACCTGGCCCAGGAGGCGATCGACGGACTCCGGCGCCAGCGGGTCGATCACGGGGTGCTCGGCGTCGAGCAGGTTCCAGACCGTCTCGTTGTCGATGGTGCGGTAGATCGACATGTCGGTCTCCCTCCAGGAGGTTCCTCGGCGTCGTTTCCGACGAGGTCCGCGCGTTTCCTGCCCACGGTTCCCGCGCTCTACGACTATGGGTCCCCGAACCCCATCACACACCCATGAACTGGGCAAACTACCGGGAAAGCCGAGAAGGCGCCGATCGGTGATGAAACCGTGGAAGAACAGGCGAATAGGCTGCACGGACCCGTTCTCGGCTGTCCCGCCGGCGGGACGGGTGAGCGCCGTTCCCCTTCCCGCGCGTATTCACCACCCGTATCCGCGGATTCAGCCGTCGGCACACGCCCGGAACGGCACGGCCGCGGACCGACAAGGATTCGAGGTAGGAAATCGTGTCAGAAGTCCTCATGGAAACACGCAGGGTCAGGCTCGACCAGACCGAGAGCCTCGGCCCCGACGGCGTCGTCCGCGTCCTGGCCGAGAAGGGCGTCGGGGAGTTCCCCGGTCTGAGCGACCTGGTCCATCCCCTGCCCGGCGACCCCGCGGACGCCGCGGAGCAGTTCTTCGCCGTCTCCCCCGCCACCGGGCGCGTCCTGGGGTTCTGCTCCCTCTCCCGCCTGGACGAGGAGCGGCGGCGTATCCAGGTCGACGTGATCGTGGACGAGAAGGCCAACCCGGCCGGTCTGGCCCTGGAGACCACCGTGCTCACCGTGGACCGCGCGTTCAAGGCGTGGCCCGTGGACGAGGTGCGCTTCTGGTCGGTCGGCGCACGGGCCGAGGGCCTGCGCAACAACCCGACCATGGTGACCGAGGAGAAGCCCCCGGCGTCCGACGTGGCACGCCCTCCCGGCCTGGAGGACGCGTCGCATTTCGTGATCCAGCGCGACCGTTGGGAGCGTTTCGGCGCCAAGTTCGTCCGACGGCTCTCCATGAAGCCGAAGGACGCCTGACCTTCCCACCCCACTTGAACTCGAGAGAAGAGGTGCGGCGACCATGGCCGCGACAGACCGGAGTGAGATCCTGACCCAGATCAGGACGCAGGCAGCAACCGTCCTGATGTTCACGTCGAACGAACCCCAGCTCGACCTCCCCGAGCCGCAGGCGATGAGCGACCTGGACTCGTTCTCGATCGTCCAGCTGCTCCTGGCGCTGGAGGACGTCTACAACGTGTCCCTCCTGGAGGACATGGCGGAGTTCTCCGGGGAGAGCTTCGAGGAGCTGACCGAGTTCATCGCCAACAACATCCTGGAGCAGCGGGGAGCCACCGAGAAGGCGTGACCGGCCGCGTGGCCGGACGGGGCACCCCTGGAGGTGCGGGTCACGGTGCTCCCCGCACCTCCTCCACCAGCTGTTCGAGCACGGGGACGAGCCCGGCCGGACTCGTCATCGCCCGTGCCCGGTCGCGCACCCGGCGCGCACCCTCGGCGAACCCGGGCTCGTCGAGCAGGCGGCCGGTCCGGCGGGCGATCTCCCCTGCGGTCATCCGGTCTCCCGCCAGCGTCAGGCCCGCGCCGGTCTCCGTGACCCGCTCCGCGAGCAGGGACTCGTCGAACAGGTACTGCGCCATCGAGAACCCGGGCAGGACGAGCTGCGGCACACCGTGGAACACGGCGGTGCAGAACGTGCCGGCCCCTCCGTGGTGGACGACCGCGGAACAGTGCGGGAGGAGCGCGTGCAGGGGGACGTACTCGACCACCCGCACGTTGGGGGGCAGCGTTCCGAGCCCGTCCCTCTGGCCGGGGGACAGCGTGGCGACGACCTCGGCGTCCAGCGCGGCGACCGACTCCAGCAGTTCCGGGAGGGGAAGCCTCCGGCGGTCGTCGAACCTCTCGGGCGCCGCCGAACCCAGGGTCAGGCACACGCGCCCGCGCTCGGCGGGAGCGCGGAGCCAGTCGGGTACGACGGCGGTCCCGTTGTAGGGCACGTACCGGACGGGGATGTGCCCGACCCCCTCTTCAGGAGGCAGGCGCACCCCCTCGGGGTAGGGGTCCAGGGTCGCCTGACCGGAGACCAGTTCCTCGGCGAAGTCGGTCCCCGCCCGCCGGGCGAGCCGCTCCATCCACTCGGCGAGCGGGTCCTCCCGCCGCTCCCCGGGGTTCTCGGCCCTGCGCTCCAGGAAGCGGCGGCGCACCCGCGCGAACACGTCCATCCCCCACAGGACCCGCGCGTGGGCCGCCCCCGAGGCGCGCGCCGCCACGGGAGCACAGAAGGTCGTCGGCTCCCACAGCACCAGGTCCGGCCGCCACCACCGGCAGAAGTCGGTCAGGTCGTCGGCCATGGAGGCGTTGACGGGGTTCCACCAGAACCGGACGAACTCGCGGTACCCCTCCAACAGGTAGTCCCAACCCAGGGCCTCCGGATCGCTGCGCGTCATGTCGAAGCCCTCGGTCTCGGCGAAGCCGGTGCTCTTCGAGGTGCTCAGCATCTGGTTGAAGAGGTGGTCCCGTCCCACCGCGACGGCGGGCAGGCCGGCGCGGGTGATGGTGGGGGCCAGCGAGGGCTGGCTGGCCACCCTGACCTCGTGCCCGGCCGCCCTCAGAGCCCAGGCCAGCGGGACCATGCCCAACACGTGGGTTTTCTCCGCCTGGCTGGCGACGAGGACGCGCACGGCGCGGTCTCCTTCATGGACGGGCGGGACGGGGGAGGCCCCGGGTCACCGCAGGGTGTGCAGGCAGAGGAGCAGGGTCCGGGCCTCGATGTTGAGGTAGAGGCTGTGCCGGACCAGGTCCATGAGCTGGGCGACGGTGACCCAGAGGAAGTCCGGCGGGACCTCCGGGGACGTCGTCGGGTCCGCCTCGACGATCCGGTACCGGGTCTGCGCGTGGTGGAAACGCCCTCCCTCCTCCGAGAGCAGGGCGTCGTAGCGCAGGCGGTGCCCGGGCGGTGCGGCCACCGCGTCGGCGAAGGGGTCCTCCAGGCCGAGCCCGCGTGCCGAGGCCGAGTACTGCACCGTCGGAGCGATCTCCACCAGGTCGCGGGTCCCGGGTTCGGCCCTCGTCCGGACGAGGACGTGGAGCACGCCTCCGATCTCGCGGACCAGGAAGGCCGCGAACCCCGGGCGGCTGGGCGCGAGGAGGGGCTGCACCCAGGAGCCGACCTCGCGGATACGCGCCTCCACCGAGACCATGAGGATGCGGAAGCCCGCGTCCTCCCCGGCGGCGATCTCCGTGCCGGTCCTGTGCCACCCCTTCGCCTCGGAGAGCGGTAGGAGCACTGAACTCCGGTCGGCGACCGCCTTGGCCTCGGTGAACCAGCTGACGACCTCGGTCAGGGGGTGCAGCGACTCCCCGCCGTAGGAGCGTGCCAGCGCCCGGGAGAAGGGGTCCTCCTCCGCCGCGTCCCCGGCGGCGCGGTCCACGGCCAGGCAGGACAGCACCGTCCGAGCGTCCATGTTGACGAGGTTGTCCTTGCGCAGCATGGCCTGGATCTGCCGGAGCGTGAACCACCGGTAGTCCTCGTGCTCGGGGACGTCCTCGTCCACTTCCACGACGATGTTCCGGTTGCGCTTGCGCCAGAACCACTCCCCCTGCTCCGACTGGAGGACGTCCACCAGGACCCGGCCGCGGCGCCGTGCGCGGAAGTACTCGACGTAGGGGGTGGCGCGACCGCCGTGCACCCCCGTGTAGTTGCTGCGCGTGGCCTGGACCGTCGGCGAGATCTGGCGGAGGTTGACGTTCCCCGGCTCGAACTTGGCCTGCATCAGGAAGTGGGGCACCCCGTCGAACCTCTTCACGAGGATGCCGAGGATGCCGATCTCCGGCTGGTCGATGACCGGCTGGTAGACGGTCCGGTCGCCGGAGGTGACTCTCAGCCCCCTGACCGTGAAGAAGCCGCCGCTCTGGTGCGCGAGGTCCCCGGTCTCCTCGGAGAAGCGCCACTGGCTCGTCTCCCCGAAGCCCACGGGACGGACGGAGAGCAGCTCCTCGCGGGGCCTGCTCTCCCACCACCGGTCCAGGTCGCTGTCCGAGACCAGCGGACGCTCCCGGTCCCGTGCGGGAAGCGTGAACCGGGCTCCGTTCGCGGTGCTGTTCACAGGGTGGACAGGGTGGCGGTCAGGGCCTCGATGATCCGTTCCTGCTCCTTGGGGGGAAGGGACGGGTACATCGGCAGCGAGAAGATCTCGTGGGCCAGTTCCTCGGTCACCGGCAGGCTGCCGGGCTCGTACCCCAGGTGGGAGAAGCCGGACATCGTGTGCACAGGCCAGGGGTAGCTGACGTTGAGGGTGATGTCGTGGGCCTTCATCGCCTCGATGATCCGGTCCCGTTCGGGGTGGCGGACCACGTAGAGGTAGTAGGCGTGCTCGTTTCCGGGCGCGGTCGCGGGCAGGACCAGGTCCGTGTCGGCGAGCGCCTCGTCGTAGACCCGGGCGACCCGGCGGCGGTCCGCGATGTACTCGTCCAGGCGGCCGAGCTTGCGGCGCAGGATCTCCGCGTGCACCTCGTCGAGCCGGCTGTTCTGGCCGTTGGGGGTGACGACGTAGTACCGCTCGCGGTCCATGCCGTAGTACCGGAGCCGCTTGAGCTCGGCGTCGACGCCGGCGTCGGAGGTGATCGTGGCGCCCGCGTGGCCGTAGGCCCCGAGGATCTTCGTGGGGTAGAAGGAGAAGGCCGCCGCGTGGCCCATCGATCCGGCCACGCGCCCGTGCTGCGTGGCACCGTGCGCCTGGGCGCAGTCCTCCAGGACGAACAGGCCGTGCTCGGCGGCGATCTCCTTGAGCGGGTCCATGTCCACGCACTGGCCGTAGAGGTGGACCGGCACGATGCAGCGAGTGCGCTCGGTGATCGCGTCGGCGACCTGGTCGACGCGCATCAGGTAGGTCTGCGGGTCGATGTCCACGAAGACGGGCGTGGCGCCGGCCAGGGTGATCGCCAGGACGGTCGGAGCCGCGGTGTTCGACACGGTGATGACCTCGTCGCCCTCGCCGACGCCGAGGGCGCGCAGCCCGAGGACGATGGCGTTGGTGCCGTTGTCGACACCGGCGCAGTGGGACACCCCGTGGTAGCCGGCGAACTCCTCCTCGAAGGCGACGAGGGAGGGACCCCAGATCAGGTTGCCGGACCGGAACACGGTGTCGACGGCGTCGAGGATGTCCTCCCGCTCCTTCTCGTACTCCTCCAGGTATCCCCAGACATGCGTCGTCATACGATCCTCCGTTTTCCAAGGCCCGCGTCGGTGAAAGGTGCGGGGGGCAGGGCTCATGAACAGGAAAGGCTCAACCGTGGCGGCTGTCCGGGTTCTCGGGAGAAGACCTGGGAGGACAGCCACCGGGGTCCCTTTGTGGGGAAGGGACCGGACGATCCCTCTGTGGGGGAGGGATCAGGACATCCCCCTGTGGGGGAGGGATGAATGCTTACCGCAGAAGTGAAAGGGTTGCGGAACCCTGGTCAACCTACTTCGATCGTCTTCTTGGCGGCCACGTCCAGCGTCGAGGAGGCCCATTCGAGCAGGCTCATGCCCGAGTTCTCCGCTGCCGCCTGCCACTTCTTCTTGCGTTCGATATCGATGGCCACCTGGACGTACGCGGTTTCCTGGAGGGCGCTCTCGGAACGGTTGTGGAGCTTGATGCGCCGCCGCAGTTCGTTCCTGGACCAGCGTCCGGACTCGGCCTGTGCCAGCCAGTACTCCTGCTCGTTCTCGGGGAGCCCGCACACCTCGGCGTGGTGTTGGAAGCTCAGGTTCTCCCGACGGCGGCCGGCGATGAACTTCCTCGCGACCCAGGCGTAATTGCGGAGCGTCTGGTAGTCCAGCGATGTTCGCTCGATAGCGTACTTGTACCGCTGGGGGTAGTTCTTCTGTCCATAGATGAGCCAGTCACCGAGCCACCATCCCGACGCGTCCGAGATGACGAAGATGTGATGCCCCCAGGACTCCCAGTCGCCTATCGCCATGCCGTCCGGTAGATCGAGGCTGACCCTCCGTGTGGCCCTCCCCGCAGGCGCCTTCCGGCTGAAATTCTTCCCCACGGGTTGATTTTCCGAAGTGTCCAGAGATCCTGCCTTCATCGTAGACCTACTGCCCGAACCCTTTCCTGGCGACATCCAATCTCCTCATATGAACTCCAAGAACAGGAGACTTGTTGAGTTTTGGCCACTGGGTGAAAACAGCGCTAGGAAAAACCAGTTAAAGCTCCAACCAACATCCGGGGAAGGCAATGAAGCCGACTGGTCGTATATCCGGATAACAGGCGGCCAGTGCGGGTGTCATCCTAGGAGAGACACTCCCCGTCAGACAACCCTCCGCCTTTTACTAACTTTAGGTGACGCCATATTCACGCCAGCGTGTAAGCGCAGGTCAGAGTGGTGTGTCGATGAGAATCCGCAGGTAGAAGGGCCTGTATCGAGCCCGACCGTGTGTGTTGGCCGCAGAAAGCCCGAAACATGGAAGTCGGCGCTGAGCCGGGTCCATGGTGGTCATGGCTCCGGCGGCGTCCTAATAGGGAAGTAGCGTTCCAATAGGAACCCCGGCCCAGAATTTTTGCCCACCACATCTGAACAAACGGAGAGAGGACCGAGGATTACCGATGCGTATCGTATTCGCAACATTCTCAGAAAAAACTCACTTCATCGGCATGACCCCACTCGCTTGGGCGCTGCGCGCGGCCGGGCACGAGGTCTGCGTCGCCAGCCAACCCGAACTCGCCCCCACCGTCGCGGCCACCGGGCTGCCATTCGTGAGCGTCGGTTCCGACCATTTGCTTCCTCAGGTCATCGCATGGGTCCGGCGTATGGCGGAGGACACCCGGCCCGACTTCGACATGATGCGCGTGACCGAGCCGGAGCGGCCTTCCCTCGAGGTACTGGGCTCCGGATACCGTGACGTCCTGATCCCTCTGTGGTGGAAGGTCGTCAGTGATCCGATGCTGGAGGACCTGGTGTCCTTCTGCCGCTCGTGGCGACCCGACCTGGTGATCTGGGAGCCCATCACGTTCTCCGCGGCGATCGCGGCCGAGGCCTGCGGTGCCGCGCACGCGCGGTTCCTGTGGAGCCTGGACCTGTTCGCGGCCATGCGCGAGCAGTACCTCCAGCGTGCGGCCGAGCGCCCCGAGGCCACCCCCGACGACCCCATGCGCGCCTGGCTGGAGGACCGGGCCGCCCGCCACGGGGTCGAGTTCTCCGAGACCCTGATCCGCGGCCAGTTCACCCTGGACCATCTCCCGGCCTCGCTCGGCGTCCCCGCCGAGACCGGGACCCCGAGACTCCCCCTGCGGTACGTGCCCTACAACGGACGTGCCGTCGTCCCCGACTGGCTGCGCACCCCGCCCGAACGCCCCCGCGTCGCACTGAGCCTGGGCACCACGGCCACCCAGAGGCTGGGCGGCTACACCGTCGACGTCACGGCCCTCCTGGAAGGGCTGTCCGACCTGGACGTGGAAGTGGTCGCCACACTGCCCGTACACGAGCAGGCCAAGCTGGGCACCGTCCCGGGCAACGTCCGCCTGGTCGACTACGTGCCCCTGCACGCCCTCGCACCCACCTGCGACGCCATGATCACCCACGGCGGCTCGGGAACCGTCATGTCCGGGCTCGTGTACGGGGTGCCGCAGGTGACCGTTGCCCACCACATGTACGACGAGCCCCTGGTGGCCTCGCTCCTCGCCGCCCAGGGGGCCGGCGTGGCCGTGGACCCCGCCGGGCCCGTGCCGGAGGACGTCAGAGCGGGTACGGCCCTGCTCCTGGAGGAGGGCCGCTACGCGGAGTCGGCCCGGCGCCTGCGCGAGGAGATCGCCGCCATGCCCTCACCCGCCGACGTGGCCGGACGGTTGGCCGCGTGCGCGGGTGAGGGCGCGGACGCCGGGCCTCAGGTCGTCCTGACGTCCGGCACGTAGCGGAGCCAGCGCCCCCCGGCGTCCCGGAAACCCGTCTCCTTGGCCATGATCTCCTCGGCGTGGTTCCAGGCCAGGAGGAGCGCGTAGTCGGGGTAGGAGTCGGTGAACGCCCCGTGGTCGCGCACCATCACGTGGGAGCCCGGCGTGAGGCGCCCCTGCTTGGCCGGGGTGGTGTCGCAGATGAACTCGAGGAGGTCGGGGCCGATCCCGCAGAAGTTGAGCACGGTAGCGCTCTTGGCCGTGGCTCCGTAGCCCACGACGCGCCTGCCCTGGTCGCGGAGGGACCGCAGCTCCTCCACCAACCGCTCGCGGTTCTCCCCGACCCGCCGGGTGAAGGACGACAGCACCTCCGGTGAGGTCAGTGCGCGCTTGTCCTCCTCCGCCAGCAGGGCCCCCACCGCCGGGGCGGGCGTACGACTGCCCTCCCTGGCCAGGGTGTAGCGGAGCTCGCCCCCGTGGGTGGGCAGCCGCTCGACGTCGACGAGCTCCAGGCCGAACCGCCGGGCCATGTTCCGTACCGAGGTGGCGGTGAACAGGAAGAAGTGCTCGTCGTAGAACTGGTCGAAGGACGCCTTCTCGGAGACGTCGCCGAAGTAGGGGTCCTCGAAGACGAACACCCCGCCGGGCGCCAGCAGAGCCGTGATCCCCTCCAGTACGGAGTCGACGTAGGGGATGTGGCAGAAGGTGTTGGCCGCGTACACGACGTCCGCGGGGCCGTCCTCCTCCCGGATGCGCAGTGCCGTCGCCTTCTCGAAGAACGCGTTGCGCACACGCACGCCCTTGTCCCTGGCGACCTCGGAGACGCCCGTGGAGGGCTCCATTCCGAGGTGGCGCACGCCGGCGCGGGCCACGGTCTCCAGCATGACGCCGTCGTTGCACCCGAGTTCGACGACGAAGGGGTCGTCCCCGGCCGCGTGCTCGGCCAGCAGCTTCTGCGCCGTCGACCGGAAGTGGTCGCGCATGACGCTGGATCCGGAGGAGTAGTACGGGTAGCCCTCGTGGAACATGCGTTCCCGGGGTACCTCCTCCATCATCTGCACCATCTCGCAGTCCGCGCAGGCGCCGACCGCGAGCCGGTAGAAGAACTCCTCACTCGTGTCGGCGGGGTCTCGGAAGGCGTCGGACAGCGGTTGGCGTCCGAAGTCCATGAACTCGGTGACCGTTCCTGCACAGACACGGCACGTCGCGGTGGGGACCAACCCAAACTCCTGGATGTCGATGTCGGGGGACGGGCCGCCGGGTCGGCGGCCCGGGGAGGGCGGGTGGAACCGCCGGTGGCCGCCTCATCCGGCGTTCGGCTCCGGCTGTTCGAGCCACCAGGGGTTCTCGCGCGCCCACCTGATGGTCCGTTCGAGCCCTTCGCGCAGGGAGGTGCTGCTCTTCCACCCGAGCTGGGCGAAGACCTTCCCGGTGTCCGGAACCCGTCGGTCGAGGTCCTGGTAGGAGGCGCCGAACTCGTCCTGGGTGTCGATCGACGTGGACCCGACCCCGCCGCCCACGAGCTCCACGATCAGGTCGACGACGTCCCGGATGGCGACCTCGTCCGAACTCCCGACGTTGAAGCACTCACCGTCGGCCTCGGAGCGCGTGCCGACCTCGATCGTCGCGTCGATGGCGTCGTCGATGTAGGTGAAGCACCGGGTCTGCCTTCCCTGGTCGTAGACGACGGGTGCCTCGCCCCGCAGAGCACGTACCACGCTCCGGCTGACCAGGAAGGACACGCGCTGGCGCGGCCCGTAGACGTTGAAGTAGCGGATGATGGAGGCGTTGAGGCCGCGCTGGCGCATGTAGCCGAACGTCAGGTGCTCCGCCAGCGCCTTGCTGGAGGAGTAGCTCCAGCGGTCCGCCTCGGTCGTGCCCAGGATGCGGTCGGCGTCCTCTTTCCACGGGACGGCCGGGTTCTTGCCGAACAGCTCGCTGGTGCTGGCCAGGACCACTTTGGCGCCGGTTCGTTCCGCCAGGTCGAGGACGTTGCGCGTCCCGGTGAAGTTCACGTCGATGACGTCCAGGGGCGACGCCAGGTAGCGGTCCACCCCCACGACCGCGGCCAGGTGGTAGACCACGTCCACCCCCGGCCGAATGGCCGCGGCCAGCTGGTCGGGGGAGCAGACGCTGCCCCGGACCTCCTCGACGCCCTCCCAGGAGGAGGCGATCTGCGGGTGCGGCTCCTGGGAGTCGAAGACGACGACCTCGTCGCCCCTGCGCAGGAGGCGGTCCACGAGATGGCTCCCGATGAAGCCGTTGCCTCCGGTAACTACGACACGTGCCATGACGTCTATCGTCCGATCCCTCGGTAGGTGAACCCGAGCCCCGTCAGGGACTCGACGGTCTGACTGTCGAAATGGGCCCGGCCGTCCAGGAACAGGCAGTCCGGTGCCGTGAGGGTGCGCAGCGCGGCCAGGTCCAGGTCGGCGAACTCGTCGTGCCACGCCAGGACGGCGAGGCAGTCGGCCCCGGCCACCGCCTTCTCCGCGGTGGGGGACGGATCCAGGCCGAAGGTCCCGGAGATCTCCTCCGGGGGCACCAGGGGGTCGTACACCGCCACGTCCGCCCCGGCGTCGCGCAGGGCCGCCACCACCGGCAGGGTCGGTGTCGACCGCAGGTCCCCCGTGTTGTTCTTGAAGGACAGCCCCAGGACGGCCACCCGGGCGCGCTGCACCGGGGTCCCCAGTTCACCGACCCCGTCGGCGATCAGCCCGGCGACATAGGCGGGCATGGCGTCGTTGGCCTCCCGGGCCGCGACGACCGTGTTCAGGTGCACGCCCCTGTCCCGCGCCGAACGCCAGAGCATCCACGGGTCCTTCGTCAGGCAGGAGCCGCCGACCCCGACCCCCGGGGACAGCACGTTGATGCTCCCGCCGCCCTTCGGCACCCGGTTGGTCGCCGCGATGACCTCCATGGCGTCCACGCCGATCGACGAGCAGTACCGGGCGAGCTCGTTGGCCAGGGCGATGTTGTGGTCGATCCACCAGTTGTTGAGGAGCTTGACCGTCTCCGCGGCCTCGATGGAGGAGCAGGCGACGGTCCGCACCCGTAGCCGGGACCGCCAGAACCTCTCCGCCGCGGCGCCGCTGTGCGCGTCCCAGCCGCCGACGACCACGGGAAGCTCCCGGATCTCCGCCAGGGCGCTGCCCTGCGACAGCCGTTCGGGGCAGTACGCCACTCCGAAGTCCCGGCCGCACACCAGTCCCCCGCCCTCCAGGAGCGGTACGACCAGGTCGCGCGTCGTGCCGGGTGGGACCGTGCTCTTGAAGATGACCAGCTGACCGGGGCGCAGACAGCGGCCGATCTCGGCGGCCGCGCTCCGGACCTGGGACTCGGCCAGGACCCCGTCCTCCCCGATCGGGGTGCCGACCGCGACGACGACCACGTCGGTGTCGGAGATCGCGGCGAAGTCGGTCGTCACGCGCAGGCGGCCCGCGCCGTGCGCCCGGGCCAGGGCCTCGGGGAGCCCCGGCTCCCTGAGGTGGCAGCGACCCGCCCGGATTTCCTCGACCAGGCGGGTGTTCACGTCGACGCCGACCACGTCCACGCCGTCGCCCGCCAGGCTGGCGGCGACGCACGACCCCACGTATCCCAGGCCGACGACCGAGACGGTGATCTCCTCCCGGTCCAACAGGAAACGCATATGAGCTCCATTCGACTCGCCACCCGGCGTTGCTGGGAAAAGCCCGGGGAATTCTGGCAGGAAAGGCTCATTCATCGAGCCGGGCATCTGCCCGTTCGGCTGACCGACTTCTCCCCGGCCCCTCCGAAACCACTTCCTACAGCAACGGGGGACGGGGCGACACCAGGTAAAGCCTCACCGGGCGGGGACTGGACGGACACCCTACTCACCAACGACGCAGGCCGCCTCCGCGAGCGGAGCATTTCAGCGGCGCGAAAAACCCGCTCTGGGAAGTAATGGCCGCCGCTTGTATCATCTCGGCGGTCGTGTTCACCGGACGGCGCCAGACCCGGCCGCGTCCGGTCGGTCGAAGACACGGGGACGGAGGCGGCGGTCGTGCGGGTGTTGATCGCGACGCAGGCGGAGCGGACCCACTTCCTGGGTCTGGTGCCGGTGGCGTGGGCGCTGCGCGCGGCCGGGCACGAGGTTCTGGTGGCCAGTCAGCCCGCCCTGGGAGGGGTCGTCGCCGACGCGGGGCTGCCCTTCGCCCCGGTCGGCAGGGACCACGCCCTGCGCAGGGTGATGCGGCGCTACCACGCGATGGGCGGTGACGACGAGTTCGACATGGCGGAGGACCGTGAGGAGGTTCTGACCTGGGAGTACCTGCTGGGGGGCTACCGCCTCACGGTGCCGTGGTGGTGGCGGATGGTGAACGACCCGATGTTCGACGACCTGGTCGCCCTGGGCCGGTCCTGGCGCCCCGACCTGGTCGTCTGGGAACCCTCCACCTACGCCGCGCCCGTCGCCGCCCAGGCCTGCGGGGCCGCCCACGTGCGGTACCTGTGGGGTGCGGACGTCTTCGCGCGGACCCGGTGGCGTTTCCTCCGGCGGTGGGCGGAGCAGCCCGAGAGCGACCGTGAGGACCCCCTGGCCGATTGGCTGGCCGGCAGGGCCGCCCGCCACGGGGTCGAGTTCTCCGAGACCCTCGTCCAGGGCCAGGCCACCATCGAACAGGTGCCCGCCTGCCTGCGCGTTCCCTCACCCCCCGGTGTGGACTACCTCCCCATGAGGTACGTGCCCTACAACGGGCGCGCCGTCGTCCCCGACTGGCTGCGCACCCCGCCGCAGCGCCCCCGCGTCGGGCTGAGTCTGGGCACCAGCACCACGGACTGGTACGGGGGGCACGAGATCTCCCTGGACGAGGTCCTCGGCGGCCTGTCCGAGCTGGACGTGGAGGTGGTCGCGACGCTGCCCGCGCACGAGCAGGCCAAGCTCGGCACCGTTCCCGGCAACGTCCGCCTGGTCGACTACGTGCCCCTGCACGCCCTCGCCCCCACCTGCGACGCCATGGTCACCCACGGCGGCCCCGGGACCGTGCTCACCGGCCTTGCCCACGGGGTGCCCCAGCTCCTGGTCCCGCACGCGCGGATGTTCGACACCGTTCTGCTGTCGGGGCTGGTGGAGGCGCAGGGGGCGGGCACCGTCCTGCCCCCGGAGCAGGTGGACCCCGACACGGTCGGCGCCGCCGTCCGCACCCTGGTCAACGAGCCCGGACCCGCACACGCGGCACGCGGACTCGGCCGCGAGATCGCGGACCTGCCCACACCCGCACAGCTGGCCGACACACTCACCGCACTCGCCCGCCGCTGACCCCACCAGAAACACAGGCCACAGCCGCGTGCTGTCCCGCCAGCGGGACCACCCGCCCCCGTCAGAACAGGCGTCTCACGCCGTTCGGGAGAACCCCTGTTCGAGGAGGCCGGGCAGTGCGGCCACGACGCTCGCCGGGGACGGCATGGCGGCCATCTCCGCGCGCAGGCGGCCCGCAGCTTCAGTGAAACCGCCGTCCGCCAGGATCCGGCGGGCCGTCTCCCGGAAGCGCTCCCCGCACGCCTCCTCCGGCGTCACCACCAGACCGGCCCCGGCCTCCTCCACCCGGCGGGCCAGGAGGGGCGCGTCCAGCCGGGGCCCCGGGGCGAGCAGCTGGGGAACTCCGTGGACCAGGCCGGAGCTGAGAGTCCCGGGGCCGACGTGGGTCACCATGAGTTCGCAGGTGGGAGCCAGGATGTCCAGCGGTGCGTAGCCCACCAGCCGGACGTTGTCGGCAAGGCCGCGGATCCGCGCCGCCTCCTCGTCGGGCAGCGTGGCGACCACCTCCACGTCCAGCTCGGACAGGCCCTTGAGCAGGTCGGTCAGGGAGTAGGTGTGCCCACCGAACCAGTCGGTGGTGCTGGTCCCCACACTGACCCCGATACGGGGGCGTTCGGGCGGGGTGCGCAGCCAGTCGGGGATGACGGCGCGCCCGTTGTAGGGCACGTACCGCAGGGGGAGTCTCGGGGTCCCGGTCTCGGCGGGGACGCCGAGCGAGGCCGGGAGGTAGTCCAGGGTGAACTGGCCGCGGATCAGGGTCTCGGAGAACTCGACCCCGTGGCGTGCGGCCCGGTCCTCCAGCCAGGCGCGCATGGGGTCGTCGGGGGTGGCCTCGGGGCGCTCGGCCGCGCGTTGGAGGTACTGCTCGCGCATGGCCGCGAACAGGTCCAGGCTCCACAGGAACCGCGCGTGCGCGGCGCCGCAGGCCTCGGCCGCGATCGCCGCGGAGAAGGTGGTCGACTCCCAGATCACCAGGTCGGGTCGCCACGAGCGGCAGAAGGACACCAGGTCCTCCAGCATCGGTTCGTTGACGGGCTTCCACCACCACGCCGTCGTGTCGCGCATCCCCCAGCGCAGCTCGTCCCACGGCAGGGCCCCGGGCCAGGAGTCGCCCACGTCGAAGAATCCCCGGGCGTCACCCTCGCCCCAGCCGGCCACCAGATCGAAACCGCTGCGGAGCCGGTGGTCGCGGCCCACCGGAACCGAGGCCAGGCCCGCTTCGGAGGCGAACCCCGAGAGCGCGGGCTGGGTGGCGACGCGGACCTCGTGCCCGGCCGCGCGCAGCGCCCACGCCAGGGCCACCATGCCGATGAAATGGGTCTTCTCCGTGTACGAGGCGAGTACGACGCGCAAGGTTTCCTCCCCCAAGGGATAGGTCCGGTTCCCGGTCACCGGGATACGGTGCCCCTCCGTGCAGCAGGGGCGAGGCGACCGTCGCGGCTCCGGGTCCCGCCGGGACGAAGCATAGCGACGGGAAAGCCCTCCGAAACGTGACAGCCTTCCTCGGGGCCGCCTTTTCCCAGCCCTCCGTTCCACCCCCAGCGAGAGAAACAAGGAAACAGGGGAGAGAATGCAATACACACGTCTCGGCCGGACGGCACTGGAAGTCAGCCGACTGTGCTTGGGGACGCTCAACTTCGGCGTGAACACTCCGAGGGCGGAGAGTTTCGCGATGATGGACGCGGCCCTCTCCCACGGTGTCAACTTCTTCGACACGGCCAACCACTACGGGTGGCAGGTGCACCGGGGAATGACCGAGGAGCTTATCGGAGAATGGTTCGACAAGGGTGGCGGCAGGCGCGAGCGGACCGTCCTCGCGACCAAGGTCTTCAACCCGATGAGCGATTGGCCCAATGACCGGGGCCTCTCGGCGCGCCACATCATCTCCTCGTGCGAGGAGTCGCTGCGGAGACTGCGCACGGACTGGATCGACGTGTTCCAGATGCACCACGTGGACCGCACCGCTCCCTGGGAGGAGGTCTGGCAGGCGATGGAGGTGCTGGTCCACCAGGGCAAGATCCGCTACGTCGGTTCGTCCAACTTCGCCGGCTGGCACCTGGCCCAGGCCCAGGAGGCGGCGGCCCGGCGCAACTTCCTCGGTCTGGTGTCCGAACAGTGCGCCTACAACCTCGTCACCCGCCACGTGGAGCTGGAGGTGCTGCCCGCGGCGGAGGCCTACGGGATCGGGGTCATCACCTGGTCACCCCTGCACGGCGGTCTGCTCGGCGGTTCGATCCGCAAGCTCCGGGAGGGCACGGCGGTCAAGACCGCGAAGAGCCGCGCGATGCAGGTCCTGGAGGAACAGGGGGAGACGATCAGTGCCTACGAGGACCTGTGCGCCTCCCTGGACGAGGACCCGGCGGAGGTTTCCGTCGCGTGGGTCCTGTCCCGGCCCGGAGTGGACTCCACGATCGTCGGGCCGCGCACCCTGGGGCAGTTCGAAGGAGTCCTGCGCGCGCTGGACCTGCGTATCGGCGCGGAGGCCTCCGAGCGGATCGACGCCCTGTTCCCGCCGGTGGGCAAGGGCGGACCCGCCCCGGAGGCCTGGTCCTGGTGAGTGCGGGAGCCGGGGAGGAGGGTCCGCCCCGGTCACTCCCGAGCGGTCCCGCCCCCGCACAGCATCGCCGCCATGCTCCGGACGTCGGTGAACGCCCGCGGGTCCAGCCGCTCCACCGGGATGTCCAGCCGCATGCCCGTGTGCACGTGGTTCATCAGGACGGCGGTGTTCATCGAGGTGAGCACCCCCCATTCGACGAGCGGCGAGTCCACGGTGAGCTCGCCGTGGGGGTCACCCTCCAGGAACGTGTCCCGGATGAAGAGCAGGAGGTGTTCCCGCACCTCCTGCTCGGTGGCGTCGGCCGTCACGTGGTCTCCTCTCTGTCCCGGCCGGGGCCCGCCTGTACGGCGAGCGCCAGCCTGTCGGTCTTCCCGTTGGGCGTCAGGGGGAGTTCCCCGACGAAGCGGACGTGGTCGGGGATCATGTACGAGGGCAGGTGGCGCGCCGCGTGCCGTTTGATCCCCAGGACCCCGACCCGCGCCCCGCTCCCGAGGACGACGAACGCGGTCATGGCCGCCGCGAGGCCCTCACCGGCCACGACGACCGCGGCCGCCTCGACGTCGGGGCTGGACTCCAGCGCCGCCTCCACCGCACCCGGTTCCACCCGGTACCCGCGGACCTTCGCCATGCTGTCCTTGCGGCCCACGTAGTCGAAGGCGCCGTCCTCGCGCGTGCGGACCAGGTCCCCGGTGGCGTAGGCGCCCTCCACGGGTGCCTGTCCCCAGTACCCGACCATCACCGTGGGCCCTTCCACCACCAGCTCACCTATCTGTCCCGCCACCGCCGGTGAGCCGTCGGGGGCCAGCGCCCGGACGCGGTTGCCCGCGGTGGCCCGTCCGATGGGGACCGGCTGGTCCCGTTCCAGGTCGGCGGGTCCGACCTCGTGGAAGGTGCACGCGTTGGTCTCCGTCGGTCCGTAGAGGTTGAGCAGCCGTGCCGGGCTCCACGCCGCGAGGCGGCGGACGTACTCGACGGCCAGCACCTCACCCGCGAAGAGGACGGCCCTCAGCGACGGGGGAGGGGGACGGTCCGCGAGGCCGCCGTCCCTGAGCATGAGCACCAGCGCGGAGGGCACGGAGTACCAGACGCTCACGCGCTCGCTGTGGACGAAGTCCACGAGCCGGTCGGGGGCGAAGGCGTAGCCCTCGGGCACGAGGGTGACCGAGGCCCCCGCACGGAAAGCCGCGTACAGGTCCAGGAGGGACAGGTCGAAGGTGAAGGCGGCGTGGTTGGCGAACCGGTCCTCGGGGCCGGCGTCCAGTTCCCGGCACGCCCACTCCGCGAACGCGAGAACAGCCGCGTGGCTGATCGTGACTCCCTTGGGTCGGCCGGTCGAACCCGAGGTGTAGAGGATGTAGGCCGCGTCCTCCGGGGGAACCGAGACCCGCGGCGTCGTGCCGGACCCGCTGACCGGCGCGTCGAGGTCGAGGTAGCGCGTGTCCGGGTCCAGGAGACCGCGTATCCGCTCCAGGTCTCGCGCGGTGGCGCACACCACGCGCGGACGGCAGTCCCGCGCGATCCGGACGACGTGGTCGAGCGGCATCGCACTGCCCGCCGGGACGTGCACGGCCCCCGTCCTGAGCACCGCCTGGGAGGCCACCACCGCCCCGATCCCCTTGGGTGCCCAGACCAGGACGCGCTCACCGGCTCCCGCCCCGAGAGAGGACAGCACCGCCCCGAGCGCGTCGGCCGCGGCGTCCAGCTCCCCGTAGGTCAGCTCCTCGCCGGCGAAGCGCACGGCGGTCCGGTCCGGCGCCTCGGCGGCGGACCGGCGGACCAGGTCCTGGAGGTTCACAGTCCCTCCCCACGGGCGATGATCTCGCGCTGGATCTCGCTGGTGCCCGAGGCGAGCGTCCCGGCGAGGGCGTCTCGCAGCCGTTCCTCCGCACCCGTCTCGACCAGGTACCCGGAGGCCCCGTGGAGCTGTACCGCGTCGAGGCCGTTGGCCACGGCCGCCTCGGTGACGGAGACCTTGGACAGGGCCGCCGCGGCCGCCGCCTCGGGACGTCCCTCGTCGAGCAGCCAGCACGCGCGGTAGAGGAGGAGCCGCGCCCCCTCCAGCCTCCGCCGCATGTCCGCGACGCGGTGCGAGACGGCCTGGAACTCGCTGATGCGCCTGCCGAACTGGCGGCGGCCCCGCACGTGTGCCACGACCTGGTCCAACTGGTCCTCCATGGCTCCCAGGTAGATGGCCGGGAGGCAGGCCCGCTCCCATCCCATGGAGAACTGGAAGACGGCTCCTCCCTGACCCTCGGCGCCCAGGCGGAGCGCGGCCGGGACCCTGCACCCGGCGAAGGTGACGCGCGCCGCCCCGCAGGCGTGCAGGCCCGCCTTGCGCAGGGGCGGTCCGACGGTGATCCCGGGCGTCCCCCGGGGGACGGCGAACGCGCTCGTTCCGAGGAAGCCCGCGGACGGATCGGTGACGGCGTAGGCGACGAACACGTCGGCCTCCGCCGCGTTGCTGACGAAGGCCTTGGTGCCGTCGAGCACGTAGTCCTGCCCGTCGCGCTCGGCGGTGGCCGCCATGGCGTTGACGTCCGACCCGGCCTCGTCCTCGGTCGCCGCGTTGCCCGCCAACAGCGCCCCCGAGGCCATGCCCCGCAGCAGGTCCCCGACCGCCTCGCCCCGGCCGAAGTCGCGCATCGGGACACCGCAGGCGAGCAGGTGGGCGGCGGCCGCGAAGGGCGGCCCGCCGTGGGAGCAGGCGGAGCCCGCGGCCTCCAGGAGGAGGGCGGTGTCGAGGGCTCCCAGGCCGCCGCCGCCGACGGAGGCGGGGAGGCAGGCGCCGGTGAGGCCGGCCTCGGCCAGGACGCCCCACTCGTCCCGGGTCAGCGGTGAGTCGGGGTCGCGCGGAGGTGTGCCGCGCAGACGGTCGCGGACGAGGGTCCGGACCCGTTCGGCGCGTCCGTGCTGTTCGGTGCTCAGGTCGAAGTCCATGGTGTCCTCCGCCTCAGACGCCGGGCCAGGGTCCGTCGACCCTCACCACGGCGCAGGACGCGGTCATCCCCGAACCGATCCCCCCGAGGATCACGTGGTCGCCGGGGGCGACCGCGCCCGTCTCCAGCAGGTGGTGCAGCCCGAGGAAGGGGTCGGCGGCGCCGACGTGTCCGACGGTCCTCCCGTGGTCCCACGTCGACCGCTCCATGGGCAGGCCCAGGACCCTCATCCAGCGGTGCTCCACGGCCTCCGGGCCGAGGTTGCCGAAGGCGGCCCGGGTGATGTCCCCGTAGCCCACCCCCGCCTCGTCGAGCGTGCGCTCCACCAGGGCCACCATCGTCTTCTGGAGCGTGAACCAGGAGGTGTACACGCTCGGGTCCGCCACGTGCCTGTCGGCGTGGTCGGACGCCCGAGCCTTGAAGTCGAGGAACCGCCCCGTGGTCGCGGCCGGGGGGAACTCCGGCTCGCCCGAGCGGTGGTACAGCTCCAGTTCGGGCACGACCATCGACCCCACCGCCAGGACCCGGACGGGCCCCGGAGCGCGGCCGAGCAGGACCGAGCAGGCGCCGTCCCCCATGACGAAGGCCCCCGACCGCCAGCGGTCGATGTTGGGGGTGCCGAAGTTGTCCGCCGCGACGAGGAGGGCGGTCGCGTCCTCGGGGGCGTCGCGCAGGTGGGGCGCGGCCAGCTCCATGGCGGTGAAGAGGGCGTTGCACCCCTGGCGGACCTCCGCGGCGAGCACGTGGCCGCGCACGAGGTGGTGCTGGAGGTGGTACTGCGGGAACCAGCCGTCGGGCCCTTGGTGCCAGGTGTCGGTGTAGAGGAGGAGCCGCACGTCGTCGGGGTCGGCCCCGCTCCGCTCGAAGGCCTCCCGGGCGCTGCGCAGCGCCATCTCGGGTGCGGGGAGGTCCCCCGCGACGGCGGCCCCGGCCATGTCGTGGACGGCGGCCTCCTCCGCCGTGGTGAGACCCTGGTCGATCGCGCTCTCCACGCTCACCCGGGTGTCCGGGAGGTACGCGCCGAGACCGCGTATCCACAGCTCTGGCGTCTGCAAGGGTCACCTCTCAAGTGTCGGTACGGCGCGGGTCAGAGCCCGGGGATCGTCCATTCGGCGGCCCTGGCCCCGGCCTCCGCGGCGAGGACGTCGCGTACGGCCCGCACCTCCTCGGCCAGGGGCCGGTCCCGGTCCAGCGGCGGACTGAGTTCGCCGATCCTGCCCCAGACGCCGTCCTCCCCGGTCCGGCCGGACAGGGCCGCGAGCTGGGCCACGCCCACCCCGAGCGAGCCGATGACGAGCCACGCCAGCTCCACCGCCTGCGCCACGGAGTTGGCGCCGTTCAGTGTCATGGGCACGTGGTCCTGGTTGCCGTTGTTGCAGGGCAGGGCCGTGAGGCTCGCGGGGGTCACCAGTTGGCGGATCCGGGAGACGAACGAGGTGGCGCTCACCTGCACCCCGGCCAGACCGCTGCCGGCCCCGGGCCTGGGAGTGAGCATCGGGGGGAGCCCGCCGTTGGTCTCCGGGGAGCACAGCAGGGACAGCTGGCGGTCGGCCATGAAGGCGACCTGTTGCAGGGCCAGCCCGAGCTGGTCGGAGCAGAGCCCGACCGGCATGGCGTGGAAGTTGCCTCCGTGCAGGACCTCGCCCCCGTGGCTCACGGGGTTGTCGGTCGTGCCCGCCGCCTCCCTGAGCAGGATGCGCTCGGCCGAGGAGAGCTGGTCGAGGACCGCTCCCAGGATCTGCGGCGCGCACCGCAGGCTGTACGGCTCCTGGAGGGGGCGCTCCCTGTTCCACTGCGCGGAGGCGGGCAGGCCGGACCTGATCCACTCCGCGGCCGCCGTCTGTCCGCTCTGCCCCCGGGCCTCGGAGATACCCGCTGCGTACGCCTGCGGGTTGGCTCCCAGGAGCTCCGCCGCGCGCGCCGTGAGCAGCGCCGAGGCACGCACGAGGTCCGTGATCCGCGTGTGGTTGTCGATGGTGGCCGCGAGCCCGACCCCGCTGCCGTTGACGAAGGACAGGGCCTCGCGGGCGCCCCACTCGACGGGTACCGCCCCGAGCTGGGCCAGCGCCTTCGCGGCGGGCACCCTGGACCACGCCCCGACGTCGTCGCGCACCCACGCCTCTCCCTCCCCGGCGAAGGCCAGGGCGGCGCTGGCGAGGGGTTGGAGGTCACCGCTCGCGCTGACCGTCCCCTCACGCGGGATGACGGGGGTGAACCCCTGGTTCCAGAGCTCCACGAGCCTCTGCCAGAACTCGACCGACACCGCCGAGTAGCCGCGCCGCATGCTGGTGAGGCGAAGGGCGACCACGAGTCGGCTGACCTCGGGGGACAGCGGTTCTCCCTGCGCACTGCCGAGGTGGGCGATCAGGCCCGCGCCCTGCTCTCCCGAGGACTCAGCGGCGGGGAAGGCGACGAGCGGGCCGAAACCCCGGGTGACGCCGTAGACGTCGGCGCCGGCGGCCAGGTGTTCGGCCATGGTCGCGGCGCTGTCCCGCATGCGCCCGAGGTCGTCCTCGGTCCAGTCGAGCCGTGCGTCCGGCGAGGCCAGGCCGGCGACGTCGGACAGGCGGGTCGGGGCGAGCGTCATCTGTGCACTCCTTCGGGGTGGGGCTGCGCGGACTGCACACGCCGCAGTTTTCCTGTCTCGGAGCGGTCGATCCGCTCCACCGTCCTCACGCTCCGGGGACGGCACGCGAGCCCTTCGATCGCCTTGCGCAGCGCCTCGGGATCGGGCGCCCCGGTCCGCCCCGGCACGAGCAGCAGGTCGAAGTGTTCACCGGTGAACTCGTCCGGCACCGGGACACAGGCGAGGTCGTCGCAGTCGACGGCGGCGAGGAGCCGTTCCTCCATGAGATCGAGGTCCAGCCGCCTGCCGTTGACGTTCACGATCCGGGTCCGGCGTCCGGCGAAGGCGAACTCCCGTCGGCCGACGCGGCGGACGTGGTCGTCCATCCGGTGCTCCGGTCCGGCGGTCCCCTCCTCCGGGCGGGCGATGCGCGGGCTGCGCACCACGAGCGGGGCCTCTTCCTGGGACGGCCCGCCCCCGTCCCCCGCGAACTCCACGTCGGGGAACAGGTGCCAGGCCTCGGCGTCGGAGGCCCAGCGCCGGTAGGCCACACCACCGGTCTCCGTCGATCCGAAGACCTCCACCAGGCTCGCCTTCGCCTCCAGGCCGGACAGCAGGTCGACCGCGCTCCGTGGCAGGACTGCCGTGCTGTGCACGAAGGCCAGCCGCTCGGCCGACTCCAGCCAGGCCCGTCGGCGCCCCAGGATGCGGAAGGTCCAGGGGATCGCCACCACGGCCCAGCGGCGGTGCCTAGTGGACGGGAGTGAGCCGAACCGGGGGACGTACCAGACGGGAACGCCCAGCACGGCCGGGACGAGGACGCTCGCGAGCAGGCCGTAGACGTGCCTGGGCGGGGCGAAGGACACCACCGCTTCCGGACGCGTGTCGGCCACGAGGCCGGCGAGCAGGCGTGCCTCGTCCAGGAGCTGCCCGTCCGTGCGGAACCAGGACCGGGGGGTCCCCGTGCTCCCCGAGGTCGAGAACTCCGTCTCCGGGGGGAGCAGGTCGGCGACCAGCTCCTCCGCCGATCCGTCCACGAGGTCCCACCGCACCGTCCACGGACGGTCCGTCAGTTCTGGGGCGCCCGGCGGCTTCGAGAGGAGTTCCCGGGGCGAAAGTTCGTCAGTGGCCATCCCAGTCCCGATCGGTTCGTACTCGTGTCCAGGCGTGGTGGAACCCGGGTGTCCCGCCGGCGGGACGGATGCGGGACCCGTCCCGTCAGGGGGTGTTCTGCCGCTGATGGCGCTTCTTGAGCGGTTCCCACCACGCGCGGTTGTCCTTGTACCAGTCGACGGTGCGCGCGAGGCCCTCCTCGAAGGAGAGGGCGGGGCGGTACCCGAGCCGGGCCGCGGCCTTGGAGCCGTCCACCGAGTAGCGCCGGTCATGGCCCTTCCGGTCGGCGACGAAACGGATCATGGAGCGGTCCTGGCCGAGGAGGTCCAGGATCGCCTCCGTCACCTCCAGGTTGCGCTTCTCCGCGGGCCCGCCGATGTTGTAGACCTCGCCGGGCTCACCGTGTTCGGCCACCAGGGCGAGGGCGTCGCAGTGGTCGTCGACGTGGACCCACTCGCGGACGTTGCGGCCGTCCCCGTACAGCGGGACCGGTATCCCGTCCAGGAGGTTGGTCACGAAGAGGGGGACCATCTTCTCCGGGAACTGGAACGGCCCGTAGTTGTTGGCGCACCGCGTCACGCAGACCCTCATGCCGTAGGTCCGGTGGAAGGACCTCGCCAGCAGGTCGGAGGCGCTCTTGGACGCCGAGTACGGCGAGTTGGGCTCCAGCGGGTCGGTCTCCACCCAGGAGCCCGAGTCCAGGGTTCCGTAGACCTCGTCGGTGGAGACGAGGACGAAGTTGCGCACGTTCTCCCTGAAGGCGCTCTCCAGCAGGTGGTACGTGCCCAGCACGTTCGTGCGGACGAAGTGTTCCGCCTCGGCGATGGAGCGGTCGACGTGGGTCTCCGCCGCGCAGTGGACGACCAGCGACACCCCGCGCATCAGCTTGTTGACCACCTGCTCGTCGCAGACGTCCCCCTGGACGAAGGTCAGGCGGGGGTCGTCCGCCACGGGCCCCAGGCTCTCCGTCGTGCCCGCGTAGGTCAGCTTGTCCAGGACCACCACCTCGGCGTCCGCGAAGAGCGGGTACACCCCGGTGAGCACGCGCCGGACGAAGTTGGAGCCGATGAACCCGGCTCCACCGGTGACGAGGATTCTCATACACCCGCACCCTGCTGTAGCCCGGCTGCCCGGCGGGCGGCCTCCATGACGTACTCGCCGTAGGGGGAGTTCGCCATCTCCGCCCCGAGGCGGTGGCACTCCTCCACTCCGATGAACCCCATGCGCAACGCGATCTCCTCAAGACATGCGACTCGTACCCCTGAGTCCCGAGCCATGGTGGACACGTACCGGCCCCCCTCCAACAGGGACTCCTCCGTGCCCAGGTCGAGCCACATCACCTCGTTCGCCATGGTCACGAATTCAGCCCTTCCCCTTTCCAGATAGGCGCGGTTGACATCGGTGATTTCGAGTTCACCGCGCCCGGAGGGTTCGACCTCCATGGCGATATCCACCACGTCCTGGTCATAGAAATAGAGACCCGCGACCGCGTAATCCGACTTCGGGGCCGCGGGCTTCTCCTCCAAAGAGGTGAACGCCCCGCCTTCTCCGAAGCCGGCGACCGCGTAGCTCCGGGGATCGCTGACCTTACACCCGAAGAGCGTGCATCCCGAGGTGGAGGAGGCCGCTCGGTTCAGGTGTCCGTCCAAACCCTCTCCGTGGAACATGTTGTCCCCGAGGACGAGGGCGCTCCGGTGGCCGCTGATGTGGTCGCGGCCGATGACGAGCGCCTCGGCGATGCCCCTGGGCTCCGTCTGCACCGCGTACCGGATGTCCATCCCCAGAGCGCTTCCGTCGCCCAGCACCCTCTGGATGAGGGGGAGGCCGTCCGGGTTCGACACCACCAGCACCTCTCGGATGCCGGCGGTCATGAGGACGGACAGGGGGTAGTAGAACATCGGTTTGTCGTAAACCGGGAAGAGGTGCTTGGAAATACTCCGTGTCGAGGGGTAAAGGCGGCTGCCAGTACCACCTGCCAACACAATACCCTTCATGGTGACTCCTCGTGAGGACCGTACGCCGACATTCCTGGCCAAACACTTCGGACCCGATGTGACGCCTGAACGCAACCGTGATCACGCCGCCCGCTGCTAAGCTCCCCTGCGGAATCCCCGGCAACGATAACGGCATCCCGCTGGGTGGGGAGGGCGGCCCCGAGGCGCAACACCCGCAATGAACATGCAGGGGACCTCGCTTGTCAAGAAGCGGCTTCGCTTTTCAGCCCCCAGAACATCGGACCAACGAAATACCGGGAAGCCAGGGAGAAACATTGCGAATCGTCATCGCCGCCTACGCGGACAAGGCCTATTTCTTCAGCATGGTCCCGACCGCGTGGGCCCTGCGCGCGGCCGGGCACGAGGTGCGGATCGCCACCCAGCCGGCCATGGCCGGGACCGCGGCGGAGACCGGCCTGACCGTGGTGCCGGTCGGTGCCGACCACTCCTTCGCCGACGTCCTGGCCTACTCCCGCAGCCATGAGGACGAGTCCTTCCTCGACCCCTTCGGCGAGGACGCGGACGCGCTCACGCCGGAGCAGCTGCGGCAGGCCTACGACCTGTACGTCACCTGGTGGTGGAAGCTCGTCAACGAACCGGTGGTGGAGGACCTGGTCCGCTTCTGCGGCGAGTGGCGGCCCGACCTCGTGCTCTGGGAGCCCCACACCTTCGCCGGGGCGATCGCGGCCGAGGCCTGCGGTGCCGCGCACGGACGGTTCCTGTGGGGCCTCGACCTCCCCGCGCGTCTGCGCGGGCTCTACGCCGAGCGCGCCGCCGCGGAGTCCTCCCCCGACCCGCTCACCCAGTGGTTGGAGGAGCGCGCGGGCGCGTTCGGCGTGGAGTTCTCCACGGACCTCCTCCTCGGCCAGTTCTCCGTCCACCAGCTGCCGGAGGCCCTGCGCTGGCGGAAGCTGGAGTCGGGTACGCACCTGAGCGTGCGACCGGTGCCCTACGGCGGCACCGCCGTCCTCCCCGCGTGGGCCCGCGAGGACGCCGTAGGCCGACGGATCCTGGTGGACTGGGGCTCCTGGGACAGGAGGGGAGACGGTGTCGCGACGCTGGTGGACGTGGTCGACGCGTCCCTGCTGCTCGGCGCCGAAGTGGTCGTGCTCTCCCCGCCCTCGCGCACGGACGGCCTCCCCGCCCTGCCGGAGGGCGTGCGGGTGGTGGACTCGGGAGCGAGCCACATGCTGATGGGGACGGCTTCGCTGCTGGTCCACGGCGGCGGTTTCGACGTGGCCTGCAACGCACTGGTGGAGGGCGTCCCCCAGTTCGTCGTGGTCAACTCCGAGCTGATCGACGCGGCGCCCCTCGCCCGCGCGCTCCGTGAGCAGGGCGCCGCCCGCTCCCTGTCCCCGTCCGAGGTCCTCGGTACCGAGGCCGACGCGCTGCTGTCCGGAATCCTGGCCGACGAGGCGCTGCGGGAGGGGGCGGCACGCCTCCGCGACGGGGCCCTGCGCGCTCCGGCTCCCGACCGGATCGTCGCCGACCTGGAGCGGATCGCCCACGCCCGCGGTTCCCTGTCGGCCTGAGCGCCGAACGGCGGGCCGGTACCGAACGGACCGGTGTCAGCGGCGGGCGAGCGCGGTGAGTGTGTCGGCCAGCTGTGCGGGTGTGGGCAGGGCGGCGATCTCCCGGCCGAGTCCGCGTGCCGCGCGTGCGGGTCCGGGCTCGTTCACCAGGGTGCGGACAGCGGCGCCGACCGTGTCGGGGTCCACCTGCTCCGGGGGCAGGACGGTGCCGGCGCCCTGCGCCTCCACCAGCCTCGACAACACCGGGATGTCGAACATCCGGGCGTGCGGGACCAGGAGCTGGGGCACCCCGTGCGCGAGCCCGGTGAGCACGGTCCCGGGGCCGCCGTGGGTGACCATGGCGTCGCAGGTGGGGGCGAGGGCGTGCAGGGGCACGTAGTCGACCAGGCGGACGTTGCCCGGGACGGTGCCCAACTTGGCCTGCTCGTGTACGGGCAGGGTCGCGACCACTTCCACGTCCAGCTCGGACAGCCCTTCCAGGAGGGCCGTGACGTCGACGGTGTAGCCGCCCAGTCTCAGGGTGGCCGTGGTGCCCAGACTCAGCCCGACGCGGGGGCGTTCGGGCGGGGTGCGCAGCCAGTCGGGGACGACGGCGCGTCCGTTGTAGGGCACGTACCTCATGGGGAGGTAGTCCACACCGGGGGGTGAGGGAACGCGCAGGGAGGCTGGGACCTGTTCGATGGTGGCCTGGCCCTGGACGAGGGTCTCGGAGAACTCGACCCCGTGGCGGGCGGCCCTGCCGGCCAGCCAGTCGGCCAGGGGGTCCTCGCGGTCGGCCTCGGGCTGCTCCGCCCAGCGCCGGAGAAAGATGCGGCGGACCCTGGTGAACAGGTCCACACTCCACAGATGCCGCACGTGGGCGGCCCCGCAGGCCTGGGCGGCGACGGGCGCGGCGTAGGTGGAGGGTTCCCAGACGACCAGGTCGGGACGCCAGGACCGGCCCAGGGCGACCAGATCGTCGAACATCGGGTCGTTCACCATCCGCCACCACCAGGTCACGACCTTGCCGTACCCCTCCCTCAGGTACTCCCAGGTCAGAACCTCATCACGGTCCTCCGCCATGTCGAAGTCCAGATGGCGGTCGGCCAGCCCGTCCCGGCTGACCCTCGCGAAGTAGTGGTCCCTGCCGACCGGGGCGAAGGGCAGCCCCGCGCCGGTGACCACGGGGCCCAGGGCGGGTTGGCTGGCCACCAGCACCTCGTGCCCGGCCGCGCGCAGCGCCCACGCCACCGGCACCAGACCCAGGAAGTGGGTCCGCTCCGCCTGCGTCGCGATCAACACCCGCACGACCGCGACCCCCCTCCGGCGCCGGGAACCGGGAGACGGCCCCCGCTCACTCCGCCTCCACCGCGCGCCGGACGCGGTCGGCGCCGACCGCGTCCCAGGCCTCGCGGTAGACGGCGAAGATGCGGACCGTGCGCAGGCGCTCCCCGTCGCGCACGTACTCCAGCAGGGTCCCCTCCCTGACGATCTCGACCCCGGTGGCGCGGAGCGCGGGCAGCCCCAGATCGACCACCCAGAAGTAGACCTTGCGCACGTTCCACATGGAGAAGCCGTAGTTCACGGTGAGCGCGAAGGCGTCTGTCAGGGCCTCGGGCCCCAGCACGTCCGGGTCCGCTGCGACCGAGCACTTGACGTAGCGGCCCTGGGAGCTGAGGGCGTGGAGGGAGGCGTAGCCGCCCACCCGGTCCGTCGCCGCGTCCTCCACGAGGAACTGCGCGGCCACCCCCTCGTACTTCCTGGGCCACAGCGACGCGAAGACGTCCTCGCTGGGGAGCCCCCGAAGGCCCCGCCGGGACAACTCCTCGCGGGGCTCGGCCCCGAACCGCTCCTTGGTGGACACGAGCCCGGCGGCACGCGTCCGCAGATGGGGGTGGATGACACCGTGCACAAACTCTCCCAACAACTGCACCGACGAGAAAAGGCGCTGTGAAGAAAAGAATTCTTCACAGCGCACGGTCAAGAGTCAGTGTCAGCTGCAGCCGACGTAGCTGACTCCGCTGTTCAGAAGAACAGTTTCGTCCACAGCGGTGTCCAACTCCTGAAGGGCCAGAACATCAGAGAGAACCATGTCAACCTCCCTTCTCGTGAAAGCCGTTGCCGGCACGGGAGAACCTAGGCCACTTCCTCCGGGGCGGCAAGGAGTTCGCGCAGTCTCCGCCGCCGAGCGTTCCCCGTCCCGCCGGCGGGACGAAACGGCCCCGGGCCGACGCTCACACCACTTGGAGGGAACCGGCTTCCGGCGGCCCGGAGACCGCCTGGGTCTAGGGTGTGGCGCCATGCTCACACTCCACACGCGGACCCCGCGCATCCGTTTCAGGCCGCTCGCGTCGGAGAACGTCGCGGAACTCTACGACCTGCTCGTCGAATTGGGGCTGGAAAGCCTCTCGTCTCGCGAGGAGTTCATCGATTCGTACCACAACGTGGCGAAACCGCTCGTCGAGATATTCGAGATCGAGTACCTGCGCACCGGAGAGATCCTCGGCTTCGGTTCGATCCGCGAGCACGACCCCGCCGGGCACGCGAAGCTGGGCATTTTCATGCGGGTGGGGCGGCTTCCTGTCGGCGTGGGGGCGGAATCCATGATGATGCTCGTCAACTACGCCTTCGCGGACCGGGAGGACCTGAGAAAGGTGTATTTCCTGACCACGGACGCGAGCCTCGGGCAGTTCGGCTCCTCCCTCACCGACACGATGAGGGAGGCCACCCTCCCGCAGCACGTCTACTTCCAGGGCCGCCTGTGGGACCTGCACTTCTACTCGGTGTCCCGCCGGACGTGGGAGGTTACGGGAGCGCCCATCCTCGACCGCATCGCGGCCGGGCCGCGCCCGGAGCGGCGGGAGGCCTCCCGCACCGGCTGAGACACCAGTGCCCGCGCTGAGCAGACCACCCTCCGCCACCGCCGAAGGAGTCCCCCATGCTCGACCTGGTCGAGATGTACACACTCGCCGATCCGGTGTTCTTCGAGGATCCGAGCCGCATCACGAGCGATTCCCCCCTGTCCGTCGGGGCACCGGTCGACTTCACGGTCACGGGGTCGGCGCTCCCCGAGGGCTGGAGCCGCACGAGGAGCGGTCACTGGCACGTGGTCTCCCCCGACGCCGCCTCCCTCCCCGAGCAGGGATGGAAGATCCACGTATCGGCGACCGTGGAGACCGCCGACGCGACGTGTCGCGCGGTCTGGGACCACTGCACCGAGCACGGGCTCACGTTCAAGCACCTGCTCAACCGGAACCTCCTCGTCGCCGCCAACACCAAGTACGCCCCCCGCGCCTCCAGCGGAAAGCTCCTGACGATCTACACCCGTGACGAGGACGAGCTGGAGCGGACCCTGCGCGGACTGTCCGCGCGGATCGGCGGCGGGCCCGGCCCCCGCGTCCTCAGCGACCTGCGGTGGGAGGAGGGCCCCCTCTACGTGAGGTACGGCGCCTTCCGTGAGATGTGGTGCCCCGGGGAACACGGGGCCCCGGTCCCGGCCCTGCGCCACCCGGACGGCACCCTGGTCCCGGACCGACGCCTCCCGGCGTTCTCCCCGCCGTCCTGGGTCACCCTCCCCTCCTTCCTGAAACCCCACGCGGACGCCGCCTCGGGGGGCGAGCGCCAGCCCTACGTCATCGACCGGGCCCTGCACTTCTCCAACGCCGGAGGCATCTACCTGGCGCGCAGGGAGGAGGACGGCACCCAGGTCGTGCTCAAGGAGGCGCGTCCCCACGCGGGCCTCGACGGGGACCTCCGGGACGCCGTGGAGCGGCAGGTGCGCGAGGAGGCGAACCTGCGCCGCCTCGTCGGCGTCCCCGGCGTCCCCCAGCTGCTGGGGAGCTTCACCCTGGGCGGTCACCGCTTCCTGGTCCAGGAGTACAGGGAGGGCCGCACACTGGGCTCCTGGTGCACCCTCCACCACCCCGGGATCGCCGACGCGCACGCGGGCGAGGAGGCGATCGCCGCCTTCACGTCCAGGGCACTGCGCGTCCTGGAGCGGCTGGAGGAGATCCTGGCCGCCGTCCACGCGCGCGGCCTGGTCTTCGCCGACCTGCACTCCAACAACGTCCTGGTCGGCCCGGACGACACCGTCTCCCTCGTCGACTACGAGCTGTCCTTCGACGCGTCCGACACCGACCACCGGCCGCCGCTCGGAGCGGCCGGATTCGCCACGCGCGCCAGGAGCGGCACGGACCTCGACCTCTACGCCCTGGCGGCGACCCGGCTGGCCGTCTTCATCCCCTTCTCCAGGATCATCGCGCTCGACCCGGACAAGGCCGCCGAACTGGTGGAGCTGCTCCAGGACTCCTTCCCCGTCCCCCGCGCGTTCGCGGACGGCATCGCGCGCGAACTCGTCGCGGACCCCGCGGCGCGCACCGGCGCACCGCGCCCCTCCCGGGTCGGCCGCGAGCCGATCGCGGCCGGTATCCTGGCCTCCGCGGAGCCCACGCGGACCGACCGGCTCTTCCCCGGGGACCTCCAGCAGTTCCTCACCGGCGGGTACGGGATGGCCCACGGCGCGGCGGGCGTCCTCTGGGCACTGGACCGTGCCGGACTGGAGCGCTCGCCCGAACTCGAGGCGTGGCTCGTCGCCGCCTCCCGGCGCCTGCGCTCCCCCCACCCCGGCTTCTACGACGGCGTCGCCGGCCTCGCGTACGTCCTCGACCACCTGGGGCACCGCGAGGAGGCCGCCGCCCTGGTGGAGCGGGACACCGGCGCCGACCACGAGGGCATCTCCCTCTTCTCCGGGCTGGCGGGGACCTGCGCGAACCTGGCCCACTTCGCCGGGCGCGGCTACGGGACCGACCACATGGAGCGCGCCCTCGCCCTGGCGGACCGGTTGTCCGGGGCGGTCGACGCAGCCCGGCGGCAGAGTTCCGAGGAGCACCGGCGAGCCGGGCGGACGGGGCTCATGCGCGGCTGGAGCGGGGTGGCCCTGTGCTTCCTCCACCTGTACCGCTCGACCGGGGACACCTCCTGCCTCGACACGGCCGTCCGAGCGCTCCACCTCGACCTCGACCAGAGCACCGTCATGCCCGACGGCACACGCCTGCTCCCCGACCGCGGGGTGCGCGCGCTGCCCAACATCGAGGCCGGGGGACTCGGGTGCGCCCTCGTGGCCAAGGACCTCCTGGAGTACCGGGAGGACGGCCGCTGCGCGGAGGACCTGCCCGCGCTGGAACGCTCCTGCCACACGTCGATGTTCGCCCAGGCCGACCTCTTCCACGGCAAGGCCGGTCAGCTCGCGGCCCTGGCCAGACTGGGCGGCGCGGAGCAGGACCTGCGCTCGCGCACCCTCGAACTGGAGTGGTACGCCCTGCCCTTCCGGGGACACACGGCCTTCCCCAGCGGCCGGATGCCCCGGCTCTCCATGGACCTGGCCACCGGGGGAGCGGGCGTCCTCCTCGCGTTGAGCACCGCCGCGGGCGGAGGCGGCCCGTTCCTCCCCTTCTTCGCCGAGCCCCCGGGGACCGGTGGTCGCGGCGAGGGGAACGGGGCAGCGAGGGGCTGACGGATGATCGCGCGTGCCCCGCGGGGCACGCGGCCGCGGCGGTTCGCGGCACGGGACCGACGGACGATGGACTCGGGCGGAGAAGCACCCACATGTACGACACCGACTACGCCGCGATCTACGACGCGGTGATGATCCACCGGGGCAAGGACTACGCGGGGGAGGCCGCCCGGATCCGTGAGCTGGTCGACGAACGCGCCCCCGGTGCGACCTCTCTGCTCGACGTCGCCTGTGGCACGGGCCTGCACCTGCGCGCCCTCGCCGAGCACTTCGACGAGGTCGCGGGACTGGACGGCTCGGAGGAGATGCTGGCGCTCGCCCGCGCGCGCGTCCCCGGCCTGCGCGCGTGGCGCAGCGACCTGAGGCGGATCCGGCTGGCGGAGCGCTTCGACGTCGTCTGCTGCCTGTTCGCCATCCCCCACCTGGACTCCGAGGCCGAGCTGGCCGACGTCGTCCGGCTGCTGCTGGACCACCTGAACCCCGGCGGGGTGCTCCTCGTCGAGCCCTGGGTCGGTCCGGACGAGTTCCTGCCCGGATACGTCTCCCGGGACGTGGTGGACCAGGGGGACCGGACCGTCGTCCGGCTGTCCCACTCCCGCCTCCTCCCCGGGCGCGGGGACAGGATGGAACTCGCCGTGCACTACGCCGTGGCCGACCCGGAGGAGGGGCTGCGCCACGCGACGGAGTCGATGCGCATGTCCCTGTTCACGCCGGAGCAGTTCGCGACGGCCTTCGCCGAGGCCGGGTGCGAGGCCGAACACGTGCGGACGGACCCCTTCGCCCACGGCCTGTGGATCGGACGGCGCGCGCACGGGTGAGGCGGTTCAGCGCGCGGGGCCTCCGGCGGCCGGTGCGGCCTCCACCGCCCCCGCGTTGATCCCCCTGCCGGTGTACTCCAGGAAGACGTCGTCCAAAGACGGGGCTCTGACCTGCACGGATGTGATCTCGGCGGTCGTCTCGGAGAACAGGCGGGGGACGAACAGGCGTCCCTGTTCGACCGTGAACCAGACCGTGTCCCCCTCGACCACGGGGTGCACGCCCAGCTTGTCGCGCAGCTCGTTCCGCAGTGCCTCGGGGGCTCGGGCCACGACCTCCACCCGGTCCTGTCCGATGCACGCCTTGAGTTCGGCGGGGCTGCCCGACGTCACGACCCGGCCCCCGTCGATGATGGCGATGCGGTCGCAGTTCTCGGCCTCCTCCAGGTAGTGCGTGGTCATCAGGACCGTGGTGCCGCCGAGCTCGTTGAGCTCCCTGATCCGGTCCCAGACGGCCTCGCGGGACCGGGGGTCGAGTCCGGCGGTCGGCTCGTCGAGGAAGAGCAGGGCCGGGCGGTGCAGGATCCCCCGGGCGATCTCCAACCGCCGGCGCATGCCGCCGGAGTAGGTCCCGGCCAGCCTGTCGCGCTCCTCCCACAGGCCCACGTCCCTGAGCGCCTCCTCCACGCGGTCGTCGACCTCGTCGGCGGGGACCCCGTAGACCTCGGCGTGGAACCTGAGGTTGTACCAACCGGTCAGGTACCGGTCGAGCGTCTGCTCCTGGAACACCAAGCCGATGCTGCGGCGCACGTCGACGCGTTCCCGCACGATGTCGAACCCGGCGATGCTCCCCGACCCCGAGGTCGGGGTGATGAGCGTGGAGAGCATCCCGATCAGCGTGGACTTGCCCGCGCCGTTGGGGCCGAGGAGCCCGAACAGCTCCCCCGGAGCGATCTCCAGGTCCACCCCTCTGACCGCCTCCACCTCACCGAAGCTCTTGGCCAGACCGCGCGCGCGGAGCATCGGCCTCGGCCCGGGGGCCCCTGTGTCCTCCACCGGTCCTCCCTCCGTGCGGCGCTCACCGAGCGCGGCGTTGTGCCCTCCCGTTCCACGACGGAGCGGGGTAGGGTCGCGCCGGTGCCGCGTCGGCGGCCGGGCGATCGGAATCTACGAGACGGCACCGGCGGGCGCAAGAGCGGCCCCACCGCCGGGCGCGCGTCCCCGGAGCCCGCGTTCGACCATCCAGAGGGCCCGCCTTCGCCGGGCCCGGGACCAGCGAAGGACACCCGATGACCGCCGCCCGCCCCCTGCCCGGACCCGCCGCCCCCCTCGGCCTCCGCCACGACCTGCGCACCGTGCGGGTCGTCCTCCAGCGCGACCTCTTCCGCTTCCTCCACGACGTGGGGCGCTCCGTCTCCATGCTCCTGCAGTCCCTGATGTGGCTGTTCGTCATCGGGGTGGGGTTCGGCTCGCTCGTCCCGCGAGGTGACGACGGCCTGCCGCTGACCGCGGTCATGTTCCCCGGCGTGGTGGTCATGGCGGTCATCGGGACCGCGGTGTCCTCCGCCGCCACCGTGGTCACCGACCGGGAGGCCGGCTTCCTCCGCGGGATGCTCGTCGCACCGGCCCGGCGCTCCGCCCTGGCCCTGGGCAAGGTCCTCTCGGGAGCGACCCTGGCGACGATCCAGGCGTGCCTGGTCCTGGCCGTGTCCGGGCTGGCGGGGGTGCCCTACGCGCCGATGCTGCTGCTCGTCCTGCTGGCCCTGACCTTCCTGGTCGCGCTGACGGCGTCCGCTCTGGGAATCCTCATCGCCCTGGTGGTCAAGGGAAGCGAGGGGTTCATGGGTATGGCCCAGCTGGTGATCTCGCCCCTGGTGCTCCTGTCGGGCGCCCTGTTCCCCATCGGCAACCTGCCCCCCTGGCTCGCGGCGATCACCCTGGTCAACCCCGTCACGTACGTGGTCGACCCCATGCGGCAGGCGGTCTTCGCCCACCTCGACACGTCCGCCGCCACGGAGGCGCTGTACAACCCCGGTGTCGTCTGGTTCGGGTGGCGGATCCCGTGGGTCGCCGAGGTCGGACTGGTGGCGGCGGCCTGCGCCCTGCTGATCTGGCTCGTCGTGACCCGCTTCAACCGCTCCGAGTGAGCGCGGAGGGGGGCGAGCACGGAATCCGCGCGGCCCCCGTCCGCCCCGGGCGCGGAGGTCACCCCCGCTCCGTGGACCCCTTCCACCAGGGGAGCGCCCGCGGGGTGCCCTTCTCGGGAAGCCCGCGCGCGGAGGGGTGGGGCAGGCGGGCCGCCACCGCGGCGGCGACGACGGACGTGGTCCCGCCCCAGTAGTCCTTCCCCCACAGGCTCCAGTGCACGGAGTAGGGGTCGTACCGGGGATCGGAGTGCCGCTCGCCGGAGACGGGGACGAAGCGCAGGCTTCCGTCGCGGTTGCCCGTGGCCGGGGTCCACCGGACCTCGGCGATCTCCTCCAGGGAGAGCCGCCCGGAACCGTCCTCCCGCTTGGCGTTCTCCGACTTCCAGTTGGGGCGGACGTAGACGCCGGAGCCGTCGAAGGTGACGGACGCGTCGCCCACCGTGGAGTGGACCGGCACCTTCGGGGGCTCCACCAGGTACCGGTCCGCGGGGGCGTCGTTCCCGGGCCCGGCCGCGGCCAGCTCCGCCGCCACCGTCTCGGCGAAGTACTCGGCGACGAGCACCCCGGACCTGCCGATCCGCAGTGCGTAGGGGTCGACCCTCGTGTTCAGCGTCCCCTGGGTGACCTCCGTGAAGGGGTCGGCTCCCGGACGCGGGTACACGCGCAGCACGCCCCCGCGGCCCGAGGGCTCGAAGACGGCACCGACCAGTGCGTCCAGGGGCAGGGAGACCACTCCCAGGGCCCGGCACAGCGCGTGCGCCCGCTTTCCCGGGGCCAACCACACCGCGGCTCCGTCGAAGGACCACGAACCCTCACGACCACTCACCTCTGCCATGGCCCCAGCATAGGACGGGGCGCCGGGGCAGCCGGGTGTCCGAGCACCGATGGCCGACGGCTTGCGGGCCCGGCCGCAGAGGACGTCCGGGTCCCGCTCGCTCCGCCTGCGTGAAAGCGGTGGGGGGCCGATCGGGGAGAACAGCTCCCCCGTAGGGTGGGACACCCCTCTGCTTCCCCCCTGGAGACACCGCATGGCCGCCTCGCCCGCGCCGGTCCGCAACTGGGCCGGGAACCTCACCTACTCCAGTCCCCGGATCCACCACCCCGACGGCCTCGACGAACTCTCCGCGCTGGTGCAGGACAGCCCGCGCATCCGCGCACTCGGCAGCGGCCACTCCTTCAACGGGGTCGCGGACTCCGGGCACGACCTGGTCCGGCTGGACGCCCTTCCGAGGGAGATCGAGGTCGATCCGGCGGCCTCCACCGTGACCGTCTCCGCGGGGACCCGGTACGCCGAGCTCGCCGCCGAACTGCACCGGCAGGGCTTCGCGCTGGGCAACCTGGCCTCGTTGCCGCACATCTCGGTGGCCGGGTCCTGCGCCACCGGGACCCACGGCTCCGGGGACGGGCAGCAGTGCCTGTCCGCCGCGGTGCGGGGCATCGAGCTGATCGGTCCGGACGGCCGACCGGAGTGGTTGCGCCGCGGCGACGACGCCTTCCCCGGTGCGGTGGTGGCGCTCGGCGCCCTCGGCATCGTCACCCGCCTCACCCTGGAGGTCGAACCCGACTTCCAGGTGTCCCAGCGGGTCCGGTTGGACGTCCCGCTGGACGGGGTCGCGGACCGCTTCGACGACGTGTTCGGGGCCGCCTACAGCGTCAGCCTGTTCACCGACTGGAACTCCGACACCGGTCGGGTCTGGCTCAAGCACCGCGAGGGCCGGCCGCAGGGCACCTGGGGCGGGGGCCGCCCCGCGACCGGTCCCGAGCACCCGGTCCCGGGGGCGCCGACCGACCCCGCCACCGAGCAGCTGGGGGTGGCCGGCCCCTGGTTCGAGCGGCTTCCGCACTTCCGTTCCGAGTTCCAGCCGAGCGCGGGGGAGGAGCTCCAGTCCGAGTTCTACCTGCCGCGCGCGGCCGCCCCGGAGGCCTTCGCGGCGCTGCGGCGGATCGGGGGCCTGATCGCCCCGGTACTGCACATCTCCGAGGTCCGCACGGTCCGCGCCGACGACCTGTGGCTCAGCCCCGCCTACGGTCGGGACTCGGTGGCCTTCCACTTCACCTGGCACCGGAACCCGGAGGCGGTGGCCCCGGTGCTCGCCGCGGTGGAGGAGCGCCTCGCCCCGCTGGACGCGCGTCCGCACTGGGGCAAGCTCTCCGGACTGCCCCCGGAGGAGGTCGTCGCCTCCTACCCGCGCGCCGGTGACTTCGCCGCCCTGCTGGAGCGCTTCGACCCGGCCGGGAAGTTCCGCAACCCGTTCGTCGACGCCCTCTTCCCCCGGGGCTGAACGGTGCCCGGAGAAGCCCGGGCGCCGTTCTCGCCGAGGATCAGCCTTCGCTGTTCTCCGCCGTGTCCGCCCCGGCGGACGCGTTCTTCCTGCGACGGGCCAGGTAGGCGGCGGCGCCACCGCCTACGGCCACGGCCGCACCGGCGGCGATCAGGCCGACGACCGGTACCCCGGTCCGGGCCAGGTCCTCGTCGTCCTTGCCGCCCTTCTCGTCGGCCGGGGCGTCGACGTCCTCGTTCTCGTCCTCGCCGGAGCCGTTGCCGGTGCCGCCCCCGCCCTCTTCGCCGCCCTCGCCGTCGGTGTCCTCGGAACCCCCGTCGCCTTCGCCGGAGTCCTCATCTCCGCTGCCGGTGTCACCGTCGTCGTCCTCGCCACCGCCGTCCTCGCCACTGCCGTCCTCGCCACCGCCGTCGGTCGCGGGCGGGACGTCGGCGCCGACCCAGGTCTCACCGATCCGGTAGGTGACGCTGAACTCTTCCTCAGGGAACTCCACGACCAGGTCGAGGGATTGGTGGGCGCCCCACAGCGGCCGACGCTCCACGGTGCCCTCCCAAGGAGAGGTCTCCGTGACGAAGGAGAACTCGGCGCCCACCTCGTTCACCGCGACGGACGTCTCGCCCTCCTCGTGGAGGAACTCCTGGTCACCGGCCCAGTTCTGCTCGGTGATGATGTGGGTGCCGGTGAAGGAGGTCTGGAGGACCAGCTCGTCGGAGCCGCCCTCGGGGTTCTCCAGACCGGGCTGTGAGACACCGTCCACGGCCGCCTCGCGCATGGCTTCGACGTCACCCTCGGTGAGCTCGATGCGCAGCTCCTCGAAGCGAACCTGGGCGCGGAGTTCGTCCTCCACCACGTCCACCAGGATGCCGGTCCTGGAGTCCGCGAAGATCTCACCGTCGAAGGCGTCCAGGTACCGGAAGGTGCCGTGGACGTCTCCGGCCTGGGGGTAAAGCGTGTGGATGTCGGCCTCACCCGCGACGGTCGCACGGGCGTAGCCGACCTCCCCGGTGTCGGCGTGGGCGGGGAGCGCGGCCGAAAGGCTCAGGGCGCCGAAGGCGACGAAGGCCAGGCCGCCCTGAAGGGCGCGGCGGGTGCGATTGCGGGCACAGGAATTCAAGGAACCCTCATTCGGTGCGCCCGGCCGTTTCTCGGGTTTCCGGCCGGGAGGGGGATGTTGCGCGTCCGGGCTGTGCGGTCAGGCGGACGTTCGCGGGCGGCTGAGCAGTACTGCGCTCTTGAACTGCGTGAATACTGTCCAGTCGGAGACTCTAGTTGCGCAAAGGGAAGGCAAAGGACACCGTGCAATGACAATCGGATAACCCTCCCCGTGTTTCAGGGGAGTGGATTCCCAAAGAATATCCCGTGTTGTTATCCGAATTCGGTGAACTGTTTTCCGAAGTTCGCGTCCTTCCGGGCGCGTGGCTGGGTCGGCTCCCGCCCTGCCGCGCTCCGGTTCAGGGGCCGTGCCACTCCAGGAAGAGGACGGTGGCGTCGTCCTGGAGGGCGCCGCCGTGGTAGTCGAGGATGCCGTGGATCAGGCGGCGCAGGGTCTCGGGAATGGGGAGGCCCTCCGCGTTGTGGCGGACGATGAAGTTCACGAACCGGTCCAGGCCGAACTCGTCGCCGCCCGGGTTGTGCGTCTCGGTGATCCCGTCGGTGAACAGCACCAGGCGGTCTCCCGGTTGGAGCTGCTCCTGGCACGCGGTCGCGCCCAGCCCCAGGTCGACGCCGAGCGGGGAGCCCGGCTGGCCCTCGGGGAGGTCGACCATGCGACCGCCCCGGATCCGCACCGGCGGCTGGTGGCCGTGGCTGATCCACGTCAGCATCCCGGTCCTCAGGTTCAGGTCGGCGATGAGGGCGGTCACGTAGCGGACGGTCCCCAGGTGCTCCACCAGGGTCGCCTCGATCGCCTCACCCGTCTCCATGAGGGAGGCGCCCTCCCGCCTGCTGTTGCGGTAGGAGGCGACAGCGAGGTTGGCGGCCAGGCCCGCGGTCACGTCGTGGCCCATCGCGTCGAACACCGCCACGTGGGCCACGTCGTCGTCGATCCCGTAGTCGAAGGCGTCGCCGCCGACCTCGTAGGCCGGTTCGAGGACGGCGCTGATGGTCACCTGGTTGTTGGCGAACTCGTTCGGCGGCGTCAGGTTCCACTGGAGCTCGGCCGCCACGCTCATCGGCCGGGTCCGGCACAGCCGGGCGAAGGAGTCGCTGTACTCGCGCTTGACCACCACCATCATCGCGACCATGACCGCCAGTGCCCGCATGGCGCGCAGGGTCGCGTCCCCGGACTCCTCGGTGTCCACGCGCAGGACTCCGAGCCGCTCGGCCCCGTCCTGGAGGGGGACCCACCACCGGTCGAGCTTCGCACCCGTCTCACTCAGGGGGGTGAGGGTCTCGAAGGAGCGTCCGGCCAGGGTGTCGTTGATCGACAGCTCGGTCTCGCTGTACTCGGGGTCGTTCTCGGACCCGCCACGGACCAGCAGCCGGAGCACGTCCTGCTGGAGGTCCACCACGTAGATCGCCACGTGGTGGAAGCCCGCGCGCTCGGCACGGCTGCCCACCGTCGCCGGGAGCTGCTCGATCGTCGTCAGGTGCGAGTCCTCGAGCAGCCCGGCGAACATCTCGACCAGTTCTTCGTTGACGGACACGCCGACCACCTGCGTCTTGGTGTGAGGACCACATCATGCCCCGTCGGGGACGCCTTTCACCCTCGCGCCGCGTTCGGTTCGGAAGCGGCGGAACGCCATGTTACGCGTCGGCCCGCCAACACCGGGTCATCGGCGCGGGGGAGAGGGAACTCCGCCCCCTCCCCCTTGCCACGGAGGCTCAGCCCCGGTCGACGCGGAACAGCGTGGTGCTGCCGGAGACCTCGTTGGCGACGACGAGGACGGGGGTGCCCGGAACCGGGGAGTCCCCGGCGCTGATGAAGGTCAGCCCCTCGGGGCCCAGGTCGCCGGCCTCGCGGGTACCCGGCTCGGCGTCGAAGTCGCGGTGGTTGAGGTACTGGGTGAAGGTCACGTCGTGCGGGTCGGTGACGTCGTAGACCATCACCCCGCCCACCCGCTCCAGGCCGATGAACGCGTAGGTGCGGCCGCCCACCTTGCCCAGGACGACGTCCTCGGGCTCGGGGCCCTTGTCGTCGCTGCGGGTTTCGAAGCTGTTCTCCTTGTGGTTGGAGTTGAAGTACTCGGGCGCGGCCTCGGCGGTGATCCGCTCGAAGTCGGAGCCGGAGTCGAAGAGCTGCTCGCCGTCGGCGGTGAAGATCGAGAAGGAGCGCCCGCCGAAGGCGTGGACGTCCTCGTAGCAGGAGCCGTCCTCACGCAGACCGTCGGCGGTGCTCACCGTCAGACGCCCCATGTTGTGGTCGGCCAGCAGTTCGTCCACGCTGCTGATCCCCTGGTCGTTGTCGGCGAGGAAGTCCTGGATCCGGGGCGAGTCCTCGCACAGCGGGGCCGTCCTGTCCAGGTTCTTCAGCCGGGTCTCCTCCGAGTAGCCGTCCCAGTCACGGGCGTCGCCCTCGTTGGCGGTGACCAGCAGCGTCTGTCCCCGCCACCGGTAGGAGTCGAACCCGTCGGGCTGGTACATGCCCAGGACCGGCCAGTTGGCGATGTCGACCGCGTCGTCCCGGTCGGACACGTCCAGCTCGTTCCCGGGCTCGAGGTGGTCCTTCAGCCCGAACGGCACGATGTCGGTGAACTCCGCGGTGCGCAGGTCCAGGACAGCGAAGGCGTTGGCCTCCTGGAGCACCACGTGGGCGCTGTAGGCGGTGTCGGCCACGATGTACTCGGGCTCCAGGTTGCGCGCCACCCGCCCGGGGGTGCCGGGCTCGCCGGTGGACAGGTCGGGTCCGAACACCCGCACGTCCGGGTGGAGCTCGCGGCCCTCGTCCCAGGCGCGGAAGTCCGCGGTACGCACGTCGTCCTGGGTGAGCGAGGCGGGCCTGCGGCCCACCTCGACCACGCTCACCGAACCCTCCGGGTCGACCGTGTAGTCGTCGTTCGGCTCGCCCTCGTTGGCCACCAGCAGGATGCGCCCGTTGGGGGTGAAGGTCGCCATGTCCGGCAGGGCACCGACCCGCAGGGCGTTCACCGGGTTGCCGTCGGTGTCGAAGAAGACCACCCAGCCGTCGTCGGTGTGGTCCGCCGCCTCCACCGCCACGGCCACGGTGTTCCCGTGGACCGCCACGGAGTTGGCCGCGCCGCCCTCCTCCACCACGGAACCGTCGGCCGCCGCCACCCCGGCGGTCTCCAGGTCGAAGAGCTTCTCGGGCCGCTCGGGGTCGGACACGTCCAGGACCTCCACGGTCGCGGACGCGGCGTTCACCACGAACAGCCGCTGGGTGCGCGGGTCGTGGGCGACGATCTCGGCCGCGGAGTCGTCGAAGACGTCCGTGTGGTAGCTGCCGAGCGCGGACAGCCCGATGGCCCCGCTCGCCTCGGGCGCTCCGTACGAGGGGGAGTCGTCGGCGTGGACGGGAACGGCCGTGGTGAGGCCGAGGGCCAGGACGGCCGAGGCGGTCAGGGTCGTGCGCATGGTGCTTCCTGGTGGTTCGGGGGACTCGGGCGCGGTCGCGCCCGCGCCGAGCCAACCAGGGGAGGAAGAGCCCGGGCCGAACACCCGGTGTCCTGCGGATGAAGCCCCAGCTTCCGAAGGCGCGGCCGGGGAGCACCTTTCGGTGACCGGCCCCCGACGCACCGTATTGACATCAACTTTACTTGAGGTTTGAGGATGGGGGCGAAGGCTGCCGAAGCGAAGGAGAAACACGTGGGTACGACGCGCGGGAGACCACGTCAGAGATCAAGTCCGGGGCTGCTGCTCGCCGGCGTCATGCTGGGAGTCCTGGTCGTGGCCATGTCGATTTCGGGGACGGCGGTCGCCGTTCCGAGCATCGGTGCGGAGCTCGAAGCCTCCGGCGCTCCGCTGCACTGGGTGGTGGCCGGGTACAACCTCACCTTCGCCGCCTTCACCCTGGTCTGCGGCTCCCTTTCCGACCTGTTCGGGAGGAGGCTGCTGTTCGTCATCGGCGCGGTCGTCTTCTCGCTGGGCAACGGGGCCAGCGCCCTGGTCGGTGACATCCTCCTGCTCGACGCCGCCCGCCTGATCACCGGTATCGGCGGTGCCGCGATCATGGCCAGCGGCGGTGCGCTGCTGGCCACCGCCTTCGACGGTGCCGCGCGCACCCGGGCCTTCGCCGCCATGGGCACCATGGCGGGTGTCGGCATCGCCATCGGGCCGACGCTCTCCGGCCTGCTGGTCGGCGCGGCGGGCTGGCGTGCGGCGTTCCTCGCCTATGTCGGGGTCGGCCTGGTCATCCTGGCCGGTTCGGTGTTCATGGCCGAGCCCCGTGCCCCGGAGCGGCCGCGTGTGGACTGGGGCGGCGTGGTGACCTTCGTCCTCAGCCTGACCCTGGTGATGTACGCGATCATCGAGGCGCCCGAGCTGGGCTGGGGAACCCCGAGGGTGGTCGGCGCGCTGTCGGCCGGCCTGGCGCTCCTGGTGGTCTTCGTCGCCGTCCAGCGCAGGGTGGCCCAGCCTGTGCTCGACCTGAGCCTGGTCGGCAACGGCCGCTTCATGGCCTGGTGTCTCGCGACCCTGACCACCTCGATCGGTTTCCTCGGGGTGCTGGTCTTCCTGCCCACCTACCTCCAGGGCGTACAGGGAGCCTCGGCCCAGACCGCGGGTCTGATGATGCTCATGCTCACGGCCCCGGTGCTGGTGGCCCCGCCACTGGGCGGTTGGCTGGTCAACCAGGGTGTGTCGCCACGCGGACTGATCGTTCTCGCGCTCCTGTTCGTGGCCGTCGGCAACGGGCTGCTTCTGGTGCTGCACCCGGGCATCACCCCGCTCGGACTGTTCCTACCGCTGGTGCTGATCGGCACCGGCATGGGGCTCTCGTTCGGGATCACCGACGGACAGGCGATGAGCATCGTCGAACCGGAGAAGGTGGGGATGGCGGCCGGCTTCCTCAACACCCTGCGAGGTGGAGCCGAGGCCCTGGTCATCGCCGTCTTCGGTGCGGCACTGACCAGCATCGTGGCCTTCCGTACCGGTTCTGCGGAGATCGCCGGCGGGGTGACCGCGGGCGACCTGGAGGGCTCCGATCCCGGAGCCCTGGCCGAGCACTTCACGGCGGCCTGGGACGTCACCTCGTTGGGCGTCGCAGCCCTGTCGCTGGTGGCCACCATCGGGGTGTTCGCCCTCCTGTCCGGGAGGCGTGGCACCACGGAAGAGGCGCCCGCGGTGTTCCAGGACGGCGACGCGCTGCCCGGGGGGACGAAGGCCGCCGAGCGTTGACGGACGCGCCGATCACCGGAACGGGTCCTGCCGTGCTCTCACAGGGCCCGTTCCGGCCGTCGCTTTCCGCGGGGCCCGTCCCGACCTCACTCCCAGGCGAGGCGGCGGGCCGTGGTCACCTCGACCGGGGAGCTGCCGAGGTGGGCGGCGAGCAGCGCGCGTCCCTCGTCGGAGCGGGTGTGGACCGCGTCGGCCCAGCTGACCCACACGCGCCAGGCGGACTCGAAGGCGTCGGCGCCCCTGCGGTTGCGGGCCAGCAGTGAGGGCACCGCGTGGTACACCGCCCTCGGCGGTCCCTTCGGCGCGGGGACGTACCTGGGGACCAGGTAGCGAGGGCTGCCCACCAGGGGGCCGAGCACCTCGTCGAGGGCCTCGGCGAACAGCTCGGAGGACTCGGGATCGGTCAGGGTGAACCGGTACACGCCGTCGGTGTCCACGTGCACCCGGACCCCCTCCGCTCCCGTTCGGGAGTGTTCGGCCCCGCGCAGCGCGTCGGCCACGGCGCAGGCGTACCGGATGGTCTCCACCGGCTGCTCGGCCTCGCGGCGCAGCGGCCGGCGGTTCCGCCACTCCTGAAGCCACGAGCCCGAACCGAGCGCCGCGAAGCCCAGCGCCGGAACCGCCGCCCACGGCTCGAACACCGCCACGGCCAGGAACACCACGGCGAACACGGCCAGGGCCACCGTCTTCTTCGACGGCCGGTTCCCGCCCGGGATCCGTACGCCCTCCGGTCCGACCAGCGCCCGGGGCGGAGGCGGCGGCGCCAGGTCCGCACCCGGTTCCGCTGTCTCCGTGCCCACCGTCTCCTGCCCCTTGGCCGCACGCACCCGGAGGGTGGTCAGCAACCGGTCCCGGTACCCCGTACCGAGCCGCCAGCGGTTCCGGGTGCCCTCCCGGTCGGCGGCGCGGGCCAGCATGCGGGCGTTGACCGCCCCCGGATCGGCGGGCGGCTCGTAGGGGGACAGCTCCGGGTCCACGTGCGCGACCCCGCTCATCACCTCGCCGTCGGCGCTCACTCCGAGGTACCCCTCGTGCTTGCGCGCGAACCTCTCCCAGTCGGCCGTCCCGCGCGGGTGCTCGCGGCTCACGCACACCACCGTCCACGTGTGCGCGGTCTTCTCCGGCCAGTCCGGATCCAGCCGCAGCGCCCGCCCGCGGCTCTGCACCACGGACGTGGGGGTGGTGGCGGTGGTCAGGTCCACCACCGTGTTCACCCCGCGCGCGTCCCACCCCTCGCCGAGCAGCGCCCGGGTGCCCACCAGCACCTGGCAGCCGCCGGACTCCAGGAACCGGGTCACCACGCCCACCCAGACGCGCGAGGTCCAGGCGCCCTCCACCACGTGCAGTCCGTCGGTCTCGCGGACCGACAGCTCCACCCCGGGCAGCGCGTCGCGGGCGAAGTCCAGGAACGCGGCGCTGGTGTCCGGTCCGGTCGCCACGGTCCTGCCGGTGACCAGCACAGGGTCCAGTACCGAGGTGCGCGGGTCGGCGGCGAGCCGTCCCACCTGGAGCCAGGCCGACCCCGCGTCGTCGGAGAGCACGCCCCGGAGCGCGGCGGGCGCGCGGGCGGAAGCGCGTTCGTGGTCGCACAGGACGAGCGCCCGGAGCCGGGGGCCGACGGCGTCCTTCTCGGCGGCGAGGATCTCCACGGTGGCCAGGGACTTCGCGGCACTGCGGGCGAGCACCCGGTCCACGGGGGAGGCGCCGCGGCGGATTCCGTTGCGGGTGAGGTGGTATCCCACGGACGGCAGGGCGGCCCGGATGCGCTGGCGCGCCTCCTCGTCCCGTTCGGAGCCCTCCCGGTCGGAACCGGGGGCCAGGCAGTGTCGGGCGTAGTCGCCGATGAGCGCCGTCCAGTCCTCGGCCCGGGGCGGGTGCCGGTGCCGCTCGTGGACCCGGGCGCCGTCGGGCAGCGCGACCAGCCCCTGGTGGTGCAGGCGCAGCACCGCGTCGGTGAGTTCGGGGGACCGTGCGGCCAGGGTGCTCCAGCCGATCCGCCCGCCCTCACGGATGTCCCGGGAGACGAAGCGCGCGTCCAGCCAGGGCAGGAAGTCGGTGGTGGCGAACCCGGGGGCGAGCAGGTCCGTGCACATCGCCGCGAACCGGGCCCCCTGACCGGCCAGGTACTCGTGCTCGGTCAGGGTGGGCTCGGTGACGTGCACGAGCTCGGCGAACGGCGCGAGGTACCCGTCCCGGACCAGCGCGGGGACGGACGCCCCGATGACGGGCGGGCCGAAGAGCCGGTCGACCAGTTCCTTCTCCGCCGCGGTGAGGCTCCCGGCGGGAGTGCCGGTCAACCCGATCACACGGGCGTCGGGGAGTTCGTCGAGGATCTCGGCGAGCAGGCGCCCCCACACCTGGAGGAGGTGGTGGCACTCGTCGAGCAGGAGCGTGAGCGGACCGGCGTCGTGCAGCGCGTCCACCAGGGCCCGCCCGTTGGCGTGCAGCCGGTCGCGCACGGGGGTGGCCGAGCGGCCCTCCTCGTCGGTCTCGGCATCCGGGTCGAAGACGGCCAGCGACTGGTAGGTGAGCGCGTTGACGGCGTGCCCGAGGCCCCGGTCGGTCCCCGCGGTGCAGCCGTCGGGCCGGTCGAAGCCCTCCCAGTGCCGTACCCACTGCCCCTGGATGGCGGTGTTGGGCGCCAGGACCACGGTGCGGCGGCCCAGGCGCCGGGCGGCCTCCAGCCCGACGAGGGTCTTGCCGGAGCCGGGCGGGAGGACGATCCAGGTCCGCCCGGCCCCGTCCGACCAGCGCCGGTCCACCTCTGTGAGGGCCTCGCGCTGGTAGGGCCGTAGCTCCCCGGGCCAGGCCGCCCCGGCCAAGGGGGAGCCGTCCAGCGGCGGGCCGGTCCCGGTCTTCCCGGTGGTGGCGGACATTGAACCAGCTTAGGTCGGTTCCGGACCCTCCCACCATGAGGGCCCGGAACCGGGCGGCGGGTCCGCGCCCGCTCGAACCGCGGACCCGCCGGGTCGTTCACCGCGGCACGCTCACTCCCAGCGCAGACCCTCCGGGCGCATGGTCCTCAGGAGCGGGGGCAGGGCCAGCAGGGTGGTCAGGACCGCCACGCCCAGCCCCGCGCCGACGATGATGAGGATGTCTGGCAGGACGAAGGCCACGGGGAGCCCCACCAATCGTTGAATCAGAGCTCCCAGAGCCATCCCGACCACCGTGGCCAGGGCGATGCCCAGGAGTACGGGAAGCACGGTCTGCCACAGCACCGACGCCACCAGAGTGCGTCGTCGGGTGCCGAAGGCGGTGAGCACCGCGTGCACCCTCCTGCGCTCCCGGATCTGCTCGACCGTGCCCACCACCAGTCCGGCGGCGATCACCGTGAGGGCGGCCAGGGCCCCGGCGGTGAGCGCGTCACGCATCCTGATCATGGTGGGGATGGTCGCGCTGGCGAACGGGATCTCCACCCGGGCCGTCGGGTCCAGGGCCGCGATAGCGGCCTTGAGCTCTTCCGCCATTCCGGAGGCGGACGGGTCGGCCCGCATCCAGAGCGTGCCCGGTACCGCGATCCCCTCGGGCAGCGCGGCCGCCTCCGGAGTGGCGAGCACGGCGTCCTTCGCCGTGTGCCCCAACCCGTACCAGGGGTGCTCGACCAGGGGTCCGTCGAACTCGGTGAACTCGGGCACGGTCCAGGGAGCCGCGTTCACCTCGTCGCCGCCCCCGACCATGAGCGTGCCACCGGGTTCCAGCCCCGGCACCCCGCTGAAGGCGTCCCCGGGGGAGCACTCGGGCAGGTCGGCCATCAGCCGCAGGGAGGGGCAGTCGGCGACGAGGACGCGGATCCCGGAGCCGTCGTCGGTGACGCCGTCCACCCTGCTGTAGGCCAGGACCTCCTCCACGCCCCGCACCTCCGCCACGGCACCGGCGGGGTCGCTCCCGACCGGGACCGACCGCAGATCGGTCTGGAGCTGGAACCCGGGCGCGCCGAACTCCTGATCCGCGTACACCTCCTCGATGGTCTCCGCGAGCTCCACCGTGGAGTCGTCCCAGGCGTTCGCGAACAGGCTCAGCAACGCGATGGCGCCCGCCACGGTCACCACGATCCCGTTGACCGCGCGGGTGGGTCCGCCGCCCGCCGCGCCCAGCCGGCGCAGGGCCAGCTGGAGGGAGAGAGGCCCGCCCGAGGCGCGGCCGAAGAGCCGGTCGACCAACCAGGGCAGCACGGCCGTCGTGCCGAACAGGGAGGCCAGGAGCCCGACCGACACCATCGGGACCCACTGGTTCCCGGCGAGGCTGAGACGCATGCTCAGAACGATGAGGGAGACCCCCAGCACGAACAGGAGCAGTCGCCACCACAGCCTGGGACGCGTCCGCTCCGCGCGGCGTACGGTGCCCAACGGGTCGACCACCACACCGCGCAGCGAGCCGAGCACCACCCACAGGGCCAGGAACGGTACCGCGGCGAACACCAGGGGGCCGAGCACCGGGTGCGGTGTCACGTCGGCGGTGTACAACCCGGACGAGATCGGCACCGACTCCACGATCGGGCGTCCGAGGAGGAAGAATCCCACTCCGAGGGCCAGGCCGAGCGCGACCCCGGGGAGGGTCTCACCCGCCGCGATACGCCGGGTGGCGCCGCGGTCGGCGCCCATCAGCCGCAGCGCGGACAGACGCCGGTCGCGCTGTTCGCCGCCGAAGCGCACCGCCGCGCCGAGGAACACCACCACCGGGGTGAGCATGACGATCACGCCCACCGCACCGAGCAGCATGATGACGGGTTCGTCCCCGCTGGGGCCCGGCTCCCCGCCGTAGCCGGTGATCCGGTTCCCGGCGTTGTCCAGGGTCAACTCCCCGTCACCGAGGTAGAAGGCCAGCTCGTGCGGTCCCATCAGGCCCTCGGGCCCGATCTCTCCGACGGGGGTGTGGTCGAACCTGCGCTGGAGTACCTCGTTCTCCGGTTCCTCGAGGAGCTCGGCCAGAGCGGGGGAGAGCACGATCTCCCCGGGGCCGGGGATCTCGGACACCCCGGGAGGGAGAGGGGGATCGGACCCCTCGGCCCGGACGATCCGTCCGTGGATCGGGTTTCCCTCGTAGGCGGTGTCGGCGAGGCTGAACAGCAGGGTGTCCTCGCCCGCGGGGGGTGGCGGGTACTCCGCCACCTGGTAGTCGAGGCGGTCCGCCGAACGCTCGTTCAGGTGGGCCATGACGGTCGGCAGGGCAGCGGCCAGAAGCAGGGCGGCTGTGGCCACGCCCACCCCTGTCGCGGTCAGCAGGGTCCGCAGTACGACCTCCCTGCCACCGCGCACGGAGAGCTGGGCGCCCAGCCAGAGGTCCTTGAGGAAGGACGGTCGGGCCCGCTCCTGCCGGACCTTTCCGGGAGCGCGTTCACGCAGGCTCATGCGAGCCCTCCGAGGTCACGGGTGCGGCCGTCCCGGACCACGACCTCACGGTCGGCGTAGGCGGCCACCCGGGGCTCGTGCGTCACCAGGACCACGGCGGCACGGCTCTCCCTCGCGGCGTCGGTGAGCATCCGGATCACCCGCTCCCCGTTGAGGGAGTCGAGGGCACCGGTCGGTTCGTCCGCGAACACCACCCGGGGCCGGGTGATCAGGGCCCGGGCCACCGCGACCCGCTGGCCCTGGCCGCCCGAGCATTCACCCGGGGTCTTCCCGGCGACCTCGGCCACGTCCAGCCGCTCCAGCCAGTCGACGGCGGTGCGTTCGGCCCGGCGCCGGGACTCCCCGCCCAACCGCAGGGGCAGCGCGACGTTCTCGACACAGGAGAGTTCGGGGACGAGCTGGCCGAACTGGAAGAGGAAGCCGAATTCGGTACGGCGCAGGTCGCTGAGCCGGGAATCGGAGACCTCGGTGAGGTCGGTGTCGCCGTAGCCGACGCGGCCGCCGTCGGGCCGCACGATCCCGGCCAGGCAGTGCAGCAGGGTGGACTTCCCGGAGCCGGACGGGCCCATGACGGCCACGATCTCGCCGGGGTACAGGCTCAGGGAGGCGTCCTCCAGGGCCTGGGTGAGGCCGAAGGACTTGCGCAGGCCCGATCCGACGAGCAGCGGTTCCACGGCGTCCTCCGGGGTGCCGGTGCTCTCCGGGGCCGGTGCGGTCCGGGGGGTGGAGTGGGTCATCGGCCCCGCACCTCTCCGGCCAGGTCGTTCAGCCGGGCGGCGGTCAGTTCCAGCCAGCGCAGGTCGGCTTCGAGGTGGAACAGCGCGTGGTCGCAGATGAGCTGGTCGGAGAGGTCTCCGTCGGCCTTGCGGCGGGTGAGCTCGCGCATCTGGCGCAGGTGCTCGGCGCGCTGGACGTCGAGGATGTCGTCGGCCGAGCGGCCGGTGAGCAGGGCCAGCACGACCTTGGTGTACAGGGTGCTCTGCAGGTAGGGCTCGGGGCTCTCCGGGGAGGCGAGCCACCGTTCGACGTCGGTGACCCCGGCGTCGGTCACGGTGTAGCGCTTGCGCTCGGGGCCCGCACCGGGCTCCACCGAGTCCACCTCCACCAGCCCGTTCTTCAGGAGCCGGGACAGGGTGGCGTACACCTGCCCGTAGGCGAGCGGGCGCTTGGTGGCGAAGCGCTCGTCGTAGGCCCGCTTGAGGTCGTATCCGTGCTGGGGGCGGGTTTCCAGCAGCCCCAGAAGTGTTTGGCCGAGTGACATGCGACTGACTATACACATGATGTATACCCCGTGTGTATAGCCGGAAGGCCATCCACAGGGGCGGCCCGGCCCGGTCCGCTCAGACGGCCGGGGCCGGGCCGGCGGCGCGCTCGCGCACGGCCGCGTACAGGAACACCAGGGCGGCGCCCACGGCCGTCGCCAGCATCACCGTGGTCATGCTCGCCATGGTGGTGGAGCCGGTCAGCCCGGCGGTGGCGGCCAGCGCCGAACCCACCCCGAACTGGAGCGTCCCCAGCAGCGCCGAGCTGGTCCCGGCGATCTCGGAGGACTGGCCGGACAGCGCCATCGCCGTCGCGTTGGGCGAGATGAGCCCGGTGAAGACCATCATCACGAACAGCGCCGCGGTGACCGTCACCAGGCCGGCCGACCCGCTCGCGGCCAGCAGGCCCATCCCCGCCACGGAGGCGACCGCGCCCACGAGCCCCAGCCCGAGGCGGCGGCGCAGCTCCATCCGGCGGATCAGCACCACGTTGACCTGGTTGCCGATGATCATGCCGAGCGTGGTCACGCCGAAGATCAGGCTGAACTGCTGGGGAGTGGCCCCGAACTCGGACTGGGACACGAACGAGAACGCGGAGATGTACGTGAAGCTCATCCCGAAGCTCAGCGTCAGGACCATCGTCGGCGCGATGAACCCGGGGTCGCGGAGCAGGCGGCCGAAGGTGCGGGCGAGGACCCGCGGGTCCTGGCGCCGGCGCTGTTCGCGCGGCAGGCTCTCCGGCAGTGCGAACAGGACCAGGGCGAAGGTCGCCGCTCCGGTCAGGCCCAGCGCCCCGAAGATCAGCTGCCAGGGTCCGAACAGCAGCAGCTGACCGCCCAGGACCGGGCCGAGCATGGGCGCCAGCCCGGTCAGCAGCACGAGCCGGGAGAAGAAGGTCGCGGCTGTGTCGCCGTGGAACACGTCCCGCACCACCGCGCGGGAGACCACCAGGCCGGCCGCCGCGGACAGCCCCTGGAGGAACCGCAGGGCCATGAACGCCTCGGCCGAGGACACGAACACGATCGCGAAGGTCACCGCCGTGAACACCGCGGTCCCCACGAGCAGGGGAGCGCGGCGGCCCCAGCGGTCGCTCAGCGGGCCGGAGACGAGCTGCCCGAGGGCCAGGCCGGCCATCACGGCGGTCAGGGTCAGTTTGACCCGGGACTCACTGGCCCCGAGGTCGGCGGCGATCTCGGGGAGCGCGGGCAGGTAGAGGTCGGTGGCGAGCGGGCCGATGGCCGACAGGACGCCGAGGACGAGGACGAGCAGGGCGGTGGACCGGCTCGGGGCCGGGGCCGGGGGGCTGGTGTTCGTGCGGTTGGGCCGGTCGTTGTCGATCCGGTTGTTCCTGTGCGCGTTCGGGCGTGCGACGGTAAGGCTCACGAGCTCTCCAGGGCATGGCTGTGGAAGGTCAGGGTCAACCTGGGGGTTGGTGTTCGGCGCCGTGAGCCACCTTCGGGTGGGGCACCTTGGGGCGGTCCCATGTGCGGGACACTCCGCGTGCAACGGGTGACCACGGGATGGCAATCCCCGCTTGACCGAAGTTGTCCGGTGATCCGAACCACAGGCTGGAACCCCCTGCCCATAAGGGGTTTCGTGCGGCGTGAGGGCGCTCACCCGGGGCGTTCGCCGCCGCCGGTCCGGCCGGTGGGGGGTTGACACTGTCACCCCGGTATCTAAAGTTGTCAGTGTCTACACGCCGCCACTGCGGACCCTTCGGAGGGTGGCCCACAACCATGGGTTGACGTTGTCAACCAAGGAGGCGCGCATGTTCTCCCTGCTGGGACGGTTCACCTATCGCCGGCGCTGGACGGTCGTCCTGGTGACCGCGCTGCTCGTACCGCTGGCAGGGATCTGGGGCGCCGGGGTGTTCGGTGAGCTGAGTACCTCCGGCTACGACGCCCCGGGCACCGAGACCGCGCGGGCCGAGGCCCTGCTGGAGGGGGCCGAGGGGGTCGGGGCGGAACGGATCGACGCCGTCGCCGTCTACACGGCCTCCCCGGACGGCGGCGCCGACAGCGGCACCGTGGACGATCCCGACCGGGCCGCCGCCCTGGAAGGGGTGTTCGACCGGCTCCCCGGACAACACGTGGAATCGGCGCTGCACCACTGGGACCCGGGTCCGTACGACCCCGACCTCCTCGTCTCCGAGGACCGGCGTTCCACCTATGTCGCCCTGACCATGGCCGGCGCGGACGAACAGGAACGGCTCGCCTCCTACCAGGCGGTCCTGGACCACCTGCCCGCCGACGGGTTCGAGCACCACCTGGGCGGTCAGCTCACCAGCGTCCACGAACTCCAGGTGATCGCCGAGAACGACCTGGTCGCCGCTCAGGTCATCGCGATGCCGCTGCTCTTCGTCCTGCTCGTGGTCGTGTTCCGCGGCCTGGTCGCCGCGCTCCTGCCGTTGGCCCTCGGGGTGCTCTCGATCATCGGTGCCACCGCCCTGCTGCGACTGTGGACACAGGTCACCGAGGTGTCCGTCTTCGCCCTCCAGATCACCGTGCTCCTCGGCCTGGGCCTGGCCATCGACTACGGCCTCTTCGTGGTCGGCCGGTTCCGCGACGAGCTCTCCCGCACCGGCGACGTCGCGGCCGCGCTCCCGCCCACCCTCGCCACCGCCGGACGCACCGTCGCCTACTCGGGGATCACCGTCGCGGTGGCCCTCTGCGGCATGCTCCTGTTCCCGCAGCCCGTCTCGCACTCCATCGGGCTCGGCGGGATCAGCGTGGTCCTGCTCAACATCGCCGCCGCGGTCGTGGTGCTGCCCGCGCTGCTCGCGGTCCTGGGCCACCGGGTGAACCGGTTCCCGCTGCCGATTCCCGCCCTGACCGCCACCGGCCTGTGGGAACGGCTCGCCACCGGGGTGATGCGCCGCCCCTGGCTGAGCCTCACCGCGGTGACGGCGGTCCTCGCCCTGGCCGCCCTGCCGTTGCTGTCCCTCGACGCCGGGACCGTCAGCCACCGCTACCTGCCCTCCGACAACGACGGCCAGGTGAGCTCCCGCATCCTGGCGGAGGACTTCCCGGTGGGCGGCCCCGCGAGCCCGACGATGGACGTCGCGGTCGTCGGCGAGGGGGAGGCCGACCTGCCGGGGCTGGAGTCCTACGCGGACCGGCTCGCAGCCCTGCCCGGGGCCTCCGGCACACGGGTGGAGCACACCTCTGACGGGCTCGCACACCTCAGCGTGGCCTACGAGGGGGCGCCCGACGACCCGGGCAACCTCGACCTCGTCCGCGCGATCCGCGCCGAACCGGTACCGCCCGGGGCGCGGGAGGTCCTGGTCGGCGGTGCGGGCACCCCCGCCGGGACCCTGGACGACACCGAGGCCACCCTCGCCGCCCTGCCCGGGGTGCTGGCCTTCGTCGTGGCGGCCACCCTGGTCCTGCTCGGCCTGGCATTCCGGTCGGTCGTGCTGCCGGTGAAGGCGGTGCTGGCCGCGGTGCTCTCCCTGGCGGCCACGTTCGGCCTGCTCACCTGGGCGATCCAGGAAGGCGGCCTCGCCCCGCTCCTGGGATTCGACCCGGTGGGCACCACGGACCTGTGGCTGTACGAGATCGTCCTGGTGATCGCCTTCGGCCTGACCACCGACTACGAACTCTTCATCGTCAGCCGCGCCCGGGAGGAGTACACGCGCACCGGGGACACCGCCCGCTCCGTGGCCGGTGCGCTGCAGCACACCGGGGCGGTGGTGAGCGGCGCCGCCCTGCTCATGGTGGTGGTGCTCGCGACCACGGGGATCGTGTCGGACTCGCTGGTCGTCACGACCCTGGGCATCGGACTCTCCGTCGCGCTGATCCTGGACGCCACCCTGGTCCGCGCACTGCTGGTGCCCGCCTCCATGCGCCTGCTCGGCCGCGCCAACTGGTGGCCCGCTCGGTAGTCTGCGGGGATGCCGACCACGACCAGGGACAAGCTCCTCGACGCCGCCACCCGACTCCTGGACTCGGGTGGTCCCGAGGCGGTCACGCTACGCGAGGTGGGGCGGTTGGCCGGGGTCTCGCACAACACCCCGTACAAGCACTTCGCCGACAAGGAGGACCTGCTCGCGGAGGTCGCGGCGGGTGAGCTCGGCGGACTGGGGGCGGCGCTGCGGTCCCTGCCCCCGACCGGCCCGGAGAGCCTGAGGGCGGCGCTGAACCTCTACACGGTCTGGGCACTGGACCACCCGGCCCGGTTCAAGCTGGTGTTCGGCTCGTGGCGCAGCGAGTCGGCGGTCCTGGGCCGCGCGGCCGCGGAGGCCCGGACGGCGCTGGTCGTCCTGGTGGCGGGGGCCCAGGACAGGGGGCTTCTGCCCGCCGGTGACACCGAACGCGCCGCGGCGCTGGTCCACTCCCTGACCCACGGCGCGGTCGACCTGTCCCTGGCCGGGCACCTGTCCGCGGAGAAGGGCCGTACCGACCCCGCGGGTCTGGTCGAGGACCTGCTCACCTACCTGGGCGCCGCCGCCGGCTGAGGACGGCGGCCCGAGGTCAGCTGTCCTGCGGGGGGCCGTCCTGGTGCGGAGCCTCCGGTCGGGTCTCCTGCTGGAGGGCGCGCAGGCGGGCGTCCTCCGCTGCGCGGGCCGCGCGGCGGAGGCGGTGCCAGGAGGTGGCCCAGCGGAGGCGTTCGCCCTCGTCGGTGCCGACGCAGGCGGTCACGAAGGCCATCAGGAACACGTAGCCGGGGAGCTCGGTGCCCTCCAGCGCGCGCTGGAACTTGGGGGCGCTGACCACGCCGCCGCACTTGTACTCCAGCTCCAGGTACGACCAGTCACCCGCCCACGCGAGGTAGCGGCGCATGGTCAGGAGGAACTCCTCGGGGGTGTTCGCGTCCATGGGGTTGGGGCGCTGCTCCGGTTCGGGGTGCGCGCTCTCGTTGGGGTCTATGGGGAGGGCCATGGGTTCGGAGGGGACACGGTCGAGCCAACCGGGCCGGGGGAGTGAGCGGTTGGGACCGGTCGGTTCGAGGACGCCCGGGACACTCACACGGTCTCCTTTTCGGCGGTCGGCGCGACGGCCTGGGTCATGGAAAGACTCTCCGGCACCCGTGGGGCACGGGTGCGGTCAAGGGGGTTCTGAGAAGGTCGACCAGCGGATGCGGGGCGTTGCGGCGGGAACTCCGACTGACCGGTTACAGGGAAATCTACCGGAAGAAGACGACACGCGAAAGCGCCTGGTGTCCGGGTTTGTGGGAGGCGTACGTCTCTTTCCGACACGGTGGCTTCGCCACGGGGTGTCCTGTTGAGAAGTTTTCTATGAAAACGGATCAAAGGTGATCTCTGGCCCCAATGGAAACGTCCGTAATGTCAGATGCATTCTTTTCCCTGTTCACTTGGGTATGGCTGGAAAACGATCTTTCTTTCCCGAGAAATGCCATGTCCGAAACTAGGGGTTGAGGACGTCCCTAACTAGGAGTGGGAGGGGCGGGTTCCCACCACAGTGCGGTGGCGTCGTCCCGGGCCTTGCCGCGCGGGTGCAGCCGACAGGAGGGGTCCGCCGCCTCCAGGTCCCTCACCCGTTCCACCAGAGCGCTCGGACCCCGCTGCCGGACCAGCTCGAAAGCGCCTTCCCAGGACAGGTCGCCGAACACCTCCACCGCCCGGCTCGCGCCGTCGGTCATCGCCAGGAACGCACCCCTGGGGACCGTCCCGGCCAGGGCCTCCTCAGCGGCCCGGGGATCGGCGCCGGCGGTCCAGAACCCGCCCGGGACGTTGCGCCAGGCACGGACCGGCGTCCCCGGAGCCACCCGGGGACGCAGGTCGTCCAACCTCGTGTCCGCGATCAGCCGGACCCCTGCGCCCTCCTCGGTGAGCAGCACCGAGTCCGACAGCACCAGGTACTCCAGGTGGTCGTCGGCGACCCGGACCGCCACCACCGTGGCCGAGGGCGTCTGCTGGTTGCCGAGGTCGCACGTCCCCTCGTGCGCGGCCGACACCGCGGTGATCGCCTCCGCCAGCGCCTCACGCAGGGAGGCCCCCGCGTCCGCCCCGGCCAGCAGCAGCGCCCCCAGGCGCCGCGTGTGCCAGGACACCCCGTGCGAACAGCCGTTGTCCGGGTGCACGGGGGCGCTGACCCCGTCGAGCAGGACCGCGGCGGTGGCGGTCACCGCCGCGAAGTCCTCGTTCGGGTGGTCGGGGCGGCCGGGGGCGGTGGCGACGAGGAAGGGCACAGGTCGCCTCCCGGCCTCGGCTCAGCGCACCGACACGGTGGCGTGCACGTCCAGGTGGCCCTGCTCCCACAGCCAGTCCATGGCGGCCAGGCTCACCCGGGCGCAGCCCTTGGAGGCGGGCTGGGCCGGGACGCTGGGGTACCCGTGCACGGCGATGCCGCCGTTGAAGTACTTGGGCCGGTACAGCGCCCCGTACGGGCCCGGGTCCCAGGAGTCGACGTCACGGAAGACCGCGTACTCGCCCGTGGGCGTCGTGGCGATCCGCTCGGAGCCGTCGGAGCCCTCGTAGGGCTGACCGGAACCGGTGGACGTGTGGATGACGCTCTCGACCTCGCCGTCGGTGACGACCAGCAGCAGCTGGAGTTCGAGGTCGATCTCCACCACCGAACCCGAGCCCGTGGCGGCGGTCGGCACAGTGCCCGCGCTGAGCGCGGCCCGGGTGTCGGGGCCGACGACGCCGTCCCGGCCGATCCCGGCGGCCTTCTGGAGCGCCAGTACGGCGTGCTCGGTGTGCAGGCCGAACTCGCCGTCCACGCCGTCGATCCAGTAGCCGAGCGCGGCCAGCTGTTCCTGGAGCGCACTCACCTGGGCGCCGGAGTCGCCCTTGCGGAGGTCCTCGGTCACCTCCACGGAGGAGGGGACCGAGGCGGCCGGGGCGGAGAGAGCCGGGGCCGGGACGGGTGCGGCGTGCGCCGGTGCGGACAGCAGCGCCGTCCCCACCGCCAGGGCGCAGGCCGCCCCGAGGGTGAGGGTGGTCGTTCGGACGGGGGTCCTTGCGGAGTGTGATCGGGGGGAAACCATACGTCCCATTTACCCATAAGCCCGCCGTTGTCCCGGATCCGGGTCGCTCACCCTCGGAACCGTGCCCCGCCGGCTACTCGAAGCGGGAGCTGCGGACCGGGCCGGAGGTGGCCACGGGCAGGCGCGGGCCCCGGGCCCAGTGGTCGGTGACCGCCTCGGCGAAGGGCGTCAGCGCCGGGTCCCGCTCCTCGGCTTCGGCCGCGAGGATCCGTTCGGCCAGCTCCTCCTCGGGCGCGTCGTCCGCGGGCACCTGCTCGACCCCGCCGTCCACCACCCTGAAGCTCTCACCCCAGGGCCGGACCACCTGCTGGTGCAGCACGGAGACCACGTCGGCGGTGGCCCCGGGAGGGGACGTCCAGCAGGAGGCGTGCTCGAACAGGATCTGCCCGGGCGCCCTGGGCACCAGCCGGCGCAGCAGCTCCGGGTCGGTGTCGTTCAGGTCGTAGGCGACCACCACGGCGTCCGAGCGCTCCGGGTCCACCGGCACCACAGGAAGGTCCAGCGACCGGGCGGCGGCCAGCCCGAGGATCCGGCTGGAGCGGTCCGGCAGCGGCATGACCGCGTCCGGCCGCTGCCCCGTGGCCCCGAGCACCGCGGCCAGGTCCCGCAGCCCCGTCAGGCACGAGGTGTAGGAGTCGCCGAGGTAGGCGAACCGGCCGTTCATGCCCTCGTCGAAGCCGTGCGGGGAGATCTGTCCGAGGACCGCCCCGGTCAGCGCGAACTGCCAACCGCGCAGGTCCCGCTCGTCCATGGGGCCCGCCGCCCGCGCGGCCCCGGCCCGGTCCACCATCCGGGTGATCCGGTCGTGGGCCAGGTCCCAGCTGTCGTCGTCGGGGGTCGACAGCCGGTCGAGGACCTCGCGTGCGGTGCCCGCGTCCCCGGAGCACAGCGCGTTGTAGGCGAGCAGGTAACCGCCCGGCCAGTCAGGGAGGTCGCCCTCCCAGGCCCGCAGCTCGCGCACCGCGTCACCGTGCCGTTCCTGGTCCTCCAGCGCCGAGACCAGCTCCCACAGGGCCGGCGCGGCGGCGGGCGCGAGTCGGCGCGCGGCCCGGAGGGCGGGGACCGCCAGGTGCGGTGCTCCGGCCTCCAGGCACTCGAACCCGAAGTCGTAGCAGGCCTGGGCGCTGTCGGGCTGTTCCCGCAGAGCCTCGGAGGAGGTGGCGAGGTCGTCCAGGCCCTGGGCGCGAGCGACCGCCGCGGTGAACTCGGCCAGGTCCCCGACCGTGAGGCCGTCCGCGGTGTGGCGCAGGGAACGCACCGCGGCCGGGGCGTCCCCCGCCTCCAGCGTCTTCCAGGCGCCGGGGAGGTCCGATGTCATGTCTGGTGCCTTTCGCTCCGGGTGCGGATCCCGTGCGGGACCCGCTGTGGTCCGACGCCCCGCCCGCCGCCCCGGTTCACCACGGCGGGCGGACGGGGCGGGACAACGGTCCCCTACCCGGTCAGCGGTCGTACGACCGCCCCTCCAGCGAGCGCTCCTCCAACGACCGCGCCACCTGGGCCAGGGCACGGCAGCGGGCGAACTCCACCGGGGTGAACGGCACCCCCGCGCGGTGGACCGCCAGAACTCCGCCACCGGGCGCGGGCAGGGCCATGGCGGTACCGGACAGCTCCTCTCGGGCCCCGCCGTGTCCGTCCCCGCCGACACCCTCGGGCACCTCCACACGGCGGACGTCGTGGGCCGCGGCGAGGGCGAGCAGGCAGCGTTCGAGGGTGGTCGCGCCGGTGACCAGCGCGTCCACCATGGCGAGGGTTCGGCTCGTGGTGTCGCTGAGCTCGTGGACGTCGGCGGTGCGCACCACGGCGTGGCGGCCGCCGGCGTCCCGCACGGCGCGGCGCAGGTCGGCCTCGTCCAGGACCGGGGGCACGCTCACGAAGAACTCGTCGACGGCGTCGGTGCCGTCCGGGTGGACCTGCATGAGGCGGATGTCGACCCCGAGCGCCGCGAACCGGCCGGTGAGGGCGGCCAGCCCGCCGGGCACGTCGGCGACGGTGACCCGCACGCTCCAGAGCCGGTCCTCGACGGGGGAGGCGGAGCGGCCGGGGAAGGCCGTACCCGGCAGGGGCGAGGGTGGTCGGCGGCGGGATCGGCGGTGCCTGCGCCAGCGGTGCAGGGCGGAGAACACGAGGAGTACGACCCCCAGCACGATCAGGGTCCGGACCCCGCTGTCGCTGTGGCCGAGGGAGACCACCAGCAGGTGCGCCGCTCCGGCGGCGAACAGCAGGGTCCCCATCTCCAGCACCTCTCGGCCGAAGAATCCGTGACGGTCGTCGGTTCCATGGCTGCCACTGAAAGCGTCCATGCCCTCGAAGGTGCCAAGCCGACGTTGCGCCCGTTCGCTGTTCTGTGTCGACCCGGTAACGGCAGGGGGTGATGCCGGTCACGGTCGCGTCCGGCCCCGTGACACCCGGTGAACGCGGCGCGTGGGTCGGGGCGGCGCCCCGGTCGTGTCCGTTCCGGTCAGGGGAGCTCGATGACGTCGGTGACGTCGATGTCGATGCGCGCGACCCGCAGGCCCAGGCGGTCCTCGACGAAGGAGCCCATGGCCTGCCGGGCCGCCGCGGTGGCCTCGGGGATGACGGTGCCGTTCAGGATCCGTGCGGTGGCGGCGACGACCAGCCCGTCCGGAGTGTTCCTGATCCGGCAGCCGCCGATGATCAGTCCCCCGGCCGGGTCCACGCAGACGCGCAGCATCGCGGAGACCGCCGAGTGGCGGATCCGGGTGTCACCGGGGGTGTCCCCGGTGCCGGGGCCGGACAGCCGGAGGGTCTCCCGGGAGCGCCCCTCGGCACGCACCGTGCGCATCACGTCGTCGAGCAGCCCGGGCGGCGCGGTGATCTCGCGGCCCTCGTCCGGGGCCGAGTCCAGAGCCGACAGGAGCGGCCGGAACTCCTCAGCGGCGGCCCGGCAGTGCGGGCAGGTCCGCTCGTGTCCGGTGGCGGTGCCCGCCCGGAGGTGGCCCAGGAGCGCGTCGGCGGAGGTCCCGCAGGGCAGCTGGTCGTGGTCGTGGGACGGGTCTACCGCCATGGTTCGAGCGCCTCCACGAGATGGGTACGCGCGCGGTGGATGCGCCCGCGTACGGCGGTCGGGGTGGTGTCGACGATCTCCGCTATCTCCTCATAGCCCAATCCTTCCATTTCCCGAAGAATCCAGCAGATCCGCTGTGGGGGTGGCAACCCGGACAGGGCCTGGAACAGGGCCTCGTGCAGGTTGGTGGCGATGGCCCGGTCGGCGGGGCCCGCCTCCCGCTCCCGGATTCCGGGGTCCTCCGCCTCGGCGGGATCCTCGGGGCGGCGGGCGCGCAGGGCGTTCAGCGCGAGGCGGCCGACGATGCGGTGGAGCCAGGCGGGGAAGGTGCTCGGGTCCCGGAGGTCGGGCAGCCTGCGCCAGGCCGTGATGAGGGCCTCCTGTGCGGTGTCCCTGGCCTCGGCCGCGTTGCCGAGGGTGCGGAGGGCGATGCGGTAGACAACGTCCTGGTGGCGGCGGACGAGGGCTTCGAAGGCCCGGTCGTCGCCGTCCTGTGCCCGTTCCACGAGCACGCTCTCCGGTAGTGCGGTGTCCGTGTGCATCTGCGGGATCCAGCTCTCCCGAGGCCGGGGTAACTACCTGTCGTCATAAGTTAACTACACTACGTAGTGTTTTTGTGATCAGCAAATGTGTTCCAGGTCACATAAGTTTCCGCGTGAGCCAGACCCCCTCTCCCGTGTCCTCCACATGACGGCCCGTACGAAAGGCCGCACGCACCCGGATCACAGGAGGCACACCATGGCAGCCAGGAACCCCGCGACCCCCCGGACCGACATCCACGAGGCCCCCGCGTCGGCCGCCCCCGACACCGCCTCCTCCCACCGCACCGACGTCGCCCGCACCGACCGGAACCCCGAGCGCGCCGACCGCGCCGGTGGCACCGGACGCACCGACATCGCCGACCACGTCGTCGCCAAGATCGCCGGGATGGCCGCCCGCGAGGTCCGCGGCGTCCACCGGATGGGAGGGGGAGCGGCCCGCGCCTTCGACGCCGTCCGGGAGCGCATCCCGGGCTCCACCTCCACCAACACCGCCGCCCGCGGGGTCTCCGTCGAGGTCGGCCAGACCCAGACCGCCGTCGACATCAACCTGGTCGTCGAGTACGGCATCTCCATCCCCGACCTCGCCGCGGTCGTCCGCCGCAACGTCACCGCCGGGGTGGAGCGCATGACCGGACTGGAGGTCACCGAGGTCAACGTGACCGTCGACGACATCCACCTCCCGGACGAGGACACCCAGGAGACCCCGGCCGAGCCCCGCGTCCGCTGACGAGTACCTCCCCCAGAGCAGTTAAGGAGCACGAACGATGTGGTCGATCGTCGGTCTGACCTACGGGTCCGCCCTCGGCCTCGTGGCCTACTTCGGTGGGTTCGGGGCCTTCCTCCTCGTCCTGGTCCTCGGCGTCGCCGGGTTCCTGGCCGGGCGCGCCTACGCGGGAGAGACGGACCTGTCCACGCTCTTCACCCGCGCCCGTGAGAGCGGGGGTGCGCGATGGTGAGCGCCACGGTGTCCGCGGCCGAGTCACGCTCCGCCCAGCGCGTCGCGATCCGCACCTTCCGCCCCCGCAGGTCGACCGCCGCCATCCTGGTCAGCACCGTCACCGTGCTGATCGCCGGGGTGGCCGCCGCCGAGGTGATCGCCGTGCTGGTCGGGTCGCCGCTGCGGGTCCTTCCGCTGCAGCGGGTCTCCGAATCCGCGGCCAGTGCCCGGTGGGCCGGTCCCGAGTTGACAGTCGCCTCCGCGGCGACCGCCACCATAGGCCTGTACCTGCTGCTCACCGCGCTCATCCCGGGCAAGGCCAGCCACATGGTCCTGCGCACCGACGACCGCGACCTGGTCGTCGGCCTGTCCCGGCAAGGGCTGCGCCGGATGGTCGAGAGCGCCGCCCTCGAGGTGGACGGGGTCACCGGGGCCCGTGCCCGGATACGCTCCCGCACCGTCCGGGTCGTGGTCCGAGCCCCCGAGCACACCGACGTCGCGCTGAGGGCGGGGGTGGAGAGCCGGGTCCGGGAACGTGTGCTCGAACTCGCCCCCGCCCGCCCGGTGCGGGTTCGTGCCAGGGTCCGGTACGTGAAGGGGGCCCTCCGGTGAGGACCCGGAGCAGGACCCGGCGGAGGCGCTACCCGCACCGTCGCGCTCGCCGGACCGCCCGGGGCAACCGGCAGGGACTGGCCCTGGTCGGCGCGCTCCTGCTGGCCGCCGGCACCGCGGCGCCCCTGCTCGCCCACGGTTCGGCGGGCGAGTGGATCGCACCGCTGCCGGACGCGCCCTGGGTGCCCTACGCGGTCGCGGGGGCGGCCGTGGCGGTGACCGCGCTCGCCCTGCGGTGGCTGCTCGTGCAGGGCCGTTCCGCGCGGGTCGCCTCACTCCGCCTCCACGAGGGAGAACGGGGACGCACCGTCGTCGTCGCCCGTGCCGCCTGCAAGGCCCTGTCCAGGGAGGTCAGCGCCTACCCGGGCGTGCACCGCGGACGGGCCCGACTGACCGAGTCCCCGCGCGACCCCAGCCTCCTGCTGGACCTCGTCCTCGCCGAGGACGCCGACCCCGTCGCCGTGTGGCAACGGTGTCGCAACGAGGCGCTCGCCAGACTGCGCGTCTCGCTGGACCTGGACCGGATCCCGACGGTGCTGCGCATCTCGGTCACCGGACCGCCGTCCGGCCGAGAACTCGCCTGAACCCGCGTCGTACACGCGCGGGTTCGGGCTGAGCGACGGGGGCGGAGCGGGCCCCGGGTCACTGGGGAGGACCCGGAGAAGGCCCCCGCCCCCGTCAGACACACTCAGCCCCTGTCCCGGGCCTCCACGGCCGCGCCGCGCGCCCTGCGCCCGCCGTACACGCAGCGGCGCATCAGCTGGTCGAGCGGGCCGGGACGGTTCCGGAGCTCCAGCCAGGTGGCCAGTGCCAGGCTGACCGTCCACGCCGTGGCCGCCACCAGCAGGGCACCGGCGGCGCCGGTCGAGGTGCCCAGGCCGACCAGGTCCGGTTGGAGCACCACCGCCACCAGCACCGAGTTCAGGATGTAGAAGGTCAGCGACCGCTGACCCATCGCCGCCACCGCCCTGCTCAGCGGGCCCCGGATCCGCTCCAGCCGGATACCCCAGACGGCGAACAGCGCCGCGTACCCGGCGCCGCCGAGCACCCCGCCGAGCACCTGGAGGGCCATGAACAGCCCTTCGGTGACCGCGTCCGGGGAGAGCACGCCCTGTGCGGTCAGCGCGATCGGCAGGGCGCTCAGCACGGACACCGAGATCCCGCCGACCGCCACCTTGGTGAGGAGGCTCCGGTGAGCCGCGGGGTCGTCGAACAGCCCGGCCCGCCCCGCTCGGTAGCCGAGGACCACCAGGAGCAGCAGCGGGTAGGCGAAAGCGATGAACAGGGGACCGAACGGCAGGCCCACCAGACGGCTGATCCAGTCCTCAGTGGTGAGGTACCCCGGCAGGGCGAACGCCTCGGCGCCGGCCGTCTCCGTGCCCAGGGCCATGCCGATCATCCCGATCGGCACCGTGACCACGTAGAACACCGCGAACACCACGGCCGCGCGCACGATCGCCCGGTTCGAGCGCAGCAGCAGCCAACCGGTGGCCAGCGCCGCCAGACCGTACGAGGTGAGGATCTCGCCGGGGAAGACGAAGAACGCGTGCACGAAGCCGAACAGCAGCAGGAACCCGCCCCGGCGCCGCAGCAGCCGCCGGACCTCCTGCTCCGAGGTTCCCCGCGCGCGCTGCCGGGAGACCATCCAGGCCATGCCGTAGCCGAAGAGGATCGCGAACATCGGAAAGGCCCGGTTGTCCAGGAAGAGCGTGGTGAACAGCGACGCCGCCCGGTCCTGGAACGGCGCCCCCGAGACGTCCGTGCCGAACCCGCCCCCGGCGTACACCCCCGCGTAGGCCATCGCGATGAGCAGCAGCATGGCACCCCGGGCCAGGTCGGGCGCCAGCCTGCGCGGTGCCCTGGGCGGAAGCCCGCCGGAGCCCCCCGTTGTCGCCGACATGTCGACTCTCCCCCTCGTCGGTCGGTGGTGTTCGTTCGTGCCGCGTCCGGCAGTACTCCGCAGTCTTCGCCGGCCGGGTGGACGGCCGCATCGGCCGACCGGCCAGCCGATCGGCCAGGAAAGAAGGCGGTCGGCCGTCCGGAACTGGGTAGGCCGGGGAGTGGGACACGGCGCGCTGCCCCTCGCGCGGTGCCCGACCGAGGGATTTTCCGAACCCGGGAGGCGGCATGAGCCGGTTCTTCATGAACGAACGCGAGACCCTGGTCGAACAGGCGCTGGAAGGGCTCGTCGAGGCCCACGGCGGGCTGGTCGACGTCCACACGGACCCCCTGTTCGTCACCCGGCGGGTGCCGGCCGAGGGGAAGGTCTCCCTGCTGTCGGGAGGGGGGTCCGGCCACGAGCCCCTGCACACCGGGTTCGTCGGCCCCGGCATGCTCGACGCCGCCGTGCCCGGGGACGTGTTCGCCAGCCCCACCGCCCTCCAGGTCCGAGCGGCGATCCGGGCCGTGGACACCGGTGCGGGCACCGTGATGGTGGTGAAGAACTACACCGGGGACGTCCTCAACTTCTCCATCGCCGCCGAGCTCCTCGCCGAGACCCACCGGGTCGAACAGGTGCTGGTCGACGACGACCTCGCCACCCAGCGCGAGGACGACGGCGGGCCCGGGCGCCGGGGGACCGCCGCCGTGGTCGCCGTGGAGAAGATCTGCGGGGCGGCCGCCGAGGCCGGCGCGCCCGTTGCCGACGTCCGCGCGCTCGGCCAGGACGTGGTGGCCCGGTCCGCGACCCTCAGCGTGGCCTTCGAGGCCTGCACCAACCCGATGACCGGCAAGCGCTCCTTCGAGCTGGAGCCCGGCCGGATGGAGTTCGGCGTCGGTATCCACGGGGAGCGAGGCATCGAGACCCGGCCCGCTCCCGAGGCCGCCGCACTGGTGGAGAGCCTGGTAGGGCCCCTGGTCGAGTCCGTGGGGATCAAACGCGGGGACTCCGTCCTGGCGATCGTCAACGGGCTCGGGGCGACCCACGGCCTGGAGCTCGGTGTGGCTGCGCGGGAGACCCGCAGAGTCCTCGACGGCCTGGGCGTGAGTATCGCGCGCTCGCTGGTCGGGCCGTACGTGACCTCGTTGGACATGAAGGGGCTGTCGATCACGCTCACCGCGCTGACCGACGACCTCGTGAAGTTCTGGGACGCACCGGTGCGGACCCCCGCACTGGTCTGGTGAGAGGAACAGCGATGCCCGAAACGGAACTCACCGGCGCGGAGACCGAAGCCTGGCTGCTGGCCTTCGCCGACCGGGTGATCAAGGACGTCGACGAGCTCACCGAACTCGACAGACAGGCCGGTGACGGAGACTTCGGCTGGAACATCGGCTCCGCCCTCAAACGCGCCCGCGCCAACCTCGAAGGAGAGAACCCGGCCGAGGTCTTCCAGTCCGTCTCGGACACCTTCCTCGCCTCCGGGGGCACCAGCGGTCCGCTGTTCGGACTCTGGTTCGGCCGCCTCGGCGCCGGTCCCTCCGCACCCTGGACCGTGTCCGACCTCGCCAAGGCCTTCGACACCGCCACCGGAGCCGTCCGCCGCCTCGGCAGGGCCGAGGTGGGCCACAAGACCATGGTCGACGCGATGGTCCCGGCCACCGAAGCACTGGCCACCACCGGGACCCGATCCTGGCGCGAAGCCCTGCGGGAGGCCGCCCGCGCCGCCCGGACCGGGGCGGAATCGACCAGCGGCATGATCGCCCACCGGGGCCGCGCCAGCTACCTGGGGGAGCGCGCCCAGAGCGTCCTCGACCCGGGAGCGGTCTCCGTGGCCTGGTTCTTCGAGTCCGCGGAAGGGGCCTGAGGGCCGCCCACGCCGCGATCCTCGGCGCCTCCCCGCGTGCGGGGCGGGACGGGACGGCTCGGTAGTCTCTCCGGACCGAACCGAACGAGGGGGCCGACCGTGAGCGCTGCTGTGAACGACCACAAGGTCGTCGTGATCACCGGGGCGGGCGCCGGGATCGGCCGGGAGACCGCGAGACGGCTGCTCGGGGACGGCCACTCGGTGGTGCTGGCCGGTCGGCGCCGGGAAACCCTGGAGGAGACCGCCGACGGAAGCCCCGGCGCGGTGGTCGTCGAGGCGGACGTGACCTCCCCGGAGTCGGTCCGGACGCTCTTCGGGGAGGTCCGCGAGCGCTTCGGGCGGGTGGACGTGCTCTTCAACAACGCCGGGGTGTTCGGCCCGGCGGCCTCGGTGGACGAGATCGAGGACAGCGCCTGGCGCGAGGTCCTGGACACCAACGTCACCGGCTCGCTGAACTGCGCGCGGGAAGCCGCGCGGATGATGAAGGCCCAGTCCCCGCAGGGCGGGCGGATCATCAACAACGGCTCGGTCTCCGCGCAGGCGCCGCGGCCCTCGAGCGTCGCCTACACGGTGAGCAAGCACGCGATCAACGGCCTCACCGCCTCGATGAACCTGGACCTGCGGGGCCACGGGATCGCCTGCACACAGATCGACGTCGGCAACGCCGCCACCGAGATGACCAGAGGATTCGGGAGCGACGCCCGCCAGGCGGACGGTTCGGTCCGGCCGGAACCCACCATCGACGTCGCACACGTCGCCGACACCGTCGCGCACATCGTGTCCCTGCCCCTGGACGTCAACGTCCCGACCCTCACCGTGATGGCCCGGGAGATGCCCCTCGTCGGACGCGGCTGACCCCTGCTGACCGGGCGGCCCGCCGGCCGCCCGGCCCTCAGGGGCCGGTGACGGCTCCGGCGGTCGGCGGCGGGGTGCCGACCGCCTCGACCGGGATGTCGGCCGCGCGCTCGGCGGTGACCCGCGCCCGCTCGACGCGGTCGAGCCGGAACCAGCGGATCTGCTCCCTCCGGCGGCAGTGCGCCACGAGGAACCAGTGCCCCCCGGCGCGTGCGAGGAGGACAGGGTCGACGGTCCGGTCCGTCAGGACGCCCTCCCGGTCCCGGTAGCGCAGCGACAGCACCCGCTGTTCCTGGAGCGCCCGGTCGACGGCGTGCCGTGAGCGGGCGCTCCCGGTATCGGCTTCCGCGCGGTCGATCCACACCCGCGCGGTCAGCTCGGTGACCCGCCGCCCGGCCTGCGGCTCCATGACCCCGAGCACCTTGGTGAGGGCGGCGCGGGCCTGGCCGTCGTAGGGCTGGCCCCGATGGGCGGACACGGCCGCGGCCAGCCCGGAGACCTCGGCGACGGTGAAGTTCACCGGCGGGAGCGTCGCCGCCGGGTCGACGACGTACCCGCCGCCCGGGCCGGTGCGCGCCCGGACCGGGAACCCGCCCTGCTGGAGCGCGGAGACGTCGCGTTTGACCGTGCGGACGCTGACCTCGAAGATCCCGGCGAGCTGCTGGGCGGTGCGTCCCCGGGGCCCTGCGCGGCGCAGCTCCTCCCGGATCGCGTACAGCCGATCGGTGCGGTTCATGGGGAAATAGTGCCATGAGGGTGACAACACCCCGGTGAATGATGGAGACATGACGACATCGGAAGAACCCGTACTGCTGATCAGCGGAGCCGGACTGCCCAGCTGGATCTGGGACGCCACCCGGAAGGAACTGGCCTCCTCGCGTGAGACCGCTGTCGCCGCGAGGCCGGACGGCCACGCGGACTCCGGTGCCGGAGGCGTAGGCGGAGTGAGCCTGGCCGACCACGCGGCGGCGGCACTGGCGTCCGCCCCGTGGGACCGGTTCGCCGTCGTCGCGCACTCCGCTGGGGGAGTGGTGGGCGCGGAGCTGGCGCGCCTGGCCCCCGAACGGGTGAGCGCCCTGCTGGGGGTGAGCGCGGTGGTGCCGGGGCCGGAGGGCTCGTTCGTCTCGTCCATGCCCTTCCCCAACCGCCTGCTGCTGAGCCTGGTGATGCGGATCGCCGGTACCCGGCCGCCCGAATCGGTGATCAGGGGCGGACTGACCGCGGGGCTGGGGGAGGACATGACCGATCGGGTCGTCGCGGACTTCGTCACCGAGCCGACCGCGCTGTTCCGGGGGAGGACCGGTCGGGAGCCGATCCGGCAGCGGCGCGGTTACGTGCTGACCTCACGGGACCGCGCGCTGGCCCCGGGACTCCAGCGCCGGTTCGCCGCGAACCTGTTCTCCGGCGACCAGGGCGTCACCTGGGAGGAGACGCTCGACACCGGCCACCTGCCCATGCTGGAGGCCCCCGGGTCCCTCGCCCGCCTGGTCACCGGGTTCCTCCGCTCGGAGGTGACGCTCGGCTGACCGGTCGCGGCCACCGCGCGGCCGGTTTCGCCGAAGGCGTGGTGGCCGCCCGCGGGCCGTGCTAGTGTCGCTCCTTCGCGGCGACCCGGACCTGGCCTTCCACGGCCCAGGGACGTGCCGAACCCGTGTCTCCCCGCAGTTCCCGCAACAGGGCCCCGCGTGGTCGAGACCGGATGCTTCTGCACGTTCTCCACCTGCCAGGGAGCCACGCCCGTGCGTGTTTACTGTGCGGTGTACGCCCGTGGGCTGCGCCGCTACTCGACCTACCGTGCGGCCACCGCCGCCGGGGTGTTCACCAATTCGGTCTTCGGCGCGATCAACGCCATGGTGCTGCTCGCCCTGTTCGCGGCCCGCCCGGAGATCAACGGCTACGACGCCACCGACGCCGTCACCCAGGTGTACGTCGCCCAGGCGCTGCTGGCCCCGATCGCCGTCATGGGGCCCGCGCTCGACCTCAGCGACCGCATCCGCACCGGCGCGGTCGGCAACGACCTCCTCCGCCCGGTCCCGCTCATGGGCTGGTGGCTGGCCCAGGACATGGGGCGGGCCACCTTCGACTTCGCCTTCCGCAGCGTGCCCACCTTCGCGATCGGCGCGCTCCTGTTCTCCCTCGTCCTGCCCGGTGATCCGCTGCGCTGGGTCCTCACGCTGGTCTCGTTCGCCCTGGCCGTGGTGGTGGGCTTCGCGTTCCGCTACCTGTACTCGGTGGTGGGCTTCTGGCTGATGGACACCCGCGCCGTGTGGGCGGTCATGGGCCCGGCCGGACCGGTCCTCGCGGGGATGCTGCTCCCGCTCACGCTCTTTCCCGCGGGCGTCGCCGACGTGCTGCGGCTGCTGCCGTGGGCGTCGATGGTGCAGATCCCCGCGGAGATCCTGCTCGGCAAGGACACGCTGCCGGGTGGGAGCGTGTTCGGCGGTCTGCTGCTGCAGGCGGCGTGGCCCGCGGCCCTGCTGGCCCTCGGAGCCTGGGCGACCGGCCGGGCCACCCGCAAGGTGGTGATCCAGGGTGGCTGACACGCTCTCCCCGGAGAACCCGGAGGCACCGGAGGCCCCCCGCACCTCGAACCCGCTCCGGGCCGCGGGTCGGGCGCTGCGCACCTACGTCCTGCTCGCCTGGACCTGGTGCCGCGCGGTCGCCCAGTACCCGATGGCACTGTCCCTGTTCACCTTCGGGCTCGCCCTCTCCTCGCTGGCCGAGATGGGCGCCGTCGTGGTGGTCTTCGGCCACGCCGGCACCCTGGCCGGGTTCACGGTGTACGAGGGCCTGCTCGTCTACGCGCTGGCCGCCCTCGCGTTCGGCACCGCCGATTTCCTCATGGGTTCGGTGGACCGGCTCGGTGACCACATCCGCACGGGCAGCTTCGACACCATGCTGGTCCGGCCGGTCCCGCCGCTCGTCCAACTGGCCACCCACCAGTTCTCCCCGCGCCGTCTCGGCAAGCTCGTCCCGGCGCTGGCCGCGCTGGTGTTCGCGCTGGTCGCGTGCGACATCGACTGGACGCTCGGGCGGGTGCTCATGCTCCCGGTCCTGCTGGTCTCCGGGGCGGCCGTCTGCTCCTCGGTGTGGGTGCTCGCTGGCTGCCTCCAATTCTTCGTCGCGGACGCCCGGGAGGCGGCCAACTCGGTCACCTACGGCGGGCAGGCACTCACCGAGTACCCGATCGCGATCTACGGCCGCGGCCTGGTGCGGTCGGTGACCTTCGTGGTTCCGCTGGCCTTCGTGAGCTGGCAGCCCGCGCTCTACCTCCTGGACCGCCCCGACCCCACCGGTCTGCCCGAGGCGCTGCGCTTCCTCGGTCCCCTCGTCGCGGTCGTCCTCGCCCTGGCGGCGGCCCTGGTGTGGCGGTTCGGGCTGCGCCACTACCGCTCCACCGGCAGTTGACCCGCCGCCCCACCAACCCCCCGCCCCACCGAAAGGAGTGTGCCCCCTTGCGGGTCCACGCCGCGGTGTACGCCCGAGGGCTGCACCGCCACTCGACCTACCGCGCCGCGCTCGTCGCGGGAGCCCTCACGAACTCGGTCTTCGGCGCGATCAACGCGATGGTGCTGCTCGCCGTGTTCGCGGCCCGCCCGAGGATCAGCGGCTACGACGCCGGTGACGCCGTCACCCAGGTGTTCGTCGGCCAGGCGCTGATCGCCGTCACCCTGATCGTCAACACCGCGCCCTCCCTCGACCTCGCCGAACGCGTGCGCACCGGGGACGTGGCCACCGACCTGCTCCGCCCGGTCTCCCTGCTCGGCTGGTGGCTGGCGCAGGACCTGGGCCGGGCCACGTTCACGTTCTTCTTCCGGGGCGTACCGACCTTCTGCGTCGGCCTGCTCCTGTTCGACGTCGTGCTGCCCGGCGGTCCGGTCCACGCGGTACTGGTCCTGGCCTCGTTCGCCCTGGCCGCCGTGGTCGGGTTCGCGTTGCGCTACCTGTACTCGCTGAGCGGCTTCTGGCTGCTGGACACCCGGGGCCTGTGGACGGTGGCCGGACTGGTCGGCCCGGTCGTCTCCGGGATGCTGCTGCCCCTGGCACTGTTCCCGTCCGTGCTCGCCGACGTGCTGCGGCTGCTGCCGTGGGCGTCGATGGTGCAGATCCCCGCGGAGATCCTGCTCGGCAAGGACACGCTGCCGGGTGGGAGCGTGTTCGGCGCTCTGCTGCTGCAGGCGGCGTGGGCCGCGGCCCTGCTGGCCCTCGGAGCCTGGGCGACCGGCCGGGCCACCCGCAAGGTGGTGATCCAGGGTGGCTGACGGGAACACTCCTCCGGGCGGACCGGCCCGCGCCGCCGCAGCGGTGCTCCGCCCGGTCCGGGACTACCGCAGGCTGGCCTGGATCTGGGTGCGCGCCGTCGCCCAGTACCCGGTCTCACTGGCCCTGATGTCGCTGGCCGTGGCGGTGAGCGTCCTCGCCCAGGTGGGCGCGGTGGTGATCGTCTTCGGCCACGCCGGGACCCTGGCCGGGTTCACGGTGTACGAGGGGCTGATGGTCTTCGGGCTGGCCGCCAGTGCCTTCGGGATCGCGGACATGTTCATGGGCGCGGTGGAACGGCTCGGCCGGCACATCCGCAGCGGATCCCTGGACGCCATGCTCGTCCGGCCGGTCTCGCCGCTGGTGCAGGTCGCCGCCGACGAGTTCTCTCCGCGCCGCCTCGGCAAGGTGGTCCCCGCCCTGGCGGTGCTGGGGATCGCGCTGGCCGGCACCGACGTGGAGTGGACGCTCGGCAGAGCGCTCCTGCTTCCCCTGATGATGCTGTCCGGGGTGCTGATCTGCTGCGCGATCTGGGTGGCCACCGGCTGCCTCCAGTTTTTCGTCGCCGACGCCCGGGAGGCGGCCAACTCGCTCACCTACGGCGGGCAGGCGCTCACCGAGTACCCGATCGCGATCTACGGCAGGGAGATCGTCCGCTCGGTGACCTACGTGGTTCCGCTGGCCTTCGTGAGCTGGCAGCCCGCCCTGCTCGTCCTCGACCGACCCGACCCCCTCGGCATGCCGGAGGCACTGCGCTTCGCGGGCCCGGTCATCGCCGTCCTCGCCTGCGCCGGAGCCGCCCTGCTGTGGCGGTTCGGGCTGCGCCACTACCGATCCACAGGGAGCTGACCGATGACCACCAGGGAACCCGCCACCGAGTCCCCCACCGAACCCGCGGCCGGGGCGGCCGCCGCCCCGATCATCGAGGCGGTCGGGCTCGGCCGTGACTTCGTCCTCACCGAGGGCCCCTTCCTGCGCCGCACCAGGCGCACCGTGAGCGCCGTCCAGGACGTGAGCTTCACCGTCCGCACCGGGGAGATCGTCGGCTACCTCGGCCCCAACGGCGCCGGGAAGTCCAGCACGATGAAGATGCTCACCGGCATCCTCACCCCCACCGCGGGCAGCGTCCGGGTCGCCGGGATGGAGCCGTCCCGCCAACGCACCCGCCTGGCCAGGGAGATCGGGGTCGTGTTCGGCCAGCGCACCACCCTGTGGTGGGACCTGCCGCTGCGCGACAGCCTCACCCTGACCCGCCACCTGTACCGGGTGCCGGCCGCCGCCCACGCCGAGCGCCTGGCCGAGCTCACCGAACTCCTGGAGCTCGAACCCTTCCTGGGCACCCCCGTCCGCCAGCTCAGCCTGGGGCAGCGCATGCGCGGGGACCTCACCGCGGCCCTGCTGCACGCCCCGCGCCTGCTCGTGCTGGACGAGCCGACCATCGGCCTGGACGTGGTCAGCAAGTCGACCATCCGCGAGTTCCTGCTGAAGATCAACCGGGAACGGGGCACCACCATCCTCATCACCACGCACGACCTCGGTGACGTGGAGCGGCTGTGCGACCGGGTGATGGTGATCGACAAGGGGCGGCTGGCCTTCGACGGCGGCCTGCCCGAGCTGCGCGCCACCGTCCCGACCCCGCGTGTGCTGGTGGTCGACCTCGTGGCCCCGGCGCCCGCGATCGAGGTCGAGGGCGCCACCACGGTCCGGGTGGACGGTCCGCGCCAGTGGCTGGAGCTGGCGGACAACCCGGCCCGGGTGATCGCGGAGGTCGCCCGGGAGCACGAGGTGGCCGACCTGACCCTGCGCGAACCCGACATCGAGGGCGTGGTCTCCGCCCTCTACCGGGGCACGGTCCCCGCCGGCGACCGGACCTGACCGGGGCCTCGGAACCCGAGGGGCGGGGGAGCGGGTACCACGGGCGGTGGTGGTGTCACCACCATGGAAACCCCCGCTCCGGGACGGAAACGTGGGTTCCATGCACAGCGCTCTTCCGAACCCGACCCTTCCGAACCCGGTGCGTTGGGCCACGGTCCTGTGGGCGGTGGCGATCGCGGCGGGGATCACCGAGACCTCCCTCGCCGTCGCCCCCGGGCTGGCCGACGGCGGGGCCGTGCCGTGGCTCGCGCTGGCGGCGCGCGCACCGCTCTACGCCTTCTCCGCCCTCCTGGTCGCCTGGTTCGCCCGGGGGTACGGGTGGGCGAGGGTCACCCTGGTGGTGCTCATGACCGGTGTGGGGCTGGCGAGTGTTCTGGTTTCCATGGGGATCGGGGTGCTGTCGGGGCTGGGGGTGTTCGGCCTGGGCTACGAGGGCCACGGGATCGAGCTCCTCGTCCGGACCGCGCACACGCTGGTCTACGTCGTGGCCGTGGTGGTGGCCACGGTGGCGGTCTTCGTCCCCACCGCCAACCGCTACTTCCGCTCCTCCCGCACGGACCGGCTGACGGCCGCCCGGGTCCCCGCCGCCGGGTAGGACCTGGCGCCCGAGTGCCCGTCTCCGGGCCGGGTCCGGACACGGACACCCGTGTTCGCCGTGCCCCCGGCACCCCTTTCCCGCGAGGGCCGGGAGGATGGTCGGCATGACTCCTCTGCCGTACGGGATGTGGATCGGGATCACCTTCGGTGTCCTGTCCTGCGTCGCCTACACGGCCGCCGCCGTGGCCCAGCGCAGGCTCGCCGTCCGCGTCCCCGAACCGCTGACCGGCCGGCGCCAACTGGGGTCGATCCTCCGCCACCCGCTCTGGTGGATGTCCCTGGTGTTCAACGGGGGGCGCGCCGGTTTCCAGGTCGCCGCGGTGAGCTTCGCACCGCTGACCGTCATCCAGCCGCTCGGGGTCCTCGTCCTGGTCCTCGGTATCCCGTGGTCGGCCCGGCTCGCCCACCGGAGGGTGAGCCGCGCGGAGTGGCGCGGCGCGGTCTGCACGATGCTGGCGCTCGGAGTGCTGCTGGCGGTCACGGTCACCGGTGACCAGGGCGGGGTGCTGTCCGCGGAGGACTCCGTGCTGGTGGGCGCCGGATGTGTCGCCCTGCTCGCCGCGGTCGCCTGGGCCGCGGGCCGGTCCCCGTCGGCGGCCTGGCGCAGCTACCTGCTCGCTGCCGCCGCCGGTGTGGCCTTCGGGGTCTCCGCGGCGACGGTGAAGACCGCCGTGTGGGCCTTCGGCGACGGCCTGTCGGCCGGGCTCACGCACCCGGCGAGCCCGGCCGCCGCGGTGATCGCGGTCTTCGGGCTCTTCCTCGCCCAGGCCGCCTACCAGGGCATGGACCTCGGAGCGCCGCTGGGCATCACCACCCTGGTCAACCCGGTCGCGGCGGCACTGGTGGGCGTGGGGTTCATGGGCGAGACCTACGCCGGCGGTTGGATCGGCGGCGCGGTCGCCCTGGTGTGCGCGGTGGGCGCCGGGTACGGCATCCGCCTGCTCACCGTCCCCTCCGACGGCGCCCCGGACTCCGCCTCCGGCACCTCGAGACCCCGAACCCACCCCTGAAGCCCGCTCCCGGGGCTGCCTCCGGGCCCGTTGTCCCCAGCCTGTGGACAACCCGGCCCGAGAAACGTTTCACCCACCGCTCCCGGGACCGCCCCACCACTCGGACATTCTTTCGTTGCGTAGTTTCGTCACGGCTTCGTTGTGTCCCGTCGGCCGAGCCCTTCCAGCTGGTCGGGCCTTCATCCGGTCAGAGTTCGGGGAAGCCCACGGCGACCACCAGACCCCCGCCGGGGCGGGCTCTCGCGGTGGCCCTGGCCCCGTGTGCGGCGGCGATCGAGCGGACGACGGACAGCCCGAGCCCACTGCCGGGCCGGGAGCTGTGCAGGCGTACCGCGTCACCGCGGTGGAAGGGTTCGAACAGCTCGTCCGCGTCGCCGACCTCCCCGCCGGTGTTGGCCACCCTGAGCACGGTGCGCCCCGCCGCGGTGCGCACGCGCACCTCCACCCAGCCCTCTGGGGTGTTGTAGCGGACGGCGTTCTCCACCAGGTTGCGCACCAGGTGCTCCAGGAGGACCGGGTCGCCGTCCACCCGTGCCGGCTCCACGTCGACCCGCAGCTCCACGTGGGCCCCCTCGGCCTCACCTCGGAAGAGCCCGACCGTGTCACGGGCCACCCCGGCCAGGTCCACCTCCTCGGTCCGGGCCAGTCCGCGGTCGGAGCGGGCCAACAACAGCAGCCCGCTGATCAGTGCCTCGCTGCGGCCCACCGAGTCCAGCGCCCGACGGAAGGCCGGTCGCAGATCATCGGGCACCCGGTCCTGAGCCAGGGGTACTTCCAGTGCGGCACGCTGCACCGACAGCGGAGTGCGGAGTTCGTGTGAGGCGTTGGCGACGAATCGGCGCTGGGAGTCGAAGGCCCGCTCCAGGCGGGAGAGCATCCCGTCGAAGGTGTCGCCCAGTTCCCGGAACTCGTCCTCGGGGCCGGTGAGCTCCAGCCTGCTGTGCAGGTCCCGCTCGGACAGCGTGCGCGCGGTCTCGGTCACCCGGTGCAGGCGCCGCATCGGCCGGCCCGCGATCAGCCAACCGGCCAGCGCCGCCAGCAGGGTGACCCCCGCCAGGACGAGGACCGAGTTGAGGAGCAGGTCCGAGAGCACCCCGTCCTGGTAGTGGTCCACCAGGGCCGTGGCGGGCTCCGCTCGACCCGCCGTCGCCCACGGGTCGGTGGCTTCCGGACTCTCCAAGGGCTGGACGGGGGTCCCCGGAACCATGAGCGGCACACCGTCCTCGGCAGTGACCTCGATGGTTCTGGCCAGCTCGAACCCCCGGACCTCCAGGCTCGCGGAGACCATCGCGTAGTTGGCCGTGAGCAGCACTCCTCCACCGAGGGCGAAGACCCCCGTGTAGACGAGGGCGAGCTTCGTGCGCAGGGTGAGGCCGGTGAGGCGGTCCAGCCCCCGGCGCGCCGTACCGGAACGCGCCGTACCGGAACGCGCCGTGCCGGACACCCGTCCGTCCCTCGCGCCGGGGGCCGTCTCGGATCCGTCGGCCATGTCAGATCCGGTATCCGTGGCCGGGCACGGTCTCGATCACCGGAGGATCGCCGAGCTTGCGGCGCAACCCGTGCACCACCACCTTCAGCACTCCGCTGAACGGATCCAGGTGGGCGTCCCACACCTTCTCGATCAGGTGGGTCGCGGTCACCGGCGCCCCGTTCGCGCGCAGCAGCTCCTCCAGCACCCCCAGTTCCTTGGGCGAGAGCGAGAGCTCCCGGCCGTCGCGAAAGGCGGTCCGCCGGGTGGTGTCCACCAGCAGCCCCGCCCGGCTGAGCCGGGGCGGCGCCGCGGGCCGGGCCCTGCGCCCCAGGGCCCGCACCCGGGCCACCAGTTCCAGGTAGGCGAAGGGTTTGGCCAGGTAGTCGTCGGCGCCCAGGTCGAGTCCGTCCACCCGGTCCTCCAGGCCGCCGGCGGCGGTGAGCATGAGCACCCGTGCCTGCACGCCGGGGTCCTCGGTGATCCGCAGGCACACCTGGTCCCCGTGCAGCACCGGCAGGTCGCGGTCCAGGACCACCACGTCGTAGTCGTGCACGGTGGCCATCTCCAACCCCGTGTCTCCGTCGTGGCACACGTCCACCGCCATGCCCTCACCGCGCAACCCTTCGGCGACTGTCTCCGCCAGGTCGGGCTCGTCCTCCACCACCAGAATCCGCATGCCTCTTCCCCGCCCCTGTAGCCCTGCCGGTTCTTCGAACCCCGACTGGCCAGCACTATCGCCCGCCCGGTTAGGCCGAGGTTAGCCCGGACCACCCGGCTCGCCCGCCCGACGGGAGTCCCGGCCGCCCTAACCACCGGCTAACCGCCGACCCACTGGCATGGGCTCCGACATCACCGAACCCGAAGCAGGAGTGAACGACATGCGCGCACTGACCCTCATGGCCGCGACCGCGGCGGCGGCCGGGCTGCTGCTCACCGGATGCGGGGTCCTCGGCGGGGACGACGGCGCGGACGGCAGCGCTGACGGCGGCGGGGACACCGAGAAGTCGATGGACGAGGCGATGCTGGACTTCGCCGCCTGTATGCGTGACCACGGGGTCGACATGCCCGACCCCGAGGGCGACGGCGGCATGATCGCCCTCCCCGCCACGGGGGAGGGCGACGAGGATACGGCCCAGGCGATGGAGGCGTGCGAGGAACTGCTCCCCGTGGACGAGAATGCCCCCTCCGAGGAGGAACGGTTCGAGACCGACCTGAAGCTGGCCGAGTGCCTGCGGGAGAACGGCATCGACATCGAGGACCCCGAGCCGGGCGCGGGTCTGACCCTGCCGGTCGACCCCGACGACGACGAGCACATGGCTGCCGTCACCACCTGCACCGAAGAGGCCGACCTCGGCCTCGAACTCGGGGACGGCTCGTGAGCGCGGACACCGGACTCCTGGGCGAGGAGGACGTCGACGACACCGGCAGGGGCCGCCCGCCCCGGCGCGGACGCGGTTTCCTGTGGCTGATCGCGGCCCTCCTCACCCTGGCGGTGCTCTGCGCGGGGGCGGCCGTGACGGTCCGGGGCTGGCCCAGGGGCGCCCCGGAGGAGGCCGCCGCCCCCGGGGCCACCGCCTCCGTGGAGCGCACGACCCTGCTCCGGGAGGAGCGGCTGGACGGCACCCTCGGCTACGCGGGAGGGGGTTCGTTCTTCTCCCGCTCCGACGGGGTGCTCACCTGGCTCCCCGAGGAGGGCGCGGAGCTCTCCGCCGGTCAGCGCGCGTGGGAGGTCGACGGCCGTCCCGTGATCCTGCTGCGGGGCGACAAGCCCGCCTACCGAACCCTGGAGCCCGGCGCCAGAGGGCCGGACGTGCGCCAGTTCGAGCAGGCCCTCGCCGAGCTGGGGTACGCCGGGTTCACCGTCGACGACGAGTACACACAGCTCACCGCCGAGGCGGTCAGGCGCTGGCAGGAGGACACCGAGGGGGCGGCGGTCACCGGCACGGTCGAACCGGACCGGATCTGGTACTCCTCCGGCCCGGTCCGGGTGGCCGGACACGAGGTGGCGGTCGGGGAGAACGTGGCCCCGGCGACACCCCTGCTCACCACCGCCTCCACCCGCCAGGTGGTCCGGATCGACCTCGCGGTGGGCGACCGCGACCTCGTGGCCGAGGGCGACGAGGTCACCGTGGAGATGCCCGACGGCGGAACGGTCACCGGTGAGGTGTCGTCCGTGGGCGACGTCGCCAGGGTCGAGGAGGACGAGCCGGAGACGGGCGGCGACGGCAAGCCGACCGTGGAGGTGCTGATCTCCCTGGAGGAGGGTGCCGAGGGTTTCCTCGACCGGGCCCCGGTCGATGTCCTCGCCCGGGGCGAGGCGCGTGAGGACGTGCTCGCCGCCCCGGTGGGCGCGCTGATTGCCCTCTCCGGCGGGGGCTACGGGCTGTCCGTGGTGGGCGATGACGGTGTCGAGGACGTTCCGGTGGAGACCGGCTGGTTCTCCGACGGCCTCGTGGAGGTGGCCGGTGACGGAATCGACGCCGGCACCGAGGTGGTGGTTCCCGAATGACCGCCGAGAAGCCGGAAGCGGCCGCCACGGACTCCTGCGAGGCCGCCGCGCGGCCCTCCACGGCCGTCGGGGGTCCTGCCCCGACCACCACGCGGGACCCCGGGCCGGCTGTGGAGTTCACCGCGGTGAGCCGCCACTACCCGGGTGGTGTGCGCGCCCTGGACGGGGTGGGCCTGGGGATCGGCCGGGGCGAGCTGCTGGCGATCGTCGGCCCCTCCGGTTCGGGCAAGTCCACACTGCTCAACCTGCTCGGCACGCTCGACGCGCCGACCTCCGGCACGGTGCGCGTGTTCGGGTACGACGTGGGGGCGCTCGCCGACGACCAGCTCTCCGCGCTGCGGGCGCGCTGGATCGGCTTCGTCTTCCAGCAGTTCCACCTGGCGCCCAACGTGTACGCCGTGGACAACGTGGCCGACGGCCTGTTGTACTCCGGCGTCCCCGCCCGCACACGGGTCCGGCTGGCGCTGCGGGCCCTGGAGCGGGTCGGGCTGGCCGACCGGGCCTACCACCGTCCGCACGAGCTCTCCGGCGGTCAGAAACAGCGGGTGGCGATCGCCCGGGCGGTGGTGGGATCGCCCCGGCTGCTGCTCGCGGACGAACCCACCGGCGCCCTGGACACCACCTCCGGGGAAACCGTGATGCGGGTGCTCCGGGAACTGCACGGGGACGGGGTGACGGTCGTGGTGATCACGCACGACCGCGAACTGGCCGCTGCCCTGCCCCGACGGGTGGAGGTGCGCGACGGCCGCGTGGTCTCCGACTCCGCCCTCCCGGGCGACGCCCCGTGCCGGACGGAGGCGGGACGATGACGGGGCTCGCCCGACGCCGGCGCGACCGCCGCGCCCAGCTGCGCCCCGCCCGGCTCTCCCCGGCCGACCGGCTGCGCACCGGTTCGAGCGGGCTGCGGGCCCGGCCGACCCGTGTGGTGCTGTCCGCCCTGGGCATCGCCATCGGCATCGCGGCGATGGTCGCGGTGGTGGGGGTCTCCTCCTCGGGGCAGGCCGAGCTGGACCAGCGGATCTCCCGGCTGGGCACCAATCTCGTGACCGTCGAACCCGGAAGCGACCTGTTCGGCGGCGCCGCGAAACTCCCCGAGGAGGCGCGGGCGCGGATCGACCGGATGCCCGAGGTCGAGCACACCTCACAGGTGGAACTGGTGGGCGGGGCCAACGTCTACCGCAGCGACCTCGTCCCGAGCGGGGAGTCCGGCGGGATCGGCGCCTACGGTGTCGACCTCGACCTGCTGGAGGCGGTCCGCGCCGAGGTGGACGAGGGCGTGTGGCTGAACGCCGCCACCACCGACCACCCGGCGGTCGTGCTCGGTGCGGCGGCCGCCGAGCGCCTGGGCGTCCACCGGATCACCCCGGACACACTGGTGCTCGTCGGCGGCACCTACTTCTCGGTGGTCGGTGTCCTGGAGCGGGCGGAGTTGGCGCCGGAGCTGGACAACGCCGCCCTGGTCGGCCAGGAGGTTGCCGAGGAGGTGCTGGGAGCCAAGGGCGAGGCCTCCACCGTGTACGTGCGGGTCGACCCCGACCACGTGGAGCGGGTTCGGGACGAGGTGGGCCGCAACGCCAACCCCGAGAAGCCGAACGAGGCCCGGGTGTCGCGGCCCTCGGACGCGCTGGAGGCCCGGCAGGCCGCCGACCAGACCTTCCAGGGGCTGCTGCTGGGGTTGGGCGGTGTGGCCCTGCTCGTGGGCGGGGTGGGGGTGGCCAACACGATGGTGATCTCCGTGCTGGAGCGCAGGGGCGAGATCGGCCTGCGCCGCGCCCTGGGCGCCACCCGGCGCGACATCCGCGGCCAGTTCCTGGTGGAGGCGATGACCCTGTCCGCACTGGGCGGGGTGTTCGGGGTGCTGCTGGGCTCCCTCGCCACCGGCGGGTACGCGCTCCTGCGCGGCTGGCCGGTGTCCCTGCCCTGGTGGGCGGGGGCAGGTGCGGTCGTCGCCACCGTGCTCATCGGCGCGGTCGCCGGGATCGTACCCGCCCTGCGGGCGGCCTCCCAACACCCCACCGAAGCCCTCGGCGCAGGCTAGACCGCGCCGGGGAACCACCGGGTCGGCCCGCACCGGGGAACCGTCGAGGGGACACCGGGACCACGGCGGCCCGGCCGCGGAGCCTTCGCGGCCGGGCCGCGCGGTTCGCGGACGGCCGGGTCGGGGGCCCGGACCGGCTCAGGCCTCCGGGGCGGGGGGCGTGACCGGGACCCGCCACACCAGGACGGTGCCGCCGGTCTCGCCCTTCTGCGCGCTGAAACCGCCGCCCAGGGCCTGGGCCCGCTGGTCCAGGTTGCGCAGGCCGCTTCGCCGGCCCTCTTCGGGCAGGCCCACGCCGTTGTCGGTGATGGTGAGCGCCAGGGTCGTAGGGCGACCGGTGACCGCCTGCTCCTCGACGGTCACCGAGACGTGCACCTCCGTGGCGCGGGCGTGCCGGGCGACGTTGGTCAGTCCCTCGCCCAGGACCGCCAGCAGCTGTTCGCCCACCTCGTCGGTGACGGACGCGTCGATCGGCCCGTCCAGGCTCACCCCCGGGTGGCAGCCCAGGCTGTGCGCGGTGTTCTCCGCCAGCCGCAGGATCCGCCCGCGCAGGGAGGTGTCCCGTCTGCTCGGCGGGTTCTGGAGGTCGAAGATGGTCGACCGGATCTCGCGGATCGTGCTGTCCAGCTCGTCGATGGTGCGCTGGACCCGCTCCTCGGCCTCCGGGGAGGTGATCAGCCGGACCGTGCTCATCAGGGTCATCGCGGAGGCGAACAACCGCTGGATCACCACGTCGTGCAGGTCCTTGGCGATCCGGTCCCGTTCCTCCAGGACCACGATCCGTTCGCTGTCCCGCCGGGCCTCGGCCAGTTCCAGTGCCACTCCGGCCTGTACCGAGAAGGAGTGCAGCATGCGCCGTATGTTGGCGTCGAACGGTGCCCGCTCGGAGAGTTTGCCGAGCAGCAGGACCCCGCGGGTGTTCCCGGGGGTGCCCAGAGGCACCAGCAGCCCGGGGCCGTAACCGCGGTGGGTGAGCATCGGGCAGTTGGCCTGCCGCAGGTCGGGGATGGTCACGGCCTCACCCGACTCGTACACCCATCCGCAGGCGGAGTCGTGGACCTCCACCGGCGTCCCCAGGATCTCCTGGGCTATCGGGCCGTCCGCGATCTCCGCGAACAGGTGTCCCCGCGCGTGCGGGTCCGGCAGCATGATCACCGCCGTGTCCGCCCCGCCGATCTCCCGGGCCTGCTCCGCCATGAAGGCCAGCACCTCGTCGGTGTCGGCCCCCGACAGCAGCCGGGTGGTGATCTCCGTGGAGGCTCCCAGCCACCGCTCGCGCAGCCGGGTCTCCTCGTACAGGCGGGCGTTCTCGATCGCCACGCCGGCGGCGGTGGCCAGCGCGGTGACGACGGCCTCGTCCTCCTCGTCGAACTGCCCGCCGTTCTCCTTCTCGGTCAGGTAGAGGTTGCCGAACACCTCGCCGCGCACCTGGATCGGTACTCCCAGGAAGCTGGACATGCTCGGGTGCCCCTCCGGGAAACCGCCGAAGTCGGGGTGATCACGCAGGTCGGAAAGGCGTAGCGTGGCGCGTTCGTACAGAGGTGTGCCGAGCACGCCCTTGCCGTGCGGGAAACGGCCGATCCGTTCGGCCTGAGCCTGGGAGAACCCGACCGGGATGAACTCGGTGAAGCTTCCGTCCTCACCGATCACACCCAGCCCGGCGAACCTGGCCTCGGCCAGGTGTGCCGCGGCCTCCGTGAGCCGGCGCAGCACGGTGGCCAGGTCCAGATCACCACCGATGTCCAGAACCGCCTGGAGCAGCGAGTGCACCCTTCCCTGGGCGGACAGCCCCGGGTTCATCTGGGAATGCACCTCCGCGAGGAGCTCGTCCAGGGGCTTCGGGGACAGTCGGTGGCTCTGGGGGATCTCGGTCATGTGTGGGTCAACCTCCGCAGAGCCGTTGAGGGGTTGAGGGCTAATAGACGAATTGTCGTTGGTTTTTTCCCGGTTTGCCACATCTGGCTGCTCGGAAGCTTGTCCGAGGGGCTGGGAATTCCCCGGGAATCGAGGACAGCGGCCCGGTAATTCATGCTAACGTCACGGTCAGTCGGCGCACGAAGGCCTCTCTGACCTCGCGTCCCGCACCTGAACCCCTGTGTTTTCCGGTGCTATTCACATGAACCCCACGAGCTTGTCGTCCCCTCGGTACTTCGCCGGGATGGACCGGCTCACACGGCGGAAGGAAACCCTCCGGTGTCTGGATACCACGGTACGGTCGGCGCCACAGGCGTCCGTCCCTCCGTGTGCCCGGAACCACTCCGACGGGCCCTGACGCTCGCCGGTCTGCTCACCGGGCTCCTGTTCACCGTGTGGCTCGCCTCCGCGGCCCCGGCGCACTCCGCCGAGCTGCCCGGGGGCGAGAACCCGCTCCAGAGCGGCCTCGTGGAGAGCACCGGCAACCTCGGCGGGACCGTCAGCGGGGCGGTCACCTCCGTCGGTGAACACGCCACGAAGGCCGTGGAGGGCGCCTCGGAGACCGCGCAGGCGGTCGAGGCCGAGACGGCCGACCCTGTCCAGCAGGTCCGTGACGCGGTCCGGGAGACCTCCCTGCCGCGCCCCGAACCCCTTCCCGAACTCGTCGCCCCCGTCTCCGAGCAGGTCACCGAACCCGCTCCGGAGTCCGACGGTGGCGAGGACGCCTCCGCCGAGGCCCGTCAGGACCGCACGACCCGGGCGGAGCAGCTGCCCGAGGTGCCGACGGCGGCCGAACAGCCCGCCGCGCAGGCCCTCGTGGCAGCCCAGGAGCAGAGCTCCTCCGCCGCCCAGGAGGCGGACGGTCCGGACCGCGACCGGGCCGGTGACACCGGTCCCCGCGGTGCCGAGCCCGTCACCGCCGTCGCGGGCGGTGCCGCCCCCGCCTCCGGGAGCAGTGCTCCCGCGCCCACCGTCGCCGGCTTCCTGCCCGTCACCGGCGCCCCGGCTCCCGCCCCCGGCCTGTTCGAGGCCGCCCGGCACGTCCTGCGATCGGCACCGGCCGACTCCGCCGACGAGCCGACCTTCTCCCCGGACTAGCGGACCACCGGACCCGCGTCCCGCGCACCCCGCCCCGAGCGTCCCGCGCCGCACGCGACCGGTTTCCACGGCACGCCTTCCCAGACACACCTGTCCTTTCCGGTGACTTCTGGGGGTTGACGTGAGCCCCGCACCTCGTCCGCGAGGTTCACGTCAGCCGGTGGTCCGCCAGACCGACCGACTGAATCCGGACCGAACCCACCCGCTCCCACCAGGGGCGTACGGGTTCACCGACCGGAGAGCTCGCCCGTACCACCCTCAGGACCGGCCTCCCCCGGCCAGGGAACCGGTCCGACGCGGCGGGGCACGACACCCGCTCCGTCGCGCCCCCGAACCGAACACACGCACACTCCGGAAGGACACACCATGTTCCACACCGCCCGTTCCTCAGCTCGGACCCTGCTGGTGGCCGCCGGCACCGCCGGATTCGTCGCCCTCGGCGCCGGTATCGCCGGGGCCGACACGCTCGGCGGTGTCACGGACGGCCTCCCCCTGGGCGACCTGGGCAACCAGGTCCCCACCGCCCTGACCGAAGGCGTCACCACGCCCGTCGGCGACCTCGTCAAGGTCCAGCCCGGCGAGATCTCCGCCCAGCCCGACCTCCAGCACCAGAGCGCCGAGGTCCAGCACCAGAGCGACCCCGTCGGGTCGATCGTCGGCGACACCGTCTCCACGGACGCGCTGTCCACGGACACCCCGCTGCAGACCGGTGAGGACAACGCCGCCAACGTCGGACCGCTCGACCTGGAGGGCGCCACCGAGGGACTGCCCACCCAGACCCTGCCGCTCAGCGACGCCGGCGGCGCGGTCGACCCCCTGTCCATGCTGCTCGGCGGCGCCGGCCTGCTCGACGGCCTGCCCCTGGGCGGCGGCACCCTCCCGATGAGCGCGCCGGCCTCCCCGGTCAGCCTGGAGCAGGGCGCGGCCGTCGTCGACGACACCGTCACCGAACTGGGCAACCGGGCCGGGGCCGGTCTGCACGAGCCCGGCCTGGACGTGGTCGGCCTGGACGACCTGGACACCGCCCAGTTGGGCGAGACCGTCCCGATGAGCGACCCGGTGGGTCTGGACGCGGGTGAGAACGCCGACCTCACCGGCGGGGTGACCACCCTGCTGCCGCGGGACGTCCAGGAAACCCTGCCGATGTCCGGCGCCGGGGACCTCGAGGCCACGGGTGCCGCCGAGGACGCCGTCTCCGGCACCGTCGGGGACCTCGGCGACGCGGTCGGCGGCCTGGGCGCCGAGAGCACCCTGCCGCTGTCCGGTGCCGAGACCGACCTGGTCACCGGCCTGCTGCCGGAGACCCCCGGCGGCGACCTGATCGACGTCCAGGGCCTGCCCGAGCTGGGCGAGCCCGAGGTGGCCACCCTGCCCCTCGCCGAGGAGCTGCCCACGGAGGTCCTGCCCGTCGAGCTGCCCGGCGCCGAGGAGCAGCCCTTCGGTCCGGCTCTCGTCAGCTAGCAACCAAGAACGTGCGCCCGTCGGTCGTGGCGGGCGCACACAGCCTCGGGTGGCGCGTGTGACCGCCCTGTTGTTCGAGGCGCCTGCGGGGACTGTGGGGGTTCCCAGGCGCGTACCGGCGGGACGTCGGAGTCCCCGCCACCCGAGGCGCCTGCCCTGCCAGGGGCGAGAGGAGGCCCCCGTCGCGGATCCGCGACGGGGGCCTCCTCCATGTGCTGGGGCGTCTACCAGCCGTCGTCCTCGCCGGTGCCGAAGCCGAGGCCGTCCTGGCACGGGTTGGATGTGGCGTCACGGCCCTCGCCCGGGCGGGCGGAGGGGTTGGCCCCGCTCTCTTCGGGACCCTCCTCCGGGCCCGTCGGGTCAGCCGGGGTGGGCTCGTCCGTCGGCGGCTCCTGCGGGGTGGAGGCGTCGTCGGCTGCGAGCAGCTCGGGCAGCGTACGGTCCTCGCGCACCGCGGTGAACAGCTCGGCGGCCTCCTCCTCGTGCCACATGACCCGGTTGGGGTCGTAGGGCGCCTGGTACCAGGGGACGGTGTGGAACTCGATGTCGGACAGGTCCACGTCGGCCATGGTGACCGCGATGGACAGCATCCGGTCCAGGGACAGCTCCCGGTCGGTGGCGCTGTGCTGGGCCACCGCCTGGAGGATGCCGTTGAGCTTGGTCGGGCTGCTGAGCACGTCGCTGCTGGTCACCTGGCCGGCGAGGGCGGCGAGGAACATCTGCTGCCGGTCGATGCGCCCCATGTCGCCGCCGTCGCCGATGTCGTAGCGGGCCCGGACGAAGGACAGGGCCTGGTCGCCGTCGAGGGTCTGCTCACCGGCGTCGAGGTCGAGCTTGGAGCGGCGGTCCTCCATCGGCTCGGGGATGCACATGTCCACCCCGCCGATGGCGTCCACGACGTCGCGGAAGCTCGCGAAGCTCAGGTGCACGAAGTGGTCGACCCGGATGTCGGTGAGGGTCTCGATGGTCCGCACGACGCAGGGCGGTCCGCCGTGGTACATCGCGGCGTTGATCATGCCGAAGTAGCCGTAGGTGCCTTCGGCCTGGCCGTAGGCGTCGCACTCGGGGAGCTGCACGAGGGAGTCGCGGGGGAAGCTGATCACCGAGACGCGTTTGTCCGGGGAGATGTGCGCGAGCATCAGGGAGTCCGAGCGCTCGCCCTCGAACTCGGTGGAGTAGGCGGGGCTGTCCTCCTCGTACCCGTCCGAGCCGATGAAGAGGATGTTGACCGCGTCGCTGATCTTGTCCGGCCGCTCCTCCTCCCTGAGGACCGAACCGATGTCGTGCTGCGTCATGTCGGAGCGCAGGGAGTAGTAGTAGCCGTAGGCGGCGGCCACTCCGGCGAGCATGACCAGGGCCAGCGTGGCGGAGGTCCACAGGGCGACCCTGCCCAGCCGGCTCCGTTTGCGTTTGTTCCCCTGGCCGGCGGCTGCCGCGGCCGCTCCCGCCGAGCTCTCCTCCGGTGGGGCGGCGGCGTCGGTGCCGCCCTTGGTCCCGGGTTCTTCGGCCTCCGGCTCCCCGGTTCCCGCCTCCGCGGGGCCTGCTGCCTCGGTCTCCGCTGCCGCGGCGGTCTCGACCGGCGCGTCGGTGTCGATGACGACGGTCTCCGGGACGTCCTCCCCGGCTGTCCCGGCGGCCTCGGCGTCGGCCTCGGTGGCGGCCGCGGCACGGGTCTCGCCCTCGTCCGTTTCGTCGGGCTCGCCCTCGGCGCGGGTCTCGTCCGTTTCGTCCGGATCGCTCTCGGCGCGGTTCTCGTCCGGTTCCTCCGGCTCGCCCTCGGCACGGGTCTCGGCCTCGTCCGGCTCGCCCTCGACACGGGTCTCGGCCTCGTCCGGCTCGCCCTCGTCCCGATCTGCGTCCTGCTCGGCGGCGTCGTCCGCGGTCCCCTCCGGCTGGGGAGGGGGCTCGTGGGTCTCGTCTGGGGTGTGGTCCGCGCCGGGATCGGCGGAGTTCTCGTCAGCGGGCATAGTGACAATCTCGGTGAGTTCGGACGGCTGGGCTTGCCAACAGCTGGACACCGGCCCGGGTGGGCCACGCGTCCGGATCCGAAGAGGGCGGAGGTCGCGCGGGGGAAGCGCACGGGCAGCCCGGAATCATGACCGAAAAGTCGCCGAGGGGGTGTGTGTGGAAAGCCGGGACACCAGCGGACCGGGGTTGCCGAAGAGACCGGAACCTGCGCGTGGCAGTGATCCTAGGTGAAGTTCCTGATGTGTGCGCGCTCGGGTTGTCCCTACGCGCGGTTCCTGACCACAATTGCGCCGCACAATTCCTTCGCCGGGTGGCAGTCGCCTGAGGCTTTCCTGTCCGACTGTCTCATCTGTTCCCGTGTGAATCACTTCTGACCCGCCGGTGAAACGCGTGTTCCTGGTGGCGAAGCGGCGTTCGGCGCAAAGATCCCGCGTTGTCACCTCTGGGTCAGTCGTCCCAGAAGGTGCTCTCCTTCCGGGGCTCCTCGTCGTCGGCGGTCGCGGTCGCGGTGGTGGCGGTGCGTCCGCCGCTCTTGCCGGTCGGCTTGGCAGCCGTCTTGGTGCTCTTGGTGGTCTTGCGTGTGGTGCCGCCGGTGCTCCCGGTGCTCCCGGTGTTTCCGGTGCCCTTCGCGGTGCCGGTGTGCCGCGGGCGCGCGGTGACCGCGCTCTTCTCGATCGGTGCGCTGGGCGCGGGGGCCTCTCCGGAGTGGATGCTGATGGCCTCCTCCTCGATGCTGAGCATCTTGCGCATCACGGCGGGCACCTCGGGCAGGCGGTCCGCGCGCAGATGGGCGCCGAGGACGTCCAGGGCGTGGTCGCACAGGACGCGCTTGGCGGCGGCGGCGCTGACGCCGCTCAGCTGCTCGACCTCGGGAAGGTCGTGTTCGCGCAGGAGGCGGACGATCCCGCTGAGCCGTTCGCGGGTCTTGCGGTCGGTCATCGACATGACCGTGAGCTCCGCCTCGCGCAGGAAGTCGGTGCCGTTCGCGGTGCCGTCGCGCTCCGCTATGAAGGCGCTGGTGAGGTTGCGCGCGGAGGTGCGCGTGCTGGTGCGCAGTTCGGCGCGGCGGATCTGGCGGGAGTGCAGCGCGGTCACGGTCACGCTGGTGACGAGGCTGACGGCGGCGCCCACCACGACGAGCACGGCGGGGTTGGTGAACAACTCTTGCACGGGAGACCTTTCCGGGCGGTGGTCCGCACGGGACATGGCCACGGGGTGAAGGGGAGACGGGGTAACGGGGATCGGCGGGGGGTTTCGGGGCGGGGTCGGTGCCGGATGAGTACCGGTCGGTACTCGGGTGCGTGACTATTCGGCAGATCAGTACTGGTTGTCAAGTGTCATGACGAAACGGGCGCTCGCGGAAACGGCGCCTTCGCAGCTCAGTACGGATGCGGTCATTGTCGGCAGCGCGCACTCGCTTTATCGCTTGCCCGGTCCTGATTCGGGTAAACACCTCTGTCCACAGGCTGTGGACAATGGCCTGGTCCGGCCGGTCCCGGAGTCCGCCGGATCCCGAACTCCCTAACCGGCCAGGAGTTTGTTCACGGCCTCGGGTGAGAGGATCTCCTCACTGACCATGGCCGCGCAGCCGCGTACGCCGGCGTCGTCCCACAGGGCGCTCGACACGATCCGCAGCTGCCGGGTGGCCAGTGCGGTGCACTGCTGGAAGACCACCTCGCGCACGCCCGCCACCAGGTGGTCGTAGGCCTCGGCCAGGTCGCCGCCGAGGACGATCAGCTCCGGGTTGAGCAGGTTGACCGCACCCGCGAGCGCCTCGCCCAGCCGTCGCCCGGCCTCGCGCACCAGGGTGACCGCCACGGGGTCGCCTTCCGAGGCCAGCGCCACCAGTTCCTTGAGCCCCGGAACCTCCCGCCCCTCCTCGGCCGCGCGGACCAGCAGCCGGCGCCCGCCCGCGACCGCCTCCAGGCAGTCCGTGTTGCCGCAGCGGCACGGCAGTCCACCGCCGTCGCGCACGGGGATGTGGCCGATCTCCCCGGCCGCGCCGAGGGCGCCGCGCAGCAGGCGGCCTCCGGAGACCAGCCCGGCGCCGATCCCGGTGGAGACCTTCACGAACACCATGTCGTCGGTGTGGCCGTGGCCGCCCGCGATGTGCTCGCCCAACGCCATCACGTTCACGTCGTTGTCCACGGTCACCGGGACGGGGAAGCGCTCGGAGACCAGGGGGGCCAGGGCCACGCCCGCCCACTTGCCGAGGAAGGGGCGGTCCTCCGCCCGTCCGGCGTGGAACTCCACCGTGCCGGGCAGGCCGATGCCGACGCCGCGGACGTCCTCGGGGGAGCGGCCCAGCGCGGCGATCTGTTCCGACCAGGTGTCCAGGAGCCACGGAACGGTGGTGTCGGGGCCCTGCTCCATCCGGGGTGAGCCGGGGGTGCGCACGAGCACCCGCCCGTCGAGGTCGCACACGGCGGCCTGGCTGCGGGCCATGCCGAGGGCCGCGGTGAGGATCAGCCCGCTGGACGCGTTGAACTCCAGGAGTGTGGGCGGCCGGCCCCCGCTGGAGACGGCCCGGGTCCCCTCGGTCACCAGTCCGCCCTCGATCAGCTCGGTGACCCGCAGGGCCACGGAGGGTCGGGACAGCCCCGTCGCGCGGGCGATCTCGGACCGGCTGGTGGCGACGCCGGTGCGGATCATCTCCAGGATGTGGCCGCTGGTGGCGGTGGAGGACAAGCGTCCGGGGGTTCTGGCCATGCCTCATTGAACCATTCACTCGGCGGGGTGCCTTGAAGGCCGTTCACTTATGTAAATTTATGTTCAGAAGTGTGCTTGGTTTTTTACCATAGTGGGATTAGGGTCGAAACCGGGCCGTAAGACCCGTAGGAGACGGCCCCGGGCCCCGGCGCACCCGGTCGGGAAGCCGACCGCGAGACCCCCTGCCTCTCTTCCGGCCCTCCCCCTCCCTTCCGTCCCTCCCCGCAGGAGCCAACCGAATGCCGCAGCAGCCCGCGCCCCGCCCCACCGACCTGGTGGTCTTCGGCGGAACCGGTGACCTGTCCATGCGTAAACTGCTCCCCGCCCTGTACCTCCTGGACCGCGACGGACACCTGGACCGGGACACCCGGGTCGTCGCGGTCTCCCGAGACGGACTCACCGACGCCGACCTGCGCGACAAGGCCTCCTCCGCCGTCCGCGGCCACAAGGCCGTCCAGGTCGTCGAGCCCGAGGTCCTGCGCCGCTTCCTCGGCCGCCTCTCCCACGTGACCGTCGACGTCGGCGGGGACGCCTCCGGCTGGGCCGACCTCGCCGCCGCGCTCGCCCCCGGCCGTGACCGCGTCTTCTACCTCGCCGTGCCGCCGATGATCTCCGGCGCCATCTGCCGGGGCCTCCAGGACGCCGACCTGGTCACCCCCGAGTCCCGCGTCGTCATGGAGAAGCCCCTCGGCCGCGACCTCGCCTCCGCCCAGGCGGTCAACGACGAGGTCGGGGCGGTCTTCGACGAGTCCCGCGTCTACCGGATCGACCACTACCTGGGAAAGGAGACGGTGCAGAACCTGCTCGTGCTGCGGTTCGCCAACGTCTTCCTCGAACCCCTGTGGAACTCCCGGTGGATCGACCACGTGCAGATCACCGCGGCCGAGACCGTGGGGGTGGGCGGCCGGCGCGGCTACTACGACTCCTCCGGAGCCATGCGCGACATGGTGCAGAACCACCTGCTCCAGCTGCTCTGCCTCACCGCGATGGAGCCCCCGGCCAGCTACGACCGCGACGCCGTCCGGGACGAGAAGCTCAAGGTCCTCCAGTCGCTGAGACCCATCACCGAGACCAAGGTCGCCGAGCACACAGTCCGCGGCCAGTACACGCGCGGAACGGTCCAGGGGGACGAGGTCCTCGGCTACCTGGACGAGGCCGGCGGACCGCCGACCAGCGACACCGAGACCTTCGTGGCCCTGCGCGCCGAGGTCGCCAACTGGCGATGGGCCGGTGTGCCCTTCTACCTGCGCACCGGCAAGCGCATGGCGCACGACCGCTCCGAGATCGTCATCCGCTTCCGCGACGTCCCGCACACGATCTTCCCCGGGGCCGCCGCGCCGGGCGCGGGCAGCCTCGTCATCAGCCTCCAGCCGGACGAGGGCATACACCTCACCATGCTGGCCAAGGCGCCCGGCGCCGGCGCGCTGCGGCTGCGGCCGGTCCCGCTGGAACTCAGTTTCGCCGACACCTTCGCCACCCGCTCTCCCGAGGCCTACGAGCGGCTCCTGATGGACGTGTTGGCCGGGGACTCCACCCTCTTCATGCGCCGCGACGAGGTCGAGGCCGCGTGGCGCTGGGTGGATCCCATCATCGAGGCCTGGAACAGCCTCGGCACCGTACCCGAGACCTATCCCGCCGGAAGCTCCGGACCCGCAGGAGCACAGCGGCTCATCGGCCGTACCGGCAGCACGTGGCACGAAGAGGAGCAGGCATGACCGCGCACACCCCCAGCACCCCGGACACCGCAGCACAGGGACCGCAGACGGAGATCCACCCGGTGATCGCCGAGGTCACCCGGCGTCTGACCGAACGCAGCACCGAGACCCGCTCCGCCTACCTCGCCCGCATCCGCGAGGCCGTCGGCCAGGGGCCGGCCCGCACCTCCCTGGGCTGCGCCAACCTCGCGCACGGGTTCGCCGCCTGCGGGGTCGGCGACAAGCTCGCCCTGGCCGGGGACGTCACCCCGAACCTGGCGATCGTCTCCGCCTACAACGACATGCTCTCCGCCCACCAGCCGCTGGAGACCTACCCGGCCGTCATCAAGAAGGCGGTCTCCGAGGCGGGCGGCGTCGCCCAGTTCGCCGGCGGCGTGCCCGCCATGTGCGACGGCATCACCCAGGGCCGCGCGGGCATGGAGCTCTCCCTGTTCAGCCGCGACGTCATCGCGATGGCCGCTGCCGTGGCCCTGTCCCACGACATGTTCGACGGCGCCCTCATGCTCGGCGTGTGCGACAAGATCGTGCCCGGCCTGCTCATCGGCGCACTGTCCTTCGGGCACCTGCCGACGGCGTTCGTGCCCGCCGGTCCGATGCACTCCGGCCTGCCCAACAAGGACAAGGCCCGGGTCCGCCAGCAGTTCGCCGAGGGCAAGGTGAACCGCCGCGAGCTGCTCCAGGCCGAGTCCGCCGCCTACCACTCGCCCGGCACCTGCACCTTCTACGGCACCGCCAACTCCAACCAGATGCTCATGGAGGTCATGGGCCTGCACCTGCCCGGGGCCAGCTTCGAGCAGCCCGGCACCCCGCTGCGCGAGGCCCTCACCGCCGAGGCCGGTCGCCGCGTGCTCGGACTGACCGCCCTGACCGAGCACCACACACCGGTCGGCGAGCAGATCGACGAGAAGGCGATCGTCAACGCGGTGGTCGCGCTGCTGGCCACCGGCGGCTCCAGCAACCACACGCTGCACCTGGTCGCCATCGCCCGAGCCGCCGGGATCCAGCTCACCTGGGACGACTTCGCCGCGCTGTCCGACGCCGTGCCGCTGCTCACCCGCATGTACCCCAACGGCGCCGCCGACGTGAACCGCTTCCACGAGGTGGGCGGCATGGCCTTCCTCATCGGCACCCTGCTGGACGCCGGTCTGCTGCACGAGGACGTCCGGACGGTCGCCGGACCGGGCCTGAACCGCTACCGCCAGGTGCCCCAGCTCACCGAGGACGGCGAGCTGACCTGGGTGGACGGCCTCGCGGAGAGCGGGGACAAGACGGTGCTGCGCCCGGCCGGAGACCCCTTCGCCCCCGACGGCGGTCTGCGCATGCTGACGGGCAACCTCGGCCGCGCCGTGATCAAGGTGTCCGCGGTCGCGCCCGAGCGGCACGTGGTGGAGGCGCCCGCGAAGGTCTTCGCCGACCAGGCCGAGCTCCAGACGGCCTTCTCCGCCGGTGAGCTGACCGGGGACTTCGTCGCGGTGGTGCGGTTCCAGGGACCGCGCGCCAACGGCATGCCCGAGTTGCACAAGCTCACCCCGCCGCTGGCCGTGCTCCAGGACCGGGGCCAGAAGGTCGCGCTGGTCACGGACGGCCGCATGTCCGGCGCCTCCGGCAAGGTGCCCGCGGCCATCCACGTCTCCCCCGAGGCGGAGGCGGGCGGTCCGCTGGCCAGGGTCCGCGACGGCGACGTCATCCGGCTGGACGCGGCCCGGGGCACACTGGAGGTCCTGGCCGACCTCAGCGGCCGAGAGGACGCCCGGCCCACGGTGGACTCCTCCGCCGGGACCGGCCGGGAGCTGTTCGCCGCCCTGCGCGGGGCGGTCGGACCGGCCGAGACCGGCGCCGGCGTCTTCGGCCACTGAGTCCCCGGCCTGCCGCCGCGCACACCGCCGTCCGCGGCGTATCCGTACCCACCGACCTCTTGGAGACAGCCATGACGACGATCCCCCGCTCCGGCGCGGACGTCCTCGACCTCGCCCCGGTGATGCCCGTGGTGGTGGTCGAGGACGTCGAGCACGCCGTGCCGCTGGCCCGTGCCCTGGTGGCGGGCGGTCTGCCCGGCATCGAGGTGACCCTGCGGACCCCGGCGGCCCTGGACGCGATCGAGCGGATCGCCCAGGAGGTGCCCGAGGCCGTGGTGGGCGCGGGCACCGTCGTCAACGGCGAGCAGGCCGAGGCCGCCGCGAAGGCGGGGTCGCGCTTCCTGGTCAGCCCCGGGTGCACCCCGGCGCTGGCCCGGGCGCTGGCCGACACCGGCCTGCCCGCCCTGCCGGGGGTGGCCACGGTGTCCGAGGCGATGGCGCTGATGGAGCTGGGCCTGACCGAACTCAAGTTCTTCCCGGCGGAGGCCTCCGGCGGGGCGAGGTTCCTCAAGTCCCTCACCGGACCGCTGCCCGGGATCCGGTTCTGCCCGACCGGCGGCATCACCGCCGAGAGCGCTCCGGACTACCTCGCGCTGCCGAACGTGGGCTGCGTGGGCGGCAGCTGGCTGACCCCCGCCTCCCTGGTCGCGGAGGGGCGCTGGGACGAGGTCACCGCACTCGCCCGTGAGGCCGCGGCACTGCCCCGCTGACCTCACGCACAGGAAAATCCCTGGAAGACCTTCGGAATAATATGTAGTATTGCGCATATTTATTCCGGAGGTCTTCTCATGCTCATCCACCCGTGGGACGCGGCGGTCGACGAGGGCGAGTGGCGGGGGTGGATCGCCGAGGGGCGCGATTTCGGTCAGCTCGCCGTCAACGGGTTCGACGGCGGTCCGCCCGTGGTCGTGCCGACCCACGCGGCACCGGTTTCCGGCGCCCTCCTGGTCCACCTGGCCCGTCCGAACCCGGTGTGGCAGGCGCTGGGTGACGGCGACCCGGTCACCTTCACGGTGATCGACGACTACGCCTTCGTGCCCGGCCCCTGGCGTGCCCGGTCCGGAACGGACCCCCTCGACGGGGTCCCCACCAGCTACTACTCGGCGGTGCGGTTCACCTGCCGGGCCGAACTCGTGGACGACCCGGCCGCCAAGGCCGAGCTCCTCACCCGCCAGCTCGCCCACTTCCAGCCCGAGGGCGACCACGCCGAGGTCACCCCGGACGGCCCGCCCTACGGCCGGATGCTCTCCGGGATCCGCGGGCTGGTCCTGCACGTGGTGGAGGCCGCCGCCAAGTTCAAGTACGACGACCACCGGCCGGTGGCCCTGCGCGAGGACGTCGCCGACCGGCTCACCGGACGGGGCGGACGGGACGCCGGGGCGGCCGACCGGCAGCGGCGGCGGATCAAGGCCGTCGGCCCCTGGGAGAAGCGGGGATGATGTTGTACTTGTGAAGGATGACCCCATTGTGATTTGGGTGCATACTGCTTTCTGCCGCGCGCCGGGCCAATAAGTCTCCGGCCCGTGGCACACCCCCCTTCCAATTCCACATTGAGGTGCAGAAATGGGCATCACGGTAAATCGTACGACCGTGTTGACCGCGACCATGGCCGTCGGCCTCGCGCTCACGGCCTGTGGGAGCGACCCCGAGGACACCGCCAACGCGGTCACCCCCGCCCCCGAAGCGTCCGAGGAGATCAACCGCGCCCTGTCCTTCCAGGCGGAGACCACCTGGGGCGAGGAGTTCGACGGCGAGAGCCTGGACCAGGTGTCCGCAGTCCTCTGGTTCTGGTCCGCCGACTGTGTCGAGTGCGTCCCCCAGGCGCCCCTGGTACTGGCCGCCGCCGACAACCACGACGACATCGAGTTCCACGGGGTGGCCGGCCGCGGCGAACCCGACGACCTCCTGGACTTCGAGATGACCCACGGGCTCGACGCGATGACCAACGTCATCGACGCCGACGGCCTCATCTGGGCCGGGTTCGGGGTGATCAGCCCGCCCACGCTGGTCTTCATCAGCCCCGACGGCACCCACACCACCGTCCCGGGTGCCATGACCGAGCACGAACTGGAGATCGCCATCTCCGAGGAGCTGGGCTAGGTCGTGTTCCTTGGATCATTTCGGGTTCGCGACCACCAGGCTGCCTCTCGCTGCGCCGATATCACTAGGACAGCCAACCCCAGGCTGACCTCGTTCATCGTCTGGCGAGAGATTGCCTGGACGGCCGCTCACAGTCATCGGCGCAAGCGCCGAGCCCACCGAAAGCATCCGCGGAACACTCCCTAGCCCGCCCGCTGGTCGGAGCCGGAGGAGCGGGTGTCGACCAGGACCTGTACGCCGTCCAGGACGCGTTCCAGGCCGAAGGAGAACTCGTGCTCCGGGTCGTAGACCGCCTGGTGGGCGCTGCCGACGGCGGTGCCCACCCGGGAGGCGGTCGGGTACCGGGAGTCGTCCACGAGCGCGGCCAGCAGCGGGTCGTAGGTCCGCCACCACTGTTCGTCGTCCATCCCGGAGTCCCGGGCGACCTGTTCGGCGCCCAGGGTCTGCCGCACGGTGCTCTCCACGTAACCGTTGACCAGGTTGACCGTGGAGTCCATCTCGATCTCGCTCAGGCCCAGCCCGTCCACGGCGGAGAGCTCGTGGTCGTACTTGGCGATGAGGTTCGGGCCGAGCAGGCGCGTGGTGACGGTCTGGAGCATCCAGGGGTGGCGGATGTAGAGGGCGCGGTTGGCGTGCGCGATCCTGCGGAGGCGCTCCCGCCAGGTGCCGGAGCGGTCGTCGGCGTCCAGGTCGGCGTAGGCGGAGTCGACCATCAGGTCGATGAGCTCACCCTTGCCCGGGACGTAGGTGTACAGCGACATCGTGCCCACGCCCAGGGCCTCGGCGACCCTGCGCATCGAGAGCGCGGCGAGCCCTTCGGCGTCGGCCAGCTCGGTGGCGGCCGCCACGATCCGGTCCACGCTCAGTCCGGGCCTGCCGCGCCGGCGGCTCGCGGGTTCCTGGGTGCGCCACAGCAGGGCCAGGCTGCGCGCGGGGTCACCACTCTTGCTGTGCTGCGGGGCCATCGGTCCGTCCTGGTACTGGTTCCGTAGGGCGTACGGGTCAGTGTACGCCCGTACGGACCGGTGATCGCGGGCCCGGCCCGGGGCCGGAACCGGGGCGCCCCGGTTCCGATCCCGGAGGCCGGCGGCGGGGATCAGCCGCTGAGGTTGCGGTACCGGTGCACGCACAGGGGGGCGAACACCGCGACCAGCACCAGCGGCCAGACCACCGCCATCAGGAGCGGGTTCTGGGTGATCCAGGAGTCCCCGCCCGCCGCCGGGTTGCCGAACAGTTCCCGCGCGGCCGCCACGGTGGACGACATCGGGTTCCAGTCCGCGACCGCGCCCAGCCACACCGGCATGGTCGCGGTGGCCACGAACGCGTTGGACAGGAAACCGATCGGGAACTCCAGGGTCTGGATGACGGCGATCCCGCCCTGTCCGCGCATGAGCAGACCCACGTAGATCCCCACCCACACCAGGGCGAACCGCAGCAAAAGCAGCAGCCCGAACCCGGCCAGGGCCGCGCCCGCGCTCCCGTGCCACTGCCACCCCACGAGCATCCCGAACCCGATCAGGATGGCCAGGGTGACCGTGGACCGGAGCATGTCCGCCAGACAGCGGCCGACCACCACGGCGGAGGCGGCCATCGGCATCGAGCGGAACCGGTCGGTGACGCCTCGGACGGAGTCGGTGGTCACGGCGGTGACGGTCTCCCCGAGGCCGAACACCATGACCATCGCGAACATGCCGGGCATCAGGTACTCGGTGTAGTCCCCTCCGCCGGGCACGGACATGGCGCCGCCGAGCAGGTAGACGAACATCAGCACCATGAGGACCGGGAAGAGCAGCCCGAAGAGCAGCTCCCACGGCTGGCGCAGCCAGTGGGTGACATCGCGCCGGGCCACGGTCCAGCCGTCGGCGGCGGCCCAGCCCAGGCGGGACAGGGGTCCGGCCGGCGGTGACGGCGCCGGGAAGGCGGACGGAGCGGTGGCCGGGGCGGTGTGCGGCGTGCGGGTCCGGTCGGTGTCGTTCATCGCTGGGCCTCCGTGGTGTTCTCGTCGGGTCGGGCCGGACCGGTGGTCGCCGCGCTGTCGGGGCCGGTCAGGTGGAGGAAGACCTCGTCGAGGCTGGGGCTGCGCAGGACCACGTCCGCCACGGCCACGCCGCCCTCGTCCAGGGCGCGCACCGCCCTGGTCAGGGAGGCCGCGCGGTCGTCCACCTCGGTGCTGAGCCGCCGCTCCCGCGGGGCGGTGCGCACGGTGTGGCCGGTGGCCCCTTCTACCAGGGCGGCGGCCTCCGCCAGGGCGTGCTCGTCGCGCAGGACCACGTCGATCCGGTCCCCGCCGATCCTCGCCTTCAGCTCGGCGGGCGTGCCCTCCGCGATCACGTGGCCGGCGTCGATCACCGAGATCCGGTCGGCCAGTTGGTCGGCCTCCTCCAGGTACTGGGTGGTGAGCAGGACGGTCGTGCCCCCGTCGACGAGGTCGCGCACGGCGGACCAGACCTCGTCACGACCGCGCGGGTCGAGGCCGACGGTGGGTTCGTCGAGGAACATCACGGGCGGACTGAGGATCATTCCGGCGGCCAGGTCGAGCCTGCGGCGCATCCCGCCCGAGTAGGTGCTGACCGGGCGTTTCCCGGTCTCGGACAGGCCGAAGCGCTCCAGGAGCTCGTCGGCCCGGCGGGCGGCCGCGCGGACGCCCAGGTGGTAGAGGCGGCCGAAGAGCTCCAGGTTCTGGCGGCCGCTGAGGATCTCGTCGACGGCGGCGTTCTGGCCGACCAGCCCGATCCGGTAGCGGACCCGGGCGCCCTGGGCGGCCACGTCGTGCCCGGCCACCTCGGCGGTGCCCTCGTGCGGGCGGAGCAGGGTGGTGAGCACGCGGACCGCCGTGGACTTCCCGGCACCGTTGGGTCCGAGCAGGCCGTGGACGGTGCCCCGGCCGACCTCGAGGTCGAACCCGCGCAGGGCCCACGTGTTCTTGAACCTCCGGCCGATCCCCCTCGCGCTGATGGCGCTGGGAGTGCTGGTGGCGGCGGGCGTGACGGGGGCGCCGGCGGTGGAGCGTGCCGGTATGGGTGCGGATGCCATGGGATCCCTTCTGTTCGTACCCCGTACAGTACGGCGTACGGAGAAGGGAACGCGTGGCCTGGCCCAGATAATTCCTTATGGGCTAAAGTTTTTCTGGATCCCCTTGTGCGCGCAGGCGGATCGGCGTTCGATCGACTGCCGGACTGCCGGACTGCCGGACTGCCGGACTGCCGGACTGCCGGACTGCCGGGGCGCCCTGGCGCCGTGGCCCGTGGGTCGGGCTTCCCGGCGGGGTGTGCGGAGGGCGGCCGCAGTGGGGCAGGGGCGTTCCGCCAGGAGGGCTCAGGGGGCCGGATCCGGTGCGGCCGGGACGAAGGCGCCGGCCGCGGCGGCGTCGGCGGTGATCCGCGCGGTCCGGCGCAGATCGGCGGGGGAGACCGGCTCGCGGCTGACCAGCAGGCGGTAGTAGACCGGTGCGACCGCCGACCGCACCACCTCCTCCGGGTCGGTGCCCTCCGGGAGCTCGCCCCGGGCGATCGCCTCCGTCACCACCACGGCCGAGCGCCGGTGCCGGTCGGCCATGAAGCGGTGCAGGGCGTCGGCCACGGCCCCGGACTCGAAGGCGGCGGCGATCGCGGCGGCCGACACCTCCCGCTCGGGGGCCTCGGTGAAACCCTCCGCCACCGTCTCGGCCAGGGCCAGCAGGTCCGTGTACAGGCCACCGGTGCGAGCGGGCTCCCAGTCCTGGTCCGCCGACCAGTCCAGTGCGGCGCGCACCAGTCCGTCCACGCCGCCCCAGCGGCGGTAGACGGTGGCCTTGTGGACACCGGACCGTGCGGCCACGAGGTCGACGGTGATCGCTCCGTACCCGTGTTCGCCCAGCTCGTCGAGGGTGGCCTGGAGGACGGCGGTGGTGTTGCGCGCGGTGCGGCCGCCGGGGCGGGCGCTGCCCGGGGCGGACTCCTGAGAACTCATAACGCAACTCTAGTTGCGTTTGACGGGGAAGCGTGTCATTCTGCTAGTGCGACATCCGTCGCATCAGTCCACCTGAAGGAGGGGTTCGCCATGGGCCCGCGTCGATCGACCCTGCGTCCTCAACCGTTCCCCACCACCTTCGGGAGGCCCTGTGACCCATCCGCCAGACGCCATCGTCTGTACCGGGCTCGGCCTGACCTGGCCTGACGGCACCGTCGCGCTCTCCGGCCTGGACGCGGCCTTCAGCGCCGGACGCACCGGGCTGCTCGGCCGCAACGGCAGCGGAAAGTCCACCCTGCTCGAACTCGCTGCCGGGCGTCTCTCCCCGACCTCCGGCAGCATCAGCGTTCGAGGGGACGTCGCCCACCTCGACCAGTCGCTGACCCTGGCCACCCGTAGCACTGTCGCCGAACTGCTCGGAGTGGACCGGGTCCGTGCGGCCCTGCACGCCATCGAGGCGGGGGAGGCCACCGAAGCCAACTTCGCCGCCGTCGGCGAGGACTGGGACATCGAGGAGCGTGCTCTGGCCCAGCTCGACCGCTTCGGCGTGCTGCCCACAGGTGGCCGCTTCCCGCTGGACCGGAGGGTGGACACCCTCTCCGGGGGAGAGACGGTCCTGACCGCCCTGGCCGGGATCGCCCTGCGCCGCCCAGCCGTCACCCTGCTCGACGAACCCACCAACAACCTCGACCGGCCGGCCCGGTCCCGTCTGTACGCGGCTGTCGAGTCCTGGCCCGGCGTGCTGGTCGTGGTCAGCCACGACCGCGAGTTACTGGAACGGGTCGACCGGATCGCCGAACTCCGCGACGGCCGCCTACGCACCTGGGGAGGGAACTTCACCGCCTACACCGAGCAGCTCGCCGTCGAGCAGGAGGCCGCCCGGCGGATGGTCCGCGCCGCCGGGGCGGACGTGCGCAGGGAGAAGCGCCAGCTCGCCGAGGCGCAGGTCAAGCTGGCCCGCAGGGTCCGCTTCGGCAAGAAGAAGTACGACACCAAACGCGAGCCGCGCGTCATCATGAACCAGCGCAGGCGCGAGGCCCAGGTCTCGGCGGGCAAGCACCGGATCATGCAGGAGGAGAAACTCGCCGAGGCCCGGCAGGACCTCGGCCGCGCCGAGGACGCGGTGCGTGACGACGCCGCCATCCGGATCTCTCTGCCCGGTACCGAGGTCCCGGCCGGACACGACGTCCTGGAGCTGACCCGCTCGGAACGGGGCCTGTCGGAGGAGAATCCACCGGAACGGGAGGAGGGGGCACTGCGTGATCCGGAACCACCGCGCGAGACGGAACCGGGTGAGGCGTCGGGCGGCCCCGCGGCGACCGGTACCGGCCCGGGACCGGGCCCGGGAGAGGCCGCCGTGCGGGCGGCGGGCGGGCGGCTGTACCTGCGCGGCCCCGAACGGGTGGCCCTGACCGGCCCGAACGGATCGGGCAAGACCACCCTTCTGCGCATGATCGTCGATCAGGCGGCCGGACACACCCGGGAGGCGGTCGCCCACGGCCCGCCCGTGCGGGTCGCGCACGTCACCGGCCGGATCGGCTACCTGCCGCAACGGCTGGACGTCCTGGACGACGGGCTGAGCGTGCTCGACAACCTGCGCTCCGCCGCACCCTCTGCCGACACCCGGACCATCCGGGCGGGCCTGGCCCGGTTCCTGGTCCGAGGCGACCGGGTGAACCAGTCGGCGGCCGACCTCTCCGGCGGTGAGCGCTTCCGGGTCTGCCTGGCCCGCCTGCTGCTCGCGGACGTGCCACCGCGCCTGCTGATCCTGGACGAGCCCACCAACAACCTGGACCTGGACAGCCAACGCCGGCTCGCCGAGGCCCTCAACGCCTACCGGGGCGCACTGCTCGTGGTCAGCCACGACCACGTGTTCCTCAGGGAGATCGGGGTGACCCGGCACTGGGCGCTCACCAGAGGCGCCCCGCCCGAGGAGGTGCCCCGCGGGTGAAGCAGCGTACGTTCTCCCGCAGCGCGGCGTACGTCAAGAGGGCAGCCCTCCTGAGGGGGCCTCAGGCGGGTTTGGCGGGGCAGCCCTCCAGGTGGTCGTCGACCAGGCCGGTGGCCTGGAGGTACGAGTAGACGATGGTGCTGCCCACGAAGTTGAACCCGCGCTTCTTGAGGTCCTTGCTCAGCCGGTCCGACAGGTCGGTGGTCACCGGGACCTCCTCCGGGGCGGTCCAGTGGTTGACGATCGGCGTGCCCTCGACCCAGCCCCACAGATAGGCGTCGAAGCTGCCGAACTCCTGGCGGATCCGCTGGAAGGCCTGGGCGTTGCGTACGGCGGAGGCGACCTTGAGGCGGTTGCGGACGATGCCGGGGTCGGCGAGGAGGCGTTCCGTTTCGGCCTGCCCGTAGGAAGCGATCCGCTCGAAGTCGAAACCGTCCATCGCGCGCCGGTAGTTCTCGCGTTTGTTCAGCACCGTGGACCAGGACAGTCCGGCCTGGGCCCCCTCCAGGACGAGCATCTCGAACAGGTACCCGTCGCCGTGCGAGGGGCGCCCCCACTCGGTGTCGTGATAGCAGGTCATCAGCTCGGAGGCGTTCCGGGCCCAGGCGCAGCGGGAGGCGTCGGTGTCGGTCACGGGGTGCTCCTCGGCGGGGTGGTTCGGACGGGTGTACCCATCGTCCCGGATCCCTGTGACGGTCCGCGGACCAGCGGTGGGACACTCTGAGTCACAGCGGGGGACGAAAACACGTTGTGGGGGCGGGTGAGCCGGGAAAGGATGGGACGGTGACAGACACAGACACAGCCCCCGGACCACAGCGCCCCGCCGGACCCGGGGTGCGCCTGGTGGAGATGACCGAACCCGTGCTCGCCGCACTTGCCGAAGGGGACCGGGAGACGGCCGGTGTGCTGGTCGGCACCGAGCTGGGAGAGCACTTCGCCAGTGAGGAGATGCTCTGGCTGAGCAAGTACCGCCTCGGCCAGCTCCGGGCGGTTCCCAGCCGGGCGGGCTGGCTGGCCAACGTGGTCGTGGACGCCGACGGCGGCTGGGCGGTGGGCCACGCGGGTTTCCACGGTCCGCCGGACGAGCGCCGCATGGTGGAGATCGGCTACTCGGTGGTGCCGGAGCTGCGCCGCCGCGGATACGCGCGGGCCACCCTGGTCGAACTGCTCCGCCGGGCCGACGCCTCGCCCGAGGTCGCCACGGTGCGGGCCTCGATCAGTCCGGACAACAAGGCCTCGCTCGCGACCATCGCCGGCTTCGGTTTCGAGTGGGTGGGCGAGCAGTGGGACGAGATCGACGGGCTGGAGTACATCCACGAGCGCTGCTCGCCCCGGCCGGGGTCGGGCCTTGAGGCTTCGGGAACCCCTGGGGTAGCTTGATGTCAAGATAAATGGTCGGTGCCCACCCCGCACCGGCCGCACCCGGATCCGGCACCCCAGCGTCTCCACCCCCCGACCCCCCGGAGGAGCAAGCACGTGAGCGCCCTCGAGATCACCGGCCTCAGACGCGTCTACCAGCGCAAGAGGGGTGATCCGCTGGAGGCGCTGCGCGGGATCGACCTGGTCGTCCCCGAGGGCGAGGTCCACGGCCTGCTCGGCCCCAACGGCGCGGGCAAGACCACCCTGTGCAAGATCGTCTCCACGGTCCTGCTGCCCACCTCGGGCACCGTCCGGGTGCTGGGGCACGACGTGGTCACCGACACCGCCGGGGTGAAGAGCTCGCTCGGGATCGTCTTCGGCGGTGACAAGGGCGCCTACGACCGGCTCACCGCACGCCAGAACCTCACCTTCTGGGCCTCCGTCTACGGGATCACCGGTACCCGGCGCCGCCGCAGGGTCGGGGAGCTCCTGGAGCGGGTGGGCCTGGCAGAGCGGGCCGAGGAGGTGGTCGGCGGGTTCTCCCGGGGCATGAAGCAGCGCCTGCACCTGGCCCGCGGCCTGGTCTCCGACCCCGGCGTGCTCATCCTGGACGAGCCCACCGTCGGCATGGACCCGGTGGCCGCCCGCGACTTCCGCGCACTGGTCGGCGAACTGCGCGGCGGCGGCACCACCATCCTCATGACCACGCACGACATGGCCGAGGCGGCGGCGCTCAGCGACCGCGTCTCGCTCATCGACCAGGGCAGGCTGGTGATGACCGAGACCCCGGAGACCGTCGGCGACCTGGTCTCCGCCTACGAGCGCGTGGACGCCCGCGGTGTTCCGGAGCGGGTGCGCGAGCAGCTCGCCGTGCTGCCGGGGGTGGTCTCGGTGACCGGTACCGGGGGCGGTCTGACCCGGGTGGAGACCGAGGCCCCGGAGGCCACCCTCGCGGTGCAGCGGGCCCTGGTCGACGCCGAGGTCCGCGACGTCTCCCTCAGCCGCCCCACGCTGGAGGAGGTCTACCTCCACCTGGTCGGCGGACGCGGGATGGGAGTGGATCCGTGAGGCGCCTGCTCGGCGGGTTCACCCTCGGCCTCGGGTTCCAGCTCCGGGCGATGGTGCGCAGCGCGGACACCTACTTCGCCCTGGTCGGCGCGCCCTTGACCACGGTCGTCCTGATGTCGATGATGCTCTACTCCGGCCGCACCGACCTGGCCTCCTACGCCGTGGTCGCACCCACGCTGATGTCGCTGTGGACCGCCGGACTGATGTTCGCCGGGGAGATGATCAGCGAGGACCGGGAGAACGGCCGCCTGGAGCCCCTGCTGGCCTCGCCCGTCTCCCTGCCGTCGCTGGTGTTCGGCCGCCTGTGCGGGGCGATGTTCATCTCGCTGCCCGCGTTCGCCCTGGCCATCGTGACCGCCGGCCTGGTGTTCGGGGTCTGGATCACCATCCACCACCCGGTGGTGTTCGTCCTCGCGGTACTGGCCACCTCCCTGGCCACGGCGGCCACCGTCACCGCCCTGTCCGCGGTGTTCATCGTCGCCCCGGGCGCGCGGATCGTGCAGAACTCCCTGTCCATGCCGGTGTTCCTGCTGGCCGGGGTGATGGTGCCGGTGGCGCTCTTCCCCGTCTGGCTGGAGGGGGCGAGCCGGGTCCTCTACCTGTCCTGGGGTGCGGACCTGTTCCGGGACGCCCTCGAACCCGCTCCGGTGGAGGCGGTCGCGCTCCGGCTCCTCACGATGGCGGCCCTGGGGGCGGCCGCCCTGGCCTTCGGCTCCCTCACGCTCGTCCGCTTCCTCCGGCGCGCCCGCGCCGAGGGCACCCTGTCCCGCGTCTGATGAGGGGAAGAACCGTGATCACACCCGTCCAGGCGGCGCGCACCGTGCGCCATGCCGCGGTCATCGCCCGCGCCGACCTGGGAGTCGTGTACAGCTGGAGGACCTGGCTCTTCGGCTGGCTGATCCGGCTGCTCTGCCAGATGGTCTTCTACAGCCTCGTGGGGGTGCTGGTGGGCGACCCCGAGTACACGGTGCACATCGTCCTCGGCGCCGCCGTCATGACCTGTGTGGCCGAGACGATGCTGGCCACCGCGTCCACCTGCTGGGACAGGCACCAGGGCACCATGGGCCTGCTGACCGCCTCCCCGGTCGAGCCCGGGGTGTTCTACTTCGGCCGCAGCCTCCAGTGGCCCGCATCGGCGACCGCGACCACGTCGATCGCGCTGCTGGCGGTCCCGCCGTTCTTCGGGATCGCCTGGGAGTGGCACCAGGTGCCGGTCCTGGTCGGGATCGTCGTGCTGACCTGCCTGTCCACCTACTGCATGACGATGCTCGTCGCCTCGTTCGCCCTGGTCCTCTCCGAGGCGCGCAACATCATCAGCGCCATCAGCACCACCTGCGTGATCGCGATCAGCGGCGCGATGGTGCCGGTGGAGTTCTGGCCGGTCCCGGTCCAGTGGATCGCCCAGGCCCTCCCGGTCACCCACGGCCTGGCGGCGGTGCGGGCGGTGGAGGCGGGCGCGCCCGCCTCCGCGGTCCTGGCCTCGGTGGGGCTGATGCTCCTGGCCGCGGCGTGCTGGCTGTCGCTGGCCCTGGTGTCCTTCCGCCAGGTGTTCGCCAGGGCCCGCACGGGCAACGGGGCGCTGGACTGATGGGGGACTACCGACCGCTCCCGGAGGAGGCGGTACGGCTGCTCGCCTCGGTCGGGGCGCCGCCCCGCCTGGTGGCGCACGGCGAACTGGTCCACGACACCGCGGCGGAGATCCTGGCCTGGCTGCGCCGGGCCCATCCCGACCTGCGGGTGGACACCGAGGCCGTGCGCTTCGGCGCGGCCCTGCACGACGTCGGCAAGGCCCGGCACACCGGCGAGCTGACCGGACCCGGCCACCGGCACGAGGTGGCGGGGGAGCGGATGCTCCGGGACCGGGGCGTGCCGCCGGACCTGGCCCGGTTCTGTGCCACGCACGGCGACTGGTCGGCGCCGGGCCGTGCGCTGGAGGACCTGTTGGTCAGCCTGGCCGACAAGGTGTGGAAGGGGGCCCGGGTGGCGGGACTGGAACTGGCGGTGACGCGCCGGATCGCCGAGACGGCGGGCGAACCCGAGTGGGAGGTCTACATGGGCCTGGACGACGAGCTCAGGGTGCTGGCCGAGCGGGCCGACGAGCGCCTGGCCCACCAGGCCCGCCACCCGGTGGTCCCGCCCGGGACGGCGGCCGGGGAGTAGACGCGGTTCCCGCGTGTTCGACCGCGAAGGCCGTCCGGGGTTCCCCACCCCTTCCCCACCCCTCCCCCACCACGGGTTCACCCGGTCTGCGGGGTCGCCCGGGCGCCGGTTCAGTCGGTGCCGTGCCAGGAACTCCACAGGGCCGCGTAGGCTCCGTCCGCCGCGAGGAGCTCGTCGTGCGTGCCGAGCTCGGTGATCAGCCCGTCCGCCACCACGGCCACCCGGTCGGCGTCGTGCGCGGTCTGCAGGCGGTGCGCGATCGCGATCACCGTCCGGCCCTCCAGCACCGCCGCCAGGGACCGCTCCGTGTGCCGCGCCGTTCGCGGGTCCAGCAGCGAGGTGGCCTCGTCCAGCACCACCGTGTGCGGGTCCAGCAGCACCACGCGGGCCAGCGCCACCTGCTGGGCCCGGGCCGGTTCCAGGGCCTCGCCGCCCGATCCCACCAGGGTGTCCAGGCCGTCGGGCAGTTTCCGCGCCCAGTCGGCGTCCACCGAGTCCAGGGCCCGCAACAGCTCGGTGTCGTCGGCGCCCTCGGCGGCGATGGCCAGGTTCTCCCGCAGCGTTCCCGTGAACACGTGGTGTTCCTGGGTGACCAGCACGATCCGCTCGCGCAGCACCTCGGGGGAGAGCTCGGCGACGGGCACACCGCCGAGCAGGACCCGTCCCGAACCGGGCACGTCCGCCCCGGACAGCAGGCGGCCGATCGTGCTCTTGCCCGCCCCGGACGGACCCACGAGCGCGAGCCGTTCCCCGGGCCGCACGCTGAGGTCGATGCCGCGCAGCACGTCGTGTCCGGGCACGTAGGCGTAGCGGACGCCGACCAGCTCGATACGGTCGTCGGCGGGGAGCCGTCCCGGGTCCGAGGACTCCTCGGGCAGCTGCTGCACACCCCGCAGCCGCGCGAACGAGGCCCCGGCCCGCTGGAGCTCCTCGACCCGCTGGGTGATGCCGACCATGGGGTCCACCATCTGCTGCACGTACAGCAGGCAGGTCACCAGGACGCCGAGGCTGATCCCGCCGTTCAGGTACAGCATCCCGCCCACCAGCAGGGCAGCGGAGGTCGGCAGCACGAAGACCGACTCGGCGACCGGGAACAGCACCGTCCGCAGCCGGAGGCCGCCCCGGCGGGCCCGGTACAGGACGCCGACGTCCCGCTCGGTCACCTCCCGGCGGTCCTCCTGGATGCCCAGACCCTCCACGGTGCGGCCGCCCTCGGCGGTGGCGGTGGTGCCCTCCAGGGCGCTGGAGAGCGCGGCGCCCTCCGCCAGATAGGTCTCACGGGAGCGCTTCAGGTACCAGTGCAGGGCCGGCCACACCAGGGGGAACCCCAGCAGCGCGCACAGCCCCAGCACCGGGTGGAGCCAGGTGACCGCGACCAGCAGCACCAGGATGTGGATGAGGGCCATGCTGATCCCGGGCAGGGCCCCGCGCAGGCTGGTCCCCACGGTCGCCACGTCCGCCGAGACGCGGGTGGTGAGGTCGCCGGTGCCCGAACGCTCCACCACCCGGGTGGGCAGGGACAGCACCCGGCCGACGAAGTCCTCGCGCAGCCGCCGCAGGACGTGTTCGCCGAAGCGGTAGATGGCACGGCGCGCGTACCGGGTCAGCAGGAGCTGGAGAAAGGCCGCCGCCACCACGCAGGCGGCCAGCAGGTCCACACGGCCCAGCGTGGCGGTGCCCTCCTCCACCATGTTGATGATCCGGCCCAGCAGGTACGGGCCGACCAGTCCGGCGCCGGCGGCCAGACAGGTCAGCAGGATCAGCCGGAACACCCGTCCGCGTTCGGTGCTCAGCAGCCGGACGGTGTCGCGGCGCACCTGGGCGCGGTCCGCGACCGGGAGTCGTTCGGTCACTGCGGGCTCTCCTCGCCGTTCTCGCCGTTCGGGGCGCCGCGGAAGACCAGCGCCCGGTAGTCCGGCCGTTCGGTGAGCAGCTCACCATGGGTGCCGACGGCTGCGGCCTCCCCGTTCACGAGCAGGACCACCCGGTCCGCCCGGTCCAGCAGCAGCGGGGAGGAACTCACGATCACGGTGGTACGTCCGGCCCTGGCCCCGTGCAGCCGTTCGGCGATGGTGGACTCGGTGTGCGCGTCCACGGCCGAGGTGGGTTCGACCAGGAGCAGGACCTCGGGGTCGGCGAGCACGGCCCGGGCCAGCCTGACCCGTTGGCGCTGGCCGCCGGAGAGGTTGCGGCCCTGGGGTTCCACCGCGGAGTCCAGGCCGTCGGGCATGGACGTGACCACGTCGTCGGCGCCCGCGACGTGCAGTGCCGAGTGGATCTCGGTGTCGGTCCGGGTTCCGTGCGGGTCCAGGACCTCACGCAGGGAGCCGGCGAACAGGTAGGAGTCGTTGTCGGAGACCAGGATCCGGTGGCGGACCTCGTCGAGCGCCAGGTCGCGCAGCCCGGTACCGCCCCACAGGGTGTCGGAGGCGGTGAAGCGGCCCAGCCGGTCCACGACCTCGGCGGCCTGCCGGGGGACGGCACCGGCCAGGGCGGTGGTCAGGCCCGGCGGGACGGTCACCCCGGAGCGCGGTTCGACCAGTTCCGAATCCTCCTCCGGTCCGGGGAGGTCCCTGCCGCTGCCGGTGCGCGGGGGTTCGAGGGTGAGCAGGGCGAGCGCCCGGCGCACGCAGACCAGGCCCTGGACGACGGAGTCGGCCATCTCGACGAGGAAGAAGACCGGGAGGATGAGGACCGCCACGTAGGCGTAGACGGCGACGGTCTCGCCGACGGTGACCTGGCCGGTCACGGCCAGGCGGGCGGCCACCCAGGTGACCGCGCCGAGGAAGACCACGGGCAGGCAGGCGCTCACGGCCTGGAACCAGCTGGTGGTCTCGCTGACCCGGTAGCCCTGGTGGAGCAGCTCCCCGGACCGCTCCTCGTAGCGGCGGGCGAAGTGCGTCTTGCCGCCGATCCCGCACAGGACCCGCAGACCGGACACGATGTCCGCGGCCAGCGCGGTGGTGCGCCCCTGGTGCTCGCGGTAGACGGCCTGCCTGCTGTGCAGCCGGCCCATCAGGGGGCCGATGACCAGGCCCAGCACCGGGACCCCGAGCACGACGATCGCGGCGAGCAGCGGGGAGATGGTGAACAGCAGGACGGCGACGCCCACGTAGCCGATGATCGAGCCCACGCCGGGGCCGGTCAGGGTCAGGATGTGGGCGATCTGGAGGACGTCGGAGGCCTGCACCGTGGAGAGCTCACCGGAGGTGACCCGGCGGGACAGGGACGAGCCCAGCACCGTGGAGTGCCGGGTGATCGCGCGCATGGTGCGGAGCGCGGCGTCCGTGCGGACCAGGAACATCGTCCGGTGCCGCAGGATCGACACGGTCGCGGTGACCACGGCGACCACGGCGGTGATCCCGGCCCACAGGAGGAGCGCCCGGACGTTCTCGGCGCGCAGCCCGTCGTCGATGGCCCGGGAGAGCAGGTAGGGCGGGGTCATCAGCCCGACCATCCACAGGGTGCCGTAGAACGTGCCGCGCAGGACGCGCCAGGGCTGCGAGGCGATCAGCCACCACACGAAGCGGAAGGGGCCGCGCAGGTCGGGGGTGCCGATGGGGGGAAGTGCGGAGCGGGGGAGCGGGAGAGTTCCCCAGGGGCCGGGGACACCCGTGGGAACGGGCAAGCAACACCTCCGTGCGTGCTGGATCACAGTCATGAAACCAGAGCGCCGGAAAGGTGCTCGGGTGGGGGTGTCCGAGAGGTGAGGAGGCGGGGGCGTCGGTTCGGGGCACCTGATTCAGCGGTCAGGTCCCGGAACCGACGCGGGGTCTCAAAAGTGACTCCGGTGATTCGCGGCGATAAAAGGGAGGGAATTCTTATAACGCCTCCGTCACGAAAGATAAGTCCGCTCATATATCGAGGAAAAACGCGCATCATAAGTCCTTGACGGTCTGACGGGGGACCCTGGGCAGACCCGCTGGAGGGCGAACCGGTCGCGCCGCCAGGGTGCGCGGACCGGCAAAGGAGAGGTGACCACAGATGGCCGACACGGGCGGCAAGGACTGGAAACGAGCCTTGCTGCTGGGGTTCGCGGGCGCGCTCGCCGTCACCCTTGTCGCGACCACCGTCGCCCTCTGGGACCGGTTCACCTGTGGAGGCCCTGACAGCGGGGTCCAGGAGATCGACGGCCAGTGCATCGGAATCACCGACGGCTCCTACTCCTTCCACCCCCAGTTCGAGCGGATCCAGAACCAGATCAAGCAGGAGAACGACCGGGTCGAGGAACTGGGACAGGGGGAGACCCCCGTGGTCCGGGTGGCCTTTCTCGGCATTCTGACCTTCGACTCGGTCAGCCCGATGGACGCGGAACGGATGCTCCGTTCGCTGGAGGGCGCCTACACCGCCGTGCGGCGGGCCAACAGCAGCCAGAGCTTCGGGGACAAGTTCCCGCAGATCCAGCTGGTCCTGGCCAACGTGGGCAGCCAGCAGGAGCAGTGGGGACCCGTCGTGGACGACCTCGTGTCCATGTCCGAGGACGAGAAACGGCCCCTGGTCGCCGTCACCGGCATGGGGGTGAGCATCCCGAGCACGCGAGACATCGCCGAACGGTTGAACGCGCACAACATCCCCATGGTCTCCTCCGCCGTCACCGCAGACGGCCTGGCGCACGGCCCCAGGGGGCTGGACGACGCCGGTGACCCGGAGGCCCCGGCCCTGCCCGGGGTGATCCGGGCGGCTCCCAGCAACAACGAGTACATCAAGGCGCTCGGCGCCTACCTCGACGCCGTCCCCTCCCCGGTCCGGGCGCTGATCGTGCAGGACACCAACGACGACCTCTTCGCTTCCACGCTGTACCAGGCCTACCGCGAACACCTCCAGGACCACATCGACGAGGCGACCCAGTCCTACCGGGGGACCACCGTCGGCGACACCCCGATCAGCGGGCTGTTCCAGAACGTGGCCCGGAACGTGTGCAGCACCCAGGTCAACACGGTCCTCTTCGCTGGTCGCGCCCCCGACCTCGACGTCTTCCTGGACGCCCTGGACGCCGAGATCTGCACGTTCGAGGAACCCCTGCGCATCCTGTTCGTGGTCACCGGACTGAGCATCCTCGAGGACGAGAGGACCATGAAGATCCTGGAGGCGAACGACATCACCCTCGTGTACGCGTCCGGGATCGACACCCGCTGGCAGAGCACCTCCAGCGGGGAGGAGGTCGTCCCGCGGGGGTACTCGAGGTTCCGGGACGCCTATCTGAGGTATGTCGAAGGGGGCCAGGTCAGCGGGCTCGCCAACGGCTACGCGCTGGTCAACCACGACGCCGCGGCCGTGGCCGTCAGAGCGGTGCGGATGACCGCCGAGGAGGGGGGCACGGAGGACGTGCCGACCCCCGAGGAGGTGAGGTCCCGGCTGATGCTGCTCAACTCCGCGTACGCCGTCGAGGCCGGGGGAGGGACCCTCAGCTACAGCCCGGAGGGCGGTGGCGAGGCGACCGGGAGGTACGTGCCCATCGTCGAGCTGCCCATGACCGATCCCCGGGAACCGCTGCCGGACCCGCACGTCATCGGGTCGGAGTGAGCGGACCGGGGCGGTCCGGCGCGGCCGCCCCGGCTGACGGGTGACAGGCCGTCGGCGGCACGGTAGAACGGCACGAGCCACCTACCTTGATCGACGAGGAGCACCATCCCTTGACCGCCAACCCGTTCCTGTCACCCAGCGAACTGCCCTACCGCCTTCCCGACTTCGCTGCGGTCCGTGAGGAGCACTACCTGCCCGCCTTCGAGCAGGGTGTGGCCGAGCACCTCGCCGAGGTCGACGCGATCGCGAACAACCCGGAGCCCGCGACCTTCGACAACACCATCGCCGCGCTGGAGCGCTCCGGCGCCACCCTCAAGCGGGTCGAGACCGTCCTGCACACCCTGACCAGCTCCGACGCCACCGACGGCATCCGTGAGATCGAGCAGGAGCTCGTCCCCCGCGCCGCCCGGCACCGGGACGCCGTCTCCCTCAACCGCGACCTGTGGGCGCGCATCCAGCAGGTCACCACCGACGACCCCCAGGAGGCCTGGCTGCTGGAGCGGTACCGCCTCGACTTCGTCAAGGCCGGGGCCGACCTCGGCGACGAGGAACAGGAGCGGCTCCGCGAGCTCAACGCCCGACTCGCCGAGCTCGGCACGGAGTTCTCGCGCAACGTCGTCCGGGCGACCGGCGAGGCCGCCCTCGTCACGACGGACGCCACCGACCTCGACGGCCTGGACGAGGCCTGGATCAGCGCGATCAAGCAGGACGACGAGTACGTCCTTCCGCTGCTGAACACCACCGTGCAGCCCGCGCTGGCCCAGCTCACGAACCGGGCCGTCCGCGAGCGCCTGTACACCCTGAGCGCCGAGCGCGCCCCGGAGAACCTGGAGATCGCCGCCCGCACGGCCGCGATCCGGGCGGAGCGGGCGAAGCTGCTGGGGTACCCCGACCACGCGGCCTACAAGGTCGCCGACCAGACCGCCAAGACCGTCGAGGCGGTCGAGGAGCGGCTCGGACAGCTGGTCGGCCCGGCCCGCCGCAACGTCGAGAAGGAGGCCCGGGTCCTCGCCGAACACGCCGGACACGACATCGAGCCGTGGGACTGGCCCTTCTACACCGAGCAGGTGCGCCGGGCCCGCTACGACTTCGACGAGAGCGTGCTGCGGCCCTACTTCGAACTCGGCCGGGTGATCGAGGACGGCGTCTTCCACGCCGCGACCCTGCTCTACGGGATCACCTTCACCGAGCGCACCGACCTCGCGGGCTACCACCCCGACATGCGCGTCTGGGAGGTCTTCGACGAGGACGGCACCGCCCTGGGCCTGTTCCTGCTGGACCCCTACGCCCGCCCGACCAAGCGCGGCGGCGCGTGGATGCACAACCTCGTCGATCAGTCCTTCCTCCTGGACGAGAAGCCGGTGGTGGTCAACAACCTGAACGTCACCAAGCCGGTGTCCGGGCCCACCCTGCTCACCTTCGACGAGGTCGAGACGGCCTTCCACGAGTTCGGCCACGCCATCCACGGGCTGTTGTCCGCGGTGCGCTTCCCCCGGGTCGAGGGCACCAGCGTGCCCCGCGACTTCGTGGAGTTCCCCTCGCAGGTCAACGAGATGTGGGCGCTCTGGCCGGAGGTCCTGTCCAACTACGCCAGGCACCACGAGACCGGTGAGCCGGTGCCCGCCGAGCTGGTGGGGCGGCTGACCGCCGCCGGCCAGTTCAACCAGGGCTTCGGCACCTTCGAGTACCTCGCCGCGGCGCTGCTCGACTGGGCCTGGCACCGCCTGGCCCCCGGGGAGACCGTGGAGGACCCCGCGTCCTTCGAGGCCGAGGCCCTCGAGGCCGCCGGCGTCCTGCACCCGCTGGTGCGCCCCCGCTACCGGAGCACGTACTTCCAGCACATCTTCTCCGACGACGGCTACAGCGCGGGCTACTACTCCTACGTGTGGAGCGAGGTCCTGGACGCCGAGAGCGTCGAGTGGTTCAAGGAGAACGGCGGCCTCACCCGCGCGGGCGGCGACGCCTTCCGTGAGAAGGTGCTGTCCCTCGGCGGCAGCGTCGACCCGATGGCGGCCGTCACCGACTTCCTGGGCCGCGAGCCCGGGATGGACCCCCTGCTCACCCGCAAGGGCCTCCACTAGGACACCGGGCCCGGGCCCCGCTCCGGCGCGCGGGGCCGGGCCGCCGGCCTTCTTTCGCCCCCGGTTGTCCACAGCCTGTGGACAACCGGGGGCGCCGCTGTCAGCGGTCGGCCTCCGGGACGGCCGCGCCGCGCACGCACTCCGGGACCCGCAGCGTCAACCGCATCGTCAGCCCGCCGCCGGGCGTGGAGTCGGCCTCCAGGGAACCGCCCATGGCCTCGGCCAGCCCTTGGGACAGGGCCAGGCCCAGCCCGAGGCCGCTGTGGTTGTCGGTGTCGCCCAGCCGCTGGAACGGCACGAACATGTTCTGCCGGTCCTCCTCCGCGACTCCGGGACCGTGGTCGGCCACCAGCAGCTCGATTCGGTCCCCGCTCCAGGACGCGGTGACGGTCGGCGGCCGGTCCTCGGGGCTGAACCGCAGGGCGTTGCCGACGATGTTGACCAGCACCCGGTCGAGCAGTCCCGCGTCGGCGAGCGCCTCCGGCAGCTCCTCCGGGACCAGGACCCGCACCCTCGACCCCGCGTCCCCGTCCAGTTGGCCCAACGCGGAGAACACGGACTCCCGCAGCTGCAGCGGACACGCGGTCACCCCCAGCACCCCCGCCTGGAGGCGGCTCATGTCCAGCAGGTCGGTCACGAGGCTGGTCAGCTGGTCCAGGGACTCGTCCGCCATGGCCAGGAGCCCGTCCCGGTCCTGGTCGCTGAAGCGCACCTCGCGGCTGCGCAGACTGGTCACCGCCGCCTTCGCCGAAGCCAACGGCGCCCGGAGGTCGTGGCTGACCGCCGAGAGCAGGGCCGTGCGCATCCGGTCGGCCTCCGCCAGCGGTCTGGCCGAGGCCGCCTCCCGCTCCAACCGCTCCTGGCGCAGGGCGATGGCGGCCTGTGCGGCGAAGACCTCGACGATCCTGCGGTCTCCGGCCTCGAGCCGGCGGCCGCGCAGCACCAGGGTGAGGTTGTCGTCCACCGGTACCTCGGTGTCCCGCTCCGCAGGGGAGAGCGGGTGGTCCTCGCCCGCGGCGGCGACCACCTCCCACTGCTGGCGGTCCTGACGCTGGTCGGGCCGCGCGGAGAAACCGGGTCTGCGCTGGAGGAGGGCCACCGAGGTCAGGGAGAAGGTCTCCCGAAGACGCCCCATCAGCGCCTCCAGCGGACGCGAGCCCCGCAGGACGTTGCCCGCGACGGTCGCCAGGATCTGGGCTTCCGCTCCCGCCTGTGCCGCCTCCCTGGTACGGCGCGCCGCCTGGTCCACCACCACGCTGACCGACACCGCCACGACCACGAAGCCCGCCAGGGCCAGGAGGCTCTGCACGTTGGCGACGGTGAGGGTGAGGTAGGGCTCGGTGTAGAGGAGGTTGAGTACGGCGAAGCCGCTGACCGAGGTCAGCAGTGCGGGCCGCATCCCCCCGACGAGGGCGACCACCGTCACCGTGGCGAACACCAGGACGATCGCGCTGCTCAGGTAGACCTCGCCCGCCGGGGTGCCCACCCCGAACCCCACCAGGAGCAGGCCCAGCAGACCCAGCGCGCAGGCGGCCGGCCTGCGGCCCCGGGAGACCGTGCTCCCGGGGCCCGCGGCGGGTCGCACGCCCGTGTGTTCGTGGGTGACCAGGTGGACGTCGATCGGTCCGGACAGGGAGGTCGTGGCGGCCCCGATGCCGGGGGAGAACAACCGGGCGATCCGGCCCCGGCGGCTGGCTCCGAGCACCAGCTGGGTGGCGTTGACACCGCGTGCGAACGCGATCAGCGAACGGGCCACGTCCTCACCCAGCACCTGGTGGTAGGTGCCTCCCAGGTGCTCCACCAGGACGCGTTGCCTCGCCAGCAGGGCGGGGTCGGCGCCGGTCAGGCCGTCGCTGCGGGCCACGTGGACGGCCAGGAGGTCCGCACCCCTGCCGCGTCGGGCGATGCGGCCCGCACGGCGCAGGAGCGTCTCGCCCTCGGGGCCGCCGGTGAGCGCGACCACGACCCGCTCCCGTGTCTCCCAGGTGTCGGTCACACCGTGGTCGCTGCGGTAGCTCTCCAGTTCGTCCTCGACCCGGCCCGCCAGCCAGAGCAGGGCCAGCTCCCGCAGGGCGGACAGGTTGCCGCTGCGGAAGTAGTTGCCCAGGGAGACGTCGATCTTCTCCGGGCGGTAGACGTTGCCGTGCGCGAGCCGCTTGCGCAGGGCCTCGGGGGTCATGTCGACGAGTTCGATCTGCTCGGCGGCGCGCACCCACGCGTCGGGCACGGTCTCGCTCTGGCGGATCCCGGTGACGCGTTCCACGACGTCGTTGAGGGACTCCAGGTGCTGGATGTTGAGTGTGGACAGCACGGTGACACCGGCGTCCAGAAGCGCCTCGATGTCCTGCCACCGCTTGGCGTTGCGGCTGCCGGGCACGTTGCTGTGCGCCAGTTCGTCCACCAGGACCACCTGGGGGCGGCGTTCCAGGACCGCGTCCAGGTCCATCTCCTCGAAGGAGCGCCCCTCGTGGGTGATCCGGGTGCGCGCGACCACCTCCAGGTCGTCGATCATCGCCTCGGTCATCACCCGGCCGTGGCACTCCACGTACCCCACGACCACGTCCGCGCCCCGGTCACGGCGCCGATGGGCCTCGTCCAGCATCCGGTAGGTCTTGCCCACCCCGGGTGCCGCCCCCAGATAGACCCGCAAGCTCCCACGTGTCACAGCGGTACCTCCTCGGAAACCATCCTCACTGGTCATCGGGTGTTTTGGGGCTCATTGGCGCTAACTGTCCGCTAAATCCCCTCGGGTTGGCGCTAACGGAGCGCTACCCGGACACCGTCCGGGCTCCGTGCCGGCGCATAGTCGACCGCGGCGTCCGTGCTGACCCGCAGGACCCCTCGGGTGTGCCCCGGGCTCCGCGGGGGCTCCCCCTCCTACCATCGTGATGTCGGACGAAAAGACGAAAACCCAGTTCAGGCGCCCGCTGAGGGAAGAACGCGCTGACACGGCACAGAACGGACCCGTATGAACGAGCGGAACACCGCCGCGCCGGTGGTCCTGGTCGTCGACGACGACCCCCGTCTGCTCAGAGCCCTCGACCTCAACCTGCGGGCGAGGGGGTACACCCCCCTGCTCTCCGACACCGGGGAGCACGCGCTCAGACTCGTGGCCCACCACCGCCCCGACCTGGTGCTGCTGGACCTGGGCCTGCCGAAGATGAGCGGCCTGGACGTGCTCCGGGGGCTGCGCGGCTGGACGGAGGTCCCCGTCGTGGTGCTGTCCGGCCGGGACACGGAGCCGATGAAGGTCCAGGCCCTGGACCTGGGTGCCGACGACTACGTCGTCAAACCGTTCGGGATGGACGAACTGTTCGCCCGGATCCGCGCGGCGATGCGCAGGACGGCGCCGTCGGAGGAGAAGGTCTCGGTGGTGACGGAGGACTTCACCATCGACCTGGCCGCCCAGCAGATCACCAGGGGTGGGGAGACGGTGCAGCTGACCCCCCGCCAGTGGCACATCGTGGAGGTGCTGGTGCGCAACCGCGGCCGACTCGTCACCCACCGGCAGCTGCTCCAGGAGGTCTGGGGGCCCAACTACGGCCGGGAGACCAACTACCTGCGGGTGTTCATGACCAAGATCCGGCAGAAGCTGGAGCCGGACCCGCCCCGCCCCCGCTACTTCCTCACCGAACCCGGCCTGGGCTACCGGTTCGCTCCGGGGGAGGACGCGTGATCCCCGGTCGACGCCTCCGTCCGGGGCCGCGGTGGTCCCGTTGGCGGCACCGGCGGCGGAGATGGTTCTGGGCGAGCCCTCCGCAGTTCACCGTGGTGGCCTTCGCCGCCCTGGTGCTGACGGGCACCGGGCTCCTGTCGCTGCCCGGAGCCACCGAGAGCGGTGAGTCCGCTCCCCCGCTCACGGCACTGTTCACCGCCGCCTCGGCCGCCAGCGTGACGGGGCTGGTGGTGGAGGACACCTCCGCGTACTGGTCGACGCCGGGCGAGGTGGTGGTCCTCCTGCTGATCCAGGTCGGCGGTTTCGGGGTGATGGCCCTGGCCACGGTGCTGGCGCTGGTGGTGGGACGCCGACTCGGCCTGCGGATGGCCGTCTACACCGGCTCGGAGGCCAAGGGGGTCTCCCTGGGCGAGGTGCGCCAACTGGTCACCGGGGTGCTCTGGGTGACCCTCCTGTTCGAGGGCGCGCTGCTGGCCGTGCTCACCGTGCGCTGGTGGCTCGCCTACGACCTGACCTTCCCCGAAGCCCTGTACACCGGGACCTTCCACTCGGTCTCCGCGTTCAACAACGCCGGGTTCTCCCTCTACTCCGACAGCATGGTGGGGTTCGCCACGGACCCGTGGATCACGGTGCCCATCGCCCTCGCCGTCATCGCCGGCGGTCTCGGATTCCCGATGTGGGTGGAGCTGTGGCGGTTCTCCCGGCGCCGGGGGGAGCCCCGCCACTGGTCGGTGCACGCCAAGATCACGATGGGGATGTCCGCGGCCCTGCTGCTGATCGGTATGGCGGCCTTCCTGGCCACGGAGTGGAACAACCCGGCCACCATGGGCGCGCTGAACCTGAGGGAGAAGCTGCTGACCGGCTTCTTCCAGGCCGTCATGCCGCGCACCGCCGGGTTCAACAGCCTGGACTTCGGCGCGATGAACACCCAGACGCTCCTGGCCACGGACATCCTGATGTTCATCGGGGGCGGCAGCGCGGGCACCGCCGGCGGCATCAAGGTGACCACGTTCGCGATCCTGCTCCTGGTGGTCCACGCCAACGTGCGGGGCGAGCCCACGGTGCACGCGGCCGGCCGGCGGCTGAGCCAGGCCACGGTGACACAGGCCACCACCGTCGTGGTGCTGTCACTGGGGCTGGTGCTGTCCGCGACGCTGGTCCTGATGACGATCACCCCGTTCACACTGGACCAGATCCTCTTCGAGGCCACCTCGGCCTTCGCCACCGTCGGACTCTCCACCGGCATCACCGGTGACCTGCCGGCCTCCGGGCAGCTGCTCCTGGTGTTCCTGATGTTCGTCGGGCGGATCGGCCCCATCACCCTGGCGTCGGCACTGGCCATGCGCAGGCGCGGCCGGGCCTACGAACTCCCCGAGGAACGCCCGATCGTGGGCTGACCAGCGGTCCTCACCGCACCCGGGTCCGGCCGGACGGCGGTGACCCGGCCCGGGTTCAGTCCTTCTTCGGTGCCTCGGGCCCACCCAGCCCCGCGCGCTCCCGCCCACGGCGGCCGACCCCCTCCACCGCGCGGAGCGCGTCGCGCACGTCCCGGTGGGAGGGGGCGAACGGCAGGTTGTGGATGGTCTCCTCCGGGGCCGTGGCGGCCTCGACCACCCGGTCCAACAGCGCGTCGTCGGCGTCGCCCAGTCCGGCCTCGGTGAGTGTGGTGGGCAGCCCCGCCCGTGCGGTGAACTCGGCGAACTCCTCCACCTCGGCGGTGGCGGCTCCCTCCAGGACCAGCTGGGTGAGGGAGCCGATGTTGACCTTCTCGCCGTGCGCCAGGTGGTGGGTCTCGTCGACCGCGGTGAGGCCGTCGTGCACCGCGTGCGCGGCGGCCAGCCCGCCCGACTCGAAGCCCAGCCCGGACAGCAGGGTGGTGGCCTCGACCACCGCCTCCACGTCCGGCGTCACCAGGTCCCGTTCCACGGCGTCCAGCGCGGGCAGGGCGGACTCCCACAGGATGTCCCAGGAGAGCTGGGCCAGGGCGGTCCCGGCCCTGGTGGGGAGCCCGCTCACCATGTTCGGGGCGCCGGTGCCCCGCAGGGCACGGGCCTCGATCCAGGTGGCCAGGGCGTCGCCCACCCCGGCGGCCAGGAACCTCGTGGGCGCCTGCGCCACCAGCTGGGTGTCGACCACCACCAGCGCGGGGTTGCGGTCGTAGAAGCGGTAGGACTCGAAGGCGCCCTCCTCCGTGTAGACCACGGAGAGCGCGGAGGTGGGCGCGTCGGTGGAGGCCACCGTGGCGGCGCTCACCCAGGGCACCCCGGCGTTGTCCCCCGCGGCCTTGGCGGCGTCGATCGCCGCGCCCCCGCCCAGCCCCACGATCACGTCGTGGCCGTTGTCCTCGACGGCCCGGCCGATCCGCTCGGACTCCGCCTTGGTGGGGACGCCGCCGAACCGCTCGAAGGTCAGCGGGACCCCCGCCTCCTCGAAGGAGCGCTCCAGCGTGTCGCCGACCAGGCCCCGCACCACGTCGTCGGTGAGGACCAGGGGGCTCCTCCCCAGCCTGCCGACCAGCGTGCCGAGCTGTTCCATCGCGCCCCGCCCCTGGACGTAGCGGCCGGGTGAGGCGAAGACGCGTAGGGACGGAGTGTTCCGGTCCATGGTTGCCCCCTGAGGTCGTTGCTCCTTGTCCTCCGCCTGACCGGTGTTCCGGTGCCCCAAACACAGGAGCGGGGGTCGTGTGCCGATCAGCCCAGCGCGTGCCGGACGTCGGCGGACGTGACGAGGCCGCGGGTCGTCAGGTCCAGGTTCGCGAGGGAGGCGCCGTGGACGTCCTCGTCCGCCGCGGCCGTGCAGTCGCTGACGGGACGCACCGTCAGACCGAGATCGGTGGCGTGCCGGGCCGTCTGCTCGACCGTCAGGTTGGTGGCGACACCGGTCAGGTGGACCGTGTCGATCCCTCGCGCGGCCAGCAGGTCCGGCAGGTGGTTCCCGGCCAGGCCCGACAGCTTCTGGTTGTCGACGACGTGCTGCGGATCGGCGAACTCCCGCATCTCGGTGATCAGCTCGGCTCCGGGGCCGTCCGGCCGGAACCGTTCCTGCTGCGCCCCCACCATCTCCATGAAGGCGGTGTTGCGCACCAGCTGCCCCTCGTCCTCGGGGACGACGAACCGGGTGAAGTAGACGGGTACGCCGATCGAACGCATGAACCGGTGGAAGTCCGCGGCGCGCTTCACCACGCCGCTCCTGAGCACCGGCTCGGCCAGCAGCGGACCGAAGACCCCCTGCGGCTCGATCACGTTGACCTGCCAGTGCAGGGCCAGTACGGCTGAGCGGTGGATGTCGTCTCGCATCGGCATGCTCCAGGGTTGTCGCCGGGGAGGGCGGTCGACCCGGGGGCGCCCGGGTCCCGACATGACGAAAGGGCCCCTACCACGTGGGCAGGGACCCTTTCTTACCGGCGGAGGATATGGGATTTGAACCCATGAAGGGGTTGCCCCCTAACCGCATTAGCAGTGCGGCGCCATAGGCCTCTAGGCGAATCCTCCTGGCTGCGACCAGACTACAGAGCACGGGAGCCCTGCGCAAAACGAATCTCCCGGGCAGGAGGGGCTGTGCGCGGGCCCGGCCCCTCCCGCCCGAGCTCAGGGAGTGCGCGGCTGCGGCACGGGCGGGGTCCGGTAGGCGGCGGCCTGGAGCTCCCACAGTTCCCGGTACGGGCTGTTTCCGGCCATCAGCTCGGTGTGGCTGCCCTCGGCGACCACGCGGCCCCGGTCGAGGACCACGATGTGGTCGGCCATCCGCACGGAGGCCAGCCGGTGGGTGATGAGGACCACCGTCGCGCCGGTACGGTGCGCATGCCGGTGCACGGAGGTGAAGAAGCCGTGCTCGGCGCGGGCGTCCATGGCGGCGGTGGGTTCGTCGGCGATGAGCAGGGGCACCGCGTCGCCGTCGTCACCCCGGTAGAAGGACCGGGCGGCGGCGAGCCTCTGCCACTGGCCGCCGGACGGTTCCACGCCGTGGGCGAAGCGCTTGTCCAGCAGGGTCTCCCAGCCGTTCCGGAACGCCGCGACCACGCTGTCGGCCTGGGCAGCGGCCGCCGCCCGGGCGAAGCGCTCGGGGCAGTCGGTGCTGCTCATGACGGTGTTGCCGCGTGCGGTCAGCGGCCAGTGGGTGTGGTCCTGGGCGATCACGGAGATCCGCTCGCGCAGACTCACCCCGTCCACCCCGGCCAGGTCGGTGCCGTCCCAGCACACGCTTCCCCGCTGGGGGGAGTACAGCCCGGACAGCAGCTTGGCCAGCGTGCTCTTGCCCGAGCCGTTCTCCCCGACCAGCGCCACGGTCCGCCCCCGGTGGAGGGTGAGGTTCACGTCGCGCAGGGCGCAGCCCTCTCCGGAGGGGTAGCCGAAGGTGACGTCCCGCAGCTCGATCCGCTCGAACCCGGCCGGGGCGGGCGCCAGGCCGGGACGCGGGAGCCGGGTGCGGGCCTCGTCCTGGAAGGCCGTGAAGTCGGAGAAGTACAGGCCCGACTCGTACACGCCGGCCACCGCGTACAGGGCGTTGCTCAGCGCGCCCTGGGCCACCCGTACGGCGACGACGGCCGCTCCGGCGACAGCGATCGGTACCACTCCCTGGGCCAGCAGCACGGCGAGCACGGCGAACACTCCCGCGGTCACGAGTCCGCTCGCGGTGTCCCCGACCAGCCGGACGGCGGACTGGCGGGTGGCCAATCCCAGGTGGATGTCCAGCTCGCGACGGGCGATGCGGTCGAACTCGGCGAGCAGGCGGCGCTCCATCGTGAACGAGCGCACCTCGGCGGCGCTCTCCCGCGCCGTCATGAGCTGTTGGAGCATGTACTTGCGGCGCCGCCCCTCGGTGAAGGCGAGGATCATCCGGTACCGCATCCGCGCGGCCGCGGCCGCACCCCACCACTGGGGCACCATCGCCAGCAGCAGGAGCGGGACCAGGGCCGGGTGCAGGGCGGTCAGCACCCCGGCCGCGGCGACGATCCCCACCAGGGAGGTGAGCAGGTCGGTGGTCTGTCGGACCAGGGCGCCCGCCTCGTCGCAGCCCCGGGTGTGGGAGCGGAAGAGGTGGTCGTGGAAGTCGCTGTCGTCGAAGGCCCGCAGCTCCACGGAGGTGGCGTCGCGCAGGAGGCGCCGTTCCGCGGCCAGGACCACCTTGGGCACCAGGCGGGCCTGTGCGCGGCCGGCCAGGGCGCCGCAACCGCCGCGGAGCACGAGCGCCAGGGCGAGCAGGGCCAGAGAGGGGAGCGCGGCGGCCACCCGGTCCGGCGTGGGCACCTCCGCGAAGAGTTCGGTGAGTACGGAGGTGGTGGCCAGCAGGGCCCAGGCGGTGGAGACCCCCGAACCGAGGTTGAACAGGGCGGTGGCCACGACGTCCCGGGGACCGCTCCGCCAGGCCAGGGCGGCGGCCTGACCGACCAGCACGGGCATGCGGCGGGCGATCCGGAACCAGGAGGCCCCGGCGACGTCGGCGCCGTGCCGGTTCCACCTGGGTGGGGCGAGTTCGGGCAGGTCAAGGCCTGTTTCGGAGGTGTCCGGCCCTCGGTCCTCGGGGGCGTGGGTGGTGCGCACGGCGGTTCCTCCTGGAGGTCGGGGCGGGATCGGGCGGTGCCGATCATGGCCCGGCGGCACCATGCCGTGGGAAGGGCGCGGTGTTTGCGGACGGGCCGGATCACACTCCGGTCGGCAGGCGTGCGCGGCCTGTCGGGGCGGGGCGCGCGGGGGAGCGGGACGGAAGTCGGGGGATAGTCGCGATCCGAATGCCTGTACGAATCGGCCGCGCGCAAAGCACCGGGGGAGGCTGCCGGTGGCTGGCGGGCCGGGGTCCGAAAACCGGAGGCCGGGCGAAGCGTCCCGGAGAACCTGGTGGCCAGGTTCTCCGGCGCCGGACCGGGTCGGGCCGACGCCGGGCCGACGCCGGGCCGACGCCATGCCGGACCGGGGCGGGCCGGGTCGAGGACGGGACCGGTTCAGGCGGTGGTGCGCTCGATGATGAGGTCGGCGTCGCTGCGCAGCTTCTCCACGGCCCGGGACAGGGTGCTCTTGACGGTGCCGATGGTGACGCCCATCCGCTCGGCGATCTGGGCCTCGGTGAGGTCGTCGTAGTAGCGCAGGAGCACCGTGGTGCGCTGGCGGTCGGGCAGGCGTTCGATGGAGCGGCCCACGACGTCGGCGAGGTCGCTGCGCCAGGTGGGGTCGTCCACCCGCTGCTCGGGGATCTCGTCGGTGGGGTAGACCTCCAGGTGGTTGCGGCGCCACTCCGAGATCTGGGTGTTCACCATGGCCCGGCGGACGTAGCCGTCGCGGGCGCGCGGGTTGGCGATGCGCCCCCAGGCGAGGAAGGTCTTGACCAGCGCGGCCTGGAGCAGGTCCTCGGCGTCCGCGTGGCTGTTGGTGAGGGAACGGGCCATGCGCAGCAGGGCCGGTCCGCGTTCGGACACGTAGCGGCTGAACTCCTCGGACCTGGGGGTCCGGGTCATTCCCGTCACGCCGATCACCGCCCCTCGCGGGCCGCGCCGACTCCCGTCGCGCGCCGTCGCTGTGTGTGCCGCGGCTCGGAGCCGCCCTGGACTCTCACTCTCACACAGCGAACGCAAATGCCCAGGCAGCTGGGAACCACGTGCCGACAAACCGCGCGAACAGGTAGAAAACAGCGCGAGGGCGGCGGAGGGGACGCCTCTCCCCTCCGCCGCCGGCTCTCGCCGGACGGGTCGCGTCCGGAGCGGCCGGGGCCGCGGCCCCGACGGGCTCCTACAGGCCGAGGTGGGCCAGGGTCGCGCTCAGGCCCAGCTGCTCGGAGGTGACCGCCACCAGGTGGTCGACCGCGCCCGCGACGGGCGCGAGTTCGGCCGCACCGGCGGGGGCGGCCAGGCCGAACAGGACGAACGGAACGGCCACCGCGACGGCGACGGTGTTGAGCAGGGTGCGGTTCTTGTTCATGTCTTCGCGCTCTTTCCGGAACTCGGGGAGTACATCGACAACTTCGCGGCCACGAGCTGTGCGCGAATGCTTGCATGCGGTGATGGCGCGGTGGCCTCGAAACCGGGCCGTTTCACACGGAGTTCTCCTTCGTTCACAGGCGGGGCCGCGACCCCGTCGTTGTGCAATGCCCAGGACATGTCACCGACACGAACGGGTGCGTGTCGGCGTGTGAGCGGCTGTTCCAGGGGCCGGGGGTCACAATGGGCACAGACGGACGAGTCGGTCTACAAGGGGGCGCGAAGGACATGTCAGTGATGACGGACAGCGGACGGGACCGCCGTCGGTTCACAGCCGCCGTGCTCGGTGCCGAATCCGCACCCGAACCCACACCGGTCCACCACCGCGTCGCGCGCGGCGTGGTCGTCGACGCCACCTCCTACATGCTCTGCCTGGCCACACCGGAGGGGGAGGAGCGCTTCCTCTACGAACGGGTCACCTCCTTCTGGCGCGGCGGCGAGGTCCGGCCCGCCGAGCTGCGCCCCGGGGACGACGCCGTGGTGCTGTGCTCACACGACGGCCGCCTGGTCGCCGAACGCGTCTGGGCCCAGGCGGCCCGGGCCACGGGCGTCATCACGGGCCGGGAGGGGGACAGCCTCCAGATCGATCCGGGGCACGGACGTCCCCGCCTGACCGTGGTCCTGCCCTACCGGATCTCCGGGCGCATCGCCGTACGGCACCCGAACCTGGAGCCCGGCTACCTGTTCGACGCCGTCGGCACCTGGCGCGACGGCGAGGTCTGGGCGGCCCGTCCGGTCACCACCCAGCCGCCCTACCCGCTGAACTCGACTCCGCGCCGCCCGCCCACGCGGCAGTACTCCACGACCGTCACCGGCATCGCCACCTGGTACGACCCGGCCTGGGGCCGTTCCAGCCACCTGAACCCGCGGGCGCTGGTGGCCGGGGCCGCCTACCCGGCGCTCGACCCCGTCGGCCACGAGGGCGTGCCCGGGGAGTGCGACCGGCGCACCTCCTGCGTGCCGCTGCCGCTGCTGTCCACCGGGGCCGCGCTCAGCCTGCGCAACGACTGCACCCGGGACACCGCCGTCGTCCCCGTCGTCGACTGCGCCGCCGCCGACAGCTGGCTGTGCGACCTGTGCCCGTCCTGCGGAAGCCAGAGCGCGGGCCGCCTCGCCTCCCTCACCATGACCTCCTTCGTCGCCCTGGGCGGGCGGCTGGAGGCCGGCTGCTTCAACGCGACCATGACCGTCGCCAACCAGGAGGGCTGACCGATGTTCCCGGAGGTACTCGAAGCGGTACGCGAGGTGCAGCTGCCGCTGCTCGCGGCCCTGCTCCTGCTCGGCGCCGCGGCCAAGGCCGCTCCGCAGGCGGCGGGGACGGGCGTGGCCGTCCTGCTGCCCGAACGCCTGCGCCGCCCGGCCACACTCGCCACCTGCCTGCTGGAGGCCGCCCTCGCGGTGGCACTGCTGACCGCGACCGGCCTCCTCGGCGAGGCGGCCAGGGTGCTCACCGCCGTGGTGTTCGCGGTGTCCGTCGTCCTGCTGCTGGTGGCCCGCCGCCGTGATCCCGAGGCCGGGTGCGGCTGCTTCGGAGGCCTGAGCCAGGCGCCGATCGGCCGGCGCACGCTCGCCCGGGCGTCGCTGCTCGCGGTGGCCGCGGCCGCCACGGTCGGGCTGGCGCCCACCGGCTGGGAGGTGGCCTCCGCGCCCACCGCGCTCCACGGGGCGGTCCTCGGCGCGGAGCTGCTCCTGCTGGCCCTGCTCAGCCCCGAACTCCGCGAGGCGGCGGCCCGGGCCGCCACCCGCGAGCCCTGCGCGCTGCGCGAGGTCTCCGAACGGCGGACCACCCGCCGCCTGCACCGCAGCGAGGTCTGGCGGACCAACGCCAAGGTGATGATCCGGAGCCGGCCGGAGGAGACGTGGCGCCACGGCTGCTGGCGGTTCCTGCGCTACGACGGCCTGCGCCACGGGCACCGCGTGGACGTGGTCTACGCGGTGCGGATCGGCGGCCCGGGCCGGACCGGGGTGCGCGCCGTCCTGGTGGACCGGGAGAGCGGCACGGTGATCGCCTCCTTCGGCGCGGTGACCACGCTCGACCTCCAGGGGCCGCCGCGCAGGCTGCCCAGGCCGCGCCAGGCGGCCAAGCGGGACGAGGCCGAGGGACGGGGCGGGGCCAAGGCCGGGACCCTGGCGAAGGAGTCCCCGGGCGGGTCCGGACGCGGCCTTCCGGACGGGGTCAGAGCATCTGGTCCTGTCGTTTGACGGCGGCCTCGCTGAAGTCCACGAGCAGCTGCTCGTAGTCCTCGGCCTCGCCGGGCCCCATCACGGAGGTGGTGCCCAGCAGGCCGCCGTTGCGGTACATGACGGTGTACATGTGGTTCTCGCCGTCGTCGTCGCTGACCTGGATGCCGAAGGAGCGTGACTCGTCGCCCACGGGGGGCACGTCCAGGTCGGTGACCCCGTAGTCGGAGCTGCTGCCGTCCTCGTAGGTGGCGGTGTACTCCGCGCAGGTCTCCGGGGGCTCGACGGACAGCGCCTCGGCCGCCGACTCCTCGTCGAGCTGGACGAGGATGTGCGAGACGTTGCCCTCGGACCACTCGTAGGCGGCCACGGAGGCGGGCGCGTCGCGCACGGATTCCAGGTCGCCCCACCGGTTGGCGGCGTCCATGCACTCGGGTTTGTCCAGCTCGGTGGAGGCCCGGACTTCTTCGGAGTACTTCACTGTGACAAGCTCGGAGTAGGTTCCGGCCTCACTGCTCTCGGGGAGCAGGGTCACGTCTCCGACGTTCAGCGGCTGGGCGTCGTGCAGCTGCGCCGCCGCCTCCATGCCGGGGTCGTCGGCCTGCTCCTCGTCCGCGCCGCCGCAGGCGGCCAGGGTGACCGCACAGGTCATCGCGATCGCGACGGCCGAGGCGGGGCGGACAGGACTATGACGCAAACGCATGGTGGTATCTCCTCGTTTGTGCGATATTTCCGCTTGGAGCGGTGACCGGCCCGGGCCTCTCATTGCTGAGAGTGTCGCGGGGTTAGCACAAAGTATTGAGGAAGGACAATGGTGTCGGAGTCGAAATCGCCATATCTGCGGGCGGTACTGGAGTCCATCCCCGCCTACAAGCCCGGGCTCAGGGTCGTCGGGCCCGGCGGGCGCTCGATCAAGCTGTCCTCCAACGAGAGCCCCTACGGTCCGCTCCCGTCGGTGCGTGAGGCCATCACCCGCGCCTCCGCAGACCTGAACCGCTACCCGGACCCGGGCGCCACCGAGCTGATCGCCGTGCTCGCGGCGCACCTGGACGTGCCCGAGGACCACGTCGCGCTCGGCGCGGGCTCTGTGGGCCTGCTCCAGCAGCTCCTGGAGGCCGTCGGAGAGCCCGGCGCCGAGGTCGTCTACGCCTGGCGCTCCTTCGAGGCCTACCCGCTGCTCGCCGAGCTGGCCGGGGTGACGTCGGTCCGGGTCCCGCTCAGGGACGAGACCCACGACCTCGAGGCGCTCCTCGCCGCGATCACCGAGAACACCCGCATGGTGCTGGTGTGCAACCCGAACAACCCGACCGGAACCACGGTCCGGGAGCGGGAGCTCGTCGACTTCCTCGACCGGGTCCCCGACCACGTGCTGGTCATCCTCGACGAGGCCTACCGCGAGTACGTGCGCGACCCCGAGGTCCCGGACGGCGTGAAGCTGTACGGCGACCGCCCCAACGTGGCGGTCCTGCGCACCTTCTCCAAGGCCTACGGGCTGGCCGCCGTGCGCCTGGGCTACCTCGTCGGCCACCCCCACGTGGCCTCCGCCGCGCGCAAGACGATCGTGCCCTTCGCGGTCAACCACCTCGCCCAGGCGGCCGGGATCGCGTCCCTCGAGGCCGAACCCGAGCTCCTGGAGCGCGTGGAGGCCACCGTGAAGGAGCGTGAGCGCGTCCGTGAGGCCCTGGTGGCCTCCGGGTGGACCGTGCCCCCCACGGAGGCCAACTTCGTGTGGCTGCGGCTGGACGGGGACACCCTGGACTTCGCCGCCGCCTGCGCCGAGGAGGGTGTCGCCGTGCGTCCGTTCGACGGCGAGGGCGCCCGGGTCAGCCTCGGCACGCCCGAGGAGAACGACGTGTTCCTCTCCGTCGCCACCGCCTACGGCAAGCGCCGCTGAGGACCACCCGCCGGGCGGCGGTACGCAACACCGACGGGGGCGGCCCCATGTGAAGGGCCGCCCCCGTCGGGCGTGTCGTCATGTGCACCCGCACCGTGCATTGGATCCGTGCCGATGCACGCCGCGGCGGCACGTGCGGGCTACTTGCCCGCGGCGTCCTTGTCCAGCTTCTCCACGATCAGCCGGTAGAGCTGTCGCGGACGGCCGGGCTGGAGTGTGCGGTTCGGCGGCAGGGGCCAGGCCAGGCCCTCCTCCACCAGGGTGCGCAGCAGCCGGCGCGCGGTCCGGGAGGTGACCCCGAGCATGCGCCCGGCGTTCTCCGCGTCCACGACCAGCGGCCCGTCCTCCTCGGCGATCTTCTCCGAGAGGCGGACGAGGGTCTCCCTGCCCTTGGTACGCAGGGGCTCGGACGACTGGCGGGCCGGAGCGCGCTGCGCCGGAACCAGTGAACGGCCCTCACGGTCCACCGCGAAGCTCTGCCGGGACGCCTGGGCCCGGTTGAGCGCCGCGCGTGCGTGCGACTCCGCGTCCTGGGTGGTCCGGCCCATGCCGATGCCCACCTCGATCGCGATGCCCAGCTCCGCCTTGATGCGCTCCACGAACGGGGGCTGCCGGAACCCCTCGGTCGCGGTGACCAGGGAACCCCGCGTGGCGGTCACCATGAACGAGTGGTCGTCCAGCCGGTGCGCCGTCGCGTTGATCCGGTGGGCCTCCTGGAGCAGCAGGCGGTGCAGCGACAGCCGCAGCTCCTCGCGCCAGTAGCGCGGGGTGGAGCGGCGGGAGGAGTCGCGCAGCGTCGGCACGTCCACGACGACCACACCCAGCTGGGCCTCCTCCAAGCGGTGGTGCGCACCCAGCAGACCGGCGGTCTGCAGGGCGCTGCGCACACCCGCGTTGGTCGGACGCAGCCGGATCACCGGCACGCCGATGGCCTCCAGGCGCTCGGCGACGCCGCGTACGCAGGTGATCGCCATCTTGGTGGCCTTGCGCCGCCACAGCCCCTCGTGGAAGGAGGTGAGCTGGGCGGTGTTGGTCAGCTCCTCGTGCACATGGATGCCGTCCACGGGCAGGTCGACCTCGGAGTAGGCCTCCACCACGTCGGCACGGCTGAGCACGTCGAGACTGGCTCTGGTCGGGTCGTACCGCTCGTCCAGGGTCGCTCGGAGCAAGGCCTCGTGCAGGCTCGCCCCGCCGAGCGGCACGAAGGTCGCGGGCATGGTCAACACGCCGGCCTTCCGTGCGAACTCGTAGGGGACAGGGCTGGCGAAAAGATAGGCGTCGATCGCCGAACCCAGCCTGACGACCTTGTCCGTCGCCTCTTGCTCATCTCGGTAGGCGGCGGCGATGAGTCTGGCGTTGAGGGGCCCGGTGGACCCCGGACCCATGAGCATGACCCGTTCGACCACCTCATGGGGTCCTATGACGCCGATCGTCAAATCGCCAGTACGCTGCGCACTCACCTCGGGTTGCTCCCCGCTACCATTCCACGCTCTTCACTATGTGCGCCCACTGGTTTCCCGACCCGATCTCTGTCACGGCATGATTGCCGAGATCGTACCCATTGTGCGGGGCCAAAGAAGATCGTTTTCCATATCAACGCCGAAAGCCCGGGTGGGAGGAAGCCTCCCACCCCGGCTCGAACTGCGCTTACGGCTCCTACGAGACGGTGACGCGCTCCACGTCACCGCCCAGCGCGGCAAGCCGCGTCGCGAACTGAGCGTGACCGCGGTCAACCAGATAACCAGGCGCCACGATTGTCTCACCTTCGGCGACCAGTCCGGCGAGGACCAGGGCCGCGCCGGTGCGCAGGTCGTGGGCGATCACCTCGGCGCCGCGCAGGTTCGTGGAACCGTGCACGATGGCGCGGGTGCCCTCGACCTCGATCTTGGCGCCCATCTTGTTGAGCTCGTCGGCCAGCGCGAAGCGGCCGTCGTAGATGGCCTCGTGGATGTAGCTCTCACCCTCGGCGAGCGTGGCCAGCGCCATCAGCGGGGACTGCAGGTCCGTCGCGAAGCCCGGGAACGGCGAGGTCACCGCGTTGATCGGGCGCAGCGGCACGGACGGGTCCCGCTGGACGTGCAGGACGGCGCCCTCCTGGGAGAAGCCGACGCCCATCTGCTCGAGCTTCCAGCGGGCCACACCCAGGTGGTCCAGGTTGGCGCCCACCAGGCTGACCTCGCCACCGGTGGCGGCGACGGTCATCGCGAACACACCGGCGTCGATGCGGTCGGACATGATGGTGTGCTCGACGGCGGTGAGCTCCTCGACGCCCTCGACGGTGATCAGACCGGTGCCGCCACCGCTGATCTTCGCGCCCATGGCGGAGAGGAAGTTGATGACGTCGATGACCTCGGGCTCGAGGGCCGCGTGCTCGATCACGGTGGTGCCAGGAGCCAGCACGGCCGCCATCAGGAGGTTCTCGGTACCGGTGTGGGACGGGGTGTCCAGGTACAGGTGACCGCCGCGGAGCTTGCTCGCCTCCACGTTGATGTGGTTGAGCTCGAGGTCCTCGGTGACCTCGGCGCCCAGCCGCGCGAAGCCGCGGTAGTGGAAGTCGAGGTTCCGGCTGCCGAGGTTGCAGCCGCCGACACCCTCGATGCGCGCGCGGCCGGTGCGGTGCATCAGCGCGGGAACGAAGAGCACGGAGCCGCGGAAGCGGGCCGCGATGTCGGCGGGCAGGACGGCGCGCTCGGGGTCGTTGAGACCGGACGCGTCGATGACGACAGTGCGCTCGGCCTCATGGAAAGCGACCTTGGCGCCCACGTGTTCGGCGAGCTCAAGCGCGCGGTAGACGTCCTCGATGACCGGGACGTTCCGCAGCACAGTACGGCCCTTGGCCGCCAGTAGGGCGGCCCCGATCATCGGCAGGACGGCGTTCTTCGCGCCTTGGATGAACGCCGTTCCACTGAGGGGGCGTCCGCCGCGGACGCGGTAACGAACCTCCTGGCCCATGCTCATGTGCTCCTTTGTGAGGCAGATGTGAAAAAAAGGTCACCCACGTCGGGTGTCGCCCGTATGCGTTTTAGACGCGGGATTCCCCCGGAACGTTGCGACCAACTTGCGTGTGACCTGCGCGGCCAGTGAACCGGTGGGTTCGCGCTGACTCTATAGCAACCCGCTCACGCCAACCGGCTCAGAACGTGGTATACCCGCAGATCGCGGTAAGAGTCCCGCCAAACGGCCAAAGAGGCATGACGCCGGAGGGAGAGACCAGGGGTCGTACGCATGGCTTTCCGTTACTCCGGTGTTGCATACGACTCCACCACCATACGCGCTCTCACAGCCGAAACGACGTTCGCGTGCGCTGAATCACGCCGCCGCCGTCGGTCACAGGGCGGGGTCGGTACCGGTCAGACGCCTGTAGATCTCCGTGTAACGGGACAGAGTGCGCTCCACCACGTCGGCAGGGAGTTCCGGAGGCGGTGTGTCCGAGGCGCGGTCCCACCCCGACCCGGCCGAAGTCAGCCAGTCGCGGAGGACCTGCTTGTCGAACGACGGCTGGGCGTGTCCCGGGTGCCATTCGTCGGCGGGCCAGTAACGGGACGAGTCCGGGGTGAACACCTCGTCGGCGAGGACGAGGTCACCCGAGCCGTTCCGACCGAACTCGAACTTCGTGTCGGCGAGGAGCACACCGCGCTCCCGGGCGATGTCCCGGCCGCGCCCGTAGACCCGCAGAGTGAGGTCGCGCAGCTCCGCGGCGAGCTTCTCACCGTGCCGCTCGGCCACGACCTCGAACGACACGTTCTCGTCGTGGTCGCCGACCTCGGCCTTGGTGGCCGGGGTGAAGACCGGCTCGGGCAGCTCGGAGCCGTCGGTCAGGCCCTCGGGGAGCGGGACGCCGCACACCGTGCGGTCCACCCGGTACTCGGCCAGCCCGGAACCGGCGAGGTAGCCGCGGGCCACGCACTCCACCGGGACCATGTCCAGCCGCTCACAGACCAGCGTGCGCCCGGCCCAGTCGGCCGGCGCGCCCTCGGGAGGGGTGTCCGAGACAACATGGTTGGCGACCAGGTCGCCGAGGCGCTCGAACCACCACAGGGACAGCTGTGTGAGCAGTCGGCCCTTGCCGGGGATCTCCGTGGGCAGCACCCAGTCGAACGCCGAGACGCGGTCGCTGGCCACCATCACCAGTTCGCCGGAGGCCGTCGAGTACAGGTCGCGCACCTTGCCGGTGTGCAGATGGGTGAGCCCCGGAACCTCGACGGGCTCGGGAACGGTGACGAAGCCACTCATGACGCTTCTCTCTGGTTTCGGTGCGGACCCCTCCAGTATCGCGTTCCCGGTGACGGGCCCGCTCGGGCAGCCCCCGCGCTCCGTCTCCTCCGGGGCGGCGGCACGCACGCACAAGGGCCCCCGGCGCGCCGCCGGAGGCCCTTGAGGGGTTCTGTCGCCCGTCGCTAGACCTCGGCGGCGGCCCGCTCGGCGATGTCGGTGCGGTAGAAGGAGCCGCGCAGTTCGAGCCTGCTCGCGGCCTCGTAGGCGCGCTCACGGGCCTGGCGCAGGTCCGAGCCGGTACCGACCACGTTCAGCACGCGGCCGCCGTTGGACTTGACGTCGCGGACCCCGTCCCAGGCGGTGCCCGCGTGCAGCACGTAGGCGCCCTCGACGGAGTTCGCGGCGTCGAGGCCGCCGACGAGGTCGCCCTTGACCGGGTCGCCCGGGTAGTTCTCCGCCGCGACCACGACGGTCACCGCGGCGCCCGACTTCCACTGGAGCGAACCGATCGAACCGAGACCGCCGGTGTCGGTGGCCTGGAGGACCGTCCCGATCGGGGTGGCCAGCCGGTCCAGCACGACCTGGGTCTCCGGGTCGCCGAAGCGCGCGTTGAACTCCACCACGCGCGGACCCTTGGAGGTCAGCGCCAGGCCCACGTAGAGCAGGCCCTGGTAGCGGTGGCCGCGGCGGTTCATCTCGGACACGGTCGGCCGGACGACCGACTCCATGACCTCGTCCACCAGGCCGGCGGGTGCCCAGGGGACAGGGGCGTAGGCGCCCATGCCGCCCGTGTTGGGCCCCTGGTCGCCGTCGTAGGCGCGCTTGAAGTCCTGTGCGGGCAGCAGCGGGAGCGCGTGGGTGCCGTCGGTGAGCACGAACAGCGAGACCTCGGGGCCGTCGAGGAACTCCTCGATGACGACCCGGCCGCACTCGCGGGCGTGCTGCTCCGCGAGGGCGCGGTCCTCGGTCACCACGACGCCCTTGCCCGCGGCCAGCCCGTCGTTCTTGACCACGTAGGGCGCCCCGAACTCGTCGAGGGCCTCGGAGACCTGGCCGGCGCTGCGGCACACACGCGCCTTGGCGGTGGGGACCCCGGCCGCCTCCATGACCTCCTTGGCGAAGGCCTTGGAGCCCTCCAGCCGGGCTGCCTCCTTGTCGGGGCCGAACACCGGGATGCCGCGGTCGCGCAGGGCGTCGGCCACCCCGGCCACCAGCGGCGCCTCCGGGCCGATCACGACCAGCTCGGCCCGGATGCGCGCGGCCAGCTCGGTCACGGCCAGCCCGTCCGTCACGTTGATGACGTGGTTCTCGGACAGGTCGGAGATGCCCGGGTTGCCGGGTGCGCTGTGGATGCTGGTGACGCCCGGATCAAGGGACAGAGCTCGGACGAGTGCGTGCTCGCGGCCTCCGCCGCCGAGAACGAGGGCTTTCACTACAGGGGGCCTCTTCTTCTGCTGGAGGACGTTACGGGTGGTCGCCGGGTCAGACCAGGGAACGCAGCTGGAGGGTCTCCTCGCGGCCCGGACCGACGCCGATGGCGGAGATCGGAGCGCCCGCCATCTCCTCAAGAGTACGCACGTAAGCCTGCGCGTTCTCGGGGAGTTCGTCGAATTTCCGGGCGCCCGTGATGTCCTCGGACCAGCCGTCGAAGTACTCGTAGATCGGCGTGGCGTGGTGGAAGTCGGTCTGCGTCATCGGGATCTCGTCGTGGCGCACGCCGTCGACGTCGTAGGCCACGCACACCGGGATGCGCTCCAGACCGGTGAGCACGTCGAGCTTGGTCAGGAAGAAGTCCGTGATGCCGTTGATCCGGGTGGCGTAACGGGCGATCGGGGCGTCGAACCAGCCGCAGCGGCGGTCGCGGCCCGTGGTGACGCCGTACTCGTGGCCCTGGGTGCGCAGCCACACGCCCTGCTCGTCGAGGAGCTCGGTCGGGAAGGGGCCGGAGCCGACGCGGGTGGTGTAGGCCTTCAGGATGCCGACGACCTTGGTGATGCGGTTGGGGCCGATGCCGGCGCCCGCGGCCGCGCCGCCGGAGGTGGGCGAGGAGGAGGTGACGAACGGGTAGGTCCCGTGGTCGATGTCCAGGAGGGTGCCCTGCGAGCCCTCGAGGTAGACCGTCTTGCCCTCGTCCAGCGCCTTGTTGAGGATCAGGGAGGTGTCGGCGACGTGCGGGCGCAGCTTCTCGGCGTAGCCCAGGTACTCCTCGATGATCGGCTCGGCCTCGAGGGCGCGCCGGTTGTACACCTTGGTGAGGAGCTGGTTCTTGTCGTGGAGGGCGAGCTCGATCTTCTTGCGCAGGATCTTGGGGTCGAACATGTCCTGCACGCGCACGCCCTGGCGGGTGACCTTGTCGGCGTAGGTCGGGCCGATGCCGCGACCGGTGGTGCCGATCTTGCCCTTGCCGAGGAAGCGCTCGCTGACCTTGTCGAGGGCCCGGTGGTAGGGCATGATCAGGTGCGCGTTGGCCGAGATGACCAGGCGGGAGGTGTCCACACCCCGCTCCTGGAGGCCGCGCAGCTCCTCGAACAGCACACCCGGGTCGATGACCACGCCGTTGGCGATGACCGGCACGACGTTCGGGGACAGGATGCCGGAGGGCAGCAGGTGGAGGGCGTATTTCTGGTCGCCGATGACCACCGTGTGCCCGGCGTTGTTGCCACCCTGGTAGCGGACCACGTAGTCCACACGGTCACCGACCAGGTCGGTCGCCTTGCCCTTGCCCTCGTCGCCCCACTGGGCACCCACGAGCGTGATCGCCGGCATTGGTCTCTACCTCTTCGCTCGACACCTGACCGGGGCTTTTCCGGCCCCGAACATGGATGAACCCCTGGCGCAAGGCAGCGACAGGGGCCGTTGCGTATTGAGCGTACACGACCTGCGCATCCGGGTTAAGTGGGGCTTTGCGGCGCCTGTGTCACACGGTTCCCGCGTGCTCTGTGCGCACGCCTTTTCCCCGGCCGGCTCCGGCGTGGCGGACTCAGCCGTTGAGCGCCTGGTCCGCCTCCGGGCTGGACTCCTTGAGGAAGGTCGCGCAGCGCTCGGCCTCCTCGGCGTCGCCGATCTGCTCGGAGGCCTTGCCCAGGGCGTGCAGGGCGCGCAGGAAGCCCTGGTTGGGCTCGTGCTCCCACGGGATCGGGCCGTGGCCCTTCCAACCGGAGCGGCGCAGCTGGTCCAGGCCGCGGTGGTATCCGGTGCGGGCGTACGCGTAGGCGGTCACCGGCCGGCCGTCGGCCAGGGCCAGCTCGGCCAGGCGCGCCCAGGCCGCGGAGTAGGTCGGGAAACGACCGGCGACCGGGGTGGGGTCGTCCGAGGCGGCCAGCGCCTCGCGCGCCTCGGGGTCGTCGGGCAGGCGCGTCTCGGGCGGCTCGTTCAGCAGGTTCTGGTGCAGGTTCATGCCCCCATCCTGCCACCGGGCCGGCACCTCCCGGAGAGCCGGGCTCAACCCGCCTCCGACCCGTGCCGCTGGACCCGGGCGGTGGAGCCGTGCGTCGCCGCGTGCGCCGCCACCGCGGCCAGGGCCAGCACGAGGGCCAGGGCGGGCAGCGTCGGACCGGCGAGCAGGTCCGGGGCCCTCCACCCGTCGGACCCCACGTACGCGTAAGGGCTCACCCGGTTCAGTCCCGGCACCATGTTGCAGGCCGCCGCCCCCAGGAAGATCCCCGCCAGCACGACCAGCCCGGACGGCACCGCGCCCAGGAAGGGCGCCAGCAGGTACACGGCGGACACCGCCAGCAGGATGTTGGTCACCAGCAGCCACGGGTTCTCCGCCTCCGAGGCGGAGGGCAGCAGCGCCGACGCGGCGGCCCCCGGCAGCAGAACTCCGAGCGCGGCCACCGCGGCCGCCCGGACCCGCGTCCGGGCCCCGCCCAGCCGCTCCCACTCCCACAGGCGGGGGCGGTTCGCCCACGCCCCGACCGAGGCCGCGCACACGCACAGCAGTTCGGCGACGGGGATCCGCTGCTCCTCGTTGGGCCAGTCGAACACCGCCACCGGCACCACGACGCCCGCCGATGCCGAGCCCAGGGCCACCGCCGCCACGGCCGCTGCCAGGGCCTGCAGCATCGGCAGCAGGGAAGGGCGCACCGGCACCAGGACGGGGTGCGGTGTCACGGTCGCCACGGCAGCTCCTCGGGTTCCACTTCGCACCGGGCGAGCCGGTCCTCGTTCCGGCCGATCCAGTCCCGGACCTCGTCGGGGGCGGCCTCCGCGAACGGCCCGGCGCCGGGAGAACCGGGGAAGGACCGTGAGGCGAGCCAGGTCTGGAGCCCCACCAGCACGGCCGCCCGGCGCTCCTGCGGGGTCGCTTCCCCGCCGGTCCCGGCCACACCCTCGGAACCGCACACGAGCAGGTCGGGTACCAGCCACCCGGCGGATGCCTGCGGTACCTCCTGGTAGGGGTCCCAGCCCGGGTGGACGCGCGTCCAGAGCACGCCGTGCCCGGTGCCGTGCAGCACTTCGTCGTCCCCGGTGGCCAGGCTGTGGTCGCGCACCTGCGCGGGGGCGGCTTCGGACGACCCGTAGGCGGCGAAGACCGGGGCGGCCAGTTCGACGATCAGGGCGAGTTCGTCCGCGTGCCCCTCGTGCACGCAGTAACGGACCCCTTCGCGCTCCGCACAGACCTCGGAGCCGACCGGAGCGTAGGTCACGAGCGGGAACGCGTGCAGGTGGGGCAGGACAGCGGCGGTCGCCACCGCGACCACCGCCGTGACGTGCGGGGCCGACCACCGGCGCGGGGCCCGCAGCAGCCAGACGGACGTCCACGCGGCGGCGGTCGCCAGGAGCAGGAAGAACCCCAGCCGGTAGAGGCCGAGCGGGACGCTCTCCCGCATACCGAGGGAGGGAGTGAACGGAAGCTGGAGCGACAGGGCGGTCCAGGCGTCGGCGACCAGGGGCAGGCTGGTGCACACGAAGACAAGACCGATCGCCACCGGAACCGCGATCAACCCGCGCAGGGCGACCCCGCACAGGTAGCCGAGCAGGGTGAGGGCCGCGAACCCGGTCAGCGCACCCAGGACGGGCACGGGGTTCGGCGTGCCCGCACCCTGCGAGGCGACGGCGGCGGTCAGCGGGAGCAGCCCCACCAGATAGGCGCTCAGGCACCAGCCGATGACCACTGTCACGTGCCGCAGCGGGACATCCCGCCCCAGACGGGGCTGCCAGGACTGGGCGAACACCAGACTCGGCCGGGTGAGGCGGGCGGCAGCCAAGGCCGCGGCACCGGCCGCCACCACGACCGGCAGCCGGGCCTGGACCCCCACCTGTCCGGAGAGGTACACCCAGTCCAGGGCGCGCCAGGAAAGCTGACCCCAGGTCGCTGTCAGTGTCATGAGGAGGACGATCCCGGCCGGGACCAGCACCAGGGGCGGCGGGAGCGGCCAGAAGAGGGGCGAGGTCGTCAACCTGCTCCGAACCGACGTGTTCCGGGACGACGTGCCCTGGGCCGCCTCACTCCGGGGCGCCCGGTTCCGGAGCGGGCTCACGGTCGCTCTCCGACCCGGGCGATCAGCCGGTCGTAGGCGCGCTCGAACCCGGAGCCGTAGGCGCTCGCCCCGGGGACGTCGTCGATCAGGGCCTCCAGTTCGGGAAAGGTGCCCTGGAACTCGATCCGGCCGCCCGCCAGGACCCCGATCCGGGTGCACAGGTGGGCGACGTCCTCGATGAGGTGGGTGGAGATCAGCACGGTCCGGTCCGCGCCCAGGCCGGCCACGACCTCGCGCACCCGGAGCCGCTGCCCCGGATCGAGACCCGCGGTGGGCTCGTCCAGGATCAGGACGCGGGGGTCGTGGGCGAGGGCCGCGGCGATGCCCACGCGCTGGCGCTGGCCCCCGGACAGGGTCCGGGTGCGCCGGTCGGCGAGCCCGGCCAGGTCCACGGATTCCAGCGCCCGCCGGGCCGCCTCCCCGCACTCGCGGCGGTCCAGCCCGTGCGTCCAGGCGGCGTAGGCGACGGTCTCCGCCACGGTCAGCTCACCGGTCAGGGAGAAGCGCTGCGGTACGAACCCGAGTTCGTGGCGGGCCCGGGAGCGGCCGGTCCCGGTGGACAGGTCGTGCTCCCCGATGAGCAGGCGCCCTCCCCGGACGGGGAGCAGCGTCACGATGAGCGACAGCAGAGTGGTCTTGCCCGCGCCGTTCGGGCCGAGGAGCCCGGTGACCCCGGGCTCCACGGTCCAGGTGAGGCCGTCCAGGACCTTTCTCCGGTTTCGGTAACCGAAGTCCAGACCCTCAGCGGTGACCCGCACGGGCCCGCCCCTTCGCCCCCACCGGAATTCGTCCGGGGATCCTGGTCAGCACAGGGTCGTCCTTCCGGACGACAGTTTGTTTCCGCTCGAACTCCTGGTCTCGGTGAAGTAGGTGCCTTGTCCGTCGCAGTTTCCGGAGGCTCGGAGGTCTCCGTTGGAGAACCCGGTCCGGCTGGTCTCGGCCACGACTTTGTCGGGCCAGGCGGTGCGGTGCCTGCGTACCTGCACGGTGAGGGTCACCGTGCCCCCGCAGCCGGCACGGGATCCGGTTCCGGAGACGGTGCCGTTCGAAGCGGTGGGGTTGTCGGCGCCGAGCGAACAGGCGGCCGCCTGCTCACTCGCGCTTCGGGACGCGGCTGCGGCCGGGGACGACGAGGCCCACGCGGCGCCGGCCGTCGAGCCCCCGACGAGCACGCTGCCCGCCACGAGCACGCCGACAGCCGCCAGGCGGACCGATCGGTTCCTGTCCTTCACGTTTCCTCATTCTGTCCGAGGGAGAAGCGCGGGGTGAATTCCCGGGCCGACGGACGCGAAACCGAGGTTGGAAGGTCCTTTTTCGACGCTGGGCGTCCTGTGGGGAAATGCAGTGAAAAGTGCACCCGGGTTTCCCTCGGAAGAGGGGTCCGGAGAATATCTGTCCGCCTGATTCGGGCAGTCCACGGGCGCGTTTCGTGTTGCGACCGATGCCCGCCACGGGGGCGGGCGAGGCGTGGGAGAACGGGGATGCGGGACACGGGACACGGGACAAAAGGACGGTGTCCGGCGGTCGTGACACGACTGCCGGACACCGGGTGCCGGACCGCCGGGGAGCGGTCGGGCGGGGTCCTACTTCATCTTGTTGCCGGCGGACTTCAGGTGCTGGGCGCCCTCGACCACGCGGGCGGCCATGCCGGCCTCGGCGACCTTGCCGTAGGCGCGGGGGTCGTAGGCCTTCTTGTTGCCGATCTCGCCGTCGACCTTCAGCACACCGTCGTAGTTCTTCATGATGTGGTCGACGACCGGGCGGGTGTAGGCGTACTGGGTGTCGGTGTCGATGTTCATCTTCACGACGCCGTAGCCGATCGCCTCGTGGATCTCCTCCATGGTGGAGCCGGAGCCGCCGTGGAACACGAAGTCGAAGGCCTTGGCCTTGCCGTACTTGGCGGCGACGGCCTCCTGGGCGGACTTGAGGACCTCGGGGCGCAGCTTCACGAAGCCCGGCTTGTAGGAGCCGTGCACGTTGCCGAAGGTCAGGGCGGTCAGGTAGTAGCCCTTCTCGCCCAGGCCCAGCACCTCGGCGGTACGCAGGGCGTCCTCCGGGGTGGTGTACAGCTTCTCGTTGATCTCGCCGACGATGCCGTCCTCCTCGCCGCCGACGACGCCGACCTCGATCTCGAGGATGGTCCGGGCGGCCTTGGAGGCGGCGAGCAGCTCGTCCGCGATCTGGAGGTTCTCCTCCAGCTCGACAGCGGAGCCGTCCCACATGTGGGACTGGAACAGCGGCTCCTGGCCCTTGGCCACGCGCTCCTTGGAGATCTCCAGGAGCGGGCGGACGAAGCCGTCGAGCTTGTTCTTCGGGCAGTGGTCGGTGTGCAGGGCGATGTTCACCGGGTACTTGGCGGCGACGACGCGAGCGAACTCGGCGAAGGCGACCGACCCGGTGACCATGTCCTTGACCGAAGCGCCGGAGAGGAACTCCGCACCACCGGTGGAAATCTGGACGATGCCGTCGCTTTCGGCCTCGGCGAAGCCGCGCAGGGCGGCGTGCAGCGTCTGGCTGGAGGTCACGTTGATCGCCGGGTAGGCGAAGCCCTCGGACTTCGCGCGGCTCAGCATCTCGGTGTAGACCTCGGGGCTGGCGATGGGCATGGCTTGACTCTCCCTGGTTCGGCCTGGAGCGAGCGGCCGCCGACGCGAGACTCTCGCGTACCGACGGCACCCCACGTGCGTTGCCCCGGTGGAGGAGACCGGACTGTCGGGGGCGGCCCGGGGGCCGTGCGTCCGGAGGTGTCCACCAGGTGTCGTCCAAGTATCCCGAATAGCCGGAGCCGTTGGAAAGGTCTAGACCAAAATGCTCCGGATCGGCGACGTACCCGCAGCTTACGGGGCCGGGAAAGGGCACCGGGGGAGGGGGTCGAGAGGGGGCCGGGCGCGGACCGGAGATTCTGTGCGGCTATGTCACGAATAGTGGTGAAGCTGCACCTGGGGGGCGACTGCTGTCGCTTTTTGTCGTGATACGCGCTACATTCGTCGCCGTGGGAAGGCATAGGAACGATCCGCGCGGCGTTGGCCAGGTGATGGCCATCGTCGGGGCTGTCGTGCTCCTGGTCACTCTGGTGGCCCTCGGCGGGTACTTCTTGTACCGAGCTATTCCGGGTACGGGCACCAGCGTCAGCGCCAACGCGTCAGAGGCTGCGGCCGAAGGAGTGGACACCGACGAGATGGGTGTCCTCTACATCCGGGTGGTGGGCGACTCCAGCACGGTGTTCGTCCGGGTTCCCGGCGGGGACGTGCTCCTGGACCAGGAACTCACCCAGGGCAACTCCGTGAACTACCCCGACAACGCCAACGGCCTCGAGGTCACCATCGGCGACCCGACCGCCGTCGAGGTCTACGTCAACGGCAGCGAGCGCGACATCTCCGATCGCGGGCCGGGGCACAGCTTCACTCTCAATCCGTAATACGGAAGCGCTTCACCCTCAACCCGTAGTCCGGACCCTCCTCGGCCAGGCCCTTCACCCCCGGCCAGGCCCTCGGTGCGGCTGCGGGCTTCGGCGCGCCCGGACCCGGCGGGCTCCCGAGCGCGGCCGCCCCCGACCCGCGGTCCGGGGCGGGGCCCGAAGACCCCACCGCGCGGACCAGGGATCACACGTCCAGGTCGGAGACCTCGAAGACGGGCCGGTACTCCAGGCCCTCCTCCTCCAGCTTGCCGCGCGCGCCGCGGTCGACGATCAGCGCGACCGCCACGACCTCGGCGCCGGCCTCACGCAGGGCCTCCACGGCCGTCATCACCGAACCGCCGGTGGTGGAGGTGTCCTCCAGCGCCAGCACACGGCGCCCCTTCACGTCCGGGCCCTCGATCCGGCGCTGCAGACCGTGCGCCTTGCCCGCCTTGCGCACCACGAAGGCGTCCAGTTTGCGTCCGCGCGCGTGCGCGGCGTGCAGCATGGCGGTGGCCACCGGGTCCGCGCCCAGGGTCAGACCGCCCACCGCGTCGAACTCCAGGTCCTCCACGGTGTCCAGCAGAACCGAGCCGACCAGCGGCGCGGCCTCCCCGTCGAGGGTGATCCGGCGCAGGTCGACGTAGTAGTCGGCCTCCTTGCCGGAGGACAGGGTCACCTTCCCGCGCACGACCGCCTTATCGTTGATCTGACGCAGGAGTTCATCACGTTCGCTCATGACCAGTGAGCCTAGAACACCGGGTGGGGCCGCGCGGACCAGGGCTCTCGCCCCGGATGGGATGTCGATGCAGGAGAACACCGGCCAGGAGCACACCGGAACCGTCCGGGTGGAGACCACCGTGGACAGCCGCGAGGGCGCCGAGGAGGTGGCCCGTTCCGTGGTCGGGCACCGGTTGGCGGCCTGCGCGCAGGTGGGCGGCCCGATCACGAGCTTCTACCGCTGGGAGGGTTCGGTCCAGTCCGACGAGGAGTGGACCGTGGTGCTCAAGACCGCCGCGGACCGCGTGGACGACCTGGTCGCGCACCTGGTCGAGACGCACCCCTACGACGTCCCCGAGATCGTCGCCGTGCCCGTGACCGGCGGGAACCCGGCGTACCTGACCTGGGTTCGGGACGAGACCAGGGCGGGCGGTCCCGCGTGATCGCCGTCCTCCTACCCCCCACCCTCCGCGCCCCCTTCTCGCTTCCGGGGGTCGGGGAGGCCCTCACCGCCGAGGGGCACACCCCGGTCTTCCCCGAGGTCCCGGACGACGACACCGCGCCGCACGCCGCCCGCTACGTCGCCCGGGCGAGCCTGGAGATCAGCCGACTGGTCACCGACCGCTCCCCGGTGGTCCTGGTCGCCGAGGGCGACAGCGGACCGCTCCTGGGTGCCGTCGGCGCGGCCCAGCGCTCCGCGCACCGCCCGGTCCTGGGCTACGTGCTCGTGGACGCTCCGCTACCGCAGCCCGGCAGCCCGACCCGGGACGACCTCACCCGGAACCAGCTGCTCACCGGGGTCCCGGCCAGGGCGGACGAACCGGCCGCCTACCGCACCGAGCGCCTGCCCACCGTCCCGGACTGGCCGGACGCTCCGTGCGGCTACCTGCTGACCGACCCCGCCTTCGCGCACCCCGCGCACCTGGCCGGGATGCGCGGCTGGGTGGTCCGCGACGCCACGGGGGACCGGTCCGAGGCGGCCGGCGAGCTCGCCGCGCTCATGGGCGGACTCCTTCGCTGAGCGCGGCGAGCCGCTGAGCCGGGGCCGTAGGGTCGCGGAACTGCTGAGCCGTCGGACCGGCGGCCGTCGGACCTCCGGACCGGGGCGCGGCGGTCTCCGGCCGGACGGAAATCCAGGTGACAACGGGAGGGGGCGTCCCCAGAATCGGGACATGATCGCGGACCACTTCCCCCCGATGGGGCTACGCCTGAACACACCACGCCTCCAGCTGAGGATGCCCTCCGACGCGGACCTGGCCCAGCTGGCCGACGCCGCGGTCTCGGGCATCCACGACCCGGAGCAGATGCCGTTCGTCGTGCCGTGGACCGACCAGACACCCGGCCGTCTGGCCCAGGGGGTCATCCAGCACAACTGGTCGGCCATGGCGGCGTGGACGCCCGAGAACTGGACGTTCAACGGGGTCGCGGTGCACGAGGGCACCGTGATCGGCATCCAGGACATGACCGCGAAGGACTTCGCGGTCGCCCGCCAGGTGGACACGGGCTCGTGGCTCGCCCAGCGGTTCCAGGGAAGGGGCCTCGGCACGGAGATGCGCGCCGCCGTCCTCCACCTGGCCTTCGAGGGACTGGGCGCGGACGCCGCGATCACGGCTGCCTTCGACGCCTCGACCGCTTCGCGGGGGGTGTCCCGCAAGCTGGGTTACCGGCCCAACGGCTCGCGGCTGATCTCGGTCCGGGGCCGGCAGGTCCACGAGACGCGGTACCTGCTGACCCGGGAGGAGTGGGAGAGGCACCGTACGGTTCCGGTGGAGATCGAGGGCCTGGAACCGTGCCTGCCCTACTTCGGACTGGGCGAGCTGCCCGACTGACGGCCGGCGGGCTCGCCGGTCCCGCGGCGCATCAGGAGCAGGCCCGTGAGGAGGCCGAGCAGCATGCCCGCGCCGGTGACCACGCCGCTGACCAGCGGCACCCAGTCCGGGTACCCCGACAGGGCCATGAGCAGGCCGACACCGCCGAGCACAGTGCCGTACCCGGCGACGTAGAGCATCTCGGGCTGCTTCCAGTACCAGGCCAGCGGGAAGAAGTGCAGGCCGACGACGAGCGCGACCCAGGCCACCCCGGCCTGGTCGGGAATCCCGTCGAGCCTGCTGATGACCTGTGCTCCGCCGATGATGAGGGCCACCTCGACCAGGGTGACCACACCGAAGAAGGCACCGAACTGCGGCGTGCTCGCCGGGCCGGGGGAGGCCTCGGGCTCCTCCGCGCTCTCCCGGGACTCCTTCCGCACGGCGAGGAGCACCAGGACGACAATGGCGACGGCGGCCCCCACGGCGAGGGTCCGGGTCACCGCCGACACCGCGGGCGGCAGGGGTGGACCGCTGTTGATCAGTACGAACGCCAGTCCGAACACCGAACCGACGAAGAATCCAGCAAAGCGTGTCAGCATTCTTGGAAGTTACCAGCGAATGCTGCACCTTTCAGGGCTTATGTATCGCTTTGTTGATGTTGGTCATCAAGCGAATGGTTGTGTGTGCTTTCCTGGAGTGTGTGCCCGCACGCGTGACGCGTCGAGCGGAAAGGGAAGCCGGCGATGAACGACGACGGACGCGGGTCCGGGATGCCCGCACCGGAACGGCCCGGACAACAGGGATACGCCCTTCCACCGAGCCCTTACGCCATCGAGCGCCCGGGGCCCCACCAGCCCACCGGGCCCACCAGGGCGCCGTGGAACAGCGCACCTCCGGCGCAGCCTCCGAACCGGCGACCGGAACAGCCCGAACCACGGCCCGCCGCTCCGCCGCCCCCGGGTCCCCGACAGGCTCCGCGCTCCTCGGCTCCCCGGCCCACGGGGCCGCAGCAGGCCCGGCCCCAGGCCCCGCGGCCGACGGGGCCGCTCACCTTCGCCGCCGACTCCTACTCGGAGGCCTTCCTCAACGGCCGACCGCACCCGGGGGACGCCGATCCGGGGCCGGCCCACCACACCCCGCCGCGGCCGGTCGCTTCCCAGTGGTTCCCACCCGAGCCGCAGGGGCCGCCTCCGCCGCAGGGTCCCCCCGTGGTCCAGGCACCGCCCCCGCCACAGGATGCCCCGGGCCCCCAGGCCCCGCCCCCCTACGCGTAGCCCTCGTAGAACCCCCGCGCCACGCCTGTCCTCCTGCGGGGCAAGGGCCCTCACCCCGGGACGGAGCCAGAGAGGCGTTCCCTCCGACGGTCCGGGTCAGCCCCGGACGTCTCAAGGTCGGGTGACCTTCCCACCACATCGTCCGCTGACATGACGGAAGGCGCGCCCACCTCCCCTGTGTGAGCGCGCCTCCGGACGCCGCGGTCGTGCGGCGCCTGTCCGTCCGACGGTCCTGTGGGCCGCCCTCCCGTGGGGGCCAGAGAGCCCGGGGCCCCGTCGGACGGGACCGACCGCTCCGCGCTCGTCCCCTCAGCCTCGCGCGGCGGTCGGCGTGCCGCCCGGACCGGGCCCTCCCCCCTCTAGGAAGGCCGCGGGGTCCGCGGCGGCGTCAGTGGGTCATTCGTCCCGCCGAGGTCTCCCCAGGCCGTCGACCAGGGCCGCCGCCTCCCGGTGGGTGCCGGGCATCGGGACCGACCACACGGCGGCCCCGTGCTCCCAGCCGATCCCCGTGCGCAGCTCGTCCAGTTCCGGTTCCAGCCCGGGACCGTCCTCGGTGACCACCGCGATCCGGCCCCGGCCGGCCAGGCACACGGACTCGCCCCGGGTGAAGAAGCGGCTCAGCTCGTGTCCGAGCACGATCAGCCGGGCCGTCCGCCGCCAGGGGTCGAGCGAGGGGTCCAGCGCCACCACGACCAACCGGTGGCCGAACGCCGCCGGGACCGTGTCGTCCGCGCTCCGGTAGAGCTCGCTGATCCGGGTGCGCAGGTACGCCTCGCTGGCCAGGCCGGTGAGGGGGTCCTGACAGGTGTCGCGGCTCAGGGTGCCCTCGACCCAGCCCTCGGCCAGTGAGCGCAGGAGCGGAAGCGGGACCTGGTCCCAGCCCGCGACGGAGCCGAAGGCGCCGAGGTCGGTCAGAGCCCGGCCGATGCCCACCCCGGAGCGGGCGCGGGCCTCCCCGAGCCGGGCGCAGGCTCCGGACAGGTCGCGGCCGCCCGTGTGGGCCTCGCAGACGGCGTCCACGGAGGGGGTCCACCAGTCCTCGGCCGGATTCCACCCCTCATCCCTGCTCCGGCGCCCCCACGGCGCACGCAGTTTCCGGGCACGGTGAACCACACGGTCCCGCGCTCCGGCACCCACATCGATCTCGCCCATGGCACTGCTCCCGGTCGTCGTTTCGCCAGGTGAACGGAGGTGGGTCCGCGCCCCCGCGGTGGGCCCGCTCCGTTCGCCCTCACCCCAATCACGTAGATCGGTAGCGGCTATGACGCGGATACGGGATATTTTTTCGAGCACGTGATTCTCCGACGCCGGACCTTCATTCCCCCGCGCCCCACAAGTTCCGGCTCGCGGCGGGGGAGACGGCACCACAAGGGAAAGGGCGCTGGGTGACCGACGCCGAGGGCGAGCACACCGAGACACTGGTCGGTGACGCCGAGATCATTGAGCGGGTCAAGGCGGGCGACAACGCCGCCTACGGGACCCTCTACGAACGCCACGCCGGAGCCGCCCGCGGCCTGGCCCGCCAACTGCTGCGGGGTGAGGCCGAGGTCGAGGACGCGGTCGCCGAGGCGTTCACCAAGGTGCTCAGCGTCATCCAGCGCGGCGGCGGTCCCAGCGACGCCTTCCGCCCCTACCTCCTGACGGCGGTGCGCAACGCGGCCTATGACCGGGGGAGAGGGGAGAAGCGCCAGCTCGTCACCGACGACATGGAGAGCTACGACTCCGGCGAGCCCTTCGTCGACCCGGCGCTGGAGGGCCTCGAGCGGTCGCTGATCGCCCGTGCCTTCCTCTCCCTGCCCGAGCGCTGGCAGTCCGTGCTCTGGCACACGGAGATCGAGGGGGTCAAGCCCGCCGAGGCCGCGACCATCCTCGGGATGAACGCCAACGGCGTGGCCGCCCTGGCCTACCGGGCGCGCGAGGGGCTGCGCCAGGCCTACCTGCAGATGCACCTGGCGGGAGGAGGTGCGGCGGAGGCCTGTCGGCCCACGCTCGGCCTGCTCGGCGCCTACGTGCGCGGGGGCCTGTCCAAGCGCGACACCACCAAGGTCGACCGGCACATGGACGACTGCGCGGACTGCCGCGAGGTGTACGCGGAGCTGATGGACGTCAACGTCGGACTGCGCGGGATCGTCCTTCCCCTGGTGGTCGGCTTCGGTGCCACGGGTTACCTCACCGCCACCCCGGGCGGGGCCGCGACCGGTGCCTGGTGGAACCGGATGTCCCGCCGTCAGCAGCAGGCCACCGCCGGGGCCGTGGCCGCCGCGGGTGTGGCCGCCGCGGTCGCGCTCGCCCTGGTCGGCGGCGAGGGGGCGCCCCCGGTCGACCCCCCTCCGGTGGCGGCGCCCCAGGAACAGCCGCCCGCGGGGGAGCCCGCCCCCGACAGCCCTCCGGCCGATCCGCCCGCACAGGATCCGCCCGCCCCGAACCCGCCGGCGCCCCAGCCCGTACCGGCGCCGCCCGCGGACGTCCCGGCGGCCTCGGTCCCGACCCCCGCGCCGCCGGCCCCCGAGCCCCCGGACGAGCCGGAGCAGCCCGAACCCCCGGAGGCGCCCGAACCCCCGGAGGAACCGGAGGAGCCGGAGGAGCTGCTGCCGGAGTTCGCCGCGGGCATCGACCCGGTCGGCGCGCTGGTCCCGGGCAACGACGGGATCATGGTCCTGGACGTGCTCAACCTGGGAACGGACACCGCCGGTGACGTGGTCGCCGCCATCACCCTGCCGCCCGGCGTGGAGATGATCTCCTCCGGCGGCGCGGGCAACGCGGTCCCGATGGCGGTCGGCCACGGTGACTGGGGCTGCTCCGCGGGGAGCGGCGGCGGTGAGTGCGTGCGCCCCGGGATGGGCGAGGGTGAGACCAGTACCCAGTTCTTCGACGTCCGTGTGGCGACCGACGCCGACGTGAACGTGCCCGCCAGCGTGGTGGTCTCCTCCGGCGGGATCAGTTTCGAGGCGGTCGGCGAGCGGGGGGTGACCCCGGACGGCATCGCCGCCCGTTACGCCACCGCGGGACAGGTGCGCACGGAGGCGGTCGGCAACGCCCTGCTGACCTGCACCGAACCGGATCCGCCCACGGGCGGGTGGCCCTGGCCGTGGTGGGGCCGGCCGGGGGGCTCGGTGGACCTGCCGGACGAGCGTCCGGTGGTTCCGCCCGCACCGACCGACCCCGGGGGACCTCCCACCGACTCGGGGGATGGCGCCGACCTGCGGCGGGCGCCCGTTGACTCCGAGGCCCCGGGGGCCGATGTGAGTGATGGGGTCGGTGATGTCCTGGGTGATGGTGGGGTCCTCGACGGTCCCCGGAACGAATCCGGTAACGATGTGCCGGACGGCTCCGAGGAGGGCGCCGGAGACGCCGACGGTTCGGGCGGAGCCGGCGGTGCGGGTGGTGCGGGCGGCTCCGAAGGGGCCGAGGACCCGGTCGACACCCCCGCCGAACCCTCCCCCGTCCCCGAGGACGGGTACGCCGAGGAGGAAGAGGAGGAAGGGGACGGGTCCGGCCCGTGCGCGGACGCGCGGAACCGGGTCGGTGACCGGCTCGACAACGACAACTGGGTGATGGCCCCGCTCGACCGGGACCAGGACCCCACCACCACCTCCTCCAGCTCCGTCACCTGGGAACTCCCGGCCGGAGGGACGGTGCGCTGGGCCGGGCTGTACTTCTCCGCGGCCGGTGAACCCGGCATGCCCACCGCGCGGATCAAGGGCCCGGGCATGGCGGCCTACACGACGGTCACGGCCTCCGACACCCGGGTCGCCCAGCTGCCCGCCTACCCCGCCTACCAGGCGTTCGCCAACGTCACCGAACTGGTCCGGGCGGGTGGTGGTGGCGAGTGGTGGGTCGGTGACATCCCGACCCGGGAGGGCCGGGGCGTCCACGCGGGCTGGAGCCTCGTCGTGGTCCTGGAGGATCCCGCCGTGGAGGGTTACCACCAGGCGATGGTGCTGGACGAGACCAGTGCGGTCTTCCAGGACGAGACCGGGGCGCGGTTCCCGGTGTCGGGCCTGCTGCCGGAGTCGGTCGCGGCCACGTTCGACGTGGTGGCCTGGGAGGGCGACGCGGATCTCGGCGGTGACCGGGTGACGGTCGGCGGGACGCCGGTCGCACCGACCGGGGGCCACGGGAGCGTCGACAACGTCTTCGTGAGCTCCGCGCGCGGTGCCGTGGGCGACCCGATGACGTTCGGGACGGACGTGGTCCGATTCAACGCAGTACTCGGGCGTAAAACGGATATCCGAATCTCCTCCGGCCAGGACGCCGTGTTGGTGGGGGTCGTGGCCCTCACGGCCCCGATGCGCACGTGAAGTCCGTTGAGGGGGAGGTCTTTCCGGCGCTCGTGAGGCGAGCGGAAAACCGCAAGTCATCCCAGAAGACCGCCTGTGTGTAGCAAGACCGTAACTGTCAGTGTTCGTCGGTGGCACGCAAAACGAGACAGACTTGGCTAGGCTGTGCCCCGGTCATGGATATGGCCCCAGAGATCGACAGGGAAGGGGGCGGTGTCACGTGGACCGCTGCGCGTTGTTCGTCGACGCGGGATACCTTCTCGCCGACGGTGCAATGGCCGTGCACGGAACCCGCAACCGGGACTCCGTCGCCTGGGACTACTCCGGTCTCGTCCAGTTCCTCAACGAGGTGGCGCGGGACCGGACGGGGCTGCCGCTCCTGCGTTGCTACTGGTACGAGGCGATCGCCGACGACCGGCGGGCCCAGGAACAGGACAGCATCGCCGACATCCCCGGTATCAAGTTCCGGGCCGCCCGGATACGCCCGGGCCGCCGCGAGGGCGTGGAGAGCTACGTCCAGCGCGACCTCACCACCCTGGCCCGTACCGGCGTCCTGTGCGACGCGGTCCTGGTTAGCGGGGACGAGGACATGGCGTCCGTGGTCGCCGACGTCCAGGACATGGGTGTGCGCGTCACCGTCGTGCACATCTCGGTGGAGGGCAACTGGACCATCTCCCGCGCGCTGCGCCGGGAGTGCGACGACCTCATCGAGATCGGTGCCGGGCACCTGCGCCCGCACGTCAGCCTGCTCTCCGGCGGCGGTTCCACCCAGGAGACGGCCGCGAAGACCACCACCCCCTTCTCCAACGGCCGCACCCGGTCGGCGCCGGAGACCCCGCCCCAGCCCGTGGCGGCGGCCGCCAACACCGGCCGGGTCGACCCGGTCAGTACCTCCACCGGCGGCCTCGAGGCGATGTTCGCCGGCACCGGCGGCCAGCCCGTGCCCCAGGGCAGCGCCATGGAGCAGCTGCGTGCGATGCGCCGTTCGATAGCGCAACAGCGCGGCGTCGACCACCTGGCCGGACCGGGTTCGGAGAACACGCCCTCCGGTGCGATCGACGCGAACGGCTTCCCCTCCGGCGGGCAGGTCCCGCCCGGGGTGAGCGGCAACGGGTCCTATCCCGGGGCCACGGGAGGCCACCCCGCCCAGAACGGGCACCCCGCCCAGAACAGTCACGCCACGCAGAACGGGCACGGCACCGGCGGCCAGGGCGGTTACCCGCCCTCCGGCACCGGCGGACACCAGTCCATGCGCGGGATCGAGCAGGGGGGCTACGGTCTCCCCGGCAGACCGGTACCGGGACAGCCACAGGGCCACTCGATGACCGGACCCCAGCCGTCCTTCAACGGGACGGGGCCCCAGAGAGCCTTCAACAACGGGACCGGCCCACAGGCCTCGTTCGCCGATCCCCAGCAGGGGCCACCGCAGAGAAACACCCCACCTCCCCAGCAGGACCTGAGGTTCGGATCCGGTGAGGAGCCAGGCTTCGGAGGTGGGGCGGACACAAACCCTACCTATGGGACCAGTACGGAAACTGACACCGCACGCCGCGGTGGCGCCGACCCCCGGTTCGGGGAACGGCGACCTACTGGTCCCGAGTACGACAGCCGGTTCGGCCCCGGTGGTTACCAGGAATCCAGCCCTAGTCCTGGATATACCCAGCAGACGGGCTCCCCCGCGCATACCGTTGATGACGCGGTGCATGTCGCGCACAAGGAAGGGAACGACTTCGCGGAGTCGATCGCACGTGAGGCGCCCGCCCTGTGGGTCGAGGCTGTCCTGGCCCGCAGGCCGCGGATGCCCTCCGACCTGGAGGCACGTCTGCTTCAGGGCTCCTCACTCCCGATCGACCACCTGTTGCGCGACGAGGTCCGTGACGGACTGCGCCAGGGGTTCTGGCAGGCGCTGGAGCGTGCCAGACCCTGACCGGTGCGCGCGAGTGCGAGTAGGGGATGGGGGCGATGCGGTTGACCCACGTGACGACGGCAGAACTCGACCGGTTGGAATTCCACGCCGTCAGGTCCGGCGAACACAGTCGGATCGCCGCCCAACTGCTGGATCTGGCCAACAGGGTCGACGCCGGTAGCGAGGTCACCCGGGCGGAGTTGTTCGTGCGCGCCGGGGAGCAGTGGGAGATCGCCCAGGAGTTCGAGCGGGCCTGCGCCGCGTACCAGCGGGCCATGGACGACGGCGGTCCCACCGTGGTCGACGCACACGCCCTGAGCGCCGGGGCGCTGCTCCAGCTGGACGAGCACGACCTGGCCTACGAGCACCTGAAACGGCTGGAGACCGGGGACGGACCCGGACTCCAGACCCACATCCACGTCGCGGAGGTCCTCTACGCCCACGACGACCTGGAGGGCGCCGAGCGCTGGGCCACCGCGGGCGCCCGCCGGTTCGAGGGCACGAACCCGCCCGCCTACACCCGGGACCTGTTCTTCGAGCTCCTCAGGATCCGGTTCCGCATCCGGACCGACCTCGGTCTGCCCGAGGACGACCTGGACCTCCTCCTCGACACGGAGTGAGCTCCCGCAGCCGGACCCGCGCCCACAACGCGGGGACCCGGTCATCGCGGTCACCCACGCCTGCACGAAGACCCCCGACACGCCCGTGCCCGGCCCCGGTCACCTCCAGGATCGCCGGGGAGGAGGTGACCGGGCCGGGCGTGAGAACGACCCCCTGTCCGGCGGCGAGGAGTGAGCTTTCTGACGCGTCCCGGACCGTCCCGGGCCGGGGGCGGGCGTCCGGTTCCGGACGCCCGGTGCACGGCTCCCGCTGCCACGCCGACCGGGTACGCCAGGTTCCGGCACCTTTCCCGTGCCGCGCAGGCCCCGTCCCGGCGCCCCTGCAGACCACCTGTGGCCCATCTCCGGGAGTCGGGCGGACACGTGTGCCCCGCCGACGTCCTAGGCTGTGTGCGACCCTCTCCGAAAGCCTGCGAACCCGGCCGGACACGCCTCGAAATCGGGCGATGATGAGGCACTCATACCACGCTCCACGCGTGTGTTCGACACTCGTCGAAGAATCCGAGAAATCAGCGACACGCCATCATCTTGGGGTGTTCCAAGGCAGCCGCCCCTAGATGTAGTATCGGGTCCCGTTGGTGGTTCACCGGGGTTCCCGCCCTGGTGAAACAGGCGGGAACGACGACCGCCACGTCCGCCGGAGTCCGATCGACTTCGGGGAGCAGTGGTCGAGTAGGTCACCCGCGGGTCCCAGGACCAGCCGCCGACAACGCAGACGAGGGGGCTTCGAGGGGAGTCGCCGCGACCCACCGGTCACAGGTTCATTCGCACCCAGTGCGTTGGGCCGCCGGTGCGAGCCGCGCGTCTGCTACTCGTGAACCCCGTTTCCCCGCCGGGACTCTTCTTTACCGAGGTTGGAGCCGCTGTATGACCCTTGACGTCGAGGCCGTGCCCGTATCCGTTCGGCCCGAGCCGACCCACGGAGGTGGCGCCCGCGCCGCCATCGACCGGATCGAGCACGTCGTAACCGAGGCCTGTGCGCGGCTCACCGGTGTTTCGGCGGACAAGGTCCTCACCGAGGCGCGGAGGGGCTTCTATCCCGGCATTGCCGCCTCCGAGGTCGAGCTCGCCCTGGTCATGGCCGCCCGCAGCTACGTGGAGGTCGACCCGAACTACTCGTACGTGGCCGCCCGCCTGCTGCTGGACAAGCTCCGCACCGAGGCCCTGAGCTTCGTCGGCGGCGCCCCCGAGACCGCCACCCAGTCCGACATGGACGACCGCTACGCCAGCTACCTGGGCGCCTACGTCGGCCGCGGCATCGCCCTCGGGCAGCTGGACCCGGCACTGGCCCAGTTCGACCTGGAGCGACTGGGCAAGGCGCTGCACGCCGAGCGCGACGAGCAGTTCACCTTCCTCGGTCTCCAGACCCTGTACGACCGCTACTTCCTGCACAGCGACGACGTCCGCTACGAGCTCCCGCAGGCGTTCTTCATGCGCGTCGCGATGGGCCTGGCGCTCAACGAGGACGACCGCGAAGCCCGCGCGATCGAGTTCTACGAGCTGCTGAGCTCGTTCGACTTCATGGCCTCCACCCCCACCCTGTTCAACTCGGGCACGGTGCGCGCGCAGCTGTCGTCCTGCTTCCTGACCACGGTCGGCGACGACCTGCAGGACATCTTCCACGGCATCAGCAACAACGCCATGCTGTCCAAGTACTCGGGCGGCCTGGGCAACGACTGGACCCCGGTCCGCGGCCTGGGCTCGCACATCAAGGGCACCAACGGCAAGAGCCAGGGCGTCGTCCCGTTCCTGAAGATCGCCAACGACACCGCGGTCGCGGTCAACCAGGGCGGCAAGCGCAAGGGCGCGGTCTGCGCCTACCTCGAGACCTGGCACATCGACATCGAGGAATTCCTCGACCTGCGCAAGAACACCGGTGACGAGCGCCGCCGCACCCACGACATGAACACCGCGAACTGGGTTCCGGACCTGTTCATGAAGCGCGTGGAGGAGCAGGGCACCTGGACCCTGTTCTCCCCGGACGAGGTGCCCGACCTGCACGACAAGTACGGCCAGGACTTCGTCGAGGCCTACGAGAAGTACGAGGCCGACGCCGCGGCCGGCCGCATCAAGGTCTCCAAGACGATGCCCGCCGTGGACCTGTGGCGCCGCATGCTCACCATGCTGTTCGAGACCGGCCACCCGTGGATCACCTTCAAGGACCCGTCGAACCTGCGCTCGCCGCAGCAGCACAACGGTGTGGTGCACTCCTCCAACCTGTGCACCGAGATCACGCTGAACACCAGCAAGGACGAGGTCGCGGTCTGCAACCTCGGCTCGGTGAACCTGCCCCAGCACGTGGGCCCGAACGGCATCGACGTCGAGCGCCTGCGCCGCACCGTCCGCACCGCCGTGCGCATGCTCGACAACGTCATCGACGTGAACTTCTACACGATCCCCGAGGCGCGCCGCGCGAACATGCGCCACCGCCCGGTCGGCCTGGGCCTCATGGGCTTCCAGGACGCGCTGTTCAAGATCCGCACGCCGTTCGCCTCCGAGGGCGCGGTGACCTTCGCGGACGAGAGCATGGAGCTGATCAGCTACTACGCCATCGAGGCGTCCATGGAGCTGGCCACCGAGCGCGGTGCGTACGAGAGCTTCGACGGCTCGCTGTGGAGCCAGGGCATCCTGCCGATCGACTCCCTGCGCCTGCTCGCCGACTCCCGCGGCGGCGACCTGGACATGGACCGCGGCGAGACCCTGGACTGGGACTCCCTGCGCGAGCGCGTCAAGTCCAACGGGATGCGCAACTCCAACGTCATGGCGATCGCGCCCACCGCGACCATCGCCAACATCACCGGCGTCAGCCAGTCGATCGAGCCGGTCTACCGGAACCTGTTCGTCAAGTCGAACATGTCCGGCGACTTCACGGTGGTCAACGACTACCTGGTCCGCGACCTCAAGGACCGCGGCCTCTGGGACGAGGACATGGTGTCCGCGCTGAAGATGCACGACGGCAGCCTCGGTGACATCGACCGCGTCCCGGACGACCTCAAGGCCCTGTACGCCACCGCGTTCGAGATCGACCCCAACTGGCTCGTGGACGCCGGTTCGCGCCGCCAGAAGTGGATCGACCAGGCCCAGTCGCTGAACCTGTACATGGGCGCCCCCAGCGGCAAGAAGCTGGACGCCCTGTACCGCCGCGCCTGGCGCTCCGGTCTCAAGACCACCTACTACCTGCGTTCGCAGAGCGCCACCCACGTGGAGAAGAGCACGCTCAAGGGCACGGACGGCCGCCTGAACGCGGTCTCCTCCGGCCCGGCCGCTCCCGTGGCCGCCCCGGTGCCCGCCGCCCCGGCGCCGACGCCGAGCCCGGCCCCCGTGGCCGAGCCCGTCGCGCCCGAGCCCGAGGACGAGTTCGAGATCGTCGACGGCCAGGCGTGCAGCATCGAGGACCCCGAGTGCGAGGCCTGCCAGTAACGAGGGTTCCGGGGGCGCCCGCCGCAGTCGCGGGCGCCCCGCCCCCTTGTTCTCCCTCCGCTCCCCACAGACGACCCCGGCCCGACCGGAGAACGGAAAAGTTTCGAGCATGACCGCGGTTTCCGAGAACAGCGCCGCCCCCATCAGCGGCCTCGGCGAGATCGAGCGCGACGCCGAGCGCGTCAACGTCGACGACAAGTCGATGATCAACGCCCGAGCCGACGTCAACCAGCTGCTGCCCCTCAAGTACACGTGGGCGTGGGACAAGTACCTGTCCGGGTGCAACAACCACTGGATGCCCACCGAGGTGGCCATGCAGGCCGACATCGCGCTGTGGAAGTCCAAGGACGGGCTGACCGAGGACGAGCGCCTCATGCTCAAGCGCAACCTGGGCTTCTTCGCCACCGCGGAGTCCCTGGTCGCCAACAACATCGTCCTGGCCGTGTACCGCCAGCTCACCAACCCGGAGTGCCGCCAGTACCTGCTGCGCCAGGCCTTCGAGGAGGCGGTGCACACGCACACCTTCCAGTACATCTGCGAGAGCCTCGGCCTGGACGAGGGCGAGCTCTTCAACATGTACCGCGAGGTCCCCTCGATCACCGCGAAGGACGCCTGGGCGCTCAAGTACACCCAGAACCTGGAGAACCCGGAGTTCCGCACCGGGACCCCCGAGGCCGACCAGGCCTTCCTGCGTGACCTGGTCGCGTTCTACGTGATCTTCGAGGGCATGTGGTTCTACACCGGCTTCGCGCAGATCCTCTCGCTGGGCCGCCGCAACAAGATGGTCGGCATCGCCGAGCAGTACCAGTACATCCTGCGCGACGAGTCGATCCACCTGAACTTCGGCATCGACGTGATCAACCAGATCAAGATCGAGAACCCGCACCTGTGGTCCGAGGAGTTCCAGGCCGAGGTGCGGCAGATGCTCACCGACGCCTGTGAGCTCGAGGTGGCCTACGGACGCGAGACCATGCCGCGCGGCGTGCTGGGCCTCAACTCCGAGCTGTGCGAGAAGTACATGCACTTCATCACCGACCGGCGCGCCGAGCAGATCGGCCTCGCCCCGATCTTCGGCGAGACGGAGAACCCGTTCCCGTGGATGTCGGAGATGATGGACCTCCAGAAGGAGAAGAACTTCTTCGAGACCCGAGTGATCGAGTACCAGACGGGTGGCGGCCTGGACTGGGACTAGGTCCTCTCCTGGGAGAGACCGAGTTTCTCCCCTCCGACGGCCCGGGGCGGGCGCGCGCCCCGGGCCGTTCGCATGCCCGGAGCGCCCGGAATGAGTTCTGGATGTGGTCACGGTCCGGGCGCTCTGCCGTCGATCCGCCTTGTGAAAACGGCTTGTGAATACGGCCAAACGGGCACGAAAGCAAGTACTTCTCGCCAATTCACCACGTGCTCTCGCTGAATCGCCTTCGGTCACTGATGAGGAACGATCAAGGAAATTCACGAGCCGTGTCCGTTTGGGGTATCGCCGAAGCGGGGCTCCTTGCGCTAATGTTCCCTGTGTTTCCCGCCGCGTCGCGCGCGGGCGCCTTCATGTCTCGCCTGACAAGGCTCTGACCTGCTATGTCATCGCTTGGTTTGGTATGGGCCCCGGAGTGGCGTGGTCGGAACTCGCCAGGGTCAACGCTGACTAAGATTCAGGACAACAACATGATCGAAGCGCGCGCGGGGGAATCTCAGGCCTTTTTCGGCCGATGGCGCAAGTCGCAGTACTCCTACGACATCGGGGCCTGCTGTGAGGTTCTCAACCTGACGTCAGGGGAATCGTTCTTCCGCGACTCGGTACACCCCGAGGACGCTCAGCTGAGGTTTGACAACCGTGAGTGGAGCACCTTTCTCGCGGTTTCCAAGGGACCTTTCTGAGGCCGTCTCACAGGGACGCGACGGGGAACACGTCGCAGTCCTGACGGGTGAACGAGGACATGGACGCCGTACCGGGGTGGTCCTCGCCGAAGCGCTCGGCGAACTCCACGCGTAGCCGATCCCACGCCTCGCTCACGTCCTCACCCCCGGCACGTCGGCTGACCAGGTGGTTCCGGCGTGCCGTCAGCAGGATCGGATGGTCGGCGGGCAGTCGGTGACGGCAGTCCGCCTCCGTCAGAGCCTCCAGGTCACGGGCCTCGTGGAACCGGTCCAGGTGGTACAGGTCGGTGGCCACGTTCAGGGCGGCGGGCAGGCTGCTGAACGAACCCGGGCCGTAGATCCGCAGCAGCCGCTCCAGGCCCTCCTGGTCGAGTTTGAGCGCCTCGGTGTAGCGTCCGGCGGCCCGCAGGACGATGCCCATGCTGATCCTGGCCGTGGCCGGGAACGGATGCTCCGAGGGGTAGCGCTCGTCCAGCGGGCGCAGGAGCCGGTCCACCTCGCTCACCGCCTGGTCCACCGCCCCCGTCTGCGCCAGCGTCACCATGTGGATGACCCGGCAGTACAGCACCTGCCGGACGGTCGGCGGGTGCTTGAGCAGGTACAGGGAGAGCGCCCGGCCGGACAGCTCCAGCGCCCGCTCCGCCTCGCCGAGCCGCCGGTACACCACGGAGAGGAAGAGCATCCCCTGGAGCGCGTGCGGGCTGTCGGGTTCGGCCGCGGTCCCGAACCGCTCCATGCACTCGGTGATCTGTTCCCGGGCCTCCTCCAGGCGCCCCAGCAGGATCAGGTTCAGTCCCAGGGACAGCCCCGTACGCAGGGTCTGCACGTCGTTCGGCCCGAGCAGGGCGCGCCGTCCGGCCACGGTCCGCTGGTCGATGGCCAGGGCCTCCCCGAACCTGCCCTGCTCCTGCAGCGTCTGCCCGTAGTCGTGCGCGGCCTCCAGGGTGCGCGGGTCGGCGTCGGTGTGCCGCTCCCGCCGGTGGTCCAGGATGCGGCGGAACAGCCGTCCGGCCTCCTCGAACCGGGCCAGGCCGCTCAGCGCGATGGCGACCGCCCGGAGCGACTCCAGCGCCTCGTCGTCGTCGGGGCCCTGCCGGCGCACCTGTTCGGCGTGGAGCTCCTCGGCCTCCTCGAGCGCGGTGCCGTACTCGCCGTGGACGCGCCGGATCTTGTTGCGCCGGAGCCGCGCGCGCAGGAGCAGGTCCGGAGCGTCGCCCCAGGCGTTGACGGCCTGCCCGACGAGGCTGGTCGCGTCCGTGTAGTTGCCCACCTCGGTGAGGAAGTCGACCACGTTGAGCACCGTGCCGCGCACCCGCGCGTCCCGGCTGGCCCAGGCCTGGGAGGCCTTCACATGCGCGTACAGCAGCAGGTAGGCGGTGCGGTGCGCCGGGTCGACGGGGCCGGCGGGGTCGTTCTGGGCCAGGATCAGGTGGGCCAGGTGCCGGTAGCGCACCCGTTCCTCCAGGGTGAGCGAGTCACGGATCACCGACTGGAACAGCTCGTGCAGCTGGAAGGTGTTCCGCTCGTGGTCGAAGTAGGCCAGGTTGTGCCTGCCCATGTACTCCAGGACCCGGCCGAGCCGGATGCCGTCGCCGAGCAGCAGTGACCGCTCGGGGGTGGGCCCCAGGCCGCGGGACCGGGTGAAGAGGGCACGGGAGAGGGGGCGGGGCGCGAAGAAGGCGCAGAGCCGGATGAGCTCCAGGACCATGCGCCTGGTCTCGCGCTCCCGGTCGTCGGGGCCGTCCAGCAGCTGCTCGGCCTGGATGCTCCAGGCCACCCGGAGCGGGGCCGTGTGGTCGTCGTCGGCCCCCATGTGCCAGACCATCGCGTCGTAGCGCTCCTCGAACAGTTCGAGGAAGTCATGGGTCGACATGGTGGACTCCCGGAGGAACGCGCCGACCTGGCCGAGGGCGAGGGGGAGGTGTTCGAGCAGTTCGGCGAGGCGCTCCCCGTCACCGGGGGTGTCCAGGCGGGCGGGGCAGACCCGCCGCAGCAGGGCCAGGCTCTCGGCGTTGGTCATCCGGGGGACCACCTGTCCGTCGAACCGGTGCCCGGGCCTGCTCCGGGGCAGCGACCGGTGTCCGCGGGAGGTGACGAGGATGTGCCCGCCGCCGTGGGGGAAGTACTCGTCGGCCAGCGCCTCCACGTCCGCGACGTCGTCGAACACCAGCAGCCAGGAGCCGAGGCCGGCGTTCTCCGAGAGTTCCTGCCGCACGGTCTGCACGGTGCGGGGGACGTGTTCGTAGGAGACGGGCAGTCCGAGGTGCTCGGCCAGGCGCAGGTAGGCGCGGTGCGTCTCGATGTCGGTGGCGGCGGGGACCCACCAGATGAGGTCGTAGTCCGCGGCGTAGCGGTGTGCGAACTCGGCGGCGATGCGGCTCTTGCCGACACCGCTGCCGCCGCCGATCAGGAAGCGGGAGCCGGTGCGGGAGCCGAGGGCGTCGTGGATCCGTTCCAGGACGGACTCGCGTCCGGTGAAGTCCGGGTTGGTGCGGGGAACCCCGCCGATCACCGGAAGGCGCGCGGGGTCCCTCCGGCGGGGGCGGCCGGGGCCGGTCGTCATCGGTCCACCAGCTTTCTCGTGTGGCGGCGGGGTCGCGGCCCCGCGGTACCTCCGGGGCCGGGCAGCGGAACCGTTCACTTGGGGCTCTCGGACGGTCCCGGAGAGGCGCCGCGGATCAGGGAGGAGGAAGTGAGGGCGGTGGCCCCCCGGGGCGGGTGCGGAGGAGCGTCGGCGCGGGCGCCCGGACGGGGTCGCCGCGGGGCCTGCCCGGTCAGGGCGGACGGCTGCTGGAGGGGGAGAGGGGCGGGGTGAGGGGCGGGACCACCCGCTGCGGTGGACGGGGCCGACCACGGGTGTGTGCTCGCTCTCTCCCAGGCTAGGTTCTGCTCTGTGCCGTGTCGATAGTTGTCCACTGCCTGTGGATACGGGGATACGCGACCGTCACCGAAGGGTGTGAACGGTGTGCCCGGTGGTGCGGAAGCCACCTGTGTGAAGGGCTCGGCACGGGGAGCCGGTGAACGCGTCGAAGATCGGTCTTTTCCGGGCGAGGTCGCAGAACACGCCCTAAGCTGGCCCCGTGGTCCCACCCTGCGATCCCGCGGCCGAGGCGGTCTTCCGCCCGGTCCAGGTCGGCAACGCCCTGGAGGTCACCGTCGAGCGGCTGATGTGCGCCATCAGGCTCGGCGTCGTCCCGGCGGGCGCCCGCTTCCCGGCCGAACGCGACCTGGCCTCCCGCCTGGGCGTCAGCCGCATCACGCTGCGCGAGGCGATCCGCCTCCTCCAACGCCAGGGGTACGTCGAGTCCCGGCGGGGCCGGAGCGGCGGCACGTTCGTCGCCGACCTCCCGCCCAGGCCCACACCCGAGGAGGCGCGTCGCGACCTCGTCGAGACGGGTACCGCCCTGGAGGACCTGCTCGCCTTCCGGCGCGGCCTGGAGACCGGTGCCGTGGTCCGGTTGGCCGAGACCGGGATCACCGGGTCCCAGGGGGACCTGCTGGACCGGCGTGTGGCCGTGGCCGCCGAGGCCGGACCCGCCGACTACCGGCGCTGCGACACCGTCTTCCACATCACCCTGGCCCAGCTGGCCGGCTCGGATCGGTTGGCCGCCGCGCTCACGGACGCGCGGATGCGGATCAACCAGCTCATGGACGTCGCGCCCCTGTCCGAGGCAGGGCTGGCGGCCAGTGACAGCCAGCACCGCCGTATCGTCCGGGCGGTGCGCGAGCGCGACCCCGAAGCGGCGCGCCGGGCCCTGGGAGAGCACCTGGCCGGGGTGGAGCGGCGGCTCCGGGAGCTGCTCGGCTGAGCGCCGGAGCACCTGCGGGGCGTCCCGGGCCCCTGGCGCGAGCGCGGTCCCGGCGTTTATGTCCGATCAGACAACCCGGCTGCCACGGCGCTGGCCAATCGGACAATAATGCCTGGTCGAGAACTCAACGAGGTCTCGAACAGGTGTTGTTCCGCACACAGGGCATTGTGGTCCCGACAACGAGGAGTGATGATCGCGGACAGAGTTCGTCATATGCGCGTGAGTGAAGTTTCCGCGCTCCAAAGGAAGGGAGGAGACGGATGAACGACTCCGTGCTCGCGTCAATCGCGACCTTCGGCGTGTACCTCGCCGTCATGGTGGCCATCGGTCTCTGGGTCTATCGGAGAACCGTCTCGCAGGCCGATTTCGTGCTCGGCGGTCGCCAGCTCAACAGCTGGGTGGCCGGGCTGAGCGCCAACGCCAGCGACTTCAGCGGCTGGCTGCTGCTGGGGCTCCCGGGTGCCATCTACGTCTCCGGCCTCGGCGAGGCCTGGATCGCCGTCGGGCTCGCGGCGGGGTTCGCTGGAAGCTGGATCCTCGTCGCCCCGCGTCTGCGGGTCTACACCGAGAGGGTCAGCGACTCCCGCTTCGGGGGTGAGTCCGACTCCCTCACCCTGTCCTCCTTCCTCGAGAACCGCTTCAACGACCGCTCCCGTGCCCTGCGCGCGGTTTCGGCCGTGCTCATCATCGTCTTCTACTTCTTCTACGTCGCCTCCGGCCTCGTCGCCATGGCCGCCCTCTTCGACCAGGTCTTCGGCCTGGGCCCGGCTCCGGCCATCGTGATCGGCGTCAGCATCGTCGTGCTCTACACGGTGCTCGGCGGGTTCCTGGCGGTCTCCTACACGGACGTGATCCAGGCCGCCATGATGTGGGCCGCCCTGCTGGTGGTCCCGGTCATGGCCATCACCGCCCTCGGCGGTTTCGCCGGGCTCGCCGACAGGGTCGCGGGCCGGGGCGAGGACCTGCTGTCCGTGGTGGGCGGCACGGCCCTGGACCTGGACACCGGCGCCTGGGTCTCCACCGAGACCCTCGGCTGGGTCGTCATCGTCTCCGGCCTGGCCTGGGGCTTCGGCTACTTCGGCCAGCCGCACATCCTGGCCCGCTACATGGGCATCCGCTCGGTGAAGGACATCCCGAAGGCCGGGTTCGTCAGCGTCGCCTGGGCGGTCTCCGCGATGGCCCTGGCCGTCCTGGTGGGCTTCATCGGCATCGCCTACTTCGACACCCCGCTCGACACACCCGAGCAGGTCTTCCCGCGCCTGATCGAGGCGCTGACGCACCCGCTGGTGGCCGGTCTCCTGCTGGCCGCCATCCTCGCCGCGGTGATGAGCACCGCCGACTCCCAGCTCCTGGTGGCCGCCTCGGCCCTCACCGAGGACGGTTACAAGGCCTTCGTGAACGAGGAGGCCTCCCCCCGGTCGCTGCTCTGGATCAGCCGGGGCACGGTGGTCGCGGTGGCCGTCATCGCGGCCGGTGTGGCGCTGTGGGGCAACCAGTCCGTCATGGACCTGGTCGGCTACGCCTGGGCGGGCTTCGGTGCCGGCTTCGGCCCGGTCCTGCTGCTGGCCCTGTTCTGGAAGCGCATGACCTGGACCGGTGCCCTGGCCGGCATGCTCGTCGGCGGCGCCACGGCCATCATCTGGGACATCGTCGACAGCGCCTACATCGGAACCGGTCTGTACGCCATGGTTCCCGCGGTCATCCTCAGCTTCGGCGCCATCCTCGCCTTCAACAGCCTGGGCAAGGTCAGCGAGCAGATGGAGGAGGACTTCGACAAGGTCGTCCGCGAGATCGAGCAGGGCGGGACCCCGGAGGCCGAGCAGGTCGCCTGACCCGGTCCTGTCGGACAGGGCCTGCGGCTCACCCGGGGGCGAGCCGCAGGCCCTGTAACGAAAGGCTTCCGTGCCCGTGTCGCGTTCGGCACGGGCACGTTCACGCTCTGGCGCCGTCCCGCCCGGAACGGTAGAACGGTGACATGTCGCCAGTGACGGAACACCCGGCAGCCTGGACCCGTACCGACGTCCCGGAGGGGTTGGGGCTCGGCACACTCCTGCCCGAGCCCGACGGCCACCGGCTGGAGGCGGGGGAGACCGTGGTGGAGGGGCAGGAACGCTTCTTCACACGCTTCACCGTCCGCGCGGACCTGGCCTGGACGACCCGTGAGGTCCGCGCCGAGGTGCTGTCCGCCTCCGGGCTGGAGTCGGTCACCCTCCGGGCCCAGGGCGGCCACTGGGTCGACGTCAACGGCCACCCCCTCGCCGAGCTGGTGGGCTGCCTGGACGTCGACGTCGCCGCGACCCCCCTCACGAACACGCTCCCGATCCGCCGCCTCGGCCTGCGCCCGGGCGAGCACCGGGACATCGCGGTCGCGTGGATCGACATCCCCTCCCTGCGTATCCGCCGCGTCCGCCAGCGATACACCCGCCACCCGGCCGAGGACGGCCTGGAGCGGTACACCTACCGGGACCCCCTCCACGGCGAGTACCGGCTGTCCGTGGACGGCGACGGCCTGGTGGTGGACTACGAGCGGTTCGCCCGCCGTCTGCGCCCCGAGGCCTGAGCACCCCGGCCGAGGCCCCGGTCCCGGCTTCCGGCCCACGGCCCCGGACCGGAGAGCCGGTGTGGGAAGCGATCCCCGGTACAGGTGATAATCGGTGGACACATGCACCACACGCAGGGAGCGCACGTGACCGAGACCGAGCTGAGCCAGGAGCGCCGCGAGATCATCCGCGACCTCGAAGTCCCCGAGCACTTCGACGTCGGAGCAGAGATCGAGCGCCGCGTGGCCTTCCTCGCCGAGAGACTGACCACGACCGGCGCCCGCGCCCTGGTCCTGGGGATCAGCGGCGGCGTGGACTCGCTCACCGCAGGCCGGCTGTGCCGCCTCGCCGCCGACCGGGCCCGTGAGGCCGGGCACGAGGCCGAGTACGTCGCCATGCGCCTGCCCTACGGCGCGCAGAAGGACGAGGACGACGCGACTCGCGCCGTGGAGTTCGGTGCCCCCGACCGCTGCCTGACCGTGGACGTGCGTCCGGCCGTCGACGCCATGGCCGCCTCCCTCACCGCGGGCGGCATGACCTACAGCGACGCCGCCGCCGAGGACTTCGTCGTCGGCAACGTCAAGGCCCGGCAGCGGATGATCGCCCAGTACGCGGTCGCGGGCGGTCTGGGCGGGCTGGTGGTCGGCACCGACCACGCCGCCGAGGCGGTCACCGGTTTCTTCACCAAGTACGGTGACGGCGGGGCCGACCTGGTCCCGCTGACCGGCCTGACCAAGCGGCGGGTGCGCGCGGTCGCAGCCGAACTGGGCGCCCCGGAGGACCTCGTGAACAAGGTGCCCACCGCCGACCTGGAGACTCTCACCCCGCAGAAGCCGGACGAGGAGGCGCTGGGGTTGACCTACGACCAGATCGACGACTTCCTCGAAGGGCTCCCGGTCTCCGACCACGTGGTGCGCACCCTGGTCGACCGCTACCGTGTCACCGCCCACAAGCGGGCCATGCCCACCGCGCCCTGACCGGACGGCAGCGTCCCACCCACCGGACACCACCGCTTCCGGGCCCCTCGATGGGCCCCGGATCCCTCCGTTCCACGAACTCCACCGGCCCCGGCGAAATCCCGGGAACCCCTGTCCCACCAGCGACCCAGGGGTCCCGGTGGTGCCTGCACCACCCTCCGGGGGTGGGCTGGCCGCAGGAGATAAGGGTACCCAGCTCCATCGCGGGCCCCTTGCCCCTCCGCCTAAGGTCGTACCAACGACGCGTCGCCGCATGATGATCCGGGCCGGTGCGCGCCCGCCAACAGGGCACACACCGAGACGTGTCGGCCCCCAGCAGGTCAGCACACCCCGGTCAGCACGGCCAAGGCACCTCCACGTGCCCGGACGTCCCCCAGCACCCGGGAAAGACCAAGGAGCGACAACCTATGACCGTGACCGTCGAACCCTCAGGAGAGGGCAGGCCTCCGACCACGGCCCCCGTGGCCGCGTCGGTACGCGCCGTGCCGCGGCCGGCGGTGGCTCGCGACCGCTTCCTCGACGCCCTGCGCCTGTTCGTCATGGTCCTGGTGGTCGTGCAGCACTGGTGGCTGCCGGTGCTGACGGTGCAGTCCGAGGGCCAGCTCGCGGCGAGCAGTGTCCTGAGCGCCCCGGGCGGGTTCGCTCTGACCTGGGTCTCCCAGGTCATGCCCCTGATCTTCTTCGTGGGCGGTGCCGCCAACCTGATCAGCTGGCGCTCGGCCTCGGCCCGGGGCGAGACCGCCTCCGTCTGGTGGGCCAAGCGGCTGCGGAGACTGGCCTGGCCGGTGGTCCCCCTCGCCGTGGTGTGGATCCTCGCCTGCCACGTCGCGGTGCTGGCGGGCGCGCCCGAGCAGCCGGTGCTGGTCGGCGCGGGCGCCGCGGGCATGGTGCTCTGGTTCCTGGCCGCGTACGTGCTGGTGGTCGTGGCGACGCCGGTCCTGGTGGCCGCGCACGACCGGTTCGGCTGGTGGGTTCCGGCCGCGCTGATCACCGGCGCCGTGGCCGTCGACCTGAGCCGGTTCGGGTTCGGGGTGGAGGCGTTCGGCTTCCTGAACGTGGCGTTCGTCTGGCTGGCCGTGCACCAGCTCGGGTTCCTGTACGGGACCGGGGCGATCCGCCGCTCCCACGCGGCGTGGATGATCGCGGTCGGCGCCGTGACCGCCGTGGTCCTGGTGTACGCCGGTCCCTACTCGATGAACATGACCGGGGTGTTCGCGGCCGAGACCTCGAACGTGGCCCCGCCGACCCTGGTGCTGGCGGCGCTGGGCGCGGTGCAGGTCGGGGTCGCGATGCTGCTGCGCGACCGGATCTCCGCCTGGTCGGACCGGCCCGGAGTGGCACGGATGCTGGACTGGGTCTCCCCGCAGCTGATGACCGTGTACCTGTGGCACATGCTGCCGATCACGGTGGTGGCCGGGGTCGTGGTGTACGGCCTGGGCATCAACACGCCCGACCCGATGACCGGGCTGTGGCTGCTGTGGGGCGTGCTCGGGATGGCCGTCCTGCTGCCGCTGGTCCTGCCGCTGGCCAACTGGGCGGTGCGGTTCGAGAACCCGCCCAAGGTCCTCAAGGGCGACCCGGGCCCGGTGCGGGTGCTGGCCGCCGCGGCCCTGATCGGCGGAGGGCTGCTGGCCCTGACGGTGGCCGGTCTGGGCTTCGGACTGGCGCCGGTGCTGGGTCTGGTGGCGGTGGTGTCGGGCCTGCTGCTGACCGCTGCCCCGCGCGTACCCCGTGCGGCCGCGTCCCGTCCGGGCCTGCGGATCGGTCTGCCGACCGGTCCGAGGATCGGCACGCGGGCGAACTGAAGGCCGGTCCGGCCGACGGCAGGACGACCTTTTGCCCATTTTCACGGCTCGCCCCGGTGGACGGGGGATGGACGCCGGGTAGACAGGTGTGATGAACCCCAGACACATCGCCTACGACCGGTACGGCAGCGGCCGCCCGTTGCTCCTCCTGCACGGGCTCGGTGACCGCAGACAGTGCTGGAGGGCCGTGGCCCCCCGGCTGGCCGCTGACTACGAGGTCGTCAGCGTGGACCTGCCGGGGTTCGGGGAGTCCCCCGCCCCGGAGCGGGACGAGCCCTACGACGTGCACAGTCTCGTGCGGGTGGTCCGGGAGTTCTGCGAGCTCCACGGGTTCGAGCGCCCGCACCTGGCGGGCAACTCCCTGGGCGGCTCCATCGCCCTGGAACTGGGGGTCCAGGGGGTGGCCGGGTCGGTGACGGTGTTCTCCCCGGCCGGGTTCTCCGACCACCTCGCCCGCTGGGGCATGCGCACGGTGGGCCTGGTGGCCAACCTGGCCACCCGCATCCCCATGCCGGTCAAGGAACGGCTGGCGGACACCCCGCCCGCACGGGCCGCGGCCCGGATCGCCCTGCGCGGCGACCCCTCCTCGCCCGAGGCCAAGGCCACCCGGTTCGGTGTCCAGGGGCTCGAACCGGGGGCGCCCTACGTGCGCATGGTGCCGAGGATCGCCGACTACGACTTCACCGCGCGCCCGATCCGGTGCCCGGTCACGATCGCCTGGGGCGACCGGGACCGGACACTGCTGCCCTCCAGCGCCGAGCACGCGCACCAGCGGGTGCCCAACGCGCGCATGGTGTCCCTGCTCGGGGCCGGACACATCCCGATGGCTGACGACCCCCTCAGCGTCGCCGAACACATCCGTTGGACCTGCCACGCCGCCGACCGGGAGCACAGGCTGTCCACGCGGGGGTGAGCCCGCCCCCGCGGCACCCGCCCCGCGGGCTCAGGCCCCGCCGGCTCCCACTCCGCCGGCTCCCACTCCGCCGGTCCCGGCCCTGTCGGGCTCGATCCTGACCGAGTCCAGGTAGCACCAGGCCCAGTCCTCGCCGGGTTCCACGGAGGTCGCGACCGGATGCGCGCCTCCCTCCGCGTGCGCGCTCGCGTGCCGGCCGGGGGAGTCGTCGCAGCAGCCCACGAAACCGCAGTGGGCGCACAGGCGCAGGTGGACCCAGTCGTGTCGGCCCTGCCTCAGGCACTCGGTGCAACCGGGGCTCTTCGGCAGGACGGGCCGGAGGTTCTCCGTGTGCGCGCAGGAGGATGCGGGGTCCGGCGTGAAGAGGGACATGACGGTGGGGTCGGGGTGGTTCTTCCCGGTGTGGTCGATGCCGAGCAGGTCCAGGACCGCACGGCCCAGCGGTTCGGTCACCGCGCGCTGGGTGTCCACCACGCGGGTGGCGTGCGCGTCGTACAGTCCGGGGACGTCGGGGGCGTCCACGGGCCGCACCACGATCGGGACGCCGGGGGCGACACCGCTCAGGATGTGCGCGACGTGAGCGGCCTCCTCCGCCGTGTTCTCGCAGATCACGATCAGTTTGACCCGGTCCATGTCGACCTCGTGGAGGACGCTCGCCTTCGTGGCCTCCCCGCGGACGACGGTGTGCGCCTCGGCCTCGGCCTGGGCCGCCAGGTCCGGGTTGAGGGTCGTCACCGTCACCGGGACGTCGTTGGACCGCAGGTAGGCGGACAGGTTCTTGGCCACCGGTCCCCACCCGGAGACCAGGACCCGGTTCCTCGTGTCATCGGACTCCCGGCCGCCCCGGTCGGCGGAGGGGGCCGTCCCCCGGCCCGTCCGCCCTCCCATCCGCTTGGCGAGGCGCTCGCCGAGCGCGCCGAGCGCGGGTGTGACGGTCATGAGGACCACTGTGACGGCCACGAGGAGCTGGTCCCCGTCGGCGCCCAGCCCGGCCGGGCTCAGCCCGTACTCGGCGCCCACCTGTTGGAGGACGAAGGAGAACTCGCCGATCTGGGCGAGGAGGAAGGCCGCTCCCACCGCGGTCGGCGCCCCGACCCGGAGAACGGAGATCGCGGTGTAGGCGGTGACCACCTTGACGACCACGACGGCGAGGGCGGCGAGCAGGACCATCCACCACAGCTGGGCCAGCACGGTGACGTCGAGCATCATGCCGATGGAGACGAAGAAGACGGCGCTGAAGATCATCTGGAGCGGCATGATCTCGCTCAGCGCGTGGGCACTGTGCCGGGACTCGCTCAGCACCATGCCGGCGAGGAAGGCCCCCAGTGCGTCGCTGACCCCGGCAAGCGAGGTCAGGTAGGCCACACCCAGGGCGATGGCGACGATGGACAGCAGGAAGATCTCGGGGGAGCACAGGCGTGCCACCCGCTCCAGCAGCGGAGGCATCACCTTGCGGGCGATGACGATCACGGCGGTCAGGACCAGGGCCGCGGTCCCCAGGGCGCGGACGATGTCCCAGGCGCCCTCGCTCTGCCCGGCCAGGATCGGGATCAGCAGGACCATCACGATGATGGCGAGGTCCTGGAAGATGAGGGTGCCCACCGAGGCCTGTCCGACCGGCTGCTGTGTGATCCCCTTCGCCGCGACCACCTTGAGCACGATCGCGGTGGAGGAGAGCGCGACGAGGAATCCGGTGAAGACGCCGACCCGCCAGTCGACCCCGAACAGCAGGCAGAGGGCGGCCACGACGGCGGTCGTCAGCAGTACCTGCACGGTGCCGCCGCCGAGGACGAACTTCTTGATCCTCGCGAGGCGCTCGACGGAGAACTCCACGCCGATGGTGAACAGGAGCAGCATGACCCCGATCTCGGCCGCGGCCTCCACCTGGCTCTCGTCCGCGACGACTCCCAGCTGGTGCGGGCCGATGAGGACGCCGGCGAGGAGGAACCCGACGATGGGGACGACCTTCAACCGGACGAAGAGCGCTCCGATGAGCCCCGCGGCGACGAGCAGCGCCACGATGGGGCCCAGGTACACGGGGGTCTCCCCCGCAGCGAGCATCACTGTCTGCCTCCTGGGTGTTCGCGGTGGTGGCGGGTGGAATCCGGCTCCCGCCGCCGACTGGACGCGGGTACTGTCGGGCCGACCGGTCGTACGCGACCACCGGTGAGGCCCCACCGCGACTCAACGAGATATATCGGCATTCAGGTTATGTGCGGACACGACCCGAACGTCCTCCGGCCCTCAGGCTGCTCCTCGGTCTTTCCCGAGGAGAGGGAGCGGGATAGCGTTGCGCGCGAAGCGACTCCCGAGGAGGCACTGGTTTTGACCACATCGACACACCCGGTCCCGGGCGAACCCGCGTGGCTGAACGCGGAGGAGCGGCGCCTGGTCGGCTTCGCCGCCGGAGCCGCCGTCCCCGACGGGTTCGGCTGGTTGGACGCCAAGGGCGGGGTGGAGCCCGACCGCCCGACCGAGACCTGGATCACCGCGCGGATGACGCACGTGTTCTCCCTGGCGCACCTGCGCGGGGACCCGGACGCGGCGGAACTCGCCGACCACGGCCTGGCCGCCCTCACCGGGCCGCTGTGCGACGGCGACCTGGGGGGATGGTTCGACGAGGTGCCGGAGGGCGGGGACGCGGCCCGTGTCCGGGAGCGCTCCCACGCGTCCTCGGGTGAGCGGGGGCTGCCGGCCAAGTCCGCCTACCCGCACGCCTTCGTGGTCCTGGCCGCGTCGTCCGCGACCCTGGCCGCGCGCCCCGGCGCGCGCGACCTGCTCACCCGGGCCCTGACGGTGTTCGACGAACGGTTCTGGGAGGAGGAGGCGGCCTGCGTCCGGGAGAGCTGGGACGCCGACTGGACCGCCACCGAGCCCTACCGGGGTGCCAACAGCGCCATGCACTGGGTGGAGGCCCTCCTCGCAGCGGCCGACGCCACCGGCGACATCCGCTGGACCCGCCGGGCCCTGGCCATCGCCGAACGCCTGGTGCACGGGGTCGCCGCCGCGCACGACTGGCGCCTGCCCGAGCACTTCACCCCGGACTGGCAGCCGATCCCGGACTACAACCGGGACCAGCCGGACCACCCCTTCCGCCCCTTCGGCAGCACCACCGGCCACCTCCTGGAGTGGGCGCGCCTGCTCGTCCACCTCGAACTCGCGCTGGAGCGCGCGGGCGAGGCGGTTCCCGCCTGGCTGCGCACCGACGCCGAACTCCTCTTCGCCAACGCCGTCCGGCGCGGCTGGCACGCGGACGGCGCGGAGGGGTTCGCCTACACCCTGGACTGGGAGGACCGGCCGGTCGTGCGCCAGCGCATGCACTGGGTGGTCGCCGAGGCCACCATGACCGCGTGGACGCTGGCCCGGCGCACCGGCGACCAGGCCTACACCGAGTACTACGACCGCTGGTGGGACTACGCCGACCGCTTCCACGTGGACCGCGAGCACGGCAGCTGGCGGCACGAACTCGACCCCTCGAACCGGCCCGCCGGTTCGGTGTGGGCGGGCAAACCGGACGTCTACCACGCCTACCAGGCCGTACTCCTGCCCCAGGTGGGCCTCTCGACCTCGATCGGCGCGGCCCTGCCCGCCACACCCCAGGAAGGAGGGGCTGCGTGAGCACGGAACCCGTGAGCCCCGCCCGGCTCGTCGTGGTCGGGGAGAACGTCATGGACCTGCTGCCCACCCGGCAGGGCCCCGACGTCCTGCGGGCGGCCCCCGGCGGCGGTCCGGCCAACACGGCGGTGGCCGCCTCCCGCCTGGGCCTGCCCACCCGGCTGCTGGCCAGGATCGGATCCGACGGTTTCGGGGAACTCATCCGGAGCCGCCTCCTGGCCGAGGGACTGGACCCCTCCGGCCTGGTCGCGGCCGAGGAACCGTCGGCGCTGGCCCTGGCCACCCTGAACGAGGACGGGTCGGCCCGGTACGACTTCCGGATGGCCGACGCCGCCGACTGGCGCTGGCGCCCGGGCGAACTCCCGGAGAGCCTGGAACCCGGGGTCAGGGCTCTGCACGCCGCCTCGATCGCGCTGTTCCGGGAACCCGGTGCCTCACGGATCGAGGCGCTGCTGCGGCGTGAGCACGGTCGCGGACAGGTGACCGTGACCCTGGACCCCAACATCCGCGAGAGCGTGATCGGGGACCCGGACGCGGCCCGCGCCCTGGCCCTGCGCCACACCGCCCAGGCGCACGTGGTCAAGGCCAGCGACGAGGACCTCGCCTTCCTCTACCCCGGACTCACCACCGAGCGGGCCGCCGAGTCCCTGGCCGCGCTCGGCCCGGCGCTGGTCGTGGTCACCCGCGGCTCGGACGGCGCGTTCGCCCTCTCCCAAGGCGTGTCCGCCTCGGTCCCCGCGCCGAAGGCGGAGGTCGTGGACACCGTGGGAGCGGGCGACTCCTTCATGGGCGCCCTGCTCCACCGCCTGGACCTGGACGGACGTCTGGGGTCCGAGCCCCGCAGCCGCCTGGCCGCTCTGACCGAGCGGGACCTGACCGATCTGCTGGCCTTCGCCGCCTCCGTCGCGGCGTACACGGTCACCAGGGAGGGGGCCGACCCGCCGACCGCCGCCGAACTGCGCGCGCAGAAGGAGGTCTAGGGCAGGCCCTCCCGGCTCTGGGCGACGACGTGGTCCACCACGTCGCTCATCCGTTCCCGGCGAGCGTGGGCGGAGCGCTGGCGGGCGGCACCGGAGCCCGCGGTCAGGACCCGGTCGAGCAGGGAGGACACCAGGTCGGTGTCACCGGTGAGGGCCAGACCCGGCAGCGCCGCGCGGCGGACCCGCTCCATCGCGGTGCCCGCGGTCAGGGCCTCACCGGTCAGCGGGTCCGGGACGATCCCCTCCAGCCCCTCCCTCGCGGCCCGCCACACGGCGGCGCGCAGGGTGGGGCCGTTGACGGCGGGAGCCGGGACGCCGTGCCGCACGTCGGTCAGGGCCCGGGCGGCCAGCCCCCGGGTGAGGGTGGCGAAGAGCAGCGCCTCCTCGGCGGTGGCGGCCACGTCGCCCACGCGGATCTCCAGGGTGGGCAGGTGGTCGGAGAGGCGGATGTCCCAATAGACCATGTGCCGGTCCAGGATCGCCCCGCTGGCGGCCAGCCCGCGGACGGCGCGCTCGTGTTCGGTGAGGGTGCGCAGCAGGGGCGGCGGCCCCGAGGACGGCAGCCGGTTCCAGCTGACCGTCCGCCAGCTGGCGTGGCCGGTGTCCCGGCCGGACTGGAAGGGCGAGTTCGCGGAGAGGGCGACGAGGAAGGGTAACCACCGGCGGAGGTGGTCGCTGACCTCCACGGCGGTGGCCGGGTCGGGGATGCCGACGTGCACGTGGCAGCCGCACACCACGTGGGCGTCGCGGAGCGCGCCGAAGTGGGCGGCGATGTCGGCGTAGCGTCGGCCCTTGCTGACGGAGGCCGCGGCGGGGTCGCCGAGGATCACGGTGCCGGTGGCGGCAACGGCCAGCCCCGCGCTCTCGGCGGCCCGGTGGAGTTCGCTCCGGGCGCTCGCCAGGAACGAGCGGGCGTCCTCGGCGGTGGTGCACACGGGGCTGTTGGCCTCCACCTGGGCGCCGGTGAACTCACCGCACAGGTGTGGGCCGAGGGACCGTGTGCGGGCCAGGACGTCGGGTGCCCGGGAGAGGATGCGTCGGGTGCGCGGATCGACGACGAAGAACTCCTCCTCCACACCGAACGTGAGGGGTCGGTTCGCGGCGCTGACGGGAACGCTCGCGGTGAGGGGGCGGTTCTCCATACGGTTCCTCCGGCTGTCCGGTCCAGTGTGTCCCGCACTGGATATCCCGATGGGGGACGGTCGCGACAGTGTCCCGAAGAGAACAAAAAGCTATCCGGAGTGTTGTATGTCCTCTTTGTCTGGTTCGCGGGTGAGGTGTTGCCCGCACGTTACGTCTTGATAACCAGGCCTGACGTGTGCAGGTGCCCAGGAGGGCGTCGGCCCGGCCTTGTCCGGGTGATCGTCGTCACTTTTCCAGCGGAGTGGAAGCCCAGGTGGGTACCGGGTTCCGCGTTCCGGCCGCCCCTCCCGGAGGGGTCCTCGGAAGCCGTCCGAACCCCTTCGCGCAGGTACCGTGTGCGAGTCGGTGCGGGTATCGGTGAAACGACCAGTGTGGCCGCGCAGACCTGCCGGGACGGGGTAGCGCTGTGCGAATGTGAGCAACGTGACAGAACGGTACACGGAGCCCCTGAGCGTACGCCTTCGGGGCCGGGACGCTGAGCAGCGGATCCTCGCCGACGCCTTGGGCGACGCGAGGTCCGGGCGAGGTGCGTCCGTGCTCCTCACGGGCGGCCCGGGCCGGGGCAAGAGCATCCTCCTCGAACACACCCGCAACACCGCACGTGGATTCACCGTCCTCCATATGGGCGGGGTCGCGGACGAGGCCGACTTCCCCCTCTCCGGCCTCCAGCGCCTCCTCCGTCCCGTGGAGTCCGTGCTCGACCGGCTCCCCGCGCCGCGGCGCGACCTCCTGCACGAGGCGCTCACCCGGGGCGGCATCGCCGACACCGACCGGTTCGCGCTCTACACCGCCCTCCTCGAACTCCTCTCCGAGGTCAGCGCCGACCAGCCCCTCCTGCTGTGCGTGGACGACGCCGACCTGCTCGACTGCGCCTCCCTCGACGCCCTGGCCTTCGCCGCCCGCCGGCTCACCGGCACCCACGTCGCCGCCGTGTTCACCGCGGGGGAGGGGCGCGGAAAGCCGGCCTCCGCCGATCGCCCCGGGATCGGTGAGGGAGCCGGTTCCTCCCTCGTCCCGGGCGTGCCCGAGCACGTCCTCGCTCCGCTGGAGGACCGCGCGGTCCACGACGTCCTCACCGACCGCGCTCCCGCGCACCTGTCCTCCTCGGTCCGCGCCGCCCTGGTGCGCGCCGCCCACGGCAACCCGGCCGCCGTCCTCGGTTTCCTGGCGGCCCTGACCACGGAGCAGGTCCAGGGCGACCAGCCCCTTCCCGAACCCCTGCCCCTGGCCGGGCGCCTGCGGTCGGCCCTGCTCACCCCTTACCGGGAGCTCCCGGAGAGGGCCAGGCAGCTCCTGCTGCTCGGCGCCCTGTCCGCGGAACCCCGGATCCACCTGCTGCTCGACGCCGCGCACGGTTCGGCCGCGTCCGCCTCCGACCAGCCGGCCCCGTCCCGGCCCGCACCCTCCCCGGACGCCGCCGCCGAACCCGCCCCGGCTCCGCCCGCCCTGACCGTGTCCGCGCTGGAGGCGGCGGAGGAGCGCGGCCTGGTGCGCGTGGACGGCGACACCCTGGTCTTCGTCAACCCCCTCCTGCGGGAGGCCATCTCCCAGGGCACCCCCGCCGGCCGGCTGCGCGGGGCCCACCGGGCCCTGTCCGGGGTGACCGACCGCGAGTACGCCCCGGTCGAGTTCGCCCGGCACGCCGCCTACGGTGCCGAGGCGCCCGACGCCGGCCTCGCCGACCAGATCGCGGCCGCCGCCAGACGGGCCAAGCGCCTGGAGGGCCCGCTTCCGGCCTCCCACACCAACGAGCGCGCCGCCGCCCTCACCCCCGACCCCGACGAACGCACCTGCCGCCTGGCCACCGCGTCCTTCGAGTCCTACCTCGCGGGTGACTCCGTGCGCGCCGCCCGCCTGCTCGGGCAGGCCCGGCCGCTCGCGGTGTCGGACCGGCGCAGGGCCGTCGTCGACCTCATCGAGGCCGAGTTCGAGATGCGCGACTCCAACGCGATCGACGCCGCGGAGCGCCTGTACTCGGTCGGCCTCGACCTCGTCCCGCACGACCGGAACCTCGCCCTGCGCGCGCTGGTCCGCTCGGCCGACAGCGCCTCCTTCGCCGGTGACCCGGTACGCCACGCCAAGGCCTCCGACCTCGCCGTCCCCCTGGTCCGCCCGGACGATTCGGCCTCCATGCGGCTGACCGCGGCCTACCTGGAGGGGTGCACGATCTCCTTCCGGGGCGACTACGTGAACTCGACCCCGCTGCTCCGCGAAGCCGTGCGGCTCTCGCACGAGATGACCGCGCCCTCGGAGATGGTGTGGGCGGGCATCTGCGGCCTGCGCCTGGGTGACACCCCCTACGTGCGCACCATCACCTCACGCGCCGTGGAGGCCGCCCGTTCCCGGGGCGAACACGCCTTCGTCCCCCCGGCCCTGTCCTTCCTCGTCTTCTCCGAGTTCTGGAGCGGCCGCTTCCCGTCCGCCGCCGGGACCGCCCTGGCCGGGCTGCGCACCTCCCGGGAGTCCGGGCAGTCCATCTGGGCGACCCAGAACCTGGCCTCGCTGGCGATGATCGCCGCCATCCAGGGCGACGTCGACACCTGCCGGATCCGGGCCCGCGCGGTCACCGCCCAGGCCGGTGAGAACAGCCTCGGCCTGCCCTCCGCCCTGGCCGCCTGGGCACTGGCCGTCCTGGAGCTCTCGCGCGGCAACGCCGCGGAGGCGTTCTTCCGGCTGCGCTCCCTGGTGCACGCCGGCCCCGGGCACGGACACCCCACCATGCGCCTGCTCACCGCGCCGCACTTCGTGGAGGCGGCGGTCCGCATGGGCGAGACCGAGTGGGCGAGCGCCTCCCAGGCCGGGTACCGGCGCTGGGCCGATGCCGTGGCCAGCCCGAGCACGCTGGCCCTGGCCGCGCGCGGGGACGGCCTGCTCGCCACGGGCGACGAGGCGGCCGACCACTTCGAGACCGCGCTGGCCCTGCACCGGACCGGCGGGGACGACGACGTCGAACACGCGCGCACCCAGCTGATCTTCGGTGCCTTCCTGCGACGGGCCCGCCTACCCGGCCGGGCCCGTGAGCACCTGTACAACGCGCTGGAGACCTTCGAGCGCTTCGGGGCCCGGCTGTGGGTCCGACAGACCCGCGCCGAGCTGCGCGCCATCGGTACCGCCGAACGCGGTCCCGAGACCCCGGCCACGGGTGAGCTGACCGCCCAACAGCAGCAGATCGCCCGGCTGGTGGCGGAGGGTGCGACCAACCGCGAGGTGGCCGCTCACATGTTCATCAGCCCGCGAACCGTGGAGCACCACCTGCGGGGCATCTTCCGCAAGCTCAACATCAGGTCCCGTGTGGACCTGGCCCGCCTTCTGAACTGAACACCCCCCGTAAAGGGTCCGGACGCGACGGAGCGGACGGCCCACCTGTTCATACCAACTGGTCGGTACGGGTTCTCTGGTCGCAACCGCGAGAAAGGCAGTCATGACAACGACCGCACCGGAACATCTCCTGAGAGCGGACGGGGTGACCGTGCGCTTCGGAGGGCTCACCGCGCTCGACGACGTCGGACTCCAGGTGGAACCGGGCTCCGTCGTCGGCCTCATCGGCCCCAACGGAGCGGGTAAGACCACCCTCTTCAACGTCCTGTCCGGGGTGCTGCGCCCCACGAAGGGGGCCATCTCCTGGAAGGGCGCGCCGCCGCCCGGGCAGCGCACCCACCACCTGGCCAAGGCCGGGATCGCCCGCACCTTCCAGGGCCTCAACCTCTTCCCGATGATGCCCGTCATCTGGAACGTGATGGTCGGCGCCGACCGTCTCGCCAAGGGCGGGGCGTTCTCCCTGATCAGCGGCCTGGGGCGACACCACCGCGACGAGAGGGAGCTCAAGGAGCGGGCCATGGCCACCCTGGCGCGCTTCGGAATCGCCGAGTACGCCCTCCGGCTGCCCGGCACCCTGCCCTACGGCGTGCAGAAGCAGGTCGCCCTCGCCCGGGCCTGCGTCAGCGAACCCGAGCTCCTGCTCCTGGACGAACCCGCCAGCGGGCTCTCCGGCCAGCAGATGGACACGCTCGCCGAGCAGATCCGCGGCTTCAGCAAGGACATGGCGGTCGTCCTCGTCGAGCACCACATGGACCTGGTCATGGAGGTCTGCGACCACATCGTGGTCCTCAACTTCGGCAAGGTCATCTCCTCCGGCACCCCCGAGGAGGTCCAGGCCGACCCCGCCGTCACCCAGGCCTACCTGGGCACACCGGCCTCCGAAGGGTCCTCCGACGGAACCGCCGCCGTCGTCGACCCCTCGCTCGGCAACGACAGCGCCAACAGCAACGGGGGAGCTGCCCGATGAACGCCCAGACCCTCCCCGGGGCCGCCGGGAACGGCGCGTCACCGGACGCCGAGCCCATCCTCGCCGTCGAGAACCTCAGCGCCTCCTACGGGGCCGTCCGGGCCCTCGACAACGTCAGCCTCGCCGTCCCAGCGCAGGGACTGTGCGCGGTCCTCGGCGCCAACGGCGCGGGCAAGACCACCCTGCTCCGAACCCTCACCGGACTGCACCGCGCCAGTTCGGGCCGGGTGCTCCTGGAGGGTGAGGACATCACCCGCCTGCCCACCGAGAAGGTCATCACCCGGGGTCTGGCCCACGTCCCCGAGGGCGGCGGCGTGATCGTCGAGCTCACCGTGGAGGAGAACCTGCGCCTCGGCGGCCTGTGGCGCTCCGACCGGCGCAGCAGCACCACGTTCGACGAGGTCATGGACCTGTTCCCGCCCCTGGTGGAGCGGCGGACCAAGACCGCCAGCACCCTCTCCGGCGGTGAGCGCCAGATGCTCGCCATCGGCCGCGCGCTCATGGGCCGGCCCCGGGTGCTGCTCCTCGACGAGCCCTCACTCGGTCTCGCGCCCCTGGTCACCAAGCAGATCTTCACCCTGCTGCGCGACCTGCGCGACCGCATCGGGCTCACCGTCGTCCTGGTCGAGCAGAACGCCGCCGGGGCCCTGTCCGTCACCGAGCACGGCTACGTCCTCAACCAGGGGAGCGTCGCCGCGGAAGGGCCCTCCGACGGACTCCTGGCCGACGACCGCACGCGCCACGCCTACCTCGGCTTCTGAGGGAGACCCCATGAACTACTTCATCACCCTGACCCTCAACGGGCTGGCGTCCGGGGCGGCCTACGCGGCGCTGGCGCTGTCCCTGGTCATCATCTACCAGGCCACCCGGCTGGTGAACTTCGCCCAGCCCGCCCTCGCGCTGCTGTCCGTGTACACCGCCTACACGGTCACCCAGCTCACCGGCTCCTACTGGCTCGGGTTCGCCGCCGCCCTCACCACCGGCCTGCTCGTCGGCGCGTTCGTGGAACGCGTGATCGTGCGGCCCATCGCCCGGACCTCCCAGCTCAACGCCATCATCGTCACCCTCGGCCTCCTCCTGGTCGTCCAGGGCGCGGTCGGCATGATCTGGGGCAACGAACAGCACGGCTTCCGGTACGCGTTCAGCTACGTGGGGCGTTTCTCCCCCGCGGACGTGTTCTCGCTGGTCGCCGTGGGCGTGGTCGCCCTCCTGCTGTTCGGCCTGTACCGGTTCACCCCGCTCGGCCTGCGGATGCGCGCCGCCGCCTTCCACCCCGAGGCCGCCCGGCTCAGCGGTGTGAAGGTCGGCCTCATGCTCACCGCGGGCTGGGGCATCGCCTCCCTCATCGGCGCGCTGGCGGGCATGCTCGCCGGTCCGCCGTTCATCTCTCCGAACGTCTTCGACGTCGTGTTCGTCTTCGGGATCACCGCGGCGGTCGTCGGCGGACTGGACAACCCCTTCGGCGCCGTCATCGGCGGTCTGCTCATCGGCCTCGGCATGTCCTACGTGTCCGGTTTCGTCGGTCCCGAGCTGGCGACCCTGACCGCCCTCGCCATCGTCGTCATCGTCCTGAGCGTGCGACCCGACGGCATCCTGTCCCGACCGACCGCGCGAAAGGTGTAGCCAGCCATGACCTCGCCCACCACCGAGCGCGAAGAGCGCTCCACCACCTCCGGCGCCGGTGCGGAACCGCCCCGGACCCCCCGGACCTCCCGGTGGGGATCGCTGCCCCTGCCCGCGCGCCACCTGCTCCTGGCCGCACTCGGGCTGGCCGCCGTCACCGGCCTGCTGTTCGCCACCGGCGACCTCACCGCCCTGCGGATCGCCGCCATCGGCTACACCATGCTCGCCATCGCCGGTCTGCAGCTGCTGGTCGGCGGCTCCGGCCAGGTCTCCCTCGGACACGGCGCGTTCATGATGATCGGCGCCTACACGATGGCGCTGCTCATCCTGCACCAGCCGATGCTGCCGCTCGCCGCCAACCTCGGCATCATCGTCGTGGTCTCCATCGTGGCGGGTGTGGCGGTCGGCGCCGCCACCGCGCGCCTGCACGGCCCCTACCTGGCCGGTGCCACACTCATCCTCGCCGTCGGCCTGCCCGGGCTCACGCACCGCTACCACGAGGTCTTCGGCGGCAGCAACGGCCTGAACATCCGCACCGCCGGGGCGCCGCCCTTCCTCGACGGCCTCCTGAGCACCAGCGAGTGGCGTGCCCTGGTCGTGTGGACCACGGTCGTCATCGGCCTGGCCGTGCTCGCCACGATCTCCGCGGGGCGGCTCGGCCGCCGCATGCGCGCCCTCCGCGACGACGAGACCGCCGCGGCCATGGCCGGCATCCCCGTCGGCAAGACCAAGGTGGTCGCCTTCGTCATCGCCTCCACCGCGGGCGGTCTGGCCGGCGGCCTCCAGGCCTACGTGCTCGGCACCGTGACGCCCAGCAGCTTCACCCTGGTGCTCTCACTGACCCTGCTCGCCGCCCTGGTCCTCGGCGGTATCGGCAGCCTGTGGGGCGCCCTGTGGGCCTCGGTCGCCATCGTCTACCTGGAGATCTGGGCCAGGGACCTGGCCCGGGCCATGGACATGAGCCGCAACGCGGAGAACAACCTGCCGGTCGTGTTCTTCGGCATCGTCCTCATCCTCATCCTGCGCTTCTGGCCCCTCGGGGTCCACGGCGCCCTTCAAAGCCTCAGAGCACGGCTCCGAGCCCGCAGCAGCTCCTCTTAACTCCCCCCCCGATGAAGGAGAAATCCATGCGAGAACGAAGTGGAACCCGAGCCGCCCTGGCTTCGGCCCTTGCCCTGGTCCTGCTGGCCACCGCCTGTTCCGGTGCCGGCGAGGTCGGCGACAGCGCCGAGGTCGACCTGGACGTCGCGCCCGGTGTCACCGACGACAGCGTCATCATCGGCTCCCACCAGCCCCTCACCGGCCCCGCCGCGCCCGGATACCTGGCCGTCTCCCAGGGAGCGGCGGCCGTGTTCGACTACGTCAACGCCCAGGGCGGTGTGAACGGCAGGGAGATCGACTACCGCGTCGAGGACGACAAGTACGACCCCTCCGAGACCATCGACGTCACGCGTCAGCTGGTCATCGAGGACGAGATCTTCGCGATGGTCGGAGGCCTGGGCACGCCCACCCACAGCGGTGTCCTGGACTACCTCAACGAAGAGGGCGTCCCCGACGTCTTCCCGTCCTCGGGCGCTCTGGCCTGGAACAACACCGAGGAGCACCCGCTCACCTACGGCTGGCAGACCGACTACACCAAGGAAGCGAAGATCCAGGGCGAGTACATCGTCGAGAACTTCCCTGACCAGAACGTCGGCTACCTGTTCCAGAACGACGACATCGGCGAGGACTCCCAGGCCGGGCTCGACCAGTACCTCTCCGACGAGGTCGTCACCCGTCAGCACTACGAGTCGGACGTGCCCGACCTCAGCTCGCAGATGGCCGAGATGGAGGACTCCGGAGCCGAGGTGATCGTCTGCTCCTGCATCCCCGCCTTCGTCGCCCTCGCCATGCTCGAGGCCGCCGGAATGGGCTACGAGCCGCAGTGGGTGGTCTCCAGCATCGGCGGTGACACCGCCACGCTGCAGGCTCTGCTGGCCGAGTTCACCGACGGCACCGACGCCGAGGACGTCCCCGCGGACGCCTTCCTCGACGGTGCGCTCATCACGAGCTACATGCCGCGGGTGGAGGACGAGGACGACGACTGGGGCCAGTTCTTCCTGTCCGTCTACGACGAGTACGGCGACGGTGGCGCCCCCACCAACACGCACGTGTTCGGCATGACCCAGGCCGTCATGTTCGCCCAGGTCCTCAAGTCCGCGGGTGAGGACCTCACCCGCCAGTCGCTCATCGACGCCCTGGAGACCCAGGAGTGGCAGGGCCCCGGCTTCACGCCCTTCTCCTCCAGCGACGGTGACCACGGCGGCCACGAGGGTGTGTACGTCGTCCAGTACAAGGCGGGCGGCACCATCGAGATGGTCCAGGAGGCCAGGGTGACCGACCGCGAGGGCGGCCCCATCGAGGAGGTCGACTTCGAGCGGCTCTCCCCGGAGGACCTGCCCTTCCACGACTAGCCCGATGCTCGAGTGCGGCCCGTGGCCCGGACGGTGTTCCGGCCACGGGCCGCTTCGTGCTCCGGGGCGGGTCCTGCCCCCGCCCCTGGTGGCAAGATCGTCTGGTTCGTCCTGGTGCCTGGCGGGAGAGCCGCGGCCGGTACGGGACCGCGGCCCCGGCCGCGTGGCCGAGCGGGTCGAGGTGGAGCGCCCGCAACGCGTCGAGGAGCACGGCCGTGCCGCGTGAGGCGGGGACGGCCGTGCTCCTCGAACCGGGGAACGGGCCCGGGACCCCCCCGGCTTGTCTTCCCCGGTCGTCTTCCCGTCCCCGGCTTCGGCCCTGGCCTCCTGTCCCGTCCTCCGGCCCCGGTCTCCACGACCGGCCCCGCCACGGCCGTTGCCCCACGGCTGTTGCTTCACGGCCCCCGGCCGACCGGCCGACCGGCCCCACGGCCGACCGGCCGACCGGGCTCCGGCCGGAACCCGGGGAACGCGACGGGACACGAAAGGGCGGCGGCCCGGAGGGGGTTCCCTCCGGGCCGCCGCCCTGAGCGCGTCTCAGGCGCTTCAGCTGCCGTGCGGGCAGGTGTCCCGGTAGTCGGAGAAGTCCGTGCCGATCCCGGTCCGGGGCGGCGGGCACAGGAACTGCTCGTAGCGCTCGTCATCGTCCACGAACCGCTTCAGCCAGGAGATGCTGTACTTCGCGATGGTGGTGTTGGAGACGTTCGGCGCGAAGTGGCTCGCGCCGCGCAGCTCCAGGTAGGCGGTGTCCAGCGAACTGTCCAGGCTCTCGTACATCGGGATCGAGTGCGAGCGCACCGACGCGGTGGCGTCGTTCTGGGCACCGATGATGAGGGTCGGGGTCTCCACGTCGCCCCACCGCTTCTGGGTGTGCCAGGGCGTCAGCGGGATCGCCGCGCGCAGCTCCGGCCGGTCCTCGGCGACCGCGAGCGTGCCGCCGCCGCCCATGGAGTGGCCCATCACGGCCAGGCGGTCTCCGTCCACCATGGCACGGACGTTGCTGCGGTCGACCAGGTAGTCCAGCGCCGCGTCGAGCTGCCGGCCCCTGCTGTTGGGCTGGTCGTACCGCGAGTTGGTGTCGATCGTGAACACCACGAAGCCCTGGGAGGCGAGGCGGTGCCCGTACCAGGACATGGACGACTGCCCGGCGGTGTATCCGGGCGCGATCACCACGCCGCCGTAGGTGCCCTCGTTGGTGTTGGTGGGGTGGTAGATGGTGCCGCCGCCGAACCCGGTCACCAGGGAGGAGACGCTGGTGGTGTCGGTGTCGAGGTGGCCCCTGGTGGCGGTGACGCTCCGCTCCGTCGGGTCCGGACCGCGCTCGTACGGGTTGGCGGCCTGGGCGGGGGAGACGACGGCGCCGGCGCCGAACAGCGAGAGTCCGACGACCAGTGCGGACTTCGCGGCGATTCCGGACAACCAGGAACGGCTTCTCCGGGGCTTGGGGGATACGGGGGAGGGGGGATTCTCTGTTCGCACGTCTTTTCCTTTTCTCGTGCAGCGGGAATCCGCGGAATTGCCTGAGTCCGCGGACCGGGTCCCCATAAAGCATGCTTCCCGGAAGCCGAGTTTCTCGGGCGTCCTTATGGGGGCGTGGATCCGACTATGAAGTCGATCTCGTGAACGTGCATCCGTTGAATCACCAGTGACGGAGGCGTCCCTGTTCACAAGCCCGAAAAACCCGCGTCATGTTTCACCTGCCGAGGCCGCGCCACCAGCTGAGCAGCCTCCCGAGCAGGTCCTCCGGAGGCTGCTCCTCCTCGGCCACCGGCGGGACCTGCTCCATCTGCTGGGTCCGGACGGCGGGCGGTTCGCAGGGCCGACCGGGCCGGAAGGCGACCGGCAGCTCCCGGACCCCGTGCAGGAACGGGGAGCTCAGCAGGCGCAGCTCCTGCGGGTCGACCGACAGCCGCAGCCCGCCGAGCCGCTCCTGGAGCACGGACACGCCGGTCGAGGCCACCAGACGGCCCAGCGCGCGGGCCGGGCAGCTGTGCGGCCCGGCGCCGAAGGTCAGGTGGGCGCGGCTGCCGCTGGCCAGCCCGGTGTCCGGGTCCGACCGGCCGATCCGCACCGCCGGGTCGCGGTGCGCCCCGTCGACCGAGAGGTAGATGGCGTCGCCCTTGCGCACCCGCGCGTTGCCGATCCGTACGTCCTGGAGCGCGATCCGTCCGGCCAGCAGCTGGAGGGGGCTGTCGTTCCACATGACGTGGTCCAGGAGGTCGTGCGTGGACAGGCGTGCGTCGGTGTGGGCGGAGCGGATGTGGTCGTCGGTGAGCAGTGTGCGCATCGTGTTGCCGATGAGGTGGGCGGTCATCATGTGGCTGGCGCTGACGACGAGCGCCGCCGCGTAGGCCACCTCCCGGTGGGTGAGTCGCGAGGGGTGCCCGAGCATCCAGCTGACGAGGTCGTGCCCGGGGGACTCGGCCTTGCGGGCGACCAGGCCCGCGAAGTACTGCTGCATGCCGTTGATCGACTCCTCGGTGCGCTGGGAGTCCTCGCTGAAGATGAGGGCGGTGAGGCCGTTGAGCATGTGGCCGTAGCTGTCGGGCAGTCCGAAGAGCCGGTTCACCACCAGGGCGGGGAGCTGGCCGGCGTAGTCACCGATCAGGTCGGCGCTGCCCTGCACCACGAACGAGTCGACCAGTTCGTCGGCGATCCGCCGCACGGTGCGGGCCATGGCCGTCATGTCGATCCGGTTCAGGCCGTCCATGACGGGCGAGCGCAGCCGGGCGTGTTCGGCGCCGTCCGCGTAGAGGGCGTTGGGCAGCCAGGTCATCATCGGGACGGTCCTGTCGAGGTCGACACGGCCCTCGATCGCCTCGCGCCAGTTGCGGGTGTCGCGGGAGAACAGCTGCGGCTGCTGGAGGAGGGCGAGGGTCTCCTGGTAGTCGAGCAGCAGCCAGGCGCGCACCCCGGTCTCCAGCTCCACCGGGGCGATGGGGCCGTGCCGTTCGCGCAGCCGCTTCCAGAGTCCGGTACGTCCCTCGGGCGGTGTGGGCTCGTACAACCGGACGATGTCGGCCGGGCACCCCTGGGCGGCGGGGGGCCGGGTCGCGGGGGTCGAGGCCGCGGGTCCCTGGGAGGCGGAGGCGGGCCTGGCATGTTCTCCGCCGTGCTGTGTCGTGGTCATTTCGGGTGCGCGGACACCCGGAAAAGGGATCGCGGGGCCGCTTCCCTCCCTTCGGATCGACGTGGCACTGGCGCGGTGACGGGAAAGGGGGAAGCGGGATGTGCAGAAAGAGTTCGGCACGGGAGTGGGTCGGCGGCCGGGGATGGAGTCGCCCTGGTCGTGGCATTCTAGGAGCGTTGCCGCCGACTTTTCAACACGGACGGATTGTCAGGGCAATCCTTTTGTGCGGTCGTGATTGTTTTTTCTTTTTTGTCCGGCGCCGGGCGGTGTCGTGAGGGCCCCGGATTGTCAGTGGTGCTCCCTAGAGTTGCCTGTGTGAGCGATCGATGGAGTACCGACGAAGTCTGGGCTCTGGCTCCGGACCCCTCATCACGCAAGGCCGCGCTCAAGGTGGCCAAGCCGGGATCGTGGCCCCAGAGCGGCGTGGTCGTCGCCGACGGCGGCGGAGCCTCGGCCGTCTGGGGTGAGTGCAAGGGGAGCGGGGCCAAGCCCTATCTGGCCGCGGCGCACCTGGACGGGGACAAGGGACCCGCCTACAAGTGCAGCTGCCCCAGCCGGAAGATCCCCTGCAAACACGTCCTCGGCCTGCTCTCCCTGTGGAGCCAGGGCACGGTGGAGGACCGCGAGGACCGGCCCGAATGGGTCACCAAGTGGCTCACGGGCCGCGTCGCCCGACAGGAGCGAGCGACCGGCGCCGCGGCCCCCGCCCCGGCCGACCCGGAGAAGGCCGCCGCCACCCTGCGGGCACGGGACCGGGCGGTCACCGCCGGGCTGGAGGAGCTCCGGCTGTGGTTGCACGACCAGGTCGAGGGCGGCCTCGCCGAGATCCCCGAACTCGGCTACGACCACTGGGACCGGATGGCCAAACGCCTGGTGGACGCCAAGGCCGGCGGTGCGGCCTCCCTGGTCACCCAGCTGCCCCAGACCGGGGGCAGGAGCGGCGGCAGGGACGGCGGGGACCGCTGGCCGGACCGCCTCCTGGAGCGCCTCGGCATGCTGCACCTGCTGGTCGACGGCTACCTGGCGACCGCCGGGGCCGATTCCGGGGCCGACACGGCCTCCGGCGCCGAAGCCGTCGCCGGGACCGGGCCCCACTCCTCGGACGACGCGCGCACCCGGACCAAGCTCCGCTCCCGGGCCGTACTGCGCGCCCGGGTGGGGATCAGCACCCGTACCGAGGAGGTCCTGGCGACCGGGGAACGGGTCCAGGACACCTGGCGGGTCCTCGGCCACCGGGACAGCCTCACCCCCGACGGCATGCGCAGCCGCCGCCAGTGGCTGCGCGGGGCCGCCACCGGCCGGTACGCCCTCTCCCTGACCTACGCCCGCCCCACCCATACCCCGGACTCCCCCTTCCGGCCCGGCACCGAGGCCGAGGGCGAACTCGCCTTCCACCCGGACGGCCGCAGAGCGGTTCGGGCCGGAGCACTGACCGAACGCCCCGCCTCGCCGCCGCCCGGCGGCACCGTCGACCAGGCCCTGGACTCCTACGCCGCGGCCCTGGCCGAGGACCCCTGGCTGGAGGCCTGGCCCGTGGTCCTGGAGAACGCGGTCCCCGCCCGGGGCGAGGGCTGGCACCTGGCCGACCCCACCGGGGCCTCCCTGCCCATGGACAGCGGCGAGCTGTGGCGGCTCCTCGCGGTCACCGGCGGCCGCCCCGCCACCATCGCCGCCGAATGGTCGCCGGGCACCGGCCTGAGCCCCATGACCGTGTGGGACGCCGACGGAAAGGCAGTCTCCCTGTGAACGACCCCCGAACAGCCGAAGTCCCCCCGACCCCCGACACCAGGACCCCCGCGCACCCCTCTCCCGAAGCCCCCTCCGTCGAGACCCCCTCCTGGGACCGCCTGGTCTCCACCGCGCTGGTCGGCACCTCCCGCCGAGCCGTCCCGCACCTGCCCGACCTGCCCCGAAGCCGTCGCGCGGGCGCCGCCGGCCTGCTGGACCTGGTCGCCGTCGACACCGTGCGCACCCGCGCCGGGTACACCGCGCACACCGCCGAACCCGTCACCCCCGACGAGCCCGACCCCCGGCCCCAGGTCGGAGCGGACGCCGCCCACCGGCTGGACGCCATCCTCGCCAACCGCCCCGAGCTCCTGCCCGAGTGGCTGGACCTGGCGGTCCGGGGCGGACGGCGGGTCAGCCACACACAGACCCCCGACCTGCTCGAACGCGCCTCCCGGGACAGCAGCCTGCGCCCCCTCGTCGCCACCGCCGTCGGTCGGCGCGGCACCTGGCTGGCCTCCTTCAACAGCGCGTGGTCCTTCATCGCCCGCGAACCCCTGGCCACCGACGTCCACACCGACCGGGCCTGGCACCACGGCACCCCCGCCGAGCGGCGCCGGACCCTGTTCGCCCTGCGCGCCACCGACCCGGCCGCGGCCCGGGACCTCCTCGCCGCCGCCTGGCCCTCGGAGAACAGGGGTGAGGAGCGGCGCGGACTCCTCGAGGCCCTGACGGTCAACCTCGGACCCGACGACGAGGCGGTGCTCGACCAGGCCCTGGACGACCGCAGCGCCAACGTGCGCGGCCTCGCCCTGACCCTGCTCACCCGGCTGCCCGACAGCGCCCACGCCCACCGCCTCCGCTCCCACCTGCGCGAACACCTGGACCGACAGCTGAGCGGCGGGCGCGGCGCCCCGCGTGCCGTGGACATCGTCGACATGGACGTCACGGCCGCGGACCAGCTGCGCGACCTCGCCCTGGTGCCGCCGAAGAAGTGGCCGAGGTCCCGCCAGGAGCGCTGGGAACTCGGCCGTGTCCTGGTCACACACGCGCCGCTGGACACCTGGACCGAGCGCCTGCGGCTCGACCCCACCGGGGTGCTGAACCTGGCCGAGGAGGAGCGGGACCTGCGCGAGGCCCTCGCCGACGCCGTCTGCCTCCAGGCCGACCCCGACTGGGCACGGGCCCTCCTCGACCACCCCGGGTCGGGACTGGCCCAGCTGCTCCGCTCCGGTGCCATGAGCCGGCACTGGCCGCGCACCAGGGAGCTGTTCGCCGCGCTGCCGGGTGACGAGCGCTGCGCCGCGGTCCTGGCCGCGCTCGGCCCCGCCGACGACCCCGCGGAGCAGACCGATCTGACCCCCCACACCGACAGCGGCTGGAACAGCGACTTCTCCGGGGAGAGGGGCGTCCTGGGCCAGGTCCTGCACGCCGTCGGCGCCCCGTGGACCCGTGAGCTCTCCGAGGAGGTCGTCCGCCGCCTGGCCCGACCGCTCTCGAGGAGGGACGCCCGCGGCTACCGGTTCCTCTGCGAGGCCGTCGCCGAGCACATGCCGCCCGAACACCTCGACCTCCTGCCCGAACAACCACCCCACGAGGAGGAGGGCCACGCCTACCTCCACCTCCGCGAAACCCTCCGATTCCGGCTCGACATGCACAGGGAGCTCTAGTTGACCACCTCCGCCACCGCCCACCCGTCGTCCGGTACCCCCGAAGAACTGTCCGGCGCGCTCCGGCCCCACGCCGAGCAGACCTACGCCGCCGAGCTCGAGGCACTGGCCGGGGCCGACGACCGCCAGCGCCCCCCGGGGTGGCAGCTGTCCCCGTGGGCGGTCACCCAGTACCTGCTGGGCACCACCCTGGACGACGGCACCGAGATCACGCCCAAGTACATCGGCTCGCGCCGCGTGGTCGAGGTGGCCGTGGCCACCCTCGCCACCGACCGCGCCCTGCTGCTCATCGGTGTCCCCGGAACCGCCAAGACCTGGCTGTCCGAACACCTCGCGGCGGCGGTCTCCGGCGACTCCACCCTGCTGGTCCAGGGCACCGCGGGCACCTCCGAGGAGGCCGTCCGGTACGGCTGGAACTACGCCCGGCTGCTCGCCGAGGGCCCCTCCGAGGCAGCGATGGTGCCCAGCCCGGTGATGACCGCCATGGCGCGCGGCTCCATCGGCCGTATCGAGGAGCTCACCCGCATGCCCTCCGACGTGCAGGACGGCCTCATCACCGTGCTGTCGGAGAAGGCTCTGCCCGTCGCCGAACTCGGCATCGAGGTGCAGGCCCGGCGCGGGTTCAACATCATCGCCACCGCCAACGACCGCGACCGCGGCGTCAACGACCTGTCCAGCGCGCTGCGCCGCCGTTTCAACACCGTGGTGCTGCCCGTCCCGGACAGCGCGGAGGACGAGGTCCGCATCGTCACCCAGCGGGTGGAGCAGCTCGGACGGTCCCTGGAACTGCCCGAGGTGCCCACCAGCCTCACCGAGATCCAGCGGGTGGTGACCGTCTTCCGGGAGCTGCGCTCCGGGGTCACCGAGGACAACACCACCAGGGTCAAGTCGCCCAGCGGCACCCTCAGCACCGCCGAGGCGATCTCGGTGATCACCAACGGGATCGCGCTCGCCGCCCACTTCGGTGACGGACAGCTGCGGCCCGCGGACGTCGCCGCCGGGATCCAGGGCGCCGTCGTCCAGGACCGGGTCTCCGACGGGGTCGTGTGGCGCGAGTACCTGGAGACCGTCGCCCGCGAGCGCGACGGCTGGGGCGACTTCTACCGGGCCTGCCGCGAGGTGGGCGCCTGATGGGACGAGCCCGACCGGACACAGACAAGGTGAGTGTCCTCGGTGTCCGCCACCACGGTCCGGGTTCGGCCCGGGCCGTGGCGGCCGCCCTGGACGAGATCAAGCCGGACATCGTGCTGATCGAGGGCCCGCCCGAGGCCGACGCGATCACCTCCCTGGTGGGCGGTCTGGAACCGCCGGTGGCGCTGCTGGTCCACCTGGCCGACACCCCCAGGGCGGGGACGGTGCGCTCCAAGGAGGGCTGGGGATTCTGGCCGTTCGCGTCCTTCTCCCCGGAGTGGGCCGCCCTGGTCCACGCGCACGGGCGCGGCGTGCCGGTGCGCTTCTGCGACCTGCCCGCCGCCCACACGCTCGCGGAACGGATCGAGCGGGCGGAGGCCGCGGAGCAGGGTTCGTCGGACAGCGGTGAGGAAGAGGGGAACCGGGAAGCATCCGGGGTCCGTGCCGATCCGCTCGGGGTGCTCGCCGAGGCCGCCGGATACGACGACGCCGAACGCTGGTGGGACGACGTCGTGGAACAGCGCGGTGACGGCGAGCCCTCGCCCTTCCCCGCGATCGCCGACGCCATGGCCGCCGTCCGCGCCGAGTCCGGGCCCGAGACCGGCCGGGACGCGTGCCGCGAGGCGTACATGCGCCAGACGCTGCGCGCCGTGCTCAAGGAGGGGTACGAGCGGGTGGCGGTGGTGTGCGGCGCCTGGCACGCGCCCGCCCTGCGCGACCTCTCCGACTACCCGGTCAAGAACGACACCGCCCTGCTCAAGGGGCTGCCCAAGGTGAAGACCACCGCCACCTGGGTGCCGTGGACGCACGGTCGGCTCGCCACCGCCAGCGGCTACGGCGCCGGTGTGACCTCGCCCGGCTGGTATCACCACCTGTTCACCGCACCCGATCTGCCGATCCACCGGTGGCTGACCGACGCCGCCCGGATCCTGCGCGAGGAGGGCCAGCCGGTCTCCTCCTCCCACGTCATCGAGGGCGTGCGGCTCGCGGAGAGCCTCGCCGTGCTGCGCGGGCGGCCCCTGGCCGGGATCGACGAGGTCTCCGAAGCGGTCACCGCCGTCCTCTGCGAGGGCGAGCAGGCCCGGGCGGCCCTGGTCCACGGGCGGATGGTGATCGGTGAACGGCTCGGTTCCGTGCCCCCGGACACCCCCATGGTGCCGTTGCAGCGCGACCTGAGGGCCGCGCAGAAAAGGCTCCGCCTCAAACCGGAGGCCTTCGACCGCGACCTCGACCTCGATCTGCGCAAGGACGGCCAGCGCGAACGCAGCGTGCTGCTGCACCGGCTGCGGATGCTCGGAGTCGAGTGGGGCGTGCCGCGCACCGCCGAGGGCAGGTCCCGCGGAACCTTCCGCGAGTCCTGGCGGCTGCGCTGGGAACCCGACATGGACGTCGCGCTGATCGAGGCCGCGCCGTGGGGGACCACGGTGGCCTCCGCGGCCACCGCCCGGGTGGTGGAGATCGCCGCCGACGCCGAACTGCCCACCCTGACCGCGCTCACCGAACAGTGCCTGTTCGCCGAGCTGGGCGACGCGCTCCCGGACGTGCTCGCCCTGCTCACCGACCGGGCCGCCACCGACAGCGACATCACCCACCTGATGTCGGCGCTGCCGCCGCTGGCCCGCTCGGCCCGCTACGGGGACGTGCGGGGGACCGACAGCGCCCACCTGCGCGCGGTCGCCCGCCAGCTGCTGGCCCGGGTGTGCGTGGGACTGGCCCCCGCGGTCCGGGGGCTGGACGACGACGCGGCGGCCGCGTTCGTCAAGGCCATCGACCGGACGCACAGCGCGGCCGGGCTCCTCGATGAGGACGCCCGCGCCTGGACGGACGCCCTCGAGTCCCTGGCCGGCCGGGACAGCGTCCCGGGCCGGATCGCCGGACGGGTCAACCGCATCCTCGCCGACTCCGGCCGGATCGCCCCGGAGGAGCTGCGCCGCAGGCTCGGTCTGGCGATGTCGCCCGGTACCGAGCCCACCCGCGCCGCCGCCTGGCTGGAGGGGTTCCTCCAGGGCAGCGGGCTGATCCTGGTCCACGACGAACAGCTGCTCGGCCTCATCGACACGTGGCTGCTCAGCCTGTCCGAGGAACGGTTCACCGCCGTCCTGCCGCTGCTCCGCCGTACCTTCGGTGCCTTCGGCGGGCCCGAACGCCAGGAGATCGGCGCGGCCGTGACCAGGGCCGACGGTGGCCGGACCACGGCCACCCGTGTCCGGCGCCCCATCGACACCCGCCGTGCGGCCCCGGCGGTCGCGGCCGTGACGGCCCTACTGGAAGGGAGCAGCGCGTGAGCGTGGAAGCAGTGGAGGACTCCGCCGTCAGCGAGAGGGCCCGCCGCTGGCGGCTGGTCCTCGGCGCGCAGTCCCAGTGCGCGACCCTGACCGGCAGCGACCAGGCGATGGACTCGACACTCGCCGCCCTGTACAACCGGGGCGACTCCCCGGTACAGGGAGACGAACGCGGGGGCGATCTCAGCGGTTCGGCGCCCCGTGTCTCCCGCTGGCTGGGGGACATCCGGGAGTACTTCCCGTCCTCCGTCGTCCAGGTGATGCAGTCCGACGCCATGGAGCGGCTCGGCCTCCACCAGCTCCTCCTCGAACCCGAGATGATGGAGGCGGTCGAACCCGACGTGCACCTCGTCGGGACCCTGCTCTCCCTCAACCGGGTGATGCCCGCGGAGGCCCGCGAGAGCGCCCGTGTCATCGTGCGCAAGGTGGTCGACGACCTCGAGAAGCGCGTGGCCCAGAAGACCCGGTCCGTGATCCGCGGGGCGATCGACCGCTCGGCCCGCACCCACCGCCCCCGCCGGGTCGCGGACATCGACTGGAACGCGACCATCCGCCGCAACCTCGCGCACTACCTGCCCGAACACAACACGGTGATCCCGCAGACCCTCGTGGGGTACGGGCGCCGGAGCCAGGGGGTGCAGAAGGACGTCGTCCTGGCCATCGACCAGAGCGGCTCGATGGCCTCCTCCGTCGTCTACGCCAGTGTGTTCGGGGCCGTGCTCGCGTCGATGAGCACCCTGAAGACCTCCCTGGTGGTCTTCGACACCGCCGTCGTCGACCTCACCGAGGAGCTCACCGACCCCGTCGAGGTCCTCTTCGGCACCCAGCTCGGGGGCGGTACCAACATCAACAAGGCGATCGCCTACAGCCAGGGCCTGATCGACCGCCCCCAGGACTCGATCTTCGTGCTGATCAGCGACCTCTACGAGGGCGGCGTCCGCGCGGAGATGCTCAAGCGGGTGGCGGCGATGAAGTCAGCCGGCGTCCAGGTGGTGGTGCTGCTGGCCCTGTCCGACGAGGGCGCCCCCTCCTACGACCGCCAGAACGCGTCGGCCCTGGCCGATCTGGGAGTCCCGGCCTTCGCCTGCACCCCGGACGCGTTCCCCGACCTGATGGCGGCGGCCATCCAGGGCCAGCCGCTGGACGCCTGGGTCGACAAGCACCTGGACGAGTGATCCCGCCCGGGCGGGGCCGGACCCCCTGCGGCCCCGCCCGGGTCCTCAGTCGAGGCAGAACTCGTTGCCCTCGATGTCCTGCATCGTGATGCAGGACTCGTTGACCTCGTCAGCCTCCATCACCCGCACGCATGTCGCGCCGAGCTCCTCCAGCCGGGCGCGCTCGGCCTGGAGCGTGGAGAGGCGTTCCTCTCCGACGAGCCCGGCACCGGCCCGGACGTCGAGGTGCACGCGGTTCTTGGTGGTCTTGCCCTCGGGGACCCGCTGGAAGTACAGCCGCGGCCGGGCTCCTGTGGGGTCGACGCAGGCGAACGCGGAACCCTGCTGCTCAGGCGGCAGCGAGCTGTCGAACTCGTCCCAGCTCGCGAACCCCTCCGGAACCGGCGGCTCGACGTACCCCAGCACCTCGCACCAGAACCGGCCGACGCGCATCGGCTCCGCGCAGTCGAAGGTGACCTGAATATCCATGATCGCAGTCATCGGGCCACCGTAGCGGCGTACCGCTGACACCCGAAAGTACTTTTACGCCCGGGGCGACAGGCGTCTCGCCAGCGCCGCACCCGTGGAGCCCAGCACCGCACCGGAGACCGAGACGCGAACGTCGTGTCGACCCCCGCGCAGGCTCTGGACCTGCCAGGACTGCCCTCCCGCCCTCTCGGAAAAACCCTTGGCCAGGGCGTCCCGGCCGGGGTTAACCTGCATTCCATGCCGCTCGCGAAAGAGCTGGCCGCCCTCTAGCGGCGGCCTGACCCACCTCACGTCCTGACCGCCGCATCAGCTTCCAAGCCGGTGCGGTCCTTCGGGCTGCCCGGTGTCCTTCGAAACACACCGGATGTACCCGTGAAAACTCCTCCGAACGACGGTAGGGGCGGCGGCACGATCGTGCTCGTCACCGTTCTCCTGTCGACACTTCTCCTCCCGCTGTCCCTGACCGGGGCCTCGGTCGCGCTGCCCGACATCCAACGCGGCCTCGGCGTCGGGCTCACGTCGGCGCAGTGGGTGGTCAACTCCTACAACGCCTGTTTCGCCGCCTTCCTGGTGAGCGCCGGGTCGATCGCGGACGCGGTCGGGCGGCGCCGGGTCTACGCCTTCGGGGTGGCCCTCTTCTTCGTCTGCGGTCTGCTGTGCCTGCTCGTGCAGGACATCGGGGCGCTGGTCGCGCTGCGGGCCCTGGGCGGGGCCGGGGCGGCCGCCGCGGTGGCCGGAGGGGGTTCGATGCTCGCTCTGACCTTCGAGGGGCCGGCCCGGGCGAGGGCCTTCGGCCTGCTCGGGACCGTTCTGGGCGCGGGCACCGCCTTCGGGCCCGCGGTGGCGGGGCTGCTGGTCGAGAACCTGGGCTGGCGGTTCGCCTTCGCAGGGCCCGCGCTGGTGGCCGGTCTGGTGCTGCTGCTGGTCACGAGGGTGCCCGCGATGTGCGGCGACGGGCGGTCCGTGGACTGGCTCGGCGGCGCGCTGTTCACCGCGGCGCTGCTCAGCCTGATCGGCGGGCTGGTCGAGGGACCCAGCCGGGGGCTTCCCGCGCTCGTGGCGTTCCTGGTCCCGGCCGTGGTCCTGTTCGGGCTGTTCGTCGTGGTGGAGCGGCGGCGGCAGGAGCCGCTGGTCGACGTCGGCCTGCTGGCCAACCGGAGGTTCGTGGCCTACGCCCTGGCCGCGGCGACCTTCATGTCGGTGCTGGTGCCGCTTCTGGTCTACCTGCCCTCCTACCTGATCAACGTGGTCGGGCTGGGCCCGGGCACGGCGGGGCTCTGGTTGCTGTTCCTGACCGTTCCGACCCTGCTCCTGCCCGCGGTCGGCGCGGAGCTGGCCAACCGGCTCCCGCACACGGGGGTGGTCGTCGGCGCGCTCCTGCTTCTGGGCGCGGGCGTCCTCGGCTTCACCACGCTGGGCCCGGACGCCACCCCGTGGTCGGTGCTGCTCCCGTTCCTGCTGGTGGGTACGGGTGTGGGTCTCACCGGAGGGATGATCGACGGCCTGGGTCTGGGTGCGGTTCCGCCCGAGCGGGTGGGCACCGCGGCCGGGGTGTTCAACGCGACCCGGCTGAGCCTCGAAACCGTCTCCATCGCCGCTGTGGGCGCGGCCCTGGCCGTCCTCACCGGCGGCCGGCTCGACGGTCCCGGGTTCACCGGGGCCCTGCACGGTGTCGCCCTGGTCCTCGTCGGGTTCGTCCTGCTGGTGGTGCTCGCTGTCCTCGCCCTGACCCGTACTCCGCGCGCACGGGTCACCACCTGGCGGTGACAGCCACCGGGTGGCCGCCCTGACCTGGGGGTTGTCGGGAGATAACAAGATGCCTTGTTTTCCGTGCTTCCTTGGCGGAACCGGGTACCACCCGGGCACCATGGTGGGGATGACGGGGGAGGACGCATGACCGACTGGCCGCCGGGCAGCTTCATGTCCAGGCTCGAACCCCGGAGCGCGGCCCGGTTCCTCTCGCTCGCGCGGCCGCGGAGCCTGCCCGCCAACCGCGTCCTCATCACCCAGGGGGACGCGGAGGAACAGGTCATGCTCCTGGGTCCGCCGGGGTACGGGGCCTCGGCGGACCCTGCGTGCGTCACGATCACGTCCGTGCTGCGCAACGGCACCGAGGCGATGTTCGGGATCCGGCGGTGGGGCGACCTGGTCGGTGAGCTCAGCATGTTCCGGGAGACCCGGCCCACGGCCACGGTCACCTCGTGTGCCCCGTTGACGGTCCGGGTCTACCCGCACCAGGTCTTCGAGGGTTTCCTGGAACAGCACTCCGACGCGTGGCGGGCGATGATCGCCGTGACGGCCGAGCGCCAGGAGTGCGCGGACCGCCAGCGGGCGGAGTTCGCGGGCTACGAGGTCGAGGCCAGGGTGGCCCGGGTCCTGGTCGACATGGCCCGGCGCCACGGGGTCCCCACCGAGAGGGGTGTCCATCTGGGGGTCCGGCTCTCCCACACCGATCTGGGGAAACTCATCGGTGCGCGCACGGACGCGGTCGGCAACGCGATCCGCCGCTTCCGGGCGAAGGGGCTCCTGCTCACCAGCTACAAGAACGTGGTGATCGTGGACATGGAGGGCCTGAACGGGGTCTACGAAGCCGCTTAGTGAACCTTTCCCGGCCGAATTGCCGACTGGTCGGTGGTCCACAGGACCCGAAGGCGACACAATCCACTCGGGCATCACGCCCGGCCCCGCCTCCGCACGGCCAGCGCCGCCTCCTCCCCCGGTGCCCTCTCCTGTGCGGAGAAGCGCGGCAGGGCTGTCGGAACGGTGAGGACGGCACCGTTCCGACAGCCCCCGTCCGACCTGGCGGAACCTCCCTGACAACACCACCCTCTCCGGCATAGCCTGGGCTGACCCGACCCACCGAACGGAGAGTGGTCCCCGTGGCAGCGACCCCGACCAGCCGGCGCCCCGCCACCCTCGACGCGATCGAGAGCGACACCGAGGGCATCGGTTTCAGCATGTCCTGCGAGGAGGCGGTCGGGCAGCTCCTGCGGGCCCTCGTCGCGTCCAAGCCCGGCGGACGGATCCTGGAGCTCGGCACCGGGACCGGGGCCGGAACCGCCTGGCTGCTGGCCGGGATGGACGAGCGGGCCCGGCTGGACACCCTCGACAACGACCCCGAGTGCCTGGGCGTGGCCCGGCGCCACCACACGGCGGACCCCAGGGTGACGATCTTCGAGGCCGACGGCGGCGAGTGGCTGAGCGCACGCGCCACCGACGACGGTCCCGGTTACGACCTGGTCTTCGCCGACACCTGGCCGGGCAAGTTCACCCACCTCGACGAGGCGCTCGCCCTGGTGGACCGGGGCGGGTTCTACGTGGTGGACGACCTCGCACGCCAACCCGCGGGCGCCTCTGTGCCGGAGGACCACTGCCTGGCGGTGGAGGCCCTCGTCGAGAACCTGGAGTCCCGTTCCGGCTGGGAGCGCCTCCCGTTGCTCGGCTGGTCCTGCGGTGTTCTGGTCATGGTCCGCAAATAGAGCGGTGGCGGCTGCTCACGCCCTAGGGTCGTAAGGGCACGCGACCGTGTGCGCGAACCGACCGGGGGCACCGTGAACCTGCGTTTCCAGGAACTCGACTGGCGGCCCACACCCATGGGCGTGATCAGTCTCCGTGTGCGATGGGATCCGATGGCCAAGGCCGAGGTCCACGAGATCAAGCTCGACGACGACTTCCTCATGTCCAGCCTGTTCGTCCAGGGTGAGATCGACGTGGCCCGGCTCGCCCTGGCCGAGCTGCACCGCGCGCCCGTCCCCGACGGCGGGTACGACGTGGTGGTCGGAGGCCTGGGGCTCGGGCACACCGCCCTGACCGTGCTCGACGACCCCGACGTCCGCTCCCTGGTGGTGGTCGAGGCCCTGCCCGAGGTGGTGGCCTGGCACGAGGCCGAGCTCATCCCGGCGGGGAAGCGGCTCACCGCCGACACCCGCTGCGCGCTGGCCCAGGGCGACTTCTTCGCCCTCGCCGCGGGGGAGGACCTGGACCCCGAGCACCCCGGCCGACGCTTCCACGCCGTGGTCGTGGACATCGACCACTCGCCGCGCCACCTGCTGAACCCCGCGCACGCGCCCTTCTACGAGCCCGACGGGGTCCGCCGCCTCCTGGCCCACCTGCACCCCGGCGGGGTCTTCGCCCTGTGGTCCAACGACCCGCCGGACGAGGACTACACGGACGTGCTGCGCGAGCACTTCACGGACGTGCGCGCCGAGGTGGTGAGCTTCCCCAACCCCTACCAGGAGCAGCCCGCCACCAACACGGTGTACCTGGCCACGGCTCCCGCCTCCGGCTGACAACCGCCCCCGGCGTCTTCGCGTGTGGTCCGACACAAGCGCATCCGTCCCTTCCGGCGCGGCTGAAACTCCCGTAACTGGAAACGGGGTAACGGTGTGGTGGAAGCGAACCAGAGCGGGGGATCAGGGATGTTGGACAGACTGAGGGACGGGGTCCGGCGCGCTCGCCAACGGCGCGGATTCGAGCGCGAGACCGCCGTCGTCATCATCAAGTGCGTACTGGCCGCGACTCTGGCCTGGTGGGTGGGCACCCTCATCGGGGCCACCTCCCAGATCGGGTTCGCGCCCTTCACCGCCCTGCTCGTGGTCCGGCCGAGCGTGTACGGCTCGGTGCTCCAGTCGTCCCGCTACATCGCGGCGGTCTTCGCCGGAGCCCTGCTCGCCGGGCTGGTCGGACTCACGGTGGGCCCGCAGTTGTGGTCGTTCCCCCTGCTGGTCCTGGTCGCGCTGATCGCCGGACAGGCGCGGTGGTTCGGCACGCAGGGCACCCAGCTGCCCGTGGTCGCGGCCTTCGCGCTGGCGGGCGGCACGGCGGGAAGCGCCTCCGACCTGGGATACCTCCTGCTGATGGTCTGTCTGGGCGCCGCCTCCGCCCTGGTCGTCAACGCGGTGCTCGCTCCCGCCATCCGGTTCCGTGACGCCGAGAACGCGGTCCTGGACCTCGCGGACGGGTTGCGCTCCCTGACCGGCGAGATGGCCGAGGGCCTGCGCGAAGGGAGGGACGGCATGAACCTGGACCACTGGGGACGAGCCTGCGGCGGACTCGACGGCACCGTCCGCAACGCCGAGGAGGCGGTCCGACGACAGGAGGAGCGGCTCCGGCTCAACCCGAGGCTCCTGCTCACCGGGCGCCGTCCCGACCCCGCCGTCCTGGACAACTACCAGGGCTGGATCTCCGCGTTGAGCCGGTCCTCCCGGCACGTGCAGTCCATCGTCCGGACCCTGCGCTCCACCACGGGCGAGGGATCGCGCTTCCCCGGGCCGGACGATGCCTTCCTCCGCGAGTACGCCCCGTTGCTCGACCACGCCTCGGGCATCCTCCAGGCCGTGTACGACGCCGAGGAGCCCGAATACCCGGAGCCCTCCGCGGAACTGTGTGCCAGGGTCGACGAGGCGCTGCGGCTGGTGGACGAGGAACGGACCAGGATGCGCGAGAGCTGGGACGACGAGAACTGGCCGGTCTACAGCGCCCTGGTCACCGATGTCGAACGGCTCTTCGAGGAGGTCAACCAGGGCTACGACAACAGCACGCGCGGGGAGAGCGCGCCCTCGGACCGCGGGTGAGGGTACGCGCGTGCCGAGTGGGCAGGGTTCGGACATGGAACGGACACCCGCACGCACACGGAAGAACAGAACCGGCGTACGAACCCTCTCCCTCCTGGGCGCGGCCCTTCTCGTGAGCGGCTGTTCCACCACCGGGGCCGGCGGTGCGGGCCCGGGGGAGGGCACGGAGAACGGGGGGTCCGCCGGATCCGGGGCCCTCGCCCCGGGGCAGCCCGAGGACATCGCCACCGATCTCGAGGTCCCGTGGGGGATCGACTTCCTCCCCGACGGCTCCGCGCTGGTCGCCCAACGCGACTCGGCGGTCGTGGCCCGCGTGGCCCCGGACGGGCAGACCTCCGAGGCCGGCACGATCGACGGGGTGGCGCACGGCGGCGAGGGTGGCCTGCTCGGCCTGGCCCTGGACCCGGACTTCCCCGAGGAGCCCTACGCGTACGTCTACTACACGACCGACTCGGACAACCGGGTCAGCCGGGTGGAGTACGACGCCGACGCCGACTCCCTCGGCGACACCGAGGTGATCCTGGACGGTGTCCCGGCCGCGACCAACCACAACGGCGGCCGGATCGCCTTCGGCCCCGACGGGTACCTGTACGTGGCCACGGGGGACGCCCAGGACACGGACAGCTCCCAGGACACCGACTCCCTGGGCGGGAAGATCCTGCGGATCACCACCCTCGGCGACCCCGCGCCGGACAACCCCTTCGACAACCACGTCTACAGCTACGGGCACCGCAACGTACAGGGTCTGGCCTGGGACGAGGAGGAGAACCTGTACGCGACCGAGTTCGGTCAGGACACCCTGGACGAGGTCAACCTGATCGAGCCGGGCGACAACTACGGCTGGCCGGTGGTCGAGGGCCCCGGAGGCGGTGACGAGTACACGGATCCGCTGGTCACCTGGGAGCCCGCCGAGGCCTCGCCGAGCGGCGCGGCTGTCGCCGGGGACTCGTTGTACGTGGCGTCGCTGCGCGGCGCGCGCCTCTGGGAGATCCCGCTCAACGGTGACGGGACGGTGGGCGAGCCCGAGCCGCACTTCGTCGACGAGTTCGGCCGCCTGCGCACGGTGGTCACCCATCCTGACGGCGACTCCCTGTGGTTGGGCACCAGCAATCTGGACTCCTGGGGTTCCCCGGCCGATGACGACGACCGCGTCATGCGCGTTCCGCTGGAGTGACGACGGCCGTCGGGGCGTGAGCGGCACCGACGACGTCACCGCCGTCCGCGTCGCCCCGGGTGAGTCCACGCTCGCGGAGAGCCCCGGACCCGGACCCGACACCTGAGCAGCCCTCGGCCGTCAAGCCGAAGCTTCCGGTCACGGGTGCGTCGGTGGGCGGACTCGTCGGTACGGTCGCGCTGCTGTTCATCGCCGGTGCGCCGGCCATCGCCGTCGTGTGGCAGAGGCACACCAGCTCTGACACGTGAACGGTCCCGGGACCGGCGGTGGACCGCTGGTCCCGGGACGGGCCACCGTGATCAGCCGAGCAGGTTGCCCGGGAGGATCTCCTCGGCGAGGACACGATGGATCCTGTCGTCCTCACCGAGGTGCCCCGGGTGTTCGGCGCCCTCACGCAACCGGGCGCGCACCGCCGCGACGACCTCCTCACTGAGCAGCGTCTTCGCGAGCGGTGCCGCCTCGGCCGCCTCACACCACCGGCGCAGCGAGTCCAGCCGGCCGTGCTCCACCGCCTCACGGGTCAGGTGGAACAGGCCGTCGACGTTGCGGTCGTGGGCCTCCGCGTCCAGGAGGTCGATGTCGACGACCGGGACCGGGACGTGCCCCTCACCGTCGGGGCGCAGGTGGTAGACCCGCCAGACCCGGCCGTTGGTGAGGAACACCCACTCCGCGCCCTCCTGCGCGGCCAGCCGCCGGGACATCTGGATGTTGCGCAGGTCCAGCCCCTGGCCGATCCGCCGCACCTCGACCGGGGCGAAGAGCTTGCCGTCCAGGACGATCGCGTAGTCGATGGAGTCCCCGCTGGTGCGGTACTCCGTGGTCAGGTCCTGGTACTTGCTGAAGTTCAGTCCGACGTCGAAGAAGTCGGCGACCAGCATCCGGGTGTCACCGTCGTTGGCGTCGCGCTCGGCGAGGTCGGCCAGGGGGCCGGAGAACCGGTCGACCGCGGCGGCGACCCGGCTCCTGACGGCGGTCTCCCAGCTCAGTGTCGTGGTGAACTGGCCGGTCCTGGCCATGACCTGGGTCTCTTCAGCGTCCATGCCGTCCGTTTCCGTGTCTGGGGCAGCCCCGCCACACGGCTTTCTCCGGGACCGGGGAACACGCGGACGAGGGGGAGAATCCGCCTCAGATGCTACAGCTCCGCCACGGAAACCCCACCCTGGAGGGGGTTTGCGCCCGCACGATCCGCCTTGCCGGAGTGCCTCACCGGTCCGCCTCGTCGAGGAATCGGGCGATCGCCTCCTCGTAGGAGGCCACCCGTGTGTAGTAGGCGGGCGCGGTGGTCTCGGCCGGCAGCGTCCAGGCGAGCACCCCGACGATCAGGCCGTCGACGACCAGGGAGCTGCCGCTGTCGGTGCCGCGGATCGGCGCGGCGAAACCGTCGGCCCCGGCGCACAGGTAGGAGTCGGTGTCGTAGCTCATGCCGTGCATCGTGGGCGGCGGCGCGAAACTCCTTGTCCTGTCGGCACGCCGCGCGCACTCGTCGTCGGGCTCGACGCGGCTGGGCGACCCCCACAGCACGGGCTCGTCCTCCGGAGAGACCCGCCACCCCAGGAGTTCCGTCGTCTCACCGCCGGTCAGCGGGGGATCGTCCGCCGCGGCCATGGGCAGGGTGGTGTAGGGCAGTTCCTCTTCCAGAAGCAGCACTCCGATGTCCCCGGGGGTCTTGTGGTCCGTTCTGATCAGGCCGCCCACGATCGTCTGGCGGCCGTCCGCGTACTCCGGGTCGACCCACTTCCCGACGGCGTCGACGGTGTGGCCCTCGTCGGTTCTCAGGTCGTCGCGGTGTGCGATCACCACCCGCCACGGGTGGTCCTGCGTGGTGACCGGGCCGTGGCCGGGCACGGGGGCGGGCCCGGGACGCGTGTAGTCCCAGACCACGCCCGCCGCATAACCCAGCACCACGACCAGCACCGAGGCGACCGCGACACGTGTCCGGGGCCTGGCCCGAGAGCGCTCGGCCCGACGCCGTCCGTTCGCTTCGCCGACTTTCCCGGCTTCTCCGGCTTCGCTCATGCCCGACCCCGTCCGTTGAAAGGCCGTCCCCCTTCACCGGACACGGCCGCCTCGAGTTGCTCGATCACGGGTCCATCCTGAGCCCGCGGCGCCCTCCGCCGCATCGGCCCTGGGGTGACAGTCGCACTGTCGACTCAGGGGGACATCCGGGCCCGTGCGCCCACGTCGAAGGCGGTGTCGCAGGCGTCGCGGACGGCGGGGTCGTGGGTGGCGACGACCACCGCGCAGCCCCGTCGGCTCATCCGGCGCAGGACGTCCACGACCACGGTGCTGTTGGCGTGGTCCAGAGCCCCCGTGGGCTCGTCGGCCAGGACCAGGGAAGGCTGCTTGACCATGAGCCGGGCCAGGGCGACACGTTGCTGTTCGCCGCCGGACAGGTGGTGGACCCGCTCCCTCCCGCGCCCGGCCAGGCCGACCCCCGCCAGGGCGGACGCGTGGTCGGGGCGGGTTCCGCGGCGGCGGGCCACGTCCAGGTTGGCCTTCACGGTGGCGTTCTCGATCAGGGCGTAGTTCTGGAACAGGTAGCCGAGGTGGTCGCGGCGGAACCGGCGCCGCCGCCCCGGACCCAGCCGGGTGAGGTCGGTGCCCTCGAACAGGATCCGCCCGCCGCCGGGCCGCTCCAGCAGGCCCATGCAGTTGAGCAGGGTGGTCTTGCCCGACCCGCTGGCACCGACCAGGGCGAGCATGCGGCCGGGTTCGACGGTCAGGTCGAGCTCCTCCCACAGGACACGGTCGCCGAAGGACTTGCTGAGGTGCTCCAGAGTGATCACGGTGTTCCTCGGTTCTGTGGGCGGTCAGGCCTGGGAGGCGCCCTCACGGACGAGGCGCCGGTGGAAGAGGGCGAGGGCGCCCAGGGTGAGTGCGAGTGAGGCCAGTGCGATCCCCAGCGCGTGGAGCGGTTCGGCCCCGGTGACCGCGGTCGGAGCGGGCCGGGCGGGGTCGTTCGCCGCGGCCGTTCCGGTGACGGTGCTCCAGAGGGCCCATCCGACGAACACCGCCGCGACGGCGGCCTCGGCGGCCAGCAGCCTTCGGTGGGTGGCCAGCAACCCCCACCCGCTGATGTGCCGGGCGAAGATCTCCTGTGCCCGGGTGCGCACGTGGACGACACACGCCGCCATGGCGGTCAACAGGAGTACGGTGCCCGCGCCGACCAGATTGAACAGCTCGGTCCGCAGCGTGTTCACCGTGACGGCGTGGGCCCTGAGCGCGCTCGTGCCGAGGGGCTCGACCATCGAGACGTACCGTGACGCCTCCGGGTCGTCGGCCCGGAACGCCTCCACCACGTCCGGGTCGGGGAAGACCGTCTGCCGCCCGGACATGTGGTTGACGTAGCCGTTGTCGGACAGGACCGAACCGTTGGGCAGCGCCACGACCACCGGCTCGTGCAGCAGGGGCAGGGCCTCGCCGACGCGTTCCCCGGCGCCGTAGGTGAAGACGGTCTGGCCGTCGGCCGCGGGAAGCACCTCCACGTCGAACTCGCGCCCCGGGCCGCTGTTGCTCCCGAGCCAGCCGGCCACCCCCTCGGCCAGCTGTTCGGCGTGCCCGGCCGCGGAGACGGGCAGGAGGACCCGGACGTTCCCGGACGGCCCGTACCGCTCTCCGGAAGGGGAGAGGACTGCCTCCTCCCGCAGATAGGTGTCGTTGACCACGAGGACCGGGTGCTCCAGGACGGGTGTGCCCGGGGAGCCCCGCCCGGAGATCTTGCCCGGAGGGCCCGGACCGACCGGGACGATCTCGGCGGGGCGGAGCCGTGCGGCCAGCACCATGTGGCCGTCGGTGTCGGCCCGCCTCAGCCACGGGCCGAGGGCCTCGTCGACCGCGCGCTCGTCGGACCAGCCGTAGCTGGCGCTCAGCGCGGGGCGCGAGACCTCTCCGTACCGCTCGAGGATCTCCAGCCCGGCGCGCTGGTCCCGGGCCTCCTGCGAGGTGGCGACCACGGTGCCGAGCAGCGCGAGGGTCAGTACCAGCACCGGGACGCGCACCAGGTGGACGGCGACGGTGGTGCCGCGTACGGGCAGGCGTCCCTTCAGCGCGGGCAGCACACCGGTCGTGTGCACCAGGGCCAGCGCGAGGGCGTGGGCCACCAGGCAGGCCAGGGCGAGCAGCGCGAACAGCAGCAGGGCCAGGGAGGTGTAGAAGCCGAGCTGGTTCCCGCCGTTGTAGAGGCCGAGGAAACCCGCCACGGCGGCCGCCGCAACGGGCAGGACCACCGCCCACAGGCGGAGCACGCCGGTCAGCTCTCCGGCCAGGATGCCCGCGTAGGAGCGGCCCTGGAGGCGCCTGACGGCGTGGTCGCGGGAGGAGAGCAGGACCCCCGCGCCGGTGGCGGTGACGGTGGTGAGCAGGGCGACCGCCACGAGGTGGAGCAGGTGGCCGCCGGCGAGGAAGTGCCACAGACGGGTGGTCTGGGTTCCGGGTGCCTCGGACAGGCCGTGCCCGGCGAGTGCCTCGCGTAGGGCGGGCTCGGCCTCCGGGGGACCGAACACCAGGTAGTAGCCGTTGGGCCCCACGCCACCGAACTCGGCGAGGGGGTGGGTCCGGATGGTGAAGGAACGCCCGAAGGAGGGGTAGCCCTCGTCCAGCCAGCGGGCGTACCGGGAGTCGGGGTCGGAGACCGCCAGGTACAGGTGGGCCAGCGACGACGGGTCGTGGACGTCGAGGACGCTGTAGCCGATGGCGGCGTCGTGGGAGTCGGCGACCTCCTGCACGGAGCGCGCGACGTCGTCGGTGTCGTGGGTTCCGTCGTTCTCGGTGATCCAGACCAGTGCGGAGCGTTCGAGCACGTGGAGGGTCGGTTCGGCGGTGGCGGCGAGCAGGAAGGCGATGAGCGCGGCGAACGCGACACACGCCGTGTAGGCGAAGGAGAGGGTCCGGTTCGGCACCTGGCGGTCCTGTAGGGGCGGGAGGGGAGGACCCGTGGGCGACGCGTGCCGACGGGTCCACAGGGCGGACGTCGGTCAGCAGCCGTTGCGCCAGTACTGCTGGTTGTTGGCCATGGCCCGTGAGGCCTCGGCGCGGGCCCAGGTTCCGGCCGGTGCGTTGACCCGCTCGGTGTGGGTGCCCACGGCGGTGGCTCCGTGGCAGTTCTCCGGGTGGTGGTAGTACGAGCGGACGAACCCCTGGCCCGGGACTCCGGTGAGGCTGCGCTCCCAGATGCCGCCGCCGACGCTGGAGGACTGGGCGGAGGCGGCGCCCGCGGTTCCCAGGGCGACCACGGCGGTGACGGCGACGACGGTGACGGCGGCGGTCATGGTGAGGGGTGTCTGCCTGAGGGTCTTCACGGTGGCTCCCGGGGCTAGCAGCTGTTGCGCCAGTAGTTCTGGTTGTTCGCGTTGGCGCGCGGGGCGTAGGCGTCGGCCCACTGCCCGGCGTCCCTGTTCACACGAACGGTGCGCGTACCGACCGCGGTGGCGCCGTGGCAGGCGGAACCGTGGTGGTACCTCGAGTAGACCTCGCCCATTCCGGGGACTCCGGTGACACCCCGGTACCATTCCCCGCCGCCGACAAAGGAATACCCGGCGAAGGCGGCCCCGGCGGTTCCCATGGAAACCACGGCGGCAACGGCCACGGTGGCGGAAACGCGTTTGAGGGTTTTCACATGGCTCCTTTCCCTAACAGCCGTTGCGGTAGTACGCCTGGTTGTTCGTAGGGGCCTTGGGCGCACTGGCATAGGAGGTCTGTCCGGGCGCGGTGTTCCTGGAGCGGTCGGTGTAGGTGCCCACCGCGGTCGACCCGTGGCAGTTGTGGGAGTGGTGGTAGTTCGAGTGGACGCTGGAGGCGGTGACCCCGTGGTACCAGGTCCCGCCCCCGACATGGGTTCCGGCGAGCGCCGCCCCCATGGTCCCCGCGGTGATCCCCGCGGCGAGGAACACGACGGCGGTACAGCGTTTGACGCGTTTCTTCATTCGACAACCCCAGACCGAATCTTGGAATGTGGCAGAGGAAAACAGACCTCACAGAGAGTGGTGCGAGGTGCTCCGCCCCTCTGGAAGTCAGTACTACACCGCCTTTTCCCCGCCTATCTCTCCTGTGGCCGGGTTCGGACACGATCCGGACAGAAGAAGGACCTTGGGGTAATGGGTCCACGAACCGCGGTGCGGGGTTATTGAACTATTTCTTTGTGATTTATTCGAATCGTGGCGGTTCAGGGCCGGCCGTAGACGCCGATGTGGGCAGGGCTCGTCTCATGGAACGGTTCGCGGTGCCACCCGCCGCACCTCTCGACGAGCCGCAGGCCGGCCCGCAACCGGTCAGGGGGTGCTCGTCGGCCATGGTCCGCCACCCTCCGCCGCTCCCCGGGGATCGACAACCGGTTTTCCCGGATCGACACGCCTCGGACCGGTACGCGCCCTTTCGCTGGTCCCGGGGGATGATGGGACAGGGGGTACCAGTGGTGAAAGGTGTGCTGATCTCAGCTGTCGCCCTGCTCGTGGTCGCACTCACTCTGGTCGTCGACCCGGGGCTGCGCCAGGACGTCATGTTCCACGGAGGGTTCGCGCTGCTGGTCTCCTGGGGGCCGCTGACGGTCGCGGGTGTCCTCTGCGGGTTCCTGGCCGTGCGCTACGGGCAGCGCCGCGAACTCGACGCGAGGGTCAGGATCGCCCTCACCGCCCAGCCCCTTCACGGTCAGCTGCTCTGGCTGGCCTTCTGCCTGGTGGCATGTGTCGTGTTCGTGGGGATCCTGGACTGGATCCTCGAGGGCCTGGCCCCGGAGGCCTCGGCCGGCTCGCTGGCCCCGATGTCCCTGGTCGCACGGCTGCTCTTCTTCCTCGCCCTCCCGGCGATCGCGATCGACCGCCTGACGACCCTGTTCCTCGGAGCGGGCACCGCCCTGTCCGACATCGCCATGAAGGTGACCGACCGGTGGCGCTGGCTCGGGCTCGCCCCGGTCCTGCTGGCGATCGCGCTGATGTCCCTCATGCTCACCCCGTGGCAGTACCCCCGGCAACCAGTGGTGCTCGTACTCGGAGTCGCCGTCCTGTACCTGATCGCCGCGGTCTGCGAGGAGACCTTCTTCCGCGGCATGCTCCAGAGCCGCCTGGAGCTCCTCTGGGGCAGATGGACGGCGATCATCACCGCGTCCCTGCTGTTCGCCCTGTTCTACGCGTTCGTCCAGCCCTACCTGCTCCTGATCCCCCTGCCCGACGGCCCCCTGACCCACGACCTCGGGCTGGCCCTGCTCACCTACACCCCGGTCGGCCTGCTGTGCGGCTACCTGTGGTCGTGCTACCGCAACATCTGGCTGAACATCCTCCTGAGAACAGGCCTGCTCCTCGTGGCCTACCCGCCGATGGAATGGTGAGGCCCCTCCGTCCCGCCCCGCTGGGGCCGACCGGACGGAGGGCCGTTCGGCCGACATGAGCAGCGGTCCCGTCGACCGGTGCGCCGTCGGTGGGAGGGGGAGAGCGTCCGCGCCGTGCCGGCGCTGCGCTCCCGTGGAGAAGGACGGGAAAGGCCGCGCGTGTACCTGTCGGCCGATCCGGACGCTCGCGAGGGCTGACGGGCATGGGGAAGAAGACCTCACGCGTAGCACCGGCCCCTGTTACCCCGCGCGATTTTACAAGGCTGCGTATAAAGGAAAGTTAATTCCGCTCGGATGTTTTCGACTGGCTCGTTGGGTAGGTCAACCACTGCCCGCGTGTGTTAGCGTCGGGCAGGGGAATGAAGCTGCTACGCACTTGAGGTCTTCGGGGGAGGATCTCGTGCGTGGCGGGCCCCTTGGGGAAACGGCCGCCGTGTCCTTGAGGTCTTTGGGGGAAGAACTCGGACACGGCGGCCTCCCGTATGTGTGCCGGTCCATATGCTGTCGAGGCCTACGTCCCGGGAGTGCGGAGCACAGGAGTCGGCCCCTCCCGCGAAGTGTCGCGGGAGGGGCCGATGATGCGGCGGCGGGGCGCTGTTCAGGCGTTCATCGCCCGCTGGAACGCCGGTTCCTGAAGGCCCCGCGTACGGAGTCCTTCCAGCCCGCGGCCCGCGTGACGGCACGCCCCTTGAGCATCTCGAAGCGGCCCCGGTTGCGCAGCCGGTTGTTGCCGGTCGCCCTCCCGGCCATCTCCTTGAGCTTGCCCGTGGCCTGGGTCGCCCTGCCCTTGAGTTTCTCCGACTGGCCCATGAGCCCTCCTCCTTGTGCGGAACGGTGGCATCGTTGCCTGTCTCCCTGAAGTCCTGCCACATCTCAGAGCTTTTACTCGGAATTTTCGAAATTCATTCGAAGTGGCGCAGGGCACACCCGGTCTGCGGTTCACGTCCGATTGGGTTCGACATACGTGGGCAGGGCTCTCAACGAAGTGGTAAGCCGTAGGTTCTCCGAACCGAATGAGTGGAGGAACGAACATGGACCTGACTTTTCTGCAACCCCTCTATGACCGCCCCGGGCCTGTGGCGTCCTTGTTCATCAATTCCTCCCGAAACGTCGAGGACGCCGAGCACACGATCCGACTGCGCTGGGAACAGGCCCGCGCGGCCCTGTTGGAGAAGGGAGCCCCCGAGGAGACCGTCGCAGCCATGGACGGTGTGGTGGGCGACACCCAGGGAGTGCCCGGCCCGCACGGCCAGGTGGTGTACGCCTCCGGTGACGAGGTCGTCTTCAACTCCACGGTGGCCCGACCGCCGCAGCAGGACTTCCAGGTGAGCGTGGGTGCCCTGCCCGACCCGCTCCCGTACATGGCGGCCGAGCGCCGACGCGTGCCGCACGTGCTGGTCGTCGCCGACAGTGTCGGTGCCGACCTGGCCACCGAGTACGTCGACGGGCGGATCGAGGCCCGAAGGGTGGACGGTGACGACAAGCCCGTGCACAAGGTCCGCGAGGGAGGCTTCCACCACAAGCAGATGCAGCGCGCGGTGGACGAACAGGTGAGCCAGAACCTCAGCCTGGTGGCGGAGGCGGTCACGGAGGCTGCCGGAACCAGCGGTGCCGAGGTGATCGCCCTCGCCGGCGAGGTGCAGGTGCGCGGCGACATCGCCGACCTCCTCCCCGGCGACCTGAGGGAACGGGTGGAGTACCTGGAGACAGGGGCTCGTGGACCGGGATCGGAGAACTCACCGCTCGAGGAGGAACTGGCTCAGCGGCTGGACGCCAAGGCCACCGAACACCTGCGGGAGTCGGTGGACGCCCTCGGTCGCGGCCGTGCGGACGGCGCCTCGGTGGAGGGGATGGACGCGGTCGTGCACGCGCTCCAGCGCGGTCAGGTGGAGACACTGCTGTGGAACGACGAGCTCCCCGGAGCCGAGCGTGAGCTGTACATCGGCGAGTCCGGTGAGCAGGTCGCCATCGCCGCACAGGAACTTCGCGACCTGGGAGTGGCCGATCCCCGTACCGAACCCGCCCGCGCAGCCATCCCGCGTGCGGCAGCCACGACCGGTGCCGGACTCGAACTGATTCCGCTGGACGAGGCGGAGCTCGACGGTGGCATCGGAGCCCTCCTCCGCTTCCCGACCCCGGCCTGACCCCGAAGACCCGTGGACAGGGCACCGGTTCCATGCCTCGGCCCGCGCGGAAACGGTGAGAGGCCAGGCCGGCGAAAAACGAACGTCCCGGTGTCTGCACGGTCGGCGGGCATCGAACCGCCGGACGACTCCGGTCGCACGGAGCCCGGGAAACGGCTGCGGAAAACGAGAATCCCCACCCGGGCGCCGAGCGGGGAGAGCGGTGAGGAGCATGTCGCGACCGGGGAGAACACCTCGGGCCGGGACTCTCACTCCTCGGCCTGGTCGGCGGTGCGCAGTTCCTCGTTGATGCGCTGTGCCTCCTCCAGCTGGTCCTCCAGGATGATGATGCGGCACGCGGACTCGATCGGTGTGCCCTCGTCCACGAGTTCACGCGCTCGGGAGGCGATCCTGAGCTGGTAGCGGGAGTAGCGTCGGTGGCCGCCCTCCGAGCGCAGGGGCTCGATCAGTTTGGCTTCACCCAGAGCGCGCAGGAAGGCCGGCGTGGTGCCGATCATCTCTGCGGCGGCGCCCACGGTGTAGGCGGGGTAGTCGTCATCGTCGAACCGGTGACCGGTCTCGGGACGGGGCAAGTGTGTGTCCTTCTTCTCCTGAACGCACGTCGAGGGCCCCAGCGCCATGTGGCGCTGGGGCCCGAGAGTTCAATACCACCTACCGGCCGCTGCCGGTCTTCCGCTTCCCGAGGTCGAGCTGGGACGGGAGCGCGGGGATCGCGGTTGTGTGACCGTGGACCACCCTCTTCCAGAACAGGGGCCTGCGGTACCCGAGCGGAACTTCTCCTCGCTCAGGCGATCCTGATGGCATCTACTCCTCTCGCTTCTCATTTCGTGCACTGCTTTCGACTGCGGTCCTACCGGCCCCCGGCGCCGAACAACCGTGCGCCGGTCAAGCCCTACCGCGTCCTTCTTCCTGCTGCGGCCTCCCCTGTGGGAGCGAGAGGCCGGTACTGCTCAACTTCGGTACTGCTGTCCTGCCGGCCCCCGGCGCCGTACAGCCAAGCGCGCCGGTCGGGCCGTACTGCTGCGGCCTCCCCTGAACAAGCGGGAAACCGGTACTGCTCAACTTCGGTACTGCTGTCCTGCCGGCCCCCGGCGCCGTACAGCCAAGCGCGCCGGTCGGGCCGTACTGCTGCGGCCTCCCCTGAACAAGCGGGAAACCGGTACTGCTCAACTTCGGTACTGCTGTCCTGCCGGCCCCCGGCGCCGTACAGCCAAGCGCGCCGGTCGGGCCGTACTGCTGCGGCCTCCCCTGAACAAGCGGGAAACCGGTACTGCTCAACTTCGGTACTGCTGTCCTGCCGGCCCCCGGCGCCGTACAGCCAAGCGCGCCGGTCGGGCCGTACTGCTCTCCACCGGCGTATCCGGTGGTCCAGCCGTGTATCTCGGTGGCTACGACAGGAAATCTAGCAGCACGAGATAGCCATGTCTACTCTCGCCGCTACAAGTTTTCAGGTCTCGCTGAGGACGGTTTCTCCGAAGCCGCTCCCTCGCGTGCCGGTCATCCGGACTCGACGCGTCCGAGCGGGGCGGGTGCGCTCGTGAGCGCGTGGCCTGCGAAGTCCCAGGCGTGCTCGTCCAGGCCGAGCTCCGTGCGCAGGAACGCCCAGGTGAGCCACAGGGTCGCGGCGGCCAGTTCCGGGCTCTCGTCCGACGCCTCGGCCGCGTCGTAGCCGGACACGCCCCCGAGGGCGTGCCCCGCGCCGAAGAGCTGAAGCAGCGACTTCCGGCCGGGCGAGGACGTGTAGGCGTCGGTGTACCACTCGGGGCCGCGGACGGTCAGGTGGGTCGAGTCGTCCTCGGCACCCCCGACGACGAGGACGGGAGCGTCCATGCGGGAGAAATCGGTGCCCGACAGGATGGGGTAGTGCTCCTTGGCGTACTCGCTCAGTGAGTCACCGCCGTTCCCGGGCGCGGACAGCATGACGCCGGCGGTGAGGCGCGGATCGGCGAGATCGATCTCCGATCCGTCCGCGGGGTCGACGGTACGGGCGCCGAGCAGCAGGCCCGCCGTGAACCCGCCCATCGAGTGCCCCACGACGGCGATCCTGTCCCGGTCGGTGCGTCCTCGCAGTTCGGGCAGTGCCTTCTCGACCTCGTCGAGGTGATCGAGGACGAACGACATGTCCGCGGCCCGTGTGCGCCAGTACAGAGGCGCTTCGGCGTCGTCGGCGTCGCGCAGGCCGAGTGTCGCGGAGTCCAGGTGCGTGGGTTGGACGACCACGAAGCCGTGCGCTGCCAGGAAGTCGCCCAGTGGTCCGTAGCCGTACAGCGACGACAGGAAGTTCGACGGTCCGTGCCCGTGCGACAACAGGACGATGGGCAGGTGCGAGCCGGATACCGGTGCCGAAACCCGCAGTTGCAGATCGACGGCGCGGTTCGGGGTCGGGAGTGTCACCGGCGCGATGGAGAGCACCGCTGAGGCGGGCACCGGTGTTCGGGTGTAGCTCATGGACGTGGTTCCTCTCGTGAGCTGGCACGGCTGACGCCGCAGGAACTGCGTGGTCGGCACACGGCCAAGCCTTAACGGATCAGTGTTCCGTTAAAGACGATACGGAACAAGGTTCCGGATCGTCAAGGTGGCGCTGGGCGCGGTCTGGCCGGTCGCCGGTCTGCGGGGCCCGGCCGATTACACTCATGGCGGATCAGCGTTCCAGTAACCGGAGCCGCGGAAGACGTTCCGCGGCGCCAAGGCCCCTCAGGGACTACTCAGATGACAGGACAAGGCCCGGCGGCGTCCCCGCGTCGTGCTCGGCGTTCCGATGCGCAGCGCAACGAGCAGAGACTTCTCGAGGCGGCGGCCGCCGTCTTCGTGGCTTCGGGCGTCGACGCGCCGATCCGTGAGATCGCGGCGGAGGCGGGCGTCGGCCTGGGGACCATCTACCGGCACTTCCCGACCCGCACCGATCTGGTCGTCGCGGTGTACGGGCACCAGGTGGAAGCCTGTGCGGCCGCCGGGCCCCGGCTCCTGGCCGAGGCGGCGTCGCCTCTCGACGCCCTCCTCGCGTGGGTGGACCGGTTCGTCGACTTCCTCATCACCAAGCACGGCCTCGCCGACGCCCTGGGCTCGGACGACACCGGGTTCCGCCAGCTGCACGCCTACTTCCTCGAGCGGCTCGTTCCGGTGTGCGCGGAGCTGCTGGAGGCCACCGAACGCGCCGGCCAGACCACGCCCGGAGTGGACGCCTACGAGTTGATGAGGGGCATCGGGAACCTCTGCATCGGACACGAGTCCGACACCCGGTACGACCCCCGCCACATGGTCGGACTGCTCATCCGCGGTCTGCGCGGAACGGCGGCCGCCCCCACCGCGAACCCGTGAGAACAGGGCGGGGGAACGACACCGCTGACCGGGACGCCGACCGTCGAGGACCGTGCCTCAGGCGGTCGGCTCTTCCGGTTCCTCCGCCGGGGCGCGGCCCAGGCACGTGTGTGGCACGGCGGCCGGGTCACGCCCTGGGAAAAGCAAACGGCCAGGTGTTCGAGAAAACCCGAACGACCTGGCCGTTTGTGTGTCTGGAGCGGATGACGGGAATCGAACCCGCGTTATCAGCTTGGGAAGCTGAAGTTCTACCATTGAACTACATCCGCGCGGTGGCGCCTGAAGGGCGGACCAACGCTGGCTATCCTAGCCCAACTCGGGGGTCCGGGGGCAAGTCGGCGCGGTTGCCGCTGGCGCCTCCGGGGTGTTCTCGCAGGCGGTAAGTTCGGAGCGTGCTGCTCTCCGATCGCGATATCAGGTCAGAAATCGACTCCGGGCGGGTCCGGATCGATCCCTTCGACCCCTCTCTCATCCAGCCGTCGAGTATCGACGTCCGCCTCGACCGGTTCTTCCGGGTCTTCGAGAACCACAAGTACCCGCACATCGACCCGTCGGTGGAACAGCCGGACCTGACCCGGTTGGTCGAGACGGACGGGAACGAGGCGTTCATCCTGCACCCCGGCGAGTTCGTGCTGGCCTCCACGTACGAGATGGTGACCCTGCCGGACGACATCGCGAGCCGCCTCGAGGGCAAGAGCTCGCTCGGCCGGCTCGGGCTGCTCACGCACTCGACGGCGGGATTCATCGACCCCGGCTTCTCCGGGCACGTCACCCTCGAGCTGTCGAACGTCGCGACCCTGCCGATCAAGCTCTACCCGGGCATGAAGATCGGGCAGCTGTGCATGTTCCGGCTGACCTCGCCCGCTGAGCGCCCCTACGGGTCCGCCGCCTACGGCTCCCGCTACCAGGGGCAGCGCGGGCCGACGCCCTCGCGGTCGCACCAGAACTTCTCGCGAACCCGGATCACGGAGCGATAGGCCCTGTGGTTGGGCCACTCTGGCGGCTCGAGGGGGGACTACGGTACGGTCATGCTCTGACACGTTCTGTCGTTTCGTGTCCCTGTCACGCAACTGTGACCCGTGTCGCCACAAAATGGTCAGTGGTATAGATCACATATGGGCGCTCTCCGGCGTCGGCATCCGGTGCTATAGGTCGGCGGACGGGTTTTATGGCGGCTAAACATGTTATCTGGTAGTGACATACCGCCTGAACTGTGCGTACACATCTCGGTAAGGTGGCGCCCCGACGTGAACCAGGTAGTGGTTTCGCCCGATTCGGGCGCGCACGGGGGGGCTCTGCGCGGACCGTCTACCTGAGGGAACCGCAGGCCAGCTGCGGGGTCTTAGGGCCCCTCTGTGCCTCGCGGCAGGGACAGCCCCATAGAGGAGACCGTGCCAGTAGTACGCGCAGACCACCTGTACAAGGTGTTCGGTAGGCAGTCGAAGGTGGCCGTAGAACGGCTCGCCGACGGCAGCCACCGCGACACCATCGCCGACCTCGACGTGACCGCTGCTGTCATCGACGTGTCCTTCGAGGTCCAACCAGGCGAGATCTTCGTCGTCATGGGCCTGTCGGGATCGGGGAAGTCGACCCTGATCCGCATGCTCAACGGACTTCTCGACTCGACCGCCGGATCAGTCGAGATCGACGGCGTGGACATCACCACCCTCAGCCAGAAGAACCTGCTGAAGCTCAGGGGCGAGAAGATCAGCATGGTCTTCCAGCACTTCGCCCTGCTGCCGCACCGGACGGTGCTGGAGAACGCCGCCTACGGTCTCGAGCTGCGCGGGCTGCCCCGCGCGGAGCGCTTCGCCAAGGCCAAGGAGACCCTCGCACTCGTGGGCCTCGAAGGCTGGGAGGACAAGCTCCCGGAGCAGCTGTCCGGCGGTATGCAGCAGCGTGTGGGCCTGGCCCGCGCCCTGGCCGCGGACACCGACATCATCCTCATGGACGAGGCCTTCAGCGCGCTCGACCCGTTGATCCGCCGCGACATGCAGACCCAGCTCCTGGAGCTCCAGGCGACGCTGGGCAAGACGATCATCTTCATCACGCACGACCTCAACGAGGCCATGCGGCTCGGTGACCGGATCTGCGTGCTCCGCGACGGCCGTGTCGCCCAGATCGGCGAGGCCTCGGAGATCCTGAACGCCCCGGCCAACGAGTACGTCGAGCGTTTCGTCGAGGACGTCGACCGCAGCCGTGTGCTCACCGCCGCGGAGGCGCTCGCCGACGCCGCCGTCGACGCGGACGCCCCCCAGGTCAGCTCGGACACGCTCGTGGCGGACCTGTACACCAGCGTCTCCACCTCGGACCGCCTCCGTGTGGTGTCGGCCGAGGGCGACGTGCTGGGCATGGTCACCCGTGAGTCGGTGCTCGCCTCCCTCGTCCGGGACGAGAACGAGGAGGCCGCCAAGTGACCCCCGTGAACTTCCCGCCCTCCCTGCCCATCGGTGACGGGTTCGAGGCGTTCAACAGCTGGCTCAAGGCCCACTTCGGCGTGGTCTTCGACGTGATCGGCGAATTCATCCGCTGGGCCGTCTCCGTGCTCGCCGGGTTCTTCGTCGAACCCGGGGCCGGGCAACTCGCCTTCATCGCCGCCGTGATCATCGCGGTCCCGCTGGTGCGCACCCGCCGGATCCCGCTGCTCGCCATCGTCGTGGTGACCTCGCTCCTGTACATCGGAGAGGCGCAGTTCGGGTTGATGACCAGCATCATCAACAGCGTTCCGGGGCTCTTCGTCTGGGCGATGAACCTCTTCGACACGAACGTCGAGCCCTACACGGTCGTCTCGCTGGTCTTCCTGATCGCGACGGCCGCCCTGGGTGCGGTGGACGCGGCCAACCGCGTGCGCACGGGGATCCTCGCCGGCGGCTGGCTCGTGCTGGTCCTGCTCGGCTGGCTGGTCCTGCCGATGCTGGTCACCAACCCGATGTCCGTGCTGATGATCCTGCTGCTGAGCCTGCTCGCGCTCTCGGTGGCCGGATGGCGCCTCGGCGTGTTCTCGCTGATCGCGCTCACCCTCGTGGCCTCGGTCGGCCAGTGGTCCAACGCCATGGACACCCTGGGCCTGGTCCTGGTGGCCAGCTTCATCGCGGTGGTCATCGCGATCCCGATCGGCATCCTGGCGGCCTACAACGACCTCGTGAGCAAGATCGCCAAGCCGGTCCTGGACCTGATGCAGACGCTTCCCGCGTTCGTGTACCTGATCCCGGCGATCTTCTTCTTCTCCATCGGTGCGGTGCCCGGTGTGGTCGCGACCATCGTGTTCGCGATGCCGCCCGGTGTGCGCCTGACGGAACTCGGCATCCGGCAGATCGACAAGGAGCTGGTCGAGGCCGGCGAGGCCTTCGGCGCCCCCAGGCGCAAGATCCTCACCGGTATCCAGCTCCCCCTCGCGCTGCCGACGATCATGGCCGGTGTCAACCAGGTGATCATGCTGGGCCTGTCCATGGTCGTCATCGCCGGCATGGTCGGTGCGGGCGGTCTCGGCAGCCAGGTCTACCAGGGCATCACACGCAACGACGGCGCGCTGGGCTTCGAGGCGGGCATCGCCGTGGTCATCCTGGCGATCTTCCTGGACCGCCTGACCGCGGCCGTCACCCGTAAGAGTCCACAGGCCCGGGTCAGCAGTTCTTCCTGACACCCGGCCGTTTCACAGAAGTCCTGATGGAAGGAAACCAGATGTACAGCCGAAAGCGCATGACGGCCCTGGCCGCGGCCGGTATGAGCGGTGTGCTCCTGCTGACCGCCTGTGGCGGCGGCGGTGAGGACCTGACCGGAGGCTCCGACGAGGGCCAGAACGGCGGTTCGGGCACCGGTGACGACCTGCAGGACGTCAACATCGCGCTGATCGCCTGGGAAGAGGCGATCGCGGTCACCCACATGTGGGAGGTCGTCCTGGAGGAGAAGGGCTACAACGTCGAGGTCACCGACGTGGACGTCGCCCCGATGTACCAGGGTGCCGCCAACGGCGACGTGGACCTCTTCCTGGACACGTGGCTTCCCAACACGCACGAGCAGTACTGGGAGGACTACGGGGACCAGCTGGAGGACCTGGGCTCCTGGTACGACAACGCCATCCTGACCCTGACGGTCCCCGCGTACATGGAGGACGTCAACTCCATCCCCGACCTGCTCGACCACGTGGACGAGCTGGACGGCCGCATCGTCGGCATCGACCCGGGCGCCGGTCTGACGGACACCACCCAGAACGACGCGATGCCGGGCTACGGCCTGAACGAGGACTTCGAGCTGGTGACCTCCTCCGGCGCGGCGATGCTCGCCGAGCTGGACTCCGCGATCGCCGACGAGGAGCCCATCGTCGTGACGCTGTGGCGTCCGCACCCGGCCTACGCCAAGCACGACCTGAAGGACCTCGAGGACCCCGAGGGCCTCATGGGCGACGCCGAGACGATCCACGCGGTCGGCCGTGACGGCTTCGGCGGCGACTACCCGCAGCTCTCCGGCTGGCTCGAGGACTGGTCCATGAACGACGACGAGCTCGCCTCCCTCGAGGCGCTGACCGTCGGCGACGACGTCGAGGACCCCGAGGCCGGCGCCCGCGAGTGGCTCTCCGAGAACCCCGAGTTCCTGGAGCGCACCCTGGGTGAGGACGCCGAGGGCCTGGACTTCTAGGACCTCAGCGTGTGGCGCCCGTCACGGGGCGTACAGAACACCCGAATCATCGGGTAGACATACGAAGTCGGCCGCCTCCACCACGTGTGGGGGCGGCCGTCGTCTGGGCGAAGTCCCGGAGCCGGTACCGATGGACCCCCCTCACGCGGACCGGCCCGCAGAAGCACGCAGTGAGGGAAGACGATTACATGATGGACAGCCGTAAGCGCAGTGCAGGCCTGGCCGCCGCCGGTATGAGCGGTGTGCTCCTGCTGTCCGCCTGCGCGGGTGAGGGCGGCCTGGTGCCCGGTCTCGACGGCGGTGGAGACCTCGAGGAGATCACCATCGCGCTGATCGCCTGGGAGGAGGCGGTCGCGGTCACCCACATGTGGGAGGCCGTCCTGGAGGAGAAGGGCTACGACGTCACGGTCGCCGAGACCGACGTCGCCCCGGCCTTCCAGGGGGTGGCCGACGGCGAGCTCGACCTCTACCTGGACATGTGGCTCCCGGTCACCCACCACGAGTACATGGAGGAGCACCGGGGGCGGATCGAGAGCCTGGGCTCCTGGTACGACAACGCCACCCTCACCCTCACGGTCCCCGAGTACATGGACGACGTGCAGTCGATCGACGACCTCCCCGGGCACGCCGACGAGCTGGGCGGCACCATCGTCGGCATCGAACCGGACGCCGGCCTGACCCAGGTCACCCGGGAACAGGCCATGCCCGGGTACCGGCTGGAACAGGACTTCGAGCTGGAGACCTCGTCGGGCTCCTCGATGGTGGCCGAGCTGGACGCGGCCGTTCTGGAGGAGGAGCCCATCGTTGTAACGCTGTGGCGTCCGCACCCGGCCTACGCCCAGTACGAGCTGAGGGACCTCGAGGACCCGCAGGGCGCGATGGGCGGTGTCGAGGGCCTGCACTCGATCGGGCGCTCGGGGTTCGAGGAGGACTACCCGGAGCTGGCCGAGTGGATCCGCAACTGGACCATGGACGACGAGGAGCTGGCCTCCCTGCAGGCGCTCACGGTCGGTCCCGGGGTCACCGACCCCGTCGCGGGCGCCCGTCAGTGGCTCGCTCAGAACCCCGTGTTCCTGGAGCGCACCCTGATGGAGGACGCCGAGGACCTTCGGTTCTGACCTCCGGACACACCGCGGGGGCCGTCTCCTCACGGGAGACGGCCCCCGCGGTCCTGTGCGGGTCCCGTACGGGACCGCTCGGGCCGGTGCGGGCTCAGGGGGCGTAGTAGCCGCCCTGGGCGCCCCCGATGCTCCGCTGGCTGATCTGGCCGGGCTTGTCGCGCTTGGGCAGGACGTAGGCGGCCAGGAGGCCGCCGAGGAAACCGAACAGGTGCGCCTGCCAGGAGACGCCGGGGTGCTGGGGCAGGACACCCCAGATCATGGTGCCGTAGAAGATGACCACGCAGATCATGATGACGATGTCGACGGTTCTGCGTTCGATGATGCCGCGCAGGACCGTGTAGCCGAAGTAGCCGAAGACCAGCCCGCTGGCGCCCACGGTGATGACGCCGTTGGAGGTGAACAGCCACACACCGACGCCGCTGACGACGGCCACGATCAGTGTGGTGAGCAGGAACCGGCCCAGGCCGCTGAAGGCCACGAGGGACCCCAGTACCAGGAACGGCAGCGAGTTGCCGATCAGGTGGGCGAAGTTGCCGTGCATGAACGGTGCGGTCAGCACGGTCCAGGGCGAGTCGGTGCTGCCGGACTGGATCCCGAACTGCCGGTCGAGGTGGCCCCCCAAGGGGGTGTCGAGGATCTCGAGGACCCACATGGCCGCGAGCATCCCCGCAACGGTCAGGATGGCGGTGATTCTGGACTGCTTCACCCCATCGAGACTAGATGAATCAGCCTTGGGGCGGTATGTCCATGGGGCGCGTGTGGGCGAATTGATCCGATGTGTTCACAGATGAGAGTCTCGCGGGGCAGCTCGGCACCGCACCGGACGGCCCCGGGACCGGCTCAGGAGGCCAGGGAGCGCTTGCGCGGCGGGATGCCGGCCACGGCCATGAAGGACTCCACCTTGGCGGGGTTGGTCATCCCGGTCAGCGGCAGGTAGGTGCGCGAGGTCCGGCGGCTCTTCAGCGAGGGGAAGCGCTTGGGGCGCCCCGTGTGGTCGCACAGGCCCAGGGAGCGGATGCGCCCGGGCAGCACGTAGTAGGAGCCGATCTCCTTGAAGGGGATCCGGACGACGTAGCTGCCGCGCTCGTAGCGGAACTCCTCCCCGGAGACCTCCAGGACCGGTGCCTTGATGAGGTGGCCGTGGACGGCCGAGGCGGCGCCGAGGAGTACGAGGATGACGCCGAGAACGATGTTCGCCCAGTGGGCGGGGTCGAGGGCCACGGCCACGACGCCCAGGGTCAGCAGAGCGTAACCACCCCACAGCTCCACGTACTTGCGGCCTACAGGGCAGACCAGGCGGACCGATTCGGACACGGCGGATGCCTCTCTCGCTGGGCGGGGCGCTGAGGATGACGGAGGCCGTCACAGGGAACCCTATCCGCTTCGTGGGTACTGGGTTCTCGGTTTCGGTCAGCCCGTGCGTGGGGGTTCAGGACACACGGGCGGAGTTTTCCTCCCTCTTGTCGCCTTTCGAGAAGGGTTGACCGGATCATCCCATCAATTTTCTCTCAGGGTGGGGCGAGGGCTGTGGGGGGTGAAAGGTGGAGCTGGCGATGGCTTTTGGCATAGATGAGAACTTTGTTGTTGTTTGTCTGGTTATCTCTCGGTAGTCGTCTGCGTCGAAATGGTAGTTAAACCTCGTTTGTGGATGCTTCTTTGCTGGAGAGGGTCTCCTGTAATCCGCAATCCTTTTCTGGCTTGTCCGAATCCCGGCGGCTTGGACTTCCCTGATCCTGCTGGTCTGACCTGGGTCGACGGTGGAGTGAACCGGTGTTTGCCGACGTGGCGAGAGTTCGTGTCCGGCCTCAGAGAGCCCGAGGGCGAGCCGGTTGCGGATGGGTCACGAATCCGCCAGTGGGGCTATACAGACATTTCGCTCAATGGTCTTCTAAATTACTAATCGCCTAGTTTTGGCGGGGTGCGCCCGGTCGGGATCAGCCCCGCGGCCAGTTCGCATAAGGGATCAAGGGTGTGACTATGTTCAAGCGTCGAAAGACGTTGGCACTCGCCGCCGCGGCGGCGTCAGCGGTGCTGGTGGCCAGTGGCTGTTCCGGTGACGGAGGTGGCGGCGGGGAGGGCGGCCCCAAGGAGGTCACCTGGGTGATCAACAGCCTTCCCGGTGCCTGGCAGGCCACCAGCCTCGCGGGTGGCAGCGTCTACGTCGTCCAGATGCTCTCCGGCGTTCTCCCCTACACCGGTCAGTGGCAGCCCGACGCGACGTACGAGTACGACATGGACGTGCTCGCCGAGGAACCCACCCTCGTCAACGACGACCCCGACGAGGGTCCCTTCGAGTGGAGCATCACCCTCGCCGACGACGCCGTGTGGAGTGACGGCGAGCCGATGACCGGCGAGGACCTGCGGGTCAGCTGGATGCTCGGCACCTCGCCCGAGGAGGGCTACTGCGCCGACTGCGACCCCCGCGCCTCCACCAGCTTCGACAAGGTCGACAACGTCCAGGTCGACGGCAAGACCGCCACCTTCCAGTTGAAGGAGGGGCTGGCCGACCCGGAGTGGATGGGCCTGTTCGACGCCCACAGCCAGGCCGGCGGGTTCCTGCCCGCGCACCTGGCCGAGGAGAACGGCTGGGACGTCGACGACCCGGACGAGCTGGGCGAGTACTACGCCTGGCTGCACGCCGAACGCCCCGACTGGTCCGGTGGCCCGTTCATCATCACCGAGGGCGACCTCGAGAACGAGGTCGTCAAGGAGCCGAACCCGAACTACTTCGGTGAGGCCCCCGCGCTCGACAAGGTCACGATGCTCTTCAACACCGACGAGGGCACCTTCGTGAACGCCTTCGTCAACGGTGAGATCGACGGCGCGAACCCCGCTGACTACAGCGAGGACGTCATCACCCAGGTCCAGGACCTGCCCAACGCGGAGCTGACCATCGCCGAAGGCGCCACCTGGGAGCACGTCGACCTCAACCTGAAGAACGAGCAGCTCCAGGACGTCGAGCTGCGCCGCGCCATCTTCACCGCGATCGACCGGGACGACATCGCCAACCGCAACTTCGGCGGCGGCTACCCCGACTACGAGCTGAAGAACAACCACGTCTTCGCTGCCGACAGCCCTTACTACGTCGACCACTTCGAGGGCGAGAGCCAGGGCACCGGCGACCTCGACGAGGCCCGGAGCATCCTGGAGGAGGCCGGCTACGAGGGCTTCGAGTCCGGTGAGACCCTCAGCCTCGACGGCGACGAGATCGGCCCGTTCCGCCTGCGGAGCACCGACTCGACCGTCCGCAACACCTCGGTCCAGCTGATCCAGGCGCAGCTCGCCGAGATCGGCATCACGGCCAACATCGAGATGACCGACGACCTGGGCGGCATGCTCGCCGCGTCGGAGTACGACATCGTCCAGTACGGCTGGTCGGGTTCCCCGTACTTCACCGGCAACGCCGACCAGTTCTGGCACAGCGAGAGCGGGAGCAACTACGGCGGCTACTCCAACGAGGAGGTCGACGACCTGGCCCAGCAGTCGGTCAACGCCCCCGACCTGGACACCGCTGCCGACCTCAGCAACCAGGCGATGGAGATCCTGGTCCCGGACGCCTACGTGCTGCCGATCATGGCGGAGCCCAACTACTTCTTCGCCAACACCGACCGGCTCGTGAACGTCCAGGACAACCTTCAGTCCAGCTACCGAGCCACCTACAACATCGGTGAGTGGGACGTCGCCAGCTAGTCCGGCGCGCAACCCAGGTCCGGCCCCGGGACACCCCTCCCCGGGGCCGGACCGGTCCTCGTCCACCCCTGAAGGATCACTCCCATGCTCGTTTACACGATGCGGCGCGTTCTGGGCGCGATTCCCGTCCTGATCCTCGCATCCGTCCTCACCTTCGTGATGATCGACGTCTCCGGTGATCCGCTCGCCGACGTCCGGATGGCCCAGCCGCCCCCCAGCGAGGAAGTACTGCAGCAGGCCGAGGCGCGGCTCTACCTCGACCGTTCCATGCCCGAGCGCTACTGGCTGTGGATGACCGGGATCGGAGGCAACGGCGACATCGGCCTGCTCCAGGGCGAGTTCGGCCCCTCCACCCAGGGCCCGCAGTACGACATCGGCACGGCCATCGCGGAACGCCTGTGGACCACCCTGCGCCTGGTCGGCGCGGCCATGGTCTTCGCGCTCGGCCTCGCGATCGTCACCGGTGTGATCAGCGCGCTGCGCCAGTACTCGAAACTCGACTACACCCTCACCTTCATCGGCTTCCTGGCCCTGGCGCTGCCCACGTTCTGGTTCGCGGGCATCATGCAGGCCGCGGGGGTCAAGTTCAACCAACTGGTGGGGGACCAGGTCTTCGCCACCATCGGGGACGGGCGCTTCCGGGCCCAGGGGGAGCCGTTGTGGGACCAGTTCCTCAACGCCTTCGCCCACATGGCTCTGCCGACGATCGTGCTCATGCTGATCAGCTTCGCCTCCTGGAGCCGTTACCAACGGACCTCCATGCTCGAGGTGATGAACAGCGACTACGTGCGCCTGGCACGGGCCAAGGGCCTGCGCAACCACACGGTCATCCGGCGCCACGCCCTGCGCACGGCGCTCATCCCGCTGACCACCGTGGTCGCCATCGGCGTCGCCGGTGTCATCGACGGGGCCATCCTCACCGAGGTGGTCTTCCAATGGCGCGGTCTGGGCGACTTCTTCATCACCGCGGTGGACAACAACGACTCCTTCGCGCTGATGGGCTGGCTTCTGCTCAGCGGGGTGATGGTCATCCTGGCCAACCTCGTCGCCGACCTGCTGTACGCCGTGCTGGACCCGAGGATTCGCTATGAGTGAGAACGGCATGTTCGGAAGCGCCCACCGTGAACCGGCGAAGAAGGCGAAGAACAGCGCCGACCGCACCCAGCTCCAGACCGTCCTGATCAGGTTCAGCCGGCACCGCCCCGCGATGATCAGCCTGGTCCTCCTGGCTCTCATCGCGCTGTTCGCGTTCGTGGGGCCCTTCTTCTGGACCTGGGACCACACGGTCTACCGGGAGATCCCCAGCAACCAGCCGCCGAGCGGCGCGCATCCGCTGGGCACCTCGGCAGCCGGACACGACGTCCTCGGCCAGCTCATGCGCGGGGCCCAGCAGACGCTGAAGGTCGCCTTCACCGTCTCGCTGCTGTCCACGGCCGTGGGTGCCCTGTGGGGCGCCACCGCCGGGTACTACGGCGGGCGGGTCGACGCGCTCATGATGCGGATCGTCGACATCTTCCTGATCGTCCCGCTGCTCGTCGCCGCCGCGGCGATCGCGGGCAACAGCGGGGCGGGAGCCTCCTGGGCGGCGATCGCGCTGATCATCTCGATCTTCTCGTGGGCCACCATCGCCCGTGTGGTGCGCGGCGTCGTCCTGTCCCTGCGGGAGCAGGAGTTCGTGGAGGCCGCCCGCGCGTCGGGGGCCTCCGCGCCGTGGATCATCATCAGACACCTGCTGCCCAACGCGGCCGGACCGATCATCGTCGCCGCCACCCTGCTGGTGGCGGTGGCCATCCTCGCCGAGGCGGGCATGTCCTTCCTGGGGCTGGGCATCCAGCTGCCGGACATCTCGCTCGGCCAGATGATCGGGGCGGCCCGCACAGCGGTCTCCACCCGTCCGTGGCTGTTCTATCCGCCGGGTGTGCTGCTGGTGCTGATCTGCCTGACGATCAACTTCATCGGTGACGGCCTCCGGGACGCACTCGACCCACGACAGACCAGGGTGCGGCGATGACGACTGAGCACATGAACGAAGAACACACCGCAGCGGCGGGCGCCGACGACGTGGTGCTCGAGGTCAGCGGCCTCAGCGTCACCTTCCCCTCCGACGACGGTCCGCTGCCCGCGGTCCGCGAGGTCTCCTACGAGCTGCGCCGGGGCGAGGCCCTGGGCATCGTGGGGGAGTCGGGCTCCGGCAAGTCCGTGACCTCCATGGCGATCATGGGCCTGCTGCCCAGGAACGCCAAGGTGGAGGGCTCGGCCAAGCTGCTGGGCCAGGAGATCATCGGGCTCTCCGACAAGAGGATCAGCGAGGTCCGGGGACAGAAGATCGCCATGATCTTCCAGGACCCGCTGACCTCCCTCAACCCCGTCTACACGATCGGTTACCAGATCGCCGAGGCGGTGCTCGCCCACAGGAAGGTGAGCAAGAAGGCCGCGATGGACCGGGCGCTGGAGCTGCTGGAGATCGTGGGCATCCCGTCCCCCGAGCAGCGGCTCAGGCAGTACCCGCACGAGCTGTCGGGCGGAATGCGCCAACGTGTGGTGATCGCGATCGCGATGGCCAACGACCCGGACGTGATCATCGCCGACGAGCCCACCACGGCCCTCGACGTGACCGTCCAGGCGCAGGTGCTGGAGGCCCTCCAGAAGGCCCGCCAGGAGACCGGGGCCGCCCTGGTGCTCATCACCCACGATCTCGGTGTGGTCGCCGGCCAGGTCGACCGGGTGGGTGTGATGTACGCGGGCCGCATCGTGGAGATGGGTGCGGTGGAGGAGGTCTTCTACCGGCCGCGCATGCCCTACGCGCTGGGGCTGCTCGGTTCGCTGCCGCGTCTGGACGGTGACCGGGGCGACCGGCTCACCCCCATCCTCGGCACCCCGCCCTCCCTGCGGGACCTGCCGGAGGGCTGCGGGTTCGCCCCGCGCTGCCCGATGGCCCGGGACCTCTGCCACCAGGAGGAGCCGCGGCTGGCCCTCCTGGAGACCGGTGACCGGCAGGACGCGGTGGAGGACGGCGGGTCCGTGGAGGGAACCGGTCCCGCGCACACTGCCGCCTGCCACTTCAGTGAGGAGCTGGTGGGAGCCACGGCGGCCGACCTGTTCAGGGCCACGTCCGTGGACACCGAGGGCGTGGGCTCCGTCGCCGAGGTGGAGGCGGCCGAGTCGTCGGTGGCCGGGGCCCGCGGGGAGTACCTGGATGAGCTGGGCGAGGAGCCGGGGCGCGCGGGCTCCGGCACGGCTGAGCCGAAGGTCCTGCTCACCGCGACCGATCTGGTCAAGAACTTCCCGATCCGGTCCAAGGGGCTGCTGCGGCGCAGGATCGGCGACGTGCAGGCGGTCTCCGGGATCTCACTGGACCTGCGTGAGCGGGAGACCCTCGCGCTGGTCGGCGAGTCCGGCTGCGGCAAGTCCACCACGGCGCGGCTGCTGCTCAACCTGATCAAGCTCACCTCGGGCGAGGTCAGTTACCTGGGCCGACCGCTGCACGACCTGACCGACCGGAGGATGCGTCCGCTGCGCAAGGACCTCCAACTGGTGTTCCAGGACCCGTTCGCGTCACTGGACCCCCGTATGACGGTCGCGGACATCATCGCGGAACCGATGCGCATCCACGGGAGCGCGCACCGGGACGCGAGGAAGCGGGTCTCGGAGCTCCTCGAACTGGTCGGGCTCAACCCCGAGCACGGCTCCCGCTACCCGCACGAGTTCTCCGGCGGCCAGCGCCAGCGCATCGGGGTGGCCCGGGCGCTGTCGCTCAACCCCAGGGTGCTGGTCCTGGACGAGCCGGTCTCGGCCCTGGACGTGTCCATCCAGGCGGGTGTGATCAACCTGCTGGAGGACCTGCAGGACGAACTGGGACTGTCCTACCTGTTCGTCTCGCACGACCTGTCGGTGGTCAAGCACATCGCGGACCGCGTGGCGGTGATGTACCTCGGCAAGATGGTGGAGACGGCCACGACGGACCAGCTGTTCTCCTCTCCGGCGCACCCGTACACGCAGGCGCTGATCTCGGCGATCCCGCTGCCGGACCCGGTCAAGGAGCGGACCCGGGAGCGGATCACCGTCACCGGTGACATCCCCAGCCCGGCCGACCCGCCGTCGGGCTGCCGGTTCCGGACCCGCTGTCCGAAGTTCGCCAACGAGCTCTCGGACGCCGAACGCGCCAAGTGCGTCGAGGAGCCCCCGGAGCTGATGGACCGGGGCGCCGGCCACCGGGACGCGTGCCACTACTCGAAGGTGATCGAGCTGATCTAGCGGGGGTGCGGGGCGGGTCGGGGCGTACCCCGGCCCGCCCTTTTCGTCGGCGAAGCGCCGGGCACGCTCTGGCGCCGAAAGGCGACCGTCGGTTAAGTTCGCCTGGCATACTCCCGATCGGCACTTCTCCGAGGAGATCCATGACCCCCGCCACCCCCCGCCGGCAGGAGCCGCTGCGCGGACGACGATGGCTGGCCGCGGCCGCCCTCGTCACCGCCCCGCTGGTCTCCCTCACCACGCTCACCTCCGCCCCGGCGTTCGCCGACACCGCGGACCCGGCGGAACGCGCCGAGGACCTGCGCGCCGACATCGACGCGATCCTGGAGGACCCCTCGCTGGAGGGCGCGACCTCCGGGGTGGTGGTCACCGACGCCGACACCGGCGAGGTGCTCTACGCGCGCGACGCCGACACCCAGCTGCTGCCCGCCTCCAACATGAAGGCCTTCACGACCGCCGCGGCGCTGGAGGTGCTGGGCACCGACCACACCTTCGGGACCGAGGCCGTGGTCGAGCGCCGTCCGGGCCGGGGCGACGTGCCGGAGCTGTACCTGGTCGGCGGCGGCGACCCCACGCTGAACGAGGCCGACCTGGACGCCATCGCCGCGGACGTGGCCGCGTCCGGCGTCACCTCGGTCGGCGACCTGTACGCCGACGACACGTGGTTCGACGACCAGCGGCTCGTGGACGACTGGTGGCCCGAGGACGAGCCCTACGCCTACTCGGCGCAGATCTCGGCCCTGACGGTGGCCCACGGGGAGCGCTACGACACCGGGGTGACCGAGGTGACCGTCTCAGCGGGGTCCGAGGGCGACGCCGTGAGCGTGGACCTGGGCGCCGCCGACGGTTACGCCGAGCTGGACAACCGGGCCGTCACCGGCCCGGCCGGCGGGGGCAGCAGTCTCGTGATCGACCGTCCGGCGGGCACCAACACGATCGAGGTCACCGGATCACTGCCCGCGGACGCCGCGCCGGTGGTGGCGCTGCGCACCGTGGACGAGCCCGCCGGGCTGGCCGGCCACCTGTTCGCCCAGGCCCTGGAGGACAACGGCGTCACCGTCAAGGGCGAGGTCGCACGCGGGGAGGTCCCCGGTGAGTGGCACCGCCCGAGGGTGGTCGCGGAGCACTCCTCCATGCCGCTGGGCGAGGTCCTGGTGCCGCTGATGAAGTTCAGCAACAACCAGCACACGGAGATGCTGGTCAAGAGCATCGGCCAGGAGGTCTCCGGCGAGGGGTCCTGGGAGGCGGGACTGGCCGCCCAGGAGGAGGCGCTCCAGCAGCTGGGCGTGGACACCTCCGACCTGGTCTTCAACGACGGATCGGGGTTGTCCCGGGGCAACTGGGTCACCGCGAACGGCGTCGTCGACCTGCTCGACAGCGTGCAGGAGGCCTCCTGGTACGAGGTCTGGCACCGCTCGCTGCCGGTCGCGGGCGACAGCGACCCGTTCGTCGGCGGCACCCTGGCCTCGCGGATGGGCGGTACCGCCGCGGAGGGGGTCGCCCAGGCCAAGACCGGCACGATGACCGGGGTGAGCGCGCTCTCGGGCTACGTGCAGGGCCCCGACGGCGGCGAGCTGTACTTCAGCGTGGTCAACAACGGCCACTCGGGTGCGGCGCCCAGGTCCGTGCAGGACGCGGTCGTGATCCGGCTGGCCGAGTACCTGGGCAACGAGGCCCCGGCGGGGACGGTCTCCATGAGCCGGGTGGACAAGGCCGGCGGTGAGCAGGAGTGCTCCTGGGAGCTGACCTGCTGATCCGCCGAACCGGAGCGACGGAGGGGCCCACGGGACGCGTTCCCGTGGGCCCCTCCGCGTGCGGGGTCCGGTGCGGCCGCGGAGTTGTCCACAGGCTGGGGGCACCGGCTGTCGCCGGAGGGCGGGACCTGGCAGTGTTGTTGCCCTCTCCCCAGCCAGAAGGACATTCATGGAATCACTGACCATCACCTCGGTGTTCGGCATGGTCGTCAGCCAGGTGCTGTCGCTGATCGTGCTGGTCCTGATCCTGTTGGGCCTGGGCAAGCTGGCCAGCAGACTCATGGACGTGCCGTTCAACCTGCCGAGGCTGGCCCTGGCGGCGCTGGTCGGGGCGCCGGTGGGATCGGTGGGCGCGATCCTCGCCTACTACGGCACCTTCGAGGCGCTCAACTCCAACGATCCGGCCGACCTGAACCAGCCCGGGTTCATGTCGCTGATGCTCTTCGCGATGGCGGTGGGCGCGATGCTCGCGTTCGTCGCCCTGGAACTGCTCCTGCCCCGGGGCACCAGGGTCCGTCCGGTGGCCATGGCCCGCGAGGCCAGGGACTGGTTCGGCAGGCTGGGCCGTTACCGGCGCATCCTGTGGATCCTGGCCCGGCACGGGCTGGGCGGCTACGTGGTCGGCCGCCGGGAGGGGGTCGAGGACACCTCGGCGCAGCGGCGCCTGGCCCGCTCCCTGGCCCGTTCCATGGAGGAGGCCGGGGTGGTGTTCGTGAAGCTCGGACAGGTGGTGGGTACGCGGCGCGACCTGCTGCCCCCGGTGTTCGTGGAGGAGCTGGGCCGTCTCCACAGCGAGGTGGCACGGGTCCCCTACGAGCAGATCCGCGACTGCCTGGAGGGCGAACTGGGCCGTGCGTCAAGTGAGGTGTTCGCCGAGTTCGACCCCGAACCCCTGGCCGCCGCCTCCATCGCCCAGGCCCACCTGGCCCGGCTGCACAGCGGCGAGGAGGTCGTGGTCAAGGTGCAGCGGCCCGGGATCGCCCCGGTGGTCCGGCGCGACCTCGACATCATCCGCAGGCTGGCCCGGCGCTTCGACGAGAACACCGACTGGGGGCCCGCGATCGGTGTGCTCGAACTGGCGGAGGGGTTCGCCGAGGCGCTGCTGGAGGAGCTGGACTTCGAGGTGGAGGCGGCCAACATCGCCGCCGTCGCCGACGCCACCAGCGGTTCCCCGGTGCGGATCCCGCAGGTCTACGAGGCCTACACCAGCCGCCGCGTCCTGGTGATGGAGCGTCTGCACGGGACCCAGGTCGACGGGCGCGAGCTTCCCCCGGAGGAGGGGGAGCGGATCGCCCGGACCCTTCTGGACTGCCTGCTCGAGCAGGTCCTGCTGAGCGGGATCTTCCACGCCGACCCCCACCCGGGCAATATCCTGCTGCTCGACGAGGGCGGGGTCGGGCTGCTGGACTACGGGTCGGTGGGCCGTCTGGACGCCCAGACCCGGGAGGCCCTCCAGATGATGCTGCTGGCCATCGACCGGGGCGACGCGGTGCTGCTCACCGACACCCTCCTCGACGTGGTCGACGACCCGGGGGAGATCGACTCCGAGCGGTTGCGCCGCTCACTCGGCCAGTTCATGGCGCGCTACCTGCACGGCGGGGCCGCCGCCAGCATGCGGATGTTCACCGAGCTGCTGATGCTGGTCACCCGGTTCGGGCTGGTCCTGCCCGCCGAGCTGGCGGCGGTCTTCCGGGCGCTGGCCACGCTGGAGGGGACCCTGGTGCACCTGTCCCCGGGGTTCGACACGGTGGCCGAGGCCAAGCGGTACGCCGGGGCGCGGATGTCCGAGCAGTTGGGCACGGGCAACCTGCGGGAGATGGCCTCGGGGGAGCTGATCGCCCTGCTGCCCACCCTGCGTCGGCTGCCGCGCAGACTGGACCGGATCACCGACCAGCTGCACAAGGGCCGCTTCACCGTGCAGGCCCGGATGTTCGCCCACCCCGAGGACCGAAGACTCCTGCGCTCGGTGCTGCGGAGCGCGGTCATGACCGTGCTGGCGGTGGTCACCGGGTTCATGTCGGTGGGACTGTTCAACGTCACCGAGACGCCGGGGGTGTCCTGGTCGGAACTGGCCACCCACGCGCAGGCGCTGAACCTGCTGGCCTGGATGCTGCTGGCGGCCACGGCGATGTTCGTGCTGCGACTGCTGGTGGACATGGTCCGGGACGGCGGCGACCGCAGGCGGAGATGACCGGGATCCGGCCGGTCCGTACCGCCGGATCCGGGACGCCTGCCCCTACCGCCGGATCCGGGACGCCGATCCGTACCGCCGGGCCGGGGCCGGGTCGGCGAGCGCAGCAGCTTCAGCGGGCGGCGTGCTCGCGGTCGATGAGACGCCGAAGGGCCCGGTGGACCTCGTCGGCACCGGGCGGCGGATCGGCGGTGCAGCAGCGCAGGAAGTAGCCGTCCGAGGCCGCGGCCACTCCGGCCCGAGCGGCGGGGTCGGGGAGGTAGGGGGTGAGGAAGGCGTCCACGGCCGCCGTCCAGCGGTCGATCTGCGCCCGCAGGGCGGGGCGCCGGGCCGCCATGAGGAACAGCTCCATCTCGGCCAGGGCGTGCGCGTGGTCGGTCTCCGCGCACTCGGCGATGAGGGCGGCGAAGCCGCGCAGGGCCTCGTCCGGGTCCTTCGGAAGGGCGTCGACCCGCCGGACGTAGGCGTCGTTCACCCGGGTGAGGGCGTCCACCAGGAGATCGTCGACGGTCGCGTAGTAGTAGGTGACGGTACTGGGCGGGACCCCCGCCTCGGCGGCCACCCGGCGCTGGCTGACGGCGGTGACGCCGTCCCGTGTGATGACGTCCATGGCGGCGTCCAGGAGCAGGCGGCGCCGCTGCTCCCCCTTGCGCCGGCGGCCGTCGCTGATGTTCTCCGGGTCCTCGAGCTGCTGGTCGGTACTCATGTTCTCCCCTCCTGTCGGCCCGTGCCGGCGGTCAGTGCTGTCCGCCCATCTCCAGGGCCATGACCCCGGCGATGACCATCGCGATGCCCCCCACCTGGACCCAGGTCAGGGACTCGCCGAGGAAGACGGCTCCGATCACCGCGAGCAGGGCGATCCCGATCGCGGCCCACACCCCGTAGGCCACACCGAGCGGCATGCCCCGGGTGAGTGCCTGGGAGAGCATGTAGAACGCTCCCACGTAGCCCACGACGACCAGGACCGAGGGCAGGAGCTTGGTGAACCCTTCCGAGAACTTCAGGGAGGTGGTGGCGAGGACCTCGAGGACGATCGCTCCGGCCAGCCAGATCCAGGGCATGTGACGTCTCCTTGTCTCCAAAAACCTGAGCGAACGGACAACTTTCATCCCACAAGAAACCTGAGCGAACGAACAACATTCTAGATCGGGCATGATGGCAGGGCAAGCAGAGGCGCTTCCGGGCAGCCGGAACCCCACCCCCTGGCGGTCCGGACCCGTACCCCCTGGGTGTATTCTCAGCGGTTCCGGGTGCCCCAGGGCACGTGTCCCGGATAACCGCTCCATACCGATGTACGGGATTTCTGAACCTTTTCCGTGCGGGAGCGTCTTACTCGGAGAAGTAGGTCGGGATTCGATTTTCAGCTATGGAGGTCCAGACGTGACGGGGAAGACCCACCCGGCGGTGGTGCGTCGGTTCGGCATCGGACTGGCGGCACTCGCGCTCGTCGCGACCGCCTGTACGTCCGGTGACGCCGAGACGCAGAGCAACGCCGATCCCGCCGACGAGACTCCGGTCGAGCTGAGCATCACTCCGGAGACCGGCAGCGAGGAGATCGCGCCCAACACCCCCGTCCGGGTCAGCGCCGAGCACGGGGTCATCACCGACGTCCAGGTCGACCAGACCGTGGTCAGCGAGGCCGCGGGCGAGGGCGAGGGCGGTGACGACGCCGACCTCTACGCCATGACCGGCACCCTCAACGAGGACGAGACCGAGTGGGTCAGTGACTGGAACCTGCGCCCCGGCTCGGAGATCGTGGTGACCGCCACGGCCGAGAACGAGGCCGGTGAGGAGACCGAGCTCAGCACCGAGTTCACCACCTTCGAGGCGGTCCCCGGCCAGCGCCTCGAACTCGTCTCCAACTTCCCCAGCTCCGGTGACACCGTCGGTGTCGGCATGCCCGTGGTGATCAACTTCGACCTGCCCGTCACCAACAAGGCACAGGTCGAGAACTCCATGAACGTCGTCGCCGAGCAGGAGACCGCCGGCGCCTGGAACTGGATCACCGACCAGATGGCGGTCTTCCGGCCCGAGGAGTACTGGGAGCCGTACCAGGAGGTCAGCGTCGACCTGAACCTCGCGGGCGTCGAGGCGTCCGAGGGCATCTACGGCGTGCGCAACTACCGGATCGACTTCGAGATCGGCCGCGAGCTCATCGCGACCATGCACGTGCCCGACCACGAGATGGTCATCCAGGTCGACGGCGAGGAGGAGCGCGTCCTCGAGGTGAGCAACGGCGCGGCCAACCGCGAGTTCGACACCACGACCACCGGCACGCACGTGCTGATGGAGCGCTACGAGCAGCTGACCATGGACTCGGCGACCGTGGGCATCCCCGAGGACGCCCCCGGCTCCTACAAGGTCGACGTGCAGTACGCGGTGCGCACCTCCAACAGCGGCGAGTTCGTGCACGAGGCGTCCTACAACGGCAACATCGGTTCGGCCAACACCTCCAACGGCTGCACCAACCTGCGCTACGACGACGCCAAGTGGTTCTTCGAGAACACCCTGATGGGTGACGTCCTCGACACCACCGGGACCGACCGCGAGTTCGAGCACGACAACGGCTGGGGTTACTGGCAGAAGTCCTGGGACGAGTGGCTCGAGGGCAGTGAGACCTCCGAGCCGCAGATGACCACCTACGGCACCCCCGGTTCCGTGCACGGTGAGGACCTGTGACACCGGCCTGAAGGCCACGGCCCGACGGGCCCGAGGGGGCGCCGCGGTGCGAACAGCACCGCGGCGCCCCCTTTTCTGTGTGTCCGGCACGCGTGCAGTCGGCACGCGGGTGCCCGGTGCTTGTGTGTCCGGTTCCGTTGGTGCCCGCTACGCGTGTCAGCCCTCCGTGTTCCCCGAGGCCTCCTGGGATCCCTCCCCTGAGCTCTTCCCGGTGTCCGCCCGGGTGCTCAGCCTGGCCACGACGGCGTCTATCACCAGCTCGGTGACGGCGGCCATGTCCACCGCCTCCGGGTCCAGCAGCCACTGCACCTGGAGCCCGTCCATGGCGGCGAGGACGGCCGCGGCCGCCGACCGGGCGGGGGAGTGGCCGCTCGGCCCGGGGGTGCCCGCGGCCTCCCTGTGCTCGGGACCCAGCCGGTCCAGGACCGCGTCCTCGACCTCCTGGCGCAGCACCGTGTAGCGCTCGCGGAACCACTCCTGCGCGGGATGGCCGGCGGTGGCGCTCTCGGCGGACAGCACGGCGTACAGCTGGGTGGTCCCGGGGCGCTCCGCGTTGCGTTCGGCGGTGGTGACCAGGTGGTCGAGCATGCCGCTGCCCGGGGGTGCGGGATCGTTGTTGTCGCGCAGCTCCAGCACGGCGGTGAGCAGGTCGGTCTTGGAACCGAAATGGTGCAGGACCCCCGCCGGGGTGATGTCGAGCATCGCCGCGATATCGGCCAGCGAGGTGTTGTTGAAGCCCTGGGCCGCGAACGCGTCGGCCGCGGTGCGCAGGATCTGCTCGCGCCGGTTCACCCGTTTGCGCGGGGCGCGTTCAGGGGGCCGGCCCTCGTTGGAGCGCGTCTCCGTGGGGGTCGTCTCGCTCATTCCTGCTCTCCACTTCCTTGTACCGCGGGGGTACTCCGGGCCGACAGCCGGGACGTCGAGGCCGGGGCGTACCCCACGCTATCGAGACTTTCCCACTCCCCCTTGACTTAATGAACATTTAGTAACTAGTCTCTCGCCTCAAGAGACACAGATCACAGGGCTAGGGGCTCATGGACTCGGAACTTCACCAGCGCGTCGCCCGCCTGTCCCTCGAGGACAAGGTGCGCCTGCTCACCGGACGTACCGGGTGGGTTCTGCATGAGAGCCCCGAGGCCGGACTGCTGCCGGTCACCGTCTCCGACGGCCCCGCCGGGGTCCGCGGTACCGACCTCAACCAGATGGAGCACTCGGCCAGCACGCCCAGCCCCACAGCGGTCGCCGCCTCCTGGGACACCGGGCTCATGGAGCGCGTCGGGCGCTTCTTCGCCTCCGAGGCCCGCCGCAAGGACGTCGACGTCGTCCTCGCCCCCGTGCTGAACCTCCACCGCTCCCCGGCCGGCGGCCGCCACTTCGAGTGCTTCTCCGAGGACCCCCTTCTCACCGCGGAGCTCGGCGCCGCCTTCGTCCGCGCTGTCCAGGGCGAGGGCGTGGGCACCTGCCCCAAGCACTTCATCGGAAACGAGACCGAGCACGAGCGCACCAGCTACCACTCCCGCATCGACGAACGCACGCTCCGCGAGGTCTACCTGCCGCCCTTCGAGGCCGTGCTCGACGCCGGGGCCTGGATGGTCATGGCCGCCTACAACGGGGTCGACGACGGGGCCGAGGCCGCCGGCATGACCGACCACCGGGGCCTCCTCACCGGACTGCTCAAGGACGAACTCGGCTTCGACGGGGTGGTGTGCAGCGACTGGGCCGCCGCCCGCAGTACCGCGCCCTCCGCCAACGCGGGACTCGACCTCGTGATGCCCGGCCCCGACGGCCCCTGGGGCGATGCCCTGGTCGAGGCGGTCCGCTCCGGTGAGGTCGCCGAGTCCGTGGTCGACGACAAGGTCGCCCGCCTGCTGCTCCTGGCCGAGCGGGTCGGCAAGCTCGACCAGGACACCGCCCCGGCGGTGGACGGCGAGGACGAGCGGGTCGTCCTGCGCGAGGTCGGCGCGCGCGGCCACGTCCTGCTGCGCAACGAGGGCGGCGTCCTGCCGATCGCCGCCGACCGGGTCCGCAGCGTGGCGCTCATCGGTCCCAACGCCGTGGACGCCTACACCCAGGGCGGCGGTAGCGCGCACGTCAACTCCAAGTACCTGGTCAGCCCGGCCGACGGGCTGCGCGAGGCCCTGCCCGACGACGTCGAACTCACCCTCGTGCGCGGCGGCGACCCCCGCCGCCACCTGCCGGTGGTCACAGCCGAACGCCTCACCGAGATCGACCTGACCTTGTACGACGGCTCGGGGATGACCGTCGACGGCCCCGAGGTCACCGGTGGGGCGTTCCACATCGGGGCGCCGAAGGAGGCCGAACGGGCCGCCCTCGACGCCGTGCTCACCCTCACCGAACCCGGCACCCACCTGGTGGAGGTCGCCGTGGTGGGACGCCACACCAGCCGGATCGACGGTGAGGTCGTCAGCGAGGCCGACGCCCCCGCCTCGGTCGACGACATCCTGGAGTCCCGCCACTCCAACCCCGACGGTCCCCGTGTCGGGATCGAGGTGGCCGAGGGCGACGGTCCGCGCAGGGTGCGGATCCGGGTCGAGGCCGAGGTCGGCGACTTCGGCGGTTTCGGCCGCGCGGTCATCTCCCAGATCCGCCACCGGCCCCCCGGGCCGACCGACGAGGAGGAGATCCAGGAGGCGGTCCGGGCCGCCGAGGCCGCGGACGTCGCGGTCGTGGTGGTCGGTACCAACAACGAGGTCGAGTCCGAGGGCTACGACCGGCCCACCCTGGACCTGCCCGGCCCGCAGGACGAACTCGTCCGCCGGGTGAGCGCGGCCAACCCGAACACCGTGGTCGTGGTCAACGCCGGCGCCCCCGTGCTCCTGCCCTGGCTGGACGAGGTGCCCGCCGTCCTGTGGTCCTGGTTCGGCGGCCACGAGTACGGCCACGCCCTCGCCGACACCCTCACCGGCCGCGCCGAGCCCACGGGACGACTGCCCTGGACCCTGCCGCGCGACCACGACGACGTCCCGATCATGGACACCCGGCCGGTGGACGGCGTCCTCACCTACGACGAAGGCGTGTTCGTCGGCCACCGCGCCTACGACCGGGACGGGGTGGAGCCCCACCGCCCCTTCGGCTTCGGGCTCGGCTACACCGACTGGGAGACCGACGGCGCCGAACTCTCCGCCGCCGCCCTCGAGTCCGACACCCTGGTGGAGGGCCTGGCCGCGGACCCCCTCACCGTCACCGCCACCCTCACCAACACCGGTGCCCGCCCCGGACGCCACGTGGTGCAGGTCTACGTGGAGCCGCCCGCCGAGGGCGGACCCGCCCGGCCGCTCCGCTCCCTGGCCGCCTTCGCCTCCGTGCACGCCGCGCCCGGAGAGCAGGTCACGGTCCACCTCGACATCCCGCCGCGCAGTCTCGCGGTCTGGGACCCCGCTGCGCATTCGTGGCGCACCCCGAAGGGCACCTACCACCTCGCGGTGGGTTCCTCCAGCCGCGCCCTCGCGCACCGTCTCCCCCTCGACGTGCGCTGAGTCCACCCCCCACCGCAGGTTTTCCCTAAGGAACCAGCATGAAAGTTCCCATCCCCCGCAGAGGACCGGGCGGGCTCACCCGACCGGGCCTGTCGAACCAGGGGCTCTCCCGCCGAGGGCTGCTCCGAGCCGGGCTGACAGCGTCCGCTGCCGGCTCCGTCGCGGCGCTCGGCGGATGCGCGGCCACCGTCGGCCCCGTGGGAGAGCGGCCGCTCGTGCCGCCCAAGGCCCCGGACGAGAACATCACCCTCACCTACTGGACCTGGTGGCCCGCACTCCAGGCCGTCGCCGACATCTGGAACGCGGAACACCCCGACATCCAGGTCCGGGCGGTCACCATCCCCGGTGGCCTCGACGGCGGTTACGCGAAGATGTTCAACTCCCTGGTCGCGGGCAACCAGCCCGACCTGGCCCAGGTCGAGTACTTCCAGATCCCCTCCTTCCTGCTGGAGAACGGACTGGAGGACCTCAGCCGGTACGGGGCCCTGGACCACATCGAGCGCTTCGACGAGTGGCAGTGGCTCCAGGCCTCCTACATCGACGGTCACTACGGCATCCCCGTGGACTCGGGCCCGCTGATGTACTTCTACCGGGCCGACAAGTACGAGGAGTGGGGCATCGACGGCGCCCCCGCCACCTGGGACGAGTACGCCGAGGCGGCCCGGCGCGCCGCGGCGGCCGAGGACGGCGCCGCCATCGAGTCCTTCCCGGTCGGTGACGCCGACTGGCTCGCGGGCATGTGCATGCAGGCCGGAGCCCAGTGGTTCAGCACCGAGGGCGGGGAGTGGACGGTCAACTTCGTCGACGACGCCTCGGCACGGGTGGCCCGCTTCTGGGAGGAGCTGGTCAACGAGGACGTCCTGGACCTCACCCACCCGGTGTGGTCCACCGGCTGGTTCCAGGGCCTCCAGCAGGGCACGATCGGGACCTGGACGGTCGGCAGCTGGGGCGACGCCATCATCAAGGGCAACGATCCCGACAACCCGGGCCGCTGGGAGGTCTCCGGGATGCCGCAGTGGGAGGGCGAACCCCGCCGTGAGGGCACCTGGGGCGGTTCCGCCTCGGTGGTCCTCAGCGGTGCGCGGCACCCCCACGAGGCGGTCCGGTTCGCGAACTGGCTCAGCACCGACCAGCGCGCGGTGGACGCCATGATCACCGAGTGCGGGATCGGGTGGGCGGCATCCGAGGAGGTCAACGAGAACGCGGTCCGCAACGAGGGCCCCGACCCCTTCTTCTCGGACCAGAACTACACCGACATCGTCGCCGAGGCCACCGAGCACATCCCCACCGAGTGGGTGTGGGGGCCGACGCTCAGCGCCACGAAGAACCACATCGGCGACGCGTTCCGCTCCGCGGTCGCGGACGGCACCTCCTTCGTGGACGCCTTGGCGCAGGCCCAGGAGAACACCGTCCGGGACATCCGTGCCAAGGGCCTGTCGGTGAGGAGCGAGTCATGACGACCACCACGCGTGTCCCGGCCTCCCCGAGTCCGTCCGGCCGGTCGGCCCCCACCCGGGATCGCGCCCCCCAGCGCGGGTTCCGGACCGGGAATCTGGTCCCCTGGGGTTTCCTGGCCCCGTTCGTCGGCCTCTTCGTCCTGTGCTTCCTGCTGCCGATCCTGTACGCGGTCTACCAGAGCTTCATCCAGGTCCGCCGGTTCGGCCTGTTCGGTGAGGAGGGCCGCGAGACCGTCTTCGCCGGGTTCGACAACTACGCCCGGGCCCTCGGCCAGGACGCGTTCGTCGACTCGATCGGCCGCGTCCTGCTGTTCGGGATCGTCCAGGTGCCGGTCATGCTCGGCGCCGCGCTGCTCCTGGCCCTGCTGCTGGAGTCCGCCTCCGCGAAGTGGCCCGGCTTCTTCCGGGCCATGTACTTCATGCCCTACGGCGTCCCCGGTGTCGTGGCCTCGCTGCTCTGGGGTTTCCTGTACACCCCGGGCCTGTCCCCGGTCATCGACGTCGCCGGGCTGGTGGGCCTGGAACTGGATCTGCTCGGTCCGACCAGCGTCCTGTGGTCGATCGCCAACATCATCACGTGGCTGTTCATCGGCTACAACATGCTCATCCTGATCGCGCAGCTCAAGACCATCCCGGGCGAGCTGTACGAGTCGGCGCGCATCGACGGTGCCGGACCGTTCCAGATCGCCTGGCGGATCCAGATCCCCCTCATCCGCCCCGCCCTGGTGCTGACCACGATCTTCTCGATCATCGGCACCCTCCAGCTGTTCGCCGAACCCCTGATCATCGCGGGCTTCACGGTGAACATCGACTCCGCGTACACGCCGAACATGGCAGCGTACAACTCGGCCTTCACCGACAACGACTACAACGTGGCGGCGGCCCAGTCCGTCATCGTGGCCGTGACGGCCTTCGTGCTCTCGTTCGGGTTCCTCTGGTTCATGAACAGGAAGGGCCGGAACCGATGACGGTCACTGCCGACGCCACGAAGCCCGGAGGCAAGGCCTCCGCCCCCCGCCCCACGGGCAAGGGGGTCGCCACCGGCGCGCCCCTGCGCTCCAAGATCCTGGTCACCGCGATCCTCGCCGCCGTCACCGCGTACTTCGTCATCCCGGTGCTGTGGGTGTTCGTCGCCTCGACCAAGACCACCTCGGACCTGTTCAACTCGTTCGGGTTCGGGCTCGGCAGCGAGTTCGCCCTGTTCGACAACATCGCGAGGGTGTTCAGCGTCAACGGCGCGATCTTCCTGCGCTGGACGTTCAACAGCATCCTGTACTCGGTGGTCGGAGCCCTGCTGGCGACCCTGCTCGCCGCCGCGGCCGGGTACGCCCTCGCCAAGTACCGGTTCCGGGGCCGCGAACTGGTCTTCGGCATGGTGCTCGGCGGGGTGCTCGTCCCGGCCGCCGCCACCGCCCTGCCGCTGTACCTGCTGTTCAGTCAGATCGGCCTGGCCAACACCTACCTCGCGGTGCTGCTGCCCAGCCTCATCTCCCCGTTCGGCCTCTACCTGTGCCGGATCTACGCCGACGCCTCGGTGCCGGACTCGATCATCGAGTCGGCCCGGTTGGAAGGCGCCGGGGAGGGGCGCATCTTCTTCTCGCTGGGGCTGCGCCTGATGGCCCCCGCCCTGGTGACGGTCTTCCTGTTCCAGATGGTCGGCATCTGGAACAACTTCTTCCTGCCGCTGGTGATGCTCGCCGACGAGGAGTTGTACCCGATCACCCTGGGCCTGGTGACCTGGCAGTCCTACCAGGGCCGTGACATCGAGATGTACACGAACGTCGTCACCGGCTCCATGCTGTCGATCATCCCGTTGGTCATCGCCATCGTCGTCCTGCAGCGCTTCTGGCGCGGCGGGCTGACGGAGGGTTCGATCAAGGGCTGATCCCCAAGACCGGCGGGGCCCTCGTCCGAGCCCTTCGGGGGTCCCGCCGCCCACAGTCACTCCTGCCCCGGGCCCCCGGTCAGGCCGCACATGGGGTCGAGGCAGGTGACCCGGGTGTGCCCCACCAGCAGGACGGGCCGGTCACCGTCCAGGGAGAGGACCAGTACGGGCGCCGAGTCCCAGTGGTTCTCCGGGGTCGGGGTGGACCGGACGTCGCTCAGGTGGAGGAGTTCCACGCTCTCCCAGCTGGAACAGCCGGGGTCGGCGCAGGCGAGGAAGGTCAGCATCGCGCTGTCCCCGGCCAGGAACGCCATCCGGGGACGGTCCCGGTCGTCGACAGCCAACCCGGGCGGAGTGTGGAGGACGGTGATCGTGCCACCGCCCAGGGAGACGGTGTCCCACTCCGAGCACTCGGTGTTCCGGCAGTCCCGCAGGTGGACGTCCCGGTCCCGGTCCGCGACCAGGGGGCGGCCGTCCGAGCGGGTCACCTCGACCGGGGCGTGCTCCCCGTACTCGGCCGGTGCCGCGTCCCCCGTCAGCTGGTGGAACTCGCCGCGGTCCAGCCGCTCGGTGGTCACGACCGGGGCGCCGTGAGGGTTGGCCCCCAGGACACCGCCTCCGACCAGGGGTACCGCCACGAGGACGGCGAACAGGGCTGCGGCGGCGATCGGTCGGCGGTGGGGCGCCTCGGCGGTGGCACCACGCTCGTCCAGCTGGTCGGCGATCCACTCCCCGTCGGACAGGCCTGCGATCGGCACCGGGCCGGGGCGGGTCCACAGCGACTGCGCGGTCAGCAGGAGCACGGGCAGCGGGGCGAGGAAGAGCACCAGCAGGATCTTGAGGCCGAGTGCGGTCCCGAGGGCGGGGACGGTTCCGGCCGCCGTCTCAGCCATCCGCTCCCCGATCTCCTGGGGCAGGAGGAGCAGGGCGGCCAGCGGGAACAGGCACAGCACGTGAGCGATCCGGCGGCGACGGCACAGCAGCCAGGCCGCACCGATCCCCTCGACCAGGGTCAGACCGCGGAGCAGGGCGACGGGCATGCCGATGAGCAGGGGTGTCAGTGCCACCAGCAGTGCCACCCCGATCGGCAGCCAGAACACCCCACCCGCGATCCCCGAGGAGAAGCCCTGGAGGTGGGAGACCAGCGCCGCGAAGCCCATTCCGCCGGTGATCAGGGAGACGGGCACGTACGCCAGCACCACCACCGCCCACGTCAGCAGCAGGGGGAGGCGGCGCAGCACGGCCTTGACCACGGCGCGGGCGGGGAGCCGAAGACCCAGGAGCAGGGCTGCCGCGACCAGTGATCCGGCGGCCAGGCCGAGGACCCAGCCCACGAAGGTCAGCGCGCCCCCTGGCCAGCCGGGCTCCAGAGTGAGGACGCCCAGGGTGAGTGAGTCGTCGAAGCCGGGTCGCGTCGGCGGCGCGAGTACCTCACCGTCGACCACGCGGGCGCCTTCGGTCTCCCTGATGTTGTAGTAGGCGCCGAGCGCCTGGCCGGGGAGGAGGGGGAGGGCGGTGGCCGCGAGCAGGGCGATCGGGTGCCGGGCGTAGAGGGACAGGGGGAGCCACAGGACGGCGCGGAGGGTGCTGGGCACCTCGGGGTCCACGGCGGGGGATTCGGGCACGGATCCTCGATGGGAGAGCGGGTTCGGTGCAGAGTGAGCCGGGGCGGGGGCGCCGACAGACTACTGGAGGCCCTCCGGAGCGCTCCCGAGGATTTCGCGCTCGGCGCTGAGGGCGGCGTTGCGCGCCCCGCCGGGGAAATCACCCGCACCGGGCGGTGCGTACTCGGCGGCCAGCCGGCGCATGCCCTCCTCGCTCGGGGAACCGGGTTCGGCGCAGTACAGCATGATCCGCTGATCGGTCTCGGGGACGTGCAGCACCTGGCACTCGAACTCCAGACGGCCGACGAGCGGGTGCGCCACACTCTTGTGGAAGCCGCGCCGCTCCTGCACGGTGCGCTCCTCCCACAGGCGGGCGAACCGGGGCGAGGTGCCCAGAAGCGTGGTCAGCATCCGGTTGATGCCGCGGTCACCCGGATAACGGGCATAGGCCGCGCGCAGGTCCGCCACCGAGTTGCGCTCCATGCAGTTGGCGTCGGGGTGCTCCGCCACCTGCGGGTCGTCGTCGGAGCGCCGGAACATCCACATGATGATGTTCCGCTCGGACTCGTCGACCGCGGCCATGTCGCCGATGAAGTGGGTGGCCATCGTGTTCCAGGCCAGGACGTCGTACTTGGCGTCCAGGACGTAGGCGGGGGTGGCGGTGAGGCTGTCCAACAGGTGCCGGACGGCGAGGGAGACCTCCCGGACCGGGGCGAGGACCGGCGGGGGCTCGGCTCCGGCCACCCGGAACAGGTAGGAGCGCTCGTCCGCGGAGAGCACGAGTGCCCGGGCGAGCGCGGACAGCACTTGGTCGGAGGGGTTCGGGCCGCGGGCCTGTTCCAGGCGCACGTAGTACTCCACGGACATCCCGGCGAGCTGGGCCACCTCCTGGCGGCGCAGCCCAGGGGTGCGCCGTCGGCCGGTCTCGGGGAGTCCGACGTCGGAGGGCACGATCCGGCCGCGGTGGTGCCGCAGGAACGCGGCCAGTTCGGAGCGGTCCGCCATCACGTCCTCCTCTGTGCTCGATCGCCACGGGCTCTCCTCCAGAGTGCCCGACCCGTGCGCCGATGACACTGGTACCGCCGGTACCACCATCGGCCGACCCCTTTTCCCGAGACGTTCCGGTGCCCACGATGAGCGCATGAGCCAGAGCCGGAACAAGCAGAGCACCAACGACGACGACACGAGGATCGCCCTGGTCACCGGGGCGAACAAGGGCATCGGGCTGGAGACCGCCAGGCTGCTGGGGGAGGAGGGCGCGCTCGTCCTGCTCGGCGCACGGGACCCGGAGCTCGGCGCGACGGCGGAGAGGGACCTGCGGGACGAGGGGTGGGACGTGCGCCTGGTGTCCCTGGACATCACCGACCCGGAGAGCGTGAAGGCGGCCGCGGCCAGGGTGGAGACCGAGTTCGGACGGCTGGACGTGCTGGTCAACAACGCGGGCGCGGCCCTGGGTCTCGGGGCCACCCCGAGCACCTCTGATCCGGATCAGCTGCGCACACTCCTGGACGTGAACACGGTCTCCGTGGTGAGGGTGATCAACGCGTTCCTGCCGCTGTTGCGCCGGTCCCCGGCGGGGCGGGTGGTGAACGTGTCCAGTGAGATCGGCTCGATCGGGTCCATGACCGATCCGGAGGGCCCTTTCTTCGGGATGTCCGGCTCACCCGCCTACCCGGTGTCCAAGGCGGCGGTCAACATGCTCACCGCCCTGTACGCGAAGGAGCTCGCGGGCACGTCCGTGAAGGTCAACGCCGCCAACCCGGGGTTCTGCGCCACCGACCTCAACGGGCACAGCGGTTCACGCAGCGCGAGGCAGGGGGCACAGGTGAGCCTGTACCTGGCGAACCTGCCCGACGACGGACCCAGCGGGGTCCTGTGGGGGCACCTCGCCTCGGCGGACGACCCGGAGAGCTACGGGGTCCTGCCCTGGTAGACCCCGGTTCGGCCTCGGAGGGCCGGAGGCGCGGGACCGCTGTGTCCCGCGCCGCCGGGTTCACCAGGCGCGGACCCCGCCGACCGGGGCGGGCAGCCGCTCCTGGAGCCAGGTCCAGGTGCCGTCGTTCTCGGTGAACCGGCGCTGGACGCGCTCGACGTCGTCGATCGGGTTGCTGAACACCTCGCGCCAGTCTCCGGCGGCGCGCTCCTCCAGGTAGAGGCTGCTCGCGTCGGTGCGCATCCGCACCGCCTGGAGGGTGCGGGAAGTGCCGTCGTGCAGCTGAATGCGGTAGTAGGCCATGGGAATCCCCTGAGTGTCGTCCTGGAAAGAGAGGACGGTGGAGTCCGGAACTCGCGCGTTCGGCGAAGCTGGAGGATCTGTCTCCCAGGCACGGCGGGACCTCGGGGTCGGGCCGCGGGTTCGATGGCGAGAGCGCCAGGCGAAGGCGGGAAACAGGCGCGGGTGCCCGGGCACCGTGCTGTCCGCGTGTTCGGACTCTACTCCCGCAGTGATGGCGACGCAGGGTGAACAGGGGAATCCGAAGTGAAATCGGGGAGAACGGGTCCCGCACGCCGTCGGCGGGCCTCCCTCAGCCGGTCTGCGCGGAGAGCCTGGACCTGACCTCCATCAGGGCGAAGCCGAGCAGGTTGCGCCCCCGCCAGAAACGGGGGTGCTCGGCCTTCTCGTTCTCCTTGCCCATTCCGATCCCCCACACCCGGTCACGGGGGCTGGCCTCGACCAGGACGCGCTGTCCGGTGTCGAGCAGGAAGGCACGCAGGTCCTCGTTCTGGCCGAACTTGGCGACGTTGCCCCGGACGACGATCTCGAAGCGCTCCCGCTCCCAGACCTCCTGGTCGAAGCCGCGGACCTCGCGGCCGATCGTCTTGGCGTCGCGCGGGTGGCCCGCCGCGACGATCCGTTCGGCTGCCTCGGTGTCGCCGAACAGTCGCGCCTTTCCGGCCATCATGAAGTGCTCGGCGGTGGGGTAGGTGACCCCGTCCACGGTGAAGTCGGCCGCCCACCACTGGGACAGGCAGCTCGCCGACACTCCGCCGGGCGGTGGCTGGTGCCCCCAGAAGTGCAGGTACTTGATCCGTCCGTCGATCCGGAGCAGATCCTCCACGGTCCTCGCGTCGGCAGGGGTGCGTGTGCCTGTCATGGACGGGAGTTTCCCAGAACCCCACGACATTCCGGTAGCCCTTTCGGCGGGTTTCCGGTGTTCATGGGCCCGGAACCCGGGTGCCCGGTCGGACCGGAACGACTGGACCAGTGGTGGGCGCCCGGCCCCGTCCGGCGGGCGGGGGAGCTTCGGGGGCGGTGCGGGGCACGTCGTAGTAGCGTTGCGGGAAACCCTGGAATCCTTAGGTCAGCGGGGTGGGTGGCGCCGGTGCCCGGCGGTGTGTCCTTGTCGGCGCGCGGAGTCCACCGGGGCCCTCGTCGGGGGGAGAGGGCCACCAGACCAGTCGATCGGCCGTCGGGTCCGCACGGGGGCGACGGCCAGGGGGTGCTCCTTCCCACGGAGCCATACAATTGAACGCTCAAGTATTTCGGGGGCTCTGGTCAGATGGCCGAGACACGCTGGCTCGACGACGGCGAGCAGCAGGCCTGGCGTGCCTTTCTCATGGCTGTCAACCTGCTCGACGGGGCGCTGGACCGTCAGCTCAGGCATGACTCCGGGCTGCCGCACGCGTACTACCAGATCCTGGCGATGCTGTCCGAGGCTCCGAAGCGGGAGCTGACGATGACCGCGCTGGCCCGCCTGCTGCGCTCCTCGCCGAGCAGGCTCTCGCACGCGGCGGCGCGACTGGAGGGCGAGGGGATGATCCGCCGCTTCAAGCGGCCGGGAGACCGGCGCACCACGATCGTCGAACTCACCCCGGCGGGGCTGAAGGTCCTGGAGGCGGCCGCCCCGGGCCACGTGCACGAGGTCCGGCGGGTCCTGTTCGACACGCTCAGCCGTGAACAGGTGGCGCAGCTGCGCGAGATCTCCGAGTCCATGCTGTCCGTGCTCGACCCCCAGGGCGAGGAGCCCAGGTACCCGGACCCGGACGGGATCGGCTCCCAGGACTGAACCGTGTTCTGTTATCGGCCCTGACCAGGGCGGATGGTGGACCTTTTCCAACTCTGTGACATGCACGCTATGTGTTCGGGCGGATACGTACTACCATCTTGTTTCTCGGGAAAAGGTTGCGATCTCAAGTGTTGGAACCGCACGTCGACGGGATCCGCCTGACTCCGGGATACCCGCTCACAGAACAGGAACCACCATGACCGAAACGCTCAGACTCAGGATCAGTGACACGACCGCCCTGCTGGCCAGGATCGTCGTCGGCGTCGTCTTCCTCGCCCACGGGCTGCCGAAGGCGGCCGACCTCGCCGGCACCGCCGGGGGTTTCGGGGCGATGGGCGTCCCCTTCCCGCAGTTCGCCGCCCTCCTGGCGGTGGCCGCCGAGGTGGGTGCGGGTGTCGCGCTCGTCGTCGGCTTCGCCCTGCCGGTCGCGGGCGTGGCCCTCGCCCTCATGATGGGCGGTGCGTACGCCTTCGCCCATGTCGGCGACCCCCTGGTCGGCGGCTTCGAGCTGCCCCTGGTCCTCGGTGCCGCCGCGCTCGCCCTCGGCTTCTCCGGCGGACGCTACGCGGTGGACCGCCTGATGCCCTGGGGCCGCGTCCGCGGGGAGCGGGGAACCGCGGAGTCCGTGCCCGCCTAGGCACTGTTCCCGAACGGGTCGGGCCGTAGAGCCGGATCCGGATCGAGGCCGCCTGGACGGTCCCGTCCAAGGTCGCGGCCCGCTGGTCCTGGCGGGTCGCGACCGCCCGTATCCGCACCTGTTCTCGTCGCCGCTGCCCCTGAGGCGTCGACCCGCACCCTCGCCCGTGCCCCACGGGGGCGGAGTGCCGTCGTGACCAGCCGGTTTCACGAGGTGTCGGACATCACGGGTTCAACCTGGGCAGAGGGCGCCCCCGCCGCGGTGTGCAGGGGGCCACGGGTGTCCGCGCAGGGTCCGAACCGGATCCAGGCCAGCTCCCTCGCCCGGCGCCGGTCCAGTGCGAGCAGACTGCGCGCGCCCGGCGCGAACGCCGCCGGCCCGTGCAGGGTGGCCGCGCGCAACCGCCGCCAGCGCAGTGAGTGCATCCGGTGGCTGCGCTCGGTCACCCGCCGCCCCCGGGCCTCCTGCCCGCTCCGGGCCTCCTGCGGGGTGGCGTCGATCATCAGCACATGCACCTCGTACCGGCGGAGTCGGCAGAGCACGGAGAGCAGCACGCGGACCGGGCGCCGGGTCCCGCACTCGTGCACCACCACCGGGCCGCCCCGCAGCGCCGCGGCCACCTGGGCCAGGTGCAGTACGTGCACCACCCAGCGCCACAGCGGGTAGGGGACCCGGCCGAGCAGCGACCCCAGCTGGTACCGCGACTGCAGCGAGTCGATCACCCGCACACCGTCTGCGGTGAGCACGGGCCGTCTCTCGTCCCCGTCGAGACCGAACAGCCGCCGCAGCAGGGTGCTCTTCCCAGCCCCGGGCACCCCGGTGACCAGGACCAGGGACCGCCGAGGGTAGACCGCTCCGCGCACCGCCGACCCCTTCGCCGCGGGCACGTACCGCACCAGACCCTGGAACATCTTCGGTAGCTCCTCAAAGCCGACCTTCGCGCCGGTGCGGCGCGGCTCTGCAGCGGCCGCGTCACCGACGTCATGGTGCAACTGGACATCGACGGTTCCGACGGGTACCGCGCGTTCCCGCGCGCCCCGGGTGACGGTCGGCGCCAGAACCACGATCTGGAGGGGTGCGCCGGCCGAGTGTCGGTGGGTTGGGGTGGTGGTGGAGCCCACGGGGAGGTCCCGGGAGATCAGCTGGCGCTCGGTGCGCGCTGGGGACCGTCCGGGCTCGACGCCCTTCGGAGGCAACGATTCCGGCGCCGCCCACTGGGCGTCTGCCAGATCCCCCGATCCACGGGACATGATCATCGCACGGCCTCGGCCCGCCGGCGCAACACGGTTCGGGCCGGCATCCGAGCCGACTCGGCGTCCGGCCTGGTCCGGGCCCCGAACGTTGGTTTGGAGTGGACTCGCATCGCTGACGCGGCCGCCCATGAAGGATGTCGGGCAGCCGTTCGTGCTTTCTGCGGGGCTGTTGTTTCGTTTGTTTATTCGTGAGGCTTTAGAGGCCAGAAAGGTGAAGGGGTGTCCGATCGATTCGCATCGGATGAGGATGCCCTTTCTGTTTCGGTAAGAGTGAGTTCTATCGATCGCGGTGTTCGGATTGTGGTCGGTAGTATGTGGGGAATAACGAACAGTCACGTTGTCAGTGGGGCTGTGTTTGAGTCGGGACCGTCCCCCCGTTCCGGCCCCCGTACCGAACGGGAGCACTGTGTCCACAGACTGGCAGTTGAAGGTGGTCGACGGGGACGGACAGCAGCTGCGCGGGGCCGCGGTGCTCGTGTCCCCGAACCACGCGATCACCTGCGCACACGTCGTCTACAACGCGGTCCTCGCCCGTGGAGGGTCCGACCCCGGCCCCGGCAGTTCCGTCTACGTGCGCCGCCCGGGCCTGACGGAGCCGGTCCTGACCGGAACCGTGGTGGAGGACGGCTGGTGGTGGAAGGACCACGCGCCCTGGGACCTGGCGGTCCTGCGCCTCGAGCCCGCACCCGGCGTCGCCCCGGCCGCACTCACTCCGGTGGGGTCCTTCCGTCGCCGGGGCGAGTGGTTGAGCATCGTGGGCTTCCCCGGTGTCGAGCACGGCCAGTGGGTCACCGCCCGTCTGCGTCGCTTCGGCGGGAGCAGGAGCGAGTACTGCCAGTTCGACGTCGCGCCCGACAACGCGCTCCACCTCCAGCGCGGGTTCAGCGGGGCAGGGGTGATCGAGGACCACAGCGGCGAGGTCCTGGGCATCGTCTGCGAGGCCTCCGCCGACGGGAGGATCGGTTGGATGATCCCCACCGAAGAGATCCAGGAGGCGTGGGAGCCGCTGGCAGAGGTGCCCGGACCCGTGCCCGAACCGCTGCCTGACCCGGCGGCCCAGGCCGATCAGATCCGTGAGCTGGCACTGGCCGTGGCGGAGCTGGACACCGTCGCCCTGCCTGAGACGCGCCAACTCTTCCACCAGGCGCTCGAGGTCCGCCTCCGGAGGCGGATCAGGCTCGACCAGTCGGCCCACGTCTACGCCGAGCACCTGGTGTCCATCGCCCACCGGAACTTCGGCGTCCTGCGCCGGGTCCTGGAGCAGCTCGACCAGCGGGAGGAGGGCACCGCCGCCATGCGCGAGGTCTGGGCGACGGCCCGCCCCCTGCTGGGAGAGGACGCATGAGCGGCGAAGCGGGCCTCAGCGAGGTCGGCCTCAGTGAACCGGCCCGTGGCGAACCGGTCCACGGCGACCCGGCCCACGATGAACCGACCCGCGGCGAACCGGCCCACGATGAACCGGCCCGTGGCGAATCGGTTCACGGCGAACCGGTCCACGGCGAGCCGGGGATCCACACGCTGCCTCCGGACCTGCGCGCCCAGATCGTGGACGCCCTGTGCGAGATCGGCCGCCTGTCGGAGGAGCAGGGACAGACGAGTCTGCTGAGCTACCTCGTCTCGTCCAGTGCGCAGAGGCGTGTGCCGACGGGCTCCCTCATGGTCTTCGCGGAGCGCCTCGTCGACCACTGCGTACGGCGCTTCGCCTTCCTCGACCTCAGCCGGTGGCTCCACCGGTGGGAGGACGGTTCCCTGCAGGCGGAGAGGGTGGTGAGGCTGGTACGCCCCCTCGTCGAGAAGGAGGAGAACGAGACACTCTCCGCCCAGCTCTTCGACGCCGCTGGGGCCGACCTCGACGAGGTGCGCCGACAGCTCACCCCCGTCGCCTGCGAGGACATGGTCCAGATCGCGTTCAGGAAGGTGAGGAGCAGGAGCGCCGCACCGGGTCGCCTGCCCGAGCCGGGCAACGCGTGGGAGGCCCTGGTCTGCCTCTCCCAGTTCACCGCTGTGAAGGGTGAGCCGCCGGTGCGGGGGCTGTGCAAGCAGCTCGCCAAGCTCCTGCCCGCGCTGCCCTGCGCCGGTCTGTTGAGGCACTGGGGCAGTACCAGTCCACAGCAGTTCATATGGGGCGACCCGGAGTTGGTGGACACCCCGGCCCGGCTGGTGGTGTGGGTCAATCCCGGTGCGCGCAGGGAGCAGGTCGAACTGGAGAGCTGGGCCGTGCTCAGCCAGCAGAGCGGCGGGGAACCGGAGTTCCTCGAACACTGGGTGGACCGGGTCAGCCGGGACGAGGTCGCGGCCAGACTGGGAGACCGTCTCGGTCAGCTCGCGGAGGACGTGCGCACCAGGAACCATCGCGCGCTCCGGGTCGAGGTGATCGCCTCGGTGTCCCAGATGTGCGCCCTCCGGGTCGAGCTCTGGCAGAGCCAGGCGGCGTTGGGCAGGGAGAGGCTGGGTACCAGGGCCGAGGTGGTCTACCGGGCGGCGGAGGTGGCGGACCACCGGTCAGGCGCGGCCAGGAATGCGTGGATGCACGCTCGGAAACGCTGGGGTTCCCTCGAAAGGAAAGGGAAGGCGCGCGTGCTTGATCTCTTCCACAAAGGGGATATCAGTGAGAGACTGCCCAACAGACGATGGGACGATGAACGCGTTATCTGCCTTTCTGTCCCCGGAGGGCTCGAACAGCCCGTGAGGCATGTTCACGATGCGCTTGATGGTGGAGTTCCGGTTCTCGTGTGGCATTCCGGAACGCAGAACGGCTCGGTTCATGACTGGCTGGATCCGGTGCGGCTGAAAGGAGAGGTGACGTTGACGGCGGACCAGGTGCACGGGCTCCCCGCGACCCTTCTCCGATCACGGACCGGAAAAGCCACCGACCAGGACAGCGTCCACATCGAGGACGGGTTCGCGGTGGCCCTGATGTTCCACGACGACCTGCCCGTCCGTCCTCCGCAGACCCTCCGGATATCCCCCGACAGCATCCGCTAGCCGCCGTTGGGCGCGGTTCGAAGGACACTCCATGAGCACAGAACCAGGGGCGACCGACTCCGCGCGGGAGATACCGGGGTGGTGGATCTTCCATGGGACCGGACAACCGCGCGTCCACCTCGACCTGGCGGCCCAGTTACCCCCGCCGCCCCCTTGGCGCACCTATTCCGGCACCCCCGAGCCGACCTCCCCGCCACCGGACGTCGACAGTGAGCGCCACCTCGGCCCGACCCGCTCCCTGGGGTTCGCGGTCCCGCTCGGCCCCCGACGCCGGGAGCTCCTGGACAAGGTGAACGCCGCGATCCACCTGCGGCGCCCCCTGCTGCTCGTCGGCCCTCCCGGGATCGGGAAGTCGAGCCTGGCCCACCAGATCGCGCGCGAACTGAAACTGGGACGGCTGCTGCGCTGGTCCGTGACCAGCCGCGCCACCGTCGGGGACGGCCTCTACACCTACGACCCCCTCACCCAGATCCACGACCTCAACCTGGAGAACACCCGGAACAGGCTGTCGGGCTTCCCCGACCGCAGGTTCGCCCCGGAGACCACCCAGGGCGGCGGGGAGACCGAGGCGCACCTGAGCAGCAGCGCGAAGTCGATCGGCCGCTACCTCACCCTCGGCCCGCTGGGCACCGCCTTCCTCCCCCGGAAGCTGCCCCGGGTCCTGCTGGTCGACGATTTCGACCTCGGCGACTTCGACCTGTCCGGCGACCTCCTAGACCTGTTCGAGAACGGCGGCTACCGGATCCCGGAACTGGCCAGACTGGCCAACGTGGCCGAGTCGATCGAGGTCGGCACCGACGACCCGGGGGAACGGGTCGAGGTCCACGGCGGCGAGATCCTCTGCTCGGCGTTCCCGATCATCGTCCTGACCTGCAACACCGACCGGGACCTGCCCCCGGCCTTCCTGCGGCGCTGCATCCCGGTGCGCATGGGCATGCCCGAGGAGTCCGAACTGCTGGCCGCGGTCGCCGGGCACTTCAGGGGGAACCTGCCGACCGGCACACGCGAGCTGGTCGGCAGGTTCCTCGAAGCGGGCAGGAACGGGGACAGGCTCGCCCTCGACCAGCTGCTCAACGCGGTCTACCTGCTCTCCGAGACAGGACGGCAGGAACCGGTGCCGGGCGAACAGCAGGAACAGATCGACTACCTGGCCGAGCTCCTCTGGCACCGGCTGACGGAAAACATGGAAAACCCTGAATGAGTGAGGAGGGCTCCCCGGTGCCTCCGGGCGGTCGGTCGGACGGACACCGAGCGGAGTTCCCGTTCGGTGCCCTCGGCCTGTCCGCGACCGACCTGGCCGACGCCCTCCACCTCGCCGCCGTGATGAAGCGGAGCACGGACGCGGCACCGACGCGCTACGCCCCCCGTCTCCACGCCCCCGACACCGAGCCCCTTCCGTGGGAGGGCGGCGCTCCCGGTCTCGCGGAGGACGCCGACGGGCCGTGGTCGCGGGCCGAACCCGTCACGGAGACCGGCTCCGGGGCCGCCGCCTCGGAGCCCGGGCTCCGGCCCGTCGATCTGGCGGGTGGACGGTCCGGAGCGACGGGACGGACCGGGCCGGTCGGGAGAAGGACGGCGCCGCGCGGTGGAACCTCGGACCAGGACACCCCTCGTTCCTCTTCAGGGCTGGAGGGTGCCTTCGTCCCGCCCGTGCTGGAGGACCGGCAGCGACTCCTGGCCGCCCTCAGCCCTTTCAACCTCAGGACCCCGCAGGGACCGGCCGACCAGGTCGATCCGGAGTCGACCGCCCGGAACTACGCCCGCGCGCTCCTGGACAGTCTCTGGTGGGACGAGGACGAACGCCGGGTCGCCGGGGTCCCGGTCGTCCCCGCCACCCGGCGCCGGCGCCTGCGGGCGGTGCGGCTGACCGTGCTCGTGGACGAGGGCGTGTCCATGCTCTTCCAGCAGGGGGTGGCCGACGCGTTCAGCCGGATGCTCCAGGACAGCGGTGTCTTCCGCCAGGTGCGCCGGATGCGCTTCGACTCCGAACGCGCGGGAGTGCCGCGGCTGGTGGACGCCAAGGGGCGGGCGTGCCGGGTTCCGGGACCCGAGGAACCCGGACCCAGGATCGTCCTCGTTCTGACCGGAGGGCTCGGAGCCGCCTGGCGGGACCGGGAGTTCCAGTCCTGGCTGGCGGACCTGGGCTCCCGGAACGCGGTCGCGGTGCTCCACCTGTTGCAGCCGCAGGTGTGGCGGCGCGGCACCATCCGCACCGTCCCCTCCGAGATCAGGCTGTCCTGGCCGGCCGCCCCGGGCGCGCCGAACAGCAGCTACCTGAGGGAGCGCGCGATCACCGAGGTCGGTGAGGAGGAGGCGCCCTACGGCACCCTCATCCCGGTTCTGCCGTTGTGGCCCGGGGCGCTGCACGACTGGGCCTCGTTCGTGATGTTCCGCAGCCGTTCCCGGCTGTGGGTGCACACGGCCGAGTTCCCCTCCCGGGAGCGCCCCGCCGAACCCGGCGACGAGATCGTCCTGGGGAGGTCCACCGAGCTCGGTCGGGCGGAGGAGGTGCGCCGTTTCCAGCAGAGTGTCAGCCCCGACGCCTTCGAACTGGCGGTCGCGCTGGCCGCCGTCCCCCTCCAACCGCGCATGGTGGAGGCCGTCTGCGAGGACGTCCTCGGCGGTGACTCGCCCTCCGAGCTCACCGAGGTGTTCTTCAGCGGCCTCGTCCAGCTCGTGGACGGTGAGGGGGCGAACCCGCCGGGGGAGGAACCGCGGTGGGAGTTCCGTGACGGGGTCCGCCGTGAGCTCCTGCTCCTGGGCGGCCGTGTGCCCGAGGTCCGCAGGATGCTGCGCCTGGCCGCCGAGCAGCTGCGCGAGGTGGACCCGTGGTTCGAGGAACTGTCCCTTCTGCTGCTCGGACGAAGGCCTGAGAACCCGCGCAGAACGGAAAGATCCGCTTATTGGATGAACGTGATGTCCCCTGCTCTGGAAGCGGTTTCCATAACGGGGTTCCACGCCGATTCCGTACGTATCACCACAGAGCGCTCCACCGATCACGAGGAACAGCAGAACCACTCTTCCCGCGCTATCTCATCAGCGCAGACACTCCACGGGTTTGGTCTAGAATCACAGGCGTCCGGGTCTGCGCACGAGGATTCTGCGGATGTCCCTTTGCGGACGCGTCCCAGATCGGCCCCGGGGAGCATGGGGGGAAGTCCGGAAAATCCCGAGAGCCAGTTTGGTGGGGAAAACATGACAGATTCTCTCGCATCATCCTCCAGGCCCACCGACCGTGTCGGACGGGGCTCGACCGGGGGGCGTCCGCGTGCCACGACCTGGGTCCAGGTTCCGCACCGCAACGCCTCCTTCGTCGGGCGGGAGGAGTTGCTGACCTCACTTCGCAACCAGCTCGGCCGGGATCAACAACAGGTCATCACGGCTCTTCGAGGCATGTCCGGTGTCGGAAAGACCGAAATGGCCAAGGAGTACCTCTACCGGAACGCCGACGACTACGATCTGATTTGCTGGATCCCGTCGCGGCACATCAACCAGGTCAGAAACTCCTTTTCCCATATAGCCTCGCACTTCGGAATCGGTGGATCAGGCGCCGACAACGAGTACGTGGTCAGCGAGGTCCTGGAGGCTCTCCGCAGAGGCGATCGTTTCCGGCGCTGGCTCCTCGTTTATGACAATGCGCAGTCCCGGGCGGAACTTCAAAGGTTTCTTCCGGTCGGGGGCGAGGGGCACGTGATCATCACTTCTCGGGACGGAAGCTGGGAGCTTCCAGGGGGCCACGGCTCCATGTCGATCCGAGAATTCGACCGCAGTGAGAGCATTCAACTGCTGCACCGGCGCGGACCGCGGTCGCTGACCGTGGAGGAGGCCGAACGGCTGGCCGAAGAGCTCGGCGACCTGCCTTTGGCACTGAACCAGGCGGCCGTCTGGCTGCACGAGAGCGGCATGTCCGCGGCCGAGTACCTGGAACAGTTCGCCCGCAAGAAAGAGGAGATGATCCTCCTCCTCGAGCCGGAGGACCCGGACTACCAGATCCCGGTGGCGGCGGCCTGGAACGTCTCCCTGGACCGGTTGGCGGTGACCAACCCGGGGGCGCTGCGCCTGCTCCAGCTCTGCTCGTTCCTGTCCGCGGCGCCCATCCCCAAGTACGTCTTCGAGTTCGCGCGGGGGGTCAAGGGACCGCCGGAACTGGTCGAGATCCTGGAGGACCCCACCAAGCTGAACGTCGCCATCCGGGCGATCGGCCGCAACAGCCTGGCGCACATCGACCACCAGCAGAACAGCATCTCCCTGCACCGGCTGGTCCAGATGGCGGTGAAGACCCCGATGAGCGCCGAGGAGCGGATCACGCTCCAGCACTGCGCCCACCAGCTGCTGGGCCGCGCCGGCCCCCGCGGCGACGTCGCCGAGGGCAACCCGCGCTACGCGGACCTGCTCCCGCACGTGTGGGCCTCCGAGGCCTGGGACTGCGAGGACCCGTGGATGCGCCGGGTGGTCATCACGCTCTGCTGGACCGGTGTGGCGCGCGGCCAGGGCCAGGAGATCATCAACCTGTGCGAGGCCGCCTACGAGACCTGGCAGCGGACGCTCGGTGGCCGGCACCCCGACACCCTCGCCATGGCGATCCAGCTCTCCCGGGCCCTCCAGGCGCTGGGGCGCCTGTCCGAGGCGCGGGAGCTGTGCGCGGACACCCTGGCGACCATGCGCGAGGTCCTGGGAGAGGACGACCCGGAGGTCCTGGAGGCCGAGCACGAGAACATCCGCAACCTGTGGCTGGCCGGGCGCTTCCACGACGGTCTGGTCGAGGCCACAGCTAGTCTCGAACGACGGATCCGGCTGTTCGGCGAGGACGATCCGCAGACCCTGATGATGTCCCGCACGGTGGCCTTCAACGAGCAGCTCACCGGTTTCCCCGACCGCGCCTCGCTCCGGTACGAGGAGGCCTTGCGACGGTTCGAGATCGTCCTGGGCAGGAACCACAGGCGTACCGAGGGAGCGATCCACGGTTACGCCGAGGCACTCATGGAGGAGGGGCGCTATCAGGAGGCGGAGCGGATCCAGGCGGACCTGGTCGCTGGTCTCCAAGCACCCGAAGACCAGGACGACGCCCAGGTGTTCGGCCTCATCGCCGCCTGGTCGGTGATGCTCCGCCGGGCCGGGCACCACCAGGAGGCCTACGAGCAGTCCAAGCACGCCTGGGAGCGCATCGTGGCCCTCCAAGGGCGCAGCAGCCCGCGGGCCCTGTACATCGCCATGGTGCACGCCCGGTCGCTGCGAACCATCGACCGCTTCGACGAGGCCCTCAAACTGGCGGAAGAGGTGGCCGATCCCTACGCGCGGCTTCTGGGGGAGAACCACCCGTACGTGGCAGCCGCGAACGTGAACCGAGCACTCATCCTGCGCCGCCTCAACCGGCCCGCGGAGGCCTTGGCCCTGGACAGTTCGGCCCTGGAGCTGATGTCGGCGGCGATCGGCAACGACCACCCGAACACTCTGGCCTGTCAGGTGAACCTGGCCAACAACCACTTCCTGTTGGGGGACATCGGCACTGCCAGGGAGACCGACGAGCAGGCCCTGGCCGCGTGCCGGACCAAGCTGGGCGCGGACCACCCGCTGACACTTCTGGCCGAACGCAACCTCCTGCTCAGCCGCAAGGGTCTGGGGGAGGACGTGGCCGAGGAATACGAGGATCTCCGGCGGCGCTATCGGGACCTCATGGGACCCCAGCACCCCGCCACCCTCACCCTGGACGACGAGGTACGCGGGGACGCCGACATCTACGTCAGCATGGTCTGACATGACGGGTGCGCGGTCCGGGACGGGCCGGACCGCGACTCCCCGTGCTCATTCGGCGCGGACACGCTCGAGCAGGGCGGTCCACTGATTCGACCGGAACTCCAGGACGGTGCCGCTGCGCCGGGTGGAGTCCCGAAGGCCGATGTCCCCGCACTCCCACAGCACCGTCTCGACGCACTCTCGGTCATTCGAGCTGTAACTCGACTTCCGCCACTGGCCGAGGTCTTTTCCAAGCCCTCTCACCTGAGCCCCCGTCTGGCTCGTCTGCACAGTTCTGCCTCACCCACGCGTCGGCCTCGATCCTTCCGCTGCCACCATTGATGCTCCTGTTTCCCCTGGTCCTTGGAATAAGTTCGGGTCGGCGCTGTCCCACTTATGTATTGTGCTGATAACAGGTCCTGCTTGTACATCCCCATGAGGGCCTTGTTCATGTCGTCCGCATCCGGCCCGTGTCGGAGAAGTGCTCCATAAATCGATGAGAGCAGTACGTTTCAAGTTTGACCTATCCGGGGACGCATCGCCGGAGCCGAAGGTCTGGACTGAGGGAGACGCCAGTTCAGCACTGATGAAATGGTCGCCGATGCCACGGGGAACATGGTCCCGATTCCTCCTCTGCAGGTAAGTCGGTTTCGGCGGTGCGCGGCGAAGTCGGGAACATCTGCGGGTGAAGTGAAAACGGAATCCGGGACCGACACCAGATCGTGTGATCGAATCGATACAATTTCACTGGTTGCCCGAATTCACATCCGTCACGCCAGCATCGTTTTTCTCTGAATTCCCACCAGGCCTTCACGGAGGATGCGGGCTGTCGGATTCCGGTACGCGCGGCGTGCACCCGGAGGGGTGTTTCCAGGCGGCGCGCGGGGAGGACCGTCGACGACCGTGAGCGGCGGACCGCGTGCCCGGGGGGTCGGGCACGCCGAACTCTGCCTACTATGACTAGCCATGCGTATTCTCGTGGTCGAGGACGATGACCGGGTGGCCCGTGGGCTGGTCACCGCGCTTCGCGCGGCCTCCTTCGACGTGCAGCGGGTGGCCACGGCCGAGCGGGCGCTTTCGGCGCCCCCGGCCGACGTGGTCCTGCTCGACCTCGGGTTGCCCGACGCTGACGGCATCGATCTCCTGCGCAGGCTCCGGGAGCGCCCGCAGACGGCGATCATCGCGGTGACCGCGCGGAGTGAGGAGCGGGACCGGGTGCGGGGGCTGCGGGCCGGCGCCGACGACTACGTGGTCAAACCCTTCGGGGTCGCTGAGCTGCTCGCCCGGATCGACGCGGTGCTGCGGCGGACCCGGACGGCCCGGGCCGAGCCCGAGCGGGAGGACCCGCCGCTGCGGGTCGGCCGACTCACCCTCGACGTCAACGCGCGTGAGGCGCGGGTCGGCGAGGGCGTGCTTCCGCTGACGCGCAAGGAGTTCGACCTGCTGCGTCTGCTGGTGGAGCGCTCTCCCCACGTGGTGGCGCGGGACCAGATCCTCGACCAGGTGTGGGGCGCCGCCTGGGAGGCCTCCTCGCGGACCCTGGACACGCACATCGCCTCGTTGCGCGCCAAGGTCGGCGCGGTCCCCCGCATCCGCACGGTGCGCGGGGTCGGCTACGTGCTCGACGAGGCCTGACCCGTGCTGCGGCGGCTCCTGGCGATCCTCCTTCCGGCCGCCTTCGTCCTGGTGGCGGCGGTGCTGGCCCCGTTGGGCGCGGTCATCGCCCAGCAGCAGACCCAGGAGGTCTACGTCGACCGGCTGGGTGACGCGGGCCGGTTCGCCTCGTTGGCGGGGACCGCCCTGGAGGCGGAGCGGACCAACGCCCTCGTCCAGGAGATGGCCCGGTACGAACAGCTCTACGGCATCCCCGCGGTGGTGGTCGCCCCCGACGGGCAGGTGGTCGTGGGCTCCGGTGAACAGGACCGGATGCGGGCCCTGGTGGCGGACGTGGCCACCGGTGGCGGGATCACCGCGGCGCTGGCGGGGGAGCGCCCGGAGCCGCCGACCACGGTGTGGCCCTGGCAGGCGGAGCCGCTGGTCATCGCGGAACCCATCGGCCGGGACAGCGAGGTCGCCGGGGCGGTGGTGCTGGTCGCGCCCACCGAGGAACTGGGCGCGGCCATCCTCGGCGCGTGGGGGTGGATGGTCCTGGCCAGCACCCTGCCGCTGGCCCTGCTGGTGTCGGCGTCGGTGCCGCTGTCCCACTGGGTCCTGCAGCCGATCCGCCGGCTGGACGCGGCGACCACGTCGGTGACCTCGGGAGACCTGGACGTGCACGTGGACGCGGAGCGCGGACCGCCGGAGCTGCGTCGGCTCACGGACTCCTTCAACACCATGGTGGAGGTGGTGCGCCGTGCGCTGGAGCGGCAGCGCTCCTTCGTCTCCGAGGCCTCCCACCAGCTTCGCAACCCTCTGGCCAGCCTGCGGCTCTCGGTGGAGAACCTGGCCCCCTACCTCGACGGCCCGGAGGCCCGCGAGGCGCACGCGGTCGCGATCGACGAGACCACCGTCATGCACCGCATGCTGAACTCGCTGCTGGCCGCCACCCGGTTGGAGAGCGTGACCGGTACCGAGGCGGTGGAGGTCGTCGGGCTGGTCGACATCCGGGTGGCGCGCTGGAACGCGCTGGGGGAGTCACGGGGGATCGAGGTGACCACGGACCTGCCCGACCACCTGTGGGCGCACGCCCCGGCGGGCGGGCTGGGAAGCATCCTCGACGAGCTGGTCAGCAACGCCCTGCGGCTGTCCGGCGGCACCCGGATCGAGGTGCGGGCCGAGGACGGGGAGCAGGTGCGGATCGGGGTGCTCGACAACGGCCTGGGCCTGCCGGAGGAGGAGAGGGAGGCCGCCCTGGACCGGTTCTGGCGTTCGCCCAGCCACCAGAACACCGAGGGCACGGGGTTGGGGCTGGCGATCGTCGCCGACCTGGTCCGGGAGGCCGGCGGACGGCTCACCCTGGGAGACGGCCTCGCCGACCAGGGGCGTCGGGGGTTCGGCGTGGTCATCACACTGCCCCCGGCCGATCCCCCCGTCGTGCGGGACTGACCTATTCGGTGGGGACCGCCGGTGTCGGCAGGTCCTCCGGCGAGTCCGACCACTGGGAGGCGGGTTTGTTGTCCCGGTACCAGCTCTCCGAGCCCGGGTGCAGGGGCACGACGCCGGTGGAGATACCGGTGCGCACGTTGATCTGCGCTGCTTCGGGCCGCTGCTCGGCCAGTCGGGCCGCGCCCGTGTAGACGGTGTCGGTGACCACGTACACGAGGTCCTCGGGCAGGTCGTCGCGGCACAGGAGCAGGTTCGGGATGGACATCGTGGGACAGGCCGGGTTGCGGGAGTACGTGGTGGCGGGGATGGTCGCCGGAAAGTACGCCTCGGGGTAGACGGTGACCATCAGGTCGGCGGCGTCGGCCAGGTCGATCAGGCGCACGGGGGTTCGCCGGGCCAGGTCGGTGATGGCGGGGGTGGGGAGGCCGGTGAGGGAGAACATCGCGTCGATCTCACCGGAGGCCAGGGACTGCGCGGACTCGGCCTGGTCGATCCGGACCACCTCGAGCTCCATCCCGGTCACGTCGAAGATCTGTTCGGCGGTGAACTCGGTACCGGAGTTGACCGCGCCGATCGACACGCGCGCACCCTCGAGGTCCGTCAGCCGCCACACGGGGGAGTCGTCGGTGACGACCAGGTGGACGAAGCTGTCGTAGAGCCGTCCGACGGAGCTGAGCAGTGGCCGTTCGGTGCCGTAGTCGAGGACCGAGTCGAGGTTGGCGAGGCCCAGGTGGGCCTCCCCGTCCTCCAGGAGGAGGAGGTTGTCGTGCGAGGCGCCGGTCTCGACGGTGACCACCTCGATGTCGGAGAGCCGTTGGTCCAGGAGGGCCGCGATCGCCCCTCCTATCTCCCGGTAGACGGCCCCGGGCGGGCCGGTGGCGATCACGATCCGGTCGAGGTCCGGGGCCGGGCCGCGTGTGCAACCGCTCACGGCGCCGACGGTGAGGGCCCCCGCGGCTCCCAGGAGAGCGGCGCGTCTGGTCGGTCCCGTAGATCCCATACTCGCAGCTTAGGCGGGCCCCAGGCCTGGGCTGAGGGGGTCACCCCACCTCACCCCGTGTCCCGGAACACACACCTAACGTGGCTCAATGTCAGAGAAATCCCAAGAAATGCGGAGTTACTTTGCACACACCACCCTGTGAGCTCACCATCTGTGGAGTCAGGAAGTAACCCGGAGGTAACCCCGCGGCAAACCGCGGGACGCGCCTCCGAAGACGGGCGTCCGCCTGGACGGCGCCCAACGGAGGAGGAGCACATGGCGAGCTCGAAGGCCGTCGACACCCCCGACATGTCGTCGGTCAAACGTGAGGAGAGATCCTCGCACGTCATGACCCGGGGCCGGATCATCGGCCTCGTCCTGGGACCGTTGCTCGCTCTCGCGATCTTCCTCCTCATGCCCGAGATGCCGCTGCCGCTCGGCGAGGGCGAGACCGACGAGGTCCTGTCGGTCAACGGGTCCGTGGTCGCGGCGGTCACCGCTTGGATCGCGGTCTGGTGGGCGACCGAGGCGATCCCGATCCCGGTGACCTCCCTGCTGCCGCTGGTGCTCTTCCCCCTCATGGTGGACGGCACCGCCATCGGTGACGTGGCCCCCTCCTACGGATCCGACACGATCTTCCTCTTCATGGGCGGCTTCATGCTCGCCCTGGCCATGCAGAAGTGGAACCTCCACAAGCGCATCGCCCTGACGATCGTCTCGAAGGTCGGATCGAACACGGTCGGTCTCGTCGGCGGCTTCATGATCGCCACCGGCTTCATCTCCATGTGGGTGTCCAACACCGCCACGGCCGTGATGATGCTGCCGGTCGGCCTCTCCGTCATCGCGCTGATCGCCCAGTTCCGGGGCGGCCGCACGGACGCGAACTTCGCCACCGCGCTCATGCTGGGTATCGCCTACGCCGCCTCCATCGGCTCCGTGTCCACCCTGATCGGCACCCCGCCCAACGTCCTGATGGTCGGCTACCTGTCCGAGACCCACGACATCCAGATCGGCTTCGGCCAGTGGATGATGGCCGGTGTGCCGCTGGCCGTGGTCTTCATGCTGATCGCGTGGTTCGTTCTCACCCGCCTCTTCCGACCGGAGATCAAGAAGGTCGAGGGCGCCCAGGAGCTCATCCGCGATGAGCTCGGCAAGATGGGGCCGATGTCCCGCGGTGAGAAGCTGGTCCTCGCGATCTTCGCCTTCGCCGCCCTGTCCTGGATCTTCGTCCCGATGATCGCCGACATCGAGTCGGTGGCCGCCGCCGCCCCGTGGCTCGGCAGCGTGAGTGACGCCGGCATCGCGATGACCGTCGCCGTCCTGCTCTTCATCATCCCGGTGGACAGGCGGACCCAGCTGCTCGACTGGGACACCGCGGTCAAGCTCCCCTGGGGCGTCCTGCTGCTCTTCGGCGGCGGCCTGGCGATCTCGGCCCAGTTCACGAGCTCCGGCCTGAGCGCCTGGATCGGCGGGCAGGTCTCCTTCCTGTCCGGCGTGCCCGTCTGGGTGCTGATCACGGCTGTCACCGCGCTCGTCCTCTTCCTCACCGAGCTCACCAGCAACACGGCCACGGCGGCGACCTTCCTGCCGATCATGGGCGGTGTGGCGATGGGTATGGACATCGACATCCTCACCCTGGTGGTCCCGGTCGCGCTCGCCGCCACCATGGCCTTCATGCTCCCGGTGGCGACCCCGCCGAACGCGATCGCCTTCGGCTCGGGCTACGTCAAGATCGGCGAGATGATCAAGGGCGGTGTCTGGCTCAACCTGGCCGCCCTCCTGTGCATCGTCGCCACCATGTACGTGCTGATGGCCTGGGCTCTGGGGATCTCCATGTAGGCCCTTCCGACCACGGGCCGCCCGGAGCAGAGAGCGGGGGGCCCCTTCCCCGGGGCGGCGATCTCCTCTCCCGACCGCCGTCCCGGCACTCCCAGGGCGCTCTTCCCGGTTCCGACACCGTTCATCGGAACCGGGAGGGGCGCCCTCTTCCTGTACCCGGGCCCTCGTCAGCCCGGGCCTTCGCGTGTCCGGGCTGCCCGGACGCCCCGGCTCGGACCCCCGCCCGGATCCCGGGCGCCCCGCACGGACACCCACCCCGGCCCCCGGACGCCCGCCCCACCCAGGCGCGAAACACGCGGAAACACAGGGAAACCCAGGCTTCACCCCGCGACAGGGTTCGTGAAACAAGGGCTTTCTAGCGTCTGGGGCCATGGACACACCGATGTATACACGGCCTGGGCCGGCCGGCGCGGAGGACAGCACCCTCTCCCGCCGCGACCGCGTCCACGCCCTGATGCGTGAGGAGGTCCTGAGCGGCCGCATCACGCCGCACACCCGCCTGGGCGAGGTCCGGCTCGCCGAACACTTCGGGGTCTCCCGCACCCCCGTCCGCGAGGCCCTGGCCCGCCTGCACTCCGACGGCCTGGTCGAGCGCCGCGACAACGGCTTCTACGTCGCCGTCCCCAACCTCGCCGAGCTGCGCGACCTCTACGAACTCCGGGTCGCCCTCGAACTGCGCGGTATCGCCCGTGCCATGGAGGACCGCACCATCCGGCACGACCCGCGGATCCTCGTCGCCGAACTGGACCGCTGGGAAGGGCTGCGCGCCGGCCCTCCCGCGCCCGACCCCTCGTTCGTCCTCCTCGACGAGGAGTTCCACGCCGCCCTGTCCCGGGCCTCCGGCAACGGAGCCCTCACCGAGTCCCTGGTCTCCGTCAACCAGCGGATCCGCCGCGTGCGCATGTACGACTTCCTCACCGGGGACCGGATCACCTCGACCATCACCGAGCACATCCAGATCGTCGAGCACCTGCGCGCGGACGAACTCGACGCCGCCTACCGCGCCCTGCACGAGCACGTGGGCGCGTCCATGGAGGTCGTCCTGGAACGTGCCCAGCGCGCCCTGACCCAGATGGCGCTGCACTCCGACCTCTTCTGACCCGCCCTCCCGACCGCCAGCCTCAGCCTCCGACCAGAGGGAGAGCCCCGTGTTCGACTCCGTGCTCGTCGCCAACCGCGGCGAGATCGCCTGCCGCATCATCCGTTCCGCCCGCGAACTCGGGCTGCGCACCGTCGCCGTCTACTCCGACGCCGACGCGGGCGCCCCGCACCCCCGGATGGCCGACGAGGCCGTCCGCCTCGGCCCGCCCCCGGCCGCCGAGAGCTACCTGAACATCGAGCGCGTCCTCGCGGCCGCGGCCGAGACCGGCGCCGGTGCGGTCCACCCGGGCTACGGCTTCCTGTCCGAGAGCTCGGAGTTCGCCCACGCCGTGGAGGCCGCCGGGCTGGTCTTCGTCGGTCCCGAGCCCCGCCACCTGGAGGAGTTCGGCGACAAGCACACCGCCCGCAAGGCAGCGGCCGCGGCCGGGCTGCCGATGGTGGCGGGCAGTGAGACCCTCCCCGACGTGGAGCAGGCGGTCACCGCCGCCGAGCGGATCGGCTACCCGGTGATCCTCAAGTCCACCTCGGGCGGCGGCGGGATCGGCCTGCGCCCCTGCCCCGACGAGGAGTCCCTGCGCGCGGCCTTCGACCAGGTCAGCCGGATGGCGCTGACCCATTTCGGCGGTGGCGGTGTGTTCGTCGAGCGCTTCGTGTCCAGGGCCCGCCACATCGAGGTGCAGGTCTTCGGTGACGGCCACGGCAACGTCGTCACCCTCGGGGACCGCGACTGCTCGCTCCAGCGCCGCAACCAGAAGGTCGTGGAGGAGGCGCCGGCCCCCGACCTGGACGATGCCCTGCGCGCCGAACTCCACCGCACCGCCCGCGAACTCTGCTCCGGGGTGTCCTACCGCAGCGCCGGGACCGTGGAGTTCGTCTACGACGTGGAACGCGGTGAGGCCTCCTTCCTGGAGGTCAACACCCGTCTGCAGGTGGAGCACCCGGTCACCGAGGAGATCTCCGGGGTGGACCTGGTCGCCTGGATGCTGCGGCTGGCCCGTGGGGAGGACGTGCTCGCCGACGTCCCTCCGGAGGGACCGGCCCGCACCGGCCACGCCGTGGAGGCCCGCGTGTACGCCGAGGACCCGGCGCACGACTTCCGGCCCAGTTCCGGCCTGCTCACCCGGGTGGAGGCCCCCGTGGAGGCCCGCGTGGACGGCTGGGTGGAGACCGGCCAACGGGTGACCAGCGACTACGACCCCATGCTCGCCAAGGTCATCGTCCGCGGCACCGACCGCGAGGACGCCCTGGACCGGCTCGGCCGCGCCCTGGCGGAGACGCGGATCGACGGGGTGCAGACCAACCTGGGCCTGCTGCGCGCCCTGAGCGTCCACCCGGACGTGCGCGCCGCCGCGCACACCACCGCGACCTGCGGCACCGTCGGCGACCCCGAACCGCGGATCGAGGTGGAGCGGGCGGGCACCCTCACCACCGTCCAGGACTTCCCGGGCCGCACCGGGTACTGGCAGGTGGGTGTTCCCCCGTCGGGAGCCATGGACGACCTCTCGCTGCGCCTGGGCAACACCGCCCTGGGCAACCCCGAGGGCGCCGCGGGCCTGGAGTGCACCATGGAGGGCCCGGCACTGCGCTTCACCCACACCGCCACCGTGTGCGTGACCGGTGCCCCCGCCGACGTCACCGTGGACGGAAGCCCCGTGCCCCAGTGGGAGCCGGTGGAGGTACCCGCCGGGGCGCTGCTCGACGTCGGTCCCGCCCGGGGCCCGGGCATGCGCACCTACGTGCTGGTCCGGGGCGGTCTGGACATCCCCGAGTACCTGGGCAGCACGTCCACGTTCACCGCCGGAGAGTACGGCGGCCACGCGGGCCGGGCCCTGCGCCCGGGCGACGTCCTGCGCCCGCTCGCCGCCCTTCGCGACCCTCAGCGGACGGCCTCCGGCCGCAGCACCCCTTCCTGTCCGCTGCCGGCCGACGCTCCCGCCACCGCGCCCGTCCCCGAGGCAGACCGGCCCGATTTCCGGACGCCCGCCGAAGCGGCGGAGGGTGACGGCGCGCACTGGGACATCGAGGTCTCCGAGGGCCCGCACGCGGCGCCCGAGTTCCTCACTCGGGAGGGCCTCGCCGACTTCTACGCCACCGCCTGGCGGGTCCACCCGCAGTCCGCCCGCAACGGCGTGCGCCTGTCCGGTCCCAAGCAGACCTGGGCCCGACCCGACGGCGGCCAGGCCGGGCTGCACCCCTCCAACGTGCACGACACCGCCTACTCCGTCGGCGCGGTCAACCTCTCCGGGGACACCCCCGTGCTCCTGGGGCCCGACGGCCCCAGCCTCGGCGGGTTCGTCTGCCCGGTCACCGTGGTCACCGGCGCCCGCTGGAAGATCGGCCAGCTCCGCCCCGGCGACACCGTCCGGTTCCACCCGGTCACCGAGGCCGCCGCGGAGAAGCTGCACACCGAACCCCTCGCCGCGCCCCTGCTGCGCTCCACCGGGTCCGACGGCGACGACGGCGTCCTGGCCCGCGTCCCCGCCGGTGACGGCACCCCCGAGGTCACCTACCGGCGCAGCGGCCACGACAACCTCCTCGTCGAGTACGGCCCGATGGTGCTCGACCTGGGCCTGCGCATGCGCGTGCACGCCCTCATGGCCGCCCTCGACCAGGCCGCCCCCGCCGGGATCGTGGACACCACACCCGGCGTGCGCTCGCTGCACCTGCACACCGACCCCGCGGTGCTGCCGCTGCGCACCCTCCTGGGCCTGCTCCAGGAGATCGAGGCGCAGCTGCCGCCCACCTCCCGGCTGCGGGTGCCCAGCCGGACCCTGCACCTGCCGATGTCCTTCGACGATCCCTCCATCCACGAGGCCATCGCCCGCTACGAGACCGGTGTGCGCGACGACGCGCCCTGGAACCCCGACAACATCGAGTTCATCCGCCGGATCAACGGACTGGACACCGTGGACCAGGTTCGGGACATCGTCTTCGACGCCTCCTACCTGGTGCTGGGTCTGGGCGACGTGTACCTGGGCGCGCCCGCGGCGACCCCGCTGGACCCGCGCCACCGACTGGTCACCACCAAGTACAGCCCCGCACGGACCTGGACGCCCGAGGCCGGGGTCGGGATCGGCGGTGCGTACCTGTGCGTGTACGGGATGGAGAGCCCGGGCGGCTACCAGCTCATCGGCCGCACCGTGCCGATCTGGTCCGGGCTGCGCCAGTACGGCCAGTTCGAACCCGGAACGCCGTGGCTGCTGCGGTTCTTCGACCAGATCACCTGGTACCCGGTGGAACAGCAGGAGCTGCTGGACATCCGCGCCGACCTGCTCGCCGGACGCCACGAGCTCCAGGTCACCGAGGGCGAGTTCGTCCTTGCCGACCACGAGCGGTTCCTGGCGGAGAACGCCGACTCCATCAGGGAGTTCGAGCAGAGACAGGCCACCGCCTTCGAGGAGGAGCGCCGGCGCTGGGAGGCCGCGGGGGAGTTCGAGGACAGGCCCGAACCCGAACCGGCCGCGCCCGCCGGGGAGCTGGACCTGCCGCCCGGGGCGTCCCTAGTGGCGGCGCCGCTCTCGGCGAGTGTCTGGAAGGTGGACGTGGAACCGGGCGAGACTGTCGAGGAGGGGCAGCCCGTCGTCCGTCTGGAGGCCATGAAGCTGGAGGTGGTGGTCCGGGCGCCCGGCGCGGGCACGGTCTCCGAGATCCTCGTCAGCCCGGGGCAGCACCTGGACCCGGGGCACGCCATGGCCGTCATCACGCAAGGAGAAACCGCCTGATGCCCACTCCCACCGCACCCGCTCCCACCGCACCCGCTCCCACCGAAAGAGTGCGCGCCGCCTACCGCCGGATCGCCGAGGCCGACCGGCCGGAGGTCTGGATCACCCTGCGTCCCGAACAGGACCTGCTGGTGGAGGCCAAGGCGCTGGAGGAGCGCCTGGCCCTGATCAGGGAGAACGGGGACGAGGAGCTCCCCCTGGCGGGCACACTCGTGGCGGTCAAGGACAACATCGACGTCGCCGGGCTGCCCACCACCGCCGCGCACCCCGGTTTCGCGTACACGCCCGAGGTGAGCGCGACCGCCGTGGAACGCCTGGTGGAGGCCGGGGCGCTGGTGCTCGGCAAGACCAACCTGGACCAGTTCGCCACCGGCCTCGTGGGAACCCGCAGCCCCTACGGGGCCGTCCGGAACGCCTTCGACCCCGAGCGGGTCTCCGGAGGCTCCAGCTCCGGTTCGGCCGTGGCGGTGGCCCTGGGCATCGCCGACTTCTCCCTGGGCACCGACACCGCCGGATCCGGCCGGGTGCCCGCCGCCCTGCACGGGATCGTCGGCCTCAAGCCCACCCTCGGGCTGGTCCCCAACACGGGGGTCGTGCCCGCGGCCAAGCCCTACGACACCGTCACGGTGTTCGCTCCGGACCTGGCCACCGGTCGGCGTGCCCTGGCGGTCATGACCGGGCCCGACCAGAAGGACCCGGCCGGCCGGGACCGGCCCGCCGACGTCCGGCTGGCCCCCCGGAACCCGGCCCGGATCGCCGTCCCCACCACCGAGGGCCTCGCCCCCCTCAGCGCCGCCGAGCGCGACGCCTTCCGGGCCGCCGCCGACCGCTTCACCGCCGCCGGGGCGACGGTGGAGAGCGTCGACGTCTCCCCGCTCCTGGAGGCCGCCAGGCTGCTCTACGACGGCGCGCTGGTCGCCGAACGTCATGCGGCGGTGGGGGAGTTCCTCCAGGCGCACCCGGAGGGCGCCGACCCCACGGTCGCCGGGATCATCCTGGCCGCCGCGGACCTGCCCGCCACCGCGCTCGCCGCCGACCAGCACCGGTTGACCGCGTACAAGGCGATCGCCCGCGAACTCCTCTCCGGGTTCGACGGGCTTCTGCTGCCGACCACCGTCGGGCACCCGACCCTGGCCGAGGTGGCCGCTGATCCGGTGGGCGAGAACGCCCGGCTGGGCACCTACACCAACTTCGTGAACCTGCTCGATCTCGCTGCCGTCGCTGTGCCCGCCGGCACCGCCGACGGCCACCTGTTCGGGGTCACCGTGGTCACGAACGCCTTCGAGGACCAGGTGGCCCTGGACCTGGCCGGACTCCTCAACGAGGAGGAGCCCGGCCGGATCCGTCCCGCCGACGGACCGGAACTGGCCGTCTTCGGTGCGCACCTGCGCGGCCAGCCGCTCAACCACCAGCTCACCGACCTCGGCGCGCGCTTCGTGGAGGAGACCGCCACCAGCGAGGACTACCGCCTGTTCGCCCTCGCCACCACACCGCCCAAGCCCGGCCTGCTGCGGGTGAACAGCGGGGGCGCGGCGCTGCGCTGCGAGGTCTGGTCGATCTCCCCGGCCGGCCTCGGCACCTTCCTGGCGGCGCTGCCCGCACCGATGTCCCTCGGCGCGGTCACCCTCGCGGACGGGCGTACGGTGGTCGGCTTCGGCTGCGACCCCGCCGCCGCGGAGGGAGCGGAGGACATCACCCGCCACGGCGGCTGGATCGCCTACCGCGAGTCCCTGGCCTAGCCACTCCTTTGCGAAGCGGTGTGATCGTGAAGCCTGGTCCGGCTCCGCCCCGACCCCGGCCGCCGACCCCTGCGGCGGTGGAAGTCCTCCGGCGTCTCGATCGCGGTGGCCGCGGACGGCCACCGCCGGGTCCTCGGTGTCCCGGGCGGCCGGGGGGCTTCCCCGCTGAGCGCCTCACATCCTGACAGGGGGCGGGCCGGAGGCGGGCCTGCGCTCGGTGACCCGGGCCAGGATCCGGGCCTGGAGCAGCTCCATCGGCCCCCGCGCGAAACGCGACAGCCACCAGCGCGAACCCGCGACCAGCACCAGGCTGATCCCCGCCCAGGCGGCCACTATCCAGCTCGCGTGGTGCGCGTGAGCGGCCAGGCCCAGGCCCCAGTCGTAGAAGAGCACCGAGGCCAGGAGGTTCTGGAGGATGTAGCAGCTGAGCGCCGTCCTGCCCACGGCGGTCAGGGAGACCGTGACCAGCCCGGTTCGCCGTACCCGGTCCATCAGCAGTCCCACGAGTCCCACGTACCCCAGCATCAGCACCACGGCGAAGACGCGGTTCCCGATCAGGAACAGGGAGTCGTCGGGCCAGACGGTGGGCAGCGCGTTGAGCGGCAGACCCAGCCCCAGGCCCCAGACCGTCATCCGGGACCGCAGGGCCCGACCGGCCCGGTCGTCTCCGAACGCTCCGGCCCGGTACAGGCGCACACCGAACAGGAAGAGGAACACCATCAGGGGAAAGGTATGGAGCACCGTCACCCGGGAGTCCAGAAAGTCCGTCGCCCGGTACAGGACCTGGTCGGCGTAGCTCCCTTCCAGGTACAGCCGGCCCTTCTCGGTCTGCATCGGGGGGCTCTGACTGTGAACGACGGGGAAGAACAGGGTGGTGAGCGCCGTCACCGAACCTATGAAGGTGAGGTGGAGGCCCAAAGCGGTCCACATGACGGCCGAGCGCGTCCGCTCGGAGAGGCCGAGGACGTAGACCACCAGCAGCGCCGTGATCGCGTAGCCCATGAGCACGTCCCAGGCGAACAGGAGGACGACGTGCAGAGCCCCCTCGACCAGCAGGAGGAGGGCGCGCCAGATCTGCTTGCTCGGCCGGGAGTGACCACGTTCGGCCGCGGCCCGGTACTGGATGGCCAGGCCGACGCCGAACAGCAGGGTGAGCATCGCGAAGAACTTGCCGTCGATGAACATGCTCCGCAGCCCTTCGGCGACGGGGCCGTAGCCGCCTGATTCGGGATAGCCGAAGAGCCAGATGTTCATGGCGAGTGTGCCCAGGATGGCGAACCCGCGCAGCACGTCCAGGAGCGGTATGCGCGGGGGCGCGGGCGGTCGTGTGGTTGTGTCCATGGGCGTATGGTCCCGGGGTTTCGCCCGCCGGGGCATCCGCCGAAGGGTATAGGGCCGGGCTTCTTCGACCTCCGCGCCCCGCCCGTTGCCCGTACGCCTCTGACCCTCCGAGCCCCGCCGTCACCCGTACGCCTTTCGGCGGACGCGGACACCGTGCGCCGTGCCGCACTATGGACGGATGGGTGCGGCAGAGGCGGGCGAAACGTTCGCGCGGAGGCGGTGGCGATGGCGGTGGCTCCCCGTCCCGGTGCGCGACGGGGTGGTGGCGGTACTGGTGGGGCTGGTGGTCTTGGAGCTCGCTCCCATCGAGGGCAGCGCCGAGGCGGGGTGGCTCTCCCACACGGTCGTGCTGCTCGCCTGCGCCCCTCTGGTGCTGCGGCGGCGGTTCCCGTTGACGGTGGTTCTGGCGACCGGAGCCCTCTCGTTCGTCTCGTACGTGACCGTGGGCTACGGCAGCCCCGTGTTCGCCGCCATGCTCGCCGCGGCGTCCGCGGCCTACCGGCGCCCCGGTGCGGTACCGGTGCTGGCCGCGGCGGGGGTCGCGTGTTGGTCTGCCTCCCAGGTGATTCTCTTCCCTGACACCAACGGGATGGTCGAGTGGTCGGGGGACCCGTCCGCCCCAGCCGCGTCCGTGACCGGGAACTTCGTGGGCTTCGCCCTGGGGACGCTGCCCGTCCTCATCCCCGTCCTGGCGGGGTACGTGTGGCGGCTGCGGGCCGACCGCGCCGAGGGGGTTCGGCGCGAGGCGCGCAACGCGTTCGAGTATGAGCGGCTACGCGAGAGGGAGCGGATCGCCCGCGAGGTGCACGACATCGCCGGTCACCACCTCAGCGCGATCCGGTTGCTGGCGGTCGGTGGTCGGCAGGCCCTGGCGGGCCGGGACCCAGAAGCGGTCGCCGTGCTCGGGTCGGTCGCGGATCTGTCCGGCCGCGCGGTGCGGGAGGTGCGTGAACTGCTGGAGGCTCTGCGCGAGGACCGGCTGACCGGGGCGGTGCCGGGCACGGGGCTGGCGGACCTTGCGTCCTTGGCGTCGGCTCTGGAAGGCACGGGGGTACACGTGGAGCTGGTGATGTCCGAGGGGGTCGGGGAGGGCCTGTCCGAGCGAGTGGAAGCGGACGCGTACCGGATCGTCCAGGAGTCCCTGGGCAACGTGCTGCGGCATTCGTCGGCGCGGCGGGTCCGGGTGAGGCTGACGCGCACGGCCGACGCGCTGACGGTCATGGTGGAGGACGACGGATGGCGCATCGTGGCGGCGGAGGGTTCCGGCGGGCGCGGTCTGGCGGGGATGCGGGAGCGCGTCGGTGAGCTGGGCGGCGTCCTGGAGGCGGGGAACCGCCCCGGGCGGGGCTGGCGGGTGCGGGCCGTGCTCCCAGCGGAGGGTGTCCGGGCGGACGGTGCGGCCGGTCCCGGAACAGCGGAGAACACGCGAAGCAGGGAGGGGACGGATGATCCGACTGCTGATCGCCGACGACCAGCCAGCCGCCCGTGAGGGGCTGCGGCTGCTGTTCCGGCCGGTCGAGGACGTGGAGGTGGTGGGGGCGGCCGCGAACGGCCGGGAGCTGGTGTCCCTGGCGCGCCGTCTGCACCCGGACGCGGTGCTCACCGACATCCGGATGCCCGGCATGGACGGAGTCGAGGCGGCCCGGGAACTGTCGGGACTCTCACCTTCGCCGCCGACGGTCATGCTGACCACGTTCGACACCGACGAGTACCTGTTCGGCGCGCTCCAGGCGGGGGCGGTGGGGTTCCTGCTCAAGGAGAGCGAACCGGAGCTGTACGTGGAGGCGGTGCGGGCGGCGGCCTCCGGCCAGGGGGTGATCGATCCGAGGGTCACACCGCGCCTGGTGGAGCGGTTCGCGAGGACCTCGCCGCGCACACCGCCGCGGCTGGTCGAGGAGCTGACGTCCCGCGAACGGGAGGTGCTGGTGCTGGTGGCCAGGGGCCGCAGCAACGCCCGGATCGCCGGGGAGCTGGGCATCACCCACGGCACGGCCAAGGTCCACGTGGCCCGGATCCTGGCCAAGCTGGGGGTGCGGAGCCGGGTGCAGGCGGCGGTCTACGCCTACCGCCACGGCCTGACCACCTGGGCGGACGGCTAGGCCCTGTTTTTGGATCATTCCGCGCTCGCGACCACCAGGCGGCCTCTCGCTGCGCCGATATCACTCGGACAGCCAAACCCAGGCGGGCCCCCGCTGTGCGAAACTGCTGAGCTTGCGAAGCAATGCACAGTAGGGGAGACGGCCGCTCGCATCGATGTCGGCTCCGCCGACACGAGCGAAAGCATCCAGAAAAACAGGGCCTAGCTGCCTCCTCGTCACCCCTGACGCCGAAGGCCCCGCCCCACAGCGGGGTCTTCGGCGCCGGGGAGTCAGGCCCTCCGGTCCCGGCCCGCCCAGAAGGCGACCACCGCCTGGACCAGGGCCAGGGCGCCGACCAGCACCAGCACCAGGTCCGGGGACCCGGTGAGCTGGAGGAGGGCGCCGGCCGCGATGGGGCCGCCGGCGGCGAGGAGGTAGCCCATGGACTGGGCCATACCCGAGAGGCGGGTGGTCTCCGACTGGCTCCGGCCGCGCAGGGCGATCAGGGACAGCGCGACCACGATGGAACTTCCCGTGCCGACCCCGGCGAGCATGATCCACAGGACGCCCCACTGCGGGACCCACAGGAGTCCGGCCATGGCCACCAGGATGGCCAGGCTCACGGCGAGGCAGGCCGGGCGCTGCTCCGCGCGCCGACCCATCAGCGCGCTGATCGCCAACCCGGCCGCCACCCCGGCGACCTGGAACGCGAACAGGTGCCAACCGGCGGTCTGCGGGTTCACGCCCCGGGACGCCTCGACGGAGGGCAGCCAGTTGATCAGCGTGAAGTAGGCGGTCGACTGCAGCCCCATGAACGCGGTGACCTGCCAGGCGGTCGCCGAGCGCCACACCGAGCCGACGGGTTCGGCGGGTGCGCCGGCGGCCGAGGTGACGGGCGCGGGCGAGGGGGCCCAGCGGGTCCGGGCCGCCCAGACCAGGAAGGCGACCACCACGGGCACGGCCCAGAGGCCGAGCGACATCCGCCAACCGCCCAGAGCCGCGGCGAGCGGTACCGCGAGTCCGGCGCCGAGGGCGGCGAAGCCGGTCATCACCGAGGTGGAAAGCCCGGTGAACAGGGCGATCCGTCCCGGGTGGTCGCGCCGCAGGATCACCGGGACCAGTACGTTGCCGAAGGCCACACCGGCGCCGATCATCGCGGTGCCGATCCACAGCGCGGGCAGCGCGGGCAGGGAGCGGATCGCGATCCCGGCCGCCAGGACGGCGAGGGCGGCCAGGAGCACGCGGTCCACACCCCAGCGCGCGGCCGGCCCGTGGACGATCGAGGAGAAGAGGGCGAAGCCGAGCAGGGGGAGCGCGGTCAGCAGGCCCAGAGCGCTGTCGGACAGGCCGGTGGTGGTGCCGATCCGTTCCAGGACCGGGCCGACCGAGGTCAGCGCGGGGCGCAGGCTGGAGCTGACCAGGAGGAGGGAGACCAGGGCCAGCGCCGGGACCAGCCGGTTCCGGGAGCGGGATCGGGAGACGGCCCGGACGGGGGTGCTCATTCGGTCCCGTCCGAGGGGGCGTCGACCACGGCGCTGATGAAGCCCAGTTCGTCCGCGAGCTCCACCGCGATGGCACGGGCGCGCTCGGGGGAGCGGGCCTCGATCGCCGCCAGCAGGCCTTCGTGCAGGTCGTTCAGGTCTCCCTCCTCCGGAAGGGAGGTGGTGCGGCGGATGGACTCCACCACGTTCTCCCGGAGCGCGTCGTAGAGCCGGGTGAGCAGCGGGTTTCCCGTGGCCCCGACCACGGCCCGGTGGAAGCGGGAGTCCGCGCTCACGTAGGCGTCGACGTCTCCGGCGCGCTCGGCCCCGGCCCGGAGTGACAGGGCCGATCGCATGGCTTCGAGGTCGGCGTCGGTGCGGTGACGCGCGGCGCGTTCGGCCGCGGCCACTTCGAGTACGGCGCGCACGTCCAGCACGTGTTCGAGTTCGGTGCCGCCGCCGTGCCGGAGCAGGCCGGTGAGCTCGTCGCTGGCCCGCACGTAGGTGCCGTCGCCCACGCGGGGCTCCAGCAGCCCGGACATGGTGAGCGCGCGCAGCGCCTCGCGGACGGTGCCCCGGCTGACCCCGAGGTCCTCGGCGAGGTGCTTCTCCCCGGGGATACGGCTGTGCACGGGCCAGTCGCCGTTCGCGATGCGCTCCCGGAACTGTTTGCCGACCTGGACGACCAGGGGCTCGGCCCGGGTGGGCTGGGTCATGGGCGACACGGCTGACTCCTAGATGTCCGACATTTGCACGGAGTCTAGGGCGCGGTGCGCGGGTGCACAAGGGGCGCTCCGGCCGAGCGCCGCTGAGCTGGACGTTCTCCCGAGGGCCACCCGGTGGATACCGCGCTGTGGCCGACGCCCACCACGATGGGCCTCCAGCACAGCGGACGGAGGGTTCCTTGGACACCGAACCACGCGGAGGGGCCGACCTCGCGACGATCGCGACCTTCGACGACGGGAGGGTGGGGATCGAACGGGTCGAGCTCTCTCCCCGGAAGGCGGGCGAGGTCGACCTGACGGTGCTCGCCGCCGCCGTCTGCGGTTCCGACCTGCACACGGTGCTCGGACACCGCCCGGCGCCGCCGCGTACGGCCCTCGGACACGAGGGGGTGGGTGTGGTCCGCGACGCCGACCCCGGTGCCCGTGACCTGAGGGGGACTCCGCTGCGGGCGGGCGACCGGGCGGTCTTCGCCCTGTACGCCGCCTGCGGGACCTGTGACCGCTGCGCCTCCGGACTCGCCATGAAGTGCCGTTCGGTCCTCAAGTACGGACACGAGTCGGTGGACCGGGAACCGCGGGCCACCGGGACCCTGGCCGACCGGGTGCGGCTGCTCCCGGGCGTTCCCGTCCTGCGGGTCCCGGACGGCCACGAGGACACGCTGGTGGTCTCCGCCGGGTGTGCGGTGGCGACCGCCGCCGAGATCGTCGCCGCTGCCGGGCCGGAGGCGGCCGGGCGGGACGTCCTGGTGGTGGGCGCGGGGGCGGTGGGCGCCTACTGTGTCGCCATGTTCGCGGGGATGGGCTGCCGGGTGGCCGTGCGGGAGGTCTCCGAGGAGCGCCTGGCGCTGGCGGAGAGCCTGGGCGGGCACCCGGACCCGGGAGGTGGGGGAGGCCCGTATCCCGTGGCGGTGGAGGCCTCCGGCCACCCCGACGCGTTCCTCGGAGCCCTGAACGCGGTGGACGTCGGCGGGCGCCTGGTCGCCGCCGGTTCGGTCAGCCCGGGAGCCACCGCGGTCACGCTCGATCCGGCGCTGCTGGTCACCCGCAGGATCAGTGTGGTCGGGGTGCACAACTACACCCTGGAGAGCTTCGTCCGGGGTGTCGACTGGCTCCTGGAGCACGGCGGCGGCCTGGGGCTGGAGCGACTGCTGTCCCCGCCGGTCCCGCTGCCGGAGATCACGGACGGGTTCGAGCTCATGCGCCGGGGCGCGTACGCGCGCGTTCTGGTGCGCCCCTGAAGCGTGCGCCCCTGAAGAGTGCCTCCCTGAACCTGGCGCCCCGGACCCGGTGTTTCCGAACCCCCGGCCGGGCACGACGGAGCCCCGCCACCCACAGGGGGTGGCGGGGCTCGTGTCTACAGGCTAGGCCTGCGGGGCGCGGCGCGGACGACGCGTGCGGGAGGCCGAACCTCCGCGCGAGCCGCCGCCGAAGCCGCTGCCGCCGCCGTAGCCGCCACCGCGGGAGCCGCCGTAACCGCCGCTGCGCGGGCCGCGCTGACGGTTCTCACGACGGGGCTCGCTCGGCAGGGCCACCGGGACACCGGACGGGGTGCGGGCACCGGTCACGCGGGCCAGCTCCGCGTCCTCGGGCTGGACCTGGGCGATCTGCGCCTCGATCCGCGCGCGGTGCATCAGGCGGGTCATCTCACGGCGCTGGTTGGGCGTCACGAGGGTGACCACGTTGCCGGACTCGCCGGCGCGGGCGGTACGGCCGCCGCGGTGCAGGTAGTCCTTGTGGTCCGTGGGCGGGTCGATGTTCACGACCAGGTCCAGACCGTCCACGTGGATGCCGCGCGCGGCGACGTTCGTGGCGATCAGCGCGGTGACCGTGCCCTCCTTGAACTGCTTGAGGGTGCGGGTGCGCTGGGGCTGGGAGCGGCCGCCGTGCAGCGGGGCTGCCCGGACGCCGCTGTCCAGCAGGTGCTGCGCCATCCGGTCCACGGCGTGCTTGGTGTCCAGGAACATGATGACCTGGCCGTCGCGGGCCGCGATGTGGGTGGCGGTGGCCATCTTGTCCGAGTGGGCCACGTGCAGGACGTGGTGCTCCATGGTCGAGACAGCGCCCTCGGACGGGTCGACCGAGTGGACGACCGGGTCCTTGAGGAAGCGACGGACCAGCTGGTCCACGTTCCGGTCCAGGGTGGCGGAGAACAGCATGCGCTGTCCGTCGGCCGGGACCTGCTCCAGGATCGCGGTGACCTGCGGCATGAAGCCCATGTCGGTCATCTGGTCGGCCTCGTCGAGGACGACGGCCTCGATCTGGTCCAGTACACAGTCGCCGCGCTCCATCAGGTCGCGCAGGCGGCCCGGGGTGGCGACGAGCAGCTCGACACCCTGGCGCAGGGCGCGGGCCTGGCGGTGGATGGGCATGCCGCCCACCACGGTGGACATCCGCACCCGCACCGAGCGGGCATAGGGCGTGAGGGCGTCGGTGACCTGCTGGGCGAGCTCGCGGGTCGGGGCGAGGACCACGGCCAGCGGGCGGTGCTCCTCGGCGCTGCGGCCGTCGAGTCGGGCCAGCAGGGCCAGGCCGAAGGCGAGCGTCTTGCCCGAGCCGGTCTGGCTGCGGCCCAGGACGTCGCGCTTGGCCAGCGAGTTCGGCAGCGTGGCCGCCTGGATCGCGGACGGGGTGGTCAGACCCTGGCGGGCCAGCGTCGCCTTCAGCGGCGCGGGCATGTCCAGGTCCTGGAAGTTGTCGACCGGGTCGAGCCCGGGGTTGACCGTGACGGGAAGCGCGAACTCACCGCTGGAGGAGCGTCCACCGCCGGAGCGGCCCTGGTAGCCGCCTCCGCGCTGGGGGCCGTCGAAGGAACGACGGGGGCGCTGACGGCCGTAGGGGGCGGGACCGCTGGAGGGACGGCCGCGACGCGTGTTGGCACGAGGGTTGTTCATATGTGACCTTTCGCCGACGACGCTTGCCGGGCGAGAAGCCCGCAGCGGGGCTTCGGCGTGTGGCACCGGGTGTGCGTCGAAGAAAATACTTCGAGATCCACGGCCCACACGGAGAAAACCCGGGGTCGTGGCGGACGAACCGGCGCCTGTCGGTGAGCGACGGCCAGAAAACCGGTCCTGAAAAACAGCAAAACGGACAGGGGCCCTGCGCCTTGCGGGCGGGCCCCTGCCGCTTGAACAGCCTTAGGGCGTGTTCGGTCAGATCAGGTTGATGTTCTCAGCCTGGAGACCCTTGGCACCCTGGGTGACGTCGAACTCGACGGCCTGGCCTTCCGCGAGCTCGCGGTAGCCGTTGGCCTGGATGGCCGAGTAGTGGGCGAAGACGTCAGCGCCGCCGCCGTCCTGCTCGATGAAGCCGAAGCCCTTGTCGCCGTTGAACCACTTGACTTTGCCGGTAGCCATAGATGTACCTCTCGTTCGGGAGCATAAGAAGAAAACCGCGGTCTGACGATTTTCCCGTCACCGCGGTGATCACCCGAAACGAAGCAAAATCAACGGGTATCACGACTGCAACTTCTTAGAATCTAGCACAGGATTTTCGATCCGGGGATGAAATATCGTGTGTCACAAGGCACCGTAAATCGTGGTAACGACTGACCGCCAAAACGCGTTGGGGTGCGGTTTCCCGCCTGCGTGGGGCCTGTCGGAACGAGACGGGCCCCGCCGTCCGCTCACGCGGAGGGCGGGGCCCCGTCGGAACCACCGGCGTGTCTACGAGTCCTTCTCGGTGGCTGCCAGATCGTCGAATTTCGTGTTGTCGGCGGGTTCGACCCCGGTCAGGTAACCGGCACGGGCGATCGCGTTGCCGCCGACCGCCGCGGTGGCCAGCTGGATGAGCAGGGCCAGCCCGATCTTGACCGCGTTCTCCACGGACGGGTAGTGCAACAGCAGCCCGAGGAGCAGGAGGGCGGTTCCCAGGCCGCCCGCGATGCTCACCCCGCTCAGCCGCGCGTAGAAGTCCCGGAGGCGGATCAGGCCGATGGCACCGACCAGGAAGACCACGGCCCCCGCGATCATGCAGGCGACTCCCGCGATGTCCAGGGCGTTCATCGCTTACCTCCGGTGATCAGTCGGGCCAGGGACAGTGCGGCGAGGAAGCCGACCAGTGCGGCCACCAGGACGATGTCCACGACCAGTTCGGTCTCCAGCCGGTAGCCGAGCATGGCGACCAGCCCCACGAAGCCGAAGAAGACCACGTCGGAGGCGGCGCCCCGGTCGGCCGCGGACGGTCCGGTGAGGATGCGGTACGCGGCGATGGCCATGGCCACGACGATCGCGGCCAGGCCGATGTCGATGAGCTGCATCAGTGACGTCCTCCTTCGCCCGGGGCGCTCTCGGGGGAGCCCGTCGGGCGGGTGACCGCGAGAACACGGTCCTCCATCGTTCGGATGTCCTGCCGGAAGGACTCCCGGTCCTCCACGTACAGGCCGTGGACCCACAGGGCGGCGGGCTCCTGCCGCACGGCCACCGTCACCGTGCCCGGGGTCAGCGAGATCAGGTTGGCCAGCAACGTGAACTCGAGGTCGGTCCGGCACCGGACCGGGACCTCGACGAAGGCAGGGTTCGTGGAGCTCCCCGGGGTGAGGATGTCCCGCATCACCTCGAAGGAGGTCCTGATGATCTCCCAGCCCGCGTAGAAGGGGAAGCGGAGCAGCCGCAGCGCCCACATCAGATAGGTCATCGTCCCAGCACCGCCTCGACGTATCCGGAAGTGTCCAACAGCCCGGCGGCCGCCTGTGCGCTCAGGTCGAGCAGGACCTGTGCCCCGAGGCCGATGCCCAGGGTGGTCGCGGTCAGGATCAGGCCGGGGACGAGCAGCGCGGTGCGGATCTTCGGCTGAGTGCGGGTGCCGGTGGTGACGGAGCCGTTCTCACCCGCCTTCGCCGGTGCGCCGCGGTCGTCCGGTGGCGGCTCCTGGCCCCAGAACACCCCTCCCCAGATCTTCAGCATGGACATGAGGGTGATCAGGCTGACCGCGATCATCACGGCCACAGCGGTCCACTGGGCGTCCTCCACGGCCGCCATCACCAGGGTCAGCTTCGCGACGAACCCGGAGAACGGCGGGAGACCGGCCAGGGAGAGAGCCGCACCCATGAACACCAGGGCCAGCAGCGGCTCCCGCTTGGCGATACCGCCCAACCGGTCCAGTGCGCCGGTCCCGTAGGTGTGCTCGATCGCTCCGGTCGACAGGAAGAGGGACGCCTTCACGATCATGTGGTGGATGAGGTAGAAGATGCCCGCCATGAGACCGAACTCCGTGAACAGGGCGACCCCGAGCAGGATGTAGCCGATCTGGCTGATCATGTGGAAGACGAGGATGGAACGGGTGGTGTTCTCGCCGACCGCGCCCATCACCCCGATGAGCATGGTGAGGGTGAACGCCACCACGCCGATCCACAGGAACTTCGCGTCCCCGTCGAAGACCAGCGCGTACAGGCGGTAGATCGCGTAGATCGCCACCTTGGTGTGCAGGCCGGAGAACAGTGCCGTGACGGCGGGTGAGGCGGCGGGATAGGTACGGGTCAGCCAGCCGTGCACCGGGACGACGGCCGCCTTGATCGACAGGGCGAGGATGACCACGCCCATGCCGACCGCGACCGTCGGGTTCTCCTTGGCGGAGCCGGCCAGTTCACCGAGGTGTACGGTTCCGGCGGCGGCGTAGACCAGTGCGACGCCGGCGAGGAAGATGGTGGACGTCAGCAGGTTGACGGTGACGTAGATCCGCCCGCCCCGCAGGCGCCCCAGGACGCCGAGCATCGCCAACAGCCCGTACGAGGGCAACAGCATGACCTCGATGAACACGAACATGTTGAAGATGTCGCCGGTGAGCAGGGCACCGGAGACACCCGCTGTCAGCACCAGGACCAGGGTGGCGAAGAAGGGCTGCCGGTCGTCCCCGGTGGCTATGGCGAAGACCGAGCACACCAGCGCCAGGAGCGAGGTGGTCCACAGCATCAGGGCGCTGAAGACGTCGACGACGAACGGGATCGCGATGCCGTCCTGCCACAGCCCCACGTTGTGGGCGAACACGGCCCCGTCCCGGGTGAGCCAGAGCAGCCAGGTGGCGGCGAGCAGTGCCGCCGCGCTGGGCGCGAGCAGCAGGGCCCGGCGCACCCACAGGGGGCCCTTCGGGACGATCAGCGCCCCGGCGGCGACCAGTGGGACGGCGACGAAGAGAGGGAGCAGCGAGGTGTTCATGAGGCGTCCTCGGTGTCGTCGTCGCTGCCGGAGGCGGCGAGTGTGAGCATGTAGATCGCGATGGAGAAGGCGATCACGATCGCGGTCAGCACGAACGCCTGCGGAAGCGGGTCACCCGCGGTGAGCGCGGTACCGAACTGGAGCAGCGGCAGGTCCCGGCGGCCCACGCCGCCCGCCGACATGATCAGCAGGTTGACGGCGTGCCCCACCAGGATGAGGCCGAACACGATGCGCACCATGCCGCGCTGGAGCATCAGGTAGACGCCCCCGGCGACCATGATGCCGATGGTGATGGCGAGGGTCATCGGTTACCTCCGGTGGTGGAGCCGTCCAGGGCGGACGTGTCCTCGTCGGACGACAGGGCCGGCGGGTGTTGTTCCGCGTCGGCCTCCCTGGGCTTGGCTCTCCTTCCCGACCCCTGGTCGAGGCCGAGCTCGTTGAGCGCGGTGAGCAGGACGCCCACCACCGCCAGGTAGACGCCCACGTCGAAGATGAGCGCGGTGGTGAAGTGGAAGTATCCGCCCCAGGCCAGCGGGATCTCGGCGTGCAGCGGCTTGAGGAACGATCCGTCGGCGTAGCCGAGGAACCCGGAGAACGCGGCGACCAGGACGCCCGCCGCGATGATGGCGGGGTAGGCGAGCCGGATGCGTGCCCTGGTGTCGCTCGAGGCGGCCAGGTAGAGCAGTGCGAAGCCCGATCCGCCCACGAGTCCGGCGATGAAGCCGCCGCCCGGCTCGTTGTGTCCTCGCAGCAGCAGGTACATGGACCACAGGACCAGGAGCGGCATCAGGAAGCGGCCGACCGTGCGCATCAGCACGGTGTTGTCGTTCGCCGAGTAGGCGGCGTTGGACTCGGCCACCGTGACCCGGCGGGAGGCGTGCACCGGCAGCAGGCCGCTGGAGTGCAGCACCGCGATGATGATCAGCCCGGCCACGCCCAGCACCACCAGTTCACCGAAGGTGTCCAGGGCGCGGTAGTCCACCAGGATCGTGTTGACCACGTTGGTGCCACCGGTGTCGTCGGGAGCGTTGCTCAGGAAGTACTCGCCGGCGGCGGAGATCTCCCGGCGGCCGGTCAGGGCGTAGGCGGCCGCTCCCGTGCTGAGGCCGGCGCCGATCGCGATGGCGGCGGTCAGGACGGTGCGGCTGCGCTTCACCGTGTGGAACTTCTCGGGGAGGCGGCGCAGTACGAGTACCGCGATGACCACCGTCAGGATCTCCACCAGCAGCTGGGTGAGGGCGACGTCGAAGGCGCCCAGGAAGAACAGCCAGAGGGCGACGGTGAAACCGGCGACACCCACCAGTGCCAGACCCGCCATACGGGAGCGGGTGACCACCGCGGAGCCGACGGCCACGGCCATTAGGCCCACGAGCAGCCAGTCGAGGCCCAGGGCGGTCTGTCCGGCCACCGGCGGAAGGCCCAGGCCGGCCACCGCGACCACCGCGGCGAGCACGACCATGACGATCGTCGGTGCTCCCAGGTGGAACGCGGGGGAGTCGGTCCGGGTGAGGTCGCCGGTCCGCTTGCCCGCCCGGATGACCCCGTCGTAGAGCGCCTCGAAGACCCCCACGCCGGTGACCGGGACGAGGTCGCGGCCGGCGAGGGCCTCACCGGAGCGGCTCCGCCAGGACAGCAGCGCGCCCAGGCCGATGGCCAGGGCCGACATGCCGAGGGCCGCGTTGAACCCGTGCCACAGCAGCAGGTGCGCGTCCGCGCTCTGGTGCGTGGCGTTCAGGGCCACCTCGTTGACCAGCGGGTCCAGTGCCGGGACGGTCAGGCCGAGCAGCAGACCGCCGAGGGAGGCGGTGATCGCCGGGAGCCAGAAGCTGGAGCGCGCCTCGGTCGCGGTGCTCTCCTCGTCCTCGCCCCGGGGCTGCCCCCAGAAGGCCCCGTAGACGAACCGGAACGAGTACGCGAAGGTGAACGCGGCGGCACCGACCGCCACGATCCCGGCCACCGGCCCGAACCACGCCGGTCCGGGCGCGTGGATCAGGGACTCGAAGAGGTTCTCCTTGCTGATGAAGCCGAGCAGCGGCGGGATGCCCGCCATGGACAGGGCGGACAACGCGGCGACGGTCGCGGTGACCGGCATCCGCTTGCGCAGGCCGCCGAGTCGGCGCAGGTCGCGGGTGCCGGTCTGGATGTCGACCAGGCCGACCACCATGAACAGCGCGGACTTGAACAGGGCGTGCGCGACGGTGTGCACGGCCGCCGCGACCAGGGCGGCGGGGGTGCCCACGCCGATCACCGCGACGAGGAAGCCGAGCTGGCTGACGGTGGAGAAGGCCGCGAGCCTCTTGAGGTCGTGCTGTTGCAGGGCGAAGACCGCGCCGATCACGGCCGTGGTCAGACCCAGGGTGATCAGCAGGGTGTTCCACAGCAGCAGGTCGCCGAAGGCGGGGGTGAACCGCATGGCCAGGTAGATCCCGGCCTTGACCATCGCGGCCGCGTGCAGGTAGGCACTGACCGGGGTGCTCGCCGCCATGGCGTCGGGCAGCCAGTAGTGGAACGGGAACTGCGCCGACTTGGTGAACACGGCGGTGGCGACCAGTACCGCGACCAACGAGGTGAACCCGGTGTCCTGGGTCCAGGACGTGTCCGCCAGGATCACGCTGAGCCGGCTGGTTCCGGTGCGTACGATGAGCAGCACGACCGCCGCGAGCAGGGCGAGTCCGCCCATGGCGGTGAGCAGGAACGTGCGGATCGCCGGTCGGTCGGCCGAGACCCCGGACAGTCCGATGAGGTAGAACGACGCGATCGTCGTGAGCTCCCAGAACACGAAGAGCAGCACCACGTCGTCGGCCAGGACCAGGCCCGTCATCGCCATGGCGAAGAGGGACATCAGGAAGTAGAAGCCGAGCCTGCGACCCGGCGGGAAGTACCGGGTCGAGTACGCCATGATCAGCGAGCCGATGCCGGTGACCAGCATGGTGAACAGCCAGCCGAGGCCGTCCATGCGCAGGTGGAGGTCGACACCGATCTGCGGCATCCACGGCCGGGAGAACTCCAGGGGCTCACCGGCCCCCAGGACCTGGGGGGCCTGGAGGGCCACCAGCAGGGTCAGGCCGAGGAAGACAGCGGAGATGGGCCAACCGGCGTTCCGGCCCAGCAATCGGTCTAGTAACGGTGTGCACGCCACGGTCACGGCGAGCACGATCATCAGAAGCAGCAGCACCACGCCACTGTCCTTTCACGGCTTTGCGCCGCGCAGGCTGAGAAGCACGGCGGCCCGGGGGCGGCCGGTGCGGTGCGCGCGGCGACAACGGATGAGGAGTGGTTTCGGGACAGCGTCGGACGGACGCCGTCAACCGGGTCCCGGCGGGCAGGAGCTGAGCTCGCCGTGCGCGTTGGTTCCCCAGGATGTGGTATAGCCGTTGGTGCCGTGCGGACGGCGGTTTCCGATCGGGAGCTTGTGGCGCTCACCGAAGCGGCTTCGGCGCAGCGCGCGCGAAGGGGTGGTGACGGTCTTGGTCATGCGGTGTGCTCCGGACATGGGTCGTAGGGACGCCGACCAGTCTTCCCGGCACACCTGTAGCGCTTGTGGCGCCGCGCCCATGTTCGTCGATGCTGGTGTATATGTCCAGTTCCGGCCATGTTCTCCCAGCGGGGAGAAATCGGCACCGACGTCAAGGGGCTCCGGTCAATATAGTCCCTGAACAGGTAAAATAATCCGTTGCCGCCGTCCGGTTCGTTGAAGTTTCCGCTGGTTGGCCTGACCTGGCGTACAGGCGTAGAGTGCGGGTCAGGTGTGCCGGGAAGGCTGGTCGGCGAACTGCTCATCCCTACCCGAAACCAGGTGCCCGATGCCGGAGACCGCTCTCCACGGCGCGCGCGTATACCGCTCAGAACTCGCAGAGAGAACCGTCCGGGGATGGTGCCGGGAACGGCTCGACGAGTATCCGGACCTGACCTCCCTGCCGGAGATCAGCACGGCGATCGGACCGACCCGCGCTTTCCGGATGCCCGGCGGCTCCGAGGCGCCGGTGGTGGTGCTCAGCGGTACCAACTTCAACAGCGCGCTCAGCGCCTCGCCCGCCTCCGACATGACGGCGGAGCGTGACGTCGTCCTGGTGGACCTGCCCGGCCAGCCGGGGCTCAGCTGCGGGCTCCGACCCAAGGGACACCGCGCGGAGGCGTACGGCGCGTGGTTCGACGAAGTGCTCCCCTTGCTGGTGGACCGCCCCGCGATCGTCCTCGGCCACTCCCTGGGCGCGGCCGTCGCCCTGGCCTCGAAACCGTGCTCCCTGGTCAAGGGGATGGTTCTGATCGCTCCGGCCGGTCTGACCAGCGCCGCCGCCCCACCCGAGCTGATGCGTGTGACGCTGCCGTGGATGATCGGACCCCGGGAGGACAAGAGCACCAGGCTGCTCAACTTCATGAGCGGGCCCGACTTCCGTCACCCCGCCCACCCGTTCGCCGGGTGGATGACGATGGTGGGCAAGTACTGCCGGACCAGCCTGGCCCCGGGGCCGCTGCCCACCGAGTCGCTGCTGGCCTGGCAGAAGAAGAACGTCACCGTGGCGACCGGTTCGGACGACGTGTTCTTCTCACCGGCCCGCCTGCACGGCCCCGCCCGCCGGTTCCTGGACACCGACCTGCACGTCCTGGAGGGCGCCGGGCACCTGGCCCCCTACGAGTCCTCCGGTGAGGTCGCCGATCTGGTCCGCCAGGCCGACGTCTGACCCCGGGGAGTCCCGGGACCGCCCGCACAGGTCCCCCGGCCGCGCGGGGAGAGCCCGGGGGCGGGCGCGGGAGCCTCGCCCCCACCTCGGACGGCAGCGCGGGGCCGTCCGCGCCCGCCTCAGACGGGCAGGTCCCTTCGGCGCAGCGCCCACACCCCGGCGGCCACGAGCGCGGCGGCCAGCGCCGTGAGCGCGGGATAGGTGATCACCGACCCCTGGTAATAGGGGTTGACGTGCGCGAAGGGTGACAGCAGCAGGAACAGCAGCTCCGGGATCAGGCCGGTCTTCACCGCGATCTCGGTCACGATGCCCGCACCGAGCGCCGTCCACCCGACCGCCGTGCTCAGGCGCGGCACCAGCCCCTGGGCCAGGACGGCCACTCCGACCACGACCCACACGGCCGGGGCCAGGGACAGGGTCAACCCGGTGAACCGCGCGACGTCGGCCCACAGCTGTCCTCCGCCGAGTCCGGACCCCAGGCCGACGGACACGCCCAGGACCGCCAACAGCGCCACGGGGGCGGCCAGTGCCGCGCCCGCGTGTGCCAGCGCCCAGGCGGTCCGTCCGGTCGGGCCGGACAACAGCAGCTCGGCTGTTCCCGAGGTCTCCTCCCGGCGGATCCGCAGGGCCGTGAACAGCGCCTGCGCGGCGACGGGGAAGACGAACACGAAGACGACGTAGGTGAAGAAGGTGTCGGCGGGTGCCACTCCCAGCTCGGCGCCCATGCCCCGGACCCACGGCATGTCGGCGTACTCGGCCATCGCACCGGCCCCGACGTACCCCATCGCCAGCCCCGTCACGGCGACCGCCACCGCCCAGCCGGCCAGCGGGACGCGGTCCAACCGCCACGTCAGTGCCGGTACCGACCGCAGCCAGCCGGCTCCGCGCACCCGACCGGGGCGCTGCGGCAGCAGGCCCGCTCCCAGGTCGCGGCGGTCGGCCAGGGCGAAGGCCGCGGCCACGGTCAGCACGATCCAGATCAGTGCGGGGAGCAGCGCCCACCACTGCTCGTCGGCGAAGGAGCGCAGGTTCTCCCACGACCCCTGGGGCGTCACCCAGGTCAACCGGAGGGCGTCCCCGCCCGCCATCGCGCCCAACCCCCGGATCAGGTGCAGGAGGTAGAACGCGCCGAAGGCCAGACCCACCGCCCGGCCGGGGCCCGAGGTGAGCTGGGCGGCGAGAGCGGCCGTCCCCGCCCCTGTCCACACCGCCATGGCGGTGACCAGGCCGAGGGCCACGGAACCGGCGACCGGCATCCCGGACACGATCAGCCCGCAGGCGATCAGCGCCCCGAGGGCGGCACCCGAGCCCAGGGCGACGGCCAGCGCCGCGGCCAGGTCGGCGTGCCGCCCCAGCGGCAGCCCGCCCAGGAGCTCCCGGCGCCCGGAGGACTCCTCCGCCCGGGTGCCCCGTACGACCAGCAGGATCGCGCCCAGCGCCGCGCACATGGTGCCGCCCGCGAAGGCCTGCTGCACCGCCAGGGCCTCGGCGGTGTCGGCGAAGGCCCTGGACTGGAACAGCACGAACATCGGCACGCTCTGGAGCTGTTCCCACCGGTCCTGTCGGTCCTGGGCCGTGGGGTAGGTGGTCTCGGCCGCCGCCACCCCGCCCAGGACGACGCCGACGGTGACAGCCGCCCAGACCGCGATCAGAGCCCGGTCCCGGCGCAGGGCCGACCGGACCAGGTGGCCCGCGCCCGAAGCCGCACCGGGCCGCCGGGCCGACCGGCCTCGGAGCGGTCGGGCGGGGGCGCCAGGGGCCGCGGGGGCGCTCACCGGGCCCCCTCGGCGACGGTGCCGGCAGGGGTGTCCGCGGCGTAGTGGCGCAGGAACAGCTCCTCCAGGGAGGGCGGTCCGGCGGTGAGATCGCGCATACCGGCCCTGGCGAGACGGGAGCACAGCGCGTCGAGGGCGTCGGGGTCGGCCTGCAGGCGCACGCGGGTGCCCTCCACCGTCACCTCGTGCACCCCGGGCAGGTCGGCGATCCCGTCCGGGGGGCCGGTGAGTTCGGCGGTGACGTCGATCCGGGACAGGTGGCGCAGTTCGGCCAGGGTCCCGCTCTCCACCGTGCGACCGGCTCGGATGATGCTCACCCGGTCGCAGAGGGCCTCGACCTCGGACAGGATGTGGCTGGAGAGCAGGACGGTGCGCCCCCGGTCCCGCTCCTCGGCGACGGTCTGCCGGAACACCGCCTCCATGAGCGGATCCAGGCCGGAGGTGGGTTCGTCCAGTACCAGCAGTTCCGTGTCGGCGGCCAGCGCCGCCACCAGTGCGACCTTCTGCCGGTTGCCCTTGGAGTAGGCGCGCCCCCTGGTCCGCGGGTCCAGGTCGAAGCGGTCCGTGAGTTCGGCGCGGCGCCGGGGGTCGGTGCCGCCACGGATCCGGCCCAGCAGGTCCAGGATCTCGCCGCCGGACAGACCCGGCCAGAGGGTGACGTCACCGGGCACGTAGGCCAGGCGGTGGTGGAGTTCGGCCGCCTCGCGCCACGGGTCACCGCCGAGCAGGCGGACGGTGCCGGCGTCGGCGCGGGTCAGGCCGAGCAGGATGCGCAGGGCGGTGGTCTTCCCCGCCCCGTTGGGGCCGAGGAAGCCGTGCACCTCCCCGGTGCCCACGAGTAGGTCGAGGTGGTCCAGGGCGGTTGTGGTGCCGAAGCGTTTGACGAGTCCGGTGATCTCGACGGCGGCGCTGTTCATGGCTGTTCTCCCTCGGGGGGAAGCGGTTCCGTGGTCGCCCCGGTGCCGTGCCCGCCCAGGGCGTCGGTGATTCTCCGTCCCTGGGTGTCGGCGAGGAAGTCGGCCATGGACGTGTACAGGGCGGCGATGGCGGTTCCCACCCGGGGGGCGTGCTCGGGGTCCAGGGTGTCGGCCCCCATCCGCCGGGCCAGGTGCGTGTGCAGGACGAGAGGGCCCAGGTGCATGGTGCCCATGACCGCGGCGGCGTCCCTGAGGGCCGGGGAACCGGGCGGGAACCGGTCGGGCCACCGTTCGGACAGGAAGCGTTCGGCGAGGTCCGCGCCGGCCTCGAAGAGCTCGTCGGCCGCGGCCGACCCCTCCACCAGGGCGCGCGCCAGATAGCGGGTGCTCGCCTGGCTCGACCGGTACATCGAGGTGGCGAATCCGGGAGCGGAGGCCTCCTCTTCCAGGGCCCGGCGGGCCTGGTCGAGAAGGGTGCCGATGGCGTGGGCGTCGCAGGCGGCGCGCAGCCCTTCCTTGGAGCCGAAGTGGTGGCGGATCAGGCCGGTGGAGACGCCCGCCTCGGCGGAGATGAGCTGGACGGTGGCGCCCTTGAAGCCGTGTTCGGCGAAGACCTTCAGCGCGGCGTCGCGGACGCGGGCGCGCCCGGTGAGGTCGGGATCGGGTTCGGGTCGTGCGGAGTCCATGCCGCGATACTACATGGACATGTAGCAAACTACACGTATGAGTAGTCACTTTTCGGGTCTCGTGATGCCCCGGGGGCGGGTCGCCCCCTCCCGGCGGTTTACGGGAAGGGTTCGGGCGGTTAATGTTAGAAAGTAACTTGTTATCAACTAACACGAATCGGCTCGGGGTACATGGCGCACTGGCGTGAGCAGAAGAGGGAACGCACCCGAAACGCACTGAGGGAGGCGGCGTTCCGGCTGTTCGCCGAGCACGGATACGAGGACACGACCGTCGCGCGGATCGCGGCCGAGGCGGGCGTCTCGCACATGACGTTCTTCCGCTACTTCCCGGCCAAGGAGGACGTGGTCCTGCGCGACGACTACGACCCGATGCTCGAGGAGCTGGTACGCGCCCAACCCGCCGGGAAGTCCCCGGTGCGCCGTGTGCGGGACGCGGTGATGAGCGCGGTGCCCGCCGTCTACGCGCAGGAACGGGAGGCCCTGCTGCTGCGCTCCCGGCTGCTGCTGACCACCCCGGCCCTGCGTGCGCGTATCGGGGAGAGCATGAGCGGATCACGGGCCGCCTTCGAGCGGGGGCTCAGCGAACCGGAAGAGGCCGGTGCGCCACCCCTCGCCGCCCGTGTCGTCGCCTCCGCCTGCACCGCCGCGCTCACCACCGCCATCACCGTCTGGGTCGAGGAGGGCGGCGAGAGCGACCTGCCCGCCCTCATGGACCAGGCCTTCGACGTACTCGAGACACCTGGAGTCCGGGATGGCTGAGAGCACCGGCACCGACGACGCCGTCTCCGTGAGGGATCTGCGTGTGCGCTACCGCGGGGCGGACGAGGACGCGGTGCGGCGGATGGACTTCACCGTGGGGGCAGGGGAGATCTTCGGCTTCCTCGGTCCCTCGGGCGCGGGCAAGTCCACGGTCCAACGCGTTCTGACCCGGCTGCTGCGCGGCTACGAAGGCCGCGTGAGCGTGCTCGGCCGCTCGCTGCCGGAATGGGGCAGGGACTACTACGAGCGGATCGGCGTGGGGTTCGAGCTGCCCGCCGAGTTCACCCGCCTGACCGCGAGGGAGAACCTGGAGGTGTTCGCCTCCCTCTACCGCGGACCCGTCGCGGACCCCGCCGAACTGCTGGACCGCGTCGACCTGGGGGAGGCCTCGGACCAGCGGCTGAGCGCCTTCTCCAAGGGGATGAGGATGCGCTTGAGTCTGGCCCGGGCCCTGCTCAACCGCCCCCGGCTGCTTTTCCTGGACGAACCCACGTCGGGCCAGGACCCCGTGCGCGCGGCACGGTTGCGCGAGGTCATCCGGGCCGAGGCGGACCGGGGCGCCACCGTCTTCCTCACCACCCACGACATGCGCACCGCCGAGGACCTGTGCGACCGGCTCGCCTTCGTGGTCGACGGACGGATCGCCGCCGTCGACACCCCGGACGGCTTCCGCCGCCGCTACGGCCGCCCCGGCGTCGTGGCCGAGTACGTGACCGGCGGGCGACCACTCCGGCGCACCTTCGACCTCTCGGAGCTGGGAGCCGGCGGTGAGCTGTCCGGCCTCGTGGCCTCGGGCGCGGTCACGACCCTGCACACACGTGAGGCCACGCTCGACGACGTCTTCGCCGCGGTCACCAGGGTCCGGCTGTGAACCGGCTCGTCGGCACGTTCGCGCTGGAGGCGAAGGTGGTGTGGCGGTACGGGGTCGTGGCGATCGCCGCCGTCCTCGCCGTGCTCTGGACCGGCTTGCTGCTGGCCCTGCCCTCGCAGGGCGCGCAGGTTCTGGTCCCCTACCTCCTGTTCCTGGACACGGCCGGGTTCGGGGCGCTGTTCGCCGTCGCACTGCTCATGTTCGAGCGGGTCGAGGGCACCGACGCCGCCCGGGCGGTCACCCCCGTCAGCCCGGGGGAGGCCGCGCTCGTGCGGGTGGGCACGCTGACCCTCCCGGTCGTCGCCATGGCGGTCCCCATGGTCGTGGTGACCGCACCGGCGGGGCGGCTGTGGGGCGCGCTCGGATACGCCGTGACCGGGGTCGCACTGACCTCGGTCCTGCTGGTGGCCGTGTGTCTGGGGCTGGGCGCGCTCACCCGTACCTTCCAGGGCGCCCTGCTCGCCGCGGCCCCGGCCATCGCCCCGCTCGTCGCGGTCCCGGTGCTGCACCTGTCCGGCGCGGTCCAGAGCCCGCTGCTGTGGGCCGTGCCCACCACGGCGGGCGCCGAGCTGATCAGCCGCGGCCTGACCGGGCAGGCAGGTCTCCCGGAGGGGCCCGCCTGGTGGGCGGCGGTGTTGTACGCGGTGGGGTGTGCGGTGGCCCTCTGCTGGTGGGCGGCCCGACGGACCACCGTCACCGGTGAGGGGACGGTACTCCGCGGGGGGCGGGGGACCGGGGAGGGCGTGCCGATCGCCGACCGCGGCCCGCGTCGGCGGTTCGCCCGCCGGTCCGCGCGGGTGCGCCCACGCCCGGTCGGACCCGGAAGGGTGCTCCACCCGGTCGTGAGCCTCGCCCGGTACGAACTCGCCGGTGCGCGACGCGATCCCCTGCTGTTGGCCGTGGCCCTTGCCCCGCTGCCCCTGGCGCTGGCCCTCCGGTGGGCCTGTCCGGCGCTGGTCGAGTACCTGCGGTCCACCCATGGTTTCGATCTCGCCCCGCACGCCCCCGCCGTGTTCGGCGCGCTGGTCCTGCTGCACGTCCCGGTGATGGTCGGAGCGGTGGTGGCGCTGCGTGTGACCGAGGACGCCGACGACCGCGCCCTGCTGGTGCTGCGGGTCACTCCGCTGTCCCTGACCGCCTACTTCGGGTTCCGGGTGGGGACGGCCCTCCTTCTCACCCTGACCGGGCTGGCGATCGCCGTTCCCGTCTCCGGTCTGGGCCCGGCGATGTCGTCGGACCTGGTCGTCGCGGTGGTGCTCGCCGCACTGTTCGCACCCCTGGTGGTGCTGACCGCCGTGGCGTTCGCGAGCAACAAGGTCGAGGCCCTGGTCGTGGTCAAGGGGGCCGCGGCCGTGTCCGTTCTCGTGCCGGTGCTGGTCTGGGTGCTGCCCGGGCTCTGGTGGTCTCCGCTGCTGCTCCTGCCGCCCGCGTGGGCGCTGCTGACCCTGCCCGGCTCCCCGGGCGCCGCCGTTCCCGCGGCGGCGGTCCTGCTCGGCGGGCTCGTGAGCGCGGGGGCCGTCGCGCTGGTCCTGGTCCGGCGGACGAGGGCGCGCCTGCTCGGGTAGCGTTTCGGCGGGTCTGCGAGGAGAGTGCGTGGTCCGCGCCCCGATCCACCGCAGGACCCGACCCGGGCCTGCCCAGAACAGGAGGCCACCGTGCCGCTGAAACCCCTCACCATCGCCGTCACCGGGGCCAACTCGGGAATCGGTCTCCGCGCGGCCGGACAACTGGCGGCCGAAGGGCACCGCGTCTACGCCCTGTGCCGCGACGCGGTCCGGGGCGGGGCCGCCCTCGAACAGGTCAACAGCCGGGCCGCCGTCCCGGCGAGACTGGTCGTGACCGACCTCGCCGACCCGGCGTCCGTCCGGTCCGCGGCCGCGGAGATCACCGGCGAGCTGGACCGCCTCGACGTCCTGATCCACAACGCCGCCGTCTTCGACCAGACGATGCGCGCACCCCGGTTCACCGACGACGGACACGAGCTCTTCTGGGCCACGAACCACCTGGGGCCGCACCTGCTCACCGCCGAACTCAGCCCGCTCATGGCCGCCGCGCCCGCACCGCGTCTGGTCACGGTGGCCAGCAAGGGCCTGGTCGCGATGCCCTGGATCAGGATCCGCTTCGACGAGCTCGACTCACCCCGCTGGTACAGCCCGACCAAGGCCTACTACCACGCGAAACTGGCCCAGATCATGCTGAGCCTGCGCTTGGCCCGGCACGCGCGGGGCGCGGTCGACGTGGTCTGCCTGCGGGTGCCGGCCGTACGGCTCGACGCCGACCGGGTGGCCGCGATGCCCTCGCTGCTCCGGGCGCTGTACGCACCGAAGAACCGGGCCGCGCTCCCGCCGGAACAGCTGGCCCGGACCTACGCCCGGATCGCCACCCGGCCGGACCCCTGGAACGACCCCGTGGGCTCGTGGAGCGGTGACCGGAAGGCCTCGGGCGGGGTCTACCGCGACGAGCGGTGCCGTCCGGTGCCCGCCCCCGCGTTCGCCTACGACGAGGAGGCCCGCGAGCGCCTGTGGCAGGTGAGTCAGGAGGCGACCGGACACCCGGAGTGGGCCTGGTGAGTCCGGTGCGGGCGTGGAGAGCACCCGCACCGGGCCCACCGGCCGGAACCGCCTCCGCGCGTGTCGACGGCGGACCGGTTCCGGGCGCGGGCCCGGGTCCCGGCCGCCCTCACACGTCCCAGGCGACCGGGAGGCTCTTCACCCCGTAGATGTCCGCGCTCTCCGGGCGCAGGGGAATCTCCTCGGCCGGTACGGCCAGGCGCAGGGTGGGGAAGCGCTCGAACAGCGCGGGGAGCGCGACCCCCATCTCGACGCGGGCGAGCTGCTGCCCCAGACACAGGTGGACGCCGTGGCCGAAGGCCAGGTGCCCGCCGTCCTGCCTGCGGATGTCGAGCGCGTGCGGGTCGGGGAAGCGTTCGGGGTCCCGGTTCGCGGTGTTGAGTGAGAGGACGAGCGTCGTCCCGGCCTCGATGGTCTGTCCGCCCAGTTCGACGTCCTCCAGGGCCGTGCGCATGAACGTCTTGGCGACGCTCAGGTACCGCAGCAGCTCCTCCACCGCCCCGTCGGCCGGCCCGGGGCCGGCGCGCAGCGCGGCCAGCTGCTCCGGGTTGCGCAGCAGCGCGAAGGTGCCCAGGGCCAGGGTGTTCGCGGTGGTGTCGAAACCGGCCGCCAACAGGAGCAGGGCCATCCCCTGCAGTTCCTCGTCGGTGAGGTCGCTGTCGGTGAGGTCGCTGAGCACGTCGTCGGTGGGGTTCGCGCGCTTGGCTGCCACCAGCTCCGCGAGGTAGTCCTGGGTCCCCGTGTAGGCAGCGAGCAGCTCCTCGTCGCCGGTCTCCCCGTCCATGAACGACTCGACGTTCTCCTGGAAGGAGTCCCGGTCCTCGTAGGGCACCCCCAACAGCTCGCAGATCATGATCGCGGGGATGGGCCTGGCGAAGGCCGTCACCAGGTCGGCCGACGGCCCGGCCTCCTCCATGGCGTCCAGGTGCTCGGCGGTGATCTGCTCGACGCGCTCGGTGAGCATGCGCATCCTCCGGGCGGTGAACTTGCCCGCTAACGGCTTCCGGTAGCGGGTGTGCTGCGGGGCGTCCATGAGCAGGAACTCGCCGGGCGGCGCCGGAGGCAGCTCCATTCCGGTGACGTCGATGGTCGGGTGGAGCATGAGTTCCTTGCGGGAGCTGAACCGCGGGTCGGCCAGGACCGACCTGACCAGTTCGTAGCCGGTGACCAGCCAGCCGGGCTTGCCGCCGGGGAAGACGTAGCGGCTGAGGGGGCCGTGCCGGCGGGCCTCGAGCAGCTCCTCCGGAGGCGCGAAGGGGCAGCCGGTCCGGCGTTCGGTGGGCATCGTGGTGAGGGTGTGGAGGGTTGCACTCATGGTCGTTCCTCGTCTCGCGGGGTCGGTGGTCCGGTTCGTTAACGGCGGTCAGACGGCGGGGTCGCGGTTGTACAGCTTCCGCGCCCACAGGTAGGAGGCCAGGGCGATGGCGGCACACCAGGCGAGGGCCTGGATCCCGCTGCTTCCGATCTCGGTGCCCAACAGCAGGCCCCGCAGGGTCTCGATGACGGGGGTGAAGGGCTGGTACTCGGCGAACCACCGCACACCCGCAGGCAGGGTCTCGGTGGGCACGAAGCCACTGCCGAGGAAGGGCAGGAAGACCAGCGGCAACGGCAGGTTGCTGGCTGACTCGACGTTGTTGGCGACCAGGCCCAGCGCCACCGACAGCCACGTCAGCGCGAACGAGACCAGCGCCAGCAGGCCGAAGGCCGCCAGCCACTCAGCCGGACCCGCGCTGGGCCGGAACCCGATCAGCACCGCCACCGCGGTGACCACGGCCACGGCCAGCATCGCCTGGATCAGGCTCCCGACGACGTGCCCGCTCAGGACCGAGACCCGGGCGATCGCCATGGTGCGGAACCGGGCGACGATGCCCTCCGTCATGTCCATGGCCACCGAGATGGCCGTGCCCTGGGCCGCGCTGGCCACCGTGATCAGCATGATTCCGGGCGCGATGTAGTTGGCGTAGTCGGACCGGTTGCCGGAGGCCCCCTCGGCGCCCATCGCGCCGCCGAAGACGTACACGAACAGCAGCAGGAAGACGATGGGCATACCCATGAGGGTCAGCGTCAGGGACGGGTAGCGCTGCATGTGCCGCAGCTGGCGGGCCACCATCGTGGCCGAGTCGCCGAGGGCGTGGGTGAGCGTGGTCATCGGTTCGCCTTCCTTGCGTTGTCGTCGGCGCTCCGGTGACCCGTGAGCGCGAGAAAGACGTCGTCCAGGTCCGGGGTCTGCACCGACAGCTCCTCGGGGAGGATCGACTCGGTGTCCAGGCGTCCCAGCAGTTCGCGCAGCGAGGCGACGCCGCCGTTCCCGGGCACCTTGAGCGTCAGGGCCTCGGTGTCGGCCTCACCGCCCAGCACCCGGGCCGCGGACTCCAGGGACGGCGCCTCGGTGAAGCGCAGCCGGACGTGGCTGCCGGGGACCCGGCGCTTGAGTTCGGCGGCGGTGCCCTGGGCCACGATCGACCCGTGGTCCAGGACCGCGATCCGGTCGGCGAGCTGGTCCGCCTCCTCCAGGTACTGCGTGGTGAGGAAGACGGTGACGCCGTCGGCCACCAGGTCGCGGGTGATCTGCCACATGTCCCGGCGGCTGCGCGGGTCCAGTCCCGTGGTCGGCTCGTCGAGGAAGATCAGCCGCGGCCGGCCCACCAGGGTCATCGCCAGGTCGAGCCGTCGGCGCATGCCCCCGGAGTAGGTGGCGGCGGGTCTGCCCGCGGCTTCGACGAGGTCGAAGCGCTCCAGCAGTTCGGCGGCGCGCCGCTTCGCGTCGGTCCGGCCCAGACGGTGCAGCCTCGCCATGAGCATCAGGTTCTCGCGCCCGGTGAGCAGGCCGTCCACCGCCGAGTACTGGCCGGTGACGCCGATCGCGGCGCGCACCGCCTCGGACTCGGTGGCCACGTCGTGCCCGAGCACACTGGCCCGGCCGCCGTCGGCGCCGATCAGGGTGGACAGGATCTTCACGACGGTGGTCTTGCCGGCCCCGTTCGGGCCCAGCAGCGAGAACACGGTTCCCGCGGGGATGTCCAGGTCGACGCCGTCCAGCACGACGTGGTCGCCGTAGGACTTGCGCAGCCCGGTGGCCGCTACGGCCGTGCCGGGGGTGTGCTGTGTCATGTCTGCCTCGTTTCTCTCGGGCCTGCTGTCAGGAGCGGTGGACCAGGACGTCGCCCCAGACGCTGCGGGCCCGGACCTCGACGGTCCGGTCGGTGGGGGCGGGGCTGTCGGCGGCCTCCAGGGAGCTGCGCACGACGCCCTTGGTGGAGACCGCGTCCAGCCAGGCCGCGGTGCCCTCGCGGACGCCGATCTCCAGTTCGCCGTAGGAGGTCTCCACGCCGACGCTGCCCTGCACCACCTGGCCGAGCCGGATACTGCCGTGGGTGGTGCGCGCGGTGACCGAGCCCAGGGTGCGGTCGGCGGTCACGTCGCCGTGCGCGGAGTTGGCCCGCAGCTCTCCGGTCACCTCGCCGAGGGTGATGGCGCCGCTGGTGGACTTGACCACGGCGGAACCGTCGATCTCCTCCGCCCGGATCGAGCCGTGGCCCGTGGTGAGCTTGGCGTTGCCCGTCAGACGGTCCACCGTGATGTTGCCGTGGGAGGTGGAGATCTCGCAGGCTCCCAGGGCCCCCTCGCAGCGGATGTTGCCGAACCCGCACTCCGCGAGGACGCGTGAGCCCGCGGGCAGTTCGACGGTGATGTCGACCATGCCCTTGCGCCCGATCACGCGGCCCAGGCCCGAGGGCTGGGGGTCGCGCACTTCGAGGCGGCCGCCGGCGAAGTCGACCTCGACGAGTTCCGCGGCGCGCACGTCGTTGTCCTTGTGGTCGACGCGCGGGCGGATCTCGACGGTGGTCTCGGCGCGGTCTCCAGCGATGATCTGGAGGGTGCCGGAGACCACGGTGATGTCGGCGGTGATCGGTCCGGGGGTGGCGAAGGTGGTCACAGCTGTCTCCCTGTGATCGTGGTGTGGGTCGTCTCCGCGTTCGGGAGACGTGGTGGTGGATTCGGGTGCCGGGGTCCGGTCAGCGGACCCAGCCGGTGTGATCGCGTCCGATCTGGTGACTGGTGCGCGGGGCGGTCCGGCGGCCCTCGGGTCCGAGCGCCCCGGCCACGGCCCGGACCAGCCAGGCGTTGACCGACTGCCCCTCGGAGCGGGCCGCCTCCTCCACATGCGGCTTGAGGTGGTCGGGCAGCCGCAGTGTGATCCGCGAGGTGCCCCCCTCCTCGCCTTCGAGGAGCAGCGGGGCGACGTCATGGTGACGCCGATCAGATGTCAGGTGTGCGGTCCCGGTGGGCTCGTCGGTCGGAGGCGGCGTCACGATGAACTCGATCCGCTCCCCCCGGAGCCGGACCTCGACCGATCCGGGAGCGAGGTCCCGGGTGATCTCGTCCGTGGCGGCCGCCAGGGCGTCCAGCAGGGTGAGGCGTGTGGCAGGGGCCAGGGCTTCGCTGAGGCGGACAGCGATGACCCTGGTGTCCTCGTCCCCGGTTTCGGCGGCTGCCAGGAACTGGCGGCGGAGTTCGTCGACATGCGGCATCAAATCCATGATGTCATAATGACGTCATTGATGGCGTCATGTCAAGCCTCATTTCTGCGGCTGACGTCAGCAGTGGCACATCCCGAGGCGGGAGCGGGGTCGCGGGAGGCGTGGCCGCTGGTGGCGCGCTCCGTTTCCGGCCCCTTGGCGGGGCCCGGCCGCGGCTTTAGTTTCAGTAGTGACTGAAACGACCATCGGAGTTGAATATGTCTGCCGACGCTCACGATCGACTCATGGAGTGGGTCGACCGCATCGCCTCCCATCTGACCGCGGTGGACGGCCTGCCGCCGATCACCGGCCGCGTGCTGGGCTGGCTCATGGTCTGTGAGCCGGTCGAGCAGTCGGCCGGGCAGATCGCCGAGGCGATCGGTGCGAGCCGGGGGTCGATGACCCCCAACCTGCGACAGCTCACCGGCGTGGGCTTCGTGGAACGGATCAACCGCCCCGGTTCGCGGACCACCTACTACCGGTTGGTCGACAACGCCTGGCAGGCGGTGGTGGAGCAGCAGGTGGCGGCGTTGAGGTCGTTCCGGGCGATCACGGCCGAAGGGATCGACCTGCTCGACGCCCGGAGCGAACGGTCGCGTCGCGTGCGCCAGGCGGACCACGTCCTGCAGCGGCTCCAGGACGTGTTGAGCGATGTCGTGTCCACGGACGAGGCGGAGGGCGGGGCCCCGGCGCCGGCACACCGCTCGACTCCTGACTCGGGGGAGCAGTCGTGACCAGGACTCCGGGAGACGCTCCCGCTCAGGGACACCGCACACCCCGGCGGACCGCGGTGGTCGTCGGAGGCGGCATCGGAGGCCTGGCCGCCGCCCTGGCGCTGCACAGGACCGGTTGGACCGCGACCGTGCTGGAGCGGTCGCCCTCCTTCGACGAGGTCGGGGCGGGCATGTCCCAGTCGCCCAACGCCCTGCGCGCCCTGGACGCCCTCGGGGTGGGGGAGCGCGTCCGCGAGACCGGTACTCCCTTCCACGGTCCCTTCGACCTGCGGCTGCCGTCCGGGCGGCGGCTGGTGACGGCGCTCCCCGGAAGCACCTCCCCCCTGCTCGGCTTCCACCGCGCGGACCTGCACCGCATCCTCCTCGAAGCGGTCCCGTCCGCCTGGCTGCGCACCGGGGCGGAGGTGACCGGGTTGCGGCCGGAGCCGGGCGGCGCCGCGGTCGAGCTCGCGGACGGGGAGCTGCGGGCCGATCTGGTGATCGGGGCCGACGGCGCGAACAGCGTCGTGCGGCGCCCCGTGGCCCGAGGCGGATCCTCCCCGCTTCACCGGGGGCACGGTCTGGCGGGGGATCGCACGCGTGCCCCTGGAACGGGGTTTCATGGTGAGGGGGCGCGGCTCCTACGCACTCGCCATGCCCGTGGCCGGGAACCGGGTCTACTGGGCCGTGGCCTGCCGTTCCCAGCGGCCCGGCACCCGCTACGGCGACGACCGCGCCGAAGTACTGCGCAGGATCGATTCCTGGCCGGCCGACCTGCGCGAACTGGTGGAGGCCACCCCGGCGTCGGACGTCCTCCACCACGACGTGTTCGACCTCGCTCCTCTGGACCGCTACGTGAACGGGAGGGTCGCCCTGCTGGGCGACGCCGCACACCTGATGTGCCCGGACCTGGCTCAGGGGGCGGGCCAGGCGCTGGAGGACGCGGTGGTACTGGCGGCTTCGCTCGCCGCCTCGGGCCGGGTGGAGGAAGGGCTGGCGCGCTACGACGCCGAGCGCCGCCCGCGCTCTCAGTGGGTGGCCGCGGAGGCTCGTAAGAACGCCGACCAGAACCTCTCCCCGAGCCGGTCCGCCCATGCCGCGACGGCGGCCGTGATGTCACTGGTGCCGTCATCGCGCTGGCCCCGGTGGGCCGAGCGAGGGCTGTCCCGGCTGTGGGGGTGGGAGCCACCCGCCCTCCCGGGCCCGGCTCCGGTACGGGACACCCGGACACCGCCGGAGCAGGTGTGAGCCGGAGCCGCCCTCCTCACCGGGGCGCGGACGCTCCGGTCAACCCCTTCCGGGCGCCGCGGGGAGGAGCCCGGCCTGCCGGTAGACGGACCTCAGGTACCGCTCCGCTTCGGCCGCGTCCAGGGGCACGGGCTGCAGGACGCGGTAGATCACGGCGCCGACCATCATGTCGATGAGCGCGTCGAAGTCCGCCCCGGCCTCGACCGTCCCCTCCTCCACGGCCCGTGCGAGCAGGTCCGCGGCGGCCTCGCGTTGGGGCAGGATGTAGTGCTCCCAGCAGGCCTCCATGATGCGCGGGTGGGTCTGGGCCGAACCCAGCATCTGTGCCAGCACGGCACGGAACCCGGGCCGGGTGATGGCGGCCGCGGCGGCCGGGACGACCTGTTCCACCAGCTCGGTGACGGTCGCCGCGGTGTCGTCCACGGGCTGCGCGGCGAGGTCGCCCCGCGTGCTCTCGATGGCCTGGGCGATCAGTTCCTCCTTGGAGGACCACCGCCGGTAGACCGTCAGCTTGCCGACTCCGGCACGCGCCGCGATCGCCTGCATACTGGCTCCGTCGGCGCCCTTCTCGACGAACAGTTCCAGGGCCGCGTCGAGGATCGCCCGGTCGGTCGCGGGGTCACGGGGCCGACCGCGCTGAGGACGTGCCCCTTCAGCCGTCATCGGGTCCGGCCTTCCTGAAGCAGGCCGTCCAGCACGCGGCCGAGGCGGTCGTCGTCCGGGCGGCCGCGCCAGAGCAGGTGGGCGTCGGGGCGGATCAGGAGCACGTCGGAGAGCCCTTCCGTCTCGGGTCGGAGGACGACGACGCCGTCCCCGAGGCGGTCGCGGACGGTCTCGGCTCCGCGCGGGTCGGCTGTGGGCGCCAGCAGGACCCAGTGCGAGCCGAGTTCGCCGTGCAGGCGGGTCCGGCCGCCGTCCTCCCGCAGACAGGCCAGGTCCGGGACCCGGTCGCCCGGTTCGGGGCGTCTCGAGGGGAGGAGGGGGCGCCGCCCGCCCAGGGGGCCCTTGCGGTAGCTCACGCCCAGCTGCGAGGCGGCGGCGGTGGCCCAGCGCTGGACCGAGGGCAGGTCGATGAGCTTGAGCAGCACGTGCTCACGCAGGTAGCGCAGCACCGCGCCCTCGCCGAGCTGCAGCCGGGAGTTCGCGGTGGTCGTGCGCAGGACCGTTTCGGCCAGCGGCCGCCGCTCGTCCTGGTAGGTGTCCAGCAGTGCGGAGTCGGCCTTGCCGTGCAGGACCAGCGCGAGCTTCCACGCGAGGTTCTCCGCGTCCCCGATGCCGGTCAGCATCCCCTGGCCGCCCATGGGGGAGTGCAGGTGCGCCGCGTCCCCGGCGATCAGGACCCGGCCGTGGCGGTAGGAGTCGGCCAGCCGCCGGTGGATCCGGAAGACCGACGCCCAGGTGGCGTCGAGCACGCGTGCGTCGGTGACGAGGGTGCGTTCGGGGAGCAGCGTGCGTAGGCGGTCCACGATCTCCTCCTCGCCGAGCTGTCGGCCCTGGAGGCCGGGGACGTAGGCCATCAGGCGCCAGATCACGCCCTCACCGGCAGGGTCGCGCATGGGCAGGGCACCCACGACCCCGTCGCGGTGCAGCCAGCCGTAGGAGCCGTCGGGCTCCAGAGGCCAGTCCATGTGGACGTCGGCCAGCAGCCATGTGTCCGCGACGGGAGCACCCGGGAACGCCTCACCGACGAGTTTGCGGGTGGCGGAGTGCGCTCCGTCGGACCCCACGAGCCAACGCGCCCGGATCCGACCGCCGCCCTCCACGGAGGCGACGACCCCGTCGGGCTCCTGCCGGATCCCCTCCAACCGCGTACCCCACTCCACCGTGCCGCCCAGTTCCCTCAGGCGCTCCCGAAGGGCCTGCTCGACCCGGGACTGCGGAGCGAGCAGCGCGGGACGGCTGGTGCGCAGGCCGGCGTCGCCGAAGCGCACGACGGAGACCGGTTCGCCGGCCACGTGCACCGTGATGGTGAGCGCCGAGATGGCCTCCTCGGGCAGGTCCCCCAGTGCCCCCAGCCGGTCGAGCACCTCGGCCCCCCGCGCGTGCAGGAAGTTCGCCCGTGAACTCGGCGAAGGGCCGTCCGCCGCGTCGATGACCCGCACGGAGACACCGCGGAGCGCGAGTGCGCAGGCCGCGGTCAACCCCGTGGGGCCTGCCCCCACCACCAGGACATCGGTGTCGTACATGGCGTTCCTTAATTCATTAACGGATCGGTACCGTAAACATAATAGGCCCAGGTGTGGGGCAGGGCCGGGGCGGGCCCGGTCAGGGAACGGGATTTTCGGCTGTGTTTGCGCCTTCTTGTGCCTTCCGAGGGCGGGGGTTGGCCATCCGGAGACCGCTCACCGGCAAGACTTTTCCGGCGGCGAGGAGCGGCAGAGCACGACGCGGACCCGGCTGATCCGCCACCAGGACGAGCTCCGGGTCCTGACCGACGCGCCCCTCGGACCCGCCTCGGCTCCCAACGGTCCGAGGACCGCCCTCGCCTGACACGACCTGCGGAAAGGACGCTGATGAGCGGACCCGAGCACCGGCGGCCCGGCCTCGTCCCGCCGACCCTGCGCGGTTACCGGAAGGGCTGGCTGCGCGGGGACCTGGTCGCCGGACTCACCGTGTGGGCCGTGCTGGTCCCCGAGTCGATCGCCTACGCCACGCTCGCCGGGGCCCCGCCGATCACCGGGCTCTACGCCGCACCGGCCGCCCTGGCCCTCTACGCGCTGTTCGGCGGTTCCCGCCAGCTGGTCGTGGGGCCGATGTCCACCACGGCGGTCCTGTCCGCCGGCATCGTGGCCGCTGTCTCGGGCGGCGGGGCCGACGCGGCGACCCTGACCGCCGGCCTGGCGGTCGTGGCCGGCGCGGTCGCGATGGTGGCGGGGCTGCTCCGCCTCGGCTTCCTGGCGTCGTTCGTCTCCGAACCGGTGATGAAGGGCTTCATCACCGGGCTGGCCCTGACCATCGTCGTGGGCCAGCTCCCGGCCCTCTTCGGGGTCGACGGCGGCGACGGCGAGTTCTTCGGGAAGCTGTGGGGCCTGGTCACGGCACTCGGGCAGACGCACGTACCGACCCTCGCCATCGGGGCCCTGTCCGTCGTCGGCATCCTCGTGCTCCGCCGGTTCCTGCCCCTGGTCCCGGCCGCGCTGCTCGCCGTGGCCGCGGGGGTGGCCGCGACCGTGCTGCTCGGCCTCGACGGCCACGGGGTGGACATCGTGGGCACGCTCCCCTCGGGGCTTCCCCCGCTCGGGCTCCCCGACCTCTCCCTCAGCCAGTACGGGGCGCTGGTCGGCGGTGGGACGGCCGTGGCGCTGCTGGGGTTCGCCGAGGGCTTCGGCGCGGCCAAGACCTACGCGGCCCGGACGGGGGACAGGATCGACGGGAACCGGGAGCTCTTCGGGATGGGCGCCGCCAACCTCGCCTCGGGGTTCGGCTCCGGCATGGTCGTCAACGGAAGCCTGTCCAAGACCGCGGTCAACGCCGGCGCCGGTTCCCGCTCCCAGGTCTCGGGTCTGACCGCGGCACTGTTCACGGTGCTGACCCTCCTGTTCCTCACGGGCCTGTTCGAGAAGCTCCCCGAGGCGGTCCTGGCGGCGGTGGTCATCACCGCCGTCGTCGAGCTCGTCGACCTGCGCGCCATCCGTGAGCTGTACCGCGTCGCCACGCCGGGCCTGCGGGCCGCCTACGGCGCGACGGCCCGGGCGGACTTCATCAGCGCGGTGGGGGCGATGTTCGGTGTGCTCCTCTTCGGGACCCTCCAGGGCCTGCTCATCGGTGTGGGCCTGGCCCTGCTCCTCCTGCTGTACCGCGCCTCCCGCCCCAACATCGCCGAACTCGGCCGGGTCGCCGCCACCGTCGGCGACGTCCGGCCCCAGTGGGAGGACCTCGCCCGGGATTCCGGTAACCGCCCCGAACCGGGCGTGGTGGTGCTGAGGGTCGAGGGAGGCCTGTTCTTCGCCAACGCCGCCTGGGTCCACGACCGCGCCGTGGCGGAGGCGAAGGACCCGAAGACGCGCGCGGTCGTCCTGGACGCCCAGACGGTCCCGTTCGTCGACCTGACCGCCGCGCGGATGCTGCGCCGCCTGTCCGACGACGTGCGCGGGGCCGGCGGCCGGTTGCTCCTGGCCCACGGCATCGGCCAGGTCAGGGATCTCCTGGACACACCGGAGGACGTCTTCGCCACCGTCGAGGAGGCGGTCAGGGCAGCGGGGCGGGACGACGCGCGAGACGAGCGGGGCCCCGACGCCCCGGACGGCCCCGCCACCCCGGCCGGCTGACCGTCCCGGGCGGATCAGTACCGGAAGTTGGCCCGGCCTTGGCATGGCGCCGCCGCCCCGGCGGGCGGTCCCCGCAGATCATGGAGGGTGGACCGGACAGTCCGACCGCACTCGCGTGCTCCTCTGGAGGGACGACCGTGACCGAGCTCAGGTACGAGGACAAGACGGACTTCGAGAACGCCGACCGCGGCTTCGTGGGCAAGCTGACCCCCGGTGTGGTCCGCGACGCCCAGGGGCACGTGGTGTGGGACATCGACGCCTTCTCGTTCCTCGAGGGGGAGCGGCCCGACTCCGTCCACCCGAGCCTGTGGCGCCAGTCCCAGCTGTGCGCCAAGCAGGGGCTGTACGAGATCGCCGAGGGAATCTACCAGGTCCGCGCCCTGGACCTGTCGAACATGACCCTGATCGAGGGCGATCGCGGGGTGATCGTCGTCGACCCGCTCATCTCGACCGAGACCGCCGCGGCCGCGCTGGCCCTGTACCGGGAGCACCGCGGCGAACGGCCGGTCACGGGGCTGATCTACACCCACTCCCACCTCGACCACTTCGGCGGCGCCCCCGGTGTGATCGACCCGGAGAAGGACGACGTGCCGATCCTCGCGCCGGAGGGCTTCCTGGAGCACTCCGTGGTGGAGAACGTGTACGCGGGCCCGGCGATGCTGCGGCGGGGCATGTACTACTCGGGCGCGAACCTGGGCACCGGACCCGACGGGGTCGTCAGCATGGGGCTGGGCCCGACCGTGTCGGTGGGCACGCCCGGCCTGATCCCGCCGACGGTGGACATCTCCCGCACCGGCCAGGAGGAGGTCGTGGACGGGGTGCGGTTCCTCTTCCAGATGACCCCCGGCACCGAGGCCCCCTCGGAGTTGAACTTCCTGCTGCCCGACCGCCGGGCCCTGTGCATGGCGGAGAACGCCACCCACAACATGCACAACATCCTCACCCTGCGCGGCGCGGTGGTCCGCGACGCCCGGATCTGGTCCCGCTACCTCAACGAGGCGATCCAGCTGTTCGCCGACCGCGCGGACATGCTGTTCGCCTCGCACCACTGGCCGACCTGGGGTCGCGAGAAGATCGTGGGCTTCCTGTCCGAACAGCGCGACCTGTACGCCTACATGCACGACCAGACCCTGCGCCTGCTCAACCAGGGTCTCACCGGCCCCGAGATCGCGGAGGAGATGCGGTTGCCGGAGGGGCTGGAGGGGGCCTGGAACACGCGTGGTTACTACGGTTCGCTCTCCCACAACGTGAAGGCGATCTACCAGCGCTACCTGGGCTGGTACGACGGCAACCCGTCCTCGCTGTGGGAGCACCCGCCGGCGGAGAGCGCCAAGCGGTACGTGGACACGATCGGCGGGATCGACGCCGTGCTGGCCAAGGCCCGCGCCTACGCCGACGCAGGCGACCTGCGGTTCGCCGCGCAGCTGCTCAGGCACGCCGTGTTCGCGGAGCCGTCGAACTCCGCTGCCAAGGAACTCCTCGCCTCGGTGTACCAGCGCCTGGGCGAGGGGGCGGAGAACGCCACCTGGCGCAACTGCTACCTGACCGGGGCGAGTGAGCTGCGCGACGGTGTGGTGAAGACGGAGCTCGGCTCGTCGAGCCTGGCCGCCATGCTCACCGTCACCCAGCTCTTCGACACCGTCGCCATCCGGGTGAACGGGCCCAAGGCCGCCAGGACGCCCCTGGTGATCGACTGGACCTTCACCGACCTCGGGGAGAACTACCGGACCCAGCTGTCCAACGGGGCCTTCGTGCACTGGCCCACGCAGGGCGACGGCGGCGGGGAGGCCGACCTGAGCTTCGAGCTGACCAAGCCGCAGCTGTTGGGGCTGCTCGCGAACGGCAACGCCGACGACCTGGACCACAGCGGAGACCTGGGTGTCCTGGGCAAGCTCCTGAGCGTGCTCGACGACCCCGACCCGAGTTTCGCGATCGTCACGCCCTGACCCCGGGTCCGGGGGCGCGCCCCCGGACCCGGGGTCAGGTCCTGTCCGGGTTGGTGGCCTTGCCGTCCAGCCAGAGCTCCGCGGAGGCGTCCCGGTGACTGCCCGAGGTGCCCACGTGCTTGGCGTCGATCTTCGGGCCCTTCTTGATGACGTGGACCAGGGCCATCGCGTGGCCGCGGCCCAGGCCGTAGTCGTCGGCCAGCCACTGGACGACGGTGCCCGCCTTGACCGAGGGGTCGTCGAACCCCTTCTCCTTCGCGAGGTCGACCAGTGCGCGCGGGACCAGTCCGGTCCTGTCCTCGATGGTGTCCAGATAGGCCTGGAACGACATGGGTTCCTCCTCCGGTAAAGGATCCAGAACCCGATGCTCGCACCCGCCTGAGACATTTCCGGGGAAGCGGGCCCCGGTTCGGTCCCCGAGGTGCCGGTTCAGTCCCCGAGGTACCTGCGGAGCGCTTCGCGCAGGAACGGCGGCAGGTTCAGGGAACCCAGGTGCTCGGGGCGGAACCAGCCGAGCTCGACCCCCTCGGCGAGGGGCAGCGCCCCGGCGTCGCCGTCCCAGGTCGCGGCGAACACGGTGACGACGTCGCTGGACCCTCCGGGGTCGGGGATCTCGAAGAGCTCGACCAGGTCGTCGACGGCGAGCCCGGCCTCCTCGTCGAGTTCGCGGACGATGGTCTCCCTGGGGCTCTCGCCCGGGTCGCAGCCCCCGCCGAGCGCGGACCAGCGGCCGGGCCAGGCGATACCGGGGATGTCGTCCCGCAGGTGGAGGAGAAGCTCCCCGCGGGCGTTCTCGATGAGGGCGACGGCGCCGCGCAGGAGCGTGGACTGTGGCTGGTCGGTGTCCATGCGCCCCACGGTAGGCCTTCAAGGGAAACCAGGGGTGGCGCACGGGCATCCCACAGGGGAGTCCCCGACCAGAAGTGAGTCGCACCGATGTCCCTGCTCTGAACCCTGCCCGCGCTGACCGCCGCCCCTCTGCTGATGGCGGCCGCCACCGGGTGCGGACCGATCCCGCCCAGTACGCAGTTGCCGTCACCGCTTCCGGAGTAGCTGGACCTGCGCCAGGCCACCAGGTCGGCCTCCTTCGAAGGCCACCTTGTGCCTCATCCTTCGAATTCTTCGCCGCGGACACGCTGGAGACGCTTCCTCGCCTCACGTGTCCAGCAGTTGGGTGACGGTGTGTTCCCCGATGGCGCCCAGCAGCGGGTGCTCCTCGGCGCTGCCGGCCAGGAGCACGGCGTAGAGGACCGCCCAGGCGCGGGCCCGGGCCCAGGTGTGGTCGTCGATCCCCGCCCGGCGGTCCAGTTCGGCGCGCAGGCGGGCGCGGTCCCGGGGGCCGAAGGCCAGCCAGGCCACCGCGAGGTCGGAGGCGGGGTCGCCCGAGGTGAGGTCGCCGAAGTCGAGGACCGCGGCCAGGGTCGGGCGGTCCTCGGCGCGGGTGCGCTCCTCCGTACCGACCAGGAGGTTCGCGGGGTGCAGGTCGCCGTGCAGCCAGAGCGCCGGACCGGTCCAGGCTGGGGTCCCGACCAGCTCCTCCCACAGGGCGAGCAGCTCCGCGCTTCGGGGGAGGGCGCTGTCGGCGAGGCGTTCGCGCACCTTCCCGTCGCGCCGGCGCAGGGGGACGCCCCGGAACGGGTTGCGGGGGGCCTCCTCCGGGGCGGGCACGTGCAGACGGGACAGGAACAGGGCGAGCGGCCGGACCAGGTCGGAGCGCTCGCCGACCGGGGTCTCGGCTGCGGTGCGGCCCTCGAACCACGGGTTGACCGACCAGTGCCAGGGGTAGCCCTGGCCGGGTCGTCCCACACGCAGCGGAGTGGGGACGGGGACGCCCACGCGCTCGGCGATCCCGGGCAGCCACCGCTGTTCGTTCACGACCAGCTGCGCCGCCGCCGCGCGCCGGGGCATCCGGACGCACATGCGCTCGCCCAGGGTGAGGATCGAGTTGTCCCAGCCGTGGGCGATCTCGGCGACGGGCAGTCCCGCGAGGTCGGGGTGCTGGTCCCGCAGGAGCCGGCGGACGAGTTCGGGGGTGACGGCCACTTCGGCGGGAGGTGTGCGCATCACTCCAGTATCGGCCGGGGCGCGTCCGCCGGACACGCCCCGGCCGGTGCCGGGTTCAGTAGTAGACCGCGAGCGGCCCGTTGGGGCCCTCGACCACGGTCACCGGGGTCTCGAAGACCCGGGTGAGGACCTCGTCGGTCATGATCTGTGCCGGGGTGCCGAACTCCACGACCGAGCCGTCCTTGACCGCGCAGATCCGGTCGGCGTAGTGGCCCGCGAAGTTGATGTCGTGGAGCACGATCACGATCGTCCGGCCGAGCTCCTCGGCGGCGCGGCGCAGGTGCTTCATCATCTGCACCGAGTGGCGCATGTCGAGGTTGTTGAGGGGCTCGTCCAGCAGTACGTACTCGGTCTCCTGGGAGAGCACCATCGCCACGTAGGCGCGCTGGCGCTGCCCGCCCGAGAGCTGGTCGAGGTAGCGGTTCTCCAGGTCGGTGAGGTCCAGGAAGTCGATCGCCCGGCTGACGACCTCCTCGTCCTCCACCGTCAGCCGCCCCTGGGAGTAGGGGAAGCGTCCGAAGGCGACGAGCTGGCGCACGGTCAGCCGGGTGATGAAGTGGTTCTCCTGGCGCAGGATCGAGACGATCCGGGCCAGGTCCTTGGACGGTGTGCTGGTCACGTCGTACCCGGCGACCTCGATGGTGCCCTCGTCGATGCCGAGCAGGCGCCCCACCATCGTCAGGAGCGTCGACTTCCCGGCGCCGTTCGGACCCACCAGCGCGGTCACGCCGCCCTTGGGGATCTCCAGGTCCACGGGGCCGATCGCGACCTCGCTGCTGTACTTCTTGCGCACACCTTCGAGGGTGATCACAGCCGGCCCTTTCTGAGGATGACGAACAGGAACACCAGGCCGCCGACGAGCTCGATGATGATCGAGACCACGCCGTTCGCGTAGAAGATGTTCCGCATGACGAAGTAGGCGCCGCTGAGGACGACGAAGCAGGTCAGCGCGGCGACGGGGAAGACGTAGCGGTGGTCGTGGGTGTCGGCGAACTGGTAGGCCAGGGTCGCGACGAGGAACCCGAGGAAGGTCATCGGTCCCACGAGCGCGGTCGAGACCGCCATGAGGACCGACACCAGGAACAGCACGCGCATGGTCTCGCGGCGGTGGTTCAGGCCCAGGCCGACGCTCGCGTCACGGCCCAGCGCCACGAGGTTGAGCCGGCGCGAGCTCAGCACCAGCAGGGCCGCGGCGCCCAGGCACAGCGGGATCGCGACCGGAAGGTAGGACGCGTCGGCGTTGGCGACGTTGCCGAACAGCCGAGCGGAGAGCACGTCGAACTCGCTCGGGGTGAGCAGGCGCTGCATGAAGGCGGAGACCGAGCCGAGGCCGCCGCCGATGACGATGCCGATCAGCAGCATCACCTGGAGGTTGCCGTACCTGCCGGACAGCAGCCATCCGTACAGCAGCATCGCGAAGCCGACCATGACCGCGATCTGCAGCAGGAACTGCGAGACCCCCTGGATCGCCAGGATCCCGGCGACGCCGAGGAAGTACACCGCGCTGGTCTGGACGGCGATGTAGAGCGCCTCGAACCCCATGATCGACGGGGTGATGATGCGGTTGTTGGTGACGGTCTGGAAGCTCACCGTGGCGATGGCCTGGCAGATCGCCACCACGGCCATCACCACGACGTTGGTGGCGCGCATCTCCGCGATCCGCCAGAAGCCGTCCGAACCCACCGGCATCGGGTTGTCCCAGGCCAGCAAGCCGAACGCGAATCCGACCGCCAGTACCGAGAGCACCGTGACGATGATCCGGTAGCGGCGGCGGGCGCGCCTGGTGGGCAGGGTTCGGGAGGAGCGCTCGGACCTCGCGGGGAGCGGTTCGGACGTGCGGAAGGGGCCCTCGGGGGAGGGGCTCACACGGGAAGCGGTCGACTCAGCCACGGCGGCGCTGCCTCAACAGGAGAAGGATGAACACGGCGGCGCCGACGATCCCGAGGATGAGGGACACGGGCACCTCGAAGGGCATGATGACGGTCCGGCCGATCAGGTCGCACACCGTGACGATGCCGACGCCGAGCAGGCACACCCACGGCAGGTTGCTGCGCAGGTCGTCGCCGCGCAGCATCGAGACGACGTTGGGGACGATGAGCCCGAGGAAGGGCAGGTTGCCCACGATCACGGTCACGACGCCGGTCGCCACCGCGATGAGGCCGGTGCCCAGCAGGATGACGCGGTTGTAGTTCAGGCCGACGTTGGTCGAGATCTCCTGGCCGAGACCGGCGACGGTGAACCTGTCGGCGACGACGAACACCGCGACGGCCACGAGCGCCACGATCCACAGCAGCTCGTACTGGCCGCGCAGGACCGAGGTGAAACTGCCCGCGAACCACACGCCGAGGTTCTGCAGCATGTCGGTCTGCAACGCGATGAAGGTCGACACCGCGCTGACGACGGCGCCCAGCATGATGCCCACGATCGGGACGATCAGTGAGGAACGCAGGGTGACGCGGCGCAGGAACAGGAAGAACACCATCGTGCCGATGAACGCCGCCAGGACGGCGCCGGACATGCGGGCGCTGATGCTCGCACCGGGGAACAGGATCATCACCGTGAGCAGACCCAGTCCGGCCCACTCGGTGGTGCCGGTGGTGGTCGGCTCGACGAAGCGGTTCTGTGTCAGCAGCTGCATGACCAGGCCCGACATCGCCATGGCGGCGCCCGCAAGGACGAGGGCGACGGTGCGCGGGATGCGGGTGATCGCGAACATCTCGCTGCCGTCCTCGGCGCCGAAGACGTCGTACACCCCGGTGGTGAGGGAGAGCGCGAGCAGGCCGCCCACGACGAGGACGCCGACGAGCAGCTTCCAGTCGAGGAGCCGTCCCCCGCGCCGTGCGCGCGCCGGGGTCGGGGGCGCGGTCGTCATGTGCGATCGCCCCCCGCACAGCGGCACGCGCCGACGGTGTGCTCGACACCGTCGGCGCGTGTCCCACGGATGATGCGGATCAAGCCCGGGCCTCCAGAGCGTCCGCGAACGCGTTGAAGAACTCGGTGTAGGTCTGGATGCCCTCGTTGGTGTAGGTGTCGATGGGCATGTAGACGATCTGCTCGTTCTCGACGGCGGTCACGCCGGAGAGCGCCTCGGACTCGGACAGGATCTTGTCGGCCTCCTCGTACCCGGCCTCGTCGGCGGCGACGGCGGCGTCGCGGTCCATGACGAGGATCCAGTCGGGGTCGGAGTCGGCGATGGCCTCGACGGAGATGTCGTCGCCCTGGTGGTCGTCGCTGGCACCGTCGACCTCGAGCGCCGGGGTGAGCCCGAAGAGGTCGAAGGCCGGGCCGAGGGAGCGGCCGACGCCGGGGGCCAGGTAGCCGATCTCGCCGCCGGAGGTGGTGACGGCCATGACGCTGTCGCCCTCGTCGTAGGCCTCGACGACCCGCTCGACGGCGGCGTCGAAGTCCTCGACGATCTGGGCGGCCTCGTCCTGCTTGTCGAAGACCTCGCCGAGCACGGTGACCTGGCGCTTGAGTTCGGCGTCGAAGGGCTCGCCGTCCCGCGGGTCGAGCTCGAGGACCGTCGCGTCGGGCACGAGGGCGGCGATGTCGTCGTGGTACTGGGCGAAGCGCTGGCCGTTGACGACGAGGTCCGGCTCGGCGGCGACGATCGCTTCGAGGTCGGGCTCGTTGTGCGTGCCGATGTCGACGATCGAGTCGTCCTGCGTGTAGTCGATCGTGTCGGGCATCAGCGAGACGGCGGCGGCGGACAGCTCGATGTCCCAGTCCGACAGTGTCTCGAAGGTCCGGTTGTCGAGCGCGACGACCGACGCGGGCGGGGTGTTCACCGTCTGCGTGCCGTTGTTGTCCTCGACCTCGGCCGTGGCGCCCTCCGCCGCGGCGGAGGCGTCGGCGTCCTGCTGGTCGGTCGAGCATCCGGCGATGACCAGGGACGATGCCAGAATGAGCGAGAGCGCCGTGACGGGACGACCGGGGGACTTCATGGTGGTTCTCCTCCAAGAGCTGTTGACGAAGGAGAGCCTAACCTAACCTTTTTATTGAACGTGCAACGGAGTGCCGTTTGAGACGTTGTCCTCAGTTTTCGGGGCTGTGATCAGCCATGACGCGCTGATCCGGCGAGGGTCAGAGCTGGGACGCCGCGACTCCGATGACGGCGAGGAGGGCCACCAGGGCCGTCACCGTCCACGCGGCGACCGGACTCGCCGTCGGCGGGGCGTTCGCGAGCCCGGCTCCGCCGCGGTCCCGGATTCGCCGGGTATCCGGGCGGGGGCAGCCCTCGACCCGGGTGTGTGCCCCAGCAGGCGGTGCAGAACGTCGACGGAGGAGGGCCGGTCCCGCGGCTCCTTGGCCAGCGCCTCGGTCATCAGGAAGCGCAGGGGCCCGGTCAGTCCGCCCAGGTGCTCGGGGTCATGGGGGAGCAGGGTTTCCGCTGGGGTGTCACGGGGCACCTTCGGATCGGGGGCGCAGCAGCTCTCCCTGGGCCAGGGGGAAGGCAAGGCCAAGACACCGAACGGGCCTCGGTCGCCCCGTGCGATTCCCTACTCGGGTGACCAGCGGGTAGCAAAGCAAGAGGTCCGGATAGACACGGGTGCAGGCACCCCTATTTCACGGCGTGCGAACGCCCTGGCCCTTGAGTCCGCCCCGACCTAGCGTGGAGGTATAGGTGCCACCAGAGCCGGGGGTGCCACCAACATCGGGGAGGGGCAGCAGCCATGCCCAACAACACCACCGAGGCCCGGGAGCCCGGGGCGGGAGCCACCAGGGTCAGGGGCAGCGACTTCGCTCGACTGTCCCGACGCGTCCAGGACGCGGGCCTCATGGAACGCACACCCGTCTACTTCGCGGTGCGTCTGAGCCTCATCGCCCTCGCCTTCGTCGGGACGTGGGCGGCGTTCTTCCTCATCGGGAACTCGTGGTGGCAGATCGTCACCGCCGTCGCCATGGCCGCCGTCTTCGGCCAGGTGGGGCTGGTCTCCCACGAACTCGCGCACCTGCAGATCTTCAGTGGCCGCCGCATCAGCGAGGCCTTCGGCCGGATCGTCGGCAACCTCGGCATCGGCCTGGGCTACGGCTGGTGGCAGGACAAGCACACCCGCCACCACGCCAACCCCAACCACGAGGAGCACGACCCGGACGTCCATCCGGACCTGTTCGTGTGGTCGAAGGACCAGGCCGAGGCGGCCCGGGGCATCCCGGCCTTCCTCGGCAAGTACCAGGCCTTCCTCTTCTACCCGCTCCTCCTGCTGGAAGGGCTGAACCTGCACGTCGGAAGTGTGCGGGCGCTGTTCAAGCCCTCCACCAAGCAGCGGGTCCTGGAGGGCGCGCTGCTGGCCGCCCACTTCGTGCTCTACCTCGGAGCGGTCTTCGTCGTCCTCGACCCCCTCCAGGCGGTCGTGTTCATCGCGGTCCAGCAGGGGCTGTTCGGGGTCTACCTGGGCTGCATCTTCGCGCCCAACCACAAGGGCATGCCCATCCTCAAGAAGGGCGAGAAGCTCGACTTCCTCCGCAAACAGGTACTGACCTCGCGTAACGTCCAGGGCGGCGCTTTCACCGACCTCGCGCTCGGCGGGCTCAACTACCAGATCGAGCACCACCTCTTCCCGAACATGCCCAGCCCCCACCTGGCCAAGGCCCAGCCGATCGTGCGCGACTACTGCGCGGAGATCGGGGTGTCCTACCACGAGACGGGCTTCATCCGCTCGCACGTGGAGGCGATGACCCACATGCACAAGGCGGGCGCCCCGCTGCGCGCGAGGACACCCGCCTGATCCACCTGCTCGAGCCGGACGCCGGCGCGGTCTCTAGCGCTGTTCGCGCTCCTGGGACCGCGCCGTCTCCGTGTGCGAACCCGGTTCGCGGTCGGGCAGCGGGACCGCGCCCAGGATCTCCTTGGCCTCGTAGTACTCCGCGTCCGGAATGGCCCGCAGGGCGCTCATGATCTCCTCGTCGGCGCCCGCGTCCAGGGCCGCGGCCACCACCGCATCCCGGGTCTCGGGGAAATCCACCCCGTCCAGGATCTTCCGGAGCCCGTCGCGGCCGCGTTTGACACCCATCGTCTGTCCCCCCGAGTACCGCGCACCCCTGCTTCCGGGGCGCGAAACCGTCTGGACCTGTACGGACACAGGTGGGACTACCCGGCAGGGCGGGGACTCAACCCCGGGCCGCCCCACCCCCCGGGCCGTCTCAGCCCCAGGCCGCCGCGACCTCCTCCGCCGTGGCGACCACCGCCGCGATCCGGGACAGGACCCTGAGCGTGTGGGCGTGCTGGCCCTCTTCGTAGGCGGCGGTGGCGTCCGCCGCGACCACGGTTCGCAGACCCAGCTGGAAGCCGTCCCGGACGGTCGCGTCCACGCAGCAGTCGGTGGTCAGCCCGCACACGGTCAGCCAGGTCACTCCGTGTCCGCGCAGGAGCTCGGCCAGGTCGGTGCCGTGGAAGGCCGAGTAGCGCCGCTTGACGACGACCTCCTCACCCGGGGCGGGGGCCACCCCGAACCACTCCGCGCCGGAGGTGCCCGCCACGCACGGCTCCCGTGCCAGGCGGTCCTCCCGCGGCACCTGGGTGAGGCCGCGCAGCCAGAGCGAGGACGCCCACGGCTGGTCGGGATCCTGCTCCAGGGCGGCCCAGACCACCCGGACCCCGGCGGAGCGCGCGCTCCGGACCAGCTCCGCCGTGCGCCCCACCGCCGCTGTGACCCGGGCCCGATCGCTGTCGGCCAGCCAGGGCAGCCGTCCGGTGTCCGCGAAGTCCCGCTGGACGTCGACGACCAGGAGCGCGGCCTCCTCCCGAGGAGCGGGGAGGGGCAGGGAGCGCCCGGACACGTCGGTGAGGCGGCCGGTCACCGGAGCGCCTCCTCGGGGCGGAGCAGGGGCATCACCCGCTCGCCGAACGCGCGGAGATCGGCGTGGTAGTCCGGGAAGATCAGCATCAGCCCGTCCAGCTCCGCCTCCTCGACCAGTTCCCGCACCCGCCCGGCCACCGTCGCGGGGGAGCCCGTGACGAAGGGCGTCTGGAACGCCTCGTCCTCCGGGCACTCGGCGGTCAGTGACAGCGCCTTCTCCAGGGGCAGCCCCCAGGACCGCTTCATGTTGACGATGGCCTCCACGTCGGCGCCCCGGCCGTACTCGGCCCTGCGGGCCTCGGCCGCCGCGTCGGTCTCGTCCATCACCACGGTGAGCATCGAGTAGGTGCGGATGCTCCGGCCCTTCCGCTCCGCGCCCTCCTTCACGCGCCGACTCGCCTCACGCAGCCCCGGCAGGTCCGGCGCGGTGAGGAAGGACCCGTCGCAGTGGCGGGCCTGGAATCCGAGGCCGGCGGGGGAGCGTCCCGCGCCGATCAGGGTGGGGAGCGGGTCCGGGTGCGGCAGCGAGCGGCAGTCGTCCAGCCGCAGGAACTCGCCGTCCATCGTCACCGAGTCCTCGGTCCACAGACGGCGCAGCGCGGTGGCCCACTCCTCGGTGTACCGGTAGCGGTCGGCGTGGTCCAGGTCCTCCCGCCAGAGCCCCATCTGCGAGAACTCCTGCGCGTAGGCGCCGACGACGATGTTCATCCCGGCGCGCCCGCCGCTGATCTCCTGGAGCGTGGTGAACATCTTGGCGGCCAGGGCGGGGTGGAACAGGTTGGCGTGGACCGTCGCCCACACCCTGACGCGTTCGGTGGCCTCGGCGAGCCCGGCCATCATCGTCATGGACTCCAGGGTGTGTTCCCAGTGTCCGGTGGCGCCGCCGTAGCCGCGCCACTTGCCCATGGACATGACGAAGTCGAAACCGTGGGCCTCGGCGAGGACGGCGGCCTCACGGTTGTACTCGTAGGTGGCCTCCGGGTGCGGGGCCGTCTCGGACACGATCCAGCCGCCGCTGCCGATGGGGAGGAAGATCCCGTACTCGGTCGCGGCCGACGGGGCTCTCTCTGGTGCTGCCAAGGTGGACTCCTCTGTCGTCCCTGTGCGGTTCTGTCCGTGCGGTCACTCCTGGCCGGGCCAGACCACCTCGGTCGCGACGTGGACCGACTCCAGGTAGCGCGGGTCGAAGAGCGGTTCCAGGTCGGGGAGCTCGTCCAGGGCGCCGTTGTCCAGGAGCGTCTCGCCCTCCTGCTCGGTCAGCGCGAGGTCGATGTAGCCGTTGGGCTGGTCGTCCGGGGTGGAGGCGCCCACGAGCTCCCGTTCGGTGTTCCACACCTTGAGGTTGTGTTCGGTGTCGTACCCGGCCTCGTCCAGGTCGGCTGCGTACTGGACGCACTCCTCGCCGTTCTCGGAGCAGTGGTCGAAGGCCTGGGCGACGGCGCGCAGGAAGTCCTCGGTGACAGTGGGGTTCTCCTCGGCCCACTCCGGGTTGGTGGCCATCACGCCGAACGAACCGACGACCCCGAAGTCCTCGGGGAGCCACTCGGTGTAGTCCTCGTCCATGGCGTCGAGCTGGTGGGGCTCGTTGGAGCGGAACCCCGTCAGGGCCTGGATCTGGTCCCGGGGCAGGACGCTGGGGTCGTAGCCCGCCTCGACCTGGTCGATGGCGTCGACGTCGACGCCCGCGGCGACCAGCATGGCCTCCAGCGGGGCCGGGATCATGCTCTGGTGGCCGAGCGTCTGTCCCTCCAGCTCGGTGAGGTCCTCGATGTCGGTCCCGGTGAGCAGCGAGGAGATGGGGACGTGGCCGTAGGTGGCGATGCCGATGATCTCGTGATCCCGGGCATTGGCCTGGAGGATCTCCGCCTCGTTGCTGGTGGGGGTGAAGTGGGCGGTGCCCGCCGAGACCAGCTGGGCGTTGCCCATGACGTCTCCGTTGCCCGGCTGGATCTCCACGTCCAGGCAGAGGGCGTCGAAGAGGCCGAGGGCGTCCGCGGCGATGACCTCCAACTGGGTGACGGAGGCCTGGTAGTGGTAGCCGGTGATGTAGGTGACGGTCCCGGCCGCGGCGTTCGTGTCGCAGCGCTCCTGGTCGATGACCGGGGCGGCCTGGGGCGCGTCGTCGCTCGCGTCGGGGCCGCAGGCCGTGGCGAACAGACCTGCGGCGAGGAGGGCGGCGGCCAGTCGGAGATCGAGGGGGCGCCGGGGGGTGGGGGCGGGCATGGGTGTTCCGTTCATGTGGCGGGTTGTTGCTGGGAGTCGTGCCAGAACAGCAGTCGGCGTTCGACCGCTGTGACCAGCGCGAGCATCAGGACGCCCATCGCGGCCAGACAGGTGATGGCGGCGTAGACGTAGTCCAGGCGGGCGGTGGCGGCGGAGTTGCGGATCATCGTCCCGAGACCGCCGGAGGACCCGGCGGCGACGAACTCCGCGACCACGGCACCCACGACGGACAGGGGAAGCACCACCCGGAGGGCGGCGAGCGTGTACGGGAGGCTGCTGGGGATCCGCAGGCGGAACAGCACCTCCAGGCGGGACGCGTGCAGGGTCCTGAAGACGTGGAGGACGGGGACGGGGACCGAGCGCAGGCCCGTGGTCACGTTGATCAGCACCGGGAAGAAGGTGATGATCGCGGTGACCACGACCTTCGGGGTCATGCCGAACCCGAACGCCACCACCAGGGCCGGGGTGATGGCCACGACCGGGGTCACGTTGAGGACCACGGCCAGGGGCATGAGCGCGCGCCGGACCACCGGGATCTCCGACATCAGGAGTGCGAGGACGAAGGCGGTTCCGGCGCCGAAGACCGCACCGACGAGGGCGATCCGGAGGGTGGCCCAGGCGTTTCCCAGGAAGAGCAGGGGGTCGCTGACGAGGGTTCCGCCGACCTCGGACAGCGTGGGCAGGATGTAGGGGTGCTCCTCGGCCACTGCCGACCAGGCGAACCCGAGGACCACCAGGAGCACGGTGGTGGGCAGCCAGACGACCGGGTGGAGCGGAGAACGCCGCCGGGTGCCGGGCGTGCTCCTGGACACGGGGCCGGGAACGGGGCCGGGGGCGGTCCCAGCGGGCGTGCCGGGGGCGTGCCGGAGTGCGTGGTCGGCCACGTCCGTTCTCTCCTTCACCGTTCCCTCACCGGCGGACGAGGTCGTCGGGCGCGGCGCCGCTCTCCCAGGCGCCCTGGAGGGAGGCGCGCACGCGCTGTTCCAGGCCGTTCGTCCGGAACCCGGTCACGGCCTCCCGGTCCCGGGGCCGGGGCAGGTCGACGGGCACGACCTCGTGCACCCGGCCGGGGCGGGCGGACATCACCACGACCCGGTCGGACAGCGTGACCGCCTCGTGTACGGAGTGCGTCACGAACACGACCGTGGTCGCCCTGCTCTGCCACAGGGCGAGGAGCTGGAGCTGGAGCGCCTCACGGGTGAACTCGTCGAGAGCGGAGAACGGCTCGTCCATGAGGAGCACGTCCGGGCGGAGTCCGAAGGCCCGGGCGATCGCCACGCGCTGCCGCATGCCCCCCGACAGCTCGTGGGGGTAGCGGTGGGCGGCGTCGTCGAGGCCGACCGCGCGCAGGAGTTCGTCGGGGGAGTCCCCCTGCCGCCGTGCCCGCCGGTTGACCTTCGAGGGCAGCGCCACGTTCTGGCGCACGGTGAGCCACGGCAGCAGGGCCGGTGTCTGGGGGACCAGCCCGACGGCCTTCCTCCGGCACATCTGCAGCGGGGTCTGCCCGAAGAGGGAGACCCGTCCGCCGTCGTGGCTCTCGAGTCCGGCGATCACTCGCAGGAGGGTGGACTTTCCGCAACCGCTGGGGCCGATGAGGCTGACGAAGTGGCGGTGGCGTATGTCGAGGTCGACGTCGTACAGGGCGGGCCGACCGGGGTCGCCGCCCTCGTAGCGTTTGGTGAGGCCCCGTATCTCGATGTGATCGTCGGTCACGTCGGGTACGCGACCGGAATCGGAGCGTTCTCATGCGGGGTACGGCGTTTCACCGGGCACCCTCCGTGTAGTCGTCCTGGGCAGGGAGCGGCCAGGACGTCGTTGGAGAGCGGGCGGAAGCGGTGAAGCGGTCGGCGGCCCGCGGGGTCGTTGACGCGTTAAAGCTAGGAGCGGTGCATTACCCCCCGGTGAACGAATGGTCACGGAGAGGTATCGGGGTGGTGATGCCTCCTTCAGTGGGCACGACCACGGTGATCCGCGAGTGCCGTAGGGCGATCGTGAGCCAGGCGTCGGGGCTGAAGAGGCGCGAGCACTCGGGGCTCACCGCGAGGAGTGCCCGGGCTCGGGGGAAGGCGCTGTCACGAAGCCACATGAGCTTGAAGGCGTCCGCGATGATCTTGTTGCGGTGGCTGGACTTGAGCTGTCCCCGGACCCGGGTGCACTGGACGATCACCTCGGGCGGGTCGCCGTCGGCTCCGTCCACGGCGACACGGCCCCCGCCGGGCAGTGAGAACTCGCGTGGTGTGAGCTGGCGGCCGAGGTGTGCGGAGAGGGCGCCGACCAGGTCCGGGGAGGGGGCGCTGTGGTCCGGGGCATCTTGTGCGGGGGGCTTCATGGAAGGGACGATATTACACACAGGCCCTACAGGGCAGGCCTTGTGTGGTTGTGCGCGTCATCCCCGACCGCTCTGGTCCCAGCGGAAGAAGCGGACGGCCAGGGCGGTGAGGACGACCGCGGTGCCCAGGACGACCAGTACCGAGAGCCAGGTCGGGTGGAGCCGCTCCCACCCCGGGTTCGGGGAGAGGAACAGGTCGGCGAGGAAACCGGGCGGCAGGTGGCCGACGACGCTCTGCAGGCTGTCCGGGAGCATCCCCATGGGCAGGAACATGAAGCACAGCAGGAACGAGGCCATCTGCACGAACAGGGCCGTGTGGACGGCGGAGTCGATCCCGCGCATCACCCCGCCGATCAGGTAGCCGGCGGCGCCGAACATCAGCAGGCCCAGCAGGGAGGTCCCGAACAGGGCCGGGAGGTCGGCGGGGACGACGTGGCCCAGGAGTGTGCTCGCCGTGATCAGCACGGTCAGCTGGGCCAGGACCAGGCCGAGGCGTACCGGCATGTGGGTCAGCAGCAGGCGGGCCCGGCCCACGGGGGTGGTGCCCAGCAGGCGCAGCGAGCCCTGGACGCGCAGGGCGGCCAGAGGGCCCGAGGTCCCGGTCAGCGGTGCGCCGGTCACGGTCAGGAGGAGCAGGATCGGGACGATCATCTGCCCGAAGGTCGGCGCACCGTCGGTGTCGGGAACGGCTTCGGCGACGGACAGGAACAGCGCGCCCATGCCGAGGGGCAGGATCAGGGCGGGCAGGGAGTTGCGGTGGTCGCGGACGAACTCGCGGGTGTGCAGGCCCAGGAGCTCGCGGGTGGCCGAGCGCGGGGCGCGGCGGGCGGTCTCAGGGGTCGCGGCGGTGCGGTCGCTCATCGGACCTCCTCCGGGGCCTCGGCGTCGGCGTCGGCGAGGGTGCGGCCGGTGAGGTCGCGGAAGACCTGTTCCAGTCCGAACCCCACCCCTCGGTCCGCATGTCCGGGCGCGTAACGGGAGACCAGCTCGGCGGGGGTGCCCAGGGCGGCGACACGGCCCCGGTCCAGGAGCGCGACCCGGTCGCACAGCGCGGCGGCCTCCTCCATGGAGTGGGTGGACAGCAGTACGGTCCCGCCCCTGTCGCGGTGCCCCCGGACCGCGGCCCACAGATCCTGTCGGGCGTTGGGGTCCATGCCGGTGGAGGGTTCGTCGAGGACCAGCAGCAGGGGGCGGGAGACCAGCGCGGTGCCGACCAGGAGTCGTTGGCGCTGGCCGCCGGAGAGCCGGTTCACACGCACGTCACGCGAGCCGGTCAGCCCCATGCGCCCGATCACCTCCTCGGGGTCGGCGGGGTCGGTGTGGAGGGAGGCCCACAGGCGCAGGGTCTCGGTGACGGTCTGGCGCTCGAACAGGGCGGCGTGCTGGGGCTGGACGGCGACACGCGTGCGGACCTCGGCGCGCTGCCGGACCGGGTCCAGGCCGAGGACGCGGGCGGTGCCCGCGGTGGGGGCGCGCATCCCGGTGAGGATCTCGACGACGGTGGTCTTGCCCGCGCCGTTGGGTCCGAGGAGGCCGAGGACCTCGCCGCGGGCGGCGGTCAGGTCGATCCCGGCGAGGGCGGTCACGGCGCCGTAGCGCTTGACCAGCCCCGCGGCTTCCAGGGCCGGTGCGTGGTGGTGCATGCGGTGCCTTCCGTCGGGGGTGTATCTTCAGAGTGGCAACTACTTTCCATATTGGCAAGTGATTTCCATAGCAAAATAGAATTGCAGAAGAGGGAGGCCTTCCGGATTGATCTCAACATTGGTTGAGGTTCTAGCGTTGGGCGTACGACACCGACCCTGGAGGACACCGTGAGCACCGAGGCCCCCCAACGCGCGACCTGGCGGGAGTGGCTGGCCCTCGCCGTCATGACGCTGCCGCTGCTGATGGCGGCAACGGACATGTCAGTACTGTTCATAGCCCTGCCGGCGATCGCCGCCGACCTGTCACCGGGCAGCACCCAGCTGTTGTGGTTCCTGCACGCGGGGGAGTTCCTCGCGGTCAGCCTGGTCCTCACGATGGGCTGGCTGGGCGCCAGGACGGGGCGCCGCCGCCTGCTCATGGCCGGGGTGGCCGTCTACGGGCTCGCCTCCCTGGGAGCGGCCTTCGCGCCCACCCCCGAGGTCCTGATCGCCATGCGGGCCCTCATGGGCACGGCCGCGGCCACCATGACACCGAGCATCCTCGGGATGCTCCGCGTGCTCTTCGCCGACGCCCGCCAGTTCTCCGTGGCCGTAGCGGTGGTCATGAGCGCCTTCTCCGGCGGAATGGCCCTGGGACCGCCTCTGGGCGGGATCCTCCTCGAATACTTCCCGTGGGGGGCCGTCTTCCTGATCAACGTCCCGGTCGCCGTGCTCCTGCTGCTCAGCGCGCCGCTCCTGCCCGGCCACCGGGAGAAGGCCGAGGGGAGTGTGGACGTGCTCAGCGTCCTGCTGTCCATGGCGGCGATCATCGGCGTGATCTTCGGGCTCCAGGAGATCGCCGACCGCAGTTCCTCCGGGTCCGACGGCCCGGTCTGGCCCTACCTGCTGCCGGTCGCGGTCGGGCTGGTGCTCGGGGCGCTGTTCGTCCGCAGACAGCTGCGCCTGCCCGAACCCCTCATGGACATGCGGCTGTTCGCCGTACCCGCCTTCGCCGTGTCCCTCGGCGCCATGCTGATGATGCTCCTGGCCTACGGCGGCGCGGACATGCTGCTGGTCCAGTACTTCCAGACCGCACTCGGCCTCTCACCCGCCGAGACCGGCGCCCTGATGGTGGTCCCGGCGCTCGCCTCCATCGTCAGCGGGATGGCGGCGCCCCTGCTGACCCGCTGGATGCGGCCCTCCGTTGCCATGGGCGGCGGTCTGCTCGTGGCCTCCGCCGCCGGCGGTGCGCTCGCCCTCATGGCGGGCCAGGCCGGCGCCCCCGCCCTGATCACGGCGGCCACGGTCATGGCGGCCGCGCTCGGCCCGCTCTTCACCCTCGGCGTCAACCTCATCGTGGTCAGCGCCCCGGTCCGCAAGGCCGGATCCGCGGCGGCGATGTCCGACGTGGCGGGCGGCTTCGGCGGCGCGCTCAGCATGGCCTTCCTGGGCAGCATGGCCGCGGTCGTCTACCGGCGCGGCCTCCACGGGGCCGGGCTCGAGGGCATCCCCGGACCCGCGCTGGAGGAGGCCGGGGAGAGCGTCGGCGGGGCCGTGGGTGTGGCCGAACACCTCCCGGCCGACCAGGCGGGACAGCTGCTGGACGCCGCCTTCGGCTCCTTCACCACCGCGATCCAGACCGGGTACGGCTTCGGTGCCCTCCTGCTGGCCCCCGTGGGGGTGGCGGTGCTGTGGCTGCTGCGCCACACCCGCCTGGACGCCACCCAGGACGGGGAACCCGGCGGGGAAGAGGATCCCGGTGAGGGCCGGAGACCCGCTGAGGACTGGAGCCCGGAAGGCGGCGCGGCGGCCCCGGAGAGGTCCCCGGCGGCCGCCGGGGACCGGGACCGGCCCTGACACAGGGGGCGCAGGGCGTCGGCGGTGCTGCCGAGCGCGTCGGCCCCGGCGGCCTTCCCGCTCCACCGCTCGGTGTGCTCGTGGGTGTACTGGCGCATCAGCGGTTCCCACGCACACCGGTGTGCGCGAACGCGCCCGGGACGTGACCGCCCTCAGGCCTTCCTCGCCGCGCGTAGCATGCGGAGCTGGCCGATCTCGGCGACGTTCTTCATCAGTTCGCTGTTGACCCACGCGGCGGTGTGCGCGTTGGTCTTCCCGTCCGCCCCCTGCCAGGGGAAGGAGGCGGGTTCGTCCAGGTCCGCCTCGGACAGCGCCACGAGCCACTCCGTGTTGAGCCCGCGGAGCCAGTCCACGGTCAGTTCCTCGCCCGGCCACCGGATCTCGGCGCGCTCCTGCGGGGTGCGCCCCAGGGTGTGGTCGAGGGTCACCGTCCACCACCAGCCGATGTGCCAGGTCAGCCAGGCGATCGTGGGCACCGGCACGGGGTCGGGTTCGCTGTCGGCCCAGTCCGGGGTCCACACCCCGCCCGGGCCGCGTCGCAGCGTCCAGCAGAGTTCGGCGGGCTCCCAGAGGAAGTCCTCGGGCTGCAGGCGCTCCAGGTGGTACTCGAAGAGTGCCCAGGTCAGGTCGTACTGGTCACGGAGCAGGTCACGGCGGTAGTCAGGCATGGGCCCAATCTGTCACAGCAGCCCCACGGGACACAGCTTCTTTTCACCTGGGCACGGTCGGGTCAGGCTCCTGAGGCGGCCTTCTCGACCTCGGCCAGCAGAGCCGTGCGCTCCTCGGGGCCGATGTGGCGGCCGCGCGTCACCACCGAGTGGATCCGGGTGGTGTTGCGAATGTCCGCCAGCGGATCCGCGTCCAGGACGAGCAGGTCGGCGACCCTGCCCGGTTCCACGGTGCCCGACCAGGCCTCGCGGCCGAGGAATCGTGCGGGTTCGAGGGTGGCGGTCTGGAGCGCGCGCAGAGGTGTCAGGCCCGCCTCGACCATCTGCTCCAGCTCCTCGTGCAGTGCGAAACCCGGAATGACGCCCACGGTCTGCGTGTCGGTCCCGGCGAGGATGCGGACCCCGGCCTCGTCCATCGCGGAGACGACCGCCCGGCGCAGCTCGAACAGCACGCGGCGCTTGGCCGCCTCGTCGGCGCTGCGGCCCTTGAGGTACATGCTGTCCAGCACGTACGACCAGATCTGAGCCGTGTCCGGCGTCATGTAGCGCATGCGGGGGTCGGTCAACCGGACCCGCTCGGGCAGGTCCAGGTTCTTGTGCATGAAGAGGGTGGGGCAGTAGGCGACCTCGTTGGCGACCATCCGCTCGAAGACGGAGGCCGACTCGGCCGGGCCGTAGGTGTTGGCTGCCTCCCACTCCACCTCGTTGACCTGCTGGAACCAGCTGGAGTAATAGGTGTCCGGCTGGAGGCGGATCCGATCCATCGCCGCCTCCATCGCCTCGGCGTCCCGCGAGAGCGCGGGCCACAGGCCGTGGACGTGCTCGAAGGAGCGCTGTCCCGACTCGATCTGCTCGAGGAGGGGCACGTGGTCGGAGCGGTGGCCGGCCACCGGGATGTCGAGCCGCCGGGCCTCGTCGAGGATCGCGTGGTAGGAGTCCGCGTCGAGCCTGGAGTAGATCTTGACGAAGTCGGCCCCCTCGTCCTTGGACTGGTTGACCGCCCTGCGCGCCTCCCTCGGGTTGGCGACGACGGTCGGCGCCTGGGGTCCGGGGGCGTCGTCCCACAGCGACGGAGCCCCGTCGATCAGGTTCCCGGCGATGGTCCAGCGCGGCCCGAGCGACGTGCCCGCGTCCATGCGGTCACGGAACCCCCGCTGCTCGTCGGAGCCCCACATCTCCCGGACGGCGGTGACGCCGTTGAGGACGTGGAGGGCGGGAGCGATCCGCTCGTCGCCGTTGCTGTGGGTGTGCGCGTCGGTGAGACCGGGGATCAGGTACCGGCCGGTGAGGTCGACGACCTCGGCGGACTCGGGGACGGAGGTCGTGGCGGTGGGCCCGACGGCGGTGATCACACCGTTCTCGACCAGCACGGTGTGGTCGGGAAGCGGAGGGGTTCCGGTGGCGTCGATGACGGTGGCGTGGGTGTAGGCCCGCATGGTCTCTCCCTGATGGGTGGTTCGGGGTGGGGTCGGGCTCGGGGCAGGGGCCGGTTCGGTGGGGCGGGTCAGGGCGCGGGGCGCCGCATCGGGTACACGGTCGGGCCGTCCGGGAGCCGGATCGGGTCCCCGTGGGGCTCGAAGCCGTGGCGCAGGTAGAGCTCCCGGCTTCGGGGCGAGCTGGCCTCCAGGTAGGCGGGCAGCTCGTTGTCGGACAGGCGGTGGCCGAGGAGGGCCCCGCCGAGACCCCGGCCGCGGGCTTCGGGGAGGGTGCCGATCACCGACAGGTACAGGTGGGGTTCGGCCGGCCGGCGTTCGGTGACGATCCGGCCCAGGAGGTCGAGCCGCTCCATGTACGGCACGAACGCCTCGGGGGCCGCCCCGCCTCCGACCGGGTCCTCGTCCGAGGTGGCCGGGGGAGCGCCGCCTCCCTGGAGGAACCACAGGGAGGCGGCCTGATCGGCCCCGTCCATGAGCACCCGGTCGGTGGCCATGGCCCTGGAGGTGAAGTGCCCCATGGCGTACGGCATCGCGCGGGTCCGGCCCTCGGGGTCGGGGAACAGCCAGCTCAGCACGGGGTCGTCATACATCGCCTCGGCGAGGACGGCGATGGCGCGCCCTTCCTCGCCCTTGTTCAGCCGCTTGATCTCCATGCTGTGATCATACGTATGTATATGACGTTTGTACAAGACGCTTGTATAAATCGGGGCTAGAATCAACGCATGGGACACAAGGAACAGCTGCTCGAAGGCGCCAAGCAGTGCCTGTACACCAAGGGGTACGCCCGGACCACCGCCCGGGACATCGTGGCCGTGTCCGGGACCAACCTGGCGTCGATCGGCTACCACTACGGCTCCAAGGAGGCCCTGCTCACCCGGGCGATGGTCGAGGCCGTCCACGACTGGTCGACCCGCCTGCTGGGGTCCCTGGCGCTGGTGCGGACCGATCCGATGGGCCGGTTCGAGGAGGCGATGAACCAGCTCGTCCGGTCCTATCCCGAGGTGCACACCATGGTGGCCGCCAACTTCGAGGCCCTGGCGCAGATGGGTGGCCGCCCCGAACTCCGTGCGCAGCTGGCGGAGTGGCACTCGGTGGCCCGGCGGAGCCTTGCCGCCCTGGTGCTCGACGTTCCGGACGGGGAGGTCACCCCGGAGCAGGAGAACGGGCTCGGCGCGCTGCTGCTCACGATGCTGCCGGGCACGATGGCCCTGTTCCTGGTCGACCCCGACAGCGCTCCGGACGGCACCCGTATGGCCGCGGGCGTGCGTTCGCTCCTGGGGGAGGAAGAGGCCGCTCCGAAGGCCTGACCCGGGTGAGGGCGGGGCCGGGGAACCCCTTCGGGCCATCCCTTGACCAAATGCGTAAGTCACTGCTTACATATCTGGTGTGGATGTCATGGAGGCGATCGGAGAGCCGAACCGTCGGCGCGTGGTCGAGGTCCTGGCGGCGGGCGAGCGCTCGGCCGGCGAGATCGCGGCCGGGTTCGACATCAGCCGCCCGGCGGTGTCGCAGCACCTGGGGGTGCTCGTCGAGGCCGGGGTGCTGCGGGTACGCCGCCAGGGGCGGCAGCGGTTCTACTCGGTCGACGCGTCCGCGCTGGACGAGGTGGGCGACTGGCTCGAAGCCCAGCGCGGTCGGTGGAACACGGCGCTCGACGCCCTGGAACAGGCGATGGACGAAGGAGAGTCATGACGACCCCGAACCCGACTCAGGCGCTCCGGCGCGGCACGCTCGGCACCGGTCCGGACGGTGCGTTCCGGATCCGCTTCGAACGCGTCCTCGCCCACACCCCGGAGCGCGTGTGGGCGTGGATCACCGAACCCGGGAGGCTGGCGCTCTGGCTCCCCGGCTGCGCGATCGACCCGCGGGTCGGCGGCGCGGTCAGCTTCGACTTCGGCGACGAGGGAACCGCCACCGGCGTGGTCGGCGAGGCCGTCCCGCCGGGGGAGGCGGAGGGCTCGGGAACACAGGGGGTCCTCGTGCACAGCTGGTGCTGGGAGGGCGTCCCCGACTCGGTGGTCCGCTGGACGGTGGAGGCCGCACCCGAGGGGACTCGGCTCACGCTCGTGCACAGCGAGCTCCTCCCCGGGCCCGCCGCGGACTTCGCCACCGGCTGGCACGTGATGCTCGACGCCCTGGACCTGGCCGCCGAGGGCAGATCCGCCGACGACGCCTGGAACGCCGTGGGCGAGGTCGCGGAACTCTACGCGGACGCCTCGGAGTAGGCTCCGGGGCTCAGGGGGCCTGCGGGGGAGCGTCCCGCGTTTCCTCGGCGATCGCCCGGAAACCGGCGAGCAGGCAGTGCAGGCCGAACTCGAACCCGCTCGCGCTGAAGGGCGTCGCCCCGGTGCTGAGTGCCTGGAAGAGCGTCGGGACCTTCAGCTGGGCCTCGTCCAGCTTGCCGGACAGCTCGGGGGAGGGGCCCGGTGCGCGGCCGTTCGACTGCACGTCGACGGTGGCGGCACCGAGCACGTAGGCGTCCAGGGCGTCGATCATGTCGAGCTTCACCTGTGCGGGTAACTCTGTGCCGTCGAAGACCCGCAGCGCCGAGTCCAGCCAGATGACCGAGGCCGGGCCGAAGTCCGGGTTGGCCCGGCGCAGCTCCATCACCCACGGTTTCTCCCGGAAGGTCACCCAGTCCTTTCGAGCCCAGGTCTCCAGCTTCTCCAACCAGGTGCCGGGCAGCTCGTGGGGGAGGCCGTCCCGGGCGACCACGGCATCCAGGATCAGGGCCTCCAGCGCGCTGCGGTTGGCGACATAGGTGTACAGGGTGCCGGGGGCGGTCCCCAGCCGTTCCGCGAGGCTGCGCATGGACAGGGCGCTCAGCCCCCGCGCCTCGACCAGTTCGATGGCGGTGTCGACGATCAGCTCGAGGGAGAGCCGCCGCCGGGGCCCCGGCCTGCGGCGCCCTCCGGAGGCCCTTCGGCGGGAAGGGCCGCCGGGGCCGGAATCGGGTGTCGTCGGCATGTGCCCAATCTAATGCCCGGCCCGAGGGACGGGCGGCCTAGGAGGCAGTGGGCTCGCGGTCCGGTTTCCTGGTGCTGAGACGGCGCAGCAGCACCTCGAAGGGGCCGCGCACCTCCCACCGCTCCATGAGGGCGGCGACCACCACGGTGGCCAGCCAGAGCCCGAGGGCGAACAGGGCCATGGTGAAGCTGGTCAGGTGGGCGCCCAGACCCAAGCCCCAGGCGGAGAGCACCGGGACCATCACGATCGAGTGGGTGAGGTAGCCGCTCAGCGACCGCTTGCCCAGCGCGGCCACCGAGGCCACCACCACGGGCGGGCGCCCCTGACGGGTGAGGAGTCCGGCGGCGAGCACGAACAGCGCCACGTACCCCAGGCCGCCCGCGAGTCCGGAGGTCCAGGCGGTCATGGTCGTCGCCAGGTCGGAGAGCCCGTGGAAGGACGCGGGGTCGAACGCCCCCACGTGCTTCAGCGCCCCGGGGAGCGCTCCGGCCAGGCCCAGTGCGGTACCGAAGACCGCCACGCGCCGGATGAGCGTGCGGTGCCGCTCGGGCTCTTCCAGGATCCGGTTCCGGGCCGCCCACATGCCGATCAGGATCGCGGTGGGCAGCACCACGCCGAAGCCGTTGATGAACAGCAGCACGAACCAGGTGCCCAGGCGGTACAGCACGGACACGAGGTAGTTGTCCTCGGCGGCACCGCTGAGCTGGGAGCGGTTTCCCTCCTCCGCGGCTGCGGCCCCGGCGGCTCCGCCGGCCGGGTCGACCAGGACGATCGCAGCCAGCACCACCGCGGCCACCGCGAACACCGCGGTGAGCAGGCCGATCCCGGTGAGGATGCCCCCGCGCAGCCGTCGGTCGCTCCCGCGCAGGAACAGGGCGCACAGCACGAGGCCGATGATCCCGTAGGCGGCCAGGACCTCGGTGCCCAGCAGCAGGAGGGCGTGCACGAACCCGAAGGCGAACAGCCACCGGTTGCGGCTCTGGACGGTCCTGGCGGCCTCGTCCCGGTCGGCCCCGGAGGCCGTCCGGCGGGTGAGGGTCTGAACCATCCCGTAGCCGACGAGGAAGGCGAACAGCGGGTAGATCCGCACGTCGAGCAGGGCGAGCATCAGGAACTGCGTGACACTGTCCGCCGCCGAGGCCGGGTCCGGGTAGTCGCCCGAGAGCGTGTAGGCCCCGGCGTACAGGAAGAAGGCCGAGTTGGACAGCAGGATCAGCAGGAGCATGCCGCCCCTGGCGAAGTCGGGTGCCAACAGTCGTGACGCCTGCATGTGCGGTCCCCCGTTGCATCTTTGAACACTGTTCAGAATTATAGGCGACCCGCCGGACCCCTTCAAGGGCGGTGTCCGGCCCCCGTGGGGCTGGACGGCGTCGGACTCACTCCGCCGGAGCCCGCCGTCCACTGATCCCCGGGCGAGTGCTCCAGGTCACACCTGTGGTAGTTTCCGCCTGCCCAGTCAGGTGCGCGCGCTTTCCGCACGGGGAGGGCGGGCGAGGTGAGGAGCTGCCCGGATGACCACAGTCAGCACCGTCCTTGGTGAGGTCGGCGCCGCCGACCTCGGCCGGACCTACATGCACGAACACGTCTTCATCCTCACCCCGGACATCCAGCAGGACTTCCCCCAGGAGTGGGGTGACGAGGACGAGCGCGTCGCGGACGCCGTCACCCGGCTGCGGGCGCTGGCCGGCCAGGGGGTCCGGACGGTCGTCGACCCCACCGTGATCGGGCTCGGCCGGTACCTGCCGCGCATCCGGCGGATCGCGGAGCAGGTGCCCGAGCTCAACATCGTGGCGGCGACCGGGATCTACACCTACGACAGCGTCCCCCGCTACTTCCGGTACCGGGGCCCGGCCCTGAACGAGGCGCTCGGCACGGAGGTCCCCGACCCCATGGTCGACATGTTCGTCGCCGACATCACCGAGGGCATCGCCGGAACCGGGGTGCGGGCGGGGATGCTCAAGTGCGCGATCGACGAGGAGGGCCTGCGGTCGGGCGTCGAACGCGTGATGCGCGCGGTGGCCCGGGCCCACCACGAGACCGGGGTCCCGATCACCGTGCACACCCACCCGGGTTCGGGGACGGGACTGCTGGTCAAGCAGGTGATGTGCGACCAGGAGGGTGTGGACCCGGCCCGCATCGTCCTGGGCCACAGCGGCGACACCACCGACACCGACCACCTCTCGGAGCTCGCCGACGCGGGTTTCGTCCTGGGCATGGACCGGTTCGGTCTGAACTTCGACACCACCTTCGAGGCCCGCGCGGACACCCTCGTCGAGATGTGCCGGCGCGGCTACGCCGAGCGGATGGTGCTCTCCCAGGACGCCGCCTGCTTCAACGACTGGATCGACCCGAACGTCATGGCCTTCCTGCCCCAGTGGAACTACCTCCACCTGGGCGAGGAGGTGCTCCCCTACGTCCAGGAGCGAGGGGTGACCGAGGAGCAGGTCCACACGATGCTCGTGGACACGCCCCGGGCCTTCTTCGAGGGCGCGCTCCCCAAGCCCTGATCCCGTCGAAACCCCTGTCGGACCCCTGGCCTGCGCCGGGGGTTCTTTTTGTCGCCTCCACATTGATGTGCGATTGACTGTGGTGTGTGAGGCACACTATCGTGTGAAGTATGAAGGAAAACGAGCTCCTGGCCGGGCACATCCAGGAACTGAGGCGGGGGACGGTCGTCCTGGCCTGTCTCGCCACTCTGAAGCGGCCCTATTACGGATACGCGCTTCTCGAGTACCTGGATGAGGCCGGGTTCTCGGTCGACGGCAACACCCTCTACCCGCTCCTGCGGCGCCTGGAGAAGCAGGGACTGCTGACCAGCGAGTGGGACACGGCGGAGGCGCGGCCGCGCAAGTTCTACAAGGTCAGCCCGGACGGCGAAGCACTACACGAACAACTGACCCGGGAATGGCACGCGCTGGACGGCGCGGTCCGCTCCCTCGAACAAGGGGAGACCCGATGAGTGACCAGAGAACCGGATCCACGCTGACCGACCGCTACGTCTGGAGCGTTACCCGCCACCTGGGGCCGGACACCGGCCCGGACGTGGCGCGGGAACTGCGCGGAACCGTCCTGGACGCGGTCGAGGCCAAGGTCGAGGCCGGGACCGACCCGGACCGGGCCGAGAAGGAGGCGCTCACCGAACTCGGCGACCCCGACGTCCTCGCCGCCCAGTACGGGGAGAAGCCCCGCTACCTCGTCGGACCGGGCCTGTACCCCGGCTACGTCCGGCTGCTGAGGGCCCTCCTGGCGATCCTGGTCCCGCTCGTCCTCGTCCTGCTGTTCGCGGAGCAGTTCGTGTCCGGACCCGACGGTTTCGGCGACATCGCGCTGCAGTCGGTCGCCGCCGCCATCGGCGTCACGGTGCACGTCGGCTTCTGGGTGACCCTCGCCTACGCGTTCGTCGAACGGACGCGCCCCGCCGACCGGCAGGGTGAGCCGCTGGTCGCCTGGGACACCGGGCAGCTGCCCGAGGAGACCCCGTGGCGCCAGGTCAGCCTGCCGTCGACCGTCGTCCACGTGCTGCTCATGGGCGTCGTGATCGCCCTCCTGTCCTGGCAGTTCACCGGGGTCTCGGACCCCGCCACCCAGGTCCAGGTCCTCGACCCCGACCTCGCCCTGCCCTGGACGGTGCTCCTCGTCGGCCTGCTCGCGGTCGAGATCGTCGTGGCCGTCCTGGTCTGGCGGGTCGGCCACTGGACCCCGGCACTCGCGGTGGTCAGTGTGCTCGCCAACGCCTCGTGGGCCACGGTGGCCGTGTGGCTGCTGGTCCAGGACCAGCTGATCACCGCCGACCTCCCCGAGCGGTTCGGCGCGGTGTTCGACCTGCCCGCCGACTGGTCGGTGCCCACCCTCCCGCTCGCCGCCGCGGTGATCGCCGTCTCCGCCTGGGAGATCGGCAGCTGCCTCAACCGGACCCGCCAGGCCGCCCTCCGGGCCTGACCTCCACTGCACCGAAACCGCACAGGGCCGGCCGCCCCGGGAAACCCGGGGCGGCCGGCTCTGTGGTTCGGTGGCCTCGGAACGTTGCTCCGGACCCTCTTCGCACGGCCTGACCGCCTGCACTCGGTCAGCCCCGCTTGCGGAGTTGCAACAGCCGTGCCTACAACAGGAACAGGCTGATGGCCCAGACCGTGGCGAAGGCCGCGGTGCCCTCGACGGCGGTGGCCACGGTGAGGGTCCGGTAGGCGGTCGCGACCGGGATGCGGCTCAGCTGCGAGACGACCCAGAAGTAGGAGTCGTTGGCGTGCGAGACGACCATCGCGCCGGCGCCGACGGCCAGCACGCTGAGGACCATGCCCTCCGGGGAGGCCAGGCCCAGCGAGCCCAGCATGGGCGCGAGCATCGCGGACGTGCTCACCATCGCCACCGTCGACGAACCCTGAGCGGTCTTGAGCGCCGCGGAGATCAGGAACGGGACCGCGAGGCCGATGCCCAGACCGCTGAGGTTGTCCGACAGGAACCCGGTCAGCGGGGAGGCGGCGAGCACGGCGCCGAAGGCGGCACCGGCACCGGTGATGAGCAGGATCGGCGCGGCGATGCGCACGGAGTCGTTGATCTGATCGTTGAACCGGGCGAGCTTGCCGTGGCCGCGCAGCAGCGCCACCGCGGCGAGCAGGCCGAGGGCGAGCGCGATGACCGGCGTGCCCAGGAAGGAGAGGGCGTCGAACGCGGCGCCGTCACCGATCGGCTGCGCGGGCAGCTTCACGATCGAGCCGACGCAGATGAGCACCAGCGGGAGCAGGATCGGGAAGAAGGCGAGGAAGCCGTTGGGCAGCGTGCCGTAGCTCTGCCGCAGATCGTCGTAGGACTGCTCGGAGAGGTCCGACTCGCTGTCGGCGGGCAGCGGGGTGAACTCCTTGCGGGAGAACGTGCTCGCGTAGGCCAGGCCGGCGAGCGCGGCCACGGCGGCCACCGGGACGCCGAGGGCGATGATCATGCCGAGGCTGTCGGTGATGCCGATGTTCTCGGCGGCGGCCAGCGGGCCCGGGGTCGGGGGGACCAGCGTGTGCGTGGCGTAGAGGCCGGTCATCAGCGCGATGGAGGTGGCCAGCGCGGACACTCCGGTGCGCAGGGTGATCGCCTTGCGCAGCGAGTTGAGGATGACGTACGCGGAGTCGCAGAACACCGGGATGGAGACGATGTAGCCGATGAGCGTCATCGTCAGGTTCGGGAACCGGGTGCCGATGAGCTTGATCAGGCCCTCGGCCATCGCGATCGCGGCGCCGGAGCGCTCCAGGATCACACCGATCATGGTGCCGAAGAGGATGACCAGACCGATGTTGCCGAGCGTGCTGCCGAACGCCGTCGTCACGGTCGGGACGATCTCGGCCAACGGGATCCGGTACAGGAACGCGCCGAGCACGGCGGCGCCCATCAGCGCCAGGAAGGGGCTGACCTTCCACCTCGCGGTGACGAGCACGATGCCCGCCACGAGGAAGAGGAGGATGAGGAGATCAATCACGGGAGTGGTCCTTAGCGGTGTCCGGAGCCGTGTCCGGTGGTCCTGGGTGGTGGGCGAGGAGACGACAGCAGTTGAACGCTGTCCGGGTGATGGCGGAGACGGCCTCGTCCCGCATCTGGTCCAGGGTCCGGGGGCCCTGGGCGATCGAGAACGCCGCCGTGATCCCGGAGCGCAGGAGTTCGCCGGTACTGATCGACACGCTGCCGGCGATCACCACGACGGGCACGTCCGGCGGGGTGAGGCGGCGGACCGCGTCGACGACCTTCCCGCCGAGGGACTGGCTGTCGAAGCGGCCCTCGCCGGTGAGGACGAGGTCGGCCCGCGAGAGCAGTTCCCCGGCCCCCAGGACGTCGGCGACCATCTGCGATCCGGGGAGCACCTCGGCTCCGAGGAGGGAGGTCAGGGTCACGGGCATGCCTCCGGCGGCGCCCATGCCGGGTACGTCCCGCAGGTCGCTGCCGGTGGCCTCGGCCAGGACGTCGGCCAGTCGGCCCAGGCCCTCGTCCAGGACGCGCACGTCCTCGGCGCCGGCGCCCTTCTGGGGGCCGAAGACGGCGGCGGCGCCCTCGGGGCCGACCAGCGGGTTGGTGACGTCGCACGCCACCCGCCAGCGGACGGAGCGGGCGCGCGGGTCCAGGCGGTCCAGGTCGAGGGAGGCGAGATCGCCGAGGCGGCCGCCCCCGTCAGGGAGTTCGGAGCCGTCGGCGGCGAGGAACCGCGCACCGAGCGCGCTCAGCATTCCGGTTCCGCCGTCGGTGGAGGCCGAACCCCCGATGCACAGGAGGATCTCCTCCACGCCCGTGTCGAGGAGCGCGGTCACCAGGGGGCCGACCCCGCGGCTGCTCGCGGTGCGCGCCTGGAGGGGGACGTCGGCGACGCCGGGCAGTCCGTTGGCCTCCGCGGCCTCGATGACACCGGTGGTGCCGTCGGGGGAGAGGCCGAAGCGGGCCCGGGTCGGGCGCCCGAGGGCGTCGGTGGTCTCCACCGTGAGCGGCTCGGTTCCCCATGCGCCGAGCAGGGCGTCCAGGGTGCCCTCGCCGCCGTCGGCGAAGGGCAGGGTGTGGACGGAGGCGGGGACGCCCCGTTCGGTGTACGCCTCCCGGGCGCCGCGGGCCATCGCCTCGGCGACCTCCACGGCGGAGGCACTCCCCTTGAAGGAGTCCGGGACCACCACGACGCGAACGGCAGGGGGGCCGTCTTGGTTCTCGACATGTGCGTGCAACGCGTTGGACATGAGCCAGATCATAGAATCCGGTTCGGTGCATTTCGACGGCGTGGCGCCCAGTCTTCCTGCGGCTTTATTCCGGAGATATGTGCGAAATGCCCAGTGCGGCTTCCGCGTACAGGCACATGTGCACTGTGGTCAGGTGGTCCGGCCGCCGGATGTCCAGCCCGGTCGCGCTCCGGATGCGGTCCACGCGCTGGAGCAGGGTGTTGCGGTGCACGAACACGGCGTCGGCCGCCTCGCGCATGGAACCGGCCGAGGCCATCGCGGACACGGTCCGGCGCTGCGCCTCGCTGAGGGACGCGGTACGGGCGGTCATCCGGGTGAGGGACCGGCGGGGCAGGTGGGCCACGGACACGGCGAGCTCCCGCGACCACGGTTCGGGACGCTCGATGCTGGGGATCAGCCCCGCGTACCGGCACAGTGCCCGCGACTCCTCCGCGTAGGCCATCAGCGACTCCACGTCGTCGGTGGCCGGTGTGTACGTGTGGCGGCTCTCCGCGGGCAGGCCCAGCGCGTCCGCCGCGGGGGGCCGACCGGGGCTGATGATCCATAGCGCGCCGTGCAGGACGGCCGCCCGTCGTCCGCCGCTGCCGTTCACCTTCGTCGCGGCGGTCTCCGCCAGCGGGGGAGGCGCGACCCCGCCGCCGTGGCGCGGGGCGTCCGCCGCCCACAGGGCCAGCGACCACGGCGGCCCGAGCCCCGCCGCGGCCAGGCGTGCCCGGGCGTCGTCCGGGCGGGTCGTCCCCGAGCTCAGCGCCGCCACCAGGTCGCGGGCCTCGGTGTGCCGTCTGCTGACCGCGTCCTGCTCGTGTTCCTGGGCGATGAGCAGCTGGACGGTCAGCGCCACCACCCGGGCCAGGTCCTCGACCTCCCGCGGGTTCCCGGTGATCCCGACGACCCCGCGCAGTTCGCCGTCGATCATGAGGGGCTCGTTGGCGCCGGGCCGGTCGGACGTCCCGGGTTCGGGCACGGTCACCAGCACGCTGCGGCGCTCGGCGATGACCCGCTGGGCGCCGTGGTGCAGACTGCCGACCCGGCCGGGGTCCATGCAGGCGATGATCGTGCCGTGCTCGTCCATCACGTTGATGTTGTGGCTGATGGTCGGGGCGATGAGGTCGACCACCCGCTGTGCGAGCTCACTGCTCAGCGGCGTCCGCCGACGGTCTTCGGGCATGCTGCCAGGATATTGACGCCCGACCCGGACGAGCGTTCGATTCCTCACCTCCTCAGGAGCTTGCATGGACCACGCGGTGGACGATCTTCTCGAAGCGCGGCTGAAGCGCTGGTGGTGCGACCGACCGGTCGTCCGCACGCTCGGGGAGGCCCGGGAGTTCGTGCACGACGTCGGGTTCGCCGTGCTGTTCGGGGGTGACCGGCCCACCTACCCCTGCCTGCGGGAGATCTCCCGCGACGACACGGCCGAGGTGCTCTCCACGGGGATGGGCGCCGACTTCGAGGCGATGTGGGGTTGGAAGGACGAACTCCCCGCCCGGGGCGAGGCCTGGCTCGGCAGGTTCATCGGGACCAGGCAGACGCTGATCAGCCCCGACCTGCTGGCAGACCTGTACGAGTACCCGGGCGAGCCGGACGACTTCACCCGCTGCGGGACCCTGAGCCCGGGCGCCCGCGACCTGGCCCGGACCCTGCTGCTCCAGGGGCCCATGACCACCCGGGCGCTGCGGGCCGCACTCGGGATCGGCAGCAAGGAGTCCGACCGCTACGTCACCGAGCTCGGCCGCGCGCTGCTGATCACCGGTTACGGCTGCGACGACTCCGGGCCCGGCTGGCCGGCCTCGGTGGTGGAGCTGACCTCCCGGGCCTTCGAGGTGCCCGGGGAAGGCGACCGGGAGGCACGGGACGCCTCCGCCGCCGCCCGCTTCCTGGACACCATGGTCGAGGCGGCCCCGCGCGAACTCCGGCGCGCCTTCCGCTGGGACCGCGAGAGGGCCCACCGGGCCCACGCCAGGGCCACACCCGCGTAGACCGCCAGCGAACCGGTGACGAGGGCCGAGGAGAACAGCCACTCGCGGGAGCCGTCCGGGCCGTAGACCCGGTTGGCCGCGCCCGCGTCGATCGCCGGGACCGGCTCGCCCACCTGGCAGGTCTCGTGTCCGGCGGCGTGCAGGTGGACGCCCCGGGGCTCCTCGGAGTCCTCGGGGACGAAGGCCCCGTTGCAGGTGCAGGACTCGTGCCCCGGGTGCTGGACGCAGGTGAGGCTGTCGGCAGTGAACACCCCCGGGGCACCCTCGCCCCGCGCGGCGCGAAGGCTCTGGTCGAACCCGGCCAGCCCCACGTAGGCGACGGCCGCGGCCAGGAGCAGCAGGACCAGGCAGAACTGCGGGGAGGGGCGGCGCGGTCCGGCGCCGCCCGGGCCCGGGCCCGGCTCCGTGTCCGGGGGCGGGCCCGGGTTCGAGCGGTCGGTCACGGTGTTCACCCCTCGGTGGTCGCGTCGGTCCGGGTGATCCGGACGGCGAGCAGGGCGGCCACCGCGCACAGCCCCGCCGCGATCAGCCACACCGGGCCGTAGCCGCCGGTCAGGTCGCGGGTGAGGCCGCCGAACACCGCCATGGTGCCCGCGCCCACCTGGTGGAGGGCGTTGACCCACCCGAAGACGACGGCGCCGTCCGCGCCGAACGCCCTGCGGCACAGCAGGATGGTCGGCGGCACGGTCGCCACGTCCAGCAGGCCGAAGACCACCACGAAGGCCACGATCGCGGGCCCGGCTTCCGGGCCCAGCAGTACGGGCAGGGCGGTCAGCAGCAGACCCCGGCCCCCGTAGTAGAGGACCAGGAGGCGGCGCGGGTCGAAACGGTCGGTCAGCCAGCCTGAGATCACCGTGCCGACCAGCGAGAACACGCCGATCGTCGACACCAGCGCCGCGGCCACCGTCACCGCCATCCCGCGGTCCTGCGCGGCGGGCACGAAGTGGGTCCACAGGATTCCGTTGGTGGTCGCCCCGCACACCGCGAAGGTCCCCGCGATGATCCAGAACTGTCGGCTGCGCACCGACGCGAACAGGATCCTGACCGTCCGCCGGGCCGCGCCCTGCTCCGCCCTCGGCCTGGGCACGTCCACCGTCGCCCCGTAGGGCCGCAGTCCGAGGTCGGCGGGGTGGTCGCGCAGGACCAGGGCCACGAGGACGGCCACGGTCACGGCGGCCAGCGCCAGGGTGACGACGGCCGGCCGCCACCCCCGCTCGTCGACGGTCCAGGCCAGTACGGGCAGGAAGACCAGCTGACCGAAGGCGCTCGACCCGGTCAGCGCGCCGACGACCAGGCCCCGCCGCTCCAGGAACCAGTGGTGCGCGACGGTCGCGGCGAAGGTCATCGACAGCGACCCGGCGCCCGCGCCGATGAGCAGACCCCAGTACAGGGTCAGCTGCCAGGAGGCGGTCATCACCGTGGTCAGCCCGGCGCCGACCACGATCACCGCGAGCGCCGCCAGGGCGATCCGGCGGATGCCGAACCGGTCCATCATCGCCGCCGCGAACGGCGCGATCAGCCCGTAGACGACCATGTTGACCGAGGAGGCCAGCGCGATCGAGGCGCGCGACCACGCGTACTCGGTGTTCAGTGGGGTGACGAGCAGTCCGGGCATCGCTGCGAAGGCCGCCGCGGCCACGATGGTCAGCCCCGCGACCAGAGCGATCATCCAGGCGCGGTGGATCGGCGCGGACCGGGGCCGGGCCTCGGCGACGGGGGGAACAGGGTTCGGCGGCTCGGTTCTGGAAGACATGCCTCCAGGCTCGCGTTCCAGGTCAGAGATCAACAGTGACCCGAAAGACAACATCCGAAAGAATCCGGCCATAGGATCGTGTCATGAACGTCTTCGTCCACCCGGGCCGCCACCGCGTGGCCCTGTTCGTCCGGCACGGTGTACTGCCCATCGAGGCCGGGATCGTCCACCGCCTGTTCGGTCGGGTCCGCGGAGCCGACGGCCTTCCCCTCTACGAGGTGGCCACCTGCGCCCTGGAACCGGGGGTGGTCACCACCGACGCCGACTCCGACCTCACCCTCAACGTCCGCCACGGCCCGGAGGCCCTGGAGGAGGCGGACACGGTGATCCTGCCCGCAGCCCAGGAGGACTACGTCGAGCGCCCGCACGACCCGATCCGCCCGGACCTGGCCGCCGCCCTGCGCAGGATCGGCGAACGCACCAGGATCGCCTCCATCTGCTCGGGGGCGTTCGTGCTCGCCGCGGCCGGGATCCTGGACGGCTGCCGGGTGACCACGCACTGGATGTCCGCCGGGTACTTCCGCGCCATGTACCCGCACATCGATCTCGACCCGGACGTGCTCTACACCGACAACGGCCGGGTGCTGACCTCCGCCGGGGTGGCCTCCGGCATCGACCTCAGCCTGCACATGATCCGCACCGACCACGGAGCCGCCGTCGCCAACGAGGTGGCCCGCAACACCGTGGTGCCGCCGCACCGGGACGGCGGACAGGCCCAGTACATCCGCCTGCCCGTGCCCGCCCCGGAGCGGTCCGCGACCGCCCGAGCCCGGGCCTGGGCCCAGGAGCACCTGTACCTCCAGCCGAGCCTGGCCGACATGGCCGAGCGGGAGTCGATGAGCGTGCGCACGTTCACCCGCCGCTTCCGGCAGGAGACGGGACTGTCACCGGGCCGGTGGATCACCCAGCGCAAACTGGACCTGGCCCGCCGGCTCCTGGAGGGTTCGGACCTGTCGGTGGACCGGATCGCGGACCGGGCCGGGTTCGGCACCGCGGCGTCGCTGCGCCAGCACATGCAGACCGAGCTCGGGGTGTCGCCCAGCGCCTACCGCCGCACCTTCCGGGGGACGGCACCGGACCCCGCGTCCCCCTGAACCCCTACCGGACCCCGCGGCCCGCTGAACCCCTACCGGACCCCGCGGCCCGCTGAACCCCTACCGGACCCGGTGGCACCCTGAACCCCTACCGGACCCCGCGGCCCGCTGACCCCGCGCCGTCGCGTTCCGGACGCCGGAGGCCCCGCTTCCGGCCCGGGGCCCTCCGGCCCGGGGAACCACGGACCCGAGTTCGGGAAGTCGTGCGGGGTTGTCGGTGATAGTGGGCATGATGCCGACATGGATCGAGTCCTACCCCCGACGTGGCGCCCTTCCAGCGAAGCCGAACTCGAGGCGGCCCTGAACGAGGGCGCGTTCACCGAGACGCCCAAACGCGAGGCCAAACAGCAGCTCCGCAGCTCCAAGGACCAGGCCAAGGACATGGCGTCGTTCGCCATCGACGGCGGGCTGATCGTGGTCGGGGTGCGGGAGGTCAAGACCGAGGGGCGCTTCGAGCTGGCCCCGGTCGAGTGGGTCGACCAGATCCTGGAGACCCCGGCCCGGATCGCGGCCTCCTCCTGCGACCCGCCGCTCCAGGTCTCGGTGGACTGGCTGGACAGCGACCGGCCGGGCCACGGGTACCTGCTCATCGAGGTCCCCGCCTCGCCTCTGGCCCCGCACATGGCGGGAGGCGCGTACTACGGGCGCGGCGACCGGGAGAAGCGGCGCCTGTCCGACGCCGAGGTGGAACGGCTCATCCGGGCCAGGGACGCCTCCCTGGACGTGGTGCGCACCGCGCTGCGCGAACAGGTGGAGAGGGACCCCTTCCCCGAGGGCGAACTGGCCCACCTGCACGTGGTCGCGCTGCCCTCCCGCCGCATCCCCGGGATGTTCAAGGCCTGGACCGCCGCCGAGGACGCGCGCCCCCTCCTGTTCGACCTGGTCCGCGACGGGATCTCGGAGCGGACCCGCTCACGCGGCGGCGAGACCGCCCTGGTCGCCCCGGAGTTCGGGGACCTGTGGTCCGGGTTCCGCACCGCGGGCGGCGTGGGCATCGCGAGCCAGACCGCGGCGGAGGCCAGGGAGCAGAACGACCTGCGGTTCATCGTCCGCGAGCGCGGCGAGGTGTTCCTGTACTGCGGGAGGTCGGCCGACCGCCGGTACGGCCAGCACCTGATCTTCGACGGCGCACTGGCCTTCCGGGTCCGCGCCTTCCTCGACCTGCTCGGCAGCCTCTCGAAGGATGCGGGATACGGCGGCAGCTGGGACGTGGGCGTGGCCGTCACCAACCTGCACGGCGTCTCCGCCTGGGCCGACGAGCGGTACCCGTCCCCCGGAGTGGAGTACGACGCCGAGCGCTACGAGCAGGTCACCCGGGTTCCCCAGCTGGAGCTGGAGAAACCCGGCAGCGCCACCGACCGCCTCGTGGGAGAGCTGCTCCGCTCCCTGGGCAACGCCTCGGCCCACGCGGACCTGCTCACCGACCCGGAGTGAGCCCGGGCCGGGCCGTCCGCCGGGCTCCGGGGACGCCATCCACCGAACGGTGGATGGCGGGGGTCGGCCGGATCCGCGCGGGATCGGGGCCGGACAGGCGATTCGCTCCGAGGCCCGGCGGACCAGGCTTGTGGGCATGGCGATCATCGAGGTCACAGAGCTCAGGAAGAAGTACGGCGACCACGTGGTCCTGGACGGGGTCTCCTTCTCCGTGGAGGAGGGGGAGGTCTTCGGACTCCTCGGCCCCAACGGCGCCGGCAAGACCACCGCCGTCGAGTGCGCGGAGGGCCTGCGGCGGCCCGACTCCGGGACGGTGCGGGTGCTCGGGCTCGATCCGGTCCGGCAGCGGAAGCAGCTGAGCGAGCACGTCGGCGTCCAGCTCCAGCACACCCAGCTGCCCGAGAACATCAAGGTCTGGGAGGCACTCGACCTCTACGCCTCGTTCTACGACCGCTCCCGCGACTGGCGGGAGCTGCTGGACCGGTGGGGCCTCGCGGACAAGCGCGGCGCGCGGTTCGGGAAGCTCTCCGGCGGGCAGAAGCAGCGCCTGTTCATCGCCCTGGCCTTGGTCGGGGACCCCAGGGTCGCGTTCCTCGACGAACTCACCACCGGACTCGACCCCCAGGCCCGCCGGGCCACCTGGGAACTGGTCAAGCGGGTGCGGGCCGAGGGCGTGACCGTGGTGCTGGTCAGCCACTTCATGGACGAGGTCGAGGAGCTGTGCGACCGGGTCGCGGTCCTCGACCGGGGCTCCGTCGTCGCCCTGGACACCCCCGCCGGCCTGATCGACGGGGTCGACGCCGAGTACCGGATGAGCTTTCGGCTCGTGGACGCCGGAGCCCCCGATCCGGACGGTCTGCTGGGGAACCTCGCCGGGGTGACGTCGGTGAGCCGTACCGGCGACCGGGTCACCGTGGCCGGGCGGGGCGACTTCGTCACCGCCGTCACCGCGTCCCTGGCCCGCGAGCACGTGCTCGTCTCCGACCTGCGCATCGACAAACGCACCCTCGACGACGCCTTCGTCGCCCTCACCGGCCGCTCCCTCCAGGCCTGAACCCGCCCGGCCCGACCCGAACGGAAGAACCGCTGTGCCTGTCCTCGCCAAACTCACACACGTCGAGACCAAACTGATGGTGCGTGAACCCGGAGCGGTGTTCTCACTGCTCATCCCCCTCTTCATCCTCCTGGTGTTCGGCGGGGGGATCAGCGAGGGGGACACCTTCCTCATGCCGATGGCGGTGTCGATGGCGCTCGGCCTGGTCGGTCTCTACCTGCTCCCCACCACCCTGGCCACCTACCGGGAACGGGGCGTCCTGCGCAGGCTCTCGGTGACCCCCGTGAGTCCGGGCAACCTGCTCACCGTGCAGCTCCTGCTCCAGCTGGTCATGGCTGTGGCCACGGCCGCCCTGCTGCTCGTCGTCGGGGTCGGTTTCCTCGGGGCCCGGGCGCCCGGGCCCCTGGGGTTCCTGCTGGTCTTCCTGCTCGGTACCGCCGCGATGTTCTCCGTCGGCCTGCTCATCGCCGCGCTCGCCCCCAACGGGCGGGCCGCCAACGGGTTCGGCGTCCTGCTCTACTTTCCCCTGGCCTACCTCGGCGGACTCATGCAGCCCGTCGAACACATGCCCGATATCCTTGCCGTCGTCGGTCGGTACACCCCCATGGGCGCCCTGCGGCAGAGCCTCCACGAGCTCTGGAACGGCGGAGCCCTCGAACCGCTGCCGCTGGTCACCATGGCCGTGTACGCGGTGGTCCTCAGCCTCGTGGCGGCCAGATCCTTCCGCTGGGAGTGAGTATGGAGACGGTGCCGGAACACGACCTCGACCTGCGCCAGCGGCGGCTCATCACCGCCGTGCCCTACGTCCTGCTGGCCGCTTCCACCGTCCTGACCGTGGTCACCCATGAGAGCCCCTGGCCCCGGAACCTGGAGACCCTCGGCCTCGTGGCCCTCGCGGCGGCGCTCATCTGGGCCATGACCGGGCTGAACCCGGAGTGGTCCGCGCACCCGAAGCGGACGGCCGCCCTCGTGGCCGCACTGGTCGTGATGATCGCGGTGCTCAGCACCCGGAGCGTCTGGTTCGCGGGATTCTTCGGCTTCACCGGCTACGTCTACTCCTGGCACTTCCTCCGGGGCCGCTGGAAGTTCGCGGGGGTGGCGGCCACCGCGGCCGTCACCGTCACCGCCTACCTGGGCGGGCTCCCCGATCCCACCCCCGCGTCGGTCCTCTTCCACGTGTTCTTCGTGGCCGCCGTCGTCTACATGGTCGCGATCTTCAGCCACTTCGGCGAGGTCACCGCGGAGCGCAGCGACGAGCGCGGGCGGATGGTGGAACAGCTGCGGGAGACCATCCGGGAGAACGAGGGGCTGCAGGCGCAGCTGCTGCTCCAGGCCCGCGAGGCGGGGACGCACGACGAACGCGAGCGCATGGCCCGGGAGATCCACGACACCCTGGCCCAGGGCTTCGTGGGCATCATCGCCCAGCTCCAGGCGGCCGAACGGGCCGAGGCCGACACGTTCGCCGATCCCGACGACCCGAACCGCGCCGAGTGGCGGCTGAGGATCGCCAACGCCACCCGCCTGGCCCGCGAGAACCTCGTGGAGGCGCGCAGATCCGTGCACGCCCTGGGCCCGGCCCCGCTGGAGGGCGCTCCGCTGACCGACGCCCTGGCCGGCCTCACCGCCGAGTGGTCCCGGCTCAACGGGGTGCGCGCCGACTTCACCACCACCGGACCGGTCGTCCCTCTGCATCCGGAGGTCGAGTCGGCTCTGCTCCGCACCGCCCAGGAGGCCCTGTCCAACGTCGCCGGACACGCGGGGGCCACCCGCGTCGGGGTGACCCTGTCGTACGTGGGGGACCTGGTCGTCCTGGACGTCCGCGACGACGGCGCGGGATTCGCACCCGGCAGCGAGGCCAGCGGCGGTTTCGGCCTGACCTCGATGCGCCAGCGGGTGACCCGGCTCGCGGGCACCCTGGAGATCGAGTCCGAACCAGGTGCCGGGGCGGCGGTCTCCGCCACTGTCCCGGCCGTTCCGAGGGAGCCCTCCGGTGAGTGAAGCCCGCATCGGTGTCCTGATCGTCGACGACCATCCCGTCGTCCGCGACGGTATCCGCGGCATGTTCGAGCGCGAACCGGGGTTCGAGGTGGTCGGTGAGGCCGCCGACGGGGGCCGCGCCGTCGAGCTCGCGCGCTCCCTGGAACCCGACGTGGTCCTCATGGACCTGCGCATGCCGGGGACGAGCGGCGTGGAGGCCATCCGGGAGCTCACCCGGCTGCGGGTCGCGACCCGGGTCCTGGTGCTGACCACCTACGCCACCGACAGCGACGTCGGCCCCGCCATCGAGGCCGGGGCCACCGGCTACCTCCTCAAGGACGCCCTCCCCGACGAGCTGGTCCGCGCCGTCCGCCTGGCCGCGCGCGGGGAGACCGTGCTCTCCCCGACGGTGGCGACCCGCCTGGTCGGCCGGGTCCGCGAGCCCGCCGTGCCCCTGAGCGAACGGGAGCTGGAGATCCTCAGGCTCATCGCCGACGGCTCCACCAACCGCGAGGCGGCGGCCCGCCTGTTCATCAGCGAGGCCACGGTCAAGACCCACGTCCTGCACCTCTACGGCAAGCTCGGCGTCAACGACCGGGCGGCAGCGGTCGCCGCGGGCTTCCGCCGCGGCCTGCTGGACCTCGGCAACGGCTGACCCACGCACGCCGTCCCGGCCGGAGCCGGGGCGGCGTGCCCGGGTCAGCGGACCCGTCCCGCTCCGTCGGGAACGAGAACCCGAAGCACGGAGCCGCGGCGGCGGAGACCGGACGGGCCGGGCCATCTCGACAAAGGTCCGGCGCAAGGGCTCCTCGGTGAGGCTGACCACGAGCCCTTTGGCTCAGGAGCAGCCGGGCGAGAGCGGGAGGTAGCGCATGGCGCCGACGAGCAGGTCCGATCAGTGTTGTCCGGCAGCTTGCGGCCGTTTCGCAGGCTTCTCCGATGCCTTGGGCGCTGGGGCGTTCGGTCCGAGGCCTTCCCGTTCCTTCTGACCGCGGACACCTGTCCTGTGTGCGTAGTCGGACAGGCCCTGCGACGTCGCGCACATCACCAAGCCGACCATGGTCAGCCCGAAACTCACGATGCCGATGCTGAGAATGATCCCGATGTGCAGTACCGCGCACACGCCGAAGGCCAGGACCTGCATACGGCCGCCTCGCAAGATCAAGAACGCCAGGCTGGCCTCTCCCACGATCGTGCCCCATGACAGCACGAGGGTTGCCGCCGGTATGGCCGTGAGCCACAGAGCAGTGTTGGCGAACAACCCGGACGCTCCGAATGACTCCATACGGGTGACGTAATACACGGCGGTCCCCGAACCCCACTGCTCAACAGCCAGCTTGGCAGCTGAGCTGTTGAGGTAGAGGTAGGCCAGTTGTAGTCGCAGGCCCCAGTGGCCCGCCCAAGCAATGCCCTGGAATGCTGATGCTTTCTCAGGATTGCGAGGCCGTTGCCAGTGCCACATCCGGCGGTCGTTCGCACAGGCCAGTACGAGGAATGCAGTGCCGACTTGCGCTGCGGTCTCCCCGCCGTCCGGAAGGGCAATATGACCGTGGACGGAAAAAGAGACCCAGAAGTGTGGTAATGCCGTGTATCTCGGTAGGAGGCCGGAGGCGACTACGAGGAGGATCGCCAGCAGGAACCAGCTGACGATCTGTCGATCGATGCCGTTTGCGAGGCAGTAGGCGCTCACCGCGTACGGGGCGTCGCATGCGGGTTCGAACTCGTCAGTTCCGACCGGCACGAAGAGGTAGGCCGAGGGAGTCAGCCCGAGCACGGACGCCTGGGCGAGTGCCACGATGGTGCGTCCTAGACCCAGGACGCGCGACTGCTCCGGAAAGGCTGCTGCGGCGGCAGAAACGCGGGAGAACACCCGGTTCGCTGTTGTCTTCACTGCGGTCGTTACCGGCATCGGGCCTCGATCAGCGCCATCTCGTCGTCGATTCTCCAACCCCGGTATTTGTCCCGGTAAGGCCAGGGCACGGGCTCGGTCCTGGCTATGATGACCTTGCCGCACAGTGTTGGTACCGGAGAAGTGTTCTCGACCCACTGGACGGGTGTACCCGAAGCCACCTCGCTCAGGCAATCACCATTCAGGGAGCCGCAATCCGTCCACTCCTCGATTCGGTTGGCCATGTTGGCGATCTCCGGTCCCTGCGCGCGCTGTGTACGGGTCAATCCGTAAAGATTTTCGGCGCTACCGTTAGGCATCGTGGAGGCGAAATCGACGGAACCATCCCCGTCGGCTGTGTAAGGAACGAGCTCCGGATCGTTCGGCGGCTTGGTGAAGAACGCCCAATTCTGTGGCATGGTGCGCGCGAAAAGGGTCCGCACGGTTCCGCCGTCGCGAACAGAGAGAGTGTTGCTGGGGAGGGCGTAGAAGATCGATCCCGCAAGAACGAGGATGACCAGAGTCAAGGTGACCGATGCGCCGGCACCCCGGTGCCCACCGTCATCGTCTTTCTCCACACCGGTTTGGTGAGCGGCCAATTGACAAGCCTTTTCGTCACTGATTCTCTACCGACATACCGACAGGGTCGGGACCCCGCGCGGAGGCGCGGCCCCGACTGGCCGCCCGGGAGCGGCTCAGAGACTTCCGGAACGGAGGCGATGAAGATTCGGGCCGTCTCCGCCGGGAGCCCCACAGTCAACAGATCAGTTGGCCATGGCCTCGGTGAGCTCGTTGATGACGTGCTGCTCCTCGAAGCCGTTCTGGCCGGCGTCCTCGTCCTCCAAGTAGAAGGTCACCACCGCGAGCGTCGCCAACGCAAGGGTCGCGACCCCCGCGTTGGTGTAGCCGGCGACGTTGACCACACCGACCGCGTTGGCGTAGATCGCTACGTTGACCCCCTGGTAGGTCCAGCCGGACGCCGCGGACGAATTGCTGGTGTTGTCTGCGGGGGCGTCGAGGAAGCCCATGAAGGATTCGGAGAGCGCTACCAGGGCAGCTTCCACCTTCTGCGGATCGCCGGACCGGACCGGTACGGCGACCTTCTCCTCGAAGTCCTTCTCGTAGGTGAGGTAGTCGCTGATGAGCTGGTCCAGGGCCTCCTCGTCGGTATGGGGCTTCTCCGCAGAGAAGCCCAGCGTGTCGAGGAGTTCGGGGTTCGCTTCGGCGATGGGCCCCTGGCCGGCCAGGAGGAGCTGGAGAACCTCCTCCTGGGAGTAGCGCGCTGTCTCTTGGAACTCCTCCGTGTTCTGGATGAGTTCGGCCCGGCTCTCGTTCCCGGAGGCGTTGGATCTGACCGGGGGTGCGGTGTCGGCGAAGGCGGAGGCCGACACGGTGACCGTGGAGCCGGCGACGAGCGTTGCGGCCACCACGGTAGCTGTGATGCGGTTCTTCAAACCGTGAACTCCTTTTCCTTTATTTGCGAATGGCGTCCTTGCCGGTCCTGTGGGCAATGACTGTCGCAATCGCGAGAATTGTGATGACGGCTGTGAAGCCGAGGGCCGGGACGATCATGGCCCCGACTCCGGAAAATACTCCTGCAATCGTCAATGCCGCAAAGACGATGGTCAGTGCACTGCTGGAATATCCCGTATAGGCACAGGCCAGTAGCCATGGAGCTGCGGCCCTGTGGCCTGATTCCCAGGCGGTGTCCGAAGATTTCGTGATGCGCGTTCTCAGACCGACCGCGGAGTTCTTTCCCAGGTTCCCGCTCATGGTCGCTTGTCTGATGTGGTGGGCCACTCCGGACAAGGCGGCAATGCCTGCTGCGGCACTGAGGAGCGAGGCTAGTACTTCCATGAAGGTCGCGCATTTCTTTTGATCGTGGTCACTGTAGTGGCGCGAGGTGTTCGCGGCGATGCCTACCGAATCGCACGAGGGGCCGCTGTGTCAATGCAGCGGTTTGTCAAGCGTGGTGAGGGCGTAATGCGCTCCTATGCCCTCGCTCCGTAAGCATGCAGTCGGTCAGTTCGTCTGACGGGAATGGTATGACCAGGGATGATGAAGGCCATGGAGTTAGGGCTCGAGGTCCTGGCGGGCAGGGTGATGCTTGCGACGGCGTGAGGAGAGCAGGAGAGAAGGAAAGGAAATTCTTCCTGGTCAGCGCTTTCTTGTTACGATTCCATAAAAAGCTTGCTTGCCCTTGGGGATCCCAGCTCGAGCTCTGTGTGTGAAATGGGTCACCACTGGCGTGAGGGGCTTCAGGTGCAGGCTGCTCCTGGTCTTTGTCGGAGATCATTAATGGGGTTCCGGGAGATTGGGGGTGATGTCGTGCACGATGGCTGGGGCGAGTCGCGCTTGAACGGGTGAAGCGCATGAAATCCTTCGTGGGGATCATGGGGGAGGGTGTCAGAATCGAATGACCATGAATAAGTATTTCCAGCGGAAAAATAACCTCGCCGGGTCCGTGTCAGCGATCCGGGGCGGCGCCCGGAGGTGGGCGTGCACGGACATCGCACGTGATGGCCTCCCCGGCCAGAGCAAGCTCGGCCAGGGGGCGGAAGCGGTGGGTGACGGCGGAGAGTTCGTGGCCGGACGGTCTGCCGGCCGCCTCTGCTGGGTTCGTTGCAGCGGTGGGTGCCCTCTGGTGATGCTGGTCAAGTGCGACAGCTCTCCGGAAGAAGCCGGGGCAGGCCTCCGGGCACGCGAAAACCCCAGGCCTGAGCGGTTGAAATCACGCTCTGACCTGGGGTTCTCCCTGGTAGGGCCCCGGGGGATCGAACCCCGAACCCGCGGATTAAAAGTTCACGGGATGGCGGGTATTTCGCCACGCTATGTGATGTTTCGTTCCGGCTTGCCCGGGCGGTGTCGTGCCACCGGAGACCACGGAAGACCACCGCCGACCGCCGGGTTCCGGAACGCCGGAGCCACAACGGAGCTAGTTCGGGCACCACCAGGGTGCCGTCAGAATCCGCTGGATACTCAAGGTCAGCGTGCCGTGACCACTATGCGGCCTCCGCAAGCACGCGGCCACTGACCACCACCTCAGCACAACCTGTGGTCAATCTTCCCGGGCACTACCTGTGAGGAAGCCGTCCCCGTTCTGTCGGCGTTGGACAAGGACGGGATCCTGGAAGCCGAGGATGAGGGAGCATCAGAGTTCTTCCTGCACACCATCTCTCCCAGCTCCCGGCCGGAGTACGCCAGGATCGCCTACCGCAGGGCCATCTCCAGCGACACCGGTAGGGGAATCTGCGTCGGTTGCTCGGTCACGCGGACAACGTGATGCGGTTCGTCAAAACAGCAGGTAGCGCCCCTCCAGAGCTGGAAAGATGCTCCGACATCTCAAGGGTGAACAGGGCGAAGGCGAGTAGTATCTCGACCGAAGTCCCGGTGCCCCGAAGTCATTGCAGCGGTGGCATCGAGCAGGATCTTTGCTCATCCGGGCGAGAGGTCAGCCGTGTGCATAACTCGTACTATGGGTTCATCGAGAACGAATCCAACATATGAGGGAAGTTGGCCTCGGCGTACGGGCTTAGGGTGGGGGTATCGCAGGTCGTGTCTCTTGCCGAGCCCGACATATAGCTGCAGGTAGGAGCGCTGTGGGGGTGGTAGCCCATGGTGAGCCAACCGTCGCGAAGGGCCGTACACCCCAGGGTGCACGGCCCTTCGCTGTCCTCGGAGACGGATATCTTGGTGTTCGCACATCATGGCCATCCTTTGCGGCCCGGGCCTACCACCGGGACGCGGAACCGCCTACCAGGTTCCGGAAGGTCGGGTGTGGATCTTTTATCGGGCTCGGCAAGGAGCAACAGAATGACCGCGGACTCCCGCGAACTCGTACCCAAAGGCCTGAGTGAAGGGCAGCGACACGTGTGGATCAAGGCCTTCGTGGCCTTGGCGGCGCTCGCCCTCATCGGCTTTGTCGTCTATCAGGTGAGCGATCAGGAACCGGTGATGGTCGCTGCCGTACTTACCGCGCTGGCGGCCGTTCTCACGGCGATTGCTGGCATGATCCGGTCTCTGCGGGAGCGCTGATCATGGCCGCTGTTGAGATCGTGCGTTATGGCACGTTTTATGAAGGACTCACGGAGTCGTCTTTGAAGGGCTTCATGGAGCTCTCCACAAATCGCCGGTACAGCCAAGGGCAGATGCTTTACCGCGAGGGCGACATGGGTGGCTTCGTCGTGTTGATCCTGAGTGGTGCAGTGGCCCTGACATCGCGCACGGCCACAGGGGCAGAGACACTTTTGGACATCCGCTCGGCAGGTGACCTGGTCGGCGAGCGTGAGGTTTTGGATGGAATCAACCAGAAGACCTTTAGTAGGACTGGAACATCCTCTCCTAGAAGCAGCCAGGCTCGCGCCCTCAGTCCTGTCTCCGCGAGGTTTATTCGCGGTAAGGACTTCAGTGAGCTGGTGAGGGACCACTCTGAAATTTGGCAGCTGGTCACCCGCGATCTGCAGGTTCGTCTGACTGACGCGGAGAAGAGGCTCTCTCAGGCCGCAGGCGAGAATGCCAACCAGCGACTCGCTAGAGCACTCCTGGAAATGCCTACGCGCCGAGGTCAGAGGATTAACGACCAGAGGCACGAGATTCCACTGAGCCAGGACGAGCTTGCCTCCTGGATCGGGTCTTCCAGGGGGACGGTGGAAAGGATCCTGCGTAACTGGCGGGATCGAAAGGTCATCGTAACGATGCACCGTTCAATCCTCGTGGTTGATCCTGAGAAACTCGCCATGATCTCTGGATTGCGAGGAACACGGAGGTCTCCAGCGCCTATCCGGCGAGGGCATGCGTCGGTGTCACGGGGGAACGCTGCTGCCAGCGCTTGAACTCTGCTTTCGTAGCTGAGTGTTTTCTGTCCGGTGCGTTGGAGGGTTTGACGTGTGTTGGGTTCGGGGTCTGAAGCGGCCCCGGACGTTTGCTGAACTTTAATTGTGGGATTGTCGTTCATGACAGGCCGTCCCGTCGGAGTATAGCGAAGATATGAGGTACTCCACTGGCGGCGGACTGACCGCCGCAGAACGCCAGCGACGCGAGGCGGTGCGCATGGCCGCCGCGGACGACTTTGACTTCAGATCCACCGATGCCCAGATCGCTTGCACCTAACTCATCACCCGCATGTCGGCCTGGCGATGGCAGCATGCCTACGAAACCGGCGGCTGAGAAGTCCTGGAAACCAAAGGAACAGCCTCGCACTTTTGCCTGACCGGCGGGGTACTGGTGTTTCGGGCCGGGTGTGATGGAAGCTCTGCTTTGTGCCCGCGCATGAACCAGGCCACGCCACTCGGGTGATCGGGCAGGACCTGCTGAGTCCGACTACTGCTGGACGAGCACTTCGCCAGCGAGCCGCTCTACGTAGGGCTTCAGCCGGGCGTGGACGTCGTCTCGCTCGGAAGCCTGGATGATCTCGGCGCAGATCACCAACTGGGCCAGGCGGCCGTGCTCGGTGTCCAGCACGTCACCGAACACTTGGCGCACTTTCGCGGCGGTGGCCGGGGTGGGGAGGGCGTAGGCCAGCAGGACGGCCGGGTCGTATCCGGCCGGGGCGGTTCCCCACCCTTCCCAGTCGATGACTTCCAGCGGGTCGCGGGTCAGATTAGCCCAGTGCAGGTCTCCGTGAGCCGATTCCCAGCGGTGCACCGTCAGGTCTTCTCCGGCCAGCTCGGGGATGAACCGGGGGATTCGGTTGATGTACGCCTGTGTCATCACCTCCCGGCCCGATGGGACCGAGGTAGCGCGAACTTCTTCCATGCAGGCGCGCAGGTTCTGCCACCACTGGTCGTCCACCGGAGCCGTCTCGGACAGGTCCGGCGTCGGTGAGAGAACCTGCCCGCGAAGGCGCGTCCACAGAGTCGCCTGGAACGCGCCTTGTTCTTCTTGCCATGCGTGCTCGCCGAGCATCACCGGGCGCGGAACCGCTTCACCGAGCAGCGTGTCCGCGAGTGCGGCGCCTTCCCAGATCTTTCCCTCCGGCCGTGGTGCGGCCATCACCCTCAGCCAAGCCGGGAGCCCAGCGGCCGCGGTTACCGGGCCGCTCAGTGTGCGTCCACCCACCCCGGAATGCAACGAGACCCCAGCAGGGGCGTGGGCTCCGAGGTGTTCGGCCGACTGGTGCCATCGCCTGTTCAGGTCAGCGGGCAGGTGGGTCGAGGAGGTCACAGAGTTCCTTGAGTCGGTGGTCGGGCACAGGTTCACGGATCGCTTCGGCAGCCTGCGCGTAGTGCTTGCTGTTGGTGGTGCTGATCAGTACCCCTGTCAACCCCGGTGCTGACGCGGTGACCTTCAGCGCGGCCTCAACAGGGTCCGCTCCGGGCCGTACCGCTTCGGCCAGCTTCGAGGTGATCAGCGGCAACAGTTCACCGCCGTGGAAGGGCGCCGAAGCCCACACCTGTAATCCTGCCTGGCTGGCCTGGGCGATGGGGCCGCTTCCTTCCAGGCTCTGGCGGATGGGGGCGATCTTCACCATGGACACGGGAAGCTGGATCGCGCGGAGCCCGTTCTCGGGGCGGCCTGCTGCTTCCTCGGCGAGGTGGAGCAGCTCGGCGACGGTGAACGCCCCGGTGTCGAACCCGTTCCAGGTGGCGACGCCGTACCCGCCGATGGCACCGGAGGCGTACAGCTCCTCCAGGACGGCAAAGGCGGACCGTAGGCGCTGGTGGAGGTCGCCCCGCTCTTGGTGGTGGTGTTCGGGGTTGTGCAGGTACACCAGGTCGGGCGCTCGCCGGAGTTCGGTGCGCGACATAGCGACCTGGTGGCGCACGTAGTCGGGGGCGATGCTGTGCCGGAGCGCGGCCTCCTCCTGGGAAAGCGCGCCGCTGGTGAGCGCCACCCGGGCCTGGCCACCGGTCATGTAGCCGACCTTGGTGGAGAGACGGAGCCGGGGATGTTCACGCAACACGGGCGCGATCGCGGCCTGGTGTGAACCGCCTCCGTACACGGGAGCGGTGTCAATGAGAGTGCACCCGGCCGGAGCCGCGATGCTCACCGAGGTGGCGGCGTCGCGGCTCCGGTAGGTCCCCATGCCGAGGAGGGTCATACGGTGCCTTCCCAGGCCAGCGCACCATCGTCCATCAACCTGCGCAGCAGCCCCAGAAGCGCCTTCTCCGAGACGTCAGGGACCAGTTCGTGCAGCTCCTTCACACTGGTGGGCCCGTTGCGGTTCAGGTGGGCGATCGCCGGGGCGACCTTGGCTGAGAGGCGCCAGCGCCGCCCCTGCGCGGCATAGACCACTTCGTCTCCCGCCTGGGTGCGTTCGGAAGTGACCGTGCCTCGCAGGGAGGCGAACCGGACGACGGAGGACAGCGTCAGGTCGCCGGTGACCGCGACCGGCAGGCTGAACACCGGACGTGCCGCCGAGGTCTCGTCCTGGCTCCGCCAGTACTCCTCCACCACCTCCGGAGAACGCAGACGGTCCGACACCAGCTTGGAGATACGCCGGGCCCAGAGCGCGTGCTCGGCGGCCGCACGCGGAACGTCGGCCCTGACCTCGTCGTGCCCGACCAGGTCGTTGACCAGCCAGCGCAGGAAGTTCACCCCGGTCGTGGTCACCAGACCGCAGGTCAGGTGCAGGCTCGGCTCGCCCTCGGAAGCAGCGACCGCGTGCCAGCATCCTCGGGGGACGTGCAGGACGTCCCCGGGAGCCATGACGAACTCGTCGATGATCTCCGTGGGTTCCTCTTCGGCGAACTCGACGTCCTCATGCAAGGGGGCGAGACGGGTGTTGCCGTAGATGCGCCACCGTTTGCGCCCCGACACCTGGAGAACGATGACGTCGTGGTCGTCCCAGTGGACTCCGAAACCTTCCCGGCTGGTCCAGGAGGCGTAGGCGTTGACCTGGATTCCGGTCCTGAGCCAGGCCTCCAGCTCGCTGATGAGCCGTCCGATCGGCGGGTGCATCTCGTCGATGGCGTCCAGAACCAGGGTCGCGCCCTCTTTGAGCTGCTGCTGGAACAGGTGGGGAACGGGCTGGTTCCAGTTGGGCATCCGGCGGTACTGCCGAAGCCGGGTGTAGGCACCAGCGTCAACGACCCCTCCCGCGGCGAGCCGCATCCTGGGGGAGTCGAGCCGCTGGTGCGCGAGCAGTGTGTTCAGATCCGACCAGTTCAGCAGGTCGGCGAAGGCCTCTCGTTCGCCTTCGCCGGCCGGGTAGCGGCGGTGTTCGCGGCCGAGCACCCGGGCGGGGAACTGGTCCCCGCCCAGACGGCCGCTGATCAGGTCAGCGGTCAAGGTGTGCTCCTAGTACAGGCCGTTGTCGTTGGTGTCGCCCCTGCCGGTGCTGCCGCCGTCGGAGGGCTGCTCGGCGCGGGACCGGACGGCCGCGATGTCCTCCACCGCGAGGACCAGGTCGTCGTCGGCGTACTGCGTGGTGCTGTCCATCAGGATCTCCTCGTACATCGTTGGATTCGGGGGGTGTGCTCTGCACGGGGCGGTGCTCGTGCTCGGACCATGCGTCCCTTCCTGGGCTTCGCCCTGCTTCCCGGCCTGGACAGTGACGGTTCTTCAAGGCCGAGCGGGGTTCAGGCGTTTCTCGGTCGCGGCATCCACGTGTTGACACAGGACGTGCCGATGGCAGTTGTGACCGTCCCTCTCATGCGGGAAAGTCTTTGAACGCGGTTGTGGTGCTGGTGGTTAGAGCGGGAATCCGCCCGTCCGGGTGGCCGCCTGGCCGACCGCTTCCGTACTCGCGTGCCCGAAGAGCAGCACCGAGCTGATAGCCAGGGCGGGCCAGCTCCACCACCGGCGCGGGGCCCGATGGCGGCCCCGAGAGCCGCGCGGGAGCATGCCGGGGAGATCGGCGGGCACCGGTTCCTCGGAGAGCCTGGCCGCCCTGGCTTCCTTGGCTTTCCTTTCAGCCCGTTCCTGCTGTTGGCGGGCTACCTTCGCCCAGTGGGGGACGGGGCCGTGTTCGAGCATGTAGGCGACTCTGGGGTTGTCCTGCATCTGTCGTAGAAGCCGCTCCCGCCGGTCCTGATGCGATTCCGGCAGGGTGTCCATCGGACGGGAGGTGGTCGGGGGCAAGGAACCCGGCTGGAGGGAGCCGGGACGGGAGAACCGGTGTCCTCGGGGCGCGGCGAGTACCGAACGCACCCTGGTGTCGGTGACGGTCATGCCTGACCACCGCCCAAGGTGAACTCGGCCCAGATGACGGTGCCCAGCCCGGCGCAGAAGGGGAAGTCCAGCACCGAGCGGGTGCCCCAGCGTTCGGCGAGGTAGTGGATGAGCAGCAGGCCCCGGCCGCGCTCGGCCTGCTCCCACTCCTCCAAGGTGCGCTCGTGCGGGATCTTCGGCCCCGTGGGTTCGGCGATGTCGGTTCGGTTGCCGTCGTCGACGATCGCGACCTGGATCGTCGCGTGGGTGGGCATGTGCAGGGTGCGGATGATGCGGCCTTCGGGGTCCTGGCCCGATCGGGAGTGGTCGCAGGCGTTGGCGAACATCTCGCTGGCGCACAGCACCATGTTCTCGATGGTCTCCTGGTCCATCCCGGCCAGGCGGGAGAGGTCCACGGCCAGGTCGGTGCGCATCCAGGCGGTCCGGGCCAGCTCGCCGGGGTAGATCCGGGAGGGCCAGCGGCGTCCGGTGTAGGGCGTGGCGGGGGTGTGGAGCGGGGTGTGCGGGTGCGGCACAATGGCCATGTCGGCAACTCTTTTCTTTACGGTTGGTGTTTGTCGGCCTGCTCTGGGGGTGTTCACGCACCCGCCAGAGCTTTTTTCTTGGTCGCCTTGGCTGTGGGCCTCAGCGTGTGGCCGTGATCGTGTGCCCGCAGTAGCGGCAGGTCGCGGTGGCCGTGTTCCCGCGCTTGACCGGTGGCTGGTCCGGGACGTAGTCGTGCCCGTTGGGGTCTGAACAGGTCGTCTGGTTGTCCATCGCGCCTCACCGGGCGGAGCTGAGGAATGCCGACCGCTGATCGGCCCTACTCCAGCGCCCCGACGGGGCTGGGTCTACTCGTCGGGTACCAGTTGGCTGAGGGGGAGAGTCACCTCGGGCAGCAATGGCATCGACGCCGTGATGCTCATACGGCCACTCTCAGTCGGTGCGCTCCTGCCAGAACCATCTGAAGGATCTGCAGAGGAGCGGTGTCCAACGGTCTTCGGGGGTCCGGGACCGGCGGCAGGCGGGGTGTACGCGGCGGCTGGCTCCGAGAGCAGGTCCGGAGAGACGAAGCGTAGGTGCGCACACGTCCAGCCCTGCGGGGGCGAGAACGGTGTTGGTTCGAGGGCGGTACCAGGGCGTTCAACGCGCCACCGTTGAGCCAGGGCCGAGGCCAGTAGAGGAGGTCGGTCATGTAGGGCTCCCGTTGGGGTCGTGCTTCAACGGTCGGCCCTCTCGTGTTCCTTGCGCCACTGCTTGTTTGATTCTCGTAACTTCCTGACAGGTTTCTGCTCTTGCGCGTAATCTTGCACGCATGAGTGAACCCCCCTTTCGTGAGCTGCTCACGAAATACCGAGAACTCAAAGGGCTGAGTCAGGAGCAGGTAGCATCCCACCTGGGGTGTTCGTCAGCATCCGTTTCCAGGTGGGCTAACGGACACTCACTCCCGCAGCGCGAAACTGCGGAGGAATTGGACAAGCTACTCAATGCAGACAAAAAGTTGTTTGCGGCATGGAGGCTTGGCCGTACAGGCACGGTCACCCCGGAGTGGGCGAGGTCGCTGTCAGCGATCGAGCAGGCCGCGCAGACTCTGCAGTGCGTGTCCCCGGTGCTGGTGCCCGGGTACCTTCAGTGCGCCGAGTACGCCCAGTGGGTGTTCCGGCTGGGCTGGCCACAGGCCTCCGACAGGGAAATCGAGTACCTCACCCACGTGCGGACACGACGCTTGGGAGAGCTGCCGGGGCTGCGTATGACGGCTGTTTTTCCGGTGACCGCTCTGACGGGCTCCCCGTCGAATGTGAGGAGAGCCCAGGTCCAGCACCTACTCACGGTGGTGAAGAAGCGGGACGTGTCCGTGCACGTTGTTCCGGAGGGTTCCATTCTTGCGGCGGTTACCTCTCCGCTGCTCGTCTTTCGCCTGCGCTCCGGGGAGACCGTGATCTCCAGCGATCACGTGGACGGTAACGTGATCTACGAGAATTCCGAGGGTTACGACCGGCTTGCATCACTCGTCACAGGGGCCCTGGCGGCTTCCCTCCCCGCCGAGCACTCTCGACAGGTATTGGAAGGCTTGACGACATGAACCACTGGCACAAGTCCTCGTACAGCAACACGGGGGCGAACTGTGTTGAGGCGCGAGAGCACTCCGGGGGCGCGGATGTGCGGGACACGCAGAATCGGGAGGCGGGGCACCTGTCCTTCAACGCGGTTGAGTGGTCCGCGCTGCTGGGAACCGTGGTCTCGGACCGATAGCTGGGAAGTGACCGGCCCCCGTGACACAGCCTGATCGACTGTCCGCCTCCAAGAGCTAGTCCAAGCGCTCGGCAGGGTTTCCCCGCCGGGCGTTTGTTGTTCACGGGGGCTCTCCGGAGCTGGGCTCTCGGTGAGGGGGTACACCGCCGAGGCCGCGGAGTGTACATGAAACGGGACCGGCTCCCGGGTACGCGAAAACCCCAGGTCCGGGCGCTGATGTGTGCGCTCTGGCCTGGGGTTTTTCTGGTAGGGCCCCGGGGGATCGAACCCCGAACCCGCGGATTAAAAGTCCGCTGCTCTGCCAGTTGAGCTAAGGCCCCGTGGTACACCCTGCCTGACCAGCAGGGGCTTCACCAAGACGACATCCTACCGGATACCACAGGGGTTACAGAGCAGAGGATTCACTCACCAGCACGAACGTGAGAGGCCCTCCGCGCATGAGTACCACACCACCACGCCGCAACCCGTGCGCCGAGCACATGAGCAGCTAGGCGCTCGCACTCCACGCCCGCGGCCGCTCCGAAGGCACCATCACCTCCTACCGCCGCACTGTCCACAGGTTCGCCGCTTACCTCGACGCCCAGGGCCACGAGATGAAAGCGTCCAAAACCAAGGCGACGATGGTCCGCGGCTCCCTCCTCGATCGCAAGATCGCCACCAGCCCCGATACCGCCGCCCTGGACTACCGCAACCTCAAAGCGTTCTTCCGCTGGATGGTGCGCGAGGACGAGCTGAAACCCGGCAAGAACCCGAGGCTGAAGGCCGACGCCGTCAACGTCCCCGAGAAGGACATGAAGCTCCTGGAAGCCGACCAGGTCAAGGCCCTCCTGAAAACCTGCGAGGGCGGCAGCTTCGAGGACCGCGGGACCGGGCGGTCATCCTCACCCTCGCTGACAGGGGTCAGGGGGTGGCATCCGTGGTCCGCGGCCACTGTCTCCAGGGCGACGAGGGCTGTCGCGGTCAGTGGCCGGTCGGGGCCCCACCAGCGGGCGGGGCACGGTGGCCATGCTCGTCTCCGGTTACGTCCGGGTCTCGGGAGATGGGCCGGCCCCGACTCGGTGTTGGTAGCACCGGTCGGGGCCGCTTTCAGCTGTGGGGTCCTAGCTGACGTCGGCGGTGACGGTCTCCTGCAGACCGAACAACTCCGACATCTCCACCGTCGCGATGTCGAGACCCTCGCCGACGACCGCGATCTGCCCCTCGGTGCGCTGGCCCGGGCTGAGAGTCACAGCGTCGAGCTGGTCGATATCCGCGAAGATCGCGTTCGCCCAGTCGCTGATGACGGTTCCGTCGGCCAGGACCACCGAGAAGTAGATCGGGTTGACCTCGAGGTCCTCCTCGCTGCCGTTCTCGACGGTGATGTCGAGGACGGTGTAGACGGTGTCGTCGACGACGTCCCCGGCGGTGCCCGCGTTCGTGGCGGTCAGGACGACGTCCGAGACCTCCTCGGCGGGCTCTTCCTCGACCTCCTCGGCAGCGCTCTCCTCGGTATCGGGGGAGGAGCTGGCGGCGGGCGGGGCGGCCGGTGCGGTGTCGCCGGACAGGGCGGCCATGCATCCGCCCATGAGGGCGAGGATGAGGAGCAGACCGAGGCAGCCTCCGCAGCCTAGCCCGATCTTGCCGCCGGTGGACATGCCCTTCTTCGGGGGCTGAGGCGGCGGCTGGGGCGGCCCGTAGTGGGGCTGCTGGGGACCTGAGGGGGGATACGACATGGGGGAGCTCCGTCTCTCGTGTGCAAGGGGGCGGCGGAGCGGGAGCCGCAGAGGGTCAGACGGGCAGGCTGGGTACGGGGTTCCGTCGGTGCGCCGGGCAGGGAACGGGGATGCGCGGCGATGGCGGTGAGCGTAGCGGAAAACGGGCGGGAAAGCGCACGGACTGTGAAATGGAAAACGCGAGTGATTCGGTGATCATGGCCGGATCAGGCCATTCTCACAGCAGCGGAACTGTGCTGCAGAGGTCACGTGCATGGTCACGTTTCACCTGGTCAGACTGGTGTGCCACAGAGGTGCACAGAAACAGGATTAAAAGTCCGCTGCTCTGCCAGTTGAGCTAAGGCCCTACGACGGCACCGGGCTCGTCGCCGGGACAACTCTACCGCAGTGGTAGGGCCGGCGCAGTGCAGGTTTCCACGGGCGGTCGCAGAGCGCTGGAATGCTTTGCTCGCAAGGGTTCTAGGGTGGGCCGGGTACGGGGGGCGTTCGGACGCAGTGAGGTGCGCAGGCAGATGGAGATCGACACCACCGTCCCGCATTCGGCCAGAGTCTGGAACTACTGGCTGGGTGGCAAGGACAACTACCCCGTGGACCAGGAGGCCGGCGAGCAGTTCCTCCAGGTCTTTCCCGGGATGGCGCAGGGGGCGAGGGCCTCGCGGGCCTTCCTCGCCCGGACCGTGCGCTATCTGGCCGGAGAAGCCGGGATCCGGCAGTTCCTCGACGTGGGCACCGGGCTGCCCACCGCGGACAACACGCACGAGGTCGCCCAGGCGGTGGCCCCGGAGGCGCGGATCGTCTACGTGGACAACGACCCGCTGGTGCTGGCGCACGCCCGGGCCCTTTTGACCAGCACGGACGAGGGCTCCACGGACTACGTGCACGCGGACCTGCGGGAGCCGGAGGTGATCCTGGAGGCCGTCCGGAAGTCCTTGGACTTCGAGAAGCCGGTCGCCTTGATGCTGATGGGCATCCTCGGGCACATCCCCGACTACGAGGAGGCCCGGGGACTGGTGCGTCAGCTGGTGGCGGCTCTGCCCTCCGGCGGGTATCTGGTGATCAACGACGGCACCAATGTGCTCAGTGACGCCAACGTCGAGGCGCACGACCAGTACAACGAGAGCGGGGCGGTGCCCTACGTCCAGCGCAGCCCGGAGGAGCTCGGGGGTTTCTTCGAAGGGCTGGAGCTGGTGGAGCCCGGTCTGGTCTCGGTCACGCGCTGGCGGTACGAGGTGAGCGGCTTCGGGGTGCCGCCCGAGGTGGACGGGTACGGGGCGGTCGGTCGCAAGCCCTGATGCCGACTGGAATGAGATGATCACCGAACGCCGGCACGGGTTCCGTCCCTGAGGGGACCCGGAGCCTCCGGCCCTGAGGGGTCCGGCCCAGACAGGGCCGGGCCTCTTGTGCTGTGGCATGAAAAAGTACACATTGAGAAAATTTGCACGAGATGCAACAATTATCCGTGTAAGGGGAGGACCCATGGGGCTGAGGGAACGCAAGAAGCTGGCCACACGCCGAGCGCTGCGGGAGGCCGCGGTGCGGCTCACCCTGGAGCACGGGCTGGAGAAGGTCACGGTGGAGGCGATCTCGGCCGCGGCCGACGTCTCCCCCCGGACCTTCTTCAACTACTTCGCGACCAAGGAGGACGCCCTCCTCGACGACGTCACCAGCGTCCCGGACGAGGCGGTGCGAGAGGCGTTCGCGGCGGGCGGCCCCACGGGGGTGTTCGTCGAGGACCTCAGCGCCCTGCTGGTGGCCTCCCTGCTCGGTTCGGGCGACCTCGAGACGCGGCGGGCCGACATGGCGCAGCGCAAGCTGCTCATGGCCCGGGAACCCCACCTCCTGCCCGGCCTCCTCGGCCGCTTCCACAGCATGGAGCTGAGCCTGGCCTCGGCGATCGCCGAGCGCTCGGGCGCCCCCGACGACGACCCGCGTTCCCAGCTGGCCGCGGCGGCCGCGATGTCCGCCGTGCGCCAGTCCATGAAGATGGTCCCGGACCAGTCCGAAGCGGGGATCGACGAGCTGAAGGACCGCCTCGCGGAGTCGTTCCGGACGCTGGGCGAGGTCTTCGCCCCCGAGACGGACGCCTGAGCCCGCCCGGAATCCCCGCGTCCGCCCGGAACCCCCACATCCGGAACCCTCACGCCCGAGTGGAACCCTGAGCCCGTTCGGGGCCGCGGTGTGCTCCACGCCTCAGGAACCCCGCGGACCCCGGATCCGTCGAACCGGCACGGGGCCAGCGCCCCCGGAGCGGACTCTCCTCAGGAGTCGGGGACGTAAGTCAGGGGCCGCCCAGGGCTCTCCCCGATGGGAATCGTCGTCACTGGCGGGCAAGGTGGAGGTATGAACGAGAACCACGGGAGCAAGCGGCTCCAGCGCAGCGAATCCGACCGCTTCCTGACCGGTGTCTGTGGGGGCATCGCCGCCTACACGGGGGTGGACTCCACCATCGTCCGGATCATCTTCGTCGTCCTCGCCCTGCTGGGCATGGCGGGTATCCCGATCTACATTCTGGCCTGGCTGCTCATGCCGGCCGAGAGCGAGCGGCGTTCCCTGCTGGAGCAGATCATCCGCAACTTCCAGGGAAAGTCAGGTGGTAACTGATGTGGAGCCTGCGCGCGCACCCCGACTGGCAGCGTCGTGAGCTGTGTGTCCCGCGGGAGGAGCGCGAGCCCGAGGAGGCTCGCGACCAGACCGCCGAGCACCGCTCCGAACGCTGGGCGACCGCCTCTCACTAGGAGGCCGTCTCCGACTCGGTCTCCTCCATCCGCGCGGAGACCTCCTTGGACATCCGCGCCCACGGGACCGACAGGGCGATCGCGGAGAGCAGGGCGAGCAGGCCCGCTCCGGCGATGACCGTGCTGGTACCGGTGATCTCGACGAAGTAGCTGGACAGCAGGATGCCGAGGCCCTGCGCGGCCTGGAGCCCAGAGGCGACCAGGCCGAAGGCCAGACCGCGGCCCTCCTTGGGCACACACAGGACGAAGGCCGCGTTGGCCACGAACTGGTAGGAGCCGGCGGCCCCGCAGAGCGCCAGGGCCCCGATCATCATCCACAGCGGCATCTGGAGCACCCAGAGCAGCAGCGGCACACAGGTGAGGATCGCGAGCGGCCCGAGCAGCCGGACCCGGGTGGGCGGGGGGATCAGCCGGGTGAGCACGAAACCGCCGACGAGCGCGCCGATCGACTGCCCGGCCATGATGAAGCCGGCCGCGGCCGGCCCGGCGCCCGCTTCGGCGGCCATGGGGTTGGCCAGCCCGTAGGGGACCGAGTACAGGCCCGCGAGCCAGGCGAGCAGGGCGAGGGTGCGCAGCTTCGGGTCGCTGAAGACCAGCTTGGCGCCGTCCCTGATCGTCACCAGGAATCCGGGCCGCTTCTCGTCGGACCGCTCCCGGGCCGGGGTGGGCCGGGCCCTGACCCCGAACCGCAGGATCAGCGCGGACAGGACGAAGAGCATGCCCGTCGACAGCAGAGTGATGTTGGGGCCGACGAACGTGACGATCACACCGCCCGCGATCAGCCCGAGGAGCATTCCGAACTGGGCGGTCAGCTGGATGATCGCGGTGCTGGCCACGTAGCGCTCACCCTGGACGATCTGGGTGAGCAGGGCCGCCCGGGCCGCGGCGAACGGGATCGACGGCAGGATCGAGACGAACAGCAGCCCCCAGACCAGCCAGACCGGTATGCCGGGTATCGCGACGAGCATGATGACGACTGCCCTGATCACGTCGCAGGCCACCATCACCTGGCGTCGCGGCAGGATGTCGGTGAGCCCGGAGAACAGGGGGCCGGCGAGAATCGGCGGAAGGAACATCACGGCCAGCGTGATTCCGGCCGCGAAGGCCGAATCCGTCAGTTGGTAGACCAGGACGCTGGAAGTGATGTTCAGCAGGTTGGTGCCGATCATCGACAGGGCGTGGGCCAACCACATGGAGCGGAACTCGCCGATGGCCATGACGTCGCGGTAACTGCTGCGCCATTTGTCGGCCTGCGCCTCCGAAGACTCTTGCTCTCCGCCGTCAGGGGCTTTGTCGAGGCTCGGATTGCCCACCCGGCACTCCCTCACTGTCACAGGGGTGAAATCACGCTGAGTCGTGCTCCAATGACCAACGGTTCCGGAAGGTGGCCTGACTGGCAAGTCGGTTGGGGAAATTCGTGTCTGATTCGTTGCTCCGGGTAATTCCCCCGGTGTGATTCCGTGTCGCCCTTCGGGACTGACGACCCGATGGTTTTCCCAGGTGGCCCCGGTTGAACGGGAGGGGTTTGCGAGGGCTTGGCGCGGCAGATGGCGCGGAGGGTGTTGTTGCATGCCGACGCGTGATTGCAAATGCAAAATCGCTCGGCGGGGCCCTTATTTATGGGATCTTCGGATGAATGCTCATCCGAATGTCACTCTGAGTGATTATCGGCCGACGGAGTCCCGATGCCTTTCGGGTCGTTCCTGAAGCAGTCGGCCCCGGAGGCCGGCTCCGGAACGCTCAGCCCCAGCCGAGCTCGGTGAGCCGGGTGTCGTCGATGCCGAAGTGGTGGGCGATCTCGTGGACGACGGTGATGAGGACTTCGTCCACCACCTGTTCCGGGGACTCGCAGATCGAGCAGATGTTGAGCCGGTAGATGAAGATCTGGTCCGGGAGCACGCCGAAGTAGGAGTCGCCGCGTTCGGTCAGCGGGATCCCCTCGTACAGACCGAGCAGACCCTCCTGGGACTCGTCCTCGACCGTGATCACCACGTTGTCCATGAGCTGTGCCAGCTCCGGCGGGATCTGGTCCAGGGCGTCGGCCACCAGTTCCTCGAAGTCCCTGCGCGTCAGTTCAACCACGCCTGCCATTGTGCTGCCTTCCCGGAGCGGCAAGGAAGAGACATAACACTCTGGAGGGGAGGAAATATTGGGAACAGCTTCCGTCAACGGCATGATGGGGGTGTGTTGTCTTGGGGAGAGATTCGCGCTTACGACTTTCGGGGGGCCCTCGAACGGTCCCGGGAGGCCCTCCGCCGATGGCGTGCCGGGCGTCTGTGGCGTTGGAGCTGCGTCGTCGTCGCGGGGTTGGTCGGGGGTTGGCTGGGACTGGCCCTCGGCGGTCAGGTGGTCACACCGATCGGTCCGGCCGACGTCACCTTCTCCCTGAGCCCCCAGTGGCACGGCGAGACCGTCGTCAATGTCGCCCCCCTGGGCCAGCTGGCCTTCGACACCCATGCGGCGCCCCTGAAGCTCGAGGCGACCATCACCGAGATCCGGCTCGCCGCGGCCGAGGAGATGTTCGCCGACCCCGACGCCATCAACCGGATGGCCGCGGGCATCGGCTCGGACCTCACCAGCGGCGTGATCGCCCTCCTGCTGCGCTCCGTGCTCGCGGCGACCGCGGGCGCGGCCGTGATGGGCCTCCTGCTGTTCCGCAGCGGTTGGCGCGCGTTGGCGAGCGGGGTCACCTCGCTGGCCGTCCTGGTGGGTTTCGGCGGCCTGGCGGGCCTCACCTTCAACCCGAGCGCCATCGCCGAACCGCGCTACACCGGTCTCATCGCGGGCGCCCCCCAGGTGGTGGGCAGCGCCGACGACGTGGTCAGCCGGTTCAGTGAGTACCAGGAGCAGCTCGCCGGGCTGGTCGGCAACGTGTCGATGCTCTACGAGGCCACCTCCTCGCTGCCGGTCTACGACGAGGACGAGTCGGTCATCCGGGTGCTGCACGTGTCCGACATCCAGCTCAACCCGGCCTCGTGGAGCATCATCAGCACCCTGCAGGAGCAGTACGGGGTGGACGTGATCGTGGACTCCGGTGACCTGACCGACCGCGGCAGTGCGGCGGAGGACGTCTTCGCCGACGAGATCGGCAAGCTGGACGTGCCCTACGTGTGGGTGCGCGGGCAGCACGACTCCATGGGTACCCAGCGCGCGGTGGAGGCCCAGCCCAACGCCGTGGTCCTGGACGGGGGCGTCGAGGAGGTCGGGGGACTGACCTTCTACGGGGCGGGGGACCCCCGGTTCACCCCGGACGCCACCCGGCTCAACCCCGACGCGGCGGGTGTGGCCGCTCTGGGCGAGGAGCAGGCGGCCTCGGTCGCGGGCGGCAGCGACGAGGTGGACGTCGCGATCCTGCACACGCGCGGCCAGGCGCAGCCGTTCGACGGTGTGGTCCCGCTGGTCCTGGCCGGGAACGAGCACCTGCGCTCCACCGAACTCACCGATCTGGGCACCAGGTTCCTCATCCAGGGGTCCACCGGCGGCGCCGGACTACGTGGGCTGGATCACGGTTCCGGCCGACCGACTCCCTACCAGGCGTCGGTTCTCTACTTCGACGCCGAAACCGGCCGTCTCCAGGCCCGTGACGACATCGACCTCGGTGGCATCGGTCTCACGTCCGCGCAGGTCGAACGGCATATCGAAGAGGATCCTGAGCGTCAGGTCGGCGAACCGGTCGAGGACGAGGAGGACGAGGACGCGGATCCGAGCCCCACGGAGGACGCGTCGTAGCCCTCGTGCCGCCGCAGGTCATGAAGGTTCGGACCGGCTCGGGCAATCACTTTGGTGTTGGTGGGAATCTCCCCTATGCTTAGGCTGTCTACACGGGCCCCCATCGTCTAGCGGCCCAGGACGCCGCCCTTTCAAGGCGGTAGCGCGGGTTCGAATCCCGTTGGGGGTACGAAGCGGTCAGAGCACTGTCGGACATCTGGCAGAATGAGAACCGCAGCCACACACCGGGCCAGTACGGCCGGATGTGACAACTGAACAAGGTCCTGTGGAGCAGTTAGGAGTGCTCGCCACCCTGTCAAGGTGGAGGCCGCGGGTTCAAATCCCGTCAGGACCGCAAGCGTCGCCGAGGAAATCGGCGCCGCGGCTAGGTAGCTCAGTTGGTACGAGCGTCCGCCTGAAAAGCGGAAGGTCGGCGGTTCGACCCCGCCCCTAGCCACAACACACAGACATGCAAAAAGGCCCCGCCACCTGCGAAAACAGGTGGCGGGGCCTTTTCGTGCGTCGGTGGTTGTCGGTGACCGGTGGTGGGCTTCGGTGGGTGCCTACGGCCAATGCGCGTCCACGTTCAGGAGCGGCGTAGGGCCTCCTCGATCTGGCGCTTGGCGCGGTCCTCCTCTCCGACGAGACACTTCGCGTAGATCTTCTTGAGCACTGCCACGCTGTGCCCGGCCCACTGGGCCACGAGCGTCTCCGAGACGCCCGCGTTGAGCCACGTGGACACGCAGGTGTGCCTGAGGTCGTAGGGGCGCCTCGCGAGCGGAGAGCGCGCCTCAGCCTCGCTCAGGACCGCACCGCGGGTCCACGCCCACGCACGCCGGTAGGTGATCGTTGCCAGCGGTCCGCCGCGTACTCCGGTGAACAGCCTTCCTTCGGGGTCGGTGCCGAACTCCTCCAGGTGCTCCCAGAACAGCTGGGTCAACTCGGGGGAGCAGGGGACCGGCCGGACCTCTCCGGCCTCGCGCTGTTTCGGGCCGCGCCGGGTGTCCCGGCTCGTGCCATCGTCGGTGAACTCGGGGCGGGCGTCCGGGGTGACCTCCTCCACGTAGATCTCGTCCCAGTCGTAGACCGTGGCTCCGGTCGTGTCGGTGCGGGGAGCGGGCAGGGACAGGTTGTGCTTGCGCAGGTTCACCGCCTCCTCGGGGCGCAGCGCCGCGTAGTACATCGCTCCGAAGAAGGCGACCAGGCGGGGACCGGACTTCATGCCCCGGCGCCGTTCGGTCTCCTCGTAGCCGTACTCGCGGACGTTGTCGAGGAGGTTCCGGGCCTGTTCGGGGTTGACCACGCACCGCCGGTCGACCTGGTGGATCGAGCGGGAAGACGTGGCTTCCAGGTCCCCGATGGGGTTCCGTTCGAGCAGCCCTTCACTCACCGCGTAGGCCAGCGCGGCCTTGAGGATGCCGTGGTTGCGCCGCTGGGAACCGATCACGAGCTTGCGTCCCTCCAGATCGCGCGTAGCCGCGCGAATAGCGGCTTCCGCGACCTTCGGGTCGGCCAGATCCCCGACCGGGCGGGTGTGCCGGGCGACCCAGCGCAGCGCGTCGTCGACTTCCCGCGGGCGTTCGGCCGCGCGGTAGGTCTTGCTGTAGGCCCAGCGCCGTAGCGCGGCCCGGAGCAGCGCCGGTGCCGGCATACCCCGCTCGGTGGTGAACAGCGCGGTAGTCGCCATCATCAGGGCGAACGCGATGTTCCCCCGGTGCTTGGCGGAGATGTCCGGCCACTTGTGATCCACGTAGGAGACGGCGAAGTCGTACCAGGACACCTCCGGCCGCTCCTCGCGGAGCATGCTCACCGGGAGTCCCTTGGACAGGCTGAACGCTTCGCCCCGGCTCTGCGACTGCACGAGCTGGGAACGGAAGGCGTCGGCCTGTGCCCGCTTCTTGAACGGCTCCTTGAACTCCTCGGTGCCGACCTTCCAGCGCACGCGGTAGGTCGCGCCCCGGGTGCCCTTGTAGACGGTCACCTTCCACACGGAGGCCTTGTAGCTCAGGTCGTCGGGGTCGATCATCAGGCCTTGTCCTCAGCGGTGGTCATGAACTTCTCGAACTCGGACCGGCGGATGCGCAGGGACCCGTTGGGGAGCTTCGCGCACTTGGGGGCACGGCCCTTCTTGCGCCAGTCGTAGAAGGTGTCGCGGCTGATCATCAGCTCCCCGCAGAACTCGTCCACGGTCAGCCACCCCCGGGAGCGCTGCTGGGGGATGGTGAGGGTCTTCGCCGGTCGTCCCGGGCGCGTCTTGGTTCGGTCGGTCATGATGGGAAGTGCTCCTTGCCTCTCACGGGGTCGGGGGCGCGGCTCCGGCGGTGCTTGGCGGTACAGGCCGGGGCCGTCTTCATGGGTGCGGGCAGCGGGGCTCATCGGGTGAGCCGCCGGTCCGCGCCGGTCATCTCGACTCGGGTCGTCATCTCGATCAGCCGGGACGCGATCCGGTCGCCCAGCAGCTCGGGGAGGGCGGCGGGCGGCTCGTTGCTGGTGATGATCACCGGGAGCATGCGGTTGTAGCGGTGGTTGACGATCCGGTAGGTGGTCTCCTCAGTCCACAACGAGGACTTCGTAGTGCCCAGGTCGTCCAGGAGCAGCACGGGCACGCTCAGCACGCGCCGCATGAGGCGTTCGCGTTCTTCGTCGCTGCCCGCGCCGGGGCGGAGCGCGGCGTACAGGTCCGGGAACGTGGTGGCCAGAAACCCGAACCGCGCCGGGCCGGTCAGGGCGATCCTGCGCACCGCTCCGAACGCCGCGTGGGTCTTGCCGGTACCGGTGCCGCCCCAGAGCATGAGGGACGGCGCCTGCGTGACGTCAGCGGCGACCCGGTCGGCCCAGTCGCACACCGTGGGGTGCTCGGTGGCGGCGGTCAGGTACCGGGGCGGCGCGACTCTCTCGAACTTGGTCAGGGCGGCGTTGACGCGCTGCCTGTGGTGGTAGGTGGGGTGTCCGGGGAGTTCGGGGTCGGGGGCGTCGTCCACAGGGCCGGGAGTGGTGTCGAAGCCCTTCTCGCGGGTGATGCGTGCGAGCCGGGCGAGGAACTGGGTGTCGGCCGTGGTGTGCATGCGCTTCCTCTCAGGACCAGGGGTCGGGGTTGTCGCCGTAGTCGTCGGGGTTCCGGTACGGGGTGTGGCCGCCTACGACCCGGAGTTGAGGTCGGGGTCGGGTGCGGTTGATCGCGATGCGCAGGGTGTCGGCGGTCAGGGCGAAGCGGCCTTCAGCGGCGACGTGTTCGAGCCCGCGTGTGATGTCGTCGTCGGAGTAGCCGTTGGTCAGGGCCTTCTTGACGACCGCGCGGGTCTTGTTCCAGTCGCCCATGCCGTTGGTGGCGCGGTGGTAGACGGTGGCGAGCGCGTTGACGCGTTTGTGGCCGGTGTGTGCCGGTGCGTCGGGCTGTGTCGCGGGGGCCGTCGGTGTGTCCTGTGACGGCTGGTCGCGCGAACCTTCTCTTATAGGGGCCTCGCTCTTCATCACCCCCGGGGGCGACGAAGCAGGGGCGCTTGGTCTCCCCTGGGGGTGATCCGTTTCCTCGGAAACATGTCCTCCCCGGGGGTGATCGGTTTCCCCGGAAACGGGACTTGGGACCGACACCCGTTTCCCCGGAAACGTGTCACCCACGGGGGTGATGGACTCGCCCTCGGGAAGGACCGCCTGGAACACGGACTTGGCACCGCGGGTACCCCGACGAACCTGCTGGAGAAGCCCTGCTTCGATCGCCTGCGAGTAGCGCCCGGAGATGCGTTGCGGGGCTCGGGAGAGCAGGACCGCGAGGTCGTCTCGGCTGACCTCGACACGGCCGTCGTTGCCCATGTGCTCCGCGAGCACGAGCAGCAGCACGCGCACGCTGTCGGGTACGCGGCTGGTGGCGTAGACGTAGCGCAGCCACTGTCCGCGCGTCGTGCTCGGGTCGGCCGGTGCCACTAGCCCTCCGAGGTGCTCAGGTCGTCCCGGAACTTGGGGGCGCACCAGACCCGCACGACGATGCCGTCCACGATCGCGCGGGCGTCGGGAGTGGTGCCGAAGCGCAGCTCCACATCGGTGCCCAGGTAAGCGGCCCAGTCCCGAACAGCCTGGTGCGAGGTGGCCTGCCCCGCCAGCAGGTCGATGCCCAGACGGGGCGGGACGAAGCTGGCGGTGACGCCTCCAGTCGCCCACAGGGTCCAGTCCACTTCGGGCAGGTCTGAGGAGAGCAGGTCAACGAGCACTCGGGCGGCGGTGTGCTGAAGTTCTCGGCTGGTGGTCTGGGTGGTCATACTGGGGTCCTCTCGGTTTCGGGAGAAGACGGCCCCACCCGGTGCCTGCAAGCTGAGGGTGGGGCCGTCGCCGCGGTGTGGACGCCGCTGTGGACGCCCCGGCGTGGTGTTACAGGTCAGCGGGTGTCCAAACCGGGCTTGGACAGGGTCTGGACACCCGGTTTGGACAGGGTCTGGACAGGGTCTGGACGCCGGTTTGGACGCTTAGGCGTTGACCAGTTCGCGGGTCTCCAGCACGGTCCAGTCGCCGGACTCCTCGTGTCGCAGGCGGCCCTCGGACTCCAGACGGCGGAGCTGGTTGTAGAGCCAGCTCTTCTTGCGCTCCACCCCCATGTCCGCCAGTGCGGTCTTGAGGTCGAAGGCCTTGAACTCGTGCCCGGAGCCCCACTCCTGCATCAGGCTGTCCAGGGCCGCGCGGGCCTCCTCAGCGCTGGCCGGGGTGCCCTTGCGGGTCCGGGACGGGAGCACGAAGTCCTCTCCCTCGACCGGGGCGAGTTCGGTGTCCAGGTCAGCGGTCACGTCCGGGTCGTCATCGGGGATGGTGAAGGTCACCGGGTCGATCTCCTCGCGGTCCTGGTCCTCGCTCGGTGCGGGTGCCATGGCCTGCTCCTGCTGGCGGTCGGTGGTGGCCGTCGCGGCCGGAGCGCCGCTGGTGCGGTTCGCGAGGTAGGTCGCATACTCGGAGCCGAACGCAGCGCGGGTGATGGGGTCCAACTTGGTGTCCTGGTCCGGCAACGAGTCGGCGGCGGCGGTCAAGACCTTGTTCTCTTCGGCCGGGTCGGTCGAGGGCGGGCCGAACATCTTGACCGCGACCACGTGCCGGTCGGGGTCGGTGTGCTCGATCGCGGCGTAGGCCGCGCCGGGCTTGGACTTGCGCCAGCGGGAGGGGTCGCACCCGGCCTCGGTCACGTAGTCCGGGAGCACGAAGCTGGCGTCCGCGTGGTCACGCACCCCGAAGCACAGGCCGTCACCGAGGTTGGCGCGGGTGTCGGTGTCGAGGTTGCCCCAGGTCGCGCGCTGCAAGGACAGGTCCAGGTGCATCCCGACCGAGCGGGAGACCCGCGCGACTTCCACGATCTCGTCGAAGTCCACGACCTCTGCGGCCTCTTCGACCAGGATGTGCAGGAAGGTCAGCCCGCACCCGGGCACCCACTGCGAGTGCCCCTGGTCGGCGAGGTGGTTCGCGCGGGCCTTGATCGCGCGCTTGATCGCGGCCAGCTGGCTCTTGGCGTCCTTCTTGCTGTAGGCGGGCCACCCGATCGCACCCGAGATGGGGCCTAGCGTCTGACGACCCTTGGCGAGGTCGATCGCGAGCGTGAACGTGTCGCGCCGTGCGGCGATCTGAACCATCTTGACCTTGCCGTACACGCTCTTGCCCGCACCCGCCATGCCAACCGTGAGGCTGTGCCGGTTGGTGATCTGGTTGTGGAAGGGCTCCCCGTCCTCGTAGGTGCCCAAGTGCAGCGGCCGGTCCGCGATGCCGACACCGATCTCGGCGGCGCTCAGCCCTTCCCAGGGGATGAGCTGGCCCATGACGTCCTGCTTGGTGATGACCAGCTCCGCGCGGTCCGCGCGGGAGGGGTCCTCGATCACCCGGATCGCGCCGGGAGCCACCCCGTAGGCGGACGCGAGTTCCTTGTTCCGGTTCTGGAGACCTTCCGCCGTCTCGCCGTTCTCCAAGGTCAGGGAGTGACGCTGCTGCATCTCGGTATCGGCGGTCAGCTTGGCCTTGATGTCCTTCAAGTGCAGCATCTCGGCCACCTCGGAGAAGGTGGGCAGCACCCGGCCCGCGCCCTTGCGAGAGGGTTCGCCGTTGCCCTGCCCGCGTGCCCACAGGTGCACGTCCGCTGTGGCGGCCAGCATGGCTCCACCGATCAGCAGGGCGTCCATCAGCGGGCGTCCGGGGCCGAACGCGGTGGCCAGCGCCAACCAGCCGGTGGCACCGCCGATCATCGCGGTGGAGATGTGGTGGGCGTACCAGGTGCGGGCGGTGGTCAGGTGGTGGGCGGCATAGGTGACCACCCCGCCGGCCGCCGCGATCGCGGCCGCGGCCAGCCCGGTGCCCCAACCGAGGTCGCCCCACATCCAGTGGGTGAGGAACCCGGCCGGGATCAGGGCGGGGGCGGCCATCCAGGGGCGGACGTAGTCCATGAAGGTTGCGCCGCGCCGCACCGCCACCTCAGCGCTGTTGCGGTCGCGCACCGCCAGCTCGTTGCGAGCCATGCTGCTTCTCCTTCTCGTGTGGGGGTGGGGGCCGCCCGCGGGCGGCCCCCGGGTGGTGGGTGGTCAGGCGTCCAGGTCGATGACCTTGCGCTTCTTCTTGGGCTTGATCAGGTGCTCGAAGTGCTTGGTCAGCGATCCCCAGGTGCGGGCGCCCTCGATCCCGACGGTGCGCTGGGCCTCAGCGGCGCGGCGCAGGTGCTTGGCGATGGTGCGGGCCTTGCGGCGCACCGCCATGTGCGACTCCCCGTCCGCCGGGGGCAGGTCCTTGAGGACCGCTTCCAGCTCCTGGGCGGAGTACTCCAGCTCCATGGCCAGAGCTCGGGAGAGGCGGCGCAGGCCGTCGGTGTACTCGCGGATGTCGGTACCGGTGTGGAACTCGCGGTCGGCCAGCTCGTTGAACAGATCGCGCGCGTACTTGGCTTCAGCGCTCACAGGGGCTCTCCTTGTCTTCGGTGGTGTGGGGGCGGTTGATGACCACGGCGATGACCCCGCGGCCGGGGCCGTAGCGGCGCACGTGCGCGGCGTGCAGGTGGGTGCGCCAAGTGGTGCCCAGCCACGCGGCGAAGTCGGCGAGCTGGGAGCGGATCGGGCGGATGTCCAAGCGCGCGCTGATCAGGGAATCGAGGTGGCAGAGCAGGTGGTCAGCGAAGGTGGCGGCGGCCCGCAGACGGGTGCGCCGGTCAGGGCGGCTCATACGGTCGCCTCCAGACCCTCGAAGCCGGGAAGGGGCAACTGGTCGGCGCAGACCGGACACCGGTCGTGCGGCTGGCAGCGGTGGCGCTTGGGGTCGCGGCACCGCTCTGCAGGCGGCGGAGCGACCTCGCTCAGGTGACGCAGCCGGTCGTTGTCCGCGAGCTGCTTGGCGTAGTGCTCGTCGAATTCCTGCCCGCACTGGCAGTAGACGGAGTAGCACCAGGCTTCCCCCTGGCTGGTCTCCTCCTTCCAGCGGCGGACCTTGGGCCGGTGTTTGATCGGCTTCATGAGGTCCCGCCCTCCTCGATCTCGCGGCGGATGCGGCGGACCGTGGACACCCCGAGACCGGTCTCCCGAGCGATCTCGGCTGTGAGAGCGTCGGGGCGCTCCCGCAGGATCCGGGCGACCGCCATGCGGTTCTTCTCGCCCTCCAAACGGCGCCGCTCCTGCGCAGTCAGCAACCGCTCAGAGGCTTCGTCATCCTCGTGTGAGCGGGGGCGCTCAGACGGGTTGACCTGGGGTTCCTCTGAGACGTCCGGGAGGTCGGTCTCGCCGTGCGAGCGGTCGGTTCCGTGCGAGCGCTCAGACGGGTTTCCGTGCGAGCGCAGCCAGTCCGACGCCCCTTCCGCGATGGCTTCCCCGACCTCTTCCAGACCATCACCGGCAGGTCGTGCGAGCGGAGCGCTCGCACGGGCGGGCTCGGTGTGAGCAGGGCGCTCAGACGGCCGCACGTCGGTGGTCTGGTGCTGGTCGATCTTGGCGATCGACTGCGAGATCGCTGCGGAAGCGGACGTGTTGATCAGGTAGGTGAGCCCGGCGAAGAGGGCGGAGCCGACCGAGCACGCGACCCCGACCGGCCCGGTCCCGAAGTAGGACCCCACGATCGAGATCAGCAGCGGCACGACCATCAGGGCCAGGAACAGCCGCCCGGTGCGGTCGTCGATCTTGGTTCCGGCGCGGGCCAGCAGGCCACGCCAGATGATCACAGCGGTGGACAGCCCGGTCAGACCGACCTCAGCGACCCACCCGACCGGTACCGGTCCGCCCTGGGTTTCGACCAAGGCACCGAGACCGATCGCGGACCCCACGCTCAGCAGCAGGGACGCAGCCAGCGACACCCGCCCGAACGTGCGCTGATGGCGGCTCATGTCCAGGATGGTTCGGGCCGGGGAGGTGGCCCGGCGGGCACGGTCGATGATCTCGGCCACCTGCGCGGCCTCCTCGGCGACCCGGGCCCGCTCAGCGGCCTCGGCCAGCTTGCGGCGGTGATCAGCCTGCAACGCCGCTTCCAGCCGCTCAGCGGTCAACTGGTCGTACTTGGCCCGGGTGGCGGGGTTGAGCGCCGGGTCCTCCAACAGCTCTTGGCCCGGGATCGACTCCAGCGCCTTGGCGGCCTGAACCGTCCGCTGGATCTCTTCGGCGGTCACCGGGGTGGCCTGTTCGGGCCGCCCCTGGCCCTGCTTCTTGGGGAAGCTCACTTGTCCTCCTTGAGCTTGGACAGGCGGGTCAGGGTCTCCAGGTCCGAGCGCCGCTCGATCAGTGGGAACCCGACCAGGTGGATGAACAGGGCGGCGGTGACCAGGAACGCGAACAGCGAGATCAGCTCAGCCACGTCGGGCTCCCTTCCGAGTGCGGCGGGGGTGCTGGGTGAGGGTCAGGCGGGTGCGGCCCCAGCGGCGCAGGGTCCGGCGTGTGCGGCGGTAAGCGGCGGCCACCCGCAGTGCCCCGATCACGAGCAGCAGGACCACCACGGCGGTCGCGATCATCACGGGCAGGTGTTCGGGGCTCACACGGACCACCCCCGGATGACCTCGGGGGTCACGGCCTGTGCGGCGATCTCGCTCAGGCGGTCGTCGAGGATGTCGGCCGCGGCCGACACACGGGCGGCGCGCTCCTCGCACGTCTCGTCGTCGAGGTCGGCGGCGAACAGGTCGGCGCCGTCGGTGATGTCGAGCGCGGCCAGGGTGGCCGGGGTGACCTCGAAGAGGCCCTTGGGGGCGGTGATGGGGGTTTCGAGGGCCGTCGGGGACGGCATCATGGTGGTGCGCATGTGCTTCTCCTCGCAGGTGAACAGGTGCGTGAGAGCCCCGCTGGGCGGCATCCCGGCGGGGCTCGTTGTTGTCTGGGGGATGTGGTGGTGGACCCGGGTGGTCCCCGCCCCCGTCTCGCGCTCCCGTGTTGTGCCGGGAGTTGAGAGAGGACAGGCACCCCTGGGGTGCGGCGCGGCCATTCCGTTCTGTCCTGGTGAAGGCAGAGCACGAGGTCTGGGTGCCGTGGCTACGTCTTCCCGTCGCCGCCCCTTGTCTGCTCGGGGTGGCGTCAGGGCTTGCTCGCTATGTGCCTCAAGGGCTTGTTAAAGCTCGTGTGCTCCGGGATTCCACGCGGCGGACAGGGCTCTGCCCTGGTCACCGGAGTCCTCTTCCGGGCTGCGGCCTGTGGCCGTAGAACTGTTATAGCACGCGACCTGTATCTGTTCTAGTACAGTTGGCATATTCCTTGGCCCTCAGGTGTTGCAGGCCATGGAGCCCCAGGTCACCCGCATGGACATATATGCGTTCTAGTACACTGATCACGTTCACCACGAAGGAGTCACACGTGTCCCCTCAGGTCCAACGCACTGACCCGCCCTACATGCAGGTCGTCAAGCACATCAAGGCCGAGATCGAGTCCGGAGTCCTCCAGGACGGGCAGAAGATCGATTCCGTTCGCGCTATCGCTGCGAAGTGGAAGATCTCGCTGGCGACCGCGACCAAGGTCGTCGGGGTGCTCAAGGCTGAGGGCCTGGTGCGCAGTGAACCCGGCAAGGGCAGCATCGTCACCCGCGAACAGGCGGCGGCCAGTGCCAAGGACCGTGTGATTCGCAGTCTGGAAGGCCGGATCTACGCGGCGAACGAACGTGCCGAGATCCGCTCCGCCGAACTGGTGCCGGCCCCCGAGGAAGTCGCAGACGCTCTCGGTGTTCCCGAAGGTACGAACGTCATCCGGCGCCAGCGGGTCACCCTCCGGGACGACGTGCCCTCTTCGGCCAGCACGTCCTGGTTCCACGGGGAGTTGGCCGACACCGCCCCGCTGCTGCTGGAAGCGAAGCGGTTGCCCCAGGGCACCCCGAAGTACGTCGAGGAGAAGGCGGGCCTCACCCCCGCCGCCGGCAAGGACCAGCTCCGCGCCGACATCGCCTCAGAAGAGGACTCCGCGGCTCTGGGCATCCCGCTCGGCTCCCCGGTACTGCGCAAGCAGAACTGGGTGTTGAACGCCGACGGCGACGTGATCGAGTTCGGCCAGTCCGTCTCCGTGGCCCGTCGCTGGGCCACCTATAACTACGAGATCTCCAGGTAGGAGCGACATGGAACTGCTGCACTCAGGCAAGGTGCGCGACGTCTACGCCGACGGTGATGACCTCATCCTGGTGGCCTCGGACCGCGTGAGCGTCTACGACGTTGTTCTTCCCACCCCTGTCCCCGACAAGGGCAAGATCCTCACCCAGCTCTCGCTATGGTGGTTCGAGCAGCTCGCCGACGTGGTGCCCAACCACATCATCTCCGCCACCGACGTGCCCGAAGAGTGGGCCGGACGGGCCGTGCGCTGCCAGAAGCTCACCATGCTCCCCGTGGAGTGGATCGCCCGCGGCTACCTCGCGGGCCTGGGGCTCAAGGAGTACGAGAAGCAGGGCACCGTGTCGGGGATCAAGCTCCCCGAGGACCTGGTGGAGGCATCCAAGCTCCCCGAACCGATCTTCACCCCCACCACCAAGGCGACCGAGGGCCACGACGAGTTCATCACCTTCGCCGACGTGGTCGAGGAGATCGGCCAGGAGACCGCTGACCGCCTGCGCACGGTGACCCTGGACGTGTACAAGCGCGGCGCTGAGATCGCGGCTGAGCGCGGCATCATCATCGCTGACACCAAGCTGGAGTTCGGCCGTGCGGCGGACGGTACGCTCGTGCTCGCAGATGAGGTGCTGACCTCGGACTCGTCGCGGTTCTGGCCGGCGAACGACTGGCAGCCGGGCAGGCCCCAGCACGCGTTCGACAAGCAGTTCGTCCGGGACTGGTCCAGCACGGTCACCGACTGGGACCGCACCCCGCCCGGCCCCGAGATCCCGGATGAGATCGTGGAAGCGACCCGAGCCCGCTACATCGAGGTCTACGAGCGGATCACCGGCAAGCGCTGGGAGGCGTAAGCATGTATCAGAGCTACGACCGCAACAAGCTTGTGCGCCAGGTGCGGGAACTCCTGGAAAGCGAAGGGCTCGAACCGCTCGCTCAAGACGACCCGAAGCCGGAGCACGCCGCAATGCTGCTCCTGCGCTCCTTCGGTATCGAGCCCGTGGTCGACCACGTGGAAACCCTCAAGGGCGCGATGAACCGCACTTGGGAAGAAACTGACGACAGTAGATCAGGAAGATAACTCGGAGAGATGCAAGAGATTTGGGGGTTCGTGGAATTCGCCGCGAATCCCCAAAGCACTTTGATCATGGGAAGGTTGGATGATTGGCTCTCCCGGGGTGCATTAATCAGGGCTTCCGTGCTGTGTTCTCTTGGACCTTCTTTCTTATTTCTTCCATGGCCTCCGGTATGCTCTTAAATACGGGGGCATTGCCGTCTCTTTCTCCCCAGGATTTGCTGATGTAGTTGGTGGCCTTCCTTTCGGCGACTGTGACGTCAGCATAGGCTGAGGCAGGGCCCAGATATGTAACATCGATCAGATCATTTGTGGGCCACTTCTCCTGAGGATTTTTGAGCCTGGTCTCTAGTATGTCTGCAAAAAGGCCAATCGAAGGCATTTTTGCCATGTCTTCTCTGTGCTTGTGCTGAAACCAGTCTTCTAGTTGGCTCCTTGATATTCCGGCCAAGGCTGCGGCTATGGGAATTGAGTCGGTCAAGTCGGTCAGGGCGAACATCGTACTGTGCTCCTTCCTTGTCTTGGGGCTCAGTTTCATTTCTTTCATCTCTTTGGCTATGTTCTCGAATCTTCTTCCCCATTCTGTATCCGTAGGCTCTATCTTTTCCGGATCCAGCAGCGTTGAACAGAGGGATGAAGTGTGAATGAGGCATCTGTTGAGGTACTTCACCTCATCGGGGAGTGGCTGCTCTTCATATTCGTCCTCTTGTGTGTGTCCAAAGTCGTGATATATTCTTCCTGGTTTCAATGTGAAAGGGGTGATGTGATCGCGGGGTAGGCCCTTGTATCTCTCTTTGAATACCGAAACAAGCTCGACCACACGTATCGAGAGAGGGTGGACCATTTGCCATCCACGAGAGAGCTTCAGCATCGTCTTTGCCAGGTTTAATCTAGGTGCCTCGTAGAGGGCAGTTGTCTCCACTAGATGCCCAGCAGAAAGGGGAAGAACAACCTTTCCTGCACTTGCCAGTTCAGTGATCTCTTTGATATTTTCATGATCCTTTTTTGGAACTTTTTCTGGCATGTATTGGTATTTTGCCAAGGTGCTCCAGTGGCATTGATCCAGATAAACTACAGGCGCGGCAGGTATCGTCGCCGCTTCTTCGCTTATCGGGAGTAGGTTGTTGAATCTGAATCCGTCAAATAGAGTAAACTCCATCTCTCCTCTCCTGTGGTAGTAGCGCATCCTGTCAATTACCTTTTCTTCATTGTGGATTTCTCCCTCATTTGGAATTGTGTAGATGTTTCCCTTCTTGTCTTTTAGTCTTATTTTTTTACCCTTAATGTCGATCTCTGTATATTCTATTGACCTCTGAAATGGGGGCATGGGAACCTTTCTGGGTCGATTCTTTCTTGTAATTGCTGTGTTGCGTTGGGTAGTGATTCCTGCTTCGGGTGATCTTGCTGCGGCTAATATACGGCCAAGATCCCCTGTTCGATCCTGTGCTGGGAGGATCGCAGCAGGTCAAGGAGGGAGATCCGTGGGTCAGCGTGACCTACTGAAAAGCGGAAGGTCGGCGGTTCGACCCCGCCCCTAGCCACACAGAGACAGCACCGTGAAACGCCCCGCCACCTGGGAACAGGACGCGGGGCTTTTTCGTGTCCGGGGCCGGCCCGTGCGGGGCCCGGACCCAGCCCTATTCAGCCGTCGTTGTGGGGCGAGGCGCTCTCCGCCGCCGTCTCCTCCAGGAAACGCACCGCGCCGAGCACCCCCTCCTCCTCCCGCACCCGGGCCCCGATCCGCTCCGCGGTGGCGGCCATCCCCTGGTCGGAGACCGCGCGGCCGATCGCGGCGGCGAGTGACTCCTCGGTGAGGTCCTGGCCGCGCAGGGGCGGCGTGGCGACCCCGGTGGCGTGGGCCCGCTGGGCCCAGAACGGCTGGTCGCCCCAGAAGGGGCAGATCACCTGGGGGCGGTCGCCGGCCAGCGCCGCCCCGGTGGTGCCCGCGCCGCCGTGGTGCACCACGGCGGCGCAGCGCGGGAAGAGGCGTTCATGCGGTGCCTGGTCCAGGGCCAGGACGTCCTCGTGCGCGCCCTCCGGGGCGACGCCGCCCCAGCCCGTGGCGATGACCGCGCGTACACCGGCCCGCCGGGCCGCGCCCGTGAGCAAGCGCCACGAACCGGCCGGGTCCCTCGTGGGGGCGCTGCTGAACCCGATGAACACGGGAGCCTCACCCGCCCCGAGGAAGGCCTCCAGTTCCGGTGAGGGCGTCCAGGCCTCGTTCGGCGGCGGGAACCAGAACCCCGTCGTGCGCACGCCGGACGGGTAGTCGACCCCGTCGGGAAGCAGATGCCGGCTGAACGCCTGGAGGAGAGGCCCGCGGCCGTCGGGCAGGTCCGGCGGGCTGTGCCGGCCCGGGCGGCCCAGCCCGAGCCGCTCGCGGCGCAGGCGCAGCGCGGCACCGCGTTGGCCGCGCAGGGCCAGGGCGACCAACCGGTAGCTGAGCCCGTTGAGCGCGCCGGGCATCCAGCTCGGCCACGGTGCGCCCGGGGCGGGGAAGGCACGGGTGGGGATCCAGGACGGCTGCAACCCGACCGGCACGGCACGGGCCCCGAGATACTCGGCGATGTGCTGGCCGGGCAGACCCACGGTGTGGACCACGATGTCGGCACCGCTCTCGGCCGCGTCCGCGATGTCCTCGTAGACCTGGCCCGTCGCGTCCTTGATGCGTCGGAGCAGGCGAACCGTCTGCGCCGCGCCGCGCACCCCTCGAAGCCCGGTGTCCATGACACCTGCCAACTCCGGATCTCCCGTCAGCCCGGTGATCCCGTCGTCGGTGGGGTGGTAGTCGACTCCGTGCGCGGCGGCCAGTGGGGCGCAGTGGGAAGGGCCCGCGACGAGGGCCGTGTGCCCGGCGGCCTCCAGGGCCAGGGCCAGAGCCAGGAAGGGCTGGACGTCTCCGCGTGTGCCCTGGGTGAGGAGGAGCGCTCTCATGGCCGGGACCCTCTTTTCGGTGTCGGCCCCGGTGCGACCGGGCCGATCACGGGGCCGACGGTCTGCTGGTGGTGCTCGGGGGATGCCGGTACGGGCGTTCCCCGTCCTGAGGGTTCTCTACCCTCGTCGGCCGGGTCCGGCCCGTCAACAACGGATCTTCGTGGGTTTCGGGCGGTTCGGGCGCCGGGACACCTGGGGGAGCCGGCCGGACCGGGGGAGAGGAGGCGGTGGCTCCCGTTCCCGATGCGCCGAATCAGCGGCTTGACCTTGACCCTGGGTCAACCCTCCATCGTGGTCCCGAAGCCCCTTCGCGGAGAGCGGGGGCGGTTCGGATGGGAGACAGACGATGAGACCTTTCGGTGAGAGGGCTGCGGGCGGTCCGGCGGGGCCCCTGCGGCGAGGACACGTCCGCGCAGGGGACGGGGTGGTCTCCGCATGAGCACCCACGCGGTCACCGGACCCCCGATCAGCGCCAAGGGCCTGGAGAAGTCCTACAAGGACCTGCACGTGCTGCGGGGCGTGGACTTCGAGGTGGAGCGGGGGAGCGTCTTCGCGCTGCTCGGCTCGAACGGCGCGGGCAAGACCACCGTGGTGAAGATCCTGGCCACCCTGTTGAAGGCGGACGCCGGGACGGCACGGGTGAACGGTTTCGACGTCGCCGCCCAGGCGGGTGACGTGCGCGAGTCCATCAGCCTCACCGGCCAGTTCGCCGCGGTGGACGAGATCCTCACCGGCCGGGAGAACCTCGTCCTGGTCGGGAGGCTTCGGCACCTGCCGTCCCCGGGCGCGGTCGCGGACGACCTGCTGGCACGGTTCTCGCTGACCGGGGCGGCGGGTCGCAGGGTGGCGACGTACTCGGGTGGCATGCGGCGCCGCCTGGACATCGCGATGAGCCTGATCGGGGACCCGCCCGTCATCTTCCTGGACGAGCCGACCACCGGGCTCGACCCGCAGGCGCGCATCGAGGTGTGGGAGACGGTGAGGGGGCTGGCCTCGAACGGAACGACGGTGCTGCTCACGACCCAGTACCTGGAGGAGGCCGAACAGCTCGCCGAACGGATCGCGATCCTGCACCGGGGCCGCATCCTCGTCAACGGCACCCTCGCCGAGCTCAAGAAGCAGTTCCCGCCGGCCAGGGTCGAGTACGTCGAGAAGCAGCCCGCCCTGGAGGAGATCTTCCTCTCCCTCACCGGCGACGACGACAAGCACGCTGCCGGCACCGGCACGGGCACCGGCCCGTCAGCGGCGGCGCCGGCGAGGAAGGAACACGGATGAACACGAACTTCCTCGGTGACACCGCCACCCTCACCGGCCGCTCGTTGCGGCACATCGCGCGCAGTCCCGACACCATCATCACCACCGCGGTCATGCCGGTCGCGTTCATGCTGTTGTTCGTCTACGTGTTCGGCGGGGCGATCGACCTCGGGTCCGGATCCGGCACGGGCACCGCCGACTACGTGAACTACCTGCTGCCGGGCATCCTGCTGATCACGATCGCCTCCGGCATCGCCTACACCGCGTTCCGGTTGTTCCAGGACATGCAGGGGGGCATCTTCGAACGGTTCCAGTCGATGCCGGTCGCCCGGTCGTCCGTACTGTGGGCGCACGTGCTGACCTCGCTCGTGGCCAACCTGGTCTCGCTCGGCATCGTCGTGGGCGTGGCGCTGCTCATGGGCTTCCGCTCGGGGGCGGGCATCGGTGCGTGGCTCGCCGTGACCGGTCTCCTGGTCGTCTTCACACTGGCGCTGACCTGGATGGCCGTGATCCCCGGCCTGACCGCGAAGACGGTGGACGGGGCGAGCGCGTTCTCGTACCCGCTCATCTTCCTGCCGTTCCTCAGCTCGGCCTTCGTTCCGACGGAGTCGATGCCCGGCCCGGTCCGCTGGTTCGCCGAACACCAGCCCGTCACCTCCATCGTCAACACGATCCGCGACCTCCTCGCGCAGGAACCGGCGGGCGGGGACGCCTGGTCCGCCCTGGCCTGGTGCGTGGTCACCCTCGTCCTCTTCTACGCCCTCGCCATGGTGGTCTACCGGCGTAGGACCGGCTGAGGCAGTCTGGGATCCATGCTCACCATCAGCCAACTCGCCGCCTACACAGGGGTGACGGTGCGGGCCGTGCGCCACTACCACCGGATCGGACTGCTGGCCGAGCCCGCGCGCGACCGCTCCGGGTATCGGATCTACGGCGCGGACGCGGTCGTGCGGCTGATCCGTATCCGCACCCTGGCGGACGCCGGAGTGCCGTTGGCACGGGTACAGGGGCTCCTCGACGCCGGGGAGGAGGAGTTCCGCGACGGTGTCCGGGAGATCGACAAGGAGTTGCGCGCCGAGGCGCGTCGGCTGCGGAACACCCGCACGAGGCTCGCCAGGCTCGCAGCCGGAGACCACCTGGCGCTCCCGCAGGACGTGGTGGCCTACCTCGACCGGCTGCGTGGACTCGGCGTCGACGAGCGGTACATCGAGATGGAACGGGACGCCTGGATCATGATCGCGGGCCAGGTCCCGGACCGGATCGACGCCGTGATCGCCGAGAAGCACAGGGAACTGGACGATCCCGCCATGGTGGAGTTCTACCTGCTGGTGAGCGAGGCGCTCGACTGGTCGCCCGACGACCCGCGGATCGCCCGGATCGCCGACATCCTGGAGGAGTTGATGATGCGCGCCCTGGAATCCGGTGCGCTGCAGGACGACGGTTTGGACCAGGCCTTCGTCGACCTGATGGACTCCACCATGCTCGAATCCTCACCGGTCGCGGAACGGCTGCTGGCCATCCTGGAGGAGCGGGGCTGGAGGGGCTGGACGCGCGTCGAGCGCGCTCCCTCCGCGAAGTCCGGCGGCGCGCGCTCCGGGAACGGATGAGGCGGCGGCCCGGATCCCGTCCGGGCCGCCGCTTCCCGGTCAGTCCTTGACCGTGCTGTCGGGTGAGGGTCCGCCGTGGTTGATCACCCCGTCGTCCTCGCCGGAGAAGAACCGGCGCCCGTACACGAGCAGGCACAGGATGATGCCGACGGCGAAGCCCCAGGCGGCACCGTTCACCGCCAGGACGGCGCCGGTGACACCGGCGATGCCCAGATCGGTCCTGCTGCGTGCTTCGAGGATGCCGACCTTGACGCTCACGAAGCCCTGGATGATGAGGGTGAGGGCCAGCGCCACGCCGAGGACGGGTTCGACGAGCGAGACGATCGGCAGCAGCCACAGGCCCGTGTTGGTGCCCCAGCGGAACGAGCCGACGCCGCCGAAGATCGACCGCATGGCGTCGCGGCCCCTCTTGTACCGCTCGGAGATCGCCACCTGCATGGCCGCCCACAGCGGCCCGCACATGGTCACGTCCGGGCCGATGACGCCCATGACGGCGTTGCGCGCACCGAAGATGATGTGGGCGCGGTTCGGGTTGTAGCGCACCTTCTCGTCGGGGCGCTCCTCGGCGGCCTCGTCGATGACGGCGCGCGCCTGCAGCACGTCACCGAAGACCACGATGTAGGCCGCGGCCACGGTGGGGATCGCGGTGAGCAGCATCATCGCCGGGGGGATGCCGACGCCGAAGACGGTGTACTCCGTCCACAGGGTCACGAAGTCGGGTGTGGCCAGCCCCCACTCCAGGGTCGGCCAGGGCGCCTCACCGAAGAGCGGGGCGACGACGACGGCGAGCAGGATGCACGGGAGGATGCCGAGGCTGCCGATGAGGCGCAGCACCCTGCTGTGCCTCTGCGCGGCGGCGAAGCCCTTCGAGTAGAGCAGGAGGAAGGCCAGGCCGACGGCGATCGAGATGGTCCACGGGAAGGTCTCGAACCGGCCGCCCGCGGCGAAGACGCTCTGGACGGCGGCGAACCCCGCGCCCACGACGATGCCCGCGCGCAGGGCGTTCGGGATGAAGCGGACCACCTTCGAGGCCAGACCGGTCACCCCCAGTGTGATCGACAGCGCCGCGAGCACGAGTTGGAAGGCGATGAGCGCCTGGACCCGTTCCGGGCCCTCGGGGAACTGCTGGCAGTAGACCATCAGCAGCGGGACGGCCGGGGTGATCCAGCCGGGCACGACCGGGTCGCCCAGCAGGTGGTGCAGGAGGTAGAGCAGGCCGTTGAGGACGACGACCGCGAGCGCCGCCTCGAACGGCATCCCGAGGAGTTCGGTCAGCAGTGGGATCGCGGACAGGTCGACCGCGCACATGACGAGGCCCTGGGTGTAGTCCTGCCACTGGAACTTGTAGTGCACGAAGGGCAGGCGGACCTCGAACGGGCCCGCCTTCCAGTGCGGTGAGGCCGCGTCCGGCTCGGCGGGTGTCTGACTCATTGACCCTTGCTTTCGTGATCCCCGGTCACGGAGGTGTCCGGGTCGGTGTCTGCTCGGAACCCGGTTACTCGTCGAAGACGATGACCTGGCGGACGGCCCTGCCCTCGGCGAGCTCGTCCATGGCCTGGTTGATCTCGTCCAGGCGGATCCGACGGCTGATGAGGTGCTCCACGGGCAGTCGGCCCTCGCGCCACCACTGGGCGAACTTCGGGATGTCGCGCGCGGGCACGGCCGATCCCAGGTAGGAGCCGATCACGGTGCGCGCCTCGGCGGTCATCGTGAGCGGCGAGAGCCGCGCCGTGGCGGTCGGGCTCGGCAGGCCGACGGTCACGGTGCGGCCGCCGGGGGCCGTGGCGCCGAACGCGGTTTCGAAGGCGCGCGGGTTTCCGGCGCACTCGATGGTGTGGGAGGCCCTGACCCCCTGCTCCGCCACCTCGTCCGGGGTGTAGGCGTGGGAGGCGCCCAGCGTCCGCGCCAGCTCCAGCTTCTCGGGCAGCGTGTCGACGGCGATGACGTCGCCGGTCCCCTGCGCCACAGCGGCCAGCAGCGCGGCCATGCCGACGCCGCCCAGGCCCACGATCATGACGCTCTCGCCCTCCGCGGGGCGCACGGCGTTGAGCAGCGCGCCGCCTCCCGTGAGCACGGCGCAGCCGAGGACCGCGGCGATCTCGGCCGGCACGTCGTCGTCGACCGGGACGAGGGAGGCGCGGTCCACGACGGCGTGGGTGGCGAAGCCGGAGACCCCGAGGTGGTGGTGGACGGTCTCGCCGTCGCGGGTCAGGTGGCGCGAGCCGTGCAGCAGCCGGCCCTCGTTGTTGGCGGCGCTGCCGGGCGAGCAGGGGAGCCGGCCGTCGGTACGGCAGCCGTCGCACTCGCCGCAGCGCGGCAGGAAGGTCATCACCACACGGCGGCCGACGGCGACGTCGGTCACTTCGGAGCCGACGGCCTCGACCCGGCCGGCGGCCTCGTGGCCGAGCAGCATCGGGACCGGGCGGACGCGGTTGCCGTCCAGCACCGACAGATCGGAGTGGCACACACCGGCCGCCTCGATCCGCACCCGGACCTCGGTCGGGCCGGGGTCGGCGAGCTCCACCCCGGCGACGGTGATGGGCTTCGACTCCGCGTACGGGCGCTGCCGTCCGATCTCTTCCAGTACCGCACCGGTGATCTGCACCGTCGTCCGTCCTTCCTTGTCGGCCCACACCTTGGTGGCCCACGGGGTCGAGGGATCCGGGCAGGGACACCGAGAGAAGTGGCCTGACCAGGAAACTTACCGAAACCTAACGTGCCGGTGACGTGAGCCACGATGTGCTGGAGTCCATTGGTCGGCCTACGCTGTGTGCATGTCGAACACTCTGAGGCGCTCGCGTGAGGACCTGCTGAGGGTCCTCCTCGACACGGCCACGGACCTCACTGCGCTACGGGACGTGGAGGCCGTACTCCAGGCGATCGTGCGCCGCACGCGCGCCATCGTCGGCGCGGACATGGCCTACATCAGCCTCAACGACCCCGAGCGCGGGGACACCTACATCCGCCAGTCCGACGGCGTCACCACACCCGCCTACCGGGCCCTGCGCATGCCGCTCGGGGTCGGGGTGCTGGGGCAGGTGGCGACCGGCCTGGCACCCTTCCAGACCTCGGAGTACCTGGACGACGCCTCGGTCGTCCACGACCCCGAGGTGGACGAGATCGTGCGGGCCGAGGCGGTGGAGACGATCATGGGCGCGCCGCTCACCGTGGCGGGCCGCGTGATCGGCGCGCTCATCGTGGCCGAGCGCCGGTCCCGCCGGTTCGAGCCGGAGGAGGTGAGCTGTGTCGAGTCGATCGCCAAGCAGGCGGCGGTCGCGATCGACAACTCGCTGCGCTTCGAGGAGCTGGCCCGCCAGGCCGAGCTGCTCAACGCGGAGCACCGGCGCAGCGCCGCCGAGCTGCAGCTGGCCACCCGGATGCTGGAGCTCGACCGCAGGCTCCTGGACGCGGTGATGGTCTCACCTGACGTCAGACGCGTGCTCACCATCGGACGAGGGGCCCTCGACGACGACCTGTACCTGAGGGATTCCTCGGGCGCGCTGCTGGCCGCGACCGCGGACCCGGCCGCGGCGGACGAGGTACCCGAACCCGGTACCGCCGTCGCGATCACCGCGGCGGCCGAGACCCTCGGCACCGTGCACACGGGCTCGGTCCTGGACGCCGACGGCAGGGCGCTGTTGGAGAGGGTCGCCGTGCACGCGGCGCTCGCCCTGCTCTTCGCGCGTGCGGAGGAGGACGCCGACCTGCGCGGCCAGTACGAGCTGATCGACGAACTGCTCTCCGGCACCGACCTCCCGCACGACCGGCTGGAGCGGCGGATGCGCAGGTGGGGGTTGCGCGCCGACGACCGCCTCTGGTGCGTGGCCCTGGACGTGCCGCTCGCGGACGCGCGGCGGTACCAGCAGGTCCTGCGCTCCGCTGTCGGGCGGACCGTGATGACGGTGCATTCCGACCATCTGTGCCTGCTCACCGCCTCACCCGAGTGGGAGCGCCGGCTGCGCGCGACGTTCGCGAGCCACGGCTGGCCGCTGCGCGCGGGCTCCGCCGGGCCGGTCGCGGCTCCGGGGGAGCTGCCCGACGCGCACCGGAGGGCGTCCCTCGCCCTCGGCTCACTCATCACCCTCGACCGGGACGGCGTGCTGGACGGCGACCACCTGGGCATGGTCCACGCGCTCCTGGACCTGGCCCGCTCCGGCGGCCTCCCGCGGTCGCTCACCCGCGCCGTCGACCCGCTGCTGGCCTACGACGACGAGCGCGGCGCCGATCTGGCCCGTACCGCCTTCTACTACCTGGAGACCGACGGCAGTGTCGCGCGGGTCGCCGAACTCCTGCATCTGCACCGCAACACCGTGCGGCAGCGGCTCACCCGGATCGGAACGCTGCTCGGCCCGGGGTGGGACGCCTCTCCGCGCCGCTTGGAGACGCATCTGGCGCTGCACGTGCGCGACGCCCAGGTCGGGCTGCGCCGACCCGTGGGCGCCTCTCCGACCCCCTCCGGGCGCCCCCGTTGACGTGCTCCGTCCGAAAGGGCGGTCCACGGAGCCTTCCTGCGGTCCGCTCCGCCACCCGCCCGGGCAGAGGATCGGCCGGTGTCAGCCGCGGATCTGGAGGCGGCGCTGGAGGAACCGGCTCATCAGCGGGTTCGAGGCCATGCGCAGCGGCAGGTCGCGCAGCCACAGCCGGAACGGGTCCTTCGGCGCGTACAGCCCCTTGACCTGGCGGCCCAGGCGCTGCTTGCGCTCGGCCTCCGGGCGGATCCGGCCCTCCCAGGCGGCCAGGGCCGCCGGGATGTCGTCCGGGTGCTCCTCCAGGGCGGTGCCCAGGGCGTCCGCGCCGCCGACGGCCAGGGCCGAGCCGTATCCGGCGAAGAGGGTCACGCACCAGGCGGCGTCACCCAGCAGGACCACCCGGCCGCGGCTCCATCCGTCCACCTCCATCTGGCTGACGGTGTCGAAGTACACGTCCTCGGCGGCGGTGAGCTGGTCCAGCACCTGGGGCGCCACCCAGCCCATGTCCCCGTAGGCGCGCGGGATCGCGGTGTGCGGGCCCTCGGCGAGTTCGCGGTCGGACTCCTCCGAGCGGTAGCCGAAGAACGCCGCGGCCCCGTTCTCACCCAGGTCGATGACGGCCAGGGTGCGGCCGGTGTCGGTCACCGAGGCGGTGGCGCCGGGCTCCAGGCCCTCGGGCAGGCGGTCGAGCATGAACACGCCGACCATGTGCCGCAGGTCGCGGCGGTACTCCGACTCCGGGCCGAAGACCTGGGAGCGGGTGGTCGAGTGCAGTCCGTCGGCGCCGATGAGCAGGTCGGCGGTGGCCTCGGTGCCGTCGCTGAGCGTGGCGCGCACGCCGTCGGCGTACTGGTCGACGCGCTCGACGGTGGTGCCGAAGGTGATCTCGGCGTGGTCGCGCACCTTCTGGTGGAGCACGTCCTCGATGTCGCCCCGCAGCAGGTTGAGGTTGCGCTCCCCCGACATCGCCCGCACGGTCGGGCCGGGCACGGAGAACGAGTCGGCCCCGTTCTTCTTGACGTAGACCAGGGTGTCCGGGGTGATGTGCCGGTCGAGCAGGTCGGGTAGGACGCCCATCCGCTCGGCGGCGTCGTAGCCGATTCCCGCGAAGGAGACGGCGTACCCGCCGCCGCGGCGCCGGGCGGCGCGCTCGACGATCCGCACGCGCCAGCCCGCCTGGTGCAGGCGCAGCGCCGCGGCCAGGCCGGCGATGCCTCCGCCGACGATGAGAGCGCTCCTGGTGTCCGACGGTGAGGTGCCGTTGGCGGTCATGGCGGTCAGTCCTTCCGGGGGGTGAGTCCCGCGGCGACGATGTCGACCAGCAGGTCCTGGATCTGGGGGAGGAGGGCGGGGTCTCCGAGGAGCTCCCGGTTGATCGGCAGCACGAGGACCGCCTGGATCACGCCGACGATCACCGCGGGGTCGTGGTCGGGGAGGTCGCCCTCCGTCTGGCGGTGGGTGATGAAGTCCACGAGTGCCCGGGCCGGGTTGTCGGGCGAGGCGGTGAAGGCGGAGACGGCCGAGGGGTCGGCGGTGCCGAGCCTTCGCATGACGGCCGCCATCTCCTCGGGATGGGTCATGAGGCGCCGGTAGAGCGGGTCGGAGTCCAGTCGGCGGAGGGTGGCGTGCAGGAAGCGGCGCAGCCCTTCGCGGACGTCCTCCGTGCTGAGCAGGGCCTCGTCGACGACCTCACGCTTGACGGCGGCTGACTGCCGCATCATCAGCTCCAGGTAGAGGGCCTCCTTGGCGGCGAAGAACTGGTAGAAGCTGCTCTTGGCGATGCCGGTGCCGCTGACCAGGTCCTCCAGGGAGGTCTTGCGCAGGCCTTGGGTGGTGAACAGTCGTTCCCCGTTGGTGAGCAGCAGCTCGGTGATCCGGGTGCGTTCGGCCTCTGTGAAGGCGGCGGGCATGGCCGGTCCCCTCTTCTCGGTCTCGGCGGCGGAACCCCCGCCGTCTTGAATCTATTTGAACAGATTGAATTTTTGTTTTCAAGAGGTCGGGGGAAGTAACCTTCCGCGGTGCCGGACGTCCTCTCGGTGACGGTGTGCGCCGGGTGGGGCCCGGTCTCCGGCGGCCCCGCACCCCGGCCGGGTCTCACCAGGTGACGCCGTGCCAGCTCACGTGGTGGTCGGTGTGGTCGGAGTCCTTCGTGCACCAGTAGGTGGTGCCGTCGCGCAGGAGGAAGCGGTCGCAGGCGATCCCGGCGGCGCGGTCCTCGGCGAGGGTGCGCAGCAGGTACTCCGAGTCCTCGGGGAGGTGGGCCCCGAAGCCCGTCCCGCCGAAGCCCTCCAGGCCGTCCAGGAGGCGTTCCTGCCGCGTCCGGTGGCAGCCGGGGCCGGTCGGCCGCGGGGGCAGCCCGATCACCAGGGCGGTGGCGTTGTCGGTGCTCTCCGCCTCGCGGGCGGCGTCCACCAGGACCCGCACCAGGGTGTCGGGGTCGTGGGCGTGTTCGGCGACGAGTTCGGCCAGCAGCCGCCGGTCCACGTAGTCATGGATGCCGTCGCAGGTGAACAGGGTGAGGTCGGCCGCGGGTGCGGTGGCGGTGCCGACGTCGTCGAGGGCGGCGGTGGCCACGGAGGTGGTGACCGCGTGGTCGCCGATCCGGGCGAGGTCCTCCGAGACCCGCAGGTCGCGCAGCTCCTGCCCGTGGGTGTGGTCCCGGGTGTGCTGGCGCAGCCCTCCCCCGGGACTCCAGGTCCAGACCCGGCAGTCACCGACCCACGCGATGTCTATGGGGTCGTCGGGGGCGTCCTGGCGGGCGTGGGCCAGCACGCAGTCGGTTCCGGGGTGGGTCAGGGTGATCGCCCGCGCGGCGGCCAGGACGGCGTCCAGGGCCTCACCCGGTGCGGCGGTGGCGGTGTCCGCGGCGAGCTGGGCGGCCTCACCGGTGTCGGGGTGGTCGCCGAACCCGTCGGCCACGGTGGCCCGCCAGCCGCCGGAGTCGGGTTCGAACCGGTGGGAGCAGGCGTCCTGTTGGCTCGGCCGAGGGCCCTGATCGCTGTCGGTGGCGATGACGGGGGAACTCATGCGCGCTCCTTCGGCCGGGTCGTGTGGGCCCCACCCCGCAGACGATGGGACCTGGGGAGATGCTCGGAGCCCAGGGTTTGGTTCGCGGAGCGAGGTCACGAGAGATCACGAACGGGAGGGCATCGGCCCGGGGCGCGGAGCGAACCGGCCCGCCGCGGCCGGTGTCTACCCCTGTGTTCCTTTTCCCACCGCGACAGGAGGCTCCCTTGCCACAGGAAAACTCAGACGTAGTCGGTGATGTCGCGAAGCTCCGGAAGCGGTTGCATCTTCTGGAGATGCGCGTCGAGCACGACAGGACGGACGCCCCTGCGGATCGGGCCCGGACGGCGGCCTACGCCGCTGGCGCGATCTCCCTGTTCCTGTGTATGGCGCTGCCGTGGGTCCGCAGCGGGGGAGGGGTGCGCTTCTGGGAGGAGGGCGAGGTCAGCGCGCAGCCGCTGGACGGCTATGCCACCGGCTGGCTCCTGTTCGGCGAAGCCGTGGGAGAGGCCCAGTGGCTGTTCATGCTCGCCTTCGCGGCGCTCGTGGTCCTGTTGTGCCTTTCGCTGGCCTGTCTCCGGGGCGCGTCCAAGGGCGTGCTGGTGACGACCGGAGTCCTGTCCTACCTGACGCCGGTCCTGTACTTCTTCGCCTGGCTCCCGTCGCTGTCCCCCACCAGTGTGTCCGCGGGGTCCGGGGTGTTCGTCATGGTCGTGGCGTGCGCGGTGATCGGTCTGAGCGCCAACAAGGAGATCAGGGAGGGCCACTACAAGACGTAGAGCCTCCGGCCCCGACTCGGTGGGGCGCCTGGTTTGTCGGGTAGTGTCCGTTGGCGTGAACCACGCGACCGCCGCTGACGGAACCCGGATCTGGTACGACGTCCATGGCGCGGGAGAGACCCTGCTGCTCGTCCACGGACAGTCCCTCGACCACGAGATGTGGGAGGGGGTGTACGAGGACCTCGCCGAACACCACCGGGTGGTGCGCGTGGACCTGCGCGGTACCGGCGGCAGCGACGCGCCCCTCGACCGGGCGTACAGCATGGAGCTGCTGGCCCGGGACGTCCTCGCGGTCCTGGACGACCTCGGAGCCGGACGCGCGCACGTCTACGGTTTCTCCATGGGCGGGAAGGTCGCCCAGACCCTCGCCTCGATCGCTCCCGAACGGGTCGGCGCCCTCGTGCTCGGTGCCACCGCGCCCGGCGGAGAACACGAGGTCGAGCGCCCCCGGCACGCGTCCCTCGCGCTGCGCAAGGCCAGTGGCGAGGAGGGACGCGCCCTGATCGGTCCGCTCTTCTACACACCGGAGTGGGCCGAGGCGAACCCGGAGGCGGTCACCCGCGTCCTGCCCCGCAACCCGCTGCGCGCCCAGCGCCGCCACTACGAGGCCAGCCTCAAGCACGACGGCTGGGACCTGCTGCCCCGTATCCAGGCGCCGACGCTGGTGGTGCACGGCGAGGACGACGAACTCACCCCGGTGGCCAACGCCGAGCTGCTCGCCGGGCGCATCCCCGGTGCGGAGCTGTTGTCCCTGCCCGGGGCCCGCCACGGCTACCTGCACGAGGCCGCGCCCAAGGCCACCGAGGCGGTCCTGTCCTTCCTGGCCCGCCACCCGCTCTAGGGAGCGTTCCGCCCAGGCCTGGCGGCTCCGGATCGGTTCCGGGCGCGGAAGAAGGCGTTGGCGTCGGGCCGGAACATCAGCACCAGCCCGACGGCCACCGCGACCAGGTGCAGGGTGCGCAGCACCGCGATCGCCACGAACTGCGGGGTCGGTTCCGGGAGCCCGTCGATCGCCTCGCCCTGCAGCAGCCAGCCGACCGGCTCGGAGACGAGACTGAGCGTGCCCACGATCCCGAGCCCGAGAGCCAGTGCCCAGCGGGCCCAGCGGTGTCCCCGGTGGAAGAACGCGACCACGGCCAGGACCACGGCGTAGACCAGCGCGCGCACGCCCAGGCCGGGCAGCAGCTCCTCCCAGGGGACGCCTTCGGCCAGCAGGCCCCGCGCGAACACGGCTGCCTCGGCTGCGCCCAGGGCCACGGCGCCCGTCCAGACCGCGGTGGCCGCGCGTACCGCTCCGGGGCGGTCGGGCCCCTCCAACGCGGCGAGCCGTCTGCGCTCCTGCGTCTCCTGTGCCATGTTGCGGCCTCACTTTCCGTCGCGGTGTCGGTGGTGAGGCCGATTCTGCCGGGCCGGCCGGGTGGATCTCGGGTGTGCGAGGACGCGGTTCCGAGAGGGTCCGGTCACCCCCGGGCCGGGGGTGCGTCCACCTCCGTCGACCCGTCCTCCGGCCGGGTCCGCGCGGCCCGGGCCCGGCGGACGAGGTCCGCGGCGCGGGGGAGCAGGGCGACCTCCTCCTCGGTGAGGTTGGGGTCGTCGGCGCGCAGCGCGACCACCTCGTCGACGAGCCGGGTCGGGTCGCCCTTGACGTGCCCCGCGTAGGGCTCCAGGCACGCGGCGGCCAGCCGGGCCAGGGGCGGCGGTCCGCTCTCGCCGATCAGGGCCAGCAGCAGCGCGGTCAGTGCCAGGTCCAGGTCCGGGTCTCCGTCGCGGGCGTTGGTCCAGTCGATCACCACCGGGCCCTTCGGTGTGAGGACGACGTTGCCCGGGTGCAGATCCATGTGCAGGAGGCGGCCGCCGGCACCGCCCGGGCGGGGCGGAAGGGCGTGGAGGCGTTCGTGGAGCTCCGCGAGGACCCGGCTCGCCTCCTCGGGCGTGATCTGCCCGTCCAGGGAGGCGTCGAGCATCGTGGGGCCGTACAGGCGCTCCATCTCCAGCTCGCTGCCCTCGGCCCGGTGCACCTCGGGTACGGGGAAACCGTGCGCTGCCGCGTGCTCCATGGCGGCGGCCTCGGGGGCGGTGTCGCAGAAGTACCGGTAGCGGCGCAGCACCCGGTGCTCGTCCAGGGCGAACACCTCCGCGTCGCGTCCGGAGGCCAGAGGGGAGGGGAGGGCCACGGAGGGCTCCTGGTTCTGTTGTGGGGGGTGCCGCGAGGACTCAGGCCTGGGGCGGGAAGTCCGTGCGGAGTTTCTCCAGCTGGCGCCGGTCCCGCTTGGTGGGGCGGCCAGCGCCGCGGTCCCGCCGGATCACCGGCGCGGTGGCCTGCGCCGGCTGGGCGGGGGTGCGGTCGACGTAGCAGCGGGCGGCGACCGGGGCGGCGACCCGCTTCAGAATGACGTGGCTCACGTCGATGATGCGCGTGGTGCCGTGCAGGCGGACCCTGACCTGGTCGCCGGCCTTGACCGTCGTGGCCGGTTTGGCCGGGCGGTCGTTGACCCGCACGTGCCCGCCGCGGCAGGCCTGGGCTGCGTCGGCGCGTGTCTTGACGAGGCGTACCGCCCACAGCCAACGGTCGACCCGCGTGGAGTCCGGGCCGGAGGGAAGGGGGGCGGACGAGTCGCTCACGCAGGGGTCCTCTCGTGGTTTCGGATGCGTCGTGAACCACTCTATTTCGGCGAAGGTGCGAAGTACTCCGAAGTCGCGCTAGAGTTGTACACGCAACGAGGTCCTGTGGAGCAGTTAGGAGTGCTCGCCACCCTGTCAAGGTGGAGGCCGCGGGTTCAAATCCCGTCAGGACCGCATCATCGAAGGCCCGGTGTCCCAGACACCGGGCCTTCGGCGTTGTCGGGGAAACGAGAGGGACGGTTGTGAGCTACCGGTACGCCACCGAGCGTACGGACCACTCGGCGTTGGCGAGCGGACAGGTGTTGCGGTCCGCGCCCGGCTACCCGGGCTTTCCCGTGAGACTGGCGAGTGAGCTCCTCCAGCGGGCGATGGTGCACGTCGAGGGCGACCGGGTGCGGCTGTGGGACCCCTGCTGCGGCAGCGGTTACCTCGTGGCGGTGCTGGGCCTGCTCCACCGGGACCGGCTGACGCACGTACGCGCCACGGACGTGGACGAGGACGCCGTGGGCATCGCCGCGCGCAACCTGGAGCTGCTGACCGGGGCGGGGCTGGCCGAGCGGGAGCAGGAGCTGCGCCGTTCGGCGCGGGACTTCGGCCGGGTGGCGTTCGTGGAACGGGCCGAGGCCGCCCGCGACCTGGCCGCCGGCCTGGCCGCCATGGGCGGTGACCTCCCGCACGACTCCGCGGTCGCCGACGTCTTCGGACTGACCGAACCGGTCGACGCCGACCTCGTGGTCACCGACGTCCCCTACGGGGAGATGACCCACTGGGAGGGCGGGGCCCCGGAGGAGGATCCGATCCGGGGACTGCTCGCCTCGATGGGCCGGGTCCTGCCCCGGCGCGCGGTGGTGGTCGTGACGGCGCGGACGCGCCGGGTGCCGCTGCCGGAGGGGGTCAGGGCGCTGGAGCGGGTCAAGGTCGGCAACCGCTCGGCGGTCCTGGTCCGGGCCCGGGACCTCGCCGCGGCCCTGTGACCGTGTCGCCCTGTGACCGTGCCTTTCCGGAGAGCTGGTCCCGGCGCCGGGCCCTGTCCACAGGCTGTGGACAGGGCCCGGACTCGTCGGGAGAGCGGGTCAGGTGACGTCGCGGAAGGCGCGTGAGGTGTACAGGGCCACGACGAGCGCGACCACGGCCAGCAGGACGAAGCCCAGCGTGTAGGCGCCCGTGGCCTGGTAGACCACGCCCATGAGCAGAGGCGGGAAGTAACCGCCGAGACCGCCCGCGGCGCCCACCAGGCCGGTGACCGTACCCACCCGGGACGGGTCCACGAGCTTGGCGACCAGGGCGAACACCGCGCCGGTGCCCAGGCCCAGGGACAGGGCGATCAGGACGAACGACAGCCCGGCGGGGAACTCCGCGGGCGGGTGCAGCGCCAGCACGACGGCGAAGGCGCAGGTGCCGAAGAAGGAGATCAGGCAGACCTTCACCGGACCGATCCGGTCCGACAGGATGCCGCCGACCGGGCGGGCGACGACCGCTGCCATCGCGAACCCGGCGGTGCGCATGCCCGCGTCGGTCTGGGCGTAGGCGTAGGCGGTGGTCAACAGGGTCGGCAGGTAGGTGGAGAAGGCCACGAAGCCGCCGAAGACCAGCGCGTACAGGGCGGACGCCTGCCAGGTCGCCTTCAGTCCCAGGGCCTCGCGCATGCGGGGCAGCGCCGGTTCGGTCCGCGGTTTCCAGGTGGGCGAGTTCCGGGCGAAGGACCACATGACGGCGCCCATCGCGGCCAGCGCCGCGCACATCAGCAGGTGTGTGGTGAAGACCCCCATGGCCTCCACCAGGCGCGGGGTGAGGAAGGCCGACAGCGCGGTGCCGCCCATGCCCGCGCCGAACACACCCGTGGCGAACCCGCGCCGGTCGGCCTGATACCAGGCGTTGACGAACGGGATGCCGATCGCGAACGAGGTGCCCGCGATCCCGAGGAAGAAGCCCCAGAGCAGCAGCATCCCGTACGAGGACGCGGACAACCCGACCAGGAAGGTCGGGACGATGCTGAGGAAGCAGATGGCCGTGAACATCACCCGGCCGCCGTAGCGGTCGGTGAGGGTGCCCACCGGGATGCGTCCGAGGGAGCCCACCAGTACGGGGAAGGCCACCAGGACCGACGTCTGGGTCGGTGTCAGGCCCAGGTCCTCGCTGTAGCTCCGCGACAGCGGGCCGATCAGGTTCCAGGCCCAGAAGGTCAGCGTGAACGCCGCCGTCGCGAGGGCGAGGTTGCCGCCCGCGGTTCCCGGCCGGGTGGCCCGCTCCCCAAGTTCCGCACGCATTACGGCTCCTTCTCTGTCGGTCTGCGGAGATTGTCGCCCTATGCGGAGTGGGAAACGTGACATCCGTGCCGGAGAAGGCATATTTATTAACGGAATGTGGCCAGGGCTGGGTGTGCTTTCCAGGGCTGCGGGCAATGGGCGGGCAAACGGGGTGTATTCCTGATGGCGGGACAGGGCAAAAACGGGGGAGCGGGCGAGAGCCTCCTTCGGCTGGGAAGCTATCTGACTCGTTCGGATCCCCTTGACGGAGACCGTGCGCAGGTCAGGCATGGTGGTCGCGAGGGAGATGTGTTCTACCGGGACCGTTGGAGCCATGACCGCGTGGTCCGTTCCACGCACGGTGTGAACTGCACGGGTTCCTGTTCCTGGGATGTTTACGTCAAAGACGGAATCATTACTTGGGAAACTCAGGCGACCGATTATCCGTCCGTCGGTCCGGACCGTCCCGAGTACGAACCGCGCGGTTGTCCGCGCGGCGCGGCTTTCTCCTGGTACACCTATTCGCCGACCCGCGTGCGCTATCCGTACGCGCGCGGCGTGCTCGTCGAGATGTACCGGGAGGCGCGTGAGCGGCTGGGTGATCCGGTCCTGGCGTGGGAGGAGATCACCACCGACCCCGAGAAGCGCCGCCGCTACCAGCGGGCGCGGGGCAAGGGCGGGCTGGTCCGCACCACCTGGGACGAGGCCCTGGAGATCGCGGCCGCCGCGCACGTGCTGACGATCCGCAAGTACGGCCCCGACCGGATCGCCGGATTCTCGCCGATCCCCGCGATGTCGATGGTCTCCCACGGTGTGGGTGCCCGCTTCGTGAACCTGCTCGGCGGCTCGATGCTGTCGTTCTACGACTGGTACGCGGACCTTCCGGTGGCCTCCCCGCAGGTGTTCGGCGACCAGACCGACGTCCCCGAGTCCGGTGACTGGTGGGACGCCGCCTACCTCGTGTTGTGGGGCTCCAACGTGCCGGTGACCCGCACCCCGGACGCGCACTGGATGGCCGAGGCCCGGTACCGGGGCCAGAAGGTCGTGGTGGTCGCCCCGGACTACAACGACGCCGCCAAGTTCGCTGACGAGTGGCTGGCCCCGCACCCGGGCACCGACGGGGCCCTGGCGATGGCGATGGGGCACGTGATCCTCAAGGAACGCTTCGTCGACAGCCCCACCCCCCGCTTCGCCGAGTACGTGCGCTCCTACACCGACCTCCCCTTCCTGGTGGCCCTGGAGAAACGCGACGGCCGCCTCGTACCCGGCAAGTTCCTCATGGCCGCGGACCTGCCCGACAACACCGACGAGGCCAACTCCGCCTGGAAGCCCGTGTTCTGGCCCGAGGGGGAGGAGGCGCCGGTCGCCCCGAACGGCACCATCGGGCACCGCTGGGGAGAGGACGGCAAGGGGAAGTGGAACCTCGACCTGGAGGGCCGGGTCCCCGAACTCACCTTCTACGCCGAGGGCGCCGAGGCGGCCGAGATCGCGCTGCCCCGCTTCGACACCCCCGGCGGCACGGCCGAGGTCGACACCAGGGGCGTGCCGGTCCGCAGGGTCGGCGGACGCCTGGTCACCACCGTGTTCGACCTGGTCCTGGCCCAGTACGGGGTGTCCCGGCCCGGGCTGCCCGGGATCTGGCCCGCCGGCTACGACGACCCGAACGCCGCCTACACCCCGGCCTGGCAGGAGGCGCTGACCTCCGTCCCGGCCGACCGCGCGGTGCGGATCGCCCGCGAGTTCGCCGACACCGCCGACGCCAGCGGCGGCCGGGCCATGATCGTCCTGGGTGCCGGGACCAACCAGTGGTTCCACGGGGAGAACGCCTACCGCTCCTTCCTGGCCCTGCTGCTGCTCACCGGCTGCCAGGGGGTCAACGGCGGCGGCTGGGCGCACTACGTGGGCCAGGAGAAGTGCCGCACGGCCGCGGGCTGGGCCGCCTACGCCTCGGGGGCGGACTGGGCGCGCCCGCCGCGCTTCATGGCCGGGACCGCCTACTGGTACACCCACACCGACCAGTGGCGCTACGACACCTACCGGGCCGACGCCCTCATGTCGCCGCTCGGCCCGGGGAAGGTGCGGGGCCGGCACACCGCCGACCTCGTGGCGGCGTCGGCCCGCATGGGCTGGATGCCGTCCTTCCCGACCTTCAACCGCAACCCGGTCCAGCTCGGCAAGGAGGCCGCCGAACTCGGCCGGGACCCCGCCGAGTACGTCGCCGACCAGCTCCACGCCGGCACGCTCCGCTTCGCGGCCGAGGACCCGGACGACCCGCAGAACTGGCCCCGGACCCTCACCCTGTGGCGGTCCAACCTGTTCGGGTCCTCCGCCAAGGGCAACGAGTACTTCCTGAAGCACCTCCTGGGCACCCACTCCAACCTTCGGTCGGAGCCCGCCGGCCCGGAACACCGGCCCAGCGACGTGACCTGGCGGGAGGAGATCCCGGAGGGCAAGCTCGACCTGCTGCTCTCCATGGACTTCCGGATGACCAGCTCCACCCTGTTGTCCGACATCGTGCTGCCCGCCGCCACCTGGTACGAGAAGCACGACCTGTCCACCACGGACATGCACCCGTTCGTGCACGCCTTCAACCCGGCGATCGACCCGCCGTGGGAGACCCGTACCGACTTCGACACCTTCCACGCCCTGGCGAGGGTGTTCAGCGGCCTGGCCGCCGACCACCTCGGCGAGGTCACCGACCTGGTCGCGGTGCCGCACCAGCACGACACGGACGGAGAGCTCGCCCAGCCGCACGGGGTGCCGCCGGACTGGAAGGCGTTGGGGGAGCGCCCGGTACCGGGCAGCACCATGCCCGGCATCGTCGCCGTCCGCCGCAACTACTCGGCGGTGGCCCAGAAGCTGGCGGCGCTCGGCCCGCTCGCCGAGGGCAAGGGGCTCCCGGTCAAGGGGGTGTCCTTCACCCCGGACGAGGAGATCGAGTGGCTGCGCCGGCGCAACGGGGCGGTGCGCGGCGGGGTCGCGGACGGCCGGCCGTCCCTGGACACCGACGTCAAGGCCTGCGAGATGATCCTCGCGCTGTCGGGCACCAGCAACGGACGCCTGGCCGCTCAGGGCTTCGAGCGCCTGGCCGAGCGCACCGGCACCGACATGGACGAGCTGATCCACCGCTCGGCCGAGCGCCGCGTGGTCTTCGACGACGCCAAGCACGGGCCGACCCCGGTGGGCACCAGCCCGGAGTGGTCCGGCAAGGAGGCCTCGGACCGCCGCTACTCGCCCTTCACCATCAACGTCGAGCACGCAAAGCCCTGGCACACGCTCACCGGCCGCCAGCACTTCTACGTCGACCACGACTGGATGCACGAGTTCGGTGAGGCCCTTCCGGTCTACCGGCCGCCGCTGGACATGAGCCGCCTGTTCGGTGAGCCCCGGATCGGCCCGACCGGGCAGCGCGAGGTGGTCGTGCGCTACCTGACCCCGCACTCCAAGTGGTCCATCCACTCCGAGTACCAGGACAACCTGCTCATGCAGACCCTGTCCCGGGGCGGCCCCACGATCTGGATGAGCGTGGCCGACGCCGAGGCCATCGGGGCCTCCGACAACGACTGGGTCGAGGCGGTCAACCGCAACGGCGTGGTCGCCGCCCGCCTGGTGGTCTCGCACCGGATGCCGACCGGGACGGTGTACATGCACCACGCCCAGGAGCGCACCATCGACGTGCCCAAGACGGAGACCACCGGCAAGCGGGGCGGCATCCACAACTCGCTCACCCGCCTGATGGTCAAGCCGACCCACCTCATCGGCGGATACGCCCAGTTCACCTACGCCTTCAACTACCTCGGCCCGACCGGGAACCAGCGCGACGAGGTCACGGTCGTGCGCAAGCGGACGACGGAGGTGCGGTACTGATGGCGGAGCGGAGCCAGACCGGGAGGGCAGCGGCGGACCGGGAGGGGCGCTCGGAGGAGCGGCCGATCGGCCGGGTCATGGCGCAGGTCGCCATGGTGATGAACCTCGACAAGTGCATCGGCTGTCACACCTGCTCGGTCACCTGCAAACAGGCGTGGACCAACCGGAGCGGCGTCGAGTACGCGTGGTTCAACAACGTCGAGACCCGGCCGGGCCAGGGGTACCCGCGCGCCTACCAGGACCAGGAGCGCTGGAAGGGCGGCTGGGTCCGCCGGCCCGACGGAAGGCTGGTGCCCCGCGCGGGAGGCCGGATCAAACGGCTCGCGACCATCTTCGCCAACCCGGTGATGCCCTCCATCCAGGACTACTACGAGCCCTGGACCTACGACTACGAGACCCTGACCAACGCTCCGCTGGGCGACGACTTCCCGGTGGCCAGCCCGCGTTCGGCGCTCACGGGCAAGCCGATGAAGGTGGAGTGGAGCGCGAACTGGGACGACGACCTGGCCGGCGGTCCCGAGCTCGCCGCGCAGGACCCGATCGTGCGCAGGATCGGGGACAAGGTGAAGCTCTCCTTCGAGGAGACCTTCATGTTCTACCTGCCGCGCATCTGCGAGCACTGCCTCAACCCCACCTGTGTGGCCGCCTGTCCGAGCGGTGCGCTCTACAAGCGGGTCGAGGACGGCATCGTGCTCGTGGACCAGGACCGCTGCCGGGGCTGGCGCATGTGCGTCACGGCCTGCCCCTACAAGAAGATCTACTTCAACCACAAGACGGGCAAGGCCGAGAAGTGCACCTTCTGCTACCCGCGGGTGGAGGTGGGCATGCCCACCATCTGCTCCGAGACCTGTGTGGGACGGCTGCGGTACCTGGGGGTCGTGCTCTACGACGCGGACCGGGTCGGCGAGGCGGCGTCGGTCGAGGACGAACAGGACCTCTACGAGGCCCAGCTGGGGGTCTTCCTCGACCCCTCGGACCCGCGCGTGCGGGCGGCCGCCCGCCGGGACGGCATCCCCGACCGCTGGGTGGACTCCGCGGTCCGGTCGCCGGTCTACGCGCTGGCCAAGCGCTTCCGGGTGGCCCTGCCGCTGCATCCGGAGTTCCGCACGATGCCGATGGTCTGGTACGTCCCGCCGCTGTCGCCGGTGGTGGACACGCTCACGAGGACCGGGCACGACGGCGAGGAGGCGGGCAACCTCTTCGGAGCCATCGACGCCCTGCGCATCCCGGTCGAGTACCTGGCCGAGCTCTTCACGGCCGGTGACACCGCGCCCGTGGACCTGGTCCTGCGGCGGCTGGCCGCCATGCGCTCCTACATGCGCCGGGTCAACCTCGGCCAGGAACGCGACGAGACCATCGCCACCGCCGTCGGCATGACCGGCACCGAGATCGAGGACATGTACCGGCTGCTGGCCCTGGCCAAGTACGACGAGCGCTACGTCGTGCCCACGGCCTTCGGGGTGGACGAGGCCGACCGCGGGGTCATCGAGGAGGTCGGGTGCAGCCTCGACTTCGACGGCGGACCCGGTATGGGCGGTATGGGCGACGTCCCCTTCGGCGAGGCCTCAGGGCGCCCCGACGCGGCCTCCGTGGAGACCTTCCACGCCCTCCGGGAACGCCAGACCAGTGACGGCGCAGCCACGGGCGGCCGGGCGGGCACCGACGGCCGGGTCAACCTTCTGAACTGGGACGGAAACGGACGTCCCGAAGGGCTCTTCCCGCCCCGAGACGGTGGCGGTACCGACAACGGCGGAGACCGGGGCGCAGGTCCCGGACCGCGCTAGGGGGTCGAACATGAGCACAACCAACGGCATCGGGGGCGGCCCGAACGAGGGCGCCTTCGAATCGGGCACGGCGAACCCGGACGGCGCACACCTGCCCGACACGGCCGGTGCGCGTCCGGCGGTTCCGAGCCAGGACGACCGGAACCCGGACGGCCGGAGCGGAGCGGGCTGGCTCGGCGCCGGGCGGAACGCCCGCAGGGCACACGCCAGGGCGGTGACCCACCAGGCCGCGTCGGTCCTGCTCGGCTACCCGGACGGCGTTTTCTTCGAGCGGCTCCCGCTGGCCGCGCGCGCCGCCGCGGAACTGCCGAAGAGCCGGTCCCGGACCGACCTGCTGGAGTTCTGCGAGCACGCCTCCACCACACCTGAGCTGGAACTGGCCGAGCACTACGTGGACGTGTTCGACCTGCGCCGCCGCCGCGCGCTCCACATGACGTACTACACCGACGGCGACACCCGGCGCCGCGGCCACGCGCTGGCCGAGGTCAAACGGGTCTACGCCGAGGCGGGGTGGCGGGTGTCCGCCCGCGAGCTGCCCGACCACCTGGCGGTCATGCTGGAGTTCGCGGCCCGGGGCGACGCCGAGGCCGGGCAGGAGCTCCTGGTCAACTTCCGGTCGGGGCTGGACCTGCTGTCCCGGGCCCTGAGCGACTACGGAACGCCCTACGCCCGGGTCGTCGACGCGGTCCGGTACACCCTTCCGCCGCCCCGGCGCGCGGACGAGGAGCGCGTGCGCCGCCTGGCCCAGGAGGGGCCGCCCGCGGAGGACGTGGGGATGGAACCCTACGGCGCGCGGCCGCGGGTCCCGCTTCCGCTGACCGACGTCACCAGGAGGCGGAGTTGAACCCGGAGGCGGAGGCGGGCGGGTCCGGTCCGATGGACCTCGTCCTGTGGGGCGTACTGCCCTACGTGGTGCTGGTGCTCGTGGTGGGCGGCCTGGTGTGGCGCTACCGCTACGACCGGTTCGGCTGGACCACCCGCTCCTCGGAGCTGTACGAGTCGAGGCTGCTGCGGATCGGCAGCCCGCTCTTCCACTTCGGTCTGCTGGTGGTGATCGTCGGCCACGTGGTGGGTCTGCTGATCCCGGACACGTGGACGCGGGCGCTGGGGGTCTCGGACACGCTCTACCACGTGACGGCGCTGGCGTTCGGGATCGTGGCGGGGGTGTGCACGCTGGCCGGGATCGCCCTGCTCATCTGGCGCAGGCGCACCACCGGTCCGGTGTTCAGCGCCACCACCCGCAACGACAAGCTCATGTACGTGGTCCTGGTGCTGGCGATCGTGACCGGCCTGGGGATGACCGTCTACTTCGCGGGTGTGGAACTCGCGGGCGGGCACACCGGTGACTACCGGGAGACGGTGTCGCCGTGGTTCCGGTCCATCTGGATCCTGCAGCCCGACATCGCGGCGATGGCCGCCGCCGAGCCGCCCTACAAACTGCACGCGCTCATGGGCCTGGCCCTGTTCGCCCTGCTGCCGTTCACCCGGCTCGTGCACGCCTTCAGCGCACCGGTCGGCTACCTGTTCCGTCCCTACGTCGTCTACCGCACGCGTGACTCGCACCCGGCCGCCGCCGGGCAGTCGGCGCGGGCCACGCGCCGGGGCTGGTGACCCGGTCCCGCGCCGCCTCCGACCGCTTCGAGTCCCCACCGAGGAGAACCGTCACCATGGAGCTGTTCCCCGCGTTTCCGCTCGACGAGTGGAAAGACACCAAAGAGACCATCCACCGCTTCGAGCAGATCGTCGGCAAGGTCCGGCTGGCCCACAGCTCCCGCCGCAACCACTGGTGGCACGTGCCCTTCCACCTGACCGGCAGCGGGATCACCTCCCGCCCGATGGGGCTGGTGGACGGCAACCCGGTCTTCACGGTGGACTTCGACTTCGTCCGCCACCAGCTGGTGGCCTCGAACCTGGACGGGCACACGGTTTCCTTCCCGCTCCAGGGGCACAGCGTCTCCTCGTTCTACCTGCGGTTCCAGTCGGCTCTGGACAGCCTGGGGGTGGACGGCAGCATCCCGAACGCGCAGCCCTTCGACCTGCCGGATTCCGACCGGCCCTTCGTGGACGACAAGGAGCAACGCGCGTACGCGCCCGAGAAGGCCACCAAGTACTGGCAGGTCCTGAGCCAGGTCAACCTGGTGCTGGAGGAGTTCGCGGCCGGGTACTCCGGCAAGACCAGCCCGGTGCACCACTTCTGGCACACGTTCGACATCGCGGTCACCCGGTTCTCGCCGCGCCGCGTCCAGCCGCCGGAGAACGCGGGCGGCGTGGAGTGCGAGGCCTACTCCCGTGAGGTGACCAGCTTCGGCTTCTGGTTCGGTGACGACACCGTCCCCGAACCCTGCTTCTACGCCTACGCGGTCCCCGAACCGAAGGGTCTGGCCGACCGGCCGCTCCATCCCGCCGCCGCGGAGTGGGTGCCCAGCGGCAGCGGGCACCTGGCTCTGCTGCGGTACGCCGAGGCGCGCGAGCAGCCGGACCCGAAGGCGGCGGTCCTGGAGTTCATGCAGAGCGCCTACCGGGCCGGAGCGCAGGGGCTCGGCTGGGACATCGCCGACAAGGCCTGCCCGGGCGGGGTCACCGACCCCCGTCTCGCCGACCGCTGAGCACGGGCCGGTCCGCACGTCGGGGGCAGAGGTGTCGTGGAGGTCCGGCGGGGGAACGTGACATCCTGGCCCACCACGCGCACACCACGTGCGTGTGACACGCACGAAGCGGGGGTAGTGGCAATGGAGTTGTCCGTCGTCGACGTGCCGGAACGGTCGCGGTACGAGGTGAGTGCGGACGGGAAGGTGGTCGGCTTCTCCGCCTACCACCTGATCGCCGAAGGGGTGCTGGCCCTCCCGCACGTGGAGGTGGAGCCCGACTTCGAGGGCAAGGGCGTGGCCAGCGAGCTCATGCGCGAGTCCCTGGACCGGATCCGCGCCCAGGGACTGAGGATCGTTCCGATCTGCCCGTTCGCGCAGGCCTTCCTCGAGCGCAACCCGGACTACGAGGACCTCGTCCACACGGGTTGACCAGGGAGACAAGCTGCTAACGGGGGCATCACCATCCGGATACAGCATGTGCCTGGCGGTGTCTTGTCCCACAATGTGGGCATGGGGTGGCGGTTGTCCTTTCCAAGGAGCAAAGGAGCCCCACCCCCGTGTTACTCGCTGACACAGCCCCCACACTCGACGCCCGCCTCACCGACGCGATCGCGTTCTTCAACGACGACATCTTCTGGGCCTGGATCCTGATCCCGCTCCTGGTCGTGGTGAGCATCTACTTCACCATCGGGTCCGGAGTCGTCCAGATCCGCCTGGTCCCGGAGATGTTCCGGGTCCTGAGGAGCAAGCCGGAGATCGCTCCGGACGGCAGGAAGGCCGTCTCCTCGCTCCAGGCGTTCATGATCTCGGCCGCCGCCCGCATCGGCACCGGGAACATCATCGGTGTCGCCGTCGCCATCTCGCTGGGCGGGCCGGGCGCGGTCTTCTGGATGTGGCTGATGGCCATGATCGTCGGGGCGGCCAGCTTCGTCGAGTCCACCCTGGCCCAGCTGTACAAGGTCCGCGACAGGAGCGGCTACCGCGGCGGGCCCTCCTACTACATGGAGCGCGGCCTCGGCGCCCGCTGGGCCGGCGTCCTGTTCTCGATCACGATCCTCGCCACCTTCGCGATGGTCTTCAACGCGGTGCAGAGCAACACCATCGTGGGCGCCGTCGGCAACTCGGTCGCCCAGGTGGGAAGCACCGACGGCTGGCTGCTCCCCGTGCTCGTCGGCGCGGCCCTGGTGGCGGTCACCTCGCTGGTCATCTTCGGCGGCGTCCGGCGCATCGCGAACACCGCCCAGGCGCTCATCCCCTCCTTCGCGCTGGTCTACATCATCGTGGGCCTGGTGATCATGGCGATGAACTACCAGCAGATCCCGGCCATGTTCGCGCTGATCTTCGAGCACGCCTTCGGCATCCGCGAGTTCGCCGCCGCCGGTCTGGCCATGGTGATCATCCAGGGTGTGCGCCGAGGGATGTTCTCCAACGAGGCCGGTCTGGGGTCGGCCCCGGTCGCGGCGGCCAGCGCCTCGGTCACCCACCCGGTGAAGCAGGGGCTGGTCCAGACGCTGGGCGTCTACTTCGACACCCTCGTGGTCTCCTCCATGACGGCGTTCATCATCCTGCTGGGCTACCAGGGGACGCTGGACGGCACCCGTGAGCCGGACCTGACCCAGCACGCGGTCACCGCGATGCTCGGTCCGTGGTCGATGCACCTGATGACCCTGATCATCGTCCTGGTCGCGTTCACCTCGGTGCTCGGCAACTACTACTACGGCGAGTCCAACCTGGAGTACCTGACCGGCAGCGCGAACGCCATGTTCGTCTACAAGGTGCTGTTCCTGACCGCGACCTTCCTGGGCGCGCTGGGTTCGATCGACCTGGTCTGGACCCTGGCCGACACGACGATGGGTCTGATGGCCCTGGTCAACCTGGTGGCGATCACACCCTTGGCGGTGATCGCGTTCCGCCTGCTCAAGGACTACACGGACCAGCGCAAGCAGGGCCTGGACCCGGTCTTCACCCGGGACCGGCTGCCCGACCTGCGCGGTGTGGAGTGCTGGGAGCCGGAGGAGAAGGCCGAGGCGGTCGGCCCCGAGGCGGGCTCCGCCTGACGCCTTCGGCCGAAGTGCAGGGTATGGGGCGCGTCCGACCGGTTCGGACGCGCCCCGCGCCGTTCCCGTACCTCTCCGCGGGCGGGCACCGACGGCTCCGGAAGCACTTGGTTCACCTGAGAAAGCACACAAATCCCTAACAGTAGGAGCTTTCAGGCATCTGTGTTCTTTCGGTCATCGCGGATCATCGCTAGTGTGCTGGGTCACAGTTGTGGCGGTCAGAGTTGTGTCTCGCGAGGGAGTCCGATGTCCATCGTCTCAATCGAGCCCGCCACCGCCGAGCGGTGGGATGACCTGGAGAACCTGTTCGGACCGACCGGAGCGTACGGGCACTGCTGGTGCACGTTCTTCCGCAGACGCGCCAAGGACCACACGGCGAGCGTCTCGTGCGATCGTTCCACGCGGGGTCTGGACAACAAGGAGGAACTGCGTCGACTGACCCTGGACGGGCGGGTGCCGGGGCTGCTCGCCTACGACGAGGACGGCCCCTGCGGGTGGGTGTCCGTGGCGCCGCGGGAGGACTTCATCCGCCTGTCCCGTTCGCGGACGCTGCGTCCGGCCGACCCCGACGAACCCGGGGTGTGGTCGCTGGTGTGCTTCTGGCTGCCGCCGCGCAGGCGCAGGCGCGGGCTGGGCAGCCGGCTGCTGGACGGCGCGATCGAGTACGCGCGTGCGGGCGGGGCCCGGGTGCTGGAGGCCTATCCCGTCGACACGGCGGGTGGGCGGGCGCCCAGCGCCGAGGTCTACACCGGGACGGTGGAGATGTTCCGCCGGGCCGGGTTCACGTTGGAGGGGCACCACCTGAGTGAGCGTGTGGTGGCCCGGTTGGAGCTCAAGACCGAGTAGTTCCGCCCCCCGCCGCCTCCCGAAACCCCCATGGGAGCGGTCCCCAAACGGGGGGAGGGTATACCTCCCCAGTCTTCTCCCAGCTCACGCGGGTGTGTCGCCGTAGCGGCGGGCCCACGGGTGTCCGATGATCCAAGGGGTCTCCGCGTTCGTCGCGGGGGCCCCTTTCCCCTGTGTCCGCACATGTGTGGCCGACGGCACGGTGCGGCTGCCCTGTCCTGGCAGGGGCTTTGCTCTCCCTTGGTACCCCCCTGGGGTAATGTGGCGAGCGTGTTCCAGGGGTGGAGCACCGCGGGGGTTTGACAGATGGATACCCCTGGGGGGTATATTGGGCCCCGTTGGAACGAAATCCGCGAGCCGACGCGGAAGAACGCACCAGGAGGCAGGAATGGCCAGCACCGCCGTCTACACCGTCGAGGGCATGAGCTGCGGACACTGCGTCAACTCGGTCACCGAGGAGGTCAGCGGGGTCGCCGGTGTGACCGACGTGAAGGTCGACCTGGAGAGCAAGAAGGTGACCGTCACCGGAGAGGGCCGGATCGACGACTCGGCCGTGCGCGCCGCGATCGACGAGGCCGGGTACGAGGTGTCTGCCTGACATGGGAGTGACCACGAAGCTCGCGCTCTACGCGGTGGGTCTCGTGGTCGTGTTCGCCGCGGCGTTCGGGGCCGGCAGTCTGGTCGGCCCCGTTCTGCCGGACCAGCCCGAGGGGCACTCGGAGAGCGTGGAGCTCCCCGAGTCGGACGGACAGGACCAGGACGACACCGGCCAGAGCCACGAGAACGGCGACGACGGCGATGAACACTGACCACCCCGGAGCGGCATATGAGTAGCAGCAAGACGGCGTCCGCCGCAGTGGAGCCGGTCGAACTGGCCATCGGCGGGATGACCTGTGCGGCCTGTGCCAACCGGGTGGAGAAACGCCTCAACAAGATGGAGGGCGTCAGCGCCACCGTCAACTTCGCGACCGAGAAGGCGCGGGTCACCTTCGAGGGCCCGGCGACACCGGTCGAGGACCTGGTCGCCCAGGTCGAGAAGGCGGGCTACACCGCCACGCCGCCCAGGAACGAAGCCGAGGACGGCCCCGAGGCGGCGGACCCCGCCGATCCCACCCGGGCCCTGTGGAACCGGGCACTGGTCTCGATCGTGCTCTCCGTCCCGGTCGTCGCGATGGCGATGCTCCCGGCCCTGCAGTTCACCTACTGGCAGTGGGCCTCCCTGGCCCTGGCCGCGCCGGTCGTGGTCTGGGGAGCGCTGCCCTTCCACGTCGCCGCGTGGAAGAACCTCAGGCTCGGCACCGCCACCATGGACACCCTCGTCTCCCTGGGTGTCTCCTCCGCCTTCCTGTGGTCCCTCTACGCCCTGTTCCTCGGCACCGCCGGGACCCCGGGCATGACCCACCCCTTCGAGTTCACCATCGCCCGCAGCGACGGTTCGGCCAACGTCTACCTGGAGGTCGCGGCGGGCGTCACCTCCTTCATCCTCCTCGGCAAGTACTTCGAGGCGCGCTCCAAGCGCCGTGCGGGGGCCGCCCTGCACGCTCTGCTGGAGATGGGCGCCAAGGAGGTCACCGTGCTGCGGGGCGAGGGCCCCGCCGCCCGTGAGGAACTGGTCCCCGTGGACCGCCTGGCGGTCGGCGACCGCTTCGTGGTCCGGCCGGGCGAGAAGATCGCCACGGACGGCACCGTCGAGGAGGGCACCTCCGCCGTCGACATGAGCATGCTCACCGGGGAGTCCGTGCCGGTCGAGGTCGCGCCGGGCTCCGCCGTGGTCGGCGCCACCGTCAACGCGGGCGGACGCCTGGTCGTGCGGGCCTCCCGGGTGGGTTCGGACACCCAGCTCGCGCAGATGGCGCGCCTGGTCGAGGACGCGCAGAACGGCAAGGCCGCCGTGCAGCGGCTGGCCGACCGGGTCTCCGGGGTGTTCGTCCCGGTCGCGATCATGCTCGCGGTCGGCGCCCTGGGCTTCTGGCTCGGCGCCGGGGACCCGGCCGGTGCCGCCTTCACCGCCGCGGTGGCCGTGCTGATCATCGCCTGCCCCTGCGCCCTGGGCCTGGCCACCCCGATGGCCCTCATGGTGGGCACCGGGCGGGGCGCCCAGCTCGGCATCCTGATCAAGGGTCCCGAGGTGCTGGAGAGCACCCGGCGGGTGGACACCGTCGTGCTGGACAAGACCGGAACCGTCACCACCGGAAAGATGGCGCTGACCGGCGTCACCGCCGCCGAGGGCGAGGACGAGGCCCAGATCCTGCGCCTGGCCGGCGCCCTGGAGAACGCCTCCGAGCACCCCGTCGCCCGCGCCATCGCCACGGGGGCCGTGGTGCGGGTCGGCGAGCTGCCCGTCCCGGAGGACTTCGCCAACATCGAGGGCCGGGGCGTCCAGGGTGTCGTGTCGGGCCACGCCGTACTGGTGGGCCGGGCCGCACTCCTGGCGGAGTGGTCGCAGACGCTGCCCGAGGAGCTGGTCCGGGCCATGGAGTCCGCCGAGTCCGAGGGCCGCACCGCGGTGGCGGTGGGCTGGGACGGCCGGGCCCGGGGCGTGCTGTCGGTGGCCGACACGGTCAAGCCGACCAGCGCCGAGGCGGTCCGCCAGTTCCGCGACCTGGGGCTGACCCCGATCCTGCTGACCGGGGACAACGCGACGGTGGCCCGCGCGGTCGCCGACGAGGTGGGCATCGAGGAGGTCATCGCCGAGGTCCTGCCCAAGGAGAAGGTCGACGTGGTCGCCCGGCTCCAGTCCGAGGGCCGCACGGTGGCGATGGTCGGCGACGGGGTCAACGACGCCGCCGCGCTCGCCCAGGCCGACCTGGGGCTGTCCATGGGCACCGGCACCGACGTGGCCATCGAGGCCAGTGACCTGACCCTGGTCCGCGGCGACCTCCGGGCGGCCGCCGACGCGGTCCGGCTGGCGCGGCGCACGCTCGGCACCATCAAGGGCAACCTGTTCTGGGCCTTCGCCTACAACACCGCGGCCCTGCCGCTGGCCGCGATGGGCCTGCTCAACCCGATGCTCGCCGGTGCGGCGATGGCCCTGTCGAGCGTGTTCGTGGTGACCAACAGCCAGCGGTTGCGCCGGTTCCGCTCGTTGGCCGGAACCGGTCACATCGACGCGTAGCGCCCGGAAGTGTGACCCAGGTCTCGCTTCTGAAGCGAACGGGCCGCTAGGGTTTGCGCGGAATCCCGTGAACACGGGTTTCCGTGTCGACCCGCGCGGCCCGTCCGTGCGCCCAGGACCAGCACCGAGAGCCGGTGCCCCGGTGCTGGGAACGGCCCTGAGGACGGCCACTCCGCAGCCCGTGTCCCCCCGCACAGCAGAGGTCCCCCGTGACATCCGGATGTCCCCGAGCCAAGCTGTACCGCGACGAACCGCACTCCGACCCCTACGCCGTGTACGCCGAGATGCGCGCCGAACACGGCCCGGTGGTGCCGGTGGAGCTGGAGCCCGGTGTCCACGGGTGGCTGGTCACCGACTACACCACCCTCATCTCGTGGTCCCGGGACACCACCACGTTCGGGCACGACGCCCGCCTGTGGAAGGACTTCCGCGAGGGCAGGATCGACGCCGACGCCTCCGTCCTGCCGATGATGGCGCCCCGCGCCAACGCGCTCTTCGTCGACGGCACGGAACACCAGCGCTACCGCCGCGCGATCACCGACAGCCTCGGCGCGGTCGGCGCCGACCGGCTGGCCGAGGTCACCGAGCGCTACGCGCACGGGCTCATCGACGAGTTCTGTGAGCGGGGCCGGGCCGACGTCCTCAACGAGTACGCCCGCCTGCTCCCGCTGCTCGTCATCAACGAGCTGTTCGGGTTCGACCGCCACCAGGGGGTGCGCTTCGTCGAGGCCATGCGCAACCTGTGGCTCGGTGTCGACGCGGAGAAGTCCAACGCCGAGGCCGAGCGGGCGCTGTCCGAGGTGGTCACCGCCAAGCACCGTGAGCCCGGGGACGACGTCACCACCCGGCTGATCCAGCACCGCGCCGCGCTCAGCGACGAGGAGGTGATCATGCAGCTCCTGCTGGTGGTCGCCGCCGCCAACGAGCCGACCGCCGACCTCATCAACGCGGGGGTGCGGGAGGTGCTGGCCGACCCGAACACGGCACCCGACCGGGCCCCCTCGCCGACGGCGATCGCCGACACCGTCGACCGGGTCCTGTGGCAGGACCCGCCGATCGCCAACTACCCCGTCCTCTACCCGCGCGTGGACGTACCGCTGGGCGGCGGCCGCACCATCGAGGCGGGTTCGCCCATCCTGCTGGGCTTCGCCGCGGCCAACCGCTTCTTCATGGAGGAGAACGCGGAGCGGATGGCGGAGTCGGCCAACCGGGCCCACGTGGCCTGGGGCGCCGGTCCGCACCGCTGTCCGGCGCGCGAGGAGGCCACGACGATCACCATGATCGCGCTGCGCACGCTCTTCGGCCGCCTGCCCGGGCTCCGGGTGGAGGTGCCGCCCGAGGGCCTCCGCTGGCACCTGTCCGCCCTGTCCTGGCTCCCCGTGGCCCTTCCCGTCCAGTTCACCCCCCAGGCCCCCCTGAACCCCGTCGCAGAAGGAACACCTTGGACCGCGTCAGACTCGCCCCCGGCAACCTCCGCGCGCAGAGCACCCACCTCCGCAAGATCGCCCCTGTCGTCCCTGTCGAACTTCCTGGTGAGGTTGATGCGTGGGTCGTGACGACCCACGAGGCGGTCAGCGAGGCCCTCGCGGACCCGCGCATCCAGAAGGACAAGAAGTACTGGACGGCCTTCGAGAACGGTGAGATCCCGGCCGACTGGCCGCTGATCTCCTGGATCATCAACGAGAACATGCTCTCGAAGGACGGCGAGGACCACTCCCGCCTGCGCAAGCTGGTCTCCAAGGCCTTCACCCCCCGCCGCGTCGAGATGCTCCGCGAGGGCGTGGTCGGCATCGTCGAGTCCCTCCTGGACGACCTGGAGAAGGCGGCGGGGGAGAGCGGGGACGGGGTCGTGGACCTGCGTGCCGTCGTCTCCCAGCCGCTGCCGCTCACCGTGATCAGTGAGCTGTTCGGAGTGGACGAGGAGACCCGGCCCAAGCTGCACGGGCCCGTCGGTGTCTTCTTCGACCAGAGCGTCACGCCCGAGCAGGCCATGGCGACCTTCTTCGAGCTGTGGGGGGTGCTCACCGAACTGGTGGCGGCCAAGCGCGCCGAGCCCGGGGACGACCTCACCACCGCGCTCATCGCCGCCCGCGACGCGGAGGACGGGCTCACCGAGGACGAGCTCATCTGGAACCTGGTGCTGTTCATCAGCGCCGGTTACGAGACCACGATGAACCTCATCTCCAACGCCGTGCGCGCGCTCACCTCCCACCGGGACCAGCTCGACCTGGTCATGGAGGGGAAGGTGGAGTGGTCCAAGGCGATCGAGGAGGTGCTGCGCTGGGACCCGCCCGGCCAGTACGTGCCCATGCGTTACACGACCGAGGACGTGGAGCTGGCGGGCGTGCCCGTCCCCAAGGGGGAACCGCTCCTGCTCGGCTACGCCTCGGCCAACCGGGACGACGCGCGGTACGGTCCCACCTCGGAGGAGTTCGACATCACCCGTGAGGACAGCTCCCACCTGGCCTTCTCGCACGGGCGCCACTACTGCCTGGGGGCGAGCCTGGCCCGCATGGAGGTGAACGAGGTGCTGCCGCGCCTGTTCGAGCGCTTCCCCGGGCTGGACGTCGCGGTGGACGACACCGAGCTGGTCCCGGTCCCGTCGATCATCTCCTCCGGGGTCGAGGCCCTCCCCGTCCGGCTGCGCTGATCCCGCTCGGCGGTGCGCCGCGGCGGGGTTCGCGGGACACGCCCGGCTTTCGAGGTCCCGTCACGGTTCACTTCGGTGGCCCACGACGGGATCTTCGCATTTCAGAGGTGTTTTGGGTGGTTCTGTGGCTTCATGGGGACACAGTTGGCACCTTCCGGGGGGCACCAAGGAGCGGGCCCGGGCTCCTAGACTCGGCAGGGTCCCCCATGGTCCCCCCGTAGCCCCTGTCCTGTCCCGCCCTCCTCCCACGGAAGGCCCCTCCCCCGAAGAGGATCGCGCGCACACATGAACAGTTCGGAAGCCGACCCCGGCCGCATTCTGGTCAACCGGTACCGCCTGGACGAGGTCATCGGCGCGGGCGGTATGGGTCGAGTCTGGCGGGGCACGGACACCTTGCTGGACCGGCCGGTCGCGGTCAAGGAACTGACGACACCGCCGAACCTCCCGCCGCACGAGGTCGCCGTCCTGCGCACCCGCATGATCCGCGAGGCCCGCAGCGCCGCCCAGCTCAGCCACCCGGCCATCATCACGGTGTTCGACGTGGCCGAGGAGGACGGCCGCCCGTGGATCGTCATGGAGCTCGTGCGCGGTCCCTCCCTGGGCGACGTCATCAAGGACGAGGGCACGATCCCGGTCCGCCGTGCGGCCAACATCGGCGAGCAGATGGCCGCCGGTCTGGCCGAGGCGCACGACCGGGGCATCGTGCACCGCGACATCAAGCCGGGCAACGTGCTCATCGCCGGGAACGACCGGGCCGTCCTCACCGACTTCGGTATCGCCCACCTGGACGGTTCCACCCACCTGACAAGCACCGGACTGCTGATCGGGTCACCGAGCTACCTGGCACCGGAGATCGCGCACGGCCACTCGGCCACCTCCGCCTCCGACATGTGGGCGCTCGGCATCACCCTCTACCAGGCGGTGGAGGGCGGACTGCCCTTCGACCGCCCCACCCCGATGGCCACCCTGACCGCCATCGTCACCCAGGAGCTGCCGGAGACCTTCAACGCGGGCGCGCTCCGCCCCGTCCTGGAGGCCCTCACCGAGAAGCGCCCCGAGGACCGCCCGAGTGTGACCGAGGTCCGCGCCCTCCTCAGGGAGATCCGGGACTCCGGGGGCGCCGCTGCCCCCACCACCGCGGTCGCCCCCGCCCTCGGCGACACCGCTCTGGAACCCGCCGACCCCGGGGCCGAGCCGGACTGGAACAAGGTCACCACCCAGGGCACGGTGGACCGCGCGGTCAGCTCGGTCGGGTCCGCTCCGGCCGCCCCGGCCGCCCCGGCCGCCCCGGCCGCCCCGGCGCCCGCCGGCCTCCCCCGGCGCCCCCGTGGGGCCGCGGCCGGTTCGCGCAAGCGCGCGCTCGCGGTCGTCGCGGCCGTGTTCGTCCTGCTGGTCGCCGCCGCCGGGACCACGCTGTTCGTCAGCATGAACCGTTCGGGCGACCCGGACACCGGTCTGGCCGGTTCCAGCGAGGAGCAGCCCGCCGCCGGTGCCACGGAGGAGGACGGGCCCGAGGAGGGCGGCGACTCCGAGGCCGCGGCCGGGAGCGGCGAGGACGGCGAGGAGGAAACGGCCGAAGAGGAGCCGGAGGAAGAGGACGACGACCGGTGGGACTTCCTCACCCGGTACGAGGACAGCACCGGTTTCGCCGTGGACGTCCCCGAGGACTGGGAGGTCGAGCGCCAGGGCAGCTCGGTCTTCTTCCGCAACCCGGACGGCGGCTACCTCCAGGTGGACCAGACCGACAGCCCGAACGCGGACGCCGGCGACGACTGGCGCAGCCTCGAACCCAACGCCCGGGGCAACTTCGGCGGCTACTCGCTGATCGGGATCGAGGACGTGGACGCCGACTGGGCCGACGACTACGTCAGCGCCGCCGACTGGGAGTTCACCTTCAGCGGCGGGGACCGGCACGCCATCAACCGCGGCTTCCACACCGAGGACAAGGGGTACGCGCTGTTCCTGGTGAGCGGCGAGGACCAGGACTACAACCACGACCTGCTCGACCGGATGTCGGAGTCCTTCGAACCCGCTTCCTGACCGGCCGGCAGGCGACGCGCGCCCCGGGGCCGGGGTGTCAGGCCCGGTCCTCGTCGAGGAGGTTCGCGTCGTGCACCAGCAGGGCGATCTGCACGCGGTTGTTCAGGTCCAGCTTGGTGAGGATGCTGGACACGTGGGTCTTCACGGTCGGCACGCTCAGGAACAGCCGCGCGGCGATGTCCGCGTTCGAGCGGCCCTCGCCGACCGCCACCGCCACCTCGGTCTCCCGGGCGTTCAGCACGGCCAGGCGGTTCCGGGCCCGGTCCGCGCGCTCGCTGTGGTCGGCGTGGGCGACCCGGTCCATCAGCCGCCGCGTCACGTTGGGGGACAGGACGGGGAAACCCCTGGCCACCCGCCGGACCGACTCCACGATCTCCTCCGGCGGCGTGTCCTTGAGCAGGAACCCGGCCGCCCCCGCCCGCAGGGCGCGCAGCACGTGTTCGTCGGCGTCGAAGGTGGTGAGCACCAGCACCTCGGGCGGGTCGGGCAGGGCCCGCAACCGCTCGGTGGCGGTCAGCCCGTCCACGGTGGGCATGCGGATGTCCATCAGGACCACGTCCGGCGAGTGCAGGGCGACCAGCTCCAGGACCTCGCCGCCGTCCTCGGCCTCGGCCAGGACCCGCACGTCCGGAGCGCCGCCCATCATCATCACCAGGCCGACCCGCACCAGGGCGTCGTCGTCGACGATCACCACACCGATCCGCCGACCCGTGTCCCGCTCCGCTTCGCTCATGAGGGCCACGGTAGCCAGGCGGAGAGGCGCCAGCCACCATCGCCGTCCGGGCCGTACTCCAGACGGCCGGAGGCGAGGGAGACGCGTTCGGTGAGTCCGACGAGGCCCTGGCCGTCCCCGGCGCCGCCCGAGGCCGTCTCCAGGGGCCGTGCGGCCGGTCCGTTGTCCACCTCCACGGTCAGTCCGCGTCCGGCGGAACCGGAGATCCGCACGGACGTCCGGGCGCCGGGCGCGTGCTTGCGGGCGTTGGTCAACGCCTCCTGGACGATCCGGTAGGCCGTGCGGCCGGTCCGTTCGGGGACGGGCCCGGTGTGTTCCTCGGCCAACTCCACGTCCGCCCCGGCGTCACCCGCCTCCTCGACCAGTTGCGCGAGGTCGGCCATGGTCGGCTGCGGCAGTTCGCCCACCGGGGCGCGCAGCACCCCGATGACCTCGCGCAGGTCCTGCAGCGCCTGGTGGGCGCTCTCCCGGATCACCTTCGCGGACCGGGCGACCTCCTCGGCCGGGGCGTCCGGGCGGTACTCCAGGGCGCCCGCGTGCACGCTGAGCAGCGACAGCCGGTGGCCGAGGACGTCGTGGATCTCGCGGGCGATGGATTCGCGCACCTGGTGCTGGGCGTGCTCGGCGCGCAGCTGGGCCTCGGTCTCGGCGTGCACGGCCCGCTCGCGCAGCGACTCGAACAGCTGGCGGCGGTGCTGCACGGAGAGCCCCCACCCGGCGACCGCGCCGCCGAAGACGACGCTGAGCATGAACATCACGAGGAAGGGCGCCCCGTGATCGACCGGGTGGAGCAGCAGGTTGACGTAGGAGGCCAGGAAAACCAGCGCGAGGACCGCCAGCCCCACCCGGGGCGGCCGGTGTACGCACAGGGAGAACAGGGCCGCGAGCATCGCTCCGCCCACCAGCGGGAAGACCGCGGAGAGCACCACCAGCACCACCGCGATCCCTACCGGCCAGCGGCGCCGCCACCACAGGGCGACACAGCCGCCCAGCGCGACGAGCTGGTCGGCGACGGTGAACAGCTCGGGCTGGGGCGGGGGCGGGGGTTCGTCGGGAAACGTCATCGCGCCGAGCAGCCCGAACCCCAGGGCGATCAGGAACATCAGTGAGTCCACGACCCAGTCGCGTGCGCTGCGGCGGTAACGCTGCCGGGGCGGGGCCGTCTCGTTCATCGCTCGGAGTCTACGAGCGCGCACCGGCCGGGAGGAGCACCCGGTGGGGAACCGGTACCAAGGACACGCGAATCCCTACTTTGGTCGAACGGGCAGGTGGCAGCGGTAGACCTGGGTTCGTGAAGTGCAGGCCGCCGAACGATGTGGCGGGGGAGCGGCACCGCCTAGGTTCGGGGCCATGCGCAAGTTCCTCCAGGGCCTGGGAGCCCTCCTTGTCCTCATGGGAGTCAGCGGGGCCGTCGACCACCTCTGGGCCCAGCCGGTCCTCGGTGTCGTGCTCAACGCCTTCAACCGCCTGGTGGTCCAGAACGTCGCGGTGCTGCAGGAGAACGCCCTGCTGGCCAATCTGGGACTGGCGGCCTGCGGGGTCGTGCTCGTCGTGGCGATGGAGGCGACTTCTCCGTCCCGGGGGCGCAACTGAGGGGCGATCCGCCGTTTCGCGCTCGTTCCGCACGCGGGAGTGGGTACCGTCAGCAGGCGGAGCACCCGCGCGTGAACCTGGGGGAACACCCGAATGAGCACACTGGTCACCGGCGCCACCGGACAGGTGGGTCGACGTGTCCTGACCGAACTGCGCAGACGCGGTCTGCCGGCTGCCGGTGCCTCCAGGGACGGTGAGGTGCGGTTCGACTGGACCGACACCACCACCTGGGAACCGGCGCTGAAGGGCGTCGAGAGCCTGTTCGTGACGGTTCCCATGGCCAGCGGTCTCACCGACCGGGCCGGGGGGTTCCTGGAGAGGGCGGCCGGGAGCGGGGTCCGTACGGCGGTGGTGACCACCGCCATGGGGTCGGAGAACGGGCCGCCCGACTCCGAACAGCGGGTCCTGGAACGCCGGGTCCGCGAGCTGTTCGACCACTGGACCGTGGTCCGACCCAACTGGTTGGACCAGGACTTCACCGAGGGCCTCTTCGCCCGCCTGGCGCGCTCGCGCAACGGACGCCTGGAAGTGCCGTTCCGCAAGCACGCGGCGGTCAGCTTCGTGGACGCCCGGGACGTGGCCGACACCATCGTCGCGGCGCTCACCGACGACACGCTCCACGGCCGTGAGTACACGCTGACCGGCCCCGCGTCCGTCACCTTCCGCGAGGTGGTCAGGATGACCAAGGGGACGGAGAGCCCCGTGTGGCGGTTCAAGAAGGTCGACGAGGCCGGGTTCTACTTCCGGGCCACCAACACGGGCTGGTCGGACCGGTACGTGGACATCCTCAACGAACGGTTCCGGGCGATCGCCAACGGCCAGGCGGCCGTGGTCACCGAGGACGTCCGCCGCGCCCTGGGACGCGACCCCGTCCCCATGGCCAAGTTCGTCCGTGAAGCGGTCAACTGAACCGCTGACCGGCTCCGGGGAAGCGGGACGCCCGACCCCGGTAGGGGGACGGGCGTCCGGGGTCGCGGGGGGCTACTTCAGGAGCTGGCGGGCCATCACCATGCGCTGGATCTGGTTGGTGCCCTCGTAGATCTGGGTGATCTTGGCGTCGCGCATCATGCGCTCCAGCGGGAAGTCCTTCACGTAGCCGGCGCCGCCCAGCAGCTGCACGGCGTCGGTGGTGATCTCCATGGCGGCGTCGGAGGCGTAGCACTTGGCGGCCGCGCCGTAGAAGGCCAGGTCGTCGTCGCCGCGCTCGGACTTGGCGGCGGCCACGTAGACCATCTGGCGGGCGGTCTCCAGCTTCATCGCCATGTCGGCGAGCATGAACTGGATGCCCTGGAACTCGGCGATCGACTTGCCGAACTGCTTGCGCTCCTTGACGTAGGCCACGGCGTGGTCCAGGGCGCCCTGGGCGATGCCGACGGCCTGCGCGCCGATGGTGACGCGGGTGTGGTCCAGGGTGCGTAGGGCGATCTTGAGGCCCTCGCCCGGGGCGCCGACGATGCGGTCGCCGGGGATGTGGACGTCGTCGAAGAACAGCTCACGGGTGGGGGAGCCCTTGATGCCGAGCTTGCGCTCGGGCTCGCCCAGGGTGAAGCCCGGGTCGTCGGCGTGCACGACGAAGGCGGAGATGTTGCTGCCCCGCTTGCCCTCGGGGTCGGTCACGGCGAGGACGGTGTAGTACTCGCTGACACCGGCGTTGGTGATCCAGGACTTCTGGCCGTTGAGGACCCAGTCGTCGCCCTTGGGGGAGGCCAGGCTGCGCATGGAGGCGGTGTCGGAACCGGCCTCGCGCTCGGACAGCCCGTAGGAGAACATCGCCTCGCCGCGCGCCACAGGGGTCAGGTAGCGCTGCTTGACCTCCTCGGAGGCGCCCAGGATCAGCGGCATGGTGCCGAGCTTGTTCACCGCGGGGATGAGGGAGGAGGAGGCGCACACACGGGCGACCTCCTCGATGATGATGCAGGTCGCGAGCGCGTCGGCGCCCACGCCCTCGTAGTCCTCGGAGATGTGCGCGGCGTGGAAGTCGGTGGCGACCAGGGCGTCGAGGGCGTCCTGCGGGAAGGCCGACTTCTCGTCGACCTCGGCGGCGTGCGGGGCGATCTTGTCCTCGGCCACCGAACGGACCGCCGCCCGCAGCTCCTCGTGGTCCTCGTTGGTCTTGAACAGGTCGAAGTCGCCCATCACGCTCTCCTCGTTCTGGCACTGCGTGCCTGGTTGTGGCATTCAGTGCCAGGGTAAGAGATGATCGGTGCGAAGTACACAGACTGGATCGGATAGCTTGTCGCCGGACGATTCGCCGGGAAAGGGACAGGTGGGCATGGTGCCGACGCGTGTGTCGACCCGCGAGGCGGTGCTGGCGGCCGTGCGGTTGTTCACCGCCGAGGGTTTCGACAGCACCACCATGGACGGCATCGCCGAGGCCACCGGGGTGAGCCGCCGGAGCCTCTTCCGCAGGTTCGGTTCCAAGGAGGACCTGCTCTTCGCCGAGCACGACGAGCTCTTCGAGACGGTCGTGCGGTACATGGAGGCCTCCCCCGAACGCCCGATGGCCACCGTGGTCGCCGCCGCCCGCCTGGTCTTCCAGGGGTACGTCCGCGATCCCGAGATCACCGTGCCGCGGTACCGGCTGGTACGCGCCCACCCCCGGCTGCGGGACCGGGAGGTGGCGATGACGGCGCGGTACCAGGCCGCGTTCAGCCGCTACCTGAGCCAGCACGCGGGCGGTGACCGGCCGTCCCTGGAGGTCGAGGTGGTCGCGGCCGCCGTGATCGCCGCGCACAACCACGTCCTGCGCGGATGGCTGCGCGGCCCCGAGGACGGCCGGGTGTGGGAACGCTTCGACGGGGCCATGGCACGGGTCGCCGGCCTGGCCGCGCCCCTGCTCGACGGGGACGACGTCCCCGAAGCGGGGCCGGAGAGGGTCCTGGTGGCGGTCTACCCCCGCGGGATCGCCACCTCCGACCTGCTGCGACGGGTCTCCGACGCGGTGGCGAGGGACGACTAGGGAGGCGGGGGAGGGAAGAGGCGGCCCGCTCCGTTTGTTGTTCATGTTGTCCCCCCTCCCGAACGCCCTCCGCGCTCGGGTCCTGCGGGTTCCGCCCACAGGTCCCACCCACACCCGTGCGCGCGTAGGCTGGACGGGGCCGAAAACAGGGCATCACACGAGGCGGGGCGGACAGCGCAGATGAGCGTGGACACGGCGGGCGCGACCAAGCAGGAGTCAGAGGTCGCGCACGAGGCGGAGCGGCGGCGGACCTTCGCGGTCATCTCCCACCCTGACGCCGGT
>NZ_ANBA01000010.1 GCF_000341085.1 Nocardiopsis ganjiahuensis DSM 45031 | reverse complement strand
CGCGGCGGGGCGGGCCGAGAAGCTCTTCGACCTGGAGAGCGCCGACCCGCACTGGGTGGAGCGGTTCATCGACCGGCACGACCGGCTGCGCTCGGCGCACCATGAGGCCTTCAAGGTGTTCGTGGGCGCGACCGGTTCCCTGCACCGGAGCCTGTTCGACGCCGCCGGAGGGCTGGATCCGGCCCTCATCCTGGGCGGCGACAGCGAGTTCGGCTACCGGGTCGCCCAGAGCGGCGCGGTGTTCGTCCCGGACCTGGACACCAGCAGCTGGCACCTGGGCCGCTCCCAGATGCAGGAGAAGAGGGACGCCGGTACCCGCTACCGGATGCCGTACGTGTCCAACCGGGTGCCCGACTTCCACCTGCGGCGCAAGCGCCCCGAGCGGCAGTGGGAGGTGCCCCTGGTCGACGTCGTGCTGGACGTGGCCGGACACACCCTGGAGGACGTCGACACCACCGCCTCGGCGCTCCTGTCCGGGACCACTCCGGACCTGCGCCTGTGGCTGGTCGGCCCGTGGAGCACCCTGCACGAGGACCGCCGCTCCCCGCTGGAGGAGGACGTCCTGGACCTGCGCCTGGTGCACGAGACCTTCCGGGGGGACCCGAGGGTGAGGTTCGTCGAGAGCGCGCCGAGCACCGATCCGCGGGTGCCCTACCGGTTGTACCTGGACGCCGGACCCAGCCCTTACCGCAACGCCCTGGCCGAACTGGTCCGCACCTGCGACGCGACCGCGGCCGGACTGCTGTGCGCACCCATGCCGGGCGCGCTCACCGCCGACGAGGGGATGCTGCGCCTGGAACGGGTCGCCGCCTTCGGTCGGGCCCGCCACCTCGCCCCAGGTGCCACCGGTCGGGACCTGGACCGGGTGGTGGAGGACGTCCACGGAGTCCACTGGATGCCCGCGACGGACATCATCCGGGCCGCGGGGCCGGAGGAGGCCCAGCTGGAGGCCCCGGCGTCCGCGAAGACCGGGACGGGAACCACGGAGGAGACCTCCGAGGAGGTCTCCCACCTGCGCGCCGAGCTGGAGCGGTCCAGGGCCAGGGGCGACCGCCTGCGCCGCCGGGCGGAGCGGGCCGAGCGCAAGCTGCGCTGGTTCACGCCGGGCCTGGTGCGCCGGGCGCTGCGCCGACTGGTCCGGTAGGCCGCACAGCGATGACCTCGCCACCGGAGGCAGGGTGGTCGCCGATCAAGCACTCGAGCGGCAGGCCGGCAGACCTGCCCGGCCTGCCGCTCGACAGGGAAGCGTCACCGGGAACCGGTCAGGGGACCCAGAGGCCGAGGCTCTCGGCGACCAGGGCGGGGCGCTCCTGGCCCTCGATCTCCACGGTGTGCTTGGTGGAGACCAGGTAGCCCTTGGGGGTCTCCTTCACCTCGCTGAGCTCCACCGCGTCGCGCACCCGCGAACCCACCGTGACCGGCTGGAGGAAGCGCACCTTGTTCAGCCCGTAGTTGATGGACATCTGAGGCTTCTTCGTCAGCGAGAAGATGCTCTGCGAGAAGTGCGCCAGCAGCGACAGGGACAGGAAGCCGTGCGCGATGGTGGTGCCGAAGGGGCCCTCGGCGGCCCGCTCCGCGTCCAGGTGGATCCACTGGTGGTCGTCGGTCGCGTCGGCGAACTTGTCGATGCGGCTCTGGTCGATGGTCAGCCAGTCGGTGTGGCCCAGGTGTTCACCCTGGGCGGCGACGACCTCGTTGATGTCGGCGAATACGCGCACCACGTCTCCACGTTCGTTAGGGGTCCGATGCACTCCGGGGGGACCGGACGGTGGTGTGCGCCACCCTACCTAACGGTGTTCGGTTATGTGGCGGCGGCACCCGGGTCCTTGCCCGCACGGGCGCCCAGCACCAGGGTCCGTGCCGTGAAACCGGACAGTGCCACCCGGTCGACGTCATGGCCCAGCCCGCTCTCGGCCAACGGCACCGGTACCACGCCGTCGTGCGCGCGCACCGGCGGAACCACCAGGTCACGGCTGCGTCCGCCCGCCCCCGGCATCTCCACCGGCAGGCTCGCCCCGGACAGGGCGGCCAGCGCGACCGTCGCCGCACGGCCCACCCCGGTCACCGCCGAGGAACCGCACCACACCTGCCAGCCGGCGTCCACCGCCCGGTCCACCGCGCGCCGGGCCGCGGTCAGCCCGCCCAGCCGGGCCGGGTCCACGTTCACGGCGCGTCCGGCCTCGGCCTGGACCGCCTCGCGCAGGTCCTCCACCGAGGACAGCGACCGGTGCAGGGCCACGGGGGTGCGCAGCTCCGCCGACAGCCGGGCGTGCGCGGCCAGGTCGTCGGCGGCGAAGGGGTCCTCGATCGCCAGCAGCCCCAGGGCGTCCAGCGAGCGCAGCGCGTCCAGGTCGGAGGAGGACTCGGTGTAGCGCCCGCCCGCGTCCACCTGCAGGACCAGGAACGGGAAACTGGTCTGCACCGCCCGGACCACGTCGGTGTCCCAGCCCGGTTCGACCTCCAGTCTGATCCGCCGGAAACCCGCGCCGACCTGGCGGTTCACCTCCGTGACCACCGACTCCAGGGTCACCTGCCGGGGCAGGGTCACCCCCGCGGTGAGCGCGGTGCGCTCCCCGCCCAGGGCGTGTGCCAGCGGGGTGGCGCGCTGCCGGCTCCACAGGTCCCAGCAGGCGGTGTCGAGCGCGCCCACCAGCGCCGGGTCCCAGGGCAGGTCCGCGAAGGCGTCGGCCACCTCGGTCGGGCGGCGCCAGTCGTGTTCGAGGAGGGCGGGGGCGAAGTCGTTCGAGAGCGCGTCCCATTGCTCGGGGGTGGCCCGGGACACCTCACCCCAGCCGCTGACCTGGCCGTCGGACACCCGGACCAGCGTCGGAGCGGCCCGGCCGACACCGCGCCCGGTCAGTGACGGCCGCAGCCGCACCAGCTCGAGCTCGACGATCCGGGTCACCGTTACCGCTCCGGTGTGTGTCACTGCAGTCCCACCTCATGTGTTCGGGCCCCGGTCACGGGCCCCACGGTCGGAGGGGCCACTCTTCGACGGTACCCCCGCCCGACCGGCCCGACTACCCCGTCCGGAGGAGCTGATTCGCTCAGGGGCCCCAGGTCGGGCGGGCTTTGACCGGATGGGATGCGGTTCGTCTGGGCTTGGCCATGGCGTCGCTCACGCCGGTGGAGGACCGCGGAGCGGTCTCCGGCCCCACCTCGGGTGAGGTGCGCACGAGCCCGTTCGGTGCCCTCCCGCGGGAGCCGGGGCCGCGTCGCCCACGACGGCCGTTGGACACGACCGAGGGGCCGCCCGGACGGACGACCCCTCGTGTTCCTGCTCGGGAATCCCTAGGGAGTGTTCCGCGGATGCTTTCGGTGGGCTCGGCGCTTGCGCCGATGACTGTGAGCGGCCGTCCAGGCAATCTCTCGCCAGACGATGAGCGAGGTCAGCCTGGGGTTGGCCGTCCGAGTGATATCGGCGCAGCGAGAGGCAGCCTGGTGGTCGCGAACCCGAAATGATCCAAGGAACACGACCTAGGAGGCGAGTACCTCGGAGAGCTCCCGGTGCTTCATCCCGTGGGCCTCGGCCACCGGGGCGTAGACCAGGTCACCGTCGTGGGTGTTGAGGCCGCCGGCCAGGGAGGCGTCGTCCCGCAGGGCCTGCTTCCAGCCCTTGTCCGCCAGGGCCACCGTGTACCGCAGGGTGTCCTTGGTGAGGGCGTGGGTGGAGGTGTTGGGGACCGCGCCCGGCATGTTCGCGACGCAGTAGAACACCGAGTCGTGGACCGCGAAGGTCGGGTCGTCGTGCGTGGTGGGACGCGAGTCCTCGAAGCAGCCGCCCTGGTCGATCGCGATGTCCACCAGGACCGAGCCCGGGCGCATCCGCGAGACGAGCTCGTTCGAGATGAGCTTGGGCGCCTTGGCGCCGGGCACCAGGACCGCGCCGATCACCATGTCCGACTCCAGGACGGACAGCTCCAGCTCGAAGGTGTTGGACACCACCGTCTTGACCTGGCCCCGGTACAGGGCGTCGATGTGGCGGAGCTTGTTGACGTTCAGGTCCAGCACGGTCACGTCCGCGCCCATGCCCACCGCGATCTGGGTCGCGTTCAGCCCGGACACACCCGCACCGATCACGGTGACCCTGGCCGGCCGCACCCCCGGGACGCCGCCCATCAGGACGCCGCGGCCGCCGTTGGGCCGCTGGAGCGTCACCGAACCCACCTGGGGGGCGAGCCGTCCGGCCACCTCGGACATCGGGGCGAGCAGCGGCAGCGAACCGTCGGGCAGCTGCACCGTCTCGTAGGCGATGCCGGTGACCCCGCGCTCCAGCAGCGCGTCCGTGCACTCGCGGGAGGCCGCCAGGTGCAGGTACGTGAACAGGGTCTGGCCCTCACGCATGCGGTGGTACTCGTCCGGGACGGGCTCCTTGACCTTGAGGATCAGGTCGCCCGCGGCCCACACCTCGTCGGGGGTGGCCAGGATGCTGGCCCCGGCGGCGATGTACTCGTCGTTCGTGATGGAGGAGCCGATGCCCGCGTCGTGTTCGACGAAGACCTCATGGCCCCGCCGGGTCAGCTCGTGGACACCCGCAGGGGTGATCGCCACCCGGTACTCGTGGTTCTTGATCTCACGGGGCACGCCGATGCGCACGGTTCCTCCAACTGGTATCGCCATCGATACCTCCCACTGTGACCTGCGAAGGCACATCCACGCTATCGCCAATGTGCATAGCCATGCGCTGCCATGTTGACAGCATGTAAGCCAGCTGTGTGCGGTGTGACACGGGTCTACCGCTGTGGATGTGCGATGACCCCGATCGTCGAGTCCGCTCCGTTCGTCGCCCCGACAGCCCCGGCCGCCCCAAGAGGCGCTTCCGAGGCCGCCCGGGCCGATCGCCCCGACACCCACACCCGGGCCACCCGTCCGGTCAGGCGCATCCCGGCGTAGGGGCTGGGGTCGGACTCCGGGACCGACTGGGTCTCCTGGTCCTCGAAGGCCACCAGGTCCGCGTCGAACCCCTCCCGGATACTGCCCCGGCCACCCAGCCCCAGCAGCTCCGCCGGGGTCCGCGAGGTCCACCGGACCAGATCGGACAAGGACAGCCCTCGTTTGCGCGCCGCCGTCCACAGCGCCGACAGGCTCCACTCCAGGGTGTGCAGGCCGATCGCGGGCAGGTGGCCCGAACCGACGGTCAGGATCGGGGAGTCGTGCTCCAGCAGCGCGCTCCACAGCGCCTTGCGGTTGGCGTCGGAGCGCAGCGGCGGACGGCAGGCGTGTGCCGGTGACTCCGGCCCTGGGTACTCCGAGGGCAGGCAGAGGTAGTGCGGACAGGTGTGCGCGGTCATCTCCACCCCCACCGAACCGGCCGCGGCCAGCAGGGCGGCGCACTCCGCGGCGGTGAAGGGCGCCACGTGCGTGCGCGCACCCACCACCCGCGCCGCCGCGATCACCCGTTCCAGCC
>NZ_ANBA01000009.1 GCF_000341085.1 Nocardiopsis ganjiahuensis DSM 45031 | reverse complement strand
CCCCCTTCCCAGCCCCCGCCGCTCTGCGCGGGGCGGCCGCTGTTCCGCCGACACCGGCGGGTTGCCCAGCTCACGGGCGTCCTCGGCGTGCACCACCAGCAGGGCGTTCAGAGCGGCGATCTCGGCCATGGCCTTGCGCAGCTGAGCGTCGCCCAGCGCCGCCATGTCCGGTGCGCCCCCGTCCGAGAGCGACCCCTGGAAGGCCACCACCCCTCCGGCGTGCAGGTCGGCCAGGTCCAGGGGGCCCGTCCCCCGGGTCACCCCGCCGAGGAAGACCACGGGGACCGCGGTCCCCGCCGCCGCCCGCTGGTGGACCTGGAGGGAGTCGGCGCAGGTGATGGCGGGGCGCCCCGGGGCGGGGGAGGCCACCACACAGGTGACCCCGCCGCGCAGGGCGGCCTCGCCCACCAGCCGGTAGGACTCGGCCAGATCCTGCCCGGGCGCGTGCACACCGGTGCCCAGGTCGATCGCACCGGGCAGCAGGGCCGTGTCGCCGAGGTCGATCACCTCGCGCGCGGACACCTGGGCCGAGTAGGGCCGGATCGCCTCGATACGGCCGTCGCGAACCCCCACACTGGCGGGCCCGACCCCTTCGGGGACCACCGCCCGCATGGAACGGATGACACTGTCGAACTCGGGCATCGCCCTCCCCCTTCGTACGCTTCGTTGCGTTCGTGGTGCTGTGAGGCCGTGTCGGGGAACACGGTGACGAGGGGCGACGGGCACGAGGAGATGGTCCGTGGCCTCGCGTGGGGAGGTCGAGCGTATCGCGAAGGCCCCTTCGACAAAGGGGAAACGTGACTTCTGCCTCGCGGCTTTCCGGCCCCGCTCCGGCAGGGGACCGGCACAGGGGCGCGAAGAGGTCCGGCAGGGGGACGGGCGAGCGGGCCCAAGTCCGACACTGTGTAGTAAACGGACTAACCTTGGTCGAGGTGTTCCTCCGCGCACGGCCCCTGCCGGACTCCGACCCAGGCAGCAGCGAGGCGGCCGCGGCCAGGGCGCTGACCTGACAGCTGACCGATCTCGACGACGGAGTGGCGCGTGGCTCCTCCCGCACAACACGACACATCCCCCAAGGAACACCGGGGCCAGGAACAGGCCCCCGGCACCGCCAACGTGCCCCTCTACGCCCTGATCGCCGCACTCGTGTGCACGGTCGGTCTGGGCGCCACCCTCATCCTGGGCGGGTCGGTCTTCGCTCAGGTCATCCCCGGCCTGCCCGACGCCGGTGAGGCGGTCCGCTGGGGCATGCCCATCGCCAAGACGGTCATGGACGCCGCGGCGGTCCTGACCATCGGCCTCCTGCTCATGGCGGTCGTCCTGCTCGCCTCGCAGAAGGGACGGCTCTCCCCGCAGGCCACCGGCTACGTGCGCGGTGCGACCTGGAGCGCCCTGGCCTGGTCCCTCGCGGCCGTGGCCACCCTCTACTTCCAGGCTTCGGAGTTCCTCGCCAAGCCCATGGGCCAGGTGTCCGTCGACGAGGTCACCGCCTACGCGGGTTCGGTCTCCGCGGGTATCGGCCTGATGTTCGTCGTGCTCATCACGACCGGCATCGCGCTGTTCGGCCGTACCACCACCACCGCGACCGGCGGCCTCTGGCTGCTGATCGCCTCCTTCCTCGCGGTCACCCCGCCCGCGCTGACCGGCCACTCCGCGTCCTCGGGCGCCCACGAACTGGCCGTCACCGGGCTGGCCCTGCACCTGGTCTCCATCTGCGCGTGGGTGGGCGGCCTGACGGTGGTCACCTACCACGCCATGCGGCGCGACGCCCAGGAACCGGCCGTCGCCGCCCACCGCTTCAGCCGTCTGGCCCTGTGGGCCTACGTCGGTGTGGCGGTCAGCGGCGCCGCCAGCGCGCTGGCCCGCCTGTACTCGCTGGACGACCTGTTCGGCACCGAGTACGGCCTGATCATCGTCGTGAAGATCGGCCTCTTCGGGATCCTCGGCGTCCTCGGCTACGCCCACCGCACCCGCGTGCTGACCCGCGTCGACGCCGCGCCGGCGGGGAAGTTCGGCTACACCTTCCGCCGCCGGGGCTTCCTGAGGCTGGCCGGAGCCGAGGTCCTGATCATGGCCGCCGTCATCGGTGTCTCCGTGGGCCTGGGCCGCACCGCGCCGCCCCCGCCGCTGGAGAGCACCGTCGACCCGGCCGCCGCCATCCTGGGCTTCCCCATCCCGCCCGCGATGAGCCTGCAGAACCTTCTCACGCTGTGGCGCCCGGACCTGTTCTTCATCATGCTCGTCGTGGTCGCCGGATTCCTGTACCTGGGCGGCGTCCGGCGCCTGGTCCGCAGGGGCGACAAGTGGCCGGTCGGCCGCACCGCCGCCTTCGTCCTGGGCCTGCTGACCATCGTCGCGGTCCAGCTCAGCGGGTTCGCGACCTACGCGATGATCATGTTCTCCATGCACATGATCCAGCACATGGTGCTGGCCATGGTCACGCCGATCCTGCTGGTGCTGGGCGCCCCGGTCACCCTGGCCCTGCGCGCGCTCCGGCCCGTCGAGAAGCGCGGCGACCGGGGACCCCGGGAGTGGCTCAACGCGTTCCTCAACAGCCGGTTCTCGAAGCTCGTGACCCACCCCGCGGTGGCCGCGCCGGTCTTCGTGTTCAGCCCGTACGCGCTGTACTTCACGCCGCTGTTCCCCACGCTGATGAACGACCACCTCGGTCACCTGTTCATGGGCGTGCACTTCCTGCTCTCGGGCTTCCTGTTCTACTGGGTGATCGTCGGCATCGACCCCGCCCCGCGGAAGGTCCCCTTCCTGCTGCGCATCCTCCTGCTGCTGGTGGCGATGGGCTTCCACGCCTTCTTCGGCATCGCGATCATGGAGCAGGCCACGCCGATGGCCATGCAGTACTACGGCCAGTTCGAGATCCCGTGGATGGCCGACCAGGCCGCCGACCAGTACGCGGGCGGCGGCATCGCCTGGGCGCTGGGCGAGATCCCGACCGTCATGGTGATGCTGGCCCTGGTCGTGCAGTGGTCGCGTGACGACGAGCGCCAGGAGCGGCGCCGGGAGCGGCACAGCCGTCGCGGCGGCTCCGACGACGCCGACATGGACGACTACAACGCCTACCTGGCCGAGCTCGACCGCCGCTCGCGCGCGGCCGCCGGGGGCGGGGCCCCGGCGAAGCCCGCGGAGACGGAGAGCGGGCCGAAGCAGGACTGACCGGTCCCGAACGCGGAACGGGGGCGTGCCGACCGGGCACGTCCCCGTCGTCGTTCCCCCGAAGCCCACCCGGGGGCAGAAGCCGGTGGGCCCCCTGGACGGTTCGTCCGTCCCGGTGTTGGGTCGGGCCCATGAGGAACTTCCGCTTCGGTGTCAACATGCTCGCCTCCGACCTCGACCACTCCGACCACATCACCCTGGCCGAGAGCTGCCGGGATATCGAGGAGCAGGGCTACGACGTGCTCCTGGCCCCGGACCACCTCGGGTTCTGGGCGCCCTTCCCGGTTCTGGCCGCCGCTGCCGCGGCCACCACCCGGCTGCGCCTGGGCACCTACGTGCTCAACAACGAGTTCTGGAACCCCGCGCTGTTGGCCCGGGAGGTGGCCACGCTCGACCGGCTCTCCGGAGGACGGTTCGAGCTGGGGCTGGGCTCCGGGCACATGAAGTCGGAGTTCGAGGACGCGGGCCTGCCCTGGCGGCCGCACGCCGACCGCACCGGGAGCCTGGTCGCCACCCTGGACGAGCTCGACCGGCGTCTGGCCCCGGGCGGGCAGGAGCCCCAGCCGGTACAGCGCCCGCGTCCGCCGCTGCTCATCGGAGGGCACGGCCCCGCGACCCTCACCCTGGCGGCCCGGCGCGCGGACATCGTCGCCTTCAGCGGCATGACCCAGACCCGTGGGCGGAAGATGGGCGTCTTCACCGCGGCGGGGGCGGCCGAGACCCGACAGCGCGTGGACCTGGTGCGCGAGGTGGCGGGGGAACGGGCGGAGGAGATCGAGTCGAGCGTCCTCGTCCAGACGGTCGTCGTCACCGACGACGCGGAGAAGGCGGTCGCGGAGATCGTGGCGCGGGTCGGTGAGGAGCTGCTGCCGGAGGGGGAGTCCCTGCTGGACTGCCCCTACCTGCTGGTGGGCACGCCGCGGGAGATGGCGGACACGCTGCTGCGCAGGCGTGCGGAGTTCGGGTTCACGCATGTGGTGACGCACGGGCACTCCCGGGAGGCACTGGCTGAGGTCATCCCGCTGGTCCACGCGGCCGAGGCGGCCGCGGGGGCCGAAGGCTAGGGCCGGTGCCTGTCCGGTCTGCTGGAGCCCGTGCCTCCTGCCTGCTAGAGCTCGGGGGAGTTGGCGATGGCGGTGCGGGCGATCTCGACGGCGGTGTCGCAGGCGTCGTCGGCGCTGACCTGGACGGACAGCTCGTGTTCGTCGGAGGTGGCCACGCTGAGGTTGCACGAGTCCGGGAAGGCGGTGGTGACGCCGGGGTAGCCCTCGACGTCGGCGAACTCCTGCCCGCCCTCCCCGGCGAAGGCTGCGGAGACCACGGCGGCGACGGCGGTGGTGTCCTCGGCCCCGGTCTCGTCCAGGACCTCCACCCGCACGTCCACACTCGCGTCGACCCGGTCGGTGAAGAAGCAGTTGGAGTCGGACTGCGCGCTGCCGCTGCCGTCCTCGTGCAGGATGCCCAGCTCGACGGCGACGTCGTCGGTGATCAGGTCGCAGGGGTGCGCGGCGGTGGGTTCCAGCGGGGGGACCCCGAACTGGTCGATGGAGTCGCGCTCAGCCAGTTCGGTCTCGCCGCCGCAGGCGCCGACCAACACCGACACCGCCGCCACCGCAGCGGCGGCCCGTCCCCGTCCGCGCATCCGTCGCTCCGCCCGCCGAGTGCCGTCAGTGCCGGGGGTCCCCTGCCGCCGGGCGGGCGGGGATCCCCGGCACGAAGCTACAGAGCGTCCTCGCGCACACGGGACTTGTGGCCGGAAGCGGTCACGGGGATGACAGCGTTAATTTTCCTGTGGGGGATCAGACGATGAACGCCGTCACGCCCGTCACGAGCAGCCCCACACCCAGGCAGACCGCCAGTCCGCCGAGCAGCACCGAGGCCGACGGCCTGAGCTCGCTCAGCCCGGGGCGACCGCTCACCATGGCCTGACGGCGGGCCAGGGTCGGCAGCAGGGCGACGTTGACGGCGTACATCACCGCGGCCACGGCACTCGCGGTGACGAAGCCCACCCAGAACCCGCCGCCACCGGAGAGCACGTTCAGCGCGGACAGTGACGGCAGCACCACCAACAGCACCACCGAAGCGGCCCCGAAGACGGTGAGCAGCCGGGGCGAGGCCCCGCGCGAACTCCCGGAGACCACAAGGAGCAGACCGATCAGGGCCGCCACCATGATGGCGCCCCCGATTCCGAACACGGCGATGTTGACCAGCGAATTCACGCTGGTCATTGTCGCACCGCCGCGGCGGCTCCCCAACCCGGGGTGGACTTGGCGGAACCGGAGCCGGGCGCGGCGGGCCGGGTCAGCCGCGGTGCTCCACGCGGGAGCCGCCGGAGGACTTGACCACGCGCAGCTGGGTGGTCACGCGTTGGCGCAGGTCGGCGACGTGGCTGACCACTCCGACCGCGCGACCGCCGTCGCGGAGCCGGTCCAGCACGTCCAGGACCTCCTCCAGGGTGTCCTCGTCCAGGGTGCCGAACCCCTCGTCCACGAACAGCGTGTCGATCTCGGTGCCGCCCGCCTCGGCCGTGGCCACGTCGCCCAGACCGAGCGCCAGGGCCAGCGAACTGAAGAAGGTCTCGCCGCCGGACAGGGTCGCCGGGTCGCGCTCCACCCCGGTCCAGGCGTCCACCACGCGCATCCCCAGCCCGCCGGCGGAGCGGGCCCGGCCGTCCCCGGCAGCCTTGTCCACCGTGTAGCGCAGCTCGTACCGGCCGTCCGACATCGTCAGCAACCGGTGGTTGGCGGCCTCGACCACCTGTTCCAGCCGGGCCGCGAGCACGTAGGCGGACAACCGGACGCTGTCGGTGTTGTCCGGGGAGGTCCCGGCCGCCAGGGTGCTCAGTCCCTGGGCCACCGCGTAGCGGCGCAGGACCGGCTCCGAACCGGACAGCCGGTCGCCGAGCTCGGCGCGCAGGGCCGCCAGGCGCCGGGCACGGTCGGCGAGCATCCCCTGCCAGGCCACCGCCCGGTCCGCGGCCTCGGCCGCCGCTGAGGCCTCGGCCTCCAGCGCCGCCAGGTCCGGGGCGGCCGTGTGCTCCGCGGTGATCAGCTCGGGATCGGCCAGCCGGGACTCGACCGCAGCCCACTGGTCGTCGAACTCCCGGGCCCGGGACCGCAGGTCGTGGCGGCCGCGCTCGTCCAGGGCCGCCTCGAGCACCGCGGCCTCGTCCTCGAAGCGGGCCTCGGCCCGGTAGCGCTCGGCCTCGGCGGCGGCGGTGCGCAGCTCCTCGGCGGCACGGCCGCGCAGTTCGACGGCGTCCGCCGCTCCGCGCAGCAGGTCGGCCTCGCCGCGCAGCCGGGCGATCCGCTCGGCCAGCCCGGCGTCCTCGCCCCGGGCCCGGTCCAGCAGCACCGTCAGCCGCTGGTGCTCCTTGGCGCCCTCCTCACGGCGGGCGACCAGATCGCTCTCCTCCCGGACCAGCTCCCCCTCCTGCCGGCGGGCGCGCTCCAGGTCCGCGGTGGCCTGGGCCAGCTCCTCCTCCAGGCGGTGCACCTCGCGGGCGGCGGCCCCGGCCTCGGCCAGCTCCTGCTTGCGTGCCGCCACCTCCTCCGCCGCGACGGCGGGGGTGCGGCCCTCGGCGCGCTCGGCCGCGGCCGTGTGCCGTTCCCGGAGTGCCACCAGGGAGTTCTCCGCCTCGGTGCGCCGTGCGGCGGCGGTGTCCGCGGCGCTCTGGGCGGCGCGTTCCTCCTCGGCCGAGACCAGACCCTCCGCGCTGGGCTGTGCGGGGGAGGGGTGCTCGGTGGCACCGCACACGGCGCAGGGCGCGCCGTCGGCCAGGTCGGCGGCGAGCTCGGCCGCCATGTGCCTGATCCGCCGTTCCCGCAGTTCCTGCACCCGGTCCCGGGCGGCCTGGGCGGTGTCGACCGCGTGCCGACGCGTCTCTTCGGCCCGTTCCGCCTCGGCGCCGAGGCGCTGGTGCTCCTCGGCCGCGGCGCGCCGACGCTCGGCCAGCTCCAGGGCGGCCCTGGCGGGGTCGGTCAGCCCGGACTGCTCCTGGGCCCGGCGCAGCTCCTTGGCGACCGTCTCCACCCGGGAGGGCAGCGCGCTCACGCGTTCGCGGGCCCGGGCGGTCTCGGTGCGGACGGTGGCGATCCGCCGGTCCAGCCCGGCGAGTTCGCGGTGCAGGTTCCGGCGGCGCTCGGCGTCCCCGCGCAGCAGGTCCAGCCGGGCGAGTTCGTCGTTGCGGGAGCGCTCGGCCGAGCGCAGCGCCTCGGGTGCCTCGGGGGCGTCGGGGGAGCCGGAGCGGTCCAGGACGCCGGCGTCGATGTCGGGCAGCCCTCCGACCAGTGCCAACCGGTCGGTGACGGCCAGTTCGGCCTTGTCCAGTTCGGTGCGCCTGTGGTCGCGGGCGCGCAGGAACGGCAGCACCGAGTCCGCGCGCTCGGCGGCGGCCAGGCGGGTGTCGATCCCGTCCCGCCACCCGCGCCGCTCGGCCAGTTGGGCGCGGCGTTCGCGGGCCCCGGCCAGGCGGTCGCGCCGGGACAGCAGCTCACGCCCGGCCGCCAGGGCCTCGCGAGTGCGGTCCCGGGCCCCGGTGAAGCCCGCGGTGACCGCTTCGGCGTCACGCGCGGTGGCCGTCTGCACCGAGGCCAGCTCGGCGGCCCAGGCGGTGAGCTCCTCGGGGGTCTCCGGGGCGGTGGAGCGGCTGACCTCGGCGATGCGTCCGGAGACCGCGCGCACCTGCTCGTCGGCGGCGTTCACCTCGTACTTCAGCTTTTTGGCGTGCCCGCCGAACCACTCCTCCACGTCCCGGAACACCCGGGTGTTGAAGATGCGTTCCAAGGACTCGCGCCGGTCGTCGGACTTGGCCCGCAGGAACCGGGCGAAGTCCCCCTGGGGCAGCATGACGATCTGGCAGAACTGGGCGAGGGTGAGGCCAAGCACATCGTTGACGAACTGCCCGGCCTCGTCCGGGCGGGTGATGATCCCTTCCCACTTGCCGTTCAGCCAGTCGTAGACGTTCACCTTCTGGTTCTCGGTGACGGTGCCCTTCCCGCGCTTCTTGGGGCGCTCCCAGCGCGGGTTGCGCACGATCTTCACCCGGCGCCCCCGGACGGTGAACTCCAGGGTCACCTCCGGCCTGAGCTCGGGCGGGGCGTGGTCGCTCTTGGGCGAGCGGTCCTTGCTGCGGGCCCCGGGCACGTCGCCGTAGAGCGCGAAGCAGACGGCGTCCAGCACGGAGGTCTTGCCCGCGCCGGTGGGGCCGTGGATCAGGAACAGCCCGCCCTCGCCGAGCCGGTCGAAGTCGACCGTCTCGGTCCCGGCGAAGGGTCCGAAGGCGGTCATGGTGAGGGTGTGCAGCCGCATCAGCGTGTCCCTTCCTGGACGCGGACCTCTTCGACCGCGCGGTCCACGAGCTCGTGCTCCTCGGGGGTGGCGGCGGTGCCTCTGGCCCACTCCACGAAGCCGGCGACCACTTCGCGTTCGGGGCGTTCGGCGACCGCGACGGTGACCGGCCGCCGTTCCACGGCGCCGCCCTCGGGGGCGAACTCCAGCATCAGGGTGTGCGGGAAGCGCTCGCGGAGCCGGTCCATGGGCTGGGCCGGGCGACGAGGGTCGGTGAGGGTGACCTGGAGCCAGTGGCCGGTGTAGCGGGCCCACCGCTCTCCGGTGAGCAGGTCGTCGATGCGGCCCCGGATCCGGGCGAGCGGACGGGGCACGGGGGCGTCGGCGAACTCGGCCCCGGCGAACCCGTCGGCGTCCAGGTCCACCAGCCAGTAGCCCTTGCGGTGGTGCTCCTCGGAGAAGGAGTAGGCCAGCGGGCTGCCCGGGTAACGGACCGAGGGCGTGATGGTCTGGCGTCCGTGCAGGTGGCCCAGGGCCACGTAGTCGACGCCGTCGTAGACGGAGGCGGGCACGTGGGAGGCGCCGCCCACGGAGATGTCGCGTTCGCTGTCCGAGGGTTCGCCGCCGGTGACGAAGGCGTGGGAGAGCACCACCGAGCGCGTGCCCGGGCGCTGGGCGAGGTCGGCCCGGACCAGGTCCATGGCGTGTCCGACCGCCGCGGGGTGGCCGCGCTCGGGCAGCTCCCAGTGGTGGCGGGCGATCTCCGGTTCCAGGTAGGGGATGCCGTAGAAGGCCACCGGTCCGTGTTCGTCCTCGATGACCACGGGGGTGCCGATCCCGTCCAGGGAACTGCGCAGGTGCACCCCGGAGGCGTCGATCAGGTCCGTGGCGAAGGACATGCGGGCCATGGAGTCGTGGTTGCCGCTGATCAGCACCGCCCGGGCCCCGGTGGCCCGGATGCGGCCGAGCGCGCGGTCGAACAGCCGCACGGCGTCGACCGGCGGCAGGGCGCGGTCGTAGAGGTCACCGGCGACCACCACCACGTCGACGTGCTCGGTGTGGATGGTGTCGACGAGGTGGTCGAGGAACTCGGCCTGGGCCCCGATCAGGTTCTCCCGGTGGAAGGAGCGACCCAGGTGCCAGTCCGATGTGTGCAGCAGGCGCATGGAACTGGACATTACCCAAGATCGCCCTGTCCCCGCCGGGAGAACAGGTGTCCCTGTGGACAACCCGGGGCCGGGGCGGGAGGCCTCAGAGCCTGCGGGCCAGGGTCAGGCCGTCGCCGATCGGCAGCAGGACCTGCTCGACGCGGTCGTCGGCGACGAGCCGGTCGTTGAAGTCCCGGATGCCCTGGACGTGCGCGGAGGTCTGCTCGGGGTCGATCACCCGGCCGTGGGACAGGGTGTTGTCGGCCAGCAGCAGGCCGCCGGTGCGCGTCCTGGGCACCAGCTCCTCCCAGTAGCCGACGTAGCCCTCCTTGTCCGCGTCCAGGAACGCCAGGTCGAACTGCGGCTCCTCGGGAAGGGCGCGCAGCGACTCCAGGGCCGGACCGATCCGCAGCGTGATCTTGTCCGAGACCCCGGCCCGCTCCCAGTACCTGCGGGCCACCGAGGTCCACTCCTCGCTGATGTCCAGCGCCAGGAGCGTGCCGTCCTCGGGCAGGCCGCGGGCGAAGCAGATGGAGGAGTACCCGGTGAAGGTACCGATCTCCACGGCGTCGCGGGCCCCGGACAGCCGGGTGAGCAGGGTGGTGAACGCGCCCTGTTCCGGGCCGATCTGCATCCCCTGGAAATCGGGGAACAGCTCGGCGGTCTCCTCGGCCAGGTCGGCCAGGACCGGGTCGACCGGCTGGCTGTGGTCGACGATGTAGGCGTGCAGTTCCGGGCTGATGCTCTCTGAGGTTCGAGTCACGGGCCAAGCCTAGGAGGCATCGCCCGGCCGGGCCAGTTCCTCCCCGGCCCGGGCGCGGAACACGGATCAGTGGTCCGGGAGGAGGGTGGGCCAGTCGAAGAGGTAGATCGAGCCGATGATGATGGAGATGGTGAGCAGGGGGGTGACCACCTTCTGCTCGACCGGTCCGTTGGTGGCGAAGCCCTGGCCCTGGCCGATGCGCTTCTTCCAGAACGGCCAGAAGATCGGCACGCCCATCTTGGTGATCATGTCGCCGAAGAAGTGCAGGACGATACCGAAGGCGACCGCCAGGCCCAGCCAGGTGTAGTTCACACCCACCGAGTACAGGGTCAGGGTGATCGCCGCCGTTCCCAGCGCGTTGATGATCCCCGACGCCGTGCGGTTCTTGTCCATGCCGAACCCCAGGCCCTGGAGCGCGATACCGACCAGCAGGAACACGAAGATCTGCACGGCCAGTTCCGACCACAGGGCCAGCGCCTGGACGAGGACACCCATCAGGACGGCGAAGAAGAAGGAGTGCGTGCCCATCCGGTGGCCGCCGAAGGCCCAGCTCAGGATGTCGCTGAGGATCTCGGTGGCCTTGCCGTAGGTCTTGGTCACCGTCGCGCTCTTGTGGTCCACGTCGGGCAGCAGAGCCGCGCCCGCGCAGACCAGTGAGCCGGCGATGATCTCACCGGGGCCCAGGTGAAAGCTGAGTCCAAGGAATTCCGTGCCCTGGACGAGCGGTACGACCGCCATCCAGCCGACCACGCCACTGAGTGCGTGCGAGTGCCCCATCATGGCGGGAACCGTAGCGGAGTCTGCCAATCGCCGCGAATCAGTGACTGGTTTCGGTCGGGGAACAAAAGCCCCTTAACTCCCATGAAACACCGGAGTCACCGGGATAGGAGTCGAATGTGTTGCGATATCACGCCTCACCTCGAAGATCATTGACGCTCCTCGCGGCCAGTTGGTAGACAACCAACAACCCCCAGGTGGCCAGGCCACCAACCCCACGAAACCTGACAGGGGCCGTTAATGAAAACCCAACACCCTCCCTCCGGCACCCTTCTCCGACGCACGGCGGCGTCCGGCAGCGCACTCCTCCTCCTCGGCGGCCTCACGGCGGTTCCCGCGCTCGCGGACGAGGCGGACCGCACCACCCTCACCATCGCCATCGCCCAGCAGGTCGACTCCTTCAACCCCTTCACCGCACAGCTCGCGGTCACCACGAACATCCTCCGGCACGTCTACGACAGCCTCACCACGGTGAACCCGGAGACCAACGAACCCGAGCCCTCGCTCGCCGAGAGCTGGGAGACCTCCGACGACGGTCTCACCTGGACGTTCAACATCCGTGACGACGCCTACTTCACCGACGGCGAGCAGCTCACCGCCGAGGACGTGGCGTGGACGTTCAACACGATGATGGAGAACGACTCCGCCGCGATCGCGAACGGCAACTACGTCGCCGGGTTCGAGACCGTCACGGTGGAGGACGAGACGACCGTCGTCATCGAGCTGGACGAACCCCAGGCCACGATGGAGTCCCTGCGCGTGCCGATCGTCCCCCAGCACGTCTGGGAGCCGATCATCGAGGCTGAGGGCGACGCCTTCTCCGACTACACCGCGGACGAGTTCCCGACGGTCGGCAGCGGCCCCTTCGTCCTCACCGAGCACTCCCGCGGCGAGCACATCCGCCTGGAGGCCAACCCCGACCACTGGCGGGGCGCCCCCGGATTCGACGAGCTCTACTTCCGCTACTACTCGGAGAAGGACGCCGCGGTCGAGGCGCTCCGCAGCGGCGAGGTCTCGTTCGTCTACGAGCTCACCGACGCCCAGGTCACCTCCCTGGAGACGGTCGACGACATCGCCGTCAACATCGCCGACGGCAAGCGGTTCCAGGCCTTCACGATCAACCCGGGCGCCGAGACCCAGGACGGCGAGGAGTTCGGCGACGGACACCCCGCGCTGAGCGACCGGACCCTGCGCCAGGCCATCGTCATGGGCATCGACAACGAGGAGATCGTCCAGCAGGGCGCCAACGGGCAGGCCGTCGCCGCGGGCGGCTACATCCCCCCGCGCTACGCGGACTTCCACTGGTCCCCCGAGGGCGAGGACGCCGTCCTCGACTTCGACCCCGACGCCGCCAACGAGATGCTCGACGAGGCGGGTTACGAGACGGGTGACGACGGTGTGCGCGTCTCACCCGACGGCGACCGCCTCGAACTGCGCATGCACGTCCACGCCGACCGCCCGGACAACGTCCAGGCCGGACTGGTGATCGCCGAGCGCCTCGCCGACATCGGCATCGAGATCGACAACCAGACCGTCGACCCGGGCATCCTCAGCGACGCCCTGTACGACGCCGAGTACGACCTCATCTTCACCGGGTGGACGGTCAACCCCGACCCCGACTACGTGTTCAGCATCCACACCTGCGACGCACTGCCCTCCGAGCCGGGCACCATGCAGGGCGACGCGTACTTCTGCGACGAGGAGTACGACGAGCTCTACGCCGCCCAGCTGGCCGAGTACGACCGCGAGGCCCGCGCCGAGATCATCCACCAGCTCCAGGAGGTCCTCTACCGCGAGGCCGTGGTCAACGTCCTGGCCTACCCGAACATCATGGAGGCCTACCGGACCGACCACATCGCCGAGATCCAGCTGGAGCCCGCCGAGGGCGGCAACATCTGGGGCCAGGACGGCTACTGGGCCTGGTGGTCCGCCGAACCCGCCGAGGCCCTGGCCTCCGGTGGCGGCAGCGGCAGCAGCGGCGTCTCCACCGGCGTGCTGATCGGGGTGGGCGCCGGTGTGCTCGTCCTGCTGGCCGCGGGCGCCTTCCTCTTCTTCCGCCGACGCTCCACCGTGGAGGACCGCGAGTGACGACCACGCCCACCGAGGCGGACGAACCATCCGGGGCGGGGACGACCGACGTCCCCGCCCCGGCGGGCCCCACGGGGTCCGGCCGGGCAGCCCGTGTGCTCACCTACGTACTCGGCCGCCTGACCACCGCGGTGGTCTCCCTGTTCGCCGTGATCGTCGCCGGGTTCTTCCTCTTCCGGATCCTGCCCGGCGACCCCGTCCGCGCCATGACCGAGGGACGCGAGGTCTCCGCGGAACAGCGCGAGGAGCTGCGCCGCCAGTTCGGTCTCGACCAACCCCTGTGGCAGCAGTTCCTCGACTACGCCGCGGGCCTGCTCCGGCTCGACCTGGGCACCTCGTTCCAGTACCGCGAACCGGTCGTCGACCTCATCCTCGAACGCCTCGGCCCGACCCTCCTGCTCGCCGGGACCGGCACGGTCATCGCCGCGCTCCTCGGCCTGTTCCTCGGCGCCCGCGCCGGGTGGAAGCCGGGCGGGCGCGGTGACCGGGTCAACACCGCGGTCGCGCTGTTCTTCTGGTCGGTGCCCACGTTCTGGCTCGGCCTGCTGCTGATCGTGCTGCTCTCCTCCGGGCGCGGTTTCATGCCGGGCCTCTTCCCGACCGGCGGCATGGTCGACCCCAGGGCGAGCGGAACGCTGGAGACCGTCCTGAGCACCGCCCAGCACATGGTGCTGCCGGTGGTCACGATGGTCGCGGTCATCTACGCGCAGTACCTGATGATCATGCGTTCGTCGCTGATGGACGAGAAGGGCGCGGACTACCTGACCACGGCGCGCGCCAAAGGGCTCCGCGACACCCTCGTGCGCCGCAGGCACGCCGTGCCCAACGCCCTGCTGCCCACCGTGACGCTCATCTTCCTGAACCTCGGGCAGGTCGTCTCCGGCGTCATCCTCGTGGAGACGGTGTTCTCCTGGCCCGGTCTCGGCCAGCTCTTCTACTCCGGCCTGCGCGTACCCGACCTCGGCCTCGTCCAGGGCCTGTTCGTGGTCTTCGCGGCCTCGGTGATCCTCATGAACCTCCTGGCCGACCTGGTGTACCCGCTGCTCGACCCGAGGGTGCGCCCATGAGCACGTCCGAACACCGGAACCCGCGCCCGCGGGCGCACCGGACCGAACCCGCCCCCGACGGACCGCCGCCGGTCCCCGAGGTCTCCGCCCGGGCCCTGGCCCGCAGGCGCCGCCGCGAGGCCCTGGCCCGGTTCGCCCGCGAGTACGCCCGCAACCGGGCGGGGCTCGTCGGCCTGGCCTCGCTGCTCACCATCGGCCTGCTCGCCCTGACCGCGCCGCTGTTCGTCGACCAGGCCCACCTGACCATCACCGGCGCGCCCGGAGAGTCCTACCAGCCGCCCAGCTGGGAGTACCCCCTGGGCACCGACAACTTCGGCCGCTCGGTCCTGGACCTGGTCGTCTGGGGCGCACGGGTCTCGCTGACGGTCGGTCTGCTGGCCACGTTCGTGTCGGTGACCCTCGGAACCCTGATCGGCGTCACAGCCGGACACTTCGGCTCCTCCGGTGGCGTCGGCGGCCGGATCGTGTCCGCGGTGCTCATGCGGATCACCGACTGGTTCCTGGTCCTGCCCACCCTGGTCCTGGCGGTGGCCCTGGCCGCCGTCCTGCCGCGCGGGATCGGAACCATCATCATCGCGATCGGGCTCACCGTCTGGCCGCCCACCGCACGCCTGGTGCGCGCCCAGACCCTGGCCGTGGAGGCCCGACCCTACGTCGAGCGCGCCCGCGCCCTCGGCGGCGGCCACGCGCACGTGATGGGCTGGCACGTCCTGCCCAACGTCATGCCGGTCGTGCTCGCCCAGACCACGCTGCTGGTGGCCACCTCCATCATCGCCGAGTCCACACTCGCCTTCCTCGGCATGGGCGACCCCACGACCATCTCCTGGGGCGGCATCCTCGAGGCGGCCCGCACCGCCGGGGCGATCAGCGCCGGGATCTGGTGGTACATGATCCCGCCCGGCCTGGCGATCGCCGTGGTCGCGCTGTCCTTCACCCTGTGCGGACGCGCGGTCGAATCCGTCATCAACCCACGTCTCAGGGGGCAGAGTTGAGCAGCCTTCTCGACGTCAGCGACCTGCACGTCACCTACTCCGGCAGTGCCGGCGACGTCCCCGCCGTACGCGGGGTGAACCTGTCCCTGGACCCCGGCGACACCCTGGGGGTCGCGGGGGAGTCCGGCAGCGGCAAGTCCACCGTCGCCCTGGCCCTGCTGCGCCTGCTGCCCGCCAGCGCGAAGGTCACCGGCCGGATCATGCTGGAGGGCGAGGACGTCCTCCGGATGAAGTGGGGCCGGCTGCGCGCCGTGCGCTGGGTGGGTGCCTCGGTGGTCTTCCAGGGCGCCATGCACTCGCTCAACCCCGTCAAGCGGATCGGCGACCAGATCGCCGAACCGCTCCTCGTCCACGCGCTGGTGAAGCCGGACCGGGCCGACGCGCGCGCGGCCGAACTCCTCGAGCAGGTGGGCCTGCCCGCCTCCCGGCTGCGTGACTACCCCCACCAGCTGTCCGGGGGCCAGCGCCAGCGGGTGATGATCGCGATGGCGCTGGCCTGCGAGCCGCGCCTGATCATCGCGGACGAGGCCACCACCGCCCTGGACGTGATGATCCAGGCCCAGATCCTCACCCTGCTGGAACGGCTGGTCGACGAGACCGGCATCGGCATGCTGATGATCAGCCACGACCTGTCCGTCCTGGCCGCCACCTGCGACCGGGTCGCGGTCATGTACGCGGGGCGCATCGTCGAGCAGGGGCCCGCGAAGGAGGTCGTGCACGAACCCGCGCACCCCTACGCGAGCGCGCTCAGCGCCGCCTTCCCCAAGATCGGCGACCCCGCCTCCCGGCTGGCGCCCCGAGGACTGCCCGGTGACCCGCCGGACCCGTCCGACCCGCCCTCGGGCTGTGTGTTCCGGCCGCGCTGCGCCGTGGCCGAGACGGTGTGCGCCACGGTGGACCCGCCGCTGTGGCCGGTGCGTCCCGACCGGTACGGGAACTCGGACCGGCACGCCGCCTGTGTGCACGTGGGCCCGGGAGAAGGGTCCGGCGACGGTTCGGACCGCAGTGTTCCCCACCAGAGCAGCAGCACAGAGGAGACCAGCCGTTGAGCGCCGACACCGACTCACGCCAGCCCTCCTCCGCCCCCGGCTCGGAGGGGGCCGCCGAACCGATCCTCAGCGCCGAGGGGGTGGAGGTGGCCTTCGCCGCGGGGTTCGCCCCGGGCGGGGGCCGCGGCACCGCCCGTGCGGTGGACGGGGTCAACCTGGACGTGACGGCCGGGGAGATCGTCGCCCTGGTCGGCGAGTCCGGCTGCGGGAAGACGACCCTGGCCCGGGCCCTGCTCGGCCTGGAGCGGCCCACCGGCGGCCGGGTCGTCTTCGAGGGCGCCCCGTTGGGCTACCGCTCCCGTGACCTGCGCTCCTACCGGCGCCGGGTCCAGCTCGTGCAACAGGACCCGATGGGTTCGCTCAACCCCCGCCGCACCGTCTACGAGTCCGTGGTGGAGGGGCTGCGCATCCACGAGGGCACCACCGCGGACGAGTCCGAACGGGTCGCCAGGGCCCTGTCCCAGGCCGGGCTGCGCCCGCCGGAGCGGTTCTTCACCCGCTACCCGCATGAGCTCTCCGGCGGACAGCGCCAGCGCGTGGTGATCGCCGGGGCCCTGGTCCTGGACCCCGAGGTGCTGGTGGCCGACGAGCCGGTGGCGTCCCTGGACGCGTCGGTGCGCGGTGAGATCCTGCGGCTGCTGCTGGAGCTGCGCGACGAACTGGGCCTGTCCGCGCTGGTCGCCACACACGACCTCGGGCTGGCGTGGAACATCGCCGACCGGGTCGCCGTGATGTACCTGGGCCGTGTGGTGGAGCTGGGCACCGTGGAGGAGGTCCTGTCCGCGCCCGCCCACCCGTACACGCGGGCGCTGCTCTCCGTGCTGCCCGACTCCGGGGTGGAGGAGGGGCCCGTGGTGCTCTCCGGTGAGCCGCCGGACCCCAAGCAGGTGCCGTCGGGCTGCCGGTTCCACCCGCGCTGCCCGGTCCTGGCCTCCGGCGAGGCCGAGCGGGCCGGAGTGGCCGACCTGTGCGCCACCGTGGACCCGGTGGTCCTGGGCGGCGGCGCCGAGCGGCGGGTGGCCTGCCACTGGGCGGCCCGGGACGACGCCGGCCGCCTGCGCGCGGACGGTCCCACCGGGTCCATGGCCACGTAAGTCTCCAGCTTCCGGCGTCCCACACCCGTCCCCCCCGGCCGGTTGCGGCCGGGGGAAACCCGTTCAGGGCGGAACACTTCCGGGCCGGGCCCCGTTGGCAGGGGCATGCCGACCGAAGAGCACCCCGAAGAACCGATCCCCCTCGCGCCCGCCGGCCCCGCGCCGGCACCGGAGCGCGTCTTCACCGACCACGACTTCTGGCGCGGCGGCGACCTCGACCTGGACGCCTACCTGGCCCGTGTGGGCCTGTCCGGCGATCTGCCGCCCACCCCGGACACCCTGACCGCCGTGCACCGGGCCCACCTGGCGGCGATCCCCTTCGAGAACCTGAACCTGCTGCTGGGCCGCCCGGTCCTGTTGGACGTGCCCTCCCTGACGGACAAGATGGTCCGCCACCGCCGGGGCGGCTACTGCTACGAGCAGAACCTCCTGCTCGCCGCGGTCCTGGACCGGCTCGGTTTCACCCTGACCGCCTTCACCGCCCGGGTGCTGATGGGCGGGGACGGCCGGCCCCGCCCCTCCACCCACGCACTGCTCCGGGTGGACGTCGACGGCGAGCCCTGGCTGGCCGACGTCGGGTTCGGCGGCGGCGGTCTGGTGGAGCCGTTCCCGTTCGAGGACGGCCGGCAGGTCTCCCAGGGCGGCTGGAACCTGCGGCTGGACCGGATCTCGGAGGTCGGCGACGAGGAGTGGCTGCTGCGCGGGTTCGACGGCGAGCACTGGCAGAACCTCTACTCCTTCGCCACCTCGGGAGTCCTCCCGCAGGACTACGGCATCTTCAGCCACTACCTCACCACCCACCCGCGCTCGCCCTTCGGCAACCGCCTGATGGTCGCGCGGACGGTGGGCGGGACCCGCTACGCGCTGACCGACACGACCCTGACCGTGGAGCGGGTCGACGGGACCGGTTCGGTACGGGAGATACCTCTGGGAGAGGTGGGAAACGTGTTGCGGGAGAGCTTCGGTATCGCCCTTGACCAGGAAGAACGGGCGATTGTCGAGGACCGGGTCAAGGGGTTCCTGGCCGCCTGATCGGGGTGCGCCGAATGTGATCGTGGTCACGTTTGGCGGAGTGGCTCGGGAAGGGCCGCCGTGAACCCCGACGCCAGCGGGCGTGTCCACCGGGCGGTGGCGCGCCCGCTCCGCCCGGCAGCCCAGGTCGCGAGGATTTGAGGTGATCACACACGTTCGTCTCGGAGAGCAGATGGGCAGGACCTGTGGGGCGCGACTGCGAGGGAGCAAGCCACAGTGCAGATGACCACGGAAGACGTCCACGAGTACATCAACGGGGTCTGTTTCAAGACCGGACCCCCCGGAAAGGTCGGGGCCGAGACCGAATGGCTCGTCACCGACCCCGAACGGCCCACCGCACCCGTCACCATCGACCGCCTCGCGGAGCTGCTGGAGGCCTGTGGCCCCCTGCCCGCGGGAAGCCGGATCACCTTCGAACCCGGCGGCCAGATCGAGCTCAGCTCGGCCGCCCTCCCCGGACCAGCACGAGCGCATGAGGCGCTCGCCCGGGACCTGGACCACATCCGCAAGACCCTCGCCGACGCCGGGCTGCACCTGGTCGAGACCGCTCTCGACCCCGTACGGCCCCCCGTCCTCCAGCTCCGGCTGCCCCGCTACGCGGCCATGGAGCGGTTCTTCGCCAACCACCGCCACCCCAGCGGCCACACCATGATGTGCAGCACCGCCTCGCTCCAGGTGTGCCTGGACACCGGAGCCGACGACGCCGACGTGCGCGCCCGCTGGGAACTCGTCCACCGGCTCGGTCCCGTGCTGGTCGCGGCCTTCGCCAACTCCGCCGTGTGGCGCGGTCGGCCCACCGGCTGGAAGTCCACCCGCTGGGCGATCTGGGCGGCTACCGACAGCACCCGCACGCGGCCGGTCCTGGAACCGCACACGAACCGTGACCCGGCCACCGCCTGGGCCGAGTACGCCCTCCACGCGAACGTGCTGGCCGTGCCCGAGATCCCCGGCAGCGGGGGGACCTGGACCGCCGACCCGGGCATCACCCTGGCCGACTGGATCGCCGGGGCCGGGCCGCGCCCGCCGACCCCGGCCGACCTGGAGTTCCACCTGACCACGCTCTTCCCGCCCGTGCGCCCGCGCGGCTGGTGGGAACTGCGCATGATCGACGCCCTGCCGCTGCGCTGGTGGCCGGTCCCGGTGGCGCTCGCCGCGGCCCTGACCGACGACCCCCGCGCCCGCGCCGTCGCCGAGGAGGCCACCGAGCGGTTGAGCCGGGGCGCCGTCCCCGACGCCGCGCTGTGGCTGCGCTCGGCCCGGGTGGGCCCGGCCGATCCCGACGTGGCCGCCTGCGCCCGGGTGTGCTTCGAGGCCGCGGTCGAGGCGCTGCCCCGGATGGGCGCGGCCGGGCTCGCGGGTCTGGTGGACGCCTACGCGGACCGTTACGTCCGGCGGGGGCTGTGCCCCGCCGACGACACCCTCGGTGCTCTGGTGCCCGCACCGCGCCCGGCGGACGCCGCGGGCTCCGGTACCGGAGCCGCGCACGGCCCGGACCCCGTGCCAGGACTCGGTGGAGGTTCGTCATGAGTCTCGAACAGGAACGCGCCAAGGAGCGCATCGCCGCCGAACTGGACCGGAGCAGACGGCGCAGCAACGGCCTCACCCTGGACACGCTCGACGAGGGGGACCTGCTGGCCCAGCACTCCCCGCTGATGTCCCCGCTGGTCTGGGACCTGGCGCACATCGGCAACTACGAGGAGCAGTGGCTGCTGCGGGCGGCAGGGGGGCGCGAGGCGCTCCGCCCCGACATCGACGGCCTCTACGACGCCTTCGAGAACCCCCGGGCCGACCGGGTCGCCCTTCCGCTCCTGCGGCCGGAGGAGGCGCGCGACTACAACGACAGGGTGCGCCGCGAGGTCCTGGACACCCTGGACACCGTGGACCTGGGGCCGGTGCCCCGGCCTCGGGAGGCCGCAGGGAAGCGGTCCCTGCTGGAAGCCGGGTTCGTCTTCCACATGGTGATCCAGCACGAGCACATGCACGACGAGACCATGCTCGCCACCCACCAGCTGCGCCGGGGAGCACCCGTGCTGCTGGAGGAGGGGGGCCCGCCCGCGGCGCCGAGCCCTCCCGCGGCCGGGGAGGTACTGGTCCCGGCCGGTCCCTTCACCATGGGCACCGACGACGACCCCTGGTCCTACGACAACGAGCGCTCCGCCCACACCGTGGACCTGGACGCCTACTGGATCGACACCGATCCGGTCACCAACGCCGCCTACACGGAGTTCGTCGCCGACGGCGGCTACCGGGACCCGCGCTGGTGGACGGACCGGGGATGGGAGTGGCGCCGGCAGCGCGACGCCGTCGCCCCCGCCTTCTGGGCCCGGGAGGGCGGCGGTTGGACCCGCCGCCGCTTCGGCCGCCAGGAGGATGTCCCGCCGGAGCAGCCGGTCCAGCACGTGTCCTTCCACGAGGCCCAGGCCTACGCCCGCTGGGCGGGCAAACGGCTGCCCACCGAGGCCGAGTGGGAGAAGGCCGCCCGGTTCGACCCCGCCACCGGGCGCTCCCGGCGCTTCCCCTGGGGCGACGAGGAGCCCACGGCCCGCCACGCCAACCTCGGCCAGCGCGCGCTCGGGCCCCACCCGGTCGGCAGCCACCCCGACGGCGCCTCACCGCTGGGGGTGCGCCAGCTGATCGGCGACGTGTGGGAGTGGACCTCCACCACGTTCCACGGTTACCCCGGCTTCGCCTCCTTCCCCTACCGCGAGTACTCGGAGGTCTTCTTCGACGACGGTTACAAGGTCCTGCGCGGCGGCTCCTGGGCGACCCACCCCACGGCGGTCCGGTCCACCTTCCGCAACTGGGACCACCCGGTCCGGAGGCAGATCTTCAGCGGGTTCCGCTGCGCACGCGACGCGGGGCGCGACTGATGTGCCGTCACCTCGCCTACCTGGGGCCGCCGCGCACGCTGTACGACCTGCTGTACGCGGCGCCCCACTCACTGCACGTCCAGTCGTGGGCGCCCCGCCGGCAGCGGTACGGCACCGTGAACGCCGACGGCTTCGGAGCAGGCTGGTACCCGGAGACGGGCGGAACAGGGACCGAAACCTCCGGTCCTCCCGAACCGCTCCGCTACCGCCGGGCCATGCCCATCTGGGGTGACGCCTCCTTCGCCGACGCCGCCCGCGCCATCACCTCCGGATGCGTGGTCGCGGCGGTCCGCGACGCCACCGTCGGATTCGGTTCGGAGGAGTCCGGGGCCCAGCCCTTCCGCGCGGACCGCCTCCTGTTCAGCCACAACGGGGCGGCCAAGGACGACGAGGCGCTGGTCGCCGGTCTGGCGGCGCCGTCGCCTCCGGGTGCGCTGGACGCCCGCGCGCCGGTGGACTCCGCGCCGCTGTTCGCGCACACCGTCCGGTTGTGGCGTTCCTCCGGCGACCTCGTCGGAACCCTCGCGGCGGTGGTCCGGCACGCCCGGGAGCACTCCGACGGCCGGTACAACCTGCTGGCCAGCGACGGGGAGGTGATCGTCGGGACGGCGGCCGGGGACACCCTGTACACGCTGCGCAGACCGGGGGAGGGCGTCCACCTGGCCTCGGAGCCCTTCGACGACGGGCGCGGCTGGCGGCAGGTCCCCGACAACTCGGTCGTCGTGGCCACCCGCGAACGCACCGACATCCACCCCCTCGGCTGAACCCCGCCGAAGTGGCCGAACCTCCTTCCCTTGTCACACCTCACTGGTTTCACCCCGCCCCGGGTACATCCGTAAGGAACACAGGAGGCACCATGTTCCGGATCGACCGCAATCTGACCGCCGGCGACCTCGACAAGGCCCTGCGCGCCGACGTCGCAGAAGGGCTGACCGCACGGCCGAAACAACTGCCGCCCAAGTGGTTCTACGACGAACGGGGCAGCGGGCTCTTCGAGGACATCACACGGCTCCCGGAGTACTACCCGACCCGGGCCGAACGGTCCATCCTCGAACTGCGGGCGGACGAGATCGCCGAGGCGGCGGGCGCCGCCGCCCTGATCGAGCTCGGCTCCGGGGCCGGGGTCAAGACCCGCCTGCTCCTGGACGCCATGCGCCGTCAGGGCGACCTCGCCCGCTTCGTGCCGGTGGACGTCAGCGGTGAGTTCCTGGACTCCTCGGCCCGCCCGGTCGCCGACGACTACCCGGGCCTGGACGTGCACGCGGTGGTCGGGGACTTCGAACACCACCTGGGACTGCTCCCGGTCAGCGAGAGCGGATGCCAGCTGCTGGCCGTGCTCGGCTCCACGATCGGGAACCAGGAGCCCGGACCGCGCGCGGCCTTCCTGCGCGACATCCACGGGGTGCTCCACCCGGGGGACTCGCTCCTGCTCGGCGCCGACCTGGTCAAGGACCCCGACCGTCTCGTCGCCGCCTACGACGACGCCCAGGGGGTGACCGCGGCGTTCAACCGCAACGTGCTGTCGGTGATCAACCAGCAGCTGGGGGGCGACTTCGACCCGACCGCCTTCCAGCACCTCGCCGTGTGGAACGCCGAGTGCGAGTGGATCGAGATGCGCCTGCGGGCCCGCTCCGCCCAGCACGTGCGGGTGGCCGACCTCGACCTGGAGGTGGACTTCGCGGAGGGGGAGGAGATGCGCACCGAGATCTCCGCCAAGTTCCGCAGGGAGGGGCTCGCCGCCGAGCTGGACACGGCCGGGTTCGACCTCACCCACTGGTGGACCGACGACGCGGGCGACTTCGCCCTCACCCTGGCCACGGCGCGTTGAACACCCCGTGCGCCGGAGTCCGGGGCCGGTGAGGTTCCGCGGGGAGGGGCTCAGAGCTCGGCGGCCATCCCGATCAGCGAGCCGACCAGGTAGGTCACCAGCATCGCGAAGGACCCGCCGAGCACGCAGCGCAGGGCGGCCCGGGCCGGCAGGGCGCCGCCCATGCGGGCGCTGACCGATCCCAGCAGGCCGGTGGCCGCGAGCACCGCCGCCACGGTCACCGGCAGACGCCAGGCGTCGGCGCTCAACAGCATGGCCGACAACGGGATCAGAGCGCCCAGCACGAAGGAGACCAGGCTGACGAAGGCCGCCTGCCAGGGGTCGGCCCGGTAGCGGTTCAGGCCCAGTTCGACCTCCACGTGGGCGCGCAGGGCGTCGTGGTCGGTGAGCTCACGGGCGACCCTGCGGGAGAGCTCCTCGCTCAGCCCGCGCGCCCGGTACATCCCGGCGAGCTCCTCGATCTCGCCCTCCGGATCCTCGGCCAGCTGCCGCCGCTCGTGGGCGATCGCGGCCCGCTCCGTGTCGCGCTGGGTGCTCACCGACACGTACTCGCCCGCCGCCATCGACAGCGCGCCCGCCAGGGTCCCGGCGACACCCGCCACCAGGAGGGCCTCCCGGTGCGGGGTGGCACCGGCCACCCCCACCACGAGTCCCGCCGTCGAGACGATCCCGTCGTTGGCGCCCAGGACGGCCGCGCGCAAAACGTTGAGCAGCGATCCCAGACGCCTCTGCGACTTCTCCGTGCCTTGGGGGTCCTCCCGTGCCATGAGGTCAGAGTTACACGTGTGACTCGCCCCGCCCCGCCTCACCACGCCGAACACCCGCCCGGACTCCGGTACGCTCGACCCGTGTTCAAGGTAGGAGTTTTCGGCGCCGATGGGCGCATGGGGTCAGAGGTCGTCAAAGCGGTTCAGGCCGCCGACGACATGGAACTCGTCGCGGGCGTGGACAGCGCCGACGACCGTGACGCGGTGCTGGGGGCGGACTACGTCGTCGACTTCACGCACCCCGACGTGGTGATGGACAACCTGGAGTGGCTGATCGGCCGGGGGATCCACGCCGTCGTCGGGACGAGCGGTTTCGACGAGGCCCGTCTCGCGCGGGTGCGCGAGCTCCAGGCCGCCGAGCCCGGCGCCAAGGTGCTCATCGCACCCAACTTCGGCATCGCCGCCGTGCTCATGATGCACTTCGCGAAGAAGGCCGCGCCCTACTTCGACTCCACGGAGATCATCGAGCTGCACCACCCCAACAAGGCCGACGCCCCCAGCGGCACGGCCTACCGCACCGCGGAGCTGGTCGCCGAGGCCCGTCGCGAAGCCGGCACCGAGCCGATGCCCGACGCCACCACCTCGGAGATCCCCGGTGCCCGCGGCGCCGACGTCGAGGGCGTCCGCGTGCACGCCCTGCGCATCCAGGGCCTCATCGCCCACCAGGAAGTGGTCTTCGGGACCGACGGGGAGACCCTCAAGATCCGCCACGACTCCATGAACCGCACCTCGTTCATGCCCGGGGTCCTGCTCGGCATCCGCAGGACCGCCGACCTCCCCGAACCGCTGACCCTGGGCCTGGAGCCCCTGCTCGGCCTGGAGTAGCAGCTGTCAGCGTAGGAGGGGACCGCCCACGGGGGCGGTCCCCTCCTCCGTGTTCCGAGCCGTGCCCCTCACCGTTCCCGGCTGCGCCGGTCGAGTTCCAGGGCGAAGAGCCCGAACGCGGTCTTCGACTGGCTGTAGGCGCGCATCCCGTCGTAGGAACGCTCCCGGTTCAGATCGTCCCAGTTGATCGAGTTCCGGTTGGCGGCGATGCTGAGCTCACCCGCATGCACGCCTCGGGCCTACGCGAGGTCGCCATCCTGCGGGGACCCGGCTCGAGGGCCGCGCACCTCGCCGACCGGCTTCCGGCCCGGAGCGAGGAGTTCCGCGAGGTATGGCAGGACCACGAGGTCGGTGTGCGTCCCCACCACGTCGAACACTTCGTTCATTCGGAAGTCGGGCACCTCGAGCTGACCTGTCGGCGCCTGCTGGACCCGGACCAGTCCCACTCACGCCTCGTCCACACCGCCGTCCCCGGCAGCGAGAGCCACGAGAAGCTGCGCCTGCTGTCGGCCGTCGGCACCCAGCCCCTGCACCGGGGCGCCTAGGCGCCCCGGCGGCACGTGAGGAAGACCTGCACCTCGGGGTTCTCGCCGTCGGGGTCGTAGGCGACCGCGCGTTCGTCCTCGATGACCAGTCCGGCCCTTTCCACCACGGAGCGGAGCTCGTCACGGGGATAACCGGACACCCGGATCTCGGTGCCGAGGAAGGGGATGGGCTGGTCGTCGAGGTCGGCCTCGACCATGGACAGGCAGAGGAGGCCGCCGGGTGCCAGGGAGGCGCGGACACGGCCCAGGGCCTCGGGGATCCTCTCCTTGGGCAGGCAGAGGAGGGAGAAGAAGGCGACGATGGCGTCGTAGGACTTCTCCACCGGGTCGAGGTCGAGGATGTCGGCCTTCCGGAACTCGGCCTCGGGGACGTTGTGCCGGGCGAGGGCGAGCATCCGCTCGGAGATCTCGAAGCCGGTCACCCGGGCTCCGGAGCTGACCAGCTGACGGGCGGTGGGCAGGCCGGTTCCCGAGCCCAGGTCGAGCACCTCGGCGCCGGGCGGGAGCAGGGTCAGCAGTCGCCGGACGCAGTCCTCCTGGCCCTCCTTGTTCGGGAAGGCCTCGTCGTAGCGTTCCCCGATCACGTCGAACGCCTCCGCCTGGCGGGCGTTGCGTTCGGCCCAGGCCTCCGGGTCAGGGGCGATCTCGTGGGGGTCGGTGGTGTGGTCGCTCGGCACGGTGTTCGGTTCTCCAAGGGGGTGCGAAGGCGGGTCGGGCATCGTAACCGTCGAGGATGGTACCCGGGGTAACACCTCAGACAGGGCCAGGTAGGACAGCGTGTCCGTGCTCCAGGTAGGCCGGTCCGCTCTGGTTGTCGTCCGCCGAGACCGCCGCGAGCATACGCCGGGCCACGCGCGCGGGCAGGTGGTCGGGAAGCCTGGCTGGCGGGACCCACTCCCATCCGGACAGCTCCTCGGGCGGCAGACGGAAGCCGGTCGACGCGACGTCGACGCGGAACAGCCACTGGTGGGCGGCGGTGCGGGGCGGCAGGGCAGGCACCCAGTCCACCACCAGCAGGGCGCGTACGCGCGCTGACACGCCCAACTCCTCGGCGATCTCCCTCCGGCAGGCGGTCAGCGGGGACTCGTCGGCCTCCATCATCCCGCCGGGGACACCCCAGGGCTCGTCGGGCGCGTACACGCGTTTCACCAGCAGGACGTCGCCCGCCGCCGAACGGATGAGCGCGCCCGCGGCGCCCCGGGTCGCGGGCAGGTTCGCGAAGAACTCCTCGTCGCTCTGGGAACTCACGCCGTCGATCCTAGGGCGTACTCCGAGACGTGCGGCTCATCCCCGGGGGGTGAAGGAGTTGAAGGTGTCGCGGATGACCGCTTCGTAGGACCGGCGTTCGCTTTGCGGCCCCTGCCAGGCGATCCAGTACGCGATGGTGTTCTCTCCGTTGTGCACGTGGATCTGCAGGGCGGTGCTGAACCGCTCCGGGTCCTGGTCCCAGCCCATCTCGAGGGCGGTGTGCTCGAAGCCCGTGTAGGTGTCCTCGAAGACCGTCGCGTTCCAAGAGCCCGGAATGCCGACGTAGTCGTCGGCGTCCAGGATCCGTTGGTCGTGGTCCTCCAGTCCGAGTTCGTCCACGGTCGACTCCCACGCCTCCATGGACTCGGTGACGGCGTCCTCGTGCTCGGGGGAGGTGTACCAGCCGGCGGCCATCCCGGTTTCCGGGAACCCCTCCGTTCCCTCCGGCGGGAAGAAGGACACCGAGCCCCAGGAGCTCTGGACGTGCGGTTCCTCACCATGGACCTCCTGCTCCCAACCCCGCGGGTGGTCGACCAGGAAACCGTCCGTGGAGTAGCTGTCGTAGTCGACGGAGACCTCACGGGGGAGGAGCAGGTACACGCCCAGAGCCGTGGCGAGCGCGAGCGCGACGGTCGCGGCCACCGCCGAGAGCAGGATGCGGCCGCGACCGTCGGAAACCCCCGCGGGCGCCGGCCCCGTGGCGACGGGCCCCGCCTGGGGGACCGCCGGGCCGGTCATCGGTCCGGTCGGCGGACCGGCTGCCGGTCCGCTCGGCGATACAGGGGGCGCCGGGGGCGCAGTACCGTCCCGCAGGGCCGCCAGGGCGGACTCCGCGGTGGGGCGGCGGTTCGGGTCGCGTTCCAACAGGGCCGTGATCAGCGGGGCCAGCGCACCGGACCGCGTCGGCGGCGGGAGGGGGTCCGACAGCACCGCCGCGATGGTCTGGCCCGTCTCGCCCCGACGGAACGGGTGGTGCCCCTCCACCACCGTGTACAGGGTCGCGCCCAGTGCCCACAGGTCCGACGGGGGCTGCGCCGGGCCCTGGCCGCGCAGCCGCTCGGGGGCCATGTACGGTGCCGAGCCCATCCGGGCCCCGTCCTCGGTCACCTCGTCCTCGCCGGCGATGGTCGCGATCCCGAAGTCGGCGAGGAGCACCCGGCCGTCCTCGGACAGCATGACGTTGCCGGGCTTGACGTCGCGGTGGACGATCCCCCGGGCGTGCGCGGCCCTCAGAGCCTCCAGCAGCCCCTCCGCGATCCGGGTCGCCTCCCCCACCGGCAGGGGACCGCGCTCGGCGACCTCCTCGCGCAGTGAGCGTCCCCGGACCAGTTGCATGACCACCCACGGGTCGCCGTCGACGTCGAGGATGTCGTGCACGGTCACCACGCCGGGTTCGTCGGCCAGGCGCCCCGCGGACCGGGCCTCGCGCCGCATCCTCGCGTGGAAGGCGGAGCGCTGCTCCTCGGAGGTGCCGGCGGGCAGGACCATCTCCTTGAGGGCGACGTCGCGCCCCAGCACGCGGTCCCACGAGCGCCAGACCGCTCCCATGCCGCCGCGTCCGAGTTCGTCGTGGATCTCGTAGCGGTCCGCCACGAGCCGGGGGACGTTGTTACCGGTACTGGTCATGACAGCCTTCCGGGGGAGGAGGACTTCCGGGGGAGGGTCGAACGGTGGACAGGCCTGGCGAGGGCCCCGGGGTCACCCCAGGGCGAGGGCGACCGAGAACAGCACGCCGAAGGCCATCTGGAGCCTGCCGGTCTCGCCCAGGCCCAGGACGAGGTCACGGCCGGCCTGCCCGCCGAGGACCCGGCGCAGCGGGGGGACGGCCAGGGGCGCGGAGAGCAGGACCAGCGGCACCCACCAGGACGCGGGGGTCAGCGCCAGCGCCACCAGGTACGAACCGATGACCATGCCCGCGTAGAGGCGCCGTGTGCCGGCCTCGCCCAGGCGCACCGCCAGGGTGATCTTGCCGGTCTCCTTGTCGGTGGGGATGTCGCGCAGGTTGTTGATCACCAGCACCGAGCAGGACAGCAGCCCGACCGGCACGGAGGCCACCCAGGCCTGCCACGGCGCCGCCTCCAGCTGCACGAACACCGTGCCCACCACCGCCACCACGCCGAAGAACACGAACACCGAGACCTCACCCAGGCCCCGGTAGCCGTACGGCGTCCCACCGCCGGTGTAGTACCAGGCGGCGGCGATGGCCAGCGCGCCGACCAGCAGGAGCCACCACGAGGTGGTCGCCACCAGGACCAGGCCGACCACACCGGCGAAGGCGAAACTGCCCAGCGCCGCGGCCAGAACCTGGCGGGGCGCGGCGAGCCCGGACGCGGTCAGCCGGGTGGGCCCGGTGCGCTCCGCCGTGTCGGTGCCCTTGACCCCGTCGCTGTAGTCGTTGGCGAAGTTCACGCCCACCTGGAGCGCCATCGACACCACCAGGGCCAGCAGTGCCTTCCACCACACGAACCCGTCCAGGGAGAAGGCCAGCGCGGTGCCGACCGCCACCGGGACGACCGAGTTCGGAAGTGTGCGGGGGCGCAGCCCCGAGACCCATTCACTGACCGTGGCCACGCGCCGGTCCTCCAGTTCGAGACGGAAGGCGCACCGAGGGGCGCGCCGAGACAACTACTCAACGGTAGTACCTGGCCGTCGCCGTCCCGCCGCTCCGCGGCCCTACTCGGAGATGGCCGCGTGCAGCCGCACCATCGGCACCAGCCGCCCCATGTCGATCTCCCGCCGCGCGCCGTCCGCGCGCCACCCCGAGGCCTCGAAGAACGACCTCAGCGCGTTGTCCTCCTCGGGGGTCCACACGTGCACCGTGCCGAACCCGGCCTCCACCAGGTGGTCCACACACGAGTTCAGCAGACGGCTGCCGTGGCCCTCCCGAACCCGCTCCGGGTCCACGTGCAGCGCGAACACCTCGGCGTCCTTGGCGGGCCACAGGTCCGGGTCCCCGGCCGGGCCGAACGCGGCGAACCCGACCACGGTCCGCACCCCGCCGTCCTCGTCGGTGGCCACCACGAGCCGGTGCTTGGAGGTGGGCGGGGACTCCAGCGCCGCCGTCCACTGCTCGCGGAACTGCCCGCGGGCCTCCTCGCCGGAGAGCGCCTCCGCCACCTCCTCGGGCAACAGTTCCCCGTACACCGAACGCCACGACGCGACCTGGAGGTCCACCACCGTGTCGACGTCGGCGGAGCGGGCGGGACGGACGAACTGGGCACTGGACACGAGGGGCCTCTCAGGGTTTTCGGAGAACACGGGGTTTTCGGGGCGGCCGGGGACCGCCTGGAGCCGAGGTGGGATGCACCGTACGACAAGTTCACCCACGCCGGAGTTTCCGGACCTTGCCACGGCATGGGAACATCTACGTTGTGAGCCTCATTATCAGAGTTATCGTGAACGCGCTGGCCCTTTGGGTCGCTGTCCTCCTCGTCTCCGGGATCGAGGTCACGACGCAGGACACCACAGGTCAGATCATCACCTACCTCGCGGTCGGTGCGATCTTCGGTGTGGTGAACGCGGTCATCAAACCGATCGTGAAAACTGTCGGGTGCCTCTTCTACGCCCTGACCCTCGGCCTCATCGGCCTGGTCGTGAACGCGCTGCTGTTCATGCTCACCGGGTGGATCGCCGGTCTGTTCCAGCTCCCCTTCGAGGTGGCCGGTTTCTGGCCCGCGGCCTTCTTCGGTGCCATCGTGGTGACCGTCGTCAGCTGGGTCGCCAGCATGTTCCTCCCGGACAAGCAGGACGACTGAGCAGTACCCGAACGACCCCCGCACACCGTCTCCCAACTGCGGTGATCCCGGGCCCCACCCGCGTGGCGCGGGCCCGGTGCGGGTAGGTTCACACACCGGGGCGTCGGTCGGGCGCATAGGCTCCAGTGGGCACCGCCCACCGGTTCCGTCCTCAGGGACGGCCCCTCACCTCAACCCACGAGGACGGGGGCAGAACCGGATCCGCTCCCACGCACTCACACGTGCGCGGGGCACACAGACTTTCCCGCGTCCGGTGCGTTCGCCGGTCGCGGTGACGGACGCTCAGCGCCGTCTTCACCCGTGTACGGAGGAAAGTTCCCGGCACGGGACACACCGCTTGTTTCTTACGCACATGGAGAGGAGGAGGGGCAGCCTAGGGCCCTGATGCCTTCCCGGCAGAGGGCCCGAGAGCCTTTCACACACGATGATGGACAACAAGTACCGCCCGTTCGGCAAGATGCTGACCGCGATGGTCACCCCGATGCTCGAGGACGGGGAGCTCGACTACGACGGCGCCGCCAGACTCGCCACCTACCTGGTGGACGAGCAGCACAACGACGGCCTCGTCATCAGCGGCACGACCGGCGAGTCGCCCACGACCAGCGACGAGGAGAAGGACCGCCTGCTGCGCACGGTGGTCGAGGCGGTCGGCGACCGCGCCCAGATCGTCGCGGGGGTCGGCACCAACGACACCCGCCACAGCGTCAAGCTCGCGAAGGCCGCGGAGAAGGCGGGCGCGCACGGTCTCCTGGCCGTCACGCCCTACTACAACAAGCCTCCGCAGGAGGGCTTGATCCGGCACTTCACCGAGATCGCCGACACCACCGAGCTGCCGGTCATGCTCTACGACATCCCGCACCGCACCGGGACGCCGATCGCCTCCGAGACCCTGGTCCGGCTGGCCGAGCACCCGCGCATCGTCGCCAACAAGGACGCCAAGGACAACGTCGGCGCCAGCTCCTGGGTCATGGAGCGCACCGACCTGGCGTACTACTGCGGCACCGACATCCTGAACCTGCCGCTGCTGTCGGTCGGCGCGGCCGGTTTCGTGAGCGTCGTCGGCCACATCGTCGGCAGCGACCTCAAGGACATGATCGACGCCTTCGAGGCCGGTGAGGTCGGCCAGGCGCTGGCCATCCACCGCCGCCTCACCCCGGTCTACACCGGCATGTTCCGCACCCAGGGCGTCATCACGACCAAGGCCATTCTCAACCTCTTCGGGCTTCCCTCCGGCCCGGTCCGCACACCGCTCGCCGACGCGTCCGCCGAGCTCCAGGCACTCCTGCGCGAGGACCTGGCAGCCGCCGGGGTCAAGGGCCCGATCGGGCTCGCCCCGCACCAGGCCGTGCCCGCCAGCGCTGTGCGCGTCGAACGTCTCACGGAGGGTTCCGTATGAGTCACCCGCATCCCGAACTCGGCCCGCCCCCGCCCCTGGGCAAGGGCGCCCTTCGCATCGTCCCGCTCGGCGGGCTCGGCGAGATCGGCCGCAACATGACGGTCTTCGAGTACGACGGCCGTCTGCTCATCGTCGACTGCGGCGTGCTCTTCCCCGAGGAGGAGCAGCCCGGCGTCGACCTGATCCTGCCGGACTTCGACTACGTCCGGGACCGCCTCGACGACATCGAGGCGATCGTGCTCACCCACGGGCACGAGGACCACATCGGCGGCGTGCCGTTCCTGCTGCGCGAGCGGGCCGACATCCCGATCGTCGGCTCCAAGCTCACCCTGGCGCTGATCAGCGCCAAGCTGGGCGAGCACCGCATCAAGCCGGAGACCGTCCTGGTGGAGGAGGGGGAACGACACGACTTCGGCCCCTTCGACCTCGAGTTCTTCGCGGTCAACCACTCCATTCCGGACGCGCTCGCCGTGGGGATCCGCACCCCCGGCGGTACGGTGCTGCACACCGGTGACTTCAAGATGGACCAGCTGCCGCTGGACAACCGCCTCACCGACCTGGCCGGGTTCTCCCGGTTCGGTGACGAGGGCGTCGACATCCTGCTGTCGGACTCCACCAACGCCGAGCAGCCCGGTTTCGTCGTCAACGAGCGCAACCTGACGGAGGCCATCGACAAGGTCTTCCGCCAGTCCGAGAAGCGTGTGGTGGTGGCCTGTTTCGCCTCGCACGTGCACCGCGTCCAGCAGGTGATCGACGCCGCGGTACGCCACGGCCGGAAGATCGCCTTCGTCGGCCGCTCGATGATCCGCAACATGAACATCGCGCGCGACCTGGGCTACCTGAGCATCCCCGGTGACACCATCATCGATGTCAAGCAGCTCGACAAGCTGCCCCCGGACCAGGTGCTCATGGTGTGCACGGGCTCCCAGGGCGAGCCCATGGCGGCGCTGAGCCGCATGGCCAGCCGGGACCACCAGATCCGTATCGAGGAGGGCGACACCATCCTGCTCGCCTCCTCGCTCATCCCGGGCAACGAGAACTCGGTCAACCGGGTCATCAACGGCCTGACCCGCTGGGGCGCCAAGGTCGTGCACAAGGGCAACGCCCTCGTGCACGTGTCCGGCCACGCCTCCGCCGGCGAGCTGCTGTACGTGCTCAACATGGTGCGTCCGCGCAACTTCATGCCGGTGCACGGCGAGTGGCGGCACATGCGCGCCCACGCCGACCTGGCCAAGCTCACGGGCGTCCCGAGCGACCGCGTCGTCATCGCCGAGGACGGCGTGGTGGTCGACGTGTACAAGAACCGCGCGAAGATCGTCGGTGCGGTGCAGGCCGGCTACGTGTACGTGGACGGCTCCTCGGTCGGCGACGTCACCGACGCCGCGCTCAAGGACCGCCGCATCCTCGGCGAGGAGGGCTTCATCTCCGTCGTCGTCGCGGTGGACTCGAACTCCGGCAAGATCCTGGGCGAGCCCGAGATCCACACCCGGGGCGCGGGCATGGGCGCGGAGGCCTACGACGACGTCATCGACAAGCTGCAGGACGCCCTGGACAAGGCGGCCGCCGACGGGGTCAACGACCCGCACCAGCTGCGTCAGCTCATCCGCCGCAGCACGGGGCGCTGGGTCAACGAGACCTATCGCCGCCGTCCCATGATCATCCCGGTTCTGGTCGAGGTCTGACCGGACACGAGACGCCGAACGGCCCGAGAGCGCGGAGTGCGCCTCGGGCCGTTCGGCTGTTCTCTCTTGCACCTCCGCTTCGCTTCGGTGCGTGTTCGGCGCCTTTGCGGAGGGATTCTTCATCGTCGTCTACGCCTGGCTCGTTCCTCGCGGCGGCTTGACTCCTCTTGCAGAACCCTCCCGGCGCTCGAACGAGAACCCCTTTGGGCCTCCGCTTCGCTTCGGCCCGTGTTCGGGCGCCCAGAAGGGGAGGAACCTTCGGCGCCTACGGTGTGATGGCTCGTTCCTCGCGATCCCACCTTCGGCACCTCCAGAACCCTCCCGGCGCCCTCACGGCAACCCCCTTGGGCCTCCGCTTCGCTTCGGCCCACCCGTCACCCGCCACCACCCTCGGGTGGCGACACGCCGGACGGGCTTCGTGCTCCGGGGTGGACGCCTTAGTAGGCTTCCCGCCGTGCCGGGTCGCTGTGCCCGGGACCGGAAAACGACCCCGTCCCCCGTGGAGGTGACCCCCCGATGGCCACGCGTGCCTCCTCAGGCGGTTCAGGGCGCAAGAAGCCCGCCGCGCGCAAGCCCGCGGCGAAGAAGCGCATGCCCGACGGGCCCATCGCCTACGTGGTCACCCTCTTCGGCCAGTTCCTGCTGGTGCTGTGGAAGCTCATCGCGCACACCGTGGGCGGGGCGGCCCGCGCGGTGGGGCGCAGCGCCCGCGACCTCGACCCGGACCTGCGCCGGGACGGCATCGGGCTGATCCTGCTGGCCCTGGGCATCCTCGTGGCCGCTGCCGTGTGGTGGCAGAGCGAGGGGCCGCTGCTGGAGGCCACCCGCTTCGTGGTCGTCGGCGGCGTCGGCACCTTCTCCCCGATCCTGCCGCTGCTCTTCCTGCCCATCGCCGTGAAGCTGATGCGCACCCCCAGCACCGGCAAGGAGGGCGACGCCGGGCGGCTCTTCATCGGGGTGACCGCGATCATGCTCGGCCTGCTCGGGCTCATCCACATCGCGCACGGCATTCCGCAGCCCGCCGACGGTGTCGAAGGGCTCCAGGAGTCGGGCGGCGTCATCGGCTTCGTCGCGTCCGGGCCGCTCAGCGCGGTGGTCACCCCCTGGCTCACCGGCCTCCTGCTCGCCCTGGTGCTGGTCTTCGGAATCCTCGTGGTGACCGCGACCCCGATCCGCCGCATCCCGGACCGCCTCCAGACCCTGTTCGGGGCCCTCATGGAGCGCGACACCGGCCCCGACTCCGGAATCGGGCTGCTCGGCGCGGATCCGGAGAAGAAGCCCGCCAAGCCCCGCAAGCGCAGGACCAAGGCGGAGGCCGCCGAGGCCCGGACGGTCGCTGGCGACCACGAACGCCCCTACGACAGCCCGGTCCTGCCCAGTGAGCCCGAGCCGGACACGATCGCCCCCGCCCTCACCGACGAGGAGGAGGCCGCGGCCGCCGCGAAGAAGTCCGGCGCCCGGAAGAAGGCCAAGACCCCGGTCCCCGACCCGACGCCGGCGCCGGCCACCACCGAGCAGCTCTCGATCCCCTCCCGTGTGGTGGAGGGCGACTACGAGCTGCCCGCCCCGGCCATGCTCAAGCCCGGCACCCCCGTCAAACCGCGCACCAAGGCCAACGACGAAGTGGTCGAGGCCCTGACCGGGGTCATGGACCAGTTCAAGATCGACGCCGAGGTCACCGGTTTCACGCGCGGCCCGACGGTCACCCGCTACGAGATCGAACTCGGCCCGGCGGTGAAGGTCGAGAAGGTCACCGCGCTCTCCAAGAACATCTCGCTGGTCGTCAAGAGCGCCGACGTGCGCATCCAGTCGCCCATCCCCGGCAAGTCCGCGATCGGTGTGGAGATCCCCAACACCGACAAGGACATAGTGAGTCTCGGCGACGTCCTGGGCTCACCGGCGGCCACCTCGGACGACCACCCGATGCTGGTGGGCCTGGGCAAGGACGTCGAGGGCTCCAACGTCGTGGCCAACCTCGCGAAGATGCCGCACGTACTGGTCGCCGGTGCCACCGGCGCCGGTAAGTCCACCTGCATCAACGGGCTCATCACCTCGCTGATGATGCGCGCCACCCCCGACGAGGTGCGCATGATCCTGGTCGACCCCAAGCGGGTCGAGCTGACCATGTACGAGGGCATCCCGCACCTGATCACGCCCATCATCACCAACCCGAAGAAGGCCGCGGAGGCCCTCCAGTGGGTGGTGGGGGAGATGGACCGCCGCTACGACGACCTCGCCGCCTCCGGCTACCGGCACGTGGACGACTTCAACGCCGCGGTGCGCACCGGTGAGCTCACCGCCCCGCCGGGCAGCGAACGCGTCTACGAGCCCTACCCCTACCTGCTGGTGATCGTCGACGAGCTCGCGGACCTGATGATGGTCGCGCCCCGTGACGTCGAGGACGCGGTCGTGCGCATCACCCAGCTGGCCCGTGCCGCCGGTATCCACCTGGTCCTGGCCACCCAGCGCCCCAGCGTCGACGTGGTCACCGGTCTGATCAAGGCCAACGTCCCCTCCCGGCTCGCCTTCGCCACCTCCAGCCTCGCCGACAGCCGTGTCATCCTCGACCAGCCCGGTGCGGAGAAGCTGGTCGGCAAGGGTGACTCGCTCTTCCTCCCGATGGGCGCGGGCAAGCCCATCCGGCTCCAGAACGCCTGGGTGAGCGAGAAGGAGATCCGCGGGATCGTCGAGCACTGCAAGAAGCAGTCCGAACCCAGCTACCGCGAGGACGTCGCGGTCGCCGACACCAAGAAGAAGGAGATCGACGAGGACGTCGGCGACGACATGGACCTGCTGCTGCAGGCGGTCGAGCTGGTCGTCACCACCCAGTTCGGGTCCACGTCGATGCTCCAGCGCAAGCTCCGGGTCGGGTTCGCCAAGGCGGGCCGCCTGATGGACCTCATGGAGAGCCGTGACGTGGTCGGCCCCAGCGAGGGTTCCAAGGCCCGCGACGTCCTGGTCCAGGCCGACGACCTCGCGGCGGTGCTCGCCGACATCAGGGGCGACTGAGTCGGTCCCCTCCGGTCCGGCCGGGCCGCCGCTCCGCGGACCTTCACGTCCGGGTCGCCCGATTTGGTGCGATCTTGATGGCTTCATGGGGCGTGGTGTCCTGCGGTGGGGGGTTCCGGGTAGCAGAGTGGGTTCACGTAGGCACAGAAAGTCGCGGGGGGAGTGCGCATGGCGACGATCGGCCAGACCCTGTCCGCCGCACGGATCGCGGCGGGTTGCTCCTTGGAGAACCTGAGCACACGTACACGTATTCGCATGCAGGTCCTCAGAGGTATCGAGAACGAGGACTTCGTCCCCTGTGGAGGGGACTTCTACGCGCGCGGGCACATCCGGAGGATCTGCAAGCTCCTCGGGCTGGACCCCGAACCGCTCCTGGAGGAGTACGACCGCGAACACGCCTCGACGGAGAAGCCCACCTTCGTTCCCCCGCCCCGGCACCCGTCCGCCAGAACCAAGGCGTCCCGGGTCGCCGCGGCCCAGGGCGGACAGGCCCACACCGGGGCCACCGACCAAGGGGCGCCCCGGGGCGTTCCCCGCAGCATCGGCGACGAGGACGCCGATCCGGAGCAGCGGGCCGAGAGCTGGGGCCACTTCGAACGCAACCAGAAGCTCGCCCGGCCGCCCCGCCGCAACCGCCCCAGGGGCGCGCCCGCGGCGGCTGCCGCCGCCTCGGTGCCCGGACCGCGGCGGCCCGGCAGGCACAGCAGGCCCGAGGACGGAGGGGCGGACGACGGGGCGCAGAAGGGCGCTCCCGGCGCTCCGGCCGGGGAGGGGGCCGTTGACAGGACGGCCGCCACCGCCACCGCTGCCGGCGCCGGGGCGACCCGGACCGCCGCCCGGCCGGTCGTGACCCGGACCAGCACCCGCCGGGCGGAGAGCGTCCGACGGCACTGGCCCTGGGCCGTGGTCGGCCTCATCCTGGTCGCCGCCGTGTTCGTGGGCGTCCGGACCTGGCAGGGGTGGGACGACGACAACCCCGTCCGCACGGCCTTCGAGTCCGCCCGGTCCAACGGCGGCGAGACCGTCGACTCCGCGGTGCTGCCGAAGGAGGGCGTCTCCGGCCCCGACCAGCGGGCCGAGGCGGCCGAGGTGGCTGAGACGGCCGAGGCGGACGGGGCCGAAGAGGCCGCCGGTGAGTTCACCGTCGCCCTCACCGCCTCCGACCGCAGCTGGGTCAAGGTCACCGACACCGGGGGTGAGGCACTGTTCACCGGTTTCCTCCTCGAAGGGGAGACGCAGGACTACGTCACCGAGGAACCGCTGACCCTGTGGGTCGGCAACGCCGGGGCGGTCGGAGTGGCCGTCGACGGGCAGGACCAGGGACCCGCCGGGAACAGCGGCGAGGTGAAGGAGATCAGCGTCGGCGCCGACGGTTTCGACGACTGACGAGCGGCTTCACTGCCGGGTGCGGGAGCGCGCGCACCCGGCACGGCGCAGGCCGGGGTACGGGTGGGTTGGTCAACCACGGTAGTGTGGGGGGCTGCGGGCGGCGCCAGTCGACGCCTTCGTGCGAGCACGAGCCGACCGGGTACCCCGGCCTCCGGCCGCGCCGCGCCCCGCAGCAATCGAAGCTCTCCCACACGCTTGGAAGCCATGTCATCGCGCCGTACTGTCTCACTCGTCACCCTGGGGTGTGCGCGTAACGAGGTCGACTCCGAAGAGCTCGCCGGTCGCCTTGCCGCTGGCGGCTGGGACCTCGTCGACGACGACACCAAGGCCGACGTGACCGTCGTCAACACCTGCGGGTTCATCGACGCCGCCAAACAGGACTCCATCGAGACCCTTCTGGAGGCGGCCGAGGGCGGCGGGAAGGTCGTCGCCGCGGGCTGCATGGCCGAGCGCTACGGGTCCGAACTCGCCGACGCCCTCCCCGAGGCCAACGTCATCGGGTTCGACGACTACGCCGCCATCACCGACCGCCTCGACGACGTCGTCGCCGGTCGCGAGCTGGTCCCGCACGACCCGCGCGACCGCCGCACCCTCCTGCCGATCAGCCCGGCCGAGCGCGACGCCTCCCAGGTCCACGTGCCCGGGCACGCCGCGTTCGCGGAGTCCGAGGGCGCGGAGGGCACCGAGCTGCCGTACCGCGCCGCGACCCCGCGCCGCCGACTGACCGGCGGACCCGTCGCGAACCTCAAGATCGCCTCCGGCTGCGACAGGAGGTGCACCTTCTGCGCCATCCCGGCCTTCCGCGGCGCCTACATCTCCCGTCAGCCCGACGAGATCGTCCGGGAGGCCGAGTGGCTGGCCGGCGAGGGCGTGCGCGAGGTCTTCCTCGTCAGTGAGAACTCCACGTCCTTCGGCAAGGACCTGGGCGACGTGCGCGCGCTGGAGAAGCTGCTGCCGCGCCTGGCCGCCGTCGAGGGCCTGGAGCGTGTCCGCGTCAGCTACCTCCAGCCCGCCGAGGTCCGCCCCGGACTGGTGGACGTGCTCACCGGCACCCCCGGTGTGGTGCCCTACTTCGACCTCTCCTTCCAGCACGCCAGCGGCCCCCTGCTGCGCCGCATGCGCCGCTTCGGCGACCGCGAGCGCTTCCTGGAGCTGCTGGAGACCGCCCGCAAGAAGGCTCCGGAGGCCGGCGCCCGGTCCAACTTCATCGTCGGGTTCCCCGGCGAGACGGAGGAGGAGTTCCAGGAGCTGGTGTCCTTCCTCAGCGAGGCCCGCCTGGACGCCATCGGCGTCTTCGGCTACTCCGACGAGGACGGCACCGAGGCCCTCACCCACGAGAACAAGGTTCCGGACGAGGTCATCCAGGAGCGTGTGGACACGCTCAACCGCCTCGCCGAGGAGCTCATGGTCCAGCGGGCCGAGGAGCGCATCGGCACCGAGGTGACGGTCCTGGTGGAGTCCGTCCTGGAGGACGGCGCCTACGAGGGCCGCGCCGAGCACCAGGCGCCCGAGGTCGACGGCAGCACCATCCTGTACGGCGAGAACCTCGCCGTCGGGGACCTGGTGCGCGCCACCGTCATCCAGTCGGCGGGAGCGGACCTCGTCGCGGAGCAGGACGGGGAAGCCGGAGACAGATGAGCACCCACGACCCCGCGGCTTCGTCCGCCCCCCAAGCCCCGCTGTGGAACATCGCGAACATCCTAACGATGAGCCGCCTGGTCATGGTGCCGGTCTTCGTCTGGTTCATGTTCCTGGACGGGCTCGGCTGGCAGCTCGCCGCCTTCGCCGTCTTCGTGATCGCCGCCATCACCGACCGCGTCGACGGTGAACTGGCCCGCCGCCGGAACCTGGTCACCGACTTCGGCAAGATCGTCGACCCCATCGCGGACAAGGCGCTGACCGGCGCCGCGCTGATCGTGCTGTCCGTCCAGGGCGACCTGTGGTGGTGGGTGACCATCGCCATCCTGCTGCGGGAGTGGGGCATCACGGCCCTGCGCTTCGCGGTCCTGCGCTACGGGGTCATGCCGGCGAGCAGCGGTGGCAAGCTCAAGACCGTCCTGCAGATCGTGGCGATCAGCATCTACCTGTTCCCGCTGGACCTGCTGCCGTTCACCGACGTGTTCGTCTGGATCGCGCACGGTGTCATGGCGGCAGCGCTGGCCGTCACCCTCTGGACCGGTCTGACCTACGTGGCCGACGCGGTTCGCCTGGTACGCGCCAAGGGCGCCCAGAACGGAGTGGGGGAGTAGCAGCGGTGCCTGAGTCGGGAATCGGAGTCCAGTTCGAGGAGGCGGCCCTGGAGGCCGCGGAGGCGGCCCACCGCGCCCTCCTCGAGGCCGAAGCCACCTGCGCCACCGCGGAGTCCCTCACCGGAGGACTCATCGGGGCCCACCTGACCGCGGTTCCCGGGACCTCGGCCACCTACCGGGGCGGGGCCGTCACCTACGCCACCGACACCAAGGCCGCCGTGCTGGGGGTCCCCGAGGACCTGCTGTCCGAGCACGGCGCCGTCCACCCCGACGTCGCCGCCCACATGGCACGGGGTGTGCGCGAACTCGTCGGCGCTGACTACGGGGTGGCGGTCACCGGAGTGGCCGGGCCCGAGCCCCAGGACGGACAGCCCGTGGGCACCGTCTACGCGGCGGTGGCGGGACCGGACTCACACACCGAGGTCGTCCGGTTCAGTTTCACCGGTGATCGTGCGGGTATCCGCTACCACACGGTCAAGGGTGCGCTGAGGCTCCTGAGGACCGCCGTTCGCGGGGACGTGGCGGGAAACACCCGGGCCTGATCCCTCCGGCTGGCCCTCCTCCCCCGGGGGCTCGGGAACAAAACCACCCTCGGATGCGGTTCCCCCTCCAGCGAACAGGACGGCAACAGGTGCCCGAATCGGGCGTGGGGCAGGTACGGTGTTGTATATGAAGGTCGCTACCGGTGGGAGGGAGCGCGAATGATGGTCCTGCTTCGTCACCTACTTGGTGACGTGCTCAGGCGGCTGCGTCAGCGCCAGGGCCGCACTCTCCGCGAGGTGTCGGCCGATGCACGGGTTTCCCTCGGATACCTGTCGGAGGTCGAGCGCGGGCAGAAGGAAGCCTCTTCCGAACTGCTCTCCTCGATCTGCGGGGCCCTCGGGGTCCCGCTCTCGCAGGTTCTGAGAGAGGTCTCCGACCAGCTGGCTCTGGCCGAGCTCCAGGAGGCCGCACTGCTGGGCGACGCGGTCACGACCGACCCCGTCCCCGCGCAGGACCTCGGCATCGCGTCCGTTCCGGATCGTGTTCCCCAGGTCGCCGACATGGCGGGTGTCTGACACCCGGCCCCACGTTCACACGTCAGCGCACACTGCACAGCTTTCGATCAAGAAGCCGGTCACCCCGCGGGGTGACCGGCTTCTTGATGTGGGGAGCCCCGGGGAACCGCCCCGCGGGGACGCCGCTCAGCGGTGTGTGTGGTTGACCCAGGCCTCGGGGTCGTCAGCCAGGACGCGTACCTGTTCGGGAAGTTCGTCGGTGACCAGGTGCTGGAGGTTGACCCCCTCCAGGATGGCGCGCTCGCTGGCGCGCAGGGCGATCCACACCTGTTGCAGGCTGCGGGCCGCCCCGTCGTAGTCGACGTGCTCGGGGCGTTCCCCGCGCACGTTGGCGAGCGGGCCGTCGACCGCTCGAATGATGTCCGCGAGGGAGATCTCCGCCGCGGGCCGGGCGAGCCAGTAGCCGCCAACGGGACCCCGTTGACTGCGCACCAGGCCGGCGCGGCGTAGCTGGGTGAGGATGTTCTCTAGGAATTTTCCGGGGATGGCCTGCGCGCGTGCGAGCTGCTCGGCCGTCACCGGACCGTCGCCGGCGACAGCGAGCTCTGCGGCCGCGCGAAGCGCGTAGTCGACCCGGGCTGAAAGGCGCATGCTGTGATTATGCCGTGGTTAGAAGGGCGAATGGGGCACCGGGCGCCGACGAGTGTCGTCCGCGGCCGGGATGTTGCAGGCCAAGAGTACTTCTCCTACCGGCTTTCGGGGACATGCGCGACGTTCTTCGCTCTCCGAAAAAGAACAGACCGTCGGCCCGGCCCCACGCGGAGTGAGGACCGGACCGACGGGGGAGACGACCTCCGGGGCCTCGGGGGCCTCGGGCCTACTTGGTGGCCTCGAGGGCGCCCGCGGAGCCGAGGAGCTCGGCCGCGCTCAGTCCGTTGACGTGGGCGGCGCCGTACGTGCTCACGTAGGCGCCGCAGTCGGGACGCCAGATGGGCAGGCCCATCTCCACCACGACGGCCTCGGGGCGGGCGCTGAGCAGAGCGCTGACGAACGCCTGGGCGGTCGGGTAGCGGTGCGCGTCCCTCACCACGACGACCAGGTCGTGGCCGGAGGCGGCGGCCAGCACCGAGGAGGGCTCGTCGGTCTCGGGGGAGACCCGGACGGTGTCGCTGAACCAGGGACCCAGGCCCCACGGCACCTCGCCGACGGCGATGCCGGCGGGGGCGTCCACCTCGACCACGTACGGGTTCTCCAGCGGCGGGACGTCGCCGTCCACGCGCGTGGCGCGGCGGGCGCCGGCCAGGCCGATCCGCTCGGTGCCCCCGGCCCGGGTGCGCTCCTCGGCCGACCGCTTGATCCAGGCGCGCAGCCGGGCGTTGCGCTCGGCGGCCTCCTCCAGGCGCTCGCCGGACAGGCGGCCGTCACCGACCGCCTCGACCAGCGCGGTGCGGACCTGGGCGACCTGGTCGGCGTACACGAACCGGCCCAGGCAGAGCAGGTCGCATCCGGCGGCCACCGCGAGCACGCTGGCCTCGGGGATGCCGATCTCGCCGCTCACGCCCCGCATGTCCATGGCGTCGCTGACCACGACACCGGTGAAGCCCAGTTCGTTCCGGAGCAGGTCGTTGAGCACGGCGCGGTTGAGCGTGGCGGGGCCCTCGACGCCCAGGCCGGGCAGCTCGATGTGCGCGGTCAGGATGGAGCGGACCCCGGCGTCGATGGCGGCCTTGAAGGGCAGCAGCTCGCGGCGGCGCAGGAGGTCGGCGTCGGCCTCCACCCGGGGCAGCACGTGGTGCGAGTCCTGGGAGGTGGCGCCGTGGCCGGGGAAGTGCTTGGCGCAAGCGGCCACACCGGCCTCCTGGAGGCCCTGGACGGAGGCGGCGGCGTGGCGGGCGACGAGTTCGGCGTCGGACCCGAAGGAGCGGGTGCCGATCACCGGGTTGTCGTCGGCCACGTTGACGTCCACCGAGGGCGCCAGGTCCAGGTTGAAGCCCAGACCGGAGAGCTGGAGGCCCATGGCGCGCAGGGTGGCCCGGGTGAGGTCGGTGTCGTCCACCGCGCCCAGGGCGGCGTTGCCGGGGTAGTCGCTGCCCCGGGCCTGGCCGATGCGGGTGACGTCGCCGCCCTCCTCGTCCAGGGAGATCAGCGGGGTGTCCGCGGCCTCGCTCAGGCGCGCGTTGAGCGCGGTGACCTGTTCGGGGCTCTCCATGTTGTTGTGGAACAGACAGACGCCGGAGATCCCGTCCGCCAACCCGTCCAGGATCCATCGGGGGGCCTGGAGGGACTCGAAGGGCACCAGTAGCGTGGCGTTGGCCAGACGCTCCAGTGTCGGGTCGTGCGGCATGACGAACTCCGTTCGGTGAGCAAGGGTGCCCGGGCGAGGGCAGACGCGTGGCGGGGATAGGGGTGCGTTGGTGTGGTGTCGCGGTTTCGGGGCGGGCTCCCACGGAGCCCGTGCGGCCCGCCCCGGCGGTGTCCGGGCCGGTCAGCCCTTGACCGCACCCATGGTCAGGCCGGAGACCATGCGGCGCTGCACGAAGAGGAAGAAGACCATCACGGGGACGGTCAACAGGGTCGACGCGGCCATGATCGAACCCCACTCGATGGACACCGCGCCGAAGTAGTACTGCAGGGAGATCGGCAGGGTGTAGGCGCCGGTGTTGTTCTGCAGGAACGTGAAGGCGACGAGGAACTCGTTCCACGCGGTGATGAACGCGAAGATGCTCGCGGCGGCCAGGCCGGGTGCGACCAGCGGCATCATGATGCGCCAGAAGATCGTCCACCCGCTGGCGCCGTCGATCGCTGCGGCCTCCTCCAGCTCCTTGGGCACCGCCGACACGAAGTTGCGGATCATCAGGATGGTGATCGGCAGCGAGACCGCGACGTAGATGACGAACACACCGCTCAGGTTGCCGACCAGCTCCAGGTCCAGGGCGTTGCCCAGGTGGAAGAAGTTGATGAACAGCGAGATGATCAGCGCCTCGACCGGGACCATCTGGATCACCAGCAGCATGATGATGAACGCCGAGCGCAGTTTGAACTTGAAGCGGGCCACGGCGATCGCGGCCAGCAGGGCGAGCAGGGCGGTGAAGGCCACCGAGCCCACGGTCACGACGAGGCTGTTGCTGAGGAACGACCAGAAGGAGGTGCCGGGGATGAGCACGCCCGACAGGACCCGCTCGAAGTGCTCGAAGGTGATCTCGCGCGGGAAGAGCGTGGGTTCGCGGGTGAAGATCTCCCCGGTGGGGCGCAGCGCGGTGGCCAGGACCCAGTAGACGGGGAAGACCGCGAAGACGAAGACCGCGAGGGCGGCGAGGTAGGCGCCGGCTCTGCCGAGCAACCTGCGCAGGCGGTACACGTTGTTCATCGGGCCTCCTCCTGGCGGATCATGGCGCGCAGGTAGTAGGCGCTGATCACGAGTACCAGGACGGTCATGATCACGGCGATCGCCGAACCCATGCCGTAGTTGGGCGGGGTCGAGGCGAAGCCCAGTTGGAAGATGTAGGTCGGGATCAGGTGGATGTCCCGGTTGGTGATGCCGCCGGCGAGGATGAACAGCTGGGTGAAGATCCGGAAGTCCCAGATCACCTGCAGGATGAGCAGCAGCGCGAAGAGCGGCCGCAGCATCGGGAAGGTGACGTTCCAGAAGCTGCGCCAGGCGGTGGCGCCGTCGATGCGCGCGGCCTCGTAGAGCTCGTTCGGAATGCTCTTGAGCCCGGCCAGGACACTGATCGCCACGAACGGGAACGACTGCCACACCACGGTGATGACGAGGATCGGGAACAGCGTCTGCGGCGAGTTGAACCAGTTGAACTCGTTCCAGTCCGCGCCCACCAGCCAGGTCGGAAGGCTCTCGAGGATGGTGTTGACCAGCCCGTACCTGGTGTCGAACAGCCAGCGGTAGACGATGGCGGCGCTGATGACCGGCGTGGCCCAGGCCAGCATCAGTCCGAGGCCCAGGGTGGTGGAGGCCCACTTCGGCAGCTTGTGCATCAGGATGCCGACGAGAGTTCCGAGGACCATCGTCAGGACCACCATGGACAGGCAGACGATGATGGTGTTTCGGAAGACCGACCAGAAGCGTTCGTCGGTGAGCACGTAGGCGTAGTGGCCGAAGTTGTTCCAGTCGGCCTCCTGCCCCCGCAGCTGTTGCAGACCGTAGTCGTGCAGCGAGATCCACAGCATCTGGCCGATGGGCCAGAGCAGGACCACGGCCAGCACGGTCAGCGCGGGCAGGATCAGGAGGTAGGGAACGAGCCTGAGGCGTGTTCGGCGCGACAGGCCCGACCTCCGCCCGGGCCGTTCGGCCTCGGGTTCTGTGGGGCGTTCCAGCGTTTGTGTCATGAGCCGTTCCTGGCGGGTTGAGCGGGGGCGGCCGCCGAACGGGCGGCCGCCCCTGGTGCGTGCGTGGCGGACACGCGGTGGTGGCTACTCCTCGTCGCGGTTGAGCGCCTCGGTGAGCTCCTCGTTCAGCTCGGGGAGGACGTCGTCCGCGGACTCACCCTCGGCCAGGCGCTGCACGGCGTTCTGGATGGTGGCCAGTTCCCACTGGACGTGACCCCAGTTGGGGGTGTCCGGGAACAGGCGCAGGTCACCGGTGGCCTGCGTGGCGGCACCGGCCAGGACCGGGTCCTCCTGGAAGGCGTCGCTCTCCAGGACGTCCCCGTAGGTCGGGAACATGGAGGACACCTCGTTGTAGGGGAGCGCGTTCTCCTTGCTGTTCAGCACGGTGATGTAGTCGAACGCGGCCTCGGGGTGCTCGGTGGTGCCCCACACGGCGAGGTCGGAGCCGCCGCCGAAGGCGGGGGCCATGCCGTCCACTCCCGGGATGGGTGCGGTGGCCCACTGGTCCGCGTGCTCGTCGTTGAGGTCCTCGAGCTGGGCGCGGGCCCAGGGGCCGTCGATGAACATGCCGATCTCGCGGTTGACGAAGTCGGCGTGGGCGCAGTCGACCTCGTTGAGGCCGACGCACGGGGCCGGGGAGATGCCGTCGACGGTCAGGCCGGCGTAGAACTCCAGGGCCTCGGTGGTCTCGGGGGAGTCGAGCTGGCCGACCCACTCGTCGCCGTCCTGGGTGGCGAACTCGCCGCCGTTGGCCCAGACGAAGCTGGCGATGCCGTTGAGGAAGTCGGTCGGGGCGGCGAAACCGGGAACGCCGTACTCGTCCTCGATGTCCTCGGAGACCTCGACCAGCTCGTCCCAGGTCTCCGGGGGCTCGTGTCCGAGGTCGCGGAGCCAGTCGGTGTTGTACCAGAGGGCGCGGACGCCGCTGTACCAGGGCACGCTGTACTGGGCGTCGCCGAAGGTACCGTTGGCGTAGGCCCCCTCGAGGAGGTCGTCGCGGTCCTCCCAGTCCCCGACGAACTCGGACACGTCGTAGAGGGCCTCGGCCTCGGCCCAGGTGGGCACCTGGTCGTTGCCGATCTCGACGACGTCGGGGCCGCCCGAGATGATCGCGGTCTGGAAGCGCTGGCTGAACTCGCCCCAGGGGATCCACTGGATGTCGACTTCGGTGTCCGGGTAGAGCTCCTGGTACTGCCCGGTCACCGTGTCCATGAAGGCGTTCTGCTCTTCGCTGGCGTCACCCATGCGCCACACGGTCAGGGTGTCGGGTGCGTCGCCGGAAGTGCTGCTGTCGCCGTCGCCGGAGCCACCGCCGCAGGCGGCCGCGAGCATCACCACGGCCGAGGCCAAAGCGATCTTGGGGAACCTCATGTGAATCCATCTCCCTTCGCACCACGCGCCGGGGCTCGGCGCCTGTGCTCGAAACGACCTGGGATCATGTACAGATACCGGGCGCCTCGACGTCTCTAGTGGGGGGTGTGCTGGGACAGCACTGGTTGTGGCCGCCCCGCCGGCGCGGGTACCGGTGGTCCGGAAGAGCTGTGGACCTGCCGGGACGTGACCTCCTGTGAGGTTGTGAGCTAAATTAACAGGAAACTTTCCTAATAAAAACAGGGTGAGGTGTCACGGTTATGTCTCAACGTCCGGGGACTCCCCGGCTGCTGCGCCAACTCAACGACCGCGCAGCGCTGGAACTCCTACTGTCCGGAGGTCCGCTGACCAGGACCCAACTCGGAACGAGGACGGGCCTGTCCAAGGTGACGGCGTCCCAGCTCCTCTCCCGTCTGGAGGAGCGCGACCTCGTCCGGGTGGTCGGCAGCCAGGCGGGCGGCCGGGGGCCCAACGCCGCCCTCTACGCGGTCGTCCCCGAGAGCGCCTACGTGGCGGTCCTGGACGTCCGGGCGGGGCGCGTCACCGCGACCATCGCCGACATCACCGGCCAGATCATCAGCGACGTCACGGTCGACCCCAGCGCCTCCGACGACCCCGTCGCCCTCGTGCACACCGCGGTGAGGCGTCTGGCCGACGCCGCCGGGGTCCCCCTGGACAAGGTCCGGGCCTGCGTCATCGGCACCCCCGGCGTGGTTGATCCGCGCACCGGCGACATCCGTTTCTCCTTCGACCTCATGTCCTGGCACGAGGGCGTCCTGGAGGCGCTGCGCACCGACCTCAAGCGCTCGGTCATCCTCGAGAACGACGTGAACCTGGCCGCCCTGGCCGAACACTCCGAGGGCGCCGCCAAGGGCGTCGAGGAGTTCGTGCTGATCTGGCTCAGCGCCGCGGGCGGTGTCGGTATGTCCACGATGATCAACGGCCGCATCCACCGGGGCCGCTCCGGCGGCGCGGGCGAGATCGGCTACCTGCCGGTGCCCGGCGCTCCGATGCCGGTCGACGTCGGTCTGTCCGGCGGGTACGAGTCCCTCCAGGACAAGGGCGACCGGGAGCTGCCGCACGGCTTCCAGGCACTGGTCAAGGCCAAGCAGGTGGTCAAGCTCGCCGCCGAGCACGGCATCACCGGAGCCGACGTCACCGAGGTCGTGGCCTCGGCCTCCGCCTGCGACAGCCCCGAGAAGTCCGCCTTCCTCGACGCCTTCGCCGACCGGCTGGCCCGGGGGGTGGCGGCGGTCAGCGTGATCATCGACCCCGGGCTGGTCGTCCTGGGCGGCGACGTCGCCCAGGCGGGCGGCCCCCAACTGGCCGAACGGGTCCAGGCCGCCACCGCGCGCATAGCGCCCAACCGCACCGAGGTGGCGCTCGGGTCGGTCGAGGGCAGCCCGGTCGTGCGGGGAGCGCTCCTGCACGCCCTGGAACACGCCCGCGACGAGGTGTTCTCCTCCACCGTCTGAACCGTGCGGGAGGCACCCGCACAGGCACCGCGCCCCGGCACCCTCACCCGCCGGGGCGCGGCCCTGTGCCCCACCGGGGACGGAAGGCCTCGAGGACACGCTCCCAGGCGCCGGCGGATCAGTCGTTGACGCCGGCTCCGTCGGGGCCGAAGGAGTCGAGGACGCTCTGGAAGTCCTCCTGGTACTCGTCCCGCAGGTCGGCCGGGAAGTTGAAGCTCAACCGGTAGGACATGCCCCGCGTCTCGTCGGTGATCTCCCGGGTGAACATCCACCGGTCCTGGACGTCGCGCTCCTCGTGGTGGAACAGCACCTCGTAGACGGAGCTCTGGAGGCCGCCCCCCATACCCTCGGTGTCCAGGCGCTGCTGCCGGACGTCGCTGAAGTCCTCGTCGCTCCGGAGCAGCTCCTCCATCCGCAGCATGGCGCTCTCGGAGTCGTGGACCAGGAAGTCGTACCGGGTGGCGACCACCGTGGCCGTGCCGGTCTCCACCCCGGTGTCGAAGTCGTACGAGGCCAGCCTGGTGGCCGATTCGCTTCCGCCGCCGGCGTCCCCCTCCCGGACCTCCCAGTCCTTCGGCAGGACGAGCTCCACCACGCCGTCGCCGAAGTGGACGAACCCCTCGGGGGCGTCGTCGGGGAGGTCGGACTCGGAGGGCTCGGGGCTCGGGTCGGAGCTCGGTTCCGGTTCGTCCGAGCCGGCCGTGTCGTCAGCGGCCACCTCGGCCCCGGAGTGGTCGGAGAGCATGTTCGGCAGGGTCAGGCCGACCGCCGCCAGCAGGGCCGCGAGCACGGCGGCGCCGATCCAGAGCGGGGCACGCGACCGTCCGGACGGGGGAGCCGGGGCCACCGGAACGGGCGGCGCGACCGGTCCGGCATGGAGCCGCCCGTGCGGCCCCGAGGGCGGGCGGTGCGGTTCCGGCGAGGGGCGGCTCGGCTCGGGGGCCTCGAGCACGGTCAGCGCCTGCTCCGGGAGCAGGCGCCGGCGGGGGTCCCGTTCCAGGAGCCCGGTCACCACGGAGGCGATCCGGCCGCGGGCGGGTACCGGCGGGACGGGCTGGGTGAGGACGGCGGTGAGGGTCGCGGTGAGCGTGTCCCGTTTGAAGGGCGACTCCCCGGCCAGGGCCGCGAACAGTGTGGCGCCCAGGCTCCACAGGTCCGAGACGGCGCTGGTCCGGTCGCTCTCCAACCGCTCGGGCGCGGCGTAGGCCGCCGTTCCGAGGATGGTCCCCGTTCCGGTCAGCGCCGTCCCCTCGTGGTCGGGCAGGTTGGCGATCCCGAAGTCCGTCAGGACCGGGCGGGCGCCGCCCTCGCTCAGCATGATGTTGGCGGGCTTGACGTCGCGGTGGATCACCCCGGCCCTGTGGGCGGCCCACAGGGCGCTCAGCAGGGGGCGGGCGATCCGCTCCACCTCGGCCTCCGACAGGGGGCCGGAACGCTTCAGCCGATCGCGCAGCGACTCGCCGTCCAGCAGCTCCATGACGATGAACGTGACCCCGTCCGCCTCCAGGACGTCGTGCACGGTCACCACCGACGGATGCGAGACCCGCGCCGCGGCCTGCGCCTCCCGCACCATCCGCGCCCGGGCGCGCTCGCGTTCACGGGGCGGCATGTCGTGGGGGAGGTGGACCTCCTTGACCGCGACCTCCCGGTTCAGCCGGGTGTCGTGCGCGCGCCACACCGTGCCCATGGCACCGCTGCCCAGCTCACCCAGGAACTCGTAGCGACCGACGGACCTGCCAGGGGAGGACCGGGGGCGGCTCTCGGCGGGGTCAGAGGGTTCCGGGGGCTCAGTGGGGACCATGAGCCCATCTTCTCAAACTCTCAAACGCGGACAAACCCGCAGGTGGAACGGTGAACGGGCGGTGTCGCTCGGGTCAGCGGACCGGCAGCGCCCGGACCATCGCGATCCGGGGACGGACCATGATCCCCGCCGCCTCCTCGGCCTGCCACTGCCGTTCCAGGCCGGGACCCCACTTCGCTTCGGGGAGCACGGTGAAACCCCGTTGTTCGTACCAGGGACCGTTCCAGGGCAGGTCCCGGAACGTGGTGAGGGTGACCCGGGCGCGGCCGTCCGCGGCGGCGTCCGCGCAGACCGCCTCCAGGAGGGCACCGCCGAGCCCGCGCCGCCCGTGGCCGGGGTGGACCGCCAGCTGCTCCAGGTGGGTCGCCCCGTCCAGGGTGACGGTCGCGGCCAGCCCGCGCACGTGCCCGTCGGGGACCGCCACCAGTACCCGCTCCACGTGGCCGAGCATCTCCCGCGGGTCGTCCGGCGGGAGCTCGAGCCCGGCCTCCGCGAAGAGCGTGTCGGCGGCCAGTGACACCTCGACGAGTTCGTCGAGGTCCCTCGGTTCCATGGGACGGATCTCCAGCGACACGGCCGCCTCCCGGGTGGTGGTTCACAGGTCGGAGGTCATCCTCGCGGAAAGCGCCCGGCCCGGCCACCGGTTTCACCGGTCCGACCGCTCCTTCAGGACGACGGACTCGAAGACCTCCGGGGGGCCTGACCCGTGGAGGTCTCCCCCTGTCGCGGTAAAGGCGCCCGGCACCTCCTGTGGTCCGGTCGGGGGAGAGGGGAGGACCGGGCCTCGGGGACCGTCTTCAGCAGCGCGAGCGCCCGCTCCACGGTGAGCCTGCGCTCCGGTACCCGGACGAGCAGGCCGCTGACGAGCCTTCCGAGGGAGCCCGGGGCCGGAGGGCCGGGGACGGGTGCGGTCATCACCGCGCTCAGGGTGGAGACGAGGCCGTCCCGGCGGAAGGGCGAGCGGCCGGTGAGCGCCGTGTAGAGGGTCACGCCCAGGCTCCACAGGTCCGAGGCCGGGTCCTCCTCGTCCCGTTCCAGCCGCTCGGGGGCCGTGTACTCGGCGGTGCCCAGTACCGAACCGGTGGCGTGGACGGAGGCGGGACCGCTGTTGAGAATGCCGGCGATCCCGAAGTCCGTGAGGACCGCGCGTTCTCCCCGGTCCGCGAGCACGATGTTGGCCGGTTTGATGTCGCGGTGCACCACGTCCGCCCGGTGCGCGGCCCGGAGCGCCTGGAGCAGCTGCCCGGCCAGCAGGCGCGCCTGTTCCTCGGAGAGGGGCCCGTCCGTGTTGAGCCGCTTCTGGAGGGAGACCCCGTCCAGGAGGGACATGACGATGTAGGGGGTGCCCTCCAGTTCGAGGACGTCGTGGACGGTCACGACGGAGGGGTGGTCGATCCGCGCGGCGGCCTGTGCCTCCCGGGCGGTGCGGGCCCTGGCCTCCTCCCTCGCCTCGGGGGAGAGGTGCTCGGGGAGGTGGACCTCCTTGATGGCGACCTCACGTCCGAGCCGGGGGTCGTAGGCACGCCAGACAGTGCCCATACCGCCGCGCCCGAGGGGGTCGCGCAGCTCGTACCGGTCAAGCGGAGTCCGTGTCATCGCGGGTCTCTCGTGTGTGTGGGGGACACCTAGGCGTATACCCACTTACTCCTCTCGCACGAACCACCGTCACCTGCGCAGGCGCAGCCCCTTCGGAGTGACGTGGAAGCCCGCCGACACCAGGGCGGTGTCCACCGGGGTGCCGAACACCTCCGCGCCGTCGGCGCGTTCCACGGTCAACGACTCCGCCGCACCCGTGCGGACCAGCTCCGCCACCGCGCGGGCGGCCCGCTCCAGCAGGGCCGGAGGGGATCCGAAGGTCAGCACGGACCGCCCGCCCCGGCCCAGGTACAGGGTCAGCCGTCCGCCGTCGACCACGACCAGCGCGCCCGCCGTCCGGCCCGGCCGGTGGGCCACGTCCACCCCCGCGGAACCCGTCGGCCAGGACAGCGCCGTGCCGAACGGGTTGGCGGGGTCCGTGGCGGCCAGCACCACCGGGGGCGCATCCCCTCCGGGCTCCTCGCCGGACAGGGCCCGCAACCGGTCCACCGCGCCCGGCAGGGCGAACTGCGCCCCGCCCAAACCCTCCACGAAGTAGCCGCGGCGGACCTGACCGGCCTCCTCCATCGACCGCAGCACCCGGTACTCGTCCGGCGAGATCCCCCGGCCCTGCTGTCCCTTGAGCAGGAGCCCGTCGCGTTCCAGCCGGGCCTCCACCCGGGCCAGCGTGCGCCGGGTGGGGTCCGGATCGGGCACGGGCAGCGCGGACCAGCGGCCCGCAGCCGTGGGCGGTCCCGACCGTGTGGGCATCACCGGGCGCCGCCTGGCACGGGCGGAGCTCCGGCGCGGGGCGGGACCGGCACCCAGCACCGCGCGCAGCGGGGTCAGGGTGTCGTTGGTGACGCACCCCGCCCACACCAGCTCCCACACGGCCGCCACCAGGTCGGCGTCGGAGACCGCGGCCCCGCCCAGGGTTCGGGCCACACGGTCGGCGATGTCCCGGAAGAACAGCGCCCCGCCCTCCCGCAGCACCTCCAGGACGGTGGCCGCCGGCGAACCCTCCTCCGGGGCGTGGGGTTCGGGGAGCAGCAGCGGCGCCTCGTCCGCGGGCACCAGCGTCAACCAGCCGTCCCCGCCCGGCAGCGCCGCCGCTCCGGCCCACACGACCTCACCGGCCTGGGTGAGCGCGTCCAGCCCGGCCGGGGAGTACTCCTCCACACGGGCGGGCAGGACCGTCGACTCCAGCGCGGAGGCCGCCAGGGGCGCGCCCCGCAACGACTCCACCGCCTCGAACACCGCGTCCGGGCCGCGCAGCCGCGCACCGGGAACGGCCCGCTGCCACAGCGGCGCGAACCGGGCCAGGGCGGCCGGACCGACCGGCTCGACCTCACGCCGCAGCCGGGCGACCGAGCCACGCCGCAGCCGGCGCAGCACGTCGTCGTCGCACCACTCGGTGCCCGTCCCGCCGGGACGGAACCCGCCCCGCGCCACCCTGCCGCGCCCGGACAGCTCCCGCAGGGCGCCCTCCACCACGTCCCGGTCCAGCCCCAGCCGCTCGGCGGCCTCCGCCGAAGTGAACGGCCCGTGCGTGCGCGCGTACCGGGACACCAGGTCCACCACGGGGGAACCCACCGGCTCCAGGAACACCTCCGGGACCCCGGGCGGCGGCTCGGCGCCCAGGGCGTCCCGCAGCCGCGCCACGTCTTCCACCGCACACCAGCGGTCGGCCCCGGCCACCCGCATCCGGACCGCGCGCCCGGCGCCCTCCAGCTCGGACAGCCACTCCCGGCGCGCACCTCGCCCAGCCGCCTCCTCCGTGGTCAGCGGGCCCACCTCCCGCAGCAGGTCGGCGGCGCCCTCCGGGTCCTTCACCGGAGCGGCGACCCGCTGCAGCAGCGCGTCGGTGCGCGCCACCACCTCCGGGTCCAGCAGCTCCCTCAGGTCGGCGCTGCCCAGCAGGTCGGCCAGCAGCGACGGGTCCAGGGTGAGCGCCTGCGCCCGCAGCTCGGCGGCCGGGGCGTCACCCTCGTACAGGAACGCCGCCGTGTACTCCATCAGCAGCGACCGGGCGAACGGCGAGGCCTGCCGGGTCTCCACCTCCACCACCCGGACCCGCCGCGCCCGCACGTCGGTGAGCACCTCCGCCAGAGCGGGCACGTCGAACACGTCCCGCAGGCACTCGCGCACCGTCTCCAGCACGATCGGGAACGACCCGTACCGGCCCGCCACCGCCAACAGGTGCTGGGAGCGCAGCCGCTGCTGCCACAGCGGCATCCGCCGGTCCGGGCGCTGGCGGGGCAGCAGCAGCGCCCGGGCCGCGCACTCGCGGAACCGGGACGCGAACAGCGCCGACCCGGTGAGTTCGTCGGTGACCAGCGCCTCCACGGTCTCCGGGTCCAGTGACACCAGGTCGGCCAGCTCGCCCGCACGGCCGGCCCCGTCCAGTTCCACGTCCGGAAGGCGCAGGACGATCCCGTCGTCGCCGTGCACCACCTGACCGTCCGCGCCGAACCTCTCGCGCATCCGCCCGGCGATGGCCAGCGCCCACGGCGCGTGCACCCGGGCGCCCAGCGGTGAGTGCACCACCGCCCGCCAGTCGCCCACCTGGTCGCGGAAGCGTTCGATCACCACCGTGCGGTCGTCGGGCACGCTCCCGGTGGCCTCCCGCTGGTCGGCCACGTACTCCACGAGGTTGTCGGCGGCCCAGTCGTCCAGCCCCGCCGCGGCAGCCAGCTCACGGCCCCCGGCCCGGTCCCGGGCGGCCAGCTCGCGGGTCATCGCACCCACCGCGCGGCCCAGTTCGGCGGGGCGGCCGAGCGCGTCCGCCTTCCAGAACGGCATCCGGCCCGGCCGCCCCGGCGCCGGGGAGACCATCACCCGGTCCGCGGTGATCGCCTCGATCCGCCACGAGGTCGAACCCAGCACGAACACGTCGCCCACCCGCGACTCGTACACCATCTCCTCGTCCAGCTCCCCGACCCGCGTGGGCGCCCTGCCTCCGGTCTCCGAGGCCAGGTGCACCCCGTACAGGCCGCGGTCCGGGATGGTGCCGCCGCTGATCACCGCCAGCCGCTGGGCGCCCGGTCGGGCGCGCAGCACGTCGGCGTCGCGGTCCCACACCACACGCGGGCGCAGCTCGGCGAACTCGTCCGAGGGGTAGCGGCCCGACAGCATGTCCAGCACCGATTCCAGGACCGAGTCGGCCAGGTCGGAGAACGGGGCCGCGCGCCGCACCAGCGCGGCGAGTTCGGACACGGGCCAGTCGTCCATCGCCACCATGGCCACGACCTGCTGTGCCAGCACGTCCAAGGGGTTGTGCGGCATCTCCAGCCGCTCGATCCCGCCCGCGCGCATCCGCTCGGTGACCACGGTGGTCGCCAGCAGGTCGCCCCGGTACTGGGGCAGGAACACCCCGCGCGAGGTCTCGCCCACCTGGTGGCCCGCACGGCCGACCCGCTGGAGCCCGCTGGCCACCGACGGGGGAGAGGCCACCTGGACCACCAGGTCCACCGCGCCCATGTCCACACCCAGCTCCAGGCTGGAGGTGGCCACCACGCACCGCAGCCGCCCCGCCTTCAGGTCGTCCTCGATCAGCGCCCGCTCGGCCTTGGAGACGGATCCGTGGTGGGCGCGCGCGATCACCGGCGTGCCGCCCCGGCTCTGTTCGGACTGGCCGATGACCTGAGCGGCGACCTCCTCGCCGGGGAGCCCGCCGTCGAGGCGTTCTGCGTACAGGTCGTTGAGGCGGGCACAGAGTTTCTCGGCGGTGCGGCGGCCGTTGGTGAACACGATGGTGGAGCGGTGCGTCTCGACCAGTTCCAGCACCCGGCGCTCCACGTGCGGCCACACCGAGCCCCGGCTCACGGTGTTGCCCGCGCGCGGGTCCGGGGGGAGGCCCTCGGCGGTCGCGGGCGGACTCCCCGGTTCGTCCAGGTCCGGGACCGGGGCCTCCACCCGCAGCTCCATGTGCGGGGTGTCCGGCGGTGCGACGATCGTGGCGCTTCGGGACCCGCTCGCGCCGGTGCCGTTCGGGCCGGTGCCGTTCGGGCCGGTGCCGCTCGGGCCGGTGCCGCTCGGAGCGGTGCCGCTCAGATACGCGGCGACGGTCTCGCGCGGGCGCACGGTGGCGGACAGGCCGATCCGCTGGGCGGGGCGGTCCAGCAGCGCCGACAGCCGTTCCAGGCTCAGCGCCAGGTGCGCGCCGCGCTTGGTCCCGGCCAGGGCGTGCACCTCGTCGACGATGACCGTCTCCACCCCCGACAGCCCCTCGCGTGCCTTGGAGGTCAGGACCAGGAAGAGGGACTCGGGGGTGGTGATGAGGACGTCCGGCGGGCGGGTGGCCATCCGGCGCCGCTCCTGGGCGGGGGTGTCGCCGGTGCGCACGCCCACGGTGACGGGGGACAGCACCTCGCCCGTGGACCCGGCCGCCGCGGCGATCCCGGCCAGGGGCCGGCGGAGGTTGCGCTCCACGTCGACGGCCAGGGCCTTGAGCGGTGACACGTACAGGACCCGGCAGCGCTTCGAGCGGTCCTCGGGGACGGGCGCGTGGGTGAGCCGGTCCAGCGACCACAGGAAGGCGGACAGGGTCTTGCCGGATCCGGTCGGCGCCACCACCAGGGTGTCGTCGCCGGCCGCGACCGCACGCCAGGCCTCGGTCTGGGCCGCTGTGGGGCCGTGGGGGAAGGCCTGCTCGAACCAGGCCCGGGTCGCCGTTCCGAAGGGTGCCAGGGGATCGGTCGCTCCGCTCATCCCGCCAGTCTGCCCAAGGGGTCCGACAGTTCAGGGGAGGACACCCGCAGGGCCGGGACCGGGGAAGAGACGGAGGAGGGAGCCGGGGAAGGCCGGGGGAGGGCCGGGGGAGGGCCGGGGGAAATCCGTCCTGTGGACAAGTCTCCGGAGGATGCTCCGGTCGCCCATACTGGGGCCGATGAGACTCACAGCTTTCTGGAACAACATGCACGCCCAGTTCGGGGAGGGCTACGCGCACAGCCTGGCCAAGGACTTCGTCATCGACGATCTCGGCTCCCGCACGGTCAGTCAGGCGCTGGCGGACGGGATCTCGCCGAAGGAGGTGTGGCGGGCCGTGTGTGACGCGTTCGACCTTCCCGCCTCCGCCCGCTGACCTCGGACGGGCCGCACACACGGAAAAAGCGAGACGGCCGGGACTCACACCGGATTTCGAACATGAGTTCGGGTAGTCTGGGCCCGTAGCGGACCGGCGTCGAACGTCGCGATTGTCGTAGCGACCGCGTAGCGTCATTCGCATCATGAAGAAGAAGGCATCTACCCAACATCAGGGGAATCCCGTGGCATCAGGAGACCGAGACAAGGCTCTCGAGACAGCGCTCGCGCAGATCGAGCGGCAGTTCGGCAAGGGCTCCGTCATGCGTCTGGGGGACGACGAGCGTCCGCCGATCGAGGCGATCCCCACCGGCGCCATCGCCCTGGACGTCGCCCTCGGCATCGGCGGTCTGCCCAAGGGCCGGGTCGTGGAGATCTACGGACCCGAGTCCAGCGGTAAGACCACCGTCGCCCTGCACGCCGTGGCCAGTGCGCAGAAGATGGGCGGCATCGCCGCCTTCGTGGACGCCGAGCACGCGCTCGACCCCGTGTACGCCAAGAAGATCGGCGTCGACACCGACAACCTCCTCCTCTCACAGCCGGACACCGGTGAGCAGGCGCTGGAGATCGTCGACATGCTCATCCGCTCGGGTGCCGTCTCCATCATCGTGATCGACTCCGTGGCGGCCCTGGTGCCCCGCGCCGAGATCGAGGGCGAGATGGGCGACAGCCACGTCGGCCTCCAGGCCCGGCTCATGTCCCAGGCGCTGCGCAAGATCGCCGGTGCCCTGAGCACCACCGGCACCACCGCGATCTTCATCAACCAGCTCCGCGAGAAGGTCGGCGTCATGTTCGGCTCGCCGGAGACCACCACCGGCGGCAAGGCGCTGAAGTTCTACGCCTCGGTCCGCCTGGACGTGCGCCGCATCGAGACGCTCAAGGACGGCACCGACGCGGTCGGCAACCGCACCCGCGTCAAGGTCGTGAAGAACAAGGTCGCGCCGCCCTTCAAGCAGGCGGAGTTCGACATCCTCTACGGTGTCGGCGTCTCCCTCGAGGGCAGCCTCATCGACCTGGGCGTCGAGCACGCCATCGTGCGCAAGTCGGGTGCCTGGTACACCTACGACGGCACCCAGCTCGGCCAGGGCAAGGAGAACGCGCGCAACTTCCTGCGCGAGAACGTCGACGTGGCCAAGGAGATCGAGAAGAAGATCAAGGAGAAGCTGGGCATCCCCGGTTCGGGTGATGACAGCGCCTCCGGTTCCGCCAAGGCCGACTCCGCCAAGGCCGACCCCGCCAAGGTCGACCCGGCCAAGGACGCCAAGGCCGAGGAGGCCAAGGCCACCGCCAAGCGGGCCGCGGCCAAGACCACGAAGGCCGCCACTCCGGATGCGTGAGCGGCGCTGGTCTTCTGACCGCACCGGAACGGCCGAGGCCGGCCCGGTGAGCGCCGACGAGGAAACCCCTCCGGGCGGGGCCGCCCCGCCCGGAGAGGACCCCGGGAAGGAGCGGATCGAGGACCGGGGGGACCTGGAGAACAAGGCCAGGAACCTGGTCCTGCGGATGCTCACCCACTCCCCGCGCACACGTGCCCAGCTGGAGCGCTCCCTGCACCGCCGGGAGTACCCGGACGAGGTGGTGGAAGCGGTCCTCAACGGCCTCGACGAGGCCGGGCTGATCGACGACGCCGCCTTCGCCCAGGCCTGGGTCTCCTCCCGGCAGTACAGCCGACACCTGTCCCGCCGGGCCCTGACGCAGGAACTCCGTACCCGGGGCGTGGAGGAGGAGACCGTCCGCGAAGCGGTCTCCGAGGTCAGCGACGAGGACGAGCAGGACGGCGCCCGCGCCCTGGCCCGCAAGAGCCTGCGGAGCAGCCGTACCAAGGAGAAGGAAGCCCGGATCCGCCGCGCCCTGGGCGTCCTCGGACGCAAGGGCTACCCCGGCGGTCTCTCCTACCGGATCGTCCGCGAGGAGCTCGAACAGGAAGGCCTCGAAGCCGACCCGGACGACCCCGGACTCTGACCGCGTCCTGTCCGGACGCCCTCAGCGAGGGCCGGGCGTCCGGCGAGCGGCCCGCAGCCGGCCCGTGCGGTAGCCGCGGGCGGGGCCGGCCCGTTTCCTCCTGCCGGTGCCGGAGGCATCGGACACCACCGGGCCGGTCAGGGGCGTGCCCAGCGGTTCGGGAGCCCGACCACGCTTCGTCCCCTTCCTCGCAGGTGGGAAAGCCCGTCGCCCCGGGGCGGCAGGCCCCGATCACTCCTTCTCCGCCGCCGCCTTCTCCGTCAGGCCCGGGTCCACCGGCTCACCGGTCCCCGCGGTCACACCGGACACCGGGGTGATGTCGGGAAGCTGCTCGGCGACGGGAAGGTCGTCCTCCGGTGCCGCGGCGCGCGGTGCGGGGGGCTCCGTGGTGAGCTCCAGCGGGGCCACGTCCGGTTCGAAGCCGAACACCCCCGCGTAGAAGGCCAGTTCCGCCTCAAGAGAGCGCACCCGCGCCTCCTCGGTGCGGAAGCCGTGCGCCTCACCCTCGAACTCCAGCAGCGCGTACGGCACCTGGCGCTCACTGAGCGCCGTCGCCATCCGGGACGCCTGGTCCGGGGTGACCACCTTGTCGTCCAGCCCTTGGAGCAGCAGCACGGGGACGTCGATCTCGCCGATCCGGTTGATCGGGGACCGCTCCCGGTAGGTCTCCACGAAGCCCGGCAGCGACCCGACCAGGGTGTCCAGGAAACGCGACTCGAAGTCGTGTGTGGTCTCGACCAGCCCCAGCAGGTCGGCCACGCCGAAGTACGACACCCCGCAGGCGAAGGTGTCCCCGGTCAGAGCCAGCAGCGCGGTGAGGCCGCCCGCGCTCGGACCGCGGACGGCCAGGCGCTCGGGGTCGGCCAGACCCTGCTCGACCAGGGCCCGGGCCGCGGCGGTGCAGTCCTCGACGTCCACCGCGCCCCACTCCTTGTGCAGGCGCTTGCGGTAGGAGCGCCCGTAGCCCGTGGAACCGCCGTAGTCCACGTCCACCACACCGATCCCGCGGCTGGTGAAGTAGGCCTTGACCAGGTCCAGTGAGCGCAGGGACTGGCCCACCGGGCCGCCGTGCGCCCACACCACGTACGGCGCGGGCCCGTCGGAGGAGAACCCGGGATTGGTGGGCGGGTACACGTTGGCGTGCACCGTGGCCCCGTAGCGGCCCGGCAGCGTCTCCGTCCGGGGCACCGGCAGGTAGGCGGGGTCCACGGGATCCGCCATGGACCGCTGGAGCACCTCCACGGTGCGACGGACCGGGTCCAGCCGCACCAGGCATCCGGCGGTGTCGGCCGAGGCCGCGATCGCCACCACGCTCGTCCCGTCCGAGTCCAGGTGCGACCACGAGGTCAGCTCGGTGGCGACCGGTTCCAGGTCCAGGGTGTCGGGGTCGTACACGCTCGGCCGCATCGCGGTGTCGCCGTGCAGGGTCACGAGCTTCCCCGAGTCCAGCACGCGGAAACAGCGTTCGCCCAGTCGCCACGGCGGGGAGTGGAACTCCTCCTCGGCCGGGTACAGGGCGATCGCCTGGCCCTTCAGCCCCGCCTGGTAGAGGTTCCAGAAACCGGGCCAGTCCGAGGCCAGGTACAGGGTGGAGTCGTCCGCCCAGACGGGGGCGAGCACGGACTCGTCCACACCGCCCTTGAGCGTGTACTCCCCGGCCAGACCGGTCTCGGTCAGCTCACCCACCCGCAGTTCGGTGCCGTCCCAGGGCATCCTCGGGTGGTTCCACCGCACGTAGGCCAGGCGGGTCCCGTCCGGGGAGACGGTGGGGGAGGCGTAGAAGTGCGCGCCCGACACCAGCTCCCGGATCGCGGCCGGGTCCTCGGCGCCCCGCCCGGAGAGCGGGACCGCCACGATCGAACGGCGCACGGTGCCGTCGACGTGCTGCTCGCGCACGCACAGCAGCTGTCGGCCGTCGGTGCCGAGAGCGGGGTCGGCGTAGCGCAGCGCACCGGCCGAGGTGGGTTCGGGAGTGAGGGGGACGGGTTCCTTCGCGCCGCGTTCCAGCAGGTAGAGGCGCTGGTCCGAGGCGCTGGCGAAGACCACGCCCACACGGGGGATGGCCTTGTCATCACGGCGGGGGACCGGGAGGTAGGAGCGGCCACCGTACTCGTGCACCCTCGTGCCCACGCTCCAGGGGGCGGGCAGCAGGTCGTGCACGGTGCCGTCCGCGTCCCGCCGCACGAGCGTCGTTCGGCCCTCCTCGGCCGGTCGGTACTCCTCCCACCAGACCTCGTCGCCCAGAACGGAGGGGTACGCCATCTGGCGCACGCCTCGGGCTACGTCACCGGCGCTGATGGGTGATGGCCAGGAGCCGTGGGGGCTCGACAGTTCAGACATGTCCCGCTCAGGATGGGTCGTGGGTGTGATCAGATGACATGTCGACCTTAGTGCTCCGTAGCCTTCGTGTGCAGTCTTGATCGGCCCGCCTGTGGACGAACTCCGGCACCGTCACACAGGCCGACGGCCCCGCGGAGCGCACTCGGAGTGCGTCCACGGGGCCGCCAGGGGACTGCTGCGGGGTTCGGCCGCTAGGTGCTGCTGCCTCCGTCGGAACCGGATCCGCTGTCGGAACCGGATCCGCCGTCACCGGGCTCGGGGTCGTCACCGGCCTCGGGACGGGGCTCCTCGTCGGACCGGGTGTCGGTGAGCGTGTCACCGACGATCGGCTCGGCCGCCGTGCCGCTGGGGGTGGGGACGGGCAGGCCACCGGTGACACCGTCCACCGCGGTGGGCGCACCGCCCGCGGCGGTGGCCTTGGCGGAGGGCCTGCCGCGTCGGGCGTTGCGGCGCTCCAGCCAGATCGCGATCCGGCTCAGTGACAGGTTGATGAGGATGTAGATGACGGCGCAGATGATCGCCGCCGGGATCACGTTGCTCTCCCGGGTCGCCACCAGCGTGAAGCTGCGCAGCAGCTCCGGGAAGGCGATGATGTAGCCGAGCGCGGAGTCCTTGAGCAGGACCACCAGCTGCGCCACGATCGCGGGCATCATCGACGTGACGGCCTGCGGGATGAGGATCGTCCACATCGTCTGGGTCCTGCTCATGCCGATGGCCTGGGCGGCCTCGCTCTGGCCCTTGGGCACGGCCAGGATGCCGGCACGGAAGACCTCGGCCAGCACCGACCCGTTGTACAGGGTCAGGCCGGTGACGACCGCGACGAGCGCGGTCACCTGGAAGGTGCCGGTCGGGATGTCGAAGAGCTGCCAGGCGACGATGGGCAGCGCCATGGTGAAGAAGATCAGCATCAGCAGCGGGATGCCGCGGAAGAACTCCACGACGGCCCCGGAGGGGATGCGGATCCACCAGCGTTCGGACAGGCGGCCGATACCGAAGACCAACCCGAACAGGATCGCCAGCACCGACGCCGTCAGCGCCGCGGTCAGCGTGTTCTGCAGACCGGGGATGACGTATCCGGTCCACGTCTCGGGTCGCAGGAACGGTTCCCACTTGTCGGCCGCCCACTGGCCCGCCGGGTTGACCGCCCAGGTCTGGGCGGAGAACAGCGGTGACTCCCGGTCGCTGAGGGTCCGGTTGAACCCCAGGTACAGGATGGCCAGGCCGATCAGGGCCAGAAAGACGGTGAGGACCGTGTAGAGGGCGTTGCGCAGCCGGGCCTTGGGGCCGGGGACGTCGAAGAGAACAGCCTGGGCGCTCATCGGACCACCGCCACGCGCTTGGACAGCCAGCCGAAGAAGTAACCCATCGGCAGGGTCAGGATCAGGAACCCGATCGCGAACCCGACGAAGGTCGGCAGGACCGGGGCGATGCCCTGGTCGAACATGAGCTTCATCTCCCGGGACGCCTCCTGGACGCCCAGCCCGGCGACGGAGGCGACGGTGGTGTTCTTGGTGAGCGCGATGAGCACACTGCCCAGCGGACCCACGACGGTGCGCAGCGCCTGCGGGATGACGATCAGGCGCAGGTTCTGGGTGAAGGTCAGGCCCAGCGACCGGGCCGCTTCGACCTGGCCCAGGGGGATGGTGTTGATGCCGGAGCGCAAGGACTCGGACACGAAGCAGGCGGTGTAGGCGGACAGGCCGATCACCCCCCACCAGAACACGTCGAGCGCGACACTGTCGGCCAGGCTCAGCCCCAGGGCGCTGTTGAGGCCCAGGCCGCAGAACAGCAGCACCAGGGTCAGCGGCGTGTTCCGGATGCCTTCGACGTAGGCGGTGGACAGCCCGCGCAGCAGCGGTACGGGTGAGACCCGCATGGCGGTGAGCAGGATGCCCAGGATGAACGAGAAGAAGGCGCTGAACAGGGTGAGCCGGACGGTCCATGAGAAACCGTCGACGACCCTGTCGATATTGCTGAGAAAGGCTTCCATGGGTCCCAGCCGGTCAAGGATCGGAAGGTGGGGCCGGGTGGTCCCGGCCCCACCTTCCGATCGGGGTCAGATGACGGTTTTAGGCGCAGTCCGCGAGCTCGGGGGCGGACTCCTCGTAGGCGAAGTCGGTCTCACCGAAGGCGGACTCGAGGTACTCGGTGGCCGAGCCGTCCTCCCACATCTTCGTGATGGCCGCGTTGATCTCCTCGCAGCGCTCGGTGGAGTCGGCGGGCAGGCCGACACCGTACTGCTCCTCACCGAACGGGTTGTTGACCATCCGGAAGTCGTCCGGGTTCTGGGCGGCGAAGCCGGCCAGGATGGTGTTGTCGGTGGTCACCGCGTCGACGGTGCCGTTGTTGAGCAGCTCCAGGCACTCGGAGTAGTTGCCCGCCTCGCGCAGCTCGGCGTCGATCTCCATGTCCTCGGTGATGTTGTTCGCCGAGCGGGAGCCGGAGGCCGAACACAGGACCTTGCCCTCGAGGTCCTCGGGGCTGTTGATGTCGGTGTTGTCGGCCTGGGTCAGGATGTCCTGCTGGGCGACGTAGTACGGGCCGGCGAAGTCGACGACCTCGCGGCGCTCGTCGGTGATGGAGTAGGTCGCCGCGATCATGTCCACGGTGCCCTGCTGGAGGAAGGACTCGCGGTTGGCGGAGGCGGCCTCGGTCCACTCGATCTGGTCGGCGGAGTAGCCGAGCTCCTCGGCGATGTAGGTGGCGACGTCGACGTCGAAGCCGACGGGGGTGCCGCCCTCGTCCAGACCCAGGCCCGGCTGGTCGTACTTGACACCGATGGTGATGGTGTCGCCGCCGCCGTCGCCGTTGTCGTCGCCGCTTCCGGTGTCACCGACGTCAGCGGTGCCGCAGGCGGTCAGGGCCAGAGCCAGGACGGCGGCGCCGCCCAGAACGGAGTTGATACGACGGGCTCGCATGTGGGTACCTCTTCCTTTTACGTGCGAAGAACTCGGAGATCTCTGAGATCTCGGGGGAACCTAGTGGGTCAGGATCTTGGACAGGAAGTCCTTGGCCCGGTCCGAGCTCGGGTTGGTGAAGAACTCGTCGGGGGTGTTCTCCTCGACGATCTGGCCGTCGGCCATGAAGACGACCCGGTTGGCGGCACGGCGGGCGAAGCCCATCTCGTGCGTGACCACGACCATGGTCATGCCCTCACTGGCGAGGTCGGTCATGACGTCGAGGACCTCCTGGACCATCTCGGGGTCCAGGGCCGAGGTCGGCTCGTCGAACAGGAGCACCTTCGGGTTCATCGCCAGGGCACGGGCGATGGCCACGCGCTGCTGCTGGCCACCCGAGAGCTGGGCGGGGTACTTGTGGGCCTGGTTGCCGATCTGGACCCGGTCGAGAAGTTCCATACCCCGGGCCTCGGCGTCCGCCTTCGACTGACGGAGCACCTTGAGCGGGCCCAGCGTCACGTTCTGCAGCACGGTCTTGTGCGCGAAGAGGTTGAAGGACTGGAACACCATGCCGACGTCGCTGCGCAGCTTGGCGAGGCCGCGGCCCTCGGCAGGGAGGGGCTGGCCGTCCAGGGTGATGGAGCCGGAGTCGATCGTCTCAAGCCGGTTGATCGTGCGGCACAGCGTCGACTTACCGGACCCGGACGGGCCGATGACGACTACCACCTCGCCGGAGTTAACCGTCAGATCGATGTCGCGGAGCACGTGCAGGTCGCCGAAATGCTTGTTGACGTTCTCCAGCACGACGAGAGGAGTTGAGGTCATGCATCGGAACCTAATGGGTCCATGTTGCCGTGTCATCACGAAAACGCCGCTTGACCCTGGAGTAGCAGACTTGTTACGGCGTGATCCCCGAAAATGTTATGGGGTTCGGAGCATAAGTCTGCGTTCGTTGCACCGAGTGGCGGCCTCGTGCTTCAGAGTCTCACGCGCGACACTCCGTGACTTCCGCAGGCCCCCTGTTCGACGAGGTGTCCCGGGTAGACCCAGATCAGGCCACGAGTCCGGGACCGGCCACCGGAGCGGCGAACCGAGAGGGGTCACGGAGCGTCCTCCCCGGTAGGAACCCACCCCTCCGCTCCCGGAGCTCCCCATGACGGCTGGACCACCCGGCGGTCCGCGCCCCTCCAGCCCCGGCCCCCCTGTTCCCGACGGCCGTCCGGTCGCGGAGGACCCCCTCCTGGCCGCATCCGGACGCGTGACCGGTACCGGCCAGAGGGCCGCCGGTGGGAGACGCGGTCGGCGCCGGGACGATCCGGATCGGAGTCCGGTTCGGCGGGACCGGCCTGGAACACCCGGAGCGGCCGCCGCAGGGCGTCCTGGGCGCCGCGGCGGAGCGGATAGCCTGGGAGGGTGAGCCAGAGTCGTACCTACCAAGTGCGGACCTACGGCTGCCAGATGAACGTCCACGACTCCGAGCGCCTCTCCGGTCTGCTGGAGGACGCTGGGTACGCTCGCGCAGCTGAGGACACCACCGCAGACATCGTCGTCTTCAACACCTGTGCGGTCCGTGAGAACGCGGACAACCGCCTCTACGGCAACCTCGGGCACCTGCGCCCGGTCAAGGACGCCAACCCCGGCATGCAGATCGCCGTGGGCGGCTGCCTCGCCCAGAAGGACCGCGGCGAGATCGTGCGCCGCGCCCCCTGGGTCGACGTCGTGTTCGGCACCCACAACATCGGCTCCCTGCCGACGCTGCTGGAGCGCGCCCGCGTCCAGCGCGAGGCGCAGGTCGAGATCGCCGAGGCGCTGGAGCACTTCCCGTCCACCCTGCCCAGCCGCCGCGAGTCCGCGTACGCGGCCTGGGTGTCGATCTCGGTCGGCTGCAACAACACCTGCACCTTCTGCATCGTGCCCGCGCTGCGCGGCAAGGAGAAGGACCGGCGCCCCGGCGACGTGCTCGCCGAGGTCCGCGCCCTGGTCGAGGAGGGCGTCACCGAGGTGACGCTGCTCGGCCAGAACGTCAACGCCTACGGCAGCGAGTTCGGCGACCGCCAGGCCTTCTCCAAGCTGCTGCGCGCCTGCGGCGAGATCGAGGGGCTGGAGCGGGTCCGCTTCACCTCCCCGCACCCGCGCGACTTCACCGACGACGTCATCGAGGCCATGGCCGAGACGCCCAACGTCATGCCGCAGCTGCACATGCCGTTGCAGTCGGGGTCCAGCAAGGTGCTCAAGGACATGCGCCGCTCCTACCGCCAGGAGCGCTTCCTCGGCATCGTGGAGAAGGTGCGCGCGGCGATGCCGCAGGCCGCCATCACCACGGACATCATCGTGGGCTTCCCCGGTGAGACCGAGGAGGACTTCGAGCAGACCCTGCACGTGGTCCGCGAGTCCCGGTTCTCGATGGCCTTCACCTTCCAGTACTCCAAGCGCCCCGGCACCCCTGCCGCCACCATGGACGACCAGGTGCCACCGGAGGTCGTCAAGGAGCGCTACCAGCGACTGGTGGAGCTCCAGGACCAGATCTCCTGGGAGGAGAACCAGAAGCTGGTCGGCCGCGAGGTCGAGCTGATGGTCTCCGAGGGCGAGGGCAAGAAGGACGGCGCGCACCGCCGCCTGTCCGGCCGCGCCCCCGACAACCGCCTCGTGCACTTCGCCGTGGGGGACTCCGAGCCGCGCCCGGGCGACATGGTCACCGTCGAGGTCACCTACGCCGCCCCGCACCACCTGGTCGCCGACTCCGGGGTGCGGAACCTGCGCCGCACCCGCGCCGGTGACGCCTGGGACGCCCGTCAGGGCAAGCCGGTCCAGATCAGCAAGCCCGACGTTCTGCTGGGCATGCCGAAGATCGGTGCTCCGGCGGAGGAGCCCGCGCCCGTGGGCGGCTGCTGCGACGCCTGACCCGGACACGACCTCCGAAGGCCCCCGCCCCTGACCGGTTCAGGAGCGGGGGCCTTCGTGTGCCCGAGCGGGGGAGGTGGCGCCGCGACCCTTTCTCGGAGCCAACCGGATCCCAGCGGCTACCGGGTCCGGTGTTTTGGGGCTACCCCAGGCGTACGTACAGGTCGTCGAAGCGGTTGAAGGCGATGTTGGGCTGGCGTACCGCCGGCCGCGCGGGGTCCAGCGCGAGGTCGGGGAAGGCCGACAGCAGCGAACCGAAGGCCACCTGACCCTCCAACCGGGCCAGGGCCGCACCCAGGCAGTAGTGCAGTCCGTGCCCGAAGGCCACGTGGGCCTCTCCGGGTTTCCCCTGGTGCCGTGTGAGGTCGAGCCGAGCCGGGTCGGTGTGGACCCGCGGGTCGTGGTTGGCCCCCGCGACCATCGCGATGACCGCCTCCCCGCGGCGGACCGCCCCGGTGGTCAGCTCCATGTCCTCCGACGCGTACCGCATCCTGGTCTGGAAGATCGGACCGCACCAGCGCAGCAGTTCGTGGACGGCCGAGGGCAACAGCTCCGGGTCACCCTTGAGCAGTGCCAACTGGTCGGGGTGGGTGAGCAGGGCGTGGGTGCCGTTGCCGATGAGGTTGGCGGTGGTCTCGTGCCCGGCGACGACCAGCGTGACGATCATGGTGATCAGCTCGTTCTCCGACAGGCGGTCGCCGTCGTCGTCGCTGATCCGTACCAGGTCGTCCAGGAGGTCGCCGTGTTCACGTGCGCGGTGGGCGGCGATCAGCTTGCGCGAGGACTCCGCCATTCCCTGGAGGGCTCCGTTGAGCAGGTCCGGCCGTCCCAGATCGAACGAGGTCAGGCTGTGGCCCCAGGCCTGCCAGGGGCCGCGTTCGGATTCCGGTACCCCCACGAGGTCGCAGATGACCTGGATGGGCAGCGGGTAGGCGAAGTGCCGCAGCAGGTCGACGGAGCCGTTCTCGGCGTGCCCGGGAAGCTCGGCCAGGAGCCGGTCGGTGATGGCCTGGACGTTGGGACGCATCGCCTGGACCCGGCGTGCGGTGAAGGCTCGGGTGACCAGTTTGCGCAGGCGTACGTGGTCGACGCCGTCCTGGTCCAGGATCCCCTGGGTGGCGTGGACGATCATCTCGGGTTCCAGACCCATGTGGTGCAGCAGTTCGGCGCGGGACAGCGCGTTCGTCCCGCCCTCGACGTTGGCGGCGTTCATGAGGAACCGCTTGTCGCCCAGGATCGTGCGGACGTCGGTGTCGTCGACGAACAGCCGTGTCTCGGCACCGCCCATCGAAGCCGGGGCCGAGCCCCCGGAGGCGCGGACGCTCTCCAGGATCTCGGGCAGGGTCGCGGCCGCCTCGGGTGTGGCCAGATCGGGAAGGACAGGAGTGCTCATGTCCCCTCCTAAGGGGAGGTCAGCGGGTGGCTGGGAGGTACTCCGCCAGGACGTCGCGGGCCGTGGCCAGCAGGGCGTCGAACAGGGGGAGGACCTCGTCACGGGCCGCGAGCAGGGCCTCAGGGCTCGCGGGTGACTCCAGGGCGCGGTGCACGGTTTCGGCCAGGATGTCCGCCCGTGTCGCGGAGTCCGGAAGCGGATAGGACTGCAGTTCGAGCAGTGGCGGTGTGGCCAGCGCCCCCAGCACGCTGGAGACGAACACGTAGTTCTGCTGCTCCGCCGTGCGCTCGTCGCGCAGCAGGCCGTGGCCCCGCAGCAGTTCGGTGTAGGCGAGCATCACTCGCGCGCGTCCCTCGATCAGGTCGCCCCGGGTCTCGTTGACGGCGGTGATCATCGAGCCGAGGGTGCTGGTGTCGCTGGTGAGCAGTGCTTTGAGGATCGGCCACCGTTCCTGGGCGAGGTGGATCTCCCGGGCGATCGAACTGGGCAGGATCGCCCGCGGATCCTCCCGGAAGCGTTCGAGCAGGTGGTTTCCGACCTCCAGTTGGGTCCGCACCAACACGACGCTGAACAGCGCTTCCTTGGTGGGGAAGTGCAGGTAGACGGTGCCCTTGCCGACACCGGCCCGCCGGGCCACGTCCTCGATGGTGATCTTGGTGTACCCCCAGGCGACGAGCAGGTCCCCGGCCGCGTCCAGGATGCGCGCGGCACGCTTGGCGCGTTCGGCCTCCCGAGCCGTTCTGGGACCGCTCCTCGTCGTCATGGTGACTCCTCGCCGGATGGTTTCTGACTTCGTGACCAGTCTTCAATCCCGGTCACGAAGTCAACGATAGGTCGGTGAGGATCCATGCGCAAGGGTTTTCGCCGATTCGGGCGGTAGCCTCGCCCTTGTGTTGATCGCCGCCGCTGTGTGCCCGCATCCTCCCGTGCTCTTCCCCGAGGTCGCCCAGGGGGCCGCACCGGGCCTGGACGCCCTCCGAACCGCCTGCGACCTCGCCGTCGCCGGGCTCGGCGCCGCCGGGGCCGACCGCCTGTACGTGGTGGGCCGGGGGCCGGAGGAACGCCGTCACGGCAGCGGTGCCGGGGGAGACCTGCGTGACTTCGGCGTGGACGTGCGCGTAGGGCCGGAACCGGGGGTCCTGGACCTGGCCGCCACGACCGGCCGCTGGCTGGCCGGGCGCTCCGGGCTCGTCCCCGACGGCTACCTGGAGGTCCCGTCGGACACCGTGCCGGGGCGGGCCCTCGAACTCGGCGCGGAGCTGGCCGGCGAGGGGGAACGGGTCGTGCTCCTGGTGATGGGCGACGGCAGCGCCCGCCGGGCCGAGCACTCACCCGGGTACGTGGACGAGCGCGCGATCCCCTACGACGACGCCGTCGCCGAGGCCCTGGCCAAGGCGGACACCTCGCACCTGGCCGGGCTCGACCCCGCAACGGCCCGCGACCTCATGGTCGCCGGGCGCCCCGCCTGGCAGGTCCTGGCGGGCGCGGCCGGAGACCGCGCGCCCACCGGCGACCTGCTCGCCTACGAGGCACCCTACGGCGTGGGTTACTTCGTGGCCGCCTGGGCTCTGTGACCCCGGATCGGCCCCGGACTCAGCGCTGGGAGTTGGGCAGCAGGGTGGCGATGTCCACCAGGGCCTCGCCCGGGTCCTCCGTCTTCCCGGCCAGGGCCGACTCCACCTGGGCCATCGCCCGTTCCAGCAGGTTGGGGGCGTCGTAGGGCAGCCAGTGGACCCGCGGGTCGCGGCGGAACCACGACTCCTGGCGGCGCGCGAACCGCCGCGTGGCCTGGGCGGTCTGCTCCTTGGCCTCGGTCTCGTCGATCTCCCCGTCCAGCTGGGCGAGCGCCTGGGCGTAGCCGAGCGCCTTGGACGCGGTGCGGCCCTCGCGCAGCCCCTGCTTGTCCAGGCGGCGGACCTCCTCCAACAACCCCTGGCCCCACATGCGCTCCACCCGCAGGTCGATGCGCTCGTCCAGCTCGGGGCGCGGTGCGCTCAGCCCCAGCTGCACACCGGGGTAGTACGAGGTGTGGTCGGGCAGGTTGGCGGTGAACGGCTGCCCGGTGAGTTCGATGACCTCCAGCGCCCGGACGATCCGCCGACCGTTGCCGGGCAGGATCGTACGGGCCGCGGCGGGGTCGGCCTCGGCCAGCCGGGCGTGCAGCAGCCCGGGGCCGACGTCGGCCAGCTCGGACTCCAGCCGGGCGCGCACCTCGGGGTCGGTCCCGGGGAACTCCATGTGGTCCAGGACGGCGCGCACGTACAGCCCGGAACCGCCCACCAGGATGGGGATGACGTCGCGGTCCGCGCAGTCCTCCACCCGCTCCCGGGCGAGGGTCTGGTAGCTGGCCACGTCCGCGGTCTCGTGCACGTCCCAGATGTCCAGCAGATGGTGGGGCACGCCCCGGCGCTCCTCCTCGGGGAGCTTCGCCGTGCCGATGTCCATGCCTCTGTACAGCTGCATGGAGTCGGCGTTGATCACCTCGCCGCGACGACCGGTGCGCTCCTCCAGCCACTCCGCGAGGTCGACGGCCAGGTCCGACTTGCCTACAGCGGTCGGGCCCACGACCGCGATCACCTTGATCATCCCTCCAGCGTAACCACGTTGCACCCGCGCCGGGGCCACACCGGGTGAGAGACGGGTGGGAATCGGGTGATTGACGGGCTGCCGACCAGCGGCCGAGCGGCGGCGTTCGTTCGCCGGGGCGGGCACATCTAGGATGGTGGGCATGCGATTCGCCAAGGGCCACGGAACAGAGAACGACTTCGTGATCCTCCCCGACCCCGACGGGGAGCTCCAGCTCACGGAGGAGACCGTCCGGCTGCTGTGCGACCGCCGGGCGGGCATCGGCGGTGACGGCATCCTCCGGGTGGTGCGTACGGGTGCGCTCGGTGAGACGCTCGCCCCGGCGGCCCGCACGGCCGAACGCTCCGAGTGGTTCATGGACTACCGCAACTCCGACGGCAGCATCGCCGAGATGTGCGGCAACGGGGTGCGGGTCTTCGCCCGCTACCTGCGGCACGCCGGTTACGTCACCGGCGACCGCTTCGAGGTCGGCACCCGCGACGGCGCCAAGGGTGTGGTGATCGAGGCCAACGGCGACGTCACCATCGACATGGGCCGGGTCGAGCGCCAGGGCACCTCCTCGGCCAAGCTCGCCCGGCAGGTCGTGCACGGAGCCCAGATCTCCGTGGGCAACCCGCACCTGGCCTGCGAGGTCGACGGCCCGGTCGCCGACATCGACCTGACCAGGCTCCCCGAACTCGACGCCGAGGCCTTCCCCCAGGGCGCCAACGTCGAGGTGTACTCCGAGATCGCCCCCGGGGTGCTGGAGATGCGCGTGTACGAGCGCGGCTCCGGCGAGACCCGCTCCTGCGGTACCGGCATCGTGGCCGCGGCCGCGGCGGCCACCCCCGAGGGCGAGGGCGCGACCTGGAGGGTGCGCGTGCTCGGCGGGGAGTGCACGGTCTACCTCGACGCCTCGGGCGCCCGCCTGAGCGGCCCCGCCGCCATCATCGCCGAGGGCGAGACCGTCCTGGTCTGACCCCTCGTCCGGGAGCCTCGGGCCTCGGCGTGGCGGCTTGGCAGTGCGGCGCTCGCTCAGCGCAGGGTGAGCTCCTTCTGCTCGTACACGTCGAAGGCGGTGTCGCAGGCGTCCCGAACCGCGTCGTTGTGCGTGGCGATGACCACGGCACAGCCCGCCCGGCTCATGTGACGCAGTACGTTCACCACCATGGCCCCGTTCTCGCTGTCCAGCGCCCCTGTGGGCTCGTCGGCCAGCACCAGTGACGGCTGCTTCACCATGAGCCGGGCCAGCGCCACCCGCTGCTGCTCCCCGCCCGACAGGTAGTGCACCTTCTCCTTCTCGCGTCCGCCAAGACCCACCCGCTCCAGGGCGGCCGCGAAACCGGGCCGGGTTCCGCGCCGCCGCACCACCTCAAGGTTGGCCTTGACGGTGGCGTTCTCGATCAGTGCGTAGTTCTGGAACAGGTAGCCCAGGTGGTCACGGCGGAACCGGCGTTGTTTTCCCGAACCCAGCCGGGTGACGTCGGTGCCCTCGAACAGGATCTGCCCTCCGGTCGGTTTCTCCAATAGTCCCATGCAGTTGAGCAGGGTGGTCTTGCCCGATCCGCTGGCTCCGACCAGCGCGAGCATCCGGCCGGACTCCACGGTCAGGTCGAGGTCTTCCCACAGGAGGCGGTTGCCGAAGGACTTGCTGAGGTTCTTCAGGGTGATCATGGTGTTTCTCGGTTTCTCGGAGTCAGGCCCGGGAGGCGCCTTCGTGGACGATACGGCGGTGGAAGAGGGACAGCGCGGCGACGGTGATCACCAGGCAGACCAGGATGATCCCGAGCGCGTAGAACGGCTCGACTCCACTGGGCGCGCTCTCCAGAGGACCGCCGTACATGGGATCGGCGGTCAGCGCCACCTTGCGGAGCGTGTCCCAGGTGGACCACGCCAGGAAACCGAGCGCGATGGCGCCCTCGACGATCAGCAGGCGCCGGTGGGTGGCGACGAAGGTCCACCCGCTGATGTGTCGCGCGAAGATCTCCTGGGACCGGGTGCGCACATGCACGATGCACGCGGCCATGGCGGTGAGCAGCAGTACGGCGCCCGCCCCGAGCAGGTTGAAGGTTTCGCTGCGCAGGACGTTCAGCGAGTTGTGGTGCTCTTTGAGGGCACTGACACCAAGGGTCTCCACCATGGAAACGTACCGGGACGCCTCAGGGTCCTCCGCCCGGAAATCCTCCACCACCCCGGGATCGGGGAAGGCCGTCGAGCGGTTGGTCAGATAAGCGACGTAGTCGCTGTCAGACAGGACCGCTCCGTTCGGCAGCACGATGACGACGGGTTCGTGCACCAGGGGCAGGAAGTGGTGGGGATCGCTCATGCCCTTGGCCGCGTAGGTGAACAGGTCCTGGCCGTCGGCCGCGACCAGGGCCTCCACTTCGGGTGCCTGGCCTGGTCGGCTGTTGATGTCGAGCCAGCTGTCGGTCACCCCGTCGACGAGCTCGTCGGTGTGCTCCTGGAAGCTCTCGGGCACGATGACCCGGACGGTCTCCCCGGGGCCGTGGCGCTCGCCGGAAGGGGCGAGCACTTCCTCCTCGGCCAGGTAGGCGTCGTTCACCACGAGGACGGTGCGGTCCAGCGAGGAGGTGTCCCAGGGTTGCTCCGGATCGAAGGGGAGGAAATCGTGGAGGTAGGTGTGGATGGTCAGGACCATGTCACCCTCGGCGTCGGCTTCCCGCAGCCAGGGACCGAGGCTCGCGTCGACCGCCTCGGGGTCCGCCCATCCGTAGTTGGCGCTGAGTGAGGGGAAGGACGTGTCGCCGTGGTCCTCCAGTAGTTCCAGGCCCACACGCTGGTCACGGACCTCCTGGGCGGAGCTGACGACACCAGCCAGGATGAACAGGGCCAGCACCAGTACGGGGGCCCTGACCAGGTAGACGGCGGCCGTAGTGCTGCGGACGGGCAGGCGGCCCTTGAGGGCCGGCAGGATGCCGGTGGTGTGCACCAGGCCCAGCACCGCGGCGTGCACGAGCAGGCAGGGGACCGCCAGCAGAGCCAGGAACGCCAGGGCCATCAGGGTGTAGAGGCCGAGCTGGTTCCACCCGTTGTAGGCGCCGAGTAACGCCAGCGTCGCGGCCGCCACCGCCGGCAGGGCGATCGCCGCCAACCGTGCCACTTTCCGCAGGTCGCCACCGAGGATGTCGAGGTAGGAGCGCCCTTGCAAGCGCATGACGCCGTAGTCGCGTGCGGCCAACAGGACGCCCGCCCCCACGGCGGTCGCTGATCCGAGCAGGGCGACCGCCAGGAGGTTGAACAGGTGGCCACCGGTGAAGTAGTGCCACAACTGGGTGACCTGGGTGCCTGCCGCCTCTTGGAGGCCGTGTTCGGCGAGGGCCGCGCGGAGCGCCTCCTCCGCCCCGGCGTCACCGAAGACGAGGTAGACGCCGTTCGGCCCCACGCCACCGAAGTCCGCGATGTCGTGGCTCGTGACGGTGAAGTCCCGGCCGAAGTTCGGGTAGCCGTCCTCCAGCCACTGTTGGTAGTGGGAGCCGGGGTCCGCGACAGCGAGGTAGAGGTGCGCCACCGAGAACGGTTCGTTGACATCCGGGATGACGTAGCCGACCGAGGTGTCGTGGTCGTTCGCGACCTGTCGCACGGAAGCCGCGACCTCGTCGGTGTCGTAGGTCCCGTCGTTCTCGGAGATCCACACCAGACGCGTGTCCTCCAGCACGTACATGGTGCGCTCGGCCGTGGTGGCGAGGAGGAAGGCGATGACCGCGGCGAATACGGCACAGGCGGTGTAGGCGAAGGCGAGGGTTCTGTTGGGCACGGATAGTTCCTGTCGGGGGACCCGTCGGCGCCAGGGCGCCGACGGGCCTGTTCGTCGGGGGATCAGCAGGTACGTCGGTACGCCTGGTTGTTACCGAGGGCACGGTCGGCGGTGGCCCGGGCCCAGTACCCTCCCGCGATGTTGGCAGTGCGCACGGTGGTCTTGCCCACCGCGGTGGCGCCGTGGCACACGCTGGGGTGGAAGTAGTGCGAGTAGCTGGTACCAGCACCCGGGACTCCCGTGACGCCGCGGTTCCAGGTTTCCTTGGGAGGCGCGGCGTGTGCGGCCGAGGCGGCGCCGACCGCGATGCCGAAGGCCAGGGCCATGGTCACGAGGGTGCGCTTGGTGAGTTTCATGGGGGATTGCTCCTGTTTCGTCATCCGCAGGTGTTGCGCCAGTAAGTCTGGTTGTTGGTCCATGCCTTCGCGACGCTTGCCCGTGACCAGTTGCCTGCCCCGGTGTTCGCGGAACGGACCGTATGGACTCCTACGGCGGTGGAGCCGTGGCATCTGCTGTTGTGGAGGTAGTTCGAGTAGACGCGATCGGAAACGGTGCCGCGGTCCCAGGTGCCGCCGCCCACACTCGAGACGACAGCGGAGGCTGCGCCAGCCGTTCCCACGCTGATGCCCGCAGCGACCAGAACGGTCACGAGCACCTTCTTGGCTCTGTTCATTTTTCCTTCTTGCAGGGGGTGTGGCGAAGAATCCGTCGCCCTGGAAGAAGTTATGGACTTCCTGGAATTGTGTCAACGCCGATTTTGTGTGCGTCGGTGTTCGCGTCTTTTTGTGTTTTCGCAGATGGTTGAAGGTGGTCGAGTTTTATTGGGGGTCTGCTTCAGCCGGTCTTTTCGGGAGGGGGATTTGACGTGCGTATTCTTGTTGTTCTTGCAGGTCGTGGGGTGGAGGCGATCCCTGTTTGTGGTGGTGTGCAGGGGATGAGGAATCACCTTGTTATTGCAGGTGAAGAGGGTTTCATGTCTCCTGGTGGTGTGTTCGGCCCGGCCGTGGCCCTCTCTCTGAGGTGGAAGCTGGTCACCCTGGGTGTCCACATTCGGCCAGGCGGAGCCGGGCGGACGGTGCTAGGTTCTCTTCTGGCCTGTTTGCTCTGGGTCTCTGATGAAGGGTGGTCGGCTTTTCCTCGTGGTGGCGCGGGCCATGCTCTTGGCATCCGATTTTTCGGGCCCGCGAAGGGTGGCTCCACGCACGAATCGGAGTCGTGTGCTCCGGGTCCGGTCCGGCGGCGCTGTTTTTCGTACGCGAAGAAAGACGGTGATGGAAAAGATATGTCGGACGGGGTTCACCGTGTCTTATCGCGACCGGGGGCCCGAACGGTTACCCTCGGCTGGACGGACCGAACAGCTGCTCCGGGCTCAGGCCGCGCAGCGAGGCGTCCAGGAGCTGCGCGGTGTGGGTCACCGCGACCGGCGAACCCGCGCGCTCCATCGCCGAGGCGATCTGCAACGAGCATCCCGGGTTGCCCGAGACCAGGACGCCGGCCCCGGTCGAGGCCACGTCCTCGCCCTTGCGGTCGCCCAGTTCGCCCGCGGCCCGCGGGTTGAACAGGTTGTACACGCCCGCCGAACCGCAGCAGATCTCCTTGTTGGGCAGGTCGACCACCTCGAGTCCGGGGATCTGCCGGAGGAGCTCACGGGGCTGGCGGGTGATCCCCTGGCCGTGGGACAGGTGGCAGGCGTCGTGGTAGGCCACCCGGAGCGGGACCGGATGGCGCTCGGCGCGCGGCCCCAGGGCGACCAGGTACTCGGTCAGGTCCACCACCTTCGCCGAGACCGCGCGGGCGCGCTCCACCCAGGCCGGCCCCGCACCCGCCTCCTCCAGGGTTCGGTCGAAGTGCTTCATGCTGGATCCGCACCCGGCCGAGTTCACGACGATCCGCTCCACCTGGCCCGCTTCGAAGACCTCGACGAGGCGCTGGGCGAAGGCGGCCGACTCGGCGAGCCTGCCGGAGTGGCCCGACAGCGCCCCGCAGCACCCCTGGGAGCGTGGGATCACCACCTCGCAGCCCTCCAGGGCCAGCACCCGGGCGGTCGCGGTGTTGACCTCGGGGAAGAACGCGCCCTGCACACAGCCCACGAGCATGCCCACCCGGGCGCGCCGTTCGCCCACGGCGGGCACCAGCTCGGGCAGCGGGGGAGGAGGGGCCGACAGCGGCGGGGCGATGCGCTCCATGGTGGCCAGGGTCGGTGAGAGCCGGTCCAGGATCCCGGACCTGCGGACCAGCGACGAGACCCCGCTCGCCTGGTAGGCGCGCAGTGGTCCGCGCACGGCCCGGAGGCGGTTCCGGTACGGGAAGAGCGAGAACACCGCCCCGCGCAGCGCGCGCTGGCCCCGGGGGCGTTCGTGCTCCTCCTCGACCCGGTACCGCGTGTGCTCGATGAGGGCGTCGTAGGCCACCCCGGACGGGCACGAGGACACGCACGCTAGGCAGCCCAGGCAGTTGTCGAAGTGCCCGACGGCGGTCTCGGTGAGCACGTCCTCCTCGTGCATCTGGCCCATGAGGTGGATACGGCCGCGCGGTGAGTCCATCTCCTGTCCCCACAGCACGTTGGTGGGGCAGGTGGGCAGGCAGAAACCGCAGTGCACGCAGTCGTTGAGCAGGTCACCGAAGAGCCGCTCGCGCTCGGCCGGACCACCGCTGGCCGGTTCGGTCGGTAGGTCGGTCACGGTCACTCCCATGGGTCGGTGGTCATGGTGCTCAGCTGTCGACGGCGGGTCAGATGCCCCCGGCGAATCGGCCCGGTGAGAGGCGGTGGCCGGGGTCGAACGAGTCCTTGACCGCCCGCATCAGCTCCAGGCCGGGGACCTCGCCCCAGGGGTCGATCCCGGCGGCGCGGATGTGCGGCTCCGCGCGCAGCAGCACCAGCGGGTGGCCGCCGGCCGAACGCACACCGTCGACCACCAGCCCCACCCGCTCGGAGGAGGTTCCCGGCGGGAAGGACACGGACAGCGATCCGGTGGACGCAGAACCCCGTACGTGCGCGGCGGCGTCGACCGCGCCGGAGAGCTCGCCCACCCAGGCGGCGGCCGCGACGCTCTCGGCGGGCGGGGCCGTGACCAGGGCGACGGTGCCCTCGGCGGGCAGCAGCCCCCAGCCCTCGGGCAGTTCCTCGGCGACGGCGGGGTCCCCGTCCCGGCCCCGGGGCGCCAGCGCCCGCGCGGCAGCCTCGACGCGCGCGTCGAGCCCGTCCGGGGTGCCCTCCAGCACCACGTCCAGCCGTCCCGCCCCCTCGGCGGGCCAGTCCAGCTCCACGGCCGAGGGCACCACCGTGGTCCCGCGCAGCGCGGCCAGGGCCTGCTCCGCACGGGAACGGGAGGACACGCGCGCGCTCACCACGCGCAGGGACTCCGGCAGCGGGTGCAGGCGGAAGGCGACCGACGCGATCACACCGAGCGTGCCGAACCCGCCGGTGTGCAGCTTGGCCAGGTCGTACCCGGCCACGTTCTTGACCACCCGGCCGCCGCTGCGCGCCACCACACCGTCGGCGCGTACCACCGTCATACCGATCACCAGGTCGCGCAGGGCGCCGGAGAGCAGGCGGCGCGGGCCGCTCACCCCCGTGGCCAGGGCACCGCCCACGGTGCCTCCGGCCCTGACCGGGTCGTAGGACAGCCTCTGTCCGGCGGCGGCCAGGGCCGCGTACAGCTCGGCCACCGGGGTGCCCGCACCGACCTCCACCACCAGGTCACCGGCGTTGTGGTCGATCCAGGACAGGGCGGAGACGTCCACCAGCAGGTCCAGGGAGCGCGGCGGTCGGCCCCAGTCCAGGGCGGTCCCCGCACCGCGCACGGTCACCGAGAGCCCGCGCCGGTGCGCGGCCGCCATCACCCCGGCCAGGGAGTCGGTGTCGGTCGGCACCGCAACGCGCGTCGGCACGACCCCGCACACGGCGTCCCCCGGGGCGCCCTCCCGCAGGGCGCACCCCTCGACATCCAGGTCCTGTCTCACCCTCGGCCCTCCCGGCCCTCGTCGCCAACACCCGATCCGGTGCCCGGGTCGCGGTCCCGACCACGGTCCGGACCGCTCAGAACTGTTCGGCCTCCCCGGACTCCACCAGCGGGTGCACACCCGTGCGCACCCCGGGCCGCTCCCCGCACAGGCGGGGCGTGGGCAGCAGCTTCTCCGGATTGGCGATCCCGGCCGGGTCGAAGGCCCGCCGGAACAGGTCGAAGGTCTCCAGGGAGGCGTCGTCGTACATCCGCGGCATCTTGCACGCCTTGTCCACACCCACCCCGTGCTCGCCGGTAATGGACCCGCCGTGCTCGATGCACAGGTCCAGGATGGCCCCCGAGACCGCCTCGGCCCGCTCGCCCGCTCCGGGTTCGGCGTCGTCGAAGAGGACGAGCGGGTGCAGGTTCCCGTCACCGGCGTGGAAGACGTTGGCCACCCGGACGCCGGACTCGGCCGACAGGGCGGCGATCCGGCCGAGCACCTCACCAAGGGCGGTGCGCGGCACCACCCCGTCCTGGACGATGTAGGCCGGGCTGATCCGTCCCACGGCGGCGAAGGCCGACTTGCGGCCCTTCCAGATGAGCGCCCGTTCCTCGGCGCCGCTGGCCGCACGGGTCTCGAAGGAACCGGCGTCCGCGCACAGGGCGGTGACGCGTTCCAGCTGGGCGTCGACCTCCTCGGCGGGCCCGTCCAGCTCCACCACCAGCACGGCGGCCGCGCCCTCGGGGTAGTCACAGGCCACGGCGCGTTCGGCGGCCTCGATGGCCAGCGCGTCCATCATCTCGATCGCCGACGGCAGCACCCCGGCGGAGATGATCGCGCTGACCGCCTCGCCGCCCGCGTCCAGCGAGGTGAACGCGGACAGCAGGGTGACGGTCTTCTGCGGCGAACGGGTCAGGGACACGGTGATCCGGGTGGCCACGCCCAGGGTGCCCTCGGAGCCGACGAACGCCCCGATGAGGTCGTATCCGTGCGCTCCGGGGGCCTTGCCGCCCAGCTCGACGACCTCGCCCGCCGGGGTGACGATCTCCAGTCCGCGCACGTGGTTGACGGTGAACCCGTACTTGAGGCAGTGGGCGCCACCGGAGTTCTCCGCGACGTTGCCGCCCACCGAGCACACCTGCTGGCTGGAGGGGTCGGGGGCGTAGTAGTAGCCGTGCGGGCCGGCGGCGCGGGTGATGTCGAGGTTGGCCACCCCCGGTTCGACGACCGCGCACTCGTTGTCGAGGTCGATCTCGATGATGCGGCGCATGCGCGAGGTGACCAGGAGGACGCCCTCGGCGTGGGGGAGCGCTCCCGCCGACAGGCCGGTGCCCGCCCCGCGCGGGACGTAGGGGACACCGTGTTCGGCGCAGAGCCGGACGACGGCGGCGACCTGCTCGGTGGAGGTCGGCATGACCACGACACCGGGGGTGGAGCGGTGGTAGGTCAGACCGTCGCTCTCGTAGACGCGCCGCTGGGAGAGGTCGGTCAGGACGCCGTCGTCACCGCAGATCTCCAGCAGCCGGGGGACCAGCCCGGTCAGCGCCCCGGGCGTGCTCGAGGAGCCGGGCGCGGAACCACGCGCCGAACCACGGGGCGTGTGGGGTGCGGTCGTGGCCATGGGCGCCTCCCGGTTCCGAACGGAGAACGCGGTCGGGGTCCCGTTCTCCGACTGCGACCTCGCAAGGGGACCGTACGACCGCGCCCCCTGCCGAGGCAAGGGGCGCGGTGGAAACAGACTTTCGTTTCGTGAAACCGGCTACGGACCGGCCGAGTCCGTCCAGGTTGGCCGCTGGACGGTTCCCGTTCCGTTACGGCATGCGCTCGTAGGCGGGCAGCGTCAGGAAGTCGACGTAGTCGTCGTCCAGCGCGACCTCGGTGAAGAGCTCGCTGGCCTGCGTGTACAGGTCCTCGTTGTAGTTGGCGCCGAGGGCCTCCCTGATGGTGGCCAGCTCCTCGCCGATGATCTGCTTGACCAGTTCGGCGGTGACCTTCTCACCGCCGTCCAGGGTGACGTCGTTGTGCAGCCACTGCCAGATCTGTGAACGGGAGATCTCGGCGGTGGCGGCGTCCTCCATGAGGTTGTGGATCGCCACCGCGCCGTTGCCGCCCATCCACGCCGCCAGGTACTGCAGGGCGACGTTGATGTTGCCGCGCAGACCGGAGAGCGTCACGCCGCCCGGGGTCTGGTCCACGGCGAGCAGGTCGGCGGCGCTGACCTCCACCTCCGGGCGCTGCTTGTCGATCTGGTTGGGCCGCTCGCCCAGGACGCCGTCGAAGATCTCCTTGGCGACCGGGACCAGGTCGGGGTGGGCGACCCAGGAGCCGTCGAAGCCGTCACCGGACTCACGGGACTTGTCGTCGCGGACCTTGGCGAAGGCGACCTTGTTGACCTCCTCGTCCTTACGGGACGGGATGAAGGCGGCCATACCGCCGATGGCGTGGGCGCCGCGCTTGTGGCAGGTCTTGACCAGCAGCTCGGTGTAGGCGCGCATCATCGGGGCGGTCATCGTGACGGCGTTGCGCTCGGGCAGCAGGAACTTGCGGCCGCGGGTGCGGTGGGTCTTGATGAGGCTGAAGAGGTAGTCCCAGCGGCCGGCGTTGAGACCGGCGGAGTGCTCGCGCAGCTCGTAGAGGATCTCCTCCATCTCGAACGCGGCCGGGATGGTCTCGATCAGGCAGGTGGCGCGGATGGTGCCGCGGGGGATCTCCAGGCGCTCCTGGGCCAGAACGAAGATGTCGTTCCACAGGCGGGCCTCGAGGTGGCTCTGCATCTTCGGGAGGTAGAAGTACGGGCCCTTGCCCTTGGCGATCTGGCGCTTGGCGCTGTGGAAGAAGTACAGCGCGAAGTCGACGATGCCGCCGCTGGTGCGCTGGCCGTCGACGAGGATGTGCTTCTCGTCCAGGTGCCAGCCGCGCGGGCGGACGACGATCGTGGCCAGCTCGGAGTCCTCCTTGAGGGCGTAGGTCTTGCCCTGGGGGGAGGTGAAGTCGATCTCGCGGTCCAGGGCGTCACGCAGGTTGAGCTGCCCCTGGATCATGTTCTCCCACAGCGGGGTGTTGGCGTCCTCGAAGTCCGCCAGCCACACCTTCGCGCCGGAGTTGAGCGCGTTGATCGTCATCTTGCGGTCCGTGGGACCGGTGATCTCGACGCGGCGGTCGGTGATGCCCGGAGCGGGCGGAGCGACCTGCCAGCTGTCGTCCTCGCGGATGTGCTTGGTCTCGGGGAGGAAGTCGAGGTCCTCCCCGGCGGCGATCTGCGCCTCCCGGGCCGTACGAGCGGCCAGCAGTTCCTGGCGGCGCGACTCGAAGGTGCGGTGCAGCTCGGCGACGAGGGCGAGGGCGTCCTCGGTGAGGATCTCGTCGAACCGTTCGTTGAGGGGGCCGGTGATCTCGACCCCGTGCGTGGCGCCCATGGAAAACCTTCCGCAATACGAAACAAGCTTCTGGTATGTGGAAATGAAGCTACTATCTTGATGTCGAGCGGTCAACGTCACTCATGCCCTTGATCAGTGGAGATCTTCCTGAAACGGGAAGGAAGAGCAAAGTTCTGTCGGAACTTTTGCGTTTCTTGAGTGACGGGTCTACTCCAAGGTTCTCACGCTCCGCGCGGGGTCATGGTCTGCGTCACGTTGCCTGCGATAATTCAGATGCCCGGTCGGGGCGGAGGTGCGAGCATCGTGGTCACGGGCCGCCCTACCCCGCTCCGGGAAGATCCATGGCGGCATATGCGTTGACCCACCTGGAGGGATATGAATACAGCTGACACCCACGGAAGCGACCACGCCGGCCACGAGGCCCACGGCGAGGACGACTTCCGTGAGGCGATTACCGTCGGGGACGGGGTCCACGCCGACGACGCGTCCCGCGAGGCCACGGCCACCGGCGGTGACCGCTACGAAGACCCGAACAACGCCCCCGACCAGGGCGAGATGGAGCTGGCCGAACGGCACGCGCTCCGCCGCGTCCAGGGCCTTTCCACCGAGCTCACCGACGTCACCGAGGTCGAGTACCGGAAACTGCGCCTGGAGCGCGTCGTCCTCATCGGCGTCTGGACCAGGGGAACCCAGGTCGACGCCGACAACTCACTGACCGAGCTGGCCGCCCTCGCCGAGACGGCGGGCGCACTGGTCCTCGAAGGACTCACCCAGCGCCGGTCCAAGCCCGACCCCGCGACCTACGTCGGCAAGGGCAAGGCCTCTGAACTGCGCGACATCGTCGAGGCCACCGGCGCGGACACCGTCATCTGCGACGGTGAGCTCACCCCGGGCCAGCTGCGCCAGCTGGAGGACGTCGTCAAGGTCAAGGTGGTCGACCGGACCGCCCTGATCCTCGACATCTTCGCCCAGCACGCCAGCAGCAGCGAGGGCAAGGCCCAGGTCGAACTCGCCCAGCTCAGCTACCTGCTGCCACGACTGCGCGGCTGGGGTGACTCCCTGTCCCGTCAGGCGGGCGGCTCCGGCGGTGGCGGCGCCGGCGGCGGCGTGGGCCTGCGCGGTCCCGGTGAGACCAAGATCGAGACCGACCGCCGACGCATCAACGACAAGATGGCCAAGCTGCGCCGTCAGCTCGCCCACATGCGCACCGCGCGCGACGTCAAGCGCGACGTCCGCCGCACCCGCCAGGTGCCCTCGGTGGCGATCGCCGGGTACACCAACGCCGGCAAGTCGAGCCTGCTCAACCGGCTCACCGGGGCCGGTGTGCTGGTGGAGAACGCCCTGTTCGCCACCTTGGACCCGACGGTCCGCCAGGCCCGCACGCCCGACGGCCGCGCCTTCACCCTGAGCGACACGGTCGGCTTCGTCCGGCACCTGCCGCACCAGCTGGTGGAAGCGTTCCGCTCCACTCTGGAGGAGGTCGCCGACTCCGACCTGATCCTGCACGTGGTCGACGGTTCCCACCCCGACCCCGAACAGCAGATCAGCGCCGTCCGCGAGGTGTTCGCCGAGATCGAGGCCGTCGACGTGCCCGAGCTCATCGTGGTCAACAAGGTCGACGCCGCCGACCCGGACACACTCAAGGCGCTGCGCACCCGCTACCCCGACCTGGTCGAGGTCTCGGCGCGCACCGGTGAGGGAGTCCCCGAGCTGGTCACGGCACTGTCCGAGGCGCTGCCCGAGCTCGCCAAGGAGGTGCACGCCCTCGTCCCGTACTCGCGGGGCGACCTCGTCGCCAAGGTGCACGAGGAAGGCCGCATCCTCAGCGAGGAGCACACCGGGGAGGGCACGGCGCTGCACGCCTTCGTGCCGGCCCTGCTCGCCTCCAAGCTCGACGACTACACGCCCAGCAACGCCTAGGCGTCCGCCCCCGGGGCTCCGCGAGCGGATCCCTGGGGGCCTCCGCCGACGTCGGCGGAGTGCTGACGAGGGCGTTGGCGACGCGACGGCCGGGACACCCGAACGGTGTCCCGGCCGCGCTGTTTCCGGGGTGGTGGGGTGTCTGCCCCGGCGAGGCCCACAAGCCGGTTTCATGTTTCAGGGACGGCCGGGGGCTGGTGAGAAGAGCGGTGGAAGGCCAGATCAGGCTGGGTGCGGGTGTCCTTCGTCACTCTGCCGACTTGCGAGTTTCGACTGGTATCACTCGCATTCGTTCCCGCGGGGAGGTGTACACGGACTCCGCGGATGGACTACGGTTTTGGAGCACTGGCCGACAGTGATCGCTGTCCCCCCTTAGGTCGTGTTGCTTAAGCCGACGCGAACCCCCACTGTCACGGCACCGCGAAGCGACCCCGGGTCGCTCACGGCCCTGTCGGAATCGCATCCAGATACGAGGTCGCCATGTCCGCCCGTGCATCCCACGCCCCTGTTCCGCACGTACCACGGCGGAACTGACCGGCGAGGGCGGACCACCCCATGACGGTAGTACTCCTCACCAACATCGGTCGGCTGTGGACCGGGAACGAGCTGCTCACCAAGGCCGCCATCCTGATCGAGAACGACCGGATCGCCTGGGTCGGCCCCGCCGCGGAACTCCCCCAGCACATCCCCGGTGTCATGGAGGACCTCACCGACGTCGACGAGATCGTCAACATCGGAGGCGGCCTGGTCACCCCCGGCCTGGTCGACGCCCACTGCCACCCCGTCTACGCGGGCGACCGCTACGCCGAGGTCAACATGTGGGCCAAGGGGGCCACCCGCGCCGACATCTTCGCCGCGGGCGGAGGTGTGTCCACCACCGTCACCATCACCCGGGGAACCGACCCCTGGACGCTGTGCAACGCGGTCCGCGAACGGCTGCGGCACTGGGTGCTGTCCGGCAGCACCACCGTGGAGGCCAAGACCGGATACCACCTCACCCGGGACGGCGAACTCGCCGACGTGCGCCTGCTGCGCTCCCTGGAGGAGGAACCGGGCATGCCGCGCCTGCACGTCACCTTCTTCCCCGCGCACGGGGTCCCGCCCGAGTTCTTCGGCCGTCCCAAGGAGTACGTGGCCACCGCGGCCTCCTGGCTCAGCGACGCCGCCATGGCGGGGGCCGACGGGGTGGACGTCTACTGCGACAACCAGCAGTTCACCACCGAGGACGCCCACATGCTCCTGGGCGTGGGCCAGTCCGTGGGACTGCGCACCACGATGCACGCCTGCTCCCGGCCCCGGCACGGGGCCGTCCGGATGGCCGCCGAACTGGGCTGCTCGTCGGTCGACCTCGTCCACGAGGCCGACGACCAGGACCTGCTCGCTCTGGCCGCCACTCGCACCCCCGTCGTGGCCTGTCCCACGACCGCCCTGCACGAACGCCGGACCCCGCCGGTGCGCGCCCTGCTCGACCACGGCGTCCCCGTGGGCCTGGGCACCGACCACAACCCCGGCCAGTCCGGCACCACGTCCATGCCGCTGGTCATCTCCCTGGCCGTCTCCATGTTCGAGATGACCGTCCAGGAGGCGCTCAACGCCGCCACGGCGGGCAGCGCCCACGCCCTGAGCCTCAACGACCGGGGCATGATCGCCCCGGGCATGCTGGCCGACCTGGTCCAGTGGGACGCCGACCACGAGGGCGCCTTCGCCTGGTCCATGGGCCTGAACACCCTGCGCGTCTGGCGGGGCGGCCGCACCATCCGCTGAGGCCCTGAGGCCCTGAAAGGCTGCACGGAGCGGGGCGGCGGATGCCGCGCCGGGTCGAGGGCCGGGTCAGCGGGTACCGCGGGCGCGGGCGATCTCGATCACCGCGCGCTCCAGGGCGTACTCGGGGTCGCGTCCGGCGCCCTTGATCAGCGCGTCGGTCTCGGCGATCACCGCCATCGCCCGGGTCACCCCGGCCGCGTTCCAGCCCCGGGCCTGCTGGCGCAGCGTGCGCAGCTTCCACGGCGGTACCTTGGCGCGCTTGGCCAGCTCCGCCTCGCTCATTCCGCGCGGCGGCTGTGCGGCCACCGCGATCCCCCGTACGGCACCGGCCAGGGCGCTGTTGATCAGCACCGGCGCGGTGCCCACGGCCAGGGACCAGCGCAGCTGCTCCAGCGCCTCGGGCAGGCGCCCTTCCACGGCCCGGTCGGCCACGGAGAACCCCGAGGCCTCCGCCTTGCCGGAGTGGTACCGGGCGACCGCTGCCGCGTCCACCCTGCCCTCGGTGTCGGCGATCAGCTGGGTACAGGCCGCGGCGATCTCCCGCAGTTCGGTACCGACCGCGTCCACCAGGGCCTGGGCGGCGTCGGGGGTGATCTGCCGTCCGGCCGAGGAGAACTCGCCCTTGACGAAGGCGACCCGTTCGGGACCCTTGGTGGGGCCCTTGCAGTCCACCCGCTGGGCCCCGGCCTTCACCGCGGCCTGGAGCAGCGCCTTGCCCTTGGCGCCGCCCGCGTGGGTGAGCACCATGTACACGTCGTCGGCGGGGTCCTCGAGATAGCCGGTGACCGTCGCCGCCAGGTCCTTGACCAGGTCCTGGGAGGAACGGAGCACCACCACCCGGCGGTCTCCGAAGAGCGATGGCGAGGTGACCTCCACCAGGGTGGTCAGGCCCACCTGGGAGGGCACGAGGTCGTGGACGTCCACCTCGGGGTCGGCCTCGCGGGCCGCGGCGACAACGGCGGCCACGGCCCGGTCGACGAGGAGCTCCTCGTCGCCGACGATGAGCGTGATGAGGGCGGGTGCAGGCATACAACGAGGATGCCACGCTCCACGGACCAACCGGTGCCCGAACACCGGACCCGCCCCGGATCACCCGTTCTTCCTCCCTGACCCCGGAGCACCCCGCCTTCCTTTCCACCCTGCCCACCCGCCCCGGCTTCCCTCTGGCCCTCGGCCTCCCTCCCACGCCGGCCCGCCCCTCCCGTGCCGGCCGTGCCCGCCTCTCCCGTGCCGGCCGTGCCCGCCCCGGTCGCTCCGGCTCCGTGCCGGTGGTGTTCAGCGGTCCGGTTCCGGGCCGCGGACGGCCACCCGCACCGGACCGCCCAGGACGGCGACGTCCCCGTCGAGGTCGGTGCGCGCGTTCACCTGCGCCACTCCCTCCAGCACACCCAGGGTGAACGGCGCCGGATGCCCGTAGGGGTTGTCCCGGCCCGCCGAGGTCACCGACACCGCCGCACCGGTCGCGGCGAGGAAGGCCGGCTCCTGCGTGCCCGCGCCGTGGTGGGGTGTGGTCAGCACGGTCACCGCGAGCAGTTCCGGCTCGGGCCCGTGCACCAGAGCCCTCTGCGCCTCCTCCTCGATGTCCCCGGTCAGCAGCACCGACATCTCCGGGCCGTCGGCACGGACCACCACGGACATGTCGTTCACCGACCCGACGAACCCCTCCTCCGGCCAGAGCACCCGCAGCAGCCAGGGCCCCACCCGGAACTGCCAGCCCTGCTCGGCGACGGTCAGCGCCACCCCCTCCTCGGCGAGCAGACGGCCCACCGCGCTCTCCTCGAACCCCGCGGGCACCAGCGCCGCGGGGACCCTCCGGTGCCGCAGCACCCCGGGTACGCCGTCGACGTGGTCGGAATGGTCGTGGCTGAGCACCAGCAACGGCACCTCACGCACCTCCAGGCGTTCCAGGCAGTCGTCCACCGACCCGGCGTCCTCACCGGTGTCGAACACCACCGCCTCTCCACGTCCGGAGGACAGCACGAACGCGTCCCCCTGCCCCACGTCGCAGGCGACCAGAACCCATCCCGGCGGCGGCCACCCGCCCGGTACGCAGCGGGCGGCCCAACCCAGGAGCAGCACCGCCACCGCCACAGCGGCGATCACCCGGCGGGTCAACCCCCTGGTCAGCAACACCGCCACCAGCACAGCGGCCAACAGCAGGCCGCCCGCCACGTCCGAGCGCCAGGGCACCGCCCCGTACGGCACCCGTGCCCCGGTCTCGGCCACCAGGGCGATCCAGGACACCCCCAGCCCGGGCAGGTGCACCAGGAGCGAGGCCGCCGTCGGCCACACCGAGGCCAGAGCCGCCAGCGCGGACCCCGCCACGGTCACCACCGCCACCAGCGGTGCGGCCAGGACGTTGGCCGGAACCGCCACCCAGGACACCTCCCCGGACAGCAGCACCAGGACCGGGGCGACCGCCACGTGTGCGGCCACCGCGACCGCGAACGCCTCGGCCACCGGCCGGGGCCAGCGCTCCGACCAGGCCCGGGCCCAGCCGGGCACGAGCACGAGGATGCCCGCGGTGGCCAGCACCGACAGCGCGAAACCGTAGGAGGCGGCCAGGCCGGGTGCCACGAACAGCGCTCCGACCACCGTGACGCACAGGGCACCCATCCCCGCGTGCGCCCGACCGGTCGCCAGCGCCAGCAGACCCAACGACCCCATGAACGCCGCCCGCACCACGCTCGGCTCCGGCCGGCACACCAGGACGAACATCCAGATCATCAGGGCGCCACCCGCCACCGAGCACCAGGGCGGCGCCCGTGTCCACCGCGCCAACCCCAGTACGAATCCGGTCAGGATCGCCAGGTTGGCCCCGGAGACGGTGAGCAGGTGCGTCATCCCGGTGGCCCGGAAGTCCTCGGCGGTCCGCTCCCCCAGCTCCGACACGTCACCGACGATCAACGCGGGCAGCAGGCCCCGCTCCGGCTGGGGCAGCTCAGCCGCCGCCTCACGCAGACCGGCGCGCACCCCTCCGGCGAAGCCCTGGAGCCGTCCCGGGCCGGTGACCTCCTCCGGAGGGCCCCGCACCGGTACCAGAGCGGCCGTCAACCGGTCGCCGTCGGTGGCCAGGAAGGCGCCGCTTGCCTCGAAGGACTGGCCGGGCAGCAGGTCGGACCAGCCGTCCCCGGACGCCAGCACCACCACCGGGGCCCGCGAGAGGCGTTCCCTCTCGTCCGCCTCGACCCACTCTGTGCGGGCGGGGACCACCCACTCGGCCCGGCCCGGGCGCGGCATCCCCGCCCGGGAGCGCGGGTCGGCCGTGACCACCGCGCGGAAGGCCGCCTCACCGCCCCGCTCCACCGCTGCCGTGGCGGCGCTCGACGCCGTCCGGTGCACGTGGATCCCGGCCACCGCCGCCACCGTGGCACCGCACGCCAGCGTCGCCACCAGGGCCAGCGCGGGCGCCTCCAGGGACGGGCGGGCCGCCGCGAGCACCGCCAGGGCGGCGCAGCCCGCCGCCCCCGCGCACAGCCACGCCAGCCAGGGCGGAGCGGCGAGCGCCCCGAGCGCGGCCAGCCAGGCCGCCGCGGCGGGCAGGAGCAGCCTCAGGTCCGGCGGCCGGTCCAGGCCGTACGCGTCGGTTCCCAACCAGGTCACCACGGCGCCTCACCCCACCGTCACGAGCGGTTCGAGGGTCCTGAACGTCTTCTCCGCGATCCCGTCGACCCCCAGGAGGTCCTCGACACTGCTGAAGGAACCGTTCAGGGCCTCCCGGTGGGCGAGGATCTGCTGGGCCTTCTTCGGTCCGATCCCGGGGAGGGTCTCCAGTTCGGCCTGTCCGGCGAGGTTGAGGTCGACCGGGGCCCCGCTCCCCGCGGGGCCGTCGCCGGGCCCGCCCTCCGGCTGGGGGACACCCACCAGGATCCGTTCGCCGTCGGTCAGCGTCCGGGCCAGGTTGACCAGGTCCAGATCGGCTTCGGGCAGCGGGCCGCCCGCCTCCTCCACGGCGTCGGCCACGCGTGAGCCGGCGGGCATCGTGTACAGCCCCGGCTCGGCCACCTCGCCGCCCACGTGCACCACCACGTCCCCGCCCGGCGCATCCGCTCCCGCTCCCTCGTCTTCGGGCCCCGGCCCGTCCGCGGCCGGCCCGCCCGCGGGACCGCTCGGCTCCTGGCCCGCAGGGGCCGCCTGGCTCACCAGTTCGGGCACCGTCACCTCGCTCGGGCGCTCGCGCAGCACCAGGAAGGTGCCCGCCACGGCGAGCAGCCCCAGGACCAGCAGCGCCGCCACCGCCCGCCGGGAAAGCGAGGCGCGGGGCCCCCACCGTTCGGCCACCCGGTCCAGGACGGAGCCGGGTTCCCCGGGGTCCAGTTCCGTGTACCCGGAAGGGGGCCGGACGGCTTCCGAACGCCGCCGGTGCCGTCCTCCCGAGGGTCCCTCAGGCTCCTTCCCCGCGGGCGGATCCGAGCCGGGTCCGGCCGCGAGGTCCGGCGGATCCGCCGAGCCGTGCCCTGTCCCGCTTTCCGAGCCGCGACCCGTTCCGCTACCCGAGCCGTGTCCCGGCCCGCTGTCCGAGCCGCGTTCCGCGGGGGACCCCTTCCCCCCGGGGCCCGAGAGCCCGGACCCGCCCTGGGAGGGAGCGGGGGAGGGCGGGTCCGCCCGGCCGTCACGACCGGTCCGGGTTCGGGGAGGCTCCTTCCAGGGGCTCTGCGGGGGAGGGCTCTCCGGCTCGGAGCGGGCGGGCCCGCCACCGGGAAGCAGCCGGACGGTGGGCACTTCCTCGGGGTCCGGTTCCTCGAGGGCCGGGGACTCCGGCTCCTCCCGCTCTTCGTGGTCCGCCCGCCGGTCCCGCCCGGCCGTGCCCGGTGACCCCCACAGCTCCGCGGGGGTGGGCCTTCGGGGCTCGGGCCGGTAGGGGGCGGTGGCCTCTCCGACCGCGTAGGGCGCTCGCGGGACGGCCGCCCCGGGGCCGGGTTCGGAGGGTGCGCGGGGGATCCGGGCACGCAGCCGCCGGGCGGTGGGGGAGGAGTCCAGGCCGAGCGTGCGGAGTCGTTCCTCGGGGGCCGACAGGGGAGGATGGCGCCGTGACCGGCGCGAAGCGGTCATGCATCCAACGCTAGGGAGCGCTCAACGCCCTGTCATCAGCCGTTCTCAACCTGTGGATAACTCCGTGCCGGAGCCGCCCGGGAGGATCCGGACACGGCAAAGGGCCCGGTCCGAAGTGGACCGGGCCCTTGGAAAGCCGTGTGCTCCGTGCCCTTAGGCGGACTGAAGCTCAACCAGGCGCTTGGCGATCGCGCTCTTGCGGTTCGCAGCCTGGTTCTTGTGGATGACGCCCTTGCTGCTGGCCTTGTCCAGGGCGCGAGCGGCCTCGCGCTGCGCGACGGTGGCCTGCTCGACGTTCCCGGCCTCGGCAGCTTCACGGAACTTCCGAACGGCAGTCTTCAGGGAAGAGCGCACCGCCTGGTTGCGGACGCGAGCCTTCTCGTTCTGCCGAATGCGCTTCTTCTGCGACTTGATGTTCGCCATGCGAAAACGTGCTCCAGTTACTGTGATCATCGCGTCAAGCGAACAGGCGGCTCATCTCATGGGCAGCCGTGCCATGAGAGGCCTGCGTGGGCGCCGACGCAGGGTGTGTGTGAGTCCACAGGGCTCAAAACCGAACGTGGAAGTCCGAGACACGGACTTCTCAGTATGCCGCATCGAGCGGACTGCTCGGGACTTCGGAGGCCTCACCGCGCCGCTTCCCCCCCCTGTGCGGTCAGCCACCCTGTTCCAACGGGTTCAACCAGGCCGTCCGGTAGGCCGTCAGATCGCCCTCCTCGGCCTCGTCCACCAGGTACAGGGCCACGCCCGGAGTCATCGACTCGGGAACCCCCTCCGCCTGCGACAACCCCAGGCGCACCGCGGCGAGCGCGGTCAGCGCGGTCTCGTTGCCGTTCACCGGCCCCCACCGCTCACTGGCGTAGGTCGGCACCCCGAACCGCACCGCCACGTCCTCGTGGTGGCGCAGCGCAGCCACCGACTCGGTCACCTGCCGCACCATGAACCCGCCGTACAGGCCGGCCGTGGGCATGTCGGCGCCCACACCGGGCAGCACGACCTCGTCCGCGTGCTCGGTGACCCGCTCCAGGTACCCCTTGGACCAGTACTTCTCCTCGCCGCCGGTGACGAAGGCCGGCACCCGGCCCCCCGGCATCAGCTCCACGTGCTGGGCCTGGACCGACAGCACCGGATCCTCGCCCAGTTCCTCCCGCACCAGTTCCACGAGGGCGGGCAGGGAGGGGTCGTTCACCGTCACCGGGCGGACCTCCAGGTGCACCCCGGCGAACCCGTCCGCGCCCACCTCGGCGACCCGGGGCGCCAGGGCCTCCCTCGCCTCGGCGTCGAAACGGTCCCTGATCAGCGACGAACCCGACTCCACGTGCCTCAGCCACGCCAGGGCCGCCACCTCGGGGTGGTTCGCGTCCAACCACGACAGCAGCGCGCCGGTGTCCGGCGCCCGCTCCACGCCGCCGTCCGCGCCCACCTCTCCGGCGTACACGTACAGGGTGCTCACCGCGCCGGTGTCGAGCAGCTCTTCCAGCGCACCGGTGTCCTCCCACGAACCCACCCACGCCGCGTCCGCGCCCTGCGAGACGGCCCACCCCTCAGGGGTGCCCGAGTACTGGTAGGCCAGCAGCGCGCCCGCGCCCACCAGTACCACCAGCACCGCCGCCACGCCGGCCAACAACCGCTTCAGAAGCCACTTCACCCGTACGCCACCCGTTCTCGTTCGGCACCCGTACCGTCCGGCGTCCACGTCACCCGGCACCCGCGACGCCCGTTCCCGGTCCCAGGTCGCATAATCTGGACACAAGTCCCGCGCTCGCGCCCATACTGCCGTATCCGACCCGGCCACATCCGGTGAGGACGGTGCCGGCGCCGTGGGATGATGGACGATGCCGTGGGCAGACCGGTGAGTACACCGCCGGGCCCCGGCAGGGCGGCGCCACCTCAGGCGCACACGACCCGAACCCAACCCTGTGAACGGAGCACGGTGGCACAGCCGAACTGGACCGATCCCGCGCTGATCCGCAACTTCTGCATCATCGCGCACATCGACCATGGCAAGTCGACGCTGGCCGACCGGATGCTCCAGATCACCGGGGTCGTCGAGGACCGCCAGATGCGTGCCCAGTACCTGGACCGCATGGACATCGAGCGCGAACGCGGCATCACGATCAAGTCGCAGGCCGTGCGCATCCCGTTCACCGCCCTGGACGACAAGACGTACACGCTCGACCTCATCGACACCCCCGGGCACGTCGACTTCACCTACGAGGTGTCGCGTTCCCTGGCCGCCTGTGAGGGCGCGGTCCTGCTGGTCGACGCCGCGCAGGGCATCGAGGCCCAGACCCTCGCCAACCTCTACATGGCGCTGGACAACGACCTCACGATCATCCCCGTCCTCAACAAGATCGACCTTCCCGCGGCCCAGCCCGAGAAGTACGCCGAGGAGATCGCCGGGATCATCGGCTGCGAGCCCTCCGACGTGCTCAAGGTCAGCGCCAAGACCGGCGAGGGCGTCGAGGAGCTCCTCAACGAGATCGTCAACCAGATCCCCGCGCCGGTCGGTGACGCCGACGCTCCCGCCCGCGCGATGATCTTCGACTCGGTCTACGACACCTACCGCGGTGTGGTCACCTACGTGCGGGTCATCGACGGCCACCTCAGCCCGCGCGAGCGCATCCAGATGATGTCCACCAAGGCCTCCCACGAGATCCTGGAGATCGGGGTCAGCTCGCCGGAGCCGACCAAGAGCCTGGGTCTGGGCGTGGGCGAGGTCGGCTACATCATCACCGGTGTGAAGGACGTGCGGCAGTCCAAGGTCGGTGACACCATCACCACCCTGAACAAGCCCGCCACGGAGATGCTCGGCGGCTACCAGGAACCCAAGCCGATGGTGTTCTCGGGCCTGTACCCGATCGAGGGCACCGACTACCCGGTGCTCCGCGACGCCCTGGAGAAGCTCCAGCTCAACGACGCGGCCCTGGCCTTCGAGCCGGAGACCTCCGCCGCCCTGGGCTTCGGTTTCCGCTGCGGGTTCCTCGGCCTGCTCCACCTGGAGATCACCCGGGCCCGCCTGGAGCGCGAGTTCAACCTCGACCTCATCTCCACCGCGCCCAACGTGATCTACCGCGTGGACATGGAGGACGGCGCCGAGCACGTGGTGACCAACCCCAGCGAGTTCCCCACCGGCAAGATCGACGCGATCTACGAGCCGATGGTCAAGGCCACCGTGCTCAGCCCCTCCGACCACATCGGTCAGATCATGGAGCTGTGCCAGGAGCGCCGCGGCGAGCTCCAGGGCATGGACTACCTGTCCGAGGACCGCGTGGAGATGCGGTACACCCTCCCCATGGCGGAGATCGTCTTCGACTTCTTCGACGCCCTCAAGTCCCGGACCAAGGGTTACGCCTCCCTGGACTACGAGCCCATCGGTGAGCAGCAGGCCGACCTCGTCAAGGTCGACATCCTCCTCCAGGGCGAGGCGGTCGACGCGTTCTCCGCGATCGTCCACAAGGAGAAGGCCTACCCCTACGGCGTCGAGATGACCAAGAAGCTGCGCGAGCTCATCCCGCGGCAGCAGTACGAGGTGCCGATCCAGGCCGCCATCGGCGCCCGTGTCATCGCCCGTGAGAACATCCGCGCCATCCGCAAGGACGTGCTCTCCAAGTGCTACGGCGGCGACATCAGCCGTAAGCGCAAGCTGCTGGAGAAGCAGAAGGAGGGCAAGAAGCGGATGAAGATGGTCGGCCGGGTCGAGGTGCCCCAGGAGGCCTTCATCTCCGCGCTGTCCACCGACAGCTCCGGTGCCGAGGACAAGAAGAAGAAGTAGTGACCGGGCCCGGGCGGCACACCGTCGCCCGGGCCGGTGCACGACGAAGGAGGGGCGCCCCCGTACGGGAGCGCCCCTCAGTGCTGTTCTCGAGTTCCGCTTCGCTCGGTGTTCGGGCGCCCGGAACCCGCGAGGGCTAGCCCTTGACCGCTCCGGCGGTCAGCCCCTCGCTGATGTAGCGCTGGAGGAACCAGAACACGATCAGCGTGGGCAGGGACAGCATCAGCGCGCCCACCGCGAACATCCCGAAGTTGGCGTTGCGCTGCGAGGCCACCAGTTGGTACAGCCCCAGGCCCAGCGTCTTCGCGTCGGTGTCCCGCAGGAACACGCTGGCCATCAGGAACTCGTTGATGGTGGAGATGAACACCAGCAGCGCCACGATCGCCAGCACCGGGGTCACCAGCGGCAGCATGATCCGGAAGAACACCTGGGCGTGGGTGGCGCCGTCGATCTGCGCGGACTCGTCCAGCTCCTTCGGAACGGTGTCGAAGAAGCCCTTCATCAGCCACGTGTTGATGCTCAGCGCGCCGCCCAGGTAGACCAGCAGCAGACCCCAGCGGGTGTCGAAGCCGATCACCGGGTAGAGCTCACCGATGTTGGAGAACATCAGGTAGATCGCCACGATCGCCAGGAACTGCGGGAACATCTGGATGATGAGCAGGCCGATCAGGCCCACCCGCCGCCCCTTGAACCGCATCCGGCTGAACGTGTAGGCCGCCAGCGCCGAGAGCAGCACCGTCACCGCCGCGTTGGTGAGCGCGAAGAACAGCGAGTTCGCGTACCAGGTGGTGAAGGGCGTGTTCCGGAACAGGTCCCGGGCGTTGGCCAGGCTCGCGCCGGTCGGCCACAGCTGCGCGCTGCTCAGGGTGCCGAGCGGGTTGAGCGCGGCGGAGACCACGAACAGCACGGGGAAGATCGCGAAGGCCACGACCACCCACATGACCGCGTGGCGCCAGCCCAGCCGCCTGGCCCACAGCGAGAACCGGGTGCCGCCGCTGCGGCGGTAGGGCGTGCGTACCGCCTCGGAAACGCCGACCGTCATCGGTCCACCTCCTTGAGGGCCTTGCTCCGGCTGAGGCTGACGATGGAGATCGCCGAGACGATCAGGAAGATCATCACCGACAACGCCGCCGCGTACCCGTACTGGGCCGTGGCCTCGTTGAAGGCCAGCCGGTAGGTGTAGGTGATGAGCAGGTCCGTGCCGCCGGCCGTCGGGTTGTCCGGCGAGAACGGTCCGCCCTTGGTGATCAGCCACACCGCGTTGAAGTTGTTGAAGTTGAACGCGAACGTGGCGATGAGGATCGGGGTCATGGCGACCATCAGCAGCGGCAGGGTGACGTGCCGGAAGGCCTGCCACGGCCCCGCGCCGTCGATCTGCGCGGCCTGTCCCAGCTCCCGCGGGATGGCCTGCAGCGCCCCGGTGGCCACCAGGAACATGTACGGGTAGCCCAGCCACACGTTGGCCAGGACGACGGCGGCCCGGGCCGTCCACACGTCGCCCAACCAGTCGACCTGGAGACCGAGCATCCGGTTGAACAGACCGAAGTCGGTGTTGAACATGTCCCGCCACAGCAGGTACATGGCCAACGAGCTCATGGCGTACGGCAGGACCACCAGGATCCGGTAGAGCACCTTGCCGCGCATCCTCGGCACGTGCAGGGTCAGGGCGATCGCCAGACCCACCACGAACACCAGACCGGTGACGGCGACGGCGAAGACCACGTTCCACAGCAGGATGCCGAAGAACGAGCCGGCGAAGGTCGGGTTGAGCAGGAAGCGGGCGAAGTTGTCGAGCCCGACACCCACCTGCCAGCCCTGTGCGATCCGCTGGCCGTCCTCGTTGTAGAAGGCGCCGCGGTCGTTGTCGGCCGTGTAGACCTCACCGGTCTCGGAGTCGGTGATGCAGTCGCAGGCCTCGTCGTAGACCCGGACGGCACTGCCCTCGAAGGCGCTCGACAGCCCGCTGGAGCGGATGCCCGCGCCGTCCCCGGTGGGGACCGCGAACTCCTGGAGTTCGTCGCTGCGCGCGTTCACCTCGGCGGGGCTGAGGAGCGTGTACCCGAACGCCTCGGTGACCTTCCCGGCCGCGTCGACGTCGGCGCCGCTGAGGTCGCTCAACCCCTCCTCGGTGCCCGCGTAGGCGTTGCCCTCGGCGTCGGTGAGCAGGAAGACCAGCTCACCGGTGTCGGGGGCGCCGGTGGTGGCGACGGTGAGCACGTACTCCGGGGAGTCGGGGTCCCGGGTGACCGAGAAGGCCTCGATGGCCGCGATCGCCCGGTCCTTGTCTCCCCGGTGGCCGTCGCTGAGGTTGGTCACCGACGTGCTCATCGTGTAGAGCACCGGAAGGATCTGGAAGGCCAGGAGGAACACCACGCCCGGCACCAGGTACTTCGCCGGGACGGTGCGTTTGGACAGGTAGACGTAGTAGACCAGGGCGACCACCGCGACGACCAGGCCGATGCCCCACCAGTTGCCCGCCACGTACAGCGGCAGGGCCGCCCAGACGCCGAGGGCGGTGAACAGGCTGAGCAGGCCGATCTTCACGAGTTGGCCGACGACGGACCCGTTGGCGGCGAACCGGCCCCCGGGCAGCGGCGGACGGGCGGGCGCCCCCGGGGAGGGGGCGCCCGCACTGTCGGGGCTGGGAGAGGCCACCACTACTCGCCGATCTGCTCGGCGATGGTGTTGTGGGCGGCCTCCATGGCCTCGCGGACGTCTCCGCCGGAGATCGCCTGCGCCTGGGCCTGGCCCAGCGGCTCCCAGGTCTCACCCATCTCGGGGATGGACGGCATGGGCATGCCGTCGGCGCCGGCCTCGGCGATGGCGGCGATGTTGGGGTCGTCGGCCGAGACGGTCTCCAGGGCCTCGGTCTGCACCGGGGTGCGCGGGTCGGCCTCGTAGAGGCTGAGGATGAAGTCGGTGGAGGTGACGTAGTTGGTCACGAACTCCTGCGCTAGGGCGCTGTTGTCGCTGCCCTCGGTGACGAAGAAGGCGTGGTAGCCGATGTAGGGGCTGGCCGCCTGCTCGCCCTCGAAGCCGGGGATGGGGCTGATCTCGAAGTCGATGCCCGCCTCGTTGGCGTCACCGAGGTTCCACGGACCGGCGATGAAGAAGGGGGCCTCCTCCTCGTAGAAGAGGTTGGCGTCGTTCTCGGTGTCGATGGAGCGGCGCAGCACCCCCTCGCCCTCCTCGCCGTACTCGGCGATCTTCTCCATGGCCGCGATGGACTCGTCCGAGCCCACACCCAGGTCCGAGGGGTCCCAGGTGCCGGTGTCGTCCTGCCCGAACAGGTAGCCGCCCGCGGAGGTGAACAGGGCGTTCATCCGGAAGGGCTCGCCCTCCTGGCCCACCGCCATGGCGAGGACCTCACTGGTGTCACCCGCCTCCTTGAGCTCGGTGCCGACCTCGACGAGCTCCTCGAAGGTCTCCGGGGCGTCGGGGGCCAGTTCGGTGTTGCGCAGCAGGAAGATGTTCTCCTGCGAGTACGGGACGCCGAAGAGCTGACCGTCGAAGGAGAGCGCCTCGACGGCGGTCTCGTCCACGCCGCCGGCCTGGTCGCCGGTGAGCTCGACCGGGGAGACGGCGCCGTTGCGGACCAGGTTGCCGGTCCAGTCGTGCGCGCCGATGAAGACGTCGGGGGCGTTGCCGGCCTGGTGGGCGTTGAGCAGGTCGCCCTGGATGTCGTCGAAGGCCAGGCCCTGGACGTCCACCTCGATGCCGTTGGCCTCGGCGAACTCGGCGGCCGCGCCCTGGATGGCGTCGGCGCGCTCGGGGTCGGACCAGATGACGAGCGTGCCCTCTGCGGTGCCTTCGCCGCCTCCGTCCGAGTCGTCGCTGCTGCACGCTGTCGCCATAAGTGCGATCGCGGCGATACCTGCGACCGCTGACGCGCTGCGGGATCTCATGGTGTCTTCCTTCCGGGAGGCCTGTCGAAGGGGGTCGTGCATGCGGTTCACCGGCGGGACCGGGTCCGTTGCGGGCATGCGTGGTGATGTGACGTTAGCAATAACTTGCAGTCTTTGAAAGGCTTTGCAGTCGCACTGGATAAAGATGTGGAAACACCCTGGAAACAGATGGGCGGCCTGTTTCGGAGGGTTCCGTCATCCTTGCTCTGCGTGAGGAAGCCGTGCTCGTCCGGCCCTTGGTCCCGGGGCGGGACACGTGCGGACCGCGCGCCCGGGCCGGAGCTCGTCCGGGGGCGGGCCCGGAACGGCCGGCTCCCCGGAGCGGCCTACTCCTCGAAGCTCTCGAGGATCAGCCGTTCGGCCTCCATCAGGGCCTCGGCGGGGTCGGCTCCACCGATGATGTCCGCGCTGGCCTGCGAGAACGGGCTCCACACCGCCTCCATCTCGGGGATGGCGGGCATCGGCAGGCCGGCCTCACCCGCGCGCTGGAAGGCCTCCAGGTTCGGGTCCTGGTCGGTGACCATCCGGAGCGCCTCGTCCAACGCGGGCACCCGGGGGTCCGCCTCGTACAGGATCACCGAGAGCTCGGGGTCCTCCAGGAACACCCGGGCGAGGTTCTCCGCCAGCTCCGGGTCGCTGGCACCGGAGGCGACGAAGAAGGCCTGGACGCCGATCAGCGGCCGGGCCTCGGCGCCCTCGGCGAACGACGGCACCGGGTCCACCGCGAAGGGCACCTCCGACTCCTGGGCCGCCGCCACACTCCACGGTCCGCTGACCAGGAACGGGGCCTCTCCCGAGGTGAACAGGGAGGTCGCGTTGACCGAGTCGGTGGACCGGGTCAGCACTCCGGAACCGTCCTCCCCGAGCTCCGCCAGCAGCTCGAAGGCGGCGATCGACTCCGGTGCGGCCACCCCCAGGTCCGTGGGGTCGGGGCCGCCCGACTCGTCCTCGCCGAACAGGTAGCCGCCGGCCGAGGTGAAGAACGGGTGGATGTGGTAGGCGTCGCCCTCCTCGCCCACCTGGAGGCTCAGCGCCTGGTCGACGGAACCCGAGTCCACCAGGCCCGCACCGGTCTCCAGCATGTCCTCCAGCGAGGTCGGCGCCTCCGGGACCAGATCCGTGTTGCGGAACAGCGCCAGGTTCTCGGTGGCGTAGGGCACCCCGTGGGCCTGGCCCTCGTAGCTGACCGCGGCCAGGGCGCCCGGCGAGAACAGCTCGGCGTCCTCGGCGTCCAGACCGACCGGGACGATCGCTCCGGCCGAGGCCAGCTCACCGGTCCAGTCGTGCGGGCCCACGAGCAGGTCCGGGCCCAGCCCGGTGGCGTGCGAGCTCAGGAAGCTGGCGCGCAGCTCCTCGTGGTCCACCACGATCACCTCCACCTGGCGGTTGGCGTCGCGGGCGAAGGCCTCGGCGAAGGTCCGCATGGCCTGGGCGCGTTCCTCGTCGGCCCAGATGGTCAGCGGCACGGAGGAGTAGTCGTCGACCTCCTCGGGGGTGGAACAGGCTGTCAGGGCAAGCACCAGGGCCATCGAGCACAGGGGGATGAGTGACCTCATGGCGGTCTCCAGGGATGACGGGCGGGGCCCGGCTCGTACGGGCGGGAGAGCTCCCCGCGGATGAGAGGAAGTGGTGGGAGGTGGAGAGGTCCTTCGTGACGTGGGCGCCGGGCGGTACGCGGACCGCCCGGCGCCCGCAGGAGTGCGCAGCGCACCACCGGGCACGCGCTCCGGGAGAGCGCGCGGTCAGGGGCGCGCGGTCGGGCGCGCCCGGATCACACGCGCAGCCACACCGCGGTCTCGGCGGGCAGGGACAGCGTGCCGTCGGCCAGTTCGGCGCCCGGACCGCTGGCCACCAGGACCTCACCGGACGCGGGCAGCTCGACCGCGTCGCCGCCCAGGTTCACCGCGACCCGCACGTCCGGCTCGCGTTCGAAGTACAGGACGCCCTCGGGGGAGTCCAGCCAGCTCATCGACCCGTCGCCCAGGGCGTCCAGGTCGCGGCGCAGCCCGAGCGCCGTGGTGTACAGGTCCAGCGTCGAACCCGCCACTCCGCGCTGGGCGGCGCGGGACAGCCCCGCCCACTCCTCGGGGACCGGCAGCCACGGCGTGGTGCCCTCGGGGCCGAAGCCGAACGGAGCGGACCCGCCCTCCCAGGGCAGCGGCACACGGCAGCCGTCGCGACCGCGCTCGGTGCGGCCCGAGCGCTCCCACGTGGGGTCCTGGAGGGAGTCCTCCGGCAGGTCGGTGACCTCGGGAAGGCCCAGCTCCTCGCCCTGGTACAGGTAGACCGAACCGGGCAGGCCCAGCATCAGCAGGGTGGCCGCACGGGCCCGGCGCAGGCCCTGCTCGCCGCCGCCGAAGCGGGTGACGTGCCGGGTGACGTCGTGGTTGGACAGCACCCACGTGGTGGTCGCGCCCACGGCACCGTTGGCGGCCAGCGAACCCTCGATCACCGCGCGCAGCCGCGCGGCGTCCCACGGAGCGGTGAGGTACTCGAAGTTGAACGCCTGGTGCAGCTCGTCCGGGCGCAGGTAGCGCGCCACCCGCTCGGCGTTCTCCACCCAGGCCTCGGCCACCAGGGCCCGGTCGCCCGGGTAGGCGGCGGCGATGCCCGACCAGCGCCGGTAGATCTCGTGCACGCCGTCCTGGTCGAAGTAGGGCAGTGACGTGTTGCCGTCGAGCAGGTCGGCCTTGGCATCCGGGTCGATGTCCGGCAGCGCGGGGTCCTTGACCATGCCGTGCGCGACGTCGATCCGGAACCCGTCCACGCCCCGGTCCAGCCAGAAGCGCAGGACGTCGTCGAACTCGTCGTGCACCTCCTGGTTGCTCCAGTCGAAGTCGGGCTGCTCGGCGTCGAACAGGTGCAGATACCACTGCTCGGGGGTGCCGTCGGCGGTCTTGAGGCGGGTCCAGGCCGGGCCGCCGAAGATCGACTTCCAGTTGTTGGGGGGCTCGTCGCCGTCGGGGCCCAGACCGTCCCGGAAGATGTAGCGCGCGCGGGCGGCGCTGCCGGGCTCGGCCGCCACGGCCTCGCGGAACCAGCGGTGCGCGGAGGAGGAGTGGTTGGGGACCACGTCGATGATCATCCGGATGCCCAGGTCGTGGGCGGCGGAGAGGAGGGCGTCGAAGTCCTCGAGGGTGCCGAAGCGGGGGTCGACGTCACGGTAGTCGGCGACGTCGTAGCCGCCGTCTGCCAGGGGGGAGACGTAGAAGGGGGTCAGCCAGATCGCGTCCACGCCGAGCTCGGCGAGGTGGGGGAGGCGTTCGCGGATTCCGGTCAGGTCGCCCTCCCCGTCCCCGTTGGAGTCGGCGAAGCTGCGCACGTAGATCTGGTAGATGGCGGCCTCGCGCCACCAGTGCGACTGGTGCTTCATCTGCGGGGGTCCTTCCCTGTCGCGACTGCAAGTTCTTGCGCAAGATTACCGCTAACTTTCGTCCTTGTGACGACGATCTCGACTAGAGTTGTCCCCATGGGTCCACGACTTGCCGACATCGCGCGGCACGCAGGCGTCAGCGAGGCGACCGTCTCGCGGGTGCTCAATGACAAACCCGGCGTCGGCAGCGACACCCGCAAGGCCGTCCTGACCGCGCTCGACGTACTCGGATACGAGCGACCCGCCCGGCTGCGGCAGCGCTCCGCCGGCCTGGTCGGCATGGTCATCCCCGAACTGGAGAACCCGGTCTTCCCGATGTTCGCCCAGGCGGCGGAGGGGGCCCTGGCCCAGCGCGGGTACACACCGGTGCTGTGCACACAGACCCCGGGCGGGATATCCGAGGACGAGTACGTGGAGCTGCTCCTGGAGCGCAACGTCTCCGGAATCCTCTTCGTCTCCGGCAAGCACGCCGACACCACGGCCTCACACGAGCGCTACCAGGCCCTGGTCTCCCGCCGCCTGCCGATCGTGCTCGTCAACGGCTACACCGAGTCCATCCCGGCGGCGTTCATCTCCGCCGACGACCGCGAGGCCGGACGCCTGGCCGTCAACCACCTGGTCGCCCTCGGCCACACCCGCATCGGCTTCACCAGCGGCCCCGAACGCTACGTCCCGGTCCGCCGCAAACTGGAGGGCTTCCACCAGGCCCTGGACGAGCACGGACTCGACGGGGACGGCCTCGTCGAACTCTCCCTGTTCGGAGTGGAGGGCGGGCACGCCGCCGCGAGCCGCCTCATCGAACGCGGCGTCACCGCCATGGTCTGCGGCTCCGACATCATGGCGCTCGGGGCCATCCGCGCCGCCCGCCAGCGCGGCCTGCGCGTCCCCCAGGACTTCTCCGTGGTCGGTTACGACGACTCCCAGCTCATCGCCTTCACCGACCCGCCCCTGACCACCGTGCGCCAGCCCGTCAACGCGATGGCCATGGCCGCCGTGCGCGCCCTGTGCGACGAGATCGCCGGACACCCCGTCTCGCACGCCGAATACGTCTTCGACCCCGAACTGGTCGTACGCCGCTCCACCGCCGCGGCCCCGGCCGCCGCGGCCGGGCCGGTCACCCCCGAACCCCACCTGGACACCCCCGCCCCGCAGCGCCGCGCACCCCAGAACGCCACCCCCGGAGTCTGACCCCCGCACACTCCGACCCCCACACACCCCGACCCCCGCACGGCGCCCCGAAGGCGTCACCCCGAAGACAGCGCGTCCTCAGGGCACGCGCCGCCCCCGGCGGGGCCGCGACCCGTCGGCGGTGACCGTGGCGCGGGTCTTCGAGCGTCCGGACCCGCACAGGGAGCAAGGCCGTCTCCGGGGCAGGCCCCACCGTGTCGATGGCCACACCCCGGCCCCGGACCCCGCTGCGGACCCCGGTGGGACCGGTCCGCGCGTCGTCCTCCGTGCCAGGGCACGCCGTCGGGTCGGCGACACTGGAGACATGCCATCCGTAGCCCTCGACGGCGAACCCGTGCCCCGGACCGGGGAACTTCCCGAACCCTCGCTCGCCCAGCTCGGGGAGCGCCCGCTCGGGTTCTACGTCCACGTGCCCTTCTGCGTCACCCGCTGCGGCTACTGCGACTTCAACACCTACACCGCTGACGAACTCGTCTCCCGGGACGGCACCGCCACGGCCTCCCGCGAGACCTACGCGGGCCAGGCCGCGGCCGAGGTCGAACTGGCCGACCGGGTCCTGAGCGCGGACCGCCCACCGGTGAGCACCGTCTTCGTCGGCGGCGGCACGCCCACGCTCCTGTCGCCCGAGGACCTCGGGCGGGTCCTCGGTGAGATCCGCGACCGCTTCGGGCTCACCCCGGACGCCGAGATCACCACCGAGGCCAACCCCGAGACGGTCGACCCCGACTACCTCGCCCGCCTGCGCGCGGCCGGGTTCACCCGCGTGTCCTTCGGCATGCAGAGCGCCCAGCCCCACGTGCTCCGCATCCTGGAACGCGGTCACACCCCGGGCCGCCCCGAGCAGTGCGTGGCCTGGGCGCGCGAGGCCGGGTTCGAGCACGTCAACCTCGACCTCATCTACGGCACCCCGGGGGAGAGCGACCAGGACTGGGCGGCCTCCCTCGAGGCCGCGATCGGCGCCGGGCCCGACCACGTCTCCGCCTACTCCCTGATCGTCGAGGACGGCACCCGGCTGGCCGCCCGCGTCCGGCGGGGCGAGCTCACCGAGCCCGACGACGACGCCATGGCCGATCGCTACCTGATGGCCGACGAGGCCCTGGCCGAGGCCGGGTACACCCCCTACGAGGTGTCCAACTGGGCCCGCAGCCCCGAGGGCCGCAGCGCGCACAACATGCTCTACTGGACCGGCGGACACTGGTGGGGCGTGGGGCCGGGCGCGCACAGCCATGTCGGCGGGACCCGCTGGTGGAACGTCAAGCACCCCGCCGCCTACGCCGCCCGCCTGGCCGCGGGGGACAGCCCCGCCCAGGCCCGCGAGGTGCTCACCGGGGCCGAGCGCCGGTTCGAACGCGTCCTGCTCGAACTGCGCGTGGACGGCGGATGCCCGCTGGACCTGCTGGACGCCCCGGGGCTGGCCGCCGCCGAACGCCTGGTCGGCGAGGGGCTCCTGGACGCGCGGGCGCACGCCGAGGGGCGCGCGGCGCTGACCCGGCGGGGACGGCTGCTCGCCGACGCGGTGGTCCGCGACCTCACCTGAAGGGCCCCGGGGCGGCCTGGAGCCGTTCCCCTGCTCGGGTGCACACGCACAGCGCCCGGGGCACAGTGACAGCGGACACGACAAGGGGCCCGGCGCGATGCCGGGCCCCGCGGTGTCCTGCCGTGTCCGGTGTTACTTGACCCAGCTGACGTTGAACGGGTAGCGGTACCACTCTCCCTTGTTGGCCGCCATGCCGCCCATGATCCCGAAGACGATCGCGCACACCCAGATGACCAGCTGCAGCACGGCTCCGATGACGATGATGTACAGCACGAACGAAACCAGGTAGCCGATCAGCAGCAGGAGCTGGAAGTTCAGCGCCTGCGCGGCCTGGTCGCGGATGAACGGCGACTCGTCCTTCTTGATCAGGTACATGATCAGCGGACCGAGGAATCCGGTCAGGATGCCGAGCAGGTGGGTGATCAGGCCCATCGTGCGCTCGTCCTGGTTCGGCTGGCCGGTGACGGCGGAGGAGTCGCCGAAGCCGCCCGGGCCGCCCTGCGGGTAGTTGCCGTACTGGCCGGGGTGGGCGCCGGGAGGCGGCGGGTAACCACCGGGCTGCTGCGGCTGCCCGTAGTCGTGGGGTGCCTGGTAGCCACCGGTCTGGGGGGAACCGGGCGGCGGGTATCCACCGGGCTGCTGGCCGCCGGGGGGCGGCGGGTAACCGCCGGGCTGCTGCGGGTGGCCGGGGGGCGGGTAGCCGCCGGAGTCACCCTGGCCGGGCTGCTGCCCGCCCTGGCCGTAAGGGTCGTTCGGGTTCGGGGTGTTCGGGTAGGACATGGCGGTTCCTCGATGAATGGAAGGAAACTGCTACTTCAGGAGTCGGATGCTCACGGGGTAGCGGTACCAGGCTCCCTTGTTCGCTCCTGATGCTCCTAGGACGCCGAAGACGATGGAAACGATCCATACGAGGGCGATCAGCAGGTAACCGATCCAGGACAGGGTGGGAAAGAAGATACCCAGGCCGAAGAAGGCGACACCAGCGAAGACGTACGGGATCAGCAGGGTGATCTGGAAGTTCGCCGCCTCGGAGGCGTGGTGGCGGACGAACGGTGACTGGTTGCGCTTGGCGAAGTAGATCGCCAGCGGCGGGATCCAGCCGAAGCAGGCGATGACGAATCCGGACAGGTGGGCCAGCATCGCGACCAGGATGTCGTTGCCGCCGTCCGGGGCCTGGGACCGGGGCTGCGCCTGGCCGGGCTGGGCCTGCCCGAAGGCTCCGGGCTGCCCGTAGGGCTGTGCCTGGCCGGGCTGCTGGGGTTGGCCGTACTGCGGCTGCCCGTAGCCGGGCTGCGCACCGCTCTGCTGTCCGTAGGGCGGCTGCTGGGCACCCGAGGGCGGGCCCCAACCGGGCTGGCCGCTGCCGGGCTGTCCGTAGGGCGGCTGCGGCGGCTGCCCCTGTTGCGGAGGCTGTGCCTGCGGCTGCCCCTGCTGCGGCTGGCCGTAGCCGGGCTGTGCGCCGCCGGGCTGCCCGTAGGGCTGTGCCTGGCCGGGCTGCTGGGGTTGGCCGTACTGCGGCTGCCCGTAGCCGGGCTGTGCGCCGCCGGGCTGCCCGTAGGGCTGTGCCTGGCCGGGCTGCTGGGGTTGGCCGTACTGCGGCTGCCCGTAGCCGGGCTGGGCACCGCTCTGCTGTCCGTAGGACGGCGGCTGCCCCTGCTGCGGAGGCTGTGCCTGCGGCTGCTGTTGCGGCTGGCCGTAGCCGGGCTGTGCGCCGCTGGGCTGACCGTACTGCGGCTGTGCCTGGCCGGGCTGCTGGGGCTGCTCGTATCCCGGTTGCGGCTGCCCGTACTCCTGGCCCTGCGGCTGGGGCTGGGCGGGGTGCTGCGGCTGCGCCTGCTGCTCCGGCCGGCCCTGCTCCCGGTCTTCCTGCTGCCCCTGCTGAGAGGGGTCCTGCGGCGGTTGCTGCTGTCCCTGCGCGTCGTCCGGCGACGCGGGATTGGGCGGGGTCTCGCTCATGCTCTTCCTTGGCTCCGCTGTTGAGGGCGTGTGCTGTGCTGCCCGAACCGGTCGGGCTGTACCGACGACCGCGGAGGGCCGGAGGCTGTGTGGTGTCCGGTGCGGTGTCCTCCGGTAGGGGGACCTCGGGGACCCGGGGCCCGTCAGACGACGTCCTGGGGCAATCCTAGTGTTCCGTGATTTCGGTACTCCGTGCTGTCAGTGACCCGGGGGGTGCGGGCCGGTGACGAAGTCGATGAGCTCCTCGACCCGCCCCAGCAGCGAGGGTTCGAGATCGCCGTAGCCGCGGACCGAGCCCAGGATGCGGCGCCAGGCCTCACCCGTCTCCATCCGCCAGCCCAGGGCGTCCACGACACCCTCCTTCCAGGGCAGGCCGCGCGGGACCTCGGGCCAGGCCCGGATGCCCACCGCGCCCGGCCGGACCGCCTGCCAGACGTCCACGTAGGGGTGGCCGACCACGAGCACGTCCGAACCCCGGACCCGCTCCGCGATCCTGCTCTCCTTGGACCCCGGCACCAGGTGGTCCACCAGGACCCCCAGACGGCGTCCCGGGCCGGGGGAGAACTCCTCCACCACCGAGGGAAGGTCGTCGACCCCCTCCAGGAACTCGACGGCCACCCCCTCGACACGCAGGTCGTGGCCCCAGACCTTCTCCACCAGCTCGGCGTCGTGGGCGCCCTCCACGTAGATCCGGCTCTCCCGGGCCGTGCGCGCCCGCGCGTCGGTCACCGCGATCGAACCCGAGGCGCTGCGCAGGGGACCCCTGGGCGCGGCGGCCGGACGCACCAGCGTCACCGGCTCCCCGTCCACCAGGAAGGCGGCCGGACCGAGCTCGAACACCCTGCGGCGGCCGTCCCGGTCCTCCAGGGTCACCGCGGCCTTGTCCCAGGACACCACGGCACCGCAGAACGTCTCGTCGGCGTCCTCGACGACCAGGTCACGACTGAGGGGTATCTCGCGTACCGCGCCCTTCCGGGGCCGCCGCCAGTCTCCTGCCAGAACGTCGCGGCCGTAACGGCCGGTTCCCTTGGTAACCACGGTGGTGCAGTCTACTGGTGACCGGACCCGAACACCCGTCTCCGGGTGGCGCACGTCGCCGAACCGCCGGGAGGGTCCAGGGAAGAAGCGCACCCCGCGGTCGTGTTACTACTTGCGGGTAGCCGTGCCGGTTTGCAGCCGGGCATAGAATTAGCACTGAGGACCTTGGAGTGCCAGGAGGTGGCGAGTTGCTGGATGAGCGCAAGCTCGCGGTCCTGCGTGCCGTCGTCGAGGACTTCGTCAACACCAACGAACCCGTGGGTTCCCGGGCGCTGGCGGACCGACACCCCCTCGGGGTCTCCCCGGCGACCATTCGCAACGACATGGTCGCCCTGGAGGAGGACGGGTACATTCACCAACCGCACACCAGTGCGGGACGGGTGCCCACCGACAAGGGGTACCGGCTCTTCGTCGACCGGCTCTCCTCGGTCAAACCGCTCTCCGCGGCCGAACGGCGCGCCATCGAGTCCTTCCTCGGCGGTGCCGTGGACCTCGACGAGATCGTCGCCCGTACGGTGCGGCTGCTCTCGCAGCTCACCCGCCAGGTCGCGATCGTCCAGTACCCGTCGCTGACCCGCTCGTCGGTGCAGCACGTGGAACTGGTGCCGCTCGGCGGCCAGCGCATCATGATGGTGGTCATCACCAACACCGGCCGGGTCGAACAGCGCGTCATCGACGGGCTGGGCTCTGTCGACGAGAAGGTCGTCGACGACCTGCGCACCATGCTCAACCGCGCCATCTCCGGGAAACACCTCGGCGAGGTTCCGGACGCGGTGGAGGACCTGCCCGCTCAGGTCGCGCCGGAGGACCGCCCGGTCGCGATCGCGGTCCTCTCGGTTCTGCTGGAGAGCCTGGTCGAGCGGCGCGAGGAGAAGATCGTCCTGGCGGGCACCGCCAACCTCGCAGCCGTCGACTTCGCAGCCAGCCTGCGTGACGTGCTCGAAGCACTGGAAGAGAACATGGTCCTCATCCGTTTGCTCGGTGAGGCGAAGGACCCCTCGATGCTCACCGTGCGCATCGGCGCGGAGAACTTCCACGAGGGCCTTCGGTCCACTTCCATCGTGTCGGCCGACTACGGTGTGGGAAACCAGTCGCTGGCCAAGATCGGTGTGGTGGGACCCACCCGTATGGACTACCCAGGGACAATGGGCGCCGTCCGTGCGGTGGCTCGGTATGTCGGACAGATTTTGGCAGGACAGTAACTCAGTGGCCAGAGACTATTACCAGGTTCTCGGGGTGCGTCGCGACGCGTCCAAGGACGAGATCAAAAAGGCGTACCGGCGGCTCGCGCGCGAGCTCCACCCGGACATCAACCCTGACCCCGCGACCCAGGAGCGCTTCAAGGAAGTGACCCAGGCCTACGAGGTCCTCTCCGACGAGAGCAAGCGTCGGATGTTCGACATGGGTCAGGACCCCTTCGCCCCCGGTGGCGGCGGTGGCGGTGCCGGAGGGTTCGGCAACGCGGGCGGGTTCGCCTTCGACGACATCATGAACGCCTTCTTCGGCGGAGGTCAGCCCGGCGGCCGCGGCCCCCGGGAACGGGTCCGGCGCGGACGCAGCATCAAGATCCGCATCGAGCTCGACCTCGTCGAGACCGCGTTCGGGGTCAGCAAGGAGATCACCTTCCCGACCGCGATCCTGTGCGAGACCTGCCAGGGCGAGGGCACGGCGGCCGGTTCGCACCGGACCACCTGCGAGATGTGCCACGGCCAGGGTGAGGTCTCCCAGGTCACGCGCTCCTTCCTCGGCCAGGTCATGACCTCGCGCCCCTGCCCGCAGTGCTCGGGCCAGGGGTCGGTCATCACCAACCCCTGCGGTGACTGCGCGGGCGAGGGCCGGGTGCGGGAGAAGGTCACCCGTACCGTCAAGATCCCCGCGGGCGTCGACGACGGCACCCGCATCCAGCTTGCGGGCGAGGGCGAGGTCGGCCCCAACGGCGGACCGCGCGGCGACATCATCCTCGAGGTCGTCCAGAAGGCCCACCCGACCTTCGAGCGCCGCGGCGACGACCTGCACTGCACCATCACCGTCCCCATGACGGCGGCGGCGCTGGGCGCCTCCTTCGCCTTCGACACCCTCGACGGCACGGAGAACATCGACCTGCGTCCGGGCACCAACTCGGGCCATGTCATCACTCTGCCGGGCAAGGGCGTCACCCACCTCGACGGCGGCGGCCGGGGCGACCTGCGCATCCGCGTGGACGTGGAGACCCCGAACAAGCTGGACGAGGAGCAGGAGGCCCTGCTGCGCAAGTTCGCCGAGCTGCGCGGTGAGGACCAGAACCCGGGCCGCTTCAGCCCGGGGCACGGCGGTTTCTTCTCCAAGATCCGCGACGCCTTCGGCGCCAAGTGACCCCGCCGGTCTTCCTCGTCGGAACCGCCGCCCTCGCGGGCGACCGGGTCCGACTGGACGGCCCCGAGGGTCGCCACGCCGTGGCGGTCCGACGCATCCGCGAGGGCGAGGCCGTCGACCTGTCCGACGGCCTCGGCCTGCGCGTGCGCTGCGAGGTGGTCGAGGTCGTCGGCAAGGACACCCTCGTGTGCCGCGTGGTGGAACGCCGGACCGAACCCGAGCCGACGCCCCGGATCACCGTGGTGCAGGCCCTGCCCAAACGGGACCGGGGTGAGCTCGCGGTCGAGATGATGACCGAGGCCGGGGTCGACGCCGTCGTCCCCTGGGCCGCCGAGCGCTGCGTCACGCAGTGGAAGGGCGACCGGGGGGCCAAGGCCCTGGACAAGTGGCGTTCGAGCGCCCGGGAGGCCGCCAAGCAGGCCCGCCGGGCCCGGATGCCCGAGGTCGCCGAGCCGCTGGACCGCAAGGGGGTGGCCGACCTGCTCGCCGAGGCGGACCTGGCCGTGGTCCTGCACGAGGAGGGGGCCCGGCGGCTGTCCGAGCTGCCCCTGCCGGAGCAGGCCGGCGGATCGGGGATCGTCCTGGTGGTCGGCCCCGAGGGCGGGATCTCCGACGCCGAGCTCGCCGCCTTCGACGAGGCCGGAGCGGTCCGGTCCCTGCTGGGGCCGTCGGTCCTGCGCACCTCCACCGCCGGGGTGGCCGCCCTGTCGGTACTCCAGGCCCGGACCGGGCGCTGGTGATCCGGTAGCGGCCCGGGCCGGAAAGCGCCCAGGACAGTGAGCTCGGGTCAGGGCCGGGCCCCGGCGGGTGCCCGCCCGGAAGCACGGCGGTGCGCGGACGACAGCAGCGCGCGAACACAGGAAGGGCCCGTGGGGGAGATCCCACGGGCCCTTCCTGTCGGTGCCTGGTGACGGTTCTGCCCGCCGTCGGAGGAACGGGTCAGTTCGCGCTGCTGCTGTTCTCCTCGGCGCTGTTGTTCCCGGAACCGCCGCTGCCGCCCGAACCACCGCCGCCCGAGCCGCTCCCGCCCGAACCGCTGCCGGGCTCGTCCTCGCCGTCGTCCGGGCCGGGTTCGCCGCCGTTCCCGGGGGTGGTGGGCTCGTCGGTGGGCTCGTCCGCGGGCTCGTCGGCGGGATCGCAGTCCGGGTTGTCGGAGTCCCGTTCCTGGTTCTTGCTCTTGTCCTTCTTGTCCTCGTCGCCGGAGCCCTCGTTCGCCGTCGGGGCGGCGTCGTCCCCGGGCGGGCACGAGGAGGTGGACTCGAGGCCCTCCCCCTCGGCGGCGGAGGGGTCGTCCTCGGGCCTGGGGCTGTCCTCGGGGTCGTGCCCCGGCTCCTCCTCCGGCTTGCTGGTGCCGTCGGCGGAGTCCTTCGTGGGTTCGGGGGCCGCGACGTTGCTGTCGCCCTCGTCGTGCGCCTCGGGCGGGGAGCCCTCGCGGTCGGCGCCGGCCGGGACGATCTCCAGGACCTGGTCACGTACCTGGGGGCTCGACATGATCACCGAGGCGACGATCAGGACGGCCGCCGCCACTGCTGTCACGGGACGCAGCCACGGCAGCCCGAACCATGCCGAGCCCCGTTGGTGCTCGGTGCGTTCACGGATGAGGTTGAGACCCTCGGCCGAGGGGGAGACCTCGTCCGCCTCGGCTCGGAGTATCCGACGGAGCTGGTCCTCGAACTCCAGCTCGTTCCGGTCGTTGGGGGTGCTCATGACGTCTGCTCCAGTACAGAGCGCAGGGCGGAGATGCCACGCGAGGTGTGGCTCTTGACCGCGCCTCGGCTGATGCCCATGGCATCCGCGATCTGTGCCTCGGACAGGTCGCCGTAGTACCGGAGCACGATGGCCTCTCGCTGACGGGTGGGTAGCTTACGCAGGGCCGTGATCACTGCCTCACGTTCCAGAAGGTTCATGGCGCCGTGCTCGGCACTGGGTGCGTCGGGCAGGGCCTTCGGCGCGTGCTTCTCCACGACGGCCCTGTGGCGCAACACCGACCTGGCCTTGTTCACCACCGCCTGGCGGAGGTAGGAGAGAGCCTTGTTCGGGTCCCTGAGACGACGCCAGGCGCCGTGCATGGCCACGAAGGCGTCCTGGACGACTTCCTCCGCGGTCGCGTGGTCCCGGACAAGCAGGGCAGCGAGCCGAACGAGCGGACGGTAGTGCTCTCGGTAGAGCTCCGTCACGGCGTGGTCAGCGTCCCACTCGACCGAGAGCGGCGCCGTGGTGGCACCTGCCACCAAGGTTTCTGTCGTCACATCAGTTCGACGCACACCCTTGTCGCGGGGTTTACGAAAGGGCATACCTCTTCTTTTCCAAGTAGACGTGCGTTTCAATCCGAACACGCCGGATGGGGCCAAACGGCGGACGTGCCGACAACCTGACGCGCACGGACGCAAAGACTACCGCGCCGGGAGCCGCCACCGGCGGCGAACGTCGATCGGAACGGTTGCGGAAAGGTTGAGGGTTCATCTCCTCCCGGCCCCGGAACCTGCGGCATCATGGTCCCCGGACATGCCCGAGAAGCGGCGCCGCCGAGCCCGAGAAGCGGTGCGGCGCGGCCCGCGCGACGGAAGGTGAGCGATGGTCGACCCCGACTGCCTTTTCTGCAAGATCGTGAAGGGGGAGGTGCCCGCGGAGATCGTCCGCGAGGGGGAGCGCACGGTCGCCTTCCGCGACATCAACCCCCAGGCGCCCACCCACGTCCTGGTCATCCCGCGTGAACACCACGCCGACGCCGCGGCCGCGGCGGCCACCGACAGCGGGCTGCTGGACGCCGTGGTCCGGGAGGCCCACGAGGTGGCCAAGGCCGAGGGGGTGGCCGACACCGGCTACCGGACGGTCTTCAACACCGGGGCCGGGGCCGGACAGACCGTCTTCCACCTCCACGCGCACGTGCTCGGCGGCCGCGGTCTGAGCTGGCCCCCCGGGTAGACGGGAGCCTGAACGCGTCGGCGGGACCCGGAGGACGCCGAATAACCCATCGAGTCCGCCGGGTCCCCGTTGGTAGACTCGGGGCGGGCCCCACCGGCCACTTCGGTTGTCCCACACACCCGTGGTGACCGTGAACGACATTGTCGGGCACGGTGTGCGGCCCGTCCGCGAGGAACTCCGGGAACCGACCCCGGGGACCGTGACCGAAGGGTAGGGACAGCGGCCGCAAGGCCTCACCATGGCCGAGTCAACTCACACGCACCCGGACCGGGACACCCAGGTCAAGGTCGTGGTGCCGGACGAACACACGATGATCAGCCTGCTGGGTTCGGGGGACGAGCTCCTCCGGGCGCTGGAGCGGTCCTTCAGGAGCGACATCCACGTCCGAGGCAACGAGTTCACGATCAGCGGTACCCCCGAGGAGACGGCCGTGGTGGTCCGCCTCGTGGAGGAGCTGATCGAGCTCGCCAAGAGCGGAACCCACGTCACCCCCGACACCATCGAGCGCATGATCCACATGCTGCGCTCCCCGGGCAAAGAGCGCCCCGCGGACGTGCTGACGACCAACATCCTGTCCAACCGGGGCAAGACCATCCGCCCCAAGACGCTGAACCAGAAGCGCTACGTCGACACCATCGACCAGCGCACCGTGGTCTTCGGCATCGGCCCGGCGGGCACCGGCAAGACCTACCTGGCGATGGCCAAGGCGGTCAAGGCCCTCCAGGACAAGGAAGTCAACCGGATCATCCTCACCCGCCCCGCGGTCGAGGCCGGTGAGCGCCTGGGCTTCCTGCCCGGCACCCTCTACGACAAGATCGACCCCTACCTGCGCCCGCTCTACGACGCCCTGCACGACATGCTCGACCCGGACTCCATCCCCAAGCTGATGGCCGCCGGAACCATCGAGGTCGCACCCCTGGCGTACATGCGCGGTCGGGCTCAACCACTGCACACCAAGGTCCTGACCCCGGAGGGCTTTCGGCCGATCGGTGAGCTCGGGATCGGCGACCTGGTGGTCGGCTCCGAGGGGAAGCCGACCCCGGTGATCGGGGTGTATCCGCAGGGAGAGAAGGCGGTCTACCGGTTCTCCTCCCAGGACGGCGCCTCGACGCTGTGCTCCGAGGACCACCTGTGGACCGTTCGGACCAGGGACGACGCCCGCCGGGGCAAACCGCCCCGGGTGCTCACCGCCAAGGAGATCGCCGAGAGCGGTCTGCGCAGCTCCCACTACCGCAAGTACGAGCTCCCGCTGCTCAGCGAGCCCGTGGCCTTCCCCGAGCGGGAGGTTCCCATGGACGCGTACGCCCTGGGGCTGCTTCTGGGGGACGGCTGTCCGACCGGCTCGACCACGCCGAGCTTCGCCACCGAGGACCCGGAGCTGGCCGAGGCGCTCGACGAACTGCTGCCGGGCGTTCGCGTTCGGCGCAGGTCCGGCGCGGACTACGTACTCAACCGGGAGAGCCGGCCCGGCGACGTGATCACCATCGCCGACCCGGTGACGGCGATCCTGCGCGACCTGGGCCTGTGCGGTGCCACCTCCGGGACGAAATTCGTTCCGGACGACTACCTGTACAACACGGCCGAGATTCGGCTGGCGCTCCTCCAAGGGCTCCTGGACTCCGACGGCGGCCCGGTCACACAGTCGGGCCGTGCCTGCCGCGTCCAGTACGGCACGGCGTCCCCGAAGCTGCGCGACGCGGTGACCTTCCTGGTCCAGTCGCTCGGCGGCGTGGTCTACGGCCGCAGCCGCCCCGCCGAAGGGCGCTCGCCGGATCTGGCCAGGGGGCGCAGAGTCTTCCACCGCCAGGACGCGTACGTCCTCGACCTGCGTCTGCCCGAGGGCGTTCAGCCCTTCCGGCTCCAGCGCAAGCGCGACAAGTACGATGCCACCGGCGGCGGACGCCCCATGCGCTTCGTCGACTCGATCGAACCCGCCGGGAGCGAGGAGTGTGTGTGCATCCAGGTGGCGGCGGAGGACTCCCTTTACGTCACCGAGGACTTCCTGCTCACGCACAACACGCTCAACGACTCCTTCATCATTCTGGACGAGGCGCAGAACACCTCGCCGGAGCAGATGAAGATGTTCCTGACCCGGCTCGGGTTCGGATCGAAGATCGTGGTCACCGGCGACGTCACCCAGGTGGACCTGCCCGGCGGGCAGACCAGCGGGCTCCGGACGATCGAGAACATTCTGCGTGATATCGACGACATCGCCTTCTGCCGACTGACCAGTGAGGACGTCGTCCGGCACAAGCTGGTGGGCCAGATCGTCGACGCCTACGGGCGTCACGACGCCGCTCAGGGGAACCGGGGCGACGGGGACCGCGGCCGGCCGACCCCTCGCGGGGGGCGGCGCCGGGGCGGAGACACTCCGAAGGATGACGGTGGCGGCGCCGAGGGCCCCGAACACCGGGCAGACTGAGGAGAAGTACGCAGTGACACCGGCCGGTGGGTCCGCCTCGTGCGGGCCCACCGCTGTCGGTACGGCGCTTTCCCGCCGGGTCCTCCCCGCGGGAGCGGGCGCCGGGCGGAGGGACACCGCCGACCACCACACCGAATCCAAGTGAGGCAGCCGCAACCGATGAGTATCGACGTCGCCAACGAGTCCGGCGTCACCACCGTGGACGAGGAGCGACTCTCCCGTCTGGCCCGGCACGTGCTCGACGCCATGCGGGTGCACCCGTTGGCCGAGCTGTCCGTCGTGCTGGTGGACGAAGGACCCATGACCGACCTCCACGTGCGCTGGATGGACGAGCCCGGCCCCACCGACGTGCTCTCGTTCCCCATGGACGAGCTGCGCCCCGGCGGCCCCGGCCGCACCAGCGACCCGGGTGTGCTCGGTGACGTGATCATCTGCCCGCAGGTGGCCGAGCGCCAGGGCGAGACCGCCGGCCACGGCACCCAGGCCGAGATCGACCTGCTGTGCACGCACGGCATCCTGCACCTGCTCGGCTACGACCACGCCGAGCCCGAGGAGCACAAGGAGATGTTCGGTCTCCAGGGTGAGATCCTCGCCGCCTGGCGCGAGCGCGAGGCCGCCGCCGAGGAGACGACCGAAGGGGACGAGAGCGCCCGATGAGCGCGTCGCTCTGGCCGGACCTGGCTCCGCTGACCACGGGTGATCCCGTGGAGTGGGCGGCGGCCTTCCTGGTCGCTCTGCTGCTGACCGCGGCAGCCGGGTTCCTGGTGGCGGCGGAGGTCGCCGTCACCCGCGTCATGTCCCTGGGCATGGAGGCCGCCCACGGCGAGCGCGCCGCCAAGTCGCGCTCCGCCTGGGACCGGGTCGCCGCCGACCCCACCGCGCACCTGAACATACTGCTGTTCCTGCGTGTGGTGTGCGAGGTCTGCGCGGTCCTGGCCGCCGCCGTCGGCATGGTCTTCCTGATGGGAGCGGGCTGGCCCGCCCTGGTGCTGACCGCCGTGGCGATGATCGTGGTGGAGTGCGTGCTGATCGCCGTCACCCCGCGTATCCTCGGCCGCCAGTTCGCCCGTCCGATCGCGAGGGCCAGCGCCACGGTCGTCTACCCGCTCCAGGTGGTGCTGGGCCCGCCGGCCCGGCTCCTCGTGGGAGCGGGCCGCGCGCTCACCCCGCGGGGCAAGGGCGACCGGGACGGTCCCTTCAGCACCGAGGTGGAGCTGCGCCAGCTGGTGGACCTCGCCGAGCAGGGGGAGGTCATCGACCCCGAGGAGCGCGAGATGATCCACTCGGTGTTCAAGCTCGACGACACCTCCGTGCGCGAGGTGATGGTGCCGCGGCCCGACATCGTCTTCACGAGCCGGGACGCCGACGCCGACGCGGTCCTCACGCTCGCCATGGGCAGCGGGTACTCGCGTATCCCGGTGACCGGCGAGGACGAGGACGACGTGGTCGGCATCGTCTACCTCAAGGACCTGGTGGAGCGGCTGCGCGACCGCTGGGCGGCGACGGCGGGCGGCGCGGAGGACGTGCCCCTGACCGCCGGTGACGTGATGCGCAGCGCCACCTACGTGCCCGACACCAAGCCCATCGACGAGCTGCTGCGCGAGATGCAGAAGCAGCGCAACCACGTCGCGGTGGCGATCGACGAGTACGGCGGTACCGCCGGCCTGGTCACCCTCGAGGACATCGTGGAGGAGATCGTCGGCGAGATCACCGACGAGTACGACCACGAGATCGCGCCCGTGGACCGGCTGGACGAGGACAGGGTGCGGGTGACCGCGCGCCTGCCGCTGGGCGAGCTCGCCGAACTCTTCCCCGACCGCGACCTCGACGTCTCCGACGTGGAGACCGTGGGCGGTCTGGTGGCGTTCGTGCTGGGCCGGGTCCCCGCGGGCGGCGCCCAGGCGCAATACGCTGGACTCAGGCTCACCCTGGAGGGCAAGAGCAGCCGCCGCAACCGGATGACCACGGTTCTGGTGGAGCGGCTGCCGCTCGAACAGGGCCAGGGCTTCGACCAACACGTAAGGAGCACGGACCAGTGACGGACACGACGGGACTCGGCCCCGAGGACGGCAAGCTCATCACGCTCGCGCGGGCCTCCCGGGCTCGGAACGCGGCAGCCGAGGGCGCCGCGGTGCGCGACGAGACCGGGCGCACGTACGTGGCCACCACGGTGTCGCTGCCCTCCCTGCGCCTCACCGCTCTCCAGGCCGCGGTGGCCGCGGCGGCGTCCAGCGAGGCCTCCGCACTGGAGGCCGCGGTGGTCGTCACCGAGGCCAAGGAGCTGACCGAGGACGACCGCGCGGTGGCGGACGACCTGAAGACCCAGGTGGTGGTGATCGCGGCCCCTGACGGGGTGCCCGCGAGCATCACCCGGCGTTAAAGAAGGACCCGATGAACGACCTCGACCTCGAGAAGCTCCGTGTACCTCTGGAGTTGCCCTCCTACCCGGAGGGTTTCCGGAGCGGTTTCGCGTGCTTCGTGGGCCGCCCGAACGTGGGCAAGTCCACTCTGATGAACGCGCTGGTCGGGCAGAAGGTGGCGATCACCAGCAACCGGCCCCAGACCACCCGGCGGACGGTGCGCGGCATCGTGCACCGGCCGGAGGCGCAGCTGATCATCGTGGACACGCCCGGTCTGCACAAGCCCCGCACCCTTCTGGGGGAGCGGCTGGACTCGCTGGTGCGGTCCACGTTGGTCGAGGTGGACGTGATCGCGTTCTGTCTGCCGGCCAACGAGCCGATCGGACGCGGTGACACCTACATCGCCAAGGAGCTCGCGGAGCAGACCAACACCCCGGTGGTCGCCCTCGTGACCAAGACCGACCTGGTGGACAAGGGGGCCGTCGGCGAACACCTGATGGCCGTGAACGAGCTGGGCGACTGGGCCGACATCGTCCCGGTGTCCGCGCGCGGGGCCTACCAGTTGGACACCGTCGCCGACGTGCTCTGTTCGCATTTGCCGGAGGGGCCGCCGCTGTACCCGGAGGGCGACCTCACCGACGAACCCGACGAGATGCTCGTGGCCGAGCTGGTCCGCGAGGCCGCCCTGGAGGGGGTCCGGGACGAGCTTCCGCACTCCATCGCGGTGGTCGTGGACGAGATGTACGAGCGGGAGAACACCAAGCCCGGCAAGGAACTGGTGGACATCTACGCGTCGCTGTACGTGGAGCGCCCCAGCCAGAAGGCGATCGTGATCGGCTCCAAGGGCTCGCGTCTGCGCGACGTGGGTTCGCAGGCCCGCAAGCAGATCGAGGGCCTGCTCGGCCGGCGGGTCTTCCTGGACCTGCGGGTACGGGTGGCCAAGGACTGGCAGCGCGACCCCAAGCAGCTGCGCAAGCTGGGCTTCGACCAGCAGACGTAGCGTTCGGGCCGTGTTCCGGAGGTATCTCCGGACCCGGAGCGCGCGGAGGGGGCTGTGACCACATGTGGTCACAGCCCCCTCGCGTGTTCCGCGTGCCGTGTGCTCAGCTCTGGTTGTTGAGGTCGGTGGCCAGGACCCGCGCACACTTCTGCACGATGGGGGCGGCCTGGTCCACGAAGTCCCAGCTCACCCTGGCCTCGGGGCCCGAGACCGACACCGCCATGCCCGAGGGGGCGTCCTTGACCGGCACGGCCACGCAGCGCACGCCGATCTCCTGCTCGCCGTCGTCGATGGCGTACCCGGCCTCGCGGATGCGGTGGAGCTCGGCGAGGAAGGCGTCGGGGTCGGTGATGGTGCGCTCGGTGGCGGCGGGCATGCCGGTGCGGCGCACGGCGGCCAAGGCCTCCTCGTCGCTGAGCTGCGAGAGCAGGGCCTTGCCGACCCCCGCCGAGTGCGGCAGGACCCGGCGGCCGACCTCGGTGAACATGCGCATGGCGTGGGGCGAGGGGACCTGGGCCACGTAGATGACCTTGTCTCCGTCGAGCATCGCGAGGTTGGCGGTCTCGCCGAGGTCCTCCACGAGCTGGGCCAGGTGGGGGCGTGCCCAGGTGCCGAGCATCTGGGCGGCCTTGTCGCCGAGCCCGATCAGGCGCGGGCCCAGGGCGTAGCGGCGGGAGGGCAGTTGGCGCACGTACCCGTTGCCGACCAGGGTGCGGATGATGCGGTGGATGGTGGGCAGAGGCAGGCCCGAGGAGCCGGCGAGCTGGCTCAGGGAGGCCTCGCCGCCGGCCTCGGCCATGATCTCCAGCAGGGCGAAGGCGCGGTCCAGGGACTGCACGCCTCCGGAGCGCCGGGCCGTCTCCTCGGGAGGGCGGGGCTGGTCCGTCGGGGGAATCTCTGAGGCTGACAAGGGTCGTGCTCCCATGCTGAGGGCCGCTGCGGTCACGTTCATCATTCTGCAATACGAAAGGCGGGTTTCGCTCTCCGTTGTGTATCGAAGGTTCCTGGAGTGGATCGTAGGTCCCCTGAGGCCCTTGTTCTTCCGAATCGCAGAAGTTAGTATCCGCATATAGAAATTAGTGACCGGTCTCTCAGAGGCTCTCCGAGAGCCGGCACCAACGACGGAGGAGGACACGACACGTGGCGAGGGACAGCCTTCAGGGCTTGACCGATCTGGTCACCGCACTCGACGCCCGGCTCGCCGAGGCCGACGCGCGACTGGACCGCGAGTACCCCGGGACCAACGGCGGCCGCCAGCCGGTGCACAGTGTCTACGTGCCCGCCGACCGCGTCCGGCCCGGCCTGGCCGCGGCCTGGGGCGAGCAGGCGGTCGCCGCCCTCGACGAGTACGCGCCCGAGGCCGCGGACCTCGCCGGGATCACCGGCCTCAGCGAGGAGGCCGTCGCCGACGCGCTCCCGCTGGTCCGGGCCAAGCTCGTCCGCGAGCCCGTCGAGGACCTGCGCGCCGACTTCGAGGACGGCTACGGGGCACCCGGGGACGAGGCCGAGGACGCCGACGTGCTCGCCACCGCCAACGCGTTCGTCTCGGACCTGAAGCAGGGGACGGCCACCCCCTACTTCGGCATCCGGATGAAGGGCATGGAGGCCGCCGGGCGCCACCGCGGCGTGCGCACCCTCACGCTCTTCCTGCAGACCCTCCTGGAGGGTCACGGTTCGCTGCCGGACAACCTCGTGCTCACCCTGCCCAAGATCACCTCGGTCGAGCAGGTCGAGGCGATGGTGTGGGTCAGCGAGCGGCTCGAGGAGCGCTTCGGCCTGCCCGCCGGGCGCCTGCGGTTCGAGCTCCAGATCGAGACCCCCCAGTCGATCCTGCTCACCGACGGCACGGTCGCGGTGGCCCGCATGATCCAGGCGGGCCAGGGCCGGGTGACCGCCCTGCACTACGGCACCTACGACTACAGCGCCGCCTGCGGGATCACCGCCGCCCACCAGAGCCTGGCCCACCCGGTGGCCGACTTCGCGAAGTCGGTCATGCAGGTGGCCGCGGCCGGTACCGGCGTGTGGCTCTCCGACGGCGGCAGCAACATCCTGCCGACCGGCACCCCGGAGGACGTGCGCTCCGCCTGGAACCTGCACGCGGGCCTGGTCCGCCGGTCCCTGGAGCGCGGCTTCTACCAGGGGTGGGACCTGCACCCGAACCAGCTTCCCATCCGCTACCTGGCCACCTACGCCTTCTACCGCGAGGCCTTCGCCCCGGCCGCCGCGCGACTGAAGGCCTACCTCGGGCAGACCGGCGGCAACGTCATGGACGAGCCCGCCACCGCCCAGGCCCTGGCCTCGGTGCTCGCCAGCGGCCTGCGCTGCGGTGCCCTGGAGGAGACCGAGGTGGTCGGGGCCGCCGGCGCCGATGCGAGTACCATCGTCGCTCTGGCCACCCGCCGTGTCGGACAGGAGCAGTGAGTTGACCGAACACGCACTCGTCGTTCGCGCCCGCCGCGCCCTCACCCCCGAGGGTGAGCGCCCGGTGAGCGTGGTCGTCGACAACGGAAGGATCACCCGGGTCCTGACCGGGGACGAGGCCCCGGTCCGGGCACGGGAGGAGTTGCGCCTGGCCGAGGACGAGGTTCTGCTGCCCGGTCTCGTGGACAGCCACGTGCACGTCAACGAGCCCGGCCGCACCGAGTGGGAGGGGTTCGCCAGCGCCACCCGCGCCGCCGCCCTGGGCGGGGTGACCACGCTCGTGGACATGCCGCTGAACAGCGTGCCGCCCACCACCACCGTCGAGGGCCTCAAGGCCAAGAGAGCGGTGGCCGAGGGCAAGCTCGCCGTCGACGTGGGCTTCTGGGGCGGGGCCGTTCCGGAGAACAGCGGCGCCAACACCACCGGCACCCTCTCCGACCTGTGGGCCGAAGGGGTGTTCGGCTTCAAGGCCTTCCTGTCGCCCTCCGGCGTGGACGAGTTCGGGCACCTCTCGCCCAACCAGCTGTACACCGCGGCCACCGCCATCCACGCCTTCGGCGGTCGCCTCATCGTGCACGCCGAGGACCCCGCGGTGCTGGACTCGGCGCCTGCCGCCTCCGGCCGTGACTACGCGGACTTCCTCGCCTCCCGTCCCGACGAGGCCGAGCACGCGGCGATCGCCCTGGTGATCGACACCGCCCGCCGCACCGGGGTGCGCGCGCACATCCTCCACCTGTCCAGCGCCTCCGCGCTGCCGCTCATCGCCCAGGCCAAACAGGAGGGCGTGCCGCTCACGGTGGAGAGCTGCCCGCACTACCTCACCCTGGCCGCCGAGGAGATCCCCTCCGGCGGCACCAGCTACAAGTGCTGCCCGCCCATCCGGGACCGCGCCAACCGCGACCTCCTGTGGCGGGCGCTCCAGGACGGCCTGATCGACTGCGTGGTCAGCGACCACTCGCCGAGCACCCCGGACCTGAAGGACCTGGACACCGGTGACTTCGGCACCGCCTGGGGCGGCGTCGCCGGCCTCCAGGTGGGGCTCTCGGCCATGTGGACCGAGGCCCGCACCCGCGGCATCGCCCTCGCCGAGGTCGTGCGCTGGATGTCGTCCGAGCCGGCCCGTGTCGCGGGCGTGCCCGGCAAGGGTGCGATCTCGGAGGGTCTGGACGCCGACCTCGCGGTCTTCGCCCCGGAGGAGAGCGTCCGCGTCGAGGCGCGCGCCCTGGCCCACCGCAACCCGGTGAGCGCCTACGACGGCGCCGACCTCTTCGGCCGTGTCCGCCGTACCGTCCTCCGCGGAGTCGACGTCGGCCCGGAGAGCACCAACGGTCAGATGATCACCCGGAGTTAGTTCCCTGAGCCTTCCGGGCGCCCTACCGCGAGGTGGGGCGCCCGTTCGCGTTCAGGGGGAGGGCCACCCGAGATTCTGGGCCCGAACCCGACGCCTGGTCGTGTCGCGGCCGGTTGCCGGTTCCGACGGACAAGCGGCAGCGAGGGCAGCAGCCTCCCCAGGCCTGCGCGGACCACTTGGTCGTGTCGCGGCTGGTCAAGCGTCCCAACGCAACAGCGGCAGCGAGCGTGAGTGGGCCGGTCCGGGGCGGGTTTCGGGTCCCTTCCCGCAAATGATCTTGCTCCTAGCGCCACTCTCGGCGCCGAGAACGGCGCTAAGAGCAAGATCATCGGGGAGCTGCCGGTTTCGGAAGTACCGGACACCTCCACGCGCGGGTTTCGGACGCCTCGCCCTGCAAAGCTGAGCCCCAAAGGCCACCCGGGCCAGCTCCCGCCTTCGCCGCCGCTTGTCCGTCAGAAGGAGTGACCGGCCGCGACACGAGTACCGCTCATCGCAGGCCTGGGGGGACGGCTGTCTTCGGTGCCGCTGTTGGCTCTTCCGCCCTTCCGGCAGAAGAAGTGACCGGCCGTGACACGTGGGGCGTTATGCGCCGGCCTGGGGAGACGGCTGCCCCCGGACATGTGGAGGGGCGGGCACGCTGACGCGTGCCCGCCCCGGATCTCGGGAGGGATCAGCTCCGAGCGGATTCCCAGCGCTTGCGCAGGTCCGCCTCGCCGGCCTCGGTGAGGGTGCCGTAGACGTTCAGGCGGGCGATACCGCCGTCGGGGAACACGTCGGTGCGGATGTGGGTCACGGTGACCGGGCTGTCCAGGACGAAGCGGTGGGCGCTGTCGGGCTGGAGCCTGGTGCGGCCCACGATCTCGAACCACTCGCCGTCGCCGTCGCGGCCCAGGACGGTCACCCAGCCGGCGGAGTTGCCCTTCAGGTAAGCGGTGTCGAGCTCGATGGCCCGGACGGAGGCCTGGGCGGTGAGGCGGAAGCGCACCCAGTCGTTGCCGGTGTCGCGGCGGCGGCGGTTCTCCCAGCCGTCGTCCATCTTGTGCGAACGCCCGGGCTGGATGATGTTCTCCGGCGAGGAGTAGAAACGGTCCGAGGCGTCCTCGACGGAGCCGCCGTTGACCAGCGCGGCGACGTCGAAGCTGCCGAGCGCGGCCAGCCAGGCGGGGTCGGCGACGGGCTCGCCGTACACGCGCAGGCGCGCCACACCGCCGTCGGGGAACTGCTTGAGGCGCAGGTGGGTCCAGCGGCGGGGGTCCTCCACCTCGAACCCGTTCTCGGCGTGGCCGTAAACCGGGGTGCGGGGGACGATCTCGGTCCACTCGGCGGCGAGGAGCTCCTCGGTGGTGGGGGTGCCCTCCAGGTGGGCGGCCTCGACGCTGATCTCGGTGGGGTGGTTGCCGCGGAAGTGCGCGGTGTCCACGACGAGGCCGCGGATGATCCCGGGCAGGGCGAAACGGACCAGGGCCCAGTCGTGGTCCTCGGCGGTGGGGTGGGGCTGCTCGGCGCTCACACCGCGGCGCCGCCGGGTCTCCCAGCCGTCCATGACCTTGCCCTTGTGCCCGAAGTGGTGCGGGTCGAACACCGCGGGCTCGGTCCGGAGCAGGTTCTCGCGCTCGGCGAAGAACTCGTCGTTGGCGGCCACGACACCGGCGCCGAGGCGGCGGTCGGCGAGGTCGACCAGCCCGGAGAAGTCCAGCTCGGTCTTCTTGAAGTCACCGTAGGGGTCGCCGCCGGGGTACGGCTGGGCGTTGTAGGCGCGGGGGTCGAAGGACGGGGCCTGGCTCACGTTTCTCCTGTTGGTCTCTGTGGTGGGGCCTTTCCAGAGTCGCAGGAGAAACCGGTTAATTCCAGCGAAAGTTTTTGATCATTATGTTCGTTTCAACTGAACATTTGCGGTGCTGAGGCGTGCTGCCGCCTCGGCCAGGGCCCGCAGGGCGAGGGCGATCTGCGGGCGCTCCCCGGAGCCGGAGCGCACGGCGGTGACCACGTGGCGGCGCGGCTGCTCCGAGCGGGGGATGCGCAGGGCCACCCCGGGCGCGTCACGGGTCGCGGCCAGCCGGGGGATCAGCGCCACCCCCATGCCGGCCGCCACCATGTCCAGGATGGCCCGCCAGTCGGAGGCCACGTGGGCCTGTTCGGGGGCGAACCCGGCCTGGGCGCAGGCCGCGAGGGTGATGTCCCGCCAGGGTCCCGAAGCACCGTAGATCCACGGCTCCTCGGCGAGGTCGCGCAGGCGCAGGGCGGGCGAGGTGGCGAGCCGGTGCTGGGCGGGCACGGCCACGTCCAGGGGGTCGGTGAGCAGCTCGGTCCGGTCGTAGCGGCCGTCGTTGCCGGTGGGCGCCTGCGCGGCCAGGGACAGGCCGATGTCGATCTCACCCGCCGAGAGCAGTTCGTACACCTCGGCCGCCTCGGCCTGGTGCACCCGGGTGCGCAGCCCCGGGTGGGCCGCGCGCAGGGCGTTCAGCGCCGGGACCACCAGGCCCGGGATCGCGGTGGCGAAGGTGCCCACGCGCACCCGTCCGGCCTCACCGCGGACGAACCCGTCGAGCTCGGCCTCGGCCCGCTCCAGCTGGGCCAGCACCACGTCGGTGTGCCGCAGCAGCACGTGCGCGGCGTCGGTGAGCCGCACCCGGCGCCCGTGCGCCTCCAACAGGGCCACCCCCACCTGCTGGGACAGCGACGACAGCTGTTGGGAGACGGCCGAAGGCGTCATGGACAGCGCCTCGGCGGTGGCGCGGACGGTTCCGAGCTCTTCGAGGGTGCGGAGTACGCGCAGCTTGCGCAGGTCCCAGTCGGTCACCCTCACAGGCATACCATTCACCTTCGCTTAACAGAAGTGGGGCGGGCGCACCTTCACGGTGCGCCCGCCCCGGGACGGGGGTGGACCGAGGTCAGGTCCGCTCGGGGCGCTCCGCCTCCCCGGTCTCGCTCCTGTCGGCCTCGCGCTCCTCCTCGCCGCGGTAGGTCGCGCCGGCCTGGTCGGTGTACTTGGCCTCACCGGGCCCGGCGCTGCCGATCTCCGCCTGGTCGATCTCGGCGGGGGAGGCCGAGGGGCCGCGGCCGATCACGTTGAAGCAGATGTTCAGCAGGATCGAGACGATCGCCGCGCCGATGATGCCCGAGTGCGCGATCAGCTCGACCGACTCCGGGAGGAAGGAGTAGAAGGTCGGGTAGGCCAGCGGGATGATCGCCACGCCCACCGAGGCGGCGACCAGGATCAGGTTGAGGTTGTTGGTGAAGTCCACCTTGGCCAGGGTCTTGACCCCGCTGGCGGCCACACTGCCGAACAGGACCAGGCCGGCCCCGCCCAGCACCGGGGTGGGGATGGCGGCCATGACCCCGCCGAGCACCGGGAACATGCCCAGGGTCAGCAGGATGGCCGCGCCGGTGGCGACCACGTAGCGGCTGCGGATGCCGGTCAGGGCGAGCAGGCCGATGTTCTGCGCGAACGAGCTGGTGGGGGTGGCGCTGAAGATCGGGCCGATGATCGAACCGCTGACGTCGGCGCGCAGGCCCGCCGAGATGCGCTTGGCGTCGACCTTGGAGCCGGTGATCTCACCGACCGCGATGATGTGCGAGGCGCCCTCGGTCAGGACCACGAGCATGATGATGCACATGGTGAGGATCGCGGTGACCTCGAACTGGGGCGCGCCGAAGTAGAACACCGACGCGGGGTTGAACACGAAGTCGGCCTCGCCCACCCGGCTGAAGTCGGCCGCGCCGAGCGGGATCGCGACGAGCGTGCCCACGATCAGGCCGAGCAGGATGGACAGCCGTCCCCAGATGCCGGGGAACAGGCGGGAGCCGATGAGGATGACCGCCAGGGTCAGTCCGGCCAGGGCGAGGTTGCCCAGCGGGGCGGCGGGGACCTCGGAGCCGTCCACTGCGACGTGGGTGGCGCCGTCCATGATCCAGCGGGCGGCCACCGGCATCAGGCTGACCCCGATCACCGTGATGATCGTGCCCGTGACGATCGGCGGGAAGAACCGGATCAGCTGGCCGAAGAACGGTGTCAGGAGCAGGGCGAACACGCCCGCGGCCATCGACGCGCCGAAGGCCACGGGGAGGTTCTCGCCGTTCTGGCCGGCCGCCAGCGCGGTGATGGCGCTGACGGGGACGAACGAGCAGGCCACCACGATCGGCATCTGGGCGCCGATCCGCTTGTGGCCGACGGTCTGCATGAGGGTGGCGATTCCCGCCACCAGGAGCGCGCCGCTGACGAGGATTCCCATGGCGGCGGGATCGTTCGCGAGCCCAGCGGCGGCGCCGATGACGAGTGCCGGTGCCACCGCACCGGCGTACATGGTGAGGATGTGCTGGAGCCCGTAGACGAGCATCAGCCGCAGGGGCAGCTTCTCGTCCTCGGGACGCGCGGGGTTCGTGGCGTTCGTTGTGGCCGAGTCCTTCGCGGACGGACTGTTCGACATGGCCAGTTTCCAGCCTTTGCGATCGGTGGTCACTGAGGGGTGACCGGGTTCTCCGGGCGTGTGCCCGGTGGTGTCGCGCCGGCCTCGGCTGTCTGAGACGCCTGTTTTCGGGCATGCCGAAGGCCGGTGTGGCCCAACTCTCGCTGGGCAGGCGGGGAAGGCCCCGGATGGGGAAAGCGCCGGGGAGGCCCCGGATGGGGGGGTGCCGGGGCCCGGCCGCACGCGCGGGCCCCGGTGTTCAGGGAGCGCCGGGGAGGACCTTGGGGTGGTCCCCGGCGCCAGGGGGTCAGACGAAGCCGGGAACGGTCTTCCAGGCCTCGCCCGCCCCGGGGGCGTCGTCGCGCTCGACCGTGGCCTCGATCTTGCCGTACGGGCGGTCGGCGGCGAAGAAGACCTCGTTGGGGTTGTCCAGGCCGAACGGGGAGAGGTCCACCAGGAAGTGGTGGTTGTTCGGCATGGAGAAGCGGATCTCGGCGATCTCGGGGTGGGCCTCCAGGACGGCCGTGCCCATCGCGTACAGCGTCTGCTGGAGGGCGAGGCTGTGCGTCTCGGCGAAGGCCTCCAGGCACAGGGCCCGGACGGAGGCGTACGACTTGTCGAAGTCGTGGTCGGTGCCGACGTAGCGCCAGCGGGCGGTGACGTCGGTGGCCAGGATCCGGTCGGTGACCTCGGGAAGGGTCGTGTACCGGGTCTTCGGGTAGCCGTGGAACTCCGAGCCGGTGGACTTGAGGACGGTCAGGCCCTCGAAGCCGGACACCACCCACTCGTTGTCGCCGTCCTTGTTGACGACGGTGGTGCGGGTCTCGGCCCCGCGACGGGAGAAGGCGTGGTCGTGCGGGCCGTGCGCGGTGTCGATCCGGTCCCAGGAGTACTCCTGGATCTCCTGGCGGGCCCCGTGCACGTACTCGTGTTCGTCCACGAAGTGACGGGCCAGGCGCAGGGCGAAGTCCTCGATCGCGCCGACGCCGCCCCACTCGCGGGCCTTGGCGTAGACGGTGTTCTTCTGCGTGTCGGTCGGCAGGCACTTGGAGTTGTCGCCGACGGTGTGGACGTCCTCCAGGTCGCCGCGGAGCTGGGAGGTGACGTTGACGTCCTTGATCTGGTGGACGTCGGTGTCGCGCTGGACGTGGACGAGGCGGACCTCGGCCTTGCCGTACTGGTTGTCTCCGAGTCTGATGCCCATCAGGGTGAACTCCATCCGTGTGGATTCGGTTTCATCGCTTGCGCCGAGCGCGGTGTTCGCGTCGGTGCGCCGTGCGTATGAGGGAGGACCGCTGTGGTCATGCGGAAGGACCTGTCACGCACTCGAAGAGGTTGAGGTGTTACCGGCTGGTCGGTGTCAGATCGGTGCTCCTCGGCCGGAGGGTTGGTTACCGGGTGATCGTCGGCTGGGGACCGGCCTACGAGCCCCGGTAGGTGGAGTAGGCGAACGGGCTCAGCAGCAGGGGCACGTGGTAGTGCTGGTCCTCCTCGGAGAGGTCGAACACGATGGTGACCTCGGGGTAGAACCCGCGCTGGCCCGTCGCGGTGAAGTAGGCCCCGGTGTCGAAGACGACCCGGTAGTAGCCGGCGGAGAGCTGGTCGGGGCCCAGGTCGGGCACGCGGCCGTCACTGTTGGTGCGGCCCTCCGCGACGGTCTTCCAGGAGGTGCGGCCGGGGTCGGTGGCCGCTTCCAGGCGGACCGGGACGTCACGGGCGGGGCTGCCCAGGGCGGCGTCCAGGATGTGGGTGGTCACGTGGCTCATGCTGCCTCCAGGAGTTTGACCAGGCGGAGTCCGGAGATCTTGCGGAGCTCCTCGCCGACGACGGTCAGTTCGGTGTCGCGGTCGTTGTCCAGCCGTGCGACCAGGTCCGCGAGGAGTTCGCGGCTGCTGCGGCCGCTGGCGCAGACAAGGTAGATCTGCCCGAACCTCTCCTCGTACTCACCCTGGGCGAACGTGAAGATCCGCTGGACCCTGGCGGAGGCGTCGTCGGTGTCGGCGGCGAACGCCGACTGCTCCCCGCGCGACCAGGCCGACTCGGTGTCCTGGCCCTTGGCCTTCTCCCCGATCCGCGGGTGGCGGGCCAGGGCGGTGGCGACCTCGTCGGAGGTGATCCCGCGTGCGTGGGCGTCGGCCCGTGCGAGCAGGGTGCCGCGGTCGGCGTAGGGCGCCTCGGACGCGACGGCCTCCACCCAGCGGTCCACGTTCAGGCACTGCGCGAGTTCGGTGCGCAGGTCCTCCTCGGAGAGGGCGTTCAGACGCGCCAGACCCGGGTCGGCGGCGTCCCCCGACTGGTCCGGGGTGGTCTCGGGCATGTGTTCTCCCGTGGCTCGGCCGGTGCGCCGACCGTCCGCCGGTGAGGGCGGAGGGACGTCGAACCGGCCTGGGCTTTCGTAGTGCAGATAGCTGATTCCGTATTACGGATTGGAGGGACTCTAGTTGATGGCAGTGTGACCTTGTCAACACTGGCTAGGGGAGATCTCGGAAAAACAGTCGAATCCGTGTCCCGATATCAAGAAATCGTGAATTTCCTGCGCACCGGCGAGGTGTGCGGGGTGGACGGTGGCGGGCCGGCAGTGGTTCGGCGGGGCTGGCGCGGTTGTCCGCGGGGGCGGGTTCGAACTTCTGGCCGCCCGGGTGGTTGACAAGCGGCGGTGCTCCGGCCCACACTCAAAGCATTCCTTAAAGTGAAAACTACTTTCCACAATGCGGAAGTGGATGCCGGAGGCAACGCATGAGCCACACACTCGGGTACACGGTGAACTGCTCCCTGCTGTTCACTGAGCTCCCCGTCAACGAGCGCCCCCAGGCCGCACGCGACGCGGGCTTCCACGCCGTCGAGTTCTGGTGGCCCTTCGACAGCGCCACCCCGGCGCAGGAGGAGATCGACGCCTTCGTCGACGCGCTCGACACCGCGGGTGTCCGCCTCAGCGGCCTCAACTTCTTCGCGGGCCGGCTCCCCGGCCCCGACCGCGGCGTGCTGTCCCACCCCTCCCGGACCGCGGAGTTCCTCGCCAACACCGAGGTGGTCGCCCAGATCGCCGAGCGCACCGGCACCACCGGCTTCAACGCCCTCTACGGCCTGCGCCAGGACGGGGTCGACCCCGCCGAGCAGGACCGGATCGCTCTGGACAACACCGTCGCCGCGGCCAACGCGGTCGCCAAGACGGGCGGCACCGTGCTCGTCGAACCCATCAGCGGCTCCGAGGACTACCCCCTCAAGACCGCCGCCGAGGGCCTGGCCTTCGTGGCGAAGGCCAAGGAGGCCGGAGCCGAGAACGTCGCGCTCCTCGCCGACTTCTTCCACCTGGCCGTCAACGGCGAGGACGTCGCCGCCGTGGTCCGCGACCACGCGGCCGAGTTCGGGCACATCCAGATCGCCGACGCCCCCGGCCGCGGCGAGCCCGGCACCGGCGACCTGCCCCTCGACGAACTCCTCACCGCCGCACAGGCGGGCGGTTACCGGGGCCTGGTCGGCCTGGAGTACAAGCCGACCGTCCCCAGCGCGCAGAGCTTCGGCTGGCTGAGCTGACCCCGAGGGCCGGCCCGGCCGCATTCGCAGCAGCACCGCCACACCAACCACACCAGCCACAACCGCAGCAGTACAGCCACACAGTCTGAAAGGGGCCGTCATGGCCATCCGGAAGATCGCCTTCGTCGGTCTCGGCATCATGGGCCTGCCCATGGCCGTCAACCTCGTCCGCGCCGGTTACACCGTCACCGGTCACAACCGCAGCCCCGAGCGCGTCGACGCCCTGGTCGCCGAGGGCGGCCTGCGCGGCGGCAGCCTGCCCGAGGCGGTCGCCGACGCCGACGCCGTCATCACGATGGTTCCGGACTCCCCGGACGTCGAAGCCGTCCTGACCGGTGAGGACGGGGTCTTCGCGCACGCCAAGCCCGGCACCCTCGTCATCGACATGAGCACCATCCGCCCCGACGTCGCCCGGTCGGTCGCGGCCGTCGGCGCCGAGCGCGGCTTCCGCGTCCTGGACGCCCCGGTCAGCGGTGGCGAGGCCGGCGCGATCGAGGCCAAGCTCTCCATCATGGTCGGCGGCGCACAGGACGACTTCGAGGCCGCTCGCCCGGTCTTCGACGTCCTGGGCACCACCCCGGTGCTGGTCGGCCCGAGCGGCTCCGGCCAGACCGTCAAGGCCGCCAACCAGCTCATCGTGGCGGGCAACATCCAGCTCCTCGCCGAGGCGCTGGTCTTCCTCGAGGCGCACGGCGTGGACACCGAGTCCGGCCTGGAGGTCCTGGGCGGCGGGCTCGCCGGCAGCACCGTGCTCCAGCGCAAGGGCAAGGCCATGCGCGAGCGCAACTTCGCCCCCGGCTTCCGCATCGCCCTGCACGACAAGGACATGCGCATCATCACCGACTCCGCGAGCGCCGCCGGAGTGGCGATCCCGCTGGGCTCGCAGGTGGCGCAGTACGTCGCCGCGCTCAAGAACCAGGGGCACGGCGGCCTCGACCACTCCGCGCTGCTCAAGATCGTCGAGCAGCTCTCCGGCCGCGACGGCGAGTAGCACCGCCGTCGGTACGCAGGCAGCAGCAACAGCACCACCAGAAACACCAGCAACAGAAACACCAGTAACAGCCGCAGAATCCGTGTGACCGGGGCGCCGCGTCGCTCCCGGGTGTTGGCCCACCCGGGAGGCGCACGAGCGCGTCGCCCCACCCCTAGCACCCATCTCTGGTGGCCGGGGGACGTCCGCCCAGCCAGGACGCCCCCGGCACCAGCCACCCCAGCACTGAAGGGTTCGCTCCCATGGCGAAAATGCCCGCGATGAACGCCGTCGTGGAGGTTCTCAAGGACGAGGGCGTCGACACCGCCTTCGGCTGCCCCGGCGCGGCGATCCTCCCCCTCTACAAGGCGATGGAGGAGGTGGGCGGTATCGAGCACCTCACCGTCCGCCACGAGGAGGGCGCCACCCACATGGCCGACGGCTGGTCGCGTACGACCGGCAAGGTCGGCGTGGCCATCGGCACCTCCGGTCCCGCCGGGACCAACATGATCACCGGTCTGTACACGGCCATCGCGGACTCGGTCCCGATCGTGTGCATCACCGGCCAGCAGCGCACCGACCTTCTGGACAAGGAGGGCTTCCAGGCGGTCGACATCGTCGAGATCGCCAAGCCCGTCACCAAGTGGGCCGTGCAGATCAAGGAGGCGGCCACCGCCCCGTGGATCTTCCGTGAGGCCTTCCGGATCGCCCAGGAGGGCCGTCCCGGCCCGGTCCTGGTCGACATCCCGGTGGACGTCGCCCAGAAGATCATCGACTACGACCCCGAGCTGGACGCCGCGCTCAAGATCAACACGGTCGAGCCGCACCTGCCCCGGGTCGAGAAGGCCCTCGACCTGCTGCTGGAGGCCGAGCGCCCGCTCATCCTCGCCGGCGGCGGCGTGATCCTGGCCGAGGCCTCCGACGACCTGCGCGAGCTGGCCGAACACCTCCAGGTCCCGGTCCAGGTCACCCTCATGGGCAAGGGCTCCTTCGACGAGGACTCGCCCCTGTACTCCGGCATGACCGGCGTGCAGACCTCCCAGCGCTACGGCAACGCCTCCTTCCTGGAGTCGGACCTGGTCCTGGCCGTGGGCGCGCGCTTCGCCGACCGCCACACCGGCCAGATCGACGTCTACCGCGGTGAGCGCAAGTTCATCCACGTGGACATCGAGGCCACCCAGCTCGGCCGGGTCTTCGAACCCGATCTGGGCGTGGTCTCCGACGCCAAGCTGTTCCTCCGGGAACTGCTCGCCGCCGCCAAGCGCCGCAAGGCCACCGCCCAGGTGGGCGCGTGGATCGAGCGGGTCAACGAGCTCAAGTCGACCCTGACCCGTCGCGAGGACTTCGACACCGTCCCCGTGAAGGCGCCGCGCGTCTACAAGGAGATCAACGAGGTCTTCGACGAGGACACCTACTTCGTCACCGCCATCGGCCTGTACCAGATCTGGGGCGGCCAGCACCAGAAGGCGTACAAGCCGCGCCACTACCAGATCTGCGGCCAGGCGGGCCCGCTCGGCTGGGAGATCCCGGCGGCGATCGGCGTCAAGAAGGCCCTCAAGAACACCGAGCCGGACGCCGAGGTGGTCGGCATCGTCGGCGACTACGGCTTCCAGTACATGGTCGAGGAGCTGGCGGTCGCGGCCCAGTACAACGTGCCGTACGTGATCATCATGCTCAACAACGAGTACCTGGGCCTGATCCGCCAGGCGTCCATCCCGTTCGACATGAACTACCAGGTGGACATCCACTACGACGAGTACGGCACCGACAGCGTGAAGCTGATGGAGGCCTACGGCTGCTCCGGCCGCCGCGTCTGGGAGCCCTCCGAGATCCGGGAGTCCCTGGAGTGGGCCCGCAAGCAGGCGCAGGCCACCTCGCGCCCGGTGCTCGTCGAGATCATGATCGAGCGCGAGGCCAACACCCCGCACGGTCCGGCGATCGACGCCGTCAAGGAGTTCGAGCCGGTCCCCGGCGAGTAGTCCCGGCCCGGGCCCTGCCGCCCGGGCCTCACAGACAGCCGCGGGGTGGGACCTGCACCCCGGCCCCGCGGCTCAGGCCCCCTCCGCGACCGGCAGGAGGGGGCCTCCACAGACCCCGAGGGGCGGTAACGTTCTTCGCTGGCTCAGTATCGCCCCTCGGTTTTTCGCGTTTCGGCGGTCGCTCCTCGGACGGCCGCCGATCTCCGTTTTCGGGTGGTCGGCCGGGTTCACCGGCGGTACCGCCGTTTGTCGTGCGCTACGTCGATGTCCACGCCGCCTTCGGCCACCAGCGAACGCATCTCGGCCAGGGCGGCGGCTCTGTCATGGTTGCGCGTGGTCGCCCTGAGCGCGTTGTTGATCGTTTCCTCCGCCGTCTCGGTGCCGAGGATCTCGGCGGCCCGGGCCAGCGCTTCGTCGTCGATGTCGATCCAGACCCTGCTCATGAACGACCCCTCTCGCACGTGCGGACCTTATCTCGGCATGTGCGAGGGGGTGGCTCGATGGGCGATTCAGGTCAGCCGCAGTAGGCCTCTTCCTCGCCGATGATGCGGTAGGGGCAGTCCGCGTAGTCGAGCAGGCGAAGGACGGCCTCCTCGTTGCGGGCTGTCTCGCGTTCGATCACCGACGAGGGCGGGTAGAAGCCGCCGCCCCAGGGCGAGCGGGGGTACATCTCGTACGTGTAGTTCACGATGCCCTGGTCGCCCCACAGCCAGTCGTTGATCGAACCGTCGGTGATGTAGAGGTCACTGGACTGCTGGGGGATGTAGCCGTTGGCCTCGGCCATGTACTCGCCCAGCGCGCGGTGGGTGTCGTACTCCTCGCGGGTCATGCCGTCGGTGGCCTCGTCGTAGGTGTGACCGAACGGCCAGAGGATCAGTTCGCTGTAGGTTTGACATCCTCCCCTCCTGAAGGAAGGGGATTCCAGCAGTTCCTGCTCAGAAAAGTGGGAGCTGCTGAGGTTCACGGACGCTCGCAGACGTGTGTCTGGTCGTCCCTCCGGCACAGGTCTTGGACCCGGGGCTTGCGCCCTGTCCTGCCGCGACGTTGAGTGAGGCGTTCAGGTCCGCGTTGCAGGTGAATCCGCATTGGGTGCACGACCACTCGGCTTGGCTCTTGCGCGAGTTCTTGTCGATCCAATCGCAGTCGCTGCAGCGCAGACTGGTGTTCTTGGCGGGCACGTCCTGCACCCGGCCCGGAGCCTTGTGCCCGGTCCGGGCACGCAAAAGCCCCCAACCCTGGCCGAGGATCGCCCGGTTCAACCCTCTCTTTTGAGCGACCCGCCTACCGGGCTCGGCCAGGGTGCCCTTGGCGGAGCGGGTCATGTTCTTGATCTTGAGATCCTCGAACCGGATGGTGTCGAAGGAGCGGGCGAGCATGGTGGAGGTCTTCTCGCACCAGTCCTTGCGCCGGTCGGCTTCCTTCTTGCGGTACCGGTTGGCTTTGGTGTGCTCGGCCTGTCTGCGCGGGCTGCCCTTGGGCGCGCGGGCGGCGCGGCGCTCGTGTTTGCGGCGCTGGGCGGCTTCCCTCTTCGACAACCCCGGACAGTTCAGCACCCGCCCGTCGGACAGGGCGGCGGTGATGACCACACCCCGGTCGATACCCACCACCGAACCATCTCCGGGCGCTGGGGTGGGGTCGGGGATGGTCGCGAACGCCACGTGCCACTGGCCGTGCCGGTGGGTGATGCGCAACGACTTGGCGCCGGGCAGGTGGGGGCGGGTGTTGCGGAACTTCACCCACCCGCACCCGGGGACCTTGGCCTGCGCCCATCGCCGGTTGAGTTGGTGTACCACCACCGTGCGGTGCATGACCTGCTTGCCCTTGGCGTTGACCACCGGCTCACCATCGGGGGTGAACGCCGGAACGCGGCTGGTGCCGATGACCCGGAACCCTTCGTTGCGGTGCTTCTTACGCCGCTTCGGATGCCGGTGTGAGCCGCCCAGGAAGTTCGCGAGCGCTTGGTCGAAGTCCTTGAGCGCCTGCTGCTGGATGTCGGCGTTACCCGAGGCCACCCAGCCGATGTAGTCAGCCTCCTCCTTGGGGAGGCCGGTGGTGGGGGTGCGGCGCACTTCGGTCAGCATCTGGCACAGGCCCGCGAACCGGGGCGGCCTGCCAAGGCGCGGTCCGCCTTTGCGGTAGGTGGTGCTGACCTGCCAGGCCAGGTTCCAGGTGTGCCGTGCCTGCGCGCAGTGGTCGAGCATGACCTTCTCCTGCGCCGGCGTGGGGTACAACCGGAACCTGGACATGGGACCATTTTAGCTCAATGATGGTCCCATGAAGCATGTGAATCTGAGACTTCCCGATGATCTTCACGCGCAGGCCGTGCAGGCTGCCCGCGCCGACGACCGCTCCCTGAACTCCTGGCTGATCGCCCTGGTGCGCCGCACCGTGGAAGGAGGTGAGACGGTGAACCGCTCTGAGGGCGGCTCACCTGTTCCTGGCCCGCTACGCGGGAGCGGGCCTTCACCCCGGCCCTGAAGGATCGGGCACCCCGTCCGCAAACCGGGTGGAAGTCGATGATGCTGGTGATCTACTGCTCTCCGTGTCCGGATGTGGCCAGGAGGTACCAGGTTCCCCGGAGCAAGATCCCCGGAACCAGTGCGTCCCGTGGCGGAGGGTGCCACGGGACGCTCAGGTGATGTGGGGTGTGGTGTGTATGGCGCGAATGAGGTAGCGGAGAGGTCTGTGCCTGTGGGGGAGGAGCACGGTTAGTCGTTGGCCGCCAGCGGGGCGCGGAGCCGACCGGTGATCGCGGTGGTGATGTCCTGGACGGTGGTGTGCCGCTCGTAGGGGGTCTCACCCCAGATGCCCCAGATGCCCCAGTTCGCCCCGCCCTCGGCGTCGAGGTAGAGGGTGGCGTCCTGGCCGGACTCGACCTCCTCCACCTGGATCTCGTGGCTGTTGCAGTACTGCTTCGACGAGAGTCGAGCCGTGAGGCCCAGTGCGGTCAGCGCCTTGACCACGGCCTCGGCCTTGGCATCGAGCTGGGATTCGGAGAGCAGGGTGGGGGTCTCGTAGTCCTCGGGTTCGGGCGCAGATCCTCCTCGGTTCGCTGTACGCCCACGTCGCGGGCGCTGTAGTGTGTAGCCACTAAGGTTAGCGGCTTTTATTTGTCTCTAAATTTAGAGGGAAGTGATCGTCTTGACCATGCTTTTCGGTCGATAGGTCGGATTGTTTTCCCAGGTCAGATGCGCATAGCGGGTCAAAGTGGGAGTAAGGGTGCATATATCCGAGTGGATGGTGGGCGATGACATCTAGCCCGACCGTGTGGCGCCGCTGGCTTGCCCACGAACTCAAGCGGCTCCGGCTGGAAGCGGGTCTCAGCCGCCAGCAGGTCGCCGACAAACTCCGCTGCACTCCGGCGAAGGTGGGGCACTTCGAGACGGCAGTGGTGCCGCCCAGGGTGCGGGATCTGGAGGAAATCCTCTTCGACCTCTACAACGTGCCCGAGGACCGCCGAGAGCACTACCTGCAGGCTGCCCGCGACGCCAAGAAGAAGGGCTGGTGGGAGCGGCATTCGGAGAGTGTGCCTGATTGGTTCTCGCTCTACATCGGCCTGGAGCAGGGTGCTACAGATATTTACTCCTGGCAGCCTCAGTTGATTGACGGCTTGCTGCAGACGAGGGCCTACATCGAAGCGGTCATGAGGGGAGGCATCGCTGAGCTTGATGAAGAGGAAATCGAGCGGAGGGTCGAGCTCCGGCTGTCCCGGCAGCAGGTCCTCAAACGCGAAGATGCTCCTCGTTTGTGGGCCGTGCTGGATGTGAGCGCGTTGCGTCGAAACATTGGTGGTCCTGGGGTGATGAGGGAGCAGTTGCGATACCTGCTTGAGGTGTCGCACCTGCCGAAAATCACTCTTCAGGTAGTCGATGGCCGTAGCGGGGCTCACCCTGGGTTGATCAGCAGTTTCTGCATCATGAACTTTGAGGCAGAGATGGACCCCGGACTCGTCTACATCGAGTACAGGACAGGGGCTCTCTACCTGGAACGACCTGCCGAGATCCGAGATCACCAGATAGCGTATGAGCATCTCCGTCTCGCAGCGCTCAGGCCCCAGCAGTCACGGGACCTGATTACCCAGTTGATTGAGGAACACCCATGATCACGATCCCGCGCGACCTTCTCGCTGCGTCCCCAATGTGGTGTAAGTCCAGCCACAGCGGTGACACGGGTGGCCATTGTGTGGAAGTTGCCGGGATCTGGCGCAAGTCCAGCTACAGCACGGACACGGGTGGCAACTGCGTCGAGGTCGCGGACCTGGACCTCGGTACGGGGGTTCGGGACTCCAAGCACCCTGAGGCCGGGCACCTGCTCTTCTCCTCCTCCGAGTGGACCGGCTTCCTCAAGAACCTCCGCTGACCGGAGCCTTCGAATCTCCCTGCGGCGCTCGCCCCTCTTCGGGCGGGCGCCGTTCTGTTTCCTGCTGGGGCTGGGATGATCAATGCACTCACCGAGAGCAGGAAACGGAGCCCGGACCATGCTTCTGATCACCGGACCCACGGGCAACGTCGGCGACGAGCTGACCACCCTGTTGGCCGAGCAGGCGGGGGACCGGCCCTGGCGGGTGGCCTCCCGTCACCCCGACAGGCTCCGCGAGCGCCTGTCCGGGACCTCCGCCGAGGTCGCCCGGCTGGACTTCTTCGATCCCGCGACCTGGCCCGGGGCGCTCAAGGGGGTGAGGACCCTCTTCCTGCTCTTCCCGCTGCCCGGCAACAAGGCCGCGAAGCGGGCGATCATCCCGTTCCTGGAGACCGCCGAGGCCGCCGGTTGCGAGCACGTGGTCTACGTGTCGGTCTTCGGCGCCGACCGGGCGAAGTTCATCCCGCACCACAAGACCGAGCAGGCCCTGTTCGGCAGCCGGATGAGCCACACGGTGCTGCGCTGTTCGTTCTTCCACCAGAACCTGCACCGCACCGTCTCCACCCACGGCACCGACATCGCCGACCACCACGAGCTCTTCGTCCCTGCGGGCAGAGGGCTCACCACGTTCGTGGACGCACGCGACTGCGCGGCCGTGGCCCTGGACGCCGTGCTCGCCCCGGAGCGCCACCGCAACGCCGTCCACCACCTGACCGGCCCCGAACGGCTCTCCATGGAGCAGGTGGCCGAGCAGCTCTCCGAAGCCCTGGGCGAGACCGTCCGCTACACGGACCCGAGCCTGCCGCGCTTCGCCGCCCGTCTGCGCGGGCGCGGAGTCGGGTGGGACACCGTCGGATTCATGGCGGCGGTGTACACACTCACCAAGCTGAACTGGAACCAGCCGATCACCGACGAGGTCGAGCGGCTGCTGGGGCGCCCCCCTCGGACGCTGCGCGCGTACCTGGGGCAGAACGCCTGGCGCTGGCGCGAGCGCGCCTGGACCTGACCGGGTCCGGGAAGCGACCCTTCGGGCACCGGGAACCCGGTACCCGGGACTCCGCACAGGAGAAACGCCCGGCCCCCGGCTCAGGGATCGGGCGTTCGTGCACGCACGTGCGTGGGAAAAAGGATCTCCGCCGGCGGTACCGGCCCTGCGGTGGCTGGGCTTGCCTGCCTGCCGGGGCCTCGGGTGTTGGCCGCACCCTGGGTCCCGCCGACGGAATCCGTGTGACCCCCCTAGCACTGAAGGGTTCTCCTCCAGGGTAACCGCTCGCGGCTATATCTTGAAGTCGAGGTACCTGTTTTGAGCGATCATCTGAAATCCACGGAAACCGTTTCCTCTGTCGCAGTTCAGGAAGGGTTCGTCCCATCATGTGGACGGTGAGTACCGGATTTCGTTGCGCGTCTGCTAGCGTGACGATCGTTATGCTGCGCGAGCTGCTCCTCCTTAGTGGCCGCGGCGGGGATCGTTAAACGGTCGGCCCCTCGCCGCGGGACTTCGGCTTGCCGTGTCGACCACGACATCACGCGCCACACTTTTCCCGAGGAGCAACACCGTTATGGTGCCGCAGCAGAAGACGAGTCCCATGCCCTTCCACCGTTACGAGCCCTTCGCTCCGGTGGACCTGCCCGACCGCACCTGGCCCTCCAAGAGCATCACCGAGGCGCCCCGCTGGCTGTCCACCGACCTGCGTGACGGCAACCAGGCGCTGATCGAGCCGATGGACTCCACCCGCAAGCACGAGATCTTCCAGCTGCTGGTGAGGATGGGCTACAAGGAGATCGAGGTCGGCTTCCCCGCCGCCAGCCAGACCGACTTCGACTTCGTCCGGTCGCTGGTCGAGGACGACCTGATCCCCGACGACGTACAGATCTCCGTGCTGACCCAGGCCCGCGAGGACCTGATCGAGCGCACCGTGCAGAGCCTGGTCGGCGCCAAGCGCGCCACCGTGCACCTGTACAACGCCACCGCGCCCACCTTCCGCCGGGTCGTCTTCCGGGTCGACCGGGAGGCCTGCAAGAACATCGCGGTCGAGGGCACCCGCCACGTGATGCGCTTCGCCGAGCAGTACCTGGGCGAGACCGAGTACTTCGGCTACGAGTACTCGCCGGAGATCTTCGTCGACACCGAGCTGGACTTCGCCCTGGAGGTCTGCGAGGCCGTCATGGACGTCTGGCAGCCCGGTCCGGGCCGCGAGATCATCCTGAACCTGCCCGCCACCGTCGAGCGCGCCACCCCCAACGTCTACGCCGACCAGATCGAGTGGATGAGCCGCAACCTGACGCGGCGCGAGCACGTGGTCGTCTCCGTGCACCCGCACAACGACCGCGGTACCGGTGTGGCCTCCGCCGAACTGGCCGTCATGGCCGGCGCGGACCGCGTCGAGGGCTGCCTGTTCGGCCACGGCGAGCGCACCGGCAACGTCTGCCTGGTCACCCTGGGCATGAACCTGTTCAGCCAGGGCGTGGACCCCAAGATCGACTTCTCCGACATCGACGAGATCCGCCGCACGGTCGAGCACTGCACCCAGCTGCCCGTCGCGCCCCGCCACCCCTACGGCGGCGACCTGGTCTACACGGCCTTCTCCGGCTCCCACCAGGACGCCATCAAGAAGGGCTTCACCGACCTGGACGCCCGTGCCGCCGAGGCCGGGAAGCAGGTCGAGGACTACCCGTGGGACGTCCCGTACCTGCCCATCGACCCCAAGGACGTGGGCCGCAACTACGAGGCGGTCATCCGGGTCAACAGCCAGTCCGGCAAGGGCGGTGTCTCCTACATCATGCAGCGGGACCACTCCCTGGACCTGCCGCGCCGCCTGCAGATCGAGTTCTCCCAGGTCATCCAGGGCTTCATGGACGCCGAGGGCGGCGAGTTCCCGGCCGAGAAGATCTGGGACATCTTCTCGGACACCTACCTGGCCGAGAGCGGCCCGGTGGCGGTCCTGGCGCACCGCTCCAGCACCGCCGAGGACGGCACGTACACGATCGAGGCCGACGCCCGCGTCCACGGTGAGATCCGTGAGCTGAAGGGCACCGGCAACGGCCCCATCTCCGCGTTCGGTGACGCGCTGGCCGACGTGGACGTCAAGGTCCGGGTCATCGACTACGTCGAGCACTCCATGGGCGAGGACGGCAACGCCCGTGCCGCCGCGTACGTGGAGGCCGAGATCGACGGCAGGACCGTGTGGGGCGTCGGCATCCACAGCAGCATCACCACGGCCTCGCTGAAGGCCGTGTGCAGCGCCATCAGCCGCGCCTGACCCGGTACCGCCCGGCGCCCCCGGCACAGGGCGTCCGGCATCCTGCTGATCCACCCTGGCACTGAGCGGACGGGGCCCGCGACACACGTCGCGGGCCCCGTCCCTGTGACCGGTCCCGTCGCCCCGGTCCCGGGTGCCGGGCCGGTGCTCAGAAGGCGCCCAGCGGCCCCGGATCGGCGACCCCCAGGGAGGTGCAGAACTCCCGGTTCGCCCCGACCAGCTCGGCCACCGGAGCGGGGCCCCGGGTGGTGGCGGCCAGATCCGCCTGTGCTTCCTCGGACCACAGGAACGGGTACACGGCGAGACCGGTCGACGGGTGCAGGTCCGCGGTCTCCGCACGCCATCCCGGCCAGCGCAGGGTCTCGTAGAAGAAGCCCAGGTGTCCCGCCAGCAGCCACGTCCACCAGCCGGAGTAGCCGGCCTCCATGGGCTCCCACTCCAGACTGTCCGGGGCGAAGTAGACCATCTCGCCCGGCGCTCCCGGATACCCGAGGCCGGCGGACTCCGGGCCGTTGACGGCGAAGACACCGCCGAGCACGTCGTGCGCGACCACCATGCGCGCCGGCCGCACGGACCCGATCTCCCCGGTCATACCGTTGACCTGGTCCAGTCCGGGCAGGTCGGCGCAGCCGCCGCCGTGAATCCGCAGCCAACCGCCGTCCACCAGGATCCCGCCGGACTCCAGGGCGACCGCGCCCAGGTAGGAACCGGCGCTCACCTGGAGCCGCAGCAGGCACCGGCCCGGATGTTCGGGGGCCGGAGGCAGGACCCGCACGTCCAGAGGGCTGTCCGCGCACATCCGGCTCAGCTCCGGCCACGCGGGGCTCTCCACTCCGCTCAGCTCACTCAACTCACGCATACGCGCACCGTTCCATTTCCGGGTGACATCCCAGGCCGGGATCAGAGGTAGAGGTGGAACCCGCCGCCCGCCCAGGGGGTGTAGCCGCAGGAGCGGTAGAACTCGTGCACGTAGGCGTCCTCGGCGGAGAGGAACTGCACCTTGTAGCAGCCCTTCCGCTCGGCGATCTCCCGCACCCCGGCCATGAGCCGGCGTCCCACGCCCCGGCGGCGGTGTTCCTCGGACACGATCAGGTTCTCCATGAGCAGGCGCGGCCGCCCGGACCGGCTCAGGTTCGGCATGACCACGCAGTCCACCGTGCCCAGCAGCTCACCGGCGCCGTCGTCCGCCACCAGCAGCGACCTGCCGGTCTGCGCGCTGATCTCGGCCCAGATCCGGTCGGACGCCGCCTCGGACAGGGAGGGGTCCTCCGGGTACATCTCACCGAGGAGCCTCAGGACGTGGGGAAGGTCGGCGCCGGTGGCGGGCCGGATCTCGATGCTCACCCGACGCACTCTAGCCAGCCCCCGGACGCCGGGGCCAGACCCGGGCCCTCCGGCCCCGGATCCCCGCCCCGTCGGAAAAGCCGTGGCGGCAGGGGAGAGCGGGGTGCCACCATCGCCGGCATGTCGTACCGAGAGCTCGTCCGGCGGACCCTGCGCGTCCCCGAGGTCCCGAGCGCCGCGCGGATGGGTCGTGCGGGACACTCGGATGCCAACCGTCGTACTCACCTCTCCCGGTGGGCACTGTTCCGGCTTCCTTCCCTGCCTCTCCTGCTTCCAGCCGGAACACTCTTCCACCATCCGAGCTCCCGGAGCGTGAACGGGCCGCACCCCCATCGGGGTGCGGCCCGCTCACGCTGTTCCGGCCTGTCGGAGCGCTCCTGGGGCTACTCCCAGCCGAACTTCTGGGTCCAGGCGTTGTCGGCCTCGCCGACCCCGATGGCCACCAGACCGCAGTTGAGTATGTTGGCCCGGTGGCCGGGGCTGTTCATCCAGGCGTCCATGACCTGGTCGGCGTTCCGCTGGCCCTTGGCCACGTTCTCCGCGCCCCAGGCGTCGTAGCCGTGCCTGCGCGCGCGGTCGCCCGGGCCCTCGCCCTCAGGGCTCTCGTGGGCCATGTAGTCGCGGGCGGCCATGTCCTCGCTGTGCTCCTGGGCGGCGGCGGTGAGCCGGTCGTCCACGCGTAGCGGGTCGCAGCCCTGTGCGGCGCGCTCGTCGTTGACCAGGGTCACGACGGCCGAGGTCTGGGGTCCGCCGGCGGCCTGGCCGCCGCCGTTCCCGCCGCCGTTGCCGCCTCCACCGTTGCCGCCACCGCCACCGCCGTTGCCTTCGCCGGCGCGGCCGCCCTCGTCAGCGTCGTCGGCCTCGGCCCCGGAGTCCTCGGCGGACGAGGAGGCGGTGACCGTGGAGGTCCGCGGTCCGCTGTCGCCCCGGGGCTCGGCGGTGTCGGGCGCTCCCGTGGGTGAGGCGAAGAAGTCGTCCTCGGTGGCCGTGACGGGAAGGTTGGAGTCGTCGCTCACCGCGTCCCCGATGCCGCCACCGTCGATGTCACCGGCACCGGCACCGGCACCGGCGGCGGCGGTGCCGTCCGCCGGGTCCGGTTCGTCGCCGAGCCCGGAGAGCACCAGCGCGCCGGCCAGGGTCAGCCCGACCGGGATCGCGGCCACGGCGGCCACGAGCGGTATCTTTCGGGCCTTTCTGCGTCCTTCACCACGGTCCGAGCGCTGTTCGCGAGCGCTCATCCTGCGCCTGCCTCGGCGACCTCGCACCATATCGCTCTACCTTCCGTGCCGGGATGGGGAATCTTTCGGGCACCCCTGCGGGGTGGTCGGGTGCGTGAGCCCGACGGGGTTCCGCCGCCGGGGATGTGGGTTTTCCCCGGGCCGGTTCTTCCCGTGCCCATGACCACGTGAGAAATCGGTGGTCCGATGCTGAGGGGGTCAGGTTTACGGTCTCGGTCGTCAGGGCCGCGGGGGAGGGGCGGCGGGACCGAAACCATCAGGCCCTAGCGCGTGAGAGTAGAGCAAATATCGTCAAAAGGGAATCCAAACCGTAATAAACCAGCTCAGGGTGTCGGGCGTCCGCACGGGACGGTCGGTGCCATCCGCGACAATGGGGCTGTGAGTCTCTATCGCGACGAGGGCGTCGTCCTGCGCAACCAGAAACTGGGCGAGGCCGACCGCATCGTCACCCTCCTGACCCGCCGCACCGGACTGGTCCGCGCCGTCGGCAAGGGCGTGCGCCGCACCAAGTCGCGCTTCGGCGCCCGGCTGGAGCCGTGCACCCACGTCGACCTCCAGCTGCACACCGGCCGGACCCTGGACGTCATCACCCAGGCCGAGACCGTGCGCGCCTACGGGAGCGCGGTCGTCTCCGACTACTCCCGCTACACCGCCGCCACCGCGATGCTGGAGACCGCGGAGAAGATCGTCGCCGTGGAGAAGGACCCGGCCCTACGCCAGTTCCTCCTCCTCATCGGCGCCCTGCGTACCCTGGGGGAGGAGAGCCACGACTCCCGGTTGGTCCTCGACGCCTACCTCCTGCGGTCCCTGGCCGTCGCCGGGTACGCCCCGGCCCTGGCCGAGTGCGCCCGCTGCGGCAGCCGGGGGGAGCACCGTGCGTTCGCGGTGCACGCCGGAGGTATGGTCTGCTCGGTGTGCCGTCCCCACGGTTCCACGCACCCCTCACCCGACACGCTCCGACTCATGTCGGCGCTGCTCGGGGGCGACTGGGACAGCGCGGACGCCAGCGACGGCAGGCACCGCTCCGAGTGCAGCGGGCTGGTCGCGGCCTACCTACAGTGGCACCTGGAAAACGGAATCCGATCACTGCGCCATGTGGAGCGTTCTTGAGTCTGTTCAGCTTCGACAACGGTAAGCGGCGCGAGCGGGACTACGCCGCGCCCGTCCCGCACCCCAGCGGGGCCCGCCCCCCGGAGGTGCCCGCCGACCTCGTGCCCCGCCACGTGGCGGTGGTCATGGACGGCAACGGCCGTTGGGCGAAGGAACGCGGTCTGCCGCGCACCGAAGGTCACAAGGCCGGTGAGTCCTCGCTCTTCGACGTGATCGAGGGCGCCCTGGAGATGGGCGTCCCCAACCTGTCGGCCTACGCCTTCTCCACCGAGAACTGGAAGCGCTCACCCGACGAGGTGCGCTTCCTCCTCGGCTTCAACCGCGACACCATCCGCAACCGCCGCGACGAACTCCACGCCCGCGGCGTGCGCGTCAAGTGGGCCGGACGCGCCGGGATGCTCTGGAAGAGCGTCATCAAGGAGCTCAAGGACGCGGAGGAGATGACCAAGGACAACACCCGGCTCACCCTCCAGTTCTGTGTGAACTACGGCGGCCAGGCCGAGATCGTCGACGCCGTGCGCGAGCTGGCCCGCCAGGCCGCCGCCGGACAGATCTCTCCGGAGAAGATCACCGAGGACACCCTCGCCCAGCACCTCTACGCCCCCGACATCCCGCCGGTGGACCTCTTCGTGCGGTCCTCCGGCGAACAGCGGCTGTCCAACTTCCTCCTGTGGCAGTCCGCCTACGCCGAGTTCGTCTTCCTGGAGACGCTCTGGCCCGACTTCGACCGCCGCGACCTGTGGCGGGCCTGTGAGATCTACGCGAGCCGGGACCGCCGGTACGGCGGCGCCGTACCCAACCCGGTGGATGGGGAGAAGAAGTGATGGCAAAGGGCAACCGTTCCGAGGCGTCCTCGGCAGGCTCGCCGATCAGGGCGGGGATGTCGCTCGCCTCCCTCGGTGACAGCTTCACCGAGGGAGTGGGGGACCCCTACGCCGACGGCAGCGGTGTCTTCCGCGGCTGGGCGGACCGGCTGGCCGAGCACCTGGCCGACCACACGGGCGAGATCGAGTACGCCAACCTGGCCGTGCGCGGCAAGCTCATCCGCCAGATCGTCACCGACCAGGTCCCGCCCGCCCTGGAGATGGCGCCGGACCTGGTCACCCTGTGCGCGGGCGGCAACGACCTGCTGCGCCCCGCCGGCGATCCCGAGCGCGTGGCCAAGATCCTGGACCGCACCGTGGCCCGCCTGCGCGCCAACGGCAGCGAGGTCGTGCTGTTCACCGGCGTGAACGTGGCGACCGGCTACATGCGCGGCACCATCGGCCTGTTCGCGCGCTATTACATGAACGTGCGCGCGATCGCCGACAAGTACGACTGCTTCCTGGTCGACCAGTGGTCCATGGACGTGCTCACCGACTCCCGGGCCTGGGACGAGGACCGGCTGCACATGTCCCCGGAGGGGCACCGCCGCCTGGCCCTGCGCGTGGCCGAGGTCCTGGGCGTGCCCACCGACGAGCGCTGGGACGATCCCTGGCCCGAGGCGGACCCGGTCAGCTGGGCCGAGGCGCGCAGGGACGACCTGCACTGGGTCAAGGAGTCCCTGGGGCCGTGGATCGGGCGCCGGCTCACCGGGAAGTCCTCGGGTGACACGGTGACCGCCAAGCGCCCCGTGCTCACCACGCTCACCAAGGACCGCTGACACTACTTTTCCGGGCACACCGCCCATGGTGTGAGTTCCGCCCCAAAAGGCGACAAAGCATCAACCTACTGTCGCGTAACCACGGCGTTGGGTTGCATCATCGAACACCATGAGCGGTGTGCCGACCGGATCTCCCGGTGACCTGAAAAGCAAGGACATCCTGTCCTACGTCGCCCTCGGGGACAGCTTCACCGAGGGCATGAGCGACCCCTACCCGGACAGCGACAGCGTGCCCAACGGCCGCTACCGGGGATGGGCCGACCGCGTGGCCGAACACCTCGCCGGGCACGTGCCCGAGGTCCGCTACGCCAACCTCGCCATCCGAGGCCGCCTCATCGCGCAGATCCGCGACGAGCAGGTGCCGCGGGCGGTCGAGATGAAACCGGACCTGGTCACCCTGTGCGCGGGCGGCAACGACATCCTCCGCCCCGGCAGCGACCCCGACCAGGTCGTCGAGATCTTCGAGTCGATGGTCGCCGACCTGCGCGCCACCGGCGCCCGGGTGGTCGTCTTCACCGGCTTCGACACCAACTGGCAGCCGGTCATGCGCCACCTGCGCGGCAAGATCGCCACCTACAACATGCACATGCGTGCCGTCGCCGACAGGTACGGCTGCGACGTCGTCGACGTGTGGAGCATGAAGGTCCTCTCGGACTCCCGCGCCTGGAACTGGGACCGGCTCCACCTGTCCTCCGAGGGCCACCGCAGGCTCGCCCTGCGCGTGTGCGAGGTCCTGGACCTGCCGGTCGACGCCGACTGGAACCAGCCCTGGCCGCCGCCGGAGCCCCGCGACTGGCGCACCGCCCGCCAGGAGGACCTGCACTGGGCGCGCGAGTTCCTCGTCCCGTGGATCCACCGCCGCCTCACGGGCCGGTCCTCGGGCGACGGCGTGCCCGCCAAGCGCCCCACCCTGGAGCGCTGCGAACCCTTGCCGGGGCGGGAACGCCGCTGACCGCACCGTGAGGCCCCCGCCGACGGGGGCCTCACGGTTCTCAGTTGACGGTCGGAACGCCGCCGAAGACCGGGTAGTGGTCGGAGTAGTCGTCGTAGGTGTGGTCGCGGCCCCAGGAGTGGACGGTCCAGGGCTCGCTCTTCACAGCCCGTGTCTCGTTGACGTAGGACCGCGGGGCCGCGCCGTTGCGGACGGGCAGGACGTGGTCCAGCTGCTGCGGTTCCCAGCCGGGGTAGTCGTCGGCGGCGATCGAGTTGGTGGTGGGATCCCAGGAGACCGCGTCACCGGTGTAGGCCGGCTCCACGGCGTCGAGCCGCTTGACCGCCCGGTCCCACTCGGCGCTGCCGCCCACGATGTTCAGGTCGCCGGCCAGGTAGACCTGCTCGTTGTCGGGGACGGCCTTCTCGTCCAGCAGGGCGACGATCTGGTCCAGCTGGGCCTCGCGGACGGTTTCGTCCTCGCCGCTGGAACAGCTGCTGTCCTCGGACTGCAAATGCGTGCCCACCACGTGCAGCGGGCCCTCGGGCGTGTCCAGTTCCACATAGGCGAAGCCCTTGTTGGAGAACCAGTCGGCCCCGCAGGCGCGGGTGAAGACGTGCTGTTCGGCGCGGACGACGGGCCAGACGCTGTGCACGCTCACCCCGCCGTTGGTGGCGGTCTCGTGCCGGAAACCGGTGGTGCGGTCCCAGCCGGAGGTGGACCGGCCCACGACCGGGGTGCCGTGCGGGTACTCCTCGGACAGCCCCGAACGCAGGCGTTCGGCGCTGGAGTTCTCGAACAGTTCCTGCAGGACCACCACGTCCTGGCCGGAGAGCAGGCCCTCCTGGACGGTCAGGTCGGCGCGGATGTCCTGGCCCCAGTTCGGGTAGAGGGCCTTAGGCAGCAGGAAGGCGTTGTGGGTGACGATGCGGGGGTGGGCCGCGTCCTGCCGGTCGGGGGCGGCCGGTTCGGCGGAGGCGGGGGAGGCGGACAGGAGCGGGGAGAGGAGCAGCGCGCCGAGCAGCGCCGCCGTGGTTCGTCTGTACACGGACGCACAGCCTGGCCCAGTCACCGCACGACATGGCTACCTGCGGGTAACTATCGGGTGGAGACCGTGTGCACGCCGGTTTCCGCCCGCCGGGACCCGACTCCGCCCGGCGTCCGCACGCGGTCCCCTCCCACGGGCCCCGGTCCGCACACCCACACGTACGACGAGGGCCCCGCGCGGATGCGCGGGGCCCTCGTCCTGTCTCGGTCAGACCTGCTGTGCGGCACGCAGGGAGCAGTTGCCGCAGGTGCCGAACACCTCGACGGTGTGGGTCACCCCGCTGAAGCCGTGCTTGGCGCCCACCTCGGCGGCCCACTTCTCCACGGTGGGACCCTCGATCTCCACCGCGACGGAGCAGCTACGGCACACCAGGTGGTGATGGTGGCTCTCGGTGTCGCACGCACGGTAGACGGCCTCGCCGTCGTCGGTGCGCAGCACGTCGACCTCGCCGGAGTCGCACAGGGCCTGGAGAGCCCGGTACACCGTGGTCAGGCCGATCTTCGATCCGTCGGCCCGCAGGTCCGCGTAAAGGTCCTGCGCGCTGCGGAAACCGGAGGACTCGGTCAGTGCCTGGCGAACGGCCTCGCGTCTTGTACTCATGGTGTCACCCTCCCCCCATCGGTCTGGGGCATCGTATCCGCCGGACCCTCCGCCACGGGATGGAGGGGGCCGGTGCCCGCCGCTTGGTCACGCGGCGCAGGACCCCGCCGAGGAGCACGGCGAGGCAGAAGAGCGCCAGGGCCAGCAACACGATGGTGGCTCCCGGCGCGAGGTCGGAGTAGAAGGCCGTGGTCAGCCCGCCGAGCGAGGAGCTCAGCCCGATCAGGATCGCCAGCCCCATCGTCACCCGGAAGCTGCGGCTCAGCTGCTGGGCGGCGGCCACCGGAACGATCATGAGGGCGCTCACCATCAGCACGCCGACCACCCGCATCGCGATCACCACGGTCAACGCGGCGGTGACCGCCAGCAGGATGCTCAGGAAGCGGACCGGGAGTCCGTGCGCCCTGGCCACGTCCTCGTCCTGGCACAGGACGAACAGTTCGCGGCCGAACACCGCCAGAACCGCGACCACACCGACCGCCAACGCGCCCACGATCCAGATGTCCTGCTCGCCGACGGTGCTCACCGAGCCGAACAGGAAGGAGGTCAGGGTGGCGTTGCTCGCCCCCGGAGTCAGCCCGATGAGCAGCACGCCGCCCGCGATACCGCCGTAGAACAGCAGGGCCAGCGCCACGTCGCCGCTGGTGCGCGTACGCACCCGGACCAGCTCCATGAGGATGGCGCCCAGAGTGGCCACGACGGCGGCGGTCAGCACCGGTGAGGTGCCCGTGAGCAGGCCCAGGGCCACACCGGTGAGGGCGATGTGGCCGATGCCGTCGCCCAGCAGGGCGAGTCGGCGCTGGACCAGGAAGGTGCCGATGATCGGGGTGACCAGGCCGACCAGCACCGCGGCGATCAGTGCGCGCCGCATGAACTCGTACTGGAGCAGCTCAGTCACGACGGGGCACCTCGAGACGGATCATCTCCGCGGGCGTGCTGGTGTCAGCGGAGTTCGGGTCGGGATCGTTGGGGTCGGGGTGGGGGTGCTGGTGCTCGTGCCCGGGCCGCGCGCACTCCCCGGTGGCCTCGGGCGCCTCGCCGTCGTGCACGACACGGCCGTGCTCCAGCACCACCGCGCGTTCGATGACCTCCTCCAGGGGGCCCAGCTCGTGCAGTACCAGGACCACGGTGCTGCCCTGGTCGCGCAGGCGGGCGATGGCCTTGGCCAGGGCGCGCTGGTTCTCCGCGTCCACCCCGGCCATGGGCTCGTCCATCACGAAGGTGTCGGGCCGGCCGGCGAGCGCGCGGGCGATCAGCACCCGCTGCTGCTGGCCGCCGGAGAGCTCGCGCACGGCGTCACCGGCCCGGTCGGACAGGTCCACGGCGGCGAGTGCCTCGTCGACGGCGGCCCGGTCGTCCCTGGTGGGCCAGGAGAGGCGGCGGCGCCGGGCGACCTGCCCGGAGGCGACGATCTCGCGCACGGTGGCGGGCACGGCACCGCCGGCGGTGAGCCGCTGGGGTACGTAGCCCATCCGCTTCCAGTCCCGGAACCGGCGCAGGGGCGTGCCGTGGACGCGGATCTCGCCCGAGGCCAGAGGGACGATGCCGAGCATCGCGCGCATCAGGGTGGACTTGCCCGAGCCGTTGGGCCCGAGAACGGCCATGGTCTGACCCACGGGTATGTCGATGCTGACGCCGTTGAGCACGGTGACGCCGTCGTAGGCGGCGTACGCGTCGATGGCCTGGAAGGCGGGCGGGGTTCCGGGGCTCTGGGCCCCGTCCCCCGTGAACTGGGCAGACACTGCTTCATTATGGCGAAAACGAAAATGATTGTCAAAATTACCCAGGGTGGCCCGCATTTCGGGAGCGGACGTGCGCGGGTCCTCAGAAACCGAGCATCCTCGCCACCGCCAACACCAGGACCACCAGCATCATCAGAACCCGGGGCGCCCGCTGCTGCCGGTTCAGCGAGGGCCAGGTCAGGAAGGCCAGCCAGAGGAAGAACACCGCCACCAGGAGCAGGCACAGCGCTCCCAGCACACCGGGCGCCATCAGTCCCGCGATGAACAGCGCGCCCAGCACCAGCGGGGGGAGCCACCGCGGCCGCTGGTGCAGCCACACCAGCGGCACCGCGCTGCGCCGCTCCACCTCACGCCGCAATCGCCCCGCCCCCGGAGTGAACAGGGAGTCGCCCTGGGGGAGGGGGCGTCCTGGGGCGGATCGCCGCCGTTCGTCCTCGTGCTCGGGAGAGGCCATGGCCGCCTGTTCCTCTTCCTGTGTCCCGACATCAGCCGTGGGGTGAGGTTCGTGTCCTGGTACATTCTCAGAAGTCCGCGACAACCAAGCGGACGCGTGCGGATGGGTGATCCGTGTCAGCCTGCGGAGACCTCTGGGTCGCCATGTCAGTGAAGCAGGAACCAGCCGCCGTCGCGAGACGTGAGGCGCCGACCGATCAGGTTCGGGTTGGACATCCCTTGGCTACGGTCACTGGGAGGAAACCAAAATTCTGTATCGGACCCTAGTGCAGGGCTCCAACGCGGGGTCGGGCGCGGTCGTGCCCGGTCCACGCGGCCCCTCCCCCCGGTTCTCGGCTGCCCGAGACTTAGTGCACGATGGGTTCAAGTCCATCCACACGCAGTTACCGGCCGACTGATAAACGCGGACCGTCCGCACCACGGTGCCCGCACGTCGTGCAATCGACGAACCCTTCGGAGGGTGTCAACTTCCGTGCCCGAACCCACAGTCATCGTGACGTTCGACGTCACCGAACCACACTTGCAGAACTGCCTCGACTCCCTGGCCCGTCAACGTGACGAGAGCCAGGCCGGGGCAGTGGCGCCGGACGGCGCCGTACGCACGGACATCGAGGTCGTGCTCGTCCCGGTCCGTGCCGTCAACGGCGGCCCGAAGCAGGTACCGGCCGAGTCCGGGGCCGCCGACCAGGACACGAACGGAGACGAGGAGGGGGCCGACCCCGACTCGGACCACGGTTCCGACGAGTCCCGCCCCGAGGAGAACGACCAGGGCGACGAGGCCGTCGAGTCCGCTCGCGAGGACGGACTGGCCACGGCCGAGGCCTTCACGCGGACACCGCCCGCGGGGCTGCGCGTCACCCTCCTGCCGGGGGAGCCGGCCCCGAACCACCCCGAGGCGCGTTCCCGCGGCGGGGCCGCGGCCGCCGGCAGCCACCTGCTCTTCCTCACCGGCTCCGACGCGCTCACCGCGTACGCCGTGGCCTACCTGGCCCGCAGCGCCGCGGACACCCGCTCCGACCTGGTCGTCGGCAACGTGTACCAGTTCAACGAACTGGGCGCCGCACCCTCCAAGGCGCACAAGAAGTTCTCCCGCCTGCGGTTGGCGGAGGACCCCCGTGCCGTCCCCGGGCTGATCGCGGACTCCACACTGGGCAACCGGCTCTGGCGCAAGGAGTTCTGGAACTCCCTGCCCGACTACGCCCTCGACCCGGAGGACGCCGACCTCGGCGTCGGCCGCGCGACCCTGCTCGCCCAGGCCGTGGACGTCCTGCCCGCCCCGGTCCTGCTGATGCGCGAACGCGAGCGCGCCGGGGTCCCCCTGGACAGCGGCGTCCTCACCCGGCGCGTCACCGCCATGCGCGCCCTCTCCGACACGCTCACCAGCGCGGACCGGGAACTGTGGGACCGCGTCCGCCTCCAGGGGGAGCTCCACCGGCTGCTCCTGCGGATCGACGACGCGGACGAGGGAGTCCGGGAGACCGTCCTCGACCTGTTCAACGGCTACCTCGACGAGGTCCCGGACAGCCTCCTGCGCGGCCTCTCCGTACTGGACCGGCTGCTGTACCACCTGGTGCGCAAGCGGCGCCTCGCCGACGTGCTGGAGGTCGTGACCTTCGCCAAGAGCGTCGAGATCAAGAAGGCCACGGTCCTCAGGCAGGGGCTCGGCTACTACATCCGCTACCCCTTCTTCGAGTCCAAGGACCCGGCCAAGGCCGTGCCCAAGGAGATCTACCGCCTCGAAGACGAGATCAAGGTCCGGCAGAAGACCGAGGACATCCACTGGGAGGACGGCCGGCTGCACGTCAGCGGCCGGATCGGCATCCGCAACCTGCGGGCCCGCAAGCGCTGGCAGCAGCACATCGTCGCCTTCGTGGTCAACACCGCCACCAAGCGCCGCGTCCGCGTGCCGGTGCGGACCCGGCTGGCCGCCGAGTACCGGCTGCCCGACCTGCCCGACTCCGCCCGGCACGACTATGGCGGCTTCACCGTCGTCGTCGACCCCCGCCGCCTGCGCACCTCCGGCAGCTGGGAGCCCGGGGAGTGGAAGATCGAGCTCGTGGTGTTCAACCGCAGCCTGGTGCGGCGCCGCATCGTCTCCAGCCCGGTGCCCGGCCCGCCCGAGCGCCCCGGCTACCAGAGCGTCGGCGGCGACGTGTGGGTCCGGCCGCACTGGAACAGGGACCGGCACCTGGTCATCGCCGTCGAACCGGCGCGCGCCCGGGTCACCGAGCACCACTTCTGCGCTCGCACGGCCGAGCTCTCCCTGAACGGCGAACTGCTGTCCGCGCCCGCGGCCGAGGCCACCGAGCTCAGGCTGGTCCGGCGTCCGGGTACGGCACGGCTCAGCTACCCGGTGAGCATCCAGGGCGGCCGCTTCGACGTCCGGGTACGGGGCGAGGAGCTCTTCGACCGCAGCCTCAGCGAGTGCGGCGGCGTGATCCGCCAGGAGGAGTGGGACGCGTACCTGGTCACCGACGACCAGCGCACTGTGCCCCTGGTCCTGCCCGACGAGGTCCTCACCACCGCCTACGACTCCGAGGGCGCCCAGCAGCAGCTGGCCGTCCAGCGCACGTCCAGCGGCCACCTCAAGCTGCGCGCGGGCCGGGCCCGCCCCGTGGTCGACCGTGCCGAGTGGCAGGAGCGCGTCCTCGTCCTCGAAGGGGTCTTCCCGTCCGGGGTCGACCTCGGTGTCGTGGCCAAGGCACGTGGCCGCGACGAGGAGCACAGGCTCACCGTGGAGCGCTCCGGAAACCGCTTCACGGCCCGGTTCGACCCCTCGCGTATCGACACCCTGTCCGGGGAGCTCTCCCTGCCCACCGGTTCCTACCAGCTGTGGGGCCGGGTCAGCGAGGAGACCGGGGAGGAACCGGCCAGGGGCACGGCCGAGAAGGCCGGGGGCGCGGCCGAGACGGCCGGTGTGGACGTGGGCGTGGAGTTCGACGACTCCCTCATCCACCGGATGCCGCTGGAGACCGAGAGTCCCGAGCGTGCCTACACGCTCTCCTACCAGGGCCGCGGTATCCCGGTGATCCAGGTCGGCACCGACCTGCGTCCCGCCGAGCGAGGCGCCTTCGCCCAGCGCGAGCTCCGGGAGACCTTCTACCCGCTCCAGCGGGAGAAGCCGATCACCGAGGGCATCCTCTTCGACACCTACACCGGGCGCCAGTACTCGGACAGCCCGCAGAGCGTCTACGCGGAGCTGCGGGGGCGCGGGGAGTGGGCCGACTACCCCATGTCGTGGCTGGTGGCCGACGGGCAGGTCCGCCTGCCCGAAGACCTCACCCCGGTCCGGCACAAGGGTGAGGAGTACTACCGGGAGCTGGCCCGCAGCCGGTACCTGGTCACCAACTCCCGCCAGCCCGCGTGGTTCCACCGCCACCCGGACCAGGTGGTCGTGCAGACCTGGCACGGGTCGATGCTCAAGCGGATCGGCTTCGACGTGGAGAACATCCGCGGCAAGTCGCGCGACTACTTCGACAAGCTCGCGTGGGAGACCCGGCAGTGGGACTACCTGGTCTCGCCGAGCCCCTGGGCGACCCCGATCCTGCGCAGTGCCTTCCGCTTCGAGGGCGAGATCCTGGAGACCGGCTACCCGCGCAACGACATCTTCTTCTCCGCGGACCGGGAAGCGGTCGCCGAACGCACCCGGCGCCGGCTCGGCCTGCCCGAGGGCAAGAAGGTGGTGCTGTACGCGCCCACCTGGCGTGACGACAAGTACTACACGCGCGGCAAGCACAAGCTGGACCTGCACCTGGACCTGCGCCGGATGTACGAGAAGCTCGGCGACGACCACGTGCTGCTGGTGCGCCGCCACCCGCGCGTGGTGGACAGCGTGCCGATCGTGGGGAAGGACTTCGTCCACGACGTGTCCCTGTACCCGGAGATCCAGGAGCTCTTCCTGATCACCGACGTGCTGATCACGGACTACTCGTCGATGATGTTCGACTTCGCCAACACGGGCCGTCCGATGCTCTTCTTCACCTACGACCTGGAGAGCTACCGGGACAACCTGCGCGGGTTCTACTTCGACTTCGAGGAGACCGCGCCCGGTCCGCTGCTCACCCGCTCGGACGACGTCATCGGTGCCCTGCTGGACATCGACGAGGTCGCGGCGAGGAGCAGCGCGTCGTACCGGTCCTTCGTGGACCAGTTCTGCCCCCTGGACGACGGCCACGCCTCCGAGAGGGTCGTGGACCGCGTCTTCGGCAAGGGCTAGGGTCGTTCGCGCCGTGGGCGCCCGTTCGTGCTCTGGGGCAGGACCCCTTCGGGTTCGAACGGGCGTATCCACACGCCGGCTCGGGCTGGCCGGGCGGGGCGTACACCCCGCTGCGCGGAGGCGGCCGTGGCCGACGCTCCGGTCGACAGCTCGGACCGGCACCGGCGCCCCGGTGCTTCGTCGTCCGAGGACGGGGTAGACGAGGTCCAATGGACACATCTTCCCGAGGCGGTCCCAGCGGGGACCGCCCGTCGATACCGACCGTCACCGGGCTGGCCGAGCTCGCGGACCTCGTGACCGGCGGCGACCGCCTCTACCTTCGTTATTCGGAGGGGCCCGAGAAGGACAGCGAATCGGTGAGCAAGGACTACGAGAGCGGGCTCGAGCTCCCCGGGCTCTCGGTCAGCGTCCTCACTCCGGAAGCGTGGTGGACCCGTCCGCTGGAGGACTGGCTCGCCCGCCAGGTCCGTAAGTACGCGCCCCTCGCGGAGGAGGACACGAGCCGTTTCGGCTGGGTGCTGCGAGGCCGCACCGTCGCACACGGGCCCGACCACGAACCGCTCCTGGTCGGGGTGCGTCCGGTCGCCTACCTCGCCGACTCGGTGATGGAAGAGGCACAGGTCAGGTATCAGAGCCGTTTCGCGAAGGGCCGTGGGCCGACCGACGAGTGAGTCCGCGTCCCCGGACGTCGGACGTCCCGTTGTCTGCGCCACAATGGGCGGGTGATCGTCATCACCCGATACTCCGTGCCCGAGGCCGACACCGAGGCCTTCCGAACCGACGCCGACGCCGCAGTGGCGGTCCTGGCCCAACGCCCGGGCTTCCGCAGCCACCGCATCGGACGCGCCGCCGACGACCCCACCCTGTGGACCGTGGTCACCGAATGGGAGGGCGCGGGGTTCTACCGGAGGGCCCTGTCGAACTTCGACGTCAAGGTCCAGGCCGTCCCGCTGCTCTCCCGGGCCATCGACGAGCCCACCGCGTTCGAGATCCTCACCAGCGGTGACGCGCCCTCCTGAGCCCCGCCCCGACCCCCGCGTACCGGCGGGACCCCCGCCGCGCAAAGAGTGCGCGCCCGCTTGTCGTTTGCTCTAGCCTGGTGGGAAGCGGTCGCCCGGTGCGCCACACCCGTGGCTCCGCGTGTGGACCGCTTCCCCACAGAACCGACGATGTATCGCGAACAGCGATCCACCGACCGCCAGCCGGATGGAGAGTCACCCCATGGCCGCCAAGTCAGAGGCAATGGACGCACTGGTCAACCTCGCCAAGCGCCGAGGTCTGGTCTACCCCTCCAGTGAGATCTACGGAGGTCTGCGCGCCGCCTGGGACTACGGCCCCCTTGGCGTGGAGTTGAAGAACAACGTCAAGCGCCAGTGGTGGCGTTCGATGGTGCAGGAGCGCGACGACATCGTCGGCCTGGACTCCAGCGTGATCCTGGCCCGTGAGGTCTGGGAGGCCTCCGGCCACGTGACGGCCTTCGTCGACCCGCTCACCGAGTGCCAGTCCTGCCACAAGCGCTTCCGCGCGGACCACCTGATCGAGGCCTACGAGGAGAAGCACGGCCGCGAGCCCGAGGAGGGCCTGGCCGCCATCGCCTGCCCCAACTGCGGCGCCAAGGCCTCCTTCACCGAGCCGCGCATGTTCAACGGCCTCCTGCGCACCTACCTGGGCCCGGTCCAGGACGAGAAGGGCCTCGCCTACCTGCGCCCGGAGACCGCGCAGGGCATCTTCATCAACTACAAGAACGTCGAGCAGAGCGCCCGCCGCAAGGTCCCCTTCGGCATCGGCCAGATCGGCAAGTCGTTCCGCAACGAGATCACCCCCGGCAACTTCATCTTCCGGACCCGCGAGTTCGAGCAGATGGAGATGGAGTTCTTCGTCAAGCCGGGCAGTGACGAGGAATGGCACCAGTACTGGATCGACCAGCGCCACCAGTGGTACCTGGACCTGGGCATCGCCAAGGACAACCTGCGCCTGTACGAGCACCCGCAGGAGAAGCTGTCCCACTACTCCAAGCGGACCGTGGACCTGGAGTACCGCTTCGGCTTCCAGGGCAGCGAGTGGGGTGAGCTCGAGGGCATCGCCAACCGCACCGACTACGACCTCAAGACGCACGCCGAGGCCTCCGGTGTCGACCTGTCCTACTTCGACCAGGAGAACAACGAGCGCTACATCCCCTACGTCATCGAGCCCGCGGCCGGTGTCGACCGGGCGGTGCTCACGTTCATGCTCGACGCGTACAACGTCGACGAGGCACCCAACGCCAAGGGCAAGCTGGAGAAGCGCGCCGTGATGCGCCTGGACCCGCGCCTGTCCCCGGTCAAGGCCGCCGTCCTGCCGCTGTCGCGCAACGCCGACCTCTCGCCCAAGGCCCGTGACCTCGCCGCCCTGCTGCGCAAGCGCTGGAACGTGGAGTTCGACGACGCCGGCGCGATCGGCCGCCGCTACCGCCGCCAGGACGAGATCGGCACCCCGTTCTGCGTGACGGTGGACTTCGACACCCTCGACGACAACGCGGTGACCGTGCGCGAGCGCGACACCATGTCGCAGGAGCGCGTGTCCCTGGACCGCGTCGAGATGTACCTGCTGGAGCGTCTCCCCGGCTGCTAGCCGAAAAGCCCTTCCGAGGGCAGCGAGAGCGCAAGGAGCGGCCGTCCGTCCCCGTAGGGGGAGGGGCGGCCGTTTTCCGTTTCCCGGCCTCACCCCGGACCGGGGCCCGGCGCCGGAGGCCGGAGACAGCAGAGACGGCCGGACCCGGGGGGATGTGGTTTCCGACCGCCTCTTCGGTTCCCCGCCGCACACAGCGAAGAACCGGTTCTCAACCTAGCGTCTGGCTTGAGGAGAGATATGGAGGTTTCGTCCCCCTTGTCCTGCCGTGTAAGCGAATTGTGACGCCTCAATCCCGGAATCCGGAGCTGTCGGGCTCCTCCATGCCTAGAGCTGCTAGGGTTGCACCCCTAGAACAGCTAGGTATGAGGAAGCGCATGCACATAGAAAAGGACCTGGTCGCCGCGTCGGCGACCCCGCTGGTCCTGGGGATCCTGGCCGAGGGCGAGTCCTACGGCTACGCCATCGTCAAACGCGTCAACGAGCTCTCCGACGGGCGGATGCGGTGGACGGACGGCATGCTCTACCCGCTGCTGCACCGGTTGGAGCGCAACGGACTGGTCCAGGCGTCCTGGGGCAGGTCGGACGCGGGCCGCCGCCGCAAGCACTACGCCATCACGGAGGCGGGGCTGGAGGCACTGGCCGAACGGCGCGAGCAGTGGCAGGTCGTCGCCGAGGCGCTCCGCCAGGTGTGGGAGGCCGCCGCGCCTCCCGGACTGCCGGGCGGCGCCGAACCGGCAGGGGGGTTCGCCTGATGAGCGGCTCCGCGCAGGGGGACACCCTGGAGGAGCAGATCGACCAGTGGCGCGGTTTCGTGAGCCGGCGCCGGGCCATCTCGGCCTCGGACGTGGAGGAGATGGAGGACCACCTGCGCGAACAGATCGCCGACCTGGAGTCGGGCGGTCTCGACGGTGAGGAGGCCTTCCTGGTCGCGGTCAAGCGCATGGGCGCTCTGGACGCGGTCTCGCGCGAGTTCGCGCGCGAGCACTCCCACCGTTTGTGGAAGCAGCTGGTGCTGGTCCCCGAATCCGACGGTGAACCCGGCTCCTCGCGCTGGCGCGAACTCGGGGTGATGCTGGCGTTCGCGCTCGCCGCGGGCGTCGCGGTCAAGATCCTCGTCGCCGCGGTCGACGACGAGATGGCGCTGTTCCGCAACATCCCCTTCGTGGTCCTCGTGTTCCTGGCCGGATGGTTCGCCTGGAAGCACCGCGCCCCCTGGCGGGTGTGCGCGGTGACGGCCGCTCTCGCGGCGATCCCGGCGCTGGCGGTGAACCTCTACCCGTTCGTCCAGACCCCCGGCCCGTACCCGGTGCCCGGGATGACCGCCGTGCTCGCGTTCACTCACGCGCCGGTCCTGCTGTGGCTGCTCGCCGGCGTGCCGCACGCGGGCGGGCGGTGGCGCTCCCACGAGCGGCGGATGGACTACGTGCGGTTCGCCGGTGAGCTGGCGATGTACCTCGCGCTGATCATCCTGGGCTCGATGGTCCTGCTGGGCCTCACCGCGTCGGTGCTCTCCCTGGCCGGGGTCGACCTGGAGCCGGTCATGGAGGCCTGGCTCCTGCCGTTCGGCGGGCCCGGCGCGCTGCTGGTGGCCGCGTGGCTGGTGGAGGCCAAGAAGAGCGTGGTGGAGAACATAGCGCCCGTGCTGACGAAGGTCTTCACCCCGCTGGCGCTGCTGATGCTGATCGCCGACCTGGTGGCGATGCTGGTGAACGGCCCGCTCACGACGGTCGACCGCGAGCTGCTCATCATCATGGACGCGGTCCTGGTGCTGGTCCTGTTCCTGCTGCTGTACTGGATCTCCGCCCGCGACCCGCTGGTCCCGCCCGGTGTCTTCGACTGGCTCCAGCTCGCGCTGGTGGGCACCGCCCTCGCGGTCAACGCCGTGGCGCTGACGGCGATGCTGACCCGGATCGCGGAGTTCGGTTTCACCGCCAACAAGACGGCGGCGCTCGGCCTGAACCTTGTGCTGCTGGTGCACCTGGTGTGGTCGGCGCGGCTGCTGTGGGGCTTCGTGCGGGGCAGTAGGCCGTTCGCTGAGGTCGAGCGGTGGCAGACCGCCTACCTGCCGGTCTACGCGGTGTGGGCAGCGGTGGTCGTGCTGGTGTTCCCGCCGCTGTTCGCCTTCGCCTGACGCGGGCGGTCGCGCCCGGAACGCGCGGTGGCCGGACCCGGACTCGGGCCCGGCCACCGCGCGTTCGGTTCAGGAGGCCGTGTAGACCACGAACGAGACCGCGATGTAGTGGCAGACGAACGCCGCGATGGTCAGGGAGTGGAAGATCTCGTGGAAGCCGAACCAGCGCGGCGCGGGGTCGGGCCTCTTGAGCCCGTAGACCACGGCGCCGACGCTGTAGAGCACGCCGCCCACGAGGATGAGGATCCAGGTGGCCGGGTGGGTGTTGTTGACCAGGTCCGGGATGAACAGGACCGCGACCCAGCCGATGGCCAGGTACAGGGCGGTGGACAGCCAGCGCGGCGCGCCCAGCCACAGGAGTTTGAACGCCACCCCGGCGATCGCCCCGCCCCAGACCAGGGCGAGCATGGCCGTGCGCAGGGTCCCGTCCAGGACGAGCATGATGCACGGCGTGTAGGTACCCGCGATGATCAGGTAGATGTTCGAGTGGTCCATACGGCGCAGGACCTTCTGCGCACGCGGTGACCAGCGGCCCACGTGGTAGACGGCCGAGGTGCTGAACAGCATCACCGAGCTGAGGGCGTACACCGCGCTGGCGATCATGGCGGGCACGGTGGGGGAGAGCGCCACCAGGACGATGCCCGCGGCCAGGGCGAGCGGGGCGGTCCCCAGGTGGAGCCAGCCGCGGAGCCGGGGTTTGACCGCCTCCAGCAGGTCTCCGGCGGCCGCGGCGGCCCCCGTTCCCCCTGCGTCCCGCTCCTTCTCCCACTCCTTCGACACCGTTCGCACCCCTTTTGGTCCAGCGACCCCGCTCGATGGCGGGCCACACTCCGAAGCCTAACTTACGGAGCCGTAGGTTACCTGCTGGTAATGCTGTGTCTCGCCGCACAATCCCACCCGAAGGGGGCGTGCGGCGGGGGATTGGTCGTGTTCCCGGTTCCGGGCCGCGGTGGCCTGTGTCTGCCCTTGTCGGGCTCTGGTCAAGCTCCTTTGACCAGCAGTGTTGTTCGTCGCAGCGGCACTCTGCCGTTGTCCCGGCTGGTGGGGTGCGTGCGCTCTGACTGAACCATTGGTATAGACCTCATTAAGCCCTCTGAACAGGCACTATGCCGAAAAGCGGTAGTTCATGGAGGGTCGCTTTTGCGGACTGTGGATAGAGTCGCGCCAGACAGGGGCCGACCCGATGCCGCGTCGCCGAGAGAGAACGAGGGAGCACCCCCGTGACCAAGTACGTCTACAAGTTCACCGAGGGCAACAAGGACCTGAAGGATCTGCTCGGTGGCAAGGGGGCCAACCTCGCCGAGATGACCAACATCGGTCTCCCGGTGCCCCCCGGTTTCACCATCACCACCGAGGCGTGCCGTCACTACCTGGAGAGCGGCGCCGTGCCCGCGGGCCTGGACGCCGAGATCGAGGCCAACCTCGGGGAACTCGAGAAGTCCATGGGGCGCAGACTCGGCCAGCCCGAGGACCCGCTCCTGGTGAGCGTGCGCTCGGGCGCCAGGTTCTCCATGCCCGGCATGATGGAGACCGTCCTCAACATCGGTCTCAACGACGAGTCCGTCGTCGGCCTGGCCGCCCAGGGCGGCGACGAGCGCTTCGCCTGGGACTCCTACCGCCGCCTCATCCAGATGTTCGGCAAGACCGTCCAGGACATCGACGGCGAACTCTTCGAGTCGGCCATCGACGAGGCCAAGGCCGCCAAGGGCGTCACCAACGACCTCGACCTCGACGCCGCCGACTTCCGCCAGCTCGTGGCCCGGTTCAAGGAGATCGTCGCCGAGCAGACCGGCAGGCCTTTCCCGACCGACCCGCGCGAGCAGATGACCCTCGCCGTCAAGGCGGTCTTCGACTCCTGGAACGCGCCCCGCGCGATCCTGTACCGCCGCCAGGAGCGCATCCCCGCCGACCTCGGCACCGCCGTCAACATCTGCTCCATGGTCTTCGGCAACCTCGGCATGGACTCGGGCACCGGCGTCGCCTTCACCCGCGACCCCGCCTCCGGCCAGCCCGGCGTCTACGGCGACTACCTCCAGAACGCCCAGGGCGAGGACGTGGTGGCGGGCATCCGCAACACCGTCCCCCTCGCCGACCTGGAGAAGATCGACGCCCGCAGCTACGAGCAGCTCATGGGCATCATGGACACCCTCGAGAACCACTACCGCGACCTGTGCGACATCGAGTTCACGATCGAACGCGGCAAACTGTGGATGCTCCAGACCCGCGTGGGCAAGCGCACCGCCGCGGCCGCCTTCCGCATCGCCGACCAGCTCGTCGACCAGGGCATGATCAGCCTCGACGAGGCGGTCCAGCGCGTCACCGGCGACCAGCTCGCCCAGCTCATGTTCCCGCGCTTCGACGACGTCGCCGCCGCCGGTGACGGCGTCCACCGCCTGGGCCGCGGCATGAACGCCTCACCCGGCGCCGCCGTAGGCAAGGCCGTCTTCGACTCCTACACCGCCGTCAAGTGGTCCCGCAGCGGCGAGAAGGTCATCCTCTGCCGCCGCGAGACCAACCCAGACGACCTCGAGGGCATGATCGCCGCCGAGGGCATCCTCACCAGCCGCGGCGGAAAGACCTCGCACGCCGCCGTCGTCGCCCGCGGTATGGGCAAGACCTGCGTCTGCGGTGCCGAGGAGCTCGACGTCGACACCAAGAACCGGCGCCTGACGGCGCCGGGCGGCGAGGTGGTCGAGGAGGGCGACATCATCTCCATCGACGGCACCAGCGGCCAGGTCTACCTGGGTGAGGTGCCGGTCGTGGACTCCCCGGTGGTCCGCTACTTCGAGGGCGAGATCGACCCCGCCTCCGACCAGGCCGACGACCTCGTGCGCTCCGTCGACCGGATGATGCACTACGTCGACGCGGCCCGCCGCATGTACGTGCGCGCCAACGCCGACACCCCCGAGGACGCCGCCCGCGCCCGCCGCATGGGCGCCCAGGGCATCGGCCTGTGCCGTACCGAGCACATGTTCCTCGGCGACCGCCGCCAGCTCGTCGAACGCCTCATTCTGGCCGACACCCCCGGCGAGCAGCAGGAGTCCCTGGACGCCCTGCTGCCCCTGCAGCGCGCCGACTTCAACGGCATCCTCGGCGCCATGGACGGACTGCCCGTCACCGTCCGCCTGCTCGACCCGCCGCTGCACGAGTTCCTGCCCGACATCACCGAGCTGTCGGTGCGGGTGGCGGTGGCCGAGGCCCGCGGCGAGAGCCACGAGAACGACCTGCGCGTCCTGCAGGCCGTGCACAAGCTCCACGAGCAGAACCCGATGCTGGGGCTGCGCGGCGTGCGCCTGGGCCTGGTCGTCCCCGGCCTGTTCACCATGCAGGTGCGCGCCATCGCCCAGGCCGCGGTGGACCGGATCAAGGAGGGCGGCCGACCCCGCCCGGAGATCATGATCCCCCTGGTCGGCACCGTCCAGGAGCTGGAGATCATCCGCGACGACGCACTGCGTGTGCTGCGCGAGGTGGGTGAGGAGAACGGTCTGGAGCTGAACTTCCCGGTCGGCACCATGATCGAGCTGCCGCGCGCGGCGCTCACCGCCGGGCAGATCGCGGAGAACGCCGAGTTCTTCTCCTTCGGTACCAACGACCTCACCCAGACCGTGTGGGGCTTCTCCCGCGACGACGTCGAGGCCTCCTTCTTCTCCGCCTACCTGGAGAAGGGTGTGTTCGGGGTGTCGCCGTTCGAGTCCCTGGACGTGGACGGCGTCGGCCGCCTGATCCGTATCGCCGTCGAGGAGGGCCGCGCCGCCCGCCCCGGTATCAAGCTCGGCGTGTGCGGCGAGCACGGCGGCGACCCGGCCTCGGTGCACTTCTTCCACAAGGTGGGCCTGGACTACGTGTCCTGCTCGCCCTTCCGAGTACCCGTCGCCCGCCTGGAGGCCGGCCGCGCCGCCGGGCGCGCGGTGTAGGTCCGGGCCGACCGAACCGGTACGGCGGTGCTCCTGGGAAAGGGGTGCCGCCACCGGCGTTCCAGGGGGCCGGGGAGACTAGAATCGGACACCACGGAGGAGGTCGACCGGAAAGTCGACTGTGACCTTTTCGTGATATATTCTGGATCGCCGGTACGGGCTCACACCCGCATACCCCGATTCCGCCACCCCACAGGCTGAGCCCCGGTACGACCAGCCGCTCGTCCCACGTCCACGGACCCCTCCCTTTTCGATGGTCCCTTCCCGGCCGGGGAAATCCCCGGGACAGGGAGAGCGAGAACCAGCGGTGGTCCGGGGGCGTCCCACTGGGGATACCGCGTCCCGAACCCAACAAAGCGGAGGTGAGCCGGTGCGAACGGCCAGCGACGGTCGCGGCGACGAGCCGTGGGAGGACCCCATCACTACTCCGGCCTCTGCTGACAACGAGGCCACCCAGGTCTTCTCCCGTGAGGGGTTCGCCGACGCGGGCCCGACCGCCGAGGCCACCCGGGAGTTCACCAGGGGGTCCCGGGCCCCGTCCGACGACGGTCTCACCCAGGCCTTCCCCGGCGACGACGGCGCCGCCGACACGCGTGAGTTCACCCGCTCCGCACCCGACGGCCAGGACTCGGCCTTCACCCGCAGGTTCGTCCGGGACCGGCCGCTGCCGCGCACCCGGGGCGAGCGTCCCCTCCACCGGGACGAGGTGGAGGAGCCGGGGTTCGACGAGCCGGGGTTCGACGAGCGGGCCGAGGAGCCGCGCGCCGGGGAACGGCGCCGGCGCGGCCGCCGAACGCCGCCTCCCCGTGAGCCCGGAGCCACCAGGAGCAGGCGCAAGCGCCGCCGCTTCCGCCTGCGCTGGATCATCGCGCTGGTCCTGCTCACCGCCCTGGCCATCCCCCCGGGCACCTGGGGGATGGTCTGGTACACCGCACGCCAGGACGACCGCACCGCCTCCGACGCCATCATCGTCCTCGGCGCCAGCCAGTACAACGGCGTCCCCTCGCCCGTCTTCGAGGCCCGCCTGCGCCAGGCCCAGGTGCTCTACCTGGACGGCGTGGCACCCTACATCGTCACCGTCGGAGGAAAACAGCCCGACGACGCCTTCACCGAGGCCGCCGCCGGGCGGAACTGGCTCGTCGAGGTGGGCGTCCCCGCGGACCAGGTCATCGCGGTGGAGGAGGGCAGCGACACCCTCCAGAGCTTCCAGGCCGTCGAGGGGGTGTTCGAGACGAACGAGTGGGAGACCGCCATCCTCGTCTCCGACCCCTGGCACAGCCTTCGCTCCAAGGTCATGGCCGCCGACCACGGCATCGAGGCGGGCACCTCGCCCTCGCGCTCCGGCCCCGCCGTCATCGAACGCAAGACCCAGCTGTGGTACATCACGAGGGAAACCGCCTCGCTCTGGTACTACTGGATTTTCAACGACAGCAGCGACATCCGTGTCAACGCGGCCTGATCAGGGCCGATGACGCGTTCTGTCACTGCCGGGAAGTAGGCTCGGGGCCATGACCACCACCCCTAGCGAGCACGCCGCGCACGGCGAGGACGGCGGGTACGGCTACACCGCGCACGACACCGAGCGCCTCTCCCGGGAATCGCGCAAGAGCAGGCGCCGCGGCCCCTTCGAACGGGACCGCGCCCGTGTCCTGCACAGCTCCGCCCTGCGCAGGCTCGCCGCCAAGACCCAGGTCGTCCAGCCCGGGGTGAGCGACTTCCCGCGCACCCGGCTCACCCACTCCCTGGAGTGCGCCCAGATCGGCCGCGAACTCGGCCAGGCGCTGGGCTGCGACCCCGACCTCGTCGAGGCCGCCTGCCTGTCCCACGACCTCGGCCACCCGCCCTTCGGCCACAACGGCGAACGCGCGCTGGACGAGGCCGCCGCGGCCTGCGGGGGGTTCGAGGGCAACGCCCAGAGCCTGCGCCTGCTCATCCGCCTGGAGGGCAAGGTCATCGACTCCGACGGCCGCAGTGCGGGCCTCAACCTCACCCGGGCCACCCTGGACGCCACCGTCAAGTACCCGTGGCGCCGGGGCGAGGGCGGTCCCACCCACAAGTTCAACTGCTACCCCGACGACACCGAGGCCTTCGCCTGGCTGCGCGAGGGCGCACCCGCCGGACGGACCTGTTTCGAGGCGCAGGTCATGGACTGGGCCGACGACGTCGCCTACTCCGTGCACGACGTCGAGGACGCCCTGCACGCCGGACTGGTCAGCATGGCCGCCCTGCGCGACCCCGGCCAGCGCGCCGAGGTCTGCCGTATCGCCGCCGCCTCCTACTGCGACGCCGACCCGGCCGAACTCGACGAGGTCTTCACCGAGCTGCTCGCCGAACCCGTCTGGCCCAGCGAGTTCACCGGCGACCTCGCCTCCCTCGCCGCGCTCAAGAACCTCACCAGCGAACTCATCGGCCGGTTCTGCCGGGCCGCCGAGCGCGCCACCCGCCGCGCCCACGGCCCCGGCCGCCTCACCCGCTACCGCGCCGACCTCGTCCTGCCGCGTCGCGCCCTCCTGGAGTGCGCCCTGCTCAAGGCGGTGGCCGCGCACTTCGTGATGTCCCGCGAGGAGGCCCGGATCTACCAGGCCCAGGAACGCCGCACCATCACCGAACTGGTCGGCGCCCTGCGGCTCGGTGCGCCCGGGGCCCTGGACCCCCAGTTCCGCGCCGCCTTCGAGAACGCCCCCGACGACGCAGCGGCCCTGCGCGCCGTCGTCGACCAGGTCGCCTCCCTCACCGACACCTCCGCCACCGCGCTGCACGCCCAGCTCCTCCGCTGAGCGGGCGCCGCCGCCGACGCCCCTGATCCGGGGAGGTCCGGGCGGCGGACCCCTTGACGTCCGTCGTGTTGACACCAACACTGTTGCGCACGTCACATGGTCGTCCCGCCCCGGAGGTTCCCTTGCCCGCGAACGGTGGCCGCATCCCGGTGATGGCGGACGTCGCCCGGATCGCGGAGGTCTCGCACCAGACCGTCTCGCGTGTCCTCAACGCCCACCCCGGGGTGCGCCCCGAGACCGAGGCCCGCGTGCGCGCCGCCGTCGCCGAGCTCGGCTACCGGCGCAACTTCTCGGCTCGCGCCCTGGTCACCCGCCGCTCCGGGCTGGTCGGCGTCCTCACCACCGCCCCCGACCACCCGGACACCGTCCGCGCCCTGGTCGGGGTCGAACGCGCCCTGCGCGCCGCCGGCCGCACGCTCCTTTTCGCCGGGGCCGCACCCGGGGACCTGTACACCGTCGCCGAACGCCTGCTCGGTCACGCTCCGGAGGGCTGCGTGGCCATGGTCCCCGGCCAGGAGGCGGAGCTGGCCGCCCTCAACGGACCGGCGACCGTCGTGGTCGACGGCGACCCCGCCCGCACCGCCTCGCTCGGCCCCGCCGTCATGACGGTGGGGATCGACCACCGCGGCGCCGCCGACACGCTGACCCGGCACCTCCTCGACCTGGGCCACCGCACCGTGCACCACGTGGCAGGGGGCACCCCGAGCCACGCGGCCCGTAGCGAGGGGTGGCGCCGGGCCCTCCGGGCGGCCGGGGCGCCCGTGCCCGAACCGGAGGCCGTCACCGAGCCCGGACCCGGGGGAGGCCGTGCCGCGGGCCTGGCGCTGGCGCACCGCCGAGCCGCGGGGGAGGAGGTCACGGCGGTGCTGGCCGCGGACGACCACATCGCCCTCGGCCTGCTGCAGGCGCTCGCGGAGTCCGGGCTGTGCGTTCCCGGCCAGGTCAGCGTCGCCGGGTTCGGCGAGCGACCCGATTCCGCTCACCTCTGCCCGGCCCTGACCACGGTCGGCGCCGACCCCGCCGAACTCGGCGGGGCAGCGGTCCGCCTGCTCCTGGCCGGGGCGCGGGAGCAGGCGGAGAACGGCTCCGCGACGACGGAGGACCGGGGGCTCCGGGCCGGCGCCGCCCCGCTCCTGCCGACCCGCCTCCTCGTCCGGCAGAGCACCGGCCCGCCGCCCGTGCGCCGCCTTCGTCAGGCGGAACGACCGCCGACGTCCCGGGTGTGACCCAGGAGGCCTCACCCCCGTGAACTTGCCACCAGGGGCGCGTTCGGCGCCGGAACCGCCCCTGGTGGCAGGATCATCTCTGAGAGGGGCGCGCTGGGGGCCGGCTCACTGGTAGCCGCGGATCTCCCGGAAGATCCGCTCCAGTTCCATCTGCCGGGCGTCGAAGACCCGCCCGCCCGACACCAGGGCCAGGGTCTCCATCTCCTCGCCGTTGCCCTCCCCGAACAGCACCGGGTACACCGGCACCGACGCCACCTCCGACGGCAGGTCGGCCATCTCGCCCACCAGCTCGTCCAGGCCGGCGCCCTGGTTGACCTCGCCGTCGGTCATCAGCACCACCGACATCAGGTGGTCGTCGCCCCCGCCCTTCGCCAACAGCGAGAACGCCTCGGCCACGGCGTCGTAGGCGGCGGTCTCCCCTCCGGCCTCCAGCGCCGCCACCTCGGCGGCCAGGTCGGCCCGGGCCCCATCGGAGGAACCCGGCTCCAGGACGAACGTGCTCGGCTCCCAGGGCTCGGTGGAGAACGGCAGCAGGGTCACCTCCTCACGGTCCTGGAAGAGCTGTGCCCGCTCGGACAGGGACCCCTCGTCGGCACCGGTCAGCGCCACCAGCGCCGTCCGCAGGTCCCCGATCCTCTGCCCCTCCATGGACCCCGACACGTCCAGCACGTACACCGTGCGCGAGGGGCGGCGCAGTTCGGCGAAGTAGGCGGCGACCAGGTCGTCCACCACCTCGCGCCGTGCCGGGAACGGCAGTTCCACCAGGTCCGGGAAGTCCTCGGCGGCCACCTCGGCGGAGACCGGGCGCCGGAAGGTGCGCTCGACGATGTCGCTCTGCGCCTCGGCGCCCAGCAGGTCCGCCACCACCTCCTCGTAGTCCGCCGCGGCCTCGTCCGAGGCGCCCGCCAACAGCGTCAACGGGTAGTCGGCGGTCACCACACCGTCCTCGGGGTACACCAGGGCCAGCGGTCGGCCCTCACCCGAGGCGGCGTGCGACATCAGTACCGACTCGTAGTTGACCACGCCGTCCACGGCGGCGCCCCCGCGCTCCTGGCGGCGGGCGAACTCCTCCATCAGCCAGCCGGACGAACCCGCCGTCATCTCCTGCCCGGAGAAGAACTCCGCCAGCTCCGGGCCGACCCGCTCCACGTCACCGGCCTCCAGAGCCGCGCCCGTGTCGGCCATCGCCGAGGCCGCCCCGATCAGCGCGGAGAACCCCGAGTTGGACGCCGCCGGGTTGGACATCCCGTAGGTCAGACCCTCCTCGGACACCGCCTCGGCCACGTCCCCCCAGGTCACGCCGCGCACCAGGTCGTCGTCGGTCCAGCCGAGCTCCTCGGCGCGCGACTCGACCACACCGAACACCACCGGGGACACCATCACGGAGGTCTCGGCGTCCACGAGGGAACGCTCCTGGTCCACCAGGTGCAGGTAGCGGTTGGAGGGGAACCAGACCGCGTCGAAGGGCTCCCCGCCCTCGGACGCCACACCTGCGTCCCCCGCGGCGGCGATCCGCTCGGTCCCGTCCAGGGTGCCGGTGTACTCCAGTTCCAGCCGCACCCCGGTCCGCTCCGCGGAGGCGGCCAGCACCTCCTCCATGTCGGCGAGTTCGCTCCCGGCCAGTACCCGCAGCGTGCGGTCCCCGCCGAAGACGCCGCCCCCGCCCTCGGCGGTGCACGCAGAGGCCAGCACCAGGACCGCCAGGGCGGCACCCCACGCACGGACCCTCATTCCCGGCCCCCGCCCCGACGCCCGGTCCGGCCGTCCTCCTCGACGGGCGGAGCCATGCCCGTGCTCTCGTAGGAACCCTCGATGTCGTTCAGGAGAGCCTCCAGGGCCTCGTAGGTGGGGGAGTGCACCACGTCGTCGACCTGGACGCGCACGGGCAGGCCGTGTTCGTCGACCAGGTCGCGGAAGTGGGCGGTGTCGTCGGTGCGGTAACCGTGCTCGGCGATCAGGTCACGGAGCTCGGGGTCCTCGGTGAGCAGGCGACCCACCTCGTCCCCGGTATCGGTGAACGGCACCACCGTGTGCGTGGAGTACACGGTCGGCTCCGGATACATCAGCACGGCGTCCTCGGGCGGCGGCGGACCCGCCACCGCCGCGTACACGTACTGCGACTCGTAGGCCCACAGCAGCGGGGTGTGCCCGGCGCCCAGGTCCCGGTACTGCTCGAAGGGCTGCTGGGAGGACTCGGGCGGCTGCCCCTGGGCCAGGAACAGCCGGGACAGGGTCGCGGACAGCTCTCCGTCCACGTCGCCGGGCGGCACGACCTCCTCGTCGTTGAGCAGGTAGGACAGGACCACCACGTACATCGCGGCCGAGTTCGAGGTACGCGGGTCGGTGGTGCGGACCAGTACCTCGTTGCGGTTGCCGGAGCTCACCGAATTACCGGGCAGGTCCCGCCAGCGGGTCCGTTCCCCGGCCAGGTCCAGGTAGGCGGCCAGGTCGAAGGACCACGTGCCGTCCTCCTTCCGGGAGGCGACCTCGGCCCCTTCCAGCGCCTCCGCCACGGGCCCGTGGCTGAGCAGCACCATGGGCGTGCTGAACGGCTGGTACTCAGTGGTGACCCCGTGGAGCTCGCGCACGTGCTCGGAGGCGGACGCCGAACCGGGGGAGACGAAGTCCGCCTCGTCGGCGCCCTCGGCCAGCAGCCGTGAACCGCGCGGCCGCACCCGCACGTCGAACCCCAGTTCGGCGAACCGCGCCCGGACCCGTTCGTCCTCGAAGAGCGCCACCTTCTCCGAGCCCACGATCCCCTCGACCGCCACCGGCTCCCCGGCCCCGCCGAACCGGTTCACCACGACGACGCCGAGCACCGCGAGCAGGGCGATGATCACGGTCACGCCGAGCAGCAGGACCCATCTTCGGCCGGATTCGTGAGACAGGGGGCGATCTCGCACCGGAAAGGACCTCCTGGGCAGGAAATGATCCTCCACGGTGGCACCCGGCCCCAGCTCGCAGCCGACGCTCAGGTGTCCGGCAGGTGTCTCCGAGGGGAAGCCCGGCCTGTGGACGGTGGCCGGAAGGCCCTCGGGGCGAACTACGCTGGAAACCGTGGCAGGCCGGATCAAAGACGAAGACATCGCCCTCGTGCGCGAGCGCACCCCCATCGCTGACGTGATCGGCGAGTACCTCCAGCTGCGCAACGCAGGCGGAGGCTCGCTCAAGGGGCTGTGCCCCTTCCACGACGAGAAGTCCCCCTCCTTCAACGTCACCCCCGCCAAGAACTTGTACTACTGCTTCGGCTGCGGGGAGGGCGGGGACGTCATCTCCTTCGTGCAGCAGATCGACAGCCTCAGCTTCACCGAGGCGGTCGAGTCGCTGGCGCGGCAGACCGGGATCGTGCTCCGGTACGAGGAGGGCGGGCGCAGCACCTCCCGCAGGGACGAGGGCAAGCGGCAGCGCCTGCTGGACGCGCACAGGGCCGCGGCCGAGTTCTACTCCGAACAGCTCCTGTCCCCCGAGGCGGTCACCGGGCGCCGGTTCCTGAGCGAGCGGGGCTTCAGCCGGGTCCACGCCGAGCAGTTCGGGATGGGTTTCGCGCCCGCGGGCTGGCAGAACCTCACCGACCACCTGCGCCGCAAGGGTTTCACCGACGCCGAGATCATCGAGGGCGGACTGGCCAGCCAGGGGCGGCGCGGCGCCTACGACCGGTTCCGGAACCGGCTGCTCTGGCCGGTGCGCGAGGTCACCGGCGAGGTCGTCGGGTTCGGCGCGCGCAAGCTCGATCCGGCGGAGGACGGACCCAAGTACCTCAACTCCCCCGAAAGTCCCATCTTCCACAAGGGGCGCCTGCTCTACGGACTGGACCTGGCCAAACGGGAGATCTCCCGGCAGGGCAAGGCGGTCATCGTCGAGGGGTACACCGACGTCATGGCCTGCCACGAGGCCGGGGTGACCACGGCCGTCGCCACCTGCGGAACGTCGTTCGGTGAGGACCACCTCAAGATCCTGCGCCGGATGCTGCTGGGCCGCTCCAACCAGGGCAGCAAGGTCGTGTTCACCTTCGACGGCGACAAGGCCGGGCAGAAGGCCGCAGTGCGCGCCTTCGCCGAGGAGCACGGATTCACCTCCGAGACCCTGGTCGCCGTCCAACCGGACGGGCTCGACCCCTGCGACCTGCGGCTCCAGCAGGGCCCGCAGGCCGTGGTCGACCTGGTCGAGGGCGCCACACCGCTGTACAAGTTCATGATCCGCAACATCATCGAGGGCTACGACCTGTCCAGCGCCGAGGGGCGCATCGCCGCCCTGGACGCAGCCGCGCCCGTGGTGGCCAGCATCCGTGACGAGGGCGTCCGCCTGGACTACGGCAAGAACCTCGACCGCTGGCTCGGGCTCATGGACGAGTCGTTCGTGCTGCGCCGCGTCCGCCAGCACATGCGCCGCGGCGGGTCGCAGGGCACGACGAGGGCGGCGGACCGGCCCCAGGACCGGCCGGCGCCCACACCGGACGCCCAGTCCGCCCCCTACGACCTGCGCGACCCCTCGGTCCAGCGGGAGCGCCAGGCGCTCAAGGTCGCGGTCAAGCACCCGAACCTGGCCCGGGGCTTCGACACCCTCACCGACGAGGACTTCACCGTTCCGCAGCACCGCGCCGTGCTCCAGCTCATCCGCGCGCAGGGCGGGATCGCGAACGTGACCGACCCGGAGAGCTGGGCGCTCACCCTGCGTGACGCGGCGCCGAATGACGCTCAACGCGATTTCGTCACGCGCCTGGGTGTAGAGGAGATCGAGTTCTATGGAGAACTTGACGAGCATTTCGCCCAACAAATGCTGAGCACAATCAGGACTCATTCCATCAATCGGCGCGAGTCAAACCTCAAATCCGAGCTGCACCGGATCGACCAGATCGCTCAGCCGGAGGAATACAATCGGATCTTCGTCGAGCTCATGCAGCTCGGCCAGCAGAAACGCGCCCTCCAGGAGTCCGACTCCGGCGGTATGTAGCACGAGGGTGACAATAGTAGTTCTCCCTATCGAGGTAGGGGTGCGGGCACAATGTAGTGGTGGCTCCCACCGTTGTGACCAACGAAATACCACCTATTCGTCAGGTGGTCCGACTACTACCCGGCTCGGGCCGGGGAACGGTTAGTCGTGGGGAGGTCGCGTCGGCGTTGGACCGCCTGGACGCGCCCCCCGGCTCCCTGGACCGGACCATCACCGATCTCGCCCGCGCCGGGGTCGACGTGGCCGAGACCGAGGAAGCGGCCCCCGCCGCCGACCCCGGCCGCCGCTCCGGCTCCGACCTGGTCCGCATGTACCTGCGCGAGATCGGCCGGGTCCGGCTGCTCACCGCGCAGGAGGAGGTGGACCTGGCCAAGGCCGTCGAGGTGGGCCTGTACGCGCAGTGCCGCGAACCCGAACCGGGGTTCTGCACGGCCGACGACCTGGCCGACCTCGTGGAGGAGGGCAGGCGCGCCAAACGGCGCCTCATCGAGTCCAACCTGCGCCTGGTCGTGTCGATCGCCAAGCGCTACATGGGGCGGGGCCTGCTGTTCCTGGACCTGATCCAGGAGGGCAACCTCGGCCTGATCCGCGCGGTCGAGAAGTTCGACTACACCAAGGGCTTCAAGTTCTCCACGTACGCCACGTGGTGGATCCGCCAGGCGATCACCCGGGCCATCGCCGACCAGGCCCGCACCATCCGCATCCCGGTGCACATGGTCGAGACGATCAACAAGCTCGTCCGGGTCCAGCACCAGCTCCACCAGCAGCTCGGCCGCGAACCCAGCGTCGCCGAGATCTCCTCCGCGGCCGGGTTCGGCGGGGAACGGGTCCTGGAGATCCAGCGCATCGCCCGCGAACCGGTCTCCCTGCAGGCGCCCATCGGTGAGGAGGAGTCCGACTTCGGTGACTTCATAGAGGACTCCGACGCGGTGGTGCCGGTCGAGGCGGCCGCCTTCAGCCTGCTGCAGGAACAGCTGCGGGTGATCCTGGGCGACCTCTCCGAGCGCGAACGGCGCATCATCCGACTGCGCTTCGGCCTGGTCGACGGCCACCCGCGCACCCTGGAGGAAGTGGGGAGGGAGTTCGGGGTGACGCGTGAACGGATCCGCCAGATCGAGGCGAAGACCCTCGCCAAGCTCCGCCATCCCTCACGGGCGGGCACCCTGAAGGACTTCCTGCGCAGCGGCTGAACCCGCGCGGCGCGGACCCCGCGCAGCGGCTGGTGCCCCGCACGTCGGCCGAGCACGGTGGCCGGTCCTTCCACCGCCCCCATGATGCGTGTGGGACGTCGTCCTACAACGACCGGGGCGGCGCGCGGGTTCCCGGGCCTGCGGAAACGGCCTCTTCTGGCCGACATGGGACGAACACCCCGTCCCGACCCCGCCGTGCCCCTACCTTCGAGGTGTGAACGCCAACCCGACCCCACCCAGACACAGGGCACCCCTCGGGCGGCGTCCGCTGCTGGTACTGGGCGCGGCCGCCGTCGCAGTCGCACTACTCGTGGGGGCCTTCGTGCTCATGAACCAACGAGAGCCCGAGCGCATCGGGTACTTCGCCGACTGGAACGTGGCCAACCGGGGCTACACCGTCAACGAACTGCGCAACAGCGGGGCCCCCGAGCACCTCACCAGGGTCATGTGGGCCTTCGGCGACATCGACCGGGACGGGCTGTGCCACATCCCGGAGGGCAGCCACGACCAGCCCTGGGAGCTGTACCAGCGCCGCTACGCCGCCGACGAGAGCGTCAGCGGCGAGGCCGACGAGTACGAGCAGGAACTGGCGGGCAGCCTGAACCAGCTGCGCCAGCTCCGCGGGGTGTACCCGGACCTGGGCGCCAGCCTGTCCCTCGGCGGTTGGAACTGGTCGGTGAACTTCTCCACCGCGGCCCGCGACGAGGAGTCCCGGGAGGCCTTCGTCGCCTCCTGCCTGGACCTGTGGCTGCGCGGCGACCTGCCGGTCCGCGCCGAGGAGCCCCAGGGCGGGGAGGGCGCGGCCGCAGGGGTCTTCGACGGCATCGACCTGGACTGGGAGTGGCCGGGCGGCGAGGGCAACTCCGACAACGTCGAACACCCCGACGACCCGCGCAACTTCACCCTGCTGGTCGCCGAGTTCCGCCGCCAGATGGACGAGCTCTCCCGGGAGACCGGGGACGACTACGTCCTGTCCGTCTCGCTGCCCGCCGGGGCGAAGCACTCCGAGGCCTTCGAGGCGGAGGTCTTCGAGTACGTCGACTTCGCCACGGTCCAGGGGTACGACTTCTCGGGCCCCTGGAGTGAACGCACCACCCACCACTCCAACCTCCACGTCCCCGGCTACAACGAGGACGCCAACAGTGTGGACCAGGCGATCCATCGCTATCTGGACCTGGGAGCCGACCCCCACCAGATCGTGATGGGCGTCCCGGCCTTCGGGCGCGGCTGGCAGGGCGTCCCGGCCGGGAACGAGGGACGCTACCAGGAGGCCTCGGGGCCCGCCGACGACGACTACGACGGCCCCACCCGGCCCTTCGACCAGCTGGAGGAGATGGCCGGGCGCCGCTTCCTGGACGAGGAGGCCGGCGCCTACTGGATCTACGACGGCGACGAGTGGTGGACCTACGACAACCCCGAGGTGATCGAGCTCAAGGGCCGGTACGTCAAGGACAACGGTCTGGCCGGGATGATGGTCTGGAACCTGGACATGGACCCCGACGGAGAACTGGTCCGGGCCATGCGCGAGTCCCTGGACTGAGCCACGCCCCGGGCCGCCACCGCCCGCGGCGCGTCCCGCGGCACACCCCAGCCGTCCCGCGGACCGAACCGCGGCCCGCCCCGGGAACCGGTCCGCGGCCGGCCGGTGGAAACCGGCCCCCGGGGCCGCGTGCCGTGGTTGCCAGGCCGCCACCGCCCGCGCCACGCTGTGGGCATGGCCGACCCGCACAGCACCACCGCAAGCCCGGACCTCGCCGCACTCCGCCGCGACCTGGAGGACGGCGTTCAGGGCACCGTAGCTCTGGACGCGGGCACGCTCGCCCTCTACACCTCCGACGCCTCCAACTACCGCCGCGTCCCGCTCGCGGTGGTCATCCCCGAGACCGTCGACGACTGCGTGGCCGCCGTCCGCGCCTGTGCCGCGCACCGGGTGCCGATCATCCCGCGCGGCGGCGGCACCTCCATCGCCGGGAACTCCATCGGCACCGGCGTGGTCATCGACACCTCACGCCACCTGCGCACCATCGTCGACATCGACCCGGCGGCCCGCACCGCCACGGTCCAGCCCGGGGTCATCCTCGACGACCTGCGCGCCGCCACCGCCGAACACGGGCTGACCTTCGCCCCGGACCCCTCCACCCACAGCCGCTGCACGATCGGCGGCATGATCGGCAACAACGCCTGCGGCTCCCACTCGGTCGCCTGGGGCACCACCGCCGACAACGTGGTCTCCCTGGACCTGCTCCTGTCCGACGGCACCCGGGTCACCGTCGGATCCGGGCACACCGCCGAGGAGTTCGAGGAGCTGGCCGGCCGCCCCGGCCGTGAAGGGCGGATCCACGCCGCCCTGGGCCGCCTCGTGGAGACCCACCGCTCCGAGATGCGCACCGCCATGCCCGATTTCCGGCGCCGTGTCTCCGGCTACGCCATCGACCGGCTGCTCCCGGAGAAGGGACGCGACGTCGCCGCCTCCCTGGTGGGCACCGAGGGCACCTGCGCCATGGTCCTGGGCGCCACCGTCCGCCTGGTCGAGTCGCCGCCCGCCCGCGCCCTGGCGGTCCTGGGCTACGAGGACGCCCCGGCCGCCGCCGACGCGGTCCCCGGGATCCTGGAGCACTCCCCGCTCACCGTCGAGGGCCTCAACGACCGCATCGTCGCCGCCCTGGACCGGCACGGCTCCAAGTCCAGGGTCCCCCTGCCGCTCGGCCACGCCTGGCTGCTGGTGGAGATCGCCGGCCCGACGGCGGACGAGGCGGCCGCCGCGGCGCAGACCATGATCGACTCGCTGGCCGGGGAGAGCCGCCCGCGCGACGCCGCCGTGGTCACCGACCCCGCCCACCAGAAGGCGCTCTGGCGGATCCGGGAGGAGGGGGCCGGGCTCACCTCCCGCAGCCCCACGGGCGCCGAGGCCTGGTCCGGCTGGGAGGACGCCGCCGTGCCGCCGGAGAACCTCGGCGCCTACCTGCGCGACTTCGAGGACCTCATGGCCCGCCACGACCGCTACGGGGTCGTCTACGGGCACTTCGGCGACGGCTGCATCCACGTGCGCATCGACTTCGAGCTCACCCGGGAGAGCGGACGCCGCGCGTACCGGGCCTTCATGGAGGAGGCCGCCGACATCGTGGTGCGGCACGGGGGTTCGCTCTCCGGAGAGCACGGGGACGGACAGGCCCGCTCCGAGCTCCTCGCGCGCATGTACCCCGAGAGCCTCATCCGCGCCTTCGGTGAGTTCAAGCGGGTCTGGGACCCCGACAACCTGATGAACCCGGGCATCATCGTCGACCCGCTCCCGCTGGACTCCGACATCCGCGTCGCCACCGACGTACGCCCCGAGCTCCCGCTGCTCTCCCAGGCGTCCCTGGCCTACGGCGAGGACGACGGGGACTTCGCCAAGGCGCTGCGCCGCTGCTCGGGCGTGGGCAAGTGCCGCCGGCAGAGCGGGCCGGGCGTGATGTGCCCCAGCTACCAGGTGACCCAGGAGGAGAAGCACTCCACCCGCGGCCGCGCCCACCTGCTGTTCGAGATGGCCAACGGCGAGGTCATCACCGACGGCTGGCGGTCGGAGGAGGTCCGGGAGTCACTGGACCTGTGCCTGTCCTGCAAGGGCTGCCTGAGCGACTGCCCGGTCAACGTTGACATGGCCTCCTACAAGGCCGAGTTCCTGCACCAGCACTACAAGGGGAGGGTGCGCCCGGCGGCGCACTACTCGATGGGCTGGCTGCCGGTCCTGGCCCGCCTGGCGGCGGTGGCGCCGGTGGAGGCCAACCGGGTGGTCCGCCTGCCGGGGGTGTCCTCGCTGGCCAAGCGGATGGCCGGGGTGGCCGCCCAGCGCGACCTGCCGGCCTTCGCCCGCACCACGTTCACGCGGGCCTTCCGGCGCCGCCAGAACCGGGGCGAGGGGCGTCTGGGCGGGGCCAAGGTGGTGCTGTGGCCGGACACGTTCGGCAACCTGCTCAACCCGAACGTCCTCGTCTCCGCCGTCCGCGTGCTGGAGGACGCCGGCTTCTCCGTGGTGCTGCCCAAGGGACAGGTCTGCTGCGGGCTCACGTGGGTCTCCACGGGCCAGCTGGACGTGGCCCGCGCGGTGATGCGCCGCGCGGTGGCCGCCCTGGCGCCGCTGGTGGCCCAGGGGCTGCCGGTGGTGGGCCTGGAGCCGAGCTGCACGGCCGCGCTCAAGCACGACCTCGTGGAGCTCCTGCCGGGGGAGGAGAGCAAGCGGGTGGCCGCCGCGGTGCACACCTTCGCCGGGTTCCTCAACGAACACGCCCCGGACTGGCAGCCGCCGCGCGTGGACGCCTCGGCCCTGGCCCAGGTGCACTGCCACCAGCACGCGGTGACGGGTTTCGACGCCGACCGGGACCTGATCGCCCGGGCCGGGATCGACGGCGAGGTGCTGGACTCGGGCTGCTGCGGTCTGGCGGGCGACTTCGGGTTCACCGAGGGGCACTACGAGGTGTCCTCGGCCATCGGCGAACGCGAACTGCTGCCCCGGGTGCGCGCCGCGGACCCCGACACCCTGGTCCTCGCCGACGGGTACAGCTGCCGCACCCAGATCGAGCAGGGCGCGGGCCGCAAGGCGATGCATCTGGCCGAAGTCCTCGCCCTGGGCCTGGACAAGCGGTCCTGAGGGTCATCCGCGGAGGGGCGGCCCGGGAGCGGTGTGGCGGACCGTTCCCGGGCCGACCCGGGAACGGGGGCGTCCGCTCCGTCACCGGCCCCGTGCCGCTCGGAACCCGCTCACACACCCATCTGTTCGTGGAGCAGTGCCAGAGCCCGGGAGACGGAGTCGGACAGGCGGGGGTCCTGCGGGTCCAGGCCCTCGCCCAGGTGCACCCGCCAGTCGATCTCGCTGCCCAGCGGCGCGCGCCGGGCCACGAGCCGGAAACCGGTGGCGGAGCCGGTGGCGGGGAAGGGCACGAAGCGGTTCACCAGGATGGTGGAGGTGACCCGCTCCGCGACGGTCTCGGCCATGCGGCGGTAGTCCACCGGGTCGCCGGTCAGCTCGGTGCGCAGCCGGACGGTGTGTTCGCCGAAGCCCTCCTCGACGAAGGTGAGCGCGTCGGGGCTCCACCGGGCCTGGTCGATGTCCTGCCAGAGCACGCTGCGCCCGTCGGGCAGGTACAGGGCGCGGGTGGTCGCGACCAGGACGGCGCCGCCCCCGGCCGAGGGGGAGCCGGTCCCGGGGGCGCCCCCGGCCGGGGCGGCGACGGGTGCGTGGGTGAGCACCCGTTCGCCGCGCTCCAGCCGGGAGCGCACCTGGTCGGGGATGTTCTGACCGAACAGTGCCATCGTCAGAGGTCCCGGCCCTCGGGCCGCCCTTCCTGCGGGTCCTGCTCGGGGCGGGACCCGTTGACGAGACCGGTCTCCCACTCGACGAGCTCGGCCTCGTCCTCGGTGGGGCGCGCGAGGAAGTCGCGCACGGAGGTGATGGGCATCTTCTCGACGGTCTTGTCGTAGACGGCCCGGCCGGCCTTGCCGGTCTGGGCACCCACGACCCCGGCCACCTCCTGGACCAGGGGACTGTCGGCCACCTTGCGGGCGGTGCGGGCGAGCTGTTCGTAGCGGGCCCTGCCCGCCTTGGCTCCCAGCACGTATCCGATGGCGAGTCCGGCGACGAACGTGATCCGGTAGCGCATAGCTCCCTCTTTACGGCCTTGATGACGGTCGGCGTGGTCCGTGCCCCGACGTTACCGTTGCTTTGAGTCTCATCAACTATCAACATCCCGGGCGTTTCCCCCTGGGAGGTCCGTCACAGTCTCACCACAGCCCAAGCTGTTCGGTGTCTTGAGGACGGTGTCCCGCTTCTGTCCGCTCACACGGTTTTGCGCCACCTGCCCGCCCCGTACCCGCCGCACGGCGGGGACGGGTGGTGCGGGTCCTACGGTCGGCTCCACGGGCCTTCGGAGCTCGTGCTCCCCGGTCTCCAGCCACTCCGGTACCGGTCATGCTGGCCGCCAAGGCGGCGAGATTACGTGCGGCGTTGACGTCCCGGTCCAGGACCAGATCGCATTCGTCGCAGTCGAACACCCGGACGTGCAGTGGCAGCTTGGCTTTCACTGCCTTGCACTGCGAGCAGGTTTTCGAAGAGGCGAACCACTGGTCCGCGACTATCATACGACCGCCCCACCAGGCGGTCTTGTAGGCCAGTTGACGGCGGATCTGGCCGAATCCCGCGTCGGCGATATGGCGGGCCAGGCGTCGGTTCTTCAGCATCCCGGACACGTTCAGGTCCTCGACCACCACTGTTCCGTACTCGCAAGCCAGGCCGGTGGTGAGTTTGTGCAGGGCGTCGGTGCGCAGGTTCGCCACCCGGTGATGGACCTTGTTGCGCTTTTCGTTGGCCCTGACCCACCGGTTCGAGGGCCTCTGACCGGTACGCCGGTCCGGGCCCCGGCGCCTGGACACCCGCAGGGAGGCCCGGCGTAGCCGCTTCAGCTCCCGGCCCAGGTGGCGAGGATTCTCCACCTGCCGCACTTGACCATCGGAGTCAGAGACCACCGCCAAGGACTTGATGCCCAGGTCCACCCCGACCGCCCCCTCGGGGCGGGCCGGGGCACGGATGGCGCGTTCGATCTCGACCTGGAACGACACCTGCCACCGGCCCCGCTGGTGGGAGAAGGTCGCGGACAGGATCCGCGCCGACCCGTTGGCCAACCTCCGGTGGAGTTTGCGGGTGGACTCGTGGGTGCGAATCCGGCCCACCACCGGCAAGTTGATGTGGCGGCGGTCCTCCTCACACCGGATCGCCCCGGTTGTGAATCGGCAGGACAGACGGGAGCGGTGCTTGGACTTGCGGCGCGGCACCCCCGCTTTGGGGCCCTGACGCTCACCCCGTTTGGACGTGGCGTAGTTGTCGAAAGCGGCCGAAGCGTTGGCGAACCCGGTGTTATAGGCCTCCTTGGAGTTCTCCGACCACCAGTCAGCGAAGCGGGGGTCCTCCCGTTTGGTGGCGTTGAACGCCCGACGCAGTGCCGGAAGCGACCACGAACGCCATGGGGTTTGTTCCTCTTCCGGAATGTCGTAGGAGGCCTCGGCCGCACGTTGATCCCAGACCGCGAGCACGTGGGAGAGCGCCCAGTTGTAGGCCGTTCGGGCAGCTCCGCAGTGTGAGCGCAGATTCTGCTCCGTCCCAGCGCCCGGGTCCAGGGTGTACACGAATGCTTGGACCACATGGCCGGGCCGGGGCTCGAACCCACGCTTCTTGAGCTTGTTCTTCTCGCGCTTTGGATACTGCTCGGCGTTTTGTCGGGCCGCCTCGACCACAGGGTTCACCCCCTTCCGGCGGGACTCGCTCACCTGTTCGAGGGTGAACGCTAGCGGGCCGGGTAGGCCCATGTCCGGCGAATCCACCAGCTCCTCGATTTATCTCCAGGGAGGGTGCGGGCAGACTCGTGGACGCTATCTGTCCTCGTTGGTCTCACTCCGCAATGATCTTTGTTGATAGAAATCGATGTCTGCTGATGGACCATGGAACAGTTCACAACCCCCTCGTGGTGCGGAGCACACGAGCCGACACCGGTCACGAGCACTCGCGGAGCGCGCTAGTCTATTCATGTCGCCGAGGCCGCGAGGTCTCGGAGTCGCGCGATCCCGCGTAGCTCAATCGGCAGAGCAGCCGGCTGTTAACCGGCAGGTTACTGGTTCGAGTCCAGTCGCGGGAGCAGCAGGGGGAGGCCCGTCGGAGAGATCCGGCGGGCCTTCGTCGTGTGTACGGGACCGGGCGCCGATCAGGACGTGAGTCGTGAACCACCCGGCGCGGTACCGGCGCAGGAGTGTGTGAGCTGGGCTGTACGGGACAAAAAGACGTCGCGAGCACCCTCGCGGACGCGCTAGGCTTGGTGTTGTCGCCGAGGCCGCAGGGCCCCGGAGTCGCGCGATCCCGCGTAGCTCAATCGGCAGAGCAGCCGGCTGTTAACCGGCAGGTTACTGGTTCGAGTCCAGTCGCGGGAGCAGCAGGGGGAGGCCCGTCGGAGAGATCCGGCGGGCCTTCGTCGTGTGCACGGACAGGGGCGACCCCCGCCCGCTGCCGGGCCGGGAGGCTCCAACGCGGGTACGAGGGTGGTGCGGGCTCAGATACGCCCCATGCCGCCGATGATGAGCTGCCGGTTGCGGTGCGGCATCTGATAGCTCCCGGGCACGGGGGGAGCGACTGGCAGGGTCCGCCACTTCTGGGCCTGCAGCAGGCCTGGGGGCACCGACTCCCAGCCTTCGAAGAGGGTGGCGATCTCCCTCTCGGTCCGCCAGTACCCGTGGCCCAGGCGGTCGGTGAACAGCCGTTGGAGCTGTTCGGCCCGGAGTGCGTCCTTGGGGTAGCGCGCGGGGTCGGGGCGGCAGTAGTGGCTGAGGACCATGTGGCTGCCGGGGGCCAGGGCGTCACGCAGCGCGGCGATGCCGTGGGCGGCGGCCCGGAGGTCGCTGAGGTGTGCGACCGTGCCGGTGAGCAGCAGTCCCACCGGTTGGGTCAGGTCGAGGAGGAGGCTGCTCTCCGGGTCGTGCAGCAGGCGGACCGTGTCGTTCAGTCCGGCCTGCACGGCGGTGGTGGTGCGTCCGTCGCGGATCAGGGCGAGGTGGTGGGTGACCACCACGGGGTCGTCGCTGGCGTAGACGACCCGGGCGTCGGGAATGCTCTCGTGGGCGATCTCGTGCGGGTCCCCCGGCGCGGGCAGGCCGGCACCCACCTGGAGAAACTGTCGGATGCCCAGGTCCGCGGCGAGGTGGCGCACCGCGCGCTGGAGAAAGGCCCGTTCCCCCAGGATGATGTCGACGAAGCCGGGAGCGGCGCGCTCGGCCCGGGTGGCCAGGTCCCGGTCCACTGCGAAGTGGTCCTTCCCCTTGAGGTGGAAGGAGTGGAGCCGCGTGATGCTGGCCCCGGTCAGGTCGACTGGCGGCGGGGGTTTGGCCCTGACGTGTTTGTCCCCCGCCTGCCTCAGGAAATCGGGGGAGGTGAAACGAGACATCGCCGTCCTCTTGTCTGAGGTGGGGAAGTGCGGTCGACTCCCAGGTTTCTAGGACGGGCCCCGAGCGGGGCCGCGTCAAAGGATTCTATTCCGCGTCGGCGCGGTTGTTAACCGAGTCCGGGAGACAGGTAGTAAAAATCATCGCCCGAGGTTGCCCTTGAAGGTGAGTGCGCTACGTGTTAAGGCGGCCTTGGGCGGACACACACTTATACACCTAATGTCCATTATGCGAGGAACGGGCCTGGAGTCGTCGGCTGTTCGCCCGTGCGGCGCCGGACAGGAGCCGACCGTCCCGCCCCGACGGGCTTCACCGGGGAGCTCTCCGGAGTCGCAGGTGGAGCCCGGGCTCCGCCCGAAGCCCTTCCGGGCCCCGCCCAATCCCCGGCAGGGTCCGACCGGCCCCCCTCCGAAGGGCCCGGGCCACGGGTCCCGAACGGTCGGGGCGCCCAATCATCCGTGACGGCTATTGCGAAATCACCGCGCATTTTCGCTATCGAACCCGCTGCCAGCGCCAATCCCTCACAGGCGCGGTTAATCCATTCGTCCCCCCTCTGCGGGGAAGCGCCGGAAAGGGATGCCCGCCGACCGGGGAACGCGCGCGGGCGCACGACCTCTGAGCCGGTCCGGGCGACCACCGTTAACCTGGTGCCATGGACCGTCCCTACACCATCCTGAGCTGCGCGATGTCGATCGACGGGCGCATCGACGACACCAGTCCCGAACGCCTCCGCCTGTCCAACGAGGCGGACTTCGCCGAGATCGACGAACTCCGCGCCGGATGCGACGCCATCCTGGTCGGGGCCGGCACCCTGAGGGCCGACAACCCCCGGCTCCTCGTGCGCTCCCAGGTCCTGCGCGAGCGCCGCCGTGAGCAGGGACGCCCCGAGAACCTGCTCAAGGCCGTGATCACCCGGAGCGGCGACGTCGACCCCGGAGCACGCTTCTTCTCCACCGGGGACGCCGGCGCGCTCGTCTACACCGGCGGCAGCGGCGTGGCCACCGCCGCCCGGCGCCTGGCCGGCCGCCCCGACACCGACCCGCCCGCCGAGGTCGTGGACGCGGGCGACCCGCCCACGGCCGAGGCGATCCTGAACGACCTGGCCGACCGCGGTGTGGCCCGCCTGCTGGTCGAGGGCGGCGGGCACATCCACACCCTCTTCCTCGAATCGGGACTGGCCGACGAGCTCCGGTTGGCGGTCGCCCCGTTCCTGGTGGGGGAGGAGGACGCCCCGCGCTTCGTCATGCCGGGCTCCTACCCCTACTCCGCGCAGGCGCCCATGCGCCTGGTGGAGGCCCGCGCCCTGGACGGGATCGCCGTCCTGCGGTACTGCCTGGCCACGGAGGGGCTCCGATGAGGCCGGGCGAGGCGACGGACCCCACCGGCCGGACCGGCGGCCCCGGACCGGCGGAGGGCGCGGCCGACCGGTTCTGGCTGACGGCGGCGGTCCGGCTGTCGCGCTCCTGCCCGCCCTCGGACACCGCCTTCTCCGTGGGCGCCGTCGTGGTCTCCGCGGAGGGCCGGGTCCTGGGCGAGGGCTACTCGCGCCGCGACGACCCGCACGACCACGCCGAGGAGGTGGCGCTCCGGGGGATCGACCCCGAGGACCCGCGACTGGCCGGGGCGACGATCTACACGTCCCTGGAGCCGTGCAGCGTCCGCGCCTCCCGCCCGCGTTCGTGCACCGACCTGATCCTGTCCACACCGATACCGCGGGTGGTGCTGGCCTGGCGCGAACCCGCCCTGTTCGTCGACTGCGACGGGGCCGAACGCCTGACCGCCGCCGGGCGCACCGTGGTCGAACGCCCCGACCTCGCCGAGGGGGTCCGCGAGGTCAACGCGCACCTGCTCCGCTGAGAGAAGGCCCGGAGACGGCCCGGCGGCCGCCTCCGCGGTGCCGTCGGCCGGAGACGGCGGACCGCGGCCCGGGACCCCGGGCCCGCGTCGCGTCCGCCCGGGTGGAGTGACACCCGGGCGGACGTTCGCGCCTCGTTCCTAGAGCCGGTTCACGTCGGTGACGTGCACCACGGCGCGCCCCTCGGCGTTCGACGCGGCCAGGTCCACCTCGGCGCTGATGCCCCAGTCGTGGTCGCCGGCCGGGTCGGCGAGGATCTGGCGGACGCGCCACATGTCGTCCTCCTCCTCGATGAGGAGCATCTTCGGCCCGCGCGCGTCCGGTCCGGTACCGATGTCGTCGTGTTCGGCGTAGTACGCCTCCACGGCCTCGGCCCACTCCTCGCCGGTCCACTCGTCGTCCTCGGACAGCTTGCCCAGGTCGCCGTAGCGGCGCCGGGAAGCCAGCTCCACACGTCGGAACATCTCGTTGCGGACCAGCACCCGGAAGGCGCGGGCGTTCGCGGTGACCGGACGGACCTTCTCCTCGGCCTCCGGGCTCTCGCCCTCGACCTCCTCCTCGGGGTTGGTGAGCTGCTCCCACTCGTCCAGGAGACTGGAGTCGACCTGGCGCACCAGTTCGCCCAGCCACTCGATGAGGTCTCGCAGCTCCTCCGTCTTGGAGTCGTCCGGCACCGTCTGGTTGAGCGCCTTGTAGGCGCTGGCCAGGTAGCGCAGCACCAGCCCCTCGGAGCGGGCCAGCTCGTAGTAGCCCACGTACTCGACGAAGTTCATCGCGCGCTCGTACATGTCGCGGGCGATGGTCTTGGGCCGCAGCGGGTGGTCGCCCACCCACGGGTGGCCGGTCCGGTAGACCTCGTAGGCGTGGTCGAGGAGCTCCTCCAGGGGCTTGGGGTAGTCGACCTCCTCCAGCAGCTCCATGCGCTCCTCGTACTCGACGCCGTCCATCTTCATCTGCTGGACGGCCTCGCCGCGGGCCTTGTTGAGCTGGGCGCCGAGGATCTGACGTGGGTCGTCCAGCGTGGACTCCACCACGGTGAGCGCGTCCAGCGGGTAGGTCGGCGACTCCACGTCCAGCAGTTCCAGGGCGGCCAGCGCGAACGTGGACAGCGGCTGGTTGAGCGCGAAGTCGGCCTGCAGGTCCACGGTGAGCTGCGCGGTGCGGCCCTGCGCGTCCGGTTCGGGCAGGGTCTCCACGATCCCGCCGTCCAGCAGCGACCGGTAGATGGAGACCGCGTCGTGGATGTGGCGGCGCTGCGACTTGCGGTCGTCGTGGTTCTCGGTGAGCAGGTGCTTCATGGCGGTGAAGCAGTTGCCCGGCCGGCCGATCACGCTCAGCAGCATCGCGTTGCTCACCCGGAAGCGCGAGGTCAGCGGCTCGGGATCGGATTCGATGAGCTTGCGGAAGGTCGCCTCGTCCCAGGAGACGAACCCCTCGGGCGCCTTCTTGCGCACCACCTTGCGCCGCTTCTTGCTGTCGTCGCCCGCCTTGGCCAGCGCCTTCTCGTTCTCGACCACGTGCTCCGGGGCCTGGGCGACCACGTTGCCCACGGTGTCGAAGCCCGCCCGGCCGGCCCGCCCGGCGATCTGGTGGAACTCGCGGGCGCGGAGCCTGCGCACCCGCACGCCGTCGTACTTGCTCAGCGCGGTGAACAGCACGGTGCGGATGGGCACGTTCACGCCCACCCCCAGGGTGTCGGTACCGCAGATGACCTTGAGCAGCCCGGACTGGGCCAGCCGCTCGACCAGGCGGCGGTACTTGGGCAGCATGCCGGCGTGGTGCACGCCGATGCCGTGCCGCACGTACCGGGACAGGTTGCGCCCGAACTTGGTGGTGAAGCGGAAGTTGCCGATCTCGTCGGCGATCTTCGCCTTCTCCTCCTTGGAGCACATGTTGATGCTGGTCAACGACTGCGCGCGCTCCACGGCCTGTGCCTGGGTGAAGTGCACGATGTACACGGGCGCGTGACCGTCGCCGAGGAGTTCCTCGAGGGTCTCGTGCAGCGGGGTCGTGCGGTAGTCGTAGTAGAGGGGGACCGGGCGCTCCGCGGAGGCGACCACGGAGGTCGGCCTTCCGGTGCGCTTCTCCAGGTCCTCCTCGAACCGGCTCACGTCGCCCAGGGTGGCCGACATCAGCAGGAACTGCGCCTGGGGCATCTCCAGCAGGGGGACCTGCCACGCCCACCCGCGGTCGGGTTCGGCGTAGAAGTGGAACTCGTCCATGACGACGGTGTTGATGTCGGCGTCCTTGCCCTCGGCCAGGGCGATCTGGGCGAGGACCTCCGCCGTGCAGCACACGATGGGCGCGTCGGCGTTGACACTGGCGTCGCCGGTCATCATGCCGACGTTCTCGGTGCCGAAGATCTTGCACAGGTCGAAGAACTTCTCCGACACCAGCGCCTTGATGGGCGCGGTGTAGAACGCGCACTCGTTCCGGGCCAGCGCGGCGAACAGGGCACCGGTGGCGACCATGCTCTTGCCGGAGCCGGTGGGGGTGCTGAGGATGACGTTCGACCCGGAGACGACCTCGATGAGGGCCTCCTCCTGGTGCGGGTAGAGGGTGAGGCCCCGCTCCTCGGCCCACAAAGCGAACGCCTCGAAGAGGGAGTCGGGTTCTGGTTCGGCCGGAAGCACATCAATGAGACTCACAGTCTCTATACTGCCCGCTTTCCGCACCTCTTCGGGACACGGCGGGGTGTTCGTCCCCTCACGGGCCCGGCGACAGCGGCGGAAAGCGGCTGCCGAACGCCGGGCCGTCCGTCGGGGGTGGTGGAGAACGACGGGCGGGCGCGCCCCGAGGGGACGCGCCCGTGACAGCCGTGCGCCGCGGCGCGGGTCCGCTAGACCAGGCCGAGCTGCTTGACGGTGTCGCGCTCCTCGACGAGCTCCTGCACCGAGGCGTCGATACGGCCGCGGGAGAACTCGTCGATCTCCAGGCCCTGCACGATCTCCCACTTGCCGTCCTTGGAGGTGACGGGGAAGGAGGAGATGAGGCCCTCGGGCACGCCGTACGAACCGTCGGACGGGATGGCCGCGGAGGTCCAGTCGCCCTCGGGGGTGCCGTTCACCCAGTCGTGGACGTGGTCGATGGCGGCGTTGGCGGCCGAGGCGGCCGAGGACGCGCCACGGGCCTCGATGATCGCGGCGCCGCGCTTGGCGACGGTCGGGATGAAGTCGTTCTCCAGCCAGGCCTGGTCGCCGACGGCCTTGGCGGCGTTGGCACCGTTGACCTCGGCGTTGAACAGGTCCGGGTACTGGGTGGCGGAGTGGTTGCCCCAGATCGTGAGCTTCTTGATGTCGTTGATCGACACGTTCAGCTTCTTGGCGAGCTGGGTCAGCGCGCGGTTGTGGTCCAGGCGCGTCATCGCGGTGAAGCGCTCGGCCGGGACGTCCGGGGCGTGGCTCTGCGCGATGAGGGCGTTGGTGTTGGCCGGGTTGCCGACCACCAGGACGCGGATGTCGTCGGCGGCGCCGGCGTTGATCGCCTCGCCCTGGGGCTTGAAGATGCCGCCGTTGGCCTGGAGCAGGTCACCGCGCTCCATGCCCTTGCCGCGCGGACGGGCGCCGACCAGCAGACCGACGTTGGCACCCTCGAACGCCTTGTTGGCGTCGTCGAAGATGTCGATGCCCTGGAGCAGCGGGAAGGCGCAGTCGTCGAGCTCCATCGCCGTACCCTCGGCGGCCTTGACGGCCTGCGGGATCTCCAGCAGGCGGAGCTTCACCGGGGTGTCGGCGCCGAGCAGCTGGCCGGAGGCGATCCGGAACAGGAGGGCGTAGCCGATCTGGCCGGCGGCGCCGGTGACGGTGACGTTGACGGGTGCGTTGGACATGCGTGAACTCTCCTGACGACGATGTGCGACCCGCGATGTTACCAACGGGTTCGAGGCGGCTCCGGAGCCGGGCCCAGGGGGTACGGCCAGGCGCGCGCCGCACCATCACACCCTAGACCGCTCCCCGGCGCCTCTCACGACCCAGGTGCGGTCAAGCGCTTCGCGCGTCGTCACGGACGTGGCCAACCCCTGTGGAGTAACGGATTTACGGCGCGGAAACGCCGGACACACCCTGTTAGGATGACGTTTGCTGACGACGGAGGGCCGGTAGCTCAGTTGGTTAGAGCAGGGGACTCATAATCCCTGGGTCGCGGGTTCGAGTCCTGCCCGGCCTACCCCTCTCACCTGTGTGGAACCCCCTTCCACACGGCGCCGACGGCTCTTCGACGCCGTCGGCGCACCCACCCTTCCTATTCCGGAACCCGGGTGGCGTGCGCCGACTATCTCGCTTTTCGCGACGTTTGTCCGAATGGCTTGTTCTGTGCTTATCGGGCGTTTTCACCGATCAAGCGCTGCACGAAGGCACGGTAGTCCCGCAGCGAGACACGCAGGGTCTCGGTGTCCCCGGTCCCCTTCCCGTCCTCGCTCCACGCGGAGCGGAGCGCGGAACGGCGGGACTCGATCTCCGCGACCACGGCCTCCGCGACGTCCGAGGCCAGCGCGTCCGCTTCGCGTACCGCCTGCCGGGGGTCGTCGATGAACCCGCCCTGGGCCTCGTTCCAGCGGCTTCGCACCTCGTCCGGATCCAGACCGCGCGGACGCGGGCTCCAGTTTCCGTCCGCGGCGTCCGCGCCGGCGGTGGGGCGCCCCGGGGTCCCCTGGGCCGCGGCCCCGCGCGGGGAGGACTCCGTCGTCGGGATCCCCCTGCCGGGATCCGCGGGTCCGTCGGATGTGAGGGCGCCGTCGAGGGCGGGCCCGGTCCCGGTCACCTCGGCGTCGATCGGCGCCCTCTCACCGGGGCCGGTTCCCGCTTCGGGCCCGACCACGTCGGCTGCCCCCGGTGCGGGTTCCACCGGTCGCGTCGCTCTGCTGTTCCTCGATGCGCGCTCTGCCATTTCCGTCTCCTGGTCTCGGCGCCGGACCTGCGGCGCCGCGTCGTGTTCGGTCGGCTTTCGTGCGCTCTGCGGTGTCGTCGGGACGCCTACTCCGGCCTGTGGGACGTGCCCGCCGTGCGGGCGTCGTTGCTCGTCGGCAGGCCGCCCAGCAGCGCGTCCACGAGGCCGCGATAGGCCACCAGGGCCTCGCGCAGGCCCTCGGTGGTGGTCCGGTTCGCCTCGGCGAGGTGTCCGGCGGCCTGGGCGTCGCGGTAGCGGGCGACCGCGGTGGGGTGTTCCACCGACAGGTCCCTGACGCGCTGGTCGAAGCTCTCGTCGTCGGCTCCGCCGCCGACGGCCGAGGGGCGCTCGGGGTAGCCGAGGTCCCGCATGATCGTGTCGGTCAGGCCCCGGGCGTCCCGCAGGGCGCTGACGGGGTCGTCCACGAATTCCTGCTGGACGGCGGCCCACGCGTTCACGTGGGCTCCGCGCTCCTCCGGGCTGAGCTTGCGGAGCTTCGTCTTCTCGATGGCGCCGAGGCGCTCGGAGAGCTCCCTCTCGGCTGACGCCTTGTCACCGTGCTCCTTCAGGGCGCGGTCGTACTCCGGGCCGAAGCGCTTCCTGAGCCGGTTGGTGCGCGCGGCCGGGAGGACCGAGAAGCGCGCGGCGATCGCGGCTCCTCCGGCGACGATCACCAGGACTACGGCAATGATGACAATCGTTGTGATGTCCATGGGAATTACCTCCTGTTCGGCCCCTGCCCCACGTGTCTGTCGTAAAACTGACCATTGTGCTTATCACGTGCTTTTGGCAGATGAGAGCACGTAAGACAGTTTTCACTCAGTCGGTTCGACGTGCGCCTTCGGGGCGCGTGCCGATGGTGGAGCCCGCACGACCCGAGTGCGGTCGAGGTCGGTGAGGGGCGAAAACATGGCGGCTGTCCACAGCGGTCGGCGCACCCACCCGTCCGATTTCGGACCGGGGTGGCGTGCGCCGACGTTTTCGTTATTCGCGATATGTGCCCGAATGGCTTTTCGCTGTGGTTCTCCGGCGGAAACGGACAGCACCCGAACCGGTCCGCGCGGTTCCCCGCGGCCGTCCGGGTGCCCCGTGCCAGGCCCTAGCCGTCGCCGGCCAACTGCTTCACGAAGGACCGGTACTCGCGCAGGGCGAGCCGTAGCGCCTCGGTGTCCGCGTCGGCGTCCTTCCATGCGGAGCGCAGCGAGGCACGGCGCGCCTCGATCTCGGCGATCACCGCGTCGGCGACCTCCGAAGCCAGGGCGTCCGCCTCGCGCACGGAGTGCGGGGGGTCGTCGACGAACTCTCCCTGCGCCTGGTCCCAGCGGTCGCGCACCTCACGTGTGACGAGGCCCCGGGGGCGCAGGCGCCAGGTCTCGGAAGGGTCGGGGGTTCTGCGGGGGCCGGACTGCCGGGGCACCTTCGCCTCGACGGGCCCGGCCGGTTCGGTGGCCTCGACGGGTTCGGGGTCGATCCGTTTCGCACCCGGCCTGTGCCGGGGCCGCACTGGGCGATCGGCCATGTCAACCTCCCTCGTGGTGACTACTCCGCCTGTTGGGCGCGGGCTGTGCCGTTGTCCCTGCCGTGGTCCTGGGGGAGGCCGCCGAGCAGAGCCTCCACCAGTCCCCGGTAGGCGAGCAGGGCCTCGCGCAGGTTCTCGGTGGCCGTCCGGTCCGCCTCGGCGAGGTGCCCGGCCGCCCAGGTGTCGCGGTAACGGGCGACCGCCGCGGGATGGTCCACGGACAGGTCCTCGGCCCGGCGCTCGAAGCTCGCGTCGTCGTGGACGCCGTCCTCGGCCACCGGGCCGTCGGGGTAGCCCAGGGTCCGCATGATCGTGTCGGTGAGGCTCCGTGCTCTGCGCACCGAGCCGACGGGGTCGTCCACGAAGTCCCGCTGTATCGAGGCCCACGCGTCGGCGTGCGCCGCGCGCTCCTGCGGGGTGAGGTCGCGCAGTTCGGTGCCGCCGCGGCGACGGAGCCGCTCGGCGAGGTCGTGTTCGGCGTCCGCCTTGCCGCTGTGCGCCTCCAGTGCCCGGTCGTACTCCGGGCCGAAGCGGTTCCTGAGCCGGTTGGTACGAAGGGCGGGGAGGATCACCAGCTGTGCGGCGACCGCGGCTCCTGCGGCGATGAGGATCACGGCTATGACGATGATGACGATCGTTCCGGTCTCCACGGGGGGTACCTCCTGACCGGCCTTTGCCCCCAAGCGCCCGGTACGAAACGCCACGTTCCGTGGGCCTCGGGGGTTTGGGCAGGTGGGAGCGGGTGCGAAGGAGGCGCCGGGTTTCCCGGTGCCGGTTCCGGAAGGTCGGCCGGGACCGACGGGTGGGGCCGGAACCGGCGCGCATCCGGTGCGGAACAGGCCGTGCGTCCGCCGGACAGGTCCTAGACTGGCCGCCGGTCGGAGACCGCCGTGTCCCACGTCTCAGCAACCACCGCACGACGGGGACCGTCGGAGATGTCGGTGGAGCAGGTGTATCCGGGGGAGGAAGGCGTGTAGTGGTGGGAGGCCGAACAGACGCGGACGGCAGGGACCGGCGGAGCACGGTCTGGGACCACGTCCTGCGGGGCGCCTCCGTCATCGTCGTGGCCCTGCTCCTGCTGGCCGCCTTCAACACCAGGACCACCCCCGACGTCACCGCTCGGCCCTCCGACGACTCCGAGGCTCCCGTGGCCCAGCCGCTGTCCGCCCTTCTGGACCGGGTCGGTATCTCCCAGGACGGGTCCGCGGGCACCGGTGACCTCGACGGCGCGGGCAACAGCCTGTCCGAGCGCGGTCTGGCCGCGGCCGGCTGGCACCCCGGTGGGAAGCTGGTCCTCCTGGACACCCCCCTCGAGCTCCCCGCCTACGGTCCGGGTCGGCCCGACCACGTGATCGCCGACGGCCAGTCCGTCGCGCTCACCGCCGAACCCGCGCGGATGCGCTCCCTGACCTTCCTGGTCACCGGAACCCGGACCGACGGCAGCGGCGACGAGGTCCGGGGCAACGGACGGGTGGTCTACGCCGACGGCGGTACGAAGGACTTCCCCCTCACCGTCCCCGACTGGGCGGCGGGACCGGCCGGCGACGCGGTCCTGTCCCTGCCCTACGCCAACTCGGCCACGGGATTCGGGCAGGGCGCCATCGGCTCCGTGCGCCTGTACGCCCGGTCGGTGCCGCTGGACGCCGACCGCGAGGTCGACCACGTCGTCCTGCCCACGGTCCTGGACGACGACGCGAACCTGCACGTGTTCTCCGTGGGAGGACGCCCGGCCTCGCAGACCTGGACCGGGACCTGGGGGCGGGCCACCTCCGGCTACATGGAGGTCGGCCCCTGGGAGGACCAGACGCTGCGCCTCTCGGTGCGCACCACCACCGGCGGCCCCAAGGCCCGGATCCGTCTCGACAACACCTTCGCCTCCCGCCCGGTCGCCATCGGGGCGGCCTCCGTGGCCCTGCGGTCGGAGGGCGCGGCGACCCGCGGCGCGGCGGTCCCACTCACCTTCGACGGCGCTCCCGGGGCGGTCATCCCGGCCGGGGGCAGCCTGGTCAGCGACCCGGTCGACATCCTCCTCCCGCCCCAGACCGAGCTCCTGGTCAGCTTCCACCTGCCCGAACGGGTCTCCAAGGCGCCCGTCCACTACGCCTCGGTGGACACCAACTACACGAGCGCGCCCGGCAGCGGCGACCAGACCCTGGACAGCACCGGGGAGCCGTTCACCGGACTGGTGGACCAGTGGCCCTTCCTCACCGGGATCGAGGTGATGGACGGGCCGGGCGCGGTGGTGGCCTACGGAGACTCCATCACCGACGGCCTGCGCGCCGGCCGGGACGCCCACACGCGCTGGCCGGACGTGCTCAGCGCACGGCTGCACGCCAGCGCGGACCTGCCGAACCCGGGGGTGCTCAACCTCGGGATCGCGGGCAACCGGGTCACGGCGGACGGTTACCCGGGCGAGGGTGTGTCCACCTACGCCAGCGGCGTGAGCATGCTGCACCGGGTCCAGCGCGACGTGTTCGCGCGGAACGGGGTGGAGACGCTGGTGGTCTTCGCCGGGATCAACGACCTGCGCTGGGGTGCGTCCCCGGAGGTGGTGATCGCGGGGCTGGGGCGGCTGGCCGCCACCGCGGACGAGCACGGCGTGCGGGTGTTCGTGGCGACGCTGGCGCCGTGCGCGGGCGAGGCCCGGTGCACCCCCGAGGCGGAGCAGGGGCGCCAGCGGGTCAACACCTACCTTCGGGAGCAGGCGCGGGAACCGGGTTCGGTCTTCGACGGCGTGTGGGACTTCGACGCGGCGCTGCGCGACCCGGAGGTACCGGAACGGCTGCGCCCGGAGTACGACTCCGGAGACCACCTGCACCCCAACGAGGCCGGGCTGCGGGCGATCGCGGAGTCGGTGGACCTGTACGAGCTGGTCGGCGACTGAGCCGGGGCGTTGCGCGCGTGCCCGGTCAGCGCGGGCACCGGAGGTGGTGGTGGATCACCAGGTCGACGTAGACGCCGCCGAGGTCGTTGAGGCTGAGCCCGGCCCCGGGGGCGTACCAGTGCAGGAGCGAGTCGAAGGTCTCCAGAACGGTGTCGGCGGCCTTGCCGCTGTCGCGGATCCGGAACTGGTCGACGGTCACCCCGGCCACGATGATCTCGCGGACGTGCTCCCGGTAGAGACGGTGCAGGGAGCTGATCTCGCGGTGCCGGGCGGGGTGGATGGCCCGCAGCGTCGGCAGCAGCTCCTGGCTCAGGGCGATGGCGGCCCGGTGCCTCCAGCCGGAGCGCACGTGTCTGCGGACGAGGTCGGACATGCGTTCGGTGGGTGGCCTCGCGGGGGAGTCGGCGGCCAGCTGGCCGTTGACGCGTTCGCGCGTGGCGCGTAACACGACGGCGTAGGACAGATCGAACCGGGTGGGGAAGGCCCGCCTGAGGCACGCCGCGTCGGTGCCGGTCTCGGTGGCGATCCGGTGGGTCAGGTCGGACATGGCCATGCCGCGGGCACCGTGCTCGGCGAACAGTCGGGCCGCGCAGTCCAGGACGGGGGCCGTCGTGCGAAGCGCGTGAGGGGAGACATCGGCCGTCATTCGTTGATTTCTCATCGGTCGGAGTGCACCGCGAAGGGGAGGGAATCCAAGGATATCCACGGGCGGGCGACAAATCGTGTAGAACGGCGGAACTCATTCGAGAACGCAGAACTTATGGTGCGCATGGTGTCCATGTGCGCATTGAAGTTCTTTATGAGGTGATCGTGCCGGTTCTCCGGTCGGGTCGGCGGCCGTGAGGAGCCTTTCCAGGTGCCCTCTCAGGCCGGGCCGGGGGTCGGCGAGGTTCCCTGTACCGTTCTTCGCGCGGCCCCCTGTTCGGTTTCTCGCGGTGCCCCCTGGGCGCGGCCGGTGGTCAGTGAAACCAGGTCGTCGAGGCGTTCGGTGGCAAGGGCGTCCACTCCCATTCCGATCAGTCGGGCCATCTCCGGGAATTCGTTCACGGTCCAGGCGACGACCCCATAACCGTGCCGGTGCATTTCCCCGACGGTTTCCCGGTTCAACAGGGTGTAGTGCGTGCCCAGGAACACCGGGCGCAACGACCGCGCGGTCTCCTCCGGCGGTGCGCCGGGCTGGTCCCATGCCAGCATCAACCGCACACCGGGGCTGCGGGCGCGCAGGGCTCGGAGTGTCTCCACCGGTCCGGTGAACAGCGCCTGGTCGCCGAACCCGTGCTCGCGCAGGGCGGTGTCGGCGGCCAGCGCGGCCTCGGGCGCGGTGGCGTCGATCAGCAGCGGTGAGGCGTCCCGGCCGCAGAACTCGGCCAGGACCTCCATCAGTGTGGGGACGCGCCGCTCCACGTCGTCGCGGGCGGCGGCCAGTTCGGCCAGGGTCAGATCACCGACCTGGCGGGGCGGGGAACCCGGGACGGTCACGACACGTTCGTCCACCAGGACCGGATACCCGTCCGAGGTGAGGTGGACGTCGATCTTGACCAGGTCGACCCCGGCGCGCAAGGCTGAGCGCAGGGCCGGGAGCGTGTTACCCGGGAATCGTGCGGTGTCTCCGCGTAGTGCGATGGACAACGTCATGCAGTCAAGAGTGGCAAAAATTATCGCGTTACGTGGCGCAAACAGGAAAAACGCCCACCAGGACGCTCCGGATCGGCCCGTGCGGCGGGGCCGGAGGGCCCGGTCGCGCCGCGATTGCGAGCGGTCTCACGTCGTGTGGGAACCGTCCTGGGTACAGCTAGCTGGGAAACTTTGTTATCGGGTGTCGTGACCGCACGGCATCCGCAAGGTCGGCCCCCGAGTGTGAGGCGAACGATGATCCCGGACCAACGGCGAGAGCACATCCTGAAGCTCCTCCAGGAGCGACACGTGCTGAGTATCAACGAGCTCACGTCGATGCTGTCCGTGTCCCACATGACGGTACGTCGTGACATCCAGGCCCTGGAGAACGACGGCAAGGTCCTCTCGGTCACCGGTGGCGTACGACTGGCCGCCCGGCTCAAGAGCGAGCCCTCCTACCTGGCCAAGGCCCAGCTGGAGGTGCCCGCCAAGCGCGCCATAGCGCGCGCCGCGGCCGATCTGGTGCGGGAGAACTTCACCATCTACCTGGACGCGGGAACGACCACCCTGCAGATGGTGCCGCTGCTCACCGACAAGGTCGGGCTCACTGTCATCACCAGCGACTTCAACGTCGTGGGCCACCTGATGGAGTACCCGGGGATCGAGCTGATCCACACCGGGGGCGTGGTGTCGCACTCCGACCACTCCTCGGTCGGCCAGTTCACCGCGGACTTCCTCCGCCAGGTCAACGTGGACCTCGCGTTCATCGCGAGCAGTTCCTGGGACGCCGAACGCGGCTCGACCACCCCCTCCGAGGCCAAGGTGATCGCCAAGCAGGAGCTGCTGCGCATCGCCTCCAAGAGCGTCCTGGTCGTGGACAGCACCAAGTACGGCAAGTTCGGCACCTTCCGGGTGGCCCGCCTGGAGGAGTTCGACCTCATCATCACCGACGACCGCCTGCCGCGCTCCGCGGTGGACGAGCTCGGCGAGCGCGACATCCGGCTCAGGACCGTTCCGAGCGAGTGAGCGGCCCGGAGCCGACCCCCGGCCCGACCCGGCTCCGCGGCCCCCGCGGTGCCGGGTGCCCGCGTGGCCTGGTCTCCGCCGGAGGCTAGTCCTCGCCGGTGTCGGGGTCGGCGGGGACGAACAGGGCGAGTTCGGTGCCGTCGGGGTCGTGGAAGACCAGGGTCGACCCCTCCTCGGTGTGGACGACCGGGATGTGGTCCACGTCCATCCGGGCGAACCGGTCCTCCCAGGCCTCCAGTACGCCCAGGTTGGGCGCGGCCAGGGTGAGCCGGCCCAGGCCGCAGCGGCGGCTGTCGAAGCGGCCCTTGAAGTTGTCCCGGTGCTGGACCAGGTCGATGAGCAGCCCGCTGGGGTGGCGGAACACGGTCTGGCGCAGGCCGTCCCGATCGTCCGGGCGCTCCGCTCGGAACCCCAGGACGGAGCGGTAGAAGTGCGCGCTCACGTCTCGGTCGCGCACGGAGAGGGTCACGCGGGCGATCCCGGCGAGAGGCGGGGGCGGCAGGGCCGACTCACGGCGGAGGCTGGCGCGGGGGGCGAGCGCCTTGAACAGATCAAGCATGGTCCCCAAGCCTAGGTTCGTCCGCCCGTCACTGACCAGCGCCTTAACGCGGGCTTAACATCTGCCCGGTATGGCTGCGGGGTCGGCCCGGATCAGGCTCCGCGGGAGAGGCCGGTGGCCCTGGCCGCGGGCGCTTCCGGGGGCGGGCCGACGGTGTCCGGGGCGGAGGTGGCGGCCCGGTCGTACCAGTGCCCGCGCAGTACCAGCGTGGTCACCGCGAACGAGATCAGTCCGCCCGCCGTGGCCAGCGCGAACGCACCCTGGTGGCCGTAGGCGTCGGCCAGGGCGCCGGAGACCATGGAGCCCAGGGACTGCCCCAGGATCAGGCTGCTCAGGATGACGGCCATCGACTGCGACAGCCGGCTGGGCGGGGCGGCCCGTTCGATCAGTCCGAACAGGCTCACCAGGTGCGGGCCGATCGCGATGCCCAGGACGAAGATGGTGACCGCCAGGGTCGCGGGCCCGTGGTCCAGGTACAGGGGGAGGGTGAGCAGGGCCAGACCGCCCGCCGCCACCCGGGTGCGCGCGGTCAGCGAGAAGCCCACCGGCAGCGAGGCCATCATCAGCCCGGCGACGGCGCTGCTGGAACCCATCACCGCGTACATCAGCCCGGACAGGTCCCCGTGCCCGGCGTTGTCCGCGAACGCGGTCACCCCCGTCGACATCCCCCCGAAGAACAGCCCCTGGCAGAACATCGGCACGGCGAGTAGGAGCAGCGCGGGGCGGGTGATGCGGCCCTCTGCGCCGCGTACCGGGGCCGACCCGGGCGGGGCGGTGGGGTGCAGGGCGAACACGGTGCCGAACACACCGATCAGCACGGCCGCGCCGAGCACACTCGCGGTGGGGGAGAGGGTGAGCGTGAGGACACCGACCAGGGCCGGGCCCAGGACGAACGACGCCTCGTCCAGTACGCCCTCCACCGACATCGCCGCCGACACCGAGCGTTCGCGCTCCGGACCGCGGTCGGGGCCCTTGCGGATCAGCACCACCCAGCGCGTGCGCGCCATCGGGCCGACCTGGGGCATGCACAGGCCGCCGGCGGCGGCCAGCGCCACGAGGACGGGCAGCGGGGCGTCCACCGTGACAGCGGCGACCAGCAGGGCGATCAGGGCCGTGTCCACGGCGGCGGTGACCAGGACGGGGACCCGCTGCCCGTGGCGGTCGGCGAAACGGGCGATGACCGGACCGCCCACGGCCTCACCGAGCGCGAACGCCCCGGAGACCAGGCCGGCCGCGGCGACGCTGCCGGTGGTGCTGGTGACGAGGGTGAGGAGCCCGATCAGGGTCATCGACACGGGCAGCCGCGCCAGGAAGGTGGCGAGGAGCAGCGGCCAGCCGGCGATCCGGTTCATCCGCCGCAGGGTTTCCAGGGGTGACATTCGGCCTCGTTCTTGTGTCGTGTCGCGGTTCCGTCGCCCTCGGCCGCAAACCATCCCATGATAGGCGGACTGGCACGAAAGGGGGACGGGACCTGACTTTCGAGGGTGACCGGACCCGGCCTGAGCTGTGTAGGTTCCCCTCCATGGACTACGCCGAACTGTCCCGGGGCGCACGCCGGGCCCTGACCCCCGCACCCGGATGGCCGAGCCGGGGCGCCGTCGTGCGCGACCTGCTGCTGTGGTCCGGGATCGGCCTGCTGCTGTTCACCGAGTTCTTCGCCTTCTCGGTGGTGGGCCGCGACCACACCGTGCGGATGGTCGTCCTCATCGCGGTGGCGGGGGCGGCGATCGTGCTCAGCCGCACCTACCCCCTCCTGGCCCCCGTCCCGGCAGTGATCGCCTGTGCGTGGTCCCAGGCCTTCCTGGTCCCGCTGATCTGCCTGTCCTACCTGGCGGGCCGCCGTTCGAAGCGGACCTGGGCCGCGGTGGGGCTCTTCGCCGCCCTGTGCCTGGCCGCCACCGCGCACGTGTTGGCCTCGATCGAGGAGACTCCGGGTCTGTGGCTCACCGCCGCGACCGCTCTGGTGTTCTGCACGGGGCTGCCGTGGCTGCTGGGCGTCTACCGGCGCCAGTACGTCGAACTGGGCGCGGCCGGGTGGGAGCACGCCCGCCAGCTCCAGCTCGAACAGCGGCTCACCGCGGACCGGGCCCGGCTGCGCGAGCGCGCGCGGATCGCCCAGGACATGCACGACTCCCTCGGCCACGAGCTCAGCCTGATCGCCCTGCGGGCCGGGGCCCTGGAGGTCTCCCCCGACCTGGGGGAGCACCACCGCGAGGAGGTCGCCGAACTGCGCGCCACCGCCGTCTCGGCCACCGCGCAGCTGCGGGAGATCATCGGGGTGCTGCGCCCCGACACCGGGTCCGAACCCGCTCCGACCGTCCCCGCCGGTGAGAGCGTCGCCGACCTGGTCGAGCGCGCCCGTGACTCCGGGATGGACCTCACCCTGGTACGGGAGGGCCCGCTCGACGCGCTGCCGCCGATGGTGGACCGGGCCGTCCACCGGGTCGTGCAGGAGTCCCTGACCAACGCCAACAAGTACGCCCCGGGGGCCCCGGTGTCGGTGTGGCTGACCGCGGACGGCCACCGCCTGGAGGTCCGGGTCGCCAACACCGCGCCGCGGACGGACGGCCAGGCTCCGGGTGCGGGCGGCGGGCACGGGCTCACCGGCCTTCGCGAGCGCGTCCGGCTGGTCCGCGGAACCGTGGCCGCCGGTCCGCGCGAGGGCGGCTGGGAGGTGTGCGCCACCATGCCGCTGGACGGCGGGGAGGTGGCCGGCGCGCAGGGGGACGGCAGCGGTGCGGAGGTGATCGACGAGCTCCAGCGGGCCGCCCACCGCCGGGTCCAACCGTGGACGCTGGCCCTGATCGCCGTCCCGGTCGTCGTCGTCCTGCTCGTGATCGCGGCGGTCTACCTCGTCCTCGCCCAGGTCCTGGAGGGCAGCACCCTGCCGCCGGAGGACTACGCGTCGATCGAGGTGGGCGAGAGCAGGAGCGACCTCGAGGGGGTACTGCCCGACTTCCCGGTGGGGATGCCCCAGGGGCAGCTGGAGAGTTTCGTGTCGGCCGACCCGGCCTGCGACCAGTACCGCAGTGACGCGGGCATGTTCGAGGAGGACGTGGTCTTCTACCAGCTGTGCTTCGAGGACGGGGTGCTGGTCGGCAAGGAGCAGCTGGAGACCCGTTGAGGAGGAACCTGTCGGGGAAGGCGCTGCGGAGCCGAGGAGTGTGTTGTGGGATGCTGCCCGGGCAACGGGTGGTCCGGGTGACCGGGGCGGAAGCCCGGGGCAGGACGACCGAGGCAGGAAAGAGGACACGGCCGTGATCAGGGTGCTGCTCGCCGACGATGAGGCGATGATCCGTGCGGGTGTGCGGGCGATCGTGCAGAGCGATCCGGAGATCGAGGTGGTGGCGGAGGCGGCCGACGGCCGGGAGGCGGTGGAGCTGGTGCTGTCCCACCGCCCCGACGTCGCCCTGCTGGACATCCGGATGCCCCGCATGGACGGGCTCGCGGCCACCGCCGAGATCCGCCGGGTGTCCCCGGAGACCAAGGTCGTCATCCTCACCACCTTCGGTGAGGACAGCTACGTCTCCCAGGCGCTCGGGGACGGGGCCAGCGGATTCCTGCTCAAGGCCGGAGACCCCCGCGACCTCATCTCCGGGGTGCACGCGGTCGCCGACGGCGGTGCCTACCTGTCCCCGCAGGTGGCGCGGCAGGTGATCGCGCAGTTCGGCGGGGGCCGGGCGGCGAAGGAGGCCGCCGCCGCGGAGCGCCTCGCGGAGCTCACCGAGCGGGAACGGGACGTACTCGCCCTGGTCGGGGCGGGGCTCTCCAACGCCGACATCGCCGAACGACTCTTCCTGGTCGAGGGCACGGTCAAGAGCTATGTGAGCGCCATCCTGAACCGGCTGGGAATGAAGAACCGCGTGCAGGCCGCCATCCTCGCCTACGAGGCCGGGCTGGTGGCCGGCACCGCCCCATGACTCCGGGCCCGGATCTTTGCTTCCGGACGCAGGGGGGAAGACTGGTCGCATGGTGAGCTTCGAGGACCGACCGGGCCGTTTCGGCCCCCTGGAGGAGGAAGACGCGATCCTGCTCGCGGCCTCCTGGAAACACCTCGCCGGGGAGAGCTACGAGGCCAGGGCGGCCGGTGAGGAGCTCCTCGGCCGCTGGAGCGAGGAACACCGCCGGTACCACACGATCTCCCACCTGTGGGCCACGCTCCGTGCCGTGGAGGTCCTCCGGGAGGAGGCCCGCGACCTCGACGCGGTGCGGTACGCGGTCTGGTTCCACGACGCCGTCCACGACGGGCGCCCCGGCCGGGACGAGGACGAGAGCGCCGCCCTGGCCGAACGCCTGCTCTCGCTCATGGGCAAGGACGCGGGGCTGATCGCCGAGGTGGTGCGCCTGGTGGGGGTCACCAAGGACCACCGCCCCGAGCGCTGGGACGCCGACGGCGCGGTGCTCTCCGACGCCGACCTGTCCGTTCTGGCGGGCCCCGCGGACGAGTACCTGGCCTACACCACGGCGGTGCGGGCCGAGTACTGGCACATTCCCGACAAGCACTTCCGGGCCGGGCGGCTCCAGGTCCTGCGCTCCCTGCTGGAGGCCCCGCACCTCTTCCACACGCCGTTCGGGCGGGCGCACTGGGAGCCCCGGGCCAGGTCGAACATGCTCGCGGAGGCCGACCGTCTTCTCCAGGAGGCCCCGGAGGAGCTCCCCCCGCCCTGAGCGGGGAGGCCCGGGACGGCGGGGCCGGTACAGAGGGCTCAGACGGGCCGGGGGTGCTTGGGGCGGCGCAGCCCCGCCGACCGCAGGCGGGTGACGAGCTCACGCCCGCTGACGTGTTCGGCGCCCAGCTCCAGCGCACGGGCGTGCAGGTGCTCGGGGATGTCGTAGTGGTCCCGCTCGAAGGCGCGCGGAGGGACGCCCAGCTCGCGCGCGAAGGAGTGGAGTTCGTCGTAGGAGCTGTCGCTCACCAGGTGGGCGAAGTACCAGCCGCGCGGGCCCGGCCAGACGGGACTGTCGATCAGAACGCTCACTGCGCCACCGGGGCGGTCACGGCGCGCCACGGCACCGGGCTGGACAGGACCATGGTGCTGGAGGGGCGTCCGTGCTCGGCGAGCTGGTCGATGACCTCCTCGAAGTGCTCCATGGAGCGCACCGCGATGAGCAGTATGCAGCAGGCGTCCCCGGTCACCCGGTGCACCTGGAGGATCTCCGGCAGTTCCAGCGAGGACTGCTCCCGCAGCAGGCAGTGGGCGCCGAAGCACTCCATGCGCACCAGAGCGGTCACCGGGAGTCCGGCGGCGGCCGGGTCCACGTGCGCGTGGTAGCCGGTGATCACCCCGCGGTCGGTCAGGCGGCGCACGCGGTCGGCCACGGCGGGGGCCGAGAGGTTCACCCTGCGGGACAGCTCGTTGAAGGAGAGCCGCCCGTCCTGTTGGAGCTCGTCGAGGATGCGCTGGTCAACGCTGTCCAACGGGGTTGCCAGTCGTGAGGCCATACTTTGTGTTCCCAAGGCCGAAGTTCGTTTCCTGTTATGAATGTTAGACCAATGCCCGGTTTGCGTCGCCGTCGGCCATTCCTTCCGGGGGGAATTTGCCCGAGTATGTGAGTTCACGTACACGGCGCCGTGCACGGGGGATCTTTCGGCGGCGGCGCGGTGCGTGTGGCCAACGAAGTCCGCGCAGTACACGAGGGGTAGTCCCGATGCTCTCCACCACGTCCGCCCAGCAGTGCCCCTACGCGCCCACCGAGGACGTCGGTGCGGCGGAGGCCCGCGCCAGCAGGGCCGAGAGCAACGGGGGCAAGCCGACCCTGGCCTTCGACAAGAACACCCCCTACGTCGACTACGCGGGGATCGACACCCTCCTCAGCCTGCAGAACCCGCGTACCAAGGAACCCGCCGAATCGGCCTTCATCATCGGCACCCAGGTGATGGAGCTGGTGTTCGCGCTGATCCAGCAGCGCTGGGAGGCGGCCCGGGACGCGCTGGAGACCGACGACGTGCCCGGCGCCGTGGCCTGGCTGCGCAGCGCCTGCAACGCCCAGGACGTCCTCAACAGCTCCTGGGGCCTGTTCTCCGACATGACCCCCACCCAGTTCAACCGGTTCCGCGACTCCTTCGGTGAGGCCTCGGGCTTCCAGTCCTACAGCTACCGCAAGCTGGAGTTCCTGCTGGGGCACAAGTCCGCCGCCATGATCCGCCCGCACAAGGCCATGAGCGGGGTCGTCACCGAGCTCACCGACCTGATCGAGCGCCCCAGCCTGTACGACGCCGCGCTGCGCCTGCTGCACCGCCGGGGCCTGCCCGTCCCGGACACCAGCGCCGAACGCGACTGGACCGAGGACTACGAGCCCTCCGCGGAGGTCGAGCGCGCCTGGACGGAGGTCTACGCCGACGACCGCCCGGGGAACGACCTCTACCTGCTGGCCGAGGCACTGGTCGACGTCGCCGAGCGGGTGACACGATGGCGTCAGCTCCACCTGGTCGCGGTCAAGCGCACCATGGGCGGCAAGCCGGGCAGCGGCGGCTCCAACGGGCTCAACTGGCTGGCCCGCAACGCCGAGAAGGACGTCTTCCCGGAACTGTGGTCCCTGCGTAGCACCATCTAGAACCACCGCGCGGCACCGCCCGGACGACCCGGGGCCGACCGCGGCCTCCACACACCCCACAGCACAGCCTTCGCAAGGAAGCAGGACCCGATGACGCCCACCACCCGTGAGGAGTGCGCCGCCCTGGACGCGGCCGACCCCCTCGCCGCCCTCCGCGAGGAGTTCGTTCTCCCCGAGGGAGTGATCTACCTCGACGGCAACTCGCTGGGCGCGCTGCCCCGCTCCACCCCCGCCCGGGTCGCCGACATGATCGAGCGCGAGTGGGGCCAGGACCTCATCCGCAGTTGGAACGACGCCGGCTGGTGGGACAAGCCGCGCACCCTGGGCGCCAAGGTCGCGCCCCTGGTCGGGGCCGGCGCCGACGAGGTGATCGTCGGTGACGGCGCCTCCGCCAACCTGTTCAAGACCCTGGTCACGGCGTTGCGCCTGTCCGACCGCTCGGTGGTGCTGGGTGAGTCGGGCAACTTCCCGACCGACCTGTACGTCACCGAGGGCGCGGTCGGCCTGGTCGGTGCGGAGCAGCGCCGCGTCGACCCCGACGGCCCGGAGCTGGCCGAGGCCCTGGCTCGGGGCGACGTCGCCGTCCTGCTGCTCAGCCACGTGGACTACCGCAGCGGCGTGCTGCGCGACATGGCCGGGATCACCCGTCTGGCGCACGAGCACGGCGCCCTGGTGATCTGGGACCTGTGCCACAGCGTGGGCGCGGTGCCCATGGACCTGTCCGGCAACGACGTGGACTTCGCGGTGGGGTGCACGTACAAGTACCTCAACGCCGGTCCCGGCGCCCCCGCGTTCCTGTACGCGGCCCGCCGCCACCACGCCGCCGCCGAACAGCCGCTCAGCGGGTGGCACGGGCACGCCGAGCCGTTCGGCTTCACACCCGACTACGAGCCCGCTCCGGGCGTATCGCGGTTCCTCAGCGGTTCGCAGCCCCTGGTGGCCGACGCCGCCCTGGAAGCCGGTCTGGACGTGTGGGCCAAGGCCGACCTGCAGCAGGTCCGGGCCAAGAGCCTGGCCATGACCGACCTGTTCCTGGCCAAGGCCGCCTCGGTCGGACTGGCCTCGATCACCCCGGCCGAACACGAGCGGCGCGGCAGCCAGGTCGCCCTGCTCCAGCCGGAGGAGGGCGCCGGCTACCCCATCGTGCAGGCGCTGATCGAGCGCGGCGTGATCGGTGACTTCCGGGCCCCGGACGTCATGCGCTTCGGTTTCACCCCGCTTTACCTGCGCTATGTGGACGTCTACGACGCCGCGAACGCGCTCGTGGAGGTCGTGGAGTCCGGTGAGTGGCGTGCCGAGCGGTTCAACCGCAGGTCGCAGGTGACCTGACCCGGTCACGGGTGGTTCGATCCGAGCACGGCCACCTGATCCGAGAACGACTCCCCGGCGGGGCAACCCACCGGGGAGTTCTTTGTGTCCCATGGGCACTGGGTGCTTTCCCGTGACCCGAGCCAATACCACGTTGGCGTGGCCTTTGCCACGAGCGTGCTCTCCGCTTCACCCCGGACCCGCCCCGGAACGGTCCCGTTTTCGTGACCTACCGGCGCGTAAGTGGCCTCTCAGCCGGTTTCGTCCCGCTCGGCGCCCCTGTGTACCGGTTTATGACGAGGGCCACTCGCGGGCCTGTCCGCCGTCCTCGGACAGGCCCGCAACCCCTGTGCGCAGGGGTTTTCTGTGTTCCCGGGGTTATTGTCGGGTGACGTCATATCGTATTTGTGCAAACACGGACTGTCATTTTACTCGGAATCCTGCGGCACTTTGCCAAAGGCTGGGTTAGTGTCCTTCGTGACCGGTTCGTTATTGACCTTTAACGAGCCGGTGCCGAGCCCTTGACCGGCCAGCGTGCCGGAAGGGAATCGAGACCTCATCTCTCCCGGGAACGAGCAGCGCGAATCCACGCGCAGCTGTCCGGCGGAGCCGATCCGGCCCCCCGTTCCCACCCCGCCACTCGCCGCCAGCGACGCGGGATGCCCCATGGCATGACACCGACCCGGAGCGCAGCCCTGTGCGCCCGTGTGCCCTGATGCGTCATGCCCGGTCTTCTCGGCCTCTGTCGTCAACCTGGCTATCTACTTCATGAGCAACGACACTCCCATTCAGTACGGCGAAGTCACCGCGACCTATTTCTGGGACGACGGTTCCGGCATCAACGGTGACACCGGCGCTCCCGCAGGCGGTGAGCCCATGCAGGAAGGGCTGTTCTCCAGCCCCAGCTGGCCGCTGGGCACCAAGGGGTTCATCGTCTACGAGGGCGAGGAGCACGAGTTCTTCATCGGTGACCGCGGTCCCGGCGTCCCCTCCCACGACTGCGACGTCCTTCTCGACATCGACGGCAAGACCTTCGCCGAGATGATGGGTGAGAGCTTCGACGAGCAGAGCCTCGTCGTCAGCGGTGGCAACGGCCACGCCGAGGTCGAGTACTTCATCACCGAGTGGGGCGACGGCCACGGGGAAGAGGGTGCCCCCCACCCGTTCCAGCAGCCCGAGAACAAGTGTGAGAACGCGGTTTCCGACATCCCCGCGGAGTACCTGCCGCAGGCCGAGGAGGACGAGGAGGAAGAGGAGGCGCAGGCCGAGGAGGAGACCGCCGAGGACGCCTCCGAAGAGGACTCCGACGAGGCCTCCGCCGACGCCGAGGAAGAGCAGCAGCAGGACGAGGCCCCCGCGGCCGCCGAGCAGGACGACTCCGACACCGGGGTCACCGCCGAGACCGCCGCCAACGACCTGTCCGGCTTCGGCCTGATGAGTGCGGAGGGCACCCCCTCCGCCGCCGGTCTGCTGACCCTGGCGATCATCCCCGCGATCCTCATCGCCCTGTTCTTCGCGTGGACCCGCCGCCCCGCCGGCGCCCACGCCGGAGCCGAGGACGAGAGCGGCAACGGACTGCTCGCCGAGAGCAACGGCCGCCACGGCATCGCCTCGCTGATCGACAAGCTGCGCGGCAAGTAACTCCAGAATCACCCCCGGGCCCACCTCAGGTCATCCGTGACCTCGGGAGTCCGACAAGCCAGGTGTTCCTCCTGGCGGGGGGAGCAATCGAGACTCCCGGAGGACACGGATCCTCGGAGAGTGGGTAAGGCCAGGGGCCGCGATCGACGATCGCGGCCCCTGTGTTGTGTCCCATCCCTCGGCCCCACCCTTGCGCTATATACCCCATGGGGGTATCGTTCGAGCCTCCTGAAACCACGAGCAGGCCGAGGGGCACGCGATGCGAGTCGACGGATACGCGCACGACGGGTACGAGGGGGTGCGCAGGGTCTTCCAGGACCTGGTCGCCGAAGGACGCGAGACCGGGGCGGGGCTCTCGGTGTGGCGGGACGGCCGGGAGGTGGTGCGGCTGGGCGGCGGCTGGACCGGCAGCGAGCGCCGGCGGCCCTGGACCCACGACACCCTGGTCCAGCCCTACTCGGTCTCCAAACCCTTCGCCGCGCTCGCCGCCCTGGTCGCGGTCCGCGACGGCGCCCTCGGCCTGGACGAACCCCTCGCGCGCCACTGGAGGGGGTACGGGGACCGGGGCAAGGAACACACCACCCTGCGCCACGTCCTCACCCACCGGGCGGGCCAGCCGCGATTCCCCGAATCCGCCGCGGGGCTGGGCGCCCTGGACGACGCCGGGCTCCGGAACAGCCTGGTCGCGGCCGAACCCGAGTACGCCCCCGGCACCCGGATGGGCGAGCACGCGCTCACCCACGGCCACCTGATCGACGGTGTCCTGCGCGCGGCGACCGGCAGCACCCTGGGCGAGGTGTTCAACGAGGTGGTGCGGCCGGCGCTGGGTCTGGACGCCTGGTTCGGCGTTCCCGAGCCGGAGCTGGCCCGCGTCGCCGACCTCGAACACGCCCACCCCGGCTGGGCCCGACAGCAGCCCGCAGCCCCCTGGCTGACCGTGCCCGAGGGGCCCCTGGACACGGGGGCCGTCAACTCCCGGGCCTGGCGGCGATCGGTCTTCGGCGGGGTCAACCTGCACACGAGCGCCACCGCCGTGGCCGGGTTCCTGTCCCGGGCCACCGACCCGGACGGGCCGCTGCGCGCACTCCTGGGACCCGAACTGCACGAGGAGTACCTGGCGCCCCAGGCCACCGGGCACGACGACGTCTTCGGCACCGAGCTCACCTGGACCCTGGGGTTTCTGCGTGACGACGCCAAGATCGCCAAGGGCGGTATCGGTGGATCGGCCGCCTGGTGGTCACTGCGCCACGGCCACGCCTGTGCCTACCTCACAAGGAGGTTGGACGACCACTCCAGGGTCGCGCGGATCGCGGAGGCGCTGGGAGATGACCTGTCGGTGATGCCGATGCGCGGTCAGAGATCCCCGAGCAGTAGCTGAGGTCGTTCCACGCAGTCGGCCACCCAGCGCAGGAAACCGCCCGCGACACCGCCGTCGCACACCCGGTGGTCGAAGGTCAGGGTGAGTTCGGTGACCTGTCGGGGCAGTACGTCGTCGCCGACCACCCACGGGCGGCGCAGGATGCGGCCCACTCCCAGGATCGCCACCTCCGGGTGGTTGATGATCGCGGCGGACCCGTCCACGCCGAAGACCCCGTAGTTGTTCACTGTGAACGTGCCGCCGCCCAGGTCGGCGGGGGACAGCCCGCCGGAACGGGCGGCCTCGGCGCGCTCGCCCAGCCGCGAGGAGAGTTCACGGGTGGTGAGCGAGTGGGCGTCACGGACCACCGGGACCACCAGGCCGCGCGGGGTCTGCGCCGCGAACCCCAGCTGCACGGCGTCGTGGCGCACCAGCTCCTGACGGGCGGTGTCGAAGTGCGCGTTCAGCTCCGGGAAGCGGGCCAGACCCAGCAGCGCGAACCGTGCCACCAGCCCGAGGACGCTCACCGGACGGTCCGGTACGGCCTCGTTGAGTTCCCGCCGCAGCTCCAGCATTCCGGTGGCGTCGGCGTCCACCCACACGGTGGCCTCGGGGATCTCCCGCCGGGAGCGGGACAGGCGCTCGGCCATCACCCGGTGCGCGCCGCGGAGCGCGGTCCGCCGGGTTCCGGGGGCGTCGGGGACCGCGGATCCGGTGGAGCCGGACGCCGTGGAACCGGGTGCGGCGGCCGGTTCCGTCGTCGCTGTCGTCGCTGTCGTCGCTGTCGTCGCTGCCCGGGCCGAGGCCTCGACGTCCCGGCGCAGGATCAGCCCGCCCTCCCCGCTGCCCCGGAGCTCGGTGACGTCGATCCCGTTCTCCCTGGCCAGGCGGCGGACCAGGGGAGAGACCACCCTGGTCGCCCCGGCCGGGCCCGGACCCGGCCGCGGGGCCGGGGGAGCGGTGGGGGTTGTGGGCGGGCCGCCGGTCGCCGTTGACGCGGACGGCCCGCCCGCCCCGGGGGCACGACGGCGTGTGGGCCGCGTGCCCCGTCCCGTGCCGTAACCCACCAGGACGGCTCCCGAACCCGCTTCACTTCCGGCGGCGCCGTTGCCGCCCGCGGGTGCGGGGCCCTCCCGTGCGTCCGGCACGGTGGTCTGTGTCGCCGACCCCTGTGCTGGGGCGGTCCGTGGCCCGGTGGCCTGCGGCTCCGGTGCCGGTGCTGCCGTGCTCCGGGCCGCCACCGTGATGAGGGGCGCGCCGACCGCGACCACCTCGCCCACCGACCCGTGGAGCGCGATGACGGTTCCACCGTAGGGGCAGGGGACCTCCACCGAGGCCTTGGCGGTCTCCACCTCGGCCACCGGCTGGTCGACGGTGATCTCGTCGCCCACCGCGACCAGCCAGGCCACGACCTCCGCCTCGGTCAGCCCCTCGCCCAGATCGGGGAGTGCGAAGGTGTCGACCCGCCGCTCCTCGTTCACCCGTGCCCCTCCACCCACTCGGACTCCCACTGCAGGCGGTCCATCGCCGCGAGGATCCGGTCCACGCCGGGCAGGTGGTGCTCCTCCAGCTTCGGCGGCGGGTAGGGGACGTCCAGCCCGCCGACCCGCAGCACCGGGGCCTCCAGGTAGTGGAAGCACTGTTCCGTGAGGCGGGCGGCCACCTCGGCGCCGTAGCCGCCGAAGACCGAGGCCTCGTGCACCACCACCGCGCGGCCGGTGCGCCGGACCGAGGCGGCCACTGTGGCGTCGTCGAACGGTGCCAGCTGGCGCAGGTCCACGACCTCGACGTCGCGCCCCTCCGCGGCAGCCTGCTCGGCGGCCTCCAGGGCGGTCTCGACCATCGGGCCGTAGGCGATGAGCGTCACGTCCGAACCCGGGCGCCGCACCACGGAGCGCTCCATCGGCTCGGTGCGCACGGGAAGGTCCACGGACTGCCGGGACCAGTAGCGCCGCTTGGGTTCCAGGAACACCACCGGGTCGTCGCAGGCGATCGCCTCGCGCAGCATGGAGTAGGCGTCGGCGGGGGTGCCGGGTGTGACCACGCGCAGCCCCGGTGTGTGCGTGTAGTAGGCCTCGGAGGAGTCACTGTGGTGCTCCACGCCGCCGATGCCGCCGCCGTAGGGCACCCGGATCACCACCGGCAGGGGGACCGCGCCCCGGGTCCGGTTGCGCATCTTGGCCAGGTGCGAGACCACCTGCTCGAAGGCGGGGTAGGCGAAGGCGTCGAACTGCATCTCCACGACGGGCCGCAGCCCGTACATGGCCATGCCGATCGCCGTGCCCACGATCCCGGACTCCGCGAGCGGCGAGTCGAAACACCGTTCTTCGCCGAAGGTCGAGGTCAGGCCGTCCGTGACCCGGAAGACCCCGCCCAGGGGGCCGACGTCCTCCCCGTAGACCAGGACGTCAGGGTCCTCGGCCACGGCGTCGTGCAGGGCGCGGTTCAGGGCCGCGCCCATGGTGACCTCGGCCGCCCCCTGGGCGGCCGCAGCGGAGGCGGCGGCACCGGAGGCGGTCGCGGCGGTTTCGGTGCCGGTGGGCGGGGTGGGGGGTGTGTGCGCCATCAGACCTGCCGTAGTTCCTCCGCCAGTTCCCGCCGCTGCTGTTCCAGAGCCGGGGGGATGGCGGCGTACACGTCGGTGAAGAGGGAGTCCGGGTCGAGTTTGTCCTCGACGGCCATCCGGTCGCGGACCGCGGTGGCGACCCGCTCGGCGTCGCGCTCGTAGATCCCCAGGAGGCCGTCGTCCACGATCTGCTCGTTGCGCAACAGGGTCTCCAGGCGGGCCAACGGGTCGCGTTCGGCCCAGTACTCCACCTCGGCGGAGTCGCGGTAGCGCTGCGGGGCGTCCGAGTTGGTGTGCGGATCGATGCGGTAGGTCAGCGCCTCGACGATCGCGGGGCCGCCCCCGGCACGGGCCTCTGCCAGCGCGTGCGACACCACCGAGTGCACCGCGGCGGCGTCGTTGCCGTCCACGTTGTAACCCCGCATGCCGTAGCCGACGGCCTTGTGCGCCAGGGTGGGCGCGATGCTCTGCCGGTGCACCGGGACACTGATCGCCCAGTGGTTGTTCTGGACGAGGAAGACCACCGGGGTGTTCCACACGGCGGCGAAGTTGTAGGCCTCGTGCGCGTCGCCCTCGCTGGTCGCCCCGTCACCCATGAGCACCAGGGCGGCCACGTCGCGGCCCTTGCGCCGGGCGGCGTAGGTCAGTCCCACCGCGTGGGAGGCGTTGGTGGCCAGCGGGGTGCACTGCGGCGCGCAGCGGTAGTGGTGCGGGTTGTACCCCGAGTGCCAGTCACCGCGGAAGAGGGTGAGGGTCTTCACCGGGTCCACCCCGTGGGTGACCATGGCGACGCTGTCGCGGTAGCTGGGGAAGAGCCAGTCCTGCTCCGACAGAGCCAGCACCCCGCCGACCTGGGCGGCCTCCTGGCCCATGGAGGAGGGATAGACCGCGAGGCGGCCCTGGCGGGCGAGGGTGCTGGCCTGCTGGTTGAAGCGGCGTCCGATGACCATGGCCCGGTGGAGCTCGGCGAGTACGGCGTGGTCGGGAGCGGTGAACGAGGGGTGTTCGCGACGTCGGCCGTGCCGGTCCACCAGACGCACCGGTTCCTGGGAGGGGAGAGGAGGAACCGGGCGAGATCGCTCATCGGTGTGCTTCATGTCTTGAATATGCGGCGAATCACCCCATATTGTCGATGGCTCCAGGCCGATGCTGGACGAACTGCTCGGTAGAGCCCCTTCAATTGCAAATCATCTAACTTGTCCACCATGCGGACGGTATGAGGTAAGACACATGGCCGTGCAGCTGGACGACACCGACCGCCGCATCATCGCGCTCCTGTGCGATGACGGCCGTATGTCGATCCGTGCCGTCGCCGAGAGCGCGCACATCTCCCGGGCCAACGCCTACTCCCGTCTCGAACGGTTGCGCGACGAGGGCGTGATCAGGGGATTCACCGCCGTCATCGACCCCGAGAAGTACGGCACCGCGCTCTCGGCCTACGTCTCCGTACGGATCGAACAGCACTCCTGGGAGAGGTTCCGCGAGTACCTGCGCGACATCCCCGAGGTCGACCACGCCGCGCTCGTCTCCGGTGACGTGGACCTCCTCCTCCTGGTGCGGGTGGTCGACGCCGCGGCTCTGCGCACCTTCGTCCTGGAGCGGCTCCAGCGCCTGCCCGAGGTGAAGAGCACCCAGACCATGTTCATCCTGGACGAGCCCCACCTGCAGTAGGGGCGGGGATAGGGGCCATTTCACCCCTGATCGGCCCTTGGGCGGCCCAGGTCAGGCGGCAGAATGGGGCCATGCCCGAGTACCGCGTCGTCGACGCCTTCACCGACAGACCCCTCGCCGGGAACCCCGCCGCCGTCCTCGTCCTGGACGACGCCTATCCCGACCTCTGGGCCCAGGGGGTCGCCGCGGAGTTCAACCTCTCCGAGACCGCCTTCGCCCGCCGGACCGAGGACCCCGACGCCGACTTCGAACTGCGCTGGTTCACCCCGAAGGCCGAGGTCGACCTGTGCGGGCACGCCACCCTGGCCACGGCGCACGCCCTCACCGAGGCCGGGTTCGAGGGGCCGATCCGCTTCAGCACCCGCAGCGGCGTCCTCACCGTCCAGCGCGAGGACGGGAGGCTCTGGATGGACTTCCCCGCCCGGCCCGCCACCGGGATCGAGGAACCCGAAGGGCTGGCCGAAGCCCTCGGGGCCCGCCCCCTGTGGGTCGGCAGCGGCGGCACCGACGACCTGCTCGTCGAACTCGAGAGCGAGGCGGTCGTCCGCTCCCTCGACCCCGACCAGGCCGGACTGGCGCGGATCCCCGCCCGCGGCGTCATCGTCACCGCACGCGGAGAGGGCCGTGCCGACCTCGTCTCCCGCTTCTTCGCACCCAACGTCGGTGTCCCCGAGGACCCGGTGACGGGCAGCGCGCACACCGTCATCGCCCCGTTCTGGGCCGAACGCCTGGGCCGTACCGAGTTCCTCGCCCACCAGGCCTCCCGGCGCGGCGGCGACCTCCACCTGCGCCTGGCCGGGGACCGCGTCCTCATCGGCGGCGACGCCGTCACCGTCGCCACCGGAAACCTGCACCTCTAGAAGGGATCCCCATGGAGCAGTGGGCCACCAAGGAAGAGATCGTCGCCGGGCTGAACCGGCTGGAAGCGGGACATCCGGGCTGGGAGCGGCCGGCCGCGTACGCGGTGGGGGTGCACTGCGACGGCGGCACCGCCTTCACCCTGACCAATGTCGGCGAGCGCATCCTGCCCGCCATCGCCCTCGGCCTCGCCTGCGGTCACACCTCGGGCACCGCCACCTACCCGCTGACCCGGGAACAGCTGGACGCCGCCATCGCGAACCTGGCCCCGGCCGCAGCCTGCACGACCATGGAGCACCCCAACTACCACCACTGGGTCGCGTTGTCCGCGGAGACCGGGGAGAAGGGCGGACAGCCGGTGGCGGTCTTCGTCGGAGACCTCGACGACGCCCCCGTCGACGAGCACGACCGGGCGTTCCGGGCGGCTATCTCCTGATTCGCCTCACCCGTGCGGAACCGGATCCGGTCGGATTCCCGGTTTTCCCCGTACGGCCTTTCCCGATCCGGTAAGAATAGTTCCACGGCACCCCCCACCCCCCTCCGCGGAGGTGTCGGGGCAGGGCCTGACCGGAGCGCCCCTTGTTTCCGGACGGGCCGTGTCCTCCCCGTCGGCTGGTGCAGGTCCCCCTCCTGTCCGGTCGTCGCCCTCTGGTGGTCGGGCCGAGAACCCCGTACCCGGCCCGGCCCCAGAGGTGCGGGAGTTCACGGGACCCAGTCGGTGGGCGAGGCGAGCAGCCGGGGGAACAGGGCCTCGATCTCAGCGATGCCCATCCGGTTCATCTTCGCCTTGTCGGCCTGTGCCTGTCCTGTGGTGGCCAGCTGCCCCTGCAGGAGCAACGGCAGCATGAGCCGCCGCGCCAGCACCTCCCTCACGGAGATCCCGTCCGGCCGCCGCACCACCGACACGTTCACCCGGACCGCGTGCTCGTTCCCCGGCGGCACTCCCGGCCGGTCGACCTCGATCGCCGCGTACCGGAACCCGTTCGCCAGGTCGCACGGCCCGCATCCCGCCGGTCCACGGCTCAAGGGGCCACCGCACTCCGGGCAGACCAGCCGGTCCATGGCGGCGTCGACCACCCGCCAGTCGTACCGGTCCGGTTCCTCGACGACCAGCGCCGCCACCTCGGCCCCGTCCTCGGGAGCGAACCCCTCCCGCGCCAGGAACGCGGCCCACTCCTCCTCCAGGATCGCGTCCACCAGTCCACGGCACCGCGCACAGTCCGGAGCCCCGCTGTACTCGGGTCCCGGACACTCCGCACACGCCCGCAGGGGAGCGCCCACACCAGGTCGCACCGGCCCCACCTCCAGCCCCCATTCAAGCCCTCGTGGCCGGCTTCCCTCCACCCGTTTTCGCGGCCCTGCGGCGACTCAGGCCCCGTGGGGGAGCCGTTCGAGCTGATCGACCACGTTCCGCGCGTTCCGGACGAGCTGCGCCGGTCCGGGGCCGGGGGCGGCGTCAGGCCCCGAACGGCAGGTCCAGGGGGTCGGTGACGTGGAGATCGCGGTCGAGGAGGGCGGCGACTTCGGGCCCCTCCTTCCGCTCGACGAGGGCGAGCAGGACGAGCAGCTGTTCGCGGACCCCGGTGAGCAGGCGGGGGAGTTCCGCGAGGGGAATCCTGACACGTTGCTCCCGCCCTTCCCGGGACAGGTGGACCTCGTCGCCGACGAACTCCTGGACCACGCCCGGGTCGTGCCCCATCCAGATCGGTTCGCGGTCGAGCAGCCACCGCCATTCGCGCCAGTCCTCCAGGCCGAAGCAGCACCCCGGGTCCACGGTGACCCCGTGGCCGAAGGCGCGCAGGCCGCCGGGGAACAGGGTCATCTCCTCCTGGAGAAGCCCGCGCGGGGTCTCCGCCCCGTTGTAGTCGGCCCAGGTGTGGAGGAAGGTGTCGAGCTCGATGGAGGTGAGAGTCCCGTCCGGGAGTTCGAGGACGGGCTCGAGGTGCGGACTCATGAGGCCTCGGGATCTGTGACGAGGTCGTGGATGCGGTCGGCGGCGTTCCTGGCGCCGTCGATGCCGGAGAGGCGTCGCCGGAGCTCCTCGGCCCGGGTGCGCAGCCAGGGGTCGTGGAGCAGTGTCTCCAGGGCCCGGCGCAGCCGTTCGCCCCGGGCCTGCTGGGGGGAGAGGCCGACGGCGTTGCCGAAGCGGGCGCAGTCGTCGACGTTCCAGCGCTGCTCCGGCTGGAGGCCGATGCCGAGGAACGGTTTGCCCGAGGCCACGGCGGTCTGGACGGTGCCCTCCCCGCCGTGGATGACGGAGGCGTCGATCAGGTCCCCGAGCTTGTGGGCGGGCAGCAGGTCGAACACGTGCACACGGGGGCCCAGCTCCTCCAGGTCCCCCTGCTCCAGGTACCGGGCGACCGGGGCGATCACGGTGACGGGCAGCCGGGAGAGCTCACGCAGGACACGGAGCACGATGTCCCGGTTGGCGGAGCTGCCCATCGCGCAGTAGACGACCCTCCGGTCCGCATCCCTGGCCTTCCCGACCAGTTCGGACACCTCCGGCGGTACCTCCTGGTCGAGGCGGGCGTAGACGGGGCCCACCCAGTGGTAGTTCGGCGGGAGCCGGTAGGGGTGCAGGTAACCGGAGATCGAGGTGATCAGGTTGACGTCCCCGTCCAGCGCCTCGACCGTCCTGCGGGGCAGCCGCACGCCGTACTCGCGTGCCACCCTCGCGAAACCGCGAGGTTTGTACGAGGCGTACCGTGCGACCTCGCGCAGGAGGCGGGCGGCACCGGCGTTGACCGTCCTGGCCGAACGTCCGTTCCCGGGTGCCAGGGGGAGGGAACGGGCCTGACGCAGGTGCGGCCACGAGTAGGCGAACGGTTTGACGTACACCAGCGGGATCCCGCTGACCCGTGCGGACACCGCCTGGCTGAGCGTCGTGCCGATGACGGTCGCGGCCGGGCGCAGCAGTGTGTTCAGTTCCAGCTCGCTCTCCACCCGGGCCCGAACGACCCCCGCGGTGAACGGGTGGTTCGCGCTCCGCCCCTGGTCGAAGCGGATCAGCTGGTCGGCCTGGGCGTCGGTGAGCTCGGGGGAGAGCGGGTGGTACTCGAACCCCGCCTCCTCGACCAGGCCCGCGTACCGCTGGGAGTACCCGGCGAACACGCACTCGTGCCGGTCCCGCAGGCGCCGGGCGACCTCGATCGCCCGTGTCGTCTCGGCGAGGTTGAAGGTTTCCGGGGCGAACAGGACCGTGCTCATTGGACGAACTCCTCGACTGAGGGGGTCCTCGCAACGTAGCCGCAGGGAAGGGGCTCGGGCAAAGGACTTCTCCGACGGGGCGGGAGGCGGCGCTTGTCACAAAGGCTTGCTTCGGGCAGCCTTCTGTGCAAAAACTGGGACGAGTGTCCCAGATGTTTCGGGACGTGTCCCGACCCGATCACTCGAACCGAAGGACCAGCCATGCCCAATCCGTACGCGCGGATCTTCGCCGTGCCCGGGACCAAGGGCTTCACCGCCGCCGGACTCATCGGCCGAATGCCGGTGGCCATGACCAACGTCGGCATCATCACGATGCTCGCCGCCACCCACGGCAGCTACGCCCTGGCCGGGGCCGTCGCTGCCACGTTCACCCTGTCCATGGCCCTGATCACGCCACAGGTCTCCCGTCTCGCCGACCGCTACGGCCAGCACCGGGTCCTGCCCCCCGCCGCCGCCGTCAGCGTGTCGTCGCTGCTCCTGATGCTGCTGTGCGTGCGGCTCGACGCACCCCTGTGGCTGTTGTTCGCCTGCGCCGTCCCCAGCGGGACGATGCCGAGCATGTCCGCGATGGCCCGCGCCCGGTGGACCGAGATCCACCGCGGCACCCCACGGCTGCACACCGCCTACTCCTTCGAGTCGGTGGCCGACGAGCTCACCTTCATCACCGGACCGGCGCTGTCGGTGGTCCTGAGCACCATGGTCTTCGCCCAGGCCGGTCCGCTCGCCGCGGCGGCCTTCCTGGCCGTGGGGGTGAGCCTGTTCGTCGCCCAGAGGGGCACCGAACCGCCGGTCCGCGCTCCCGGGGCCACCGGTGACCGGGGCCCGCGCGCACTCAGCGGCTCCGTCGCGCTCCTGGTCCTGACCCTGGCCTCCGGAGGGGTGATCGTCGGCGCGGTCGACGTGGTCGCGGTCGCCTTCGCCGAGAACCTGGGGGTGCCCGGCGCGACCGGGATCGTCCTGTCGGCCTACGCCCTGGGCTCGGCTGTCTCCGGACTGGCCTTCGGGGCGCTGAACCCGCCCTGGCGGCCGCACACCATGCTGCTGGTGGCCGTGACCGGTACCGCCCTCACCACGCTGCCCCTGCTGATGGTCGGCGGGATCGCGACCCTGTCCCTGGCCGTCCTCCTGGCCGGGGTGTTCTTCGCGCCGACCATGATCCTGGTGATGACCCTTGTCGAACGGGTCGTTCCGCCCGCCCGTCTCACCGAGGGGATGACCTGGGCCCTGACAGGACTCACCGTCGGCACCGCGCTCGGCACCTTCACAGCGGGGCTGGCAGTGGAGGCCTCCGGCACCACCGGCGGGTTCCTCGTGGCGGTGGTCGCGGGCCTGGCCGCTCTGGGGACCGTGGTCGCGGGCACACCCCTGCTGCGCTGCGCAGCCACGACAGGCCGTGCTCCCGCGACGACACGGCCGGGAGAGGAGGGAGCCGATTCCGTTACCCTCGGCGCAGGAACCGAGGAGGAGACCTGAACCAGACGGACGGACGCCGCGCCAAGGGCGAACTGCGCCGCAGGGCACTGATCGAGGCCACCCTGCGCGTCATCGAACGCGCCGGGGTGGCCGGGGTCAGCCACCGCACGGTCTCGCAGGAGGCGGGGCTGCCCACCTCCGCCACGACCTACTACTTCACCGGGTTGGGCGACCTCCTGACCGCCGCCCTGACCAGCGTGATGGACGAGGACTCCGAGAGGATGCGCCGCCTGTCCGCCGGCGGGGACCGGCGGCGCGAACTCGCCGAGCTCATGGCCAGGGTCGCGGCCGAACCGGGACGCCTGCTCGCCGAGTACGAACTCTTCCTCCTCGCCGCGCGCCGCCCCCACCTGCGCGAGTCCACGGACGCCTGGCTCGCCGCGGTGGGGGCGTTCGCGCGCTGCTACACCGACGACCCGGTCCGAGCCCGCGTCGTGACCGCGGTGATCGACGGCGTCCTGCTGCACACCCTGTTGGGCGAGACCAAGCCGAGCGCCGACGAGTTCGAGGCGATCCTCACCGACGTCCTCCCCGAACCTCCTCGGGAGCCCTGACCCACCCCTTCGGGCCCGGTCCGGCACGGGAACACCCCTGCCTCCCTAGCCGATCCGGCCGGGGGCCCTGCCGAACAGGGTGATCAGCAGTGCGCCCAGGGCCAGCGCGGCGGCCAACCACATCACGGCCGTGCCGCCCGCGCCGTCCAGGACGAACCCGCCGATGAGCGCGCCGAGCGCGATGCTGCCGTTGAAGACACCGACGAACAGCGACGAGACGCCCTCGCGCTCCTCGGGCGCGGAGCGCATCATCCAGGTCTGGACGCTCACCGACACCCCGCCGTAGGCCAGGCCCCACACCACCATGAGCAGGCCGGTGGCGAGCACGGTGACGCCGATGAGGGGGACCAGGAGCACCGCGCACCCCAGGGCGGCGCCGAGCACCAGGAGGGTGGAGCGCGGGGCCCGGACCGCCCTCGGTCCGGCGGCGAAGTTACCGACGACGCCGGCCAGCCCGTAGACCAACAGCATGGTGCCGATCAGTCCCGCGCCGATCCCGGCGGTGCCTTCGAGCACGGGGCGCACATAGGTGTAGGCGGCGAAGTGGGCCGTGACGAGGAAGACCGCGACGGCCAGCCCGGTGGCCACCTTGGGGTTGGCCAGGAGCCCGGTGACACCGCTCAGGCGGGCACCGCGCTCGGCGGGCAGCCGAGGCAGGAGCAGTGCCATGGCCACGCACAGTGCCAGTGCGAGGGCCGCGAACACGACGAAGGCCGCGCGCCAGCCGCTCAGGGCGCCGATGTAGGCGCCCACGGGCACGCCGAGCACCGACGCCACGGCGATACCGGCGAAGATCACGGAGGTGGCCGATCCGACCGAGCGCTCCGGCACCAGCCGGGGAGCGAGGCCGGCAGCCAGCGCCCAGACACCGCCCATCCCCAGACCTACCAGGACACGCGCCGCGACCATCACGGCGAAGGTCGGCGACCAGGCGGACAGCAGGTTGGCAGCGCCGAGCAGGGCCATCAAGGCCACGAGTACGGCCCTGCGGTCGGCGCGACCGACCAGGGCGGGCACGAACGGCGCGGTGACCGCCGCCACCAGTCCCGTGATGGTCAGGGTCAGGCCTGCGGTTCCCTCGGTGACGCCGAGGCCGCCGCCCATGGGGGACAACAGCCCCACGGGGAGCATCTCGGAGGTCACGACGGTGAAGGTACCCAGGGCCACCGTGACGACGGCGAGCCACCCCCGGACGGGGGAGGGGTGTGGTGTTCGTTCGAGGGCTCGGGCCCCGGCTGCGTTCGACATGGTGGCCAGTCAAGGCCCGCCCGGCTCGACGAACAACGGGGAATCCCTCATGCTTCGATGAGCCGGACTCATCGATCCAGGCCCGCCGCCCGGGCCGGAGAGCGGGGTCACGTCCAGCAGCCGCGCGGTGCGCGGACGAGGAGGGGCATGCGATCGATCGAGACCCGGGAACTGGAGTGCTTCCTGGTCCTGTCGGAGGAACTCCACTTCGGCCGGACCGCGGAACGCCTCTTCCTCTCCCAGAGCCGGGTCAGCCAGCTGCTGCGCTCGCTGGAGAGCCGGATCGGCGCCCGGCTCGTGGAACGCTCCAGCAGGAGGGTCCACCTCACAGCCCTGGGCGCTGACTTCCTGGAGTCTCTGCGTCCGGCCTACAACGCGCTGGCCGACGTGGTCGAGGACGCGCGTGACACGGCCCGAGACACCCGGGGGCGCATGCGGATCGGCTTCCAGGGCGCCGTCTACGAACCCCTCGCCAGGGCGATCACCGCTTTCCGGAGTGACGATCCGGGCTCCGAGGTCGACATCGTGGAGATCCCCCTCGCGGATCCCTTCGGCCTCCTGCGCGAGGGCAGGGTCGACGCTGCTGTGGTTCTCCTGCCCGTGCGGGAACCCGATCTGGTCCTCGGCCTGACCTTCTCTCGGCAACCTCAGGTCCTGGCCCTGCCGACGGCCCACCCGCTGGCGGGCCGGGAGGAGCTCGGCGCCGAGGAACTCACCCGGGTGCGCCTGGTCCCCCTCACCGGGCAGGCGCCCTCCTACTGGAGGCGGGTCCACTCGCCACGGGTCACCCCCAAGGGGAAGAGCATCCCCCAGGAGGGCCGGGCCGGAACGCTCCAGGAGGCGTTGTCCCTGGTCGCCTCGGGCCGGGGCGCGATGCTGGTGTGCGGTGCCACCGCCGAGTACAACCGGCGCCCGGACATCACCTACGTGCCCGTCAGGGGGATGCCCGAGTCCGCGCTCGGCCTCGTCTGGCGCAGTGACGGCCGGAGCAGCCGGTTGGCCCGGTTCTCCGAGGTGCTCTCCACCGCGCTGGCGTGAGAGGAGGCGTCGGTCCGTCGAGGACACACGGGGGTTGTCCACAGGCCGAAAGCGGGATTCGCGCAGAAGTCCTAACCTGGCGGGGCAGTCAGTTGTGCAGCGACACCAGGGGGAACCGATGGCGGGACAACGGGGGAGCGGCGGCCAGGGGCGCCGGTACGGCGGAGGAGGCGGCCGGGGCGGTGGCGGCGGCCGCAGGCCCGAACCCGAACCCATCCGCGGCAAGCGCGACGAGGCACAGCTGTCCGAGGAGCTCCTGAAGATGCAGGGCGCCTCCTACGGGCGCTACAAGGCGCTCAAGGGGGACTGGGACTTCGGTGACTTCACCCTCACCGTGCAACGGGTCCAGGCCGACCCCTTCGCGCCGCCCTCGCGCATCCGCCTCTTCCGGCCCGACGCGGGGATCCCCGCCAGCGCGTACGAGGACCCGGTGCGCCGCCGGGCCACCGCCGACTACCTCGGACGGCGCGCCCGCAGACAGCTCAAGGGCTCCCTGCTGAAGATCGACACCGGCGGTCAGGAGGTCATCGCCCGGTCCTCCTGCCAGATCACCGAGGAGGGCGCCCTCGACCTGCGGATCGGCGTGGACCTGCCCGGGCACGGCCGCCGGATCGACGGCCGCACCGCCGAGCGCGAGCTCTGCCACACCGTTCCGGAGCTGGCCGACGACCTCGACTGGGACGAGATCGACCAGGAGGAGGCGCGGGCCTTCGCCGACAGCGTGGCCGACACCGTCGCCCTGCGCGCGAGCCTGGCCGACCGGGGCCTGGTGGCCTTCGTCGCGGACGGGGCGATCCTGCCCCGGCGCAGCGGGGTGAGCGACGAGCCCATGGCCGGGCAGGGCGTGGTGCCCTTCGCCTCCCCGGAGAGCCTGCGCGTCAGCGTCGAGCTGCCGCACCGGGGCACCGTGACCGGGATGGGTGTGCCCGAGGGCATCACCCTCATCGTCGGCGGCGGCTTCCACGGCAAGTCCACCCTGCTGCACGCCCTGGAGCGCGGCGTGTACGACCACGTGCCCGGTGACGGCCGCGAACTGGTGGTGACCACGGCGGACGCCGTGAAGATCCGGGCGGAGGAGGGGCGCCGGGTGGAACGGGTCGACGTCAGCCCCTTCGTGCGCAACCTGCCCACCGGTGCCGACACCAGCGACTTCCGTACCGAGAACGCCTCCGGCTCCACCTCGCAGGCGGCCAACATCTGCGAGGCCGTGGAGGCCGGATCACGGACCCTGCTGGTGGACGAGGACTCCACCGCCACCAACCTGATGATCCGCGACGAGCGCATGCAGGCCCTGGTGCACGGCGACCGCGAACCGCTGGTGCCGTTCGTGGACCTGGTGCGCCCGCTGCACCGAGAACACCGGGTCTCGACGGTCCTGGTCATGGGCGGCAGCGGCGACTACTTCGACGTCGCCGACCAGGTCGTCATGCTGGACGCCTACCACCCGCACGACGTCACCGAACGCGCCCGCAGCCTGGCCCACGAACGGGAGGACGCCGAGTTCACCCTGCCGCGGGCCCGCGTGGTCGACCCCGGTTCGGTGGACGACAACACCGCCAAGGGCCGGAGCAAGCTCAAGCGCCGGGACATGGACGTGCTGGTCTTCGGGGAGAGCGACATCGACGTGCGCTCGGTGGAGCAGTTCGTGGATCCGGGGCAGATCACCGGGGCCGGGCTGGCCCTGCGCGCGCTGGTCCGGGGCCGGCACCTGGACGGGGCGCGGACCCTGGCCGAGGCCCTGGACTCCCTGGAGGAGGCGCTGGCCGAGGAGGGGGTGACCCTGCTCGGCGGCGACTTCGGCGGGGACTACGCCCTGCCGCGCAGACACGAGGTCGCCGCCGCCCTCAACCGGTTGCGCACCCTGCGCGTGACCGGCCAGCGCTGACCGGCCGACAGTGGGCGGGAGGCCCGGACCGGGAGGCGCTGACCGGCGCCGGCCCGGCCGGGGCCGTCAGAGCGACCGGAGCAGGAGGAGCACCAGGACGGCGGCGCCGACACCGGTGTCGTAGACCATGCACCACTCGGCCACGGACCGGGAGATCACCTTCCGCGTCCACCAGTGCACGGCGTCCCACGCGGCGTGCGCGAGCAGGCCGACCGCGACCACCGCGACCGCCGCCTCGGGGGACACCGCCAGCGCGAGGAGCCCTGCGCCGCCGAACACCGCCAGCGCCGGGATCTGGAGGGCGAACACGCCCGGGCGGCGCAGCGGTCCGCGCACCAGCCCGACGGCCACCAGTACGGCGCCCAGACCGAGGACCAGCGGCCAGGCCACCGCACCCGCGGCCTCCAGCAGGAAGTAGAGGGCGCCCACCGCGCCCACCACCGGCCAGCTGGCACGGGGCCGGTCCAGGACCGCGACGGCCAGGTACATGACGGGGAGGGTGAACAGCAGGAAGGCCGGGCCCCCGTCGTCCGTGCCTCCGGAGACGGTGAGCGCGGCGGCCAGGGCGGCCGTCAGGGCGGGCCACCACCGTCCGAGCACCGCTGTCGCCGCTCCTCGTGCGTTCCGTGTCCCCTGGGCACTGTGCGTGCTCCGGGTGTGCGGCTCCGAAGGACCGGTGCCCGCCCCGGCCGGGGCGGGCGGTGGGCTCGTGCCCGGTGCCCCGGGTGCGGCAGGGACCGGTGCGGTCGCGGGCGGAGCAGCGGGGGCCGGGGTGGAAGCGGCGCTCGGGGAGGGGGCGTTCGCGGAAGGTACGGGTGTGGGCGCACGCCTGGGTGCGGGTGTGGAAGCCATGTCCTCCAGCCTTCGCCGGTGTACGGCCAAGGGCCAGGCGTAGCCTGGGGGAGGTCCGGAATCTTGGGAAACCCGTCCGAACAGACCAGCCTCGAGCGCTGAAGCCGGGGCGGGGGAGGGGCGCCATGGAAGCACGCAGGGTCGTGGTGGTGGCCTACGAGGACGCCGAACTGCTGGAGATCTCCTCGATCACCTCCACGCTGGCCACGGCCAACGACGTCATCCCCGGCGGAACCCCCTACGAGACGGTCCTGGCGGCTTCGGGCGGCGGTCCGGTGCGCTGCTCCTCCGGGCTGACACTCCGGAGCCAGGCGGCGCTCGAGGAACTCAGGGGACCGTTCGACACCCTGGTGGTCACGGGCGGCTGGGGTTACCGGCGGGCGGCGGAGAACGCCCACCTGGTCGCGCACGTGCGTCGGCTGGCCCGGGAGAGCCGCAGGGTGGCCTCGGTGTGCACCGGGGCGAGCGTGCTCGCTGCCACCGGGCTGCTGGAGGGCCGCCGCGCCACCACCCACTGGCACTTCGCCGACGAACTGGCCCGACGCCACCCCGGCGTGACCGTCGACCCGGCACCGATCTTCGTCCGGGACGGGCCCGTGTCGACCTCGGCCGGGGTGACCGCCGCGCTCGACCTGACCCTGGACTTCGTCGCCGAGGACCACGGGCCGGCTCTGGCCCGTCTGGTCTCCAGAATCCTGGTCACGTACTTCCAGCGCCCCGGAAACCAGGCCCAGATGAGCGTGCTCACCACCCTCGACCCGGAGAACATGCTGGTCGGACAGGTCCTCACCCACATCCGCTCCCACCTCGACGGTGACCTCTCCACGACCGGACTCGCCCGGGCTGCGGGGGTGAGCACCCGTCACCTGCACCGGCTCTGCCTCGCCCACACCGGCCACCCGCCGAGCCGCCTGGTGCGACGGGCCCGCGCCGAGGCGGCGGCCGACCTCCTGGAGTCCACCGCGCTCTCCGTCACCGAGGTGGCCGCCCGCTGCGGGTTCGGCTCCGCCGAGTCCCTCCGCCAGACCTTCGTCGCGTACTACGGGGTCCCGCCCTCCCGCTTCCGTGCCGTCCACAGCCGGCCCTGACCCGGGCACCGCTGCCCCCACCACGCCCTCTCCCCCGAACCGAGGAAGCCGCGGTGTGGCCGTGGTCACCTCCGAGGGGTCGGGGTCCGGTCCCACTCACCCCGGGTCGGTATTGTGGAAAAGCAGGGCACAGCAGCCTCGTTGTGGGGCATTTCGGACCATCCCGGCAGGCCAGGGCGGGTGCGTCGCGTTCCCTGCGATCCCGACCAGTTTTGGAGACGAGAACCCGGTGCGTGACCCCGCAGATCTGTACGAACTCCACCCAGGCTTCGACGACGTCACCGGACTGGTGATGCTCGTCTGTCTGGACGGCTTCGTCGATGCCGGAAACGCCGGCCGTCAGATGGCCGAGTCGCTGTTCGAACGGTTCATCGCCGAGGAGGTCGCGACCTTCGACACCGACCGCCTGGTGGACTACCGCAGCCGCAGACCGCCGATGACCTTCGTCGAGAACGCCTGGACCGAGTACACCCCGCCCAAGCTGGCGCTGTACCGGATGCACGACGACGAGGGGCACCCCTTCCTCGTCCTGTACGGCCCGGAGCCGGACCGCGAGTGGGAGGGCTTCGTCGCTGCCACCGCGAGCCTGGTCGAACGCTTCTCCGTCTCGCTCTCCATCAGCGCCCACGGCATCCCCATGGCGGTTCCGCACACCCGGCCGGTCACGGTCACCCCGCACTCCACCCGGCCCGAGCTGATCGCGGGGCACACCCCGTGGATCGGCCGCGTCGAGGTGCCCGGGAGCGCGGTCTCGCTGCTGGAGTACCGTCTGGGTGAGAGCGGCCACGACTTCGTCGGCTACGCCGTCCACGTGCCCAGCTACCTCGCCCAGTCCACCTACCCGCGCGCGGCCATCGCCGCCGTCGAGTACGTGGCGGGGGCGACCGGCCTCGCCATGGCCACGGAGGACCTGGAGGAGGTCGCCGGAGCCACGGACGTGGAGATCTCCGAGCAGGTCGCGGCCTCCGAGGAGATTCAGCGCGTGGTCGCCAACCTGGAACGTCAGTACGACGACATCATGTCCTCGCGCTCGGACGAGGACGGCGGGACCACCCCGCTGACCGTCGACGACGCGGGGCTGCCCACCGCCGACGAGCTCGGCGCGGAACTCGAACGCTTCCTCGCCGAACGCGAGGGAGACGGAAACGGATGACCGTGTTCTACCAGATCCTCTTCAGCTCGGTCCTGCGCCACATGGACGCGGAGAAGGTCCACAAGGTGACCTTCGCCGCCCTGCGCGGCGTGGCCTCGGTGCCCGGTGTGGCCGAGACCGCCGGTAGGGTCCTGGGCCCGCGCGAGCCCGAGCTGACCGTGCACGCCCTGGGCCGCGAGTTCCCCGGCCCGCTGGGTATGGCCGCCGGCTTCGACAAGAACGCCGAGAGCCCGCGCGGACTGGCCGCCCTGGGCTTCGGCTACGTGGAGGTGGGCACCGTCACCGCCCACCCGCAGCCCGGCAACCCCAAACCGCGCCTGTTCCGGCTGGTCGCCGACCGCGCCATCGTCAACCGGATGGGGTTCAACAACGAGGGTTCCGCGCTGGTCGCCGAGCGCCTGCACCACCAGCGCAAGGGTCCGCTGATCGGGATCAACATCGGCAAGACCAAGGTGACACCCGAGGCCGACGCACCCGCCGACTACGCGCTCAGCGCCCTGCGGCTGGCCCCCTACGCCGACTACATGGTCATCAACGTCAGCTCGCCCAACACCCCGGGCCTGCGGAACCTCCAGGGTGTGGAGCAGCTGCTCCCGCTGGTGACCGCTGTCCGGGCGTCCCTCGCCGAGGCCGGACGCCCCGAGCTGCCGCTGCTGGTGAAGATCGCCCCGGACCTGGCCGACGAGGACGTCGACGCCGTCGCCGACCTGGCCCTGGCCGAGGGCCTGGACGGGATCATCGCAACCAACACCACGATCTCCCGCGCCGGGCTCGACACCCCGGAGTCCGAGGTCGAGGCGGCCGGTGCCGGGGGTCTGTCGGGCGCTCCGCTCAAGGAGCGTTCGCTGGAGGTCCTGCGCCGTCTGCGCGCCAGGGTCGGCGACCGGGTGACCCTGGTCGCCGTCGGCGGTATCGAGACCCCCGAGGACGCCTGGGCCCGCATCCGCGCCGGTGCCACGCTGATCCAGGGCTACACCGGGCTGATCTACGGCGGCCCGCTGTGGCCCCGACGCATCCACCGCGGCCTGGCCAGGCTGGTCCGCGCCGCCGGGTACCGGTCCGTCCAGGACGCCGTCGGCTCCGACGCCCCGGCCCCGGCGCTCAAGGTGGTCCAGGAGACCTCCGAAGCGAGCTGATCCGCGGGCAGGCACGAGGGCGGCCGGCGGGAACTCCCGCCGGCCGCCCCGCGTTCATGCGGGGGGAGACCTCACCAGTTGCCGTCCCAGTCGGGCGGGTAGACGTTTCCGGGCTCGGGTCCGCCGATCGCCTGGCTGCTGGTCACGAACACGTAGTCCAGTTCGCGCAGCCGCTCGATGATCTCCGGGACCGCCGCCAGCGTGGCGGGCTGGGGGTCGTGCATCAGCACCACCGCGCCCGGCTCGATCCTGGTCAGGACGTTGTCCACGATCTCGTCGCGGTCGATGCCCTTCCAGTCCTGGCTGTCCATGGTCCAGGCGACCTCGGCCATGTCCTGGTCCGCGATCACCTCGTGCACCGCCTCGTCGGTGGCCCCGAACGGCGGTCGGAAGAGTTCCACCGTGTGCCCGGTCTGCCGCCGGACCATCGCGCTGACCGCGGCCGTCTGGCCGGCCAGGTCCTCGGCCGCCATCTTGTTCATGTGCTCGTGCTCGTCACCGTGGCTGGCGACCTCGTGCCCCTCGGCGTAGGCCCGCCGCAGCACGCTGGGCCGGGTCAGGACCGGGCCGCCGTTGAGGAAGAACGAGGCCGTCACCTCCTCCTCGGCAAGGAGGTCCAGCAGGTGCGGTGTCGCCTCGACCGGACCGTCGTCGAAGGTCAGGGCCACGCACTTGGTCTCGCCGTCGTAGCAGTCCACCTCGGGGTCCCCGGCGATGACGACCCCCGGCGGCTGTGCGGCCTCCGCCTCCTCGTCGGCCCCGTCGGCCCCGGGCAGGGCGAGATCGGGCTCCTCCACCAGGGCGGCCTCCCTGGCCCTGGAACCCAGATCCGACAGCAGCGGTTCGGCGCGCTCGTGCCCGACCACGACGGTCTTGCGTCCGGGCCCGCTGTCCGGCACGTGTTCGTCGACGATCGGTGACAGGTGTCCGTCGTCGAACTCCACGACCAGGTCCCCCGACCCGTTGAAGCCGATCGAGTCGTAGGTCCGCAGCACCGGCCACAGCGCCTCCGGGTCCACGTCCCCGTCTCCGGCCAGCTCCTCCCGCACGATCGTGTTGAGCTCGGCCAGCTCCTCCTGCCCGGCCAGCAGTTCGGTGGAGAAGGCCGCGGCGCCCGCCCGGGCGTCGTACCAGTACGTGGAGTAGGCCTCGCGCAGGCCGTGCATGTCCTGTTCGGTCTGGACCAGCCGCACCCCGAGCACGCCGCCCCCGGCGGCGACCAGTTCCCAGGCGATGTCCAGGCCCACCGGGTCGCGGGTCCCGGCGCGGAAGTCCTGGACCTCCTGGTCCACCCGCGCGGCCAGGGCCTCGGAGAACGCCTCGGCACCCTCGAACTCCGGGTACGCGACGCTGATCTCCACCCCCTCCGGCTCGTAGGGGTGGTCCGTGAAGTCGTCGGCGCCCCCGCGCCACTCGCTGATGCCCTCCCCGGCCTCGTCCGCCAGGACGGTGAGCTGTTCGGGGGCGCTCCCGCCCACGACCTCGTTCTCGCACGCGGTCAGGGGAAGGGCCAGCACCACCAGCAGCGCCCCGGTCCGGAGCGGGTGGCGGCGGGCCGCGCGCGCCCCGGGAGCGGTCTGGTCCGGTTCGGCTCTCCTCGACGACAAAACCCGACTCCCTCGTCCCTTTAGGGGGTGCTCACACGGCTGTTGGGAGCAACATAGGGGACGAGGGCCCCGGCCCTGGGGAGGTGTCCACATGTGGACACCTCCCCAGGTGGGGAAGGTTCCACGGGTCACCCCGCGTCGTTCACAGCACCCTCCTCGGAGTTCTCCTCCGACTCTTCCGACCCCTCGGTCTCCGGGGGTTCGGGGACGCCGTCGACGTAGGTCTCACCGGGCACCGTGGTGCCCAGGAGTTGCGACACCGTGACCATGGTGTACCCACGCGCGTCCAGTTCACGGATGATGTCGATCGACGCGTCGATGGTGGTGTCGTGGATGTCGTGCATCAGGATGATCGCGCCCTCGGACGCGCCCTTCAGCGCGCGCTTGCGCACCACGTTCGCCTTGCGGTCCCGCCAGTCGTTGGTGTCCACGCTCCACAGGATCTGGGCCAGCCCGAGTTCCGCGGTGATCTCCGCGACCTGTCCGTTGGTGGACCCGTACGGCGGACGCATGAGGTCCATCGTGTATCCGGTCTCCCGGAACACCAGGGCCTGCGTCGTCTCCAGGTCGGAGCGGGCCGCACCGGACCCGATCTCGGCCAGGTTCGGGTGGCTCAGCGTGTGGTTGGCCAGCTCGTGCCCCTCGGCGTAGGTGCGCCGCACCACCCACGGGTGCTCCATGACCGGGTGGCCGGTGACGAAGAAGGTGGCGTGGGCGTCGTACTCGGCCAGGGCGTCCAGCAGTTCGGGGGTGCGTCCTCCGGGGCCGTCGTCGTAGGTCAGCGCCACGCACTTGGTGTCGGGGTCGGCGCAGTCGACCGAGTCGTCACGCGGGGCCAGCACACCGGGCGCGGCCGCGCCGGAGCCGTCCTTGTCCGCCTCGGGGGCCTCGGCCACCGTGAACTCGCGGGTGCCCGTGGTCGCGGCCTCGCGCACCCGCAGTCCGAATTCGGACAGCAGGGCCTCGGCCTCGTCCCGGTCGATCACCGCGTGCACGCGGCCGACGTCGGTCGGGGCGACCTGGCCGGAGTCGAACTCCACCACCAGGTCTCCGTCGGGGTTGAACCCCACGGAGTCGTAGAGGGCGCTGATCGGGTGCAGGGCGGAGGGGTCGGCGCCGGTGTCGGCCACGGCCTCGCGCACCAGGTCGTTGAGCTCTGCGAGCTCCGCCTGTCCGGCGAGCAGGTGGCTGGAGCCGTTGACCGTGCCGTCGCCGGTCTCGTACCAGTGGGTGCTGTGACCCTCGCGGGTCTCCTCGGAGTCGGTCTCGGTGGTGGTCGTCCGGACCCCCACGATCCCCTCCGCCGCCGCGGTGATCCCCCACTCGCCGACGAACGAACGCGCCCCGGGGTTGGCCGCCTCGAAGGCGTTCACCTGGGCGGTCAGGGTGCGGTCCAGGAAGTCGGACAGCGGGGCGGCGTTGGGGATGTTCGGGTAGGCGGCGGTGACGTCGGCACCGCCGTCGTGGTCGATCTCCGTCTCCTCGATGCCGGGGAGGGCGTCGGGGGAGACGACGGTGAGCTGGTCGGGTTCACCGGTGGCCGGAAGCCGTTCCTCGTCCGCCTCGGACCGCTCGGCCGTGTTCTCGGTGCCGGCGCCGTCCTCGAACACGCCGGGTGGTCGGGTGGCGGACAACACCAGCCCCAGCAGGACGACCATCGCGATCGCGACCGTGAGGAAGGGGTGGTCGGGAGCCATGGTCTGCGGGCTTTGCTGCTTCACCTGGGGTTCTCCACGTTCATCGTCAGACGAACGTTCGCGGGGGAGGCTGGGGGCGCGCTCTCCCACGTAACGCTGATGTCGGGTGTGATGCCGAGCACACGGCGGGGGTTCACGTCGTGTGGGCGAGGACCACGCCGGGTTCAGGGGCGGAGGGGGCGCTTCCTATACTTGCAGGCGTGGAAGGTACACGCTCCACTCTTGTGATCCCGGAACCCTTCCGGGGCGGGCGTTGCGTGTCGAAAGAGGGAACCCGGTGGGAACCCGGGACTGCCCCGCAGCGGTGAGTGGGAACGACCGTCGCCATAAGCACTGGTGATCCGACTGGAGAAGTCGGAAACTGGGAAGCGGCGACCGGTAGGAGAACCGACGACCACGTCGGAAGCGCCCACGAGTCCGAAGACCTGCCTCCACCCGGCGGTGCACCCGTGCCGCCGGTGGTCCCGTGCCCCGAGGGAGGGCCGAGGTCGGTGACAGCCGTACGCCGAACAGGCGTTCCCCGGCATGTCCGCGTCCTCGCTCGCCTCGCGGCCGGTACCCGGCTTTCGACGAGGGAGAGAAGCTTCATGGCCACGACCCCGACGGCATCCAGGCCGTCAGTGCGTTCCACGGTGCACGGTTACCCGCGCATCGGCCCCGACCGCGAGCTCAAGCGCGCCAGCGAGTCCTACTGGAGGGGGGAGACCACCGCCCAGGAGCTCGACTCCGTCGCCTCCGGCCTCCGCAAGGGCGTCTACGCCCAGCTGCGCGAGGCGGGTGTGGACGACCTCCCGTCCAACACGTTCTCCTACTACGACCACGTGCTGGACACGGCGGTCCTGTTCGACCTCGTGCCCTCCCGATTCGCCTCTCCGGCCCAGGCCGAGGACCGCGACGAGCAGCTGCGCCGCTACTTCGCCCTCGCACGCGGTCTGCAGGGCGCCGCCCCGCTGGAGATGACCAAGTGGTTCGACACCAACTACCACTACCTCGTTCCGGAGCTCTCCCCGAGCACCCGCCCGCGCCTGGTCGGTGACAAGCCCGTCGCCGAGTTCCGCGAGGCCTCCGAGGCCGGCTTCCGGACACGGCCCGTCCTGGTCGGCCCGCTGACCTTCCTGCTGCTGGCCAAACCGGCCGACGACGCCCCGGAGGGCTGGGAGCCCATCGAGCTGCTCGAGCAGCTCCTGGACGCCTACGCCAAGCTCCTGGGGGAGCTCGGGGCCGCGGGCGCCACCGAGGTCCAGCTCGACGAGCCGATCCTGGCCACCGACGAGGGCCGCGCCGCCGTCGGCCGCCTGGAGCGCGTCTACCAGCGCCTGGGCTCCCTCACCGAGCGCCCCTCGCTCCTGGTCTCCACCTACTTCGGCTCCATCGGCGCCGCCGCCCTGCGCGTGCTCAAGGACTCCCCGGTGGAGGCGGTCGGCCTCGACCTGGTCACCGACGCCGAGGGCGTCCCGGACCTGGCCGCGGTCTCCGGGCTGGGCTCCACCCGCCTGGTCGCGGGGGTCGTGGACGGCCGCAACGTGTGGCGCACGGACCTGCCCGCGGCCGTGGCCGAGCTGGGCACCCTGCTCGCCTTCACCGACGAGCTCGCCGTGAGCACCTCCTGCTCGCTGCTGCACGTGCCCATCGACCTCGGCGCCGAGACCTCCCTGGCCCCCGAACTGCGCTCCGCTCTGGCCTTCGCCAGGCAGAAGGCCCAGGAGGTGGCCCTGCTCGGCCGTGTCCTCTCCGAGGGCGGGGACGCCGGTTTCGGCCCCGCCGGTGCCGGGAACCCGTCCTTCACCGACGCCCGCGTGCGCGCCCGCCTGGACGCCCTGGGCCCGGACGCCTACGAGCGCTCCGGGAAACGCGGCGCACCCACCGACACCACGCTCACCACGACCACCATCGGGTCCTTCCCGCAGACCCCCGAGCTGCGCCGCGCCCGCCTCGGAGTTCGTCGCGGTGAACTCTCCACCGAGGAGTACCACCGGACCCTGCGCGCGGAGATCGACCGCGTCGTCGCGCTCCAGGAGGAGATCGGCCTGGACGTCCTCGTCCACGGCGAGCCCGAGCGCAACGACATGGTCCAGTACTTCGCGGAGCAGCTGGAGGGCTACGCCGCCACCGAGAACGGGTGGGTGCAGTCCTACGGTTCGCGTTGCGTGCGTCCCCCCATCCTGTTCGGTGACGTGTCGCGTCCCGAGCCGATGACGGTCGAGTGGATCACCTACGCCCAGTCGCTCACCGACAAGCCGGTCAAGGGCATGCTGACCGGCCCGGTCACCATGCTGGCCTGGTCGTTCGTCCGTACCGACCAGCCGCTCGGCGAGACCGCCCGCCAGGTCGGTCTGGCGCTGCGCGACGAGGTCGCGGACCTGGAGAAGGCGGGCATCCGCCACATCCAGGTGGACGAGGCGGCCCTGCGTGAGCTGCTGCCCCTGCGCGAGGAGCGGCGCCAGGCGTACCTGGACTGGGCGGTGAGCTCGTTCCGCCTGGCCACCTCCGGGGTCGCGGCGACCACGACCGTCCACACGCACATGTGCTACTCGGAGTTCAACCAGATCGTCGACGGCATCGAGGCGCTGGACGCCGACGTCACCAGCGTCGAGGCGGCCCGGTCGCGCATGGAGCTCATGGAGGCCCTGGGCCGGCGCGGCTACGGACGGGGGATCGGCCCGGGCGTGTACGACATCCACTCGCCCCGGGTGCCCTCGGTCGAGGAGATCGAGTCCTCACTGCGGCTGGCGGCGTCGCACATCGACGCCGGGAACCTGTGGGTCAACCCGGACTGCGGTCTGAAGACCCGCGGTTACGCCGAGGCCGAGCAGGCCCTGCGCAACATGGTCGAGGCGGCCCGCCGGGTGCGCGCCGACCTCGGCTAGGTCCTGTTTTTTGGATCATTCCGTACACCAGGCATGAGAAAGGGGGCCGCGGCGGTGCCGCGGCCCCCTCCGGTGCCCTCGGGACTCGTCCCCCCGACCCTCAGCGGGGTCAGGCGGAAGCGGCGACTCCGAGAGCCGCGTTGACGGCGTTGACCATGATGTCCTCGACGTCCTCCGGGAGGGCGAGCTCGGCGTCCTCGTCACGGAAGTTGTTGAGGTCGTAGGTGACCTCGATGATGAGGTTGTCCTGGCGGATCACCAGAAGCGCCTCGGGGACCTTCATGTCGAGCGACTCGTACTTGGTGACGACGAAGTACGACTCGTCACCGAGGCCCTCGATCTCCTTGTCCACCTCGACGTCTTCGGCGTCGTACATCTCGCTCGTGGACTGGCCGCGAACGCGCTCCAGCGTGTACTCGATGTCGGTGGAGGCGGCCTCGGGGGAGTCGGTCGCACTCATGGGGACCTTGAAGGCCACGTCCAGGTAGCCGGTGGTCCCGTCGGGGTTGTCCGGGGCCTCGCCGGAGCTGGAGCAGCTGGCCCGGTTGTCGGAGACGTACTTGCTGCCGTCACCGCGCAGGCTGAAGTCCGCCTGGATCTCCTCGGTGAGGACGTCGCAGGGCTCGACGGGCAGCGCGTGCGGCGGTTCGCCGAGCTCTCCGCCGCCTGCGGGAGCCCCCTCGGGCTCCTCGGCCCCGCCTTCGGGCTCACCCTCGGGCTCGCCCTCCGTGACCTCGGTGGTCCCGTCGGGGTCGGTGGCGACCTCGTCGCCGCTGTTGCCGTTGGTGACCAGCATGATGACTACGGCGATCACCAGGACGACGATGACCACACCGCCGCCGATGACCACCCACAGGCCGGCCTTGCTGCCGCCGCCCCGGGGCGGCTGGGCGGGCGGGTACCCGCCGGGGCCTCCAGGGCCTCCGGGGCCGGGGCCGTAGGGCGGCTGGCCGCCCGCGTACATGCCCTGATCCTGGCCGGGGCCGCCGGGGCCGCCGGGGCCGCCGGGGCCGCCCGGATAGGGCGCCTGTCCGTAGCCGGGCTGTCCGCCGGTGCCGGGGTCGCCGTAGGGGCCTCCCTGCGGCGGACCGTAGGGCGGTTGTCCGCCGGTGCCGTCCCCGCCACCGTAAGGGTTCTGCGGTGGCTGGTTGTAAGGTCCGTTTTCGCTCATGGCTCCCCTCGCCCGGTGATGTGGTGACCGTGTTGTCTTAGGCGCACGTTCGCGCCCGTGGGTTCTCACGAGTTCCCGTGGTGGCCACCGGCGGATCGCCGGGTGGGTGACAGCACGGGGAACCGTGGGGGAGGTGGGCCCGCCACGGACGCCGTCGCCGCGGGCGAGGGCGGCTGGTGGCGTGGGCGGGAGTTCCCCGTGTCGTGAGAGAGGTCCCCGGTTCGTACGGGGCGCCGACCGCCGCGTGTGGAGCCAACGGGTCGGTTCCCCGCAGGCCAGGGGGTCGGGACGCCTTGCATCCTAGCCGTGACTGGTGTCCGCGGGGCAGGGTGGGCAGGGGGTAACAGGGTGAATCGTCACCGTTTCGTGCCTCGCGCGCCCGAGCTCACATTGTGCGTGACTCAATCGTGATGGCGAACTGTGGACAGCGCGATCAGGCGACAGGTAATGGAGCACGCCCTCATTAAGGCCTTTTGTCCCGTAAAGCGTGAAGGGAGGCTTTGCCTGTGAGGTGAGTTACTGCTGGGGGTGTCGGGCGGTGATCACAGAGTGAAAACCGTGACCGCTTGTGGCCACGGCAGTGCCGGGAGCGGGTGGTCTCGCGGGTCGGCGGCCCGTCGATCACCGCGCCGCCGCCCCGCGCTGCCCCGCGCCGCCCGCCGCGAACCGGCGCCTCCGGGTACGGCCTCCGTGCGCTCTTCCTGCAGGAAGCACCGACCGGTCAGAACATCGAGATGTGCACGTGGTCGAAGTGGTTCTCGGTGAGGTTGCCGCGGTCGGCCATCGCGCGCCAGTCGGTGTCACCGCGGCGCACGTCCCAGATCTGCTGCCGGTAGATGATGTACATGATCCCCAGGTCCTCGGCGTTCTCCATGGCCCACTCGGAGATCGCCCAGCCCCGGTCGATCTCGGCCTGCGTGGGCATGCCCCCGCTCGGGTGCAGCATGAAGTCGCAGGCCCGGCCCTTGGGGTGCTCGCCGACCACGAAGCCGCCCACGGCCCGGTAGCAGCCGTAACCGCCCACGTCCTCGCCCGGCCCGAACTCCTCGATGACCAGGTCGCGCATCAGCTCCGTGCGCGGGGTGATGTTGTTGTGCGGCTGCATGGGCTGGCTCGGGTGGTCGGCGATCAGCGCGTGCACCTCCGAGCGGCGCTCCTCCATGGCGTCCAGGTCCTCCTGGGCCTCCGCCAGCCGCTCATCGACGTTCTGCTGCGCCACCTCGTCGCGCGAGAGCGCCTGGTCGAGCTGGTCGACCTTCTCCTGGTTGGTGGTGGCGAGGTAGTCGATGACCACGGCGCGGTCGATGACCTCGTCCGGCTCGGCCTCCACGAACAGGGACATGGACGGGTCGATCCCGCTGTTGGTGTAGGTGGCCACGGCCAGTGAGACCACCTGGTCGCGGGCGTCCTCCACGTCCTCGCGGGTGGCGTCGGCGCGGTCCTGGGCCTGTTCGGCCTCCTTCAGCACGGCCTCCATGTCCCGCAGTTCGCCCTGGTACTCCTCGGTGAGGGTCGCGGCCCGGTCCTTGAGGTCACTCATGCTCTCCGGTTCCCGGGGCGGGAGACCGGGTGCCGGGGCGGCCGACGCGGTGAGCGGGAGCAGGGTCGTCGCGGCGGCCACGGAGAGGGAGACCACGGCCACCCTGGCCCGCCCCGGCCGTGCGAGGGCGGCCGTGCGCGCGAAGGAGGCCAGGGCCAGTACGCAGTCGGCGAAGGCCTCCGACCAGGTGCGGTCGGAGGGGTCGGGCGCCCAGAAGTCGGCGTGGTCGCCCATCACTCTGCTCAGACCACCGGACTGCGCTGTGCCTTCTGACTGCACGGTGTTTTCTGACTGCACGGTGTGGCTGCTCCTCGGGCTCACGCGCGTCCCCCTGCGGGCACGGGGCGCTGTGGGCGCTTCTTCTTGTCTTTCCCGGGTCTCCCGGGCGGGCGCGGCGGCCGTCGGGCTGCCAGCGGCCCTCACGACGCTCGCGCGTCGGAAAGAGTCACGGGACGGTAATGAGTGTAGGCACTCGTGTGGGTGTCCGGGAGAAAGAGGGTGATTCGTCCTCCTGGCAAAAGACGCAATGTGGCATAACTAACCACATTCAGGTCAAGCGTTTTGCTGAACCGACCCGCCCGTCCATGGTTGAGTTGGTGCCGTGAAGGCTCCTGAGCACGACAAAGCGACCCCCGCCACCAGGGCGGAGACCACCCGGCGGTGCGTTCCGCTGCCCGGCGGCCGCTGTCGAATGCCCCGCTAGTCATCTCTGACACCGAGCCGCTCCGGCGCCCCTGCGCCGGAGCCACCCCGGGGCCGTCCTCCACGGGCCCCGCGACCGCCGGACACCGGCGCGTCGCCACCGCCCGCCGACCGGGCGCTTCGTACGCTCGGGTGTGGGCGTCAAACCCACGCTGAGCCCGGAACCCTCCTCCATGCCCGCGAGCGGTCGCCGGGACACCACCGCCAGACGTCGATGGGAAAACCGTGATTGACGCAGTGGGTCTGCACAAGACCTACAGGTTGAAGAAACGCCAGGTGCACGCCCTGAACGGGGTGGACCTGCATGTCGAGTCCGGCGAGATCTTCGGGGTCGTGGGCCAGAGCGGTGCCGGAAAGAGCACCCTCCTGCGCTCGGTGAACCTCCTGGAGCGCCCGGACAGCGGCACCGTGCGGGTCGGTGACGAGGAACTCACCTCCCTGCGCGGAGCCCGTCTGCGCGCCGCGCGGAGGAGGATCGGCATGGTGCACCAGCACTTCGCCCTGCTCTCCTCGCGCACGGTGGCGGGCAACGTCGGCTTCCCCCTGGAGGTCGCCGGGGTCCCCCGCGCCAAGCGGGCCGCCCGGGTGGGTGAACTCCTCGAACTGGTGGGCCTGGGGGACAAGGCGCGCGCCTACCCCTCCCAGCTCTCCGGCGGACAGAAGCAGCGCGTGGGCATCGCCCGCGCACTGGCCTCCGACCCCCACGTGCTGCTGAGCGACGAGGCCACCTCGGCGCTGGACCCGGCCACCACCGACTCGATCCTGGCCCTGCTGCGCCGCCTGCGCGACGAACTGGGCCTGACCATCCTGCTGATCACCCACGAGATGGACGTGATCAAGCGGATCTGCGACTCCGCGGCGATCATGGAGAACGGGGTGTTCCTGGAGTCCGGCCGTGTGCTGGACCTCATCGGGACCCCGGGTTCCCTGCTGGCGCGCTCGCTCTTCCCCCTGCCGGACAACGGCGGCCCCGAGAGCGTGGTCATCACCTACCCGCGCTCCTTCGACGAGCCGTTCATGTCCGAACTCACCCGCCGCTTCGACGTGGACGTGAACATCCTCGGCGGCGGTGTGGAGCAGGTCGCGGGGCAGTCCGTGGGCCGGCTCAGCGTCGACATGCGCGGCGCCCGCCGCCGTGAGGCGCTCACCTACCTGTCCGAGCACGGCCTGCTGGTCGAGGAGGCCGGAAAGTGACCATCAACCCCGCCGACGTCCTCGTCCTCGCCCAGGACGGCGGAGCCGTCGCCGCCATCGGAGACTTCATCGCGGACTGGCCCGACATGTGGCCCAGCCTGTGGCTCGGCACCCAGGACACCATCTACATGGTGTGGTGGGCGACCGTCTTCAGCGTCCTGCTCGGCCTGCCCCTGGGCGTGCTGCTGGTCGCCACCGACAAGGGCGGACTCATCCCGTCCCCGGCCGTGCGCGCCGTCCTCAGCGCGATCGTCAACATCGGCCGTTCCCTGCCCTTCATCGTCCTGATGGTGGCGGTGCTGACGCTGACCCGCTTCCTGGTGGGCACGACCCTGGGCCCCACGGCCGCGATCGTGCCGCTGAGCATCGGGGCCATCCCGTTCTTCGCCCGCCTGGTGGAGACCTCCCTGCGCGAGGTCGACCGCGAGGTGGTCGAGGCCGCGCACGCCATGGGCACCCGCAAGTTCACGATCGTGGGCAAGGTGATGCTGCCCGAGGCCATGCCCGGCCTGGTCGCGGGCCTGGTGATGACCGTGGTCACCCTCATCTCGTACTCCGCGATGGCCGGTGCCATCGGCGGCGGCGGTCTGGGCGACCTCGCCATCCGCGAGGGCTACCAGCGCTTCAACGACCACTACCTGTGGGCCACCGTGATCCTGCTGATCGTCATCGTGCAGGTCGCGCAGAGCCTGGGCGACCTGATCGTGCGCAGGCTCTCCCGGCGCTGACCCCGGCACCGGGCCCTCCCGTGCCCGGTGCCGCCACCCCCTCGCCCCCCACCCCACCCCCTACGGAGTTGTCCGGTTCCAACGGCAAGGAGACAGCGATGACAGGGAGCGCGAACGTGCTGAGGGGGATCGCCGTGGCCGGCGCGGCGGCGGTCCTGCTCGCGGGTTGCGGAAGTCCCAGCGAGCGGGCCGCCGACAACGGCGACCCCGACGACGACGTGGTGACGCTGCGGGTCGGTGCCACCCCGCTGCCGCACGCGGAGGTCCTGGAGTTCGTCGACGACGAGCTGGCGGCCGAGGCCGGTCTGGCCATCGAGGTGGTCGAGTACACCGACTACAACCAGCCCAACGCGGCGCTGGCCGAGGGCGAACTGGACGCGAACTACTACCAGACGGTCCCGTTCCTGGAGGAGTACCTCGAGGGCAATCCCGGCGCGGACCTGGCCTACGTGGCCGACGTGCACCTGGAGGCCTTCGGCCTGTACTCCCAGGACGCCGAGGACCTGGACGGCCTGTCCGAGGGCGCGGAGATCGCGGTGCCCAACGACTCGTCGAACATGGACCGCGCTCTGCGCCTCCTGGAGGAGCAGGACCTGATCACCCTGGCCGACGGCACGGAGGGCCAGGCCTCGGAGTCCGACATCGAGGACAACCCGCTCGACGTCACGATCACCCCGGTGGAGGCGGCCCAGCTGCCGCGCTCCCTCCAGGACGTGGACGCGGCCGTGGTCAACGGCAACTACGCGCTGGAAGCCGACCTCCCCGAGACCGCCAACGCGCTGGCGTGGGAGGAGACGGAGGACAACCCGTACGCCAACGGCCTGGTGGTGCGTTCGGAGGACGTGGAGTCCGAGGACGTCCTCCGTTTCAACGAACTCCTGCACAGCCAGGAGGTGCGCGACTTCATGGAGGAGCGCTGGCAGGGCATCGTGATCCCGGTCGGCGGCACCGAGGAGTAGCCGACAGGCGGGCGGGCGACGGCCCGGAGGTCGTCGGCAACCGGTGTTCCGCACTGCGAGCGGCCCCGGCGGGATTCCCGCCGGGGCCGTTTCGGCCAGGTCCGAGCTCTTCGGGGGACGCGTCCGCTGCGGGAAAGCCCTGTAACGGTTGGGTTTCGGGGAGGCCCTGCTCTGTTGACTCGCGGGTAGGGGTCTGCTTCGGTAATGGGAGCGCTCCCATAGCGATGTCCACTCGTCACGGAAGGTGCGTACCGAAGCAGTGAACAACCCGAACGATTTCCCCGAGGGCTTCCTCTGGGGGGCGGCGACCGCCTCCTTCCAGATCGAGGGCGCCACCACCGCCGACGGTCGAGGTCGCAGTATCTGGGACACCTTCGCCGAGACCCCCGGCAAGGTTCTCAACGGGGACACCGGTGACCCCGCCGACGACCACTACCACCGCTACGCCGAGGACGTCGCCCTGATGCGGCGGCTCAACCTCGGCGCCTACCGCTTCTCGATCGCCTGGCCCCGCGTCGTCCCCGACGGAACCGGCCCGGTGAACCAGGCCGGGCTGGACTTCTACGACCGCCTGGTCGACAGCCTGCTGGAAGCGGGCATCCAACCCTGGGCGACCCTCTACCACTGGGACCTGCCCCAACCCCTGGAGGACGCCGGCGGCTGGCCCGCACGGGACACCGCGTACCGCTTCGCCGACTACTCCAAGGTCGTCGCCGAGGCCCTCGGTGACCGGGTCAAGCACTGGATGACCATCAACGAACCCTGGTGCGCGGCCTTCCTCGGCTACGAGAACGGACACCACGCACCCGGCCGCAGGGACGCCGCCGCGGCCCTGGCGGCCACCCACCACCTGCTGCTCGGCCACGGGCTGGCCACCGAGGCGATCCGTTCCACCGGCCACCCCGCCGTCGTCGGGCTGGCCCACAACCAGGCGGTCATCCGGCCCCACGGCGCCAACGCCGCCGACGCCCGCGCGGCCCGCCGCGCGGACGGGGTGCGCAACCGCATCTTCACCGACCCCCTGCTCAAGGGCTCCTACCCCGCTGACGTCCTGGAGGACCTCGCCGACATCAGCGACTTCTCCTTCGTCCAGGAGGGGGACCTGGAGACGATCTCCGCCCCGCTCGACTTCCTGGGCATCAACTACTACTCACCCGAGTTCGTCGCGGGTTCGGCCAAGGGCATCGACCCCGCCCTGGTCAGCGGCGACGGCGACGCCTGGCTGGGTGCGGGCCCCGACGAGGTGCACGTCTCCCAGGGGCTGCCCGTCACGCACATGGGCTGGGAGATCGACCCCACCGGCCTCTTCGACGTCCTCCAGCGCCTGGCGGGGGAGAGCGGCGGCATCGACCTGTACGTGACCGAGAACGGATGCGCGTTCGAGGACACCGTCAGCGAGGACGGAGCCGTCCACGACCCCGACCGGACCGCCTACTACGAGGGCCACCTGAGGGCGGCCAAGGAGGCCATCCTCGCCGGGGTCCCCCTGCGCGGATACTTCGCGTGGTCGCTTCTGGATAACTTCGAGTGGGCGTGGGGATACTCCCGCCGGTTCGGGATCGTGCACGTGGACTACGAGACGCAGGAGCGTGTCGTCAAGGACACTGGTCACTGGTACGCGGAACTGGCGAGGACCAGCCGCTTCCCCGAGCTGTAGACCACGAGCGTTCGTGGGGCGTCCTTTCGGGGGCGCCCCACAGGCGTTCACGGTGGGACCCGCGTCCACCCACACACAACCGCCGTCCGGCCCGTCCGGCGGCATGACGTCCAAGGAGCCTCCTAGTGGCCAAGAGCGGCGGTCGGCAGCGACCGACCCTGGAGATGGTGGCGGAGCGGGCCGGGGTCGGCCGCGGCACCGTCTCCCGGGTGATCAACGGATCGTCCCAGGTCAGTCCACGGACCCGAGAGGCCGTGCACGCGGCCATCGCCGAGCTGGGGTACAGCCCCAACCAGGCGGCGCGGACCCTGGTCACACGGCGGACCGACACGATCGCGCTGGTGGTCTCCGAGTCGCGGGACCGCCTGTTCGCGGACCCCTTCTTCGCCGACATCATCCGCGGCGTGAGCTCGGTCCTGCACGAACGGGACCTCCAGCTCATGCTGACCACCGCCCGCGGCGAGGCGGAGCACAAGCGCGTGGGCGAGTACCTCAGCGGGTCGCACGTCGACGGCGCCCTGCTGGTCTCCCTGCACCGGGACGACCCCCTGACCTCGCGACTGGCCGATTCCGGCGTGCCCGTGGTGCACGGCGGCCGCCCCTACTCCGAGGCCCAGCCCGCGCCCTTCTGCGTGGACATGGACAACGTCAAGGGCGGTCGCCTGGCCACCCAGCACCTGCTGGACTCCGGGCGCCGCCGCGTCGCCACCATCACCGGCCCCCAGGACATGAACGCCGGCGTGGAGCGCTTCCGCGGTTACCGCGAGAGCGTGGCGGCCGCCGGGCAGGAGGTCGACGAGCGCCTCGTCGTCCAGGGCGACTTCAGCGTCGACGGTGGCTCCGAGGCCATGGCCCGCCTGCTGGACCAGGGCGGCGACCCGGACGCGGTGTTCGTCGCCTCCGACATGATGGCCGTCGGCGCCATCCGCACCCTGCGCGAACGCGGCCTGCGCGTCCCCGAGGACGTCGCCCTGGTCGGCTTCGACGACACCCTCATGGCCCAGCACAGCGACCCGGCGCTGACCACCGTCCACCAGCCCACGGTCAAGATGGGCCAGGAGATGGCGCGGCTGCTCGTGGACGTGGCGATTCCCCGCACGGCCGAGTCCGAGATGGTCCTCCTCGACGCCCGTCTGGTGGTGCGCGACTCCGCCTGAGACCGGTACCGGGTACCGGTCATGCCCGCTGACCCGGACATTCGTCCCACCGTCCCCGCTGGACTCCTGTGTGTCGCCTGTGCAAGGCTGGTCGCGATTTCGCGGAGTTCGCGGGAGACGGTGGGAGCGCATGGAGCCGACGCGGCAACCGACACACACCAGGTGCGCGATCTCCGCGTGCGGATGGTGCGACCGGGACGGTGTCGACTGCCGGTTCTGCTCCGGAACGGGGTGGTGGCGGCCCGAGCGGCCGCACCGGGACGGCAACGGGATGGTGCTCTGGCACAGGGTCGACGAACCCTGCCGCGGGTGCGCCGGAACCGGCAAGGAACACAGCCCGGTCGTGGTGTCCTAGAACAGACCTGGTCACACACTCCGTGACCGATCGCCGATGAGTGCGCCCCCAGAGACCGCCTCGGCGCCGGTGCCGCCTCCGGTGGCGAGGTCACGGCCAGATGGAAGAAGGAATATTGCGCTGGGTCACCTATCTGTCGCCGAGCGGCGGAGGTCAACGCGTCGGTGCGCTGGACGACGGTGACGTCATGGGCAGCCCCGGACCGGAAGGCCTCGGGGAGCTGCTGGACGGCGGGCACGAGGCCATGGAAGCCGCGTACGCGCGGGCCGTCGACGGCGCGATCGAGATCATCGTCGAACCCGAGGCGCGCATGTGCGCCCCGGTCACGCCCACGGCGCTGGTGCCGGTACGGGCGGGGGACCGCGAGTTCGAGATCCACCCGGAGCTGGTGCGGGGGGTCGACGACGCGGTGCTGCCCGAGGCCAGGACGGCCTGTGTGGGGGTGGCGGCGCTGGCCGGCGGGGACGGGCCCGCGAGCGCCTACACGCCCGCCTGCCTGTGGCTGGACGCGGCGGGCCACGCCGTCCAGCTGAGTCTGGGACCCGTGCTGACCACCGCCGACGAGGTGGCGGGACGGACGGTGGAGCTGAGTACCTCGGTGGACGACCTGGAGAACGGGCGCGGCCTGATCGCTCCCGGACACGGATGGCTGACCTCGGGCCCGGGCCGGGTCCGCGCGCTGCTGCCGGTCACCACCCCCGCCCTGGAGGAGAACGACGAACTCTTCGTCGACGCCGGGGACCTGGGCACCTTCGAGGTCAGGGTCGGTTCCCAGGTCTGATCAGGGGGCCGGGGCTGCCGGCCTCGGGGCCCCGGTTCACGGAGCGAACTCCCAGTGCCAGGGCTCGAAGCCGCCCCGTGCCCAGTCCGGGTTGTCCCAGCCGTGGTCCGGCCCGTTGTCGAGCATCCACCGGTGCTCCGCGGTGCCGAGTTCGTTCACGCCGCCGCACAGGTCCACGGCGATCCCGAGTCCGTGCGCGCTGGTGCCCGGCCGGGCCGCCATACCGGGCAGCATCTCCTGGAAGAGCCGGACCTGCTCGTGGTAGGGCCTGTAGGAATCGGCCACGCACATCGGGCGGTTGAACTCGGACCGAAACGCCCCGTCGAGTTCGATGAAGGCCGCCGCGGCGTCGGCGCGCAGCTGCTCGCCCGGCTGGGGGAGGGGGCACAGCACCGTGTCCGGGATCCGCCCGTTCTCGAACCCGCCGGTGCCGGAGTCCGTGCAGCCGCTCTCCGTGTCCGCGTCGGGCTCCCCGTCCGCCGCCTCCCCGCCCGACAGCGTCACCTCGGCGGCCGGGACGGCGCCGGCCTGGGCGGTCCCGGCCTGCTGGGTGACGGCCGCGCGCGCGTCGACCAGGGTCTCCTCACGGCGTTCCTCCTCGCGTTCCGGGTCCCGGGACTCGGCCAGGGCCTCCTCCAGCAGGGTCTGCCGCCCCAGGAGCTCCTCGGCCCGTTCCTCCTGTACGGCGATGGCCTCCAGCGCCGCCTCGCGGGCGGTGTCAGCGGCCTCGGCCGCCTCGGCCTGCTCCTGCTCCGCGCTCTCGGCCGCCTCGGCCAGGGCGTCCGTGGCGACCTGCGAGGCCTTGGCTCGGGCCAGGTCGGCGGAGCGGTGCTCGCCGAACAGGGTGAGGTAGGCCCCGCGCTCCAGGGCCCCTGCGGGCCCCTCGGGGCCGACCCAGGCCTGCATCAGACTCAGGTCGCCGCCCTTGTAGGCGTTCGCGGCCTGTCGGGCGGCACCCAGCCGGCTCTCCTCGTGGCGTCGGCCCGCGGCCTCGGCCCGGGAGTCGGCGGCCTCGCGCTCTCCGGTGAGCTCCTCCAACCGGGCGCTCTCCTCCTCGTAGTCCCGGATCCTCTCCGCGGCGTCCTCCCGGAGAGCGGACACCTCCGCGCGTGCCGCCGCCAGCTCCACGCGAAGCACGTCCAGGTCGCCCTGTTCCGGTGCCTCGGACACCTCCTGGGGCGTGACGACGGCGGTCCCGGGGGCGGCGCAGGTGAGTGCGAACAGCAGCGCGGTGCTCAACGGGAGCAGCGTGTTGACCGAAATACGGTGTGCTGCGCCGAACCGGCGTGAACTGCAAGGAGAGCTTTCGGCGACGTGGTCATCGCTCTGGGTAGTCAAAATTGGGCGCGACGAGGTGCGCATTTCCGCTTCCCCCTCAGGACCTGCGTATACGTCGTTCCACGATGTCACGGAGAGGAAGCGTTGGTGGTGAAGTTGGGGGTGTGTCCAAATAGTTACCTCAATGTCCGGCCGGTTTTCGGTCTGCCTGTCTGACCTGGGGGATTGGTCATAATGCGGACAGGCGGGGCATTATGGTCATGGTCGGCCGAAGATGATCTTGCTAGTTCGGCACCAAACGTCCGAAGCAAGCCCTTCTCGCCCATTGGTACGCTATGGACCGCACGCGCACCACGACAGTGTCGGTGCGCGGCGCCTCTCCTCCCAGGCGAGTCCGGCGGACAGTCTTCACATCTCCCCACATTCCCACCGCTTCCTGCTTCTGGTGGACCACTGTGGTCTATACCGATTTTTCCGGTCTGGAGCGGTCCGATCCCTGGGTTCAACAGCCGTTCGAGGCGGTGACACGAAAGGTTGCGAGGGTCCGTGTCGACACGAGCGACGAAAAACGGGGCCAGCGCGCAGAGCGAGGCAGCGCAGGCCGATAACGCCGATGCCACGCCCCGGCGCAGAGCCAACTGGTGGCGGCCACGTAACTGGCGGGTGCGCTCCCGACTGGTGGCCCTCATCGTCATCCCCACCGCCGTAGCGCTAGCGCTCGGCGGACTGCGGGTCTACGAGGCTTCGGTCTCCACGGTCACCCACGCCCACATCGAGGACAGAGCCCAGGTGGGCGTCCTCATCGTGGACCTGGCCAACCAGCTCGGCCGTGAGCGCACGGCCAGCGCCGTCTACATCTCCGACAACGCGGACCCGAGCCGACGCTCGGACGACCTCCGCCAGGAGATGGAGACCCAGCGGGACGCCTCGCGGGATCTCCAGAGCACACTGACCGCCCGTCTCGACGACATGGGCGAGATGGACGGCGACCTGGCGCAGACCCGTCTGTCCGCCATGCGCAGTCAGCTCTCCACGCTGGAGTCCCTGCGCACCGAGGTCGACGAGACCCGGATCACGGTCCTCCCCGTCGTCACCAAGTACCGGACGATCGCCCGATCGCTCTCCGACTTCAACCAGACGATCGCGGACGAGACCAGCGACACCGAACTGCGGGAGAGCGTCCGCGCCCTCACCGCCCTGTCGAACGCTCGCGACCAGCTCTCCTACGAGACCGCGCTGATGGGCCACTCCCTGGCCCGCAACACGATGACCGGCGGTATCTCCGAGGCCATCGACTCCAGCCGGGCCCGCTACGAGAACGAGATCTCGAACTTCGTCCAGGCGGCCTCCCCGGAGCAGCGGGCGGTCTTCGACGAGAACTTCACCGGTCTCGAGGTCAGCCAGGTCTCCACCATGCGCATGCGCGTCATGTACCGCGCGGACCGCACCGACCCCCTCACCGGCGTCACCCCCAACGACGGCCCCGAGGACTACGCGCTCATCGCCGACACCGCGCTGGACCGCCTCCAGACGGTCGAGTCGACCCTGGCCGAGGGCATCGCCGACGACGCCAACGACCTGCGCGACCAGTCCCTGATGCGCACCGTGATCGACCTCATCATCGTCGCGGGCGTGCTCCTGGCCGTCTTCATCCTGACCTCCCTCGTGGTCCGCTCCCTGGTGCGCCCGCTGCGCACCCTGGAGGACGGCGCGCGCCGGGTCGCCGAACGCGACCTGCCCGAGTCGATCAACCGGATGCAGGAGGCCGGAGCGGTCCCCGAGACCGTCCGGGTCACGCCCATCGAGGTGGACACCCAGGACGAGATCGGCGAGGTCGCCCGCGCCTTCGACGACGTCCACCGGGTCGCCCTGACCCTGGCGTCCGACGAGGCCGCGCTGCGCAGCAACGTCAACGCGATGTTCGTCAACCTCTCCCGCCGAAGCCAGACCCTGGTGGAACGGCAGCTGCGTCTGATCGACGGTCTGGAGCAGTCCGAGCAGGACGCCGACCGCCTCTCCGACCTCTTCCAGCTGGACCACCTCGCCACGCGTATGCGTCGCAACAACGAGAACCTGCTGGTTCTGTCCGGTCAGGACAACACCCGCAAGTGGGCTCAGCCCGTCCCGCTGGTCGACGTCCTCCGCGGCGCGGTCTCCGAGGTCGAGCAGTACGAGCGCGTCAACGTGCGCGCCCCCTCCCACATCTCGGTGCTGGGACGCCCGGTCAACGACGTCATCCACCTCGTCGCCGAGCTGGTGGAGAACGCCACGTCGTTCTCCCCGCACGACACCGAGGTGCAGGTCGGCGCCAAGATCCTGGACAGCGGCGCCGTGCAGGTCGACGTGACCGACAGCGGTATCGGCATGGCCCCGGAGGACCTGGCGGCGGTCAACGCCCGTCTGGCCGCCCCGCCGGTCATCGACGTCGCGGTCTCGCGCCGCATGGGTCTGTTCGTGGTCTCGCGCCTGGCGCACCGCCACGGCATCCGCATGAGCCTCAAGGAAGCGCACGGCGGCGGTACCACCGCCAGCGTCGTCTTCCCGCCCGACCTGCTCATCACCCCGGTCGAGGGCCAGCACTCCCTGGGCGGGGCCGAGAGCCGGCCCGAGCTCTCCGCGGGGGCTCCCGACACCTTCGCCGACGCCGAGGCGGCCTTCGCCGCCAGCCCGGCGGCCGACGAGCCGAACGACCCCTGGCAGACCCAGGAGTCCGGCGCCGTCGCGAGCGACCTGGGCGGCCTGCCCAAGCGCAAGCCCGGTGGCGGACGCTCGGACGAGCACCCGCCCAGCGGCCAGGACCTGTGGAACACCACCAGCACGGGCTCGGTCTGGGAGGCTCCCGACCGCACCGCGGGACTCTCGCCCAACAACGGCGTGCCCGACAACTCCGGTTCGGTCGTGGACCCCTACGACGTGCCGGAGGAGGACGCGCCGCAGCCGGAGGAGACCACCGGTCGCAGCCTGTTCGACCCGGCGCCCCGGAACAGCACCGACACGGGTTCGTTCAACACCCCGGACACCGGCTCGTTCCGCCGTACCTCCGACACGGGGGCCTTCAGCCGCCCCACGACGGACACGGGGGCCTTCAGGCGACCCACCGAGGCCGAGCGCCAGGGTTCGGACGCCTACGACGCCTTCAGTACCGGTACACACCGGAGCAGCGCCTTCGACCCGGCTCCCCGCAACACCGGTTCCCACAACACGGGCGCCTCCGACACCGGGACCTTCGACACCGGCAAGTACGAGGCCCCGTCGGCCCCGGTCCGGGGTGAGGACAGCACCGAGACGTTCCCGGCGGTCTCCGCCTGGGACACCGGAACCCGCCAGGCGCCGCAGGCACCGCAGGCACCGCAGCAGCCCCAGCAGGCTCAGCCGCCCCAGCAGCCCGAACCCAACGACACCGGGAACTGGCGTACCGGTGGCGGCGACTCCCGAGAGGGCTACGGCTCCACGGCCTACCTCTCGCGCCGCTACGGTGGTGCCCAGGGACCGAACAACACCGTCGTCCCGCCGACCCCGGCGGGCGAGGACGCCGATTCGCTGCCGATCTTCGACGCGATCGAGTCCAACTGGTTCAAGCGCCGTTCCGGGGGTCCCACCGTGGACACCACCGAGACCGGCCCGATCCAGCAGGTGCCGCAGCCGCCCCAGGAGGCCCAGCGCCCCCGCAAGGAGGCAGCCCAGCAGCCCGACCCCAACCCCCGTTCCGAGCAGGAGTGGAACTCCGCGGCGGACCGCGGCTGGAAGGCCGCACGTACCGCGGCCGAGCCGCTCGCCGGTGGTCTCACCACCTCGGGCTTGCCAAAACGAGTTCCCAAGGCAAACCTTGTCCCTGGGACCGCACCCAAGCCGGAGAACTTCAAGCAGATGCCCGCCCGAAGCGCGGACCGGGTCCGCAACCGCTTCTCGGGTTTCCAGAAGGGTGTCCGCGACGGTCGGAACCGGCTCGGCGACAGTTCGACGGAGGAGTGACCCAAGTGGCCAGTGGTGGGACGGGGTCCCCCTTATTCCCGGAAGCCGGATGCAATAGCATCTACCGAGCTTCTCGGACGCACCACACCCATCGCTTGACGAGAGCGGAACACCAGACTCCCGGTCACCCCCGCGGGAGGGGCCGGGCAGTTCGCAGAGGCAGTGCTGTCACATGCCGTGCCGGCGGTAGCAGTGCCAAAAGATCGACCGGCGAACTTGGACAGGAGATCAGATGAGTCGACAGGTGAATGAACTCAACTGGTTGATCACTGACTTTGCCGACCGGGTACCCGATGTGGCCCACGCGATCGTCGTCTCCTCTGACGGCCTTCCGTTGGCTTCGTCCGCGGGATTCCCGGCAGACCGGGCCGACCAGCTGGCGGCAATCGCCTCTGGTCTGTCCAGCCTGACGCAGGGCGCTGCCCGGGTGTTCGAGGGTGGAGCGGTCGCCCAGACCGTCGTGGAGATGGAGCGGGGGCTGATGCTCATCATGGCCATCAGCGACGGCTCCTGCCTCGCGGTCCTCGCGGCGGCCGAGAGCGACCTGGGTCTGGTCGCGTACGAGATGACCCTGCTCGTCGAGCGGGCGGGGCGGGCGCTGACACCAACGGCGCGCACCTCGGGAATCCACTGATCCACCACCGACAGGAGGAAGTGGTGGCACCTCACAGTAGAGATGCCGGGAGCGCCTCGTGGTTCGGACAACAGCCGGGCCATCCCCCCACAGGAGGGATGCCGGCCGTGCCGGGCGGCGGAGATGTTCCTCGACCAATCCAACAACCGTATGACCAACGACCCGCGCCGGGCAGCGCACCCAGTTCGCTGGTGCGTCCGTACGCGGTCACCAAGGGCCGTACGAAGCCGAAGTCTCAGCTTCCACTCGAAGCGCTGATCTCGGCCACCGCGGCGGCCCGGAACGAGTCAGGGACTCTGACGCCTGAATGGCAGGCGATCAGTGACCTGTGCCGGGAATGGCGATCCGTGGCGGAGATCTCCGCGCTGTTGCGGATGCCTCTCGGTGTGGCGCGGGTGCTTGTGGCGGACATGTCCGAGCAGGGACTGGTCCAGATCAGGTCTTCGCTCAACAACGACGCTCGCCCCAACACCAACCTGCTTGAAAGGGTGCTCAGTGGACTTCGCAAGCTCTAGCCCAGCCGAGGAAGGCGGTGCTGGGGGGAACGCGATGACGTCGGTCAAGATCGTCGTCGCCGGGGGCTTCGGTGTCGGGAAGACGACATTCGTTGGCTCTGTCTCCGAGATCGTGCCGCTGACGACCGAGGCGGTCATGACCAGCGCCAGCGTCGGGGTGGACGACCTCGCCAAGACGCCGGACAAGCAGACCACGACCGTCGCCATGGACTTCGGCCGCGTCTCCCTCGACTCCGACCTGATCCTGTACCTGTTCGGCACGCCCGGACAGCACCGGTTCTGGTTCATGTGGGACGACCTGGTCAAGGGCGCCATCGGCGCCGTCGTCCTGGTGGACACCCGTCGTCTGGCCGACTGCTTCCCCGCGATCGACTACTTCGAAGAGGCGCGTCTGCCCTTCATCGTGGGCATCAACGGGTTCGACGGCTACTACCCCCACGCCGCTGACGAGGTCCGGGACGCGCTCACGCTCAGCCCGGAGATCCCCATCGTCCAGGTGGACGCCCGTGACAAGGCCTCCACCAAGTCGACGCTCATCACCCTCGTCGAGCACGCCATCACGGTGGGGGACCCCGAGGGCGTGGCCGGGCAGCAGCCCACCTCCACCGGGGGCCAGAACACCTGGCGCTGACCAGGATCTGTCCCGGGCCGGGGTCCCGCACAGAGCACGGCCCGGTTCCCGCACGGCGGGAACCGGGCGTTCGTGCTGTCCGCACGACCGAGAAGCGGCCCCGGGCTGGCATCATGGCGGGATGAGCTCTTCCTCCCAGCCGGACGCGGCCGAGATGACCCGACGGTTCCGAGACGTGGCCGAGCGGGTGCTCGACGCGCTCCTCGCAGACGCCCCGGAGTGGGCGCTGGACCTGGGAGACACCCGGGGAGCCGGCCGGCTGACCGACCACTCGGTGGAGGCCGACTCCCGCAGGGTCGCCGTCCTCACCGACGCCCTCGGCTCGCTGGACGAGATCGACGCCGACCTCATCCCCGCGGACGACCGGGTCGACCTGGAGATGCTCCGGACCAGGGTCAGCGCGGACCTGTGGCACACCGCGGAACTGCGCCCGCACACCTGGGACCCGCTGATCCACTCACCGGGCGAGGCCGTCCACGCGCTCCTGGAGCGCGACACCCTCCCGCTCCCCGAACGCCTGGAGGCACTGGCCGCGCGCTGCGCCGCCCTGCCCGCCTACCTGGACACCGCGCGCACCCGCCTGTCCGAGGGCCCGGGCATGCCCCGCGTGCACGTGGAGACCGCGCTGGGCCGGCTCGAGGGCGCCCGCACGATGCTCGCCGAGGCCGTGCCCGCCCTGGCCGCCGAACACCCCGAACTCGGTTCGAGGGTGGAGCCCGCCCGCGAGGCCGCCCTGGCGGCACTCGAGGAGTACACCTCCTGGCTGCGCACCGAACTCGAGTTCGCCACCGCGGATCCGCGCCTGGGCGCCCGCCAGTTCGCCGCTCAGCTCTGGTACACCCTGGACTCCGAACTCTCCCCGGACGCGCTGCTGGTGCGCGCCGAGAGCGACCTCCTGGCGACGGAGGAGGCGATCGCGGAGGCCGCCGCCGAGTACGCGGGCGAGCCCCGCCGCGCCGGCCAGGTCGCCGAGGTGCTGTCCGCCCTGGCCGACGAGTTCGAGACCGGGTCCGAAGGAGTCGTCCCCGCCTGCACCGACGCTCTGGAGCACCTCTACTCCCGGGTCCGGGAACTGGACCTGGCCACCGTGTACGACGACCCGGTCAGCGTCGTCCCGATGCCGGTCTCCCGCCGGGGCGTGGCTGTGGCCTACTGCGACCCGCCCGGCCCGCTCGACCCGAACTCCCCCTCCGCTGTCCCGCCACCGCCCTCGGACGAACGCCTTCGGCGTCAGCCCACGCCCACCCGTCTCCCGCCACCGCCCTCAAACGAACGCCTTCGGCGTCAGCCCACCTTCATCGCCGTGGCCCCGCCGCCCGAGGACTGGCCGGCCGAACGCCGGACGTCCTTCCTGCGCGAGTACAACGCGGGCATGCTGCGCAACCTGATGGTGCACGAGGCCGTGCCCGGGCACGCGCTCCAGCTCGCCCACGCCGCCCGGCGCCGGGGCCACACCCGGGTGCGGTCGGTGCTCGGCAGCGGCACGTTCATCGAGGGGTGGGCGGTCCACTCCGAGGAGGTCCTGGCCGACCACGGCTGGTCCGCCGGGACCGACCCCGCCACCCGCCGCACCAACCTGGCGCTGCGCCTGGTCCAGCTGAAGATGCGGCTGCGGGCCATCCTCAACGCCATCCTGGACGTGCGCGTGCACGCCGGGGACCTCACCGAGGCCGAGGCGATCACCCTGCTCACCGAGCGCGGCCACCAGGAGGAGGGCGAGGCGGTCGGCAAGTGGCGGCGCGCCCTGCTCACCAGCGCCCAACTGTCCTCCTACTACGTCGGCTACGCCGAGGTCTCCGACATCGCCCGCGACCTGGCCCGGGAGCGCCCCGGCGAACCGGTGGGCCGGATCCACGACGCCATGCTTGCCCACGGCAGCCCGTCCCCGCGGCACCTGCGCACCCTGCTGGGGCTCGAAGGGCCGGAGCTCTAGGGCGGGGAAGGGGCGGCCGTACCCGGCTGCCGACATCCCGGTCCCCGCGTCTTCCGGGCCGCTTCTCCCACCGGGCGCTCCTATGCTGGGACGCGCAGTACGAAACGGTCATGCGAGGGGAACGGACGAGCCATGCACGGCGCCGACAACGAGACCGAGAGCGGGACCAGCGACCTCCCCGGAACGGGGACCGGAACCCCCGACGGGTACGAGCGGCTCTGGACTCCGCACCGCATGGCCTACATCAAGGGGGAGGGCAAACCCACCGGCCCCGGGGCCGACGACGGCTGCCCCTTCTGCCGCGCACCCGGCCTGACCGATGAGGAGGGGCTCGTGGTGGCCCGCGGCAAGTCCGCCTACGTGGTCCTCAACCTCTACCCCTACAACAGCGGCCACCTGCTGGTCTGCCCCTACCGGCACGTCTCGGACTACACCTCGCTGGACGAGGACGAGACCGCCGAGGTCGCCGCGCTCACCCAGGCGGGTATCCGGGCGCTGACCGAGGCCTACCGCCCGCAGGGCTTCAACGTCGGCATGAACCTGGGTACCGTGGCCGGTGCCGGAATCGCCGCGCACCTCCACCAGCACATCGTGCCCCGGTGGGGCGGCGACAGCAATTTCATGTCGGTCATCGGCCAGACCAAGATCCTGCCCGAGATGTTGGAGCAGACCCGGTCCCGACTGGCCGAACTCTGGCCGAGGGACTGATCCCCGGGCCACCCGAACCACCGGGCCGGCCCCGACCCCGGACCCGTTCCGGCCGACACCCCGAGCCGACGCCACCCCCACCGGGTGCGGCTCCCACCCCGACGCCCGTTCTCGCCCTACGATCACAAGAAGACATGCTGAGAATCCTTCGCCCCATGATCTCCCGGGTCACCGCTCCGCTCGGCCGGAGCCTGGCCCGCATCGGCCTGACGCCGAACATCGTCACCGTCATCGGTGCCGCCGGTGTCGTCGTCAGCGCCCTCTACTTCTATCCCCGAGGCCAGCTCTACGCGGGCTCGGTGGTCATCACCGTCTTCGCCCTCTTCGACATGCTCGACGGCGCGGTGGCCCGGGCCAAGGACAGCGCCAGTGCCTTCGGCGCCTTCCTCGACTCCAGCCTCGACCGGGTCGCGGACGCCGCGATCCTCGCCGGACTCATGTGGTGGTTCGTGGGCGAGGGCGACGACCCGATGCTGGCCGGGCTCACCCTGTTCTGCCTCATCAGCGGCTTCATGGTCTCCTACATCAAGGCGCGCGCGGAGGGCCTGGGCGTCAACTGCGACGTCGGCGTGGCCGAACGCACCGAACGCCTGGTGATCATCCTGGTGGCCGTCGGCCTGAGCGAGCTCGGCGTCCCGTACATCCTGGCGGGCGGCCTCTGGCTGCTGGCCGCGATGAGCCTGCTCACCGTCCTCCAGCGCCTCGTGGAGACCCGGGCCCGCCTCAACGACCCCGGCTTCGCCGAGGGGGAGGACAAGAAGACGAGCAACGGCGCCTGACCGTACAGCCGGAGGGACCGCAGGACACGAGGACGAGGGAAACGACGTGGACGAACGCATGGCCGACCTGGCCTACTCGGCAGGGTGGACGATGGTCCGCCGCGCACCCGAGGGGGCCGGACGGGCGGTGTTCCGACGGCTGGCCGACCGGGCCTGGCGCACCCGCAACGACGGCACCCGCGGCCTGGAGCGCAACCTGCGCAGGCTGATCGGCCCGCACGCCACGGACGCCCAGCTCAGGGCTCTGTCCAAGGCCGGGATGCGCTCCTACATGCGCTACTACTACGAGATGTTCCGCCTGCCCGCCATGGGCCGGGAGCACATCCTCGCCAACACCCGGCAGAGCGGTATCGAGGTGCTGGAGGAGCACGTCAGGTCCGGGCGCGGGGTCGTGGCGGCCCTGCCGCACATGGGCAACTGGGACCACGCCGGGGCGTGGATCGCCGCCCGAGGCACCCCGCTGACCACCGTCGCCCAGCGGTTGAGCCCCGAGAGCCTCTTCCAGCGGTTCACCTCCTACCGGGAGTCCCTGGGGATGGAGGTGCTGCCGCTGACCGGCGGGGCCGCCAACACCGTCGGGACCCTCGCCCGCCGCCTGCGCGAGGGCGGGCTGGTCTGCCTGCTCGCCGACCGCGACATCAACGGCACCGGCCTGGAGGTGGACTTCTTCGGGGAGAAGGCCCGGATGCCCTCCGGACCCGCCGCCCTCGCACTGAACACCGGGGCCGCCCTGATGCCGGTCTCCCTCTGGTACGACGGCCCCCACTGGAACATCCGCGTCCACGACGAGATCCCCGTCGCCGCGGGTGCCCGCCGCACCGAGCGCATCCAGGACACCACCCAGGAGCTCGCCCGGGTCTTCGAAGCCGCGATCGCCGAACACCCCGAGGACTGGCACATGCTCCAGGCCGTCTTCAGCGCCGACCACGACGCCGACCTGGCCCGCCGCCGCGAGGCCGAGGCGGCTCCGTACGACGACCGGGAACAGCGGCAGTGATCCGAGCTCGGACAGGCACGAGGAGACCGGAGCAGGCGCCGGCCCGGACCGGTCTGCGGGTCGGGATCGTCTGCCCCTACGCCTGGGACGTCCCCGGCGGGGTCCAGCAGCACGTGGGCGACCTGGCCGAGGCGCTCGGAGCGATGGGCCACGAGGTCTCGGTGCTGGCCCCGCTCGGCGACGCCTCCTACGACCCGCCGCCCTACCTGGTCCCGGCCGGACGCCCGGTTCCGGTGCCCTACAACGGCTCGGTGGCCCGGCTCAGCTTCGGTCCGCGCGCGGCGGCCCGGGTCCGCAGGTGGATCACCGAGGGCGAATTCGACGTGCTCCACATCCACGAACCCGCCGCGCCCAGCGTCTCCCTGCTGGCCTGCTGGGCGGCGGACGGTCCCGTCGTCGCCACCTTCCACACCTCGAACCCGCGCTCACGGGCCATGTCCGCCACCTCCACCGCGCTGCGCTCCGCCCTGGAGAAGATCAACGCTCGCGTGGCGGTCTCCGAGGCCGCTCGGCGCACCCTGGTCGAACACCTGGGCGGCGACGCCGTGCTCATCCCCAACGGGGTGTCGGTCCGCCGCTTCGCACGTGCCGAACCGCTGCCCGGGTGGCCGGGCGAGGGCGGTTCGATCGGTTTCCTGGGCCGCCTGGACGAACCCCGCAAGGGCCTGTCCACCCTGCTGGAGGCCTTCACCCGAATGGCGCCGCACCGGCCCGGTCTGCGTCTGCTCGTGGCCGGACCGGGCCGGGCCGACCTGTCCGGGGTCCCGGACGACCTGCGCGAACGCGTGGTCGTCCTCGGGCGGCTCGACGCCGCCGACAAGGTCCGCGCCTACCACTCCGCGGACGTCTTCTGCGCGCCCAACCTGGGCGGGGAGAGCTTCGGCATCGTCCTGACCGAGGCGATGGCCGCGGGGGCCGCCGTCGTCGCCAGCGACATCCCCGCCTTCTCCGCCGTCCTGGACGGCGGCGGGGCCGGGGACCTCTTCCGGGTCGGCGACCCCGACCACCTGGCCGAACGCGCCGGGGCACTGCTCGACTCACCCGAGCTGCGCGCCCACCTGTCGGTGGCCGCCCGCAAGGCGGTGCGCGCCTACGACTGGGCCACCGTCGCCGCCGACATCGCCCACGTGTACGAGACCGTCCTGATGGGGGACGGCCGACAGGACCGCGTCGTCGGAGTACGGCCGGACGCCGGACGCCGCTCCGCGACCCGGTCGCGCCGGGGTGAGCGGCCCTGATCGAGGACGTCCGCTTCGTCACCCTGGTCGCCGCGATCCTGCTCGTGCTGGTCCTGCTGGGCTTCTACCTGTCCTGGCGGGCCACCAGGCTGGACCGGCTCCACCACCGGGTGGAGACCGCGCGCGCCGCCCTGGACGCCGCCCTGCTGCGGCGGGCCGCCGCCGTCCTGGACCTGGCAGCGGACCCCGGACTCGACCCCGGAACGGCACGGAACCTGGCGGAGGCCGCCAACGGCGCGCGCCGCGCCGGGGAGGGGGAACGCGAACTCGCGGAGAGCGAACTCTCCCGCATTCTGCGCGCCTCCCTGGACCCTTCGGAGGCCGGCCCCTCCGGGGACCGCCTGGACGAGGTGGCGGTCGCCGCGCGCGGCGTGCACCTGGCCCGGGTCTTCCACAACGACGCCGTCTCCGACACCCGCCGGGCCCGGCGCTCCCGCGTGGTCCGCCTCCTGGGACTGGCCGGCACCGCCGCGCTGCCCGAGTACTTCGAGATGGACGACCGGCCGCCGGCCCGCTGACCCCGGCCGGGCGCCGTACCTCGCAGGACCCCGCGTCCGGCAGCGCCCCCGAACACGGCAGAACCCCGGAACGGACAGGGTGGCGCACGTGACCCCGGCCGATACTCCAGCCTGGCCAAAGGTCCCAAAGTGGATGGAACTAGGATGGGAGGCTGGTCGACCCAGGGTGCGCCGCGCCGACGGTGTCCGCGTATCCACGTGACGCCGCCGAGCCCGCTGCCCCGAGTACAACCAGGCAGTGTTCCCGACAGATGCAGGTGTCCGGAGAACAGGGCCTGGCCCCCAATCAGCCGAAGAAACGGGAGCCCACCACCGTGGCCACCAACGCAACGAACACCTCCGACAACGCCGTCGGTACCCAGCGCGTCAAGCGCGGCATGGCCGAGCAGCTCAAGAACGGCGTCATCATGGACGTCGTCACGCCCGAGCAGGCCAAGATCGCCGAGGACGCCGGTGCTGTCGCGGTCATGGCCCTGGAGCGGGTGCCCGCCGACATCCGCAAGGACGGCGGCGTCGCCCGCATGTCCGACCCCGACATGATCGACGGCATCGTCGAGGCGGTCTCCATCCCGGTCATGGCCAAGGTCCGCATCGGACACTTCGTCGAGGCCCAGGTCCTGGAGTCCCTCGGTGTCGACTTCATCGACGAGTCCGAGGTCCTCACCCCGGCCGACGAGGCCTACCACATCGACAAGTGGGCGTTCACCGTCCCCTTCGTCTGCGGCGCCACCAACCTCGGCGAGGCCCTGCGCCGGATCGCCGAGGGCGCGGCGATGATCCGCTCCAAGGGCGAGGCCGGCACCGGCAACGTCGTCGAGGCCACCCGCCACATGCGCTCCATCAACGGTGAGATCAAGCGCCTGGGCACCCTGGACGAGCCCGAGCTGTTCGGCGCCGCCAAGGAGCTGCGCGCCCCGTACGAGATCGTCAAGGAGGTCGCGCAGCTCGGCAAGCTGCCCGTGCCGCTGTTCTCCGCCGGGGGTGTGGCCACTCCCGCCGACGCCGCGCTGATGCGCCAGCTGGGCGCCCAGAGCGTGTTCGTCGGTTCGGGCATCTTCAAGTCCGGCGACCCGGCCAAGCGCGCCGACGCCATCGTGCAGGCCACCCTGCACTACGAGGACCCCGCCGTGATCGCCCGCGTCTCGCGCGGTCTGGGGGAGGCCATGGTCGGCATCAACCTCGACGACCTGTCGGACTCCCAGCGCTACGCCGGCCGCGGCTGGTAGTCCGGGCAGGCACAGCGTTCCGGACGGACACGGATCCGTGTCCGACGGCGGCCGGGCGGCGGGGGCCAGTGGGGCTCCCCGCCGCCCGGCCGGGTCCCCAGCAGTGAAGTCCCACAACGAGTGAGGCCGTACTTGACCGCCAGACCCACCATCGGAGTCCTCGCCCTCCAGGGGGACGTCGCCGAACACGTGCACGTCCTCGAAGGGCTGGGCACCGGTACCGCGAAGGTCCTCTCCGCCGACCACCTCGACACCGTCGACGCCCTGGTCATCCCCGGCGGGGAGTCGACCACCATGTCCAAGCTCGCCGTCCGGTACGGCCTGATGGACGCCCTGCGCAAACGTGTCGTCGACGGGATGCCCGTCTACGGCACCTGCGCGGGGATGATCATGCTCGCCGACCGCGTTCTCGGGGGTACGGCCGACCAGGAGACCGTCGGCGGCATCGACATGACGGTGCGCCGCAACGCCTTCGGCCGCCAGACCGAGTCCTTCGAGACCGGTGTGCGGATCGACGGCATCGGCCAGGACCCGTTCGACGCGGTGTTCATCCGCGCCCCCTGGGTGGAGGCGGTCGGGCCGCAGGTCTCGGTGCTCGGGAGAGTACCCGGCCCGGACGAGGCCGGTAGGATCGTCGCCGTACGACAGGGCGGCCTGATGGCGACGTCCTTCCATCCCGAACTCACCGGCGACGCGCGCATTCACCGCCTCTTCGTCGACATCGTGAAAGGACATGCATGAGCGGCCACTCCAAGTGGGCCACCACCAAGCACAAGAAAGCCGTCATCGATGCCAAGCGAAGCAAGCTCTTTGCCAAGCTGATCAAGAACATCGAGGTGGCGGCGCGTACCGGTGGTGGGGACCCCGAAGGGAACCCGACGCTCTACGACGCCATTCAGAAGGCGAAGAAGAACTCGGTGCCCGCCGACAACATCGAACGCGCCCGCAAGCGCGGTTCCGGTGAGGAGGCCGGTGGCGCCGAGTGGCAGACCATCATGTACGAGGGCTACGCCCCCGGCGGGGTGGCGCTGCTGGTCGAGTGTCTGACCGACAACCGCAACCGCGCCGCCTCCGAGGTGCGCGTCGCGGTCACCCGCAACGGCGGCAACATGGCCGACGCCGGTTCGGTGTCCTACATGTTCAACCGCAAGGGTGTCGTGATCGTGCCCAAGGAGGGCACCACCGAGGACGACGTGACCATGGCGGTCCTGGAGGCCGGCGCGGAGGAGGTCGAGGACCTCGGCGAGTCCTTCGAGATCGTCTGCGAGGCCACCGACCTGGTCCCGGTCCGCACCGCGCTCCAGGAGGCGGGCATCGACTACGAGTCCGCCGAGTCCAGCTTCCTGCCGACCATGGAGGTCCCGGTCGACGCCGAGACCGCCAAGAAGGTGATGCGGGTCGTGGACGTCCTGGAGGACTCCGACGACGTCCAGAACGTCTTCACCAACGCGGACATCCCCGACGAGGTCATGGCCGAGCTCTAGAGCCGGACACCCGAACGGGACCACGCGTCGACGCCTGTGGCCGCACCCCCCGCAGGGGGCGCGGCCACAGGCGTCTGCCGTGGGTTCCCGGGAAAGCTCCGGGCCCTCCCCGGAGAGTGGAAGGGTCACCCACCTGTGGCGAATGTGTCCGTAGAAGGCCGATCGCGAACTTCTGCTTTTGCCAATGAGCCGAAGAACGACGAAAAGGTGAATTAGTGCTCGCGTCTGCTCGGTTCTTGTTCCCGGTCATGGCTGGGCCGGATCCGGTGGGCGGGCGCCTGAATGAGTACAGTACGTGGTGCTTCACCGCCCGTTTCCGGGCGGCGGCGCGAACCCTTTCAGTGACTGACGACAGGCGACGAGGAACTCCAGCCATGACCAACCCCCCTGAGTACCCCCAAGACCCCTCGCAGCAGCCCTACGGCCAGCAGCCGCAGCAGCCGCAGTCCGGTGGTTACCCGGGCGGCCAGCAGTACTACCAGCAGCCCGGCGTCCCGCCCCAGCAGCCCGCCGGGGGCTACACCCAGCCCGCGTCCTCCGGCGGAGCCGGGTTCTTCGGAGCGCTCTTCGACTTCTCCTTCCGCGAGTTCATCACCAGCCGCATCATCAAGATCGTCTACATCCTGTGGCTGGTGATGATCGCGTTCGGCTTCCTGGGCGGGCTGATCTCCGCCATCTCGCTGATGAACCAGGAGGGCCTGGGCTTCCTCGGTTTCCTCATGCTGATCGGTGCCTTCGTCGGCACCGCGATCTCCGTGCTGGTGTCGCGGATCGTCCTCGAACTCCTCATCGTGGTCTTCCGCATCAGCGAGGACCTCAGCGCCCTCCGCCGGCGCGGCGGGGTCTAGGACGACCCGGGAGGCCCGGGAGAAGCGGGAGGGGGAGGAGTCTCCCGGAGGGGCCGCGGCCCTGAGCCGCCGGCCCCGGCCGGGTCAGCCGGTCATGTCCATGGCGGCGATGACCTTGGTCGGGCGGATCCGCACCACGAGCTCGCCGGGGACGCCGTTGCGGCGGCCGAACTCCTCGGCCCGCTCCGGTCCCATGTACCGCCGGGCGATCTCGGTGGCGGTGCGCACCAGTTCGTCGGTGTCCTCGGAGATCTCGGCCGTGCCCTGGACCTGCACGAACCCGAACGGCGGCTCCTCCAGGTCCACCAGCAGCGTCAGCCGGGGGTCACGGGCGAAGGCCCGGCCCTTCGCGCTTTCCTTGCCGGTGTTGAACACCAGCCCCCGGTCGTCGACGGTGAACCAGATCGGCGCCACCAGCGGGCGTCCGTCCGCGGCGGTGTAGGCGACCTTCCCGGTGCGGGTGCCGTGGAGCAGGAAGTCGCGGACCTCGGGATCGGAGAGTGAGCTCATCGCACCAAACTAGATCGCGCCCGGCCGGGGCCCGCGCCCCGACACGCTCAGCGCCTTGACGCCGGCCCTTTCGAGCCCTGCCCTTCTCGTACCCGGCCCTCGGAACACTCAGGCCGGGATGCGCCGGGGCAGCGGTCCCACCCGGGGCAGGCGGCGCACCGGGGTGTGGGCGTCCTCCCTGGTCGGTCCGCTGAACACCGCATCCAAGGGCAGGTCCAGGGCGTCGGCGATCGTGGCGGGGGCGTCGCCCGGGATCGGCTCCAGCACCGGTCGGGCGGCGTTCAGCAGGCCGGTGAGCCGGGCCTGCCGGGCCAGGTCCGGGGAGCCGCCCGGAGCGATCCGCAGCGGGGTCCCGTCGGCGAGCTCGTAACCCACGCACCACCGCAGCCCCCGGCCGAGCCGCGCGGGGGCGTCGGCGTGCGTGACCACCAGCGCGTCCACTCCGCCGGTGGCCTCCAGTGCGTACCGGACTGCGACCAGGTCGAGGTGGCCCACCCGGAAACCGCCCTGCCAGGGGTGGGTCCGGTTGTGCCGGTCGGCCAGCCGTGCGGTGAGCAGCGGGTCCTCGGTGACCAGCGGTCCGGCGCCGTGCCGGGTGGCGAAGGTGCGGCTCACCCCGATCCGGCGGGCGTCGCCCGGCCGCCCCGCCTCCGCCAGCAGGGCGAGCGGGTTGACCGCGGTCGTCGTGGACCACGTGGTGTACGGGTGGAAGCCGTGCCACTCGTCGAGCAGGACGCCCTGCGCCCCCTCGAACACCACCGGGGTCCGGTTCAGCAGCCGGGGCAGGTACCGCTCGTCCACCAGCCGGACCCGCTCCGCGAAGGCCTGGTAGGCGGCCAGGCATCCGTCCAGGTCGGGAAGGGGTTCGCCCCCGGTGCTCCCAGAACCCACCGAGCCCCCGGAGCCCGCCGAGCCCTCCCCCGCCTCCACCTCCTCCGCGACCGCCTCGGCCAGGACCGACGCCAGCCGGTCGGCCAACCGGCCCAGCTTGCGGCGGAGCAGCTCCGGGGAGGCGCAGTCACCGACGGTGGGCGCGTCCTCCGGGTGCTCCAGGGCGTAGGCCATCGTCTCGCCCACCCCCATCCCGCAGGAGCCGTGCCGGTCCCGGCCGCGCGCCCGCTCCCGGGCCCGGTTGGCCGCCGCGTGCCACGGCGTGCTGATCAGCGCGCGGCGGTCCACCGTGACCAGGGAGAACGGATCGGCCACCCCCAGCGCGGCCAGGTGCTCGGCCTCGGCGGCCAGCGCGAACGGGTCCACCACCACGAACCGGGACAGGTGCGTGGGCACCGGGCCGCCCGGGGCGAGTGTGCCCGCCCCGAACTGGGAGAACGTGTGGTGCCGGCCGTCCGGGGTGACCACGTTGTGTGCGGCCTGGGCGCCGCCGTTGGCCCGCACCACCGCTCCGTACCCGCCGCGGGAGCACAGCAGGTCGACGGTCACGCCCTTGCCCGCGTCGCCGAACCCCAGGTCGACCACGACTGTGTGGTCCCGGGCGGCTCCGGTCGTCGTTCCGTTCACAGCCGGTCCACCCCCGGGCCGTCACCGACCAGCCCTTCCATGCCCGAGGAGCTGGCGACCGGACCGCGGGAGCGGGCCAGGGGCCGCAGCGCCTTCCCCACCACGTCGGCCTGGTCCGAACCGGCGTCGGCCAGGTCGGCCAGGCCCTGCTCCAGGTCGATGGCCTCCTCGGCCAGACCCACCGTGACCGCGATCGTCTCGCAGACCGCGTCCAGGTCGTCCAGGAGGATGAGGTTCTGGCCCATGTGCTTCTCCCAGAAGTCGCGGACCCGGTCGTCGCGGAAGTGGTAGCTGCCGGTCGGCATGATGAAGTACACCTCGAACCTGCGCCGCAGCTCGTCCAGGATCGCCGGGAACGGGATGTTCTCGTCGAGGTCGTCGCCGATCACGTCGCGGACCTCGCGGGCCTTCACCGCGCCGTAGGCCATCTCGTCGCCCACCATGAACAGGTAGCCGCGCCGGCCGCGCTTGTCCAGGCAGTCCATGGCGGTGTGCCGGGCCATGAAGTACATCGCCAGCTCGTAGGACTCGGTCATCTGACCGCCGCCCCCGCCCTCCAGCAGGATGTTGCCCAGGTCGTCCTCCAGCTCGTTGCCGGACTCGAACTGGCCGACCTGGAGGGGCACCCGGTCGCAGGTGGCGTCGCCGATCCCGCCGAACAGGATCTGCGGGTCCTCCACGTAACCCTTGCGCAGGAGCAGGCCGAACAGGTCGGGGAGCTTGGCCTGGAGTGAGCGCGGGACCCGGCCCATGGAGCCGGTGACGTCGAAGAGCACCGACACGGCGAGGGAGTTCGGGTGGGCGTCGGAGTCGCGGCTCTCCCGGAGGGCCACGCCGTGCGGGTCGAGCGAGGGGTGGGCCTTCCACTGGTTGCGCGGGGTCTTGGCGGCGACGTCGTCGTGGTAGTCGAAGCTGCTGATTCCGGCAGAGCTCCGGTAGGCCTTCCGGGCGTGGTAGGCGTCGGTGGACCAGTTGCTGCTTCCCATGGTGTCTCCATCAGTTGTCGGGTGACCCGGGGCGGGTCGGTTGGGGTGCGGGTCAGGCAGGCATGTGGAAGGGACGGAACCGGCGCGGCCCGAAGCACCGTTCCAGTGCCCCGTCCAGTTCGCCGAGCAGTGCGAAGGCGTCGCCGGGCCGCCGTTCGGGAGCGGGCAGGGAACAGCCGAGGGCGAAGGACCTCAGCAGCCGGGGAAGCCGTCCGCCGGTCACGTACTCCACGCACCGGGTGGCCATGTACACGTCGGTGGCGGGTACGGCGGGGCGGCGGTCGGCGACCTCGGGCGGGTACGCCTCCTTGCGGTGCGGCACCATCGCGGGGATGTGCGGCGCGGTGCGGTACTCGGCGAAGGTCACCGAGTAGCACCAGTCCACGAGGACGAGTCCGTGCGCCTCCGGGTGGATGAGGACGTGTTCGGGGACGACCGCCCCGTGCACCACCCCGGCCCGGTGCGCGTTGCCGAGGGCCACCAGCAGTCGGCGCCACATCCAGGCGGCGTCGCGCGGGTCGATCCCGTCGGGGTGGGCGCGCCGCACCTCGGCCAGGCTGTGGAAGCCGGTCAGGCGGCCCAGCACGTTGCCGCGCCGCTCCACTCCGGTGGCCGTGTCACGGTGCCGGACGGATTCCACCAGCTCCGGGACGAAGGCGCGGTACCGCTGTTCGCCCCGTTCCCGGATCCGGCGCAGCGCGGTGGCCTCGGCCAGGAGCAGGTCGTTGTCGCGCGGGGCGTGGGGGAGTTTGAGGACTCCGTCCCGCCAGGTCCCGCCCGCCTTCGAACCGTGCCCCTCCTCCTGCCACCGCACCGGGTACAGGTCGGCGACGTCCCCGCCGGCCAGGGCGCCGCCCCGGCTCACGTGGTAGGTCCGCCGACGGGTGACGAGTGTGATGTCGTCGAGCCCCAGGCCGCCCTCGGAGGCCTCCCGGTAGCGCCGCCACGCCTCGGTGAGCTTCGCGAACCCGGCGCCGGCCTCCGCCGCGCGTCCGGCGGGCGCGGCGTCGGGGTGGAGCAGCCGGGCCAGGCGCCGGTACTCGGCGGTGGCGACCCGGGGGACCGCCCCGCCGTCAGGGGGCAGGGGGCCGAACAGCGCGGCGGGGTCCACGGCGAGGCCGAGGGTGCGCAGGGCGGTGTCGAAACCGGTCCGTGCGTGCTGTTCCGTGCTCATCTGCTCTCCCTGCTCGTCGGTTCTTCGTGGGACACGGGTGCCGGGCCGCGGGTGCCGGCTACTGGGTGCCGCGCAGCAGCGGCGGGTGGAGGAGGGCGGCGCCGCCCGCCCGGTACAGCCGGGCGCGGCGGCCGCCCCCCGAGCCCCCGCGGTCGGCCAGTTCCCCGGTGTCCTCCACGAATCCGGGGGTGGCGAGGATCTTGCGGTGGAAGTTGGCGGCGTGCAGGGTGCGGCCCCACACCGCCTCGTACACCCCGCGCAGCGCCGTGATGGTGAACGCGGGCGGGAGGAAGGCGGCGGCCAGGGAGGTGTACTCCAGCTTGGAGCGGGCGCGTTCGACGGCGTCGCCGAGGATGCGCGCGTGGTCGAAGGCGAGTTCGTGTTCGGTGCCGGCGCCCTCGCCGTGGCCCAGGGCGGTCCAGGGCACCCACGCGGCCTCGGCCGTGTCGCGGCCGGTGTGCGGGTCGGGCAGGTCGGGCGCCAGCACCATGTACGCCACCGAGATCACGCGCATGCGCGGGTCGCGGTCGATTCCCCCGTAGGTGCCGAGCTGCTCCAGGTGGATCTCGGCGGGCAGGGGGGTCTTCTCCGTGAGGACGCGCAGGGCGGCGTCGGGCAGGTCGGGGTCGGCCGGGCCGGCGGGGCCGTCCTGGGCCCGGACGAACCCGCCGGGCAGGGCCCATCGGCCGCGCTGGGGGTGGCGGGCGCGGCGGCCCAGCAGGACGTGGGGGAGTCCGTCGCGGATGGTCAGCGCGACCACGTCCACGGTGACCGCGGCGGGTGCGAACGCGTTCGGGTCGTAGGCGGCGAGGAACCTGCGTTCGTCGGCCGCGTCGTACCGGCCTCCGCTCCGCGCTTCCGCGTCCCGCGGCCCGTCGATCCCCTCGGACACTGCTTCCCCCAGTTGTTCTCTTGGTGAGTTTTTCTCTTTCTGAGTTGAACTTAGCACCACGGCGCCCGCTCGTCCACCCCTTTCGTCCGCTTCGCCCGCACGCCGCCCGACACGCCCCGGCGCGCGGCGGATCGCGTCGTGACCCGCCGCTAGCATGGTGCGAACGAACGTTCGAGAAGGATGTCCGGCAAGAGCGGGCAGAGGCGAGAAGAGAGTCAGGTGGCGACGTGCGCGTGCTGGGAATCGACCCGGGGCTGACCCGCTGCGGCGTCGGCGCCGTGGAGGGGGCCATCGGCAGCCCTCTGCGCCTGCTCGCCGCCGACGCCATCCGCACCAGCCCCGACACCGACCTCCCGCAGCGGCTGGTCGAGGTCGAACGCGGTATCGAGGAGTGGCTGGACCGGTACGAACCCGACGCCGTGGCCGTCGAGCGCGTCTTCGCCCAGCACAACCTCAGCACCGTCATGGGCACCGCCCAGGCCAGCGGTATCGCCCTGGTCTGCGCCGCCCGCCGCGGACTGCCCGTGGCCACCCACACCCCCAGCGAGGCCAAGGCCGCCATCACCGGCAGCGGCCGAGCCGACAAGAAGCAGGTCGGCAGCATGGTGGCGCGTATCCTCGGACTCGACGGGCCGCCCAAGCCGGCCGACGCCGCGGACGCCGTGGCCCTGGCCATCTGCCACATCTGGCGCGGTGGGGCCCAGGCCCGGGTCGCCCAGGCCCAGCAGGACTTCGCCCGCAAGGTGGAGCTGGCCCGCCGCGCCCGCGGACGCTAGCCCCCACCGGACCGGCCGTCAGCAGGCAGCAGTAGCAGTCAGCAGCAGGCAGCAGTTCCGCCCCCAGGAAGGAGACGGGCACCCCTCCCGGTGCCCAAACGAGATGATCGCGTTCCTCACCGGCCGGGTGGCCGCACGCGGCGCGGGCAGCGCCGTGATCGACGTCGGCGGGGTCGGCATGACCGTCCAGTGCACCCCCTCCGCCCTGTCCCGGCTCCACGTGGGGGAGGAGGGCACCGTCGCCACCAGCCTCGTCGTCCGCGAGGACTCCCTCACTCTCTTCGGGTTCGCCGACGACGACGAGAAGAACCTCTTCGAGCAGGTCCAGACCGCTTCGGGCATCGGTCCGCGCATCGCCCTGGCCATGCTCGCCGTGCACAGCCCCGACAGCCTGCGCCAGGCGGTGGCCACCGAGGACACCGCGGCCCTGACCCGGGTGCCCGGCATCGGCAAGAAGGGGGCCCAGCGCATCGTCCTCGAACTGCGCGGCAAGCTCGACGCCCCGGTCACGACCGACGGCACCCTGCCCGCCGCCGACTCCCCGAACGGTTCCGCGCCCAACGGCGCCTGGCGCGGACAGGTCGTCTCCGGCCTGGTCAACCTCGGCTGGTCGGCCAAGGACTCCGAGGCCGCCGCTGCCGCCGTCGCCGCCGAGGCCGAGGACACCAGCGACGTCACCGTCCTGCTGCGCAGTGCCCTGCGCAAGCTCAGCCGCGCGTAGCCAGGAAGACAGGAAGGAGGCGATCCCGTGTACGAGCGTGACGCCGTCTCACCCGAGGCCGACGTCGAGGAACACCAGATCGAGGGTGCGCTGCGCCCCAAGAACCTGGACGAGTTCGTCGGACAGCACCGGGTGCGCGAACAGCTCTCCCTGGTCCTGCACAGCGCCCAGCGCCGCAACCGCGCCCCCGACCACATCCTCATGTCCGGCGGCCCCGGCCTGGGCAAGACCACCCTGGCCATGATCATCGCCGCCGAACTCGGCGCGCCCCTGCGCATCACCTCGGGGCCCGCGATCGAGCGCTCCGGTGACCTGGCCGCGGTGCTCTCCACCCTCCAGGAGGGCGAGGTCCTCTTCCTCGACGAGATCCACCGCATGGCCCGCCCGGCGGAGGAGATGCTCTACGTCGCCATGGAGGACTTCCGGGTGGACGTCGTGGTCGGCAAGGGGCCCGGGGCCACCGCCCTCCCGCTCGACATCGCCCCGTTCACCCTGGTCGGCGCGACCACCCGCGCCGGCATGCTCCCGGCGCCGCTGCGCGACCGCTTCGGTTTCACCGCGCACATGGACTTCTACGACCCCGCCGAGCTGGAGCAGATCCTGCACCGCTCAGCCGGGCTCCTGGGGGCGCCCCTGGAGGGGACGGCCGCCCACGAGATCGCCGGCCGTTCCCGGGGCACGCCCCGGATCGCCAACCGCCTCCTGCGCCGCGTGCGCGACTACGCCGAGGTCCGCGGGGACGGCCGCCTGACCCTGGACAACGCGCGGGCCGCCCTGGAGCTCTACGAGGTGGACGCCCTGGGCCTGGACCGCCTGGACCGGGCCATCCTGGACGTGCTCATGAACCGTTTCCGCGGCGGTCCGGTCGGGCTGTCCACGCTCGCGGTGTCGGTGGGGGAGGAGGCCGAGACGGTGGAGACCGTCGCCGAACCCTTCCTGGTCCGCTCCGGTTTCCTGGCCCGCACGCCGCGCGGCCGGGTCGCCACGCCGATGGCCTGGGCGCACATGGGGCTCACCCCGCCGCCGGACGCCGCCTTCGGAGCAGCCGCCGATTCCTCCGCCGGCAGTGCTCAGGGCAACGGGGGCCAGAGCAGCGGTACCCAGAGCAACGGGGGCCGGAGCAGCAGCACCCCGGGCAACGGCGTCCAGGGCAGCGGTGCCCGGAGCAACGGAACCCCCTGACCGTGGCGAGGAGCCTTCCCACGGCGTTCGAGCACGGGCACAATGGCGCGTGTGCGCGAACCGGGGCCGAACCGTTAGCGCCCCGATCTCAGCCGGTGGGATACTGGTGACCGGCGCCACGTAAACTGGGATGAACCAGCCAGAGCGGGGCAGTGGCCTCGTCATGGTGTCGTCGGACACCGGCGGAACGAGTCGACACCCCCGAGCGTTGTAAACACCGGGTACGACTTCGGCCGCCGTGGTCGGTCGGCCCGAGAAGGTGGTCGTCGCGGTGTCCGAGCCGGCAGCCGTCGCCCACAGGAAACGTCAGGAAGGACGCCCCCGTGCAGGGCATTTACACTCTCGCCGACGCGGCCCAGGGAGAAGGCAACATCTTCAGCATGATGCTCCCCTTCGTGCTGATCCTCCTGGTCTTCTGGCTCCTGTTCTGGCGCCCGAACCAGAAGCGTCGCCAGCAGGAGACGCAGATGCAGAGCTCCCTGGTTCCCGGAGTCGAGGTCATGACCAAGGCCGGCATCTACGCCACGGTGGTGGAGATCCACGAGCAGGACGTGCTGCTGGAGATCTCCCCCGGCACCCGTATCCGCATGCTCAAGGCCGGCATCGGTGAGGTCATCACCCCCGCCGCCGACGACACCCCGGTCGAGGACCGTCCCGACTTCGGCGACGACGACAAGCCCAAGGGCTAGTCCTCTCCACGCCGTCTCCCGGCGCACCACAGACTTCGGTACCGGCCCCCTACCCGGGGCCGGTACCGCTGTTTCCGGACCCGACACCTGTTCCCGGCCCCAGCGGCCGCTCCGGGCCGGACGCACCGCCCGACCGGACACACCAGATAAGGCCCCACCACCCATGCCCAACGACACAGCGATCCCGGACGTCCCGGACGCCGCCGCGGAGATCGCCCTCATCGAGGCGAACATCCGCGACATCCCGGACTTCCCACACGAGGGCATTCTGTTCAAGGACATCACGCCCCTGCTCAACCACCCCGAGGCCTTCGCCGCCGCGGTGCGCGGGCTCACGGCGCCCTACCTCGGCGCGGGGATCGACCACGTCGTCGGGCTGGAGGCGCGGGGCTTCATCTTCGGCGCCCCCGTCGCCATGGCACTGGGTTCGGGCTTCGTTCCGGCGCGCAAAGCAGGGAAACTGCCCTCGGACACCGTCGCCCAGGCCTATGATCTGGAGTACGGCGCCGCGACCGTCGAGATCCACGCCGACGCGATCACTCCGGGCAGCCGTGTGCTCGTCGTCGACGACGTCCTCGCGACCGGCGGCACCGGCAGGGCCGCGGTGGAACTGGTCCGCAAGGCGGGTGGTACGGTCGTGGGATTCTCCGTCCTGATGGAGCTCTCCGCGCTCCAGGGGCGCGAGAAGATGCCCGACGTGGAGCTGCACACCCTCCTTTCGGTCTGAGGCCGACCTCGCCGTGCCTGTCGCGTCCCGCGGGGAATACCGCGACAGTCCGTCCTTGTTGACGTACTCCAGCACTCGGTGTGACGTACCTGGTGACCTGGGTCACTGCGCGTACCTCCGAGTCGTTACCTGGGACACGAGGAGGCCGGACCGTTCCCCGAGCAGGTGGGGACGGTCCCACTAGACTGGTGGGAGAGGTGACCGCGGCGCCGCGTCAACGACTGTCCCTGATGACACGCACGTGCACCGGAGGCGGGCCGGACGGCGACGTCGGCTCCACCGGGCGGAACCGCGGGAGGTAGGCATGCCAAGCGAAGTGGTCTCGACCGGGGCGGTGTCCGAGCACGAGTCGGGCCGGGAGGCCCCCCGAGCACCGGGAGCCGCCACCACCCCGGGGAACGGTGTGCCCGGCGCCGACGGAGCCCCCGAGGCCGCCGGTGCCACGGGAGCCGAGGCACAGGGAGAGCGCGCGGGCGGCAGTGGCACGCCGACCGGGAAAAGACCACAGGGGGACCGCCCGGAGGGCGCCGCGAGCGAAGCGGCGCCCTCCGACGTCTCGGGACAGGGGACCCCGGGCAACCAGGCGGCCTCCACCACGCCCTCCACCGTGCGAGTACGCAGAAGGCTCGCCCGACTCGGCGCCCAGCGGGGAGTGACGATGAACCCGGTGCTCGAACCACTGATCAAGACGGTGCGCGCCACCCACCCGAAGGTGGACGTACGGCTGATCGAACGCGCCTACGAGGTCGCGGCCCACCACCATCGCCACCAGAAGCGCAAGAGCGGCGACCCCTACATCACGCACCCGCTCGCCGTTGCCACGATCCTCGCCGAGCTCGGCATGCAGGAGGCCACCCTGGCCGGCGCCCTCCTGCACGACACCGTCGAGGACACCGACTACTCCCTCGACGAGCTGCGCGCGGACTTCGGCGACGAGATCGCCGAACTGGTCGACGGCGTCACCAAGCTGGACAAGGTCAAGTACGGCGAGGCCACCCAGGCCGAGACGGTCCGCAAGATGGTCGTGGCCATGGCCCGCGACATCCGCGTCCTGGTCATCAAGCTGTGCGACCGCCTGCACAACATGCGAACCCTGCGCTACCTCCCCGCCAAGGCCAAACGGGAGAAGAAGGCCCGCGAGACCCTGGAGATCTTCGCCCCGCTCGCCCACCGCCTGGGCATGAACACCATCAAGTGGGAGCTCGAGGACCTGGCCTTCGCCACCCTCTATCCCAAGCGCTTCGACGAGATCGCCCGCCTGGTCTCCGAGCGCGCCCCCCGCCGCGACGTGTACCTCCAGGAGGTCATCGAGGCGGTCTCCGCCGACCTGCGCGAGTCCAAGCTCAAGGCGACCGTGCGCGGGCGGCCCAAGCACTACTACTCGATCTACCAGAAGATGATCGCCCGCAACGTGGGCTTCGACGACATCTACGACCTCATCGCGGTGCGGGTCCTGGTGGACAGCGTCCGGGACTGCTACGCGGCCCTGGGAACCATCCACGCGCGGTGGAACCCGGTGCCGGGCCGGTTCAAGGACTACATCGCGATGCCGAAGTTCAACATGTACCAGTCGTTGCACACGACGGTCATCGGCCCCTCCGGCAACCCGGTCGAGCTGCAGATCCGCACCCGCGCGATGCACCGCCGCGCCGAGTACGGCATCGCCGCGCACTGGAAGTACAAGGAGGACCGCAACTCCTCCAACACCGAGGCCAAGCCCAAGGGCACCACCGACATGCAGTGGCTGCGCCAGCTCATCGACTGGCAGCAGGAGACCAAGGACCCGGGCGAGTTCCTGGAGTCGCTGCGCTTCGACCTGTCCGTGCAGGAGGTGTTCGTCTTCACCCCCGGCGGCGACGTCATCTCCCTGCCGCAGGGCGCCACCGCCGTGGACTTCGCGTACGCCGTGCACACCGAGGTCGGCCACCGCACCGTCGGCGCCCGCATCAACGGCCGCCTCGTGCCGTTGGAGAACGAGCTGCACAACGGCGAGACCGTCGAGATCCTCACCTCGAAGGACCCCGACGCCGGTCCCAGCCGCGACTGGATGAACTTCGTCAAGAGCGCGCGGGCCCGCAACAAGATCCGGCACTGGTTCACCAAGGAGCGCCGCGAGGCCGCGATCGAGCAGGGCAAGGACGAGATCGCCAAGTTCATGCGCAAGCAGGAACTGCCGGTCAAGCGCCTGTTCAGCGGTGAGGCCATCATCGCCCTGGCCCGGGACCTGCGCTACACGGACGTGGACTCCCTCTACGCCGCCGTGGGCGAGCGCCAGGTCAGCGCGCAGAGCGTGGTCAGCAAGCTCGTCGACTCCATGGGCGGGCTGGAGAGCCACACCGAGGACATCGCCGAGTCCTCACTGCCCACCAAGACCGCCACCACCCGCCAGCGCTCCGGGAACCCGGGCGTGGTCGTGGCCGGCGGTGACACCGACGTGTGGGCCCGCCTGTCCAAGTGTTGTACGCCCGTGCCCGGTGACGAGATCGTCGGTTTCGTGACCCGCGGCAACGGGGTCTCGGTGCACCGCAAGGACTGCGTGAACGCCGCCAGCCTGGACCGCGAGCGCATGGTCGACGTCGAGTGGCGGCCGACCGAGGACTCGATGTTCCTGGTGGCCCTGCACGTGGAGGCCCTGGACCGCTCCCGGCTGCTGTCCGACATCACCCGGGTGCTCTCCGACCAGCACGTCAACATCCTCTCCGCGACGGTGCAGACCAGCCGCGACCGGGTGGCGCAGAGCCGCTTCACCTTCGAGATGGCCGACCCCACCCACCTGGGCAGCGTCCTGCGCGCGGTCCGCGGTGTGGACGGTGTCTACGACGTGTTCCGCGTCCGCAACTGAGAAGGCCGACCGGGCCGCCGGCGCGGTCGTGAAGCAGTCGCGCCCGGCCGCTGTCGGCGCAGCCCTCAGCCCTCGGCCCCGGTGAGGAGCCGCCGGGTGCGGTCGGGGACCCCCGGCGCGAGGGTGCCGACGACGTCCGCCAGGGTGACCGCGGCCAGGCTGGACCGCCACGCCTGGTGGGCCCGGTGCATCGTCACGGCCAGGACGCACGGTTCCCGGCAGTCCTCCTCGGGGAGGGCTCCGCGCCCCTGCTGCCGGATCTCGCGGCACCGGTACGGGTCGGCGGCGCCGTCGACCGCCTCGATGATGTCGAGCACCGTGATCCGGGAGGCCGGCCGGGCGAGGCGGAAGCCGCCCCGGGGTCCCGTGGTCCCGGCCAGTACGCCGCCGCGGACCAGGTGCGCGAGCTGTTTGGCCAGATAGGGCGCGGGGACCCCGAAGTGCTCGGCGAGGCGGCGCGTACTGACGGTGTCCTCCGGGGCGAGCTGGGCCAGGGAGGCGGCGCAGTGCAGCGCCCACTCGGAACTCTCGGGAAGTTTCACCTGTCCAGTCTATCCGATTAACGCTATTGTGGATCTCTGATATCCATAATTGATCGGGAGGTCGGCGTATGCGTGTCGCGGTGGTCGGAGCCACGGGCCGGATCGGAGCCCTGACACTGGCGGCTCTGGACAGGGGCGGCCACGAGACCGTCGCGATCAGTCGCGGCCACGGCGTGGACGTGCTCACAGGGAAGGGGTTGGACGAGGCCCTGACCGGGGTCGACGCGGTGATCGACGTTCTGAACTGCACATCGGGGGAGGAAGCCGAGAACGTCCGTTTCTTCACGACCACCACCGAGCACCTGCTGGCCACGGAACAGCGGGCCGGGGTGGGCCATCACGTCGTGCTGTCGATCGCCGCCGTGGGCAGGGTCAAGGGGAACCCCCACTACGCGGGCAAGCGCGCGCAGGAGGCCGCGGTCGAGGCGGGACCGGTGCCCCACACGATCGTCCCGGCCACCCAGTTCCACGACTTCGCCGCCATGGTCGCCTCCTGGACCGAGGCCGACGGTGCCGCCAGGATCGCTCCGCTGCTGGTGCGGCCCGTCGCTCCCGAGGACGTCGCGGACGTTCTCGCGCGCGTCGCCACCGGCGAGCCCCAGGGCCGGCACCGGGACGTGGCCGGACCCGGCCCCCAGGACCTGGTCGACATGGCCCGCCGTACCCACGCAGTCCGCGGCCACCGGGTCGAACTCGTGCCGACCTGGGAGAACGGGATCTTCGACGCCTCCATGGCCGGCAACGTCCTCCTGCCCGCCGCGGACGCCGAGGTCGCCCCGACCTCCTTCGAGGACTGGCTCGCCGCCCAGGCGGGATGAGCCTCCCGGGGGCGGTGGCCGGGGAGGCCGGTTCCGGCGACCGGCCCCGGGAAAACCAGTGGCGTCGCGCCCGCCCCGGTGGCTAGCGTTCAGCCTGCCCGCGTCACCGTGAGAAAGGCAGGCCCCCATGCCCGAGATCCGTCCCTTCCTCGCGGAGGACAGCCGCTCGCTGGAGGCGCTCGCCCGACGGCTCTGGCCGGTGGCGCCCCACCCGGGCGGGCTGGGCTGGCAGCTGGCCAACGGGGAGTTCTCCTCCGACAACGCGACCGTGGCCCTCCGGGACGGCGAGCTCGTGGGCTGGTCCCTGGTCGAGGCGCCCAACGCCCTGTTCAGCCGCAGCCAGGTCGTCCTCGTGGGTGCCACCGCCGACCCCGAGGCCGGGGCCGCACTCCTGGACCGGGCGCTGGCGGAGGCCGGCGACGCCGCCGTGGACCTGCTGACCTTCGAGGGCGACGACGGACTCCGCGCGCTCGCCGAGCGGTCCGGTTTCCAGGTGGCCGACCAGAACACCTACGGGGAGTGGATGTACCGCACCGCCACGGAGGAGGAGGCCGTCCTTCCGGAGGGCTACCGGCTCCGCCCGGTGCGCGAGGGCGAGGAAGAGGCTCGGGTGGAGTGCCACCGGACCGCCTGGAAGCCCTCCGACCTGCCCTGGCCCGAGCGGGTGGGCGAGGTCAACCCCGACCTGACCAGCCGGTTCAACCGGGAACGCTACGACAACACGCGCGTCGGCCTGCTCTACGACCGCGAACTCGACCTCGTCGTCGAGGCCCCGGACGGTTCGCTGGCGGCCTGCTGTGTCGTGTGGTGGGACGCGGAGAACCGCTGCTCGGAGATCGAACCCCTCGGCGTGGTCCCCGCCCACCGCCGCAGGGGCCTGGCCTCCGCCATGGCGCTGCACGCCTGCACCCTGACCGCCCGCCGCGGCGGCGACCGGGTGTTCATCAACACCACTCCGAACGAGGCCTACCCGACCCCGGCCAAGACCTACGCCACCGTCGGCTACAAGCCCGTCGACCGCGGCACCGTGTACGCCCGCCCCGCCCGCTGAACCGACGACGGGGCCTCAGCCCTCCCGTTCGGCGAGGAACTCGTCGAGGAGCTGGAAGAGGACGGTGATGGCGATCCCGTCCTCTTCCGGGGTGAGTTGCCCGAGAGCGCGGGACCCGGTTTCCCGGAGCGCGATCCGGCGGACCTGATCCGGCCATCCCAGGTTGTTCCCGGGCGTGCCGCGCTCCTCGAGCCAGGCGCCGAACCCGTGCAGAACCGACTCCCCGGACCGCCGGGCCCGGCTGTCGTACCCGTAGAGGTAGACGACGATCCGGTCCAGGGTAGAACGGCCGGTGTACATACCCGGACGTGCGCGGACCAGTGCCAGGAACTCGCGATCGCTCAGGCCGGTGGGATCGAAGGCGGTGGGGCCGGAACCGGGGGGAACAGACAAGGCGTTCGCTCCTTCTCAGTACGGCGGCCCCGGCCACCCTTCTCGGGTGGCCGGGGCCGTTCGGCTTCTGTTGCGGGTCAGAGGCGGATCGTCGTGGACCGGACGATCTGGAAGACCGGGTGCCGGTCGGCCTCGGCCTCGAACGCCTCCGCCGGGGCCTCGGGCGGGGCGTCGAAGTACGGGCCCACGACCGCGGCCCGGGGGTGGTTCAGGTACTCCTGGAGCAGCGGCGCGGCCTCGGCGGGGCCCACCTCGCGCACGCTCACCAGTTCGATCCAGCCGCCCTGGCGCAGCGTCGCGAAACCGTCCTTGCGGATGTTGCGCACCCAGTCGACCTCCCCGTACGGGGAGACCAGGTACCGTCCGCTCTCACTGTCCAGGACACTGAGCGGGATGGTGCGCAGGAAACCGGACTTGCGCCCACGCGTGGTGAGCAGGTGCAGCTCGGGCGGGCAGGCCCCGTACTTGACGAAGCCGCTGACGAAGGCGTTGGCGGTCCGCCGCAGCTTCGTCATCTCGAACCGCTTCGTCGGTTCGTTCACCATCTTCGGCAACTCCCTCACTCGGATGCTCCCATTGTGATGGTTTCCGGACCCCGATGGCACCCGGGGACGCCGCGTCCTAACGGAACGCGGAGATGCCGGTCACCGACTGGCCGATGCTCAGCGCGTGGATCTCCTCGGTGCCCTCGTAGGTGGCCACCGTCTCCAGGTTCACCATGTGCCGCATCACCGGGTACTCCAGGGTGATCCCGTTGGCGCCGTGGATGCCGCGCGCCGTGCGGGCCACCCGCTGGGCCGCCGCCACGTTGGCGAACTTGCCGAAGCTCACGTGGTTGTGGTGGCAGTTCCCCTCGTCCTTGAGCCGGCCGATCCGCAGCGCCGCCATGTTGGCGTGGTTGACGTCCACGACCATGTCGGCGAGCTTGCGCTGGGTGAGCTGGAAACCGCCGATGGGCTGCCCGAACTGCTCACGGGTCTTCGAGTACTCCAGTGCGGCCTCGTAGCAGGCGCGGGCGGCACCGGCCACACCCCACACGATCCCGAAGCGGGCCTCGTTCAGGCACGAGAGCGGCGAGCCGAGCCCCTTGGAGTTCGGCATGACGGCGTCGGCGGGCAGCCGGACGTCCTCGAGGACCAGCTCGGAGGTGATCGAGGCGCGCAGCGACAGCTTCTTGTGGATGACGTTGGCGGAGAACCCCGGCGTGGCGGTGGGCACCACGAACCCGCGGATGCCGTCCTCGGTGGCGGCCCACACCACGGCGACGTCGGCGACCGAACCGTTGGTGATCCACATCTTGGTGCCGTTGAGGATCCAGTCCGAGCCGTCCTTGCGGGCGCGCGTGCGCATCGAGCCCGGGTCGGAGCCGGAGTCGGGCTCGGTGAGACCGAAGCAGCCGATCGCCTCACCGGCGGCCATCTTCGGCAGCCACTCGTTCTTGTGCTCCTCGGAGCCGAACTTGTGGATCGCCGCCATGGCCAGCGAACCCTGCACGGACACGAAGCTGCGCAGTCCCGAGTCCACGGCCTCCAGCTCGCGGCAGGCCAGGCCGTAGGCGACCGCGCTGGAGCCGCCGCAGCCGTACCCCTCCAGGTGCATGCCGAGCACGCCCAGGTCGCCGAAGGCCTTGGCCAGACCGCGCGGGTCGGGGATGGTCCCGGCCTCGAACCAGTCGGCGACGTTCGGCAGGAGCTCGCGGGAGGAGAAATCGCGGACGGCGTCGCGGACGTCGCGCTCGGTGTCGGAGAGCTCGGCGTCCACTGCCAGGAAGTCGAGGGGGTCGGGCGCGGCGGCCCTGCGCTGGGAGTCGCTCATGGTGGGTGTCCCTTCGTGGTGCTTGCGTGTGTGAGATCTGTGGTGCGCTGTGACGGGGTGCGGGATCTCTAGGTGAGGCCGGTCTGCGGGATGTCGGTCTGCTGGACGGCGCCGCTCTTGAGGAGGGCCTCGACCCGCTCCGGGGTCAGGCCCAGTTCGGCGAGGACCTGTGCGGAGTGCTGGCCCAGCAGAGGCGGGGCGCTCATCGGGGTGGGCGTGTGCTCCATCCGGAACCCCGCCCGTACCTGCTCCAGAGGGCCGGCGGTGGGATGCTCCACCGTGCGCAGGACGTCGTCGCCCCTGGCGTCGGCGGTGCGCAGCGCGTCCAGGACCCCCCGGACGCGGCCGGCCGGGACCCCGGCCTCGACCAGGACCTCCATCCAGTGCTCGGCGGGCCGTTCCCGCAGCGTCGCCGAGAGCTCCCCGACCAGTTCGTCGCGGTGCGCCACCCGTTCCGGATTGGTGGCGTACCGGGGATCCGCGCCCAGATCGGGGCGGCCGATCGCCGCGCACAGGCGCTGGTAGAGGGCGTCGTTCCCGGCGGCGACCACGATCTCCGCGTCCTGGGTGGGGAACACCTGGTACGGGACGATGGTGGTGTGCGCGTTGCCCACGCGCGCCGGTTCGGTCCCGGTGACCAGGGCCTGCTGGGTGAGGTTGACCAGGCTGGACAGGGTGGAGTTGATCAACGAGACGCTGATGTTCTCGCCCCGCCCGGTCACGCGGGCCCGCATGAGCGCGCCGAGGATGCCCACGGCCGCGTTCAGGCCGGTCAGGACGTCGGTGAGCGCCACCCCCACCTTGCTGGCCGGGCCGTCCGCGGGACCGGTCGTGGCCATCAGGCCGCTCTCGGCCTGCACGACGATGTCGAACCCCGGCCGGGTCGCGGGTTCGTGTTCGGGGCCGAACCCGCTCACCGAGCAGTACACGACGGCCGGGTTGCGTCTGCTGATCTCCCCGTAGCCCAGGCCGAGCCGGTCGATCACCCCGGGGCGGAAGTTCTGGATCACCACGTCGGAGGTGGCGCAGAGCTCCTGGACCGCGGCCAGCCCCTCGGGGTCCTTGAGGTCCACGGCCAGGCTGCGCTTGTTCCGGTTGACGGACAGGAAGTAGGCGGCCTCGCCGGGGGAGTGGTCCGCCCGGTGCTCCTCGGCGGGCGCGGCGTAGGGCGGGCCCCAGGACCGGGTGTCGTCGCCACGGCCGGGCTGCTCCACCTTCACGACCTCGGCGCCCATGTCCGCGAGCAGCATGGTGGCGTAGGGGCCCGCGAGCACCCGGGACAGGTCGGCGACCCGTACCCCGGCGAGGGGGAGGGGCGCACCCGCCTCCGGTCCGGACGCCGGTCCGGCATCGGGTGCGGGGTCGGGAACGGGATCGGGGCCGGTCTCACTCATGGGGAGGTCACTCCTTGCCGTCGGGGTTGCCGGGGCCACCCGGGCCGCCGGGCAGCTGGTCGCCGTCGCGCAACTGGTAGTAGGTCTCCAGGCAGCGGCGCAGCGCGGTGGTGAGGGCGGCGCCGGACTGGCCCGCGTACCGCGTCTGTACCCGCTGGACGATCTCCGCGATGTCCTCGGTCACCGAGGCGCCCTCCACGAGGGCGCGGAAGAAGTCCTTCGCCAGGTCGGTGAGGAGGGTGGTGTCCGCGGCCACGATCCGGCCGTCCGCGGTGTCCACCGCGAGCACGACACCGAGCCGCTGGTACTGGGAGTGGCTCGCCACGGAATCGGGGAGGCGGGCGTAGCCGGAGATGAGCACAACCCTGGGGTTGCGGAAAAGCTGCTGAACACGGTCGTCGCCGTACAACGGAAGGCACCTCTCGTCTGCGGGCATGCGAAAACTCCAACGCACTGGAGTCTCGCGCCTGAAGGGCGGCCGGGGGAAACCGGACACCCGCGACGTGAGGGCAGTTCGGGATCAGTATGGCCCAGCCGTGGCGGCCGGTGTCAAGCGGGGTGGTGGTCCAGGCCACACGAAGGCGCGGATGCGTCCCACGCGAACCGTGTGTTAGATTTCGGCACAGGTCACGAGTACCAGCGACAAGCCCCGGCTAGCTGGTCGGCAACCCTCCTTCCGCGGTGGGGTGCCCCGGGTGAGGACCAGGTCCCGACACAACCGTGTCAGACAAGCGCGGACCCCTGAGGTGAAGCCGTCATCCGGCGTACCCCTGTGGGTCCCACGACCCACAGAAGAGGTGCCCCATGACCACTGTCATCCCGTTCGACTCCACCCGCTCCAGCCGCTCCGCCGCCCGCGACGCGGCCCGGGTCGCCGAACTGCGCACCGAGTGCTCGATCGTCACCGCCGACGGCGGGGTCCCCCTGGTCACCGGCGAGTACGTGGACTACGCCAACTTCGACTACGCCGCCAGCGCGCCCTGTCTGACCGGCGTCGCCGCCGCTCTGGCCGAGGCCCTGCCGTACTACGCCAGCGTCCACCGCGGTGCCGGGCACCACTCGCAGGTCAGCACCGACTCCTACGAGCGCGCCCGCCGCAGCGTCGCCCGGTTCCTGGGTGTGCGCACCGAGGCCGACGCGTCCGGTTCCGCCGACGCCGTCGTGTTCGTGCGGGGCACCACCGACGCCGTCAACCTGCTGGCCCGCGCCGTCCCCGAGGGCTGCACCGTGGTGGTGTTCGAGTCCGAGCACCACGCCAGCCTGCTCCCGTGGGAGCACCCCGCCTCGCGCGCCGGGAAGGTGGTGCGGCTGCCGCTGCCCGAGACCCCCGAGGCGGCCGTGGCCGCCGCCCGCGCCGCGCTCGCCGAGGCCCCCGAGGGCCCCAGGCTGCTGTGTGTGACCGCGGCCTCCAACGTCACCGGTGAGATCTGGCCGGTGGGGGAGCTGGTCGAGGCGGCCCACGCCGAGGGCGCCCGTGTGGTCGTGGACGCCGCCCAGTACGTGCCGCACCTGCCGTTCAGCCTCTCCGAGACCGGTGCGGACTACGTGGCGCTGTCCGGCCACAAGCTCTACGCGCCCTTCGGCTCCGGCGTGCTGGCCGGCCGGTCCGACTGGCTGAGCGCGGCCGCCCCCTACCTCGCCGGCGGGGGAGCGACCCGGAGGGTGACCGAGCACGACGTCGTCTGGAACGACCTCCCGGCCCGCCACGAGGCCGGGAGCCCCAACGTGCTGGGCGCCGTGGCCCTGGCGGCGGCCTGCGACACCTTCACCACCGAGACACTGTCCCTGCAGCACATCCGTGAAGCGGCGCTGCTGGAGCGCCTGCGCTCCGGGCTCACCGGGATCGAGGGCGTGCACGAGCTGACGCTGTGGGGCGCCGAGCACGCGAGGGTCGGGATCGTGTCGTTCGTCGTCGACGGCCTGCCCGCGGACCTCCTGGCCGCCGCGCTGTCCGCCGAGTACGGCATCGGGGTGCGGGACGGCCTGTTCTGCGCGCACCCGCTCACCGCCCACCTGCTCCCCGAGGGGCACGCGCAGGCGGTCCGGGCGAGCCTGGGCGTGGGCACCACCGAGGAGCACGTGGACCGGCTGGTGGGCGCGGTCGCTGACCTGGTGGCCCGCGGGCCGCGCTGGGAGTATGCGGACTGCGACGGCCGTCTCGCCCCGGTGCCGGACCCGCGCAACGTCCTCTAGCCGAGCCGCTGCCCCAGGAGGGCCAGGCCCCGGACCAGGGCGGGCAGGGCGAGGGTGAACAGTGCGACCGGCAGTGACCTCCTGGGGCGGAGCACGAGGTGGACCAGTACCGCCTGGACGCCGAAGCCGAACAGGGTCATGAGCAGCGTGAGCGCCACGGTCGGCAGACCCGGCTCCCACACCACCAGGGAGACACCGAACAGGCCGGGGCGTGCCAGGACGGAGAGCGGCGCGAATCCGCTTCCTGGACGCTGCCGGTGTGGGGAAGCGGTGTTCGGGATTGAGGGCTGGGGACCTCATGCTCACAAAAGCTTGCGACGCATGACCTCGCATAAGGGGTACTAAGGCACATTTCACGCAGCTATGTGCTGGGAATCACTTTCACAAGCTGTACTATCGGGCCCTGACGGCAAGGCGCGTCGTCGCCGGACCCGACCGGTCCACCCCGGCGAAGCGCCCTGCCTCCCGCGAGCGAACCGGCTGGGGGAGCGTGACCGTGACGGACGTCCGAGGACCCGAGGCAGGTCCCCTCACGGCCGTGTTCCGAGAACGGGAACCCCGGCGCGCCCCCGGGCGGAAGTCCCGCGTGGTCGACCTCGGCGCACACGCCTGCGCCCCGGCGGACCCCGCCGAGGCCGAACAGGTCCGCCTGCACCAGGCCTTTCTCGGCCGGGTGGTCGACTACCTGTGCGCCGACGCCGGGATACGCCAGTTCGTGGACTGGGGCTGTCCGGTGCCCGGGACCGCCGAGTGCGTCCGGCGGGCCGACCCCGACGCCGCGGTGGTGCACGTCGCCCCGCGCGGTACGGCGGGGGTGCTCACCGCAGCCTCGGACAACGCGACCGTCCTGTCCGGAGACGGTTCGGCCTCCGGGACCGACACCCTCCTCCGTCGCCTCCACACCAGCGGGCTCGTCGACTTCGACGAGCCCGTCGCCGTACTGATGACCCGCCCCGCCACCGAGCAGGCCCCGCCCACCGGGCTGGACACCCTCCACTCGATGATGCGCGGCGGCGGCTACGTCGCCCTCACCTCCAGGGCGTCCCGCGCCGTCGCCGAACAGGCCTTCCACCCCTTCCTCCCCGTCGAGCCGGGAGTCGCCGACCTCACCTGGTGGCCCTACCCGGACGAGGACGTGTCCGCCCCGGGGTGTGGCACCCTGGCCGGACTGGGCCGTGTGCCCGGACGAGGAAGGGGAGTGAGCCGATGGCGTTGAACTGGAACGGCGAGATCCTGGCCCAGACGCGGTTCTACTGGGACTTCTCGCTGTGGCCCCGGCTGGAGGGGCTCACCGACACCGAGTTCTACTGGGAGCCGGTCCCGGACTGCTGGACCGTCCGCCGGCTGCCGGACGGCCGCCACGCGCCCGACGGCGCCTATCCCGAACCCGAGCCCCCGCCGGTCACCACCATCGCCTGGCGCCTCGGCCACCTCGTGGTGGACGTCCTGGAGACCCGGATCAACTGGCACTTCGGCGACCGCACCGCCAGCCGCGACACCGTCGACTGGCCCAGCACCGCGGCCGAGGCCAGGCAGCGCCTGCGCAACGCCTACCTCACCTGGTCCGAACACCTCCAGGAACTCGACGACGAGGACCTGGCCGTCCCCGTGGGCAACGCCGAGGCACCTCAGTGGGCGGAGTTCCCGCTGGTCGTGCTCATCCTGCACCTGAACCGCGAGTTCATCCACCACGGCGCCGAGATCGCCCTCCTGCGCGACCTCCACCGCGCCCGCTTCGGCGAGTAACCCGCCGACCCGGAGCAGGGCCTGGCTAGAGCACGTGCAGCGGGTCCACGCGGACCTGGGCCAGGTGCTCGTCCCGGCGGGCGCTGCGGGCCGACGCCGCCGTCTTCAGCGCCCGGGTGAGGTCGCCGATCGCCCCGCGCGGCACCCGCAGCAGCGCGCGCTCGGTCCGGTTCGTGCCGTCGTCGGCGCGCTCCGAACCCACGGGCACCGGGCCGAGCAGCTCGGCCCGGCCGGGGAGTTCGATCTGGTCCAGCAGCTCGCGCAGGTGCTCGGGGGAGCCGGTGATCGAGGCCATCGACACCGCCGGGGGGAACCCGAGCTCCCTGCGCTCGGCCAGCTCTCGTTCGGCGAACCCGCCCGGGTCCCACCGCACCAGGGACTGCACCACCGGCAGTGAGGAGTCCGCGGACACCACCACCGCCCCGCCCGGCCGGACCAGCGCGGACGCGTTCAGCCAGCGCCGCAGGGTCTCCTCGGAGGCGCGCAGGTCGGCCCGGTTGAGCAGGGCCCACCCGTCCAGCAGCACCGCCGCCGCGTACCCGCCGCCGGAGACCGCCGGCTCGGCCCCGGGGGTGGCGACCACCAGCGACGGTTTGTTCGGGACCTCGGAGAGGACCTCCTCGCGTCCCGACGTGCGCACGGTCAGGGACGGGAAGGACCGGCCCAGTTCCTCCGCGGTCCGGCGGGCGCCGACCACCACCGCGCGCATGCGGGTCATCCCGCACTCGGGGCAGGCCCACTGCCCGGCCACCCGGCCGCACCAGCCGCACGAGGGCATGGCGTGCGACCCGCGCACGGCCAGCGGCCCGTGGCAGGCGTCGCAGCGTGCCGGCGCACGGCATCCCGCGCAGGCCAGGGTGTTGAGGTAGCCCCGGCGCGGCACCTGGAACAGCACCGGACCGCTCCTGGACGCCTCGCGCGCCGCGCGCAGCGCCAGGCTCGGCATCCGCGCGGACCTGGCCGCCCCGTCCCGGGCGAGTTCGCGGTCGTCACCGGCGGGTCGGATCTGCGGTGCCCGGCTGCGCAGCGTCGCCCGGTCGGCGACCAGCGGGCGCGCCCACCCGGACTCCACCAGCAGCTGGGCGTCGGTGGTGCGGGTGTGCCCGCCGATCAGCGCCGCCGCGTTCCCCCGGTGCGCCCGCATCGCCAGCACCGTGCGGGCGTGCGGGTAGGGGGCGTGCGGGTCCACGTGCACGTCGTCGCCGTCGTCCCACAGGACGACCAGTCCCAGGTCCCGGACGGGAGCGAAGACCGCGGCCCGGGTGCCCACCACCACCTGCACGTGTCCGCGCAGCACCGAAAGCCAGCTCCGGTACCGCTTGGCCGGGCCCAGGTCCGCTGTGAGCGCCACATGGCGGCCCTCGCCCAGGTGCCGGGTGAGCGCGGCGTCGACCGCGGCCACGTCGCGGCCGTCGGGCAGCACCACCACGGTGCCGCGTCCGGCGCCCAGAGCGGCCTCGGCGGCCACCGCGATCGCGTCGGTCCAGTCGGTTCCGGGCAGGGCGTTCCACACCGCGCGGGCCGCGATCCCCCCGTGCAGGGCCTCGATGAACGCGGGCCCCTCCGGGTAGGCGTCCCAGGGACCGGGGTCGACCTCCAGCACGGCCGCCTCCACGGTCTCCTGCACCGGGGCGCCGTCGTCGGGGGAGGGTGCGACCTCGGGGTGCTCGGGGGCCTCGGGCGGGTCCTCGTCGGCGGGCTCCACACCCGCGACGTCCTCCTCCCGGGCCTGTTCCTCGCGGGCCGTCTCCTTCTCCACCCGAGCGTGCCGGGGCGGCACCGCCAGCCGCAGGACGTCGCTCAGGGTGCCCGCGTACCGGTCGGCCACGGCGCGTGAGAGCGCGAGGATCTCGGGGGTGAGCACGGGCTCGGGGGAGACCACCGTCTCCAGGTAGGCCAGCCGTCCGGCGAACTCCGAACTCTCCACCCGTTCGGCGAGGAAGCCCGCCAGCAGGCGGCCGTTGAAGCGCACCTTCACCCGGCAGCCGGGCACCGCCGCCTCGTCCATGTCGGCCGGGACCCGGTAGTCGAAGTAGCGGTCCAGGTGGGGCAGCGGGGTGTCGACGATGACACGCGCGACGGGGAGCCGGTCGGCGGGCCGACGCTTGGCCGGCCGACGGCTCTTCGCGGTGTCGGCCTTCTCCCCGGCCGGTTCCTTCTTCGCCTGCTTCTCCTGGCGGGGCAGGACGAAGAGGACCTCCTCGGGCCGCTCGGGCTGCGCTGTCATCACTTCCTGGTTTACCAGAAGCCGCCGACAACACCGCTCTTCGCGGCCGGGGACCGCTCCGGGACTGGTAGAACAGTGACCCGTAGGCGCAGCGGAGGGGACCTGAACATGAAGCTTGTCTTTGCCGGAACACCGGAGGTGGCGGTGCCCTCGCTCCGGGCACTGATCGACTCCGAACACGAGGTCGCGGCTGTGGTCACCCGGCCCGACGCCCGGTCCGGGCGCGGCCGCAAGGTCTCCACCAGCCCCGTCGGAGAACTCGCCGAGAGCGAGGGCATCGAGGTCCTCAAGCCCGCCAAGGCCGGTGACCCCGAGTTCCTGGAGCGCCTCGCCGAGATCGCCCCCGACTGCTGCCCGGTGGTCGCCTACGGCGCCCTGCTGCCGCAGTCCGCGCTGGACATCCCCGAGCACGGCTGGGTGAACCTGCACTTCTCGCTGCTGCCGGCCTGGCGCGGCGCCGCCCCGGTCCAGCACGCCGTCCTGCACGGCGACGACGTCACCGGCGCCGCCACCTTCCGCATCGTCAAGGAGCTCGACGCCGGCCCGGTCTACGGCACCCTCACCGAGACGGTCCGGCCCACCGACACCAGCGGTGAGCTGCTCGAACGCCTCTCCGTCTCCGGAGCCGGGCTCCTGGTCCGCACCGTCGACGGCATCGCCTCCGGGGAGCTCAGCCCGGTCCCGCAGCCGGACGCCGACGTCTCCTACGCGGGCAAGCTCACCACCCTGGACGCCGAACTCGACTTCACCGCGCCCGCCATGCGCGTGGACCGGGTCGCCCGCGCCTGCACACCCGCGCCCGGCGCCTGGACCACCTTCCGCGGCATGCGCCTGAAGGTCGGCCCGGTCCGGCCCGTCACCGACGCTGACCGGCCCGACCTCGAACCCGGTCAGCTGCACGTGGACAAGAAGCACGTCATCGTCGGCACCAGCACCCACCCCGTCGAACTCGGCCAGGTGCAGCCCCAGGGCAAGAAGGCCATGGCCGCCGTGGACTGGGCGCGTGGCGTGCGTCCCACCGAAGATGACCGACTGGGCCGCTGAGCTGCCGTACTCTCGGTTCAGGCGGGCGTGAGCACGCGCCCGCACACGTCCCCGGTTTGTTGAGGCAGAGCACACGTTGAGCGAGCAGTCCCGGTCCCAGCACCAGCGCCCCCGAAAGGGCGGCAAGCCCAGGCAGGGCGGTGGCCAGCGGTCCGGTCCGCCCCAGCCCCGCGACCCGGCCCGCCGGGTCGCCTACGACGTGCTGCGCGCGGTGGAACAGCGCGACGCCTACGCGAACCTGCTCCTGCCCGCCCTGCTCAAGGAGCGCGGCATGTACGGCAGGGACGCGGGGCTGGCCACCGAGCTCACCTACGGGACCCTGCGCCGCCAGGGCACCTACGACGCCGTTCTGGAGACCTGCGTCGACCGCTCGCTGGCCTCGGTGGACGCCGAGGTGCTGCCGCTGCTGCGGATGGGCTCCCACCAGCTGCTGTCCACGAACATCCCGCCGCACGCCGCGGTCAGCGAGACCGTCGACCTGGCCCGGCGCGTGGTGGGCCAGCACCGCGGCAAGTTCGTCAACGCGATCCTGCGCAAGGTCAGCGCCCGCGACCTGGACGCGTGGATCGACGTCATCGCGCCCGACCGCGACCGCGACCCCAGCGGCTACCTGTCCGTCGTCCTGAGCCACCCGCGCTGGGTGGTCAAGGAGCTGGCCCGCGCCCTGGGCGAGCGGGCCAAGGATGGCCTGGTCCGGACCGAACAGCTGCTGATCGCGCACAACGAGCGCCCCAAGGTCACCCTGGTGGCCAAGCCGGGCCGCGCCAAGGTCTCCGACCTCGAGGAGTCCGGGGCGATCCCCGGACGCTACTCCCCCTTCGCCGCCTACCTGCCCGAGGGCGACCCGGGCGCGATCCGCGAGATCCGCCAGAAACGGGCCGCCGTCCAGGACGAGGCCAGCCAGCTCGTCGCGCTGGCGCTGTCCCGGGTGGACGCCCAGGGCCGCGACGCCCTGTGGTTGGACATGTGCGCGGGCCCCGGCGGCAAGGCCGGTCTGCTGGCCTCCCTCGCCGGTCAGGGTGAGGCCCGGCTGGTCGCCTCCGAACTCCAGCCCGCCCGCGCGGGCCTGGTGGCCGACGCCGTCCGCCGCGCCCCCCGCGACGCCGGCCGCACCATCGCCGCCGACGGCACCCGGCCCGCCTGGAAGCCCGGCTCCTTCGACCGGGTCCTCGCGGACGTGCCGTGCACCGGCCTGGGCGCCCTGCGCCGCCGTCCCGAGTCCCGCTGGCGCCGCGGTCCCGAGAACGTCACCCAGCTCGCCCCGCTCCAGCACGAGCTCCTCACCAATGCGGTCGAGGCGGCGCGCCCCGGCGGTGTGGTCGCCTACGTGACCTGCTCGCCGCACCTGGACGAGACCGACGTGATCGTCCGGAAGGTCCTGGCCGAACGCGACGACCTCGAACTCCTGCGCGCTCCCGACTACCTCGACGAGGTCCCCGACCTCGCCGCGGGCCCCGAGGGCAGGTACGTCCAGTTCTGGCCGCACGTCCACGGCACCGACGCCATGTTCCTCGCCCTGTTCCGCAGGAAGCCGGAGTAGGACCGCGGCCTCGGGGAGGCCCGGGTCAGGCCCTGGCGGAGAGCTCCGCCAGGGCCCCGACCAGTTCCCGGGCGACGTACCGGGCCTGCCGGTCGTGGTCGGGGCCCTCGTAGCCGCGGGGGACCGCCTCGACGAGCATGATCAGGTACAGGTGGCTCCGGTACAGCGCGAGGCGTCCCCGGGCGCTCTCGTCGAGCTCCAGGATCCCGCCCGCGGCGCGGTAGCCGTCCAGGAACGCGGTGTCGTCCGCGATGTCGCCGAAGAGCGCCAACGAGACCGCCTCGGCCAGCGGGTCGCCCCAGAAGGCGCGCTCGCCGTCCACCAGGGCGCTGATCCTCGGGCCCCGGCCGGTGTCCTCGACCAGGATGTTGCCCGGCCAGAGGTCGTAGTGGACGAGGGCCGGGGTCCCGACCCCGTCCAGGAGGCCGGCCCGCCCGTGCAGCAGCTCGGCGATCCGGTCCGCGGGGACCGGCAGGGGCGCTTCGAAGCGGCGGGCGTCGGCGAGGACCGAGTCGAGCATTCCGAGGAAGGCGGTCCGCCAGTCGGCGGCCAGTCCTGCCTGCGGATACCCGAACCCGGGCCCGGTGGTGCGGTGCAGCGCGGCGACCGTCCCGCCCAGCTCGGAACGCAGCCGGTTCCACCGGTCGGAGCCGTGTTCCGCGCGCAGGGAGTACAGGGTCCGCCCCGGGCGCCAGGTCATCAGCAGGAGGTCGCTGCCGACCGCCGAGCGGTCGTAGGAGGCGTGCACGACCTCGGGGACCGGGACCCCGCCGTGTGCGGTGCGGTAGAAGAGTTCCTCGGTGCGCATCATCCCGTGCTCGTAGCCCATCACGGGTGCCGCGGGGTCGGGCGCGACCTTCAGGACGAGGTCGGCGCCGTCGGCCATCCGCAGGCGGTAGGCGCTGTTGAAGGTCCCCTCCGCGAGCTCCTCGCAGGCCTCCAGCCGGTCGGGGCCGATTCCTGCTTCGGCCAGTACGGCCCGCACCTGCTCCTCCGACGGTACGACCCGATTCCCACTCACCCGAATCCCCCTGCGCTCCCTGAGACGACAGCGCGACGCTAGCTGTCCGACCGCGTGCTGCCCAGGGGTGCAATTCGGACAAATAGGAATCTACGCCGTAAAGGCGCGGACTCCTCGAGCTACATCGCGCCGATCGCGACCACCACGCAGATCATGCAGGAGTTCCCCGTCTCCCGCAGCAGGTACCGGTAGGTCTCGGCCCGGACCTCCGCGTCGTCCGCGTCGCGGTAGGACCAGCGCACGTCCGCCCACACCAGCCTCGCGGTGAGTTCCTCGGTTCGTCTGATCTCCGGCACCACGCCGACCAGCCCGCGCTCCCGGTACTGCTCCGCCGCGCCCGTGAAGGCCTCCTTGACGTCGGCGGGCGCCGCCACCGCGATGCTCTGCGTGTCCCCGGCGACGTAGGCCGGATAGCTGTACCGGGCGGCGATCCCGTCGAGGTCCCCGCCCACCAGCTCCCGGCTGTAGGCCTCCAGGAAGGCCTGAAGCCCGTCCTCGTCCAGCATGGCGCCTCCTCGGTCGATGTCTCCCCGTGGCACACCTGCCCCGAGTCGGCCTGGATACACTGCTGACGTGGCAATTCAGATCTCTCCCAGCATCCTCAGCGCCGACTTCGCACACCTCGCCGACGAGGCGGCCGCCGTCCCCGGCGCGGACTGGCTGCACGTCGACGTCATGGACGGTCACTTCGTCCCCAACCTCACCCTGGGCCTGCCCATCGTGGAGTCCCTCCTGAAGGCGACCACCACGCCGCTGGACTGCCATCTGATGATCGAGGACCCCGACCGCTGGGCCCCCGCCTACGCCGAGGCGGGCGCGGGCAGCGTCACCATCCACGCCAAGGCGGCCGGCGCCCCCGTGCGCACCCTGCGCGAGATCCGCAGGCACGGCGCCCGCGCCGGCCTGGCCCTCAACCCCGCCGAGCCGGTCGAGCCCTACGCGGACCTCATCGGCGAGATGGACATGCTCCTGCTCATGACCGTCGAGCCCGGCTTCGGCGGCCAGAAGTTCCTGGACCTGGTGCTGCCCAAGATCCGCAAGGCCCGTGAGCTCCTGGACAGCCGGGACGCCGCGGTCTGGCTCCAGATCGACGGCGGGGTGAGCGACGAGACCATCGAGCGCGCCGCCGAGGCCGGAGCGGACGTGTTCGTCGCCGGTTCCGCCGTCTACGGTGCCCAGAACCCGGACGAGGCCATCGAGTCCCTGCGCGCCCAGGCCCGGAAGGCCAGCAAGCTCCCCTGAGCCGTGTTCCCCTGAGGGCTGTGGACCCCGGCCCGTGCCCGACCGGTGCCCCCGTGCCCTGCCCCCGGAGCCCGAACCTACCTTCGGGTAACGATCACGGCGCGGCGTGCCTGTGGGCCTGGTCACAGCGGCCCCGTTCGTCCTATGCTGCCCGCTGTAGTCGTTGATTTTCGCTTGGTCGCGGCTCCGTCTTCCCCTGCATGCGCCCGACGCGCCCGTGTCCGGGGGAGCGGCGCGGCGTGAGCGCGTTGCCAGGCGCGGACCTGTGGAGTACGCGTGAACGCTTGGACCACCGAGCACCTGGCCATGGACGCCCTGTGGGAGGCGGAGAGCTCAGCGATCCGCTGGCTGCAGGGGTGGGGCGAGTGGCTGTCCCATCCGCTGGGTGCCGTCACCCACCTGGGCTCCCAGGGCGTCCTCGTCGTCCTGATGGCCGCCGTCTTCTGGAGCGTCCACGCGGGCATCGGATCACGGCTCTTCGTCGCGGTCATCGCCTCGGCGGTGGTGAACAACCTGCTCAAATCGGTGTTCTACGGCTCCAGGCCCTACTGGTTCGACGCCCTGGTCACCGGCTACAGCCACCACGGCAGTTTCGGGATGCCCTCGGGACACAGCCAGGCCGCGGTCGTGGCCTACGGCTATCTCGGGGCGAAGTCGGGCCGCCGCTCCCTGCTGTGGGCGGCCGTCGCGGTGATCGCCCTGGTGGCCTTCTCCCGGATCTACCTGGGCGCGCACTTCATCAGCGACGTGGTGGTCGGCCTGCTGGTCGGCGGTGCCGTCCTGTGGGCGGTCCTGCGCTACGAGGACCGTGTGCTGGCCTGGTGGCGCTCCCTGGACACGGTGCGCTGGGTGTCCTACCTGCTCGCCTTCGCGCTGGTGCCCTGCGTGGTGGCGACCGTCTGGCAGCTGGGCGTGCGCGGCGGCTGGGCGGTTCCCGCCGAGGAGTGGATCGGAGCGACCCCCGCCGACCCGGCCGGGTACACCCTGACCGGCCTCTACACGACCTCCGGTGCGCTCCTGGGCGGCGTCCTCGGGTTCACCCTGCTGTACCGGCGCGGCTGGTACAGCGCGGCGGGCACCGTCACCGCGCGGGTGGCCCGGTTCGTCCTCGGGATCTCCGTGGTCGTGCTCATCCTGGTCGTGGACCAGGTGCTCTTCCGGAACCTGGCCGGCCTGCCCGCGGCACTGGCCGGCTTCGCGGTCTACGGCTCCATGGCCTTCTGGGCCGCCTACGGCGCGCCGGAGCTGTTCGTGCGCAGCGGCCTGGCCGGCCGCCCCGAGGCCGTCTCCGGGGAGGAATCGGGCGAGGTCGGGGAGCCGGAGGAGGCCCCCGAGACGCCCGAACGCCCCTCCGGGGCCGGGGAGGGCGACCGGACATGAATCCCGTCACACCGGCTATGCGCCCAGGCTACCGAGGGGTTAAGATCATGATCGTTTAGACAACAGTCAAACGCGTGCTCCGGGGTCGGTGAAAGTCCGAACCGGCGGTGATAGTCCGCGACCCGGTCGAGTCCATCGACCGGTTGAACCGGTGGAATTCCGGTACCGACGGTTAAAGTCCGGATGGGAGGCAGTACGCGTTGGGGCGGATCTGAGCCGTGCCAACCCTTTGGCGTCGGCGTCCAGTGACGCCCTTGTCGTGGACCCGTTTTCCGCGCACCTTTTCCCCGGAGCCGTACCAGGCGAAGGGATGTAGGGCGTGTTCACCGGAATCGTGGAAGAGCTCGGCAAGGTCACCTCCATCGAGTCGGCCGGGGCCGGAGGCGAAGCCGCTCTGCTCACCGTGCACGGACCCCTGGTCAGTTCCGATGCCAAGCACGGCGACTCCATCTCGGTCAACGGCGTGTGCCTGACCGTCGTCGGCCAGGGCGAGGGCACCTTCACCGCGGACGTGATGAAGGAGTCCCTGGACCGCTCCAACCTCGGCGACCTCACCCCCGGCGCCCCCGTGAACCTCGAGCGCGCCACCCGCACCGACACCCGCCTGGGCGGCCACATCGTCCAGGGGCACGTCGACGGCACCGCCACGCTCCTGTCCCGGAATCCCGGTGACAACTGGGACGTTCTACGTTTCGGCATGCCCCCGGAGCTCTCCCCGTACGTGGTGGAGAAGGGGTCCATCACCGTGGACGGCACCAGCCTCACCGTCTCCGCCGTGAGCGCCCCCGGCGCCAAGGACGAGTACTTCGAGGTCAGCCTCATCCCGGCCACCCTGGAGGCCACGACCCTGGGCGGTCTGGCGGTCGGCGCCATCGTCAACATCGAGGTGGACGTCATCGCCAAGTACGTGGAACGCATCACCGCGGTCGCCCGGATCCGCGCCCAGGAGGGTACGCAGGCCCGGGCCGACCGCTAGGTCGCCCCCGGCGCGCACACCCGCGCCACCACCGCGCTGCCACCCACCGAGAACCACCCACGACGTACCTTCAGGAGCGGGAATGACCGTCACCGACACCACACCGGCCGCCGACCCCGAGCGGAACGAGCAGGCCGTCGCCCTCGACCGGATCGAGGACGCCATCGCCGAGTTCGCCGCGGGCAGGGCCATCGTGGTCGTGGACGACGAGGACCGCGAGAACGAGGGCGACATCATCTTCGCCGCGGAGCTCGCCACCCCCGAGCTGCTCGCGTTCATGATCCGCTACACCTCCGGTGTGGTGTGCGTCCCCATGGAGGGCGAGGACCTGGACCGCCTCGACCTGCCGCTGATGACCGCGCGCAACGAGGAGAGCCTGCGCACCGCCTACACCGTCACCGTCGACGCCCGTGAGGGTGTCAGCACCGGTATCTCGGCCGCCGACCGCGCGCACACCATCCGGCTGCTGTCCGCCGCCGAGAGCGGCCCCGCCGACTTCGTGCGCCCCGGACACATCCTGCCTCTGCGCGCCCGGAAGGGCGGTGTGCTGGCCCGCCGCGGCCACACCGAGGCCTCGGTCGACTTCGCCCGCCTGGCCGGGCTGCGTCCCGCGGGTGTGCTGGCCGAGGTGGTCAACGACGACGGCACCATGGCCCGCCTGCCCCGCCTGCGCGAGTTCGCCGACGAGCACGGCCTGAAGCTGGTGTCGGTCGAGCAGCTCGCCGCCTACCGCGCCGCCCTCGGTGAGACCCTCACCGAGGAGGAGGCCAACCCGCCGCTGGTCACCCGCATGGTCGAGACCCGCATGCCCAACCAGCACGGCGAGTGGTGTGCGGTCGGCTTCAAGGGCACCGCTGACGGCGCCGAGCACGTCGCGCTGGTCTTCGGTGACCTGGCCGACGGCACCGACGTCCTGGCCCGTGTCCACTCGGAGTGCCTGACCGGGGACGCGTTCGGTTCGTACCGCTGCGACTGCGGCGCCCAGCTCGACGCGGCCATGGCCGACATCGCCAAGGAGGGGCGCGGCGTCATCGTGTACATGGGCGGACACGAGGGCCGGGGGATCGGCCTGCTGCACAAGCTGAGCGCCTACAGCCTCCAGGACCAGGGCGTGGACACCGTCGACGCGAACCTGCGCCTGGGCCTGCCCGCCGACGCGCGCGAGTTCGGCGCGGGCGCGCAGATCCTCGCGGACCTGGGTGTGTCCTCGGTACGGCTGCTGTCCAACAACCCGGCCAAGACCGAGGGGCTGGAGCGCCACGGCGTGAAGGTGACCGAGCGGGTGCCCATGCCCACCTTCGTCACCGACGACAACCTCGCCTACCTGCTGACCAAGCGCGACCGCATGGGCCACGACCTGGCCGGCGTCGCCGAGTAGCCCGGGCGGCCGGGGGGCGGCGAGTCTGCGCTCCGCCGACACCCGCCATCCAGGAACACCCGCCCACCCAGGCACACAAGCATCTTCAGCAACATCGATCCCCAGGAAGGGCCGGCCATGAGCGGCACAGGACGTCCGGACGAACAGCAGATCGACGCCTCCGGGCTGTCAGTGGGCATCGTCGTCACCCGGTGGAACGAGCCGATCGTCGAGCCGATGCTCGCCAACGCGCTCGACGTCGTGAAGGCCTCGGGGGTCGCGGACCCCGTCGTGGTGAAGGTCGCCGGGGCGGTCGAGATCCCGGTGGTCGCCCAGGAGCTGGCGCGCAAGCACGACGCGGTGATCGCCCTGGGCGCGGTCATCCGCGGCGGCACCCCGCACTTCGACTACGTGTGCCAGTCGGTCACGCACGGTCTCACCGAAGTGGCCCTGCGCGAGTCCACCCCCGTGGGCAACGGTGTGCTCACCTGTGACACCCTGGAACAGGCGCGTGACCGCGCCGGCCTGCCGGGAAGCGTCGAGAACAAGGGCGCCGAGGCTGCGCTGGCCGCCCTGGACACGGCGGTGGCCCTGCGCGGGCTGCGCCGCTGACACCGACCTCCTGGCGCACGCGACCGACGAGTCGGGGCCGGTGGGAGTCACGCCTGAGCGCGTGGACACGGATGGAGCAGTTGGTGCGGACGAGGGAACAACCTGTGGACGAGGCGTCGAAGAAGCCGGTCCTGCCGGTGACCTGGCGGCCCCGGGCGGTACGGCTGGTCGCCTACGGCCTGGGCCTGCTCATCGTGGCGACCATGGTGGTGCTCGCCGCGATCCTGCCCGAGGACTGGCGGCTGCTGGACCGCCTCCTGGTCGTGGGGCTCGGGCTCGCGGTGGCCGCCGGGCTGCACATGCTGGCCCGCCCCCGGCTGACCGCCACGGAGCGCAACGTGATCGTCGTCAACGGCATCCGCACCCACCACCTGGCCTGGCCGGAGGTCCTGGACATCCGGATGCCGGTCGGGGAGCCCTGGCCCTCGCTGGACCTGTCCGACGGCACGTCGCTGCCGGTGATGGGTATCCAGAGCACCGACGGTGAGCTCGCCCGGCGCAACCTGGCGGAGTTCCGTTCCCTGCTGTCCCTCGGTGAGGGCGAGGAGCCCGGACACCCCGGTTCGTAGAGCCGGCTTCGTAGACGAAACCGAATCGAGCCCTCGTTTCCTGGAGAAACGGGGGCTCTTCCGTGTTGTCTTGGGCACATAGGTTGGTACCGGGGACCACGTGCCGACCGGTGGAGCCCGTCGTAGGGAGTCGTGGAAGAGGTGCCGCATGCGTGATGTCCGATCGTCTGTGTCCGAGCTGTACCGCTCGGGGGAGACCTTCGCCGTGGCCACGGTCGTCGACACCTACAAGAGCGCGCCCAGAGACGCGGGCGCGGCCATGCTGGTGAACGCCTCGGGGGAGGTCACCGGCAGTGTGTCGGGCGGCTGTGTGGAGGGCGCCGTCTACGAGGAGGCCCTGGAGGCCATCCGTACCGGGGTCCCGGTCCGCCGCACCTACGGGGTCAGCGACGAGGACGCCTTCAGCGTCGGCCTGACCTGCGGCGGAACTCTGCACCTGTTCATCGAGCCGGTCAGCAGGGAGACCTACGCGCAGCTGGGTTCGGTGCTCGGCGCCATCGACGAGCACCAGCCGGTCGCGGTGGCCACGATCGTGTCCGACCCCTCGGACGCCGGCCGGGTCGGCCGCCGCCGTGTGGTGTGGCCCGGCCACGCCGAAGGCGATCTGGGGGAGGGCTGTGAGCGCCTGGCCGCCGCCCTGGACGACGACGTGCGCGGCATGCTCGCCCAGGGCAGCACGGGCCTGCTGCACTACGGCACGGACGGCCAGCGTCGCGGCGACGAGCTGGAGGTGTTCGTCCAGTCGTTCGCCCCGGCGCCCCGCATGCTGGTGTTCGGCGCCATCGACTTCGCGGCCGCGGTGGCCGACCTCGGCACCTACCTGGGCTACCGGGTGACGGTGTGCGACGCCCGCCCGGTGTTCGCCACCCCCAAGCGCTTCCCCACCGCCGAGGAGGTGGTGGTCAAGTGGCCGCACGTGTTCCTGGACGAGATCGCCGACGAGATCGACCAGCGCACCGCGATCTGCGTGCTCACCCACGACCCCAAGTTCGACGTGCCGGTCCTGAAGAGGGCGCTGACCACCCGGGCCGGGTACATCGGCGCGATGGGTTCGCGGCGCACCCACGAGGACCGTCTCGAGCGGTTGCGTGAGGCCGGCGTGGACGAGGAGGCGCTGGAGCGGCTGCACTCGCCGATCGGTCTCGACCTGGGGGCCCGGACCCCGGAGGAGACGGCGGTGTCCATCGCCGCCGAGCTCGTGCAGACCAGGTGGGGTGGGAGCGGCCGGGCCCTGCGAGAGACCAGCGGCAGGATCCACCGTGACACGCCCAGCGCCCCGCTGATTCCGGCCGGATTCGGTCAAGCCAAGAGGTGAACCGAAACCGTTCCGATGGAGAAACACCAGTTCAAAGTGGTGTCCCTGGAACCGGGTCCCGATTCTTGTGCACGGTCTGAGCCAGGCGGGCCATCCGGGAACCCCGTCCGTGGCATCATCGCGTCATGGGTACTGGGGAGCCGAAGGACAGGGGAACCGAGGGGACGAGGCACACGAGCCTGGTGGCCGGCCTACTGCTGGCCGCCGGATCGGGGAGCAGACTCGGCCGCCCCAAGGCCCTGGTCGAACTCGGCGGTGAACGCCTCGTCGACCGGGGTGTACGCACCCTGACCGACGGCGGCTGCGTTCCGGTACTGGCGGTCCTGGGTGCCGCCGACACCACCGTGCCCGGTGCCCTCACGGTGCACAACCCCGACTGGGCCACCGGTATGGGTTCGTCGCTCCGCGCCGGGATCGACGCCATGCCCGACACCGTCGACGCCCTGCTGGTCGCGCTCGCGGACCAGCCCCTGGTGACGGCGGAGGCGGTCCGACGCCTGGTGGAGGCCTTCGAACTGGGTGCCCGCGCCGCGGTGGCCACGTACAACGGAAACCCCCGCAACCCGGTGATGCTGGGCCGCGAACACTGGTCCACGGTCTACTCCATGGCCGAACAGGACGTGGGCGCCCGGCCCTTCCTGCGCGCCTACTCCCACCTGGTCACCGCGGTCGCCTGCGACGACATCGCCAGCCCCGAGGACATCGACACCGAAGAGGACCTGGCGCGGCTGACGGACATGCTCAGGGGCGTTCAGCCCGGGTGATGGCCGAGGGTTCGGCGCGGGTCCTTCTCAGAGCCGCTCGGCGAGGATGCCGAAGGACCGCTCGGCGCTCTCCTCGGGGCCCAGGACGATGAGGTCCGTGCCGCTGTTGAGGGCGTTGGGCGGGCAGGTCATGGGTTCGGCGGCCAGGTGGGCGCGGTGGAGCCCGCCGCTGAGCGTGTCGGAGCTGAACAGCTGGAGCCAGTCGAAACCGGCGCCGGACCACAGGGACACCCGGTGTTCGGGGCCGCTCAGGTGCACCCAGGCGCGGTCGTCGTCGCGGTCGAGGCCGGTGAAGGCGGTGTCCAGCACCGTGTTTCCCAGGGGGCGGCCGGGCGGGCGCAGGTCGAACTCGGTGCCGGCCACCGGCTGGGGGGCGCCCACGGGTGTCAGCTTGTCGTCGGTGGGCTGGTGGCTGCCGACGGTGGCGGCCACGGTGACCTCGCCCCGTTCGGCCAGCTCCCGCAGCGGGGTGCCCAGGGTGAGGTACGGGTGGAAGCCCAGCCCGAACGGGGCGTCGGAGGTCCCCGTGTTGCGCGCCGTGGTGGTGACGGTCAGCCCCTCGGACGCCAGCCGGTACGTGGCGGTCAGCTCCAGAGGGAACGGGTATCCGGGGGTGCCGGGGAAGTCCAGCCGCAGGGTCACGGCCTCCTCGGACTCCTGGACCGGTGCCCACTCCGTCTCGCTGACCAGGCCGTGGATGGCGGAGCCGGTGGCCGGGTCGTTGGCGTCCAGCCGGTACTCGGTGCCCCCGAAGGCGTAGCGGGCCGAGGCGACCCGGTTGGGCCACGGGGCCAGCAGCTGCCCCTGGGAGGCGACGGGGCCCCGCGGTCGGGTGTAGGGCCAGACCAGGTCCCGTTCCCGCCAGGTGAGCGCCTGCAGTCCGGCACCGGTCCGGTCGATTCGCGCCCGGTACTCACCGGCACGCAGCTCGAACACCTCGCCCACCTGTACACCCTTCTCCCACGGTTCGGCACGCTGCCGAACCGGGAGATCATAGCGTGCCCGGGTCGCCCCGACGGCTCGCCCGCCCCGGTGGACCCCGGCGGCGGCACCGACCCGCGGCGCTGCGCTGACGGCTCGCACGCCCCGGCGTGCTCAGCCGAGCAGGCCGTCCAGCGGGATGAGCACACCGGATCCCAGGGCCAGCAGACCCGTCGACAGCAACACCACCAGCATCACCAGTGAACCCGCCACCGCCAGGCGGAAGGCGCCCAGCCGGCGCCGGGCCTTGACCGTGGACTTCGCGGCGGTGCGGCCCAGTACCAGCAGCGTGATCGACAGCAGCACCGGCAACCACCAGGACGCGCCGATCCCGCCGGGCAGCAGCCCGGTGAGCGCGGCGGCCCCCTCGGCCAGCGGGTTGTCGCTGAACTCCAGCAGGCCGGTGTAGGTGTCGGTCACGAACACGCTCTCGGGGAAGAAGCCCTCCTCGGGGCGCAGCGCCCGGCCCAGGCCGTCCACCAGGCCCAACAGGGCGGCCGGGTAGGCGAAGCGGCGGCACTTGCCCGCCTTCATCGCGCGCTGGATCTGGCCCATGGTCTTCTCGACCCGGCGAGCGGCCTTGTCCTGCCGACGCTTCTCCTTGGCCGTCGCGGGTTCCTGCGGCCGGGTGGGGGTGCCGAAGCCCTGGTCGCCGGGGACCACCGGGTGGTCGGGCCGTGTGGTGGCGGCCTCCGCCCGGCGCTGCTTGGCCGTGGACACCTTCTCCTGGGTGCTCTCCCAGCGATCGCGCGCCGAACCGGCCAGAGAGGCCCACCGGTCCTGGCGGCGCGCCTTGCCGTCGGCGCGCTCGCGCTCGGCGATCGCGCCGCCGATCCGGTCGGCCTCGGGCAGCAGCAGGAGTGCGGTGAGCATCGCGGCGCGGCCGGCCAGCTGTTCACCGCCGTCGCGCAGGGCGGTCTTGCGCTGCTCCAGCCACCAGGGCGCGTTCGGTGCGGAGCTGCGCTGGCTGGGGTGCCAGGACTGGCGGCGCAGCAGCGACCGGTGCTGGGCCGCGGTCTCGGGGACCAGCACCAGCTCGACGGCCCGCGCCCAGGTGGAGTCGATCTCGTGGGAGGCGGGGGACCGGGGCGCGTCGGGGCCCGAGGCCGTCACCCGCTCCAGGGTTTCGTGCACGCGCTTCATCAGCAGCGGGACCTCGTGCTGGACGCGTTCCAGCAGTGCGCACCGCCCCGAACCGCCGGAGCGGCAGCCGGGGTGCGGGCACCAGTGCTGGGAGCCCAGGCCCACCACGCCCGACTCCACGGCCTCGCGCACGACCGCGTGGCGGCTGGCCTCGCCGGTGGCCAGGGCCAGGAGCCCGTCGGCGCTGATCTCGTGGCCGCGGAAGCGCGGCGGCATCCCCGGCACGTAGCGGGCGGCCAGTGCGCTGATCGCGACGTGTGCGAGTTCGGGCCGGGCGTCGAGCCCGGTCAGGTAGGCGCGGTCGAAGGTGTAGTCGCTGACCTCGCGGTCCAGCCAGGTGCGCAGCTCCGACCAGTGGCTGCGCAGCCACATCGCGCCGGTGTCGGAGCGGTCGAGCAGGTCGAAGGCGAGGCTGGGCGGGTCCTCGTGGGAGGCCCCGGCGAAGTTGATGGGGCGCAGGCGGCTGGCGGTGCGGATCGGCGGACGCTCGCCCGCGAGCCAGGCGGCGACCTCGTCGTGCCCCCAGCGGGTGGAGGGGGAGAGGGTGAGCAGGCCGCGGGCGAGCAGGCGCCAGCGCTCGTCGGTGATCGCCGAGATGTCCACCTCGGTGTTGCGGGCGGTCAGCCAGTTCCCGCCGCGCTCGGGGCGGCGGCCGGTGGTGAGTTCGTGCACCATCACACCCAGCGACCACCATGCGGCGGGGGCCTCACGGCGGCCCTCGATCACCTCGGGGGCGGCGTAGTCCTCGGTGATGGCCTGACCGCCGTAGACGCGGCTCATGGTGGCGCGCACGGCACCGCCGAAGTCGGTGAGCGCGACCACCGGCGGGTCCAGGGAGCGGACCAGGAGGTTCTCGGGCTTGACGTCGGTGTGGTTGTGCTGGAGCTCGCTCTGCCAGTGGTGCAGGCAGTCGGCGACGGCGCGGACCACGGCACCGGCGCGCTCGTCGTCCAGGGGTGACTGGTTGATGACCTCGCGCAGGGTGCCGAGGGAGAAGTACTCCTGGGCCTCCCAGGCCAGCTCCTCGCCCCAGGAACTGGTGGCGGTCCCGTATCCCTGGATGGCGGGGGTGTGCGGGGAGGCGGTGCCCCGGGCGCGCAGCCGGTCCAGGAGTTCGCGGTTGATGTCGTGGCCGGGCCGGTACACCTTCAGAGCGAGCCGGCGTCCTGGGGAGTCGGTGGGTTCGGCCAGGTAGACGACGGCCTCCCCGCCCGCGCCGATGTGGTCCAGGATCTGGTAGCGGCGGCGGAGCTCGGCGGGGACGGCGTAGTCGAGATCGCCCGCGGGGCCCACCACCGCGCGCGAGACCAGGCGCGCCATCCAGTCCAGGAGGGGGCCGAAGAGCACACGCCACCACGGGGTGCGGCCCTCGGGGGAGCCGGGTGCGCCCACGGTGGGGCGTCGGGCGGGGCGGCCCGCGGAGAGGTCGGCGCCCAGGGCCGTGGTGGGGGAGGCGGGCGGTTGCACCCGGGTGCCGCCCGCGGCGCTGCCCGGGGCGTCCGCGCCGCCGGGCAGGACCGTGGTGTGGTCGCTGCCGGCGCCGGGGGAGGACCCGGGGGGGACGACGCGCGTGGGGCCCTCGTCCGGCTGCTGCCCCTGCTGCGGGCCCGCACGGGTCCCCGGTGGCGGCTCCGGCGGTGGGGCCGCCCCCGGCCGGAACACGCGCGTCACCCAGCGCGTGGCGCCCACCGCCGGGTTGACTCGCGTGGTGGGTGAGGTGGGGTCGATCCGTTGGGTCGGTGCGTTCTCGTCACCGGGGTCGGGCGTGACCATCGAGGCCGGAGCCATCCTTCGGATAGGCGGTTGGTTGCGGATGTCCGGGGGGAGTCCGGGGAAGGGCGGACCCTTCCAGGTTAGGTCTTGCGCGCGCCTGATCGGAGTGGTGGAGCCACCCCTGTCCGGGCGCGTCGCCCGATCCCCCCGATACTCCGTTGGACTCCGCCGGGGCCGCCCGGGTTCCGGTTTCTGTGACTCGTTGTCACGGTCCCGATCCGCCTGTCTCCGGGGAGGCCGTCAGTGCCCGCGAGGAGTGAGCCCCAGCTCGGCGCAGGCCTCCTGGTACATGCGGACGACCTCGGCGCGGATCTGGGCGCGCTCGGTCAGCGGCGCGGCCCAGGGGATGCGCACCTGGCGCTCGGCGCCGTCGACGGTGACCGTGTAGTCGCCGCCCTCACCGTCCAGACCGGTCATCCGGGCGGCGGTGGCGTCGGGCTGGGCGCCCAGCGCTCGGCAGATGAGCAGGGTGTCCTCGGCGTGGTCGTCGTTCATGTGGGCGGTGACGGCGGTGACGACCTCGGGGGCGAAGGGGCTGGACGGCACGGTGGGGTTCTCCTGCGGTTCCTGGCGCACGGGCGTGCGGCGCACGGTTCGGACACTCGGACGTGGTCGGACACACGAAACGGGGGAGGGTCGTGTGGACCCTCCCCCGTCGACGATATCCGAGGCCTCACAGGGTTTCTGACGGGGTGTCGTCAAAACCCGGGGCGGCGGTCACTCCCCCTGAGTGGCCGCGCTCGGACACCGTCCCCTCCCGAGGTCCTCCCCAGGTCCTCGGAAGCGCCCCGGCCGGACGGCGGCGGTGGTGCCGGGCCGGGGCGTCACGTCCGTCGGCCGACTCAGGCCTGACGGGTGAACTCGGCGTCGATGGTGATGGTGATCTTGTCGCCGACGACCACGCCGCCGCCGTCCATCGGCATCTCGATGTCGACGCCGAACTCCTTGCGGCTGATGGTGGTGGAGGCGGCGAACCCGGCGCGGTCCAGACCGTAGGGGTCGACGGTGGAGCCGTTGAACTCGAGGGACAGCTCGATCGGGCGGGTCTTCTTCTTGATGGTCAGCTCACCCTTGAGGACGAAGTCCTCGCCCTTGGCCTCGATGCCGGTGGAGCGGAAGATGAAGTCCGGGTAGTTGTCGGTCTCGAAGAAGTCGGCGGACCGGACGTGGTTGTCCCGGTCGCTGTTGTCGGTGTTGATGGAGCCGGCGTCGATGGTGGCTTCGACCGAGGCCTTGGTGGGGTCCTCGGGCACGGTCAGGGTCGCGTCGAACTTCTCGAAGCGGCCGCGGACCTTGCTCACCATCATGTGGCGGACGGAGAAGCCGACGATGCTGTGGGCGGTGTCGATCTTCCAGGTGCCGGGCTTGAGTTCCTGCGTGGCCATGGTGTCTCTCCCTGTGTGTGGAAGGCCCGGGTGCCGGGCCAACTCGTTGCCTAGCAACAAAGTACCTTAGAAGTATCTTCCTGGGAAGGATTCTATGGACTTGTTCCTGAGGACGCAAGAGTCCGGGCGCCGGTCCGGACGTTCGGCTGCTGGAGTGAGCGGCTGCGGCGCTAGGATCGGGCCATGGAGAAGGCCTGGCTCGAACCCGGTGAACAGGACGTCTGGCGCGGGTTCCTGCGGATGAACGCCTGGATCTACGACGAACTCGAACGCGACCTGCGTGCCCGCGACGGCCTCTCGCTCATCGAGTACGGGGTGCTCGCCCACCTCTCCGAGGCCCCGGACCAGCGCATGCGCATGCGTGACCTCGCCGAGGCGGTCATCGTCTCCAAGAGCCGCCTGTCCCACCAGATCGCCCGCCTCGAACGCGACGGCCACGTGCGGCGCGAGAGCTGTGAGGACGACCGGCGCGGACTGTGGGCCGTCCTCACCGAGAAGGGGGCCGCCGTCCTGGAGCAGGCCGCGCCGAGCCACGCGACCCGGGTGCGCTCCCTGATGTTCGACCGGCTCTCCCCGCAGCAGGTCGACCAGCTCCGCGAGATCGTCGGCGTGCTCGGAGACGGGCGCCCGGAACAGGGTTCGTAGGGGCCAGGGGGCCCGAGGCGTCCGGCCGGGGCCGCCGGACGCGGCTGCGACACATGCCACTCTCCGCCCCCGGCCGCGCGGGCGCACCCGGGTCCGCGCGCGTCCCGAAGACGAAGCGGCCCCGTTCCCGGAATCCGGGCCCCGGCCGGTCCGGGCCCTTCGGCGTCTTCTTCCCCGAACCGCCGACCCGCACGGTACCCGCCTGTGAAGCTGGGCTGCCGAGTACGGCGCGGGGCGACCGCGCCGACCGGGGAGGGCGGCGGCCTTGCGCGGCCCGAGGAGGGGAGAGGTCACATGGTTCTGTCCGAGAAGCGATCCCACAACGGATACGCACCCCAGGTAGAGTCGGAGCCCGTGAGCAGACCAACGATCACCGGCGCCCAGAACTTCCGTGACGACGACGGCAGCGCCGATCCGGAAGTCGAGGCTCGCCTGCGTGACTACGCGGCGATCAAGGTGGGTGACCGCCAGGTCCTCGCCGCCCTCAGCGGGTCCCGGGTCCTCATCCCGGTGGTGGCCGTGGCCACCGAGACCGAGAAGGGCGCGGGCGGGCTCACCAAGGACAAGAACAGCGAAGTGGCCATCCCCATCATGACCGGCAAGGACGGCCGCCGGGGGGTCCTCGCCTTCACCTCCGTGGACGCGGTCCGGCGCTGGCGCCCGGACGCCCGTCCGGTGCCCTTCAGTACGAAGGACGCCTGCCAGGCCACCCTGGAGGAGAACGCCGACGCCCTGGTCATCGACGTGTCCGGGCCGATCCCGTACACCGTCCAGGGCCGTTTTCTCACCATGCTCGCGGAAGAGGGGACCGTCCCCGAACCCAAGGACGACCCACAGGTCCTGGCGCTCATCTACCGGGTGACCCACGCCGAGTTCGGGATCGAACGCGTGCGCATCCACTCCTCCGAGCGCGGAGAGATCGGCATCCGCCTGGAACTGGACGAGCGCGACGACGAATCGCTGCGCCGCGTCGCCGAGCGGCTCAGCGCGGAACTCCGGCACGTGCTGCCCGGCGGGGTCGAACTCAGCGCCGTCGTACGCGCCCGGCGCGACGACGACTGACCCCGGGCGGCCCCGGGTTGTCCACAGAACGCCCGGGGCACTGTCGCGGAGCGCTCCCAACAGGTAGCTTCCGAACATGCCCACCCCCTTGGCGTTCACGCTGTCTCCGCTGTTGTGGGCGGTCCTCGCGGCCGCCTCGCTCTGCGTGCTCGGCACCGTGGTCGGCCGCACCAGCGGTCGCCTCGTCCACCTCTTCGGCCCGTCCCGCCGACCGAGGGGCCCCGAGGCCTCGTCCGAGGCGAGAGCGGCAGCCGCCCCGATGACCACCGCTCGGGGACCGGCGCTCCTGGACGAGCCGGTCTCTCCGGGACAGGAGGTCCCCCCAGGTCAGGACAGTGCCACAGGCACCACCCCGGGGTGGGAAGGCGCGCCCGACACACCCTTCGGCGCCTCGCCGGAGACTCCGCCCGGCCCCGGCCCCGGCTCCGACCCCCTCCTCGGCCTCGACCCCGAGGAGGAGGCCGACGGGCCGCCGCCGCCCCGCTGTCCGCACTGCCGGACCGAACTCCGGTTCACCCGCGGCCTGCCGGTCGTCGCCGCCCGAGCCTTCCGCCGGCGCGGCGCCTGCCCCCACTGCGAGCGGCGCGTGCACCCGCACCCGGCCGCGGTCGTCACCACCGCCCTGCTCTTCGCGCTGGTGGGAGCCCTCGTCCCCTGGCACCTGCCCGACTGGTCACCGCCGGGTGTGCTGGCCGTGCTCTGGCTCGTCGCGCTCGGCGTCCCCCTGTCCGTCATCGACCTGCGGGTCATGCGCCTGCCCGACGCCCTCGTGGCCCCCGCCTACCCCGTCGCCGCCCTCCTGCTGGCCGCGGCGGTCCTCCTCCCGCCCGCCGGGCCCGACCCCGAACGCGGAGCCCAGGCCCTGGTCGGCATGGCCCTCATCACGGTCCTGTACTGGTTGATGTGGCGGATCAGACCGGGCGGGCTCGGTTTCGGTGACGTCAAGCTCTCCGGGCTCACCGGCCTCTACGCGGGCTGGGCGGCAGGGCCGGTGGGCGCGCTGGTCGCCGCGTTCTGGGCCTTCGCGGCCTTCTCCCTCCTGGGTCTGGTCCTGCTGGCGCTGCGCCGGATCACCCGGACCGAACCCCTCCCGTTGGGCCCGTTCATGCTCGCCGCCACCCTCGCCACCGTTCTCGCGGGCCAGCCCCTCCTCCCGAACTCGCTCTGACCGTCGCCCCAACCCCGAGCCCGGTGACCACCTCGACACCCGATCCGTGGGAGGATCGTGCACATGTTGCGTTGGCTGACCGCGGGGGAGTCCCACGGACCTGCACTCGTCGCGATTCTGGAGGGCCTTCCGGCCGGTGTGTCCGTCACCTCTGACGACATCGCCGCCGCACTGCTCCGCCGCCGCGCCGGGTACGGTCGGGGTGCCCGGATGAAGTTCGAGAAGGACCAGGTCTCCGTCATCGGAGGCATCAGGCACGGCATCACCCAGGGTGGGCCGGTCGCGATCGAGGTCGGAAACACCGAGTGGCCCAAGTGGGAGAAGGTGATGTCGCCCGACCCGGTCCCCGCCGAGGAACTGGACGGCGTGGCGCGCAACGCGCCGCTCACCCGCCCCCGCCCCGGCCACGCCGACCTCGTCGGTATGCAGAAGTACGGGCACGAGGAGTCCCGCCCGATCCTGGAGCGCGCCAGCGCCCGTGAGACCGCGGCCCGGGTCGCGATCGGCGAGGTCGCACGGCAGTTCTGCCGCCAGGCGCTCGGTGTCGAGATCCTCAGCCACGTGGTCTCCATGGGCCCCGTCGCCGTTCCCGAGGGCACACCCGAACCCCGGCCGGAGGACCTCGCCGCGATCGACGAGGACCCGCTGCGCTGCTTCGACCGCGAGACCAGCGCCCGCATGGTCGAGGAGGTCGACGACACCAAGAAGTCCGGGGACACCCTGGGCGGCGTCGTCGAGGTGCTCGCCTACAACCTGCCGCCCGGCCTGGGCAGCCACGTGCACTGGGACCGCCGCCTGGACTCCCGCCTGGCCGGGGCCCTCATGGGCATCCAGGCCATCAAGGGCGTCGAGGTCGGCGACGGCTTCCGCACCGCGGCCCGCCGCGGCTCCGAGGCCCACGACGAGATCGAGCCCGGCCCCGACGGCGTGCGCCGCCGCACCAACCGCGCCGGCGGTGTCGAGGGCGGCATGTCCACCGGTGACCCGCTGCGCGTGCGCGCCGCGATGAAGCCCATCGCCACGGTGCCCAACGCGCTGGACACCATCGACATCGAAACCGGCGAGGCCACCAAGGCCAACCACCAGCGCAGCGACGTCACCGCCGTCCCCGCCGCCGGTGTCGTGGCCGAGGCCATGGTCGCCCTCGTCATCGCCGAGGCCGCCATCGAGAAGTTCGGCGGCGACTCGGTCCCCGAGACCGCCCGCAACCTCCAGGGCTACCTGGACTCGCTGACGATCCGCTAGACCCGTTCACCCCGGCCCGCCCTCCCACCGGAGGGCGGGCCGGCGCTCTTCCACCCCCCGGAGCGCTCAAGTCCACGCCTTCGACGTCGAGGCCGCCGTCCAGGGCCGTTACCGGGACGAGGAACTCGACCACCGGGGCCTCGCCTTCCCCGCTTCCCCCTGATCCGGGCCCCGTGGGGTTGTACACAGGCTCTCGCCCCCCGCACGCGTCGCGGTGGTGTTTCTGCTAGACAGGAGGGCACACGGCAGAGATTTCCCCCCGCGCAGGCGGGGGTGACCCCCAGAGGTAGGCAGAGCGTGGCAAGAGCGATCGCGGTGCTCATCGGTTCGCCCGGTTCGGGCAAGTCCACCGTCGGCGAGGCCCTGGCCCGCCGCCTGGACACGGACCTGTTGTGCACCGACACCGAGATCGAGAAGCGTGCGGGCAAGCCCATCAGCGACATCTTCATCCAGGACGGCGAGGAGCACTTCCGCGCCCTGGAGCGGGAGGTCGTCGCCGAGGGACTCCGTGCCTGGGAGGGCGTCATCGCCCTCGGCGGGGGCTCGGTCCTCGACGGGGACACCCGCGAGGAGCTCGCCGACCACCACGTGGTCTACCTCCAGGTGGAGTTCGCCGAGGCCGCCAAGCGTGTGGGCATGGACGTCGCCCGTCCGCTCCTGGCCGGGAACCCGCGCACCCAGCTGCGCAAGCTCCTCAACGAGCGGCTGCCGGTCTACGAGGGCCTCGCCTCGGTGACCGTGCCCACGACGGAGTACCACCCCGAGGAGATCGTGGACACGATCGTCGGGTCCCTCCCCACCGGAAAGGCCGCCAAGTGACCGTGACCCGGATCGGTGTGGGGGAGCCCGCCGGACGCTACGACGTGGTGGTCGGCAGCGGGATCCTCTCCGAACTGCCCTCCCTGGTCGGCGGCGCCGCCCAGGTGGCCGTCATCCACCCCGAGGGGCTGGGCGAGGTCGCCCGGCCCGTGGTCGGGGTCCTGGAGGAGGCCGGTTACCTGGTCCGGCCCATGCCGGTTCCGGACGGCGAGGCCGCCAAGACCGCCGCGGTCGCCACCGGCCTGTGGTCGCGTCTGGGCTCGTTCAACTTCACCCGAACCGACGCCGTGGTGGGTGTCGGCGGCGGGGCCGCGACCGACCTGGCCGGCTTCGTCGCCGCCACCTGGCTGCGCGGGGTGCGCTCGGTGCTGGTGCCCACCACCCTGCTGGGCATGGTGGACGCCGCCGTCGGCGGCAAGACCGGCATCAACACCCCCGAGGGCAAGAACCTCGTCGGCGCCTTCCACCCGCCGGCCGGGGTGCTGTGCGACCTCGCCACCCTGCCGAGCCTGCCCAGGGCCGACTACATCGGCGGCCTGGCCGAGATCGTCAAGGCCGGGTTCATCGACGACCCCGTCATCTGCGAGCTGGTCGAGGACGACCCCGAGGGCGCCGCACGCCCCGAGGGCAAGCACACGCGCGAACTCATCGAACGCGCCGTCCGGGTCAAGGCCGACGTCGTCTCCGGCGACCTCAAGGAGAGCGGCCGCCGCGAGATCCTCAACTACGGGCACACCCTCGGACACGCCATCGAACGCGCCGAGAACTACACGTTCCGGCACGGCTACGCGGTCTCCATCGGCATGGTCTTCGCCGCGGAACTCGCTCGGCTGGACGGCCGGATCGACGACGCCCTGGTCCAGCGGCACCGCTCGGTGCTCACCTCGGTGGGGCTGCCGGTCAGCTACGCCGCCGAGTCCTGGCCCGAGCTGCGCGCCACCATGGCCGTGGACAAGAAGGCCCGTGGCGCCACTCTGCGCTTCGTGGTCCTGGACGGCCTCGCCGAGCCCGCGATCCTCAGCGGCCCCGCGCCTGAGCTGCTGGACGGGGCCTACCAGGCGGTCGTGAACGGTTCCTGAGTCCTCCGGACCCACTAGACTGATCAGAGGCGAGCAGTGCCCCGGGGTCGGTAGACACAGTCGCCGGCAGCCACGGGAACCACGCCTCGCCCCACTGACCACCGACCGGACCAGCGAGTCCGGTCCCCGACGTGTCACACCCCTTGGAGAGACGACCGAAGTGGCCTCGACGAACGACATCAAGAACGGCACGACCCTGCGGCTCGACGGCGGCGTTCTCTGGAACGTCCTGGAGTTCCAGCACGTCAAGCCGGGCAAGGGCGGCGCGTTCGTCCGCACCAAGCTGAAGAACGTCCTCACGGGCAAGATCGTCGACAAGACCTTCAACGCCGGGTCCAAGGTCGAGTTCGCCAGCGTCGACCGCCGTGACATGGAGTACCTGTACCACGACGGTGACTCCTTCATCTTCATGGACACCCAGACCTACGACCAGATCCCGGTCTCCGAGGCCGTGGTCGGCGACGCCAAGGGCTTCCTCCTGGAGAACACCAAGGTCACGGTGGCCACCAACGAGGGCAACCCGCTCTACATCGAGATGCCCGCCGCCGTCGAGCTGGAGATCACCCAGACCGACCCGGGCGTCCAGGGCGACCGCTCCACCGGCGGCACCAAGCCCGCCACCGTCCAGACCGGCGCCACCATCCAGGTTCCGCTGTTCGTCACCACCGGTGAGCGCGTCAAGGTCGACACCCGCACGGGTGACTACCTCGGACGTGTCAACTGATGAGTGGCGCACGGCGCAAGGCCCGTCGGCGCGCGGTCGAGGTCCTCTACGAGGCCGAGGTGCGAGCCACCTCGGTGGAGGACGTCATCAAGCGTCGCCGGGCCCAGCCCGAACCGCCGATCAACGAATTCACCGAGCAGCTCGCCCGCTCCGTCGACGGACGGCGTGAGCGGATCGACGGGCTTCTCGGCGAGTACGCCATCGGGTGGACCCTGGAGCGCATGCCGGTCGTCGACCGCAACATCCTCCGGATGGGCGCCTACGAGCTGCTGTGGGCCGAGGACATCCCTGACGGCGTGGCGATCGCCGAGGCCGTCGGTGTGGCCAAGGAGCTGTCCACCGACGAGTCGCCCAACTTCATCAGCGGACTTCTGTCCAGGCTGATGGAGAACAAGTCGACGCTCTCGCTCTGAGACCTCGCGCGGAGGCCGGGCCGGGCTGACCCGCCCCGTTCCGGGGGCCGGGCACGAGATGATTGAGGGAACGCTGGTGACTGACAGGAGCGGCACGTCCGCGACCGCCGCGAGCGGTTTCGGTACGAGCGGTGTGACCGGTCCCACGCGGGCGGCCACCGCCGCCCGGACCGCCGTCGTGTGGGACGCGCTCTCGCAGCTGCTGGCCCGCCTCTTCGACGGTGAGCCCCTGGAGATCGTCGACGCGGGAGGCGGCACCGGCGGCGCCGCCGTCCCGCTCGCCGAACTCGGTCACCGGGTGACCGTCGTCGAACCCAACCCGGACTCCCTGGCCGCCCTGGAGCGCCGCGCCGCCGAGAGCGGTGTCACGGTGCGCGGTGTCCAGGGGGAGACCCAGGACCTGGCCTCGCTCTTTCCCGCCGACAGCGCGGACCTCGTGCTGGTGCACAACGTGCTCGAGTACGTCGACGAACCCGCTGCCGCGCTGGCCGACGTCGCCGGGATCACCCGCCCCGGTGGCGCGGTCAGCCTGCTGGTGACCAACGCCGTCGCCGGCGCCCTGCACCGCGCCATGGCCGGGCACATCACCGAGGCCCAGCACCTGCTCTCGGACGCGGACGGCCGCTGGGGCGAGGCCGACCCCATGCCGCGCCGCTTCACCCGTCAGCAGCTCCTCGACCTGATCGGCCACTCCGGTCTGACCGGGGAGAGCGTGCGCGGGGTGCGCGTGTTCGCCGACGTCCTGCCCGGGCACGCCTGGGAGGGCGACGCCCAGGCCGGGCAGCACCTGGTGGAGCTGGAACGGGCCGCCGCCGACCACCCCGAGCTGATCGGCATCGCCACCCAGCTGCACGCCATCGCCCTGAAGTCCTAGGCCGGTACGCGCGCGAGCGCGGCCCGCGGACACTAGGGCGTGTCGAAGAGCGTGCTGACCGACTCCCCGTTGTGAATGCGCCGGATCGCCTCGGCCAGCGCGGGCGCGATCGACAGCACCCGCAGTTTCGGTGAGGTCTGCCCCGGTGTCCTGGGCACCGTGTTCGTGCACACGATCTCGGTGACGTCGTCCATGGCGGTGATCCGGTCCAGCGCGCCTTCGCTGAACAGCCCGTGTGTGCAGGCGATCCGGATGGAGCGCACCTTCTGTTCGCGCAGGCGCTCGATCAGCCCGACGACGGTGCTCCCCTTCGCGATCTCGTCGTCCAGGATGATGATGTCGCGGTCGGCGACGTCGCCGATCACCGACGTGATGCTCACACGGTCGTCACCGAACCGCTGTTTGGCCCCGGAGGCGACCGGTGTGCCGAGCCTGCGGGCGAACGCCGACGCCTCCTTGACGTTGCCGAAGTCGGGTGAGACCACCACCGTGTTGGACAGGTCGTCGCCCCGGAAGTGCTCGGCGAGCTCCCCGAGCGCGTGCAGGTGGTCCACCGGGACACTGAAGAACCCGTGGACCTGGGGCGAGTGCAGGGTCATGGCCAGGACCCGGTTGGCTCCTGCCGTGGCGAGCAGGTCGGCCACCAGACGCGCCCCGATGGAGATCCGCGGGGCGTCCTTCTTGTCCGAACGCGCGTAGGCGAAGTGCGGCATGACCACCGTGGTCCGCGCCGCGGAGGCGCCCCGGGCGGCGTCCAGCATCAGGAGCAGCTCGACGAGGTTCTCCTGGACCGGCGGAACCAGCGGCTGGATGAGGTAGACGTCGCGTTCGCGGCAGTTGGCCTGGAGCTGGACCTCGAGGCAGTCGTTGGCGAAACGGGAGACCCGGGTGGGGGAGAGGGGCTTGCCGAGGTTCGTGCAGATCTCCTCCGCGATCTCGGTGTGAGCGCTGCCGGAGAAGATGACGATGTCTCGCATGTGATCCCTGAAGTAGATGCGGGAGAAGTCTTTAAGAAGACTACTGGTGCGTGCCTCAGGGGGCACGGAAGGCCCCTGGGACGGAAGGGGTGGGGGTGACCGATTCCGGACCCGCCCCCGGGATCAGGTGGCACCGGGCAGGGCATAACCTGGGCGTATGAGCCGACGTCAACTGGAACGCGGTGCCGCTCTGCGGGGTGTGGTCACCTCCGACGGCATCGCTCCGCTGGGCGCCGACTTCCCTCCGGACGGCTCAGGTCCGGACGAGGACTGCCACATCCTGCACCTGGACATGGACGCGTTCTTCGCGAGCGTGGAGCAGCTGCGCCGTCCCGAGGCGCGCGGCCGCCCCGTGATCGTGGGCGGCACCGGTCCGCGCAGTGTGGTCTCCTCCGCCGACTACATCGCCCGCCGCCACGGTGTGCACTCGGCGATGCCCATGGCGCAGGCGATGCGGCTGTGCCCGGACGCCCTGGTCTACCCGCCGGACGGCGCCGCCTACAGGCAGGCCTCCGAGGCCGTCATGGACATCCTGCGCTCGGTCACACCCCTCGTGCAGCCCTTGTCGCTGGACGAGGCCTTCCTGGACGTCTCCGGTGCCCGCCGCCGCCTCGGCGGCCCCGTGCGCATCGCCGCGATGATCCGTGAACGCGTCCGCCGGGAACAGCGGCTCACCTGTTCGGTCGGGGTCGCCGCCACCCGCTTCGTCGCCAAGCTCGGCTCCACCCACTGCAAGCCCGACGGGCTGCTGCTGGTCCCCACGGCGCGGGTCCGCGGTTTCCTCGACCCCCTGCCGATCGGCGCGCTGCCCGGGGTGGGGGACAAGACCGAGCGCACACTCGTCCGGCTGGGGACGCGCACCGTCGGCGCGCTGGCCCGGACCGACCCCGAACTGCTGCGCATGGAACTCGGTGAGAAGGCCGGGGCCCGCCTGGCCTCGCTGGCCCGGGGCGAGGACCCCAGCCCGGTCGTTCCCGAGACCCCGGACAAGAGTGTTGGCGCGGAGGAGACCTTCGCCGTGGACGTCGATGACCCGGGCTTGATCGATCGTGAGCTGCTGCGCCTGTCGGAGAAGGTCGCGCACCGTCTGCGCGCCTCCGGGCAGGTGGGGCGCACGGTGAGCGTGAAACTGCGCAGGGCCGACTTCTCCACGATCACCAGGGCGCGGACCCTCTCCGAGAGCACCGACGTGGCCAGGGAGATCAGCGCGGTGGCGCGTGCCCTCTACGCGGCGTCGGGGCTGAGGGGCTCCCCGCTGCGCCTGGTGGGGGTCCGTGTGGAGGGTGTCGCCCCGGTGGAACACTCGCACCGCCAGTTGGCGTTGGGGGAGGAGGACACGGGTTGGCGGGACGTTGAACGGGTTATGGACCGAGTGAAGGCCCGTTTCGGCCCGAGCGCGATACAGTCGGCCGTATTGGCCAAGCGTGACAAAAACGACGTATGATGCGGCAACTTCCGGGGACCTCTGAGCGTTCTCATGAGTAGAACCGGAGTAAGGGTAAGAAGAGAGGCATGGAAGCCGGTGTTTCCGATACAGGGCGAGGGTATCGTGGCCGTAGTGGGTCAGGTACACACGCAGCTTTTCTTTCCACTAGGCGCTAGTGCACCGTATTCTGGGCATACCACTGACCAAGAGACTGTTCATCAGTACCCGTCACCCCAACCGGGGACTGCCGTAGGGAGGCGCCGTGCCGCTCTCTGAACACGAGCAGCGCATGCTCGACCAGATCGAGCAGGCGCTGTATGCCGAGGACCCGAAGTTCGCGAACACTGTTCGGCAGACGAACCCCGGAGTCCATTACAAGCGCTGGATCATCAAGGCCGTGATCGGCTTCGTGCTCGGCATGGGCATGCTGCTCCTGGGGTTGCTGTTGGGAGGTCCGGACGCGTCGCTGGCACTTCCGGTCACCATCAGTGTCCTCGGCTTCATCTTCATGCTGGCCTCCTTCCTCATGGGGGCGAACGCCTGGCGTAAGTCCGTCGGTGGCGGCGCGGAGGCGATGCTTGCCGAGGCTGAGACCGAGACCAAACACAAGCGCAAGGGCGACAAGCGTCCGGGGATGATGAACCGCTTCGAGGAGCGGTGGCGTCGCCGCCAGCAGGGCGAGGACCAGTAGCTCACCAGGGGCGGGCGCCGGTCCGTTCCAGCTGAAGGCCTGCGTACTTCGTCACGGTGGGGCCCACACACGGTGGTTGTGTGTGGGCCCCACCGTTTTCTGTGCCCGAGTGCAGGAGCTTCGCCCGCGACCCGCGCGGAGTTCCCGAAGCGGGCGTGTGAGGCCTCCTGTCCCCCTGCCTGAGAGCGGGCACACCGCAGCGGATGGGAACACGGCCCCCGGTACCGACGCCACGGGGCGCCCGGCACCCCTGCCAGTGGTGGGTTCCTTCCTGCGGACGAGAGCCTCGGACCCGGCGACGCACAGTCCTCAGCCCGCAGACCCGGCCCTGACTCAGGAGACGGCCGGGACGGCCTCTGCCGCGACTCTCGGGCGGCGCCACGGGGCCAGGGAGCGCGGGAGCAGGATCGCGCGCCAGCGGTCGCCTCCGGTGGCCGTCGCGGTCAGCCCCTTCCGGGCCGTTGCCAGGTCGGCGGCCAACCGGTCGCCGTTCGCAGCGCTGTCCGCAGTACCCCCGGCCGCTGCCGTGCCCCCCTCGGCCGGGGCCGGTGCGTACCGGGCGGTCTCCTCCGCCAGGGCCAGCCGCCACACGGCGGCATGGGCCTCGGACGGCAGCACGGTGCCGTCCCGGCCGAGGGCGCCCAGCCGCGCGGCGGTCGCCCGCGGGCTCTCGGTGAGCGACCACTCCACCCCCAGGTCCAGGCAGGTGTCCCGTAGTTCCCGCCAGGCGGTGTGCGCGCCGACGACCCCGCCCGAGGCCTGTGCGGCCCCGCGCGACCAGCGCACCAGGGCCCGGGCCAGGGCGGGACCGGCCAACAGCAGCAGTCCGGCGAGCAGAGCCCCGACCGCCGGCAGCCACGGCATCCGGTCGGAGCCGTCGGAGCCGGTGGTGGATCCCCCGGCTGCGTCGGTCGGCCCTCCCTCGGGTGACTCGCTCTCCTCGGGGGAGGCGCTGGGCTCGTCCTCGGCGGTCTCGGTCGGCTCGGGGGTGTCCCGGGCCGTGGGCTCGGGGTCGGGGAGGCTCTCGGGTGCGGCCTCGCTCCCGGAGGTGTAGTCGGGGGCCGAGGCCGAACCCTGTCCCTGCGCGGAGGAGGGGGTGGGCTCGAACCGGACCCAGCCCGAACCCTCGAAGTACAGCTCGGGCCAGGCGTGCGCGTCGCCGACCGACACCGACCAGCGGCCGTCGCCCACCTGCTGGCCGGCGGTGTACCCCACCGCGACCCGGGCGGGGATGTCGGCCTGGCGGGCCATGATCGCCATCGCCCCGGCGAACTGCTCGCAGTAGCCGATCCGGTCCTCCGTGAGGAAGTACGTCAGGGGGTCGGCGTCGCCGGGGATCGCGGGCGGGCTCAGGTCGTAGGTGAAGTCGCCGCCGGTGAAGAAGTCCTGGAGCGCGATGGCGCGCTCGTAGGCGGTGTCGGCGTTCGCGGTCACGGAGTCGGTGAGCTCCTGGACGCCGTCGTCGATGCCGCCGGGGAGGACGAGGTAGTTGTCGGACAGCGAACGCGGCGGCCCGGCCTCGGCCAGGGTCCGGGCGTCGGGCCGGTTGTCCGCGGACTCCACGACGAAGTTGAACCCGGTCGGCGGGGTGTCGGTGGTGAAGACCATCAGGGTGTCGGAGTCCACGTACCAGTCGCCGGACACCTCCACCGAGCGCGCGGGGTAGGGCAGCGGCAGGAACTCCATGCGCGGGGCGTCGGAGTCCAGGGACACCCGGGTGGTGACCGATGCGTCGGGCTCCTCGTCCCGGCCCGGGGGCAGGGGGAGCGGTCCGTCGAGGTTGGAGTCCCGGCCGGTGTACACCGGGGACATCGTCCAGTTCTCGCCGTCGAACTCGTCCAGGACGAAGGTGCGCAGGTACTCCGGGTCCTCGGCGTCGGAGCGGTAGGTCAGCACCGTCCGGTCGGAGGAGGAGGCCAGGTCGCGTCGGAGCGAGACCAGCGGGTGGGTGGTGGTCACGTTGCCGGAGGAACCGAACTGGCTGCCGTCGGCCATCGTGTAGAAGGCGTCGGTGCGCAGCGAGGGCACCAGCAGCGGCAGGCTCAGGGCCAAGGCGATGGCGGTGGCCGCCGCGGCGGCCACCGTGCCCAGCTGGACGGCCCGTGCGGTGAAGCGGCCGGCGGGGTCGTGGCCGTCCGGGACCCTGACCCCCCACTCGCGGCCCCGGACCCACATGTCCGTGGCGAGCAGGACGAGGAAACCCGCGGCGCAGATCCCGGCCTGGGCCCAGGCCAGGCCGGTGCTGTCCACGGCCAGCGGCACCAGGACCAGGGCCAGCAGCAGCCCGCCGACCATCCCCGGGCAGCGGGCCGTCACCGCCAGGAAGTCCGCGGTCATCGCGAACACCAGGAAGGTCAGCGCGATGATCATCCGCAGACCGTTGGAGGACGGGACCGGGGGAGCGCTGGTGTTGATGCTGTGGACGCCCTGCTGGAACAGCGCCCACATCTGGTGGAAGGTGTCCGGGGTCGGCACGACGCCGAGGAACCCGGTGCCCGGGGTGAGGATCGGGGTGAACAGCAGCGCCGCGACGATCAGTTGGAGGAAGGGCACCGGGAACGAGTTGCGGCCGCTCAGCCGGTAGAGGGCGGAGACCGCGGCCACCGCGATGACGAGGACGGCTGCCGGAATCCACCAGTCGCCGCCGCGGATCAGCCCGTTCAGGAGGGGCAGTGCCGCCAGCATCGAGACCAGGGCGGCCAGGGGCATCAGTGCTCTCAACGGGACCCCTCCCAGGGGGCGCTGGGGCCGGTCGGGGCCACGGGGGCGGGCGTCACGGAGGTGCCGGGGGAGATCGCCCGCAGCCACAGCGGAGGCAGTTCGGCGGGGTCGGTGACGGGAACCACCCGCCAGCCGTTGGCGGTCAGCAGGTCCGCGATGCGCTGGGCGTCCTCGGGGGAGGCCCAGGCGGCCCGCACGCACAGCACCGCCACGTGCAGCCCTGATCCGCGCACCCGGGAGAGAGCCGAGGCGTCTTCCGGGGACAGGGCGCCCAGGATCGCCACGACCAGGCTGGACGAGGAGCCGCGGGCTCCTTCCAGGGTGCTGATCCCGCCGTACAGGCTGTCCGCCTCGGAGGACTCCACGGTCGCGAGCCCGTCCAGCACCCCGGAGGCGTTCTCGGTGTGCAGCTGTCCCCGCTCGGTGTGCAGGCGCAGTTCGTGGCCGCTGTCCAGGAGGTTCACCGCGACGGAGGCGGCCACGCCGACCGCGGTCTCCAACGAGCTCCAGGGGCCCTCGCCGGAGTGCGCCGCGTACCGGGTGTCCAGGAGCAGGGTGCTGTGCTCGCGCCAGTGCTGTTCGTCCCGGCGCACCATGAGCTCGCCGTGCTTGGCGGTGGAACGCCAGTGCACGCGGCGCAGCTCGTCGCCGTAGCGGTACTCGCGGGGGATGGGGTCCTGCTCACCGGCGCCGGTCACCGAGCGGCGCGGGGAGTTCTCGCCCTGGGAGCCGTCGGCGGCGCCGAGGGTCGCGAGCGGGACCACGGGCGGGGTCACGAGCAGCGGGGTGGGCGCGCCGACCCTGCGGGTCACCCGGACACAGCCCAGGGGATCCACCACGCTCACCCGCAGCGGGCCCACGGGGTAGCGGCCGCGGACGGCGGGGCGGACCAGGTAGGTGACGTCGCGGACGGCGCGCGGGGCCAGGTGCCCCACCGTGTAGCGGGGCTCGTAGCCCAGGCGCACCGGCAGGGTGTCCTCGATCCGCACCCAGCTGACCGGCCAGGTGGGGGAGGAGTTGCCGACCCTCACCAGCACCCGGGTGTCGGTACCGGCCGGGACGCGGTACGGGCGCAGGGCCCTGCTGTGCACCACCCGGTCGGTCGCGCCGAGGATCGTCAGGGCGGAGAGCGGCGGTACCAGGAGCAGGAAGAGGCCCACGCCCACGAGTTCCCGCTGGCCGACCACGAAACCGCAGACGAGGGCGACCGCGCCGAAGAACAGCATCAGTCCGCCGCGGGCGGTGAGGGTTCGGTGCGGGCGCATGGTCCGTCTCTCGGGGTCGTGGAGGGCCAGGGATCGAGGAAGGCCGGCGGTCGTGGGGCGTCAGGGTCGTCGGAAGTGCGGAGGCCGGGTCCCCGCGGCCCGGCGAGGCCGGAGTCCGCCGGGGCCCCAGGGGTGCCGGACGGTCTCAGCGGGGCCCGGGGACGGGCAGCCGGGCGACCAGCTTGGCGACGATCTGCTCGGCGCTGAGCCGTTCCATCTGGGCCTCGGGCCCGGGCAGCAGCCGGTGGGCGAGGACCGGGACGGCCAGGGCCTGCACGTCGTCGGGGACGACGTAGTGGCGCCCCTCCAGGGCGGCGTGGGCCCGGGCCGCGCGCACCAGGTGCAGAGTGGCGCGGGGCGAGGCGCCCAGTTTGAGTTCGGGTGCGGTCCGGGTGGAGTTGACCAGGTCCACGACGTAGCGGCGCATGCCCGGCGCCATGTGGACGTTGTGGATGCGGTCCACGAGGGAGCGGATCTCGGCCGCGTTGGTGACCGGGGCCAGCTGCTCCAGCGGAGACCGGGAGCTGTGCGCGTCGATCATGTCCAGCTCGGCCTGGGGTGAGGGATAACCGACCGACACGCGCGCCATGAACCGGTCCCGCTGGGCCTCGGGCAGGGCGTAGGTGCCCTCCATGTCGGCCGGGTTCTGGGTCGCCACGACCATGAACGGCCGCTCCAGGGTCCGGGTCTGCCCGTCGACGCTGACCTGGCGCTCCTCCATGCACTCCAGGAGGGCCGACTGGGTCTTGGGCGAGGCGCGGTTGATCTCGTCGCCGAGCACGATGTTGGCGAACACCGGTCCCGGGTTGAACTCGAACTCGTTGCGGTCCTGGTGGTAGACGCTGACCCCGGTGATGTCGCTGGGCAGCAGGTCGGGAGTGAACTGGACGCGCTGCACGGAGCAGTCCACGGCCCGGCCCAGGGCCTTGGCCATCATGGTCTTTCCCACACCGGGGACGTCCTCGATGAGGAGGTGGCCCTCGGCGAGCATGACGGTGAGCGCGATGCGCAGCACCTCGGGTTTGCCCTCGATGACCGTCTCGATCGCGCCGCGGACGCGGTCGGCGACGGCGACAACGGCACCGACGTCCCCCCGGACGTCGCCCCCGTGACCGTCGTGCTGTGTGCCGAGTGACACGAGGCCCCTCTCGCTCGGTATGTCTCGGTGTATCGATCTGAGGCTAGGGCCAATCAGACCGATTGCAAACCAAAGTGCCGGAATCGGCCGCCGAATGGTTCCACCGGATACCGAAGTGGTCAAAGCGCCCGAACCGTTCTCCTGATCATTGGCGGGGGAGCCGTCCGCGATAGCGGGACGGGTGTCGCAAAACCCCCGGAGTCGCCCTTCGGTGTCGGTGGTCACACCCCCGCCCCCCGCTCCGGGCGTTCGCCGGTCGGCGGCGGTCGGCCGCAGGCGGGAGGCGACGCACGCGGGCACGAAGCGGCCCCGTCCGACCCCTGCTCACGCCGCGCCTCTCTGACCTGCGCATTTGTCGATTCTTCGGTCGGTGAATCCCGATTCAAGCTGTTGACGGTGGGGAAGAGTGGAGTAAGGTGGGGCACCGTGGAGAGAGGGTGAATTCTCCACTTAGGGGGTGAGGGGGTGAGCGTGTGTTCCTAGGCACCCACACACCTCGCCTGGACCAGAAGGGACGGCTGTTCCTTCCCGCGAAGTACCGCGACGAACTGTCGGGGGGTTTGGTGATCACGAAAGGCCAGGAGCGCTGTCTCTACGTCTTTCCGACGGCCGAGTTCAGCCGCATCACCGCCTCCCTGCGCTCCGCCCCGGTCACCGCCAAGGCGGTCCGCGACTACAGCCGCGTCCTCTTCGCCAGCGCGTCGGACGAGTCCTGTGACAAGCAGGGCAGGGTCACGATCCCGCCGAAGCTTCGCGCCTACGCGGGCCTGGACCGCGAGTGCGTCGTCATCGGCGCCAACACGCGCCTGGAGATCTGGGACGCCGCAGCGTGGTCGGAGTACGAGGCCGAGCAGGAGCAGGCGTTCTCGCAACTCTCAGAGGAGGTGCTGCCCGGGGTGCTGTGACGGCGGGACGACCCTTTTCCGTTCCGACACCATCAGCACGGAGTCCATGCAACGCCGGGACCGGCAACGGTCTCCGGAGACGGTCACACGAGCTGGCGCGACTTCCCCGGTGCCAGGTCGTGAGCGAGTTCCCGCCGAGAAGGTGGACAATAGCGGCCGTGTCCGGAGGCCCGCCGGTACTCCGGAGGGGCCACGCGAAAGGACACCGTGGAGCGCGCCCAGTGCGCTGCACGGACTCAGGGGGAGACCGCGACAGCGTGGAGGAACAGCAGCGCATGGGGGACAACCGGCAGCACGAGCGACCCGACGGGGACAGCTCACCAGGTCAGGGCCAGGACATCGATGCGAGCATCCGTGCCGCACGCGAGGGGATCGATCCACTGCACGTGCCGGTGATGCTCGACCGGATCGTGGAACTGCTCGCCCCGGCGCTCAGCCGTCCCGGGTCGGTGTTCGTCGACGGCACCCTCGGGCTCGGAGGGCACTCCGAGGCCCTGCTCAAGGCCTGCCCGAACATGCGCCTGGTCGGTGTCGACCGGGACACCAGCGCCCTGGAGCGCAGCGCCGAGCGGCTGGCGCCCTACGCCGACCGCACCCACTTCGTGCACGCCGTCTACTCCGACATCCCGCGCGCCCTCGACGAGGCCGGGGCCAAGGAGGCCGACGCGATCCTGCTCGACCTCGGCGTCTCCTCACCGCAGCTGGACGAGACCGACCGCGGTTTCGCCTACGCTCACGACGCCCCCCTGGACATGCGCATGGACCGCGCCCAGACGCTCACCGCGGCCGAAGTCGTCAACGAGTACCCCGTCGCCGAGCTCACCCGGGTCCTGCGCACCTACGGCGAGGAGCGCTTCGCCTCCCGCGTGGCCAGGGCCATCGAGCGCCGCCGCGCCCAGGGGCGCCTCGACTCCACCCGCGAACTGGCCGAGCTGGTCCGTGAGGCGATCCCCGCGGCGACCCGCCGTACCGGCGGGCACCCCGCCAAGCGCACCTTCCAGGGGCTGCGCATCGAGGTCAACGCGGAACTCTCCATCCTCAAGGAGACCCTGCCCGCCGCCGTCTCCCGCTTGGGCCTCGGCGGCCGCATCGCGGTGCTGTCCTACCACTCGCTGGAGGACCGGCTGACCAAGAAGGCCCTCAGCGCCCTGGCCGTCGACACCACACCCGCCGACCTCCCGGTCCCCCTCCCGGACAGCCAACCGGAACTCCGACTCCTCACCAGGGGCTCGGAACTCCCCACGGACGAAGAGAACGAACGCAACCCGCGCGCACAGTCGGCACGCCTCCGGGCGGCCGAACGGGTGCGCTGGCCGTCGCGGCAGTAGGGAGAGCAGATGGGCACGAAGACGGACACCCGCCGCACAACGAAGGGGCGGGCCACGACCACGAGGCGTACCGGGGCCGCCAAGCGCCCGGTGGCGTCCCCACGGCCCGCGCGTCCTGCGGCGACCACGCGCACCACCCGCCCCGGCGGTACCGGGACCGCGCCGAAGATTCCGTTCGTCCTGCTCATCCTGTGCCTGCTCGGCGGCGCGCTGGTGGCCCTGCTGGTGCTGCGCAGCGTCGTCGCCCAGGAGGCCTACACCATCACCAGCCTCCAGTCGGAGAACCGCGAGCTGTCCTACGTGGAACAGCAGTTGGAGAAGTCCGTGGCCGAGAAGGAGACCTCCGATCGCATCGCGAACGAGGCCGAGGAGATGGGGATGGAACAGGGGGAGGCCCCGCTCTTCCTGGACCTGGACAAGGGTGAGATCACCGGGGACAGCGGTGACTCCACCGGAAACGCTGGGAGCGGTGAGTGAGCAACCCCCGGGACCGACGCCCCCGTGACCCCCGCAGACCCGGAGCCGCAGGACGCCCCGGGTCCCGGCCCAGCAAGCGACCCGAACGCGAACCCCGCCGCCCCGGCGGCGGGACCGGCGGCGGGGCGGGGTCCCGCACGCGTTCCGGCGCGGCGGGCGCGAGCCGGGGGAGCGCGGCGCGCGAAGTACGCAGAGGGGGCGAGCGGCCCCGTCGCAGGGGCTCGGCGCCCCCGCCTCCACCGCCGTTGCTGCGCCGCACCTTCCGGCCGGGTGACCCGGGCCGGCGCATCAAGATCGGCGGGGCCATCATCGTCGTCATCCTGGTGCTCTTCGCCGGGCGGCTCACCCAGATCCAGGGGGTGGAGGCCGACGCCTACGCGGAGGCCGCCGCCAACCTGCGCCTGCAGACCATCGACATCCCGACCCTGCGCGGCCAGATCACCGACGCCGAGGGCAACCCCTTCGCGTTGTCGGTGGAGGTCCGCAACGTCTTCGTCGACCCCGAGGAGGTCAAGGAGGAGGAACGCGACCAGCTCGTGACGGAACTGGTCACCCGCTTCGGTCTGGAGCAGGACGAGGTCGAGGCCAAGGTCGACGCCGCCCCCAGCCGCTACCAGGTGGTGGCCACCGAGGTCTCGCCCGACGACTGGCAGGACATGCGCGACCTCGGCCTCTCCGGGGTGGGCGCCGAGGTCGACTACGAGCGTGTCTACCCCGAGGAGACCGGAGCCGCCGACCTGATCGGTTTCGTGGGTTCCGAAGGCCACGGTCTGGAGGGGTTGGAGGGCTACCTCGACTCGACCCTCGCCGGTGAGGCCGGCAAGCGCCAGGTCGAGGTGGGCATGGACGGTACCCAGATCCCCATGGCCGGCGGTCTGGTGCGTGAACCCGAACCCGGACAGGACGTGCGCCTGACCCTGGACCGCGACCTCCAGTGGTACGCCCAGCAGGCTCTGGCCGAACGGGTGGAGGAGCTGGACGCCGAGGGCGGCAGCGTCGTCGTCACCAACACCGACCACGAGATCCTCGCGATGGCGGACTACCCGTCCTACTCGCCGAACGACATCGGCGCCACCGGGTCCGAGCAGTGGTCCAACGGGGCGGTGGCCGAGACCTTCGAGCCGGGCAGCACCAACAAGGTGATCACCCTCGCCGCGGCGCTGGAGGAGGGGCTCACGACCCCGGAGACGGTGTACACCGTGCCCTACTCCCTCCAGTACTACGACCGGACCTTCCGCAACTCCACCAACAACGGCACGCAGCGGTTGACGGTCAACGGGATCATGGCCCAGTCCAGCAACGTCGGCACGATCAAGATCGCCGACGAGGTGGGCCGCGGGACCCTGTACGACTTCATGAAGGACTTCGGGCTCGGCCAGCCGACCGGCCTGGCGCTGCCGGGGGAGGAGGCGGGCATCCTCACCGACCCCGACGACTGGTGGGGCACCCAGCTGCCGTCGGTGTCCATCGGGCACGGGCTCTCGGTGAACGCCACCCAGATGGCCCTGGTCTACGCCACGGTGGCCAACGGAGGGGTCCGGGTGGAACCCCGGCTGGTCGCCGGCACGGTCGACCCGGAGGGTGAGTTCACCCCGTCCGAGGAGCCCGAGAAGACGCGGGTGGTCAGTGAGGAGACCGCCGAGCAGCTCGCCCTGATGCTGGAGGCCGTCACGGGAGACGAGGGCACCGCCCCGCAGGCCCGGATCGACGGTTACCGGGTGGCCGGCAAGACCGGTACCGCCAACCGCCTCGATCCCGAGACCGGGGCCTACAACGAGGGCGTCTACACCGCGACCTTCGCGGGCTTCGCCCCGGCGGACGACCCGGAGCTCATCGTCCAGGTGGTCCTGCACAACCCGAAGGAGACCTACTACGGCGGCGAGGCGGCGGGTCCGGTGTTCAACGACATCATGTCCTTCGCCCTCAAGACCATGAAGGTCCCGCCGACGGACACCGAACCCCCGGCCATCCGCCTCTTCGAGGACGAGGACGAGGAGGACAGCGACGGCTGACCCGGCCCCCGGGAGGGGCCGCGGGGGCGGGGTCCCGGCCCTGGGCCGGGGACCTCACTCACCGCTCCCCTGGGGGAGCGAGTCCAGACGGGCGCGGACGGCGCGGACGTGTTCGGGGCCGGTGCGGCAGCAGCCCCCGACGAACACCGCGCCGTCCGCGTGCCATTCGGCGGCGGCCTCCCCGAAGCCCCGGGGGTCGCCGGTGCCGGTCCACCGCTGGGTGGTGGCGTCCCAGGTCTCGCCGGAGTTCGGGTAGGCGACGGACGGCAGGCCCGCGGACGCGACCTCGCGGAGCAGCGACGGGACGTGCCGGGGCGGCACGCAGTTCACGCCGACCGCGAGGACGCGGCCGCTCCGGTGCAGGGGCGCGAGTTCGGCGGCGACGTCGCGCAGCGGGGTGCCGTCGCTGATGTGCGCGGCGTCCGAGCAGGAGAAGCTGAACCACGCGCGGGCCCCCGGGGTCTCCTCCAGGAGGCGGGCCAGGGCTCGGGCCTCGGGGAGTGAGGGCAGGGTCTCACAGGCGACCAGGTCGGCCCCGGCGGAGGTGAGGACCTGCCAGCGCTCGCGGTGCCAGGCGTACAGCTCGTCCTCGGTGAGGCCGTAGGCGCCGGTGTACTCCGAGCCGTCCGCGAGGGCGGCGCCGTAGGGGCCCACGCCGGCGGCCACGAGGCCGGAGCCGAAGGCGTCGCGTTCGGCCAGGGCGAGTTCCACGGAGCGGGTGAGGAAGCCGAGGGCCTCGGTTCGGGAGTAGCCGCGCCGGGTGAAGGCGGGGACGCTGGCCTGGTAGGCGGCGGTGATGGCGACGTCGGCGCCGGCCTCGAAGTAGTCGCGGTGCACCCGGGAGACGAGCCCGGGTTCCTCGGCGAGGAGACGGGCCGACCAGAGACCGCCGCCGAGGTCGCGCCCGTAGGCCTCCAGGCGTGTGGCCAGGCCGCCGTCCAGTACGAGTGCCTTGCTCATGGTGGTGGCACCTCCTCCGGCTCCAGTATCACGCGTAATCTGGATGTCGACCCCGGGAGGGCCCGTCATCGAAAACAGCCGACAACGCAGCGTGGAAATTACCGACAGGTCCTCCACAGCCGTTAACCTCCACTCGTGCCACCGGTAATGCGACCTGAACACACCAAACTCCGTCCACTGTCCGCCCTCGCAGCGCTGCTCGGGCCGGACACCACCCTTCTGCGCCCCGACCTCAGCGCGGACCGTCCAGCGGACATGCCCGACCGGGAGATCCATGTCCGCGGTATCACCCACGACTCGCGCAAGGTCCGGCAGGGCGACCTGTACGCGGCCCTGCCCGGGACCCGCGCGCACGGCGCCGACTTCTCACAGCAGGTGGCCGACGCCGAGGCCGCCGCGATCCTGACCGACGCCGCGGGCGCCGACCGCGCGGCCGAGACCGGTCTGCCCGTCGTGGTCGTGCCCGACGCGCGCGCCGCACTGGGCACGGCGGCGGCCTGGGTCTACGGCGACCCCGCCCAGGACCTGCTTCTGGTCGGTACCACCGGTACGAGCGGCAAGACCACGATCACCTACCTGATCGAGTCCGGCATGCGCCAGGCCGGGATGAGCACCGGCCTGGTCGGTACCGTGGAGATGCGGGTCGGCGACGAGCGGGTCGCCTCCTCCCTCACCACGCCCGAGGCCACCGACCTGCACGGGTTGTTCGCGGTCATGCGTGAGCGCGGCACCACGGCGGCGGCGATGGAGGTCTCCAGCCACGCCCTGGCCCTGGGCCGTGTGGGAGGTACGCGCTACGACGTCGCGATCTTCACCAACCTGTCCCAGGACCACCTGGACTTCCACTCGGACCTGCGCGACTACTTCGACACGAAGGCGCTCCTGTTCACCCCCGAGTACTGCGACATCGCGGTGGTCAACACCGACGACCGCTTCGGCCGGGCCCTGGTGGACATGGTCCAGGGGCGCGGGGTGGTCCCCGTGACCACCTTCGCCGTGGAGGGCGGTTCGGACGCCGGTCCGGAGAACGGCATGGAGGCCGACTGGAAGGCCGTGGACGTCGAACTGGGCGCCACCGGGAGCAGCTTCCGCATCGTCGGCCCCGGGGGGATGGAGGCGAGGGCCTCCGTGGCGCTGCCCGGACCGTTCAACGTCTCCAACGCCATGGCGGCCGTCGTCGGCCTCGTCGAGGCCGGGATCCCCCTGGAGACCGCGATCGCCGGTGTGGCCGCGGCCCCCGGTGTTCCGGGCCGGATGGAGTCGGTGGAGATCAGCGGTACCTCCTCCGGGTTCCAGGACTTCGCCGCCCTGGTGGACTACTCGCACAAGCCCGGGGCCATCGAGGCCGTGCTGAGCGCTCTGCGGGAGACCACGGACGGCCAGGTCACCATGGTGGTCGGCTGCGGTGGCGACCGCGACCGGGCCAAGCGTCCGCTGATGGGCGAGGCCGCCGCGCGCCTGGCCGACCAGCTGATCATCACCAACGACAACCCGCGCACCGAGGACCCCGTCACCATCGCCACCTCGATGCTGGAGGGCGTGGCCAAGGTCCCCGAGGAGCAGCGGGCACGCGTCACCGTGGAGTTCGACCGGGCCGAGGCGATCGGTCTGGGCGTGCACCGGACCGGTCCCGGCGACGTGGTCGTGGTCGCGGGCAAGGGCCACGAGACCGGTCAGTACGTCAAGGGCGAGGTCCTGCCCTTCGACGACCGCGAGGTCCTGCGGAGCGCCATCGAGGACGCGCTGCGCACCCGGGCCAGCGAACGGCTCGGCAACGCCCTTCAGGACGTCCACCGGGCTCCCGAACAGGGCTGACGAGCGCGACACACCCGGGACGCGCCGCGCGAGGTGCCGTCCGCTTTCCGGGACGCGGCCTCGGGCCGCGTCCCGGTGGTGTGCGCGCCGCCGACGTGCACGGATCACCGGCGCCGGGGCCGCCGTCGATCACGAAGTGGAGCATATTGCTCTGCGCAGGGCCCCGCCGGGACCCCAGACACCCCAACATGTTCTAAGGTAGGTCCGGCAATCGCAGCCCGACACGTGCCGCCCACGGTGGCGCCCACGGCCCGGTTCGGACCGGTCACCGTGGTGAAGCCCGGCGCGGCATCGCGCGCACGGTATCCGCGGTGCCATCCCCTGACCCGAACCCGAGGCCGGGTGGCCAATGCCCCTGGGGCGCCGTGGGCCGGGCCTGACATGAGGAGTGGATTTGATCGCGCTCACGCTCGATCGGATCGCTGAGATCACCCAAACCGCCATCGGCGGATCAGCGCGCCCCGACGCCGTCGTCGACGGCCCCGTTGTCATCGACTCGCGACAGGTGGCGCCAGGTGCGCTCTTCGTCGCCCTGAGCGGTGAACGGGTCGACGGTCACGACTTCGCCGGGTCCGCCGTCGCCGCCGGTGCGACCGCGGTCCTGGCCTCACGCCCGGTCGAGGCCCCCCACCTGCTGGTGGACGGCGGCGACGACGAGGTCGTGGCGGCCCTGGCCCGGCTGGCCCGGTACGTGGCCCAGGAGCTCAGCGATCCGGCGCGCGGGACGGCCGCGGCCGAGGTCGTGGGGGTCACCGGCTCCTCCGGGAAGACCACCACCAAGGACCTCATCGCCCAGGTCGTCAGCGGCACGGGACCCACCGTCGCCCCCGCCGGTTCGTTCAACAACGAGATCGGTCACCCGCTCACGGTGCTCCGCGCCGACACCGGCACCAAGAACCTGGTGCTGGAGGTCGCGGCCCGCGGGATCGGGCACATCGCCCACCTGTGCCGCGTGGCCCCGCCCCGGATCGGTGTCGTCCTCAACGTCGGCAGCGCCCACATGGGTGAGTTCGGCGGCCGGGAAGCCATCGCCAGGGCCAAGGGCGAGCTCGTCGAGTCCCTGCCGTCCGGCAGTGACCGGCGCGGCGAGGGCGGCGTGGCCGTCCTGAACGCCGACGACCCGCTCGTGCGTGCCATGAACTCCCGCACCGACGCCCGTGTGGTGCTCTACGGCACCGCCGAGGACGCTCAGGTGCGTGCCACCGACGTCGTCCTGGAGACCGACGGCGCTCCGTCCTTCACCCTGAACCTGCGCGGCCGCACGGCCCGGGTCCGGCTGGGGTTGGTCGGAGCCCACCAGGTCAGCAACGCGCTGGCGGCCGCGGCCGTCGCCGACGACCTCGGCATGGACATCGAAGACATCGCCGCGGCCCTCGGCGCGGCGACCCCGGTCAGCCGTTGGCGGATGGAGGTCACCGAACACCTCGGTGTCACCTTCGTCAACGACGCCTACAACGCCAACCCCGAGTCGGTGCGGGCGGCGCTGACCACCCTGGGCGCGCTCGCCCGGGACCGTCGGTCCATCGCCGTGCTGGCCCACATGGCCGAGCTCGGCGACGACGGCCACGCCGAACACGAGAGCGTGGGTGAGCTGGCCGCCGAGACGGGTGTGGCCCACCTGGTCGTGGTCGGCCCGGCGGCCGAGGGAATCGCCGTCGGCGCCGAACGCGCCGCCCAGCAGGGGCGGTGGCGCGGTGAGAGCATCCGGGTTCCCGACGCGGAGGCGGCAGCCGACGCGGTGCGCGAACGGATGCGCACAGGAGACGTTGTCATTGTGAAGGGATCGCGCGTGGCTGCGCTCGAAAGGGTTATCGACCTCATCACCAAGGGTGATGTCCAGTGATCGGCATCACCATAGCGGCGGCGTTCTCGCTGATCATCTCGATGGTGCTGATGCCGCCGCTCATCAAGCTCCTGTACCGGTTCAAGTTCGGCCAGGAGGTCCGCGACGACGGCCCCGAGGGCCACAAGACCAAGCAGGGCACGCCCACCATGGGCGGCATCGTCATCATCCTCGGCGCGGTGGTCGGCTACTTCGCCTCCCACCTGGTGCTGTGGCTGATCCAGCCGACCGCCTCCGGGCCCACGGCCTCCGGCCTGCTGGTGATGTTCCTGTTCGTCGGCATGGGCTGTGTCGGCTTCCTCGACGACTTCATCAAGATCTACAAGCGCCGCAGCCTGGGCCTGCGCAGCGGCGCGAAGATGGTCGGCCAGGCCGTCGTCGGCGTCGGCTTCGCCTACGGCGTCACCCAGTTCCCCAACGGGTACGGCTACACCCCGGCAGCCCCCCAGCTGTCCTTCCTCCGTGACTTCGGGCCGCCGCTGATGATCGGCGTGTTCGTCATCTGGGCGCTCTTCCTCATCGTCGGCTTCTCCAACGCGGTCAACCTCACCGACGGCCTGGACGGCCTCGCCACCGGCGCGGTCATCCTGTCGCTGGCCGCCTACGTGATCATCGGCAACTGGCAGCTGCGCCAGTCCTGCGTGGAGGCCCTCACCTCCAGCTGCTACACGGTCCGCGACCCCCTGGACCTGGCCGTGGTGGCCTCCGCGGTGCTCGGCTCGTGCATCGGCTTCCTGTGGTTCAACGCCCCGCCCGCGAAGATCTTCATGGGCGACACCGGTTCGCTGGCCCTGGGCGGCCTCATCGTGGGCCTGGCCATCACCACCCGCACCCAGCTCCTGCTGCTGATCATCGGTGGTCTGTTCGTCATCATCACCCTGTCCGTGATGATCCAGATCACCTCGTTCCGCCTCACCGGCAAACGGGTGTTCCGCATGGCACCGCTCCAGCACCACTTCGAACTCAAGGGCTGGGCCGAGACCACCATCGTCATCCGGTTCTGGATCATCCAGGGCCTGTTCATGGCGGTCGCCATCGGACTCTTCTACCTGGAATGGATGCCAAGCTAGAGGCATGCCGCACCACCATCCTTCCGACAGGTCCCACGCCGCCGCGCCCGCAGGGGACGACAACCCCTTCGCGGGCGCGCTGGTCTGCGTCGCCGGTCTGGGTGTCTCCGGGCCCCCCGTCGCCAGGGCTCTCCTGGCCCGGGGTGCCCGGGTGGTCGTCGTCGACGGACGCGACGACGACACCACCCGTCCGGTGGCCGCCGCCCTGACCGAGGCCGGAGCCGAGGTCGTCCTGGGCGACACCCCGCTGCCCGAGGACTGCGACCTCGTGGTCACCTCACCCGGCTGGCGCCCCGACTCCCCGCTCCTGGTCCGCGCCGCGGAGGCCGGGGTCGAGGTCATCGGAGACGTGGAGCTGGCCTGGCGGCTCAAACCCGCCGACCAGGTGTGGCTCGCCATCACCGGTACCAACGGCAAGACCACCACCGTGCGCATGCTGGAGTCCATCCTGCTCGCGGACGGCCGTGACGCGCTCGCCGTCGGCAACGTCGGCACCCCGATCGTGGACGCCGTCCTCCCCGACGCCGACGGCCACGTCCACGACATCCTGGCCGTGGAGCTCTCCAGCTTCCAGCTGCACTGGTCCAGCAGCGTCCGCCCGCACGCCGCCACCGTCCTCAACATCGCCTCGGACCACCTGGACTGGCACGGCGGGCTGGAGCCCTACGCCCGCGCCAAGGGCCGCGTGTTCGCCCGCGGCACCATCCGCGTGGTCAACACCGCCGACGCCTGGTCCACCCGCCTGGCCGAGGAGGAGGGCGACCCGCACACCCCCGTGGTGGGTCTGCGCCTGGACACGCCCCGCGCCGGTGAGTTCGGTGTGGTCGAGGACCTGCTGGTGGACCGGGCCTTCGTGGCCGAGCCGCACAGCAGCGCCGAGGAGCTCGCCACGCTGGGCGACGTGCGCCCGGCGGCGCCGCACAACGTCGCCAACGCCCTGGCCGCCGCCGCCCTGGCCCGCTCCGTGGGGGTCGCCCCGGCCTCGGTCAAGGCCGGCCTGGCCGCCTTCGTGCCCGAACCCCACCGCATCGCGCACGTGGCCTCGGTCGCGGGCGTGGACTACGTGGACGACTCCAAGGCCACCAACCCGCACGCCGCGGCGGCCTCCCTGAACTCCTACGCCTCGGTGGTGTGGATCGCGGGCGGCCTGCTCAAGGGCGCCGAGGTCGACGACCTCGTGGCCGGTGCGGCCCGCCGCCTGCGCGGCGCGGTGCTGATCGGCGCCGACCGGGAGCGCATCCGCGAGGCCCTGGCCGAGCACGCCCCGGAGGTCCCGGTGGTGGAGGTCGAGGGCCCCGAGCCCGACGCCCCCGCCGGGCACACCGTCATGGACGCGGTGGTCTCCCGGGCGGCGGCCCTGGCCGAGGAGGGCGACACGGTGCTGCTGGCCCCGGCCGCCGCCTCCATGGACATGTTCACGAACTACCCCGAGCGGGGCCGCCTCTTCGCCGACGCGGTCCACCGCCTGGGCTGAGCGGACACGGGGAGCCGCCGTTCTCCCGAACGGCCGGCTCCGCCGGACCGCCGACCCCTTCTGGTCACCAAGGGTCGTCCGCACGTCACCAAGGGTGTGCGGGCGGCCCTTCTTGTGCGGTGCGACACCCCGTGTGACGCCAAAGATGGCCAACACGCGGGAAATGTCCACGGTTCCCGACCCGCCGGTACGCAAGTATTGAGGCGCGAATCGTGCGGAGGGTGTGGATGGCGGCGACGACAACGGTTCCCGGGGTGCCCCGTTCCCGGGCACGCACGGCGGCTGGCGGGCGCGAAAGAGCGCTCTGGCGTGAGTGGGCCCGGTCCCTGGACCGACCCCTCACCTCCTACTACCTGATCCTCAGTACCGGGGTGATGCTCATCGCCCTGGGACTGGTGATGGTGCTGTCCTCGACGATGGTCAACTCCATCACCGAGACCGGCTCGGCCTTCTCCGTGTTCCAGCGCCAGCTGGTCTCGGCGGTGATCGGTCTGCCGCTCATGGTGATCGCCTCCCAGACGCCGCTGTGGGTCTTCCGCATGGTCGGCTACCCGGCGATGATCCTCTCCGTGGCGCTGCTGCTGCTCACGGCCTTCCAGGGCACCGAGGTCAACGGCGCGATCCGCTGGCTGGAGATCGGCGGTCTGCGCATCCAGCCCTCCGAGCCCGCCAAGATCGCCTTCGCCCTGTGGGGCGCCAACATCCTGGCCCGCAAGGAGGAGCTCAAGGAGCTCACCGAGTGGCGGCACCTGCTCATCCCGCTGCTGCCCGGTTGCGGTCTGCTCGTGCTGCTCGTCCTGCTGGGCTCGGACCTGTCCACCACCCTGGTCCTGCTGCTGGTCTTCCTCGGCCTGCTGTGGGTCGCGGGCGCTCCCGGGCGGCTCTTCGTGGCCATGTTCGGCCTGGTCCTGGGTCTGGCCGCGATCGTCATCGCGATCGAGCCCTTCCGTATGGCCCGCATCACCGCCTTCCTGGACCCCGGTGCGGACCCGTCCGGCTCCGGCTTCCAGTCCCTGCACGGCCTCTACGCCCTGGGCACCGGCGGGATCTTCGGGGTCGGCATCGGCGCCAGCCGGGAGAAGTGGGGGTTCCTCCCCTTCGCCGAGTCCGACTTCATCTTCGCCATCATCGGCGAGGAGTTCGGTCTCATCGGCACCCTGCTGGTGCTCGGCCTGTTCGGCATGCTCGGCTACGCCGGGCTGCGCGTCGCCTTCCGCGTCAAGGACCCCTTCTCGCGGCTGGCCGCCTTCGCCATCGTGACCTGGATCATCGGCCAGTCCATGATCAACATCGCCGCCGTCATCGGTCTGGTGCCGGTCACCGGTATCCCGCTGCCGCTCGTCTCCTACGGCGGGTCGGCGCTCATCCCCACGATGATCGCGCTCGGGGTGCTGCTCGCCATCGCCCGCAGCGAGCCCCAGGCACAGAAGGCCCTGGCCGCTCGGGGTCCCAGTTGGGCCCAAAGGGCTCTAAGCTGGCTTGGCCTGGAGAACATCGTCGCTTCCGTCCGGAATCGGAGCGGTTCGACGGCCTCCAAGCGCACCACCACGCCGCGCGCTCCGCGCAAGTCGGAGAACCGCGGCGCCAAGGCGGGTGTCAAGACCACGGCCAAGAACAAGAGCGGACCGGTACCGGCTGGTGACCGGCCAAGGAGGAATAGGCGACGATGAGGGTAGCCCTAGCCGGAGGCGGCACGGCCGGGCATATCGAGCCCGCACTCTCCCTTGCGGACGCGCTCCGGCGCATCGACCCCAACACGGAGATCCTCTGCCTGGGAACGGAACGCGGCCTGGAAACCCGGCTCGTCCCCATGCGCGGCTACGAACTGGGCCTGATCCCGGCGGTTCCCCTGCCGCGCCGGCTCACTCCGCAGCTGCTCACGGTCCCCGGCAAGCTCGCGAGCGCGCTCAGCGCCGCGGGTGAACACCTGGACAAGCTCCAGGCCGACGTCATCGTCGGCTTCGGCGGCTACGTGGCCACCCCCGGCTACCTCGCGGCCCGGCGGCGCAAGATCCCCATCGTGGTGCACGAGGCCAACCCCCTCCCGGGACTGGCCAACCGACTCGGCGCGCGGATGACCCCGCACGTGTTCACCGGCCACCCCCACGCCCAGATCCGCAACGGCCGCTTCATCGGCATCCCCCTGCGCCAGCAGATCACCTCGCTGGACCGGCTGGCCATGGGAGACAAGGCCCGCGCCTACTTCGGCCTGCGCCCCGACCTGCCGACCCTGCTGATCTTCGGCGGCTCCCAGGGCGCCCAGCGCCTCAACGAGACCGCCTTCAACGCCGCCGCGGCCTTCCGTGACGCGGGTGTGCAGGTCCTGCACGTCGTCGGCCCCAAGAACGCCGACGAACCCCAGGACCTCACCCAGGACGGCATCCCCTACGTCGCGGTCCCCTACGTGGACCGCATGGACATGGCCTACGCCGCCGCCGACGTGGCGATGTGCCGCTCCGGGGCGATGACCTGCGCCGAACTCACCGCGGTGGGCCTGCCCGGCGCCTTCGTGCCGCTGGCCATCGGCAACGGCGAGCAGTCCCTGAACGCCCAGCCGATCGTCCAGGCGGGCGGCGGCCTGATGGTCAACAACGCCGACGTCTCGGTCGAGTGGATCACCGGCCAGCTCATCCCGCTGCTCACCGACACCGACCGTGTCGTGTCCATGTCGGAGGCGGCCGCCCGGATGGGCCGCCGCGACGCCGACGCCGAGCTGGCCCGCGAGGTCATGGCGATCGCCCGGGGCGACAAGCCCACCCCTGAACTACCCCTGCCCGACGACGACCACGACGACGCTTTCTACGACGACGGGAAGGACGCACGATGAGCCTGGTCCAGCCGACCGACCCGGTCCCCGTCGACGAACTCGGCCGCACCCACTTCATCGGCCTGGGCGGGGCCGGCATGTCCGGTATCGCCCGTGTGCTGCTGCAGTCCGGTGCCGAGGTCTCCGGCAGTGACGCCCGCGACAGCGACACCCTGCGCGAACTCGAGCAGATGGGCGCGCAGGTCTTCGTCGGCCACGCCGCCGAGAACCTGGGCAAGGCCGAGACGCTCGTGGTCTCCTCCGCGATCCGCGAGGACAACCCCGAGCTCGTCGAGGCCCGCGCCCGCGGCATCCGCATCCTGCCCCGCGCCGCCGCCCTGGGCGCCCTCCTGCTGGGCCGCGAGGGCATCGCGGTCTCCGGAACCCACGGCAAGACCACCACGACCTCCATGGTCACCGTGGTCCTGCAGCACCTGGGCGTCGACCCCGGCTACGTGATCGGCGGCAAGCTGGTCACCACCGGCCTGGGCGCCGACGCCGGGATCGGCGAGGTCATCGCGGTGGAGGCGGACGAGAGCGACGGGTCCTTCCTGATGCTCTCGCCCAAGATCGCCGTGGTCACCAACGTCGAGGCCGACCACCTCGACAACTACAGCGGCATCGACGAGATCCACGCCAACTTCGCGGACTTCGTCGACCGGGTCGAGCGCACCCTGATCGTCGGGATCGACGACCCCGGTGCCCGCACCGTCGCCGAACTCGCCCGTGAGCGCGGCAAGAAGGTGCTCACCTACGGCGAGGCCGAGGACGCCGACTACCGGATCACCCGGGTCCGCGCCCGCGGCTTCACCACCGAGTTCACGCTCACCACCGCCGCTGGAGAGCCGATCGACGGCACCCTGGCCGTCCCCGGCCGCCACAACGTCCTGAACGCCGCCGCCGCGGTCGCGGTCGCCGACGAGCTCGGCCACGACCTGGAGGTCGCGGTGGAGGGCATCGCGGACTTCGCCGGGGCCGCCCGCCGCTTCGAGCTCAAGGGCGAGGGCAACGGGGTGGGTGTCTACGACAGCTACGCTCACCACCCCACCGAGATCGACGCCGACCTGCGCGCCACGCGCGCCGCGTTGCGCTCCTTCTCCGAGGACGCGGCGGATAATGGGGAGGAGATCCCCGAAGGGCGGGTCGTCGCCCTGTTCCAGCCGCACCTGTACAGCAGGACCCGCATCTTCGCCGAGGAGTTCGCGACCGCCCTGAGCCTGGCCGACGAGGTCGTGGTGATGGCGGTCTACGCGGCCCGGGAGGACCCCGAGCCCGGGGTCACCGGAGAGCTCATCACCTCCAAGGTCTCCCACGACCGGGTCCGGTACGTACCGGACCGCGAGGAGGCCGTGCACCGGGTGGCGGAGCTGGCCCGCCCCGGGGACATCGTTCTCACCATGGGCGCCGGTGACATCACCGAGCTGGGACCGCTGATCGTGGAGGAGCTGGCGCGGGCCGCCGACGCCGCACACACCAGCTAGAGAGGCACACACGTGGCCGCTGACCGGCACAGGGCGAAGACCACGACGGGGGGCGGGCCGGGGGCCGCGACCGCGGCACGCGCCGGCTCGGACCCCTGGAAGGTCGCCTTCGCGGTTCTGCTCGTCGTCTCACTGGTCTGCGTGGTCACGTGGGTGCTGCTCGGCTCCCGCCTGCTCGTGGTGCGCGACGTCGCCGTGACCGGTCTGGACCGGGTGTCGCAGGAGGAGGTCGTCGCGGCCGTGGCCGTGGACACGGGTACCCCGTTGATACGGGTGGACCTGGACCACAGCCGCGACCGCGCCGAGAGCCTCGACCTGGTCGAGTCCGCGAAGGTGACCCGCGGCTGGCCCGCCACCCTCAGGGTGGAGGTGGTCGAGCGGCGTCCCCTGCTCGCCATCCGGGTGGGGGAGGAGTACCGGCTCGTCGACGGGGACGGAGTGCGGATCGAGGACTCCCCGACCCGGCCCGGCACACATCCGCTGGTCCGGGTCACCGGGGAGATCGAGGGCAACGGGGCGGTCCGGGCCGCGGCGGACATCGTCGAGGAGGCCCCGGACTCCCTCATCGCCCAGATACAGCTCATCGACGCCACCGACACCGAAGAGATCACCGTCGAACTCGGTGACGGCTCCTTCGTGGAGTGGGGCGACGCGCACAACACGGCTGACAAGAGCGACGTCCTGCGCGTGCTGATGCGCGAGCATCCGCCCGAGGAGGGGCGCGTCTACGACGTCGGATCCCCCGACTTGGCCATCGTCAGGTGAAGGGCGCGCCAAGGAACGGGCTGCGGGCGGAAGAGGTGGGGCAAGGGCCTCTTCCGGGTACAAGTGGGTCCGGAGCTCCCCGAACCGATGCACCGCGAGGACATTCCAGACGCGACGCGCCGAGTGCGCACTTCGCTTCCTTGCGTTATACGCCGTTAGGCTGAAGCTGTCATCGGTTGCTCGTACCCGGCGGTCCGCTTACTGTCGGGAAGCACAACCACCGTCAACAACGCAGTAAAACACGCTTTCAGGGGTACGCAGGAACTGTTTTTCCCGCTTCGCGGAGCGGGTCGAGGCCGACCCGAGGGTCGGCCCGGCAAACGGAGAACGGTATTCGGCCGCCCCGGGTCCCCCACAGACAGCCCCGCACGGGCGCTGGTCGGGAACACCCGAAACGCACACTGTAGAACCGGATGCCGGACCGCCGGCGCACCTGCTGGCCACAGCCAGCACACGCGAAGACGGAACGGCGTATGCGAGCGGAAAGGCCCCTCGTCGTGGCAGCACCGCAGAACTACCTCGCGGTCATCAAAGTCGTCGGCATCGGCGGCGGCGGTGTCAACGCCGTCAACCGAATGATCGAAGAGGGGCTCAAGGGCGTCGAGTTCATCGCGATCAACACCGACGCCCAAGCGCTGCTGATGAGCGACGCGGACGTCAAGCTCGACGTCGGCCGCGAGCTCACCCGTGGCCTTGGCGCAGGCGCCAACCCCGATGTCGGCCGAAAGGCCGCCGAAGACCACCGTGAGGAGATCGAGGAGGTCCTCAAGGGGGCCGACATGGTCTTCGTCACGGCCGGAGAGGGCGGCGGCACCGGCACCGGAGGAGCCCCGGTCGTCGCCAACATCGCCCGCTCCCTCGGGGCGCTCACCATCGGTGTGGTCACCCGTCCCTTCGGTTTCGAGGGCAAACGGCGGGCGACCCAGGCCGAGTCGGGGATAGCGATGCTCCGCGAGGAGGTCGACACCCTCATCGTCATCCCCAACGACCGCCTGCTGTCCATCTCGGACCGCCAGGTCAGTGTGCTGGACGCCTTCAAGGCGGCCGACCAGGTCCTGCTCTCCGGTGTTCAGGGCATCACCGACCTGATCACCACGCCGGGCCTGATCAACCTGGACTTCGCCGACGTCAAGTCGGTCATGTCCGGGGCGGGATCGGCGCTGATGGGGATCGGATCGGCACGAGGGGACGACAGGGCCGTGGCAGCGGCCGAACTGGCGATCTCCTCGCCACTGCTCGAAGCCAGTATCGACGGTGCGCACGGAGTGCTGCTGTCCATCCAGGGCGGCTCCGACCTCGGACTGTTCGAGATCAACGAGGCGGCGCAGCTGGTCGCCAACTCCGCGGCGCCCGAGGCCAACATCATCTTCGGTGCCGTCATCGACGACGCCCTGGGCGACGAGGTGCGGGTCACCGTGATCGCGGCCGGCTTCGACGAACCGGAGGTCACCGGCCCGGTGGTGCGGGAGCGCCAGCCGGTGGACCCTCCTGAGGCCGTCGCCCCCACGGCAGGCATCACGTCCGGCAGGGAGGGTTCGCCGGCCAAGGCGACGCCGTCCGCCGCGGACGCGAGCGGGGCGCCGGCCACCAGCATGCCGTGGATCGCTCCGTCCCGTCCGGCCGAGCCCGTCCAGGAGGCGCCCCGGCCCACCATGCCGCCGGTCCAGCCCGCGGTGACCCAGGAACCGGTCCGCCAGGAGCCCCAGCAGGTCCAGGCCACGGCCCAGAACGGCCAGGTCGAGGGCAACGGCTACCCGGTCTCCCACAGCGAGCCCGAGCCGGTCGCCCAGGAGCCGCAGCAGCAGGCGGCCCCGGTCGAGGAGCACGCGCCCGAGCCCGAGCCGGAGCAGGAAGCCCAGCCGAGTCACATCCACGCGGTCTCGGACGCCTCGGACCGCCGGGGTGAGGTTCCCACGCCCCGCCGCCGGGTCATCTTCGACGACCCCGACGACCTGGACGTGCCGGAGTTCCTGAAGTAGTCCCTCACCATCCCGGTACCATCGACGTGTCAGCGGCCCCGACCCTTGTGGCGGGGCCGTCGCCGCCCCCGGAGGAGCAGCCCGGCAGACCAGCCGTCCGGTGCTCCCACGGGGCAGAGGGAAGGTCCGCGTCGCGCCGATGGGCAACATCATCGACCTGGGGCACGGTGTCCGTGCCGCCGTCACCGAACGCAAGGGCGGCGTGAGCCGGTCGCCGTTCGACTCGCTCAACCTCGGGTTGGGGACGGGTGACACCCGCGAGGCGGTCACCGCCAACCGCGTACGCGCGGCCCAGGAACTCGGGTTCGACGTCGAGAAGGTCGTGTGGATGAACCAGGTCCACAGCGCCGACGTGCTCGTGGCCACCGAGCCCGGCGGGGTCGGCACCTGCGACGGGGTGGTCACCACCCGGCCGGACCTGGTCCTGGCCTCGATGGCCGCGGACTGCCTGCCCGTGCTGGCCGCCGACTCCGGAGCCGGTGTGCTGGGAGCGGCCCACTCGGGACGTCTGGGCACCGCGCACGGGGTGGCCGCCAACCTGGTCGACACGATGGTCGCCCAGGGCGCCCGCCCCGACCGCATCACCGTCTTCCTCGGCCCGGCCATCTGCGGCGGATGCTACGAGGTCCCGCCGCGGCTGCAGGCCGAGACGGCCGAGCGCACCCCCGAAGCGGCCTCCACCACCCGGCAGGGCACCACCGGCGTGGACATGGTCGCCGCGGTCACGGCCCAGCTGCGCCGTTCCGGAGTCACCGACATCACCGCTGACGGCCGCTGCACCCTGGAGAGCCCCGAGCTCTTCTCCCACCGCGGGGACGCGCCCACGGGACGGTTCGCCTCCTTCCTCTGGCGCGTGTGACCCCGGAGCACCTCGACTCCGGAGCCCTCGGAACCTCCGGGGCCACTTCCGGTCACGTGTGTCCCCCTGGCGGCCCCCGCCGTGCCGCACCTCAGATCCACAGCAGTCCCACAGCAGAAGGAACACCCGTGTCACAGACCGACCCCGCGCGCACCGAGCAGATCCGCGCCAACCTGACGGCCGCGCGGGCCAGGATCGAGGCGGCCTGCGCCAGGGCCGACCGCGATCCCTCGGAGGTGTCACTGATCGGAGTGACCAAGACCTATCCGGCCAGTGATGTGCGCATTCTCGCCTCTCTCGGTGTCACCGACGTCGGCGAGAACCGCGACCAGGAGGCGGCGCCGAAGGCAGCGGAAACCTCTGACATCGCTTTGACCTGGCACTTCGTCGGTCAGCTCCAGACCAACAAGGCCCGTTCGGTGGCCTCCTACGCGGACGTGGTGCACTCGGTCGACCGTGCCAAACTGGCGCGGGCGCTGGGGGACCGGGCCGCCGCGGCGGGCAGGCGTCTGACCTGTCTGGTACAGGTCAACCTGGACACCGACTCGAGGGCCGGGGTCATCGGACCGCGCGGCGGCGTGGATCCCGGCGACGCACCCGGGCTCGCCGAGCGCATCGCCGAACACGAGGCGCTCACACTCGGCGGTGTCATGGCGGTAGCCCCCCTCGGGGGCGACCCGGACGCGGCCTTCGCCCGGCTTTACCAGGTGGCGGGGCGGATCCGGGATCGCTACCCTCAGGCAACAGTGATCTCCGCGGGGATGAGCGGGGACCTCGAAGCCGCGGTCGGGCGAGGCGCGACACACCTGCGACTCGGTACGGCGTTGCTCGGCGCTCGGGGACCGATCGTGGGGTAATGTCCCCACATAGACCTTGGGGCCTGTCTGTGGCGTTCGCCCGAATGGACGAACACCCCGCGTACGCGGGGCACAGGGGCCGAAGACGGAGGAGTCGGCTGCGGTGAAGACCGCGGGGACGACGGAGGACATGAGATGGCCGGCGCAATGCGCAAGATGGCGGTCTACCTCGGCCTCGTGGAGGACGACCGTTACGATCACCGCTATGCGGACGAATATGATGAGTTCGACGATTTCGACGAGGGCGTGGAAGAGCAGCGTGACCGCGACGCTGACACCCCGCGAGGCGAGGAAACACGAGGCGACGCTGTGACGGACACCGGCGACTACCTGGGAACGGGTGAGCGACGCGGTGGTACGACCACGACTGCCTCAACCGCCGACCTGGCTCGGATCACCACGCTCCATCCACGTACCTACAACGAGGCGCGTACGATCGGAGAGCACTTCCGGGAAGGTACACCGGTGATCATGAACCTGACCGAGATGGTCGACAGCGACGCCAAGCGTCTGGTCGACTTCGCGGCTGGTCTGATCTTCGGTCTCCATGGCAGTATCGAACGCGTGACCAACAAGGTGTTCCTGCTGTCCCCGGCCAACGTCGAGGTGACCGCCGAAGACAAGGCGCGGATCGCCGAGCGAGGGTTCTTCAATCAGAGCTAGATCATCACATTTGTCCAGAGATTGGGTCGGGGAACGACCGTGAGTATCGTCCTGTACGTGCTGTCACTTCTGCTGCAGCTGTTTGTCTTCGTGCTGATAGCGAGGGTGGTTCTGGAGATGGTTCAGTCCTTCTCCCGGACCTGGCGGCCCACCGGGTTCGTGCTTGTGCTCGCTGAGATCGTGTACACGATCACCGACCCGCCACTGAGGTTCCTGCGCAGGTTCATCAAGCCGATCCGGCTGGGGAGCATCGCACTCGATCTGAGTGTGCTGATCCTCTTCTTCGCCGTGATCATCCTCCAGAGCATTCTGGGAAGCCTGATGCTGAGCGTGGGATAAGAGGAGCAGAGGCAGAAAAGACAGCCCCTGATTCCGATATGTGGTCTTGGTCATGATCTGGATTGCCGTAAGGTCACGATCAGGTAGCGTCCCTACGGACAGACTCCAAGCGCGCCAAGGAGACGAACATGCCGCTGACACCCGCCGATGTGCGGAACAAGCAGTTCAGCACCACCCGGCTCCGACCCGGGTACGACGAAGAAGAGGTCGACGCCTTTCTCGACGAGGTCGAGTCTGAGCTGGACCGACTGATCCAGGAGAACGAGGAACTGCGCGGCAAGCTTGCCGAGTGCCTGCGGGGCAAGGTCCCCAACGCCGGCATGCAGGACTTCCAGCAGCAGGAGCAGGCTCCCGAGGCCCCGCAGCAGATGGAGCAGATGCGCCCGGAGCCCGTCCAGGCGCAGCAGCCCGTCGAGCCGCCGCAGCCGCCTGCCCAGCAGCCGCAGATGGGCATGACCGGTGCCAACATGGCCATGGGTGGCGAGGAGAACATGGACACGGCCGCCCGTGTCCTGGCGCTCGCCCAGCAGACCGCCGACCAGGCGATCTCCGACGCCCGCCGCGAGGCGGACGAGACCCTCGGCCGCGCCCGCCACGAGTCCGAGGACATCCTCGGCAAGGCGCGCCGCCAGGCCGACCAGATCATCGGTGAGGCCCGGGCCCGCTCCGAGAACCTCGACCGTGACGCCCAGGAGCGCCACCGTCAGGTCATGGGCAGCCTGGTCCAGCAGCGCGAGGAGCTCGAGCACAAGGTCAACGTGCTCAAGGACTTCGAGCGTGAGTACCGCAGCCGCCTGAAGGACTACTTCGAGCGTCAGCTGCGCGAGCTCAACGAGGAGGGCAAGTCCATCGAGCCCAACCCGAACACCACGGGCGGTTTCCAGACGATGGCCCCCCAGTCCGGCGGAACCCCCGCGCTCCAGCAGCACGGTCCCGGCGGCAACCCGTTCGGTCAGCCCGAGCCCGCCCAGCACGGTGGTTTCCACCCGGGTGAGGCCCCGCACGAGCGTCGCTGATCTCATCGCGGCAGTGCGGCTCCGAACAACTGAAGACTCCGGCTCCACACGTGTAAAGGCCCTGGTCGACCCGTGATCCTTAGCCTCCTCGCCACTGTGGCGGTGTTGGCGGCCCTTGCCGCCATCGCTGCTGCCCTGGTGCTCGCCGAACCCGCCCTGGTGTACATCGCCCTGGGGCTCGGCGGGCTGAGCGTCCTCCTCCTGCTGGGCGCGATCATCCAGGGACGGTTCAGCGGAGGCAGAGCGGATACGGAACGGACGGACGGTTTGGGGAAGTCGTCCGTCCCCGTGGCGGCCGCCGCAACCGCGGCCGGCACGGTACCGGCCCCACCGTGGGTACCGGAGGAGTCTCGGCGCGTGCCCGCACCGGCTGAACAGCCGGTGCGGGAATCCGCTGTTTCGGGGCACCACCCCGTACCCCTGGAGCACCCGGTCGGAGAGCCGCAGCCGACGGCCGCCGACGAGAGCGAAGAGGAACCGGAGTTCGAGGTTCCCCGCTGGCAGACCCCCACCGTGGGAAGTTGGCCGGAACCGGTCGCCGAGCCGGACGAGGCGGCCGTGGCCCCCGAACCCGTCGCGGATCCTGTCGAGGAGCGCGCCGCGGAGCCGGTCGAAGAAGAGCCTGTGGAAGAGGCCCGCGAGGAGGAGGCTCCCGCGGAGCAGCCCGTGGCGGCGGAGCCCGCAGAGGAGCCCGTCCAGGCTGAGCCCGCGGAGCAGCCTGCAGAGGCTGACACAGAGCCCGCGGAAGAGCCCTGGGCACCGGAGCCCGTCCAGGCTGAGGTTGAGCCCGCAGAGGAGCCCGTGCAGGCTGAGGCAGAGCGGCCCGCGGAGGCGTTCGCCTACCGGATCCCCACGCTGACCACTCGCGAGGACCGCGAGGAGACACCCGACGAGGACGCGCCCCGCCGCGAAGCCCCCCACGAGGAGGCGGAGCCCGCGGAGGAAGCCCTCGCCGAGAAGCCCGCAGAGGACGCCGCGGAGGACGCCGCGGGGCCCGGGGCCGAGGACACGGTTCCCGAGAAGGGATCCGCCGAGGAGCCGTTCGAAGCCGCCTCCGTCCAGGAGGAGACCTCCGAGGACGGTCCGGGCGAGACGGAACCCGTCATCGCGGAGGAAGAGGCCCGGGAAGCCCCCGAGGACGACAACGCGGCCCCCGCCGAGGAGCAGGATTCGGAGAGCGAACGCCCGGAGGCCGGACCCGAGGGCGACGAAGCGTCCGCAGCAGGGGCCGAGGACTCGGCCCTGGCCTACGCCGCCCTCCTCGACACCGACACAGAACCCGACACCGAACCCGATGCCGGAACCGGAACCGGCTCCGATGCCGAGACGGAACCGTCGGAGGGACCGGAGGACTCGGAGGAGTCCGCAGGGCCGGACGACGGTGAGGCCTCCGCGGAGGACCGCACGAAGCAGCCGGACTCCTCCTACTCCGGCTGACCCGCGCACGCAGGCACCGCACAGACACCACGAAGGGCCCCGCTCCGAGGAGCGGGGCCCTTCGTCGCGCTGACGCGCTGAGAATCAGGCGCGGCGGAAGCTGAAGGCCACGCCGAACTCCTCCGACTCGGCGGAGTGCGGGGCGTCCTCGCCCGGACCGGCCACGAAGGCGTCGGCGAGCACCTCACCGGCGATCATCCGGCCGTGCTCGGACAGGGCCCTGCGCACGGACTCGTCCTCGGTGGTCCACCACACGTGGATGCGGTCCGACACGTCCAGGCCGCTGTTCTTACGGGCCTCCTGGAGCATCCGGACCATCTCGCGGGCCAGACCGGCGCGGCGCAGCTCCGGGGTCAGCTCCAGGTCCAGAGCCACCGTCTCACCGGCCTCGGAGGCCACCGCCCAGCCCTCACGGGGCTGCTCGGTCACCAGCACCTCGTCGGCGTTGACCTCGACCGGCTCGTCCTCGACCCGCACCTGGGCCCAGCCGGTCTCCCGGACCTGCTCGACCAGGGCGGCCGGGTCGGCGGCCTGGATGGCCTTGGCCACCAGCGGCGTGCGCTTGGCGAACCGCTTGCCCAGAGCGCGGAAGTTCGGCTTGACCACGTAGTCCACGAGGTCGCCGCCGACCGACGAGAGCGCGTCCAGACCGGCCACGTTGAGCTCGTCGGCCACCTGCGCGCGCAGCTGCTCCGGCAGGTCCGCGAAGCCCGGGGCGCCCACCAGCGCGCGGGCCAGCGGCTGGCGGGTGCGCATGGCGGAGTCCACCCGGGCGGACCGGCCCAGCTCCACCAGGCGGCGGGTCAGCGCCATGTTCTTCGACAGCTCGGGGTCGATCAGATCCTCGTCCACCTGGGGCCAGGACGCCAGGTGCACCGAGTCCGCCGCGTCCGGACGGCGCAGCGCGGACCACACGTGGTCGGTCAGGAACGGGACGACGGGCGCCATCAGCAGGGTGACGGTCTCCAGCGCCTCGAACAGCGTCGCGAAGGCGGCCGCGCCCTCGGGGGTGTCCGCCCCGCCCCAGAACCGGCGGCGGGAACGGCGCACGTACCAGTTGGACACGTCGTCGACGAAGGCGGTCAGGCGGCGTCCGGCCCCGGTCGTGTCGAAGGTCTCCATGGCCGTGGTGACGTCGCGGACGACCTCGTTGAGCTCGGACAGCAGCCACCGGTCCAGCATCGGGCGGTCCTGCGGAGCGGGCGCGTCGGCCAGCTTCGAGTGGTCCCAACCGTTCCCGGCGTTGGCGTACAGGGTGAAGAACGACGTGGTGCTGTAGTAGGTCAGCAGCACCTTGCGGACGATCTCCTCCAGGGCGGCGTGGCCGACCCGTCGGGCGGTCCACGGCGAACCGCTGGCCAGCATGAACCAGCGCAGGGCGTCGGCGCCGTGCCGGTCCATCACCGCGATGGGCTCCATGACGTTGCCCAGGTGCTTGCTCATCTTGCGGCCGTCCTCGGCGAGGATGTGGCCGAGCACGACCACGTTCTCGAACGAGTTGCGGCCGAACACCAGGGTGCTCACCGCGAGCAGCGAGTAGAACCAGCCGCGGGTCTGGTCGATGGCCTCGGAGATGTACTGCGCGGGGAAGTTCTCCTCGAACGTCTCCTTGTTCTGGTGCGGCGCGCCCCACTGGGCGAACGGCATGGAACCGGAGTCGAACCAGGCGTCGATGACCTCGGGCACGCGGCGGGCGACCCGCTGGTCCTCGGGCAGCGACGGGTCGGCGTCGGGGTCGGGGATGACGACGTCGTCGACGTAGGGGCGGTGCGGGTCCAGGTTGGACAGGTCCTGGCCGCTGAGCTCGCTCAGCTCCTCCAGGGACCCCACGCAGATCTGGCGGCCGTCGGGGAACTCCCAGATCGGCAGCGGGGTGCCCCAGTAGCGGTTGCGGGACAGCGCCCAGTCGACGTTGCCGCGCAGCCACTCGCCGAAGCGGCCCTCCTTGACGTTCTCCGGCACCCAGTTGGTGACGTCGTTCTGCGCGAGCAGCTCGTCCTTGACCGCGGTGGTGCGGATGTACCAGGACGGGACCGCGTAGTAGAGCAGCGCGGTGTGGCAGCGCCAGCAGTGCGGGTAGGAGTGCTCGTAGTTCAGGTGGCGGAAGAGCAGGCCGCGGTCCTTGAGGTCGCGGACCAGCGTCTTGTCGGCCTCCTTGAAGAAGACCCCGCCCACGAGCGGGAGTTCGGCCTCGAAGGTGCCGTCCGGACGGACCGGGTTGACCACGGGCAGGCCGTAGGCGCGGCAGACCGTCATGTCGTCGGCGCCGAAGGCGGGGGACTGGTGGACCAGGCCCGTACCGTCCTCGACCGTCACGTAGTCGGCGAGGACCACGTAGTGCGCGGGCTCGTCGAAGGGCACCAGGTCGAAGGGGCGCTGGTAGGTCCAGCGCTCCATCTCGTCGCCCTCGTAGCTCTCGCCGGTGAGCTCCCAGCCCTCGCCGAGGACCTTCTCGAACAGGGGCTCGGCGACCACGAGGCGCTCGTCGCCGTCGGTGGCCACCACGTACTTCACGTCCGGGTGCACGGCCACCGCGGTGTTGGACACCAGGGTCCACGGGGTGGTCGTCCACACCAGCAGCGAGGTGGGGTGATCGGGCGAGGCCAGCGGGCCGGAGGTGACCGGGAACCGCACGTACACCGAGGGGTCGGTGACGGTCTCGTAGCCCTGGGCCAGCTCGTGGTCGGACAGAGTGGTGCCGCAGCGCGGGCAGTACGGGCTGATCCGGTAGTCGCGGACGAGCAGGTCCTTGTCCCAGATCTGCTTGAGCGCCCACCACACGGACTCCACGTACTGCGGGTCCATGGTGCGGTAGGCGTCGTCCATGTTCACCCAGTAGCCCATGCGCTCGGTCATGGAGGTGAACGCGTCCACGTTGCGCAGGACGGACTCGCGGCAGCGGTCGTTGAACTCGGCGATGCCGAAGGCCTCGATGTCCTTCTTGCCGCTCAGGCCGAGTTCCTTCTCCACGGCGACCTCGACGGGCAGGCCGTGGCAGTCCCAGCCGGCCTTGCGGTCCACGTGGTAGCCGCGCATGGTGCGGAACCGGGGGAAGACGTCCTTGAAGGCGCGGGCCTCGACGTGGTGCACGCCGGGCTGGCCGTTCGCGGTGGGCGGGCCCTCGTAGAACACCCAGTTCTCGTTGCCGCGGGTCTGGTCGAGCGACCGCTGGAAGACGTTCTCCTTCGACCAGCGGCCGAGGATCTCGCGCTCCGTCGCGGGCAGGTCGATCTGAGCGGGCAGCTGGGGCAGCGCGCGGGATTCGGGCCGGGGGTCGTCGGTCACCGTCGTACCTTTCTCCATCAGGGGTGTTCCTGACGGAGGGACGAGGCGAAGCCCCGCGGTACCACCCTCCTTGGAGCCGCGTCCCGAGTCCGCTGGGCGGTCGGTGGCGGGTCCCACTTCGTTGCGTTCGTGCCGGTTCTACTGGGGTGCGCAGCGATGCGCGCGACCTGTTCTTCCGACGGCTCCGGGGTGATCTTCGCGCTGGTCGTTGCCCCCGGGCTCCCACCGTCCCCGGGTCGCTTGGGCGGTCCAGCCCCCTCTAGGCTGTCTCCGTCCGGTCGGGGCCAGCGTTACTCGTCCCCATCGACACGACTTCAGGATAACGCAGTGCGGCCAGGCGTGCCGCGTATTGAGTGAGGGGGCGGCCGTGGCGGAACAGACGCGGGGCGCGGTCCTGGTGACCCTGCCCGACCGCGAGGACGCGGACGAGCTCGCCGAGCAGCTCCTGGAGCAGGGGTACGAGCCCTGCCGGGTGTACCGGGACATGCTCGCCGGCGAGGACGACGCCGAGGACGTGGACTGGGTGATCGAGGTGCTGACCGGACCGCACGGCGGCCCGGCCACCTTCGACGAGCCCCACCTGCTGCTGCTCGCCGAGGACTACGGCGGCTTCGCCGTGGCGGAGTGAGCCGGGGCGCTCGCTCGGGGCGGACCGGCTCCGCCCCCTGGCCCCGGGCGGCCACGGCGGCCAGGATGGGTCTCCATGACGATCCGTGAGGCACGACCCGATGACGCTCCGGCCATCGCCGGGGTGCACGTCCGCTCCTGGCAGGCCGCCTACCGCGGCATGATCCCCGACTACGCGCTGGAGAACCTGGATCCGGAGCGCTTGTCCGGGGTCTGGGCCGGGCGGCTCACCGGTGACCTCACCGCACCCGGGGCAGGGGTGCTGGTCGCGGAGGAGGACGGCGCCGTGGTGGCTTTCGCGGGTTTCGCGCCGGGCCCCGACCCCGAGGACGAGAGCCGTTCGGTGGTGGACCTGGAGACCTTCTACTCCGTGCCCGAGGTGTGGGGGTCGGGCACCAACCAGGAGCTGGCCCGGACGCTGCACGAGGCGATGGCCGACGGTAGGGCCGACCAGGCCGTCCTGCGGGTCCTGGCCGCCAACACCCGCGCCCGGCGCTTCTACGAGGGTCAGGGCTGGTGGGACACCGGTACCGTCACCGAGGAGGCGATCCTGCGCGGGACCCTCGTGGTGCCCACGGCCCTGTACCGGCGCTCCCTCTGACCGGTCCGGCACCGCACCGCCCCGATCATTGCCTTGGGGCGGTGGATTGCCTAGGCTCGCGGCACCACTCACAGCCTTCTCGAAGGGGAGATCCCGCAGTTCACGCGGGGTAGGGGGCCGTGGGACGCTTGGAGGGGGAGTGCGATGAAGGCCACCGAGACGGCGGCGCTGCCGGTCCTTCCGGGGGAGGAACCCTGGACCCAGGAGGAGCTCGCGCAGGTCCGGAACCAGCTGGAGACCGAGATCGAGGCGCAGCGCGAGGAGCTCCGCGAGAACGAGATCGAACTCGCCGAACGGCTCACCGACCCGGTCGAGGGGGCGGGGGACGACCCCGCGGACGCCGGAGCGAAGACCTTCCAGCGCGAACACGATCTGGCGTTGGCCTACAATACTCGTGACCTGCTCGCCAAGAACGAGCGGGCGATCGAACGGATGGACGCGGGGACCTACGGGGTCTGTGAGTCATGCGGCCAGGCCATCGGGAAGGCGCGTCTGGAGGCCTTTCCGCGTGCCACCCTGTGCGTCACCTGCAAACAGCGCGAGGAGCGTCGCTGACTGAGGTAGAGCCCTCCGGGGACAGCAACATGACCACGACCGACAACACCGTTGCCCGGCCGCGCAGGTACGCACTCCTGTTGCTGGTCGCGCTCGCCGCGATCGTCGCCGACTTCCTGACCAAGGAGTGGGTGCTGGCGGTCTTCTCCCAGGGCGAGCGCCTCGATGTCATCGGCAGCCTCGTCCAGTTCACGCTGGTGTACAACACCGGTGCGGCGTTCTCGCTCGGCACCGGGTACACCTGGGTGTTCACCGCCATCGCCACCGTCGTCGTCTTCGCCATCGGCTACATCGGTTGGCGGGTGCGCAGCCTGTGGTGGGGCGTCACGCTCGGCCTGATGATGGGCGGCGCCGCCGGCAACCTCGTCGACCGCTACTTCCGGGGCGAGACGCCCGGGCACGGCGCGGTCGTCGACTTCATCAGCGTCGGGACCTTCCCGGTCTTCAACATCGCCGACTCCTGTGTGGTGGTCGGGGCCTGCCTGGTGGTGGCACTCACCTTCAAGGGCCTCAACCTGGACGGGACGATGGTCGCGGACGAGGCGCCCGAGCGGGAGAAGGGCGCCGACACCGGCGCCGACGACTCCGCCGCCGGCGCGAGCACCGCCGACACCGCCGACACCGGTGACAGGAATGACACCGGAGCCACCGGCGACGCCGCCGACAAAGACGGCGGCGAGAACGACAAGGGGAACGGCGCATGAGCGACACAAGGAGCCTCCCCGTCCCTGACGGACTGGAGGGCGACCGGCTCGACTCCGCGATCGCGCGGATGTTCGGGCTCTCCCGGACCAGGGCCGCCGAGCTGATCGGGGACGGCAGCGTCCTCCTCGACGGCGCCGAGGCGGGCAAGTCCGACCGGGTGCAGGCCGGCGCCTGGCTGGAGGTCACCCTCCCGCCGCCGCCCACCGCCCCGGTCCCGAGGGCCGAGGCCGTCCCGGGCATGCGGATCGTGCACGAGGACGCCGACATCATCGTGGTGGACAAGCCGGTCGGCGTGGTCGCGCACCCCACGGTCGGCTGGACCGGCCCCAGCGTGCTGGAGGGCCTGCTGGCCTCCGGCGTGCAGCTGGCCACCAGCGGTGCCGCCGAGCGGCAGGGCATCGTGCACCGCCTGGACGCCAACACCACCGGCCTGATGGTGGTCGCCAAGAGCGAGACCGCCTACAGCGTGCTCAAGCGGGCGTTCAAGGAACGCACCGTGGACAAGCGCTACCACACGCTGGTCCAGGGCCACCCGGATCCGTTCCGGGGCACCGTCGACGCCCCGATCGACCGCCACCCCGCGGGTGACGGCCGCTGGGCCGTGGTCGCGGGCGGACGCCCCTCGGTGACGCACTACGACACCCAGGAGGCCTTCCGGGCCGCCAGCCTGCTGGAGATCAAGCTGGAGACGGGCCGCACCCACCAGATCCGGGTGCACATGTCCGCGCTGCGCCACCCCTGCGTGGGCGACCACCTCTACGGCGCCGACCCCACCCTCGCCGAGCGGCTGGGTATCAGGCGCCAGTGGCTGCACGCGGTGCGGCTGGGTTTCGAGCACCCCACCGAGCACCGTCCGGTGGAGTTCTCGAGCCCCTACCCCGAGGACCTGGAAGCCGTCATGGAGAAGCTCCGCGAGGACTAGCCCCGCGCGCCGCTCCCGCGCCGCCTCGAAGACCTCTCCGCCGTCCTGCCCCCGTTCGGGGCCGGGCGGCGGACGCGTAGGATCCCCTGGCACAGGGCGGCGCCCAGGATGATGACGAGCGCCCCCAGCGGCTGGTTCCAGCTCAGTGTCTCGCCGAGCAGGACGACCCCCGCGGTGACCGCGACCACCGGAACCACGTAGGTGACCGTGGTGGCCACGGTCGCGCCCGCGGCCCGGACGATCGCGTAGTTGAGGATGTAGGCGAACCCGGTACCGAAGACGCCCAGCACGGTCACCGCCAGGGCGGCCTTCCAGGTCAGTTCGGTGGGCGCGCCGGTGAGCAGCGGGGCCAGCACCAGCAGGGGCAGGGTGCCGAGCAGCATCTGCAGGGCGCTCAGCTCCAGGGCCGTGTGCGGGCTGCCCGCGACGAAGCGCCGCAGGTAGGGCGTGCCGATCCCGTAGCAGGCGGTGGCCGCCACGACCAGCAGCATCCCCAGGAGCGCGTCGGTGTCGCTGACGTTCACCTCGCCGAGCGAGTTCCACACTCCGAAGACGGTGAGGACGCCGAGGAAGCCGATGCCCAGCCCGAGGACCCGGGTCCGGTCCGGACGCTCGTCGGACAGGATCAGCATCGCGAACACCACCCCGAACAGCGGGGTCGAGGCGTTGACGATCCCCATCAGCGCGGACGGGATGAGCTGGCCGGCGTACCCGAACAGGGTGAAGGGCACGGTGTTCAGCAGCAGGGCGGCCACGAACACGTGCCCCCACAGGCGGGGCGAGGACGGCAGGCGTCCGCCGCTCAGGAACAGGACCGCGAGCAGGGGCAGGGCGCCGGTGGCCATGCGGCCCAGGGCGAGCTGGAGCGGGGCCAGGACCTCGGCACCGATCCTGATGAGGACGAAGCTCATGCCCCAGATGAGCGCGAGGAGCACGAACTTGGCGCGCCAGCCCAGGAGCGGGGTTCGGGCGGGTGCCGGGGCGGGCGCGGGTACCGGGGCGGAGGGCGCCGCGGCGATGGAAGGAGTGGACATGGGATGTTTCTATCCGTGCACGATCCCTTAGGTCTACTTCGTATTTCTTAAACCATCCCTTAGCGTTGCTTACATGCTCAGTGTCGACAGGCTCCGTGTCCTCCACGCCATCGCCGCACACGGCTCCCTCAGCGCCGCCTCCCAGGCCCTGCACGTCACCAACTCCGCCGTCTCCCAACAGCTGACCAAGCTCGAACGCGAGGTCGGCCAACCCCTGGTCGAACGCAACGGACGCGGCGTACGCCTCACCGACGCCGCCGAACTCCTCGTCGAGCACACCTCGCGGATCCTCTCCCTGGTCCACCGCGCGGAGGCCGACCTGGAGGCCCACCGGGGCGACGTCACCGGCCACCTGCGCCTGTCCGCCACCCCCACAGCGGTGCGCGGGCTCCTGCCTTCCGCCCTGCCCGCCCTGCGCGAGGCCCACCCGGCCCTGCGGGTCGAACTCCTGGAGGAGGAACCCCAGGAGAGCGTCTCCGCCATGGCACGCGGCGACGCCGACCTGGCCCTGGTCGTGGACTGGATGGGCGCGCCGCTGGAACTGCCCCCGGGGATGACGCGCGCCTCGCTGATGGAGGACATAGGGGACATCGCCCTGCCCGCCGACCACCCCCTGGCCCACCGGGAGATCCTGGAGCTCGACGAGATCCTGGACCTGCCCTGGATCAGCTGGACCAAGGGGTCCATCTGCGACGACTGGCTGAACGCCATCATCCGCGGCCGGGGCGCCGAACCCGAGATCATCCACTCCGTGGAGGAACACCAGACCAAGCTGGCCCTCATCGCGGCCGGGATCGGCGCGGCCGTCATGCCCCGCCTGGGCCGCGGCCCCCTGCCCGAGGGGGTCCACGTGGTCCCGGTCCAACCCGCGCTGATCCGCCAGGTCTACGTGTTCTGGCGCACCGACGCCTCCCGACGCCCGGCCCTGCGCGCCGTCGTGCGCGCGCTGCGCGAGGCCGCCTCCGCCTACACGGACGGCCCCGGGCCGGTCTGAGGCCCGCCCCGAAGCGCTCCGCCGCCACGGGCACGCCGGGCACGGCCCGGTGCCCGCGGCGGGCACCGGGCCGTGCCCGGCCGGGGCCGCCCCGGCCGGGTCAGGCCCGGCCGAGCAGGTCCGTCATGGTGGCGGTCGGGCTGATCACCTCCGGATCGGTGCGCACGTCCACCAGGGTGGGCAGGTCGGCCCCCACCGCCTCGGCCAGCGCCTTCTCCAGCTCCTCGCGGGTGTGCACGGTGGCACCGCGCGCCCCCAGGGAGCGCGCGTAGCCCGCCAGGTCCAGGGGCCCGCTGATCTCGGTCCCCGCGATCCTGCCCAGCTCGCGGGCCTGGTGCATGGCGATCGTTCCGTAGAGACCGTTCTGGAACACCACGACGGTGATCGCCGCGCCGTGGCGCACCGCCGTCTCCAGCTCCTGACCGGTCATCAGCGCTCCGCCGTCACCGGCCACCGCCACCACCGTCCGCTCCGGGGCGGCGATCTTCGCGGCCACCGCGGCGGGCACGGCGTAACCCATGGCCCCGCTGGTCGGCGCCAGTTGGGTGTCGGGGTGGCGGAACCACCAGCCGCGGTGCAGGAAGGACGCGAAGTTGCCCGCGTCGTTGGTGATCAGGGTGTCCTCGGGCAGGGCCTCGCGCATCCCGGCGATCACCGACCACGGGTGCATGCGGTTCCCCCGGTGCCCTTCGGCCTCGGGCGGAACGGCCGTGCTCTCCACCCAGGCCCGGCGGGCCCCGCTCCAGTCCCGGTAGGGCACCTTGACCGGCGCCCCGGCCAGTGCGCGCAGGGCCTTCCCGGCATCGGCCACCGCACCGAGCCACACGTCCTTGGTGGCGCCCACCTGTTCGGGGTCGATGTCGATCTGCGCCACCCGGGTGCGCCCGTCGGACTCGGGCAGCCGGTACCCCTGGGTGGTGGTCTCGCTCATCCGGCACCCCACCACCAGGACCGCGTCCGCGTCGGCCAGGGCGCCCAGCACCGCGGTCGGCGCGCCCAGTCCCAGGTGCCCGAGGTAGAGCGGGTGGTCGTTGGGGAACACGTCCTGTCGGCGCCAGGCGGCGTACACCCCGGTGCTGTACTGCTCGGCCACGCGCACCAGGTCCTCGCGTGCGGCCCGGGCCCCGCCGCCGGCGATGATCACCGGACGCACCGCTCTGGCCAGCCAGTCGGCCAGCCGGTCCCGCTCGTCCCCGCCCAACGAGGGCCGGGGGACCACCGCGGGGCGCGGCCTCGGCCGGGGGCCGACCCGTCGGCCGAACAGGTCGCCCGGCACCGCGATCGCCACCGGGCCCGGCCGGCCGGTGGTGGCGATCCGGATCGCCCGCGCGGTGACCTCAGCCAGCCGGTCGGCCCGGTGCACCGTGGTGGACCACTTGGTGATGGGCGCGTAGAAGGCGGTCAGGTCCACCTCCTGGAAGGCCTCGCGGCCCAGGTGCTCGGTCTCGGCCTGGCCGAGGAAGACGATCATCGGGGTGGAGTCCTGCATGGCGGTGTGCACGCCCACCGCGAGGTTGGCCGCGCCGGGGCCTCGGGTGGCCGCGGCCACGGCGGGGACACCGGTGAGCTTGGCCTCGGCCTCGGCCATGAAGGCGGCGCCGCCCTCGTGCCGTGTGGAGACCAGGGCCATCTCCGGATGCTGGTCGACGGCGTCGGCCAGTTCGAGGAAGCTCTCGCCGGGGACGGTGTAGCACCGTCTGATCCCGGCGGCGGCCAGGACCTCCACCACCGCGTGTGCGGCGGTGTCGGTGGGGGGTTGGGGCCGTTGTGCGGCAGGGGCCATGGAGGCGGGTCCTTCCATCGTCGCAAGGTCCACTCGGTGCGCGCCGGAGTCGGGGTGTGCCCCGGAGCACATGCGGCTGACTCTCGCAGGCGGCCCAGGGCCGGTCAAGGCCGGACGCGACGGCCTGTGGACAACCCCGCCCAACCCGTACCGAACCCTCGCCCGGGTGCCGTGTGCCCGGCCCCGCCCGGCCCCGAGCGGTCAGTCGGAGTCCTCGTCCCCGTGCTTCCGGTGCGGCACCGCCGGCCGTCTCCGCAGCGGCTCGAGGGCGCGGGCGTGGTCGTGCAGAGCGTTGAGCACGGCGTTCACCAGAGGGTGCCCCTCGGTGCCGTGGCGAACGGAGACGAACACGTGCCTTCTCGGGGGTCGCCCCCGCAGCGGAACGACGCTGACGCGCGGCAGGTCGACGGCGGCGATCGCCGACCGCGGAGCGAGGGCGATCCCGACACCGGCGCCGACGAGCGCGCTGACGGCGCGGAAGTCGTTCGAGACCGACTCCACGCGCGGCTGGAAGCCCGCCTGCTGGCACGCGAGGAGCGTCAGGTCGTGGATCGGGTTCCCCGGAAGCGGGGTGACCCACGCTTCACCGGCCAGCCGGGACAGCGACAGCTGGGCGCTGGCCGCGAGGTCGCTGTCCGAGGGAACGAGCACGTCCAACGGCTCCGAGTACAGGCGGGCGTGACTGAACGCCTGGGCGGTCGGGACCGTGGCCTGGGGGTAGTCCACGGACACGGAGACGTCCACGTGGCCCTCTGCCAGGAGCCGTTGCGCGGCGGCGCCCTCCGCGTCGGTGACGTGCGCGCGCAGGTGCGGTGCCGACGTGCGGAGCGTGCGGAGGGCGGGAGCCACGACCTCGGTGATCGCCGACGGGAAGGCGGCGATGCCCACAGTGCCCACCTCACCGAGCGCCGACGCGGCCAGGTCGGCCTCCGCCTGCTCGAGGATCGCGGACACCTGCACGGCGTACCCGGCGAGCACGGTCCCCGATGCGGTGAGCCGGATGTTGCGTCCGTGGCGTTCGAAGAGGTCGAGTCCCACCTCCCGCTCCAGAGCCGACAGCTGCTGGGAGACCGCGGACGGGGACAGGTAGAGGGACCGGGCTGCGGCAGTGACCGTGCCGTGGAGCGCGACGGCCTGGAGTACGCGCAGGCGGCGTGGGTCGATCACACGATCCCCTTTTAAGTAGAACTGGAAGCTTCTCTGCAGGTCTTCGTGATGGACTTAATGATATCCAGTGCGTGATGATCGGGGGCATGAAGGCTCTTTCCAAACTCCGGGGCGAACCCGGGTTGACCCTGGCCGAGGTCAAGGACCCGGTGATGGGCCGCGACGAGGTGCTCATCAAGGTCCTCCGCACCGGTATCTGCGGAACCGACCTGCACATCAGCGCCTGGGACCACTGGGCGCAGACCGTGATCCAGCCGCCGCTCGTCCTCGGGCACGAGTTCGTCGGTGAGGTCGTGGACGTCGGCGGGGGCGTCACCGACGTCAAGGCCGGCGACCTGGTGAGCGGTGAGGGCCACCTGGTCTGCGGCAAGTGCCGGAACTGTATGGCCGGCCGCCGTCACCTGTGCATCCGGACGATCGGCCTGGGGGTGAACACCGACGGCGCGTTCGCCGACTACGTCGTGCTCCCCGAGGAGAACGTCTGGGTGCACCGCATCCCGATCGACCTCGACGTCGCCGCCATCTTCGACCCCTTCGGCAACGCCGTGCACACGGCCCTGTCCTTCCCCGTCATGAACGAGGACGTCCTGGTCACCGGAGCCGGGCCCATCGGAGTCATGGCCGCTGCGACCGCGCGCCACGCGGGCGCGCGCAGCGTCGTCGTGACCGACCTGAGCCCGTACCGGCTCGAGCTCGCACGGAAGATGGGTGCGACGATCGCCGTGGACGTGTCCCAGGAGGACCTGACCGATGTCATGACGGCGAACCACATGAAGGAGGGCTTCGACGTCGCGTTCGAGATGTCGGGGCAGGCCAAGGCCCTCGCCTCGGCGATCTCGACCATGAGCCCCGGGGGCCGCATCGCGATCCTCGGCCTGCCGTCCGACGACGTCTCGGTCGATCTCGCGACCGTGGTGACCCGCATGCTCACGCTCAAGGGGATCTACGGGCGGGAGATGTTCGACACCTGGTACGCGATGTCCGTGCTGCTCGAGAACGGCCTCGACATCAGCCCGATCATCACCCACCGGTTCGGCTACGAACAGCACGAGGAGGCCTTCGCGGTGGCTGCCTCCGGCCGGTGCGGGAAGGTCGTGCTCGACTGGACCACGCCGACGATCCCGCAGGACCAGACCGTCCAGACGACCAGCGAATAGTTAGTAGGAGACCGACGTGTACGCAGCGATGCGCGACCATCTCGCGCAGGAACTCGAGGGCATCCGCGAGGCGGGGCTGTTCAAGGACCAGCGGCTGATCAGCGGCCCCCAGTCGGCACGGATCAGCGTCGGTGACGACACCGTCCTCAATTTCTGTGCGAACAACTACCTGGGCCTCGCCGACCACCCCGACCTGATCGAGGCCGCCAAGCGCACCCTCGACGAGGCGGGCTTCGGGATGGCCTCGGTGCGGTTCATCTGCGGAACCCAGGACCTGCACGCGCAGCTGGAGCGCCGGCTCTCGGAGTTCCTCCAGGTCGACGACACCATCCTCTACAGCTCCTGCTTCGACGCGAACGGCGGAGTCTTCGAGACGCTTCTCGGACCCGAGGACGCGGTGATCTCGGACGAGCTGAACCACGCGAGCATCATCGACGGGATCCGGCTCAGCAAGGCGGCCAGGTTCCGGTACAAGAACCGCGACATGGCCGACCTGGAGAAGCAGCTCGTCGCCGCCGCGGACGCCCGCCACCGGCTGATCGTCACCGACGGCGTCTTCTCGATGGACGGATACCTCGCCCCGCTGGACGAGATCTGCGACCTGGCGGAGCGGCACGACGCGCTCGTCATGGTGGACGACTCCCACGCCGTCGGTTTCGTCGGGCCGAACGGGCGGGGAACCCCCGAGCTGTTCGGCGTCCAGGACCGGGTGGACATCCTGACCGGAACGCTCGGCAAGGCGCTCGGCGGAGCCAGCGGCGGATACGTGTCCGCACACGCCGAGATCGTGGAGATCCTCCGGCAGCGGTCGCGGCCCTACCTCTTCTCGAACTCGCTCGCCCCGATGATCGTCGGAGCCTCCCTGCGGGTGCTCGACATGCTCTCCGAGGCCGACGACCTCAGGACGAGGCTGAAGCGGAACGCGGAACTGTTCCGGGAGTCGATCACGTCCGCGGGCTTCGACGTCCTGGACGGGGAGCACCCGATCGTGCCGGTGATGATCGGGGACGCGGCCGAGGCGGCCCGGATGGCGTCCGCCCTCCTGGAGAAGGGCGTGTACGTGACGGCGTTCTCCTACCCCGTGGTCCCCATGGGGCGGGCACGCATCCGGGTCCAGCTCTCGGCGGCGCACAGCGAGGACGACATCCGCGAGGCGGTGGCGGCGTTCGCGCAGGTCCGGGACGAGCTCCGGGAAGGCAGCGCCTCCTAGGCGATTCCGATGGCGCGCAGGGCGGCGGTGGTTCCGGCGGCGGCGACCACCACCACCAGGAACGGGGCCCGCAGTACCAGTGCGAGCAGGGCCGCACCCACCCCGGCCATGCGGGCGGTGTCCCAGCTCAGGGACTGTCCGTCGCCCAGCGCCTGCACGGCGATCAGCGCGGCCAGCAGGGCGAGCGGGACAGCCGTGGCGAACCGCTGCAGCCAGGGGTTGTCCAGCAGCCGCCGTGGGGCCGCCAGACCCGCGTACTTGAGCAGGTAGCACCCGGCGGTGGTGGCGATCAGCGCGATCCACAGAGTCATGACCGGATCCCCTCGGCCTCGTTGGAGCCGGCGGCCCCGTCGGCCGGCTCCACCGGCCGGTCAGCGGTGCCGAAGAACGACAGCAGCGCGGCCGAGGCGGCCAGCAGCACCGGCACCCCCGGCGGCAGGAACGGGGTCGCGGCCAGTGCCAGCCCCGCGCCCAGCCCCGCGATCAGCCAGGTCCGCGGGCCGCCCTCGCGCAACCGGGGCCACAGCAGTCCCAGGAAGATGGCCGGGCCCACCGCGTCCAGCCCGAACGCGTCGATGTCGCTCACCCGGTCGGTGGCCAGCGCGCCAGCCAGGGTCGTGGCCACCCAGAAACCGCCCAGGACCACGTAGGTCGTCATGAACGCGGTACGGGCGGACTCCTTGTCCGGCTGGACGAGTGTCACGGCCGTGGTCTCGTCGATCACCCCGTGCGCGGCCAGCGCACGGCGGGCACCGCGGTACCCCAGCACATCGGCCAACCGCAGCCCGTACAGGGTGTTGCGGGCGCCCAGGAGCAGGGCGCCCAGCGCCCCCGCGACGAGGCTCCCGCCGCCCGCGATCACCCCGACCAGGGCGAACTGGGAGGCGCCGGTGAACATGAACAGGCTCAGGAAGAGGGCTTGGGCGGGGGACAGCCCGGCGGCCACGGCCGCGGTCCCGAAGGCCAGGCCGGCGGCGCCCACGGCGACACCGATCCCCAGGCTGTCCCGTACCGCCGGTGAGCGGAGTGCGGAGAAGGTCTTCACGTTCGCCCACGTTAGGCGGGTCCGGACGGGCCGTCTTGTACGTTCTTGCACGGGGCCGCGGGACCGGAGGGCGGGTCAGGAGGCGTGCAGGGCGCGCTGGTAGGCGACCGGCGGCACACCCAGGTGGCGCCGGAAGTGGCGGGTCAGGTGGGGCTGGTCGGCGAAGCCCACCTCCACGGCGACCTCGCTCGCCCGCCGCCCCTGGAGCAGCAGGGCCCGGGCGCGGTCCACCCGCATCTGGTTCAGGTAGGCGTGCGGGGGCAGGCCGTAGGCGGCCCGGAAGGCCCGTGCCAGGGCGAAGGGGCCGATCCCCGCGTAGGCCGCGAGTTCCTCCAGGGTCGGCGGGTCCACCAGGCGTTCGGCCAACAGCTCCCGCGCCCGGACCACCTCCGGCCGCGCCGCGTGCTCGGCGCCCTCTGCCCCGCGCTCCCTGCCGTGCGACCGCAACAGCATCGCGATGCCCTGCCTGGCCAGCGAGGACGCCGCCAGGCGTTCCCCCCGCTCGGCCGCCGTGTGCGCGCTCACCAGCACGCGTGAGACCTCGGGGGCGTGGATCCCGGAGTCGGTGAACCACGGGGTGCCGCGCATGCCGAGTTCGCGGCCGATGCCCTCCACCACCTCGGGCGCCGGGTAGAACACCCGGTACCCCCACCCCTCGGGGATCCCCGCGTGCCCGGTGTGCACCTCGCCCGGACCGACCACGGCCAGTCCGCCCGGCCCCACCCGTGAGCGCCCGCCCGGGTGGGAGTACTCCTCCACCCCGGCAGTGATCATGCCGATGGTGTAGGTGGGGTGCGTGTGGCGGGTGAAGGCGGTGGTGACGAACCGGGCGGTGAGGAGCTCGGTGTCGGGCAGCCCGGAGAAGCGCCAGTACCGCGCGCGCTCCACGCGCGGGTCCTCGACGGTGGGGTGGATCTCGCTGGGCAGTTCCATACGTCCAGGTTAGGGCGCCTGGAGAAGGGCGGGCGGCCAGGGGCAGAGGCCGGGGCCGGGTGGGGGTGAGCGGGTTCACGCAGATAGTCTGCGCGGATGAGCAAGCCACAGATTCGCCGGGTCCTGGACGAGCGGGACCGCGCGGCCGTCTTCGTCATCCGGGGCGCCGTGTTCGTCGCCGAGCAGCAGGTGCCCATCGAGGAGGAGTGGGACGAGCGGGACAGCACCGCGTCCTTCCTCCTCGCCCTCGTGGACGGGGTGCCGGTGGGCACGGTCCGCCTCGTGGACCAGGGTGACGGTGCCGGACTCCTGGGCCGGATGGCCGTCCTGCCCTCCGGCCGGGACAAGGGGACCGGGGCCGCCCTGGTCCGCGCCGCCGAGGAACTGGCGCGGGAGTCCGGGCTCGACCGGGTGGAGCTGCACGCGCAGACCCACGCACTGGGCTTCTACGAGCGGCTCGGCTACACCGCCCACGGCGAGGAGTTCATGGACGCGGGCATTCCCCACCTGCACATGGAGCACAAACTCGGCTGACCCGGCCCCCGACGACCGTGGCTCCCCGTTCAGTGTGACGGGGAGCGCACCTCCCGGCACCGTTCCGCCGGAATACTACCGAGTACGATTCGGTTTTGACGTTGGCGTCCCCCCGGCGCGCGCCGTGCGCGCACCAGCCGACCGAGAACGAACACCGATCCGACGAGGAACACATGACGGTCAACACGCAGCCGGTCACCGAGAGCCCCGACGACCCCCGAGCCTACGGGCTCCCCCTCGTCGACGCCCACTCGATCCCCGCCGAACTGCGCACGTTGGTCTCCCGCGTCCACGACCTCGTCGACGCCGTCGCCAACACCGAGGTCGACACCGACACACTGGCCGAGACCGCCGCCACCGTCGAGGAGCTGACCGGCCGGCTCAACGTCGCCCGCCGCCAGATCGGCACCATGGTCCGCCGCGAACTCGGTGACGGCACCACCCTGGTCGGCACCATCACCAACATCGTCGAGGGTGAGACCAACCCCGCCGCCCCGCAGCTCTTCCTCGACCGCACGGACGAGGGCCTGCGCGCCGAGGTCACCCTCAACACCGTCTACCAGGGCCCTCCCGGCCTGGTGCACGGCGGCTGGATCGCGGCCATGCTCGACCAGGCCGTCGGCAGCGTCTCCGCGGTCGAGACCAGCCCCGGCCTGACCGCCAACCTGGAGATCAACTACCGACGCCCCACCCCGCTGTTCACCCCGCTGGAGATCACCTCCTGGGTGGAGCGGGTCGAGGGGCGCAAGGTCTTCGTCGCCGGTCGGATCCGCGCGCACGGCAAGGTCACCGCCGAGGCCACCGGGCTCATGATCCAGGTCGAGGCCGCGGAGTGACCCGGGCACGGCCCTTCGCCGTGTAGTACCATCACCACCGTGACCCACCGCTATTTCGTGTTTAGCCAGCCGACGCACCCGTCGGCCGCTTTCACGTAGGCGGAAACGGGAACGTCGGCAACAGAGCACTCGGGCAGCAGCCCGGTGCTCTTTCGTCTTTTCGGGCGGCCGACGCCCCAGCACAGGGTCCCCTGACGGGACGTACGGCCGCGCCGCATCCGCGAACGCATCCACACCCGAGAGGGACCACCGTGCACGACCGCCACAGCGACACCGCGCCCGCCACCGAACCGCGGACCGCCGAGCAGATCCTCCACCTGCGCGGACGCATCGACCAGATGGACGCCGAGCTCGCCGAACTCCTCGAACGCCGCGCCCTGGTCGCCGCCCGGGTCCAGCGGCTCAAGCCGGTCGGTTACTTCGCCGGACGCGACATGGGCCGCGAGCGCGAACTGGTCGAACGCATGGCCGAGCACGCGCCCCGCCTGGGCGCCGACCGCCTCGCCGCCATCATGGACCGCGTGATCAGCGCGGGACTGGACGCCGCCCAGGAGGAGGCGGCCCGCGTCAGCTGACCGCTCCCGGCCGGGCGGACCGTGCCACGCGGCCGCTCCGGCTCCCGGCGCCTCCCGGACACGGCGGACCGGGACCCCCGCCCCCGGGCGGCGCCGGCAGCGGCGGGGAGCCCGCCGCCTACGGCCGCACCACGTCCACCCACACCATGCGGTGGTCCGAGCTCGGGAAGGGGTAGTCGCCGGTCAGCCGGAACAGCGGGTCGTCCGCGGTCGGCCAGAACACGCCCGAACCCCGCGCGGGCAGCGAGCGCGAGGGCAGTACGTAGTCCACCCGCAGGTTGCCCGGGCCGGGCTCGTCGGCGAAGTCGGCGCTGTCCCACTCCGGTGCGCCCGAGTGCTCCTCGTTGGCTCCGCCCTGGCGCTGGGCCGCGCCGCGTCCGCCCTGGCTGGAGGGGCGCACGTCCACCACGTGCCGGTGGTTCAGCAGCTGGGTCACGGCCTCGGGGTGCCCGTCGCCGTCGTTGGGGTCGGCGTTGAGGTCACCCGCGATCACGAACGGCGATCCGGGGGCGAGCCCGCCCCGACCGCCCTGGTCGTCGTAGACGTACGAACCCGCGCGCGGACTCACGTAGTCGGCCCAGAAGCGGATCTCGTCGTGGTTGCGCGCCACGTTGCGCTTCTCCGGACCGTCGAAGGTCGGCGGCGTCGGGTGGCTGGCCAGCAGGTGCACCGGGCGGCCGCGGCCGGTGTCGATCGGGATGTCCCAGTGGCTCTTGGAGGACAGCCGCAGCACCTCCAGGGCCTCCTCGGAGTAGTACGGCTCACCGGTTCCGGGATCGGTGGGCAGCATCGCGTCGGGCATGTCGGCCCAGAGGAAGTTCTGGAAGGTACGCACCTCGTCGGTGACGATCGGGTACCGCGAGTACACGACCATCCCGTACTGGCCGGGGAAGAGCCCGTAACCGAAGGCGTCCTCCGCGTACCCGGGGCTGCCCGGCTCGGTCACGGCCTCGCCGTCGCCGTTCAGGTCCACCCCCGAGGCCACCCCCGTGTTGACCGGCGCGGTGTACACGTACGGGTAGTCGATCGGCTCGGCGCCGTTCTGCCCCACGGACAGGTAGTTGTCCTGGAACCGCCGCGCGCCCACGCCCTCCTCGTCGTGGTCGAACTCGTTCACCAGCAGCACGTCGGGCCGCACGTGCTGGATGATCTCGGCGACGTTGCGGGCCTGCTCGCTCCCTGCCGTGGCCAGCTCCTCGGCCAGGGCGCCCTGCTCCGGGCGCTCCAGAGCGGTGTTGAAGGTCGCGAAGCGGACCTCGTGCGCGCCCGGCGGGGCGGGGACCGACGGGGACTCCGAGGCGGAGGCGGGCATCGCCACCAGCGCGGAGGCGGCCAGGACGAGAGTGGCGGTGGAGGCGATCCGACGGGGTGCGGTGGTCACGGAGGTGGTCCTCTCAGCGGGGGTTCACGCGCCGGAGATTAACAGGGGAGCGTGTCCGAACGGTGTACCGCCGCTGTCCGAACAGCACCGAAATTCCCTTGGCGGGGCCTCCCTGCCTTGTTTGACTGGGTTCCTATGGCACACAAGGAACCCAACCTCCCCTTCCGATGGGACATCCCCGGCGGAGACCGGACCGGCTCCCTCACCGAGGGCGTCGACCACGACTGCTCCTACGCCGACGTGCTCGCCGAGTGCGCGGCCAAGGTCCTGGCCCGAAGCGCCGACGGCGACCTGTACTTCGTGGGCCGCTCCCCGGACAGCGTGTACGACCTGCTCAGCGGGGTGCTCGCCGACACCTCCCACCACACGCGGCTGCACCGCCTCCCGCTGTCCCTCTACGGCCTCGACGGTGAGGGCCTGACCCCCGACGAACGCGCCCAGCTGCGCGCCAACCTCGCCGCGACCGGCATCAGCCCCCGGACCCTGGCCGCCCGCGAGCGCCCCGTGGTCTTCGCCGACCTGGTCCTGCACGGTTCCACCTTCGGCAACCTGCACCACCACCTGCGCGCATGGATCGACGACGAACGCGCCGCCTGGAACGTGATCCGCCGCAGGGTCCGCTACCTCGGCATCACCGCCCGGGAGAAGACCAGCCCCAACACCTGGCGCTGGCAACAGCACGCCGCGTGGACGGACGACCTGCCGCCCAGCGCCGTGCGCAACGTCTCCGTCGACGGCTTCGTCTGGAGTCGCCTGGGCAACTCCCAACCCAAGACCGAGCACTCCTTCCGGCGCACCCGCTGGGCCGATCCCTCCGTCACCCGCCCCCGCCACGACAAGGAGGCCCGCCAGGGGCTCGCCGAGGCCCTGAGCTTCCACGAACACGGCCGCACCCTGCGGATCCGATCCCTCGTCCACCGCGTCCTGACCGGTGAGCCGGCCTTCCGCGACCCCTGGCTCCGCACCCTCGCCCACGACCTCCGCGCCTCCGGCGGAACCTCCCCGGCCTGACCCGCGCCGACGGTCGCCGCACGACGCGCCGCGTGTGGGGTCTCACGCCGGATCGGCGAACCCCGAACCCGCCTGCGTAGCCCGGGTTCTCCCCGCGTCGGGTGCCCCGAGTTGTGCACAGGCGTCTCCGAGAGTCACAGGAAAGTCGTAGTCTCAGGAGTCACCACCCGTCCGTCTACCCGCCTGGGGGCACCCGCGTCATGGCCGACTCCTTCGCTCATCTGCACGTCCACACCGAGTACTCGATGCTCGACGGGGCGGCGAAGTTGAAGCCCTTGTTCAAGGAAGCCGCGCGGCTGGAGATGCCGGCCGTGGCCATGACCGACCACGGCAACATGTTCGGGGCCTACGAGTTCTACCAGCAGTCCAAGGGCTCGGGCGTGACCCCCATCATCGGTATCGAGGCCTACGTCGCGCCGGAGTCGCGCTTCCACAAGAAACGCGTCTTCTGGGGGCGGTCCAACACCTCCGACGACGCCTCGGCCGAGGGCGGCAAGGACATCTCGGGCGGCGGCCGCTACCTGCACATGACCATGCTCGCCCAGAACGCCCAGGGTCTGCGCAACCTCTTCCGGATGTCCTCCCTGGCCTCCGCCGAGGGCTACTACATGAAGCCCCGGATGGACCTGGAGCTGATGCAGCAGTACAACGAGGGCATCATCGTCTCCACCGGCTGCCCGTCCGGCGGTGTGCAGACCCGCCTGCGGCTGGGCCAGGAGAAGGAGGCGATCGAGTACGCCGCCGGTCTGCAGGACATCTTCGGCAGGGAGAACGTCTTCCTGGAGCTGATGGACCACGGCGTGCCGATCGAGAAGGAGGTCCGCGACGGCCTGCTCAAGGTCGGCCGTGAGCTGGACATCCCGCCGCTGGTCACGAACGACTCCCACTACGTGTACGAGTCCCAGGCCTCGGCGCACGACGCCCTGCTGGCCGTGGGCGTGGGCAAGAACCTGGACGACCCGACCCGGTTCCGGTTCAACGGATCGGGCTACTACCTCAAGACCGCGGACGAGATGCGCGGGCTGCTCAACTTCGACGAGTGGGCCGAGGGCTGCAAGAACACCCTGCTCGTCGCGGAGCGGATCGACCCCCACGCCTACGACGAGGTCTTCGCCCACCGCGACCTGATGCCGGAGTTCCCCATCCCGGAGGGCGAGACGCAGGCCTCCTGGCTGGCCAAGGAGGTCGAGCGCCTCCTCCCCACCCGCTACCCGGACGGGACGAGCGACGAGGTCCGCCGGCGGGTGGAGTTCGAACTCGGCATCATCAACGAGATGGGCTTCCCCGCCTACTTCCTCGTGACCGCCGACATCTGCCAGTACGCCCGCAAGAGCGGGATCGCGCTGGGCCCGGGCCGCGGTTCGGCGGCGGGGTCGATGATCGCCTACGTCCTGGGCATCACCGACCTGGACCCGCTGGAGCACGGTCTGCTGTTCGAGCGGTTCCTCAACCCCGAACGCGTGTCCATGCCCGATGTCGACCTCGACTTCGACGAGCGCAGGCGCGGCGAGATGATCGAGTACGTCACCCGCCTGTACGGCGAGGAGCGGGTGGCGCAGATCCTCACCTTCGGCACCATCAAGGCCAAGGCCGCGGTGAAGGACTCCACCCGCATCCTGGGCATGCCCTACTCGGTGGGCGACCAGATCACCAAGGCCTTCCCGGCGGCGGTCGGCGGCAAGGAGATCCCGCTCGACGCGGTGTTCAACACCGAGAACGAGCGCTACGGCGAGACCACCGAGCTGCGCAGTCTGGTCGACAACGACCCCCAGGTCGCCAAGGTCATGGAGACCGCGCGCGGTATCGAGGGCCTGACCCGCGGCACCGGTGTGCACGCGGCGGGCGTCATCCTGTCCAAGGAACCCCTGCTCGACGTCATCCCGCTGCACAAGCGCGACTCCGACGGCGCCATCATCACCGGCTTTCCCTATCCTCAGTGCGAGGAGATGGGTCTGCTCAAGATGGACTTCCTGGGCCTGCGCAACCTGACGATCATGGATGACGCGGTCAAGAGCATCAAGGAGGCCGAGGGGACCGACATCGACCTCGCGAAGCTCCCGCTCGACGACAAGAAGACCTACCAGCTGCTCTCCAGGGGCGACACCCTGGGCGTGTTCCAGCTGGACGGCGGCGCCATGCGCAACCTGCTCAAGCGGATGGAACCGAAGAAGTTCGGTGACATCGCGGCCGTCCTGTCGCTGTACCGTCCCGGCCCGATGGCGGCCAACGCGCACAACGACTACGCCGACCGCTCGAACGGGCGCCAGGAGGTCACCCCGATCCACCCCGAGCTCAAGGACGCTCTGGAACCGATCCTGGGGGAGACCTTCCACCTGCTCGTGTACCAGGAGCAGATCATGGCCATCGCCCAGCAGCTGGCCGGGTACACGCTGGGCGGCGCCGACCTGATGCGGCGCGCGATGGGCAAGAAGAAGAAGGAGGCCCTGGAGGAGGAGGAGGCCAAGTTCTTCCCCGGCGCGATGAAGCGCGGCTTCTCCAAGGAGGCCGTCCAGGCCCTGTGGGACGTCATGCTCCCGTTCGCGGGCTACGCGTTCAACAAGTCGCACGCAGCCGGGTACGCGCTGGTCTCCTACTGGACCGCCTACCTCAAGGCCAACTACCCGGCCGCCTACATGGCCGCGCTGCTGACCTCGGTCAGTGACGACAAGGACAAGATGGCGGTCTACCTGGCCGAGTGCCGGACCCAGGGCATCAAGGTGCTGCCGCCGGACGTCAACGAGTCCGGTCTGCGCTTCACCCCGGTCGGCAAGGACATCCGCTTCGGCATGGGCGCGGTGCGCAACGTGGGCGCCAACGTCGTGAACTCGGTCGTCAAGACCCGCACGGAGAAGGGCAAGTACACCTCCTTCACCGACTTCCTCTCCAAGATCGAGCTGGCGGCCTGCAACAAGCGGGTGATCGAGTCGCTGGTCAAGGCGGGCGGGTTCGACTCGCTGGGCCAGCCCCGGCGGGAGCTCTACCGCCACCACGAGACCGCGGTCGAGGGCATGATCAGCTCGAAGAAGCAGGAGGCCAACGGCCAGTTCGACCTGTTCGGAGGCGGGGACGACGACGGCGACTCGACCCCCATCGGCCTCAACATCCAGTGGGGTGACGAGGAGTGGGACCGCAAGACCAAGCTGGCCTTCGAGCGGGAGATGCTGGGCCTGTACGTGTCCAGCCACCCCCTGGCCGGCGCCGAGCGGGTCCTGGCCCGCTCCCGGGACACCTCGATCGCGCAGATCGTGGCCGGCGACCTGGCCCGCGAGCGCGGGGAGGTGCGCATCTCCGGTCTGATCTCCAAGGTGGACAAGCGCACCAACAAGGCGGGCAACCAGTGGGCGATCGCCACGGTGGAGGACCTGGACGCCTCCATGGAGGTCCTGTTCTTCCCCAAGACCTATCCGCTGTACGTGGAGGCCCTGCTCGAGGACACCGCGGTCACGGTCAAGGGGCGGCTCAACGACCGGGACGGGACCTTCTCGATGTTCGCCTCGGAGATGTCGATCCTGGACATCTCGCACATCACCGAGGGCGAGCCGCCGGTGCTGCTGTCGGTCGCGGAGGAGCGCCTGAACCCCGAGCTCATCGACGACCTGCGCCAGGTGCTGAGCACCCACAAGGGCGACACCCCCGTGCGCATCCGGGTGGACAACCCGGTGCGCTCCCGGATCTACGCGGTGGACCGCTACTCGGTGCGGATCTCGCCGGAGTTCAACGGTGAGATGAAGAGTCTGCTGGGGGCGTACGCGGTCGACTACTGATCCTCTGACCTCCGGAAATCCCCGTGTGCGGCACCGCGCACGGGGATTTTTCCGTCTCCGCCCTTGTCGAGACCAAGTTAGCGATATATCTTTGAGCTATCGGTTCACGAGATGACAGTCGTGAACTATCGGTATCACTGGATATCGATCGATGCGAAGGAGAACGACATGACCGCGATGGCACTTCCCGGCCCCTGGCCCTGGGGCGGGCGGCGCACCGAGCGCCCCCGACCGCCCTGGTCCTGGCGGCCCACCGACACCCCCGACGCACACCGGGGCCCGCGGCACGGGCACGACGACCACGACCGGCAGGGACCCCGGTGGGACGGCTTCAGCCCTCCGCCGCCCCCGCCGCCCCCGCCGCCCCCACCCGGGCAGGGGCCGCCCCGGCCGCCGTGGGAGGGGGACGACGGCCTCTTCGGGCAGGACGGGCCGTTCGGTCCCGGAGGGCCGATGGGCCCCGGAGGCCCGTTCGGCCCCGGAGGCCCCTTCGGGCCGGGTGGCCCCTTCGGGGGCGGGCACGGCCGGCGCGGACACCGGCGCGGCGGCACCCGGGCCCGGCGCGGTGACGTGCGCACCGGGATCCTCATGCTCCTGGCCGAGGAACCGCGCAGCGGCTACGAGATCATCCGCGAGGGCCGCGAGCGCAGCGGCGGGGCCTGGCGCCCCAGCCCCGGCTCCGTCTACCCCATGCTCCAGCAGCTGGAGGACGAGGGCCTGGTCGCCCAGATCGAGGGGGAGGGGCGCCGCCGTCCCTACCAGCTCACCGACGAGGGCATCGCCTACCTCGAGGAGAACGGCGCGGACCTCACCCCGCCGTGGGAGGCGGGCGCCGACGCCTACGCCGACGCCAGGTCCCGCTACGAGGAGATCAGCACCCTGGCCTACCAGCTCTCGGCCGCCGCGTCCCAGGTCGCCCAGGCCGGGACCCCGGAGCAGCTGGAGCGGGCCAAGCGCCTCCTGGCCGAGACCAGGCGGGGGCTCTACCTGATCCTCGCCGATGAAGGCGCCGAGGGCACCGGTGTCCCCGACGCCGAAGCGGAGGCGGACGCCGACGAGGACTGAGCGGCCGGGCCGCGCAGGCAGATCCGGACAGCACGGGGGCCCGGGACGGACACACGCCGTCCCGGGCCCTCGTGCTCCGGAAGAGCCGGTGTTCGCGGCCGGCTACTCGCCGGTCACGCCGTCCGCGAGCTCCCGGAGGACGTCCAGGTGCCCGTTGTGCCGGGCGGTCTCCTCGACCATGTGCATCAGGACCCAGCGCAGGGTCGTCCGCCCCCGGTGGTCCGGGATCCTGCGCGAGGAGTTGCCCAGCTCCAGGTGGGAGGTGATCTCCCGGGAGCGTTCGCACTGGGCGGCGTACTCGGCGAGGAGCTCGTCCAGGGGGCGCTGCGCCCCGAGCCTGAACTCCGCGTCGGGGTCCTCGGCCGAATAGGGCGCCACGTCGGGCTGGTTGAGCATCACCACCTCGAACCAGAACGCCTCCACCCAGCGCAGGTGGGACACGATCCCGCCGATGGTGGACATCGGTGACGACGGCAGCGGCGCGGTCGAGGCGAGGTCGGCGGCCAGACCGGCGCATTTGCTGTGCACCGTGGCCCGGTGCCAGTCCAGCCAGGCCAGGAGCATCGTGCGCTCGTCGGCGGCCATGGGAGGATCGACACGCTCGGACCGGGTCAGGGAACTGCTCTTGTCGCTCATGGCGGTATTCTCCTTCGGGTCATGTCCGGTATCCACTGGTTTTCGGCAGGTCCGGGCGGCGACGAGAAGGAGCGGTCGATGGCGGAGCAGAGCGACACGGGTGCGTCGGGAGCGGGGCGCGGCCTCGCTGTGGGCGCGGCCTTCCTCGGGGGAGTGGTCCTGCTGGGCGCCCTCCTGGGGCCGCTGTGGTGGTGGCTCGCCCCGCGACCCGAGGTGGTGGTCCTGCCCGACGGGGGTGTGTTCACCGGGGCCTCCGAGACCGTCTTCGCGGGCGAGGGCTACTTCGCGGTGATCACCGCGGTGGCCGGTCTGGTCACCGGATACGTCACCTACATGGTGCAGTTCTCCCTGGCCCGGCGCCGCTTCGAGGACCTGCGCCTGGTCGGCCTGGTCGCGGGGGCGCTGGGTTCGGCCGCGGCCTCCGTCCTGCTCTGGCGGATCGGCGTCGCCCTGGACGCGTCGGCCCGGGAGACGGTTCTGGCCGCCGACGCCGGTGACACCGTGGTCGCTGCCCTCCAGCTCCAGGCCACCGCTTTCCTGGTCGTGTGGCCCTTCGTGCACATCCTCCAGTACGGGCTGCTGGACGCCTTCAGCCTGCTGCGCGGCGACCAGCCCGGTGTCCCCGAACCCGTCCGCGCCGAGGCGCCCGCCCCAGGCGTCCCGGTCACCGGAACACCGGTTTCCGGTGACCCGGTCCCCGGGGCTCCCGCCTCCGGTCCCCACACGGGTGATGCCTCAGCGCCCGCTTCCCACGGCACGGCGGCGACCCCCGACCCGGAGGGGTGGGAGCCGCCGGTCGCGGCGGAGGGGGAGCGCCCCGGCCCGGAGGGGCCGCGGGGCTGACCCCGCCCCTCACAGGGACTGGATGGAGTCCTTGTACATGCCCTCGAGCAGGTCGCTGTACCGTTCCTCCACCGCCCTGCGGCGCATCTTCAGGCTCGGCGTGATCTCACCCTGCTCCACCGTCAGCTCGCTCGGCAGGATGGCGAAGTCCTTGACGGTCTCGTGCCTGGGCAGGTCCTTGTTGAGTTCGTCGATGGCCTCCTGGACCATCGCCCGGACCTTGGGCTCCTTGGTCAGGCCGCCGTAGTTCAGCGCGCCCAGGCCGTTGGCCTCGGCCCAGACCTCGATCGCCTCGGGGTCCAGGGTGACCAGGGCCACGCAGTAGGGCCGGCGGTCGCCGTGCACCACCAGGTTGCCCACGTAGGGGCAGAGCGACTTGAAGCGGCTCTCGATCCCCTGCGGCGCCACGTACTTGCCGCTCGCGGTCTTGATCAGTTCCTTCTTGCGGTCGGTGATCCGCAGGCGGCCGTGTTCCAGGACACCGATGTCGCCGGTGGCGAACCAGCCCTCCTCGTCGAGCACGGCCTCGGTGGCGCCGGACAGATTGTGGTAACCGCTCATGACGCTGCCGCCGCGCAGCAGGACCTCGCCGTCCTCGGCGATCCTGACCTCGGTCCCGGGCAGGGGCAGACCGACGCTGCCGAAGCGGACGTCGCCGGGCCGGTTGAGGAAGGCGCCGGCGGAGGTCTCGGTCAGACCGTAGCCCTCCAGGATGGTGATCCCGGCGCCGTAGAAGAACCGGCCGATCTCGGGGGCCAGGGGAGCGCTGCCGGACACGAAGAACTTCAGCCGGTCACCGAAGCGGGCGCGCAGCTTTCCGAACACCAGCCGGTCGGCGACCCTGTACTGGGCGGCCAGCACACCGCGGGGCTCCTTGCCGTCCTCCTTCAGCCGGGCCACCCTGTCGCCCACGCCGACGGCCCACCTGAAGATCCGGTACTTGGCCGGGCCGCCCTCCTTGGCCTGCATGACGACCTTGTTGTACACCTTCTCGAAGATCCGCGGGGCGGCCGCCATGAAGGTCGGCCGCACGACGGCCAGGTTGTCCACGATCCTGTCGACGCGGCCGTCGATGGCGGTCTCGAAGCCCATGCGCAACTGGGCGACCTGCATGACCTTGCCGAAGCTGTGGGCCAGCGGCAGCCACAGGTACTGCACGTCGTGCTCGTCGAGCATCTCCCAGCCCTGGGCGCGCATCTCGTCCCCCATGACCTTGAGCGCCTCGGCCTCGTAGAGCCAGTTGGCGTGGTCCAGGCGCACGCCCTTGGGGCGGCCGGTGGTGCCGGAGGTGTAGATCAGCGTGGCCAGGTGCTCGGCCCTGACCGAGGAGACCAGCTCGTCGAACAGCTCCGGTTTCTCGGCGTGCAGCTCGGCGCCGAGCGCCTCGAGTTCGGCCAGGCCCATGACCCAGTCGTCGTCACCCCCGGCCCCGCCCTCGAAGGCGATGACCCTGGAGAGCCCGGGCATGGCGCCGCGCTGCTCGACGAGCTTGGCGACCTGCTCGTCGTTCTCGGCGAAGGCCACCATGCTGCCGGAGTCCGAGACGATGAAGGCGCAGTCGGGAGGCGTGGAGGTGGGGTAGATCGTGGTGGAGGCCCCGCCCGCGCACAGGATCGCGAGGTCGGCCAGAACCCACTCGATGCGGGTGCTGGAGGCGATCGCGCAGCGGGCCTGGGAGGTCACTCCCAGCGAGTGGAGGCCCAGCGCCAGGTCGCGTACGCGATCACGGGTCCGGTTCCAGGTGAGGCTCTCCCACTTCTCGCTGCCTCCGGTGGGGGAGGGGACCGGATAGGTGAACGCTTCCCGCTCGCCGGATTCGGCGACGCGGGAAGCGAACATGTCGGGAACGGACTTAAAGGGGGATGAAGTGTTGCCCATGTCACAAAGCTACCCCTGGGTAGTGGGGGCGGCAACACTCCGTGGGCGAATGTGTGGAGGTCCACCGACCCCTGTGGCGCAGGGGACTCCGGGTCCGAGGAGCGGACGACCGGATCTCCCCCCGCGCCTCCGGGGCGGGGCCGACTCAGTCCGCCCCGATGGGAGCGGTGACCGCCTCGGTCAGCGCGATCAGGTCCTTGGGAGTCAGCTCCATCTGGAGGCCCCGGCGCCCGGCGGAGACGTAGACCGAACGCAGCCCGGTGACGGAGGAGTCGATCACCGTGCGTAGTCGCTTGCGCTGTCCCAGCGGGCTGATGCCGCCGCGGACGTACCCGGTGATCTTCTCGGCCCTGGCCGGGTCGGCCATCGTCGCGCGCTTGCCGCCGACCGCCGCCGCCAGCGCCTTGAGGTCGAGCGACGCGCTGACCGGGACCACTCCGACGGTGAACACGCCGTCCACCTCGGCCACCAGCGTCTTGAACACCTGCTCGCGGGGCACCCCGATCGCGTCGGCGGCGTCGGTCCCGTAGGAGTGGCCGTCACCACCCTCCACCTCGTAGGGATGCAGGGTGTAGGTGGTCTTGGTGCGGCCGGCGGCCACGGTCGCGGGCGTGGCTTTTCCACTCATGCGTTACCTGGGCTTTCCACTTCGCTGCTTCCAACCTTCCGGGCAGGCTACTCCCACCGTCCCGGGAGGCGCGCCCAGCCGTGCGGGGAGTGCCTAGTTGAAGGAGACACCGTTGTTGAGGAAGGGGCCCGCGGGGAGGTTGGGCAGGTCCGGGGCGGCCACGATGCGGTTCTCCCTGCGCAGGAAGCGGGCGGCCACGGCCAGCCGGGTCGCGGCGTCCTCGGCCTCCAGCAGCCGCTGCTTCTCCGCCGAGTCCAGCACGATCGATGCCGCCACCGCGTGCGACAGGCCGACCGGGTCGCGGGGCAGGTCCCGCGAGGTCTCCGGGGCCATCCCGATCGAGGAGAGCCGCTGCCGGTACACCTCGTACAGGTCACGCACCCGCTCGGCGTGTTCCTTGGCGTCCGGGCCCAGGGCCTCGGGCAGGAGGGAGGCCGACGCGGTGGAGTAGTCGTCGGGGGAGGAGGGGTCCACCTCGGTCAGATCGGTGATCGTGAACCGGGTACCGCCCTCGACCACCAGGTCGTACCGGCCGTCCTCGTAGGTGCGCACGTCCCGCACCACGGCCGTGCACCCGGTCGCGCTGACCAGGGGCAGGGAGGGGCGGGTGCCGGAGCCGGTGGTGCTGGGCACCCCGGTGTCCGTGCCGCCCGCGCCCTGGCCGGACTCGCTGGCCACCTCGTGCCCCAGTTCGATCCACACGACACCGAACCGGGCGGGTCCGCGGTCCCGGCCGCCCGCCTCACCTCCGGCGAGGGTCGGTCCGAGCAGCTCGGAGACCAGCCGACGGTACCTCTGCTCGAACACGTGGAGAGGGATCGTCATGCCGGGGAACAACACGGTGTTCAGCGGGAAGATCGGCAGTGCCTCTGGCATGGTCCCAGTATGCCTCGCGGCCCGGGGGCGCGTACGCCGCCGGGCCGCGGGATGGATCGTGCGGGTGTCAGGACACCGCGGGGCCGGCCGTGCCGGGCGCGCCCTGGCTGCCGTCGCCCTCGCTGGGCATGTCGCGGGCGACGAAGGTCTCCACGTCGAACAGGTTGCCGTTGGCGCGGTCCACGACGTTGAGGAGGGTCGACATCTTGGCGACCTCCTCCACCTGCTCCTGGATGAACCACTGGAGGAACTGCTCGCCGGTGTAGTCGTCCTCGTCGCGGGCGACCCTGGCCAGGCGCTGGAACTGGTCGCTCACCTCGCGCTCCTGGCGCAGGGCCAGGGCGACCAGGTCGCGGGGGACGGCGAAGTCGGTCTCGATCTCGTCCACGCCCGGAAGGGCGAACGTGATGTCGCTGTCGAGCAGGTACCGCACGATCATCATCGCGTGGTCGCGCTCCTCGAGCGACTGCTCGTAGAAGACCCGGGCCAGCTGCGGCAGGTCCTGGTCGTCGAACCAGGCCGCGATCGCCACGTACTGGTGCGAGGCAGTGAACTCGTGCCGTACCTGGTCGACCAGGAGGCGGTGGAACTTGGAAAGGCTGCTATCGCTGGTCTTGTTCGAAGTCATGTCACCACAATAACGCATTCAAAAGCATATTGCGAAACGCCACTAAAGGCTCTTGAATTTGTTAGGCAAGCCTTTCATTGGCTTCATTAGGTTAGGTGTTCCAAACTTAGGTGACGCTTATGCCGGGTATTTGTGGGGGAGTGTGCGCACATGCCTGCCGAGGCGGGGTTCACGCCGGTCGCACGGGTGTGGTGTCCATCATCCGGACGTCACTGCCCATGGATGGGGTGTCGCCCCCTAGACTGGGTCCGTGATCAGTCGAATCGACCTCCGAGGCTCCTCAGGCGACCCGCGCGACGCTCTTCCGCGCGCCGAAATCGATGTGGCGGACGCCACCGAACGCGTCCGGCCGCTCTGCGAGGACGTGCGCCATCGCGGAACCGAGGCCCTGGTCGAACTCACCGAGCGCTTCGACGGTGTGCGGCTCACCGACATCCGCGTCCCCAAGGACGCCATCGACACCGCGCTCGCCGAGCTGGCCCCCGCCGTGCGCGCCGCGCTGGAGGAGTCCATCCGCCGCGCCCGCAAGGTCCACCGCGAGCAGCGGCGCCGGACCCACACCACCCAGGTCGTGCCCGGCGGCACCGTCACCGAGAAGTGGATCCCGGTCAACCGCGTCGGCCTGTACGTGCCGGGCGGCCGCGCCGTCTACCCCTCCAGCGTCATCATGAACGTCGTCCCCGCCCAGGAGGCGGGCGTGTCCTCCCTCGCGGTCACCTCGCCGCCCCAGAAGGACTTCGGCGGTCTGCCGCACCCGACCATCCTCGCCGCCTGCGCCCTGCTCGGCGTCGACGAGGTCTACGCGGTCGGCGGCGCCCAGGCCGTGGCGATGTTCGCCTACGGCACGGACGACTGCGAACGCGTGGACATGGTCACCGGTCCCGGCAACATCTGGGTCGCCGCCGCCAAGCGCCTGCTCAAGGGGGTCATCGGCATCGACGCCGAGGCCGGCCCCACCGAGATCGCGATCCTCGCCGACTCCACCGCGAACCCCGACTACGTCGCCGCCGACCTCATCAGCCAGGCCGAGCACGACGTCGTCGCCGCCTCCGTCCTGGTCACCCCGGACGAGGCGCTGGCCGAAGCCGTCACCGAACGCCTCACCGCGCGCGTCGCCGCCACCAAGCACAGCGAGCGCGTCCGACAGGCACTGTCCGGTCCGCAGTCCGGCATCGTCCTGGTCGACGACCTCGAACAGGGCCTGGCCGTCGTCGACGCCTACGCGGCCGAACACCTGGAGATCATGACGGCCGACGCCCCGGCCCGGGCCGCGCGCGTGCGCAACGCCGGAGCGATCTTCGTCGGTGACCACTCCCCGGTCTCCCTCGGCGACTACGCCGCGGGGTCCAACCACGTGCTGCCCACCGGCGGCTGCGCCTGCCACAGCGGCGGCCTGAGCGTGCAGACCTTCCTGCGCGGGGTGCACATCGTGGAGTACGACCGTGACGCGCTGGCCGACGTCGCCCATCACGTCATCACCCTGGCCGAGGCCGAGGACCTGCCCGCGCACGGCGAAGCCGTCGCCGCCCGCTCGGGCCATGCTGAAGAAGAGGCCAAACCTTAGCCAGAGGGGGTTGCCGTGAGGGCGCCGGCAGGGTTCTGGAGGTGCCGGAGGTGGGATTGCGAGGCACGAGCCATCACACCGTAGGCGCCGAAGGTTCCTGCCCTTCTTGGCGCCCGAACACTGGCCGAAGCGAAGCGGAGGCCACAGATCAACACAGCCGAAGGCCGACCGCCCGCGGGGCAGGTGTCCGGGGCACTCTGTGACCACGGTGGTCACAGGGGTCCCGCACGTACGCCCCGCCACAACCGACCACGAGTGTGAAACCAGTGAGCTTCACTCTGAACGACCTGCCCCTGCGCGACGATCTGCGCGGGCGCGCGCCCTACGGCGCACCCCAGCTGGACGTGCCGGTGGTCCTCAACACCAACGAGAACCCGCACGCCCCCTCGCCGCGCCTGGCCGAGGCGCTGGCCGAGGCGGTCGCCCAGACCGCCCTGGGCCTCAACCGCTACCCCGACCGCGACGCGGTCCGCCTGCGTGAGGGGCTGGCCGCCTACCTCGGCCACGACCTGACCTCGTCCCACATCTGGGCGGCCAACGGGTCCAACGAGATCCTCCAGCAGCTGCTCCAGGCCTTCGGCGGTCCCGGCCGCACGGCGATGGGCTTCGAACCGTCCTACTCCATGCACCCGATCATCTCCCGGGGCACCGGAACGGGTTGGGTGTCCGTGCCGCGCGACGCCGACTTCCGTGTCGACGTCGACGCCGCGCTCGCCGCCATCGCCGAGCACCGGCCCAGCGTCATCTTCCTGACCTCGCCCAACAACCCCACCGGCACCGCCCTGGAGATCGCCGACATCGAGCGCATCGCCCGCGCCGCCCCCGGCGTGGTGGTCGTGGACGAGGCCTACGCCGAGTTCCGCCGCGAGGGCACTCCCAGCGCCCTGACCCTGCTCTCGGATCACCCCCGGCTGATCGTCTCGCGCACCATGTCCAAGGCCTTCGCCCTGGCCGGCGCGCGCGTGGGCTACCTCGCCGCGCACCCCGCCGTGGTCGATGCCCTCCAACTGGTCCGGCTGCCGTACCACCTGTCCGCCGTCACCCAGACGGTCGCCCTCACCGCCCTGGACCACGCCGACGAACTCCTCGCGGCCGTCGACGACCTGCGCGACGAACGCGACTCCCTCGTCAGCTGGCTGCGCGAGCAGGGCCTGTCCGTCGCCGACTCCGACGCCAACTTCGTCCTGTTCGGTGAGTTCGAGGACCGCAGCAGGGTCTGGCAGGACGTGCTCGACCAGCAGGTCCTCATCCGCGAGGTCGGTCCGCCCGGATGGCTGCGCGTCACCGTCGGCACCCCCGAGGAGATGGCCGCCTTCCGTACGGCGCTCCTCAAGGCCATCGGCCGGTAACCACCACAGATCCACCACCGCACCACCGAGAAGGACTGGCACCATGAGCCGCACCGGGCGCGTCGAACGCGCAACCAAGGAAACCAAGGTCCTGGTCGAGGTCGACCTGGACGGCACCGGCGTCGCCGACGTCTCCACCGGGGTCGGCTTCTTCGACCACATGCTCGACCAGCTCGCCAAGCACGGGCTGTTCGACCTCACCGTGCGCACCGAGGGCGACCTGCACATCGACTCGCACCACACCATGGAGGACACCGCCCTGGCCCTGGGCGCCGCCTTCCGCGAGGCGCTCGGCGACCGGGCGGGCATCCGCCGCTTCGCCGACGCCAAGGTGCCCCTCGACGAGGCCCTCGCCGAGGTCACCGTCGACGTCTCCGGCCGCCCCTACCTGGTGCACACCGAGCCCGAGGGCATGGCCCCGATCATCGGTCGCGACTACGACACCACGATGACCCGCCACATCTTCGAGTCCTTCGTGGCCCAGGCCCGCGTGGCCCTGCACATCCACGTGCCCTACGGCCGCAACGCCCACCACATCGTCGAGGCCCAGTTCAAGGCGTTCGCCCGCGCCCTGCGCGCGGCCACCGAGAGCGACCCGCGCGTCACGGGGGTTCCCTCGACCAAGGGTGTCCTGTAGATGGACACCGACCTGTGGGGCCTGCTCCTCCTCGTGCTCGGAGGCTTCCTCGCCGGAGGCGTCTACGCGCTGTGGAAGATCAACCGGGCCCTGGCCGCCGCCCTGGGCGCGTGTGTGGCCCTCGCCGTGGTCTCCGGTGTCATGCGCCTGGGTTACTTCTAACCCGGCTACTCCTAGTCTGGAAGGGACGGACCCGAATGCCGTCACGAGTGGTCGTCTTCGACTACGGGTCGGGCAACCTCCGCTCGGCCCAACGCGCCATGGAGCGCACCGGCGCCGACGTCACGGTCACCTCCGACCCGCACGCCGCGCTCGACGCCGACGGACTCGTCGTCCCCGGCGTGGGCGCCTTCAGCGCCTGCATGGCCAGCCTCAAGGCCGCGGGCGGCGACCGGATCATCGGCCGCCGCGTGGCCGGGGGACGCCCGGTCCTGGGGATCTGCGTGGGCATGCAGGTCCTCTTCGACCGGGGTATCGAGCAGGCCGACGTCCACTCCCAGGACCGCGCCACCGAGGGCTGCGGCGAGTGGCCCGGCACCGTCGAGCGCCTCCAGGCCCCCGTCGTGCCCCACATGGGCTGGAACACCGTCACCCCGCCCGAGGACTCGCGCCTCTTCGAGGGTGTGGGACCGCAGGACCGCTTCTACTTCGTGCACTCCTACGCGGTCCGCCGCTGGGAGTTCGTCAGCGGCAGTGAGCGCATCCGCGGCCCGCAGGTGACCTGGTCCGAGCACGGTGAGCCGTTCGTGGCCGCCGTGGAGAACGGGCCGCTCAGCGCCACCCAGTTCCACCCGGAGAAGTCCGGGGACACCGGCGCCCGCGTCCTGGCCAACTGGGTCGCCACCCTTTAGGAGGTGTTTGTTTTGGGCCTCCGCTTCGCTTTGGCCCACCCGTCGCCCGCCACCGCCCTCAACGGACGCGCTGGCACGCGACGGTTCCTTCTGTGTTCGTGCGCCCAGAAGGGGAGGAACCTTCGGCGCCTATGGTGTGATGGCTCGTTCCTCGCGATCCCACCTTCGGCACCTCCAGAACCCTCCCGGCGCCCGAACGACGCGAGTCTCCGCGTTCCCACACCCGAATCCGTACCGAACCGAGAACGAGTAGGCACCATGACCGGCGAGCACACCCCGTCGACCCCCGCACTCGAACTGCTTCCCGCCGTGGACGTGGCGGGCGGGCAGGCCGTCCAGCTCGTCCAGGGCAAGGCCGGCTCCGGCGGGCAGTACGGCGACCCGTTCGAAGCGGCCACGGCCTGGCAGAACGCCGGTGCCGAGTGGATCCACCTGGTGGACCTCGACGCGGCCTTCGGTCGCGGACACAACCGCGACCTGCTGCGCGACATCGTCGGCCGCCTCGACGTGAAGGTCGAGATGTCCGGCGGCATCCGCGACGACGAGTCGCTCGCGGCGGCCCTGGCCACCGGCTGCACCCGCGTCAACATCGGCACCGCCGCCCTGGAGAACCCGGAGTGGTGCGCCAAGATCATCGTCGAGCACGGCGACAAGATCGCCATCGGCCTGGACGTGCGCGGCACCACCCTGGCCGCCCGCGGCTGGACCCGGGACGGAGGCGACCTGCTCCAGACCCTGGAGCGCCTGGAGTCCGAGGGCTGCGCCCGCTACGTGGTCACCGACGTCAACAAGGACGGCACCCTCAAGGGCCCCAACCTGGACCTGCTGCGCACCGTGTGCGAGCGCACCGACAAGCCGGTGGTCGCCAGTGGCGGCGTGTCCAGCCTCGCCGACCTGGAGGCCATCTCCACCCTGGTCCCGCTGGGCGTGGAGGGCGCCATCATGGGCACCGCCCTGTACGAGGGCGCCTTCACCCTCGAGGACGCCCTGGCCACGGTGCGGAGGGCCGACCGGTGAGCCTGGCCATCCGCGTCATCCCCTGCCTTGACGTCGACGCCGGACGCGTCGTCAAGGGCGTCAACTTCGAGAACCTGCGTGACGCCGGCGACCCCGTCGAACTCGCGGGCACCTACGACGGCGGCGGCGCCGACGAACTCACCTTCCTCGACGTCACCGCCTCCAGCGGGGACCGGGAGACCACCTACGACGTGGTGCGCCGCACCGCCGACCAGGTGTTCATCCCGCTGACCGTCGGGGGAGGGGTCCGCTCCACCGACGACGTGGACCGGCTGCTGCGCGCCGGCGCCGACAAGGTCGGGGTGAACACCGCGGCCATCGCCCGACCTGAGCTCATCGAGGAGATCGCCGAGCGCTTCGGCCGCCAGGTCCTGGTGCTCTCCGCGGACGTGCGCCGGGTGCGCGAGGGCGGCGAGCCCACTCCGAGCGGGTTCGAGGTCACCACGCACGGCGGGCGCAGGAGCACCGGCATCGACGCCCTGGAGTGGTGCGAGCGCGCTGCGGAGCTGGGCGCCGGGGAGATCCTGCTGAACTCCATGGACGCCGACGGCACCAAGGCCGGGTTCGACCTGGAGCTCATCCGGGGCGTGCGCGCCCGGGTGGACGTCCCGTTGATCGCCTCCGGCGGCGCGGGCGCGGTGGAGCACTTCGTCCCGGCCGTGGCGGCGGGCGCGGACGCGGTCCTGGCCGCGACCGTCTTCCACTTCGGGGAGTTCACCATCGCCGACGTCAAGAAGAGCCTGAGCGAGGCCGGATACGCCGTCCGCTAGCGGTCACCCGGCACAGGAACACGACGCGGAAACCGGCCCCGGCAGCCTCTGGAACACAGGCGCTGTCGGGGCCAGCGGCGCGTGAACTCACCAATGATTACTGTAAGTATCCAAAGCGTGTCACTGGGTTAACAGAATCATGATCCGTGTGAGCATGATGCGGTCTCACCCGCCACGACAGGGAGATCTTCGCCCATCATGTCTCAGCAGCTCATCACCGGCTTCTCTCGCCGGATCGCCTCCTTCGCCACGGCCGGTGCCATCGCCCTCGGAGGGGTGGCCCTCATGGCACCGTCCGCGTCCGCCGACGACTACGAGCGCACCCCGAGCGAGGTGATCGAGCGGATCGAGGCCCAGTCCTGGCCGGTCTACTCGGTGGACCAGCCCGGCCCGAGCGTCGACATCGAGTTCGCCCAGCACTTCATGAGCCAGCTCGGGTACCTCACCCCGGACCCGGGCCGTGAGTTCACCGAGGACGTCGAGGCGAAGGTCGTCGAGTTCGAGGAGGGCGTGGAGACCATCTCGGTCAACGGCGTCCTCGAGTCGGAGACCTGGATCAAGATCCGGAACATGAACTTCCCGGGCCAGTTCGACTCCTACCAGCGGGGCGACCGCGGCCACGCGGTCCTCGGCATCAAGGCGATCCTCAACGAGAAGTTCGGGGCGGAACTCGACGAGGAGAACACCCTCTACGACGCGGCCACGGTCGAAGCGGTCAAGGCGGCCCAGAGCGAGCTCGGACTCGCGCCCGACGGCGCCTTCGGCCGCCTGAGCTACAAGGGCATCATCACCTATCAGGAGGGCGAGAGCGCGGCCGCCGACGTTCAGGCCCCGGTCGAGAAGGCCCCCGCCGAGGAGGCTCCCGCAGAGGAGGCGCCCGTCGAGGAGGCTCCTGCCGAGGAGGCACCCGTCGAACAGGCCCCGGCCGAGGACGCCGAAGGCAGCGGGGAGGCCGCCGACGCCGAGCGCGCCGAGGAGCTCGAAGGGACGCACGGCTACCAGTACTAGGGTCCGCCGACTTCTGACACGAGCCCCGACCCCGCCGTAACAGTATTCCGGGCCCGGTACGCCGCCCAGGGCGTCCCGGGCCCGACCCGTGCACACCCTGACCTCCCAGGCAAGTTCCAGTTGTACGGAATAGCACGGATGAGTCCCGCGCTGAAACAATCCGGTGGAAGCTGTCGGTGCCGCTGGATAGGTTGGCCCGACACGCGCCCCGTGTTCTTCGGCATGCCCGGGACCGGACGGGGCGCTGTCTGCCGGGGCCGGAGCGACCGGCCGAGGAGAGGAAGCGGGGGCGTATGGCGCAGGGCACCACGACGGCTGACCAGGGAACGCGGGGGGAGGCCTCAGCCGGCGGTCCGGCCGCCGAGAAGCCCCCGTCCCCACCAACGGACGCCCAGTACAAGGGCGTCTTCACCCGAGGGGTGCGCGTCCTCACGGTCGCCGCCCGCACCGAACCGTGGATCTTCCTGGCGGCCGTCTCCGGAGCCATGCTGCACGCCGCCGTCACCGTCGGCTCCGCGTCCGTGCTCGGACACCTCACCGACAACACCATCCTCCCGGCCTTCGACTCCGGCCAGACCACCACGGCCGCCCTCCTCGCCGCGGCCGCCCTGCTCATGGCCGTCGGCCTCGGCAAGGCCGTCGGACTGGCCGTGCGACGCCTCCTCGCCGGACTCATGCAGTTCCGCATGCAGGCCCGCTACCGCCGGGCCGTCGCCCGCAAGTACCTCGAACTGCCCCTGTCCTGGCACCACCGGCACCCCACCGGACAGCTCCTGTCCAACGCCAACGCCGACGTCGAGGCCGCCTGGCAGCCCCTCGCCCCGCTGCCGATGTTCGTCGGCAGCGTGTTCATGCTGGTCATCGCCTCCATCGCCATGATCGTCACCGACCCGGTCCTGGCCCTGGTCGCCTTCGTCGTCTTCCCCGCCCTGGCCGCCGCCAACGTCATCTTCCAGCGCCGCGTCTCCCCGATGGCCTCCCGCGCCCAGGCCCTGCGCGCCGAGGTCAGCGGGGTCGCCCACGAGTCCTTCGACGGCGCCCTCGTCGTCAAGACCCTCGGCCGCGAGGACACCGAGACCGAGCGCTTCACCCAGGCCGCACACCGCCTGCGCGACGCCCTCATCCAGGTCGGCCGCATGCGCTCCATGTTCGACCCCTTCATGGAGGCCCTGCCCAACTTCGGCGTCCTCGCCGTCCTCCTCGTGGGCATGTGGCGCCTGTCCACCGGCGCCATCGAACCCGGTGAACTCGTCCAGATCGCCTTCCTCTTCACCCTCCTGGCCATGCCCATCCGCTCCTTCGGCTGGCTCCTGGGCGACCTGCCCCGCAGCGTCGTCGGCTGGGACCGCGTCCAGTCCGTCCTCAACTCCGGCGGCGCCATGGAACACGGCGACCGGACCCTCGAGGACTCCCCCCGCGGCCTCGCCCTGAGCGTGCGGGACGTCACCTTCTCCTACGCCGACGCCTACGACGCCGACGGCGGAGGCCGCGACCTCATGGACGACACCGTCTCCGGGGTCCGCACCACCGTCCTGAACGGGGTCGACCTCGACATCGAGCCGGGACGCACCGTCGCCCTCGTCGGCCCCACCGGATCCGGCAAGTCCACACTCACCACCGTCCTGATGCGCCTGGTCGACCCCGACACCGGCACCGTCACCTACGACGGCGTGGACCTGCGCGACCTCGCCCGCGACCAGATCCCGCGCCACGCGGCGCTCGTACCCCAGGGCACCTTCGTCTTCGAGGACTCCGTCCGCGACAACATCACCCTGGGCACCGCCGGCATCGACGACGAGCAGGTCTGGGCCGCCCTGCGCCTGGCCCGCGCCGACGGCTTCATCGCCGAACTCGACGGCGGGCTCGACGCCAGGCTCGGCGAGAAGGGCACCACCCTCTCCGGCGGCCAGCGCCAGCGCCTGGCCCTGGCCCGCGCCGTCGTCCGCCGCCCCCGGTTGCTGATCATGGACGACGCCACCTCGGCCGTGGACCCGCAGATCGAGGCCCAGATCCTCGCCGGGCTCCGCGAACGCGACGACGCCGCGACCGTGGTCGTGGTCGCCTACCGTCGCGCCACCATCGAACTCGCGGACGAGGTTCTCTACCTGGAGGGCGGCCGGGTCCTGGCCCGCGGCACCCACACCGAACTCCTGGCCTCCTCACCCGGCTACAACCGCCTCGTCACCGCCTACGAACGCGCCTCGGCCGAGACCGAGGCCGAGCGCGAACCCATCCCGGAGGAGCCCGGACCCGCGGAACCGCACCGCCCCGCAGGAGGACACGGAACCGACGCCACCGAGGAGAGCAGCCGATGAGCGCACCGACCCAGGACCGCACCGACGACAGGTCGGAACAGGCGGTCGGCGGGGGGCGCCCCGAACGTGATCCGGTCCTCTCCCTGCACCGCAACGAGGACTCCGCGCTCGACACCGTCAAGCGCGGCCTGCGCCTGTCCCCGGAGTTCGCCAAGGGGCTCTGGCTCACCCTGGCCTTCGCCGTGGTCGCCACCGCGGGCAAGGTCATCGTCCCCATCGCCGTCCAGCAGATCATCGACAACGGCCTCACCGGTGAGGGCGGACCCGACCTGGGCTTCGTCGCCCGCATGGTGTTCGTCTGCGCCGGGCTGCTCGCGGTGACGATGGTCTGCTCGTACCTGATGAACCTGCGCCTGTACCGGGCCACCGAGTCCGGCCTGGCCACCCTGCGCCGCAAGGCCTTCCGGCACGTCCACGACCTGTCCGTGCTCACCCAGAACAGCGAGCGCAAGGGCGCCCTGGTCTCCCGCGTCACCGGCGACGTCGACCAGATCAGCACCTTCATGCAGTGGGGCGGCCTGCTCCTGCTGGTCAGCACCGGCCAGCTCCTGGTCGCCACCACCCTCATGGCGGTCTACTCCTGGCAGCTCGCCATCGTCGTGTGGGTCTGCGTCCTGCCGCTGCTCTTCGGCGTCCGCTGGCTGCAGAAGCTCCTCTCCAAGGCCTACCTCAAGGTCCGCGAGCGCACCGGCGAGATGCTCGGCGCGATCGGCGAGACCGTCATGGGCGCCGCCGTCATCCGCGCCCACGGCACGGAGGAGCGCACCGCCCAGCGCATCGACACCACGGTCCTCGCCACCCGCAAGGCCCAGGTCCGCGCCCAGCGCCTGTCCATGGCCGTCTCGCCCTTCGCCGAGATCGTCGCGGCCGTCGGCAACGTCGCCGTCGTCCTGGTCGGCGTCTGGCTGGGCATCGGCGGCGACCTCACCGCCGGCCAGCTCATCGCCTTCCTGTTCCTCATGACCCTCTTCATCCAGCCGATGATGCTGGCCACGGAGATCTTCAACGAGGCCCAGAACGCCATCGCGGGCTGGCGGCGCGTGCTCGGGGTCCTGGACACCGCCCCCGACATCTCCGACCCCGGGGAGGCCGGGCGGGTGCTGCCGCGCGGACCGGTCCGGGTCGGGTTCGACAACGTCACCTACTCCTACCCGGAGGGCCCGGTCGTCCTGGACGACGTCGACGTGGAGATCACCCCCGGCACCCGGGTCGCCGTCGTCGGCGAGACCGGGTCGGGCAAGACCACCTTCGTCAAGCTCCTCACCCGCCTGATGGACCCCGCCGCCGGAACCGTCCGCCTGGACGGGGTCGACCTGCGCGAGGTGGCCTTCTCCTCACTGAGGGGCCGGGTCGTCATGGTGCCCCAGGAGGGTTTCCTGTTCGACAGCTCCCTGGGCGACAACATCCGCTTCGCCCGCCCGGAGAGCACCGACGCCCAGCTGGAGACGGCCATCACCGAACTCGGCCTGTCCGACTGGCTGGGCAGTCTCGCCCACGGCCTCGACACCCCGGTGGGCCAGCGGGGCGAGTCCCTGTCGGCGGGGGAGCGCCAGCTCGTCGCCCTCGTGCGCGCCTACATCGCCGACCCGGACCTGCTGGTCCTGGACGAGGCCACCTCGGCGGTGGACCCGCACACCGAGGTCCGTATCCAACGGGCCCTGGACCGGCTGACCCGCGGCCGCACCTCGGTCGCGATCGCCCACCGCCTGTCCACCGCCGAGGCCGCCGACCGGGTCCTGGTCTTCGACAACGGCCGGATCGTGCAGAGCGGCTCCCACAGCGAGCTCGTGGACGAGCCCGGCGTGTACGCGAACCTGTACGCCTCCTGGGTGCGCTCCTCCGCCTGACGAGCCGTCCGGGTCGTCAGCGGCTCGTTTCCTTCCACCAGTGGGCGGCCAGGAGCTCCGCCACCAGCGGTTCGGTCAGCAGGCTCACGTCCGGGTCACCGTCACCCGGGTAGCGCACGGTCAGCGCCGCCCCCGGCACGCGTTCGCGTCCGGGGGTGGGGCCCACCGCCACGAACGCGCCCCGCAGCTGCACCAGGTGCTCGGCGAACCGCTGGTCGTAGCTCGAGCCGGCGAACAACAGGGCCCGGTAGTCCGTGACCGCGGCCAGGTACCGGTCCGTGTGCGACCACTCACCGGTCTCCGCGGCGTGCGCGACACGGATCGGTCCACGGCGCAGCACCTGAACCCCCTGCTCGGCCGAGGCCGTGCGCTCGGCCGGAGCCACCAGGTGCACCCCGTTCGGGGAGTCCAGCACCTTCGCCGCCTCGGGCACCCAGTCCGGGGCGCTCTCCAGCAGCGCCCGCGAGGCGTTGGCGGCCCTGCGGACCAGCCCGGGGAAGTTGGCGCTGCTCCCCGAGGGCGGCGCACCCAACCGGTGCCCCAGCAGCAGGAGCAGTGCCAGGGCGTGCTGGTAGGCGCGACACCTCAGGCCCGCGCGTTCCTCACCGGCCCGCAGCGGGACCAGCAGGTCCGCGTACCGCCCCACCACCGCGTCCTGGTCGGGCGCCAGCACGATCACCGGAGAGCGCCCCACGTAACGGTCCAGGACCGCGTGCAGCTCCCGCTGTCCGTCGCCCAGGCTCACGGCCACCACCAGCGTCTCCGGGCCCGAGGGCGGCTCCTCTGCGGAGGAGGAGAAGTCGGCGTGGGCCGCGATGCCCGCGCGCCGGAGCCGGGCCGCGGCCACCGCACAGGCGTGCCGCGCCGCGCCCAGGCCGAGGAACCGCACCGACGCGGGTTCGTCCTCCAGCAGCGCGGGCAGCGCGGCGTAGGGGTCCCAGCGCGGGAAGCGCTGGGCGAGCTCGGTCAACGCGGCGGGTTTCCCCGCCAGGTCGGCGGCCAGGTACTCGGCGGTCACGAGAAAGCTCCCAAGCAGGCAGAACCGTCGGAACGGCGACGTCACGGACGCACGAACTCTAGCCCTCCCGCAAACCCTCCACCCGGTGACCGGAGCCCCGGCGGCGGCCATAACCTGGAGAGCATGAGCGTCACCAACCTCGACCCGGCCATCGCCGCACGTCTGAAGCGCAACGCGGACGGCCTCGTCCCCGCCGTCGTACAGCAGCACGACACCGGGGAGGTGCTCATGATGGCCTGGATGGACGACGAGGCCCTGCACCGCACCCTCACCACCCGCGACGCCACCTACTGGTCCCGCAGCCGCGGCGAGTACTGGGTCAAGGGCGCCACGTCCGGCCACACCCAGCGTGTGGTGTCCGTCGCACTCGACTGCGACGGCGACACCCTCCTGGTCCGAGTCGACCAGACCGGCGCCGCCTGCCACACCGGCGACCACACGTGCTTCGACGCGGGGCGGCTGCTGTGAGCCCCGCCGAGCCCTCCGTCCCCCCGGCCCCGGGCGGGGCCGCCGCCAAGGCCGCCTCGCGGGTCCGCCGGGAGTACGGCGTGAGCATGCTCGCCATGGGCGGGGGAGCCGCACTCATGCTGGCCGCCTCCGGCCGGGTCTGGGTGAGCGGTCAGCTGAGCTCGCCGGGTCCGGTGGCCTCCGTCACCGTCGACCTCACCGGCTCCGACCTCACCGGAGCCCTCAGCGGCCTCGGCCTGGCCGGTCTCGCCGGGATCGTCGGCCTGTACGCGGCCCGGTCCTGGGCGCGCCGTGCCGTCGGCCTCCTGGTCGCGGCCTGCGGTGTGTTCGCGCTCACCGCACTGTGGTCGGCCACCCGTCCCGGCGCCCTGACCGACGCCGTCGTGGAGCTGGCCACCGACACCGCCGGAGCCGCGGAGGGCGTGGGCACCCCCGGACTCCACGCTCTGGGCCCCGTCATGGGCGCGGCCGGAGCGGTCCTGCTGGTCCTGACGGGCCTGGTCGCGGTACTGCGTGCCCCTGCCTGGCCCGGCATGGGAAACCGGTACGATCGGGACGCCGCACCGCGTCCGCGCCAGGCGGAGACACCTGCCGACCTGTGGAAATCGCTGGACGCCGGTGACGACCCCACACTTGGCGCCCCGGATGACGGCGGGCCGCCGGAACCGAATCGGCGGACCCGTACCGAACCCGGTGACGACACCGAACCCGCACAGCTGGCCGAGCGGTCAGCCCAACCCAAGGAGAGTCCCTGATGGCCGACGCTCACCACGAGGAACACGACGACCACGGCAACACCCTGTCCGCCTGGTTCCTCACCCTTTCCTGGATCATCGCCTGGACCGTGGCCGCCGTCGCCATCATCTTCGGTGGTGACCTCGTGACCTGGACCGTCATCGCACTGATCGCCAGCATCGCGCTCGCCGTCGTCGCCGGTGTGATGAAGAAGATCGGCCTGGGCCGCAAGGAGCCGCGCCCGATTCCCCCGACCCGCGAGCAGTGGGAAGCGGACCGTAAGGCCGGCGCTGCGGGCGGTAAGTAGCCGAAAGCCCGGTTCGGATGCGAAAAACGCAGCTCACAACGGGTCAGTAACGAGAAATGGACGAAGGTCCCATAGGACGGGTACATTCTCCACACCGGTTCAGTTGCCGTCTTGAGCCGGTTCGGCGCTGTCTCGCCGAACCGGGGTCATTCTCATCCGGCCGCCCGTAGGCCCGGTTCGATCCCTCCCTGCCCCCGTCGGGCACGCGTGTGCTTCGGTCGTGCCGGGCCAAACCCCTTGTCCTCTTCTGGAAAGACTCTCCACTCATGAGCTATGGTCCCCCGCCCCCCGGCAACCCCGGCCCGCCTCACGGAGGCGGCTACGGTCCGCCCACCGGTGGCTACGGTCCGCCCCCCGGCGGTCCCGGCGGCTACGGGCCTCCCAGCGGCGGTCAGCCCGGCTTCGGCGGCCAGCCGCCCTCGACCGAGCCGCCCAAGAACTACCTGTGGATGAACGTCATCGGCATCTTCGGATGCACGATCGCGGGCATCATCGGCCTGATCTTCGCCCTCCAGGTCTCCAGCAAGTGGCAGATGGGCGACTACGCGGGGGCCGAGTCCTCCGCCAAGACGGCCAAGATCTGCGGCATCATCGGTCTGGTGGGCGCGGCTCTCTGGATCCTCTACATCATCTTCCTCATCATCGTGACGGTCGTGGCCGTGAACTCCGGCCCGACCTACTACCCGTAGCCGGGCCCGCGCCTAACCGGCGCACAGACGCACCCCGAGGCCGGTGCGGTGACCGTGGCACTGCCGACGGCCACCGCACCGGCCCCGCTGTTCTCCAGGGCCGCTGTTCTCCAGGCCCGGCCCACGCCGAGTAGGCTCGCAACCGTGCAGCACGAAGACACCCCCGCGACGGCGCCCCCGCGCCCCACCCTGGCCGACCGGGTCGGGGCCCTCGGCGCGCGCGTACACCCGGCCGTCTGGCCCGTGTCCCTGGGCGCCCTCGGGCTGGCCGGTGCCGTGCTGCTCCACTTCGTGGACCCCAACGAGTCGGGCAGCCCGTACCCCACCTGCCCCTGGCTGATGGTCACCGGCACCTTCTGCCCCGGCTGCGGCACCACCCGCGCCCTGGCCGCCCTGACCCACCTGGACGTGGCGGGAGCGGCGAGCATGAACCTGCTGCTCCTCGCCTGCCTGCCCTTCCTCGCCTACGCCTACCTGTCCTGGCTGAACCGCACCCTGCGCACCGCACCGGCGCGAAGACGTGTCCTCGTGGTCCGCCCCTGGCTCGCCCGGACCATCGTGGGCGGCTTCTTCCTCTTCTGGGTGCTGCGCAACCTGCCCTGGTTCTCCTTCCTCGCCCCCGGCACCCCGCTCCTCCCGGGCGGGTGACCCGCCCCGCCGCGGGCCCCGCCGAGTCAGACCCCCGTCCCCTTCCAGAAGGAAACGCACGCGTGAGCTACGGACCTCCACCCCCAGGCAACCCCGAAGGCCCTCCGCCCGGCGGAGGCCACGACCACGCCACGGGCGGATACAGCCCGCCCGCCGGAGGCTACGGCCAGCAGTCGGCTCCCTACGAACCCGGCGCCTACGGCCACCCCCAGGCCCCCTACGGCCAGCCGCCCGTCCCCTACGGGCACGGCGCCTACGGCACGCAGCCGCCCGCGTCCGAGCCGCCCAAGAACTACCTGGCGTTCAACATCCTGGGCATCTTCGGGTGCATCAGCGTCGTCGGGATCATCGGCCTGATCTTCGCCCTCCAGGTCTCCAGCAAGTGGCAGATGGGCGACTACGCCGGCGCCGAGTCCGCGGCCGGCACCGCCAAGATCCTCGGCATCATCGGCCTGGTCGGCTTCGTGATCATGGCGGCCTTCGTCGTCTTCTACATCCTCATCTTCCTCGGTGCGGGCCTCATGGCGGTCACCATGTAGCACCGGACCTCCAGGGCTGAGGGCCCTGGAACCGGGACCCACGGCCCCGACCCCGGCGCGGGTCGGGGCCGCCCGCGTCCCGCCCCGCGGAGGGACCGCCGACAGTAGGCTGACAGCGTGCAGCACGACGACGAACCCGCCGCCCCCGCCGCAACGGGAGAGCCCCCGGCACCCACCCTGGCCGACCGGATCGAGGCGCTCAGCGCGCGCGTCCACCCCGTCACCTGGCCGCTCGGACTGGCGGCCGTCGCCCTGGCGGGAGCCACCCTCCTCCACTTCGTGGACCCGGGCGAGGCGGACAACCCGTACCCCACCTGCCCCTGGCTGATGCTCACCGGAACTTTCTGCCCCGGCTGCGGCACCATGCGCGCCGTAGCGCTCCTCACCCGCCTGGACGTCGTCGGCGCCCTGGGCATGAACCCGCTCCTCATGCTGATGCTGCCCTACCTCGCCTACAGCTACGTCACCTGGCTGGTCGGCACCCTGCGGCCGAGAAGGCGCCCGCCCAGGCCCACCCCCACCTGGTTCGTCCTGGCGATCCTCGCCTCCTTCGTCGTCTTCTGGATCGTCCGCAACCTGCCCTGGTTCTCCTTCCTCGCACCGGGAACCCCGCTCCTGCCCACCTGGTGACACGGATTCGCCCGGCGTGGTGACATGGGGGCGGCGGCCCCCCGGTCCCCAAGGGTGGATACGATGACCAGCACACGGTGTGACAGCCGAGCGGCCGAGTACGCTCGGCGCCACAGGGTCCGATCCGGGCCGGCCGCCGTGAACCGAAACCATGGACGAGGGAGCTAGAACTGGTGAGCGTGCTCGACGAGATCCTCGACGGAGTACGCGCTGACCTGGCGCAGCGACAGGCGGAACTCCCCTTGGACCGCCTCAAGGCCCAAGCCGAGTCGGTGCCCGTCCCCAAGGACGCCGAAGCCGCCCTGCGCCGCCCCGGAGTCCACGTCATTGCCGAGGTCAAGCGGGCCAGCCCCTCCAAGGGGCCGCTCGCCTCCATCACCGACCCCGCGGCCCTGGCCCGTGACTACGAGGCCGGCGGCGCCACCCTGATCAGCGTGCTCACCGAGCAGCGCCGGTTCAACGGCAGCCTCGACGACCTGCGCGCCGTCCACGAAGCAGTGGAGACCCCGCTGCTGCGCAAGGACTTCGTCGTCAGCTCCTACCAGCTGTGGGAGGCCCGCGTCTTCGGCGCCTCCGCGATCCTGCTCATCGTCGCGGCCCTGCCCCAGGAGGCCCTGGTCTCCCTGGTCGAACGGGCCCGCTCGCTGGACCTGACCCCGCTGGTCGAGGTCCACGACGAGGAGGAGGTCGCCCGCGCCCTGGACGCCGGAGCGACCGTCATCGGCGTCAACGCGCGCAACCTCAAGACCCTGGAGGTCGACCGGGACACCTTCGCCCGGCTCGCCCCCCTCATCCCGGCCGACCGCGTCAGAATCGCGGAGTCCGGGATCCGCGGCCCGCACGACCTGCTGGCCTACGCCGGAGCCGGAGCCGGAGCCGTCCTGGTGGGCGAGAGCCTCGTCCGCGGACGCAACCCGCGCGAGGCCGTCGCCGACCTGGTGACCGCCGGTGCCCACCCCGCACTGCGCGACCGGAACTGACGGGGAAACACACGATGGGAACGACGAAGGCGCACACGGAGCGCACAGGGCGCGCGGGATCGACCGCCGCGTACCCGCTCCGGCGTCGATGGCGATGGCTCTAGGCCCTGTTTTTCTGGATGCTTTCGCTCGTGTCGGCGGAGCCGACATCGATGCGAGCGGCCGTCCAGGCAATCTCTCGCCAGACGATGAGCGAAGGTCAGCCCGGGTTCGGCTGTCCGAGCGACATCGGCGCAGCGAGAGGCCGCCTGGTGGCCGCGAGCGCGGAATGATCCAAAAAGCAGGGCCGAGGGAGCCCGTAGGCACAGCCCACGGGTTCCCGTCGCCGCGTTGACCCGAACCAACTCACGCCGCCGGAGCCAGGCGGCGCACAGCCGGTCGGCGCGCGGCCCCCCGCGGCGCGACGCCCCGGGGGACTCCGCGGTCGACCTCTTCTTTCCCAGGAGAACTTCCCATGAGCCACGCCCAACCGGTGCCCGACGACCGAGGGCACTACGGCCGCTTCGGTGGCCGGTTCGCCCCCGAGGCCCTCATCGCCGCCCTCGACGAGGTCGAGGCCGAGTGGGCCAAGGCCAAGGACGACCCCGCCTTCCACGCGGAGTTCGACGAGCTCCTCAAGAGCTACGCGGGCCGTCCCAGTCTGCTGACCGAGGCCCGCAACTTCTCCCAGCACGCGGGCGGCGCCCGGATCCTCCTCAAGCGCGAGGACCTCAACCACACCGGCTCGCACAAGATCAACAACGTGCTGGGCCAGGCGCTGCTCACCAAGCGCATGGGCAAGACCCGCGTCATCGCCGAGACCGGGGCCGGCCAGCACGGTGTGGCCACCGCCACCGCCTGCGCCCTGATGGGCCTGGACTGCCGCATCTACATGGGGGAGGAGGACACCAAGCGCCAGGCGCTCAACGTCGCTCGCATGGAGCTGCTCGGCGCCGAGGTCGTCCCGGTCACCATCGGCAGCCGCACCCTCAAGGACGCGATCAACGAGACCTTCCGCGACTGGGTGGCCAACGTCGACCACACCCACTACCTCTTCGGGACCGCGGCCGGACCGCACCCCTTCCCCAAGCTCGTGCGCGACCTGCACTTCACCGTGGGCGCCGAGGCCCGCGAGCAGGTCCTCGAACTCACCGGGAAGCTTCCCGACGCGGTCGCCGCCTGCGTCGGCGGCGGATCCAACGCCATCGCGATCTTCGCCGCCTTCATCCCCGACGAGAGCGTCGCCCTGTACGGCTTCGAGGCCGGGGGAGAGGGCGCCGACACCGGCCGCACCGCGGCCTCCATCACCGCGGGCAGCCACGGCGTCTTCCACGGGGCCCGTACCTTCGTCCTCCAGGACGAGTACGGCCAGACCCTGCCCAGCCACTCCATCTCCGCCGGGCTCGACTACCCGGCGGTGGGCCCCGAGCACGCCCACCTGGCCGACACGGGCCGCGCGTCCTACGAGGCCGTCACCGACGCCGAGGCCATGGAGGCCTTCCGCCTGCTCTGCCGAACCGAGGGCATCATCCCCGCGATCGAGAGCGCCCACGCACTGGCCGGAGCGCTCAAGCTCGGCCTGCGCCTGGGGCCCGACGCCGTCATCCTGGTGAACCTCTCCGGGCGCGGCGACAAGGACGTCAACACCGCGGCCGCGTACTTCGGCCTCGTCGACTCGGAGGGACAGGCGTAATGGCCGCGACCACACTCCAGACCAAACTCGCGGAGGCCCGCGAGGCCGACCGCGCCGCGCTCGTCGGCTACCTGCCCGCCGGGTTCCCCGACGTGGAGTCCTCGATCCGGGTCATCCAGGCCATGGTCGAGGGCGGCTGCGACGTCATCGAGGTCGGTCTGCCCTACTCCGACCCCATGATGGACGGCCCCACCATCCAGCGCGCCGCCGACCAGGCGCTGGCCTCGGGCACCACCACCGACGACGTCTTCCGGGTGGTGGAGGCCACGGCCGCCACCGGGGCTGCCGCCCTGGTCATGTCCTACTGGAACCCGATCGAGCGCTTCGGTGTGGAGCGCTTCGCCACCGAGCTGGCCAAGGCGGGCGGGGCCGGGGTCATCACGCCCGACCTCATCCCCGAGGAGGCCGACGAGTGGTTCGCCGCCTCCGACCAGGCCGGACTGGACCGCATCTTCCTCGTGGCGCCCTCCTCCACGGATCGCCGCCTGGAGCTCACCACCCGCGCCTCCAGCGGGTTCGTGTACGCGGCCTCCCTCATGGGGGTGACCGGCACCCGCACCCAGGTCGCCGACACCGCCGCGACCCTGGTGCGCCGCACCCGTGAGGTCACCGCCGAGTCCGGCCTGCCGATCTGCGTGGGCCTGGGCATCTCCACGGCCTCCCAGGCCGCCGAGGTCGCCGCCTACGCGGACGGCGTCATCGTGGGCGCCGGGTTCTGCCAGCGGATCCTGGACGCCCCGGACCTGGAGACCGGACTCATCGCGGTCCGCTCCTTCGCCGAGGAGCTCGCCGGGGGCGTCCGGTCCCGGTAGTGCTCGTTCCGGGCCCTCGGGCCGGCGGGGGGGCACACCTCCGGGGCGGCCCGCCGCTTCTGTGTGCCTGGTCAAGCACACGGTTAAGAGAGTGAGAATCGGGTGAGAGCACCCCCCGAAACCCCCTGAACCGGCCACGGAGCCGACGATTCGGTGGTGTGATGGCAGTGCTCCGACCGCCCGGGGGTGCCCTGGCTCCGCCCGGATTCGCCTCCCCGTGTCACAAGGTCACTACACACAGTAGGCTTTGTTCCGATACCCAGAGCGACGGCAGGCGCACCCAGCGCCATGCTCGCGGATGACCGACCCCCTCTCCCGAAGGCCACACAGATGACGGACACCAACGACGGCTACCCCGCCCCGGCCCCCCAGCCGCCCACCCGCTGGGAGACGGTCCAACCCTGGATCACCCTCGCCTGCCGGGTCGGCCTCGCCGCCGTCCTCATCACCGCCGCCGTCACCAAGTTCCCACCCGCCCTCTCCGTCCAGGCGGTCGAGGCCTACGACCTCTTCCCCACCGAGGTCGCCCAACTCATCGGCTACACCCTCCCCCTCTTCGAGCTCGCCCTCGCCCTGCTGCTCCTCGCCGGACTGGCCACCCGCTACGTCGGCGCCGCCAGCGCCCTCCTCATGGTCGTCTTCATCGCCGGAATCGTCTCCGCGATGGTCCGCGGCCTGAACATCGACTGCGGCTGCTTCGGCGGCGGCGGCCAGGTCGATCCGGGGGAGACCACCTACGGGCTCTCCATCGCGCGCGACATCGCCTTCGCCGCCATGGGCGCCTTCGCCGCGATCTGGCCCCGTTCCCCCTTCGCCCTCGACCGCGCCCTCGGGCTCTTCCGGTGACCTCCGGGCCCGGGGCGACGACCGACCACCTCCAGTAAAGTCAGAAACAGAGGAAAGCCATGGGGAGTGAAGCGCGCAAGCGCTCCCGCGAAAAGCTCAGGGAACAGCGGGAGAAGGAGAAGCGGGCCGCCAAACGCAACCGGACCCTGATCGTCGTCGGCGCCGCCGTGGCCGTGGTCGTGCTCGTCGTCGGCATCGGCTACGCGATCCTCAACTCCGACCGCAGTGACGGCTACGACGGTCCGATCGCCGCCCAGACCCTCCAGGACGACGGCAGCGTCGTGATGGCTGAGGAGGGCGTCTCCGCTCCCGTCGTCGAGGTCTACGCCGACTACCAGTGCCCGGCCTGCCGCCAGTTCGAGCTCCTCAACGGAGACGTCCTCAAGGAGCAGGCCGCCGAGGGCAACGCCGTCGTCCACTTCCGTCCGGTGAGCATCTTCGCCCAGCAGCCCACGCCCATCAGCTCGAACTCACTCCGCGCCGGGGCCGCCGCCCGCGCCGCCGCCGACCATGGTGTCTTCGTCGACTACAACGACACCCTCTTCGAGAACCAGCCCGCCGAGGGGCGCGAGGGCTTCAGCGTCAGCGACCTCAAGGAGTGGTTCCGCGAGACCGACGCCACCGATGACCAGGCCGGCGAGTTCGACGAGCGGATCGACGCCGAGGACGCCGTCGTCACCGAGTTCACCGAGGATTTCCTGCCCGCTCTCACCGCTGACGCCACCGAGCAGATCGGCGAGGCCAACATCGGCACCATGGTCCTGACCGACCTCATCGCCTGGGGAGCCGACAACGGGCACGACCCCTCCTTCCTCGAAGGCACCTACACGGGCGAGATCATCGACGCCACCGGGACGGCCTACACTCGCTACAGCGGAGAGAACGAGTTCCGCGGCACACCCTCCGTCTACATCAACGGCGAGTTGCTCGACAACAACACCGCCATGACCGCCAGGGGCCTGACCGAGGCGATCGCCTCCGCGGGCGACGGCGAGGTCGACACCCGGCCCATGGGTGAAGACGACGGGGGTGAAGCGGAGTAGAACCCCTGAACAGACCCCCCGCGTGCGGGGCGAACCCGAGAGCAGAGCAGTGACATTGTCGTCGACAGCTTCCGAGGGTGCGGCCGAGTTCGGTCGCGCCCTCGCGGCCATTCCCAGCCCCGAGATCAACGCGATCCCCATCGGGCCGTTCCAGATCCACTTCTACGCCCTGTGCATCCTGGCCGGGGTCATCGTCGCGGTCTTCTGGAGCGAGCGCCGCTGGAAGGCGATGGGGGGCGAGCCCGGCACGATCATGGACATGGCGGTCTGGGCCGTGATCCTGGGCCTGATCGGCGGCCGTCTGTACCACGTCATCAGTGACGCGCAACTGTACTTCGGCGAGGGCAAGGAACCCATCCAGGCCCTCTACATCTGGAACGGCGGCCTGGGTATCTGGGGTGCCGTCCCCCTCGGCGCCGTCGGCGTGTGGCTGGTCGCCCGCAAGCGCGGACTGTCGATGTCCAAGCTCTCCTTCGCGATCGCCCCCACGATCCCCCTCGCCCAGGGCATCGGCCGCTGGGGCAACTACTTCAACCAGGAACTCTTCGGCCGCCCCACCGACCTGCCCTGGGCCCTCGAGATCTACCCCACCCCCGAAGGCCACATGCGGGCGGGCATGGAGGTCGGCGTCACCACCTACCACCCGACCTTCCTCTACGAGTCCCTGTGGTGCGTGGCCCTGGCCGTCCTCCTGGCCTATCTCGGGCGCCGCTTCGAGAACTCCCTCCAGGGCGGCCGCCTCTTCGCCCTCTACGTCATGGGCTACTGCGTCGGCCGGTTCTGGATCGAGTACCTGCGCGTCGACCCGGCCAACGACTTCTTCGGCCTGCGCCTGAACAACTGGACCTCCGTCGCCGTCTTCGTCGGCGCTCTGGCCTACTTCGTCTGGGCCGGCCGCCGCATCGACTCCTTCTCCACCGCCGTCGTCCCCCACGGTCACGACGCCGGAACCCAGGTGTTCGGAGACACAACCGACGGCGCGACCACCGAGGAAGGCACTGTCTACAGCGCGGTTGACACCGACGACTCGGTGTTCGACCAGGCCACGGGCTCTTCCGAGGGCGCCGGCACGGAATACCACCCGAGCCCTGAGCGATCTAGTAGCGAGGGCTCGACGGAGGACGACGCCGACAAGGGCGGGGACAACTCCGGGTCGAAGCCCGAGTAGAGCGGGACAACACCGAACCGAGGCGCACCGGCCCGTGGCCGACCGCGCCGTACGGCTTTTCCCGCACCAGTCGAGCAGACCACGGGTTGACGATTGAGAAAGACCGTGAGCAGAGCCGAGTCCGGATACGGACGCAGACGTCGGCGCGGCGGATCCCGCCGCGCCGCCAGCGCCCGCACCGAGGAGCACGTCGACGACTACGGCCCCGAGGACGGGTACGAGGACCAGTACGACCCGGAGGAGGACTTCTCCGCCGAGTACGGTCACGCCCCGGCCCGGGCCGAGGCCGACCACGACGGCTATGACGACGACCCCGACTCCGGGTACGGGGACGACCAGGACACCGAGGAGGACCGGGCCCACGAGTCCGGCCGTGCCGCGGGCCGCCAGGGGCGGCGCAAGGGCAAGGACAGGAAGGGCGTGGGACGCGTCTCCGCCTTCTCCGCGTCCGCGATCAAGAAGGTGTCGGTCCTGGGTGAGCGGCCCAACCAGATCGTCTACACCCTCGCCGAACAGAGCAAGCGCAAGCGCGGCACCGCCGTGCTGGGCGTGCTGCTGGGCGCCTTCGGTATCGCTCTGGTCGCCCTCCTGGGCGTGCTGACCTACCAGCTCGTCACCGGGACCGGCGGCAACACCGCCGGAGGCGAGGACAGCGTCGTCGCCCCGCCCGAAGGGCACAGCACCATCACACCGGAGCTCTACCTGTTCGAGCCCGACCGCCCCGACGTGTTCGGCTCCATCGACCAGCGTCCCGACGACGTCGAACCCATGACCCAGGAGGCCGTGTTCGGTCCGGTCGAGGAGCTCGACATGGCCGGGATGGACCTGCAGCTGCGCGACTCCGAGGTCACGGACTCCTGCACCTCCCTGGTGTGGGGCGAGGAGCTGGGACAGAGCCTCCTGGACGCCAACTGCCTCAACGCGGCCTCCGGTGTCTACACCGACTCCGATGAGGAGTACGTCGCCCAGGTGACCCTGTTCGACCTCTCCGACAGCGAGAGCGCCACCGAGGTGGCCGCCGCCATCGACCCCGCCAACACCGAGACCGGGCCCGGGTTCCTGCTGCCCCGCGAGGTCGAGGGCGTCGAAGGGCTCCAGGACGGCTACAGCCAGGCCACCACCCAGGTCATGGGCCACTACCTGGCCGTGTACTGGGTCGCGGCCGCGGACGGCTCCCCGCCCGGGGACGACGCCGGCATCGCCACCGCGAGCGTGGTCTCCCAGAGCGCGTTCTCCTTCGTCTACGACGAGGTCGTCGCGCACAACCCCGAGGACGAGGGGGAGTAGGAACGGAACTGTCCGGCCCTGTCGGGCGCCCCGATAGGATCTCGGACAGATCGACCCGCCCGCTAGGGTGTGTTCCGCGGATGCTCCAGGAGCACGGCCCTGGGTCGTGACGAGGCGGGAGACATCCCCCTCGACTCCCGAGCGCAACCGGGCCGGTCACCTCGCGTGACCGGCCCGCATCCACGGAAAGGTCCTTTGGGTGTCCCCTTCTGAACCGCCGACGCCTGGCAGGCCGGGCCGCCGGAGGAAAAGCAGCGAGTCCGACGAGCTCCCAGCCCCGTCCACCGACAGCCGGGCGGGTGGGCGCCGCAAGAACGGCGGCCGACGCAAGAAGGAGCCCCGGCGCTTCGGCCGGATGCTGCCCCTCCTGATCGGCGCGCTGGTCGTGGCGCTCATCGCCCTTGGCACGGTGCTGTACTTCCAACTCTCCGGAGACGACGCCGGGGAGCAGGCCGCCCAGGAGACCCGCCCGGCCCTGTACAAGGTCCAGGACTCCCAGGACAGCAACATGAACACGGTGCTGGCCTCCCGGGAGGACGACTCCCGCCCCCTGAACGAGGGCGAGCTGTTCGAGCGGCACAACTCCGAGATCTCCGGCCAGAGCCTCGACTTCACCATGCGTGAATCGGAGCTGACCGAGGACTGCTCGGCCGCGGTCTGGGGCGAGCAGGTCCAGCAGGCCCTGGCCGACGCGGACTGCACCCAGGCGGGACGCGCCACCTACCTCTCGGACGACGACGTCTTCGGTGTGGTCGCGGTGTTCAACCTGGCCGACATCGAGGCCAGCCGCGCCGTGGCCCGTGCCATGGAGCTGCCCGAGACCGAGGAGGGCGAGGAGCCGGTCGACCCGGGCTTCGTCCTCTCACCCACGGGCAACGACCCCTTCGACCGCCTCGGCAGCGGTTACAGCGCCGCCGACGCGATCATCACCGGCCACTACCTCGTGGTGATCTGGGTCCAGCCCACCGACTCCGAATCGGTCGAGGAGCGGGTCAGCCTGGTCACCCCCCTGGTGACCCTGGCCAACTTCCGCAACCCCTTCTTCCGGCGCCTGGGCGAGCTCGACAACGGCGAGCCGACCGAGACCGGCACGGAGGAGGGCACCGAGGAGGGACTGGTCGAGGACCCGCCCCTGGAGGACCAGCCCCCGGCCGACGACCAGGTCGAGGCCCCGGTCGGCCCGGGTGAATAAGGGCCTGGCTGGATGAGGGCGCAGGTGGACAAGGGCCCAGCCGGATAGCTGGGCGCGGATACGGAAGCGGGGCCCGGGGGACACACGTCCCGCCGGGCCCCGCTTCCGTGCACGGGCCCTGCGCCCAGGCCCTAGGTCCGGCTCTCCGCCTGGATCTCCTCCACCCGCGCCACCAGTTCCGAGGCCAGGACCCGCAGCTCCGAGAAGCGGTGCTCGGGCAGGTCCAACAGGCTGTGCCCGGCCACCCAGTCCGGAGCCGACGCCACCGCGTGCCGGGCCGTACGCTTGTTGGCCGGTCGCCCCCGCCAGGCCGACACCTCCACCAGACCCGTCCGCAGCGTCGTGGTCAGCGTGCCGTGCGCGCTGCCCTGCACGTGGGCCAGCAACCGGCCGGTGCTCCCGCCCGGCTCCGGGTTGCGCGTCAACCGGATCGCGGTCAGGTCCGGGGCGCCCAGCCCCCGCAGGAACCGCACCCGCCTCCCGGGCTCGACCATGGCGCGGAACGCGCGCTGGCCCGCCTCGTCGCGCACCCAACGCGAGGACGAGGGCACCAGCACGAAGGTGTCGTCGGTGGTCGCGGCCAGCGCCGCCCGGGCGGCCAACCGCTCCCACCCGCCGGTGAGGTTGACCACCGCGCACGTCCCGACGGCGGTGGGGGAGTTCATCCACGTGGAAAGGCGTACCCGCACCTCCTTGGTGACCTCCCGCGGCCAGTCGCCGACCAGGGCGGGGACAACGCCCTCGTCAGGCCCGGCGCTCTCGACGGCCTCGGCGCTTCCGTCCCCCGAAGGGCCCTCTGCGCCCTGCGCGCCCCGGGCGCGCACCAGCTCGGTGACCCGGTCCAGTACCGCCGAGGCCCGCTCCACGTCCAGCCCGCCCCGCGCCTCCTTGGCGTTGACCCCCTGGCTGTACACCCGGGAGGCGTCGCCGCCGGGGGAGGGCAGGGTGCGTGCGAGCGGCCGCAGCACGTACAGGTCGCTGGCGGCGCCGATCGACTCCGCGCCCAGGTACCGGTTGAAGTCCGGCCACACCGCCTCCATGAGCAGCCCCGACCGCACGAGTCGCGCCTGGGTCGCGGCGGCCAGCTTCGGGGTGGTCTCACTGGCCCCGTAGGCCACCAGCACCCGGCTGCGCTTGGGGTCGGACAGACCCTCCACCCCGCGCCGTACGAACAGCTCCACCCCGTCGGGGGTGTAGGGCGGGTCGGTGAACACCAGGTCGGAGCTCTCCCTCAGCACCGGGGGCAGCCCCAGCCGCAGGTCGGCGCTGTGCGTGCGCACCGCCAGCCCCAGCCGGTCGGCCACCGCGTCGATGTGGGCCAGCACCCGCTCGTCCAGGTCCACGACCTCCACCCGCGCCCCGGGCTCCACCAGGGTCAGGGCCACCGACGTCAGGTCGTGGTCGCCCACGCACAGGACCGTGCGCTGGCGCAGGTCGAACCGGGTGGCCAGGAACAGCGCCCGGCGAAGGGCGGTCTCGGCGGTCGCGGACACGTGGTCCAGGTCCAGGTCCGAGGAAGGTCCTTCGGCGACCGCCCGCACGAGTTCCGCGGCTGCCCGGGGATGGTCCGAGAGCAGGTGGGCCACCGGGTCGGCGAGCACCGGGGCCGTCGCCCCCGTGTAGTGGCCGGGGCGGGCCAGCCGGCACCGGTCGCCGCCGGGTTCGCGCACCAGCTCCCCGGCGGCCTCCAGCTCCTTGAGCAGGGAGGACACCACGGCGTACGCGACACCGCCCGCGCGCACCAGGTCGTTGGCGCTCCACCACCGCCCGTCGGAGAGCAGCGACAGGATCAGCCTGGGCCGCGGGGCGTCGGGGCCGTGCGCGCGCAGGAAGTCCTGCGCCGCCTCGGGGAGGGGCGGGTGGGGAGGGCCGGATAGCCGGGACGGGCGTTCGTCGGGCCGAAGGGCCGCGGGTGTCTCCAGAACCGGGACTCCGGGTACGCGGGTGGCTTCGTTCGGGGTGTCGGCTCCGGACTCGTCCGGGCCGGGGGAAGTCGGGTGTCCTGCCATTCCGCGATCCTCCCACGCCTCGCGGGCCACACCGGTGACGCAGGTCAGGGTGGTTCGTCGCGGATGAGGGAGATATCACTCCTCGCGTCACTTCCTCCCCCCTTGGGCGCGGCGTTAACGCCGGGGTAATGTGGGTGAGCGGCGCGCTTCGCCGTGCTGCCCGGGGTGAAGAACCGACCTCCAGTCGGGGTTTTACCCACTTTGGGAGGTTTAGCAGGGTTCCCTCGTGGAAAAACCGGCTAGGCCAGCTCTCATCGGACCTGAATCCGAGAGGGACGCGTGTCACCTTCCACAGATCGGGCACGCAAGAAGCGACGGCGCACCGCGGCGCCACCTGGTCTAGACCTTCGATTCGCATCGGGGCTGGACCAGCATGTATAAGAGAACCTGCCCGCAGCGGGCAGCCCGACCACCACCGGCGACACGAAGACGTGCACGCAACACGGTGAACCGGACCGGGCACCCCGCACAGCCGGGAACCCCGCCCCAGGCGGACACAACAGCATCACGCACGCAGCAGGGCCAACGTCGTCCCGGATGCGCTTTTCACGAAGCCGATCTAAGACGACAGGAGGGTAGATGCCTGCTGGAAACGTGCGGCGTTCGTCCGTCCGAACGAACGCGACCGCCACACCCCAGGGCCTGTACGACCCCACCTTCGAGCACGACGCCTGCGGAGTGGGCTTCGTCGCCGACCTGACTGGACGTCGCAGCCACGACATCGTGCAGAAGGCGCTCACCGTACTGCGCAACCTGGACCACCGCGGAGCCTCCGGCGCCGACCCCGACGACGGCGACGGCGCGGGCATCCTCACCCAGGTTCCGCACGAGCTCTACACCGAGGTCTGCGACTTCCCGCTCCCCGACGCCGGCGCCTACGCCACCGGCATCGGCTTCCTCCCCTCCGACGCCGCCGAGCGCGCCGCCGCCGTGGAGAAGATCAACGCCATCGTCACCGACGAGGGCCTGACCCTCCTCGGCTGGCGCGAGGTCCCCTTCGAGCCCCAGTACAGCGGGCCCGCCGCCCGCGAGGTCATGCCCTACTTCGGGCAGATCTTCATCGCCGGCACCGAGGGCACCCCCACCGAGGGCCTCACCGGAATCGCCCTCGAGCGCCACGCCTACTGCGTCCGCAAGCGCGCCGAGCACGAGACCGACGTCTACTTCCCGAGCCTGTCCCCGCGCACCATCGCCTACAAGGGCATGCTCACCACCCCGCAGCTGGAGCCGTTCTTCCCGGACCTGTCCGACCGCCGCTACAGCTCCGGCCTGGCCCTGGTCCACTCCCGGTTCTCCACCAACACGTTCCCGTCCTGGCCGCTCGCCCACCCGTTCCGCTTCGTGGCGCACAACGGCGAGATCAACACGGTCAAGGGCAACCGGAACATGATGCGGTCCCGCGAGGCCAAGCTCGCCACCGACCTCATCCCCGGCGACCTCGACCGCATCTTCCCCATCGTCGACCCCGACGACTCCGACACCGCGTCCTTCGACGACGCCCTGGAGCTGCTCCACCTCGGCGGCCGCTCCCTGCCCCACGCCGTCCTGATGATGATCCCGGAGCCCTGGGAGAACCACACCGAGATGGACCCGGCCGTACGGGCCTTCTACGAGTACCACTCCACGCTCATGGAGCCCTGGGACGGCCCCGCCTCGGTGTCCTTCACCGACGGCACCCTCGTCGGCTCCGTCCTGGACCGCAACGGACTGCGCCCCGGCCGCTACTGGGTCACCGACGACGGCCTCGTCGTCCTGGCCTCCGAAGCCGGCGTCCTCGACATCGACCCCGCCACCGTCGTCCGCAAGGGCCGGCTCCAGCCCGGCCGCATCTTCGTCGTCGACACCGCCCAGGGGCGGATCATCGAGGACGAGGAGATCAAGGCCGAACTCGCCGCCGAACACCCCTACCAGGAGTGGATCGACTCCGGCATCCTGCGCCTGGCCGACCTCCCCGAGGCCGAGCCCACCCCGGTCACCGACCTCAACCGCGCCCAGCAGGTGTTCGGCTACACCGAGGAAGAGCTCCGCGTCATCCTCACCCCCACGGCCCGCACCGGCGCCGAGCCGATCGGCTCCATGGGCACCGACACCCCCGTGGCGGCCCTGTCCGACCGCTCGCGCCAGCTCTTCGACTACTTCTCGCAGAACTTCGCGCAGGTCACCAACCCGCCGCTGGACGCCATCCGCGAGGAGATGGTCACCAGCCTCTCCACGCTCCTCGGCGCCGAGCACAACATCCTCGACGCGGCACCCGGCGACACCCAGCGCCTCGTCCTGCCCACCCCGGTCGTCGACCAGGCCCAGCTGGCCTCCATCGTCGCCGCGGGGCGGACCAACCCGGCACTGAAGACCTACACCGTCGACGGCACCTACCCCGTCGACGGCGGCGGCGACGCCCTCTCCGCCCGCCTGGACGAGATCAACACCGAGGTCTCCGCGGCCATCGCCGACGGCGCCCACATCCTCGTCCTCAGCGACCGCCGCGCCGACGCCGAGCGCGCCCCCGTCCCGTCACTGCTCCTGACCGGCAACGTCCACCACCACCTGGTACGCGAGAAGACCCGCACCGAGGTCGGCCTGCTCATCGAGGCCGGCGACGTGCGCGAAGCCCACCACGTGGCCCTCCTCATCGGCTACGGCGCCTCCGCGGTCAACCCGTACCTGGCCCTGGAGACCGTCCGCGACCTCGTCGAGCGCGGTGTCATCGGTGGCATCGAAGCCGACCAGGCCGTCGCCAACGTCGTCAAGGCGTTCGGCAAGAGCGTCCTGAAGATCATGTCCAAGATCGGCGTGTCCACGGTCAGCTCCTACACCGGCGCCCAGATCTTCGAGGCCCTCGGCCTGGGCCACGAGGTCATCGACCGCTGCTTCACCGGCACCACCTCCCGCCTGGGCGGCGTCGGCTTCGACGTCCTCGCCGAAGAGGTCGCCATCCGCCACCGCCGCGCCCACACCGCCAACCCCAGCGCCCACCGGCGCCTGGAGGTCGGCGGCGAGTACCAGTGGCGCCGCGAGGGCGAACCCCACCTGTTCAACCCCGAGACCGTCTTCAAGCTCCAGCACTCCACCCGGAGCCGTTCGTACGAGATCTTCAAGGAGTACACGAACAAGGTCGACGACCAGGCCGCCGAGCTCATGACCCTGCGCGGGCTCTTCCGCCTCAAGGAGGGCGTGCGCGAACCCGTCCCCATCGACGAGGTCGAGCCCGTCTCGGAGATCGTCAAGCGCTTCTCCACCGGCGCCATGTCCTACGGCTCCATCTCCGCCGAGGCACACGAGACCCTCGCCATCGCGATGAACCGCCTCGGCGGCAAGTCCAACACCGGCGAGGGCGGCGAGGACCCCGACCGCTTCACCCGCGACGCCAACGGCGACCTGCGCCGCAGCGCCATCAAGCAGGTCGCCTCCGGCCGCTTCGGCGTCACCTCGCACTACCTCAGCAACGCCGACGACATCCAGATCAAGATGGCCCAGGGCGCCAAGCCCGGCGAAGGCGGCCAGCTGCCCGGCCACAAGGTCTACCCGTGGGTGGCCGACACCCGCCACTCCACCCCCGGCGTCGGCCTCATCTCGCCGCCGCCCCACCACGACATCTACTCCATCGAGGACCTCGCCCAGCTCATCCACGACCTCAAGAACGCGAACCCGTCCGCACGGGTCCACGTCAAGCTGGTCTCCGAAGCGGGCGTGGGCACCGTCGCCACCGGCGTGTCCAAGGCGCACGCCGACGTCGTCCTCATCTCCGGCCACGACGGGGGCACCGGCGCCTCGCCGCTCAACTCGCTCAAGCACGCGGGCACCCCCTGGGAACTCGGCCTCGCCGAAACCCAGCAGACCCTGCTGCTCAACGGCCTGCGCGACCGCATCGTCGTCCAGACCGACGGCCAGATGAAGACCGGCCGCGACGTCGTCGTCGCCGCCCTGCTCGGCGCCGAGGAGTACGGATTCGCCACCGCACCCCTCGTCGTCTCCGGCTGCGTCATGATGCGCGTCTGCCACCTCGACACCTGCCCCGTGGGCGTGGCCACCCAGAACCCCGCCCTGCGCGAGCGGTTCTCCGGCAAAGCCGAGTACGTCGTCAACTTCTTCGAGTTCATCGCCCAGGAAGTCCGCGAATACCTCGCCCAGCTCGGCTTCCGCAGCCTCGACGAGGCCATCGGCGCCGTCGACCTGCTCGACACCGCCGAGGCCGTCGGCCACTGGAAGGCCCAGGGCCTGGACCTGTCGCCGATCCTGCACGAGGTCGAGCCCATCGCCGGCGACCACCGCTCCCACCGGCGCGGCCAGGAGCACGGCCTCGAAAAGGCCCTGGACAACACCCTCATCCAGCTCAGTGAGGGCGCACTCGACTTCGGCCAACCGGTCAGGCTCGAACTCCCGGTCCGCAACGTCAACCGCACCGTCGGCACCATGCTCGGCCACGAGGTCACCAAGCGCTACGGCGCCACCGGCCTGCCCGCCGACACCATCGACGTGTCCTTCACCGGCTCCGCGGGACAGTCCTTCGGCGCCTTCCTGCCCAAGGGCATCACCCTGCGCCTGTCCGGCGACGCCAACGACTACGTCGGCAAGGGCCTGTCCGGCGGCCGCGTCATCGTCCGCCCTGCGCAGACCTCCACCCTGGTCGCCGAGGACCACATCATCGCCGGAAACGTCATCGGCTACGGCGCCACCTCCGGAGAGCTCTTCCTCCGCGGCATCGTCGGCGAACGCTTCTGCGTCCGCAACTCCGGCGCCCTCGCGGTCGTCGAAGGCGTCGGCGACCACGGCTGCGAGTACATGACCGGCGGCCGCGCCGTCATCCTCGGCCGCACCGGACGCAACTTCGCCGCCGGCATGTCCGGAGGCATCGCCTACGTCCTCGACCTGGACACCGAACGCGTCAACGGCGAAATGGTCGACATCGAGGAGCTCACCGGCGAGGACCGCGAGTTCCTCACCGACGCCCTCACCCGCCACCACGCCGAAACCGGCTCCGCCGTCGCCGAACGCCTCCTGGCCCAGGGCGACAAGGGCCTCGACCGCATCGCCAAGGTCATGCCGCGCGACTTCAAGCGCGTCCTGCTCGCCCAGGCCGAGGCCGAACGCGAAGGACGCGACGTCAACGAGGCCGTCATGGCCTCCGCGCAGTCCTGAAGTCAGCACACGAAAGGAGGAACGACCATGGCTGACCCCAAGGGTTTCCTGAAGATCACCGAGCGCGAGCTCCCCAAGCACCGCCCCGTCGACGTCCGCATCCAGGACTGGCGCGAGGTCCAGGAGGACTTCGACCGAGGCACCGTCACCAAGCAGGCCTCACGCTGCATGGACTGCGGCATCCCCTTCTGCCACAACGGGTGCCCGCTCGGCAACCTCATCCCCGAGTGGAACAACCTCGTCCACACCCACGACTGGGCCGAGGCGATCGAACGGCTCCACGCCACCAACAACTTCCCCGAATTCACCGGCCGCCTCTGCCCGGCGCCCTGCGAATCGGCCTGCGTGCTCGGCATCAACCAGCCCGCCGTCACCATCAAGAACGTCGAGGTCTCCATCATCGACCGCGCGTGGGAGGAAGGCTGGGTCAAGCCCCTGCCCCCCACCCACCGCACCGGCAAGAAGGTCGCCGTCGTCGGCTCCGGCCCCGCCGGCCTGGCCGCCGCCCAGCAGCTCACCCGCGCCGGACACGACGTCACCGTCTACGAGCGCGCCGACCGCATCGGCGGCCTGCTCCGCTACGGCATCCCCGAGTTCAAGATGGAGAAGCGGCACATCGACCGCCGCCTCGCCCAGATGACCGCGGAGGGCACCACCTTCCGCACCGGCGTCGACATCGGCGTCGACATCACCGTCGACCGGCTCAAGGCCGACAACGACGCCGTCGTCCTCACCGGCGGCGCCACCAAGTGGCGCGACCTGCCCGCCACCGGCCGCGAACTCCAGGGCATCTACCAGGCCATGGAGTACCTGCCCCTGGCCAACAAGGTCCAGGAGGGCGACCTCGACCGCGCGCCCATCCACGCCGAGGGCAAGCACGTCGTCGTCATCGGCGGCGGCGACACCGGCGCCGACTGCGTCGGCACCGCACACCGCCAGGGCGCCGCCTCGGTCACCCAGCTCGAGATCATGCCCAAGCCCCCCGCCCAGCGCCCCGACCACCAGCCCTGGCCCACCATGCCGATGCTGTACAAGGTCACCAGCGCCCACGAGGAGGGCGGCAAGCGGATCTACTCCGTCAACACCCTGGAGTTCCTGGGCGACGGGAACGGCAACGTCCGCGCGCTGAAGCTCGTCGAGGTCAAGCGCGGCCCGAACGGCTTCGAACCGGTCGAGGGCACCGAACGCGAGATCCCCGCCGACCTCGTCACCCTCGCCATGGGCTTCGTCGGCCCCGAGAAGGAGGGCATGCTCGACCAGCTCGGCGTCGAACTCGACGGCCGCGGCAACGTCGTGCGCGACAACGACTACCGCACCACCGTCGACGGCGTCTTCTGCGCCGGCGACATGGGCCGCGGCCAGTCGCTGATCGTCTGGGCCATCGCCGAGGGTCGCTCCGCCGCCGCCGGCGTGGACCGCTACCTCACCGACGACACCGCCCTGCCGGTGGCCATCCCGCCCACCGAGCGCCCGCTCGTGTAGCGGGAACCCACAGGGACGGACACGGAACACACCGGGCGCGGGGGCCACCCCCGCGCCCGGCGCCGTCCCACCACCCGGGCCCCGCCACGAGGGCCCGGGCCGTCGAGCGTTGTCCACCCGTGACCCGCCCGTGCCGGAGTCCCGACCTCCGACCGGCAGGATCGGTACCGAAGGCGAGCCGCACAACGGGGCGGCCCGCGCCGACCAACACCCCCACGCCCCTGGGCCCGACGGACTCCCCACCCCCAGGAGAGGCGAATGATCTACCGCATCATCGGCGACGCCGCCATGATCGTCCACGCGGCCTTCATCCTCTACATGGCCATCGGCGGCTTCCTCGCCTGGAAGTGGCCCCGCACCTTCTGGCTCCACCTCGGCTGCGCCCTCTACGGACTCAGCATCAGCGTCGTCGGCTGGATCTGCCCCCTCACCTACGTCGAGAACTGGGGCCGCGAGAACGCCGGGCAGGCCGGACTCCCCGAAGAGGGCTTCATCGACCACTACCTCACCGGCGTCATCTACCCGGCCGACCACCTCGTGACCGTTCAGGCCGGTGTCGGCGCGGTCGTCGTCCTGTCCTGGGCGGGCCTGGCCCTGATCACCCTGCGCCGACGACGCACCGGACAACCCGAGCCGGTCTGAGACACCCCGCGCCCCGCACCGCCGAACCGGCGCCGCTCCGCGAAGGACCCCGCGTAAAGATCGCGAATGGATCCCGGTCCAGCTGTTCACCCTCGGCTCACAGCCGCCTACCGTCGAACTATGACCGTTGTGACCTGGGACTCCTACCGCGCAGCCGACCACTTCATCATGCGCAGCGCCCGGCTCATCGACCGGCACCGCTTCGCCTACCACTTCCAAGCAGGATCCGCCGAACCCGTACGGGTCGCCCTAGCCGCCCACCGCAACCTCGACGGCGGCTACGGCAACGGCCTCGACCCCGACCTGCGGGGCCACGGCAGCCAACCCGTGGCGACCGAGATCGCCCTGCGGTACCTGGACGAACTCGGCCCCGTTCCGACCGACCTCGGCAACGGCGTCTGCCGCTACCTCGCCTCGGCCACCAACGACGACGGCGGCCTGCCCGCCGTCCTGCCCAACGTCCGCCACACCGAGGCCGCCCCCTGGTACCAGAAGACCGACGACTTCAGCAGTCGGCTCGACGTCACCACGATGATCACCGGCCTGCTCCACAAGAACAAGATCACCCATCCGTGGAGGGACACCGCCACCGCCTACTGCTGGAAGCACATCGACTCCCTCAACTGGACCGACCCGCACGAGGCCATCGGTATCTGCTGCTTCCTCCAGCACGTCTCCGACCGCGAACGCGCCACCGACGCCATGAACCACGTCGCCCGCATGATCCGCGCCGTCATCGACGTCCACCCCCGGGCCACCGGCCACGTCCACACACCGCTCGACCTCGCCTGCCACCCCGGCCACATCGCCCGACCGCTCTTCACCGACAACGAGATCGAACGCAACCTCGAAGCCTTCGAACAGCAGCAGCGCGCCGACGGCGGCTGGGACGCCTGCTGGGACCACTGGGACACCGCCGCCACCCTGGAACGAGAGGGCATGCGCACCATCCAGCGCCTGCGCATCCTGCGCGCCTACGGCCGCATCCAGTTCGACCTGCCCCGGCCCCGCCGCACCGCCTGAGAGGCACCATCGGGCCGCGGAACCACCGGAGGAGAGCGCCCGAGGACGACAGAGAACAGAGCAGACGGAGCAGGGCAGAGGGCACCAGCGACACGGGCGCCCCGCACACACCACGCGGGGCGCCCCACCACGACCCCGTGCGACCGGGGGACCCGACCACGGCCCCCGACCGGCGACAGGCCCTCCGGCCGCAGGACCCACGACAGCGGCCGGACCCGGATCAGCCCAGAGCCAGCGCCCGCACCCCGACACCCTCCAGAACTCCGCGCTCCAACCGCTCCGGCGCACGACCCGTCACCACACGCACCGCGGCCAGCGAACGCGCACCCAACGCCCCCGGCAGCACCCGCTCCAGGGCCTCCCGGTCCGCGGCGCCGAACAGCACCTCGCGCACCAGCGCCAGCCCCTCCGCCGAGGTCCACGGCTCCCGTCCCAGCGCGTCCGCCAGGTCCACACCGTGCAACAGCACCTCCACCACCCGGGTCACCAGGTAGTCCGTCAGCAGCATCGGATCACCATGACGCGTCATCATGGTCCGGCCCTCCGGCTCCTCCGCCAGACGGGACCCCAGCGCCCGCCAGACCCCCCGCAGCACCCGACCCGGTTCGGTCGCGTCCGACCGGCGCGCCGCCGACGCCACCGCCCCCTGGACCCGCTTCGTGTTCACCTCCGGCGAGAACCGCACGTCCGGCGCGTAGTACCCCGCCGCTGAGACCAGCGACAGGCCCGGATCCGGCACCTCCCCGTCCAAAGCCACCGTCACCTGGTGCAACGAACCCACCGTGTGCACCGCCAACGCCGCCGCGTCCCACGGAACACACCGCGTCGGCAGCACCGCCTCCGCCTCGGACAACCCCAGCAGCACCTCCTCCAACGCCGCAACCTCCGCCGCCAGAGCCGTCACCACCACAGAACGATCGAACACCCCAAAACCCCCTCGCAGACGCCGAACACGGCCCACCGGCCGCGCCCCACATCCAACACCCCTCACCCAGGGTCACCGCGTTCGCCCCGACTCCACCTCAGATACGTGTATTCGCAACCTGGTTTAGACCACTCCATCCCTCAGACGCTCTAAAGTGATACTCGTGACACGTCGAGCAAAAATCGTTGCGACCCTTGGCCCCGCGACCTCGAGCCTGGAGACACTCCGGCGACTCGTCGACGCGGGCCTCGACGTCGCCCGACTCAACCTCAGCCACGGAACCCACGACGACCACAGCGCCAGCCTGGCCAACCTCAGGCAGGCCGCTGAGGACGCCAACCGAGCAGTGGGGGTCCTCGCGGACCTCCAAGGACCCAAGATCCGCGTCGGGACCTTCCCGGACGGACCCGTCGAACTCGAAGCCGGAGACGAGTTCACGATCACCATCGAGGACGTGCCCGGCGACAGCACGCGCGTCTCCACCACCTACAAGGGGCTTCCCAGCGACGTCCGCCCCGGCGACCGCGTCCTCATCGACGACGGCCGCGTCGTGCTGGAATGCACCAAGACCACCAGCACCGAGGTCCACACCCGGGCCATCTTCGGCGGTACCGTCTCCAACCACAAGGGACTCAACCTCCCCGGAGTCGCCGTCAGCGTCCCCGCCCTCACCCAGAAGGACGAGGACGACCTGCGCTGGGCCCTGCGACAGAACGTCGACATGGTCGCCCTCTCCTTCGTCCGCAGTCCCGCGGACGCCGAGGAGTGCCACCGCATCATGGACGAGGAGGGCGTCACCGTCCCCCTCATCGCCAAGATCGAGAAGCCCCAGGCGGTCGAGCGCCTCCAGGACATCATCGAGGTCTTCGACGGAGTCATGGTCGCCCGCGGCGACCTCGGCGTCGAACTGCCCCTCGAGAACGTCCCCATGGTGCAGAAGCGCGCCGTGGAACGCTGTCGCGACAAGGCCAAGCCGGTCATCGTCGCCACACAGATGCTCGAGTCCATGATCAGCGCGCCCCGGCCCACCCGCGCCGAGGCCTCCGACGTCGCCAACGCCGTCCTCGACGGCGCCGACGCCGTCATGCTCTCCGGCGAGACCAGCGTCGGCAAGTACCCCATCGAGACCGTCGAGACCATGGCACGCATCGTCAGCGCCGCCGAGCAGGAGTCCCTGCGCGCCTCGCACATCCTCAACCGGGTACCCGAGACGACCGGCGGGGCCATCGCCCGCGCCGCCGCCGAGATCGGCGCCACCGTCGGAGCCAAGGCCCTGGTCGCCTTCACCATGTCCGGTGAGACCGCCCGGCGCCTGGCCCGCTACCGCTCACCCATCCCGCTCCTGGCCTTCACCACCGAAGCCGGCACCCGGGGCAGGCTCTCCCTGACCTGGGGCGCCGAGACCAACCTGGTGCCATGGGTCGACAACACCGACGACATGGTCCGCCAGGTCGAGACCGAACTGCTCCAGCTCGGCGACTACCACAAGGGTGACAAGGTCGTCATCGTCGCCGGCAGCCCGCCCGGAACCACCGGTTCCACCAACTCCCTGCGCGTCCACCGACTCGGCGACGCCGTCGCCCTCGGCAACAGCTGACGCGTGACCAGGCGCCCTGACGGGCGCCGCCGACGGGCCGCATCAGGTCCGGCCCGGAGGAAGGCGTACTGAGCCGCGCCGACCTCTCCGGGCCGAACCGGTGCGGCCGATGTCGTTTCCGGAGAACCCTCGTTCCGGGGGAGCGCGCGCCATCGTTCCCGGGGCCACCCTGTCGGTCCCGGGGCGCCTCCCGCGGTTTCCGGGGCGGACCTCAGTCCTGGTTGGAGGAGACCCCGCCCTCGAACGTCACCCGCTCCAACGGCATGTCCCACGGCAACAGGTTCCACGGGCTCCTGGCGTCCTCGTCCAGCAGGCCCAGGGCCACCCACACCCGGTCCGCGTCCGGACGGTCGCCCTCCACCTGGTCGCCATCCACACCCTTGTCGGGCCACAGCAGGTAACCGGCGTGGAAGGCCGTGGACAGCTGCCCCCAGGACGAGTAGCGGCGCTGGAGGTCCGACGCCACCCGCCTGAGCAGGGTCTGCGTCTCCACCGGGCTCAGCCAGTCCAGGGACGCCCCACCGCACACCAGCCGGATGACGTGCACCGACTTCCACCACTGGTAGGCGCCGATGATCACCGTCTCGTCGCCCTCGGCCACACCCGTGACCGCACGCAGCCGCTCCACCTGCTCGGGAGACAGTTCCACCGTCTCACCGGTGTCGCGGCCGCCCTGCTCCGAGGGCAGCCGCGACCGGGCCGTGCCCGCCCGCAGGTCCACCGCCAGGTCCAGGCTCGGACCCGTGTGCAGGTCCGTGAGCAGGTGGTCCACCGCCGCCAACAGCGACTCCCGGTCCACCACCGACCACTGGCGCTCCAGCATCCGCCGGTAGCGCCGCCGCAGGTTCGGCCGGGCCACCACGTCCCAGGGTTCGGCCAGGGCCACCCGGAACGGGGCCGCCACCGCGGCGGCCCACCGCTCCGTGCTCAACGGGGCCTCGGGGTCCTTGGTCCGGATCGCGGGCGACTCACGCGATCCCACCACCAGTTCGGCGAAGGAACCCACCATCAACGCCACCATCGGCAGGAACGACCACCAGGGAAGATCCAGGGCGACCAGCAGCACCGCCAGCAGGGCGACAGGGGTCCACAGCCACGGCTGCCGCCGCCGGGACCCCCAGGCCACCACGACCCAGGCCCCGATCACCAGCGCGCCGATCACCCCGGCCACCGCGGTCAACAACCCTCGTCCCTCTTCCGTACCGAGCCCGTCCTGACAGGGCTTTCTGCCATCAAGGATCAGGGACGCGGCACCTCGCAAGCGACCGAACCCACGGGTTGTACTCAGGTTGTGGCCGTGATGTGACCGGTTCAGCCCGCTTGCGCCTACATAAAGTGACAAAAGGCCTATTTGGGGTCGAAAAGGTCGGGTAGTTACAGAGGTTCTGGCCAGTCTGTCCCAGACTGACCAGAACCCCGCCGCAACCGCCCGGAAGCGCCTAGTCCAGCGCCTCCACCACCACCTCGGTCGCCTCCGCGATCAACGCGTCATCGTGCTCCGCGTCCTCCACACCGACACTCGACATCACCGCCAGCACGATCGGATCACCCTCCTCCGGCCACAGCACCGCGATGTCGTTCCGCGTCCCGTAACCGCCGTTACCGGTCTTGTCACCCACGACCCAGCCCTCCGGCACACCCGCCCGGATCAGGTCGTCCCCCGTCACGTTGCGCACCATCAGATCCACCAGCACCTCACGACGGTCCTCCGGCAGCACATCCCCCAGAGCGAACGCCTCCAGACTCCCCGCCATCGCCTTCGGAGTACTCGTGTCCCGCACCTCACCCGGGACCGCCGAACTCATCTCCACCTCGTACCGCTCCAGAATCGTCACGTCATCACCGGTCAACTCACCCAACGACTCCGTGAACCCCTCCGGACCACCGATCTCCTCCAACAACAGATTCGCCGCCGCGTTGTCACTGAACCGCACCGTCGCATCACACAACTCCAACAACGACATCCCCGAATCCAGGTTCTCCTCCACCACAGGGGAGTGCGACACCAACACCCCCTCGTCGAACGTCACCACCCGCTCCATCTCCTCCAACGAGTTCTCCGACAACACCACCCCCGCCAACAACGCCTTGAACGTCGAAGCGAACGCGAACCGCTCACCCTCCTGGAACGCCACCTCCGCACCCGACCCCGTGTCCAACGCGTACACACCCAACTGAGACCCGTACTCCTCCTCCAGAGCCTCGAACTCCGCCGCGTAGTCCACCACCGCGGCCGACTCCGACCGCGCCGCCTCGCCACCGTCCGCCCCCTGCGGACCACACCCCACCACCGGAACCAGCGCCACCGACGCCACGAATCCGCGCCACCACGCACCGCTCACAGAAACACGCACAACAAACCCCACAAGAAAAGGAGAACGAGCCACAACCAGCCCGCCCCCGCAGTCTCACCACCCGCATCCCATGCTGTCCAAGACAGAAACAACCACTCTCATGCAGACTCGGCATGACCTGAGTACATGGACCTCATAGGAGCCCGCACAGCCTTCGTCCACGCCAGCGACCGCGGCAGCTTCACCCACGGCGCATCCCCGACCCATCGCCGGCCACCGCATCGCCACACTCGAAAATCACCTCGGCGCACCCCTCTTCGGCCGCACGACGCGACGCGCCACCCTCCCCCCACGACCTCCTCCTCTGCTCACCCCGCTTACGCCTACACGACGTGACAAGAGGTCTACGCGGGGTCGAAAGGGTCGAGTAGCCGCAGAGGTTCTGGCCAGTCCGCCCAAGACTGACCAGAACCCCGCCACAACAGTCTGGAACTCGGACCGGAAGCGCCTAGTCCAGCGCCTCCACCACCACCTCGGTGGCCTCCGCGATCAACGCGTTGTCGAACTCGACCCCCTCCTCATTGCGGGTCGTCAACACCGCCATGACGATCGGGTCGCCCTCCTCCGGCCACACCACGGCCACGTCATTGCGCATGCCGCCACCGCCGCCGGTCTTGTCACCCACGACCCACCCCTCCGGCACACCGGCCCGAATCAGCTCGTCCCCCGTCGTGTTCCGCACCAACAGGTCCACCAACACCTCACGGCGGTCCTCCGGCAGCACGTCCCCCAACGTGAACGCCTCCAGGCTCCCCACTAGAGCCTCAGGCGTACTGGTGTCCCGATCATCACCGGGACCGACATCGTTCAACTCCGTCTCCCACCGCACCGGGTTGGTCACCTCGTCACCGGTCAGCTCCACCAGGGACTCCCCGAACCCCTCCGGGCCCCCGATCTCCTCCAGCAACAGGTTCGCCGCCGCGTTGTCGCTGAACCGCACCGTCGCATCACTCAACTCCATCAACGACATCCCCGAACCGAGGTTCTCCTCCACCACGGGGGAGTGGTCCACCAGATCCTCCTCCCCGTACTCCACCACCCGATCCATCTCCTCCAACGAGTTCTCCGACAACACCACCCCCACCAGCAAGGCCTTGAACGTCGACAGGAAGCCGAACCGCTCATCCGCTCGGAAAGCCACCTCGGCCTCCGACCCCGTGTCCAACGCGTACACACCCAACCGCGCGTCGAACTCCTCCTCCAGAGCCTCGAACTCCGCCGCGTAGTCCACCGCCGCAGCCGACTCCGACGGCGACGGTGCTGCCCCCGCAGCCCCACCGGCCTCAGCCGCACCACAACCCACCAGCGGAACCAACGCCACCGAAGCCACGAACCCGCGCCACACCGAACCCCGCACAACAACCCCCAACAATCGAAAGGACGAACCGGAGCCGGCCCGCCCCCGCAGTCTCACCACCCACCATCCATACTGTCCAAGACAGAAACAACCACTCTCATGCACATTCGGCATAACATGAGTACATGGACCTCCTAGGAGCCTGCGCAGCCTTCGTCCACGTCAGCGACCGCGGCAGCTTCACCCTCGGCGCCGCCGCCGCACGCATCCCCCAACCCGTCGCCAGCCGCCGCATCGCCGCCCTCGAGAAACACCTCGGCGCACCCCTCTTCGACCGCACCACACGACGAGCCACCCTCACCCAGTTCGGCCACACCGTCCTGCCCACCGCACGCCGCCTCGTCCACCTCGCCCACACCCTCGAACACGACGCCGCCCAAGCCCGCCACACCCCCCTGCGCCTCGCCGTCCCCACCACCTGCACCACCCACGACCTCGCCCACCTCACCGCACAGGCCCGCCGACACGAACTCCACCTCGACCCCCACCCCGCACCACCCGCCCAACGCGACGAACTCCTCCACACCCAACAAGTCCGCACCGCCATCACCGCCGTCCCACCCGACCAGGCCCACTGGACCGTCCCCCTGGGCCTCGCCACCCACCACCCACCCCACGCCAACACCCACTACCTCGAAACCCTCCGACCCCACCGCGACGACACCACCCCGCCCCGCCGCCTCTGGATCCAACCCGAAGACGACACACCCCACATCCGCGACCCCCTCACCCACACCGGCGACACCGTCGGCCTCCACCCCACCCAGATCACCCACGCCACCACCCTCACCACCGCCACCGCCGAAATCCTCACCACCCACGACCTCCTCCTCTGCTCACCCCGCCAAGCAGACGACCTCAACCTCCACTGGCGCCCCATCGGCGAAATCCAACCCGCCCGCACCTACACCGCCACCGGCGAACAAGCCGAGACCCTCCGCACCCACCTCCACACTCACATCGCCCACTGCCTCGGAGCACCCACCCCGTGATCACCCAACGACTCCAGACCGAACTCGACAACGCCGGCCTCCAGGCCTCCTTCCTCGTCCGCGACCTCAACACCGGCCACGAAATCGGCATCGAACCCGACACCCCCTACGCCACCAGCTCCCTCGTCAAAATCCCCCTCGCCCTCGCCACCCTCCAACGCCTCCACCAAGGCGAACTCACCGGTGCCACCCCCGTCCACATCAAGCCCGACGGGCCCACCATCGGCCCCGTCGGCCTCGGCCAGTACCGCCACCCCACCACCGTCGCCATCGACGACCTCCTCTACCTCGCCACCTGCGTCAGCGACAACGTCGCCGCCGACGCCCTCTTCGACCTCACACCCCCCACCCACGTCACCCAAGCCCTCCACCAACACCACGTCCACGGCATCACCGTCCGCCACCGCGTCCGCGACCTCAACGAGACCCCCGCCGAACGCCTCGCCCCCCACGAAACCCACCTCGCCCACACCCTCGCCATCCAGGCCCAGACCGAGGGACGTGGCCACCGAATCCCCCAACTCGACGTCACCCAGGCCAACTCCGGCACTGCCCGAGCCCACGTCGACCTCCTCCAGGCCCTCTGGAAACCCACCACCATCCACCCCGACGTCGCCGCCCGCCTACGCGAACTCATGGCCCGCAACGTCGTCCGTCACCGCCTCGCCCCCGAATTCGACACCGACGCCAGCATCTGGTCCTCCAAGACCGGCAGCGTCCTCAACCTCCGCCACGAAATCGGCGTCGTCGAACACAAGAGCGGCGAGGCCTACGCCATCGCCGCCCTCACCGCCTCAACCGTCCCCGCCCGCATCCAACCCGCCGCCGAAGCCCTCATCGGCCGCACGGCCCGCACCCTCCGCGACCACCTCCGCGCCAACTGACACGACGGCACCACCCGCGAACGCCGCGTCCACGCCGCCCCGGCGGTCCACGAACCCCCTCCGGTTCAGGAACAGGGCTGGCGCGAACACCACTTGTAAAGCTATGCTTTACACGTGCAAGAAAACTTGACGGATGCGCTTCGGGCGTTGAAAACCCACACCGACGCACTCCTCGCCTCACGCGTCCTCACCACGGACCACGACTGGACCCACACCATCGGACACGCCGTCAGCATCCAGACGGCAGCCGACGACGTCGTACGCGCAGTCGTCCGACAAGCACGCCGCAACGGCGCCACCTGGCAGGTCGTCGGCGACGCACTCGGCGTCAGCCGACAGGCGGCGTTCCAGCGCTACGGCAAACCGGTCGACCCCCGAACAGGAGAACCCATGAACACCACCCCGCTCCCCGGCACCACCGAACTGGCCGCCTCGACCGTCGAGGACCTCGCCGCCGGCCAATGGGCACGCGTCACCGAACAGTTCGACCCGACCATGCGCGACGGCCTGCCCGAGGACGCACTAGCGGCCGCATGGGCCCAGATCATCGGCCTGGCCGGAGCCTACGAAGGACACGGCGAACCCGAGGCCGCCCGGGCCGGCGACATGACCGTCACCAACACACCGCTCACCTTCGAAGCGGGCGACTACACCGCACGCATCACCTTCCGCGACGACCGCACCATCGCCGGCCTGCACATCCTCGAAAGGCAGACGCCGTGACCCACCAGACCCGCACCACGCCCACGACCCACCCCCGCATGAGCGGGCACGACCTGCGATCCATCGGCGTGTTCACCGCCCTCGCGTTCGCCCTCGCCTGGCTCGTCGCCCTCCCCCTCTGGCTCGGCGACGGACTCACCAGCCCCCTCTTCCCCCTCGTCTCCGTCGCCATGATGACGACCCCCGCCATCGCCGCACTCGTCGTCGTGTTCCTCATGGACAAGCCCCGACAGAAGGCGTGGACCCTCGGACTGTGGCCGCTCAAACCGGCCCGAAGACTGATCGGCTACGCCGCCCTGGGCATCTTCGGGTCCATCGCCCTCGTCCTGGCGGCCCTCCCGATCGGCGCACTGCTCGGCGTCTACCCGGCCGACTTCACGAACTTCTCCGCGTTCCAACAGGTCCTCGACGAACAGGCGGGCACCGCGGGACCGGGCGAGATCCCGATCCCGACCGGCGCGCTCATCGCCCTCCAGCTCGCCGTCCTGCCCCTGGCCGCGTTCATCAACCTCATCCCGGCCCTGGGAGAGGAACTGGGATGGCGGGGATGGCTGCTCCCCAAGCTCATGCCCCTCGGCACACTCCCCGCCCTCCTGGCCATGGGCGTGATCTGGGGCCTCTGGCACGCCCCGCTCATCCTCCTCGGATACAACTACGCGGACGCCCCCGGCTGGCTCGGCCTGACCGCGATGGTCGTCATGTGCATCCTGGTCGGCGCGCTCTTCGGCTGGCTGCGGCTCCGGTCGGGATCCGTGTGGCCCGCCGCCCTCGCCCACGCCGCGTTCAACGGGGCGGGCGGAAGCTACCTCCTCTTCGCCCGGGCGGGGGAGCACGTCGACACCACGCAGGCGACGATCCTCGGCTGGAGCGGGTGGATCCTGCCGCTCGCCCTCGTCGCTGTCCTCATCGCCACCGGACAGTTCTCTCCCGCGAAGCACCCGGCCGGCCCGCAGCCGAAACCCGAGTAGTGACCGTGCTGGAGGACGTGGCTCTCATCCACCGGACACGAACGCCGGATGAGAGCCGTCCTCGCTGGTCTACGAGCCTGGCCCGCCTCAGTACTTCGGTCCGACGAACGAGTCCATGCGCGCTACCGCTTCCCGCTGGGACACGGACACGACGTACGTGTCCTTGTACGACTTCCCTCGCTTCTTGGTATGGACTTTCCAGGGGATCTCCAACCGGTCTAAGGCTTCGGTGAACAGCCTGATGATGTCGGTGGAGACATTGGTGAAGTGGTAGCGCGGGTACTCGTAGTACTGCTCGCCGTCACCCGGGAGCTTCCTCTTGATCCGGTTGAGCACCCGGCTGCCGTCCGAGTGCACCAGTCCCCGTACGAACTCCTTGGTGTGCTTCTCGACGATGGCCTGCTGCCAGGGCTCCAGGGCGATGGTTCGGTCGTGCTTCTTGCCAGGGCCGTGCTGGGGGAACAAACAGGGCCAGTGCTTCCAGTTGCCGTGTACCTCGGTGCAACCGGTGGAGGGAACCCGGGACACCTTGTGGTCGGGGCGAATCGCCGCCATGGCGCCTGCGCAGAGTTCGATGAGGCCCGGCCAGGTGTCCGAACACATCACCCTGAGCCGCCAAACCCCTTTCCTGGGGTCTCCCGCCGGGGTGAGGCATCCGTCGCCGAGATAGAGGCCCAGCAGGTAGCTGTAGGCATCCAACGGCTCGGGTGGGCTGGAAACGGGTGTGCAGCGGGGACAGAGATCGGTGCCCAGGTACTTGTCCACGAGTGAACGATCACGCATCCAACTCTGGAGTGTGGACCGGTTGATCCCCATCCGGCGGCTCACTTCGGTGAAGGAGATTCCAGAGTCGATCAGGGAAGTGGCTTCGCGCCTGACATGTGGTGAGTACATAGGGTGTATGTTCGCTCACGCATATGACATTTCCTGGCGAGGTAGCCCCTGGGCAGCAAAAAAGCCACTCGCGCTTGGCGAGTGGCTGTTTCAGTGCCCCGGGTGGGACTCGAACCCACACTGTATGGAGTTTGAAGCCATTGTCTCCTGCCTGATTGGACTACCGGGGCTAGGCGACTTTGTCAAGTCATTCTCTGAAGTTTTTTCTACTGTCGGTCCGGCGACGCTCCGCCAACAGTGCAGTCACGATTGACCTGCATTGCCGGGGCCGACGGTCAGCATACTAGCTGATCTCTGTAACCTCGTGTACGTGACGAGGACGCAGAGCCGTGTGGTGATCGCGGAAGACGAGGCCCTGATCCGCCTGGATCTCAAGGAGATGCTCGAGGAGGACGGCTACGCCGTCGTCGGAGAGGCGGGCGATGGTGAGGCCGCCATTCGGCTTGCCCAGGAGCTGAGGCCCGACCTGGTGATCACCGACATCAAGATGCCGGTGCTCGACGGCCTTTCCGCCGCCGAGCGCATCGCCGGGGAGCGCATCGCCCCGGTCGTGATCCTGACGGCCTTCTCCCAGCGGGAGTTGGTCGAGCGGGCTCGCGAGGCCGGGGCCATGGCCTACCTGGTCAAGCCCTTCAGTAAGTCGGACCTGGTTCCGGCGATCGAGATGGCCACCTCCCGCTACGCCGAACTGGCGGCGCTGGAGGCCGAGGTCAGCAACCTCACGGACCGGCTCGAGACGCGCAAGCTCGTCGAGCAGGCCAAGGGGTTGTTGCAGAGCCGCCACGGGATGAGTGAGCCCGAGGCGTTCAGGTGGATCCAGAAGAACTCCATGGACCGTCGGCTGACCATGCGCAAGGTCGCCGAGACGGTCGTCGAGACGCTCGGCGGACAGTAGGCCTAACCGACCTGCCGTAGAAGCGCTGAACAGGGGCCGCACCCGATCGGGTGCGGCCCCTGTTCGTGTGCCCCGGGTGGTGGGAGGCGGAGGAAACCTACAGATCGTTCACCTGGGGCGTCGGAAGCTGGACGCATGGTCAGGGTCAACGCGTATCTTGTACCGGTTTGATCTCGGTAGCGCACAATGGGGTGACGGTTGGGTCACGTGGCTTAAGCATCGCTGAATGACCAGCCTAAACCGGGCTAAACTCACCCCACCGAACAGCTAAAGGACAGCGGGACCCGAATGCTCTCATCCGGGTCGCGCCAACCTCAGATGCGCAAGGAGCGCGCGTGCGCACACGCCTCGTGACCGTGTTGCTCGCCCTGATCACCGCATTCCTGGTGATTCCTGGGGCAGTGGCGACGGCAGACGAACAGGGCGGTGAGTCGCTGCACGGTCAGATCGGTCAGCCGGACGATCGGGACCAGGGTGTCGAAGGCATCCTGATCACGGTCTTCCAGGGTGAGGACGAGATCGATGCGGTGGAAACCGACTCTGATGGAATTTGGGAAGTGGAGTTGCCCGAACCGGGTGGCTACCGCCTAGTACTGGACCAGGAGTCCGTCCCCAGCGAGTTCGCCGTACGCGAGACGACACTCGTCGTCGATGGTGTGGCCGAGGTCGAGGTCGAGGCCAACGAGCAGCGGCGCGTCCTCATCGCGTTGGAGAACCCCGGCGAATCGGCCGGGCAGGACGAGAGTTCTCCCTCGCCGGACGACGAGGCGACGGAGGACGACGACGCGGCCGCGGACGAGGAGGTCGTCGCGGTCGAGGGTGTCAGCGGAGGGTTCGGTGAGCGCTTCGTGCAGCTCACCGCGGCCGGTCTCCTGTTCGGCCTGGTCATCGCGATCTCCGCGATCGGCCTCTCACTGATCTTCGGTACGACGCAGGTCATCAACTTCTCGCACGGTGACATGGTCACCTTCGGCGCGATGATGGCGCTGCTGTTCAGTACCGGCGCCGCGGGGCTGGGCAACTCCCTGCTGGCGATCTTCGCGGGCCTGGGGATCGCGATCCTGTTGGGCGCCTTCATGGAGGGCAAGCTCAACCGGACGACGCTGATCATCCTGCAGTGGGCCTCGGTCTTCGGCGGTATCGCCCTGGCGACGCTGCTGGGCGTGATGGGTGACGACCTGGGCTGGCAGGTGCCGCTGTGGGCGGCGGCCGGCATCTCGGTGGTCATGGGTGCCGTCCTGGGCGGCACGATGGAGCGTTACCTGTGGCGGCCGCTGCGCAAGCGCAACGTGGCCCTGATCCAGATGTTCATCGTCTCGATCGGTCTGGCGCTGGTGGTGCGGCACGTGATCCTGGTGCTCTTCGGGGCGAGCCGGACGCGTTACGCGGGTTACCAGGTGCAGGAGCTGGTGCACTTCGGGCCGATCTCGATGCCGCCGCGTGACCTGGTGATCATGGCGGTCGCGATCGTGGTCCTGGTGCTGGTGGCGTGCCTGCTGCAGTTCACCCGCATCGGCAAGGCGATGCGCGCGGTCTCGGACAACCGGGACCTGGCGGAGTCGTCGGGTATCGACGTGGACCGGGTGACGCTGTACGTGTGGTTCCTCGGTGGCGGCCTGGCGTCCCTGGGCGGTGTGCTCTTCGGCCTGAACCAGGTCGTGGACTACGAGATGGGCTTCCGTCTTCTGCTGCTCATGTTCGCCGCGGTGATCCTGGGCGGCCTGGGTACGGCCTACGGCGCGATGGTCGGCGGTATCACCGTCGGTCTGGTGGCGATGCTGTCCACCCTGTGGTTCCCCACACAGCTCATGCAAGCGTGGGCTCTGGCCCTGATGATCCTCATGCTGCTGGTCAGGCCCCAGGGTCTGCTCGGTCAGCGCGAGCGGGTCGGCTAGGAGAGGTAGACGATGGATATTTTCTTGATCCTCGCCGAGGCCGCCCGATCCGCGGTGGGGCCGGTTGCCGCGATCTACGCGTTGGCCGCGATCGGGCTGAACCTGCACTTCGGTTACACGGGGTTGCTGAACTTCGGTCAGGTCGGCTTCATGCTGGTGGGCGCCTACGGCGTGGGCATCAGTGTCACGGTGTTCGAGTTGCCGCTGCTGGTCGGGTTCCTGGTGGGCCTGGGCTGTGCGGTGGTGTTGGCGCTGCTGTTGGGTATTCCGACGCTGAGGTTGCGTGCGGACTATCTGTCGATCACGACGATCGCGGCGGCCGAGGTGCTGCGGCTGGTGTACCGGGCCGGGTTCGCGGAGCCGCTGACCAACGGTGTGTACGGCATCCAGAACCTGTCGGGTGAGTTCCGTACGTGGAACGTGTTCTTCGATCCGGGTGAGCGTTACGGGTTCGGCGCGTTCTCGTTCAGCGGCAACCACATGTGGCTGATGACGGTGACGTGGGGTCTGGTGGCGCTGATGGCGCTGCTGACCTGGTTGCTGATGCACAGCCCGTGGGGTCGTGTGGTGAAGGGCATCCGTGAGGACGAGGAGGCGGTGCGCAGCCTCGGTAAGAACGTGTTCGCCTACAAGATGCAGATCCTGGTTCTCGGCGGTCTGATCGGTGCCCTGGCGGGTTCGATGATGGCGGTGCACCAGGGTGCGATCCAGCCGGACCAGTTCAAGCCGCAGGTGACGTTCTTCCTGTGGGTGATCCTGCTGCTGGGCGGGGCGGGCCGTGTGTTCGGTCCGATCCTCGGTTCGATGGCGTTCTGGTTCCTGATGAACTTCACGGACAAGTTCCTGAGGGCGTTGGGCGCTGAGGGTTACCTGCCGTTCCTGTCGGGTCCGGACTACGGTGCGATCCAGTTGGCGTTCGTCGGTGTGATGCTGGTGCTGCTGATCGTCTTCCGGCCGCAGGGTCTGATCGGTGACCGCAAGGAGATGTTGATCAATGTCAAGTGACGAGGTGAACGCCTCCGGGGCGGGTGTCGAGGTCGACCGGATGGCCGGGGCGGTTCCGGAGCCGGGTTCGGTGAAGTCGGATCCGATCCTGATCGCTGACGGTGTGCGGCGTTCGTTCGGCGGTCTGACCGCTGTGGACGTGAAGCACCTGGAGGTGCAGCGGGGGACGATCACGGCGCTGATCGGTCCGAACGGTGCCGGCAAGTCGACGATGTTCAATCTGCTGACCGGTTTCGACCGGGTCGACGGCGGCCGGTGGTCGTTCGAGGGCAAGCAGATCAACGGTCGCCGCGGTCACCAGGTGGCGCGGGCCGGGATGGTGCGGACCTTCCAGCTGACCAAGGCGCTGACGCGGATGACGGTGCTCGACAACATGTTGTTGGGTGCTCCGGGTCAGGTCGGTGAGCGGATGGCCGGGGCGTTCCTGCGTCCGGTGTGGGGTCGTCAGGAGAAGGCGAACACGGTCAAGGCGATGGACCTGCTGGAGCGGTTCAAGCTGATCGACAAGCGCCAGGACATGGCGGGTTCGTTGTCGGGTGGTCAGCGCAAGCTGTTGGAGATGGCTCGTGCGCTGATGACCGATCCGAGCATGATCATGCTGGACGAGCCGATGGCGGGTGTGAACCCGGCGTTGGTGCAGTCGCTGTTGCACCACATCACGTCGTTGCGCGACGAGGGCAAGACGGTCCTGTTCGTCGAGCACGACATGGACGTGATCATGGGGATCAGTGACTGGATCGTGGTGTTGGCGCAGGGTCAGGTGATCGCGGAGGGTCGGCCTTCGGACATCCGGTCCAACCAGCAGGTGATCGACGCCTACCTGGGTGCCCAGGAGGTCGAGGGCGAGGCCCAGGGGAGTGGCGATGACTGAGGAGAACGGGAGCCTGCGCCCGGACCCGGAGGAGATTCCGGTGGAGGCGGAGGAGGCCGCGGCCGTCCAGGAGCACCGTGAGGAGCTTCTGGAGCAGGCTGAGGCGGAGTCCTTGGAGGTGGGTGGTCCGGAGGACTATCTGCTGTTGGCCAAGGACATCGTGGCCGGTTACGTGCCGGGGGTGAACATCCTGAACGGGTGCACCCTGACTCTCACCGAGGGTGAGGTCGTGGCGATCATCGGTCCGAACGGTGCTGGTAAGTCGACGCTGATCAAGACGATCTTCGGGTTGATTCCGGTGCGTGAGGGCGGTCTGACGCTGCGGGGTTCGAGTATCTCGGGGTTGGCGGCGCACTCGTTGGTGGAGCGGGGCGTGGGTTACGTCCCGCAGACGCGGAACGTGTTCCCGTCGCTGACGATCGAGGAGAACCTCCAGATGGGGGCTTTCCTGCGGCCGCGGACGTTCTCGGAGCGGTTCGGTGTGGTGGCGGAGCTGTTCCCGCTGCTGGCGGACCGGCGCCGGGCGAAGGCGGGTTCGCTGTCGGGTGGTGAGCGCCAGATGGTGGCCATGGGCCGGGCGCTGATGATGAACCCGTCGGTGCTGCTGCTGGACGAGCCGACGGCGGGTCTGTCGCCGATCTACCAGGAGGAGGTCTTCCAGCGGGTCAAGGAGGTCAACTCGACCGGTGTCTCGGTGGTCATGGTGGAGCAGAACGCGCGGCGTTGTCTGCAGATCTGTGACCGCGGTTACGTGTTGGACCAGGGCCGGAACGCGTACACGGGTACGGGTCGGGACCTGTTGAACGATCCGAACGTGATCGAGTTGTACCTGGGGACGCTCGCGAAGGGCTGATCCGGGGGAGTTGTGGGGGCGGGACCCGTTGCGGGTCCCGCCCTCTTCGTGTGGTCCGGTTGTGCTGTGTGCTCCGGCCGGGTGGCCCGGCCGGGCTGTGGGGCCGGGTCAGTCGCCGGTGGTGTACTCGATGTATTCGAGGATCTCGTAGCCGTCGGGTCCGAAGTGGAAGATCTCGAAGGTGGCGGAGGTGGGGTCTCCGTTGTCGTCGAAGTCGATGTTGCCGCTGGTGCCCTGGTAGTCGATGTCCTGGCCTTGGCCGAGGAGGTCCCGGCACTCTTCGAAGCTGTTGCACTCGGTGCCGTCGGGGCGGCTGATCTCGGCGATGTGGTCGACGTATTCGGAGGGGTTCATGGACCCTGCGGATTCGGCGGCGAGGGCGATCGCGGTGACGCAGTCGAAGATGTGCGGGGCGAACTGGAAGACGTCGAGGTCGGGGTCGAACTGGCGCAGGCCGTCGTTGAAGTCGGGGTTGTCGGCGCTGGGGGCGACACCGGTGGTGCCGGTGATGGCGTCGGGTGAGGCGACTCCGATGGCCTGGCCGAGGTCGGGGTCGTTGAGGCCGTCGGTGATGTAGAACTGGCTTTCGATTCCGCTCTCGATGAGCGCGGCCATGAGCTGGGTGCCCTCTTGGAAGGAGATGAGGGCGACGGCGTCGGCGTCGGCTTCGACGGCGGAGCTGATGACGGCGCTGAAGTTGGTGGCGTCGGGGTCGTAGGCCTCGCTGAGGACGATGTTGGCGCCCAGGGCGGTGAGTTCGGCTTCGACGGCGTTGAGGTAGCCGTTTCCGTAGTCGTCGGCGCGGGCGATGAGGGCGATGTCGGCGTGGTTGTCGTCGAGGATCTGTTGGGCGAGGACGGGGCCGGCGAGGAGGTCGCTGGGGGCGGTGCGGAAGAAGTAGCCGTTGTCGTCGACCTGGGTGAGGTCGGGTGAGGTGCTGGAGCCGGAGCACTGGACGATCTGGGCGCCGGTGACGGTGCCGTAGGTGGCTTGGGTCATGGCGGAGGCGGCGGCGCCGATGACGGCGTTGACGTCGTCGGCGACGAGGTTGTTGGCGGCTTCGTTGGCCTGTCCGGATTCGCCTGCTTCGTCGGCTTCGACGGGTGGGGGGACCTCGGTGCCGAGGATGCCGCCGGCGGCGTTGATCTCGGAGATGGCGTATTCGACGGCGGCGACCTGGGGCGGGGCGAGGAAGGCGAGGCTGCCGGTCTGGGGGTAGAGGAGCCCGTAGGTGAACTCGGAGTCGTCGTCGCTGCCGAAGTCGAGGTCGAGGTCGTTGCCGCAGGCGGTGAGGGTGAGGCTGAGGGTGAGGGCTGCGGCGGACAGGGCCAGGGCCTTGTGGGTTGACATGGTGGTTGTGGTCCGTTCGGGAGGCTGGGTACGGCCGGGGTGCTGGGGCCGTGGGGTGGCGCGGGCGGTGGGACCGGGGCCGCTGCCACACCGGGCGAGGTGGTGCGTGCCATGGCGCGGTCACGCCGTTCGTATACGACGACGCACGGCGCGCTGGGGTGCGGCCGTGCCGGGGGACGGGGTGTTCGCGGTGGTCCTGCACGGGGGTACGGAGACGGCCGGGGGTGCGGGGCTGGTGCCCCGCACCCCCGGCCGGTGTGAACGGTGTGCGCCGCTGACGGTGTCTCCTACCGGGGAGCGTGCGTTCTCCGGTCGGTCACGAGGTGTTCGCGGTTACTCTTCGGCGGAGTACTCCTCGTAGCCGAGGGTCTCGTAGCCGTCGTCACCGAAGTGGAAGATCTCGAAGGTGGCGGAGGTGGGGTCTCCGTTGTCGTCGAAGTCGATGTTGCCGCTGGTGCCCTGGAAGTTGATCTCCTCGCCGTCGCTGAGGAGGTCACGGCACTCTTCGAAGCTGGTGCACTCGGTGCCCTCGGGGCGGCTGATCTCGGGCAGGTGCTCGACGTAGTCGGCCGCGTTCACGGACCCGGCGGACTCGGCGGCCAGCGCGATCGCGGTGACGCAGTCGAAGACCTGCGGGGCGAACTGGAAGACGTCGAGCTCGGGGTCGAACTCGCGCAGGCCCTCGTTGAAGTCGGGGTTGTCGGCCCCGGGGGCGACACCGGTCATGCCGTTGACGACCTCGGGGTCGTCCTCGTTGACGGTCTCACCGAGGTCGGGGTTGTTGAGCCCGTCGGTGATGTAGAGCTGGTCGCCCTCGACGCCGGCCTCGATGAACTCGGCGATGACCTGGGCGCCCTCCTCGAAGGAGATGAGCGCGATGGCGTCGGGGTCTTCGCTGGTGATCCCGTTGATCACGGAGTCGAAGTTGGTGGCGTCCGGGTCGTAGGACTCGGTGGCGACCACGTTGGCGCCGATGGCGTCGAGCTCGGCTTCGACGGCCTTGAGGTAGCCGTCGCCGTAGTCGTCGGCGCGGGCGACGATGGCGATGTCGAAGTGGCCGTCGTCGGTCATCTTGCGGGCCATGACCGGGCCGGACATCAGGTCGCTGGGCGCGGTGCGGAAGTAGTAGCCGCCGTCGTCGATGTCGGTCAGGTCGGGGGCCGTGTTGGACCCGGAGCACTGGACGGTCTCGGCGGCGGTGATGGTGTCGTAGGTGGCCTGGGTCATGCCGGAGGCGGCTGCGCCGATGACGGCGTTGACGCCGGCCGAGACGAGGTCGTTGGCGGCCTCGTTGGCCTGGGCGGCGTCGCCGGCCTCGTCACCCTGGGTGATGTCGGGGACCTCGGTGCCGAGGATGCCGCCGGCCGCGTTGATCTCGGAGATCGCGTACTCGGCCGCGGTGATCTGGGGCGGGCCGAGGAAGGCGAGGGCGCCGGTCTGCGGGTAGAGGATGCCGAAGTTGAACTCTTCGCCGGCCTCGCCGCTGCCGCCGTCTCCGCCGTTGTCGCCGTCTCCGTTGCCACACGCCGTGAGCCCTAGCACGAGGGCCGCGGTTGCGGCAGTGAGGCCTAGGAGCTTCTTGCTTGCCATGATCGTGGTCACTCCGTTCAACCGGCTGTTCTGCGCAGCCGTGTCGATAGTGCTGTGTGTCCTGATGCCCGTGATGTGTGGCATGACTTAATCAGGAGCGTTAGCGGAGCTTAATCACGGAAGTTCGGGTCCGGGAAGTGGAAAGAGTGCGTTGGTGCCAACTCGCCTCTGTGCTGTTATGAAGCTGTGGTCATGATGGGGACTTTTGGCCGCTTGCCTGGACGAATGTGCGCTGTCAGTGCACGGGTCGGAGCAATCTGTCGTGGAGAGTGGGGACGGCGAAGCCCGGCCGTCAAGCGGGTGGTGCCGCGGCGGCGGGCGTCGGCGCTGGTTGGCCGGGATTCGCGTAGTGGTGTTGCGGTTGCGTGTGAAGCGTGGCTTGTGTTCGGAGGGGCCTACTGGGGCGCGTCGCGCAACATGCAGGTCAGCCGGGAGGTGCACACCTTCTTGCCGTTGTCGTCGGAGATGGTGATGTCCCAGGTGGCGAGGGTGCGGCCCAGGTGGACGGGGGTGGCCACACCGGTGACGTGGCCTTCGGTGGCGGAGCGGTGGTGGGTCGCGTTGATCTCGATGCCCACGGCGACGCGGCCGAACTGCTGGGCGTGGACGGTGGAGCCGATGGAGCCCAGGGACTCGGCGAGGACGCAGGAGGCGCCGCCGTGCAGGAGCCCGAAGGGCTGGCGGTTGCCCTCGACGGGCATGCGGCCCACGACGCGTTCGGCGGAGGCCTCGGTGATCTCGATGCCCATGGTCTTTCCCAGTCCGCCGATGAGCGCGCCGGAGTCGAGGAGTTCGCGCAGTGTGTCGGCGTCTGTGGTCATGGTGTTGCCTTCCGATCCGCTCAGGTGGCCCCGTACCCGGTCGAACCGACCGGGGCGGGGCGGTGTTCCCGCGGTGATGGCCGCGGGGTGTCTGTAGCGCATCCTAGGATTTGTTCTGTGGTGACCAAGCGAGAGACCCCCGAACAGACATCCCAGGCCGACGGCGGGCGCCCCCGCCTGCTTCTTCTGGACGGCCACTCGATGGCCTTCCGTGCGTTCTTCGCGCTTCCGGTGGACAAGTTCGGTACCAGTACCGGGCAGTCCACCAACGCGGTGTACGGCTTCGCGTCGATGCTGGTGAAGTTGTTGCGTGATGAGGAGCCGACGCATGTGGCGGTGGCGTGGGACCTGTCGGGTCCCACCTTCCGGGACGAGGAGTACGAGGACTACAAGGGGGGCCGTTCGGAGACCCCGCCGGAGTTCCCCTCCCAGGTGCCGCTGACCCAGGACCTGATGCGGTTGATCGGTGTGGCGAACCTGTCGGCGCCGGGTTTCGAGGCGGACGACGTGATCGCCACGCTGGCCCATCAGGGCGGAGAGGCCGGTATGGAGGTGCTGATCGCCTCCGGCGACCGGGACGCCTTCCAGCTGGTGACCGAGCACTGCACGGTGCTGTACCCGGGCAAGAGCCTGTCGGACCTGCGCCGGATGGACCCGGAGGCGGTCGAGGACAAGTACGGCGTTTCCCCGGAGCGGTACCGGGACCTGGCGGCGCTGGTGGGGGAGAAGGCCGACAACCTGCCCGGTGTGCCGGGGGTGGGCCCCAAGACCGCGGCGAAGTGGATCCAGAAGTTCGGTTCGCTCGAGGAGCTGGTGGCCCGGGCGGACGAGGTGCCGGGCAAGGCCGGGCAGAGTTTCCGTGACCACATGGACGACGTGCTGCGCAACCAGCGGCTCAACAAGCTGGTCACCGACGTGGCGTTGGACGCCGGTGTGGCGGAGCTGGCGCTGGGCGAGGCCGACCGGCCGGGGATCGACGCGCTCTTCGACAACCTGGAGTTCGCCTCCAACCTGCGTGAGCGCCTGTACGCGGTGATCCGCTCGGGCGGGGACGAGGGTGAGGACGCCGGAGCCGGTGAGGCCGGCGAGGGTTTCGCCGTGGACGTGACGGTCGCGGGTACCGGCGAGGTCGCGGCCTGGCTGGTCGAGCACGCCGCCGCCGAAGGGCTCACGGAGGAGGCCCCGGCCGGCCTGGCGATCGACGGCTCCTGGGGTCAGGGGAGCGGCCGGGTGGACGCCCTGGCCGTCTCCGTGCCGAGCGGGGCCGCGCTGTTCGTGGACCCCACCCAGGCGGACGCCGCGGACACCGAGGCGCTGGGGGCCTTCCTGGCCGACCCGGAGCGGCCCAAGGTGGTGCACGAGTACAAGGGCGCCCTGCTGGCCCTGGGCGCCCACGGCTGGGCGCTGCGCGGGGTGGTCAGCGACACGGCCCTGGCGGCGTACCTGGCGCAGCCGGGGCAGCGCCGGTTCGACTTGGCCGACCTGTGCCGCAAGTACCTGGGCCGGGAGCTGGAGGAGGACACCGACGGCGCGCAGATGACCCTGGACCTGGGTGAGGAGGGCGGTTCGGGGCGCGGTCACGTCCTGGCGGTGCGGGCCGCGGCCACCCGGGACCTGGCGGTCGTGCTCGCCGCGGAGCTGGGCAAGCGGGGCGGTACCCACCTGCTGCACGAGGTGGAGCTGCCGCTGGTGGACGTGCTGGCGCGGTTGGAGCGCGCGGGTATCGCCGCGGACCGCGAGTACCTGGAGGGGTTGCAGGGGGAGTTCGCCTCGGCGGCGCGCAGCGCGGTGGAGCGGGCGCACGAGGTCGTGGGGCGCGAGTTCAACCTGGGTTCGCCCAAGCAGTTGCAGCAGGTGCTCTTCGAGGAGCTGGAGCTGCCCAGGACCAAGAAGATCAAGACGGGGTACACCACCGACGCGGACGCCTTGGCGTGGCTGGCGACGCAGACCGACAACGAGCTGCCGGGCGTGCTGTTGCACCACCGGGACCAGACGAAGCTGCGGACGACGGTCGAGGGCCTGATCAAGACGGTCTCGGACGACGGCCGGATCCACACCACGTTCAACCAGACGGTGGCGGCGACGGGGCGGCTGAGCTCCACCGACCCCAACCTGCAGAACATCCCGGTGCGCACGGACGTGGGGCGCCGGATCCGGCGGGCGTTCGTGGTCGGTGAGGGGTACGAGGAGCTGCTCACGGCGGACTACAGCCAGATCGAGTTGCGCATCATGGCGCACCTGTCGGGTGAGCAGGCGCTGATCGACGCGTTCAACAGCGGGTACGACTTCCACGCGCAGATGGCCTCGCAGGTGTTCGGGGTCGCGGTGGAGGAGGTCGACGGCGAGGCCCGCTCCAAGATCAAGGCGATGAGCTACGGGTTGGCGTACGGGCTGAGCGCCTACGGTCTGTCCCAGCAGCTGGGGATCGAGCCGGCGGAGTCGAAGAAGTTGATGGACGACTACTTCGCGAGCTTCGGCGGGGTGCGCGACTACCTGCAGACGGTGGTGGCGGAGGCCCGCAGGGTGGGGTACACCGAGACGATCCTGGGGCGTCGCCGTTACCTGCCGGACCTGACCAGCGACAACCGTCAGCGTCGGGAGATGGCGGAGCGGATGGCGTTGAACGCGCCGATCCAGGGATCGGCGGCCGACATCATCAAGGTGGCGATGCTGCAGGTGGACGCGGCGCTCACCGAGGGCGGGTTCGACTCCCGTGTGCTGTTGCAGGTGCACGACGAACTCGTGGTGGAGGTCGCGCCGGGTGAGCGCGAGGCGGTCGAAAAGCTCGTGACGCACGAGATGGGCTCCGCTTATGATCTGCGTGTCCCGCTGGGCGTTTCGGTCGGCAGCGGGCAGAACTGGCACGACGCCGCGCACTAGGCCGTAGAGGGCCCGGGGCGGCGCTGAACTCGGAGGTGGGGACGGTGGCGGGGCAGGAAGAGACCACGGGCGGGCTGGCCGTGGGGCCCGTGACCGTTCCCGCCGACGCGTTGGTGTGGAAGTTCTCCCGGTCCTCGGGGCCGGGAGGGCAGCACGTCAACACGTCGGACACCAGGGTGTCGCTGTCGTTGGACGTGGCCTCGTGCCGGGCGTTGGGCTCCACGCGGCGTGCGCGTGCCCTGGAGCGGCTGGAGGGGCGTCTGGTGGACGGTGTGCTGACGGTGTCGGCGCAGACGCACCGGTCCCAGGTCCGCAACCGGGCGGAGGCGCGTGAGCGGCTGGCCGAGATCCTGGCGGAGGCGATCGCTCCACCGCCGCCGGAGCGCCGCAAGACGCGGCCGAGCCGGTCGGCCAAGCGCCGCCGGCTGGAGGCCAAGCGTCGCCGGAGTGACGTGAAGAAGGCGCGTTCGCGGCCTCCGATGGACTGACGAAGGGCCGTCGGGTGTCGGACGGAGCGCCTCTTACGGACTTTTTTCGGGACGTCCCCCTCGGCCCCGGCGGGGGAGGGGCGGAGCGCGGCAGGCCCTGTCGGACATGGGCGGGGGCCTGGTTGATCTTCCCTGCCGAAGTCGGGTAAATTGCGGCCACTACGGCCTTCGCCGGGTTGGTGGCCCGGGATTCCGATTGACCAGGACGCCCTTGTCTCATATTCTGGTGTCATCGTTGTGGGTTCGTGCGGGCGTCCGCTGTCTCCGTAGGGGGCAGGAGGGTTGCACCGCTTCGGTCTCCACTCTGGACCCGGCGGCTGGCGGTCACGGACGGCTCGTTCCGTAATGTGATCCTCGCTTCTTACTTCTGGATGCGGATCGACGGGCTCGAACCTACGGCGTGCCCATTTCCTGTTCCTGTCCGTATCCGGAGTCCACCCACAAATGACGAGCAGCACCGAGGCCACCTCGACACCCCAGGTAGCGGTCAACGACATCGGGTCCGAGGAAGCCTTCCTCGCGGCGATCGACGAGACCATCAAGTACTTCAACGACGGTGACATTGTCGAGGGCACCATCGTGAAGGTCGATCGAGACGAGGTCTTGCTCGACATCGGCTACAAGACCGAGGGTGTGATCCCCTCCCGGGAACTGTCGATCAAGCACGACGTCGACCCCGGTGAGGTCGTTGCTGTCGGCGACCAGGTCGAAGCCCTCGTTCTCCAGAAGGAGGACAAGGAAGGCCGTCTGATCCTGTCCAAGAAGCGCGCGCAGTACGAGCGCGCCTGGGGCACGATCGAGAAGATCAAGGAAGAGGACGGCGTCGTCACCGGCACCGTCATCGAGGTCGTCAAGGGCGGCCTCATCCTCGACATCGGCCTGCGCGGCTTCCTGCCCGCGTCGCTGGTCGAGATGCGCCGCGTCCGCGACCTGCAGCCCTACGTGGGCCGCGAGCTCGAAGCGAAGATCATCGAGCTGGACAAGAACCGCAACAACGTGGTCCTGTCCCGTCGCGCCTGGCTGGAGCAGACCCAGTCCGAGGTTCGCCAGACGTTCCTCAACACCCTCCAGAAGGGTCAGATCCGCAAGGGCGTCGTCTCCTCGATCGTCAACTTCGGTGCCTTCGTGGACCTGGGTGGCGTCGACGGTCTGGTGCACGTCTCCGAGCTCTCCTGGAAGCACATCGACCACCCGAGCGAGGTTGTCGAGGTCGGCCAGGAGGTCACCGTCGAGGTTCTCGACGTGGACATGGAGCGCGAGCGCGTCTCCCTGTCGCTCAAGGCGACCCAGGAAGACCCGTGGCAGCAGTTCGCCCGGACCCACCAGATCGGCCAGGTCGTTCCCGGCAAGGTCACCAAGCTCGTTCCGTTCGGTGCGTTCGTCCGCGTCGAAGAGGGCATCGAGGGTCTGGTCCACATCTCCGAGCTGGCCGAGCGCCACGTCGAGGTGCCGGAGCAGGTCGTCCAGGTCGGCACCGAGATCTTCGTCAAGATCATCGACATCGACCTCGACCGCCGTCGCATCAGCCTCTCGCTGAAGCAGGCCAACGAGAGCGTCTCGCCCGACCAGGTGGACTTCGACCCCACCCTGTACGGCATGGCCGCGGACTACGACGAGCAGGGGAACTACAAGTACCCCGAGGGCTTCGACCCCGACAGTGGCGAGTGGCTCGAGGGCTTCGAGTCGCAGCGCGACGAGTGGGAGCGCAGCTACGCCGAGGCGCAGGCCCGCTTCGAGGCTCACCGCAAGCAGGTCGAGGAGGCGCGTGCGGCCGAGGCCGACGCCGCCAACGCTCCTGCTCCGGAGGAAGAGGAAGAGGACTACACCGGTGGTGCCCCGAGCACCGGCGGTTCGTCGTCCAGCTCCGACTCCACCAGCGGCGCGCTCGCCTCTGACGAGGCGCTGGCCGCTCTCCGCGAGAAGCTCGCGGGCGGCGAGGCCTAAACGCCTCTTCGCCGGGCTCCGGCCCGAGTGATGGTTTGCCGAAGGGCCGTCCCCACCAGCGGTGGGGGCGGCCCTTCGCCGTGCCCGGGAACGGGAGCCGGTCCTTCCCCGGGAGTTCGGTCGGCCGGGAGGCGGCGTCGCCCGCTCTGCCGTTCACCACGGGCCGACGCTGTGTCCGGGGATGCTGTGTCCGGGGAGGTCGCGGCGCTCTAGGGTGGTCTCCTGTGGGCCCCGGGCGGGGCCCGTCGAGGAGACGACGTGTTCGACATCCACCCGGCCACCCCCGACGACGCCGGTGAGATCTTCACCCTGCAACGTGCCGCCTACGTCGACGAGGCCCAGGCCTACGGCGACCCGTTCATCCTGCCGCTCACCGAGGGCCTGTCCCGGATCGAGGGGCTTCTCGCCGATGAGAGCGCTCTGGTGCTCAAGGCCGTGGTCGGGCACCGCCTGGTCGGGGCGGTGCGGGCCGGGACGACGGAGACCACCGGGGTGATCGGCCGCCTCGTGGTCGCCCCCGACCTGCGTCGGCGGGGGATCGCCCGGGCGCTGCTGACCCGGGTGGAGGACGAGCTGCGCGAGCGCAGGCCCGAGCTGACGGCGCTGACCCTGTTCACCGGGGCGCAGAGTGCGCAGAACCAGCGCCTGTACCGGGCGCTGGGGTACGCCGAGACCCATCGGGAGAGGGTCGCCGACCACCTGGTCATGGTGCACATGCGCAAGGAGCTGGAGCAGGTGACCGTGGGGTCGGCGTGACGCCGCGGTTTCCCGACCTCTAGGGTTTGGCCCATGCTGAAAGTGGGACTCACCGGTGGGATCGGTTCGGGCAAGAGCGCGGTGGCGTCAGCGCTGTCCTCCTACGGCGCGGTGGTGATCGACGCCGACGCCATCGCCCGGGAGGTCGTCGAGCCGGGAACGCCGGGGTTGGCGGAGGTCGTCGCCGAGTTCGGGGAGGGTGTGCTCACCCCCGAGGGGCGGCTGGACCGGCCCCGGCTCGGTGAGATCGTCTTCGCCGACGAGTCGCGGCTGGCCGCTCTCAACGCGATCGTCCACCCCCTGGTGGCCGAGCGCAGCGGTCGGCTGATGGAGGAGGCGCTGGCCTCCGACGCCGGGGTCGTGGTCTACGACGTGCCCCTGCTGGTGGAGAACGGGCTGGCCTCGCTCTACGACGTGGTGGTCGTGGTGGACACCCCCGACGAGGTCAGGGTGGAGCGGGTGTCGCGGGACCGCGGCATGCCGCGTGAGCAGGTGCGGGCCCGTATCGACGTCCAGGCCGACCGGGAGACCCGGCTGGCCGCGGCCGACCTGGTGGTGGACAACTCCGGTACCCGCGAGGAGCTCGACGACCGGGTCGCCGAACTGTGGCGTGAGCTCCTGGAGCGCGCCGGTTAGGGTTCGGCGCCTGCCGGGGGGCAGGCGGGCCCGGAGGCCGGGTGTCACTGCCAGAGGGCTGCGACCAGGACGTTGACGGTGGCCAGGCCCCCGGCGGTGTGGAACAGGGGCTTGACCCTGCCCTGTCCGCGCTGGGCCCGTGCGGCGAGGACGGCCGCGACGAGTACGGCGCCCCCGATGCCGATCTTCACGGCGATCTTGACGTGGTTCACCTCCAGGTCCGAGGCGTAGCGGGCGCCGACCAGCGCGATGCCGGTGGCGACCTGGACGATCGCTCCGCCGAGTACGAGGTTGGTGGAGAAGCCGCTTCTGTGGCGCATCTGCACGAAGAACGTGCCGACGACGGCGGCCATGCCGAACAGGTGGGCGGTCAGGAGGAGCAGTCTGATGATGTCGAGCACGGCCAGGGGTCCTGTTCGGTGGGGAGGGCGGTGGGACGGCGGGCGCACCGCCCACCTTCAGTAAGGCTGAAGCTTAGCAGTGGTGTCCCGAGGACGGCGGCCGGGGACCCGGGCAGGGGAGAATGGGGGCATGGCTGACGAAGACGCGCGCCCCGACGCCCCCGTGACGAGCACGTCGGTGCTGCTGCTCACCCTGACCCGGCGGATCGAGTCGGAGCTGGGCGAGGCCCTCGCCGGGCTCGGTCTGACCGTGGGCCGGCTCGGGATGCTCGGGCACATCGCGGGTGTCCCGGGCATCTCGTTCAGCGACCTGGCCCGGATGTCGCGCATCACCGTGCAGAGCGCGCACACCGCGGTGAAGGCGCTCAAGACCGCCGGACTGGTGCAGGACGACACGGCACGCGCCGGGGCCGCCTCCACCATCTCGCTCACCGACGAGGGCCACCGCGTTCTGCGGGAGGCGATGGGAGCCGTCAGCGGGGTCGACGAACGGCTGTTCGGCGCGGAGGCCGATCCGGCCCAGCGGCGGATCGGCGAGGCCGTCCGGAGCGCCTTCGCCGCCGGACGGTAGGGCGCGCGCTCCGCGGTGGAGGCGGGGCTGGAGGAGCGGATCACGGCGTGCGCCCCACCCGTGGGCGCAGGGTCTGCGGGCGCTCCTTCCCAGCGGTGACTCGGTGTGGTTCCTCCGGACCGGGATGTCGCAGGTGGTCTGTAGCGTTGGGTGGAGAGGGCGTGTTCCGTCGGGGAGAAGAGGGCAAGTGCGACCGGTCAGTGACATCAAGCGCAGTGAGGCGCCCTTCGAGGTCATCTCGGAGATGACGCCCGCGGGGGACCAGCCGCGCGCGATCGAGGAGATCACCCGCCGGGTGCGCGCGGGTGACGACCACACCGTGCTGCTGGGCGCCACGGGCACCGGTAAGACGGCGACGGTGGCGTGGACGGTCGAGCAGCTGCAGCGGCCGACGCTGGTCATGCAGCCGAACAAGACCCTGGCGGCGCAGTTCGCGAACGAGTTGCGGCAGATGCTGCCGAACAACGCGGTCGAGTACTTCGTCTCCTACTACGACTACTACCAGCCCGAGGCCTACGTCCCGCAGAGCGACACCTTCATCGAGAAGGACTCGTCGATCAACGACGAGGTGGAGCGGCTGCGGCACTCGGCGACCAACTCGCTGCTGACGCGGCGGGACACGATCGTGGTGGCGTCGGTCTCGTGCATCTACGGCCTGGGCACCCCGCAGGAGTACGTGGACCGGATGGCCCAGCTGTCGGTGGGCATGGAGGTGGACCGGGACGATCTGCTGCGCCGCCTGGTGGAGATGCAGTACACGCGCAACGACATGGCGTTCACGCGCGGGACGTTCCGGGTGCGCGGGGACACGATCGAGATCATCCCGGTGTACGAGGAGCTGGCGATCCGCATCGAGATGTTCGGTGACGAGGTCGAGCGGCTGCTGACGCTGCACCCGTTGACCGGTGAGGTGCTGGGGGAGAGCCAGGAGATGTTCATCTTCCCGGCCTCGCACTACGTGGCCGGTGAGGAGCGCACCGAGCGGGCGATCGGCACGATCGAGGCCGAGCTGGGTGAGCGGTTGGCCGAGCTGGAGGGCCAGGGCAAGCTGCTGGAGGCGCAGCGGCTCCGGATGCGCACCACGCACGACCTGGAGATGATGCGCCAGCTGGGCAGCTGCTCGGGGATCGAGAACTACTCACGGCACTTCGACGGCCGTGAGCCGGGCAGTGCGCCCAACACGCTGCTGGACTACTTCCCCGAGGACTTCCTGCTGGTCCTGGACGAGTCGCACGTGACGGTGCCGCAGATCGGTGCGATGTACGAGGGTGACGCGGCGCGCAAGCGGACCCTGGTCGACCACGGTTTCCGGCTGCCGTCGGCGATGGACAACCGGCCGTTGAGGTGGGAGGAGTTCACCAAGCGGGTCGGGCAGTCGGTGTACCTGTCGGCGACGCCGGGCAAGTACGAGCTGCGGCAGAGCGGCGGGGACGTGGTCGAGCAGGTCATCCGGCCGACCGGGCTGGTGGACCCGCAGGTGGTGGTCAAGCCGACCGACGGGCAGATCGACGACCTGGTGCACGAGATCCGGGAGCGGGCCGAGCGCTCGGAGCGGGTCCTGGTGACCACGCTGACCAAGAAGATGGCCGAGGACCTCACGGATTACTTCGCGGAGCTGGGGATCCGGGTGCGGTACCTGCACAGCGAGGTGGACACGCTGCGCAGGGTGGAGCTGCTGCGTGAGCTGCGGGTGGGCGAGTTCGACGTGCTGGTCGGCATCAACCTGCTGCGTGAGGGGCTGGACCTGCCGGAGGTGTCGCTGGTGGCGATCCTGGACGCGGACAAGGAGGGCTTCCTGCGTTCGGAGACCTCGCTGATCCAGACGATCGGCCGTGCGGCGCGCAACGTCGACGGCCAGGTGCACATGTACGCGGACAACGTCACCGACTCGATGCGGGCGGCGATCGACGAGACGACCCGGCGGCGGGACAAGCAGCTGGCGTACAACGCCGAGCACGGGATCGACCCGACGCCGCTGCGCAAGCAGATCGCGGACATCCTGGACACCCTGAACCGGGAGGACGTCGACACCGAGGAGCTCATGTCGACGGGCTACCGCCAGGGCGGCAGGTCGGCGAAGGCGCCGGTGCCGGCGTTGGGCGAGCGCGCGGACGTGTCGAGCATGCCGAGGGCGGAGCTGGCCGGGCTCATCGAGCAGTTGAGCGAGCAGATGCACCAGGCCGCGACCGACCTCCACTTCGAGCTGGCGGCCCGGTTGCGGGACGAGATCGGTGAGCTGAAGAGGGAACTTCGGGGGATGGACGCGGCCGGGGTCCAGTGAGGGACGCGGTGGCGGGAGCGCCTGCCGGTGCGGGGGTCCGGTGGTTCGGAACCCCCGCATCAGCACTCGTTTCAGTATCGAAAAGAGAACGATCACAAAACGGTTAGGTCGCGAAGTTACCTCCACGTGACATACTCTTGTGCTTTGCGTAAGGCGTATGTCGCTTTTGTCTTTTTTGGGCGTGGGGGAGTTCATGTTCGGTCGGCTACTGGGCATCGCGAGTGGCGCGGTGCTGGCGGGTCTCCTGGTGACCGGGTGCGGATCGGCCCCGGGCGGCGGCGACCCCGACGAGGTGGCCCCCACCCCTGAGCTGGGCCAGGAGCAGGAGGAGGGGGCGGAGGGCGGCGTCACCGACGCCGAGGTGATCGTGGTGTCCGACGACGGCGCGGAGATACACGAGGACTGCGCCGACCGCGAGGTCGTGGTCACCGCCGACGACGCGGTGGTCGTGCTGGACGGCGACTGCGGCCTGGTGAAGGCCACCGGGCGCAACTCCGTCGTCGAGGTGGGCACGGCAGTGAAGATCGTGCTCGTGGGCGTGGACAACCAGGTCTCCTTCGCCTCCGGAGAGCCCGAGGTGGTCAACCACGGGCGCAACACCACCGTCAGCGAAGGCGGTACCGCCCAGTACTGAGCCCGGTGCGGAACGGGCGCCGGACGTCTCCGATTCGTGTGCCGGAGCCGCCCGCCGCGGGGGTGACCGATCCCCGGAATCCGTCGTAGTGACGGATTGACCGCCCCGCCGCCGGAGAGTGACCTTCGTCCGTTACCGTTGTGCGCGTCCGTTCGCACTCGCGCCCGGGTGTGCACGCCACCGACCGGAAGACAGTGAACCGCCCTGAGTTCTCCGATTTCCGGTCACCTGTGCGGCTTCGAGGAGGTACGGTCGATTCCGTCCCGCCACTCGGGTTCGTCGGATGCGACGGATGCGACGGCCGTGCGGGGCACCGTGACGAGACTGGACCCGTCAGTCCGGCCGGGAACATGCGCTTGACGAAGGACCCGCTAGGGGAGGGATGCATGGAGGGGTGGGGCGGGTGAGCGGTTATGTCGCGCGGGTGCGACACGACGAGTCGCCCGGAGGCGACGTCGGACTCGACCCGCTGGTGCGTTCCGCCGCCCAGCGCTGGGCGGAGTCGGACCACCTCCTTCCCGAGCCCGTGGGGTTCGCGCCCAACTCCTATCCGCTGCTGACCGTCAGCGACGAGGACGGCCGTACGGTCGCCGCGGGCAGCATGCACTACACCTGGTACCAGCCGGGCGAGGTCGGCCGGATCTGGGGCGTGCCCGACCAGCACTGGCTCACCCCCATCGTCGGCGGCCCCGAGCCCGCCCGCGCCCTGGACTCCCTGCTGACCAGCTGGCGCGACCAGCTCGAGGACCTGCCCACGGGCACCGGTTCGGAGTCGGCCGCCCTGGTGAGCTGGCCCGCCCGTGACGTGGCCGGCATCATCCCGTTGCAGCGCCACGGCCTGCAGCCCTACACCGTGCTCGCCGCCCGCCAGCGCCGCCGCGGGGTTCCGCCGTCCCTGCCGCCGCGCGACGTGGCCATCCGGCTGGCCGACATCAGCGACCTGACCCAGGTGGTGGGCCTGCTGATGGAGGAGCACCGCTACGAGCAGAACTTCGGCGGGGTGTTCCTGCAGCCCGACACCGCCGAGCAGACCCGAAAGGTCGCCGCGCGGGCGCTCAACCGCTCGCGTTCGTGGATCTGGCTGGCCGAGCGCCGGGGCCGGGCCGTGGGTCTGCTGTGGGTGTCCCCGCCGGAACGCTCCCGTTGGGCCAAGTCCCTGGTCAAGGCGCGCCCGATCGCGCACATCGGCTACGGGGTGGTCTCCGCGGCCGAGCGCGGCCACGGGATCGGCACGGCCCTGGTCAGTCAGGCGCACCAGGCGCTGGACAGCCACGGGGTTGGGGTGTCGGTGCTCAACTACGCCGCGATGAACCCGCTCTCCGGCCCGTTCTGGCACCGCATGGGCTACCGCCCGGTGTGGACGACCTGGGAGGTCCGTCCCGCCCTGGCGTTGCGCTGACGTCCGTCTGAGCCGCTCCCAGGGGTCTCCGGGGCGGCTGGAGGCCGCCGCCTCCCCGCCCCCGCGGGACGGCGACCCGGTGACGGGGATCACGTCGGCTCTCCATTAGCCTGGGCGCGCAAGCGCGACGGGGCGTGGAGAGGTGGAGACGATGACCGCTGACGACCGTGGGCCCGAGGGTGCCGAGCACGTGGAGATCGTCGAGGTGGGGCCGCGCGACGGCCTCCAGAACGAGGCCGCGGTGCTGTCGGTCGAGGACCGGATCGAGCTGGTCGACCGTGCGGTGGCCGCCGGGGTGCGCCGGATCGAGGCGGTCAGTTTCGTCAACCCCAAGCGGGTGCCGCAGATGGCCGGGGCCGAGGAGGTCATGGCCGGGGTCGAGCGGGTGCCCGGGGTCTCCTTCATCGGATTGGCGCTCAACCGGCGCGGCCTGGACCGGGCGCTGGAGGCGGGCGTGTCCGAGGTCAACGTGGCGGTTCCGGCCACGGACGGGTTCTGCACGCGCAACCAGGGCTGCACGGTCGACGAGATGCTGGACTCCCTGGTCGAGATGGACCGGGCCCTGGAGGGCACGGGGGTGCCGTTGAGCGTCACCGTCTCCACGGCCTTCGGCTGCCCCTTCGACGGTGAGGTCGAGCCGGAGCGGGTGGTGGAGGTCGTGCGGCGGATCGCCGACACCGGTGCCGTGGAGGTCGCCCTGGCCGACACGATCGGGGTGGGGGTGCCCGCCCAGGTGCGGGACCTGCTGCGCCGCAGCGCCGAGGTCGCGGGAGGCCGGACCCTGCGTTGTCACTTCCACAACACCCGTAACACGGGTTATGCGAACGCGCTCGCCGCGGTGGAGGAGGGGGTGCGGGTGCTCGACTCCAGCCTGGGCGGTTTCGGCGGTTGTCCCTTCGCCCCGGCCGCCACCGGAAACATCGCCACCGAGGACCTGCTGTACCTGTTGCACCGCAGCGGCCTGCACACCGGGGTGAGCCTGTCCGGGGCGGCCGCGCTGGGCGACTGGATGGGGGAGCGGCTCGGCAAGCAGCCGCCCGCCTACCTGGGTCGGGCCGGGGGCTTCCCCGCCTGAGGTTCCGGGCGGGCGTTGGTCACATTCGACGCTCCCGCCCCCGGGGTTTCGCGGGGCGGGGGAGGATTCCGGGGCGGTGTTGCCTTCGCCACCCGGGGCCCGGCCGGTGGCGCCGGAGTGCCGTGACAGCAGGGGTTCACGGCCTTCGCGCAGGTCGGGGCAGGGAACACGGAGAGGCCGGTCGGCGTTCCCTGGTGTAGGTGAACGGGGGGCCTGTTATCCTGGTGCCCCGTGGAGTCCGACGTGTTGGAGCGGCATCAGCCGCCGCGCGGAACCGGACCGCCGCACGGCCGCTCAGCTCGTCCGAGCCCGCCGTAGCCACTCAAACCACGGGAGCAACACTTTGGCATCCGCCGCGAGTACCAAGCACCTTTTCGTTACTGGCGGCGTCGCCTCCAGTCTTGGCAAGGGCCTGACCGCCTCCAGCCTGGGTCGACTCCTGAAGTCGCGGGGCCTGCGGGTCACCATGCAGAAGCTGGACCCCTACCTCAACGTGGACCCCGGGACGATGAACCCGTTCCAGCACGGTGAGGTCTTCGTGACCGACGACGGCGCCGAGACCGACCTGGACGTGGGCCACTACGAGCGCTTCCTCGACGTCGAGCTGTCCGCCTCGGCCAACGTCACCACCGGACAGATCTACTCCAGCGTGATCGCCAAGGAGCGCCAGGGCGCCTATCTCGGTGACACCGTGCAGGTCATCCCGCACATCACCAACGAGATCAAGTCGCGCATCTACGCGATGGACGCCCCGGACGTCGACATCGTCATCACCGAGATCGGCGGCACGGTCGGCGACATCGAGTCGCAGCCCTTCCTCGAGGCGGTCCGTCAGATCCGGCACGAGATCGGCCGGGAGAACTGCTTCTTCCTGCACGTCTCTCTCATCCCGTTCCTGGGCCCGTCCGGTGAGATGAAGACCAAACCGACCCAGCACTCGGTCGCCGCCCTGCGCAGCATCGGCATCCAGCCCGACGCCATCGTGTGCCGTGCGGACCGCCCCATCACGCAGAGCCTGAAGTCCAAGATCAGCCTCATGTGCGACGTGGACGAGGCCGGTGTGGTCTCCACGCCCGACGCGCCCTCCATCTACGACATCCCCAAGGTGCTGCACCGCGAGGGTCTGGACGCCTACGTCGTGCGCCGTCTCGGCATGCCCTTCCGGGACGTGGACTGGACCGAGTGGGACGAGCTGCTGCGCCGCGTGCACCAGCCCGACCACGAGGTCACCATCGCCATGGTCGGCAAGTACATCGACCTGCCCGACGCCTACCTGTCGGTCAGCGAGGCCCTGCGCGCCGGCGGTTTCGCCACCAACACCCGCGTGAACATCCGCTGGGTGGCCAGTGACAACTGCGCCAGTCCCTCGGGTGCGGCCGCCGAGCTCGACGGCGCCGACGGCGTCCTCATCCCGGGCGGCTTCGGCGTGCGCGGCATCGAGGGCAAGCTCGGCGCGATCCGCTACGCCCGTGAGAAGGGCGTGCCGCTGCTGGGCATCTGCCTGGGGCTGCAGGGCATGGTCATCGAGTACGCGCGCAACGTGCTCGGGCTCGAGGGCGCCAACAGCCTGGAGTTCGACGACAAGGCGATCGACCCGGTCATCGCGACCATGGCCGACCAGGAGGACGTGGTCTCGGGCGACCGCGACATGGGCGGCACCATGCGTCTGGGCCTGTACCCGGCCGACCTCGGCGAGGGCACCCTGGCCCGGGACCTGTACGACGGCGCCGACCAGGCGTCCGAGCGCCACCGCCACCGGTTCGAGGTCAACAACGCCTACCGGCCCAAGCTGGAGGAGGCGGGCCTGGTGTTCTCCGGCCTCTCCCCTGATGGCAAGCTGGTGGAGTACGTGGAACTGCCCCGGGACGTGCACCCGTTCTTCATCGCGACGCAGGCGCACCCGGAGCTGCGCTCCCGCCCGACCAACGCGAACCCGCTCTTCCGCGGCCTGGTCTCCGCCTCGCTGGAGCGCAAGCGCTCCTAGCGGGAACGGCCAGGCGGGTGGGGCACGAGCCTGAGAGGGGCCGCATGGCCAACCACACCCGCCCGGTCGCCGACGAGACGACGGGGGCGTACGCGAAGATCGCGGACGCCCCCGAGTCGTGGCCGGTGGAGCGCTCCGAGGAGCGGTACCGGGGAGCCAAGTCCGGGATGGTCACGGACTGGGTGCAGATGCCCGGTGCCAACGGCGAAGGCAGCACCCTGGCTGCCCGCGACTACATGGACCACCCGGGTGCCGCGGCGATCGTGGCCCTGGACGCTCAGGGGCGGGTGCTGCTGCAGCGCCAGTACCGGCACCCCACCCAGCACACGCTGTGGGAGCTGCCGGCCGGGCTGATCGACGGCGAGGGCGAGGGGCCGCTGGCCACCGCCCGGCGCGAGCTGGTGGAGGAGTCCTCACTGCGCGCCGCGACCTGGCACAGACTTCCGGACTTCTTCCCCAGCACGGGTTTTTCCAACGAGCGCATCCACGTGTTCCTGGCACGGGACCTGAGCGAGGTGCCCGCGGAGGAGATCGACTTCGTGCGCGAGCACGAGGAGACCGACCTGGCCGCCGAGTGGCTGCCGCTGGAGCAGGCCGTGCGCGCGGTTCTGGAGGGACGCCTGCACAACGGGGCGACCGTCATCGGGATCCTCGCCGCGCACGCCGCCTCCCAGGACGGGTTCGCCTCCCTGCCCGCGGCCTCGGGCGCCTGAGCCGCCGATGAGGAGGGAACCGGGGGAGGCCGCACCGGTGACGGAACCGGGGGAGGGCGCACTCGACGCGAGCCCGCTGGGCCGGGTGCGCTCCGCCTTCCTGGACCACCTGAGCGCCGAGCGGGCCCTGGCCGACAACACTCTGCTGGCCTACCGCCGTGACCTGGGGCGTTATGCCGAGTACCTGGACGGTCAGGGGCTCCGCGACCTGGCGGGGGTGACCCCCGCCCAGGTCGGTGCGTTCCTGGGCGCCCTGCGGGAGGGCGACGGCGAACACGCTCCGCTGAGCGCGTCCTCGGCCGGACGCGCCCTGGCTGCTGTGCGGGGGCTGCACCGGTTCGCGGTGCGCGAGGGGTGGGCGGCCACCGACCCGGCCGTCGAGGTGGCTCCCCCCGCGCCGCCGATGCGCCTGCCCAAGGCGGTCCCCCTGGACACGGTGGAGCGGTTGCTGGACGCGGCCGGCCCCGCTCAGGCCCCGGCCTCGGCCGACCGCGCCGACCTGCTGGCCCAGCGCGACCGCGCCCTGCTCGAGGTGCTCTACGGCACGGGAGCGCGGGTGTCGGAGGCGGTGGGGCTGGACGTGGACGACGTCACCGAGGCGGTGGACGCGCGGGGTTCGGTCGGGCTGGTGCGGTTCCGCGGCAAGGGCGGGAAGGAACGCCTGGTGCCGTTGGGTTCCTACGCGCGCCGTGCCCTGGGCGGGTACCTGACCCGGGTGCGGCCGGTACTGGCCGCGTCGGGCAGGGGAGGGGCCGCGCTGTTCGTGAACGCGCGCGGCGGCCGACTGACCCGCCAGGGCGGTTGGGCGCTGCTGTCGGCGGTGGCCGAGCGGGCCGGGGTGGAGGGCATCTCGCCCCACACCCTCCGGCACTCCTTCGCCACCCACCTGCTCGACGGAGGGGCGGACATCCGCATCGTGCAGGAGCTGTTGGGGCACAGTTCGGTCACCACCACACAGGTCTACACGTTGGTGACGGTGGAGCGGTTGCGTGAGGTGTACGCCTCCAGCCACCCCAGAGCGCGTCGCGCGGGGGGTACGGGTGGTCCGCGGTGACAGGAGGGCCTTGCTGGTGGGGGAAGCGCTGGAGCGTTCCGGGTGAGTCCGACGTGCGGCATGTGTACCCTTCTCCTACGAGAAGAAAGGGTACGTGCGAGCAGTTCCTCCTAGTTGTGCAGGCAGGGGAATCCTCGTCGGATCATGTTGAAGTGCGCCGTGTCGTCGTTCTAGAGTCGCCGCACAGAGGTACGTTGCTGTCGACATATTGAGTTTCCGACGGCGGCCAGTCGTGGGAGGCGTCAAGAGTCCCATCGGGCCGTGGCCGGTCCGTAGGGGAGGTCAAGGGTTGTGAACTGGTCGGAGAACGACGAGGCGGCGAACACCGCACCCGTTGGCGGGGATGATCTCGCCGACCCGGTGAGCAACCCGTGGGGGACGACACGCAACACGGGGGCGGATCTGCACACCAAGAGACCCGTGCGAACATATCCGGAGCCGACGCCGCTCGACGAACACGGCCCGGCACGGATTGTAGCACTCTGTAACCAGAAGGGTGGGGTCGGTAAGACCACCACCACCATCAACCTCGGCGCCGCCATCGCCGAGTACGGCAGACGGGTGCTGCTGGTCGACTTCGACCCGCAGGGCGCGCTGTCGGTGGGCCTGGGCCGCCTGGACCCGCGCGAGCTGGACCTGACCGTCTACAACCTGCTCATGCAGCGTGACGTGACGGTCGAGGACGTCCTGCTCAAGACGGACATCGACGGACTGGACCTCATCCCGAGCAACATCGACCTGTCCGCCGCAGAGGTGCAGCTGGTCGGCGAGGTGGCCCGTGAGCAGATGCTCGGGCGCGCGCTGCGCCCGGTCATCAACGACTACGACGTCATCCTCATCGACTGCCAGCCGTCGCTGGGCCTGCTGACCGTCAACGCGCTGACCGCCGCGGACGGCGTCATCGTGCCGCTGGAGTGCGAGTTCTTCGCACTGCGCGGTGTGGCGCTGCTGATGGACACCATCCAGAAGGTCCAGGAGCGCCTCAACGAGGACCTGGTCATCGACGGTTTCCTCGGCACCATGTACGACCCGCGCACCCTGCACGCCCGCGAGGTGCTGTCCACGATCGTGGACGGGTTCGGCGACAAGGTCTACGGCACGGTGATCAACCGCACCGTGCGCTTCCCGGACGCCACCGTGGCGGGCGAACCGATCACCAGGTTCGACTCGTCCTCGGCCGGGGCCAACGCCTACCGGTCCCTGGCCAAGGAGGTGCTGGCGAGGTGGCCTCTCAGCGGTCACGACGTGTGACGCTACCCGGGGCGGACGAGCTGTTCTTCCGCCCCTCCGGCCCCGAAGAGGAGCCGGTCGAGACCGAACGCCAGTACCAGGTACCGGAACAGGACCGACAGAGCACGACCGAGACCTCGTCGGAACGGCCCGAGCGCAAGTCGAACGGTCGCGGCAAGGCCAAGGTGCGCCGCGCGCCCAAACCGAGTGGACGCCAGCGCCACGACGAGAAGATCACCGTCTATGTCTCCGGGCCCGAACTGCTGGCCCTGGAACAGACCCGGCTCTCGCTCCGCGCGGAGCACGGGTTGTCGGCCGACCGCGGCCGCCTCGTACGCGAGGCCGTCGCCGTGCTGCTCGCCGACTTCGAGGAGCACGGCTCCAGCAGCATGCTGGTGCGCCGGCTGACCGAGGAGTGACCGTCCCTTTCCGACCGCTGGGGGAGCGGACGGGAACGGGGACGACAGGCGAGGGTGTCACCGGCTGGTCCGAGCCGGTGACACCCTTGTGTCATGAGTGAAACGACGTGGACCCGTCATGGTGACTGACCGGAAGGGGAGGCCCTCGCCGACCGAGGGTGCCGACGAGGTCGACGAGAACGCCTTCCAGGTGCACCTGGAGAACTTCGAAGGGCCCTTCGACCTCCTCCTCGGGCTGATCTCCAAGCACAAGCTGGACATCACCGAGGTGTCGCTGTCGAAGGTCACCGACGAGTTCATCGCGCACATCCGCACGTTCGGCGATGACTGGGACCTGGACCAGGCCAGCAACTTCCTGCTGGTGGCGGCCACCCTGCTCGACCTCAAGGCCGCCCGGCTGCTGCCGCGCGGCGAGATCGAGGACGAGGCCGACCTGGCGCTGCTGGAGGCCCGCGACCTGTTGTTCGCCCGCCTGCTGCAGTACCGCGCCTACAAGGAGGTCGCCGCGTTCATGCGCGAGCGGTTGGCCGCGCAGGGGCGCCGGTACGCGCGGGCGGTGCCGCTGGAGGAGCGGTTCGCGGGGATGCGTCCGGACGTGCTGTTCAAACTCGGCCCCCAGGAGTTCGCGGCCCTGGCCGGCATGGTGTTCACGCCGAAGGAGCCGCCGAGCGTCTCGGTCACCCACATCCACCTCACCAAGACCTCCGTCAAGGAGCAGGGCGAGCTGATGGCGGTCGAACTCCGAGAGGCCGGACAGCTGACGTTCGCGCAGCTGACGGTCGAGTGCACCGGTACCTTCGAGGTCGTCGCCCGGTTCCTGGCGCTGCTGGAGCTGTACCGCGCATCGAACGTCGGCTTCGACCAGCCCGAACCGCTGGGCGAGCTGACCGTCACCTGGACCGGCGGCGACGTGGACGTCGAGCTGGAGTCCGAATACGACGACGAGGCGGCACCGACCGCCGAAACGACACCGGGGGAGCAGCCGTGACCGTAGAGCACACCGCCGATGTGGGTGATGTCTCCGTTCCGCCCACCCTGCGCCGCGACCTCGAGGCGGTGCTGATGGTGGTCGACCAGCCGGTGTCCGAGTACGACCTGGCCCGTGCCATGGACGTGCCGTTGGACGCGGTCACCCGCACCCTGGAGGAGCTCTCCGGGGAATACACCGCGCAGGGCCGTGGTTTCGACCTACGGGCGGTGGCCGAGGGATGGCGTGTCTACACGCGGCCCGAGTGCGCCGACATCGTCGAGCACTTCCTCAGGGAAGGGCAGGAGGTGCGGCTCACCCAGGCCGCACTCGAGACGATGGCCGTCGTCGCCTACCGCCAACCGGTCTCACGTGGCAGGGTCTCCGCTGTTCGCGGGGTCAACTGCGACGGGGTTATGCGTACCCTCGTACTGAGGGGCCTGATCGAAGAGGCCGGACACGATTCCGAGTCCGGTGCCCTGCTGTATCGGACCACCTCCTATTTCCTGGAACGGCTGGGCCTGCGAGGCCTGGACGAACTGCCTGATCTGGCGCCGTTCCTCCCCGACGACATCGAAGGTCTTGACGACACCGGTGAGCACACCTAACAACGAACGTTCCCGTGGTGCACGGGACGGACACGCCCCGCGCGGTGAGCGCGGCGACTATGACAACCGCGGCGGCCGAGGCCCCCGCGACGACCGAGGCAGGGACGACCGCCGTGGTGGCGGACGTTATGACAGGGACGACCGTCCGCGTCGGGACGACAGTGGTCGGGACGACCGCTCCCGTGGCGGCTACCAGGGTCGCGATGACAACCGTGGCCGTGGTGGTTTCCAGGGTCGCGACGACAAGCGCGGTGGTGGTTACCAGGGTCGTGATGACCGTGGTGGCCGTTCCTTCGAGCGCCGTGATGACCGTGACCGTCGTCCGCAGGGCCGGGACGACAACCGCGGCGGCCGGTTCGAGCGCGATGACCGTCCGCGTCGGGACGACAGTGGTCGGGACGACCGCTCCCGTGGCGGCTACCAGGGTCGGGACGACAACCGTGGCCGTGGTGGTTTCCAGGGCCGTGACGACAAGCGCGGCGGTGGTTACCAGGGTCGCGACGACAAGCGCGGTGGTGGTTACCAGGGTCGTGATGACCGTGGTGGCCGTTGCTTCGAGCGCCGTGATGACCGTGACCGTCGTCCGCAGGGCCGGGACGACAACCGGGGTGGCCGGTTCGAGCGCGACGACCGTCCGCGTCGGGACGACCGGAGCCGTGACGACCGCGGTCGTGGTGGTTTCCAGGGCCGTGATGACAAGCGCGGTGGCGGCTACCAGGGTCGCGATGACAAGCGCGGCGGTGGTTACCAGGGCCGTGACGACAAGCGCGGTGGTGGTTACCAGGGTCGCGATGACAACCGTGGCCGTGGTGGTTTCCAGGGCCGTGACGACAAGCGCGGTGGTGGTTACCAGGGTCGTGATGACCGTGGTGGCCGTTCCTTCGAGCGCCGTGATGACCGTGACCGTCGTCCGCAGGGCCGGGACGACAACCGCGGCGGTCGCTTCGACCGTGACGACCGCGGCCGCGGTGGTCACCAGGGACGCGACGACAAGCGCGGTGGCGATTACCAGAACCGCGAGGACCGTCCCCGCCGGGACGCCCAGGGCCGCCGTATGCAGGGTGGCGACAAGCGCGGCGGCGGCTACCAGCGCCGTGACGACAACCGTGGCGGACGTCCGCAGAACCGCGACGACCGTCCCCGCCGCGACCAGGGCCACGACCCCGACGAGCGTCCGATCCGCCGCGACCACGCGCCCGTCAGGGACGCCAAGAGCGAGAACCAGCTCTCCAAGGCGGCCCGCGAGCGCCTCGCAGCCCTGCGCGCGGACTACAACCCGCGCGACGAGGACCGGCACAGCGGCGACCCCCGCGACACCTACACGGACGTGCCCAACGGCATCCGGCTCCAGAAGGCGCTGGCCGCGGCCGGTGTCGCCAGCCGTCGGGCCAGCGAGGAGATGATCGCGGCCGGCCGGGTCAGCGTGGACGGCCAGATCGTCCGGCGCTTCGGTGCCCGGGTCGACCCGGACGCCTCCGAGATCCGCGTCGACGACATGCGCGTGGTCACCGCCCCGGACAAGCTGTACTTCGCGTTGAACAAGCCGCGCGGTGTGGTCAGCACCATGTGGGACCCGGAGGGTCGCCCGACCCTGGCCGACTACGCCGGTCAGACCGCCGAGCGCATCTTCCACGTGGGTCGGCTGGACACCGAGACCGAGGGTCTCATCCTGCTGACCAACGACGGTGACCTCGCCAACCGGCTCACGCACCCGCGCTACAAGGTCGTCAAGACCTACGTCGCGAAGGTGGACGGCCCGGTGCCGCACCGCGTGGTGCGCGGGATCGAGAAGGGCGTGGAGCTGGAGGACGGCCCGGTCAAGGTCGACTCCTTCCGCGTGGTCGACAACGACTCCGACCAGGCCATGGTGGAGATCCGTCTGCACGAGGGGCGCAAGCACATCGTGCGCCGTCTCATGGAGGCGGTGGGCCACCCGGTCGCGGACCTGGCGCGTACCCAGGTCGGCCCGATCGACCTGAACAACCTGCGCCTGGGCACCATGCGGGCGCTCAGCTCGCGTGAGGTCGGCGAGCTGTACAAGGCCGCGGGCCTCTAGCCGCGAGGTCTGTCGATACAGTTGACGGCGGTCGCCCCCGAACCCGGGGAGCGGCCGCCGTCTCGCTTATCTCCACGGCGGCGGCACGACTGACGAGGTGAAGGCGGGATCGAACGTGGCGGTACGGGCCATTCGCGGTGCGGTGCAGGTCGACGCGGACGAACGCGAGCAGGTGCTGGAGGCCACGGCCGAACTGGTCTCCGAGGTGATGGGGCGCAACGGGCTCACCACGGACGACGTGATCAGCGTGCTGTTCACGGCCACGCCCGACCTGACCAGCGAGTTCCCCGCGCTGGCTGCCCGCAAGCTGGGTTTCGCCGACGTTCCGCTGATGTGCGCGTCCGAGATCGGCGTCCCGCACGCCCTGCCGCGGGTGGTGCGGCTCATGGCGCACGTGGAGACCGACCGTCCGCGCGCCGAGGTCCAGCACGTCTACCTGCGCGGCGCCCAGGCGCTGCGCCTGGACATCGCCCAGTAGGCGACCGGGCCGGGCGTTCGGCCGGGAGCGGAGCTCTGTCCGCGGTCCCGGGGATCCGAGGGTTTCCTGGGCCGGAACGGTCGTGGGGCCGTCGGATTTCCCGGGCGCGGACTCCGCGCTCGCGGTGTGAGGCGGACGGGCGCCCTGGTCACGAGGTCGTAGTCTGGGAACACGCCTTCGGCACACGTGGGCGTACACGGGCACGCGTGGGAGACGAGGGAGTGTTGTGGACGAGGAGACGGCCGGAGCAGGACGGACGGAACTGCGTCGGGTCACGGTGGTCGGCACCGGCCTGATCGGAACGTCGATCGCGTTGGCCCTGCGCGCCCGCGACGTGGACGTCACCCTCACCGACCCCGACCCCGCGTCCCTGCGGCTGGCCTGCGACCTCGGCGCCGGGCGTCCGCTGGACGAGGCCGGGGACGGTGCCCCCGCGGACGTCGCGGTGATCGCCGCCCCGCCCGCCGTCGTCCCGGCCGTACTGCGCGACCTGCAGAACCGCGGCCTGGCCCAGGTGTACACCGATGTGGCCAGCGTCAAGGCGAGCGTGCTGGAGGGCGCCGAGCGGCTCGGCTGCGACATGGCGACCTTCGTGCCCGGACACCCCATGGGCGGTCGGGAGAAGCACGGCCCCGGCGCCGCCCGCGCCGACCTGTTCCTGGGCCGCTCCTGGGCGCTGTGCCCCACCGGCAAGGCCGACCCGGTGTCCGTCGCGGCGGTGACCGAACTGGCCCGCCTGTGCGGGGCCGACCCGCTGGTGCTGGAGGCGCGTGCGCACGACCGCGCGGTGGCGCTGGTCTCGCACGCCCCGCACGTGGCCTCCTCGGCCGTGGCCGCCCGGCTGCTGTCCGGGGACGCGACCGCGCTGGCCCTGGCCGGTCAGGGCGTGCGTGACGTCACCCGCATCGCCGGCGGGGACCCGGCCATGTGGATGGAGATCCTCACCCACAACGCCGGACCGGTGGCCGACGTACTGAGCGAGATGGCCGCGGACCTGGCCGCCACCGCCGAGGCGCTGCACGCCCGGTCCGCCGATCCGGCCGTGCGGGACCCGGAGCGGACCGAACCCCCTGCCGGGGCCGGGGACGGCCTGGCACCCGTCAGCGACCTGTTGGCCCGCGGTCGTTCGGGGCACGGGCGCATCCCCGGAAAGCACGGATCGGTCCGCCGTCCCGTCTACACGGTGATCCCCGTGGTCATCCCGGACGAGCCCGGCGCGCTGGGCCGCCTGTTCGCGGCGGCGGCCACGGCGGGCGTCAACATCGAGGACGTGCGGATCGAGCACACCCCCGGCCTGCCGCTGGGTGTGGCCGAGCTGTACGTGCTCCCCGAAGCCGTGGACACGCTCGCCGAGGGACTGTCGGCCGACGGCTGGTCGGTGCACCCGGGCGTCTGAGCGCGGTGCCGAGCGGCTCGGTGCGCGGCCTGCGCGGAGCCTCGCACCGGCTGCGCTCTGGTACTGCGAAGCCTCGCGCGAAGGTAGGCTGAGGCGTCGGCGCCGGCAGTACGCGCCGTCACCCCATACACAGTGATTCCGGGAGTCAGCAGCAGTGAGCGCGCAGGGCAAGGGCATCGTCATCGCCATCGACGGTCCCTCCGGGTCGGGCAAGTCGAGCACGGCCAAGGGTGTCGCCAAGGCGCGGGAACTGCGCTACCTCGACACCGGGGCCATGTACCGGGCCCTGACCTGGTGGATGCTGGACAGCGGCATCGACGTCAACGACACCGTCGCGGTGGCCGCCAACGTCGAGCGTCCCGTCATCACCATGGGCACGGACCCGTCCGCCCCCACCGTGACGGTGGACGGCCGCGACGTGGCCGCCGAGATCCGCGGCAAGGAGGTCACCACCAACGTCAGTGCCGTCTCGGCAGTGCCCGAGGCGCGTGAGCTGCTGGTGCGGACCCAGCGCGAGGTCATCGAGGCCGCCTGCGACGAGAGCGCGGGTATCGTGGTCGAGGGCCGTGACATCACGACCGTCGTCGCCCCCGACGCCCCCGTCAAGCTGTTCCTGACCGCCAGCGCCGAGGCGCGTGCGCAGCGGCGCAGCAAGGAGGTCCGGACCGTTGACGTCGCGGCGACCCAGGCCGACCTGGCCCGCCGGGACCAGCTGGACTCCAGCCGCAAGCACTCGCCGCTGACGCAGACCGCGGACGCCACCGAGCTCGACACCACCGGCCTGAGCCTCGACGAGGTCGTCGCCCTGGTCGTCAAGCTGGCCGACGAGGCCCGCGACAACCAGCGCTGAGGTGTCGCCCGCCGAACCCGTCAGAGGGTGGGAGCGGCGGGAGGCCGGGGAGAGACCGGCCACACCACCCCCGCGAGGGGGAACACACGAACATCCACGGGGGTTGCCCCTCGTGGCAGGACACGGGCGCCCGTATCGGCGCCCGTGAGTGATTCACGTGGCGATCGCGTCGAATCCTTACACATCCTCACGGCACGCATCCTGGGCGCGTGGGGACCTGGAACCGGGAGTACGAGTACATGAGTGAGTTCGACGTGTCCGACGTGGGCACGGCACCCGAGGGTGAGGACGCGGCACTGCCCGTCGTCGCCGTCGTCGGCCGCCCCAACGTCGGCAAGTCCAGCCTGGTCAACCGGATCATCGGCCGCCGCGAGGCGGTGGTCGAGGACGTCCCGGGCGTGACCCGGGACCGGGTGGCCTACGACGCCGAGTGGCAGAACCACCGCTTCACGCTGGTGGACACCGGCGGCTGGGAGACCAGTGTCAGCGGCCTGGCCGCGATGGTCGCCCGCCAGGCCGAGTACGCCGCGCAGACCGCCGACGTCATCCTGTTCGTGGTCGACGCGACCGTGGGCATCACCGACGCCGACGCCGCGGTCACCCGCGTGCTGCGCGCCACCAAGAAGCCCGTGGTGCTGGCCGCCAACAAGGTCGACGGCGGGCAGCAGGAGGCCGACGCGCTCGGCCTGTGGAACCTGGGTGTGGGTCAGCCCTTCGCGATCAGCGCCCTGCACGGACGCGGTACCGGCGACATGCTGGACGCCGTCGTGGAGGCCTTCCCCGAGACCCCCGAGGGTCAGGGGGAGGACGACGACGAGGACGGCCCGTCCCGCATCGCCCTGCTGGGCCGCCCGAACGTGGGCAAGTCCAGCCTGCTGAACCGGCTCGCCGGTGAGGACCGCGTGGTCGTGGACTCCGTGGCGGGTACCACCCGTGACGCGGTCGACGAGCTGATCGACCTGGGCGGCAAGACCTGGAAGTTCATCGACACCGCCGGTATCCGCCGCCGGTTCCGTGCGCTCCAGGGCGCCGACTACTACGCGACCATGCGCACCGGCACCGCCCTGGAGCGGGCCGAGGTGGCCGTGGTGCTGATGGACGTCAGCGAGCCGCTGGCCGAGCAGGACATCCGGGTCGTGGAGCAGGTCGTCGAGGCCGGCCGCGGTCTGGTCCTGGCCTTCAACAAGTGGGACATCCTCGACGAGGAGCGCCGCGTCTACCTGGAGAAGGAGATCGACCGCCAGCTGGCGCGGGTCTCCTGGGCCCCCAGGGTGAACATCTCCGCGGCGACCGGCCGCCACATGGAGCGGCTCGTTCCGGCGATCGAGACCAGCCTGGCCGGTTTCAACCAGCGCATCTCCACGGGTCAGCTCAACAACTGGCTCAAGGAGCTGGTGGCGGCCACCCCGCCGCCGGTGCGCGGCGGCAAGCAGCCCAAGATCCTGTTCGCGACCCAGGCCGGTGCGCGTCCGCCGCACTTCGTCCTGTTCACCACCGGGTTCCTCGAGGACAACTACCGCCGCTTCATCGAGCGCCGGCTGCGTGAGGACTTCGGTTTCGAGGGGACCCCGGTGCACATCAGCATGCGGATCCGCGAGAAGAAGGGCGGGCTCCCGGGACGCGCCTCCAAGGGCAGCGTGCGTCCGGACCGCAAGCCGCGCGGTGGCGGAGGCCGCCGCTAGCGGTCAGCCGCCGGGACCCGCTCGGAGCGGGTTCGGCAGGTGAGAGGTGAAGGGGGCGCCCCGGCGGGGCGCCCCCTTCGTCATGTGCTCACGGTCGTGTGCTCACTCGGTGGAGGAGAGTTCCTTGCCCGACGCCGACCCGGCCTTCGGGCGGACGGGGCCGACCAGGCGGCGCAGCAGCTTCTCCGCCGGGCCGCGGTGCCCCCGGCGCCGCATCAGTTCGGCGGCGGCCACCGACACCAGCCAGGTCAGCGCGGCCACCACGAAGGATCCGGTCAGCCCCACGCGGTCCTGGAAACCCAGGACGAAAGGCGAGAAGACCACCATGAACACCACGCTCTGGAACAGGTAGAAGGTCATCGAACGCTGCCCGAGCGCCGCCACGGCCGTGGTCACCGGCCCCCGGGTGCGGGCCGCGCGGATGGAGATCAGGGCGATCGCCCCGGCCATCCCGAAACCGCCGAAGTAGCCGGTGAGCGGCTGGGACAGGGCCGTTCCCCACACCGCGGCCGCGGACTCGGGCGTCCACAGGCCGGTCTGGGCGAGGATCGACGGCAGGGCGCCCAGGACGGAGACCGTCATGGTGATGACGACGGCGCGGGTCAGGAACACGCGGTGGCGTTCGGGCCGGTCCAGCAGTCCGCGCCGGGCCGCCCACATGCCGATGATCACGCCGGGCACCACCAGGACCGTTCCGAACGCCAACCCGAACGGTGTGCCGGAGAGGCGCTGCAGGTAGTGGGTGCCGAGGTCGGTCCCGACGGGCACGGCCACGTTGCCGATGTCGAAGGTGGTCACCCCCTGGCCCAGGGCGAGCATGAGGGGAATCGAGGAGACCAGGGTTCCGGGGACCAGGGTGAGGGCGCCGACCCACAACAGGGTGCGGTCACGGACCTTCAGCAGCCCCACGAGCAGCAGTGAGGCGACGCCGTACGGGGCCAGGATGTCGAGGGGTGCCAGCAGGAGGTGGGCCAGCCCGAAGACCAGCAGCCACAGGCCCCGGCGGCGCAGCATGGAGCGGACGTCGGCGGGATCGTCGCCGTGTGCGGTCCGCCGGTCCAGCATCTGGACGAGGGCGTAGCCGAACAGGAGCGCGAACATGGGCCGGGCGTGGTTGCCCACGAACACTTCGTGGAAGGCGTGGGAGACCCCGTTGGCCAGTGCCGGGCCGTGGTCCACGGCCAGGACGAACAAGGGGGCGTGCGCCAGGGCGATGGCCAGGAGCATGGCGCCCCGGGCCAGGTCGGGGGCGAGCGCACGCGGTGCGCCGGTGGTCGTGGGGGCGGTCACAGGTCCTCCTCGACGGGATGCTTTCTTGCATGCTACGTCATGTAAATCATGTAAAGCATGCGCGAGCTTCGGTCGGAAGGCCACATGATCCGCTTGATACGCTGTGTAAAACGTGTGCGAGAAAGCGGTGACCAGGTGGCTGAGAAGGCGGACGGTGCGCCCTACGGGCCCGGCGGCCGGGGGTTCTACGGTGCGGTGACGGTCAGCGAACGCGGCCAGATCTCGCTCCCGGCTCAGGCCCGCCGTGACCTGGGCATCTCCCCGGGTGACAAGCTGCTGGTCCTGGGCGACCCCGAGCAGGGGCTCGCCCTGATGACGGTCGACCGCATCCTGGGGAACGTGGACTTCTCCCCGGTCCTGAAGTCCGCGGTCCGAGAGCACATCGACGAGGAGGATCCGGAGGCCGGGCCCAGGCCCGAACCGGGCCCCTAGTCACAGGCCGGATCCTCCGGACACACGGAAGGGGCGCCCCGCCGCACTGGCGGGACGCCCCTTCCGTGTGCGCGGGCCGGGCCGGTCAGGAGTCCGAGGGCAGGCGGCGGACGTTGCTGCCCCGGATGCCCGAGCCGCTCCCACCGCTCCTCGGGTAGGGCAGTCTCCCCGTGGCCTTCGGAGCGCGTTCGGGGACCGGGATGGCCGGGGCGCCGGGCAGCGGCTTCCCGGCGCTCTCCTTCATCCGCCAGACCACCAGGACGCCCACGGCGCCGGCGGCCATCACCAGCCAGGCGGGCGAGTACAGGTTGCCGGTGGACTGCACCAGCGACTCGGCGATCAGCGGGGTGGTGCCGCCGAACAGGGCCACCGAGACGTTGAAGGCGATGGCCAGGGCACCGTAGCGGACCTTGGTCGGGAAGAAGGCCGGGAGCGCGGCGGGGGCCGCACCGGAGAAGTGCACCAGGGTGACCGCCAGCACCACCACCCCCAGGGTCGCGGTCCACGGACTGCCCTGTTGCAGCATCCAGAAGGCCGGCAGGGACAGCACGATCGCGAAGAGGCTTCCGGAGAGCAGGACCGGCCTGCGGCCCACCCTGTCGCTCAGGCGGCCGAACAGGGTCACGGTCGCCAGCATGAACACCATGGCGCCCAAGGTCACCACCAGGGCCAGGGTCGTGCCGTATCCCAGCTCCGCCTCCAGGTAGGTGGGCATGTACGCGGTCACCATGTAGTTGTTGACGTTGAAGACCAGGACCAGGCCGATGCACAGCACCATGGCGTGCCACTGGCCCACGACGGTCTCCCTGAGCTGGCCCTTGCGCCGCTCGCCCCCGGCGCCCTTGGCGAAGCCGTCGGTGTTCTCGTTGAAGACCGGGGTGTCCTCCAGCTTCACCCGGAGGTAGAGGCCGACGGCGCCGAGCGGCAGGGCCAGCAGGAACGGGATGCGCCAGCCCCAGGCCTGCATGGCGTCGGCGCCCAGGAGCAGGGTCATCACGGTGACGACGGCGGCACCGCCGACGTAACCGCTGACCGTGCCGAACTCCAGCCAGGAGGCGAGGAAGCCGCGGCGCCTGTCCGGCGCGTACTCGGCGATGAACGTGGTGGCCCCGCCGTACTCACCGCCGGTGGAGAAGCCCTGGAGCATCCGGGCCACCAGGAGCAGGATCGGCGCGGCGATGCCGATGGTGGCGGCCGAGGGGATGAGGCCGATCGAGAACGTGCTGACGGCCATGAGCAGCATGGTGAACGCCAGGACGTGCTTGCGGCCGATCCGGTCGCCGAGCGGGCCGAAGAACATGCCGCCGAGCGGGCGGACGAGGAAGGCCGCGGCGAACGTGGTGAAGGTGGCGATGAGCTGCACGCCCGGCGACTGAGACGGGTAGAAGACCAGCCCGATGGTCACCGCGAGGTAGCTGTAGACACCGAAGTCGTACCACTCCGTCGCGTTGCCGATCGCCGCGGCGGTGACGGCCTTGCGAGTGGCCTTGTGATCGGTTCTCAGGGTCCGCCGGCCCGGTTGTTCGCTCACGTCTCTCCTTCGGTGAAATCACCTGAAGTACATAGATAAGCACCTGGGGTGACGAAAGGGTGGGAGGTGTACGTGTCGCCCGGCGGTAGCGTGGCAGCATGCGTAAAGTACTGGTCAGCGCGTGTCTGATGGGGCGCAGGGTTCGCTACGACGGACAGGCCAAACCGGTGGGGGACGACACGGTCACCCGCTGGCGTGAGGAGGGCCGCCTGGTCGTGCTCTGCCCCGAGATCGCCGGCGGACTGCCGGTGCCCCGGCCGCCCGCCGAGATCGAACCGGGCGCGGACGCCGCCGACGTGCTCGCGGGCCGGGCCCGCATCCTCACCCCCGAGGGCGCCGACGTGACCGACCACTTCGTGTCCGGTGCGCGTTCGGCGCTGGCCACCGCCCGGGCGCACGGGGTGGAGGTGGCCCTGCTCAAGGAGTCCAGCCCCTCCTGCGGGCTGCACGAGGTGTACGACGGGACCTTCGGGGGCCGCAAGACGCCGGGTGAGGGTGTGACCGCGCACCTGCTCCGCGAGCACGGGGTGGCCGTGTTCAACGAGAACGAGGTCGCCCGGGCGGCGGAACGGCTCAGGGCTCTGGAAGCGGACGGGGCGAAGACGGGAACCGGCTGATCCCCTCTGGCACGCCGAGCCCCGGGCGCGCTCGGCGGGTCCCCTCCGCCTTTCGGCTTTCCCTGGTACACGCCGAGGGGCGCCGCCGGTACGGCGACGCCCCTCGGCCACCGGGGTCGGGGCCGGATCAGTCCTTGACGACCTCGTAGTTCAGGCAGGCGAAGGCTCCCGCGAGCTTGGCACCCAGCGGCCGCAGCTGGACCCGCCCGTCGAGTAGGGGAGCCCCGCCGCCCAGGCTGACCGGCGCGACGGACACCCGCACCTCGTCCAGCAGCCCCAGCCGGGCCAGGTTCGCGGCGATCCGTCCGCCGCCGACCACCCAGATGTCGCGGCCGTCGGCGGCCTCGACCATCTCCGCGTGCAGGTCCCGCAGTTCCTGGTCGGTGTCGGCGCTGGTGAAGCGGAGGTCGCCCTCGACCCGGGGGAGCTTCCGGTGGGTGAGCACCCAGGTGGGCACCTCGTACGGCCAGGGCTTGTCGCCCTCGTGCTCGTTGATCCACTCGTAGGTGGTCGCGCCCAGCACGATCGCCCCCGCGTTCTTGATGAACTCGGCGGTCGAGTCGATCGCCTCGCCCTCCTGTGCGCCCTCCACGGCGAACAGCCACTCCAGCGAGTTGTCCTCGTCGGCGATGAACCCGTCCAGGCTGGTGGCGGTCTCGTACACGGTCCTGCTCATGTTGTCTCTCCCCGTTTCCTCGGTGCTTCGTTCCGGTGCTGCTCGTGCCGTTCCTGCAACCACTCCAGCGGGTCACCGTGGCCCACCTCGACCCCCGCCGCGCGCAGCATGTGCCGCACGCTCTGCCTGCGGTGCGCGGAGTAGGTGAGCACGTGGGCGACCACCCCGCCGAGCAGGAAGCTCTCCGGGGGGTCGCACAGCGCGTCGATGAGCCGGTCACCCCAGGCGTCCCGCCGCCCGATGTCGGCGACGGTGGCGATCCAGCGCGCCGCGGCCTCCTCGTGCCGGACCCGCAGCGACTCCGGGTCGTCGGCGCCGTGGGCGGGGAGGTCGGCGCCCTCGATGGAGGCGAGCCAGACCTCCTTGGACCACACCAGGCGGTCCAGGGTGGTGGCGATCGACTCCTCGGGCCCGTCCCAGACCAGCACGGTCCGGCCCGGTTCCCGGACCTTCCTGTACTCCTCCTCGGGCAGATCCGCGGCGAGCCGGATGAGCAGGGCGGTGTCGTCCACGTCGTGGTGGGTCTGGAGCGCGGTCACGTCCATGCCGGGGCGTCCTCTCGGTTTCTCCTCCACCCACAGGTGGATCGGCGGGTGGAAGTGGACGCCGTTCGGTGCGGGCAGCCATCGGCCGCTGCCCGCCGTGGTGGCGCTGGGCGGATGACCGAAGGCCCGCGCGAAGGCCCGCGTGAACCCCTCCACCGACGCGTATCCGGCCTCGAACGCCGCGTCCGTGACGCTGGTGCCCTGCCCGATCTGCCAGGCGGCCCGCTCCAGCAGGACCCGGCGGCGCAGTGCCACCGGGGACTCACCGGTGTCGCGGGACAGGACCCGGCTGAAGTGGAAGGGTGAGGTGTAGGTCTGCCCCGCCATCTCGCTCAGCCGGGTGTTGTTCTCGTCCAGGACCGCGTCGAGCAGTTCACGCAGACGGTCACGCCCTGAAGCGGGCGTGGCGGTGGGTTCGGTCATGTGACCAGTATGTTCTCCGGACCCTCGCCGCCGCTTGACCGTTCTTGCGCGGTGTCCGCGGCCTCGTGTCCGACCCGCACCGCTCTGAGCGCGGGCGGCACCATCGCCAGCAACGCGAGCAGGGCGAGGCCGACGCCGACCCACAGCGGTGCGCGCAGGCCGAAGGCGTCGATGCCCATGCCGCCGAACCAGGAGCCGAGTACGACGCCCATGGTGATGAACGAGGAGTGCACGGTGTTGACCAGGGCCCGCGGGTTGCCCGCGCGCTGGACACGCGTGATCATCGCCGGGTTCAGGGGGATGCCGACCAGGCCGATGCCCACCATCGCCAGCAGGGCGAGCGCCGCGACATCGGCGAACAGGGCGAAGACGACGAGGAAGGCCGTATTGAGCGCCAGGCCCGCGACGATGACGGTGATGGTGTGCGACATGGCCAGGCGTCCGACGACGGCGTTGCCGATCACGGTCGCGCCGCCGTAGGCGAGCAACAGCAGCGGCACGAGGTCACGGGAGAACCCGGTGATCTCGGTGAGGACGGGCGTGAAGTAGGAGAAGGCCGCGAAGGTGGCGCCGATGACGAGGGTCGAGGTGCCCATGACCAGCCACAGCCGCGGCCTTGTGAACACCTCGATCTCGGTGCGCAGCCGTCCGGCGTCATCGGACCTGTCCAGGCGGGGCAGCGCCGGCACGGTGGCGACCGCGACGACCAGGGTCAGCGCTCCGACGAAGACGAAGGCGGCCCGCCAGCCGAACTGGCCGCCGATGAGAGAGGACAGCGGAAGGCCCAGCAGGGTGCCCACCATGAGGCCCTGCAGGGCCAGGCCGGTGGCGCGACCGCGCAGGTGTGCGGGGGCGACCTGGGCGACGGCGGACAGGGCGACGCCGAAGAACGCTCCGGCGGCGGCGCCGGTGACCACTCGTGCGGCCACCATGGGCCAGTACTCCGTGGACAGCGCGGCCAGGGCGTTGCCCGCGAAGAAGAGGGCGAACAGGGTCAGGAGCGCGTGGTGGGTGCGCAGTCTCAGGACCGCGAGGGCCACGATCGGGCCGCCGAGCGCCATGGCCAGGGCGAACGCGGTGATGAGGTAACCGATCTGCGGGATGGTGGCACCCAGGGCATCGGACATCTGCGGCATGAGTCCGCCAACGAGCAGTTCGCTGGTGACCATGGCGAAGATGCCGAGCGCCATGAGGTACACGGACTTGGGCATGGAGGTTCCGCCTTTTTGTATTGATCGGTCCAAAATGAGGGCGTGCGGGGTCACGGCTCGCCGAGCGGGGCGGTCAGGGGAGGGTCGGTCGGTCGAAGGGGGCGAGTCGGCTGGGAGGAAGGGTGGTCCCGGGCGGGCGCTTCAGGGGGTGAGCGCGGCGACACCGGTCGAGGCGATGCCCTCCAGGGTCCGGCGTCCGGCGCCCGACTGGGCAGCGACCCGCATCCCGTAGATCAGGGAGGTCACGTACCAGGCCAGTTCCCCGGGGTCGCGGTCGGCGGCGACGGAACCGTCGAGCTGGCCGTCCATGAGGGTCAGGCGCAGACCGGAGAGGCGTCGTCGCAGGTCGGCGTCGACCAGCTGGGCGATGTCGGGGTTGCGTGAGGCCACAGTGGTGATGGTGTTGACGGTGAAGCAGCCCGCTCCGCGGCCGTTCGCCTGGTTCGCGGCCTCGTCCTCGACGATCACGGCCAGGAGGGCGCGCACGCGCTCCAGGGCAGTGGTCCCGGGGGTGTCCAGGACGGCGCTCTGGCGGGCGGTCATGGTGGTGACGTAGTGCGCGAGCGCCCGCCGGAACAGGTGCTCCTTGGAGTGGAACGTGTTGTAGAGGCTGCTCCGGGGCAGTCCGGTCGCCCGGCACAGGTCGGCCGTGGACGTACCGTCGAACCCCTTGTTCCAGAACTCGCCGTAGGCGGCCCGGACCACTCGCTCCTCGTCGAACTGGCGCGGTCTTCCCATGGGGAGACGGTAGCAGGTTTTGGACTGAATTGAACAAAACTCTGGCGTGAGAGAGCGGCCGCAGGGGTGGAGGCCGGTTTCCGCCCGCCTCCGGGGAGCTCGGGGCCTCCGGCGTTATTCGCTGGATCCCGACGAACACCCTCAGTACGCTGACCCGTACGTCGGCGACCCGCTGCCGTGTGTCGAACACCAGAGGACGGCGAATGGGAGCCCCGGCCCCCGCACAGGTGCGAAGGCTGTTGCGGCAGCGCTCCTTCCGCACGGTGTGGTTCGGCGAGATGCTGGCCCTGCTGGGCGACTTCAGCTTCACGGTGGTCTTCGTCTGGCTCGTGTTCGCCGAGACCGGATCAGCCGGAGCCCTCGCCGCGATCATGATGACGCAGGCCGTGCCGCGCGGGGTGCTCCTGCTCCTGGGCGGGGCCGTGACGGACCGGTGGTCGCCGCGCACCGTCATGTTCTGCTCGCACCTGACCCGGGGCGCCGCCGTCGGGCTCCTCGGGCTGCTGGCCCTGGCCGACTCCGTCCAGGTGTGGCACCTGTACGCCCTGGGGCTGGTCGCCGGAGTCGCCGAGGCCTTCTACTGGCCCTCCAGCAGCAGCATCCTGCCGAGCCTGGTACCGGCCGCGAGCCTGGACCGGGCCAACGCCATGATGGGGTTCAGTGAGCAGATCGGCCGCCTGCTCGGACCGGCGCTCGGCGGCGTGCTCATCGTCGCCGCGGGGGCGGCTCCGGCCGTTGCGCTGACCTCCGCCACGTTCTTCGCGGCGGCGCTCAGCGTGCTCGCCGCCCCCCGCAGGCCGCCGCCCGGGCACGGGGCCGAGCCGGTCCGCGCCGTGGTCCGGGAGATCGTGGACGGCCTGGGGTACGCGCGCCGCAGCCGCGAGATCCGGACCGTGCTCCTGCTCATCGGCGCGGCGACCCTGAGCTACAGCGGGCTCTTCGCCGTGGGGCTGCCCGCGCTCGCGCAGAGCCTTCCCGGCGGGGCCCTGGGGCTCAGCCTGCTCCTCTCCGCCTGGGGCCTGGGGCAGTTGGTCGGGACCGTCTCCGCCGTGTTCACGGGGCTGCCCCGCCGCTGGGGCCTGCTCATCATCTGTATGACCCTGGTGGAGGGGGCCGCGTTCGCGTTCCTGGGTTTCCTGCCCCACGTGTGGCTGGCCGCGGCCCTGCTCGCCGTGCTGGGCGTGGGTGTGGCCTACTCCACGGACGTCGCCCTGCCGACCTTCGTCCAGACCCGCACGCCACCGGAGGTCCTCGGCCGGATCAGCAGTGTGCTGAGCCTGCCGCGCGTGGTCCTGGAACCGGTCTCCCTCGGGTTGATGGGGCTCCTGGTCACCGGGGACGTGCGCTGGGGTTTCGTGATGGCGGCGGTCCCGATGGTGCTGGTGGGCCTACGGCTGGCCTTCGACCGCCGGGCCAGGTCCCTGACCACGGCGGTGCCGGAGGCCGCCTGAGGCGGAACGCTCCAGCCGGTGACCGTCGGGACGGACGGCGGGCCGCCGCCCCTGAGCGGGGACGGGAGCGCGGGCCGACAGGGCCGGAAGGGTGTCGCGAGGGGGTGGTGCGCCCGTCCGCGGGGGCCGGAAACGGTGGTGCGAACGCCTCAGAAGATGCGATAGAGTCGTCCCCGTTGGTGACGCCGGGGACGGCGTCCCACCAGCGGCCGGGACGTAGCGCAGTTTGGTAGCGCACTTGACTGGGGGTCAAGGGGTCGTGGGTTCAAATCCCGCCGTCCCGACAGAGAAGTAGCAGGTCATAGAGGGGTCCACCATCTGGTGGGCCTCTTTCTGCGTTCCTGGTGGGGTAAAAGTGGGGGAGGACCGGGTTGCGTGGGGCGTGAGCCCACGTCGTGCAGGATCTCGTTCATCGCGGTTGCCGCGGATCGGCGTACCGGCCGCATTTGGCGGCGGTAGACACGTTCGGTGGTGCCGGTGCCGTTACGGCCGACCAACAGGGAGATCTCCTCGATATGGTGGCCGGTGTCCGTGGCGAGGCGAGCCGCACCGCTTCCGTGTCGATCATCACGCCCGGTAGCAGAACCCAGAGCAGGTGGGAGTGTCCTGCGCTGGAGGTTCAGGACTCCGGGGCCAGTTCCGCGTAGACCACGGTATTGCTCTGGTAACTGCGCGTGGCCTCGTCGAACCGTCCGCTGCACGTGATCAGTCGTAGCTCGGCACCGCCGCCGGTGGGTCCGTAGACCCGATCGGTCGGAAAGCCGTTCTTGGGGTACTGCTCGACCGCGTAGACGGTGAAGGTCGCCGTGGTCTCATCGGTGCGCTCCACACGGACCACGTCCCCGGGCCGGAGTTCGCCCAGGCGGTGGAACACCGCCGGTGCGGTCCGCGAGTCGACGTGGCCGCCGATGACGGCGGGGCCCGCCTGTCCGGGGGTGGGACCGTGTTCGTACCAGCCCGCCGCGTCGTAGTCCTCGGGCGCCTCGATCTCACCGTCCTCTTCCAGCCCCAGGCGGACGAGGCCGTCGACGTCCACACCGATCGTCTCGATCTCCAGCCCTACCGGTTCGGAGTACGGGAACACCCGCGTACGGGTTTCGGGTCTCGGCGGGGAGGTGCGCTCCGCCTGTGGCCCCTCTCCGGTGCTCCGCTGGGTCTGGACGCCGTCACTCGCCGGCGGTGCCGAGTCGCGACCCGGGGTGAGCGCGGAGGCGATCAGCAGGGCTCCCACTGTCGCGGCCACGGCGAGAGCCACCGCAGGGACCCTGCGGCGGCCCTCGCGGGTACGCGGGCCTTCAGAACTCATCGGCCGAGCCTTCGGACGATGCGTGCCCGCTCATGTCAGTGCCCCTGGACCATGCGCCGACGGAACAGGAAACCCGCGCCCGCACCCGCCGCGGCGACCAGGGCCGCACCGGAGCCGAGCATCAGGGCGTCAGGGCCCGCGGAGCCGGCACCGCCGCCGCCCGCGGCCATGCCGCCCTCTGGTGCCGGCGTGAGCTTGCCGCACGTGGCGGGGTCGGTGGCCTCTGCGGGCAGCTCCGGGTCCAGGTCGCTGGCGCCGCCGCCGTCGGCGTCGTACTCGCCGTTGCCGTTGTAGTCCAGGCCGTGCTGGACGATCACGGCCTCACCGGCCCTGATCGAGGAGGCCACGTCCTCGGGCACCTCGAAGGTCCGGTGGTAGGTGACATGGCCGTCGGCGCCGGCGACGGGGAAGCGGTCGACCGCCAGACCGCTGTCGGGTGAGGTGTCGCCCTCGGTGGTCAGCGAGGTCTTGATTTCCCCGTAGAAGGGCTGCCCCTCGGTGGTGCTGAGGCGGTCATCGTCCTCGATGTCGTCAGCGACGTCCGGGCCCGGGCACATGTTCGTGCCGCCGATGTGGAAGTGCTGGGCGTGCGGCTGGTCGGCCAACAAACCGGACGACTCGATGTCGACGGTGACCCTGGTGCCCTCGATCGTCACCGTGGAGGTGCCGTGCGCGCCGGAGTCGTTGAGCGCGGTGAGGTCGGCGTGCAGCGTCATCGCCTCCTCGGCCGAGGCCGGCGCCGCGGCGGTGAGTACGCCGGCGGGCAGAGCGAACGCCAGCAGGGCCAGCTTCCGGTACTTCATGGATTCTCCCTCGAAACAGCCCCGGGTCCTCGGTGGAAGCGGGGCGGTGAGTCGAGCTTTGAGGCAGAACCCTGGCCAGGCGAACCTTCACACGCCTGCCTTTCCAGATCCTGGGTCGTTGTTTGCCCCCTGGACGAGCAGATCCGGAGTTCGGACCCGTCAAAGCGGCGAGGGTGCCCGTGATCCGTGTGTGACGACAGGCCTGAACACCCTCTTGACCGTGCTGAACGGGGAAGGGCTTCGGGCCCTCCGGTAGCGCAGGGACGTAGACGCCGCCGGATCCGCTCAGCGGACTCGTAGGACCCGTGACGGACCGTTCGGTTCCAGGGAGGCACTCCTGGAGCAGACCCCCGACCGGGCCGTCGACATCTTCCGCGCGGCGGTCATCGACCCTGCCTCAGGAGGGCCGCCCGGACCGGAACGGCTCGCCCGGCTGATCGAACTCCGGGTCGGCTACCTGGAGGACTGCCCCTTCCCCGGCGGCGGTTCCCCCGGGGACCTGGCGACCGTGCTGGTCGGTATCTCCATGGCCGCCAACCACAGATCCAACTGCTGGCGGACCCGGGCGCTCCGGCCCGCGCCCGCCGACTGATGCGTGCCGCGGCGGGCCTGGAAACCGGATGAGCCGGCGGTTACCGGAAGGGCCGCCCCCCGTCCGCCTCCTTCCGCGCGATGCGGGAGGCCGTGTACGGGAAGAGCAGGACCGTGAGGGCGCCCGCGGTGACCATGACGGAGGCGACGGTGTCGTCGATGATCTCCGAGGACACCGCGACCTGGGTCACGGCCACGATGATGGGCAGGCCCGTCGCGGCGTACAGGCCGAGGGCGGCGTGATCGCCCGTCGCGGTCAGCCCGGAGTGCGTCGTGGTCCACCGTTCGCGGAGGAAGACCGGTAGTCCGCGCACCAGCAGGATCACGGCGACGAAGCCGAGCAGCAGGGGCCACCGGGAGGCGACGGCCAGGAAGTCGATGCTCATGCCGCTGGTCACGAAGAACACCGGGATCAGCAGGCTGAACCCGACGATCTCGACCTTGTGCATGATCTCGGCCGCGTGCTCGGGTGCGGTGGCGTTGAGGGCGGTGTTCAGCAGCAGGCCCGCCGTGAAGGCGCCCAGGGCCACGTCGAGTTCGAGGACGGCGGTCAGCAGCATCAGTGTGACCAGGAGAAGCACGGTGGCGCGCAGGGTGGTCTGCATGGTGGTGTTGGAGGCGCCGGCGAAGGCCCGCCTCAACAGGGGGACACGGCTGAAGAAGCGCCCGGGGACCACGACGACGAGCACCGCGACCGCGGCGAACAGGATCAGGACCGCCGCGGCCTGCCAGGTGCCCCGGGAGGACAGCAGCAGCGACATCGCCACGATCGGCAGGAGCTCGCCGTAGGCGCCGTGGACCATGGTGGCCCGGCCCAGGGGCGTCCCCAGCGCACCGGAGTCCTTGACGATGGGCAGCAGGGTGCCCAGAGCCGTCGACGTCGAGGCGATGGCCAGCACGATCGCGACGTGAGTGTCCCCCTGGACCAGGAGCATCGCCGCGCCGAACCCGAGTACGGCGCACAGCCCCCAGGTCAGCGCCGCGTTCCTGCCCTGCCGTCCGCGCATGTCGGTGGTGTCGACCTCGAAGCCGGCCAACAGGAACAGGAACCCCAGGCCGAGTTCCCGCAGGAACTGGACCGATTCGGTCTCGGCGGCCAGTCCCAGGGCGTGGGGGCCGATGACCGCACCGAACACCAGCAACCAGACCACGTCCGGAACCTTGCGCCGTGTGACCAGCGCCAGCACAGGGCCGAGGACCGCCGCCAGGGCGATCCACCACATCGACATCAGGTTGTCCACCAGCATGTGTCCCTCGGCCATGCTGGAATGCTAACGAAGAGGGCGCTGACCAGGGAGTTGGCGCGTTCGTCCTTGACCGAATACCTGCCTTGGAAGCTGTTCTCCGCGCAGGGGTGACGGGCAGACCGCCGGTCGGATCGCCGGGGCCGGCGGCCGGGGCTAGGGGGCGTCCGGCTCCGCTCTGGGGAGGGGCGGCTGCGCGGCGACCCGGCGGCGCAGCCGGAGGCCGACCGCGCTGGCGACGAGCAGCACGGCGCCGGCGACGAGCAGGACACCCGCGGCCGACACCTCACCGTCGGTGAGCTCCCAGACGAGCCGCGGAACCGCGACCGTGGCGGCGAGCACGCCGAACACGAGCGCCGCACCGGGGCCGCGCGACGCCGAGCGCCACAGCGCGAACAGGGTGAACAGGCCTGCTGCGACGGCGAGCTCCGCGACGTAGTCCATCGGCGTCTCCAGCATCAGGGCTCCCGCGTACGCGGTCACCGCGCCGAGCCCGACCGCGGTCCCCTGCTCGCGCAGCACGCCCACCACCGCGAGGGCGATCATCGCCGCGCCGAGGAGGACCAGGCCCGCGCCGGCCGCGGTGAAGGCCACCTGCCATCCGTCGGAGGAGTATGCGCTCCCACTGTTCGATCCGACGAGTTCGTAGACCACCTCCTCCACCCCGTAACCGATGAGGAAGGCGCTCATGCCCCAGGCCGCGACCAGCCCGGGTGCGGAGCGCAGCAGCACATAGGCGGTCAGGGCGACCACCAGTCCGGCAGCGGACGCCAAGGTGGTCGGGCTCGGTACGGACTCGTAGGACAGCGCTCCCTCCGCGGCCTCGGCGACGGCGAAGGCCGTGGAGAGCGCCGCCAGTCCGAACAGGGCACCGCCGAGCCGACGGCGGGCCGGGACCGTCTCCGCCGACCGGCGGAGCAGGGCCGGGCCGCCGGCCATCCCGAACCCGGCTGCCGCGAGCGCGGCGGCGACCACCACGAGCAGCGTGACCCGGACCCCGAGCTCCAGGACGTCCCACGCGGTGGCCACGAACGTGCCCACGGCCGCGAGCACGAGCCCGCCGCCGACGTAGCCCAGTACCTCCGCCCAGCGGATCCTCGTCCCCGGGCGCCCGGCTGCCGACTCCAGGGCTGCGGCGACCGCGTCGGCCTGTCCGCGGTCGATCACCCCTTGTTCGACGAGTCCGTCCAACGCCTCGGCGCGGGTCCCATCGCGTGCCTCCATCGGGCACCACCTTCCCGTCGACTCCGAACTGCCCACTGCCGTCCGCCCCTGCGCCCGGGGCCGACGCCCCCATCCCAACGCACGACGGCCGTGCTGTCCTGAGCAGGAGTACTCAGAGAGCCGATCATCGTCCGGTGCGGCAGCGCCAGGGGATCGGATGCCACGTACGGCTCATGGCGCCGGGCGGCGCCGCCGGTGCACGGGTTCGCGGTGCCTTCGCGCGCCTGTGCCTCCCGGCCCCTGACCGGGGTCGAAGTGCCGGTGCCCGTCCGCCGGGGTCACTCGACCACGGCGGCCAGGCCGTTGAGCCGCAGCCGGGTCGCGCCCTCCAGGTGGGCGCGGTCCTGGGTGCCGTCGCCGGTGAGGACCAGGAAGGCGTACTGCTCGGTCCAGGTCAACAGGGTGCCGGTGTCCTCGGGGGTGAGCTCCACGGTCGCCAGTGACACCCACCGGGTGAGCCCGTTGACGCGCGCTGTGTGCGTGTACACGATCCGCCGCTCGGGGACGATGTCGTGGAAGTGGTCCAGGGACTCCAGCTCCTCCGGGCCCCCGAGGCCGGGGAAGGTGTTGGTCGCGTGCTCGATCCCCCCGACCCTGAAGTCGAGTTCGTGCCGGGAGGAGGCGGAGGGTCCGGGCAGCCGTGACCAGAGCTTTCGCAGGTTGAGCTGGGAGAAGGCGGCGAACACCGCGTCGGGGGAGGCCTTCAGGGGGTAGTCCAGAGTGAACGTGCCGTGCAGCGCGGGTGCGTTTCCCGTGTGGGCCATGGCGCTCCAGTCCGTGCGGTGGCAGCGGGCACAGGGCCGGACCGCGTGAGGGGTTCTGCTCGTACGAACAGGACAGCGCCGGAGGTGTCGGTTCTATTTCCGCCGCCGCGCCCGGTCCGCGCGGGCCGACGCCTGCGCCGCCCCCTCTCACGGCACGTCGACGGGCAGCAGGGCCGTGAAGTCCTCCCGGGTGGCGGGGGTCTTCTGCCCCATCAGGCGGCCCGCCTGCCGGGTGATCATCCGCTCCAGCACCTGGCGGGCGTATCGGGCGTTACCGAACGACCCGTCCCGCTCCACCGTCGAGAAGTGCGCCGCGAGGGTCCGCAGGGTCTCGGCGCCGCACTCGTAGCCCGAGGAGGCCGCCATCCGGGTGACGATGGTGACCAGCTCGTCGTCGTTGTAGGAGGGGAACTCCACCCGGTGGTTGAAGCGGGAGGCCAGACCCGGGTTGGAGTCCATGAAGCGGTCCATCTCGGCCGGGTACCCGGCGACGATGACCGCCACCTCGTCGCGGTGGTCCTCCATCAGCTTCAGCAGGGTGTCCACGGCCTCCTGCCCGAAGTCGTTCCCCTCGCCCCTGGGCGTGAGGGTGTACGCCTCGTCGACGAACAGCACCCCGCCCCTGGCCTGTTCGAAGACCTCGGCGGTGAGCTGCGCGGTGTGTCCCACGTAGCGGCCGACCAGGTCCGACCGGGCGGCCTCCACCACGTGGTCGCCCGGCAGCACCCCGAGGGTGTGCAGGAGCCTCCCGTACAGGCGCGCCACCGTGGTCTTACCGGTGCCGGGAGGGCCGGTGAACACCAGATGGTGGCTCATCTGGGAGACGGGCAGCCCCATCGACCTGCGCTGCTCCGTCATGAGCAGCAGGTTGGCGAGGTCGTTGACGGTGTCCTTGACCTGGCCCAGGCCCACCAGGGCGTCCAGTTCCTCCCGGAGTTCGGAGACCTGCTGTGCGCGCTCGTCGGGGGAGACCGCCCGTTCGGCGCCCCGCGTCCCCAGGTCCTCCGGCAGCAGGAGGGTGAGGGAGTCGTGGTCCTCGGGGGAGGAGGCGCTCAGGCGCTGCGCCTGCCGGTCGATCATCTCCTCGAAGACCTTGCGGGCCTCACGCGCGTTGCCGAACGCCGGCCCCTTGGGCATCTGTTGGAAGAGGGCGGCCAGCGCCTCCTCGGTCTCGGCCGCCAACCGGTAGCTGTGCCCGTCGCAGAGCTTGCGCACGATCTCGGTCAGTTCGTCCACCGAGTAGTTGACGAAGTCGACGGTCTTGCTGAAACGCGACGCCAGGCCGGGGTTGGCCTCCAGGAAGCGCTCCATCTCCTCCGTGTACCCGGCGACGATCACCACCACCTCGTCGCGGTGGTCCTCCATGAGCTTGACCAGGGTGTCGATGGCCTCCCGGCCGAAGTCGGGGCCCTTGCCCGAGTCCGCGCCGCTGGAGAGGGTGTAGGCCTCGTCGAGGAAGAGCACGCCCCCCTTGGCCTGCTCGAACACCTCGGTCGTCTTGATGGCGGTCCCACCGACGTACTGCGACACGAGGTCGGCCCTGGCCACCTCCACGACGTGCCCGTAGCGCAGCACGTCCAGCTCGGCGAGGATCCGCCCGTACAGGCGGGCGACCGTGGTCTTGCCCGTGCCGGGCGCGCCCCCGAACACCAGGTGGCGGCTCATCGGCGGGGTGGGCAGGCCCATCTCCGCGCGCCGCTGCGCCATCTGGTTGCGGGTGATCAGCGTCCGCACCTCCTGCTTGACGTTGGCCAGGCCGATCAGGGACTCCAGCTCCAGCAGCGGTCCCGAGGTCCGGTCGCCCTCGTCCTCCTCCTCCGGAAGCGGGGCGAGGGGCACGGCCGTCCCGGCCTGTTCGCCGAACGCGTCGGGTGAGCCGTTTCCCTGGCTGAGCAGGTCCTCGGTACGGGCCCGGTCGCTGGCCGTGGTCTGCCGCAGGCCGGAGCGGCCGTTGTCGCGCACCGTGCAGTCCTCGACCACCACGTCCTCGGTGGAGTGGACGAGCACGCCGTCGGCGCGGTTGCCGAACACCTCGCACCTGCGCAGGGTGGCCCGGGCCCCGGCCGCCAGAAGCACGCCGTTGCGGCGCCCCTCTCGCACCCGGGTCCGCAGCACCGTCGCGCGGCTGCCGTCGCGCACCGAGATCCCGTCTCCCGAGCAGGAGGAGATCTCGCAGTCGCGCAGGTCCGCCTCGCCGTCAGGGCCCACCGCCACGCCCGCGTCACGCGCGTCCGTGATGCGCGCTCCCTCCAGTTCCAGCCGCCCGCCCTCGCGCACCGCCACGGAGGCGCTGCGCGTGCGCTCCACCGTCATCCCCTCCAGCCGGCCGCGGGCCGAACCCTCCAACAGCGCACCGTGCCCACCGGTGTCCGTCACCGTCATGCCGCGCAGGAAGGGCGCCCCGCCGGTGATGACGACACCGTGTCCCTCGGTGCCGTCGATCGTTCCGCGGTCGAACTCGACGACGCTGTCCTCGGCCAGCAGGAGTCCGCGGCCGCCCTTCACCCGCAGGCCCAGGAAGGTCGTCGACGCGCGCCCCCCGGAGCGGACCGCGTCCCCCCGGGAATCCTCCACCCCGCAGTCGCTGAACATGCCGCGGGCCCGTTCCGTGACGTGCACCCCGGCCCCCGCCGATCGGATCACCTTGGAGCGGGACACCTGGGGGTCGCAGCTGCCGCGGACCACGATCCCGTCACCGCCCGCCTCCTCGACCGTGCAGTCCTCGATCACCGGGCGGGCCCGGCTCGCCAGGGCGATGCCGTCCTTCTCGGTGCGGTGCACGTACAGTCCGCGCAGGGTCGTCGAGGCTCCGTCCTCCAGGGCCACCCCGGGCTTGCCGGTCGCCGTGATCTCGCACCCCTCCAGCAGGCCCGCGGCCTCACCGCTGGCGAAGAGCCCGTTGCCGCCCGCGTCGCGGAACACGCAGGAGCGGACCACCGGCCGCCCCTGCTCGCCGAGGACCAGGGCGCTGGTCGCGACGTCCTCGATCACGCACTCCTCGATCAGGCTGCGCCCGGGGGAGACGATGACCACGCCCGCGCCCTCGGCACAGCTGACCCGGCTGTCGCGCATCGCCACGGCCCCGGTGCCGCGCACCGAGACGGCGGCCCAGGACGTCCCGGCCACCTCGCAGTCGGCCATCTCGACCTGGCCCGCGGGGACGTCCACGGTGGGGCGCTTCTCGTCGCGGCCGCGCAGGACCAGTCCCGAGAGCTTGACCGCTTCCGCGCCGGAGAGCACGGTGCTCCCGGAGGAACTGGTGACCTCCACGCTTCCGCGCCCGTCGCGTGCGACCAGGGTGACGACCTCGCGCAGGACGAGGTTCTCCTCGTAACGGCCGGGGGCGATGGTGATCAGGGCACCGCCCGAGGCCGCTTCCAGCGCACCGGAGATCGTCTCGTGCGCTCCCTGCGCGCCGGGGTTGACGGTGAGGAGCTGCCTGCTCATCGTGGCCTTTCGTGTTCGCCGGGCCCTTGTGCGGCCCGGATGGGGGAAGGCGGGGCGGTCTGCTGCGACCGCCCCGCCGAGCTGTGTCAGGAGCAGGAGGCCCGCACGGCCGAGGCGGCGACGTGGCTGCTCGTGCCCTCCTCGGCCGCGAGGGGGTCCGCGCCGGTGTTGGTGAGTTCGATGCTGAACTCCTCCGCGGGCGTGACGAAACCCGTGACCTGGACCCAGCCGCCGCGTACCTGCGACTGGTCGAAGCCGAAGACCGCGGCGGGCGGCTCCTCGGTGCCGGAGCCCGGACGGATCAGGTAGCGGGACTCGCCGGGGGCCACCCACAGGGGGCTCTCGTCGTCGGGCACGTGGACGTACAGCTCGCAGGAGACGCCCTCTCTGCCGGGGGAGAAGGTCCACACCGCGTACTGGCCGTTCCCCTGCTCGGGGTCGCCGGAGACGGGGACGGCGTCGTAGTCGCCCGCGCACCCCTCCCCTCCGTACCCGCCGGGCCGGGTCGCCCAGCCGTCGGTCCCCTCGGCGGTGTCCCAGCGGCCCTCGTGACCGTAGGAGGCCTCCGTCGAGGCGGGGCATCCGGGCCCTGCGACGGCGAGGTAGGACTCCTCGGCCGGGCCGAAACGCTCGGTGACGGCTTCCATCACCGACGAGTTCGCGCCGCCGTCGTCGGTGACCGGGGGGTCCTGGGGGCCGACGGCCTCGGGGCCGGTCGTGCCGTCCCCGTGCGGCGTGTCCGGTGGGGAGCCCTCGGTGGAACCGGGTTCGGAGAGGGCCTCCGCCGGGGTGTCGTCGCTCTGACCCCCACCGCTCCCTGCGGTGTCTTCGGCCACGGTCCCGTCGCCCTGTGCGGGGGCCTGCCCGTCGGCCGCGCCCTCCGCCGGAGCATCCCCTGCCGGGCCGCTCTCCGCCGGATCGCCCTCGGCCGGAGCCCTCTCCGCCGGGCCGCCGTCGGCCGTGTCGTCGGCGGCCCCGGAACCTTCGGGAGCGGCCGCCGCGTCCGTGCCGTCCCGCGGTGTGTCCGCCGTGCCCGGTCCGGTCGCACCGGGGTCCGGTTCCGTTCCCGTCCGCACGGGCGGTTCGGCGCCGACCGCCTCTCCACCGGGGGAGGAGGTGTGCACGGCCGAGCCTCCCCCCGCGTCGCCCGGGTCGGGCATGGTCGGGGCGGACAGGTCCTCGCGGACCTCCGGCACGTAGCCGGTGTCCGGCGGGGTGTCGGTGACGGGGGACCCGTTCCCGCCGTCCGCAGCGGCCGAACCGGTGCTCCCGGTCTCACCGGAGCTCCCGCCGTCACCCGACACATCGTTCTGGGACTGGCCGGAGAGGGACTCCGCGATCGGCTCGCCCCCCGCCGTGACGTCCAGGGACACCGCCCCTCCTCCGGTCACCACGGCGAAGGGGGCCGCGACCAGGATGAGACCGGCGATGGCCGCGCCCGCCAGCACGGGCGCCCCGGGGCGGTCGAGGGCGGGTTCCGCCTCGACCGCGGCCTCCCGCTCGGATCCGACCACCGATCCCACCCGGCGGACGGGAACCTCCGCCTCCGCGGGCGCCTCGGCGGCGACCGGGGCCGCCTCGGGGAGGGCCTCCGCAGGCTCTCCGGCGGCCGCACCGCTGACATTGAGCACCGAATCGAAGTCCTCGGCGGCGGAGGACTTCTCGGACGGCGGCGCGGGGCGGGCGCCGACCGGTGGCTGTTCGGCGGGGCCGTCCCCGGCCGCGGCGCGCGGACTCATCTGCGCCCTCCGGGGCGCTCGGTTCCGTCGAGGTCCGTGCCGGCGGCGATGTCGAGGTTCGCGTCCTCTGCACCCTGGAATCCCGAAGCCGTTCGGACGGTGCCGTCGGCCGCCTGCCGCTGGGCCACGGCGATGTGGTCCAGCAGGAGGTAGAGGGTCTCCTCGGCCTCCCCGATGGCTTTCTGCATCTGTTCCGCGTACTCGCCCTTCTCCCCCCACGGCGTACCGAGGGACTCACGCGCGGCGCGGGTGCGCGCCACGAGTTCGTCGGTGTAGTCAGCCGCGTCGTGGATACGCGAACCGTCCCTGGTCATGCCTTCGGGGAAGGCGGACAATCCCTGTCCCGGTGACATCAGTTCTCTCCTGAAACTCTGTGGTGGGCGGCGCGACGGCCGTTACTTGAGGTCGTCCAGGGAGACGCCCATGCGGCGAAGGGTCTCCTCCGGGTCCAGTTCGCCCCTCATGGCCGCATGCGTGTCGACGCCCTCGGGGGCGAAAGGCTCGTAGATCTGTGCGACGCGGTCGGCCATCTGCCGTTGCGCGCGGCCGACCACCTCGACGATCGCCGCGGACAGTTCGGCCGGAGCCATGCTCCGGTACCCGTCGGTGTGGAACTTCAGCTCAGTCAGCTGACCCGTCCCGTCCACCGTCGCGGTCACGAGCCTGTTCTTGGCCACGGCTTCTTCGGTTGCCGACTCCAGGCTTGCGCTTGCGTCCGAGATTTCCCTCATCGTCGTGTGAAGCCGTTCCAGTTCGGCCTCCATCTGCTCCCGCATCGATGAACTCATGGCGCGATGTCCCCTTCTTCTGCTGTCCGGGTACGGGCCGCCCGAGTACGGCCCTCTGCTCGTTCTTGTCGGTGCCCCAGACCCTCTCGTCCTCGGAGAGCCAGGTGGTCCTGTTGCGGGTCTCGTTTCCGCCGCCTCCGCCTCCACCTCCGCCCATGCCGCCCATCGGCGGCATCATGGGCGGCATCATCGGGGACCCGGCGCCGCCCGCACCCGGCTGGCCGCCGGCGCCTGCCGCGCCTGCGGAGTCGACGGCGCCACCGCCGGCCTGCGCCTGGGTTCCGGCGCCCGCGGTCGTGGGCGAGGCGAACATGGACGTCTGGTCCGTGCCTCCGGAACCGGTCCCCGAACCCCCGGGCCCTCCGGAAGCCGGGAGGCTGCCGTTGCCCCCGCTGAAGTTGAGTCCGTCGGGGCCACCGCTCTCGAACCGCGGGTACGCCAGGTCCAGGGGAGGTGCCTCGAAGCCGTCCTTGATCGCCTCGCCGGTCTCCGGGTCCACGGGGTAGGGCAGACCGGTGTCCGGGTCGACCTCCGCAGGCTCTCCGGTGACGGGGTTGGTCGGGTTGCTGTCCTCCCAGGACGGGAAGTCGGTGTCCAGGCCGGGGAGGGAAGGGGGAGAGAAGGAATCGGGCGGGACCGGCTGGCCCGTGAAGGGGTCGAGGGGCGCGACCTGGCCGGTCACCGGGTCGTAGTCGATGGGGAGCCCGTTGTCGGGGTTGAAGGGGAGGCCGGTTTCGGGGTCGACGGGGAAGGGTTGGCCGGTGTCGGGGTTGAGGGGCAGCCCGGTCGCGGGATCCGTGTCCAGGCGGGTTCCGGGACCCGTGGTCGGTTCGCCGGTGATGGGGTCGATGGGGAGTGGCCGGCCGGTTTCGGGGTCGTAGGTGATCGGGAGTCCGGCGTCGGGGGAGACGGGTGCCCCGGTGATGGGGTCGATGGGTGTGACCTGTCCCGTGGCGGGGTCGAAGTCGATGGGGAGCCCGTTGTCGGGGTTGAAGGGGAGGCCGGTTTCGGGGTCGACGGGGAAGGGCTGCCCGGTGTCGGGGTTGAGGGGCAGTCCGGTCGCGGGGTCGAGCTCCAGGCGGCTTCCGGGACCTGTGGTCGGTTCGCCGGTGACGGGGTCGATGGGTGTGACCTGTCCCGTGGCGGGGTCGAAGTCGATCGGGAGACCGGTGTCCGGGTCGAAGGGCACACCTGTCTCAGGGTTGACGGGGAAGGGCTGCCCGGTGTCGGGGTCGAGGGGCAGCCCCGACTCGGGATCGATCTCCACGCGGCTCGCCGGGCTCGTGGTCGGTTCGCCGGTGACGGGGTCGATGGGTGTGACCCGCCCTGTGGCGGGGTCGAAGTCGATGGGGAGCCCGTTGTCGGGGTTGAAGGGGATGCCGGTTTCGGGGTCGACGGGGAAGGGCTGCCCGGTGTCGGGGTTGAAGGGGATGCCGGTTTCGGGGTCGACGGGGAAGGGCTGCCCGGTGTCGGGGTTGAGGGGCAGTCCGGTCGCGGGGTCGAACTCCAGCTGGGTGGCGCCGCCGGGGGAGACGGGTTCGCCGGTGACGGGGTCGATGGGTGTGACCCGCCCCGTGGCGGGGTCGAAGTCGATGGGGAGCCCGGTGTCCGGGTCGAAGGGCACACCTGTCTCAGGGTTGACGGGGAACGGCCGTCCGGTGTCGGGGTTGAGGGGCAGCCCCGACTCGGGATCGATCGCCAGTCCGGTGGGCGGAGGGAAGCCGGTCCCGGGACCACCGTTCTGCTGGCGACCGCCGCCCGGGCCGCCCATGCCGGGACCGGTGAGGCCGAGGGGTGGTGGCACGACGGCGCCCGGGCCGCCCACGCCTCCGGAGCCGGGGCCGTCCAGGCCGAGCGGGGGCGGTGTCCCACCGCCGCCAGGGCCGCCCAAGCCCGAGCCACCCGTGCCGGGGCCGCTGAGGTCGAGAGGTGGTGGTACGACGGCGCCCGGGCCGCCCACGCCTCCGGAGCCGGGGCCGTCCAGGCCGAGCGGGGGCGGTGTCCCACCGCCGCCAGGGCCGCCCAAGCCCGAGCCACCCGTGCCGGGGCCGCTGAGGTCGAGAGGTGGTGGTACGACGGCGCCCGGGCCGCCCACGCCTCCGGAGCCGGGGCCGTCCAGGCCGAGCGGGGGCGGTGTCCCACCGCCGCCCGGACCTCCCATACCCATACCCAGGCCCGTGCCGGGGCCGGTGAGGTCGAGGGGTGGTGGGGGCGTGACGGCGTCCGGGCCGCCCTCGCCTCCGGAGCCGGGACCGTCCAGACCGAGGGGAGACGGACCCGCGGAGCCTTCGCCCCCGGAACCGGGGAACTCGTTGTCCGGACCGCCGAGCAGGCTTTCGGGTCCCGGACCGCCCTCGAAGTCCAGGTCAGGGCCGCCGTTGCCGTAGTCCCCGTCGCCGTCCGGGCCGCCGGTGTACAGGCCGGGACCGTCCCCGGGACCGTCGTAGGTCAGCTCCTCCGGCCCGTCGGGGGGAGGCTCCTTCAGCCAGTCGGGTATCTCCGGGCCGTCACCGCCGCCCGGAGGGCCGTCGCCCCAGTCGATCTTGATCTCTTCGGGGCCGCCTTCGCCGTCGCCGCCGCCGCCGTAGAGGTCGTCGTACGGATTGTCGATGTCGTTGATGTCGGGAACCATCTCGAGGGGGAGGTCCCCCTGAGGCGGCTTGATCGTCTTCAACTCCGTGAACGCGGAGGTGTACTCCTTGCTCATCTGCGTGTACAGGTGGTCCGCGGCGTTGATGACCCCGCGGAAGCCCTCCACCCACCGGTTCTTCAGTTCCTGGTTGACGTTGTAGTCGGTGATCGGGTCGCCGACGATGCCGTAGACGCTGCCGTGGATGCGGACCTGGAACTGTTTGCGCGGCCCGTTCCACTGCTCACTCCCCGCGGAGACGTGGAAGTACCAGTCGTCCAGGATCCGGCCCATGCCGGTGGAGGGGTTGCCGAGCGCTTTCTCGACTTCCGCCCTCAGCTTGTCGGCCGCTCCCTTGATCGGAGCCAGGACGTCCTTGATGGCGTCGTGGTTGTTCTTGACGTCGTCCCGGAGGTTCTCCAGCCGGGTCGAGAAGTCGAAGAGGCGTGCCGCGTAGGCCGAGGCGGCCGCACCCGTCATCGGGCCCTCGGGAACGTCCAGCCCGTTGTACGCGGTGCGCATGCTCTCGCTCTGCTCGCCCAGGAGTGTGACGAGCTGGGCGAGGTTCTCGACGAGTTCGCCGACGGGCTGCCAGCGGAAGGTGGACGATCCGGCTCCGGCGATCGAGTTGGGGATGACGGTCGACAGTTTGGCGAGTGCTTCCCTGAACTTCCACTCGACCGAACCGGGCGCGTTCCACAGCTCGTCCATCATCAGGTAACCGGCGTAGTCCCACTGGTTCCACAGGCCGGCGAAGCCCGGGTTGGGGGACCGGTGACGCCACCAGCGGTTCATGTCCTTGAAGTCGAACCCGGTGATCTTCGTGGTGCGGGCGAAGTGGTAGCGCCCCTTGTCGACCCACTTCACATCGGGGCCGATGATCGTGTTGACGCTCGGGAGCGGGGGATAGGTCCCCTCCTCGTCGGCGTCGGCGACGATGTTCATGATCTGGTGCAGCGGTGGCACGCGTCCTCCTCTGGCCCGGGGCCGTAGACGTGAGGGAAGGCCCTCTAGGGGGTGGGGGCTCCGCCGCCCGCCGCGGAGGGGCTTCCGATGAGGTAGATCACCTGGCTGGCGGTGAGGACCTGGCCCTCCTCCAACTTCTCGAACGCGTCGGTGTTCGCCCTGAGGCGGTCGTTGATCGCGTCGAGTTCGTCACGCATGCCGTCGAGGATCTCGTACAGCTTGCCGATGGAACCGTCGATCTTCCCGGCCAGCCGACCCGCGATCGGCAGGAGGGCCGGGTCGCCCAGGAGGGTCATGCCGGTGCCCTGCCCGCCCCCGGCGCCCTCGTAGAGGGCGAAGTTGTTGCCGTGCGTCCCCAGCGCGTTGTACAGGGGGGTGACGAACTTCTCCTGGAACTCCCGGAGCTTGGGCACGTCGATCTTCGTGCCCTCCTCCGACTTGTCGCCGCCCTTGCCGTCGCCTGACCCCGACCCCTCACCACCGGTGTCACTGCCGCCGTCGCCGTCGCCGTCGGTGTCGTCGTCCTCCTCGTCCTCCTCCTCCTCTTCGTCGTCGTCCTCTTCTTCGTCCTCTTCCTCGTCCTCTTCCTCGTCCGTGCCGCCCTCGATCTCCTCTTCCTCGTCGTCCTCTTCGTCGGTGCCGCCCTGGTCCTCCTCCTCTTCTTCCTCTCCTTCTCCGTCGCCCTGTTCTTCGTCCTCTGTCTGTTCGGACGCCTCTTCGTCCTCGCTGTCGTCGCCGGTCGGATTCGGGCGCGGTGTCCCGCCGCCGACCGGGAACTCTCCGAAGTCCGTCTCCGGGGCGGGGCCGTACATTCCGTCGGTGTCGAGGTGGTCGCCTTCTCCGCCGGTGTCGCCGTTGCCGGTGTCTTCGTTCCGGCCCTCGTCGACCGTGGTGTCGTGCTGATCGGGAGTGGGGTCGGGGTCGGTGGCTTCGGCGGGGTCGGGGGCCGTGTACTCGGCTGGGTCTTCGTCGTGGGCGTCGTCGCCGGTCGGATCCGAATGCGGTGTCTCGCCTCCGGCGTTCGCCTCGCCGCCGACCGGGATTTCCTCGAAGTCCGTTTCGGGGGCGGGGCCGTACATCCCGTCGGTGTCGAGGGGATCGCCCTCTCCGCCGGTGTCGCCGTTGCCGGTGTCTTGGTCCTGGCCCTCGTCGACCGTGGGGTCAGGACCGGGGTCAGTGGTTTCGGCGGGGTCGGGGGCCGTGTAGTCGGCCGGGCCCTCGTTCTCGGTCCCGTTCTGGTCCGAAGCGCTGCCTCCGGCGTTCGCCTCACCGCCGCCGACCGGGAACTCTCCGAAGTCCGTCTCCGGGGCGGGGCCGTACATCCCGTCGGTGTCGAGGTGGTCGGTCCCGTCGGCGCCGTCGCCTCCGCTTCGACCGTCTCCGTCTCCGTCGCCGACTTCGCCTCGGCCGACCTCGTCCCCGCCGTCCTGTTCCTGTTTCCCGTCCTCGCTGCCGTAGCCGCCCCGGGGGACCCCGGGGGCGCCCGGCACGCCTCCCGGCCCTCCGCCGTCGGCGCCGTGATGGCCGGGGCGGTCGTCCCTGCTCTCCTCGCCGGGCAACAGGTCCCGATCGAGGCCGTCCTCGTCGCCGCGATCACCGTCGACGCCGGGGGAGTGCTCCTCCGCGCGGTCGTCTCCACCGCCGTGGCCGTCCCCGCCGTCCGTGTGGTGCTGTTCCTCGTCCTGCCCGGGTGAGTGCCCCTCTCCGCGGCCCTCCCCGCCGTCCTCCGCGCTGTCCTCGTCACCGCGCTCGCCCTTGCCCTCGCCCTCGTCGTCCTGGGAGGGGGACTCCTCCTGGCCGGCCGGTGGTTCGACGGTCACCAGGCCGGTCTCGGGGTCGACGGAGACGGAACCCTCTCCGGGGTCGATGGCGATCTCACCTGTCTCACCGTCCATGACGATGCGCAGGTCGCCGACCTCCACCGTGACGTCGGCGAACTCGCCCTTGATCGGGTGCACCTCGAGCGTGCCGGTCGCCGGGTCGATCACCATGGTCAGGCCACCGGCGTCGACCGTGATCGGGGACGCGTCGGGGGACAGGGGGACATTCTCGTCCGAGGGCTCGATCCGCACCGCGCCGTTCTCGGGTCCGACCGTGATCCGCAGGTCCTCGGCGAGGATGACGGTCTCACCCGTCTCGGGGTCGACGGTGACGATCGGGCCGGAGGCGTCGGCCGGGGCGTTCGCGTCGTCCGCCGGGGCGCTGATGGGCACCGCCTCCACCGGGGCCGACACCGGAACGGCCTCCGCGGCCGGAATGCTCTCCGCCATCGGGGTGAACTGGGCCGGCACGGCCTCTGCCAGGGGCGTGCCCTCCGTAGCCGGGGCGCCGCCGGAGAAGCCCTCTCCGAGTTCGGAGGTCGAGGGCTCCCTGACGGACACGACGTGGACCGGGTCCTCCACCGGTTCGGTCGTCTCGCCCTCGGGGACCGTCCCGGCGGAGGCGGGAACGGCCTCGGTCACCACCGCGGGCCGGAGGGGTTCGCCTTCCAGGGGCTCTCCCACCAGTTCCAGGGGCTCTCCCACCGGCAGCGGGGAGCCCACCTCCGCGGCGGAGCCCAGGACGATGTCGCCGTCGCGCTGCCCCACCTGGGAGGGCGACTCGGGGTCGATGACCACCCGCTGGTCCGAGGTGTCGACCTCCAGTGAACCGGAGCGGTTGCCCATGGTGAGCAGCCCGGTCGCCAGGTTCAGGCTGAGCGGAGCGCCCGCGTCGGATTCGGAAGAGGACTCCTTGGAGTCCGGCGCGTCGAAGAGCTGCGGCTGCTCCTCGTCCCCTGGCGGGGTCTCCGGCTGACCGGAGAGCGCGGCGCGAAAGTCGTACAGCGATTCGGACACTTTCTCTGTCTCCTTGCCGCCCGCGGGCGGGTGTCATCCGAACGTAGGGGGAGGCGGGCCGGACCCGTGGACGGACGGGTCCGGCCCTGGGACGGCCGGGCGGGCAGCGGTCCGCCGCCTGTCCGGCCGTGGTCGTGCCGGGAACCGGAAGGGCCGCCCCGACGCCGGACGCCCAGCCGCGGCGTCCGGGAGTCCGGCCCGGCGGGGCGTCAGAGCAGGGCGGACCAGTTCATGGCCTCGCGGCGGTCGGTGCCCGAGTAGTTGTTGCGGATGTCGTTCAGGGCTCCCTGCGCCTTGCCCAGCAGGGTGCGCATGTCCGCCACGTTCAGACGCCAGGAGCTGACCTTCAGCTCGTAGTTCTCCTTGGTCTCACCTTCGAGGTCGCCGAGCAGGACCCGCATCTTGGCGTCGAGCGCCTCGATCTGCCGGGCCACCTCCTCGGTCTGCTGGCCGAGGCGCATCGTGGCGTCGTCGACATGGCCGTAGCTGACATCGAATCCGTTCATGGGTTCCGCCTTGGTGTCGTGGGGGTACCGGGGGTGGGGCTCACCGCGTCCGCGCGTCAGCGCGCGGACGCCGTTCCACGGGGCTCGGGCCCCGGCGCGCGGGGCCGCGGCCGGGAGTCAGCCGGTCTGGTTCGGGTTGAGGTCGTTCATCCACCGCGAGCCGTCCATGACGGCCTGGTCCTCGGTGGCGTTCATGGCCTGCACCGTGCCGCCGAAGGTGCCGATCATCTGGTTCATGTCGTTCGTGATGAGCCGCAGCTCCTCCAGCCAGCCGACGAGGGCTTCGCTGTACCGGTTGGAAGCGGCGCCCTGCCAGCTTCCGCGCAGGCCGTCACGGGTGTCGTCGACGTTCCGGTAGATGTTGTTGCACGCGTTGTGGGCCTCCTGCATCGCCTCCTGGGCGAGCCGGTTGGCCTCATCGGTACTACGTGTCCTCTGCATGTGCATCTCCTCTGGTGTTGGGCGCTAGGGGCACAGCGTGCCCCCGCCTCGGGGCGAGGCCGACAGGGGTAGCGAAGCGGCCTCCTGGTCCAGGAACGGCCCGGTGGGCAGAACCCGCAGCAGCGAGGTCGGCAGGGGAACGGCTTCGTCCTCCGTGTAGCCGAGTGCTGCCAGAGCGGCGGTGTCGGCGACCGGGTACTTGGCCGCTGAGTCCGTCACCACGTAGTAGGTGGGTGCGGCGTCGGTGCCCGCCACCGCCCGGCTGCGGACCACGCCGCCCTGACCGGCGGGGACGCCGACCAGGTCGGGTGTGGGACAGCCGGGTTCGACGAACGGCCGGTCCTGGACCGGCCACGCGGCGATCTCGGAGGGGGCGTCGAAGGTCATGGTCATCGACCCGTCCGTCTCCCAGCGCAGGCAGGGAGCTCCGGAGTCCGCCTCCAGCGGTGCGGGCGGCGCCGGCGGCAGCCCTTCCGCGTCGGCTCCGGTGGTCGGCGCCTCCGCGAGATTGGCGTGCACCTCCGAAGCGGGGAGGGCGATCGCCTCGGGGGGCTCGCCGTCGTAGGCCGGGCCGGAGACCTCCGTGTCACCGAGGAGCAGCAGTGCCTGCGTGGGTGTCAGGGGAGCGAGGCCGTCCCGGGTGAGGAGGTAGTGCTGATCCTCCTGCCCGGGTGTGGACACGGCGAACACCTGGCCCACGGACCGGCTGGCTCCCGCCAGTTCGCGACCCGGCTCACCGACGCCGGGCACGGTCAGGGCGACCAGTTCGGGGCCCTCGGGGACGGCGTTGAGGAAGGCGCTGGTCACCGGGAGAACGGGGGTCGTCCCGTAGCCGAGCGCCTGCAGCCCGCCGGCGTCCTCGTCCATGCGCAGCCGCGTGCCCTGCCACAACAGGTGCACGGTCCCGTCCGTGTCGGAGACCAGGACGCCGTCGCGGGATCCTGCGGCCTCGGGCGGCGGTGCCTCGCCCACCACGAGGGCGGTCCGGCCCCGCCGCGCCTCACCCTCACCGGTCGGCTCCACCGCGCACAGCCGCCACACACCCTGGGCGCCCTCTGCGGGGAGGGAGTCCGGGGCCCCGGCGATGCCCACCGGGCCACCGAGCGTCTCGCCCTCCAAGGACTTCTGGGAGACGAGGCTGGTGGTGGAGTCCCCGCCCAGGATCAGGCGGGCCGACGCGAGGTTGGCGACGGGGCGCAGCACATCGCTCGAGTACAGGTACGTGGCGCCGCCGTCCCGGTCGATGACGATGCGCCCCTCCTGCCGCCAGGAGGTGGCCCCTCCGGGGAAGATCAGGCCGAACACGAGGAAGCCGACGCACAGCAGCGCACCGATGCCGATGCCGACGTAGGTGCCGCCTCGGGTGCGGCGCATCGGGGCGTCCACGGCGTCGGGGTCCGCTTCGAGCATCGCGGTCCCCAGTCGGCCCACCGTGAAGTTGTGGGCCATGACGCGGTCGCGGCGTGACTGCATGTCAGCCCCCGATCCCGCGCAGGAGGCCGAACACCCCGAACTGGGCCAGCACCAACGGCACGAGCGCCACGCACAGCACCAGCTGGATGATCTCCGCAGCCCGGCCCCAGTGCGGCAGGGCGCGCCGTCCGGGCAGGCTCCACGAGATCACGGCGAGGACCGTGGTGGCGGCGAACAGGCCCAGGACCGCCAGCAGCCGGCCCAGGGGGTCGGCGCTCCAGGCGAGACCGAGCGCCAGCGTTCCGAGGCCGATCCAGGGCGGCGCGACCATGAGGGCGCGCTGCCAGGCGCTGCCCAACCCCCGCGCCTGGAGCAGCATCACGAGGGACAGGATCACGACCAGGGTCTTGGGCACCCAGCCCGGCGTCAGGGCGAGGACGACCGCGCACAGTGTGATCACGGCGCCGCTGGAGGCGTACAGGGCGGTCTGGAAGCGGTCGGCCAGGGCGGTCCGGTCCAGGACCCGCCGGGCCGGGAGGGGGTCGATCTCCTCCTGCAGCTGCTGCGGGTTGGACGGCAGCGCCGGGAGTTTCAGGCCGGAGAGGCGAAAGGCCAGCTGGGGGGCGTAGGTGCCGAGGAACAGCGCCAGGAGCGCCACCAGCGCGGCGGTGTCGGGGGCGGAGGTGCCCGGCAGGAACATGAGGAGCAGCCCGCCCACGACGCCCAGTGCCTCGACCACGAACAGTCCGGTGAAGAACGGCACCGAGCCCGCCACGGCCGCGACCCCCAGCACGCTGGCGCCGGCGGCGGTCACCGAGGCGGTCAGGACCACGGCGCCGAGGAACAGCGTCCCCGGGTCCCCGGTGGGGATAAGGGCGCCGGCCAGGCCCATGGCCAGGGTGGCGCAGCCCGCCAGTCCGGTGGCCGCGGTGAGGTCGGCCATGGCCCGGGAGGCGGCCCAGGCCGACAGCAGCATGAGGCCGGCGGAGCAGGCCGCTCCCAGCGCGGTGAACAGGTTCCGGCCGCCGCCGGCCAGCACACCCAGCCCCACCAGCAGTACCGCCAGGCCCAGGACCTGCAGCAGGACCCGGGTGTGCGCCGGGGACCACAGGTCGTCCCTCTCCGCCATGCCCTTGGCCACGCCGTCGACGATGTCGTCGAAGTGGACCGGGGGGAGCTGGTCGCGCCGAGGCCTGAGGTAGAGGGTCTCCCCGTGGCACAGGCCGAGGGACGACAGCGTCTCGTCCTCGTCCAGGGGTTCGTCCCCCAGCTGTTGGAGGACCCACCCGTCGTGCTCCAGGCCGCTTTCGTCCAGGTCCTCTCCGTCGTCACCCTCGGCGTACAGCACGAGGGTGGGGATGATCTCGGACAGGGGAACCTCGACCGGTGCCGCGATCTCGAACGCGCGCTCGGGGGCGCGGATCATGAGGCGGCAGTGGTCGACCGCAGAGAAATCGTTCATCTGGGGCCGTTCGACAGGGGGCTACGGAACGGAGCGAACACTAACACTCAGATATCGGTTTCTGGTGTTGCGTTGGTTTAAGTATCCGAATTTGTGACTTTGTTTGGTAACAGTAGCTTTTGTGGTGATCTGTTGGCTACCGGGTCGTGGTCTTCTCGTTCCGATGGCCGAGAGGTTCCCCGCCCGGCTCCGACCAAGGAGGCCCCACCCCCGTGAGCACCATCCGCGTACGGCGTCCACCGAGGCGCCCCGGCCCCGAGCTGCCCTCCGGGGAGATCTCCCTCCAGGAGCCGCCGGAGCTGACCGAGCAGCAGTCCAGCATGTCCTCGGTCTTCATGTACATGCCGATGGCGCTCACTTCACTCGCCATGCTCATGATGTTCATCCGGCCCGGGACCATGGGCAACAGCGTCATGCCCTTCATCGCCGGCGGCATGATGCTGGTCGGAGCCGTCGCGATGCTCGGCGGGCAGTACCTGCGCGCCGTCCTGGAGCGGCGCAGCAAGCTCAACGACGACCGCCGCGACTACCTGCGCTACCTGCGGCAGATGCGGACCCGTCTGCGGCAGGTCGTCACCGAGCAGCGGGACGCCATGCTCTGGCGCGCACCCCACCCCGACGCACTGTGGTCCGTCGTGCGCACCTCCCGCCTCTGGGAGCGCCGGGCCGAGGACGAGGACTTCGGTGAGGTGCGCATCGCCGTCGGCGAGCAGGCCCTCTCCATGAAGATCTCCCCGGTCTCGTCCAAGCCGGTGGAGGACCTCGAACCCCTCAGCGCGCACGCCCTGCGCCGCTTCATCCGCGCCTACGGCACCGTCGAGGACCAGCCCGTCCAGGTCTACCTGCGCGGTTACGCCAGGGTGACCATGCGCGGGGACCTCGCCGCGTCCCGGGCGCTGACGCGGGCCCTCCTCGGCCAGTTCGCCGTCTTCCACTCCCACGACGACCTCCGCGTCGCCGTGTGCGCCTCGGCCGCGGCCATGCCGCACTGGTCCTGGGTGAAGTGGCTGCCGCACAACCAGCACCCCACGGCCCGTGACGGCGCCGGGCAGGCCAGGCTGCTCTGCACCGACGCGATCGAACTCGAACAGCTGATCGGCGAGGAGTTCTCGGACCGGCCCCGCTTCGACCCCGCGGCCGTGCCCGGCCGGGAGGAGCCCTTCGTCGTCGTGGTCGTCGACGGCGGAAGCGTCCCCCCGGGGTCCCGACTGCTCGGCGGCGGCTACCGCAACGCCGTGGTCGTGGACGTCGCCGACCCCATGCCGCCGGAGGACGACCCCTACACCCTCGCGCTGCGGGTGGAGCCCACCCGCCTGGTCATGCTGGGGAGCGACAACACCGGCCGGGACACCGAGGAGGAGCTGGGCCGCCCCGACGCGCTCAGCCCGGCCCGGGCGGCCGCCCTGTCCCGGCTGCTGGCCCCCTACCGGGCCAGCGGCGCCGCCGCGGAGGTGACGGAGCCGTTGACGACGGACTTCGAGCTGACCACGCTGCTCGGCGTCCGGGACCTGCACTCCCACGACCCCGAGCGGATGTGGGGCGAGCTCCACCCCAAGAACCGGCTCCGGGTGCCGATCGGGATGACCTCGGACGGGGCGCCCCTGGAACTGGACCTCAAGGAGTCGGCGCTGGGCGGGATGGGCCCGCACGGCATGCTCATCGGCGCGACCGGTTCGGGCAAGAGCGAACTGCTGCGCACGCTGGTGCTCGGGCTGGCCCTGACCCACACCCCCGACACCCTCAACTTCATCCTGGTGGACTTCAAGGGCGGCGCGACCTTCATCGGCCTGGACGGGCTGCAGCACACGTCGGCGCTGATCACCAACCTCGCCGACGAGGCGATCCTGGTGGAGCGCATGCAGGACGCCCTGCACGGCGAGCTGGTGCGGCGGCAGGAGCACCTGCGGGCGGCGGGCAGCTACAGCTCGGTGCACGAGTACGAGAAGGCCCGTGAGTCGGACCCGTCCATGGAGCCGCTGCCGACGCTGTTCGTGGTGGTGGACGAGTTCAGCGAACTGCTGGCGGCGCACCGGGACTTCATGGACCTGTTCGTGATGATCGGGCGGCTGGGGCGCAGCCTGGGGGTGCACCTGCTGCTGGCGTCCCAGCGCCTGGACGAGGGCCGGATGCATCAGCTGGAGAGCCACCTGTCCTACCGGATCGCGCTGCGTACGTTCTCCGCGATCGAGAGCCGGGGGGTGCTGGGCGTACCCGACGCGCACCGGCTGCCGTCGGCGCCGGGCAACGGGTACCTGAAGACCGACACCGAGACACTGACCCGGTTCAAGGCCGCCTATGTCTCGGGGCCCTACCGGGTGAGCCCCCGGGCCGTCCGCAGGACCGGCGCGGTGGAGGCGTCCACGGTCCTGTTCACCGACGCCCCCGTCGCGATGCCCTCCAGCGAACCCGAACCGGTCGCGGAGGAACAGGCCCAGGCGGAGCAGGAGTCGCTCCTGGAGACCGCGCTGGAGCGCTTGTCCGGGCACGGTCCCGCCGCCCGCGAGGTGTGGCTGCCGCCGTTGGAGGTCCCCCCGCTGCTCGACGAGCTGCACCGGATGACGGGCAGCACCATCCCGGAGAACGGGGTGCTCTGGGACGAGCGGGGATCGCTCCGGGTCGCCGTCGGCGTCGTCGACCGGCCCTTCGAGCACCTGCGCCAGCCCCTGATCGCCGACCTCACCGGCGCCGGCGGCCACATCGGGGTCGCGGGCGGGCCCCAGAGCGGCAAGAGCACGCTCCTGGCCTCGCTCATCCTCGGTCTCGCCCTGCGCAACACGCCCGCCCAGGTGCAGTTCTACGGCATCGACTGCGGCGGCGGCCTGCTCCAGGCGCTCAAGGGCCTCCCCCATGTCGGCAGCGTGGCGGTGCGCACCGACGAGCGGCGCATCGTCCGCACGGTCATGGAGGTGCACGAGATCCTGACCCACCGCGAGACGTTCTTCGCGGAGCACGGGATCGACTCCATGACCACCTTCCGGGCGCGGCGGGCGGCGGGGGAGTTCGCGGACGAGCGCCACGGAGACGTGTTCCTCGTGGTCGACGGCTGGGGCACCATCCGCCAGGACAACATGGACCTGGTCGCCTCCATCGTCCAGCTCGTGCAGCGCGGCCTCAACTACGGCATCCACGTCATGGTGGCCTCGCCCCGCTGGGCCGACTTCAACACCAGCGTCCGCGACCTCATGGGCAGCCGTTTCGAGCTGCGCCTGGGCGATCCGGTCGACTCACTCGTCCACATGCGCGCCGCGCAGACCGTGCCCCGGGTCGCGGGCCGCGGCATCACCGAGGACAAACACCACTTCCTCAGCGGACTGCCCCGGGCCGACGGCGTACCGGACCCGGTGACCGTGTCCGCGGGCATCGGGGAGATCATCACCCGGGTCAAGGACGCCTGGGACGGTCCCGAGGCCCCGCCCGTGCGCACCCTGCCGGCGATGCTCCGGGCTGCCGAGCTGCCCGCCTCGGACCTGGCCGGGACCAGCGGGGTCCTGCGCGTGCCCCTGGGTCTGGAGAGCCGACGCATGCAGCCCTTCTGGCAGGACTTCGGGGCCACCCCGCACCTGCTCGTGGTGGGCGACACCGAGTCCGGCAAGACCAACCTCGTCCGGCACATCACCAACGCGATCCGGAGCCACTACGGCCCCACCGAGGCCCGGGTCGTCCTGGGCGACCAGCGCCGGAAGCTCTACGACGCCGTACCCAAGGAGATGCAGCTGGGGTACGGGGTGACCGGCGACAGCGTCCGCGAGATGATGCAGGCCGCCGCGCAGGCGATGCAGGTCCGCATGCCCGGCCCCGAGATCACCCCCGACCGCATCCGGCTCCGCGACTGGTGGAACGGGCCGGAGCTGTTCGTCATCGTGGACGACTTCGAGCTCGTCGCGGGAAGCGGCCCCAGCCCCATGGCACCGCTGGCGCCCATGCTCGCCCAGGGCGCGGAGATCGGCATGCACGTCATCCTCGTGCACGCCGCGGGCGGTTTCGGCCGGGCCAGCGGCGACCCCTTCATCCGCTCGCTCATCGACCTCAACACCCCGAGCGTCATGCTCTCCTCACCGCCCTCGGAGGGGATGCTCTTCGGCAGCGTCCGGGCCCGCCGGATGCCGCCGGGCCGGGCCCTGTGGATCTCCCGCCGCGATCCGGTGGAGGTGCAGCTGGCCCTCGCCGAGGAGGAGGTCACCTGAGAGGGGCCGGAGCCTCCGGCGCGGCCGGGTCGGCCCGGACCCCCGGGTCCGGTTCGGCCGCGGAGCGGACCGGGGCCGCGTCCGGTCCGGTGCCGACGGGAACCGCCTCCCCCGGGCCGGCCGGGCGCCAGCCGCGGGCGCGGCCGTTGCGGACCACGGCGGCCCCCAGCACGCACAGCACGATCAGGAGGGCGGTACCACCGGCCACGGCCGCGGTCGGCAGGGCGTCCAGCGAGCCCCGTGGCGAGGGGTCGGGGGCGAACCGCTCCCCGGACACCGACGCCGCCTCGCCCACGGGCGCCGTGGTCAGCGCGGCCGTGGGATCCACACGGCCGCCGCCGCTCACCGGGTCCTGCGCCCCCGCGGGGGAGCGGTAGGCGGTGGCGACGAGCCGCTCCCGCAGCTCCTGCGGGGTGAGTTCGGGCGATCGGGCGGCCACCAGCGCCGCCGCCCCCGAGACGAAGGCCGCGGCCGTTCCGGGACCCGCGCCGATCACGTGGCCGCCCCCGGGGCCGGGTCCCACGGCCAGGTCGCCCGGGGCGAGGAGGTCGACCCGCACCAGTTCTCCGTCGGTCCGCAGCAGCGGCGACGCCACCACGGGCTCCCCCTCGGGATCGTGTGCCGCCACGCTCAACGCCTCCGGGTGCTGGGCGGGGTACCCGGCCCTCGGCCCCCGGACCGTGTTCACGGTCGCGGGGGCCACGACCAGGGAGCCCGCCTCGGAGGCGGACGCCACGGCGTCGTCGAGCTCCTGGCTGTTCTCCCACGACGCGGCGCTCACCAGGACCACCTCGGAGCCCGCGTCCACCGCGGCGTCGATACCGGACGCGATCTGGGCGGGGGAGGTCAGTCCGGTGGCCGGGTCCCCGGTCGGCACGAACCTCAGGGAGGCACCGGGTGCCACTCCCAGGGTCCCGCTCCCCTGGACCTCCCGCCCGCCGACGACGCCCGCCAGGAACGTCCCGTGCCCCAGGCAGTCCTCGGCGCCGCCCCCCTCCACGGCTCCGGCCAGGGCGGGACCGCCGGCGTCGAGTTCGGGCGCCAGCACCGCCACCTCCGCACCCGTGCCCGTGCTCAGCCGGTGCGCCCGGTCCAGCCCCAGGAAGGGCCGGGTCCAGGGTTCCCGTTCCACGACCTCGGTACCGGGGACGGCACAGGGCTGCTGCTCGGTCTTGAACTCGAACACCTGGGGCAGGGGCGGCGGCTCCTCGTCGCCGGTGTCCGCGGCGGCGGCGCCGGGGCCCGCCAGCGGGCTCAGGAGCAGGACGAGTGCGGCCGCCGTACGGCCGGCCGCACGGGCGCGCGAGGCACCGCCGGGAGCCGGGTTCTGTCTCAACGGGCTCTCCTGTGAGAGGGGAGGGGAGTGGAGGGGGTGCGGGAGCGGGGCGCCGGGCGCGGCGCGGGCTCGCCTGCCGATCCGCGAGTGCGGCGCGGGCGGTGTCCGGGGTCCGGTGTCCGGGGTCCGCGCACCACACCCTAACGGCTGGGCGCGGGCCGCGGGAGTGGCGTCCGTCTCGCCGCGCGGGCGCGTCCGCTCCGGCTCGGAGGAGGGCGCGGCGGAGCCGGGAGAGGACGTTTCGGAGCGGCGCTCACGCGCCCGTTCCGGTGTTCGGCGGGCGCGGTGCGCCCTGGGGCGGCGGGTTGAGCGCGTCGGCGAAGGACTCGTCCAGCGTCGGCTGAGCGCGCTCGGAGTCCGAGTCGGAACCGGAGTCCCCGGCGTCCCCGTCCGGACGCGGTGCCGCTTCGGGCACCTCCGCCCCGTCGAGCCGGGTACGCAGTCCGGACAGCTCCCGGTGGAGCGCCCGCAGGCCGTCCTCCCGCTCGCGCAGGCGGGCGAGGTCGTTCGTGAGGGCCCCGGTCCGCGAGGTGAGACCGTCCAGGCGCGTCTCCAGAGCGCTCCTGAGCCCGTCCAGCCCGGTCAGGGTGTTCCGGGCCCCCTCCAGCGAGGTCCGCAGGTCGGCGCGCGGGTCCAGGAACGGCGCGTACTCGGCGGTGATCCGGGCGGCCTCCGCGTGGAGTCCGCGCAGGTGGGCGAGGGAACCGTCCACCAGCTCGCGGACACGGCCGGTGCTCCGGACCACCTCGGCCAGCGCCGTCTCGGTGGCGCTCCGCTCACCGGAGACCCGTCGTCCGTGCTCGGAGACCGGGGCGCCGAGCGCCTCCGTCTCCTCCAACAGGGCGTCGCGCCGCTCCTCCATCCGCGCGACCTCGGCCGCGCTCCGGTGGGGAAGGGAGGCGAAGGCGGCCAGGTCGCGCTCCAGGGCCGCGACCCGCCCGCCCAGCTCGGCGGCCTGTTCGGGGGAGGCCGGGCCAGGTGCCGGCGGGGGCACCCGGGAGGCGGCGGCACGGGCCTCCAACAGCCGGGTGGCCGTGTCCAGGGAGTCGGAGGCCTCGTCGAAGGCCCCGCGGCCCCGCTCGCCCTCGCCCCGCAGGTCGGAGATGACGTCGGCGACCAGGGGACCGCCCAGGCGGAGGAGTTCGGAGGACAGCTCGTGCTGCACGCGCGCCCGCTCCTCGAACCGGGGCAGCTCCCGGCGGGCCACCGCGTCGGCGTCGGCGAGGACCTGGTCGATCCCCGGCCGGGCCGTGTGGTTGCGCGCGGCGAGGTCCCGGCCCCCGTCGTGGAGCGCGGTCAGCTCGCTCCCCAACCGCTCGACCTCGCCCCGGACCGCGGCGTGTTCGGGGTCCCGGACGTCCTCGGCCAGCGGTCGGTGCCGCGCCTGCGTGTTCAGGGTCTCCGTGCGCATCCGGCTGACGCGGTCGCCCGCGGCCTCCACCAGCGCGCGGGCGCGCCCCATGCGCTCGACGACCCGGTCCAGCCCCACGCGGGTGGCGCGGGCCAGCTCCTCCGCCAGCGCGCCGTGCGTCTCGGCTCCGGCGTGCAGTGTGCGGGCCTCCTCCAACAGGGCGTCGCGCCGTGCGTCGAGGGCGGTGACGTCCTCGTCGTTCTGGTCGTCGCTCGAGGCCAGCCGGGCCAGGTCGCGCTGGAAGGCCGTGGTCCTGGACCGCAGGTCCGCGACCCCGGCCGGGGTCGGCGCGGGGGAGCCGGGCGGGGCGTCGGCCAGGCCCGGACGCGCGGTCAGCAGACCGTCCGCGTCCCTGATCAGGGACGCCGCCCTGTCGACGTCCGAGCGTGCCAGCCCTTCCCGTCGGCGCAGATCGGCGACGGTCTCGCTGAGCCCTTCGGTTCTTCTGCGCAGGTCGGAGCCGGGGTCGGCCGGGTCACCGGTACGGGGGTCGAGCTCGGTGGCGACGGCATCGCGCAGGCTGGTCCCGGACGGGGCCGGGGCGTCGGAGCCCGCGGGTGCGGGAGCGTCGTCGGCGGTGGTGGCCCGGAAGTCCCCGCGCGCGGTGTTGAGGGTGTCCACCCAGGTGCGGGTGCTGTCCTCGTACTGCCGCAGGCTCCGCCGGTACCTGTCCTCCTGCTCGCGGTAGGCGTCCCGGGATTCCTGCAAGCGGTCCGCCGCCCAGTCCGAGGTCTGCGAGGACCCGTCCCGGGCCTCCCGCTCCGGGCGGCCGGTCCGGTCCTCCAGCGCGCGCCGGTGGACCTCGTGGGCGCGCAGGTAGTCCCGGACGGGCTCCTCCAGGCGCCCGCGTTCGCGGCCGTAGGCCTGCTCGTCGTCGCCCATCGTCTCCGCCGCGTCGTGGACCCGTTCGGCCTCGGCGTCCAGGCGTGCGGCCCGCTCGGGGGTGACCAGGCCCAGGCGGAGGGCGTCGGACCGGGAGACCCAGGCGCCCACGGTGCTCCGGGTGTGGCCGGCGTGGACGCCGCCCCCCTCGGAGGACGCGCTGACGACCCAGGCGGTGTCGAACTCGACGAGGTAGGCGGGGCCCAGGCGCTGGGTCTGGCGGGTCGGCGGACCGGAGGTGGCGGATCCGCGCCCGTCCGCGGCGGTGGCCGTGTTCGTGCCCAGAGGGGCGTTGACGGCGCTGTTCAGGACCCCGGCGTGGTTCTCGTAGACGTCCTTGTCGGCGGTCAGGCCCGCGGGGCGCAGGGACGGGTCCACGGCGGTTCCCCGCGCCTGGTCGGAGGACTCCGTGAGCGACCGCTTCTCTTCGGTGGTGGTGCTGAGGCGGGAGCCGGCGACCACGTCGAGGATCCGGGCGCCGGACAGGTCGGGCAGGGCGGTCAGGCGCCAACCGGTGGAGCCCAGGTCCATCAGGGCCACGCCGTCCTCGTGGCCGAGGGTGCGGGAGAACAGGGCCTTGAGGGCCACGGACTCCAGGCCGCTGTCGATCGGGGAGTGGCGGCGGTCCAGGTGCAGGCGCTGGGCGGTGAAGTCCCGGGCCTGCCTGAACCCTTCGTCCGTGTACCCGCCGGTCCCGGTGAGGTCGGCGGTTCCGGGCCGCCAGCCGAGGGACCTGGCGAGGACGACGGCCGCGGTGTCGCGGACGCCGCGACCGCCGTCCCCCACGGCGGCGGGCATCATGACCACTCCCTCGGGCAGGCGGGTGGCCTGCCCGCCGGTGAACAGGGTCCGGGCCCGGTCCGCCAGGGCCTGGGACGGGCTCCGGCCCGCCGCCGGTGCGTCGTCGACCGTCGTCGCCGGCCGCCGGTTCCCGGGGTCCGTCGCGGCCGTGGTGCTCGCGGCCCCCGCCCGCCCGTTCCCCGGCTCCGGGCCGGACCCGGAGACCGGGGGGCCCAGCTCGCCGTGAGGCCCCGGGCCCGTGCCGGCGCCGTCGGTGCGCGGGGAGAAGTCCAGGTAGGAGTAGGGATAGAGGGTGTGGATCGGCCCCGATGACTCCTGGGCCCCGATCTCCAGGCCGCGGGGGCCGCGCAGGGTCAGCACGAGGTCGCTGTCCTGTTCGACCTTGGCGTAGGGGCCGTTCATCTCCAGCTGCACGGTGTGGGTGCGCTCCTCGCCTCCTCCCCGGGTGGTCGTGTCCGAGGCGGAGGCGCCGCCCGAGACGGCCGGAGAGACGAACAGCGGGCGGCTGTCCGGCTCCGACCCGGGCGGGTTGTCGTCACCGTCGAAGGGGGTCGGCTGCAGCAGGACCCCTTCGCCGCCCACCGTGTTGCCGGTGCCGCTGGAGCGGCTGCTCCCGGTGGCTGCCGTCCAGGTGTGGGACTCGATGACGGCGTCGCTGGAAGCCAGGTACTCGACCTTGCGCGCCGTGGTGCGCAGCTCGACGTGCACCAGCGCGTCCTGAGAGCGGTGCCCCGAACGGGGTTCGCCGGACGAGGAGGTGCGCCGCACGCGCACGGCGACCGGTTCGCTCGTACCTGAGGCGTTGCCCAACCGGGTGGTGAGCGCCTCGAACAGGCGCTCACGGCTGCCGGCGGTCAGCTCGTGCCCCCGGGCACGGAGCTGTTCGACCAGTGACTCGAGCGCAGCGGTGGGGTCCGCGGGCCGTACGCGCTTGCCGGAGTCCTCGAACCCGGGCCGGATCCGGACGTCGGTGATGTCCGCCGGGTTGTCCTGGGCCGAGAGCTCGACGCGACCGTCCTCGTGCTCCACCACCCGGTCCTGGACGATGCCCGCCTCCTGGGCGTCGCGCGCCGGGATGTACCCCGAGACGAGGTCGTGGACCCGCGCCGTCCACCCGCGGAAACGCCTCTCCCAGGAACCGGGCCGGGTCAGCCCGCGCCTGTGCGCCAGTTCCACGGCCTGGGTCGCCCGGCCCGCCAGCCGGAAGGCGTACCCCAGAGCCGCCTTGGGGACGATGGTCGTGGAGGAGACGAAGGAGGCGCCGGCGGACGTGCCCCGCCCGGAGCGGAAGAAGTTCCAGGTGTCGTTGGCACCCGCGACCGGGGTCGGCCCCACTGCGTCCTTCGGCGGGACGGCCGTGGCCGGGTCCTTCTGGGCCGCCTCGTCCACGATCCGGTTGCCGGTGCCGCCCACCGTGCCGCCCACGCGGGCACCGGCGCTCCAGGTGACCGAGTCCGTGGCACCGATCTCGACACCGGTCTCGCCGTGCGCGATCACCTGCATCTCGACCTGCTGGAACTCCGCGATCCGGTCCGGTTCGACGCGCGTGGCCGTGGTGGCCCGCAGGTCCCCCGGCGAGCGCACCCCTCCGCTCATCTCCGGGCGGCCGCGCCGACCGCTGGGCGCGGTGGTGGAGGGGTCGTCGGCCATGCCGACGGGGGAGAGCAGCTCCTGGAAGTAGGTGCGGCCGCCGGTGGTGTTGAGGTAGTTGCGCAGCTTGCGCTCGAACCCCTGGAACAGGCCGCGCCGGAAACCCGAGAACAACTCGAAGGTGCGGCTCGTCGGGCCGATGCCGATCCGTTCGACGAAGCCGCCGGCCCGGACGAGGTCCTCGGCGCGGCGGCGTTCGCGCGCCTGCTCGGCGGACTCGCCGTCGCGGCCCCGCGAGGCGTCCCCGGCGGGCGCCGAGGCGAAGGGGCCCTCGATCAGGGAGCGCGCCTGCTCGGCGGACAGCTCCTCGTGCCCGGGGTCGGGGTCCCGGGGCGCCGACGGTGCGCTCTCGGTCAGGACCCGCGGCGTGATCACCGAGTACTCGGCCCGGATAGGCCCGGTGAACAGGTCCTTGCTCTGATCCGTCCCGCGGGCCTGGGCGGAGCCCTCGTAGTCGCTCAACCGGGCGGTGAACCCGACCGGGCCCCGCCAGACGTCGGAACCGCCGGGGAAGAGGATCGTCTCGTCCGAGGTGTGGGCGACACCGCGCGAGGTGCCCGAGGAACGGGCCCGGGAACCGCTCAGCGCGGCGCTCACGCCACCCATCCGGTGACCCATGCCGCGGGCGTCGGCCTCCTTGGACCGCAGCAGGCCGGCCCCGGCGGTCAGGTTGAGCGTGTGCGAGGACCCCTTGCCCCGTGCGGCGCCGCTCCTGGCCTCGCCGCCCAGGCGCACACCGGTCTCGGTGGGCGTGCGGCCGTCGAAGGTCAGCCCGCCGAAGCGCGCGTGGACGTGGACGGTGACGTTGTCGGGGCGCAGGACCTCCGCGCCCTTGGCCGCCAGCGAGGGGTCGACGACCGCGTTCTCGGTGAGGTGGATCATCAGGCCCTGGTCCGAGGTGAGTTCCGCGTCGCGCGCGTGCAGAGCGTCGGGGGTGAGGGCGTCCAGGACGCGCAGGGTGTTCTCGCGCGCCACGAGGTAGTTGCGCCGCAGGCCGTAGGTCTCCCGCCACATCCGCTCCCCGGGCGGGACGCCCTCGCGGGCCGGGCGCAGCGCGTAGTCGGCCCGGCTGCGGGCCAGGTCGGGGATGACCATGCCCGGGTGCTCGCGGGCGACGGAGTCCAGCACCTCCTGCTGGAGGCGCTCGTACACCGTGGGCTCCTCGGACCGGGGCCGGTCCTCGGAACCGCTGCCCTCCGTCTCGGCGTCCGCGGACCGTTCGGGCCGGTCGAAGCCGAGGACGGTCGCGCCGCTGAGGTCCGTGACGGTGTCCCCGCGCAGATGGGCCAGGGGAGGCCGGTGGTGCTCGCCGGAGTCGCGTCGGCGCGGGCCCGCGCCGGAGGCGTCGTTCAGCGACTCCGCGTCGTGCCGGGAGACGATCTCGACGGTCTCGCCGGTGAAGGCGTGCGGTGTCGGCTCCCCCTCCAGGTGGACGAAGAGGTCGCGTTCGACGCGGTAGGCGAGGAAGTCCTCGGTGCCGGCGATGTCACGCGCGAGCGTGCGGCGGGAACCGGTCCGGGAGAAGCTGTGCGTCTCGGCGTCCAGGGTGCGCGAGTGGACGTACTCCAGGGTGGGGACGTCGATGCGGGTCATCCCGCCGCCGGGGAGCGAGAGCTCGATGTTCACACCGGCGCCCACGGAGAAGCCGATGGTCCTGCTGCGGCTCCCGGAGGAGTTCACGGCGTGCTCGGAGCCGTCGTGCCGGGTCAGCTCGCCCAGGTGCGGGGCGTGGCCGAGCGCGCGGTACTCGTTGGCCGACGAAGCCAGGCGCATCATGCGGAACGAGCCGTCGCCGTTGGCCACCTTGAGCGTGAGGGGGCCCCGGGACAGGTGCGGCAGGTACTCCTGGAGGGAGTCGTTGTCGAACAGGGCCCGGAGCGTGCGGTGCAGGTCCCGCGCCGCCCTGCCCTCGGAACCCGGGGTGGTGGCACTGTCTGCTCCCTTCGGAACGAGGCGGTCGGCGAGCCAGGAACCCAGGTCGGTGTGGGTCGGCGGCGCGTCGGCCGGCCCGCCCTGCGGGACGATCCGTTCGATCTTGACGGGCAGTCCGCCGTGCAGGGTCCGGGGGTTCCGGCGGGGTGAGCGGTGGTCGGCTCCGGTCGGGCCGTCGTCCGGAACCGCCGCACCGGCGGGCCGTCGGGTGAGGCTGATGTGGTCAGGGGTGTCCTCGGGGCGTTTCTGGGCTTTGCCGGACAGGATCAGGGCCATGCCGTCGCGCACCACGGCCGGGTGCGGGCCCCGGGTCACCGGGCCGACGGGCGGGGTCACGCCGAGGTCCATGCGCAGGTCCGCGGTGTAGACCTCGGCCGCGGCGCTGTTGTCCATGGCCTGGACCGCGGTGGACCGCGTGGAGCCACCGCTCGTGGAGCCGCGCAGCCGGGTACCGCCGCTGGCGCCCACGGTGAAGCTGGGCCCCACCGGCTGGTCCGCGAAGGTGGGACCGAAGTAGAGCGGGTTGGCGGTGAACTTGACACTCAGACCCCGGCGGGCGCCGCGCGTGACGGTGTCGCCGGAGCCGACCGTGCGGGTGCGTTCCTGGCCGCTGATGACGGTGGCGTCGGTTCCCTCCCCTGTTCTGATGTTCACGTGCCGGTAGACGGGCGGCTCGTCGGCCGAGGGGCGGTCGGCCGCCAGCCTGACCCGGACCCTCCAGGTGTCGTCCCCCGTTCCGACGGTGATCTCGTGGCCGTCCCCGGTGAAGAAGGGAGCCATGCCCCGCTCGACCGCGGTGCGTTCGACCTCGGCCAGGACCTGATCGCGCAGGTGCCGGGGCATGCGCGGTCCCATCTCGCGCAGGGACCGCTCGATCGCGTTCGGGACCCCGTCGGTGCGCAGGCGGTCCGGGCCCACCAGACGGGAGCCGACCAGGTAGTCGAGGTCGTGGGCCTCGCCGTCCCGGTCCACCGGGAGCGAGCCGTTCCACACGTGCGGCGTGTTCGGGTCTCCGCCGTCCGCGGTGTCGGCTCCGTCGCTCGCGGCATCGGAATCCGTGCCGGCGGTGCCGTCCTCGGGAGCGCCGGGACGGTCCTCGCGCCCTGTCCCGGGGGGAGCGCTCTCGGGGCTGGGTCCTCCCTCGGGCGAACGCTCTCCGGGGCCCCGGCGCGGACCGGGGTCCTCGCCTGTCGCGGTCACCTCACCCGTGGGCAGGGCCCGTCCGTCGGGTCCCAGGGGGCCCAGGGGGACGTCGGCCATGAACACCTGGATGTCGGTGGGCGCGGGCGGGGGCAGCACGGAGCCGGGGTTCAGCAACCACTTGAGGTCACCGACCACGGCCGGGTCGGGTGAGGGCGGACCGGGCACCTTGGTCCGGAGGGCGTCGAGCAGTTCGGTGAAGGGGTAGGGCGGCGGTGAGGGCTGCGCGTCGTACGCCGGCGGCGGGGCCTCGTCCGTTTCCCCGGTGTCCTCGGCACGCTCGGCGCCGTCGCCGGAGGCCCGGTCCGCCACCGCGCCCCGCTCGTCACCGGACCCGGGCCGGGGAGCGCCGCCGTCGGCGCCGTCTCTCCCAGGGGAGACCGGTTCGGGGGCGTCGTCGGTGGTGGCGGGCCCGCCCTCGGGGGCCGACCGCTCTCCGGGAACGTCCTCCCGGTCGGTGCCGTCCCGGTCCCCGGATCCTTCGGGCCGTGTGTCGTTCCCGGGCGGCGGCACCTCCGCGGGTTCGGTGCGCGCGATCGGGAGGTCGTCGATACGGCTCTGGGTGGCCGGCGGCTCGTTCCGCGTCGGCGAGGTGTTCCCGCCGGGCTCCGGGGCGCCCTCCCCGGTCGGCGGGGCGGCGTCCCGCTCGTCCGGCTCTCCGGTCCGCGCGGAACCGGGCCGTGACGGGTCGGCGTCCGGCGGGACCGGCCGGCCGTCCCTGTCGAACCTGCCCACGGGGGCGTCGGCGGCGGGGACCTGCGCGGTGGCGGGCAGGGGCGGGGGCAGAAGGGAGTACGGGGGCGGCGCCCACGCGAGGTCACCGGCCACCGGGGGCGACGGAGCCGGCGCTTGGGCCTCCTCGGCCCCGGGGGCGCCGGGCAGTTCGCTGTGCGGGTAGGTCGGCGGAGAGGGACGGGCGTCCTCGTGGGAGGGCGGCGCCTGTCCGGGCTCCGTGCCGTCGAACAGGCTCCCGTCGCCGACGGGCGCCGGGTCCGCGTTCTCGCCGAACGAGTCGTCGCGGCCGGGCTCCGGGCGGCCCGGTTCGGCGCTCCGGCCGTCCGGGCCGGGGGGCGCGGGCGCGTCCGGATGCCCGCCTCCCGGGTTGAGATGGGTGCCGAAGGAATAGGCAGGGGGAGGGGCGGCCGCGACGGGAGACTCCTGGGGACCGTCCCGGCGCACCGCGTCCGCGTCATCGCTGCCGGAGCCCTCGGGCGGCGGTGCGGGGGCGGTGTCCCCCGTGGTGGTGCCCTCCGTGGGGTTCTCCGTGATGGTGCTCCCCGTGGCGGTGCCCTCCGCGGGGCTCTCCGTGGTGGGGTTCTCCGTGGGGTTCTCAACCGGGACGTCGGACCCGGTGCGCTCGGGTGAGCGGTCGCCCTCCGTGCCCGGGGCCCGTACGTCCTGCTCCTGGTGGTCGCCGCCGGACCGAGGAGGGAGGGCCCCTCCGCCGGTGCGGTCGGCGGTGCCGGTTCCGGGCGCGGTGTCCTCGTCCCGGGCGGGAAGGAGTGCGGGGCCGTCGTCCCGCTCCCGGTGCGCGCCACGGGCGCCGTCCTCACCGCCGGAGGGCGTCGCGGTGTCGTCCGCCGACGGTCCGTCGGCGAACTCCGGGACGCGCGCGGGACCGCCCGTGTCGGGCGGTGCGACCGGGGCGTCCGGCCCGCGGGACGGACTGACGCGGACGTCCTCGTCGTCCGCCCGGGTGTCCTCCGCCCGGCTGCCGTCCGACCCCGTCGCCGCACCGGACCCGCTGTCGGAGTCCGGGTCGTCGGGCCCCTTCGCCGGTCCGGTCCCGTCCTCGCGTCCGGATCCCACGACGAGGGCCGCTCCGTCCCACCCGGTGCCGGACCCCTCGGGCCGTCCGGTGTCCACGCCTTCGGGGGAGCGCTGCGGGGGCGTGTCCCGGGGCCGTTCGGAGGCCTCCGGTGAGGGCTCGGGGCGTGTCTCCCCTTCGTCCGGGGGCGGGACCACCGGAGGGGGCGGGGCGGACGGACCGCTCACGGCGTCGATACCAGTGAGGGCCCCGTCGGTGGACACCTGCTGGACGGTGTTCATGCTCGCACCGGACGTGGCGGAGTACACCGAGGCGCTGAAGCCCTGGCCCATGGCCGCGTTGCCCAGCCCTTCGCCCAGGTAGCCCTCGGTCGCGCCCGAGGCCGCTCCGGCACCGAGCCGGGTGAGGTAGGTGCCCTTGCTCCCGAAGTGCTGGTGAACCGGAGCGAGTACGTCACCGGGAACCCGTGCCAGGTGGTCACGGACGGGCGGGGGCAGACTGTCGCCGAGGGTCCGCGACAGCTGGGCCCCCATGTCCGGCGAGTTCCACGTGCGCACCAGCGTCTCGGCGTAGTCGGAGCCGAGACGGCGCGCCTGGTCCCGTCCCAGGGAGTGCCCGAAGTTGCGCTCGAACACGCCCGCCACGTCCTCCCGGAACCGGGCGCGGTTCGCGGCGTTGTTCCAGGCCGTCGCCCCGGGCGGGGCGTTCGAGCCGAACGGGACCGCCATCTCGTCCCGGTGCCGGGCGAACACGTCGGCGAGGTCCCGGTTGAGGCCGTTTCCGCCGGTTCCGGTACCCGGCACCGGCGACGGCGGCCCGTCGGGGGAGGGCACGGGGTCGGGCCGCCCCGTCCCCGAGGGGGAGGGGACGAGGTCGTCGATCTCGCGCAGGGGCCCGGGCGGGGGCACCGGGTCGGGCACCCCCTTGCCCACCGGTGGCACGGGCACGGGGTCGGGCAGGCCCCGCAGGAGGTCGATGCGGTTGGTGATGAGTGTGGCGATCTGTCGGTCGAACGCCGCGCCCAGCGCCCCTGACAGGCCGGCGGAGACCAGCCCCTCGACCACGGCGCCGACGTGGGCGCCCTTGGTGAGGTCGTGGTCCCAGGTGTCGCGCGTGCCGTTGGCGATCTGGATGCGCTGGATCACGCTGTCCATGCTCGCGAAGAGCTGGCTGATGATCTGGTGCCCGGGCACCGTGATGAGGAACCAGGCCAGGATCCGCTGCATGGCCAGACTGCGGATCATCTTGAAGATCGGGATGTACTTCAGCGTCGCGCCGAAGGTGAACTTGGCGGAGGCCACGGCCCAGGCGATCTCCACGAGGAGCTGGACGAACTGCACGATCACCATCGCCGACATGTACTCGGCGTTGGCGGCGCCCTTGCGCAGCTCCACCGACAGGGACTGCGAGATGGTCGCGGCCGAACCCAGGTAGTCGTTCTCGCCCCGGGTGAACTGGTTGAGTGACCGGTCGTAGAACTCCGATGTCTGACCGCCGAAGTTCCGGCGGACCCGGCCGCGCACGGTGTTCATCAAACCGGTGAGGTCCTCGCGCAGCTTCACCGAGAGCCCGTCGTAGACCTCGGCCGCCGCGCGCATGGCCTGAGGGTTCGCGGTTGGCACTTCGATGCCGGTCAGGACCTGGATGGCCTTGCGGCTGGAATCGGACATGTTGGGGTCCAGAGGCACGCGCGAACCCCTTTCCCCTCGACCCGTCCGCGGAGAGCGGTCACGTTAGCACTGCGAACCGCTCATGTGGAAGTGGTGGTGGTTCGCCTTCTGCTTGTGTGGGTGTGTCACGTAACCGTTGGTTTTGGTCCGAACGAAGCGTCGGGGTGGCGGGAGGTGGGTGGTCGCACCCTGCTCTCCCAGAGGTGGGTCCCTGCCCTCCCGTGGGCGGGCTCCGGCCCTGTCGGAGGCGCGCGCCACCCCGTTGCCTCGGGGATGCCGCTTGCGCCGGGCCGGTGCTCACCGCTGCTCGCGGGGGAGTCTTCACGAACCGCACCTCCGTGGGAGCGCGCTTGGTTTCGTGTGGTCAGGTGTGGTTTTTGTGTGTGCCCGCCACCAGCGCCGAAGTTTCGGACGGGCTGTACGCCCAGTGTTAGGGGTTTATTTCTCTCTTCGGGGGTTGTTGTGCACTGTGTGCTGTCAGTATTCTCAAGCCGAGAGAGCACAAACACACGCAAAACCACATCAGTTGGTGTCGGCCTTCGTTCCCCCATGGACCCGTCTCGGCGTCTCGCCGTCGCGACGTCCGTTCCCCCGCACCCCCGTCCCGCCCGGACGGAGCACATCGAAGGGAAACAGCCGCGATGAGATCCGGCTCGACCCGTCTGGCGTTCGCTGTCTGCTTCCTGCTCGCGGCCACCGCCGGCTGCGCCACCCCCGCCACCGACCCCGGTGCCGAGGGCACAGCCGCGGACACCGAACCGCGCCCCACCCCGACCGTGTCCGGTGACGAGGGCGCCGCCCTGGCCGCCTACACCGGCATGTGGGACGCCGTGGTGGCGGCTTCGCACGGCGACGAGGACGCTTCGCGCACCCTCGACGACCACGCGGTCGGCGGCGCACGCGAACTCATGCGGACCGCGCTGGAGGAGGCGGCCCCGGGCGGCGCGGCCGACGGCGAACCCGTCCTCGACCCCACCGTCAGCGTCGAGAGCCCCGAGCTCGCGGTCGTCGACGACTGCGTCGACGACTCCGCCTGGCGGGTCGGCGGGGCCGGGGAGACGGCCGGCCCCCGCCGGGTGGACGCCACGCTCATCCACGACGGGCTCGCCTGGCGCGTGTCCGAACTGCGTATCTGGGAGGCCGGATCATGTTGAGACCCCTGACCCCCGCGGCTTCGGCGGTCGCCGCGGCTCTGGTGTTCACCACCGTGGGCGCCGCACCGGCGGCGCACGCCGACGAGAGCTCCTTCCTCGGCAGCGTCGAGTGCGGGTCCTCCGGCGGCAACGGCTGCCAGATCCTGCTCCGCTGGCTCCTGGAACAAGGAGGCGTACCGGGCAGACCCGGAGGAGGTGGCTCCGGCGGAACGGGCGGTACCGGCGGGGCCGGCGGCACCGGCTCGGGCGAGTACGACGACGTCGACTGGGACGCGATCGACTGGAACGCGATCGACTGGAACGACATCGGTATCGACTGGGAGAACGACTTCGACTGGGACGCCATCTTCGCCGAGGCGGCCGAGGGCGAAGAGGGCACCGACCCCCTCAGGTCCCTCCAGGAGACCATGGCCTCCTTCGAGCTGCCCGAGCCGCAGATCGCCACCTCCCCGGGCACCGACTCCCTCGTCCTGGTCAACACCCCCCTGTGGCTGTGGGTCGAGCCCGAGACCTGGGACGCCGAGTCCGTCTCCGCCCAGCTGGGCTCCGCGTCCCTCACCGTCACGGCGGCCCCCGTGCGCACGGCCTGGAGCATGGGCGACGGAACCACCGTCGAGTGCGAGGGCCCCGGCACGCCGTTCGACCCGGCGGCGCACGATGCCGCCTCGGCCTCCCCGGACTGCGGGCACGTCTACACGGCGGCCTCCGACACGGCGTCCGAGGGCACCCGGACCGTCACCGTCCGCGTCCTCTGGGACACCGAGTGGAGCTTCTCCGACGGCGGCAACGGGACCCTGGACCAGCTCACCAGTACCTCCGAGGTCGACCTCACCGTCCGTGAGTCGCACGGACTCGTCACGGACACCCACTAACACCGAGAAGAACTGAGACAGACGTGGTGGAGACGACGACGGCCCCGCCCCCCGGGGCGGGGCGCCAGAAGCAGCAGCCCCCAGCCGTGCGGCTCGCCGGCGGGGGAGCCAGGCGCTGGCGCTGGCTGGTCCTGGCCCTGACACTGACGACGGCGGGCGCGCTCAGCGGGGTCATCGCCCTGGAACGCCTCGACGAGCGGACCGGTGTCGTGGTCGCCGACAGCGACCTGCCCGCGGGCCACGTCCTCGACGTTTCCGACCTGCGCGTATCCGCGATGACCGTTTCCTCCGACGTCTCCTTCGTGGCCGCCGAGCGCCTGGAGGAGATCGTCGGGCAGACCCTCACCATTCCCGTGGTCGAGGGAGGACTCGTTCCCGAGACCGTGCTCGGCGCCGACGCCGAGTTCCCCGAGGCCGATCGCGCGATGGTCGGCGCCACTCTCCAACCCGGACGCTTCCCCGCGTCCCTGGGCGCGGGCGCCGCCGTATCGGTGGTGGTCAGCGCGGACGAGGACGCCGAAGGCGGCCCCCAGGCCTACGCGGCACTGGTCCGCAGCCTCACCCCCGACCCCGGGGTCGAGGGCGCGGTCACCGTCGAGCTGCTGCTCGCGTCCGCGGACGCCGCGCGTGTCGCCGCTGCCGCCTCCGCGGGGCAGATCAGCCTCGTCCAGGTCCACCCGCGCGGAGGAGCGTGATGACCCGCACGGTCGCCGTCTTCTCCCTGGGCGGGGCCCCGGGAGTGACCAGCGTGGGCATGGCCCTGGCCGCTGTCTGGCCGGGGGAGTCGCCCGGCCTGCTCGTCGAGGCCGACCCCGCCGGAGGGGCGGTCGCCGTCTGGCGCCGCGTCCCCACGGAACCCGGCCTGACCAGCCTCGCCGCGGCCACGCGCGGGGGCGGCGGCGCGGACCCCGACCAGCACACCCAGGCCCTGCCCGGCGGGCTCCTGGTCTGCCCCGCACCCGTCACCGGCGACCCCGCCGAGGGCGCGGTGCGCCTCCTGGGCCGACAGCCCCTGGAACTCGGCGCGGTCTCGGCCCCCGTGGTCGTCCTCGACCTGGGGCGCCTGACCGCGTCCTCTCCGGCCCGGGCCCTCGTTCCAGCCGCCGACCACACCGTGCTCGTGGTCTCCGAACGGCTCACCGACCTGCGGCGCGCCCGCGAGCACCTGCTCGCCCCGTCCTTTCCCACCCGCGACCTCAGGATCGTCGTCTCCGGCGGCCGGGGTGGTGTGGGGCAGATCGTGGGAGCCCTCGGAACAGCCGTATGGGGTCGCATCCCCGACGACCTCCGGTCCGCGGAGTTCCTGCGGGGCGAACGCGACCTCGCCCGGCCCCAGCGCCGTCCCCTGTTCAGGGCGGCCGGCCGGCTCGCGCGCGCACTCGCCGAATCCGTGCCCGTGCCCGCCTCCGAGCCCGAGCGGCACGCGGTACACGCGCCCCTGCCCCCGGGGGTGAGGGCATGAGCTTTCCCGACGACATCGCCGCCCGCACCGTCGAGCGCTTCCTCGACCCGGAGGCCGACCGGGTGGAGACCCAGTGGGTCGCCTACGTGTCCGCCGAGACCGCTCGGCGCATCAGCGCGGAGACGCGCGGCGAGGAGCCGGACACCCCGCAGGCGCATCGCGTCCGCGCTGAACGGATCATCGCCAACGTCCTCGACGAAGCGGCCCGGGCCGCCCTGGCCGAGGGCCGGCCCCTGCTGGACTCCGAGACCGAGTCGGCGATCGCCTCCGCCTCGCTGGCCCAGGTCACCGGGGTCGGGGCGCTCCAACCCCTGCTCGACGACCCTGAGATCGAGAACATCAACATCAACGGTGTGGACGCCTGGGTGCGGCTGGCGGACGGCAGCCGCCGCCTGCACGCCGACCTGTTCGCCGATGCCGGTGAGGTGGTCGCCCTGGTCCGCCGCCTGGCCGCCGAGTCCTCCAACGGAGAGCGCCGCTTCGACCCCGGAGCGCCCATCCTCGACCTCCAGCTCCCGGGCGGCGAGCGCCTCAACGCGGTCATGGAGGTCTCCCGCCAGCCCTCGGTGTCGATCCGCCGCCACCGGTACACCCACTCCTCGCTGCGCCGCCTGGAGAAGCTCGGCACCCTCGATCCGGCACTGGTGTCCCTCTTCCGGGCCGCCGTCGCCGCCCGCCGCAACACGGTCGTCACCGGCGGCACCGGTGCGGGCAAGACGACGCTGCTGCGCGCCCTCGCCTCGGAGATTCCGTCGTCCGAGCGCCTGGTCACCATCGAGGACGTCTTCGAACTCGGGCTGGACCGGGACCGCGACGCCCATCCGGACTGCGTCGCGCTCCAGGCCCGCCCCGCCAACATCGAGGGGGTCGGGGAGATCACCATCGCCGACCTGGTCCGCACCGCCCTGCGCATGTCGCCCGACCGCGTCATCGTGGGGGAGACCCGCGGCAGCGAGACCGTCCCCCTGCTCAACGCCATGAGCCAGGGCAACGACGGCAGCCTCACCACACTGCACGCGGCCAACTCCGCAGGCGCCTTCACCAAGCTGGGCGCCTACGCCGCCCAGTCCGCCGAACGCCTGCCGTTGGAGGCCACGGCCTCGCTGGTGGCGTCCGCGGTGCACCTGGTGGTGCACGTCTCGGCGCTGCCCACCGGTGAGCGCCGGGTCACGAGCGTGCGCGAGGTCGTGGGCGCCGAGGGGCAGAACGTGATCTCCAACGAGATCTACCGCTACTCGCCGCGCCAGGGCCGCCTGGCCGCCGCCCCGCCCAGCCCCGACACCCTCGACGCGCTCGCGGACCACGGCTTCGACCCCGTGGCCCTCCAGCCCGAGACGGCGGGGTGGGGCCGGTGAACACGCTTCTCCTGGCCACCGCCGGAGGCACCGTCGGCTTCGGTCTCTTCCTCCTGTGTGTCTGGGCCGTTCCCCTGGTGGCCCACCGCGTCCGGAGCCGTAGGGCGCTCCGGCTCCCGCGTCCGGGCAAGGTCGCCTTCGCGGCCGCCGCCGGGCTCGGGGTGTGGTTCCTCACGGGCTGGCCCGTGGCGGGGGCGCTGGTCGCGGCCGCCGTCTGGTGGGCTCCGCAGGTCCTCGGCAACGACGACGAGCACAGGGAGCAGGTCGAGGGGGTCGAGGCGGTGGCCGCCTGGACCGAGATGCTGCGCGACCTCATGGCCGGGTCCTCGGGCCTGCACCAGGCGGTCGCGGCCACCGCGCCCATCGCCCCCGAACCGCTGCGCGAGGCCGTCCAGCGGCTGGCCGACGACATGCGCGGCGGCCGCGACCCCCGGGCCGCCCTGCACGCCTTCGCCGAGACCGTCGACAACCCCACCGGCGACCTGGTCGCCTCCGCGCTGTCCATGGCCGCCACCCGGCACGCCACCGACCTGGGCGTCCTGCTCGGCGCTCTGGCCGAGTCCGCCCGTGACCAGGCCGCGATGCTGGTCAAGGTCTCGGCCAGCCGGGCGCGGTTGCGCACCTCCTCCCGGATCATCATGGGCGCCACCCTCGGGATGGCGGCGTTCCTGTTCCTGTTCAACCCCGAGTACCTCGCACCGTTCGACGGTTTTCTGGGCCAGGTCGTCCTCGCCGGCATCGGTGCCCTCTGGGCCACCGCCGTGGTCTGGATGACGCGTATGTCCCGTTTCTCCCTCGGCCCGCGCGTGCTCGCCCCCGAACCGGCCAAGGAGGCCGTCCTGTGAATCCCGTGACCGCGGCGGCCCTGGCGGGCGCAGCCCTGGGCCTGGCCCTGTGGGCGCTGGCGGCCGCACGCTGGGCCAGGCCGAGCCTGGCCGAGCGCCTGGCGGGGCCGCGCCCTCCCGCGCGGACCGCGCTGCGCTCCTCCGGGGACGGGCTGCTGTCCCGGCTCGGCCGGGTCGGCGCCCCCCTGCTGCACGCCGCCGGGCTCCCGGGGCCGCGTGCCGAACGGAACCTGCGCGTGTGTGACAGGGAACCCGGGAGCTATCTCGCGGAGAAGTTCACGAGCACGCTCACCGGTCTCCTCCTCCCGCCGCTGCTGGGCATGCTCCTGGCCTCCTTCGGATCACTGCCCGCGCCGTCCCTCTCCCTGCTGTTCTGGGCGGGGTTCGCCGTGCTCATGTGGTTCGCCCCGGACCTGTCCCTCAACGACGAGGCCACCAAGCGCCGCGAGGAGATGCGCCGGACGCTGTCGGGCTTCGCCGACCTCGTGGTGGTCTCCCTCGCCGGTGGCGCGGGCGTCAGCGGTGCCCTCACCGACGCCTCCGCGCACGGCGGCGGCTGGGCGATGGCGGCTGTCCGCGACGCCCTGCGGGAGTCCTCCCTCACGCGTGTCCCCGTCTGGCAGGCCCTGCGGGACCTGGGAGAGCGGTACGACACCCCCGAGTTCGCCGAGCTCTCCGCCAGCCTGCACCTGGCCGGTACCGACGGCGCCCGGGTACGCAGCTCCCTCTCCGCCAAGGCCAAGACCCTGCGCGTGCAGTTCCTCGCCGAGATGGAGAGCGAGGCCCAGTCCGCCACGGAGCGGATGAGCCTGCCCGTGGTCCTGCTGTTCGCCGGGTTCCTCGTCCTGCTGGGCTTCCCGGCCATGAGCCTCATCCTCTTCAGCACCTGATCCCTTACCTGGAGAAACACCGTGAAAGAGCTCTACTACCGCGTCCTCACCGCACTGACCCCGCCCAAGGAGGACGACGGCTACTCGACCGAGACGGTGATCATCATCGCGGTACTCGTCGCGGCCGCCGTCGCCGCGGGGGCCGTCATCACCGAGTTCATCGCAGAACAGGCCGGAAAGATCGGTACCGAGTAAGGAACCCCGTTGCGACAGCCGAAAGACGACAGGGGCAGCGCCGAACTGGCGGTCGCCGCCCCGGCACTGCTCCTCCTCGTCATGCTGGTCGTGCAGGCCGCCCTGTGGATGCACGGCGAGCACGTCGCCGCCGACCTCGCCCGCCGCACCGCAGAGCAGGCGCGCACCGTGGAGGGCGGGTCCGCTCCGGCGGCCCCGTCCTCCGGGTCGGTCCTGCGCGAGGTCGGCGTCTCCGTCGACCGCGGAGCCGAGGAGGTCCGCGTCACCGTGAACGGCACCGTCCCGAGCCTGGTCCCCGGGATCTCCTGGACCGTGGAGCACGTGTCGGTGGCCCCCGTCGAACGCTACGTCCCCGGAGGTGCGACCCCATGAGGAACCGTGACCGGGGCTCCGCCGCGGCGGAACTCGCCATCCTCACGCCCGGCCTGCTGGCCCTCGCGATGCTCATGGTCTTCGCCGGACGCGTCGTCGACGCCCGCTCCACCGTGGACGAGGTCGCCCACTCCGCCGCACGCGCCGCCTCCCTGGAGCGCACGGCCCCGGCGGCCTCGTCGACGGGCACGGCGATCGCCGCCGCCACCCTCCAGGAGCAGGGCCTGGCGTGCAGCGATCACACCACCGCCGTCGACCACGGCGGACTCGTCCCCGGCGGAGCGGTCACGGTGACGGTCCGCTGCACGGTCTCCTTCTCCGACCTGTTCGGTGTGGCCTTCCCCGGCAGCCTCGGCGTCGAGGGCGGCTCCACCGTCGCCGTGGACACTTTCAGGGGGAACCCGTGAAGACCGCCGATCCCGCCGACGACCGCGGCCAGGTCACACCCTTCGTCGTCGTCATGGCCCTGAGCTTCATCACGTGCCTCGGCCTCGTCTACGAGGGAGGGGAACTCCTCCGGGCCCGGAGCCAGACCTCGACACTCGCCCAGGAGGCCGCCCGGGTCGGTGCCCAGCAACTCGACTGGGACGCCTACCGCGAGGGGGCCGACGAGGTGCCCCTGGACGCCTCCGCGGCCGCAGCCGCGGCACAGGCCTTCCTCGGCTCCGCCGGGGCCGCCGGCACGGTCACGGTCAGCGGCGACACCGTCACCGTGACCTGCACGCTGGCCTATTCGTTCACCCTCCTACCGGCGGGCTCGACCACCGTGGAGACGACGGCCAGCGCGCGCCCGCACACGCAGTCGACCTCTTGACCCCCACCCCTGTGAGGCGAAGATGCACGTTATGAGCAGGCTCGGCGCGGCCGTGTTCGCGCTCGCCTTCGTGGTCGGTGTCCCCTGGGCGCTCCTGTGGCACGTCCCCTGGCCGGAACTTCCCCAGTCGTGGGAGGTCGCGTCGGCGCACCTGCGCGGTTGGCGGTTGCCCCCCGGGGTCCTCCCCGCCGCGATGATCACGGTCCTGTGGGCGCTGTGGGGCCTGTTCGTGCTGGCCCTCGCCGCCGAGGGGGCGGCACGCCTGCGCGGAGCTCCCCTGCGCCTGCGCCCGCTCGGCCCCCTGCAGGCGATCGCCGCCACCGCGGTCGCTGCCACCGCCGTCACCCCCGCCGCGGCCTTCGCCGACACCGTCGCCCCGGCGGACGACCGCGCGGAGGAGGCCCCGGACACCGACTCCGGGTACGGCGCGCCGCAGGCCCCGCACCACCGGACGGAGCAGGGCCCGATCGAGCGCACCCGCACCGTCAGCGGCTTCGAGCTCGGGTCGGCCGAACTCACCGAGCAGATGCGGGAGGACCTGGCGCCCACCCTGGAGATGCTCGCCGACCACTGGGACAGCGACGTCCCCGTCGAGATCACCGGCCACACCGATCCCAGCGGCGACCCCGACCGCAACCAGGAGCTGTCCGAGGAGCGTGCCCGGGCGGTGGCCGACCACCTGGCCGAGTCGTTGGGCGAGGACGCTCCCGACACCGAGGTCACCGGCTCGGGCTCCGACCGTCCGGTCGAGGGGCCGCCGGAGAGCCAGCGCCGCGTCGAGATCTCCTACACCCTGGCCCCGGCACAGGCACAGCAACCGAGCGGCGCGAGCACCGACGAGGAGGCCGGAACAGCTGGGGAGGGGGCCGAAGCGGCGACGGAGGAAGCGGACGAGGACACGTCGTCCGTCGTCACCGTGGAGAACGCCTCCGCCCTCTCCGAGGAGGCGCAGGACGGTCCCCGCGTCGTGGTCCTGGAGATCCCCGACGGCGCGGTCGCCGGGGCCGTGGGCTTCGCCGGACTCGCCGGAGGCTTCCTGCTCGGCAAGAAGGGTTCCTTCGTACCGAGGACGGCGCTCAGCCTGCCCCGGCCGCGTCTGACCAGGCGCCCGCGCCGCCTGGCGCTTCCGGCGCCGCCCGCCCGCCCCGTGCCCGGCGACGACATCGACGAGCGCGTGACCGTGGAACTCGACCACGTCCCCGGCCTCGGCCTGACCGGCAAGGGAGCGGACGGGGCGGCCCGGCGCCTGATCGCCAACGCCCTGGACCCGTCCGAACCCCTCGCGGTGCGCGTCCTGATCACCGAGCGCGAGGCCGCCAGACTGCTCGGCGGAACCGGCCGGGACCTGCTGCGCGACCGGCCGTGCGAACCGGTCACCATGGTGCCCGCGACCGAGGACGCGATGGCGGTCCTGGCCGCCGAACTGCACGCCATGGCCGAGGAGGAGCGGGCCCCGCTCGTCCTGGTCACCTCACCGGACCCCTCGCACGAGCAGGCGCTGTCCGGGCTGTTGCTGCACGGCCAGCACCGCGGCCTCACCGCCGTCATCCTGGGGAGATGGCCCCTGGGCGGCAACTGCGCGGTCGACGGGGACGGACTGATCTCGCAGACCAGTCAGCCGCTCTCCACCCTGTTCCACTGCTCCTGGCCCGGATCGACCGCGGAGGAGGTCCACGAGGCCGTGCGCGCCTACCACCAGGCGGACCACACGTTGTCGGAGAGGCCGGGGCGGACCGCCTCACGGGCCGGCGCCGGCCGGAAGGACAAGGGTGCGCGGGAACGCCCGGTGCTCGTGGCCGAGGACTGGGACGATGACGACGCCTTCACCCGGGTGGGCGACGCCGCCGCCTGGGAGCGGCTCACCCGCTTCTGGGACGAGGAGTCCGGAGCCTTCGGAGAGGACGGCGCCGAGGCGGCCGACACGTGGGCGGCCGGGGACGACGAGTCCTGGGACGCCGACACCGCCGGCGCGACGGAGGGCGGCACCGCCGACGGCGGCGCGGTCGCGGACCGCGACGGCGGACGCGGCGCCAGAACCGCCCCGGACGACAGCGCGTCCGTCGAGGCCGCCTTCCAGGGGTTCCAGGAGAAGGACGCGGACGACGGCGCGGGCACGGGTGTGCCCGTGCGGGAGGCGGCCGGTGTCGCCGGAGCCGACGACCACGACGACTCCTGGTGGGACGAGACCGAGCCGACCGCCGGCGCGGGTGAAGCGGAGTCGGCCGACCGGACAGGAGAGGCTGGGCCCGCCGCCGAGGACTCGGACGAGGTGCCGACCCCGGCGGCTGAAGGGTCCGGCACCGCCGCGGAACCCACTGCAGCAGGGGCGGTCCGCGAGGAGGCCGGGGAGGGCACGGGTCCGGAACAGGGCGCTGAGAAGGCCGCCGAGACCATCGAACCCGCCGAGCCCGCCGAGCCCGGTGCGGCCCCCGCCGCCCCGTCGCCGACGAACTCCGGTGAGGCCGCGTCCGGCACCGCCGCGGAGCCCGCTTCCGCCTCCGCTTCCGCCTCCGCGTCGGCTTCCGCGTCGGCTGCGAGCGCCGAACCGAAGAGACCCGCCACCGCACCGGCCGACGGTGGTCAGGGTCAGGGCCGACAGGACACCGCTCCGGCCCCCACCCCCGCCCCGGCCGCCGACCGGACCGCGAAGGCCGTTGACCGGCGTTCCCCGGGCCCCGTCGGAGAGCGACAGGCCCCGGTGGAGAAGAGCTCGGAGGGCCGCAGGACCGAGGTCCGACACGCACGTGTGCCTGGGCGCAAGGCCGGGCGGGTCCGCGTGGTCAGGGTGGAGCGACCGACGGCGCCGGAAGAGGGGGAGCGGTCGACCCGCGGCCCCGAACGGTCCGGCTCGGCCCCGGCTCCGCGGGAAGCCGTCGCGGCCCGGCGGGCGGCACGGGAACCGCGGGCGCGCACCTCCGTGACCGAACCGGTCCCGCCCGGAAGGGCCGTGGACGGCGAGGAGGCCCCGCCCTCCCGCCGGCCCCAGCCGGTCAAGCCGCACAAGGCAGGCAGGGGACGGGTGTGGAAGCCCCGCGGCGAGGAGTGAGTGCGGCGCCGGCGGATCCGGCACCCGACGGCCGCCCGGCGGTGCCCCGGCCCCGGGCGCGGGTCCGCGGGGGCCGCCGCGCCGTTCACCGGGCGGGCCGGGCGGAGGGGGTCAGCGCCGCCCGCCGCCGGGGCCCGTCGGGAGGTCGAGGTTGTTGCTGATGTCGAAGGCTTCCTCGTCGGAGACCTGGTAGTTGCGGGCCGAGCGCAGCACCTCGTCGGCGGTGCGGTCGAAGGCGACGGCCAGCGCCTCGCCGAACTGGTCCAGCAGGTCCACCCGGGGCGTGAGGTTCTCGTTGAGCGAGTCCGAGATGTCGTCGCCGGACTCCCAGACGGTGCCCATCGCCCGGCGCTCCGAAGCCAGGCGCGCGAACGTCTCGCGGACGAGCTGACCCGGTTCGCGCAGCGCCTCCCCGGCGCGGGCCATCTCCTCGGGGTGCACTGTCAGGTTGCCGTCGGGCATCGTCGTCCCTTCCCGTACGGGGCGCCGTCCCGCCGCCCGGGAACCGGTGCGCGCCCGCTCCCCTCACGTTGTAGCGCCGGACGGTGAAGGGAACGCGTGCGCTCGTCGACGACCGGGTGTACACGGGGGAACGCGCGTCACGACGCCGGGGGAGGGCTCAGGGCGTCGGAGAACACCGTGTTCAGTTCCTCCTGCCGGGACCGCCCGCCCCCCTCTCCCGTCCCCGGTTCCCCGGTGGACCCGGCACCGGTGCCGGAGGAGGGCCGCGGGGCGTGCTCCGTGGGAAGGACCTCGGCGTGCAGGACGTACCCGCGGCCCCACGGTTCGACGGAGAGGATCCGGTAGGAGGTGCCCCGGGCGAGGATGATCTCGCGTTCACTGGGGTGCAGGCTCCGGTCGCCCACCCACAGGCCCCGCGTGCCCGGTGGGAGGGAGAACCGTACGAGGTCGGTCGGGGAGCCGCCCGCCGCGCCGGGGCGGGCGCCCAGGGAGACGGACATGTAGCCCGGATCCGTGTAGGTCCGCCCGATCAGGGACGAGGGGTCGAGTGTCGCGCCCGGGGCCAGGTGCTCGAAGCCGAACACCCCGCGTACCGTCTCCACCCCTTCCGGCAGGCTCCGCCCGGTGGCGCGGTCCAGGTGCTCGATGAGGTTCAGGATGTCCTGCGCGTCGGGGTAGCTTCCGCGGCCCCTCTTGTCGCGGAGCGTGTCGGCGATCTGGCCCGCGCTGCCCGCGCGGTTCCGGAGGCCCTCCAGAGCGGAGTCGGGGTAGGGGGCTTCGACGACGCTCCGGACGACCGCCTCCTGCTCGGGGGTGAGCCTGTTGCTGCCGAGCAGCTGGGGAAGGGTCTCCAGGGTCGGCCACCGGCCGCCGTTGATCTCGTAGAGGGTCCAGCCGGGCTGCCCGGCGCTCTCCTGCCGCCGCCGGTCGAGTTCGGCCTGTACGGTCGCCTCGTCCAGCGGCCGCAGCCGGGAGAACTCGGCGACCCAGCTCTCGGCCGTGTAGGCGTCGACGTATCTCCGGGTCCGGGGCGGGAGCGCGTCGTAGGTGTTGGTGTTGAAGCCGGGGTCGTGCAGGAGGTCGCCGTAGCCGACGACGTCCGCCTCGGAGGGGAAGCGGAGGATTCCCGTGGAGTCCCGGCGGCCCAGGCCGTGGGCGGGGGAGGCCACCGCCTCGTCGGTCGGGCCCCTGTCACGGGCGTAGGCGTCGGAGTCGTCGGGTCCCGCGGTCTCCCGGAGAGGAGGCGGCGGTGTCCCGGGAGCGCCGAGTCCCTCGGTCCCGGTGCTCTCCCCGGCGGTTTCGGTCGCGTGCGGGTCCGGTGCGGGCCGCGGGGGCCCTTCCCCGGTCGTGGGGTCCGCTCCGGGGCGCGGTGCGGGCGGGCTCTCGTGGGCGGTGGTCTCCTCCGGGGTTGCGGCCTCAGGTGGCGCGGCTTCGGGTGATCCGGCCTCGGGTGTCGGGGGACGGGGCGGCGCGGCCTCGCTGTCGGTTCCGGGGACCTCCCGTGTGAGTCCGGTGCCGGTCGGGTCGGGACCGGCGGGCTCCGGGTGGTTCAGGAGGGCCGGTGACGGGCCGTGTACGGGCTGTGGGCGGGGCGAACCGGGCGGGGTGGCGTCGTAGATGTCGGCGTCGTCGAAGGGGACCCCGGTCGCGGGCGCAGGCGTCGGTGGACCGCCGGTCGTCAGGCCCTCGCGCCCGTCGCCCTCCTCCGCCGGGCCGGTCGGTTCCGCCGGGTGCGCCGGGCCCGTCGGGTCCGTCGGGGATGTCGGCAGCCCGGTGTCCGGCGCGGACCGCTCGGTGCCGCCGACACCCTCAGGGGCGGGAGGGCCTTCGTGGAGCGGCTGTTCCGGCGGCCGGGGGGCGGGTTCACCGCCGTGCGGCGGTTCACCCCCCGACTCCGTCCGAGGCGCGGCGAGGGGCTGCGGTTCGGCCGGGGGCCGTGTCTCCCGCAGGTCGCGCAACGCCTTGACCAGATCCCGCATCGTGGAGTTCCGGGTCCTCTCCAGATCGCGGTAGGCGTCCTCCAGTTCCTGGTAGCGCTCCTGGAAGACCTCTCCGCCGGCCCCGGGTTCGTCGATGCGGCCGACGAAGGAGAAGAGCTCTCCGCGCGCCTTGAAGTAGGCCGCGTCCGCCTTGGTGAACGCCGCCTCCGCCTTCGCGTACCGCTCGATCGCCGGGGCGTCGGTGTCCAGCCCCCAGGAGCGGGCCTGGTCGGCGTCGATCCAGCGCAGTACCGAGGAGTCGGCCTGTCCCCCTCGGGGAGGGGCCGTGCCGTCGGTGCTCTCCGCCCAGACGAGCCAGCGCGCCGGAACGCGGACGAGGAACATCCGCTTGGTCCCCGGACCGCTCGCCACGGCCCCGTGCCGCTGTCCGGCGGAGCTGCCGCCGCGGGCGCCGCTCAGGGCCGCCGACTCGGCCTCCGCCGCCTCGCGGACGCGGTCCGCCGGGCGCCCGGTCTCCGTGGCCTGGCCGCCCAACCCGAGGTTGTTCGCCCGCTGCTCCGCTCTGGTGTGCGACTGCCGGCCGCCCTCCTGGTCCGAGTCGCGGGCGCGGCTGTCGTTGCTGACCCCCTCGATCGTGGCCGACCCGGTGTCGAGCAGGGCACGCGTCCTGACCACCGTCCCCCCGAACTCGGCCAGCACGGTGGGTCCCCGCGTCGCGTCGGGGGTCAGCGCCAGCAGCAGCGTCTCGTCCTTGCGCGCGGTGATCCCCGCGGCCCGCTCGATGTCGGAGATGCGCTGGTCCAGGTACCGGGTGGCCGACGCGACCTCGGCGTCGTCGAGGTCGAGCCTGCCGTTGGGGCTCGTCCACCCGTCGACCAGGGCGGCGTTGACCACGGCGGCGTCGAGCAGGACCTTCGCCTCGCCCTCGATGGCGAGGGGGACCGCGGAGAGGCCGCCCTCGCCGTCCTGGAAGCCGGTCCCGTCCGGTCCCTTGCGGCTCCTCGCCCAGGTGACGGCGTAGGAGGAGGCGTCCAGGTCGATGGTGGCCGGTTCGTAGTGCGGCCCGGTTCGGGGGGCGCCCGCGGGCGCCTGCGTCTCCAGGAAGGGCAGGGGGTAGACGCTCTCCTGCGCGGTGTCGTCGGCCGTGGCGGTGTACACCTGGTCGCCGAAGGACAGGTGCGCGGTCACCCGGGTCGGGGTGGTGACCTTGGCGTAGGGGGAGAACAGCACCCGCTCCTGTGTCTCCTCGCGCGCGGTGCCCGCCGACGAGGAGTCCTCGGTGACCGACTGCTGCCGGAACGCGGGGGTGCCGCCCGCGCTGACGGCGCCGGTCTGCCTCCCTGTCGCGGGGTCCTCCTTGTTCCCGATCGGGGCGAGCAGGTCGACCGCCCCGCCGAAGCCGTGTCCCCGGATCGTGGTGTTGGTCTGGGAGAGGCCGGTCGCCTTGGTGTTGCGGTCGACGTACTCCATCTGCCCGCCGAACTGGTCGACGCGGGCCGGCGCCCGTTCGATGTCGAGGGTGAGCCTGGCCACGCGTGAGCGGTCCTTGAGCCGAGGGCTCGGATCGAGCGGGTTCAGTCGCGTCTCCAGGGCTTTGACGCGCACCTCCCTGCCCGACCGGTCACCGTTGACGTGCTCGCTCACCTCCTTGACCAGGTCCTCTCGGGAGTGGACCGTCAGCCCCCACCCGTCCCGGTTCAGCTGCCGCTCCAGCTCGTCGACCAGGGAGGGAACGCGGGCGGGACGGGAGTCGAACCCCTTGCCGGCCAGGTCCGGCTTGGTGCCGAGCCCGGCGGGCGGGCTCTGGGGAGGCGGCTGGGTACCCAGTTCCACCCCGCCGTCGGCCCGCCAGGTGAGGCGGTCGGGGACCAGGCCCTGGGAGAACACCCACAGGGCGGGGACCATCATCTTCTGGGCGTCCGTCACCGGCGTGTACCAGGCCGAGTAATCGCCCTGCTTCGTGGACCTGGGGACGGAGAAGAGGAAGTCGAAGTCCTTCTTGTGCTCGGTCGCCTGGAGGACCACGCCGTTGGTGACGAACTCGAAGGTGGCGCCGGTGAACTTGACCTCCCGACGGGTCCGGTACGACACCGAGGACGACTCGCCCCGGCCGTGCCCGTGCGGTGTGTACCGCGCCTCCAGACCGGGTTGGACGAGGGGGCCGACGGCGCCGCGCGGGGCCTGTTCGGGCGTCTCGGCCGTCGGCTGGGGGTTGAAGGCCCCCCGGGCGGCGATCGAGACGGTGAACGCGGACTCGTGGGAGAGCCCGTCGCCGAAGGAGATCTCCCGCACCCGGTTGGGCTCCATCACGGCGAACTCGCGCAGGGCGGCCGAGACGACGTGGGTGGGCACGTACCAGGTCGCCGTGGTCGGCCGGGTCCGTGACGGCGCGATGCCGTCGTCGAGTTGCACCCGGAACCGGTCGCCGGTGCTCTGCGTGAGGCCGGGCGAGGCCGCCAGTGTCTGCGACGACGTGTGGGCGGCGATGAGGGCCGCGCTGCCGTCGCGGGAGGCCACCGACCGGGAGAAGGCCCAGTGGTCGCGGTCCAGGGCCCCGTAGGTGAGCGACCCCACGGTGATCACGTGCTCGCCGCGGCGGAAGACCGCGGGGTTGAAGGCCTGGACCGTGCCGAAGGTGCCGGACAGCAGCTCCGCCCGGGGAGTGCGTCGGATCGCCAGGGGCGGCGGCGCGTCCTCGTCGGTGCGCGGGGTGCGGCCCGTCGTGTCGTTCCCGGTGGTCTGCGGGCGGGCTCCCTCCTGTCCGTCCGTCGTCGTTCCGCCGGTCCCTGCCGTGTCGCCCTGGTTCTCGGTCCGGGGCGGGGCGCCGGTCGTCGGGGGCGGGTTCGCGTTGCCCGGCCGGGGCGCCGGATCCTGGGGTTCGGGCACCTCCGTGACCGTTTGCAGCCCCTGCGGGGTCGACCGGTGGATCCGGACGGTGCGCGGACCGGTGGTGACGAACTCGTCGGGGCCTCCACCGAAGAGGCGGGAGGCCGTGGCGGCGGGGAGTCTCCGGGGCGGCGCCGGGTCCTCGGCGGGCGGGGTGTCGAGCGGAACACGGGGTCCCACCCGGGGGGCGTGCAGCTCCACCCGGGCCCTGGGCGGGGGGCGGTCCCCGCGGCCGTCGCCGAAGGCCTCGCGCCCCAGGCCCGTTCTGGACGGGGCCTCGAACCGCGAGGAGCGCGGGACCAGGCCGTCCTTGGGTCCGAACCACGCCGAGAACTCCGCGTCCGCGAAGAGGCGGCGGCTACCGCTCTTGTCCTTGACGTTGGTCTCGGCGGTGGACGACGTCCCGTGTTCGCTCCGCTGCCTGCTGCGGAACTCGTTGGCGGCGCGGGCGTACACGCCGCCCGCCTGGGAGGGGTGGCCGAAGGAGTCGAGGCCGCTGCTGACACCGCGGGCCGTGAAACCGAACCGCCCCTCGGCGGTGACCGAGGTGACCTTGCCCGCCTGGCGGTTCATGCCGGAGGACGAACCGGTGGTGGTGCCGGTGTGCGACTTCTCGAGCGGCTCGGCCTCGGAGTAGCCGGTGATCCTGGCCCGGGGCCACACGGAGATGTGGTCGTGGACCCCCACGCGGCGTTCCCTGAACTCGTTGAGCCAGGGCAGGACCTTCGTCTCGACCAGCTTGATCTCCATCTGCCCGGACAGCCAGGCGTCCGGGTCGGCCCGGAAGGAGGCCGCGTTGACCTTGGAGAGGAGGATCTCGGTGTTCTCCCGGGCCTGGTCCCGGTTGCGCCGGTGGTTCCAGCCCGCGTGCGAGCGCGCGGGCGCCGGGGTGCCCGGCAGGGCGAGGTGCGGGAGGACCAGGCCGGGGTACTGCCGGTCGATCTCCGTCAGGAGCTGGTGCGCGTAGTCCCGGAAGAAGGGGCGCGTCGGGTCCCCGTCGGGGGACCGGACCTCGGTGCCGTCGGCGTGGGTCACGTCGCGTACCAGGGAGTCGCCGAGGTGGGTCGGACCCCCCTCGCGGTCCAGGAAGGGGTCCCCCGTCCGCTCGACGGGATCGGCGGCGGGCCTGCCTCCGGCGAGCCGGCGGACGTCGTCGGCGGTGAGGGCCTCGGTCGCGGAGACGTCGAACAGCGTGGGCTCGGTGTCGTTGTCGAGCCAGACGGCGGTCGTGCGCCGCGTCCTGTACACGGCCGTGTCCGTGCTGTGGAACAGGTGCGAGTCCCACGCGTTGTCCGAGCGTCCCCGGCCGCGGGTCCACACCTTCTGGAAGCGCGCTTCGAAGGAGGGCGCCTCCACCCGGAACGCGTCGCCGGGCAGCCGCGAGACCACACCGGCGGACACCGCCGCGAAGAAGCCCTTGAGGCGGTTGGCGAGCAGCCCGGAGCCGCGGGTGAGGCGGTCGGTCAGCTTGATGTTGAAGTTCTTGGGGGTGTCGGGGACGAGCTCCATGGACACCGGGTAGGACCAGAGCGTGACCAGCCGGGACCCGCCCCCGGCGTCGGGAACGCTCACGGTCCGGGGCTCGCTCGTCATGGTGGGCAGCTGGGTCATGAGGATGTCGTCGGAGAACACCTCCATCACGCCGCGCCGGTCCAGTTCGCGCTGCTGCGCCCGCGACCCGGTCTTCGGCTGGGACACCACGGCCGGGGTGTCGGGGTTCCCCCGGGTGCGGTGGAGCACCCGGCGCGTGTTCGAACCCGTCCCGGGCGGATCGAACCCGAGGCGGTCCGCGAGCCAGGAGTTGAGCGCGGTGGGCGCTCCGTCGTCCTGCTGCCGGGGCGTGCCGCCTCCTTCGGGACCGCTCCCGTCGGTGCCGGTGCTGTCGGAGGCGGTCCCATCGGTGCTGTCGGAGACGCGGCGGGTCACGGAGTCGATCGCGATGGGGTGCGAGTTGGCCAGGTAACCGCCGTGCCTGCGGCCGTCCCGGTTCGTCCCGTCCTGGTTCGTACCGTCGCGGTTCGTTCCGTCATGGTTCGTACCGCCGTGGTCGGGGCCGTTGCCGTCGGAGGGCGGCGCGGGTGCGGTCGGGGACCCCCACAGGTCCGTGAAGGTGATCCGTGCGGGCAGGTCGTCCCGGTGTTGCACACCGCCCATCAGCACCAGTTCCACGCCTCGCTCGAGACGGGTCGGCGGCGGGGTCCGCGGGGCGCTCCCCTCGGACCCGTCACCCCCCTCGGTGACCGCGGTCGGCGATACCTCGTCCTGGGTGCCGCGCCCGGTGCCGTCGGTGCCGTCGGTGCCGTCGGTGCCGTCGGTGGCGGGCGGGTCCGGCGGAGGGTTCTGCCGGGTGGGCAGTTCGATGCCGTCGGCCCCCTCGGTGGCGGCCGCGGCCGGTGGCGGGTTCTCCGAGCTGTCGCGCCCCGCCCCGCCGTCCGCCTCGGGAGCGGGCGAGGCCGGGGGCGGGGGCGGGCCCCCCTCGACCCGCCAGGTGACCGTCAGATCACTGCTGTAGGTCTGCCCCTCACCGGTCATCTCCGTGGTCAGGAGCTGGGTGTGGCTCGTGTCCCCGGACTGCTGCTGTACCGCCGAGCCGCCGAAGGCCGACACCCGGCCGCCCACCGCGGGAGCCGGGATGGCCTCCACCCCGAAGAGGTTGGCCTGGAAGCCCACGACCGGCCGCCGGGCCTTGCCGGAGAGCCCGGAATCGCCCTTCGACGTCTGGGTCTGTTCGTCGTGCAGGCCCTTGTACTTGGCCTTCGCGGCGCCCGGCCGGTCCCGCCCGCCGCTGTGCCAGGCGTCCTCGGAGCTCAGCCGCAGCTCGTAGGTCCTGCCGTCGGAGGAGGCCCGGCGGACGCCGTCGGCGGAGAAGAAGTCCCGGGGGTCGGTGGAGAGGCCGTGCCCCAGGAAGACACGGACGTCATCGGGCAGACCCGGGAAGGTGTCCAGGACGGTGTCGGGATCGACCCGTACGCCGTAGGACTCGATCCATCGGGACTCGATCAGGTAGTTGAGCCGCAGGGCGTCCGGGTCCCCCTCGGTACGTGAGGGGGCCGCGGGCGGTGCCGGAACCCTGTCCGGAGGCCCCTGCGCGGGTACGGGGACCTGCGGGGTGTGCTGGGGCGCCTCGGTTCCCCGCGGCGTTTCGCCGGTTCCCGGCGCCGGGTCGCCACTGCTCTCCCCGCCTCTGTCCGCGTCCGTGTCCGGGTTTCCGGCCGTGTCCCCGCGTGTGTCCGCGGTCTCGGTCCGCTCAGTCGTCGGCTTCTCCGTCTCGGGGCGCTCGGCGGCAGGCTCTTCGGACTCGACCGCCTCGTCCTTGACCGCCTCGCCCTTCGGATCCCGGCCCTCCGGCTCCCTGCCCTCCGGTTCCGGGGCTTCGCGTCCCTCCGGCCCGGATTCCGGTGTTTCCGCGGAAGGGTCCGCCAGGCCGCCGCGCTCGTCCCGGGGGTCTGCCGACTCGCTCTCGAAAGCGGCGGGCCCCTCCTCCGACGCGGACTCCGTGTCCGGGGGCGTGCGCGGGTCCGGCTCCCTGGTGAGGCCGCTCGTGTCGGCCGCGTCCTCGGACCCCTGCGGAAGGTTCCGGTCCCTTCCACGGTCGGTCGGCCCCTGGAGCGGATCGCGGCCACCGCCCGGTTTCGGGGAGCGCGGGGTCTCCGTCTCGGCGCCGCTCCTGCGGTGGGAGGGCTCGGCAGGGGGAGCCGCTCCCGCGACGGGGCCGTCGGTCACGGCCGCCTCGGCGGACTCGTTCGAGGCGGGCGGGGCGCTCCCGGTGTCCGGCGACTCGTCACCGTCGGCGTCCGGGGCCTCCCGAATGAGCGGTGCGGAGCCGTCCGTGGCGTCGGCTGTCACGCTCCCGGCGCCGGTCGAAGGCTCCTCCACCCCGTCGGGGTCCTCGGCCCGGTCCGCGTCGGGCACCTCCCGCTGCTCTCCGTCCCGTGAGTCCTCGTTCCGGGAGGCAGGGCCCTCCCCGTGCCCGGCGAGACCGTTCTCCGGATCCGGAACCGGAGCCGGAGCCGGGGGCTCCGCGTCCTCCTCCCCGGCTGGGGGGACGGGACCGCCCTCCTGCCCGGCGGGCGGCGTGTCCTGGAAAGAGGTGTCCTCCTCCGGGCCCCGGTTGCCCGGCGACGGAGGCTCCGGTACCGGCTCGGCGGGGACCGGCGCGGGGGGAGCGGGCGCGCTCTCCGTCCGCGGTGCGCGTACCTCGTCCGAGGTGTGCTCCGCGTCCTCTGAGACGGGGCCCGTCTCCGTGAGTGACGGTCCCGCCTCCGACACGGGCGAAACCTCGGGGGTCGGCACGCCCTCGGCCACGGCGCCCTCGGAGCCGTCCGGCCGCGCCTCGCCGTGGCCACCGTCGCGTGACGGGCCCGAGCCCGTGCCCTCAGCACGCCCGGAGGACGAGGACACGGCCCCCGGCGCGTTCGAGGACGGGGGCGGGGACGCGGGCGGTACGGAGGGCGGCGGTACGGGCCCGGCCACCACAGGAGGCGGCACGGGCGCACCCTCGGAGCCGGTCCCGGCGGCGTCACCGTTCAGGGAGCGGAAGAACTCGCCGAGATCGATGCTTCCGGCCGGGGTCTCCGGCGAACGCGTGCCGGACCCTTCGCCTGCGCTGTCCGGGGGCAGCTGCGGACCGGCCTCTCCGTTCCCGCCGCTCGGGGACAGGCGCGGACCGGCCTCCTCGGCGTTCGTGCCGAACGTCGGCGCCGCCTCCTCCGGGCGCTCCCGGCCTTCCGGCGGTGCCTGCACGGACCGGTCGCCGCCGGTGTCCGGCCCCGCGGCGGGCGGTTCCACCACGGTGACCGCGGGCGTGGGCCCGGTACCGCCGGCGCGGCTCCCGTCCGAGGCTTCGGCCCGGGAGGCCCCTTCGGGCTCCGGTACCGGAGAGGGCGGCCGACCGGGCTGTCCCCGGTTCGCCTCACCGGAACCGACCGCCCCGTCGGAGCGGGGTGCGGGGCCCTCCCCGCCGCGTCCGCCCGCGTCCGGCCCCTGTCCCGCCTGCGAGGAGCCAGGGTTCTGCTGCCCCGGGACCTCACCGGCTCCCGGGCGCGGGGCGGACTCCTGCCCGCCCCGTGACCCGTCCTCGCGGGCTCCGCCGTCGTCGTTCCCGCCGTCCTGGCGGGCCCCATCGCCCTCGCTCCCGCCGTCCTCGTTCCCTTCGCCCTGGCGGGTGCCACCGCTCTCGTTGCCCTCACCGGCGCCGCTGTCCTCGCCGGCCTCGCTCTCCGGGCGCTCAGACGGGGCGAGCGTCGACACGTCGCCGTCCCCGTCGTAGCTCTCGAAGGACGGCGTGCTGTCCCCGCCACCGCCCCGCAGGCGCAGCACCGGAGCGTCCTCGGACTCGAAAGCGCTGCCCCCGTCCCGGCGCGGGGGCCGGGCCTCCTCCTGTGACGACACATCGGAGAAGCCGTCGTCGGAGCCGGACTCCGAGGAGCTGGACTCCGAGGATCCGGTCGTGTCGAAGTCCGGCGCCGGGCGGTCGTTGAGCCCTCGCAGGTCGCTGAGGGAGTCGAGGCCCTTGAGGCCACCGGTCACGGCCAGGTCGTGGACCACCGAGCTCGAGGCCCCGGCGACCGCCGACATGCCCGACGCCTCCCACTTCTGCTCGGGTGAGAACCACAGGTTGGTGAGGCCCTCGCCCACGTACCCCTCGAACGCGCCGGAGGCCGCGCCGATGCCCAGCGCCGTGGCCCGGTCGCGCCAGCGGTTGCCGAAGTCGGCCACGGTGCGGCCGAAGGCGTCCGGTACGTCCCGGGCCAGGTGGTCCCGGGTGCTCCGGGGGAGGGGAGCGGAGCCCAGTACATCGTCCAGGGCGGAGTTCGGGCGCGGCGTGTTCCACGTGCGCAGCAGCGTCTCCGCGTAGTTTCGCCCCAGGCCCCGGGCGGCCGCCTCGCCCAGCGTGTCCCCGAAGTGCCGGGCGAACACGTCGCCCGACCCGTCGACGAACCGCCCGGCGTGGCCCGCGCCCTGGCTCGTGGTGTTGGGCCGCTGGGCCGGGTTCAGGAACTCGTTGGAGTTGCGTGCGAACAGGTTGACCAGGTCGCGGTTGAACTCCGGGGTGATGCTCCCGGGGGGCGGCGGGACGCGCACCGGGGGAGCGCCGGGCCCGCCCCCGGACCCGCCCCCGCCGCCGGGCGGGTCCCGTGGCGGGGGCGTCGGGTCGGGACCGGGGGTGTCCCGTGGCGGAGGACCCGTGAACGTGTCGGGGGCGTCCCTCGGCGGCGGCGTGAACGCGTCGGGACCCGCCCCGCGTCCGGGCGGACCGGCAGGGGGGTCGCCGAGGAGGTCGCGGACGGGCGGAGGCGGGGGCGCGGGCGGGTCGGGAAGGTTCTTGCTGAAGAGCTTGGCCAGCTGGCCGCTGAGGAACAGGTCCGCGCCGAACGACAGGCCCGCGCTGAGCAGCCCCTCGACGAAGGCGCCCGCGGCGGCCATCCGGGTGAGCTCCTTGTCCCACCCCTCCCGGTTCCCCTGGTCCATCTGGATGCGCTGGATGAGCAGGTCCATGGTCACGCCGAACATCTGCGCCACGAACAGGTGGCTGAGCAGGTTCCACACCAGCCAGTTCAGGATCCGCCGGATCACCTGGTTGCTGATGAACTTGAACAGGGGGATCATCTTGAGCGAGGCGCCGAAGGTGAACTTGGCCGTCGCGATCGCCCAGGCGATCTCCAACGCCAGCTGGATCAGCTGGCCGATGATCATCCACTTGGCGTACTCGACCTGGTTGGCCGCGTCCTTGGCGTACTGGCGGATCTCGCCGGCCAGTTCGGCGGCCTCGCCGATGTAGTTGCGTTCCCCCGCGGTGAACTGGGCCAGGGAGTTCTCGAAGTACTCGGTGGTGCGGCTGTCGAACGTGGACTGCACCTTGCGCCGCAGGACCAGTACCAGTTCGGGAAGCTCGGTGGCCAGGATGTACTCGGCGGTCGCGTACGCGTCGGAGAAGTCCCGCAGCCGGTCCTCGTCGACCTTGGGCCACTGGGTTCCGGTGAGCCCGTAGAAGAGATTGGCCAGTTCGTCGGGGATCTCCATCCCCATGGGCGCCCTCGCGTCCTGCCGCTCCGATGCCGTCGAAAGGCCGGGGGCGCTCGGCCCTCCGACGCGACGATCCTAGGGCGGACGAACCCGGGTGCCGCCGGGCCCGGGCGCCCCTTCCCGCATTGTTCGCCGTCCGGTCACCGCGGACGCACCGGTTCGTGGCCGCCCCGTCGCGAAGCCCTTCCGTGGCGGGCGATCCGTCACACCGGCCGCCCCGGCCCGATCCCGGCCACGCCGGTTCCGGGTCCCTCGTCCCCGCCGGCATGAACCGGGCCCCGCCGTTGTTCCCCACCGGTGACGGACGAGGAGAGGAGCGGTCGTGGCGGGTGTCGGGGATGGTGTGCTGCCGGGTTCGGCGGACGTCGTGATCGTGGGGGCCGGTCAGGCCGGGCTCTCGGTGGCCTGGCACCTGCGGCGGCTGGGGCTCGAACCCGGAGCCGACTTCGTGGTCCTGGACCGGGGGCCCGACACCGGGGGCGCCTGGCAGTTCCGCTGGGAATCGCTGCGCCTGGACGACGCGCACCGGGTCAACGACCTGCCCGGCATGGGTGAACTCGGACTGAGCTTCGACACCGCGGACGCGTCGAGGCCCGCCCGCGACGTGGTGCGTGACTACTACGCGCGCTACGAACAAGGGTTCGGGCTGAACGTCGCACGGCCGGTCGGGGTCACCGGAGTGCGGGAGGAAGGGGAGGGGTTCCTGGTCGAGACCGACAAGGGCGATGTCGCGGCGCGGGTCGTGGTCAACGCCAGCGGCACCTGGGCACGGCCCTTCCGGCCCTACTTCGCCGGGGCCGCGGACTTCCGCGGCGTGCAGGTCTCCACACCCGGGTACCGGTCGGCCGAGGACTTCGCGGGCATGCGGGTGCTGGTGGTGGGCGGTGGCACCTCCGCCGTCGGTTTCCTGCGCGAACTCGAGGGTGTGGCCGCGAGCACGGTCTGGACCACCCGTCGGCCGGTCGAGTTCACCGACGACCCCGAGGGCGGGGTCCGCGCCGTGCGGCAGGCGGACGAGGCGGCTCGGGCGGGCCGTCCGCTGCCCAGCATCATCCACGGCACCGGCCTGCCCGCCACCCCGGAGAACCTCGCCGCGCGGGACCGGGGGCTGCTGGTGGCCCGGCCCCTGTTCAGCGCGATCGAACCGGACGGGGTCCGCTGGGCCGACGGCTCCTTCGAGCCGGTCGACGCCATCATCTGGGCGACCGGTTTCAGGGCCGAACTCACCCACCTGGCGCCGCTGCGGCTGCGCGAACCCGGCGGCGGGGTCCGGGTCGAGGACGGCCGATCGGTACGGGAGCCGCGCCTGTTCCTCGCCGGGTTCGGTCCGCAGGCCAGTACCATCGGCGCCAATCGGGCGGGGCGCACCGTCGCCCGCCAGGTCCTCGCCGAACTGCGTTCGGACTCCTGACCGGGTGGATCCGAAGTGCCCGACGGCATTCGCCGGACGGCAGGCATCATGGGGGGACCGACCTCGAGGGAGCGCTGCCAGTGATACTCAGCCGTGACACCGCGTGCGACGAGGTGGATCTCAAGGCGTCGGCGGAAGAGCTGACCCGTCTGGCGGATGCGGTGGCCGAGGGCGAGGGACTGCTCGGTTCCACGGCGCCGGTCACGGGCGCCCTGGCGGGGGTCGAGGTCGAGAAGACGCCCGGTCCCGGCGTCCTCATCCACGTCGATTCCGAGCGGCGGATCCTCGTGATCAGCGGTGACGCCGTGGGGAGGGAGGTGCTCGCGGACAATGTGCGCGCCATGGCCTCCGCCGAGGACGGAGGCCACCTCCACATCGACTACTACCCCGGGCACTTCTACCTTGCGGAAGGGTCTGTGCCGTTGGTGGTCAACAGTCCGCACGGAGGTATGCCGACCCGGTGAAGTGGGGACGGTGCCGGTCCGGCAGTCACTGTCCGTTGCGGGTTCCCGGATCGAACGCTTGCCCAGTGGAGGCGCCGCGCGGGTTCTCCCGCTCCGTGACCGGCTGGCGGAGGATGGTCCGCTGCTTCTCGGGCGCGACCCTGCGGAAGTCGCTGAGGTAGATCTCGTGGTGCGTGCCGGTCATGCGCAGCCCCTGTCCGGGGATGAACTCGTGGTGCATCCGACGGAGCACGTCCGCCTCGTCGTCGAAGGAACCGACGTGCAGCGTCTGCGCGCACCGGCCCTCGGACAGGGTCTCCATTCGGAGGCCGTCGAGGAGCTTCGGGCGGTTCTTCGCCCCGGCCAGTTCGACGGCGGCGGTGAACAGGGGCCGGTCGATCCAGTCCGGGACCATGAGCATCAGCGTCCAGTCCCAGCGCGACTTGTCCCGCGCGGTCGTGAACGAGTCCATGTCCTCGGCCCACCACAGCCCTTCCAGGGGCGGAACCACGTAGTCGCGGCCGAGGTCCCGCTTGCTGGCGAACTTCAGCTTGTACGCCACCGGGTAGAGGGTCTGCACCGCGTCGGCGAAGGCGGTCGAGGTGTTGGGGTCGCCGTGCCCGTCGACCATGAGGTACCGCAGGTCGGGGACGTCCACGATCCGGAACCGGTCGCGCCTGGCCTGGTAGGAGTCGAGGGACTTCTTGAAGTCAGTCTTGGTCGTCATCGGTGACCTGGGCCCGGGCTGCGAGCCACTGCCTTTCCGCCTCCAGGAGGCTTGTCGAGTACGAGAACACCTCGCGCGCCGCCATCGGGAGCGGCGCCTGTGACCGTTGGGCCTCCCGGACCGCGGCGATCCGGGCCTCGACCGCCGCCAACCGCGTGCGCAGCGCCTGCCGGTACTCCTCCTCCGAGAACAGGCCCAGGTTGGCGATGCCGACCAGCAGCGGCTGTGGAGCGGGGCCCGCCTCCGCGATGAGCGCCAGGGCGTTGCGCGCCGCGGCCTCACGGCCCTCCGGGGTGGCGTGGAAGACGCGGCGGGACTTCGCGGCGGCGGGCACCTCGGGGACGTGGACCAGGCCCCGGCCCTCCAGCTTGGTGAGCAGGTAGTAGATCGAGGAGAACCCGATCTCGGTCCACTGCCGGATGCCGCGCCGGTCGATCACCTGCTCCAGGTCGTAGCCGTGCTGCGGACGCTCGACGACCAGACCCAGCACCGTCGTTTCGGCGGGAGTCAAACGCATGCAGGTATTCTAGCACTAGAATACCAACGAGGCCGGAGTGTCCGTTCGAGTGCGTGTTCGTCACGACCGGCTCAGCCGCGGCCGAGGAGGGCCTCACCCAGCGGGGTGCGGGTGTGCAGGACCCGGTTCCCCTCGCGGCGGGCGTGCACCAGACCGGACCGGCGCAGCACCGCCAGGTGGTGGGAGACCGTGGACACCGCCATCGCGCACGCCCGCCCGGCCTCGGAGGTGGTCCGGGGGCCGTCCAGGCAGGCCAGGACCCGGGCCCGGCCGGAACCCAGCAGGTCGGCCAACGCCTCCTCGGCGGCCGCACCGCGGATCCATGTCTCCGCCAGCCCGTCCACCGGGTAGAAGAGGGTCGGCTGCACCGGCGGTTCGGTGAGCACCGCGCACCGGGCGGTGCCCATCACCGACGGGACGAGCACCACACCGCTGCCCTCGCAGCGCACGTCCTCGTCGTGCAGCCGCAGCGACACCTCGATGCTGTTGCGGCGCCAGCGCACCGTCTCGTGCAGGGTCGCCACCATCGCGCCCACCCCGCCCGCGCCCATCCGCCGCATCCGCAGGTCGATGTCGGCACCCAGCAGGCGGCGGATCTGCGGCCAGTGCGCGGCCATCGTCGCCTGCCACACCTGGTCCCATGCGTCGGCGATCATGTCCCGGGCCCGCTCCGGCTGTTCGATCATGCCCGCCACCAGGGCCCGAGCGCGCCCCTCGGAACGCACGAGCACCTTGCCCAGGTCCGCCCGCACCGCGTCCGGCGGCACCCCGCGCAGCCGCTCGAACTCCTCCCGCGGTGTCATGTCCCAGGTCGGGGCCGAGGTGAGGAAGTCGGGGAGGTAGCCCTCCTCGCGGATCACCACGGCCAGCCGGTCCAGGGCAGCCCCGGGTACCGAGGCCCGTACCGAGCGCAGCCACCCCCACTGGAGCGGATGCCGCTGGGGGGTCAGCAGGACGCGGACCGCATGGGCCAGCTCGTGGCCGGGGGACACCCCGAACCGGATGGCCGAGACGTCGTCCGCGCCGATGTGGAAACGGGCGCTCCTGTGGAAGCGAGCGCTCTTTCGATCCATGTCGAAACAGTAGAGCCCGGTGGGGGCCGAAAGCCAGTCTGGAGTCATCAGCCGGAGGCCCGCCGCCAAGGGCCGCGCGGCCGCCCCGACCGGAGAGGGCCGCCCGGAGAAGCCCCGGAGCGGAGCCCTCCGGAGAACAGGAGAAGGACCCATGGACACCACCGCCCCCCGCACCGTCCCGTTCGAGGAGATCGCCATCGGCGAGGCCCGCCGTACCGCGCTCTTCGAGGGGCGCGAGTACGGTTCCGGAATCAGCTTCTTCCTCGTCGACAACGACCCCGGCCAGGGCCCCGGCCTGCACCGGCACCCCTACAGCGAGACCTGGACCGTGCTGGAGGGCGAGGCGGCGATCACCGTCGGCGGGGAGCGCCTGGTGGCCCGCACCGGGGACACGGCGGTGGTCGGTCCGAACGTGTGGCACCGGTTCGTCAACTCCGGAACCGGGCGGCTGCGCATCATGTGCGTGCACGCCTCCGACACCCTCATCCAGGAGTTCGCTGACGAGTAGCGGCCCCCGGCCGGCCCTCCCCGGTGGTCCGGGTGGAGCCCGGTCGGCCGCTTCCGGCCACCCTCGTTCCACGGCCGTCAGACTCTTGGGGCGTGCGGGACGCAGGAGTAAGATATCCGGTTATCCACGTCGTCCGGAGAGGCCCGACCCCACAGCGGTAGGGCCGTGACACGAACTCCCACACCCCCGGTGCCGACCAGGTCGACAGCCCGCCCCCGTGCGGGAGAACCACCCTCGGTGAAGGAGTCCGTGATGACCACCCAGACCACCGGGGAGATCGCCGGCGCCGCCCGGCTGGACGAACGCTACGTGCGCGAGTGGCTGGGCGGTGCTACCACCGCCCGGCTGGTCGAGTACGACCCGCGCGCCGACACCTACCTCCTGCCCGCCGAGCACGCGGTCTGCCTGACCCGCGCCGCCGGGCCGGACAACCTCGCCCGCCTCCTGGGCTTCCTGCCCCAGCTCGCCCTGGTCGAGGACCAGGTGGACGAGGCCTTCCGGCACGGCGGCGGGGTGCCCTACAGCTCCTACCCGAGGTTCCAGGAGGTCATGGCGGAGGAGAGCGGCGAGGTGGTGGACGCCTCCCTCGTCGACACCACCCTGCCCCTGGTGGAGGGCATGACCGAACGGCTCGCGCTGGGCGTCGACGCGGCCGACGTCGGCTGCGGGCGCGGCCACGCCGTCAACGTGCTGGGGCGGACCTATCCCCGGAGCAACTTCACCGGCTACGACTTCTCCGAGGAGGCGGTCGCCTTCGCCCGGGGCGAGGCCGACGCGATGGGCCTGGACAACGTGCGGTTCGAGCTGCGCGACGTCGCCGAGCTGGGCGTCGAGGAGTCGTTCGACTTCGTCACGGCCTTCGACTGCGTCCACGACCAGGCCCGACCGGCGCAGGTGCTCACCGGGATCCACCGCGCACTGCGCCCCGGAGGGAGGTTCCTGATGGTCGACATCAAGGCCTCCAGCAGACTGCACGAGAACCTGGACCTGCCCTGGGGCACCTTCCTCTACACGGTCTCGCTCATGCACTGCATGACGGTCTCCCTCGCCCTGGGCGGCGACGGCCTGGGCACGGTCTGGGGCGAGCAGAAGGCCCTCGCCATGCTCGCCGACGCCGGCTTCGACGAGACGGAGGTCAAGGGGATCGACACCGACCCGTTCAACAACTACTACGTCTGCGCCAAGTTCTGAAGACGGCCTGTGGACAACCGGATCCGGTGCCCCTCCGGGACCTAGGATCGAAGTCGGACCAGTTCCCTGAGCGTCGGAGGTAGCCGGTATGCGGGCCAACAAGCTTCCCACCGAGGAGATCAAACGGGATCCGGCGGCCTTCGCCGACCGGGTCACCGAGGACGGCCGCTTCGGACGCACCGCCGAACCGGGGCGCTACCGGCTGGTCGTCAGCCGGGCCTGCCCGTGGGCGCACCGGGTGGTGATGACCCGACGGCTCATGGGTCTGGAGCGCGCGGTCTCCCTGGCCGTCACCGACCCGGTCCAGGAGATCATCGAAGGCGACCCGCACTGGGTGTTCACCGAGGCGACCGGCAGTCCGGGCGGCGAGGACCCGGTTCTGGGCATCCACGCCCTGCGGGAGGCCTACCTGGCCCGCGACCCCGAGTACGACGGCGGCGTGAGCGTGCCCGGGCTGGTCGACGTCCCCAGCGGGCACCTGGTGTCCAACGACTACGACCGGATCAGCGTGGACATGGCCACCGAGTGGGGCCACCTGGTCCGGGAGGGCGCCCCGGAGCTGTACCCGGTGGCGCTGCGCGAGGAGATCGACGCCGTGAGCGCGCAGGTCTACCAGGACCTCAACAACGGTGTCTACCGTTGCGGGTTCGCCCCCGACCAGCGGCGTTACGACAGGGCGGTCGCCGCCGTCTTCGCCCGGCTGGACGCCTTGGAGGAGCGCCTCACCGACCGCCGCTACCTGGTGGGCGATCACCTCACCCTGGCCGACCTGCGGCTCTGGGCCACCCTGGTGCGGTTCGACGCGGTCTACCACGGCCACTTCAAGTGCAACCGCCGCAAGCTCGTCGAGTACCCGGCGCTGTGGGCCTACGCGCGCGACCTCTTCCAGACCCCGGGGTTCGGGGACACCGTCGAGTTCGAGCACATCAGAGTGCACTACTACCGGGTGCAGACGGCGATCAACCCGGCCGGTGTGGTCGCGGTCGGTCCCGATCCCCGGGGCTGGCTCACCGAGCACGGCCGGGAAGCGCTCGGGGGGAGCCCCTTCGGCAAGGGCACCCCGCCCGGCCCGGTCCCGGAGGAGGAGCGCCTCCCGTCCCTGGAGGAGCAGGACCGTCCGGCCGGAGAGGGGTGGGACGCCCCGGAGAGCTGACCGGTCAGATCAGCTGACCGCCGGGACCGGGCCCGCAGCCGTGGCCGCCCTCGGCGCCCGTGGTTCTCGTACGAGGCGCCGTGCGGGGTGGGCGGCCGTCCGGTGCGGCTGTTGCCGTGCCGGCGGTCAGCGGGGCAGGAGTTCACCGACGAGTTCTTCGACGCGCTTGCGGATGTCGTCGCGGATGGGGCGGACGGCTTCCACGCCCTGTCCGGCGGGGTCGGGGAGCTCCCAGTCGAGGTAGCGCTTGCCGGGGAAGAACGGGCAGGTGTCGCCGCAGCCCATCGTGACGCACACGTCGGAGGCCTCGACCGCGTCGACGGTGAGGATCTTGGGGTGCTGGTCGGTGATGTCGATGCCGACCTCGGCCATGGCCTCGACGACCGCGGGGTTGAGCGTGTCCGCGGGGGCCGATCCCGCCGAGCGGACCTCGATCCGTCCCTCGGACAGGTGGCGCAGCCAGGCGGCGGCCATCTGGGAGCGCCCGGCGTTGTGGACGCAGACGAACAGGACGGACGGCTTTCCGGTACCGGTCATGGCGGGTGTTCCTCTACTTCGGACGGGCTGCGGCGGGTGTGGACGCAGGTGCTGTGGTCAGGGACGACAGTCGCTGACGTGGGTCTGGCTCACGTCCCGGACGCGTCGCGGCCCGGCGGGCGGGGCTCCGCGGGTGTCTGCCGCACGGTGGCCGGGGTGTCCGGCCGGCGGGTGTGGTCATGATCCGGGCCCCCGGAAGGGAAGGGCAGGCGGGCGACGCATCAGGGTCGAGTGATGCGATAATATCAGCACATGCTGATGTCAGTCGATGCTGATCTAATGAAGGTCCTGGCCGACCCGCTCAGGATGCGGATCGTGTCCCTGCTCGCCCACGAGACCCTGTGCACCACGCACCTGATGGAGGAGACGGGCGCGCGCCAGACGAACCTGTCCAACCACCTGCGTCTGCTGCGTGAGGCCGGAGTGGTGGAGACCGAGCCGTGCGGCCGGTACACCTACTACCGTCTGCGCCCGCAGGCCCTGGAGTCCCTCTCCGAAGGGCTGTCCGCGCTGGCCGACACCGCCCGCTCGACAGCCGCCGCGCAGAACAAGCGGGCCTGTTGATGGGCCGCCCCGAGAGCCCCGCGCGGGAGGTCAGCGCCTCCGCGGTGGCGAAGCTGTCCACCCTCGACCGCTTCCTGGCCGTGTGGATCCTGCTCGCCATGGCGGTGGGACTGGGGCTGGGCCGCCTCGTCCCCGGTCTGAACGAACTCCTGGCCGCGATGGAGGTCGGCGGGATCTCCCTGCCGATCGCCCTGGGGCTGCTGGTCATGATGTACCCGGTGCTGGCCAAGGTCCGCTACGACCGCCTGGACACCGTCACCCGCGACCGCCGCCTCCTGGTCTCCTCCCTGGTGATCAACTGGCTGGTGGGGCCCGCGGTGATGTTCGCGCTGGCCTGGATCTTCCTGGCCGACCTGCCCGAGTACCGCACCGGGCTGATCATCGTCGGCCTGGCCCGCTGCATCGCCATGGTCATCATCTGGAACGACCTGGCGTGCGGACACCGCGAGGCCGCCGCCGTCCTGGTGGCCCTGAACTCCGTCTTCCAGGTCCTGCTCTTCGGTGTCCTGGGCTGGTTCTACCTGGACCTGCTGCCCGGTTGGCTGGGCCTGGACACCGGCGGACTGGACGTCTCCCCCTGGCTGATCGCCCTGAACGTGCTGATCTTCCTCGGCATCCCCCTGGCCGCGGGGTTCCTCACCCGCCGGACCGGTGAGAAGCGGATGGGAAGGGAGCGCTACGAGGCCCGCTTCCTGCCGCGGATCGGACCCTGGGCGCTGTACGGACTGCTGTTCACCATCGTGCTGCTCTTCGCCCTGCAGGGGGAGAGGATCACCAGCCAGCCGCTGGACGTGGCCCGGATCGCCGTGCCGCTGCTGGCCTACTTCGTCCTGATGTGGTTCGGCACCTTCGCCTTCGCCAAGGCGATCGGGATGGACTACGACCGCACCACGACGCTGGCCTTCACCGCGGCGGGCAACAACTTCGAGCTGGCCATCGCGGTGGCCATCGCCACCTTCGGCGTCACCTCCGGCCAGGCCCTGGCCGGAGTGGTCGGACCGCTGATCGAGGTCCCGGTGCTCATCGCCCTGGTCTACGTGTCCCTGGCCTGGCGCAAGCGCTTCGTCCCCGAACGCCGGTAGGAGAACACCCGCGGGAGCGGGGTCCGCACAGCGCGGGTCCCCGCTCCCACGCCCCTGCCCCGGACCCCACAGGCCGTGGGGCGGCCGGCCACCCCGAGAAGGAACCACCATGCCCACCGAAGAACACCTCGTCGACGTCGCCGTGATCGGCGGCGGTCAGGCCGGACTCGCCGCTGGGTACTTCCTGCGCCGTGCCGGGGCCGACTTCGTCATCCTGGACGACCACGACCGTCCGGGAGGGTCCTGGCCCGAGTACTGGGACTCGTTGCGGCTGTTCTCCCCGGCCGCGCACAGCATGCTCCCCGGATGGTGGATGCCCGAGGAGGAGGGGCAGGAGTACCCTTCGGCCGCGCATGTGGCCTGGTACCTGGCCGAGTACGAGCGCCGGTACGGGCTCCCGGTCCGCCGTCGGGCACGGGTGCGACGGGTCGAGCGCGCCGAGGACCGGCTACGGCTGGTGACCGGCGGGGACCGTTGGCTGGCCCGGCGGGTGATCAGCGCCACCGGCACCTGGGACGCCCCGTACGTCCCCGACCTGCCGGGTCGGGACGTCTTCGTCGGAGAGCAGCTCCACACCGTGGACTACCGCGGCCCCGACCGGTTCGCCGGACAGCGCGTCGTGGTGGTGGGCGGGGGCAACTCCGCCGCCCAGATCCTCGCCGAACTCTCCACGGTCGCCCGGACCACCTGGGTCACGACGCGCCCGCCCCGGTTCCTGCCCGACGACGTCGACGGGCGGGCGCTCTTCGCCATCGCCACCCGGGCGCAGCGGTCGGAGGCGGCGGGTGTCGGCGACCTGGGCGACATCGTGGTCGTTCCCGGTGTGCGCGAGGCACGCGAGCGCGGAGACCTCAAGGCCCAGCCGATGTTCGACCACCTCACCCGGACCGGGGTGGCCTGGTCCGACGGCACCACGGCGGAGTGCGACGCCGTCCTGTGGTGCACGGGGTTCCGCCCGGTCCTGGACCACCTCTCCGACTCGGGACTCGTGGACGACCGGGGGCGGGTGGCGGTGGAGGGAACCCGGGCGGTGGCCGAACCCCGTTTGCACCTGGTGGGCTACGGGGACTGGACGGGGCCGGCCTCGGCCACCCTCATCGGCGCGGCGCGCACCGCCAAGGCGGCCGTCGCGCAGATCACCCGGGATCTGGAGCCCGAGCCACGGCAGGGAACGGACCGGGGGAGCGGCCGTTAGCGGCGGAGGGCGCTCGTGCCCGCGTCAACGGCGGGTTCCGGAGAGAAGCCGTCGCAGCACGTGCCGCGCGTCGCGTCCGACCCCGCGCAGGGTGGCCGAGGAGAAGCTGCGCTGGAACTCCAGTCCCACGTATCCCAGCCCGGGGGCCGTGGTGGACACCCCGCCGCGATGCAGTGGGCGCCCCCGGGCGTCGAGTGCGCCGGTCGGCGCCAGGTAGTCCAGGGCGGGACGGTACCCGGTGGCCAGGAGCAGCGTGTCGACCTCCTCCGCGGTGCCGTCGGCCCAGGTCACCTCGGAGCCGTCCAGGCGGGTGAACATATCCCGGCGGTCGGGGTCGCCCGTGGCGAAGGCCGCACGGTAGCGGCCGTCGTCGTTGACCAGGGTCGGACCCTTGGCCCACACACCGCGCAGCGGGGCCGTGTCCAGACCGGTGCGGGTGAACCACCAGTGGATGTCCCGGCCCAGGGGCCGCTGGTCGGCCCACGCCACCGGGGATCGCGTGGCCAGGCTCACCCGGGCCGCCCCGGCGAGTTCCGCGGCGATCTGCACCCCGGAGTTGCCGCCGCCGACCACCACCACGCGCTGACCGGCGAAGGGTTCGGGGGAACGGTAGTCGGCGGTGTGCAGCACGGTCCCGGTGAAGCCCTCCAGCCCCGGCAGCGCGGGGCGGTGCGGCCGGGTGAAACCTCCGGTGGCCGCGACCACCACCGGTGAACGCACCCTTGAGCCGTCGGCGGTCGTGAGGACGAACCCGCCCCCGTCGTGTTCGACGCTCTCCACGGCCCGCCCGTAGCGCAGGTCCGCGTCCAACCGGGGGGCGTAGTCGCGCAGGTAGGCCACCACCTCGTCCCTGCGAGGGTAGCGCTCCGGGTCGCCCGGCATCGCGTGTCCGGGCAGCGCGGAGAAGCGTGCGGGGGAGAACAGGGTCAGGCTGTCGTAGTAGTGCGGCCATGAACCGCCCGGCCGGTCGGCCGCTTCCAGCACGAGGGGGCGGACGCCGCGGCCGTTGGCGGCCCAGGCGGTGGCCAGACCCGCTTGGCCGGCACCGATGACGGCGAGGGGGACCTCTTCCATGGCAGGGACCTTTTCGTTGTCGTGAACGCGGAAGCGTTGTGCTGGGGAAGTGGGTCAACGGGGAAGTGGGGCAGCGCCGGGGGCACGGGACACCGGGCACCGGGACACCATGCGCCGGGGCGCTCAGGCGCGGGAGGGCTCCTGGACCCGCGTGCCTTCGGTGCGAGTGGCCGGAGCGACCACCGCGCCGAGGGCCGCCAGCGCCCCCAGGGCGACGAACACCGCTGTGTAGCCGCCCAGCGGTCCGGCCAGCGCCGCGCCCGCCCAGGGGGCGAGTGCGACGGCCAGCATGAGCGGGGTGTGCATCACGGCGTTGAGGGTGGCGTAGTGCGTGGTGCCCCACCGGTCCGAGACGGCGGTGGCGTGGAGGAGGGTGAGGATGCCCCGGGCCGTGCCCGCCAGCACGGCGACGGTCAGGACCAGACCGAGGGGCCCCGGCAGCAGCGCGAGGAGGAGGGTGGTCACCGCGCAGGCTCCCAGCACGGCCAGGGTGCGCGTCACCGGGCCGGTCCGCCGTTCCAGGGGCGCGTAGGCCAGGCGGCCCAGGACCTGGCCTATCCCGCCCACCCCCAGCGCCCAGGCGGCCTCCGTCGTGCCGAATCCGCGTTCCTGGAGGAGGGGGACGAGGTTGACCACGACCGCGTGGACGGTGAAGGAGCCCAGGGTCAGGGACGCCGCCAGAGCCCAGAACGCCCGGCTGCGCACCACGGCACGGGCTCCCCGGCGGCTCTCCCCCGGCTGCCCGGTACCGCTGGGGGCCCAATGCCGTGGCAGGGCGAAGGCGTGCAGGGGCACGACCACGGCCGACAGCACGAGGGCGAGCACCAGGTAGGTTCCCCGCCAGCCCCAGGCCCCTTCCAGGAACGCGGTCAGGGGAGCGAAGACGGTACTGGCCAGCCCGGCCACCAGGGTCAAGGCGGTCAGGGCCCGCACCTTGGCCTCCCCGTACCAGTGGGTCAGGGCGGCGAAGGCCGGAGGGTAGAACAGCCCGGCCATCGCCGCTCCCGCCACCAGCCAGGCGGCGGCGAACACCCACGGATTCGGGGCCAGGGCGATGGCCGCCACGGCGGGCACCGCGATCACGGCCGCCGCCGTCATCGCCGGACGCGGGCCCCGGGCCTGCACCCAGCGCCCGACCGGGATCCCCGTCAGCCCCGCCACGACCTGGGACGCGGAGAACAGCGCGGTCACCACGGCCAGGGACCATCCGGTGTCGGCGGCGATACTCGGCGCCAGTACGGGGAAGGCGTAGAACAGCACCCCGTAGCCGGTGGTGACGGTGACGCACAGGGTCACCAGGCCCCGGCGCGCCCCGACCACCGTGGAGGCGGGCGCGCCGGAGACCCGAGCGGACACAGGGGTCACGAAACCCGAGCCGGTTCACCCGACTCGGTCCGCTGCGCCGGGCCGGAGCAGCAACCGCTCCCGGAAGCCGTCTCCGGCGCCTCGGAGGACCCCGCGGGGACGGCACCCGAAGAGATGAGGGGTAGCTCGGAAACGGTCAGGCCGCCGCCCCCGTCCTGCCGCGCCGCGGGCTCCTCCGCGACCTCGGGGGTGGGCCCGCAGCAGCCGCCGGCGTCGGCCTTGGAGGCGGTGGGGTCGTCGAACAGCCCCGCGCCGCCGCACACCCCGGTCTCGGGCAGGACCAGCTCCACACGGGCCGCGCCCTCGTGGTCCCCGGCCAGGTGAGCGGCGATGCTGCGCACCTGCTCGTACCCGGTCAGAGCCAGGAAGGTGGGCGCGCGTCCGTAGGACTTCATGCCCGCCAGGAAGAAGCCCTCCTCCGGGTGGGAGAGCTCGGCCGCGCCGTGCGGGTAGACGGTGCCGCACGAGTGCTGGTTGGGGTCGATGAGCGGGGCCAGTCGCACCGGCGCCTCAAGCGTGGGGTCCAGGTCCAGACGGACCTCGGACAGCGGGGACAGGTCGGGCCGGAAACCGGTCAGGGCCACCACCTCGTCCACCGGCCCCAGTTCCCTGCCGCCCTCGCCCACCAGAACCGTGCCGCCGTCCCCTGATCGCACCTGTGCGGTACGGAATCCGGTCACCACCTCGACGTCCCCGGCCTCGACGGCCGCGCGGGCCCGCTGTCCGAGGGCGCCCCGTGCGGCGAGCTGGTCGGCCGCGCCCCCGCCGAAGGCGTCCCCGACGTCTCCGCGGCGCAGCACCCACAGCGCCTTCGTGCCCGGGACCTCCTGGGCCAGCGAGGCCAGGGCGACCAGCGCGGTCAGCGCCGAGTGCCCGCTCCCGACCACGGCGGTGGTCCGTCCGGCGTAACGCGTGCGGGTCCTCTCGTCGCCCAGGTCGGGGACCCGGTAGGAGATCCGCTCGGCCGCGGCGGCTTCGCCCAGAGCGGGCAGGCCGTCGCCGCCCACCGGGTTGGGTGTGCCCCAGGTGCCCGAGGCGTCCACGACCGCACGGGCCAACAGCCGTTCCTCGCCCTCGCGGGTGTGCACCCGCACGGTGAAGGGCTGCTCGGTGCGTCCGGCGTCCACGACCCGGTTCCGGCCCAGTCGGCTCACCCCGGTCACCCTCGTGCCGAAGCGCACCCGGTCACCGACGGCTTCGGCCAGGGGAGCGAGGTACTCCTCGACCCATTCCCGGCCGGTCGGGTACCCGCTGTCGTCCGGACGCCGCCAGCCGGTGGCCGAGAGCAGCTTCTCCGCCGCCGGGCCGACCAGGTCGCGCCACATCGAGAAGAGCCGTACGTGCCCCCACTCGGACACCGCGGCCCCGGCCGTGTCGCCACTCTCCAGGACCAGGACCGGGAGGTCGCGTGCCACCAGTTCCGCTGCCGCTGCCAGCCCTGCGGGTCCGGCTCCGATCACCACGACGGGACGTTCGTCGGCCATGACACACCTCTTTCATCGATTGGTGTCTATGAATGAGGACTCTATCGACACACATCGATGGACGCAACCATAGATCTTCGTCGATAATGAGGGCATGACCGTGACACCGCTCGACCACGCCGCACGGCTGCTGCCCCAAACGGACGCCGAAACCTACGCCGCCTGGTTCGCCTGCCTGGCCGAACCCACCCGGGTACGCCTCCTCCACGTCATCGCCACCACCCCGGGGTCCATCAGCGTGGGCGAACTCGCCGACACGGTGGAGATCCGACAGCCCACGGTCTCCCACCACCTGCGCAAGCTCGCCGACGTCGGCTTCGTGACCCTGACCAAGGTCGGCACCTCGACCCGGGTCGCCATCAACCCCGCCTGCTGCACCGGCCTGCCGCACGCCGCCGACATCGTCATGGGCGTCCTCGACGCCCGACCGTGCTGCCCCACCGACCTGCCCGCCGACGTCACCACCCGGCCCATGGCCGACGCCGACCTCGAGAGGGTCCGGGAGATCTACTCCCAGGGCATCGCCACCGGCGACGCCACCTTCGAGACCCGGGCTCCCGACACCGACTCCCTCAGAACCGCGTGGATCCCCGGTCACCGCTGGGTCGCCGAAGCAGACGGAGCCGTGGTCGGCTGGGCCGCCGCTTCCGCCGTCTCCACCAGGGAGGCCTACGCCGGCGTGGCCGAGACCTCCGTCTACGTCGCCGAGGGAGCACGCGGCCGCGGCGTGGGCAAGGCACTCCTGTACCGCCAGGTCACCGAGGCCGACACCGGCGGCCTGTGGATGCTCCAGACCTCGGTCTTCCCCGAGAACAGGGCGGGCCTGGCCCTGCACCACCAGGCAGGGTTCCGCACGGTGGGCGTGCGCGAACGCATCGCGCGGCACCACGGCCGCTGGCGCGACACCGTCCTGCTGGAACGGCGCCGGGGCACCGGATCGGAAACGGGCACCGCGGCCTCCTGCGGCGACGGGGAGTGCCCGAGCGCGTAGGCGTCCCGCCCGGCGCCGGTCACCCGCGGAGGCCGGGCCCCGGGATCGGCGCGGCCGCGAAGCGACCCGTCACCCGTGTCCCCGGCGGTCGACCCGCGACGGGAGGACCGCGTGTTCGTGGAGCAGCCGGACGGCCTCGGTGATGGCCGGGCGGCGTGAGGTGCCCGCGCGCCAGAGCGCGGACACGCCCCGGACCGGGACGGGCTCCAGGGGTTTGACCACCAGGGTGTCCGGGAGCGCGCCCCGGCCCAGGCAGGGGACCAGCGCGATGCCCAGGCCGACCTCGACCAGGGCGAGCTGGGTCTGGTACTCGGCCACGAAGTGGGCGACGTCCGGCTCGGCCCGGACCGAGTGCAGGGTGCGCATGAGCCAGTCGTGGCAGACCGTGCCGGGCGGCTGGCAGATCCAGCGGGCCCCGGCCACGTCCTCGCGGCTCAGCACCGGCAGCGCGGCGAGCGGGTGGTCGCGGGGGAGGACGACGTCGCACCGGTCCTCGCCGATCACGTCGCGCACGACCCCGTCGGGGACGGTCATCGGTGCGATGTCCCAGTCGTGCACGACGGCCAGGTCCACCGTGCCCTGCGCGACCATGTGCGGGGTGGCGTGCGGGTCCTCCTCGACGATCCGCAGGTCCAGGTCCGGGTACTTCCCGGCGAGCTCGGCCAGGGCCCGGGGGAGCAGGCCGCGGGCCGCGGTGGAGAAGGCGGCCACGGTCAGGCGCCCCGAGGGCCTGCCGCGCTGTTCCTCCAGGGCCACCTCGGCCGTCTCCATGATGCTGAGCATCCGGGCGGCCGTGCCCACGAGCATCCCGGCGGCCTCGGTGAGCACGACCCCGCGCCCCCGGCGTTCGAGGAGAACCGTCCCGGTCTCGCGTTCGAGCTTGGTGACCTGCTGGGAGACGGCCGAGGGCGTGTAGCCGAGTGCCTTGGCCGCTGCGCTGACCGAGCCGTGGACGTGGACCGCGTGCAGTGCCCTGAGGCGGGCGAGGTCGAGCACGGGACTCCTCCTGAGGGGTTTCGGGGGAGGGCGGTCGGTGGTGCACCCATCGTTAAGCGGTGCTGAAACCAACCTAGTAGGAGGTTTCGCTGGTGCTGAAACCGGGGCGGCGGGATGATCGGATCCATGCGCTTCTCCCACTCGGTTCTGGCTGTGCTCGTCGCAGCCGTCTGGGGGGTCAACTTCGTCGTCATCGAAGTCGGCCTCGACCACTTCCCGCCGCTGCTGTTCTCCGCCCTGCGGTTCCTGGTGGCCGCCCTGCCGGCGGTCTTCTTCGTGCGCCGCCCCGGAGTCGCGTTCGGCTGGGTCCTCCTGGTGGGGCTGGTGCTGGGCGTGGCCAAGTTCGGGCTGGTCTTCACCGGTATGGACCTCGGCATGCCCGCCGGGCTCACCTCGCTGGTCCTGCAGGTGCAGGCGGTGTTCACCGCCTTCTTCGCGGTGCTCTTCCTGAGGGAGAGCCTGCGCCCGGTCCGCTACCTCGGGATGGGCGTGGCCCTGTGCGGGATCGGCATCGCCGCCTACGACCACGGCGGTTCGGGTCCGCTGACCGCGTTCGCGCTGGTCATCGCGGCCGCCGCGTTCTGGGGCCTGTCCAACGTGATCACCCGGAAGGCGGCCCCGCCGGACGCGCTCAGCTGGATGGTCTGGGTCAGCGTCGTGCCGCCGCTGCCGCTGTTCGCGCTGTCTCTGCTGGTGGAGGGGCCCGAGGCGGGTCTGGCCGCGCTCCGGGGCCTGGACCTGGCGGGAGTGGGTGCGATCGTCTTCGTCGCCTGGGCCGCCACGGTCTTCGGCTTCGGCGCCTGGGGCTACCTGCTCCGCCAGAACGAAGCCTCCGCCGTGGCGCCCTACTCGCTGCTGGTTCCGGTGTTCGGCATGGCCTCGGCGGCCCTGTTCCTCGGCGAGGACGTCAGACCGCTGAGCCTGCTGGCGGCGGTGTTCCTCGTGGGAGGGGTGGCGCTCACGGCCCTGAGCGGCCGACCGCGCCAGGCGAGGGAGACCGCGGCTTCCCCGGAACCCTCCGGGAAGCCGAGCTGAGTACCGCCGCCGGGCACGGGGCCCGGACCCGTAACCCTTCCGGACCCGCGCCGGCTCCGGCTCAGGTGAGGAAGCCCCGGAGGAGCGCCTCGCTGCCCTCCAGGTGTTCGCGCACCGCCCGACGCGCGGCCTCGGGGTCGGAGTCCCGGATCGCCCGGACGATCTCCAGGTGCTGCGCGTTGCTGTGCTCGAGGTTCCTGACCAGCATGGGCATGGCGTCCAGCAGGCCGTTGACGCGCATCCGCGCCTCGGTCAGTGCGGTCGACAGCGAGGGCGAGCCGGTGAGCTCGGCGAGGGTCAGGTGCAGCACCGTGTCCAGGCGCCGGTAGTCGTCGACCTCGGCCTCCTCCACCGCGGTCAGGCGTTCGGTGAGCAGCCGGTCCTGTTCGGGGGACAGCCCGGTCTCGGCCAGCAGCACGGCGGCGCCGGTCTCCAGGACGCGGCGGAAGGCGAACAGGTCGTCCAGGTCCGTCCCGGTGTCCCGCAGGACCCTCTGGGCCTCGCTCCGGCTCGGCTTGGGGCGCACGTACGTGACGAAGGTGCCGCCGAACCGCCCCCGCCTGGACTCCACGTACCCGGCCTCCTGGAGGGCGCGCAGCGCCTCCCGGAGGGTGATCCGGCTGACCCCGAGCCGCGCGGCGAGTTCGCGTTCGGAGGGGAAGCGCGCACCGTGTGCGACGACGCCGAGCCGGATCGCCGACAACAGCCGCTCGACCGTCTCCTCGAACGGGTTGGCCGTCCGGACCGGGCGGAACACGGCCTCGGCCGCGGGCCCGACCCCGGTGTCGGTGTTGGTCGTCACCACCCCTGCCTCTCCACGCTCGGCCGCACGTCTGGGTTCCCAGCGTACGGCCGGAGCGCGGACGGGGCGGTACGCGGGGCCGCGCCCGGCCCGGGCAGGGTCACTTGAGGTCGGCCTCGGCCTGCTCGATCAGGGCGAACTCCTCCTCCGGGGCGTCGGCGACCAGGTGGTGGCGGGAGTAGAACCAGAAGTAGGCCAGGAAGGCGACGAAGATGCCCGCGGTGATCGCCGCGCCCACCATGTCCACGAAGAACGTGGCGGCCACGGCGCACAGGGCGAGCACGAACGCGATCCCCGTCGTGACCGCGCCGCCGGGGGTGCGGTAGGGGCGTTCGAGGCCGGGTTCGCGGCGGCGCAGCACCATGTGCGACAGGGTCATGAGCACGTAGGAGACGGTGGCGCCGAAGACCGCGATGTTGATCAGCTGGTCACCGTTGGCGACGGTCACCGCCAGCAGGAAGCCGACGGTGCCGGGGACGATGAGGGCGAGGTAGGGGGTGCGCCTTTTGCCGGTGACCGACAGCCAACGGGGCAGGTAACCGGCTCGGGAGAGGGCGAAGAGCTGGCGGGAGTAGGCGTAGATGATGGAGAAGAACGACGCCACCAGCCCGGCCAGGCCGACGTAGTTCACGAAGTCGGCGAGCAGGGTGTTGCCGCCGTAGGCCTCGCGGAGGGCCTCGGGGAGCGGGTTGTCCGAACCGGCCATGACGGAGGCACCCGCCCCGCCGGGGGCGAGCGTGAGCATGGCCGCGGCGGTCAGCATCAGCACGCACATGGCCGCGATGATGCCGCGCGGCATGTCCTTGCGCGGTTCACGCGCCTCCTCGGCCGCGAGGGGCACACCCTCGATGGCCAGGAAGAACCAGATGCCGAAGACGAACGCGCCGAGGACACCCGCGTAGCCGTAGGGCAGGAACGAACTGGCGCCCAGCGCCGCGGTGGGTTCGATGTCGAGGAGGTTGGCCGGGTCGAACTTGGGGATCATCCCGACCACGAAGGCGATCAGCGCCACCATGGCCACACCGGTGATCACGAACATCACCCGCAGCGCCTCGCCCACGCCCCACAGGTGGATCCCGACGAACACCAGGTAGCAGACCAGGTAGACGGGCCAGGCGTTGGTGAGGCCGAACAGCCCCAGCGCCTCCACGTAACCGCCGATGAACACCGCGATCGCGGCCGGTGCGATGGCGTACTCGATGAGGATGGCCGTTCCGGTGGCGAAACCGCCGAAGGGCCCGAGAGCGCGCCGGGCGAACCCGTAGCCCGCGCCCGAGGTGGGCAGTGCCGAGGCCAGTTCGGCCAGGCCCAGCACCATGCACAGGTACATGGTGCCCATCAGGAGGGTGGCGATCAGCAGACCGCCCCAGCCGCCCTCGGCCAGGCCGAAGTTCCAGCCGGCGAAGTCACCGGAGATGACGTAGGCGACGCCGAGCCCGGCGAGCAGGACCCATCCGGCGGCGCCCTTGCGTAGTTGTCGTTTGCGGAGGTAGTCGTCTCCGGCTGGGGAGAAGTCGGCCCCTTGGATGTGGACCGGGCGTTTCGCGGAATCGGACATGGGGGCTCCCCTGGGGGTCGGTGTCCCGTTGTTGTCGCCGCACAAGGACCTTCAATGGTTTGCCGATGGTCCTTTCGTGATAACGGAGATGGTGTGCCCGTATGTGTTCCTGCGTCAAGAGGGGTAACCCGGTATTGACAGGGAAGTTCGCCGCTGGTTGCATGTTCCACCATTGGTCTGAATGCGAACCAAACTCCCAGGCGTCGCGTCGCGGCGCGGACAAGGAGCCCCAGGTGCGAGCGAACGACAGCCTCCCCCCACTGTCGCTGGACCAGCTCAGGATCGAGGTCGGGGCCGGAGCGGTGGACACCGTCCTGGTCGCCTTCACCGACATGGAGGGCCGCCTCCAGGGAAAACGCCTCTCCGCCCGCTTCTTCCTGGAGGAGACCCTCGAACACGGCACGGAGGGCTGCAACTACCTGCTCGCCGTGGACGTGGACATGAACACCGTCGACGGCTACGCCATGTCCTCGTGGGAGATCGGATACGGCGACTTCGTCATGGCCCCGGACCTGTCCACCCTGCGGCGCACCCCGTGGGCCGAGGGCGCCGTCATGGTCACCGCCGACCTCGCCTGGCACGACGGGACCCCCGTCGCGGCCTCGCCCCGGCAGGTCCTGGACCGCCAGCGCCGACGCCTGGCCGAACGCGGCTGGCACGCCTACTCGGGCACCGAACTGGAGTTCGTGGTCTACCGGGACTCCTACGAACAGGCCTGGAACAGCGCCTACCGGGACCTCACCCCCGCCAACCAGTACAACGTCGACTACTCGGTCCTGGGCGGCGCCCGCGTCGAACCCCTCCTACGGCGCATCCGCAACGAGATGACCGGCGCCGGACTGTACGTGGAGTCGGCCAAGGGCGAGTGCAACCTCGGCCAGCACGAGATCGCCTTTCGCTTCGACGAGGTCCAGCGCACCTGCGACCAGCACAGCATCTACAAGAACGGTGCCAAGGAGATCGCCGCGCAGGAAGGCGTGTCGCTCACCTTCATGGCCAAACCCAACGCGCGCGAGGGCAACTCCTGCCACGTTCACCTCTCGCTGCGCGACGGCTCCGGAGCCCCGGTCATGGCCGCGGCGGAGGATCCACCGGCGGGAACGGGGCCGGGCGCACCGGAGGGCGCGGGTCCACCGGCAGGGCTGTCGGAGACCGGCCGCCACTTCCTGGGCGGGCAGCTCGCCGCGCTGCGCGAGTTCACCCTGATGCTGGCGCCCAACATCAACTCCTACAAGCGCTTCGTCCCGGGCAGTTTCGCGCCCACCGCGGTCGCCTGGGGGCAGGACAACCGCACCTGCGCGCTCCGGCTGGTCGGCCACGGGCCGTCCCTGCGGGTGGAGAACCGGGTGCCCGGCGGGGACGTCAACCCCTACCTGGCCAACGCCGCCCTCATCGCGGCCGGGCTCCACGGGGTCGAGCACGGCATCGAACCGGGCCCGCCCCTCACCGGCAACGCCTACACGTCCGACCTGCCCACCGTCCCCACCACCCTGCGCGAGGCGCTGGAGCTGTGGGAGGGCAGCGAACTCGCCCGCGAGGCCTTCGGGGAGGAGGTCGTCGCCCACTACGCCAACCGCGCGCGCGTCGAACTCGCGGCCTTCGACGCCGCCGTGACCGACTGGGAGCTGTTCCGCGGCTTCGAGCGGATGTAGACCACCCCGGCCCCGGTGCGGACGGAGCCGATCCGCACCCGGTCCGGAGCGACAGGGAAACAGGGCAGACGAGGTACCGGGAGTGACCCCATCGTGAACACCAGCCACCGCGGCACCGCGGCGACCGAACGGGCGACCGAACAGAAGGTGGTCGACCCGACCACGGAGAAGGTCATCGCCACCGTCCCCCTGGCCTCCGCGGCGGAGACCGACGCCGCCGTCGCCCGCGCGGCCGCGGCCTTCCCCGACTGGCAGGAGACCCCGCCCGCCGAACGCGCACGCCTGCTGCGCGCCCTGGCCGACCGCATCGACGCCCACGCAGAGGATCTCGCCCAGCTGGAGGTGCGCAACGCCGGGCACCCGATCGGCCAGGCCCGCTGGGAGGCGGGCAACGCCAGGGACGTGTTCACGTACTTCGCGGCCGCGCCCGAACGCGCCACCGGTCGGCAGATCCCCGTCCCCGGCGGCTGGAGCGTCACCTTCGCCGAACCCCTCGGCGTGGTCGGCGTCATCGTCCCCTGGAACTTCCCCATGCCGGTCCTGTCCTGGGGCGTCGCGCCCGCCCTGGCCGCGGGCAACACCGTCATCGTCAAACCCGCCGAACTCACCCCGCTCACCGCGCTGCGCATCGGCGGGCTCGCCCGGGAGGCGGGACTGCCCGAGGGGGTCCTCCAGATCCTGCCCGGCGCCGGACCGGTCGCCGGGGACCGCCTGGTCCGCCACCCCGACGTCGCCAAGATCGTCTTCACCGGCTCCAACCGGGTGGGCAAGGGCGTCATGGCGGCCGCGGCCGAGGACCTCACCCGCGTCACCCTCGAACTCGGCGGCAAGAGCGCCAACATCGTCTTCGAGGACGCCGACCTGGAGAAGGCCGCGGCGGCCGCACCCATGGCCGCCTTCGACAACGCCGGACAGGACTGCTGCGCCCGCTCCCGCCTGCTCGTCCAGGAGGACGTGTACGAACGCTTCCTGGAGCTCCTGCGCCCGGCCGTGGAAGGCATCACCGTCGGCGACCCCCGCGACCCCGGCACCGCCATGGGGCCGCTGATCAGCGCCGCCCAGCGCGACCGCGTCGCCGCCTACACGGACGGCGCCACCGTCGCCTTCCAGGGGAGCGCGCCCCAGGGGCCCGGGTTCTGGTTCCCGCCCACCGTGCTCGCCACCCAGGACCCGGCCGAGCCGGCCTTCCGCGAGGAGATCTTCGGCCCGGTCCTGTCCGTACTGCCCTTCGAGACCGAGGCCGACGCGGTGCGCATCGCCAACGACACCGAGTTCGGGCTGGCCGGGTCGGTGTGGACCCGCGACATCGGCCGCGCCCTGCGGGTCTCCCGCACCGTCCGAGCCGGGAACCTGTCGGTGAACTCGCACTCCGCCGTGCGCTACTGGACGCCCTTCGGCGGCATGGGGCAGTCCGGCATCGGCCGCGAGCTCGGCCCCGACGCTCTGGACGCGTTCACCGAGACCAAGACCGTCTTCCTGTCCGACGACACCTGAACCGGAGGAACACCATGAACCGCTTCCAGAACCGCGTCGCCGTCATCACTGGGGCGGCGGGCGGCATCGGCCGCGCGACCGCGCTCCGCCTGGCCCGGGAGGGCGCCACCGTCATCGCCGCGGACCTCGACGAGGAGGGCGGCAAGCAGGTGGCCGAAGAGGTCGGCGGCGGGTTCGTCCGGGTCGACGTCACCGACGAGTCCGAGGTCGAGGCGCTGTTCTCCCGGGTCAAGGACGAGTACGGCAGCGTGGACGTGGCCTTCAACAACGCCGGGATCTCACCCCCCGACGACGACTCCATCCTCACCACCGGTCTCGACGCCTGGAAGCGGGTCCAGGAGGTCAACCTCACCTCCGTCTACCTGTGCTGCAAGTACGCCCTGCCGCACATGCGCGAACAGGGCAGGGGCTCGATCGTCAACACGGCGTCGTTCGTCGCCACCATGGGCGCCGCCACCTCCCAGGTCTCCTACACCGCCAGCAAGGGCGGGGTGCTGGCGCTCAGCCGCGAGCTGGGCGTCCAGTTCGCACGCGAGGGGATCCGCGTGAACGCGCTCTCCCCGGGGCCGGTGAACACGCCCCTCCTCCAGGAGCTGTTCGCCAAGGACCCCGAACGCGCTGCCCGCCGCCTGGTCCACGTCCCGCTGGGGCGCTTCGCCGAGGCCACCGAGATCGCCGCCGCCGTGGCCTTCCTCGCCAGCGACGACGCCTCCTTCATCACCGCGTCCAACTTCCTCGTGGACGGCGGCATCTCCGGCGCCTACGTCACCCCGATCTAGGATTCACCGCCGCTGTCCGTCCGCCGGACCCGCACCCTGAACCCATCCGCACCCGGAAAGGGGGTCGGCCCCGTGCCACCCGTCGTCGGGATCACCGCCTACGAGGAACAGGCCCGCTGGGGCGAGGCCTGGGACCTGCCCGCCACCCTGCTGCCCCGCCACTACGTCGACTCCGTCGCCGCCACGGGGGCGGTACCCCTGCTGCTGCCGCCGGTGGCCGGGATCGCCGGGGCCCTGGACCGGCTGGACGGGCTGCTCCTGGCCGGCGGCGGCGACATCGACCCCGGTCGCTACGGCGCTCCGACCGGTACGCACACCGCCGGTGTCCAGACGGCCCGTGACACCGCCGAGGCGGACCTTCTCACCGGGGCGCTCACCCGGGGCCTGCCCGTGCTGGGGGTGTGCCGGGGCATGCAGCTGCTCAACGTCTGCCGCGGCGGCACCCTGCACCAGCACGTGCCCGACGTGGTCGGCAGCACCGAGCACCGCCGGCGGACGGGGATCTTCGACACCCACCCGGTCAGCGTCGCCGAGCACTCCCGCACCGCCCGGATCCTGGGCCGCACCAGGCTCGACGTACCCACCTACCATCACCAGTCCGTGGCCGACCTGGGGCGGAACGTCACCGCCACCGCCTGGGCCGGGGACGGGACGGTGGAGGCGCTGGAGTACACGGACGTGCCCGACGTGCTCGGCGTGCAGTGGCACCCCGAGATGGGCACCGACCCCGCCCTCTTCACCTGGCTCACCGAACGCGCCGCCGCACGCTGAGCCCGAGCCGCTGACCCCGTCACCATTCACCGAACCCCGCTTCTTCACCCTGAGTGACCGGCTGTTAGGTTCTCCGGCGGCATGTCGGACGTCGGTGGAGAGTGAAGTGGCCCGGGTGGCGGAGGAGAAGGAGCACGGTCGCGTGCGGAGCGCGTTGGTGTGGATCGGGGCCGGGCTGCTCCTCGGGTCCGCGGTGTGGGCGCTGGTCACCGGTTTCGCGATCGGTGAGGGGCTGTTCGAGGAGGTGGGCGGCTGGTGGGTCCCCGCGGTCGCCATCACCTTCTTCGTGCTGGTGTTCGGGATCCGCTGGCAGGAACACCCGCACGTGTACGTGAGTGAGTACAGCACCGTGCTGTACCGGTCCTGGATGATCCTGTTCTCCCTGGTGGGACTTACCCTGCTAGGGCTCTATTCCACAGCGGACCCCTTCGGGTTCCTCGACGCGAAGCCGCTGTTCGACACCCTGTCGCCGTTCGTGCACCTGTGGCTGGCGATGTGTGCCTTCGCTCTGGGAACCGTGTTCATGCTGCTCTCCTGGCGGGTCCCCAACCCGAGGCCGTTCGGACGCAGCATGACCCTGCTCGGCGCCGGCGCGCTGGCGGTGGTCGTTGTCGGGGCCATGATCGTCCTGGTCGTTCCCCGGGAACAGCACCGGGTCGCGAACGAGCTCGGTGAGACGGCCCCGGCCCCGGCCGAGGTCTCCCGAGTCGGCTGGGAGTGGCAGCCGCCGCAGGGCGCCTCCGTGGTCGAGGTGCGGGTGGGAAGCCATGGGCCGCTGGTCCTCCTCCGAGGCGGGGTGGTGGCCCTGAACGGCGAGACCGGCGAGCAGCTGTGGTCCTACCGGCGCCCCTACGGTCCGATCGCTGATCCCCGGCGTGACAGCGGCTCGGACGTGTGGCGGGAGGACGGCCACGTGCTCGTGCGTTACGAGACCGGAGACACCTGGGGTGGCTCCCAACAGCTGGTGACGGTCCGACTGGACGAGCAGACCGGAGAAATGACCGGTCGGGAATCCGACAGCCTCTCTCCTGAGACCGGCCCGGACGATTCGGGTGACCTGGAAAATGGGCCTCCACGTGCGCAGGTGCGTGAGGCGCTGTCTCTTTCCGACGAGTGTGTCGTCACCTCCGACTACCAGGAGCATGACGGCTTCCTGGCAGCTGTCATCGGGTGCCCCGTCGACGTGGACGCGGAGAACACCGAGAAGTCGATTTCCTCTGAAGACCCCTTCGGCTGGCCGGAGGGCGAGGTCGACGCCATGCTGGTTGCCGTGGACCAGGCAGCGAACCGTGAGCTCTGGCGGCAGGAGTGGACGCTGCCGACCGAAACCGAAGTCAGGAGACCCTGGTTGGACCTGATCTCGGGACCCACGGGTGAGAGCCGGCTCGTTGTGGAAGGCGGGCCGGAGGAGCGGACCGTGGTTCTTGACCTGCGGACCGGGGAGGAGCTCGCGGCACTCCCGAAGGACCTGATGAGCAGCAGGGACCTCATCGGGGTGGCGTACGCCGACGCGGACAGGGCCGTGATCGCCACGGACACCGGCGACCGGAAGAACTCAGCCGGACCGCAGACCACGTTTCACCAGGTGAATGCCGAAGGAGAGATCACTGACACGGCCGTGGTCCAGGGGGCATATCTGAGAGACAGCGTTGGTACCTCCGGCATCGCCGTGTTCGAGGGGTCCCTGCTCATCAACTGGGACGAGCACCTGGTGATCGCACCCTTCGGGGAGACCACCCGGTGGGGAGAGGAATCCTTCCTGCCGGTCTCGGGAACTGTGCGTACGGATCTGAGGCTGGTCCCCGGTGCGGTCGTGGTCAGCGAACACGGAGGGTCGGGCCTTGTAGGCCTGGTGCCCTGAGCTGCGGACGGGAGCCCGGCCCACTTGGTTACACGTCGCTCCAAGGTGAAGGCTCTCGTGAGGGGAGCTGATCCGGTGACCGTAGGGTGGCCCCGCGTTCCAGTGGGTTCCGGCACTGCTAGGTTCTCCGGCGGAGTGTCGGACATCGGACAGGTGCGGAGTGGATCGGTGACGGGGGAGAGGGAGCCAGGACGCCGACGAGGTGCCCTGGCATGGGCCGGGGCCGGGCTGCTGGTCGGAGCCCTGGTGTGGGCCGGCGTAGTGGCCTGGGCGTACGACGGCGAACGCCGGCCCGAGGAGACGGGAGGCTGGTGGCTCCTGTCCCTCCTGATCGCCCTGCTCGTGCTCGCACGCGGGGTGGCCTGGCGGCGCGGCGGGCCGGCGGCCGAAACCGGGCGGTACGTGTCGTGGATGTGCGCGGCGGCCGGGCTCGGACTGCTGGCGGCCCTGTTCGCCTTCCCCAGGGACGCCTTCGAGGCCACCACACGCGACCCCTGGGCCTTCACTCCCGCACCGTTCGCCGTGCACCTGTGGCTGGTGGCGTGCGCTGTCGGGACGGGCTGCGTGCTGATGCTCCTCGGCCGGCGCGGCCCCGACCCGAGGCCGCTCCGCAGGTCGCTCCCCTTCCTCGGCGCCGGGGCGCTGGCCGTGCCCCTTGCCGGAGTCCTGGTCGCACGGTTCCTCGTCCCCTGGGTACCGCACCACGTCGCCGACGGGCTCGGGGAACCCGCCCCCGTCCCGGCAGAGGTCTCCGAAGCGGGCTGGGAGTGGCGGACACCGATGGGCACCGAGGTCGACACCGTCCGCCCCGGGAGCCACGGGCCGCTCGTCCTGCTCTATGACGGAGCCGTGGCCCTGGACGGCGGGACCGGCGAGGAACTGTGGTCCTACCGGCGCCCCCACGACCGCGTCGAGAAGGTGTGGGTCGCGGACGGCCGCGTCCACGTGAGGCACGGGGCCGGCACCGACGACTCCGGCGAGCAGGTATGGGAGACGGTGGTGCTGGACGCCGGGACCGGGGAGGTCCTCGAGGAGGGTTCGGAGGCCGCGGTGCCCTCGACCGGTTGGATGAACGAGCACGGCCGCGCACTGGTGGAGGACCTGCTGGAACTGCCCGACCACTGCGTGGTCGCGCATACCCAGAGCTACGGTCACCGCCTGGTGGGCGTGGTCGGCTGCCTGGAGGTCGCGGACGAGGAGACCGTCGAACAGTCGGTCAGGTCCGCGGACCCCTTCGGCTGGGAGGACTTCAGGACCGAGGTCGCGGTCGTGGCCGTCGACCCGCTCGAGGGCACCGAACTCTGGCGCACCGGGTGGACGGCGCCTCCCTCGGCCCCGTCGCCCCGGTTGGGGAAAGCCCCGGGAGGTACGGCCGGGTCGGCGGTGATCGTGCAGCACGGACCGGAGGGGCGCACAGCCGTCCTCGACCCGGGGACCGGGGAGGAACTCGTGGCGCCGCCGGAGGAACTGGCGAGCAGCGAGGACCTCATCGGGGTGGCGTACGCGGACGCTGACAGAGCCGTCTTCGCGGTGGAGACCGGTCATCTGGAGACGACGTTCCACCGGGTGGACGCCGCAGGGGAGACCACCGGCACGGCGGTGGTCGAAGAGGCTTACCTCGGCTACACCGTCGGCTCGGAGAGGATCGCCCTGCTCGACGGGGCCTTGGTGATCGCACGGAGCACCGATGTGGAGGATGTTTCCAAGACGGTGATGGTCGCACCTTTCGGGGAGACGACCCGCTGGCGTGACGGAGTGCTCCTTGAGCTCGAACGGGAGGGCGACCTCGACGTGCTGGCGGTCCCGGGCGCGGCCGTGCTGGTCGGCCAGGACGACCGTTCCCAGCTCCTGGAGGGTCTGGTCCCCTGACCCACCCGGAGCACGGACCCGGGACACTGCTAGCTTTTCGTGGCGAAGAGTGGCTCTTCGGTCACGGGGACACGGAGTAGGCGGTGCGGGGTGGCGCGCGAGCGGCGCACGGAGAACGTTCTGGTGTGGGTCGGGACCGGCATGGTCGCGGGGGCGCTGTTCCTGGCGGTGGTGGCCGCGGTCCTGCACTGGTCGGACCGGGGCTGGGGCCTGTTCGAGGCGGCCGGCTGGGGCTGGTTCTGGTCCTGCGCGATCGGCGTGATCTTCCTGATGCTCGGGGTGCGCTGGGGGCGCGCACACGCCGCTCAGCCCCCGGACGCGGAGAGCGGCTGGGAGTACGTGCTCTACCTGGTTCCGATGATCGTCCTGGTGTCGCTCGCGGCGGGCGGCGGCGCCCTGTTGGGGGCGGACGCGGAAGGACCGGGCAGCCTGGCCCCGAGCGAGCTGCGCATGGGGGTCGTGGTCTGCTCCGTGGCCCTCGGCCTGGTACTCATGCTCACCGCCGTGCGGCCGCCCCGCCTGTTTCCCCGGACCCGCTCCCTGCCCTTCTTCGGAGCGGGCGCGCTGGCCGTGGTCCTGGTCGGGGCGGGCGCGCCCGCGCTCGCCGGGGACCCCGGGGACGCCGACCGCTCCGAGGTCCGCCACGTCGTCGCCGAGAACCCGCCCGAGAAGGCGCCGGTCCCGGAACGGGTGCGGGAGGTCGGCTGGGTCTGGGAACCGGGCGGGGCGGCCACGATCCACTGGATTGGGAGCGGCGTCCACGGACCCCTGGTGGCGTTCGCTGACGGGGTGGTCTCCCTGGACGGGACCGACGGCTCCGAGGTCTGGTCGTACCGGCGCCCCGCCGCGGAGGAGGTCTCCGTCTGGGCCGGGAACGGGTGGGTGCTGGTCACCCACACCCCGGAGGGGGACCCCGATTCCGAAGACGGGCCTGATGATGCCGAGGAGGACGCCGAGGAGCCTGTCACCGAGGTGTTCGACCTGGCCACCGGCGAGTCGGCGGGCGAGTACACGGGGCCGCCGGAACAGGAACCGGACGGGGACACCGGTCAGCTCCTCGGGTGGTCGGACGGCATCGGAGTGCACACGGACTCGCGTGAGGGTGTTGACGAGTTCCTCGGATCGGCCGGGGTGAGCGCGTGGGACGGGGAGTCCGGCGAGGAGCTCTGGTACCGGCGGCTGGCCCCCGAGGAGGGTGACGTCTGCGAGGGCAGTCCGCCCCGGGTCCACACGGAGACGATCGTGTACGCCGTCGCCTGTGTCAGCGGGGACGAGTTCGCCGAGAGCCACGGCGACCTCTGGGGCCTCATCCGGCAAGGGGACGCGCACACGGAGTTCAGAGTGGTGTCCCTCGACCTGCGCACCGGGCAGGAACGGTGGAGCTACGAGCGCGACGACTGGGCGGGGGCCTACGTGCCCGAGCGTCCGTGGCGGGGGCGCGGGGGAGAGGGGAGCGCGGACGCGCTGGTCGTGCCGAGCCGCTGGTCGGGCCAGTTCGGCCTACTGCTGGACCCGGACACCGGCGAGGAGATCATGCACCTCACGGAGGACCTGCTCGGGACCGAGGACGGCTTCACCGCGGAAGAGGTGCTGGCCGCCGACGGCGACGGGGTGACCGTGCGTTTCCACCGCTCCGGCCAGGGAGCCGAGGTCCATCACGTCACCCCCTCCGGTGCGCGCACCGAACTGGTCGGGGCGGGCGGTGCCTATCTCTCGACCACGGTCGACAGCGGGGCTGCGGCCCTGGGTGGCCAGATGCTGTTCCCCGATCCCGAATCGGAGTACGAGGACCGCGCCCAGGTCCTGGTGGCCCCCCACGGCGGGCGGTTGGGCAGAGGACCGGACAACCGGATCGAGATGGAGAGCGGGGGAGGGGTGTCGCAACTCGTGAGGGTCTCCGGCGGGGTCGCCGCCCTGCTGCTGAACGAGACCGGCCGAGCTCACCGCGTGGAAGGGCTGGTGCCGTGATGGGCCGGATCATGCACCCGGACACGCTCTGGCGGCTGCTCTCCTGGGCGGGCACCGGGTCCGTCCTGGGTGGGGCCCTGGTAGTCACGGCAGCCGTGGTGCTGGGCCCCGCGGAGTGGGACGGCACCGCCGCGGTGCACTGGGCGCTGTGCGGCGCGGTGGTGCTGCTCGCCGTGGTCTGGGCGCTGGGCGCGGAGGGGCAACGACCTGAGGGCAACGAGTACTACTCCCTCCCGGGCGAGGGTTCGGGGCCGATCCGGGCGGCGGCCGTCCTGGTGGTGTGCCTGGCGTTGCAGGTGGTCCTGCGGGAACTCCCGGAGGCGGGAGAAGCGGGGGTGCGGGAAACCGGGTGGGAGGGTCCTCCGCCCGACGTTCTGGTCGACTTCGGGGCGGTCTCCCACCTCTGGTACCTGGCCGCTCTGGCCCTGCTGGCGGGCGCCGCGGTGCTCGCCGTCTCCGGCCGTCCCGAGCCCCTGCGGCCCGCCCCGGGCCAGCCCCGGATCGAGGCCCTGCTGGCCGGTCTGGCCCCGGTCGTGGCCCTCGCGGTGTTCGCCGTTCCCACAGCGCTGGAGCGGGACCGGTTCGTGCACACCCTCGCCGAACCCCTCAGCCCCGCTGAATCCCCCGTCCCGGCCCACGCCGACGAGGTCGCCTGGGTGTGGGAGCACCCGGAGGAGGGCTCGGCGGGTGAGGTCTCCGTGGCCGCCACGGATTCCGGCGTGCTGGTCCACGGCGCCCGTGGCGTGTGGGCGCTGGACAGCCGGGACGGCGCCGAACGCTGGCGGTTCCAGCCGCTCGGCGAGGTGCTCTGGTCCCAGGTCACTCCCGACGGCGGGCGCGTGGCCGTGCTGTACCGGGACGACACCCGCCCGGAACACGAACAACGGTCGCTGGCCGTCCTGGAGGCCGACACCGGCAGGCTGGTCGGAGACCACCGGATCCACCGGAGGGTGGACCACCTGCTCCTGACCGGGGCCACGTTCGTCCAGGTCGCGGAGGACGACAGCTTCACCGTCCGGTCCCAGGAACCGCACGAGGAGGAGATCCGGTACGAGCTCCGGGGCGGGTGCGAACAGGTCGGAGCCCCGGTGGCCGCGGGCCCCCGGATCCTGGTGCCCGAGGAGTGCCCGCGGGACGAGGAGGCCCCGGAGGAGTGGTTCCCCCAGGTGCTGGTCCTGACCGAGGGGGGAGCCCGGTACTCGAGCCTCGAACTGCCCGGCCCCGTGGAGGAGTTGACGGCGGCACCCGACGGCTGGTCCGTGGTGGTCCGCTACGCCGGCGACGAACCCGGTGCGCTGGCCTTCCGCGGCCGGACCGGAGAAGTGGTCGCGGAGGACCTGCCCGCCGGAACGGTCCCCCTCGACGGCGAGCGGCTGCTGTTCACCGAGACCGACGAGGCCACCCACCAGGCGGAGTACCGCCTGGAGAAGCCGGTGGTCGGCGAACCGGGCGGCGAGGTCCCCGACACCGAGACCCTGGAGACCCTCGCGTTCACCACCCGGATCCCGGACCCGGACAGCATCGCTTCGAGCCCCGAACTGTTCGCGGCGCTCCAGGCGGGCGAGGACGACCCGGCCGTCCTGCTCGTCGGCGCGTGGGGATCCGACCCCGCCGCGGTTCCGCTCGACACGGCGGCGGAGGGCCTGTCCCCGGACGGCTCACCCTTCGGTGTGGCCCTGGCCCCGGACGTGATCGCGGTGTCCGGTCTCTCCGCCGGCGACCGTGCGCACGTCATCGGTGTGGGGCCCGGCCCCCGGAGCTGAGCTGGTTCGAACGGCCCCGTGAATGCGGTAAGGTTTTACCTGTTGGCGGGGTCGGAAACGACCACCGCCCAGCGGCCGGGACGTAGCGCAGTTTGGTAGCGCACTTGACTGGGGGTCAAGGGGTCGTGGGTTCAAATCCCGCCGTCCCGACAGAGGCACAGTAAGTTCAGCAAGGGGTCCACCATATGGTGGACCCCTTGCTGCGTCTCAGGTGGGGTAGAACCGGGTTGTGTGGGGTGTGAGGCCACGTCGTGCGGGATTTCGTTCATCGCGGTTGCCGCGGATCGGCGTACCGGCCGTAGCTGGCGGCGGTAGACACGTTCGGTGGTGTCGGTGCCGTTGTGGCCGACCAACAGGGAGATCTCCTCGATGCTCACCTCGTGATCGGACAGTAGGGACACGAACGTGTGCCGTAGCACTCGCGCGGTCCACTCTTTCTCGTTCAATCCTGCCTTTCTCATGATCGTGCGCAGCTCCCGCAGGACGTTGTGACGGTCCAGCGGGGTGCCGGTATGTGTGCATAACACCGAGTTGTTGTCCTGCCGCATCTCCGCGGCCGCCAGGCGCTCGCGGGCCTGTGCTGCTCGGTGGGTTCCGATGGCTTTGACCGCCAGGGTGGGCAGTTCCAGTGACTGCCTCGACCTGCGGGTCTTGGTGTCGCCGTCGCCTCGCACCGAGGTCCACACGTGGATCGTGGGGACCGCGCCGTTGGCGTCGATCTGGTCCCAGGCCAGAGCCCGGACCTCCTCGGTTCTCGCGCCGATGACGATGGAGAGCACCAGCTAGGCGTACCACTTTGTGCCCTCCGCCGCCTTGAGCACCGCCACGGCCTGTTTCAGCGTCATGGAGTTGGAGGGCCGTCTAGGCTTGTCGCCCTTGAGCCTGCCGCGGCACCAACGAACGCGCCCGGGTTGTGAGGAGGGCTCTGGAGCGTTTTCGAGACGTTCCCGAGGTGCGCGATGTCCTGGGCGCGGCGTAGCCACTCCCATCCGCAGTTCCGAGCGGATCCAGTAGCTGAGTCGGCCAGTGGTTGAGTCGATTGGTGCACCATCCGGGCAGCCCGTATGACGGGTGCACCCTTGCGGATGTGTTTCCCCTGATCAAAGCATGATGCGCCCCGGTCAATGGGTTGCCCGACGTGCGTCAACTCTAAAACTCTTGCTGTCAAAACTTCTCCTGAGCGTTCGTTGATGCTTCGTCTATCCTAATTGGGTGGATGCATAGTAAAAAATGGCCAACCCTGCGCATATTCCGAAGATGATCCCTCGGAGGAAGTATGTCCAGCGCCCCTTGTCCCTGATGATGATCTCGGAATCTAAGTTGTTGATGGAGTCAAATGTTCGTTCGATTGCCTCGGCGGTCTCGAATATCCCCTGCTCTGCTGCTTCCCAGGGGCGTTCGTGGAGTGTGCTGCGTAGAACAAGATTGATTTTTTCCGTCGACTTGTCTATGTCGACAGCCATTGATTGAAGTCTTGAGGTTGCTGAGATGTAGTGCTCAAGATCTTCGGCGACCTTGGAGAGTTGGGGTGTTGTGTCTTGCAGATGCCCTAGGTTCTGGGCTGCCTTGCACAATGAGACGGTGGTTTCTTCGAGGTGGGTGAGTCTGCGGGTCGAGTTGGCAAGGGATTCTACTGCGTCTATGTCGATGTAAGGTCGGCTGAAGTTTTCTTTGGCGAGCTTCTTGAGTATTGCTGCGGACTCTTCGCTGATCTCTGATAATTCTCCAATTGCATGCATTATTTCTTTTTTGCTCTGCGTGACGGCTGAGGACATCATTTCTTGGAGCTTGTTTGGTGTGAGATTTTCAAGTCCTGATAGTTGCTCGAAAAGTTCTCCTTCACGACTTTTCTTCCACTGGATCAGGAGCTTGATTGGGTATTTATTTGGATTATTGTCTATGACTGTGTGGTGGGGGTTGCAGAGTAGGATGAGGTTTGCGAAGGATTTTCTTTTGTCGTTTCCCATTTTTGGGTCGAAGCGTGGGCCGTCGGGGCTGTGTGCGCTTATGTGTGCAATTTCGACATCTACAATCGGCTCTCCATCAATTTCTCGGATTACTGGGCGAGGGCAAGAAGGCTCGTAGCAGCGCCCTCTGCTAAGTAGAAAAAGAGCCTTGCTGACACCGGACGCATAGTTGCGCGCCTTCTGATTTTGTGCGCGCTTGTTTGCTTGGCCTGCCCCTTGAGGGCGGGGTCCTGTGGCGGGTTTCGATGAAGGGCTGTCCACCATGGCGCATCTCCCTGTTACGGAGGGTGGGTGTGGCAACACGGTAGTGCTGGGTGCTGACAATTTAGGTGGGGTTGGGGAGGGGCGCCCGTGGGCGCCCCCCGGCCTTCGGGTTCATGTTGTGGGGTGACCGTCCGCGACCCCTGGTGGCCACTGTGGGCGTGACTGGGGGTCAAGGGGTCGTGGGTTCAAATCCCGCCGTCCCGACAGAGGCAGTGCTGGTCTCAAGACAGCGCAGTTCAGAGAGAGGTCCACCATCTGGTGGGCCTCTTCTTCTGTTTCCGGCATTCGCCCCAGAGGGGTCCGTTCTGACCACGGCCCCGGAGCGCGGAGCCGTTACGGGGTTCGGAGGGAGGCGAGGAACTCGTCGGTCTTCCTGACCTCGTCATGGTCGTAGGTGCTGACGTTGGCGAGGAGCTCGGAGGCGCCGGTGCGCTCGAGGAGGCCGGCGAGTGAGTCCGCCACCTGCTCCGGCGTACCGGCGATCGCGGAGTCCGTCCAGTCGTCGACCGCCCTGAGCTTCTTCTCGCGGCTCGTCTCGCCGATCAGCCGGCGCACCTCATCGACGGGGCGCAGCGCCCGGAACTCGCCGACCTCCCGCGAGTCCGCCAGCGCCCAGGCCTCGGGCAGCAGCAGGTCCCGGGCGCGCTCCTCGGTCTCCGCCACGGAGACGTCCACGTTGACCACCAGGTAGGGCTCGGACGCGGTCGGGCTCGATTGGAAGTCCCGGAAGTACGAGGCCAGCCGCTCCGCGTCGTGCAGAACCGGTCCGCCGACCACCACCGGAAGCCCCAGTTCGGCGGCGAGCGCCAGACCGCCCCGCACGGCGAGCAGGAACACCGGAGGAGGCTCGACGCCGGGTCTGGCGGTGATCTCGGCCCGCCCGCTCAGGTACTGCCGCACCCTCTCGACCTCGGCCGGGTACTCGCCCTCGCGCACGGCGGTCCGCCCGATCGCACGCCGGATCGGGGCGGTGAACCCGAGCGAGCCGCCCAGACCCAGGTCGACCCGGCCCGGGAAGAGGGCCTCGAGGAGCAGTGCCTGTTCGGCGATCAGCAGCGGGCTGTGGTTGGGCACCATGATCCCGCCGGTGCCCAGGCGGATGCTGCGGGTGCGGGCGCCGATCGCCGCGAGCAGCACGGCCGGAGTCGAGGCGGCGATGCCCGGGACCGCGTGGTGCTCGGCGGTCCAGAACCGGTGGAAGCCCAGTTCGTCCGCGCGTACCGCCCTGGCGACGGTCGCCGCGATCGCCTCCGCGTCGGACTCGCCGCTGCGCGTCCGTGAGCGGTCGAGCAGAGAGACACGCATCAACTCCTGGCCCCCTCCGTGCCGTGCCGCCGATGCTGTGGTGTCACCGGTGGTCCCGCCTGTCCGGTTCCGAGGTTCGCACGAACGGCCGGGCCGCGCCACAGAACCTGGCCGGAGGGGGTTCCCGGGCCCGTGGCACCGGTCCGGAGGCTCAGGGGCGGATCAGGACGTTGCCGACCTTGTGGCCGGAGTCGACCCTCCGGTAGGCCTCCGCGATCTCCTCGAGGGGGTCGATCCGGTCGATGACCGGGGTCAGGACACCGTCGGCCACGAGCCCCAGCAGGTGCGCGAAGTCCTCGGGCCGCTCGGGTGCGGCGCCCGCCCGGACGTTGCCGCGGGCCCGCACGACGTCCCGCAGACCGGCCGCGGCCAGCAGAAGAACCCCGCCCTCGTCGAGGAGGCCGCGGCCGGACGCGGGGGAGAGGTTGCCGACGGTGTCGAGCACGACGTCGAAGCGCTCGGTCAGGGACACGACGTCGGTGGTGGTGTGGTCGACGGTCCGGTCAGCACCCAGTTCGGCGACCAGGTCCATGTTGGGCGTGCTCGTGACACCGGTGACCCTCGCGCCCAGGTGTTTGGCCAGCTGTACGGCGTTGGTGCCGACCGCCCCGGAGGCGCCGTTGACCAGTACGGAGGCACCCGGTTTCAGGGCGGCCTCGTCCCGCAGGAAGTGCAGGGCGGTGGTCCCGCCGAACAGCACCCCGGCGGCGTCCTCGTGGGAGACCCCGGCGGGTCTGCGTACGGCCCGCGCGGCCGGGACCACGACGTACTCCGCGTGCGTGCCCATCCTCTGGCCCGCCATGCCGCACACCTCGTCGCCGGGGGAGAGGCTGTCGACACCGGTTCCGACGGCGTCGACGACGCCGGAGAACACGCTGCCCAGAACCCCGATCCGGGGTCCCCGTAACCCGTACACCAGTCTGGCCACGAGGCCGAACCCCTGGGGGAAGCGGGCGGCGCGGATCCGGGCGTCTCCCGCGGTGACGGCCGCGACCGCGACCCGGACTCGGACCTGCCCGGGGCGCGGCCGCGGTGTGGGCGACTCGGTGACGCGGGCGACCTGCGGCGGTCCGTACCTCTTGACGATCGCGGCCTTCATGAGCGCTCCCTTACACTTGTAAGTCTGTTGTTCCGTGAACGGTACTCTTACATGTGTAAGTCCACAAGGTCTCGTGAGGTAGTGATGGTCGAACGCCCAGCTCTGAACCGCTCGCGTGTGATCGGGGCGGCCGTCGGCGTCGCCGACCGGTCCGGGCTCGCCGGAGTGAGCATGCGCAACGTGGGCAGGGAGCTCGGGGTGGAGGCGATGTCGCTCTACCACCATGTCGCGGGCAAGGAGGACCTGCTCGACGCGATGGCGGACTGGATCTTCGCCCGGATCGAGCTGCCCGCCCTCGACCGGCCCTGGCGCCAGGCCATCGCCGACCGCTCCGCCTCCGCGCGTCGCGTACTGTCCCGGCACCCGTGGGCGCTGGGCCTGCTGGAGTCCCGCAGCTCCCCGGGGCCGGCGCTGCTGCGCCACCACGACACGGTGCTCGGCTGCCTGCGCAACAGCGGCTTCTCGGTGCGTCTGGCGGCCCACGCCTACTCGGCGATCGACTCCTACGTCTACGGGTTCGTGCTGACCGAACTGAACCTGCCCTTCGCGCCGGGGGAGGGGGCGGAGGAGTTCACGGCCGCTCTGGCCCCGCCCCCGGGCGTCTACCCGTACCTGGCGGAGTTCCTCGCGGAGCTGGTCGTCGGCAAGGGGTACGACTACGGCGACGAGTTCACCTACGGTCTCGCGCTGGTCCTCGACCAGCTGGAGCGGCGCCTCGCCGAGCAGGACGCGTAGCCACCGGGGCGGACACCGCGGCGGGGCGGCCCTGCGCGCGGCCGCACCCGGGCGAGGGGTGCGGGGGTGCGGTCCGGGGTAGGGGCGCCAAGGATCCCGGGATGTGACGACGAAGGGAATCCGGATGCGACTGGCCTACGTGCTCGACACCAACGACCTCGAGACGGCGGCGGACTTCTGGTGCGCGGCGCTGTCCTTCGAACGCGAACCGGGGCAGCACCCCGTCTACGTGGCGCTCAAGGACCCCGGCGGGCGCTGGCCGGACCTGCTGTTGCAGTTGGTGCCCGAACCCCGGCCCGGGAAGAACCGGATGCACATGGACCTGGTCGTCGCCGACCACGCGGCGGAGACCGCCCGGCTGGTCGGGCTGGGCGCCCGGGTGCTGACACCGGCCCGCGCGGAGGACGGCCACGTGGTGGTGGTGCTCGCCGATCCGGAGGGCAACGAGTTCTGCGTGGTGGAATCTCCCACCGAAACCGGCAGCGGATCCGGGGACACCGGGGCCTGACCGTCGAGGGCCGGGGCTCCGGAGGGCACCGGGAAACGGTCTCCGACCGGTCCCGGTCCTGGCACGGGGTCGGGTCCCGGAGCCGGACCCGCTCCGCACCCCTGCGCGGGGACGCCCCCCGACCGGCTCAGCCGGGGTCGCCTCCGGTGCGCCGGGGGACGACGTCCTGCATGCTGACCGGTTCCTCGCAGGTGGGGCAGACGGGCGGGTGGCCCAGGGGCATGCGGTGTTCGCGGCCGTCCGGGCCCCGGTGGTCCAGGACGGCGGGAGGTTCGTCGAACAGCCACTTGTCACCCCAGCTGAACAGGGCGAACAGTACCGGCGCGAGGTCCTGTCCGGCCTCGGTGAGGTGGTACTCGTACCGGGCCGGGCGCTCCTGGTAGGCCCTGCGGCTGATGATCCCGGCCTCCTCCAGGCTGCGGAGCCGTGCGGTGAGGCGGTCCCTGGGGGCGCCGGTGTTGCGGGCGAGGGCGTCGAACCTGCGGACCCCGAACAGAAGCTCGCGCACCACCAGCAGGGACCACTTCTCGCCGACCAGCTGCAGGGCGGCCGCCGCGGAACAGGGACGGCCGGGGACGGAGACGGCCGGTGGCCGTGGCGGTGTGTCCTCGGTTCGCTGCATGCCCACAGGATGGCATGCGGTTCCGAAGGGCCGGGTCAATAGTTTGAAAATCAAACCCACAAGATAGGGTGCCCGGAATGGAGCAGAACACACAGACCCCTGAGTCATGGGGCGAACCCCGCAGCAAGACGGTCACCTGGCACGACCCCAAGCTCACGGTGGACGGCCGGGAGGGCCTCACCGGGCTCGAACACATGGAGGCCGGGCTCCGGGGCGAACTCCCCGGCGCCCCGATCGGCGCCCTGATGGGCTTCCGGCTCACCGCGGCCAGCCAGGGCGAGGTGCGCTTCGAGGGCACCCCGGACGAGTCCGCGTGCAACCCGATGGGGGCCGTGCACGGAGGCCTGATGTGCACCGTGCTCGACTCCGCCGTGGGCTGCGCCGTCCAGACCACCCTGCCCGCCGGGGTGGGGTACACGTCGGTGGAGATCAAGGTCAACTACCTGCGGCCCGTCTTCGCGGGCACCCCGTTGTTCGCCCGGGGCTGGGTCACCAAGCCCGGCCGCCGCGTCGCCTTCGCCGAGGGCGAGATCCGCGACGCCGCCGACAAGGTCGTCGCCACCGCCTCCTCCACCTGCCTCGTCTTCGAGCTCTGACCCGGCTGCGGAGCCCGGACGGGTGAGTGCCGGTCCGGCCCCGGTCCGGCAACGGCTCCGGTCGGATCCCGGGCCGGGGGCCTCGGCCCGGTCCCGCTCTCCGGCGCCCTCAGTACCTGGCCACGCGGGGTTTCCACAGGGTGGCCCGCTCCACCACGTAGACCTCCAGGTTGGTGACGCTCGCCCCGCAGGTGCCCTTGCGTTCGGTGGCGACCAGCGCCGAGGCGATGAGTTCGGCCCGGTGCCGCTCCTCGGCGTCGGTGTCGCCGACCGGGATCACCTGCCGCACGTGGTGGCACTGTGCGCGGCCGCTGTCGTGGACCAGGCCGACCACGTACGTGCGCCGCCAGCGCCGCAGGGCGGCCTGGCGCGGGATCACGTACCGGTAGCGGCAGCGCACCTTACTGCCGTCGGGCAGGCCGGCCTCGGCCTCGTAGGTGATCGACCACCAGTTCTCGGCCACCTGGACGACCGTCGCGTCCATGGCCCGCGCCCATGCCTCCAGGGTCGACCGGTCCTTGGCCTCGATGGTGGCGGCGTCGCTCACGGCGCCCCCCGAACTCTCGAACGTGCCCCGGGCACCCCCATGACCCCCGGGGCTCTGATGGTGAGTAACCCTATGTGGTGATGCTGATTCGAGGGGTACAGAATGTGCCCCCTGTGTCCTCGGTTCCCGTGGGGTTGATTCCCGCTCCGGTCAGGACAGCAACCCGATCCGTGCGGCGAGCCCGCCCGCACGGTCACGCCGACGGGCCTCACGTGACTCCAGTTCCTCCAGCACCATCCGGCGGGCGAAACCGTTGTACCGGACCGTCTCCGGAGCCGCCTCGTGCGCCGCCTCCAACACGCGCAGCGCCTCGTCCCGCAGGCCCGCCAGATGGTGGGCGCGGGCCTGCTCGATCCGGTACCGGGCCCGGCGCGGCCGTGAGGGGATCGCCTCCGCCGGGGCCCGCTCGGCCTGGCGTACCGCCTCGTTGCCGTTGCGCAGCTCCACCGCCACGGTCACCGCGTGCGCGCCCATCACCGGCCGGGAGAACGAGGTCACCGGATGGTAGTAGGAGGCGGGCAGCCGTTCGGCCGCCCTGCGCGCGGTGTCCCAGTGGCGCCACGCCGAACCCGCCTCCCCGCGCCGCGCCGCCGTGTACCCCGCCTCGAACCGGAGTGCGCCCCACACCGCCAGGACGTCCCGGTTCCCGTCCGGCAGATACCGGACGAGGTGCCTGCCGGCGTCCTCGGTGACCGTGTCGGCGGCCTCCCAGTCACCGGCGTCCCGGTGCGCCTGCGCCAGCAGCCAGGCCGCCACCCCCAGGGCGTGCGGGTCGTCGGCCTCCTGGGCGGCGACCATGCCGCGTTCGGCGACCCGCCACAGCAGACTCTGCGCGGGTTGGTAGGCGATGAAGAACTGCGCCAGCGAACACACCTCCGACAGCACCGACCGCGCCGCGGCCCGGTCGGCCGGGCTGTGGGCCTGGTGCACCGCACGCTGCGCGTCCCCGAACAACCCGGGGAGCAGCCGTCCCACCACCTCCCGGTGGTTGGGGGCCGAGTGCCGTGCCCGCCAGGCCCCGGCCAGCCGGGCACGCAGCTGTTCCAGCGGGGGAGCGGGCCGGTCGTCGCCCAGGGGCAGGGCGTTGACCGCCTCACGCACCCTCGGCAGCAGGGTGTGTCCCGGGCCGGTGAACAGTTCCACGGGCACGGACTGCTCACCGGTGAGTTCGGCGAGGTCACGGATGCGCAGGGCCTCCACCAGGCGGAGCAGGATCGGGAGTTTGGGGGTGCCCAGGCGGCCGGTCTCCACGGCCTTGACCCACGACGCCGAACGGCCGACCAGACCGCCCAGCACCTCCCGGGTCAGACCGCGTCTGGTGCGGTTCAGCTTGAGGCGGGTGCCGAAGGGGACCTCGACCTCGTGCGGGTCCGGGGTGCCGTCCACGGGCATCGCGTTGTCCTTCCCTGGGGAGCCGCGGACTCCAGGTTACGAGGGGGCTTCCGGCCCCAGGGAGGGAATCGCCGAACCTCACCCGGTCGGGCCACTGCGCCGCCCACCCTCCCTTCGAGCCCCCGGCCCGGCCCGATACGCCCGTCCCGGTCCTGCCCGACAGGCTTCTCCGCATCCCTCGGGGTGACCGCCTGCCACACCGACGACCGACTCGTCCAGGGCCGCGACGCGGCAATGATGGGTGCCCTGGCCTCGATTGCCCAGGTCGACGATCCGGGCCGAGCGAAACCCCCCGGACGTGGCGGAGCCCCCGGTCGGCCTCTGCGGCTCCGGGGGCTCCTCGGCGGTGTGCGCGGTGAAAGAGGGCGCGCTCGCGGTGAGCCGGCGTCCGGGCCCCGGTCAGCCGCGGTACTCCGACGCGCGCTCCTCGGCCGCCGCCACCATCTGCTCCTGACGGGCGCGGACGGCGGGCCGCTCCGGGTGGGCCACACGGCTCAGCTCCCCGCGGCGGCCGTGCCGGCTGGCCAGTGCCACCGCCGACGAACGGCGGATGCCCAACTCCTCGCCCTCCTCGGCCAGGGCGCGGCGGACCCGTCCGCGGTAGGCGTGCCGTACCGCGAGGTACACGGCCAGGGCGGACACGAACACCGCCAGGACCTTGACGAGGATCCCGAGCAGGCTCTGCAGCAGCGGAGCGTCGAAGAGCCAGTGCAGGCCCATCGCCAACAGCAGCAGGAGCAGGGCTCCGACCGCACGGCGCGTGCCGGGGCGCCAGGCCGTGGCGGCCAGCAAGCCGATCGCGGTACCGGCCACGGCCGACATCGCCCAGTGCGAGCCCAGACCGGTGAGCACGACCCGGGCGAAGAACGACTGGACCACCGAGACCATCCCCGCGGTGGCACCCTGCATCGAGATCATGTTGAGCGCGTAGGTGAGGTCCTCCACCAGCTGGAAGCCCAACCCCACCAGGGAGCCCGCGACGAACCCGTCGACCGGCCCGCGCACCGCGCGCGGCGCGATGACCGCGATCAGCACGACCCCGGTGACCTTGAGCAGTTCCTCGTTGATCGGGGCGGTCAGCGCCGCACCCCAGAGCGAACCGAACTCCAGGCCGCCCGCCCTGGACCACGCGGACCCCAGCTGGGTGTTGGCGTACAGGGCCAGACCGACCGCCCCAGTCATGCCCCAGACCAGGGCCAGGAGCGAGAACGCGAGGTTCGGCGGCCGGACCGGGCGGATCCGCCGCAGGATCCAGAACCCGATCACACCCACCACGGCGAGCATCAGTACGGAGGCCACCGCCTCCGCGGTGAAGACCCGGATCGCCCCGGTGAAGTTCAGCAGCGTGTAGCCGAGGCCGCCCAGGCAGAGCACACCGAAGACCACCGCCGCGACCAGGCTGGGCAGGGGCTGGGTGCGCGGTGGTCCCGGCTCCGGTTCCGGCCCCGGCTGCGGCTGTGCTGAGGGCGGGAGCTCGGTGCCCTCGCTGTCCTGTCCGGTCGCTCCGGGGGCCTCGCGCTCCCCGGGGCCTTGGCGGCCCTGACCGTCTTCCCTGGGTGTGGGGATCTGACCGCTCGCCGTGGGCGGGACGTCCGGTTCGGGGCGTGCGTGGCTCATGGGGTGCCTCCTGAGGACCGGCTGAAGCGGATCGTCCGGACCAGCTTCTCCGCGTCGGCGACCTCGGTCGGGGTGGCGTCGGAACTGAAGGCCTGGGTCTCCACTGCGAAATCGCCCCCGGGAGAGAGGAAGACCGCCGCGGTACCGATGTTCTGCCGGAGGTGGAGGTCACCGGTGAGGCCCTCGGCGCCGGCCTCCGAGGTGATCGGCTCCGGTTCGCCGAGGGCCGCCGTGGCGTCGCCCACCCGGACGATGTCGCGCATCCCCTCCCAGAGCTCTGTCGCGGTGGCCCTCACGGGCGGAGTCACCACGCTCACCCGGAGGTTCACCGGACCCTTGCTGAAGACGTACCGCGCGCCCTGGGTGCTGGAGCCCGTGTTGAGTTCCCAGCCGTCGTCGAAGGACATCGACGCCTCGTAGCCCTGGCCGGAACCGAGCGTGATGCTCTGCCCCGCGGCCAGATCCTCGGTCCGGGGCAGGCCCGCGTTCAGCAGTGTCCAGCCGCCGGTCAGAACCGCGACCACCGCCGCGGCGATCCCCAACGGGACCCAGTTGCTCCGCGGCCCACGCGATCTGGCATGACGTAGTTGCGCGCTCTCCTCCGCCATGGCGCCCTCCATCTCCGCTCTCGTGGGGCCCTGGAAACACGGACCCTGGAAACAGCGAAACACCCCAAGGGGTGCGCACCGTCGAAAACAGGGATGCTTGCCGCATGTTTGCGGTGATTTCACCGGTGGCGGGGACGGTGCGGCCGTCGCGCTGCCTTCGCTTTGCCTCCGGTAGGGCTGAAAGCGGACGAGCTGACCGGAAGTGGCCCCTCCCGGTGGGCGCGCCCCCCTTGGCGAACCGGCCCGCCCGTGATGGGATGCCACCCCCAGAGTGACGGCCTACTGACGGAAGAGCACGGGCAACCGATGCCGAAGCAGACCATCGATCCCCTCCACGCGAACCGCTCCTCACTGGCACACCGGATCCGATACGCGTTGCGCCACCCCGGACGGATCGGGCCCTATGTGCTCCGGTCCGCACGCGACCTGCGCCTACGCCTGACCCACCGCGACCACGTCTCCTACTACCGCGCGGTGATGGCCTCCGACGCCGCCCGCGACCCCAAGGCGGCGGTCGGCAGCAGAAACGAGGAGCGCTGGCTCGCGCTCGGCGAGATGCAGTTCGACTACCTCGTCGAACACGGCCTGAAGCCGACCCACCGGATGCTCGACATCGGCTGCGGGAACCTGCGGGCGGGGTGGCGGTTCATCGAGTACCTGGACGCGGGCGGCTACTACGGCATCGACATCTCCCCGGACATCCTGGTCGCGGGAAAGAAGGTCCTCGCCGAACGCGGACTCCAGGACAAGCTGCCGCACCTGACCCTCACCCAGGACCTGACCTTCGACTTCCTCCCCGAGGACGCCTTCGACGTGGTCCACGCGCACAGCGTCTTCTCGCACTCGCCCCTGGAGGTGATCGACGAGTGCCTCGCCCACGTGGGCAGGGTGCTCGCCCCGGGCGGGTTCTTCGACTTCACCTTCGACCGCACGGAGGGAGCCGAGCACCACGTGCTGCGGGAGGACTTCTACTACCGGACCGACACTCTCGTCGCCCTCGCGGAGAAGCACGGTCTGCGGGCGCGCTTCATGGAGGACTGGGAGGAGCGCCCCCACGGCCAGTCGAAGATCCGGGTCACCGCGCCGGAGTAGAGGAGACGGCGGAGCGCGTGCACGGTGCCGAACGGGTACGGCCCGGGCGCGTGAAGTGAGGGCGTACGAGGCATGGGCACGGGCGCGCGAGACGGGGAAGTGAGCCACCGCGGGAAGTGAATCCGAGCGGGGAGCGGCCCGACGAGACGGAAAGTGAACAGAGGGTGTCCGGAATGGGCGGCCGGAGCGGGAACAGTCGGCGTGCCCGCCGCGTTCGAGGAACGGGACCGATGACGGTCGCTACCCTCTGAACAGGGATCGAGCGCATCGTGTCACCGACCCGGTCGGTTCGGTCGCGGTTCGGTCGCGAATGGATCTTTGTTCGGACTCTCGTGCGGGAGCGTGTCATCCCGGCGTGTGACTCGCGGGTCGGAGTGGTGTGGTTCCGCCACCCATCCCCCTGTCACGACTTCGGGGCGGCACCGGCCCGAGGCCGACGCGCGCCCTCACGGAAAGGCTGTCCATGTCCATGACAGCACGCGCCAAGCGCATCGCTGAACGCCTGCTCCCGCCCTCCACCCGAGCCCGACGGGAGGAGGAGCGCCGGGCCGCCGCGGCCCGGGACGCCGAGGAGCGCCGTCTGGCCAGGATCGCCGCGCGCAGGGCCGCACTCCTGGCCGGGGACCCCCGGCTGCGTGCCTTCACCCCGCCGCGGGACGGGACCGCGACCGCGCAGGACACGGGGCAGGGCACCGGCCGGTCCGAGGGGATCCGGCTGCTGGGCCGGGTCGTGGAGCGCTTCACCGCCGCGGAGGCCTCCGCCCGCAACCTGGACCTGGTCACCGAGGCGCTGCGCGGCGCCGGTATCGACCACTTCATGGTCCCGGGCCGCTCCCCGCTGCGGTACGTCGTGGGCGTGCACCGCTCCGACAAGAAGGCCTTCCTGACCGCCATGCGCGAACTCCACGCGGACAGCGCCGTCTACGCGGCCAGACCCGGACCGCAGGGCAGGGTGACCGACTACTGCGCGTACGCCGACGGAGCCCTGAGCGACGCCGTCAAGTCGGGGCTGACCATCCGCTTCGCCGAACAGCTGCTCTCCCCGCGGGGTGACCTGTTCGCCGGGTTCGAGTACGGCTGCGACGTGGAGTTCTGGCGGGACGGGAGCTCCGTGCTGAAGAGCGCCCGCGCCACTGACGCCCTGGAGAGGCTCAGGGTCAAGGTGCCCGCCGACGCCATGGCCGACGCGCTGCTCGCTCCGCGCCCCAACCGGATCGCCGACGTCCTGCCCGCCACCGAACGCGTCCCGGCCACCCTCACCGTCCAGAACCGCGAACTGCCCACCTACCGGCCCTTCTCCCACCGGCGGGCCGAGGAGGTCGCCTTCCCCGTCGACGTGGTCTACACGTGGGTGGACGGCTCCGACCCGGTGCACGCCGACAAACGGGCCCGGTACCGGGGGCAGCGTTCGGACCTGGCCTCGCACGCCGCCAACGCCTCCCGTTACACCGACCACGAGGAACTCCGCTACTCGCTCCGCTCTCTCCAGATGTACGCGCCGTTCGTCCGGAACATCTACGTGGTGACCGACAGTCAGGTCCCATACTGGCTGGACGCGGGTGAGCCCGGCATCACCGTGGTCGACCACCGCGACATCTTCACGGACCCCGGCGTGCTCCCGGTCTTCAGCTCGCGGGCGATCGAGACCCAGCTGCACCACATCGAGGGCCTCTCCGAGCGCTACCTCTACCTGAACGACGACGTGTTCTTCGCCGGTCCGGTCGGCGCCGAACACTTCTTCCACGCCAACGGGATCGCGCTGCTGCCGTTCTCCTCGCACCAGATCGGCGTGGGCCCGCCCATCCCGGAGGAGGTAGCGCCCAACTGGGCCGGGAAGAACGCCCGCGAGCTCTTCCTGGACTCCTTCGGCGCGACCATCACCCACAAGGTCCGGCACGCCCCCTTCCCGCAGATCCGCGAGGTGCACCGGGAACTGGAGGAGCGGTACCGCGAGGACGTGGAGCGCACCGCCGCCTCCCGGTTCCGGCACCCGGACGACATCGCCATGGCCACCACGCTGCACCAGTACTACGCCCTGCTCAGCGGCTACGGGGTGCGCGGTGAGTACCGGACCAGGTACGTGGACATCGGCACCGACACCGCGGCCGACCGGCTCGCCGCACTGGCCGCGGGGGCGGAGGGGGACTACGACTTCCTCTGCCTGAACGACTTCGACACCCCGCCGGAGCGCCAGGAGGCGGTGAGCCGCATGGTCCGCGACTTCCTGGAGCGCCGCTTCCCGTTCCCGTCGCGCTTCGAGAAGGAGGGCGAACCGGTCGGCGGCCCGGATCCGGAGATCTCCGTCGCAGCCTGACCCGCCCGGCCTGGACCGGTGACCCGTAGGGGGACCCGTGCTCGCACGGGTCCCCCGGTGGTGTCTCGGGGTCAACGCAGGCGGCGGATGTCGCCGCGGACACGGTAGAAACCGCCTCCGCTGGAGGTGAGGACCTCGCCCACGACGTAGCGGGCGCCCGGACGCCGGATGTCCTTGGGGAACTGCACCCGCAGCGACGGGTCGAAGCCGTCGGAGACCACACGCACGCGCAGCCGCCCGTTCTCGTCCACGCACTCCACGACCACCCCGTCGGCGGCGGAGAGGTCGCCCGCGCGGACGGTCTCCAGCTCGACGGAGGAGGTGACCGCGTCCCAGGCCGGGGCCTTCACGCTGACCGGCTCCGGGACACTGCCCCGCTCCGCGGAGACGATCGCGGACTCGGTGGCGTCGATGCAGGCCAGGGAGCCGTCGGTGGTCACGATGTAGAGCCGGTCCTCGTGGAACTGCATCGAGTACGCCGATCCGCACCCCGTCGCCAGCTTCCACAGGCGGCGGCCGTCCCGGGCGAAGCAGTAGACCGAGGAGTGGTTGTCGCCCGCGAAGACGTACCGCCCGTCCGGGGAGGCCGCGCAGGAGAAGACCGCGCCGTCGCAGCGGTAGGTCGACCGGTGCTCCCCGTCCTTGCCGATCCGGTCGACGGAGTTGCGAGCCGTGGCGGCGAAGACCTCGTCGCCCTCCTGCCAGCCGAACAGCACCGCACCGCTGGTCGGGGTCGTCCAGCACTCGTCCCCGGTGCGCGCGTCGTACATCGTCACGCCCCGGGAGTGGCCGTGGTAGACGCCCTCCTCGTCCTGGCGGACCATCCACGCGGAGCTGCCCGAGCTGCGCCGCGCCCACTGGAACTCGTCCTCGTGGTCGATCACGGTGATCCGGCCGGCGACGTCGGAGACCCCGAGCACACCGTCGTGGATGTCCAGCCAGAAGATGTCCACGTCCTCGGCGATCTCGTACGCCACGTGCGGGATCTTGGCTCCCAGGTCGTAGACCTTGCCGTCGTCGCAGCCCGCGTAGATCCAGAAGTCGTCGGCCACGATGCACTTGACCCCGTCCGGCAGCCCGTAGCGGGCGGTGACGGCGCCCTGGTGGGACAGGGTGTACACGTCCCCGCGCTCGTTGCCGACCCAGCAGCGCTCGTCGTCGACGAAGATGCCGAAGGCGGGGCTGCCCGAACGGAACCGCCACAGCACCGGCGCCTGGCGGGCGGTCGACCGCTGGCTGACGATGGTCCGCCTGGTCACGGCGCGCCGCTGGCGGACCCCGGCCACCGCGGGCTCGTACCCCTTGCGCCGCTTCTCCGCGATCTTCTTCGCCGCGGTCGCCTCGGCCTTGGCGACGGTGGCGTGGCTCGCGGTACGCGACTGGCCGCTCTCACCGATCCGCCCGTACCGGATGGTGACGTCGGTGCCGTCGACGGTGACCTCGTAGAACTTGTGCGCGCCGCCGCCCTCCTCGGAGAGCTCCAGGTAGGTACGGGTTCCGGTGTTCCGGTGGGTGGTGCTGAAGGTCATGGACCGCGCCCTTCGACGATCGTGTGCCGGGCACGCCACAGGGGAGGCGGGCGCCGGGCAGGGGAGGAGAGGGGGTACGCGCCTCCGGGGGCGGAGGCCGTGTCGACTGGTTCCCAATCTACGGACCGGTACCGACATTCCGGCGTCGGCCGGGTCCCGCCCGCGCCCGCTGATTCGCTCCCCGCCGCACGCCGTTCGGAGCGCGGCGTGCCCCGGTCAGAGGCTGGTGGGCATCGGACCGCCGTTCCACTCCACCGCGTCGGTCAGGGCCCGGACCAGGTCCAGCGGTTCGCCGACCAGGTCGGCCCGCGCGCGGTGCAGGTTCATGACGAACCGTTCGGCGTCCGCCCAGTCCCCGAACTCGCCGAGGCCGGTGCCGCGTGCGCACTCCAGCGGACTGCGGCCCTCGCGCACGGCGTCCTCGGCACTCGTGAGGACGAACCTGTAGTACCGCTCGTGGGCGGCCAGCACCCCGTCCAGCTCGGCGCCGGCCAGGGGCGGGCCGTGGCCGGGCACCACGTGGTCGGGGGCGAAGGAGCGCATCCACTCCAGGGAGCGCAGCGCCCCGTCGAGCGACCCCATGAACACCAGCGGGGTCAGCCCGTGGAAGATCAGGTCACCGGTGAACAGGACCCGCTCCTCGGGCAGCCAGGCCACCACGTCGCCGGGGGTGTGCGCGGTGTACCCCGGGTGGTGCAGGTCGACGCGGCGTCCGCCCAGGTGGAGGGTGAGTTCGCGGTCGAGGGTGACGGACGGGAGCCTGCGGGTGACGTCGCCCCAGTCGGGGACGGGCTCCCAGACCGGCGGGAGGTCCTCGAAGAGGGGGTCCGAGCCGAGGGCCTCGCGCATGGCGGTCTGGCCGATCAGCACGGTGGAGTCGGGGAGCACGCTGTTGCCGTAGGTGTGGTCGCCGTGCTGGTGGGTGTTGACCGCCCAGCGGACCGGTGCGCCCGCTGTCGCGGCTCCGAGCGCGTCCAGGAAGCGCCGGGTGCGGGTCGCGGTCGCGCAGGTGTCCACCACGAGCACACCGTCGTCCCCGGCCACGGCGCCCGCGTTGTTGACCCACCAGGTGCCGTCGGGTTGCACCCACGCGTACACCCCGTCGACGACCTCGCTCAGCGTCCCGGCCTCCGGACCGGTCCGTGCGGTCTGTCCCATGGCGATCCCCTCGTCCGCGATCCCTCGTCACCGGATCGGGCCCCGTTCCGCCGGGCCGGGCTCGTCGGGGCCTGCTCCCCGGGGCTCCGTTCGGCCGCGGGCCCGGCCACCGGGCAGCAGCGTAACCCGAGGTCCCGACCCGGGTGGGGCGCTTCGTGAAGTCGGTGGGGAGAAGGGAACGATCCCCTGCGGTTTCGACCGGTTCCGGGGCCGAGGCCGGTCGGACGGTCCGCGTCCGAGGGAGCCGAGCGCTCCGGCGCGATCGCCCACATCCTGTTGCCCGTAGCGGGTGCGGTCCTCCCGTACGCGAGCACCGCCGACCCGGGCACCGTCCACGGCCTGGTGCCCTGGCCGAGGCCGGCCTGTGGAAAACCGGACTTCGATCGGTGCGGGGTGCTAACGTCCCGAACATGGACACCCCCCGATACCTCACCGTTCTCCGTGAGAGCGGAACCCTCCTGGCCGACGCGGCCGAGGACAGACCGCACGCCCACGTACCCACCTGTCCTGCGTGGAACGTCGCCGACCTGGTCTGGCACGTCGGTGAGACCCACCACTTCTGGCGGTCCATCGCCTCCGGCGAGATCAAGGACCCCGGGGACGGCTACACGCAACCGGAACGGCCCGAGGACGAGGACCTCCTGGGCTGGTACCGGAAGGGGCTGGACGAGACGCTCGCCGTGCTCACCGCCCTCGACCCCGCAGAGCCCCGCTGGACCTGGGCGCCGCAGAAGGACGTCGCGTTCATCCAGAGACGCATGGCCCAGGAGACCGCCGTGCACGCCTGGGACGTCCTCAACGCGATCGGCAGCCGCGCACCGCTGCCGGGGGACGTGGCCACCGACGGTGTCGACGAGTTCCTCACCTTCTTCCTCGGCCTGGCCGAGATGCTGGGCCTGGAGCGCGACCCGGTCGGCCCGGTCGGGACGGTGCTGCTGCGCACCACCGACACCGGCCACGTCTGGTCGGTGGACCACACCGGACAGCACTGGCGGGTCAGCCGCAGCGAGACACGGGCCAGCACCGCCGTGGAGGGAACCGCCTCCGACCTGCTGCTCGCACTGTGGCGCCGGACCGGCACCCAGGCCCTCGGCGTCAGCGGTGACCAGGAGGCCCTCACCCGCTTCCTCAAGGCAGCCGAAACCGAGTGACCGGCCTCGGAGGGGACCCCGGTCGGTGGGCCCGCCCCAGGGGAGAGGGGCGAGGGGGCACTCCGACCTCCGCCCGGCTCTCCACCGGTCGGAGCACCCGCGGCTGAGCCGCCGGAGCACCGGGGGAGGAGCTCGGCAAGAGGCCCCGAGCACCAGAGCCCTGAGCACCAGGAGCCCCGAGCGCCAGGAGCCCCGAGCGCCAGGGAGGTGCTCAGGGGCCGTCGCGCCTCAGCGGTCGAGGAAGTCCCCCACCGTACGGCTGAAGAAGTCCGGGTCGTCCAGCCAGGGGAAGTGGCCGCCGCCCGGCAGGACCGCCACCTCGGCCTCGGCGAACAGCTCAGCGATCTGCGCTCCCACCCGGGGCAGGGGAGCGCTGTCCAACTCACCCGCCAGGATGAGGACACGTACGTCCCACGACGCGACGACCGCGCGGGCCCCGTCCGGTGAGAAGGCCTCCCAAGGGGCGAACAGCGCCGCGGCCTCCTCGTTGGACTGGCCGGTCGCCGAGGCCGCGTGCTCCTGGGCGGCCGCGTCCCAGTTCCCGTAGAAGAACGGCAGTACCGCGTTCCAGTCCTCCTCCGACTCCGACCCCGTCAGCAGGTTCCGGTAGGAGCGGATCGCCTCCTCGTACCACGGCTCCTTCACCCGCAGAGCGGCCGCCTCCTCGCGGTGCTCGCGGGTGAAGTCCACCCCGAGCGCGCGGGCGCGGGCGGTCACCAGGGTGAGGGTTCGGACGTGCTCGGGGTGCGCGAGCGCGTACGACAGGCCCAGGTCGCCGGCGGCGGAGTGGGCGAGCACGTCCATCCGCTCCAGCCCCAGATGGGCGCGCAGCGCCTCGACGTCGCCGACCTGGCGGTCGCAGCGGTAGGTGGTCGGGTCCTGCGGAGTGGCGGAGCCTCCGGTGCCGCGCAGGTCGAGCAGGACCAGCCGGCGCCGGTCCGACAGGCCGCCGAGGTCACCGAGGTAGGCGGAGGCGCGCATGGGGCCGCCGGGCAGACAGAGCAGGGGCTCGCCCCGACCCTCGAGTCGGTAGGCGAGTTCGGTTCCGTCCGGGGCGGTGAAAGTGGGCATGGCGAGATCCTTGCCCCACCGGTACGGGCCCGGCAAGTGCTCGGTCCTGTTCGGGGCGACCACAACCGGCCGGTTTCCGACTCATCGCTCCCATGAGTCCCAGGGGGCACTTCTGCCCCGTTGGTCTCATCCCACCGTCAGTTCCCGGCCCAGGGCGCTCCGCCACGGCCCGGGAACCGGCCCCGTGAAGCGCACCCGGTCCGCCCCGGCGAAACCGGCCAGGTCGGTGAGGGCCGCCGCGACCGCGGGGGCCGCCTCGGCCGGCCCCGCGGTGCCCTCCTCCGCAAACACACCCTCCGCGTTCAGCGTTCGCGTCCGGCGGTCCACCCGCAGGGCGGCCCGTCCGACCAGCCGGTCCCCGTGCAGGACCGGCAGCACGTAGTAGCCGAACTCGCGCTTGTCCCTGGGCACGTACATCTCGTTGCGGAAGGCGAATCCCCACACCAGTTCCGTGCGTTCGCGGTCGCACAGCAGGTTGTCGAAGGGCGACAGCAGGGTGGTGCGCGGCTCCCGGGGCCAGGCCTCGGCCCGCTCCAGGTCGGGCAGGGCGTCGCGGTGCACGTACCAGGGTTCGTCCGGGCGGGTCCGCGCCACCCGCACCCGCAGGACCCGTCCCCGCTCCTCCAGTTCGGTGAGGGCCGCCTCCAGCCCCGGGTAGCGGCCGCGGACGAAGTGCTTCCTGATGTCGCGGACCCGCCCCGCTCCCAGGGCCAGCAGGGCGAGTTCGGCGGTGCGGGAGACCACGTCGCCGTCGGGGAGCCCGGGGTGCTCCGACTCCCGGGGAAGCAGGCGTTCGGCCAGGTCCCAGTGGCGGCGGCGCCCCGAGCGCCCGGCCACCAGGACGTGCCCCTGGATCCACAGCGACTCGAGCATGCGTTCCACGTTGCGTCCCGAGGTCCAGCCGGTCGACTCCCACGGCGCTGTCGAGAGGTCCTGGAACCCGTCGGTGGGCAGCGGCCCCTTCTCGGAGAGCCGGTGGAGGATGTGCTCGCGCAGCTGGGCGTTGGCCTCGAGCCAGACCGCCTCCGCGCCCCCGCGCGGGGGGCGGCGCATCAGGAGGCGGTGGAGGGCGTGGTCCTCGGTCAGGACGATGGAGGCCGCGTGCGCCCAGTAGTCGAAGAGCCACCGCTCCTCCCACCGCAGGCGGTCCAGGTCGGCCCGCTCGAAGGCCCCGACCCGGCTCCACAGCACCAGCTCGTGGCTGGGCGCCACCACTCCGACCGGATCGAGCTGGAGGCAGCGCAGCGCCCGCAGCACCTCGCGCAGGCCGTCCGCGCCGGGGGAGGGGGACGGACCGGCCAGCCGTTGGCGGAGCAGGGCCAGGCGGCGCACGGCCCGCAGATCGAGTTCGGGCACGGAGGTCAAGAGGGCTCCTCAGGGGGGTGAGCGGGCTGTGCCGAAATTACCGTGCCGTGGTGACACTCCGCCTGCTAGCGTCGCGGCCATGCGGGAAAGACCGGTTGACCTCGACGAACACCAGATCCAGGACACCCTGACGGACTGGGGCGTCCACGCGGCGGTCCTGGCGCACGTGCCCCTGGGATTCGGTGACCACCACTGGAGCGCCGCCGACACGTCCGGGCGGCGCTGGTTCCTCACCCTGGCCGACCTCGAACACAAGGCCTTCCTCGGCGACGATCCCGACACCGTGCTGCGTCACCTGGGCCGTGCCATGGACACCGCCGCCGACCTGCACGACGAGGGCGGGCTCGGGTTCGTCGTGGCTCCGCTGCGCTCCACCTCGGGCGCCACCGTGCACCGGGTGGGCGAACGCTACGCGCTCAGCGTCTTCCCGTACACGGAGGGCACCCCGGGTGAGTTCGGGCAGGTCCTCACCCCCGAACAGCGCGCCCGGCTCCTGGACACCCTCGCCCGCCTGCACGGGCGCACCCCGCCCCGTGCCGTCCGTGCCACCCCGCCGGAGCTGGCCGGGGGCGACCGCCTGGCGGAGCTGGTCGCCGAACCGGAGAAGACGGGCGACCAGGGCCCCTTCGCCGAGCTCACGGCGGAACTCCTCGCCGAACACGGCACCGTGCTGCTGGGCCGTCTGGAGGAGTTCGGGCGCCGCTCCGCGGAGGCCGACACCTCACACGTGGTCACCACCCACGGCGAACCGCATCCGGGCAACCTGCTGTGGCGTGAGGCGGGGCCGCTGCTCGTGGACTGGGACACCGTGGGACTGGCCGCACCCGAACGCGACCTGTGGCTGGTCACCGAGGACCCCGACGAACTCGCCCGCTACGCCGAGGCCGCCGGCCACGTGCCCGACCCCGCGCTCCTGGCCCTGTACCGGCTGCGCTGGGACCTCCAGGACGTGGTGGAGTTCGTCGACCTGTTCGCCGCCCCGCACCAGCGGGGTGCGGACACCGAGCAGGCCTGGCGGGACCTCGGAACGGTCCTGCGCCGCCTGGGCGGCTGAGCCCCGGTCGGACCCCCGGGCCGCTGCCACCGGACCCCGGCCGCCAGGGGCCGCACCGCGGACGGTTCAGCCGCCGTTGAGCGGCACGAACACCCTCAGCGCGGCCGGGCGCTTGCGGAAGGCCACCGTCGGCGATCCCGCCATGACCTCGCCGTCCACGGCCAGCAGCCGGGGTTCGTCGGGGATGGCCAGGGTCAGCGACTCGGTCAGCCGTTCGGTGTAGCCCGCGCCGGACAGCGTCCGCCCGAGCAGTACGTCCGTCAGGGCCCGCAGCCGGGGGAACGGGGACCGCGCGCACAGGACCCGCACGTCCAACTGCCCGTCGTCCAGGTGCTCCCGCAGTCCCGGGACCCGGGCGTGCGTCCGGTACCGGCAGTTGCCGACGAACGCCCACCACACCCGGGCCGGGCGTCCGTCCACCAGGGCCGGGGTGGGCTTGACCTCGCGCAGGTCCCGCCAGAGCGCCAGGGCGAACGCGGGCCACTTGCCGATCCGCTCGGCCCACCGGTCGCGCCGTTCCACCATGCGCGGGTACGACCCGAACGACGCCGTGTTGAGGAAGACGTGCCCGTCCACCTCGCCCACGTCCACCCGGGCCAGACGGCGGTCGGCGTAGGCGCGCAACGCGATCTCCACCGAGGTCAGTCCCAGGGTGCGGGCGAAGTTGTTCAGGGTGCCGTCCGGTAGCACCAGCAGCGGCCGGTCGTGTGCCAGCGCCGCCGTGGCCCCGGCGTTGACGGTCCCGTCGCCGCCCGCCACCGCGAGGACCTCGCAGTCGCGCGCCGCCTTGTCCATCACCTCGGGTACGTCGTCGTCGGCCGACATCGGTACGATCCTCGCCCGGGGCAGCTGGCGGGCCACCCGGCTGGTGGTGTCGGCGGTGGCGAGGCTGGGCACCCCGGTGTCGCCGCCACGCGGGTTGATCACCACGGTCACTCCGGCGCCCTCCGGGTCCACGGCGGCCTCTCCCGCGGGGATGGTGCTCGCCCCGAAGACGAGTTCGGGGCGGGGCGGGATCAGGGCGCGGGCGAGCAGGGCCGCTCCGGCGCCTATCGCCGCTCCGCTGAGCACGTCACCCGGGTAGTGGACGCCGCTGTGCACACGGGAGAAACCGACCGCACCCGCCAACGCTGTCACCAGTACCGACAGCGGCAGCGGGGCGTCGGACATGACACCGCCCGCGTAACCCGCCGCGGCGGCGGTGTGCCCGGAGGGGAGCGAGGAGCTGGGGTAGGAGCGGTAGGGGATCCGGGCCGCCGGTACCGCGGAGTTGTCCGGCCGGGGGCGTCGCACCAGGTACTTGATCCCGGCGGAGCCGAGGTTGGCGATCCCGGCCGCGACGATCGCGCGCAGTGCGGTGCGCCGCAGCCGGGGCCCGCCGGTGACCGCGAGGGTGGCGGAGACCAGGACCCACGGCGCCATGTTGTCGGTGGTCTGGACGAACTTCGGCGTGTAACCGTCCAGGACGGGGGTGCCCACCTGGGTCATTCGGTCGTAGACGCTCTGGTCGAGCCGTTGGAGCCGTTGGAGCAATCGCATGGGGCCAGCCTGGTGGTCACCGGGTGAGTTGTCCATAAGGCGCGCTTCTGGCCTGATCCGCCCGGTGGTCGGTCGGGGGCGCCCCGCCAACGGCCCAGGTCCCTTGCGGGTGGCCGGTTCCGGCCCTGTGGATGACGTTTCGGGGAGGTCTCGGAAGAGTAGGTTTCGGGCGTCCCCCCAGGAAAGGCGCCCATGTCCACCACCGAGAGCCCCGACACGCCCCACGTCGTGGTCCTGCACTCCCAGCAGCCGATCACCGTCGACCTCGCCGAGCTCCACCCCGGCCGCCGGATCACCGTCCTCACCGACGGTGTCCCGGACGCCGTCAGCGAGGGGACCGAACCCCCGGACGTCGTGTCCATGCCCCGTCAGGAGTGGGCCGACCAGCTCGCCCGCTGGGCGCGTGGCGGAGAGGTCGACGTGGTGACCGGGGAGGCCGGCCTCCAGGGCGAGTGCGCGGAACTCCGTGCCGGTCTCGGGACGGCCCCGAACCCCGCCGCCCCCGCCGACCTCTGAGTCCCGACCGCTCCCGAAGGCCGAGGGTCTCCTCGGTTTCCGTTCGCCGTCGGGGCCGGATCCGGGAGCTCCGGTCCGCCCGAACCGCCTGACCGAGAAGGCCTCCACGGGCGCCGCACCGACGGCACCGTCCCCGGCGCCCCGGATCCGGCTCCGCTCGGAGGGATCCGTGTGCGCTCGGGAAGCCTTGCGCCATCTCCCTCGCATTTCGTGAATCTTTTTCGCCAACTACCACCAATCCACCCCGCGACCTGCTCCGAATACCCCGTGTCACTCACACACCGGTTTCGCGAGAGGGCGCATGAGCACACACATTCCGGGGCGTCGGAGGGTCGCGGTCATCGGCAGCGGCGTCGCCGGCCTGACCGCCGCACACGTCCTGCACCGCCACGACGACGTCACACTGTTCGAGGCCGACGACCGCCCCGGCGGACACGCGCACACCCACCGGGTCAGCGGCCCCGACGGCAGCGATCTGGGCGTGGACAGCGGCTTCATCGTGCACAACCGCCGCACCTACCCCCACCTGCTGCGGCTCTTCGACGAACTCGACGTGACCACCCGGCCCACCGAGATGAGCCTCTCGGTGAGCTGCGAGGGCTGCGGCCTGGAGTACGCGGGCGCGCGCGGGCTCCGTGCCCTGTGGCCGGGCCGCTCCCGGCACGGCTCCGACTACCTGCGCATGCTCGCCGACATCCCCCGGTTCCACAGCGCCGCCCGCCGCCTGCTCCGCGCCGCGCGGACCGCGGACCCGGACGGGACCGCGGTCGGCCCGGCCCTCGGGGTCTTCGTCACACGCCACCGCTTCTCCCCGTACTTCACCGCGCACTTCCTCCTGCCGCTGGTCTCCGCCGTCTGGTCCTGCCCGGCCGGGACCGCCATGGACTACCCGGCCCGCCACCTGTTCACCTTCCTGGAGCACCACGGCATGCTCGGGATCTGGGGGTCACCGCGCTGGCGCACCGTGGAGGGCGGTTCGCGCACCTACGTGGAACGCGTGGTCAAGAACCTGCACTCCGTGCGCCTGGGCACTCCCGTGCACGGCCTCTCCCGCACCGAGCACGGTGTGCGCCTGCGCACCGGCACCGAGGAGCTGGAGTTCGACGCCGCGGTGGTCGCCACACACGCCGACCAGGCCCTGGCCCTCCTCGACGCCCCCACCCACGACGAGGCGGAGGTGCTGGGCGCCATCACCTACTCGCGCAACCGCACGCTGCTGCACACCGACACCTCGGTGCTGCCCGCCGACCGCACGGCCTGGGCCTCCTGGAACCACCGCCTGGCCTCCTGCGACCCGGGCCGCGAGCCGGTCCGGGTCAGCTACCACATGAACCGCCTCCAAGGGCTGCCCGAGGGCACCGACCACGTGGTCACGCTCAACGCCGAGGACAGTGTGGACCCCGACCGGGTCATCGCCGCCATGGACTACACCCACCCCGTCTTCACCCCGGAATCGGTCGCCGCGCAAAAGCGCCTGCGCTCCCTGGACGGGCCGACCCTCGCCTTCGCCGGCGCCCACCACGGCTGGGGTTTCCACGAGGACGGCTGCCGGTCCGGGGTCGAGGCGGCAGCCGCCCTGGGGAGACAGTGGTGACCCCCGCGACCCACGAGGCGACGGTGGTCCCCGCCCTGTACGAGGCGACGGTGCACCATGCCCGGGCCGAACCCGTCCGGCACGCCTTCGCCCACCGCACCCACTACTGGCTCATCGACCTCGACGCCCCGCCGCGCCTTCCGTGGCCGCTGCGCGCCCTGGCCGGGTTCCACCCCGCCGACCACGGCGACGGCCGGGCGGCCACCCTGCGCTCGGACATCGACTCCTACCTGCGCGAACACGGGATCGACCTGCACGGCGGACGGGTCCTCATGCTGGCCCACGCGCGGGTGTTCGGGTACGTGTTCAACCCGCTCACCGTCTACTGGTGCCACGGCCCCGACGGCTCCCCGCGCGCGGTCGTCGCCGAGGTCCACAACACCTACGGCGACCGCCACCGCTACCTGCTGCACCCGGACCGGCGCGGGCGCGCCGCCGTCGCCAAGGCCCTGTACGTGTCCCCGTTCAACGAGGTCGACGGCGAGTACCGGCTCAGCCTGCCCGAACCGGGGGAGCGGCTCGCCCTCACGGTCGCCCTCCACCGCGAGGGGCGCCCGCCCTTCACCGCGTCGGTGCGCGGCCGGAGCCGTCCGGGCACCGCCGCTCAGCTGCTGCGCCTGTCCCTGCGCCATCCGCTGGCGCCACTGGTCAACGCCGCTCGTATCCGCTTCCACGGCGTCCGGCTCTACCTGCGCGGGCTCCCCGTCAAGGACCGCCCCGAACCCCCTCCCCGCCTCCTGCCCGCCCAGGACCGGGTCCCACCGGCCCCCTGAGACCCACCGACACCCCGGCCCCGTCCGTACCCGACGTCCCGGCAGCCACCGACCGAGCCCCGGCTGCCCCGAACCACGAGGAACACGACCATGACCACCACCAACCCGAACCCGCCCGGAACCGTCGACCCGCACCACTGGCCCGACGTGGCCCGGGTCCCCTCCGGCCGACTGCGCACCGCCGTCGCCCGCGTGCTCGCCGCCCGCGCCGTCCCCGCTGTCGGCATCCGCCTGCACACCGGCCCCGAAGCACCGGCCGCCGAGCCCGCCGACGGCGGTGCCCCGGTCCTGTGGCTGCGCGCCCCCGAGGCCTTCCACGCCCGGCTGGCGCACGACGGCCTCATCGGGTTCGGGGAGTCGTACATGGCGGGGGAGTGGGACTCACCGGACCCGGTGGCCATGCTCACCCGCTTCGCCGAGCACTACGAGGAGCTCGTCCCGAAACCGCTCCAGCCCCTGCGCCACCTGACCCTGCCGCGCCGCCCCGCCTCCGACCGCAACACCCGGGACGGGGCCCGCCGCCACATCAGCCACCACTACGACCTGTCCAACGACCTCTTCGCGCTCTTCCTCGACCGCACCATGACCTACTCGTCGGCGCTCTTCACCGACGACGACCCCCGGGACGCCTACGGTCTGGCCCGGGCCCAGGAACGCAAGATCGACCGGCTCCTGGACGCCGCGCAGGTCACCGACGGCACCCGCCTGCTGGAGATCGGCACCGGCTGGGGCGAACTGGCCGTGCGCGCCGCCCGCCGGGGCGCCCTCGTCACCTCCATCACCCTGTCCACCGAACAGCGCGACCTCGCCCGGCAACGCGTGGCCGCGGAGGGACTGTCCGACCGGGTCACCGTCGACCTGTGCGACTACCGCGACGCCACCGGTTCCTACGACGCGGTGGTCAGCTGCGAGATGATCGAGGCGGTCGGCGAACGCTACTGGCCCACCTACTTCGCCGCCCTGGACAGACTCGTCCGGCCCGGCGGGAAGGTCGTACTCCAGAGCATCACCATGGAACACCGGATGATGCGGGCCTCCCGCTCCTCCTACACCTGGATGCACAAGTACGTGTTCCCGGGCGGACTCATCCCCTCGGTCACCGCGATCCGCGAACAGATCACCGCCAGCACCGGCCTGCGCATCACCGACCGCCTCGCCTTCGGCCAGGACTACGCCGACACCCTGCGCGTGTGGCGCGACAGTTTCACCGAGGCCGCGGAACGGGTCCGCTCGCTCGGCTTCGACGACACCTTCCGCCGCATGTGGACGTTCTACCTGGCCTACTGCGAGGCCGGTTTCCGGTCCGGAATCATCGACGTCGAACAGATCACCATGGAGCGTGCCGCGTGACGACAGTGAACCGCCGCCCCCGGGGCGTGGCCCACCTCCTCGGCCCGCTTGTCGCCGCCTTCCTCAACGCCGGGACGGAGCCGATCCGATGACCGCCGTCTCCGCCCTCCTGCTCAACCTCGGCGTCACCGCCGCCGTGGTGGGCGCGCTCATGCTCGCCGCCTTCGCCGTCGGCCTGCGCCTGGGCCGCCACAGCGTCGTGGACGTCGCCTGGGGGCTGGGCTTCGTGGCGACCGCGCTGACCACCGCGACCGTCGCCACCGCCACCGGGTCCGGCGACCCCGTCCGGAACTGGCTGCTGTGCGTTCTCACCGCCGTGTGGGGACTGCGCCTGGCCGTCCACATCGGCCTGCGGAGCCGGGGCAAGGGCGAGGACCCCCGCTACGAGCGGTTCCTCGCGAACGCCCCCGGCAACCCGGACCTGTACGCCCTGCGGGTGGTCTACCTGCTCCAGGGCGCCCTGGTCTGGCTGATCTCGCTCCCGATCCAGGTCTCCGCCTTCACCGCCGGAACCCTGGGCCGGGTGGCCCTCCTCGGCGCACTGGTCTGGTTGGTCGGCATGGTCTTCGAGACCGTCGGCGACGCCCAGCTGGCCCGGTTCAAGGCCGATCCCGCCAACAGGGGGAAGATCATGGACCGGGGCCTGTGGTCCTGGACCCGGCACCCGAACTACTTCGGTGACGCCTGCGTGTGGTGGGGCCTCTTCCTGGTCGCCGCCGGTTCCTGGTGGGTCCTGCTCACCCTGCCCGCGCCGCTGGTGATGACCTATCTCCTCACCCGGGGGTCCGGCCAGCGCCTGCTCGACGAACACATGTCCCAACGGCCCGGATGGTCGGAGTACGCCGCCCGGACCAGCGCCTTCTTCCCGCTGCCGCCGAAGCGGTCGGCAGCGGGAAGGTAGGCGGCGGGACGGGTCCCCGGTGAACGGCGCCGGGCTCTCCGGCCCGGCGCGCCGGGCCGGACCCGACCGGGAACGCGTCCCGGCCGGGCCCGCCCCGGCCGGGGTCAGACCGACGGGATCTGACCGCCGTCCACCCTGATGATCGAACCGTTGACGTAGGCGGCCTGCCTGCTGGCCAGGAACGCCGCCACCGCGCCGTACTCCTCCGGGTCGCCGTAGCGGCCGGCGGGGACCGAGGCGCGGCCCTGCTGCTGGACCTGCTCCAGCGGCAGGCCCTCCCGCTCGGCGCGGGCGCGGTCCAGGGACTCCACGCGCGGGGTGGCGATCCGGCCCGGGACGATGACGTTGGCGGTCACGCCGTCGGCGGCCACCTCGCCCGCGATCGTCTTGGACCAGGAGTGCAGCGAGGCGCGCAGCGTGTTGGACACACCCAGGTTCGGGATGGGCGCGATCGGCCCCGCCGAGGTACTGGTGATGATCCGGCCCCAGCCGCGCTCGCGCATCCCACCGACCACGGCGTCGGTCAGCCCGATCACCGGCAGCACCATCGACGCGTACATGTCCTGCCACAGGCCCGGGCTCTGACCCAGGGCGGTGGTGGGCGGCGGGCCGCCGGTGTTGTTGACCAGGATGTCCACCGGGCCCAGCTCGTCGACCACCCGGGCGACGACCTCACCCGCGCGGCCGTGTTCGGCCAGGTCCCAGGCGATGCCGATGGACTCCGCGCCGTGGGCGCGGCAGGCCGCGACGGTCGCGTCGAGACGTTCCTCGTTGCGTCCGGTCACCGCGACCCGGACTCCTTCCGCGGCCAGCGCGACGGCCATCGCCCGGCCCAGTCCGGAGCTGGCCGCGGTGACGAGCGCGACCTTGCCGGTGATTCCCAGATCCATTGTTCTCCTCCGGCTACCTACGAGTGCTGACGGCATCCTGGCAGGCCCCTGGAGACCCGGCCCATCCGGGGCGGGTCAAGGGAAACGGGAGCGGTCGCGGAGCGCGGGGTTCAGCGGGCGTCTTCTGGGCGGGTGGCCGTCTCGCCGCGCCGTCTGCTGTGCCGGGCCACCCGGACCCGGTTGCCGCAGCCCGGGGAACACCAGCCCCGGCGCGGGTGGGTGCGCAGGTAGAAGAGCACGCAGCCGGGGGCCGGGCAGGCCCGCAGGAGCTCCAGGTCGGGTCCCGTGAGCAGGTCCACGGCACTGCGGGCGACCCGGGCCAGGACCGCGGAGGGCAGGTCCGGGGCGTCGGTGCGGTGCTGTGCGGGGCCGTATCCGACGGGAGGGAGTTCGACGGTGTCGCGATGGGCGCCGACGGCGGTGTTGACCGCGGCCACGTTCTCGGGGGGCGCGTCCGTTCCGGCCGCCGCCGCGGCGACCACCCGGCGCAGGGAGGAGCGCAGGCCGGTGAAGGCGGTGAGCGCGTCGGGGCCGGGGTCGGGGGCGGACCCGAGCGGCCCCAGGGCCTCGGCCTGTTCGGTGATCCAGTCGGCCAGGTCGGCGGGGGTGGTGAGGGCGTCCACCAGCTGACCGCGTAGCCCTCCGCGGACGAACACGGTGTTCACCAGGTCCAGCGCCGGATGCTCACCCAGCACCGGCATGTCCCGTACACGCACTGAGATCGCCATCACCTAATGGTACTGAAGCTTGTCAGTCGTTATCCCTCCTGGGAGACTCCTGTAGACATGAGCTAATGATTGAAAAGATACTCATGCATTAGTGAATCGGATCCAGGTAGGCATATGACCACGCAGACCCCCAGTACGCAGCCTCCGACGCCGCCGGCCCCCGCCTCCGACCCCGCCGCCGACCCGGTTCGGGCGCCTGCCCCCGCCGCCCGAGTCCGCTCCCTCCTGGCCGGGCGCGCACCGGCCCCCGCGTCCGTCCGCACGGTCGCCGTCGGCACGGCCACCAGCCTGACCGCCCTCCTCCTCGTGGCGGCCGGGGCGGTGGCGTTCGACCTGCCGCTGCTCATCCCACCGCTCGCCGCGAGCATGGCCCTGGTCGCCGGCGCCCCGGCCCTGCCGTTGGCCCAACCCCGCAGTGTGGTGGGCGGACAGCTGCTGTCCGCGCTGACCGGTTTCGCCGTCCTTCTCGTCGCCGCCCCCGGACTGTGGGCGGCCGCCGTCGCCGGGGGTCTGGCCCTGGGCGTGATGACCCTGGCCCGCACCCCGCACTCACCGGCCGCGGCCACCGCGCTCATCGTCGCCCTGGAGGCACCCGCGTTCTGGCCCTTCACGGGCCTGCTCGCCGCGGCGGCCGCGGTACTGGTCCTGGTCGGCCTGGTCGGCAACCGCGTCTCCGGCCGCCCCTATCCCGTCTACTGGTGGTGACCGGGCCACCCCGCGGTGAATCGACGGGGGCGCGGGACGCGCCGGTCAGCCCGCGGGGGCGGCGGGAGCGGGGGCGTCGACGGCGGGGTTGGCCCGGGAGTACTCGGGCGGGCTCCCGGCGCGCAGCCCGCCGGCCGTGGTGGCCACCACCCGTTCGACCTCGAACTCCACGTTCCGGCCCTCCGGTCCCTCGCCCCACAGCACGCGGGCGGTGCCGGTGAGCTGGAGCAGGCCGCCGTTCGTCCAGTCCGGCACCAGCAACCCGGCCCTCGGGTTCACGTGCAGGTTGCCGAGGGTGCCGAACATGGCGTTCCCGGCGTAGTCGGGCCAACTCAGCAGGGTGGGGGAGTGGACGCGCACGAACCCGGGGTTGCCGCCGCGGTGGTTGGTGTCGGCGGCCCCGGCGTCGTCGGCGGTGGTGATGAAGAAGGTGTCCGCCGACGCGAGCAGGGCGCGCTGGGCCCCGGTCAGCCGCACCCCGGCCTCCGGAGGCGTCGCGTTCGCCGAAGGGTCCGTGTCCGGCTCCAGTGTGCGCTTCTGGATGTACTTGGGGCAGTTGGCGTACACCTGCTCGGTCCGCAGCCGCCAGCCCTGCCGGTCCGGGGCCGGGTACGCGGTGCCGTTCACCCGCATCCGGCGCCGCCGTGCCGGTTCGATCGCCACGGTGCCGACCTGCAGCGGTTCCCTGCCGAACACCCCGGCCAGCGGGTCGCCGCCGCGGGGCAGGGCGGCGACGTCGAGTACGTGTCGGCCGTGGACGCGCATGAACCCGGGCGGCCCGGTGAGTACGGAGCACCACAGGGCCCCCGCGGCGTCGGCGGCGCCCACCACGAGCAGCGGTTGCGCGGCGAGGAAGTCGGCGGCGACGGCGGGGATCTCCCCGCGTACCGCCCTGGCGGTGTGGGAGGCCCGTTCGGACAGGCCCGCCCTCCGCTGGACCTCCAGTTCCCCGCGGTGGTAACCGCTCATGTCCCGTTCCCTTCCTCGTCCTGCGGCTCGGTCCTGCGGTCAGGTCCCGCAGCCGGGACCTGTGGTCCGGTTCTGCCGGGACTGCCGGGTGCCCTAGAAGAACGGACGTCCTAGAAGAAACCGCAGGTGGGGGCGGACTCCGTCGGGGCCTCGGCTCCCTCCGCGCCCGAGGGCGCGTAGATCTCCAGCCGGATGCCGTCGGGGTCGTGGAAGAAGATCCCGCCCGAGGCCGCCCCCTCGCCGTGCGGCACCACACCGTCGTAGGCGAACTCCACGGCGGTCTCCAGGAGCGCGGCCTCCGCACGGCGGACCTCCTCGACCGTCTCCACCTGGAAGGAGAGGTGGTGGAGTCCGGCGGTGTCGGTGCGGAACCCTTCGCCGCTCTGCTGCCACAGGGTGAGCAGGAGTGTTCCGTCGTGGCCGAGGAAGGCGTACTCGCGGCCCTCCTCGCGGCTCTCGCCCATGACCTCGAAGCCCAGGACGCGCGTGTAGAAGTCGAGTGAGCGCTCGAGGTCGGTGACGTTCAGTCCGACGTGGCCGGTGGTCAGTCGGGACGGTGCCATGGCAGGCCTCTTCTCTCGAGGGGACGGCGACTCCTGATGGCGTAACCGTTCAAAAAGACTTTAGGGGTTAGAATGAGTTCGAGTCAACCGCTCAAAATCAGTTGAAGGGTTACAAGGTGGGGGCTTGGTAGGCTCCCGGCACCCCGTGTCCGTCCGGCCAGGGGAAGCGACCAGCCAAAACGATGCGCGAAGGAGGGCCGATGGCGGCGAGGGAAACGGTTCGGCAACGGCCGCTCACGGGGGAACCCGTCGCTGTGGACCTGCTCAACACCCGCTGGGTCGCCGGTACCGAGCACCACGACCTGCTCGACTCCCTCGACGGCCTGGCCCAGTGGCTCGACGAGAGCGGACTCGCCCCCCGGTTCGAGGCCGGCCCCACCGCGCTCGACCACCTCCTGAGCACCCGCAGCGCCCTCGCCCGCCTGCTGGAGGACCCCCGCGACCCCGAGGCCGCCGCCGACCTCAACGCGGTCCTGGCGCACGGCAGCGTGCGCCGCCGCCTCGACCGGGGCGCCCCCGCCAGCACCGTCGAGTTCGACGCCCCCTCGTGGGGGCCCGCCTGGACCGCCGCCGCCGACTTCCTCGACCTGAGGGAACGCCCCGACCGCATCCGCGGCTGCGCCAACCCCGGCTGCGTCCTGCACTTCTTCGACACCTCGAAGAACGGCACCCGCCGCTGGTGCTCCATGTCGGGCTGCGGCAACCGCGCGAAGGCCGCCCGGCACCACGCCCGGGAACGGGCGGGCCGGACGGCCTGAGAACAGGGGGGAACGGGCGGCGGATCAGCGCTCGTTGGGCACCACGACCGCACGTCCGTTGACCTCGCCCGCCTCCAGCTTCCGGTACGCCTCCAGGGCGTCGTCCATGGAGAACCGCTCGATGTCCGGCCGGATCTGCCCCGCCTTGTACATGTCCACCACCTCCCACAGCTCGCCCACCGAGCCCCAGTAGGTGTTGGTCAGGTGCGACTCGTACGGGTTGGTGAAGAACGAGAACTCGTGGGTGCCGCCCGCGATACCGACGACGCTCACCCGGCCGCCCTGGGCCACACTGGCCGCGGCCGTCGACACCGTCGGCTCCGCGCCCACGAAGTCGAAGACCGCGTCCGCGCCCCGGCCCCCGGTGAGCTCGCGGATCTGCTCGGCCTGTCCCTCCCCGGCGCCCACCGTGATCGCGCCGTTGGCCTCGGCCCGGGCCCGCGCCTCCTCCTTGACGTCGGTGGCGATCACCGTCGCGCCGCTCAGGGCCCGCAGGATCTGCACCCCGATCTGCCCGAGCCCGCCCAGGCCGATCACCAGCGCGTACCGGCCGCCGCCGTCGAGGTGCGGCAGGGCCTGTTTGATCGCGTGGTAGGGGGTCAGTCCGGCGTCGGCCAGCGGCGCGGCTGCCACCGGGTCGGCGTCGCCCAGCGGGATGAGGTGCCGCTCGGGGACGGTCATGTACTCGGCCATACCGCCGTTGCGGCCCAGCCCCACCGCCGCGTAGGGCATGGTCGCCGCGTTCTCGCAGTAGGTCTCCAGGCCCACGGCGCACTTGCGGCAGTGCTGGCAGCCGATCGGTCCGTACACCATGTAGGCGGCGCCGACCTCGACCCGTTCGCTCACCCCGCTGCCGAGCGACTCCACCCAGCCCGCGTTCTCGTGCCCCAGGACGAACGGCGGTTTCTGCGCCCCCGTCTGCCCCTCCTGGAACACCCGGTACACGGTGATGTCGGAGTGGCAGGCCCCGGCACCCGCGACCCGGAGGAGGACCTCGCCGGGGCCCGGCTCGGGCTTGGCGACCTCGGTGAGCGAAGGGAACTCCCCGTAGTTCTCGAACACGACTGCGCGCATGTGCGGTCTCCTCCCGCGTGAGGCGCGGTACCCCGGCCGAGGCACCGGAGGCAGGACACGATCCGTGTTCCGTTGCCCACGCGAAGTTAACACCCGGTGAAACCGCACGTCACCCAAGGGGTATGAACGGATTCGTCCGTGTTTTTTGACCCTCCCGCAGGGTTTCTCCCGGCGCGGTCCCGATGATTCCCGGGGGCGGCCCGGGTCGGTACGGGGTGAGAACGACACACCGTCCAGGGAGGACACCATGTTCGACAGCACCAGGGCCTTCGCTTCCTTCGCGGTCCCCGACACCGGGACCGCCCGCGCCTTCTACCGCGACACCCTCGGCCTGAACGTCGAGGACGTGCCCGGTATGGAGGAGGCGGGACTGCTCGAGATCGACCTCGGCAACGACCGGGGCATCCTGCTCTACCCGAAACCGGACCACCGGCCCGCCGTGTTCACCGTCCTGAACCTGGCCGTCGACGACATCGACGCCGCCGTCGACCACCTCGTCGACCGGGGCGTCAGCATGCTCCGCTACGAGGCCTTCGACCAGGACGAGAAGGGTGTCGTCCGCGAGGGCAAGCCGTACGTCGCCTGGTTCACGGACCCGGCCGGGAACGTCATCGGCCTCCTCCAGGAGTAAGCGCGGCCACCCGGCAGGTCTCGCTCCTGGCCGGGACCAGCGCGCTGACCACCCTCCGGCCGGTCCTGGTCAGCTGGGTCCTGCTCGGCGGCGTGGTCGCCGCGTTGGTGGACACCAGGGCGGCGCTCCTGGCCGCCGCCCTGGTGATGTCCCTGGCCGGGCTCCTCCTGCCCCGCAGGGACCCCGCCGGTCAGCCCACGGGGGCGTAGCGGTCGATCTCGGCCAGTTCCTCGGCGGAGAACTCCAGGTTGCCGATGGCGGCCACGTTGTCCTCCAGCTGCGCCACACTGCTGGCGCCCACCACGGCGGAGGTCACCCGGCCCCCGCGCAGCACCCAGGCCAGGGCCATCTGCGCCAGGGACTGCCCGCGCCGCTCCGCGACCGCGTTCAGTCCGCGCACCCGCTCCAGCACGGTGTCGGTGATGCCCTCCGCGCTCAGGAACGGGCTCGAACCGGCCGCGCGCGAGCCCTCCGGGACGCCGTCCAGATAGCGGTCGGTCAGCAGGCCCTGGGCCAGCGGTGAGTAGGCGATCGAACCCGCGCCCACCTCGTCCAGGACGTCCAGCAGACCGTCCTCGACCCACCGGTTGAACATCGAGTACGAGGGCTGGTGGATGAGCATCGGGGTGCCCAGCTCACGCAGGATGCGGGCGGCCTCCAGGGTCTGCTCGGGCGAGTAGTTGGACACGCCCGCGTACAGCGCCTTGCCCTGGCGCACCGCCGTGTCCAGGGCGCCCATGGTCTCCTCCAGGGGCGTGTCCGGATCGGGCCGGTGCGAGTAGAACACGTCCACGTGGTCCAGGCCCATCCGGCCCAGGCTCTGGTCCAGGCTGCCCAGCATGCCCTTGCGCGAACCCCACTCGCCGTACGGGCCCGGCCACATCAGGTACCCGGCCTTGGTGGAGACGACGAACTCGTCCCGGTACCGCCGCAGGTCGGAGGCGACCACCCGGCCGAAGTTCTCCTCGGCAGCCCCGGGCGGGGGACCGTAGTTGTTGGCCAGGTCGAAGTGGACCACACCCAGGTCGAAGGCGCGCAGCAGGACGTCGCGCTGGACGTCGAGCGCCCGTTCGCCGCCGAAGTTGTGCCACAGCCCCAGGGACAGGGCGGGCAGGCGCAGACCGCTGCGGCCGCAGCGGCGGTAGGGCATGGTGTCGTAGCGCGTCGGTGCGGCGACGTAGGTCATGGCGGGTCCCTCGTGGCTGGCGGGAAAGCGGTTGTCGGGGCGGCCGGTGGGAAACCGGTCACCCGGCGACATTCTGGCACGCACCGCCTCTGTGTCTCCGCGCCCGCGCCCCGCCCGGAAGAAATCCGGCCGCCGACCGATGAGTTCCGTGCATTGCGCCGGTCCGTACACATGAACGAATCGGACCAGTTGACAAGGAACCGACCGGATGAACTCGACACCGTCCCTCCCTCGCGCGGGCTCACCCCGGGCGACCGGGCGCGAGTGGCTCGGGCTCGGGGTACTCGCCCTGCCCACGCTGCTGCTGTCCCTGGACATGAGCGTTCTCTACCTGGCGCTCCCGCACCTGGCCGCCGACCTGCGCCCCACCGGGGCGCAGACCCTCTGGATCATGGACGTCTACGGCTTCATGATCGCCGGGTTCCTCATCACCATGGGCACGCTCGGCGATCGGATCGGCCGCCGCCGGCTCCTGATGATCGGCGCCACCGCGTTCGGGCTGGCCTCGGTGGCCGCGGCCTTCTCCACCAGCGCCGAGATGCTCATCGCCACCCGGACCCTCATGGGGGTGGCCGGGGCCACGCTCATGCCCTCCACTCTGGCGCTGATCAGCAACATGTTCCGCGACCCCGCCCAGCGCGCTGTGGCGATCTCGGTGTGGACCAGCTGTTTCATGGGCGGCACCGCCATCGGCCCCGTGGTGGGCGGGCTGTTCCTCCAGTGGTTCTGGTGGGGCTCGGTGTTCCTCCTCGGGGTGCCGGTGATGCTCCTGCTGCTGGTCTGCGCGCCCCTGCTCCTGCCCGAGTACCGCGACCCGGCCGCCGGCCGCCTCGACCTGTTCAGCGTCGCCCTGTCCCTGGCCGCGATCCTGCCGCTGGTGTACGGCCTCAAGACCGCCGCCGAGGGCGGTTCCGGGGCCACGGCGCTGATCACGGTGCTGGTCGGCGCCGCGATGGGGGTGTGGTTCGTGCGCAGGCAGCTGCGCCTGCCCGACCCGCTCCTGGACCTGCGCCTGTTCCGGGCGCCCTCCTTCGGAGCGGCCCTGGCCACCATGATGGCCGGGGCAGTGGCCATGGGCGGCACGTTCCTCCTGCTCAGCCAGTACCTCCAACTGGTCGCGGGCAACTCGCCGCTGGCCGCCGGGCTGTGGCTGGTGCCCCCGGCGCTGGCGATGATCGTCAGCACCATGTGCGCCGCGCCCCTGGCCCAGCGGATCGGCCGCGCCAACGTGATCGGCGGCGGCATGTTCGTCAGCGCCCTCGGCTTCCTGCTGCTGGTGTTCGTCCCCGCCGACGGCGGAACGGGCGCGGTGGTCCTCGGCCTGCTCCTCACCTCGGTGGGGCTGGGCCCGGGTGCCGCCCTGATCGCCGACATCGTGGTGGGCTCCGCGCCCCGGGAGAAGGCCGGATCCGCCGCGTCCATGTCCGAGACCAGCGGGGAGTTCGGCATCGCGACCGGGGTGGCGCTGCTCGGCAGCCTGGCCGCCGCCGTCTACCGGACCCGGATCGAGGTCCCCGAGGGCATCGCGGACCGGACCGTCGAGCAGATGGCGGGGCAGACCCTGGCCGGGGCCGTCGACGCGGCGCGAAGCCTTCCCCCGGAGCAGGCCGAGGGGCTGATGGAGTCGGCCCGGGAGGCCTTCACCGCCGGACTCAACGTGACGGCGGCGTTCGGGATCGTCGCGATGGCGGTGTTCGGCACCGTCGCCCTGTGGCTGCTGCGCGGCGCGGGGGAGGCCGCGGTACCCGATGAGTCTCCGGTCCCGGACGAGTCGGTACGGGTGACGGAGAACGACACCGAACACGACTCCGCACACGACACCGACCCCACCGGGAGGATCCGATGAAGCGCCCCAACCTGGACAGCATGCTGCTCGCCAGCACCGACCCCGACCGCCTGCGCGACTGGTACGCCGCCGTACTGGACCCCGCCGACAGCAACACCGTGGACCAGTACCGAGTGCTCCGCTTCGGCAGTTTCCACCTGCTGATCGACCAGCGCCCCGACATCGGCGCCAAGACCGCCGACCCCACCCGCGTGATCCTCAACTTCGACGTCGCCGACGCCCGCGCCGTCGCCGGGCTCATGGACGGGCAGGGCACCGAGTGGGTGGCGCCGCTGGAGGACCGCGACGGGAGCCTCTTCGCCACCGCCAAGGACCCCGACGGCAACTACGTGCAGATCATCCAGATGAGCGAGGAGCACCTCGCCGCCATGGAACGGGGGGAGATGGGATAGCGGAGCCGCGGGCCGACCGGGGGCAGACACGCGCCCGGGAGGCAGGCGGGTGGTGGGCCGGGGAGCGGTGAGCGGATCCGCCAGGAGAACTGTTCGCAAAGGAAGCACACGGACCCGTGTGTTCTGTCGTAGGGGAGGCGTAACGTGACGGCCGTGGTGGAACACGTGATCGGGACGACCGACCAGGACTTCGAGCGGCTCGCCGCTCCCTACCGCGGGGAGCTGTACGCGCACTGCTACCGCATGCTCGGCTCCGTGCACGACGCCGAGGACCTGGTCCAGGAGACCTACCTGCGCGCCTGGAAGGGCTACGACCGTTTCGAGGGCCGCTCCAGCCTGCGCACCTGGCTCCACCGGATCGCCACCACGGCCTGCCTCACCGCCCTGGAACGGCGCGGCCGCCGACCCCTGCCCACCGGGCTCGGCGGCCCCACCAGCACCCCCGAGGGCGAACTCGCCGACCGCCCCGAGCTGCCCTGGCTCGAACCGCTGCCGGACACCCTCGCCGGCCTCGACACCAACGACCCCGGAGCCGTGGTCACCGCCCGCGAGACCGTGCGGCTCGCCCTGGTCGCCGCGCTCCAGTACCTCCAACCCCGCCAGCGGGCCGTGCTCATCCTGCGCGACGTGCTCCGCTTCAGCGCAGCCGAGGTCGCCCGGACCCTGGACACCTCGGTCCCGGCCGTGAACAGCCTCCTGCAGCGCGCCCGCGCCCAGCTCGGCCGGGTCACACCCGACGAGGACAGCGTCCCCGAACCCCGCTCCGACCAGCGCGAGCTCCTCGACCGCTACGTCGCCGCCTTCGAGGCCTACGACATCGGCGCGCTCACCGAGCTGTTCACCGCCGAGGCCGCCTTCGAGATGCCCCCGTTCGCCACCTGGGTGCGCGGCGCCGAGCACATCGGACGGCTCGTCGCCACCCACTGTCCGGCCCAGGCCCCCGGCGACCTGGCCATGGTGCCGACCTCCGCCAACGGCCAGCCCGCCTTCGGCATGTACCTGCGCGCGCAGGACGGCACCCACCGGGCCTTCGGCCTCCACGTGCTGGAGCTGTCCCCGGAGGGCGTCAGCCACTGCACGGTCTTCTTCGACACCACGCTGTTCCCGCTCTTCGCCCTGCCCGAGGTCCTGCCCCGGCGCTGAGCGGCCGAGGGGCCCTACACCTGGTCGGGATCGGCCGGTCCCAGGCGTGCGGACACGGCGTCCAGCCACTCCCTGTCCCAGGCGAGGCGTCCCGCGCGCAGGTCGTCCACGAGGCCGTTCACCCAGCGCAGTTCGGTCTCGGTGAGCGCGTTCTGGTACTCGTCCTCCAGCATGAACATGCGCGGCAGCCCCATCTCCCCGGCCCGCTCGGCGTCGGACTCGGCCTGCCGTAGCCGGGCGCGCAGTTCCCGCGCCCGTTCCTCCAGGTATCCGGCGGCCCGCTCCGGGGTCAGGTGCGCCAGCGCGGCCAGCGCCACGGGGAACTCGGGGAACTCGCGGGCGGGGGTGCAGAGCATCTCCCGCAGCCACTCGTCCAGGATGTCGCGCCCGGTGCCGGTGAGCCGGTAGACCGTCCGCTCGGGGCGGCCCGGCGCGCGTACCCGGTCCGCCACCTCGACGAGTTCGGCGCGCAGCAGCCGGTCCAGGGTCTGGTACACGCTGTTGCGCTGCGCGATGTTGACGATCCGGTCCTTGTGCCGGGCCCTGATCAGCTGCTGCATCCGGTAGGCGTGCATCGGCTCCTCCGCCAGCAGCAGGAGGAGCTGCACCGCCAGCGGTGAGCGGCGCTGGGTCCGAGATGCCACCCGGTCACCTCCACTTCTTCCGTGCGCCTGTCATGCCCGGTGGCCGGGCTCCGGGCCTTTCGCCCCGCGGCCCGCGCCCGGGGGTTGATGCCTTGGCCATTCTATGTATAGTCATTATATGACTATCAAGTTCGAACAGGCAGGCAAGGCCAACAGGGAGGGGCGGACATGACCAGGGCACTGATCATCGGAGGCGGTGTGGCGGGGCCGGTCGCGGCCGTGGCGCTGCGCCGGGTCGGAATCGAGGCGGTCGTCCACGAGGCCCACCCCGGGCCCGGGGACGACATCGGCGCGTTCCTGACTCTGGCCCCCAACGGCCTGGCCGCCCTGCGCACCCTGGGAATGCTCGACGCGGCGCGACGGGCGTCCTCCTTCCCCACGACCGGCATCGAGTTCGTCAACGGGGCGGGCCGCAGGCTCGGACTGCTCCCCGACGGCTCGGAGAAGGGACCGGCCGAGCTGCGCACCGTCACCGTCAACCGCGGCGCCCTCCAACGCGCCCTGGCCGAGGCCGCCCGGGAACAGGGCGTGCGCATCGAGTACGGCAGGAGGTTCGTCGGCTACACCGAGACCGCCACCGGGGTCGTCGCCGAGTTCGCCGACGGCACCACCGCGGAGGCGGACCTGCTCCTGGGCGCGGACGGAATCCACTCACCCGTGCGGTGCGCCATGGACCCCGAGGCGCCCGACCCCCAGTACACCGGCCTCCTCGGCATCGGCGGCTACACCCGGGTCGAGGGCGTCGCGCCCACCCCGGAGGCGAGCACCCGGATGGTCTTCGGCAGACGGGCCTTCTTCGGCTACCAGACAGCGCCCTCCGGAGAGGTGTTCTGGTTCGCCAACCTCGGGCACTCCGAGCTGACCCGCGAGGAGATCGCCGCCCGGGGCGACGACGCCTGGAAGGAACACGTCCTGGACCTCTTCGCGGACGACCACCCGGACGTCACCAGGATCCTGGCGGCCGCCGAAGCCGAGCGCTTCCGGCCCCTGGGCACCTACGACCTCGCGTCCCTGCCCCGCTGGAGCCGGGGCCGGGTGGCGCTGCTGGGCGACGCCGCCCACGCCGTCTCCAACTCCAGCGGACAGGGCGCCTCCCTGGCCTCGGAGGACGCCCTGGTCCTCGCCGCCTGCCTGCGGGACCTGCCCACCCCCGAGGAGGCCTTCACCGCCTACGAGCGGCGCCGCCGTGAGCGGGTGGAGCGCATCGCCGCCGAGGGCCGCAGGCGCGGCAACCAGAAGACCGGTTCCGCGCACCCGGCGGCGCTGCTGATGCGCGACCTCACCCTGCGGGTGGTGTTCGCGATGATCGCCCGGTTCGGCAGCCACGCCTGGATCAACGACTACCGGGTGGACTTCGACCAGCGCGTCCCGGCCCCCGCCCCGGGACCGGAGTGAGGCGCGGCCGTCGGGGCGTCAGGCGCCCGCGAGTACGCGGCGCAGGGTCGAGGTGAAGGCCTCCGGCTCGGCCTCGTACCCCAGGTGGTCACCGGGGAAGGCGACCGGATCGACCCCGAGCGCCTCGGCCAGGGCCGATCCGATGTCGTGGATGTCCTGGCCCACCGAGCCCTCACCCAGCCCCACCGTCACACGGGTCCCGTCGCGCCGCAGGGCCTCCACGTCCGGGCGGTACAGCGAGAGCGGCAGCATCCCGTGCGCGAGGAAGTACTCGAAGTTCCCGCTGACCCGCTCGAAGGTCGCGGCGTCCTCCTCGCTCATCGGCGGGGGACCCTCGCCCCCGGCGTCCGGACCCTGCTGATCCGGGCCGTCCAGGTCGTTGAGCCCCAGGAACAGGGCGATCCCGGCCTCCACCCCGTCCCGCAGGTAGGTCTCGTGGATCTCCCGGTCGTGCGCGAGGACCTCCGACGGGTCGTCCAGCAGCATCACGCACGGCGGTTCGTGGGCCACGACCGCGCGCACCAGCCCGGGGTGCAGGGCGGCCAGGGCGAGCGCGATCTGCGCACCCCCACTGGTCCCGAAGACGTACGCGGGGCCGCCGCCGAGCGAACGGATCAGGCGTGCGGCGTCATCGGCGTGCACGTCGAGCCGCTGGTCCCCGTCGGCCGCGTCCCCGGCGACCTCGTCCAGGACGCTGCGCGAGTTGCCCCGGGGGTCGTAGGCCACCGTCGTGTACCGGTCGGCCAGGCGCCGGGCCGGGTCGGCGAGGACCCCGGCGTCCTGCGGCCCGCCCGGGATCAGGATCAGGAGCGGGCCCGAGCCCCGCACCTCGTGGTGGATGCGGGCCCCGGGGACCCGGAGCGAGCGTTCGCCGGGGGAGTGGTCCCCGACCGGTCGGTCCGCGCTCACGTGCTCTCCGTGGGTGTGTGCGCTCATGACGGTCACCCGCGCCCTTCGCTGAGCACCATGCGGTTGCCCTCACTGTCCCGGAACTCGGCGACGGTGACCCCCGGCATGTAGGGGGCCTCCCCGGGCTCGGTCACGATCTCCACGCCCTTGGCGCGCAGGGCCTCGACGGTGCCCTTGACGTCGTCCTCGACCAGTACCAGCACGGGGTCGGAGGAGGGGGCCTCGCTCTGGCGGGGGACGAAGTGCAGGGCGGTGCCGGCTCCCGCGAAGCCGAGCTCGATCCACCGCCGGTCCCCGCCCATGGAGGCGTCGGCGACCACGTGGCAGCCGAGCTTCTCGGTGTAGAAGGCCTTCGCCCGGTCCTGGTCGGACACGGGGAGTTCGGCGAACTGCAGGTGCATCGTGGGTGCCTCGATCCCTCAAAATTCAAACTGGACGGTCCAGTACTCTGGATGTATGCCAAACTAGACCGTCCAGTACCCAAAGGTCAACAAAATCCGAGGAGAGAAGGGAAGGACACGTGCAGCAACCCCCCGAAGGGCGTTCGGCGCGCAAACGGCGCGCCATCCTGGACGCGGCGGAGGAGATCTTCCTGCGCGGCGGCTACCTGGGCACCAACATGGACGAGATCGCGGCGCGCTCCGAGGTGTCCAAACAGACCGTGTACAAGCACTTCGGCAGCAAGGAGAACCTGTTCGTCGAGATCGTCAGCCACATGACGACCGGCGCGGGCGACCTCGTGCACGTCGACGACCCCGACCCCGTCCCCGACGGTGACCTCGCCGACTACCTCTGCGACTACGCCTACCGTCAGCTCACCGTGGTACTGACCCCGCGCCTCATGCAGCTGCGCCGCATGGTCATCGGGGAGGTGGCCCGCTTCCCCGAACTCGCCGAGACCCTGTACCGGAAGGGTCCCCAGCGGGCGATCGACAACCTGGCGGGGATCTTCGACCGCCTGGTCGCCCAGGGGCGCCTGTCCGTGGCCGACACCCGGGCCGCGGCGTCCAGGTTCAACTGGCTGGTCATGTCCGAGCCCGTCAACCGGGCCATGCTCCTGGGAGACGGGGGCATCCCCGAAGCCGAGGAGCTCCAGGCGCACACGGTCGAGAGCGTCCGCGTCTTCCTCGCCGCCTACGGCGTCTCCCCGGACTGATCCGGAACACGGGGCCGGAGCTCGGGAGAACGGGCTCGTCACCGGCCTCCTTGACCTGCGGCGCGGACCCCGACCGGGTCGCGTGAGGGGAACAGATCGGGCCCGGGCACGGGCCTCTACAGCAGGCGTGTGACCAGGGCCCGGATGAGATTTGTCCCGATTCGCCCCGCCCGCTGGCGCAAAGGGCCCCCGAACGCGGCTACCGTGCTCATGGGCCGTGATCCCCCCAGCCAGCCGGCGGCCCTCCTACTGACCATTTCTCCCACTCGCGGGGCGACCGCGGGTAGCCAGATGGGAAACGCGTGAACAGCACCAACGACCGCTCGCCCCGGGACCTGCGCCTCATCGTGACCGGAGGGGGTACGGGTGGCCACACCTACCCCGCGCTGACCGCCGTCAACGCGCTGCGGTCCCGGTTGGAGTCGACCGGCAACACCCTGGAGGTGCTGTGGGTGGGCGCGGCCAACAGCCTCGAACAGCGCGTGGCCACCGACAACGGCATCGCCTTCGAATCGGTGGCGACCGGCAAGATCCGCCGGTCCAAGAACCCGATCAAGATGGTCTCCCCGGCCAACGTCAAGGACATGACCAACGTTCCCCGAGGCGTGGCCCAGGCGCGTTCGCTCGTTTCCGGCTTCGCCCCCGACGTCGTCCTGGCCACCGGCGGCTACGTCGCCGTACCCGTGGGGCTCGCCGCCCGCATGTGCCGCCGCCCCCTGGTCGTGCACGAGCAGACGGTACGCCTGGGCCTGGCCAACAAGGTCCTGGCCCGCGCCGGAGCCCAGATCGCCGTGTCCGCCAAGTCCTCCGTCGCACTCCTGCCCGAGGGCTCCCAGGACACCGCCGTGGTGACCGGCAACCCGGTCCGGCCTGAGGTCCTCACCGGCCAGGCGGACCTGGGCGCCAAGGGGCTGGGCTTCACCGGTCACAACCCGGAGCTGCCCACCGTGTACGTGACCGGTGGGGCGCAGGGTTCGGCGCAGATCAACACCAACGTCCGCGACATCCTCCCGTGGCTGCTCGCACGGGCCAACGTCGTCCACCAGTGCGGCGCCAACAACGTCGAGAGCCTCCGCGAGAGTGCCCAGAGCCTTCCGCCCGGCCTCGCCGAGAGGTACCACCTCACCGCCTTCGTCGGCCCCGAGCTGCCCGACGTGCTGGCGCTCGCCGACGTGGTGATCTCCCGCAGCGGTGCCGGCACCATCGCCGAACTCACCGCCCTGGGCAAGGCCGCGGTCTTCATCCCCCTGGCCTCCTCCGCCGGCAACGAGCAGGCCCACAACGCCCGCCACCTCCAGGAGTCGGGAGCGGCCATCGCCCTCCTCGGCGAGGTCAACCCGCAGAACCTCCAAGCAGCGGTCGAGCCCCTGCTCGCTGACGCGGCCACCCGCGACGCCATCGCCGAGAACGCCCGTTCCCACGGCCGCCCGGACGCCGCCGAGCGCCTGGTGGACGTGCTGCTCACCGCTGCTGGCTAGCGGTAGGGGCGGGAGAGCAGATAGGCAGAGGAGGGCCGCCCGGGAGGGCGGCTCTTTTCAGATGTCCCCTGAGTAAGTTCTACTGTTGGGATGGCAGGACGGTCGAAGTAGTGATTTTTCATGGTCTTTTGGGTGATTTGTTCTTGGTGTCCAAGTTTCAACAACTTGCAGATTTGAGGGGTCTCGCTCCACAAACTCGCAGGTGAACAAGACTGCTCCCCACGCACGCGGGGATGGACCCGGCGGACCGATCGGGCTGAAGGGCAAGCCCCACTGCTCCCCACGCACGCGGGGATGGACCCCGGCGTGAGTTTCAGGTCGGTCACATCCGGGGCTGCTCCCCACGCACGCGGGGATGGACCCACCGCCGCGTAGATGAAGGTGACGGCCATCAGCTGCTCCCCGCGCACGCGGGGATGGACCCGCCACCACTACGGGGTCGACATGCTCGATTTCCTGCTCCCCGCGCACGCGGGGATGGACCCTTCGAGGCGGTAGATCTGACGGGCTGTGAGGCCTGCTCCCCGCGCACGCGGGGATGGACCCGTGATCGCGCCTGCGTTCAAGGCGATCGGCGCCTGCTCCCCGCGCACGCGGGGATGGACCCACGCCGCCGCTGGCCCTGGACGAGGTCCGGGACCACCTGCTGCTCCCCGCGCACGCGGGGATGGACCCCAAACCCCCCGGGGGCCCTGGCCACCCCACCGCTGCTCCCCGCGCACGCGGGGATGGACCCACGGGACGAACGCGGGGTGCCCGTCCGGGTAGCTGCTTCCCGCGCACGCGGGGATGGACCCACGTCCGGGTTGGTCACCCTGTGGCCCTCTTCCTGCTCCCCGCGCACGCGGGGATGGACCCTTGTAGGACGTGCCCCTCTTCAGCCCGCTGTGCTGCTCCCCGCGCACGCGGGGATGGACCCCCGCTCACGGATCTGCTCCACCCGGTGGGTGACTGCTCCCCGCGCACGCGGGGATGGACCCGTTGACCCCGACCCAGCGAACGGGTCCACGACCTGCTCCCCGCGCACGCGGGGATGGACCCTGGTTCACCATCGTGGCGCGGTCAAGGCCGCCCTGCTCCCCGCGCACGCGGGGATGGACCCCACGCGCGAAAGCCCATTAACTGGGTAATCAACTGCTCCCCGCGCACGCGGGGATGGACCCGAGCTGGCACCGCACTGCCCGGTGTCCGAATCGCTGCTCCCCGCGCACGCGGGGATGGACCCAAGGCGATCTGACATGCAGATCGGCTCAGAGTCTGCTCCCCGCGCACGCGGGGATGGACCCAGGCGGCGGATGTGCTCGTCGCCGGGCAGCTGCTGCTCCCCGCGCACGCGGGGATGGACCCGTGCCGCTCGCGGGCGCCGTCCCGGCGCGCGGCTGCTCCCCGCGCACGCGGGGATGGACCCACGCAACGGGGGCGCCCGCCGGGCATGGCGGGCTTCTCCCCGCGCACGCGGGGATGGACCCCGGGCGGTGCCGACCGTGTAGGAGCGCAGCTCCTTCTCCCCGCGCACGCGGGGATGGACCCGGCAACGCCCCCGAGGACGACGACCCCGACGGCTTCTCCCCGCGCACGCGGGGATGGACCCGCGCACGGGGCAGGCCGCGCACAGCGAGACCACTGCTCCCCGCGCACGCGGGGATGGACCCAAGGAGGCCTGATATGCCGGTCCTGTTCGACACTGCTCTCCGCGCACGCGGGGAGGAGCCCATCTCCGCACACCTCGCCAGCCTCGCTGTCCCACCGGCCACCCAAGTGAAACCGGCAGCCGCATCCGATCCTCAGGCTGAGGTCAGGGCATCGATGAAATGACGTTCGCCGCTTCGTCCAACCAGACGGTCTGCTGGTCCACGGACACGGTCATACCGAACCGGTCGATGGCGGGGCTGCCGGAGTCGAGCCACCACTGATAGGCCGCCTCGAACTCCGCGAACAGGTTCCGGGGCCCGTAGTGGCGAACCTCGTGGGAGGTCGAGCCCGGTTCTACGTGCCAGGAAGCCCAGGAACCGCTGTCGGGATCGACCAGGTGCACGACGAACTGCTGGTCGTCGCCGCTCTCGGGGAACTCGATCGTGTTGATCACGGTGGACATGTGCAGCCCGATCGCGAAGCTCGCGTCGAACGCCAACGGAGCGTTCGGTTCCATGCCGGTGCGTCTGGCCCTGAACTCGTGCTCGTCGCTGACGAAGGTCGCCACCGCTTGGCCGAGGGGCCGTCGGCCTCGCGCCCACATGAAGGCGGCGTCGCCACAGAACCGTCCGCTCGCAGTGCCGCGCTGGCCGACCTCCAGGTCAGCCAGCACCCCGTTGTGGAAGGCGGTGCCCCAAGGGGTGAGGATCCTTCCGCCCGGCTGGCTCTGGGCGATCCAGTGGTAGGGCACCCGCTTCACTGCCGCGGTGCTGATCACCCGGTCGAACGGGGCGCGTGCGGGCCAACCCTGTGCCCCGTCACCCGTGACGACCAGAGGTACGAACCCGGTGCCGATGAGGTTGACGCGTGCCTGCTCGGCGACGGTCGGGTCGGCCTCGATGGTGGTGACCTCCTCCTCGCCCAGGAGGTGGGAGAGCAGTGCCGTGTTGTACCCGATTCCCGTACCGACCTCCAGGACCCGCATGCCGGGACGGAGGTCGAGTCGGCGCAGCATGTCGGCGACGACGGAGGGCATGGGCGCCCAACCGCTCGGATATCCCCTGCAGTCCTCGACGCCGTCGTCCACCCGGGTGATGAGAGGGGTGTCGTCGTAGGCGACTCCGAGCCACTGTTCCGGAGCGCCGGCCCGGTCCACGGAGGTGCCGTCGGGCAGGGTGACCTGGTCGGGCAGGAACCTGTGGCGCTCCACGAGTTCGAAGGTGCGGCGCCAGCGGGGAGAGAGGACGCCCTCCTGGAGGAGGTGGGCGACGAGCTTTTCGTGTGAGGGGATCATTGCTTGTCGTGCCTCTCGTGCTTGCCGCCGTGGGAGCCGCTGCCTTCGGGGGTTCGTGCGGGGGAGGGGCGAGTGGGCCGGTGTCCGTCGCTGTCGGTGAGCTTCGGGTGCTTGTCCGCGGTGGCCCGGGGGGTCGGGATCTTCAAGTCTGTCCTCTCAAAGGGGGGTCTGCCGCGATCACTCGGTGGGCGGCATGTTGGGAGGCGATAGAGCCGTACGGGCCGATGCTGCCCGGCCCGCGCGACTGGTTGGTCAACCCGGTGCAGCGGCCCTCCGGAGGGAGATCGAGCGTCCGGTGGCCTTCGGCCTCCCGGATACCATCCTCACCTCTTCGGGCCCCTTTCGTGGGTGGAATGAGGCGGTTACAGCAGGAATGAGAAGACGTGCTGGATCAGGGCGCCCGCTGCGGTGGCCAAAGCATAAGCGCTCAGGGACCAACCGATTCTCCGGCGGGGCTTGCGATGGCTGTGCGGACGCCGGGGCAATGGCGGGAGTTCACGTCCGGGCCGGGAAGGGTTGTCGTCGGGAGCCGGACGCGGGGGCGGCACCGGACCGGGGGATCGGCGTCGCTGAGCGGCCACGTGCATCCAGGTAGGCAGTTCCCCGTAGAGCAGGCGATGCTCCACTCGGGGATTACCTCGCATCTGTGCGAGCACCTGCTCATGATGGGTGAGCGTCTCCGGTCGGGCATCGGAGCGCGTGTGCGCGCCGACGGGGGTACCGGCACTGTCGGGGGTGCTGGTTCGGGTTCGGTCAGGGGCCGGAGCTGGGGCAGGGCTGTGGCTGGGGGCAGGGGCGGCGGAGGAGCGGGTGCGGTTGAAACGCTGGCCTCGCGGGGCGGAGAGCACCTGCCGCACTCCAGCGGCCACCGGCACTGGCGACGCGGTCATCGGTTCCACCCGTCCTGAGCGAAAGCGAGCGTGAACTCGGCCCAGATGACAGTGCCCAGCCCCTCACAGAACGGGAAGTCGACCACCTGTCGGGTCCCCCAGGAAGCGGCCAGATGGTCGATGAGCAGCAGGCCACGGCCGCATTTGGCCTCCTCCCACTCCTGCGCCGAACGCTCACGCGGGATCGCCGGGACCTGAGATCGGTCGGGGCGGTGCCCGTCGTCGATGATCTCGACCCGAACCCTTTCCCGCGTCGGCGCGGCCAACGTTCGGATCACCAGGCCCTCGGGCTCGGTGCCGGACCGGGAGTGGTCCACGGCGTTGGCGAACATCTCGCTGGCGCACAGCACCATCGCCTCGGCCAGCTCCGGGTTCAGGCAGGGCAGCCGGTACAGGTCGGCGAGCAGGTCGGAGCGGACCCCACTGGCCTGGGTCAGGCTTCCGGGATAGACGCGGGTGGGCCAGCGGCGCACCGGTTCGGCTTCGGGGCGGGTGTGTTGTGCGGGTCGGGGTTGGGGCACAATGGCCATGTCAATCACGCTTTCTCTTTTCAGCGAGTGGAACTGGTTGACCTGCTCTGGGGGTGTTGTCGCACCCGCCAGAGCTTTTTCGTGCTCGGGCTGCCGGCGTGGGCTACTTCGCGAGTGCCCGCGTCAGTGTCGAGCGGATACGGGAGGCGAGTTCGACCAGCCGCTGCTGGGACTCCTCCACCGGCAGCGCGGCTCCTTGGAGAGTGGCGAACAGGTCCGTGTAGCTCTTGACCTGGGATACGCAGTTGATGATCTGACCCTGGCCGCGCGGGTGGGGGACGTAGGCCAGGGTGTGGCTGGGGGAGTAGGACAGGGTCCAGAACGCTCCGCCCAGGCCGGGGTGGAAGGCGGTGCTGGTCGGGATGAGGTGCACGCTGATCCCGACGGTTTGGGCCAGGTGATGCAGGTGCACCAGTTGAGCACGCATGACCTCGGGCTCGGTGGAGCTCCGGGTGAGGGCGGTTTCGTTCACGACCAGGCAGTGAAAGGGTGCTCCACCCGTGCCAGCCGTGTTCAGGCGGGGCAGGTGGGGGCTGTCGGAGTCCAGCCGAGCCGAGTCCATGGGGTGTTCGACCTGATCCAGGGCGGCCTGGTAACTGCTGGTCCGGTAGGGGGCGGGCAGAACGAGGGGCGCGTAGGCGCGTACCTGGAAGGTTTCTGGGAGGACGTCGGTGATGGTTGCCGGTCGTTGGAGGAGTTCGGTGAGGTGGGTTCGCGCCCAGGCGTCCCACAGCCGACCACCGCAGCTCAGGGTGCGGTCCAGGTCCTGAGCCAGCCGCCTGCCGGGGTCCAGGTCTCCGGCCTCCACTTCCTGGAGTAGCTCCGGGGTGGTCAGGGTGATGTCGGCGAGCATGCCGAGCCGCAAGTGCTGCTGTTTGCGCGCGGCCCACACCCGAGCTCCGAACCCCTCCCACCTCGTCCCCGGTTCTTCCTGTGGCCCATCGCCGTTACCCACGTCTATCCCGCGGTCACACGACATGGCTGTCCCCTCTCCCTCACCTGTAGAGCAGCGGCACACCCTTCACTCTGTGGAGCGAGGTGACTGCTTTGGGCTCTGCTTGGGCACGACGATAGAGACTTATTGCATAAGCGTCAAGACATATGACATAAGTTGAAGGGAAGGTCTGGATCAGCCATGATGCGGGGCGCGCAAGCCAGCGCGCTACGGTGAGACACGAGTACACACATGCCGGAAGGGGCACGCTGGATGAGCACCCTCGAACCGCCTCGCGCGCGGTACAAACAGGTGGCCTCGCTGTTGCGCGAAGCTATCCGGAGGGGTGACTATCTGCCTGGAAGTACCCTGCCCAGCCAGCCGGACCTGGCCCGCGAGTACGGGCTCAATCAGAGCTCTATCAGTCGGGCTATGGCCATGCTCCAGAGCGAAGGCTGGGTTCGTACCGAACACGGTCGGGGGTCGGTGGTGCTGGAGATGCCCACCGTCAAGCGTGTGCGGCGTATCGCTCGGGACTATCGCTCCGGGCAGAGCTACAGCTCCTACGCCGAAGAGATGGCCGACACTGGTCTCACGCCCAGAACCGAACTTGTGAGCTGGGGTGCGGAGACCTTTCCCGAGGGCATTGCTGAGGCCCTGGAGCTCGATCCCGGCACGCGAGGGCTCGTGCGCAAGCGCCACATGTTCGCTGACGACAAGCCGGTACAGCTCGCGACGTCCTACATTCCCATGGACGTCGCAGGAAGCGTCGACATCGCGATGCCTGACACCGGCCCGAGCGGCATGTATGAGCGTCTGGCTGAGCGTGGGTTCGGGCCCGTGCGCTTCACCGAGGACATTGAAGTGCGCAGTGCCACTCCGGACGAGGCGTCCTTCCTCAACACCGCGCAGAGCCAGCCGGTGTTCTGTGTCCTACGTACCGCTTTCGACGCCAATGGTCGTCGAGTAGAGGCCTGCACCAATATCCTCGCCGCATTCCGCTGGAAGCTAACCTACGCGTGGGGTCAGGAACCATGAGCGAGAACCCGCTGCACAGCGTGAGCGTCACGGGGGTGGTCGTTCGCCCGGCGGACGGTCGGGTCCTGGTCATCAAGCGTTCTGATGATGGGCGTTGGGTGCCGCCTGGCGGGGTTCTCGAGCTTGGCGAAACTCCCGAGGAATGTGCTGTTCGTGAGGTGCGTGAGGAAACCGGTGTGGAGGTCAAACCGCTCCGGCTGACCGGGGTCTACAAGAACATGAAGCTTGGCGTGGTCTCTCTGGCCTTCTTCTGTGAACCTGTGGGTGGTCAAGCTCAAGCCAGCTCCGAAGCCATGGCAGTAGCCTGGATGACTCCAAGCGAGGCCCTCTCTGCGGCTCCCGAGGCCCGTGGAATTCGCATAACGGATGCCCTGAGCGAGGGCGGACCGTTCGTTAGGGCTCACGATGGTACGCACCTGTGTCCACCTCATCTGCTGGTGAATCGCGACGGCTGAGCTCGCAAAGGAAACTGAAGGGGTTTTGGGTGATTTTGCAACTTTTGTCTTTGATGTCTGGCTCTCAACAACGTGCAGATTCCAGCATCTTTGCTCCTTAAAACTGCAGGTCATTGAGACTGCTCCCCGCGCACGCGGGGATGGACCCGAAACAGAACGATATGACGGAACGAAACGGAACTGCTCCCCGCGCACGCGGGGATGGACCCATGAACGACGCCCTCGTCCAAGCCCTCACCCGCTGCTCCCCGCGCACGCGGGGATGGACCCGCCCCGGCACCTGGGACACCTGGGCAGAGCACCTGCTCCCCGCGCACGCGGGGATGGACTCTACCAGGAGGTTGCCTACTGGATCTCGGAGAACTGCTCCCCGCGCACGCGGGGATGGACCCGCACCCGCCATGACCAGCGCAGCCACCCCCCGCTGCTCCCCGCGCACGCGGGGATGGACCCGGAACACTCCCTGATGGCCTGGTTCAAGGTCGACTGCTCCCCGCGCACGCGGGGATGGACCCCACAGGTACGCGGCACGTGTCGCGTCATGGTCCTGCTCCCCGCGCACGCGGGGATGGACCCGGGTTCGAGCCCTACCCGCCCACCCCGAACGGCTGCTCCCCGCGCACGCGGGGATGGACCCGGGATCCACACCAAGATCGAACGGTACGGAGCCTGCTCCCCGCGCACGCGGGGATAGACCCCAGCGGGTGTACTCGTCCGTTTTGGCGCGCAGATACTCCTCGCGCACGTGAGGATGATCCTGCTGAGATGAACGCAGGGCCGGAAGCTGGTTCAGCAGAAGCCTTGAACTGTTAGCTGATCAGCCTATCGAAGACAAGAAAAGCGATGGATGAGGGCATCACTCCGGAAGCGGCTGCTGCTGCAGGAGATTCTCCTGCTGCCCAGCAGAGGCCGCAAACCAGGACGAAGACGAAGAGGGAGAGTGCAAGGATGAAGGCGGTTCGCAAGGGGATGCGGTCCCTTGCAGGGGTGGGAGGGGCGGCCTGGGGGGTCATGTAGCTCCTTGAGAGATGTTGGCTTGTTCATCTCTTGTAGCTGATGTGTTCGATATTTTTCTCGGATGTGGATACGATAACGTGTTGTGACCGCTCCTGCACCCTTCCCTGCTAAACGCAGGGATGGCCCCACATCGGCTACGAGCGGTACATGCTCCCCGCGCACGCGGGGATGGCCCCCGCATGCGTACAACGCCATCGACTACCTCGACCACTCCTTGCGCATGCGGGGTCAATATCCTTCTTCCCTCCCGTGCGCCCCTGCTGATCAGAGCCCCACCACTCCCACAACCTGGAACCCCGTACCACAGGTATGTCGCTTTTGCTGACGAACCGGCGAGTACACATTGGCCACATCGGGACGGCGGGAAAGTTCGGTTCTTGGCTCGGAGTGTCGGCGGTGGCCTTTTAGATGGGCACCATGACCCCCCACCCCCCTTCCCAGCCCTGGAGGGACCCCCTCTCCGAGGCCGCTCGCAGCGTGTGGGCCAAGCACGACTTCGACTCCGACGGCTGGCTTCCGCTCTACCGCCACATGGCCGACAGCGCCTTCGTCGCGGCCAAGCTCTGGGACGAGTGGCTTCCCGGGCAGGTCCGCTCCCTCATCGCCTCGGCCCTCCCCGAAGGTGAGGCGGACGCCCGCCTGCTCGCCCTCTGGTCGGCCGCCACCCACGACATCGGCAAGGCCACCCCCGCCTTCGCCTGCCAGGTCGAGCACCTCGCGGACGACATGCGCGCGCACGGCCTCGACATGCCCCTGCAGAAGCAGATGGCCGATCGCCGCCTCGCCCCGCACGGCCTCGCGGGCCAACTCCTCCTCCGGGACTGGCTGGTCGAACAGCACGGCTGGCGGCTCCGCGACACCCACCAGTTCACGGTCGTCGCCGGTGGCCACCACGGCATCCCGCCGACCAACTCCGCCATCACGGACCTGGACGACCACCCGGCCCTCCTGCGCACCCGTGGCAGCGCCCCCGCCTGGCAGCAGGTCCAGACCGAACTCCTGGACACCGCCGCCCACGCCACCGGGGCCGCCGCCCGGCTCGCGCACTGGCGCACCGTCAAACTCCCGCAGACCGCCCAGGTCCTGCTCACCGCCCTGGTCATCACCGCCGACTGGATCGCCAGCAACCCCGACTACTTTCCCTACTTCCCAGGCGAACGCAGCACGGATCCCGAACGCTCGGAGCAGGCCTGGCGCCTCCTCGGCCTCCCACACCAGTGGAGCCCTCAGCAACCCCGGGGTACCGCGGCCGAACTCTTCGCCGAACGGTTCGACCTGCCTGACGGAGCCCTACCGCGGCCGGTCCAGGAACAGGCGGTCGAAGCCGCCCGGAACATGAGCGGGCCTGGCCTGATGATCATCGAAGCGCCCATGGGCGAGGGCAAGACCGAGGCCGCCCTGACCGCCGCCGAGATCCTCGCCGCCGAAACCTGTGCGGGCGGTTGTTTCGTCGCCCTGCCCACCATGGCCACCAGCAACGCGATGTTCGCCCGTTTCACCCACTGGCTGGACCGCCTCCCCGGCATGCCCCGGGAAGCAGCCTCCATCTTCCTCGCGCACTCCAAGGCCCACCTGAACAAGGAGTTCTCCCGCTACCTCGGGGGCGGCCCCCGCCTGGCCACGGACACCGACCGGGACTCCGAGGGCACACCCGGCGCCGCGGCACTGGTCGCCCACCGCTGGCTGCGCGGCCGCAAGAAGGGCATGCTCTCCTCCTTCTCCGTCGGCACCGTCGACCAGCTCCTCTTCACCGGCCTCAAGAGCAAACACCTGACCCTGCGCCACCTCGCCCTAGCGGGAAAGGTCGTCGTGATCGACGAGGCGCACGCCTACGACACCTACATGAACACCTACCTCGACCGCGCCCTGGCCTGGCTCGGCAGGTACGGCGTGCCCGTCATCGTGCTCTCCGCGACACTTCCGGCCCGGCGCAGGCGCGAACTCGCCCAGGCGTACACGGGGGCCTCACCCCGCACGGGCGACGAGCAGGGGTACGCGGAGGTCGGCCGGGCCGACGCCTACCCGCTGATCACCACCGCCGAACCCGGCACCGTACCGCGCCTGTACACCCCCGCCGCTTCCGGTCGGGCCACGGACGTTCTGGTGGAACCCCTGGACGACGACCCCGGAACCCTCACCGACCGCCTGGAGCGGGAACTGGCAGATGGCGGCTGTGCCCTCGTCATCCGCAACACCGTCGCCCGGGTCCACGAGACCGCCGCGCACCTGCGCGACCACTTCGGCGACGCCTCGGTGACCGTCGCCCACTCACGCTTCCTGGACCTGGACCGCGCTGCCCGGGACGAACAGCTCCTGCGCGAGTACGGCCCGCCGGCCAAGGTCGCCGAATCCGGCGGGACCCGCCCCGCCCGGCACATCGTGGTGGCCAGCCAGGTCGTGGAGCAGTCCCTGGACGTGGACTTCGACCTGCTCGTCACCGACCTCGCCCCGCTCGACCTGGTCCTGCAGCGCATGGGCCGACTGCACCGCCACCCCAGGGGAGAGGGGCAGGGTCAGCGCCCGCCGCGCCTGCGCACGGCTCGCTGCCTGATCACCGGAGTGGACTGGACCGAGACCCCGCCCCGGCCGGTGCGCGGCTCGCGCACCGTCTACGGCGAGTACCCGCTCCTGCGGGCCCTCGCCGTGCTCCGCCCGCACCTCGAAGCGCAGACCGACAGTGCCCGCACCCTTCGGCTGCCCGAACACATCAGTCCGCTCGTCCAGGCCGCCTACCGCGACGCCGGAGACCACGCCGGCACCGCACCGGCCGGTTGGACCCAGGCCCTGGACAGGGCCCGCATCACCCAGGAGGCCGAACAGGCCGACAAGGCCACCCGCGCCCGCACCTTCCTCCTCGACCCGGCGGCCCGCGACGGCAGGGCGATCATCGGCTGGGTGGATGCAGGGATCGGTGAGGCCGACGACAGCCAGAGCGGAAAGGCACAGGTCCGCGACACCGGCGAGAGCCTGGAGGTGCTGGTCGCCCGCCGCTGCGCCGACGGCACCGCCACCACCGTCCCGTGGCTGAGCGGGCAGCGCGGCGGGTTGCCGCTGCCCACTGAGTCCGTTCCCGCGCCCGAGGCCGCCCGCGCCCTCGCGGCCAGCGGGCTCCGCCTGCCCTACCAGTTCACCCTCACCGGCCAGATGATCGAACGCACCATCGCCGAGCTGGAATCCGACCTGGTCGATGCCTGGCAGACCAAGGAGGCCCACTGGATCGCCGGGGAACTGGTCCTGTTCCTGGACGAGGACGACCGGGCCGAGCTGGCCGGACACCGGCTCCACTACACCGAATCCGACGGCCTGGAGGTCACCCGTGCCGAGTGAGACACCCCCATCCGGATCTGCGTCCACCACCGCACCCCCGACCGAGCACACACCCGGGCCCGCGGCCCCCGGACCCGCATCCGAACCCGTGCCCGGGTCCGACCACACGGCCACGCCCACCTTCGACCTCACCCGCAGTCCCTGGGTCCCGGTGCTGCGCAATGACGGCACCGAAGCCGAACTGTCCCTGACCGAGGTCTTCGAGCAGGCCGCGGACGTGCGCCGCCTGGTCGGCGACGTGCCCACCCAGGACTTCGCGCTCCTGCGCCTGCTCCTGGCCGTCCTGCACGACGCGCTCGACGGCCCCCAGGAGATCGAGGACTGGGGAGACCTGTGGGAAGAGGGCCTGCCCCTGGAAGAGCTGCGCGCCTACCTGGACACCCACCGCGAGCGCTTCGACCTCCTGCATCCGCGCATTCCCTTCCTCCAGGTCGCGGACCTGCACACCGGCAAGGGCGAGTACTCGGCGCTGGACAGGATGGTCGCCGACGTGCCCAACGGGGCCCGGTTCTTCACCATGCGCGCCCACGGAGCGCGGCGCCTCGGACACGCCGAGGCCGCCCGCTGGGTGGTGCACGCTCACGCCTACGACCCCTCGGGCATCAAGTCCGGGGCCGAGGGCGACCCCCGGGTGAAGGGCGGTAAGGGCTACCCCCAGGGCGTCGGCTGGGCGGGCAACCTCGGCGGGGTGTACGCGGAGGGCGACGACCTGTGCCAGACCCTCCTGCTCAACCTCATCGCCTTCGACACCCCCAACCTCGAGACCGCCACCGAACCCGGCCGGGACCGCCCCGCCTGGGCCCACCCGCCCACCACCGCCGCACCCCTGGAACCCGTAGAGGCGGCCTCCCGGCCCCACGGGCTGCGTGACCTCTACACCTGGCAGAGCCGCCGCCTGCGCCTGCACCACGACACCGAGGGGGTGCACGGCGTCCTGCTCGCCTACGGCGACCCGCTCACCCCCCGCAACATGCATCCGCGCGAACCCATGTCCGCCTGGCGGCGCAGCCCCGCCCAGGAGAAGAAGCTCCGCGAGACCACCGTCTACCTGCCCCGGGAGCACGACCCGACCCGCGCCGCCTGGCGCGGCCTGGGCGCCCTCGTCACCGGGAAGGTGCGGGGCGCCGACCAGCGCCAGGAAGCGGCCGAGAAGGTGCGCCCCCGCGTCCTGGAATGGATCGCCCGTCTCACCGTGGACGGCTACCTGCCCCGCGGGTACCTCCTGCGGGCCCGGCTGGTCGGAGCGGTCTACGGCACCCAGCAGTCCGTCATCGACGAGATCGTCGACGACGCGGTCGCCATGCCCGTGGTCCTGCTGCACGAACGCAACCGCGAACTGGCCCGGGAGGCCGTCGACGCGGTCACCGACGCCGAGGACGCCGTCACCGCCCTGGGCGACCTGGCCACCGGCCTGGCCCAGGCCGCCGGGGCCGAGAGCGACGGGCCGCGCGCCACCGCCCGCGACCGCGCCTTCGGCGACCTCGACGCCCCCTTCCGCAATTGGCTGAGCGAACTGGTGCCCGCCGCCGGGACCGCCGACGGAGCGGAGGACCCCCTGGACGATCCCCGCTACCCGACCGAACAGCGCCGGGAATGGCAGCTCACCGTGCGTGCCACCGTCGCGCGGCTGGGCGACGAACTCATCGAGTCCGCCAGCGAGGCCTCCTGGGAGGGGCGCGTCCTGCAGACGAAGAGCGGCGCGTTCTGGCTCAACACCTCCAGCGCCGACCTGCGCTTCCGCAGAGCTCTGCGCGCGAGCCTCCCCCTGACCGTCTCCGACCACACCACGGAGGAATCCACGTGACCACAACGAGCCCCACCCGGTTCATCCACGAGCTCGGGGACGTCGGGACGGCGGTGGACGAGCGGGTCCGCCAGCTCCAGACCGGATACCTCAAGGACCTCTCGGAGTCCGTGGCCACCCTGGCCAAACTGCGCCGGGGCGCGGGCAAGACCATCGAAGAGGCGCCGGAGCTGGTCGGCCTCACCACCCACCCCGACTTCTACGAGCACTTCCCCCTCGACCACCCCCGGATCGGCGACGCCGAGGCCGCCGTGCACGAGGCCCTCACCCTCTACGCGCTCCACCAGCAGTCCAAACGTGAGAAGGGCATGCACCGGCGCGGACACGAACTCGGCGCGGCGGTCCGCCGCCTCATGCCCTCCGGCGACATCGACGAACCCCTGCGCAAACGCTTCGTGCAGGCCCAGACGGCGAACAGCCCTGCCACCCGCATCGACCGTCTGCGCGCCATCGTCACCCTCCTGCGCGCCGACGACATCCCGCTGGACTACGGGCTCCTCGCCGACCAGCTCTACGACGCCAGGACCCGGGCCGGCGCCGAGCGGGTGCGCCGCTCCTGGGGGCGCGGCTTCCAGGCGTACCGGCCCAGCAGAACCGAACGGGAACAGGACCCGGACAAGGGCCGGGAGGAGGACGGCACCGAGCCCGTCGAGTAGGCCCTCGGGTCCGAACGCGTCCCAGGCCAACGCGCGTCCCGAGTGAACACGCGCCCCGGACGGACGCGCCCCACCGCTGCGCATCCCGCCGTCACCGGGCGCATCCGGGGCCCTTGGGCCCGCCGAACCACCCCGCACCCGCAGCACCGCATCGAACACTGAACCGCACCGACCAGACGAGGACACTCCCCATGAGCCGCACCATTCTCGACGTGCACGTGCTGCAGACCGTGCCGCCCAGCAACCTCAACCGCGACGACACCGGCGCCCCCAAGACCGCCGTCTACGGCGGCGCCCGTCGCTCCCGGGTCTCCAGCCAGGCCTGGAAGCGCGCCACCCGCCTGGCCTTCGACGCCCTGGTCGACCCCCAGGACCTGGGCACCCGTACCAAGCGCGTCGCCGAGCTCATCGCGGCGAGCATCCGGAAGCTGGACGCCTCCATCGAGGAGGCCGAGGCGCTCGCCCTCGCCGCCGAGACGGTGCAGACGGCGACCGGCTCCAAGATCGAGCCGCCCAAGCGCAAGGCCGACGCCGCCAAGAAGAACGGCGATCCCGCTCCCGCGCCCGAGTCCGCCTACCTCATGTTCCTCAGTGCCCGCCAGCGCGACGGGCTCGCCGAGCTCGCCGTGGAGGGCCGCGAGGACATCAAGGCCTTCCTCAAGGACAAGGACAACAAGGCGCGCGCCAAGTCCATCGCGGACACCCGCCACTCCGTCGACATCGCCCTGTTCGGCCGCATGGTCGCCGACGGGGCCGACATCAACGTCGACGCCGCCGCGCAGGTGGCACACGCCCTCAGCGTGCACGCGGTGGAGAACGAGTCGGACTACTACACGGCGGTCGACGACCGCAATCCCGAGGACGAGACCGGGGCGGGCATGATCGGCACCGTCGAGTTCAACAGCGCCACCCTCTACCGTTACGCGGCCGTGGACGTGGACCTGCTGCGCAAGAACCTGGGGGAGGGGCTGCGCGAGGACGAGCCCGTCACCGAACCGCTGCGTCGTGCCGTGGAGGCGTTCGTGCGCGGGTTCGTGGAGTCGCTGCCCACCGGCAAGATCAACACCTTCGGCAACCACACCCTGCCCGACGCGGTCATCGTCAAGCTGCGGAACTCGCGCCCGATCAGTTTCGTCGGGGCCTTCGAGGAGCCGGTCGAGGCCGAGGCCGGGCACGTCGCCCAGGCCAGCGCACGGCTCGCCGAGTACGTGCCGCAGGTGGAGCGGGCCTTCGGGGCCGCCGACGACGTCGACACCTGGGTGGTCCGGGTGGGGGAGCGCACCGCCAAGCTCTCCGGGCTCGGCGCCGACGTCACCCTGCCCGAACTGGTCGAGCAGGTCGGCGCGGCCGTCGCCCGGCGTCAGGCGCCGCAGGCATGAGCGGGTCCGCCACACTCGCCCTGCCCCTGGTTCTGGCGGGCCCCCTCCAGGCGTGGGGTTCGGCCTCCCGGTTCGCCCGCCGGGGCACCGAGAACGCCCCCACCAAGAGCGGAGTGGTCGGGTTGCTCGCCGCGGCCCTGGGCCGGGACCGCACCGCCGACCTGTCCGACCTGGCGGCGCTCCGCTACGGGGTGCGCGCGGATCAGCCGGGAACACGGGTGCGCGACTACCAGACCGCCCACCACCTGGTCACCGGTACTTCCATGCCGGTCTCCGAGCGCTTCTACCTGTCCGACGCGGTGTTCGTCGCCGCGGTGGAGGGTGACCCCGAGCTGGTCCGGGAGCTGTACGAGGCGGTGCGCGGCCCCGTCTACCTGCCTTACCTGGGCAGGCGTTCCTGCCCGCCGTCCCGCCCCCTCGACCTGGGTGAGCCGGTCGCGAGCCCGGTCGAGGACGTCCTGCGCGACCAGCCGTGGCAGGCCTCGGCCTGGTACCAGCGTCGTGTCGGGCGCCGCCAGGGGCCGGAGATCGAACTGGGCACGCTGGTGGACGCCGACCCCGGGGACGGCAGGGCCGACTCCCTGCGCGATCTCCCGATCAGCTTCGATCCGCGTCACCGCCGCTACGGCCTGCGCGCGGTGCGGTCCGGTTCGGTCACCGTGCCCAACCCCTTCCCGCGCCGCGTGAAGACGGCGCCCGACCACGAGCCCCTGTCCGCGCTGGGAGGCCACTGATGCACCTCACCCGATTCCGTTTCAACACCCACCGGCCCGGAGCCCGGAAGCTGCTGTCCTCCCCGCAGGCCATGCACGCGGCCGTGATGGGCGGGTTCCCCGACCTGTTGCCCGCAGACCCCGGCGGCGGCCCGGGACAGGCCCGGGTGCTGTGGCGGGTGGACCGCAACGCCAGGGCGGAAGTGTTCCTGTACGTCGTCAGTCCCGACCGGCCCGAACTGACCCACCTGGTCGAGCAGGCGGGTTGGCCCCACGCCGAAGCGGGTTCGGGATGGCAGACCCACGAGTACGGCGGTTTCCTTTCCAGGCTCGAGGCGGGGCAGACCTGGGCGTTCCGGCTGACGGCTAACCCCGTGCACAGCATCCGGCACAAGGACGGTGAGGACACCAAACCGACCGCGCACGTCACCCCGCGCCACCAGGCGGGGTGGCTGTTGAAGAAGCAGGAGCAGTGCGGGTTCGAGGTGGTGCGTGCCAAGGATCCGGACCCGGCCCTGCCGGAGGTCGACGGCTACGAGCTGCTGGTGCACGACCGCAACAGCGCCGGCTTCGACAAGCCCGATCCCCGACCCGAGCGGAAGGGAAAACGGATGCGGGTTCCGGTGGTCACCGCGACCTTCGACGGGAGGTTGACCGTCACTGACCCCGAGGCGCTGCGCCGGGCCCTGAGCGCGGGGATCGGCCGGGCGAAGGCGTACGGCTGCGGGCTGATGACCCTGGCTCCGGTGAGCGGGTGATGACGACGGTCGGTAGGAGACGGACCCTGTCGCCGCGGGAGCTGACCCGGATGAAGGATCGGGTGTCGTTCGTCTACCTGGAACGGTGCGTGGTGCACCGGGAGGACAACGCCATCACTGCCGAGGACGGTGACGGGACCCGGTACATCCCCGGAGCGACCATCGGCACGCTTCTCCTGGGCCCGGGGACGACCGTGACCCAGGCCGCGATGAAAGTCCTGGGGGAGTGTGGTGCCAGCGTCGTCTGGGTGGGCGAGCACGGGGTCCGCTTCTACGCAGCGGGGCGGGGCCTGACGAGCTCCTCCCGGATGGTGGAGGCGCAGGCGACGGCATGGGCCAACCGGCAACGGAGGCTGGACGTGGCCCGGACCATGTACAAGCTGCGTTTCCCGGACCTGGACGTCGAGCGGTTCAGCCGACAGCAGCTTCTGGGCAAGGAGAGCGCCCGGGTCAAAGCTAGTTACCGGGACGAGTCCGAACGGACCGGGGTGCCCTGGCACGGGCGGAAATACATACCCGGCCAGCACGACATGTCTGACGCGCCGAACAAGGGCATCACCTCCGCGGCGCAGTGCCTTTACGGGGTGGCGCACACGGTGACGGTCGCCCTGGGGTGCAGTCCGGGGTTGGGCTTCGTGCACTCGGGACATGACCGGGGGTTTGTCATGGACATCGCGGATCTGTACAAAGTGGAGATCGGCATCCCGGTGGCCTTCGACGCGGCCGCTCAGGGCGACGAGGATGTCGACGGTGTGACCCGCAGATTGCTCCGGGACCGGATCAACACCGAGGGTCTGCTCGAGCGGTGTGTGGGGGACGTCCGGAAACTGCTTCTCGGCGAGGGGGCCGAAGAGGGAACGGAAGAGGACAAGGTCGGCCTGGTCGGTGACGGAGACCAGTTGCTGGAGGCTGGACGGCACCACCCGGACGAGGTGGTGTGGTGACCGTCATCGTGCTTGCCAAGTGCCCCAAGGGGCTGAGGGGATTTCTCAGCCGCTGGCTGATGGAGATCTCGACGGGGGTTTTCATCGGGAACCCCTCCCGAAGGGTCAGGGAGGCGTTGTGGGCCGAGGTCCAGGAGTACGCGAACAACGGTCGCGCCCTGCTGGTGTACGGAAACGATTCAGAGCAGGGATTCGCCTTCGAGACCTTCGAGCACGACTGGGAACCGAAGGACCACGAAGGATTGGTTCTGATGCATCGTCCCAAGAAGCCCGCCAGCAGGCGCTCGAGTGTTGCCAAGACCGGTTGGAGCAAGGCTTCCAAACGGCGCAGGTTTGGAAAGCGGTGAGCGATATGGTGCCTATGGGTTGCATGTGTCTAATGTCCAACTTTCGAGAAGTTGGAAAAATCGCTGCTTGCCACTGGTAAGTTGCCAGGTCAAAAAGTCTGCTCCCCGCGCACGCGGGGATGGACCCAGCGCCAGCCCGCGCGCGACCTCCGCCCATGCCTGCTCCCCGCGCACGCGGGGATGGACCCGTCATGGCGGTCACTGGGCGCCCTCGGTGGGGCTGCTCCCCGCGCACGCGGGGATGGACCCATCCCCGACGACGCCACGACGTGCCCCGACTGCTGCTCCCCGCGCACGCGGGGATGGACCCGGCCGGATGGGGTCAGCGCTGACCCAGAGCTGCTGCTCCCCGCGCACGCGGGGATGGACCCGTCCAGGGCGACGCTCTGGCTCGACTCAGGGCCTGCTCCCCGCGCACGCGGGGATGGACCCCTGGCCGTGGTCTGGTCGAAGCCGCTGTTCTCCTGCTCCCCGCGCACGCGGGGATGGACCCGCGAAGGTCTACCGTCGCCTGTGCGAGGAGCTCTGCTCCCCGCGCACGCGGGGATGGACCCGTTGGTGTGGAGCGGAAGGCGGGGGGTGTTGGCTGCTCCCCGCGCACGCGGGGATGGACCATGGCGTTGTACAGGTCGTCGATGCCGCGGAAGCTGCTCCCCGCGCACGCGGGGATGGACCCCTCGCCTACGACTTCACCGTCCTTGACCGCAACTGCTCCCCGCGCACGCGGGGATGGACCCATCCGCCCGGCATAGGGGTTGATGACGTTGGACTGCTCCCCGCGCACGCGGGGATGGACCCCTTGGCCGTTTTCGACCGGTCGGTCTGACCTGCTGCTCCCCGCGCACGCGGGGATGGACCCCATCGCTTGTACTTCGCGAAGCTTCGCGAAGACTGCTCCCCGCGCACGCGGGGATGGACCCACGGCCGAGAAGGACCGGCACGGCATGACACCCTGCTCCCCGCGCACGCGGGGATGGACCCGCCTACATCTGGCAGGCCGCCCTCATCTCCGGCTGCTCCCCGCGCACGCGGGGATGGACCCTCGACGGCCAGGACCTCGGTGCCGAGCAGGCACTGCTCCCCGCGCACGCGGGGATGGACCTCGCGGGGACGGCCGCTGTCCTAGCCGCCCTCGCTGCTCCCCGCGCACGCGGGGATGGACCCCGACGCGCCGTCCAACTCCGGCATAGGGGCCTCTGCTCCCCGCGCACGCGGGGATGGACCCCGCGTAAATCACCCGCGTCCCCCTGCACTGCTCTGCTCCCCGCGCACGCGGGGATGGACCCGAGGTTGTCCGCGTGCTGGATCACCAACCACTCTGCTCCCCGCGCACGCGGGGATGGACCCAGAGCAACCGAGCGGGCCGAGTCATCACACAGCTGCTCCCCGCGCACGCGGGGATGGACCCCGGGCGTCGGCGTAGACGTAGAACTCGTCTTCCTGCTCCCCGCGCACGCGGGGATGGACCCCGGGCCACACACCGGTCTCCATGCAGCGCTTGCTGCTCCCCGCGCACGCGGGGATGGACCCCTGCGGGACGCCCTGCTGGTCCTGGACGGCCGCTGCTCCCCGCGCACGCGGGGATGGACCCCGCTCAGCGCTGAGAGTCCCCAGCTTGCGGGCACTGCTCCCCGCGCACGCGGGGATGGACCCTCCCAGGCGATCTCTCCACCGGGGGTGGTGGTCTGCTCCCCGCGCACGCGGGGATGGACCCAAGCCCAAAAGCAGCAGCGAGAAGAGCAGCAGCTGCTCCCCGCGCACGCGGGGATGGACCCGGGTCTCTGAGCCAGCCGTGGGTGGACGTCTGCTGCTCCCCGCGCACGCGGGGATGGACCCGTGTACCTGGTCGTGGGGCTGGTGGCGGCTGCCTGCTCCCCGCGCACGCGGGGATGGACCCTCGGCGAAAAGCACCGTATCCAACGTAGTCAACTGCTCCCCGCGCACGCGGGGATGGACCCGTGGGCGAGTTGGTCGCGACGTTGGATGTCGACTGCTCCCCGCGCACGCGGGGATGGACCCCGGACCGGTGGGAGCTGATCCGGGACCGGTTGCTGCTCCCCGCGCACGCGGGGATGGACCCAGTCCCGGAACCTGGCCCGGGACGCCCGTGTGCTGCTCCCCGCGCACGCGGGGATGGACCCCCGAACGGCGCGTGCACGTGCCGTTGGCCGGCCTGCTCCCCGCGCACGCGGGGATGGACCCAGGCCCGGCTCGACGGGTGGCGCGCCCCGAACCTGCTCCCCGCGCACGCGGGGATGGACCCAGGCCCGGCTCGACGGGTGGCGCGCCCCGAACCTGCTCCCCGCGCACGCGGGGATGGACCCGTCGCCCGGGTCCGGTCTTCGGGAGATCGTCACTGCTCCCCGCGCACGCGGGGATGGACCCGGGATGGCAGGCCAGTACGCCGACAGGAACGCCTGCTCCCCGCGCACGCGGGGATGGACCCCGGGCTGAGGAAGTCTCGGCCGCGCTGGTCCGCTGCTCCCCGCGCACGCGGGGATGGACCCCCGGAGGCGGGCCCCGACGCTGCACGCGGAGTCTGCTCCCCGCGCACGCGGGGATGGACCCGCACCCGAAGCAGCCAGTCCTGGACGGTGGCCCTGCTCCCCGCGCACGCGGGGATGGACCCGAGGCGCGGGCGCAGGCCCGCAAGGACTCCCACTGCTCCCCGCGCACGCGGGGATGGACCCCTCACAGACACGCTGGTCGGTGACGTAGGCGACTGCTCCCCGCGCACGCGGGGATGGACCCGCGCTCCTCGCGTCTCTGCGGGCGGCCGGGTACCTGCTCCCCGCGCACGCGGGGACGGACCCTACCCGCAGGTCGCCATGTGGCTCGCCGAGCACTGCTCCCCGCGCACGCGGGGATGGACCCACCAGCCGGTAGCTGGCGACCTCGTGATCCTCCTGCTCCCCGCGCACGCGGGGATGGACCCACCACCCATGGCGGGCCGGGGCACCGGGTCACCTGCTCCCCGCGCACGCGGGGATGGACCCTGCTGAAACGCCGTGTCCGCGCGGGTGATGTCCTGCTCCCCGCGCACGCGGGGATGGACCCAGCGCCATGGGAGCGAAGGCGGCCGCGATGATCTGCTCCCCGCGCACGCGGGGATGGACCCCTCGACGCCGAGTGCAGCGGCTTCCCTTTCGTCTGCTCCCCGCGCACGCGGGGATGGACCCCACCAGTGGCTCCAGGCGGTGAACCCCAGCGCCTGCTCCCCGCGCACGCGGGGATGGACCCCAGCAATTGACCGACTCCCCCGGAGGACTCATCTGCTCCCCGCGCACGCGGGGTTGGACCCTCACGGCCGCCGTCCTGCCACCGCTTGAGGGCCTGCTCCCCGCGCACGCGGGGTTGGACCCGGTCTCGGCCTGGACGACCTGGCCGCCGTGGTCTGCTCCCCGCGCACGCGGGGTTGGACCCAGGCAGAGGGGATCTCGGGTCGTGATCTGCGGCTGCTCCCCGCGCACGCGGGGTTGGACCCACGGAACCGGTCTGGGACGCGTTCGTGTTCCGCTGCTCCCCGCGCACGCGGGGTTGGACCCGCCTATGTCCCGTGTGGACCAGGGTAAACGGGCTGCTCCCCGCGCACGCGGGGTTGGACCCAGCTGGCGCCGCTGGGCGCCCCTGTCCACGGACTGCTCCCCGCGCACGCGGGGTTGGACCCCGCACGTCCACGCTCCGGCCGGACTGGTCGGACTGCTCCCCGCGCACGCGGGGTTGGACCCCGGACGTCCACCTCCTGGGGCAAGGGCCCGACCTGCTCCCCGCGCACGCGGGGTTGGACCCGCCACGACGAAGCCATCCGCCCCACCCGACACCTGACTCCCCGCGCACGCGGGGATGGACCCAGGCCACCGAACACTTCCAGGCCGAGCGCACCCTGTTCCCCGCGCACGCGGGGATGGACCCGGCCGAATCAAGAGCGACGAGGAAAGCCCCGACTACTCCCCGCGCACGCGGGGATGGACCGGATCCCTGCCCGAGGCGAGGCTGGTCGGGCTGCCTCTTCCCCGGCCGTTCCCTGCACCCCCGCAGCCTCGCTCGCAGGCTCACCGCGTTGGGTATCGAGGTTCGGTCGGCGCGTAACAGTGCTCTGCTGGATTACGTACGCCAGCTCCCACCCACGGTGATCGGCCAACTACTCGGATTCTCCCCAACAACGATGGAGCGATGGGCGACGCTGTCCGGGGGTAAGTGGGCACGCTACAGCCCTTCCCTTCCCGCCCCCTTGGCCCACCGTTCTCCATCCTGAAGCAGGTTCATGCTCGTCAGTAGGTCACGGTGAGCGGTTCGGGCTCCCCCTGATGGATCTCCCAAGAGTCTCGGGTCATCTCGATGATCAGACCGGATCCGGTCGGGTCTGCCTCGGGTACCCCAGCTAGGTATCCCGGCATGACCGCCTGTTCGCCCGGCTGCCATGCCAGCGAGACATACGACTCCATGTCGGGCTGGTCGGTGCATGTGGTGCCCGCTTTGGGCGCCCACCGCACCGGGCCTGCCTCTCCAACCGCCTCGACCTTCATGTGTCGGGGGGTGTACACCCGAATCGGCTCCCCGTCGGGCCCGGTCTCCTCAACGGTCAGCGCCGCGTGAGCGGTCTCGTGGGTGTGCACCAAGGTCATGGTGAACGGCACGATGACCTCGTCCTCGAATGTGGCCAGATCACACCCGAACACTCCCGGCGCCAGAGGTTCACCCATCTCAACCCGCACCTCATAGTCGAGAGCATTGGGCCCACTTCCGAAAGCCGAGTAGACCACGCCGACTTGCTGAGAGGCCGACGGTGGTCCCGCCTCTTCAGGTTCAGTCACTACTTCTGGCTCGGCCACGTCTTCGGCCTCCGAAGCAGAACATCCGACCACGCTGACTACGACAAGCGATCCCACGACCCACTGCCACACCAAGTTCCTCATGGCGACACAACGTAGCGGAGGTGGTCGCTCTCAGTTCATAGAGGTAACCAGATCTGCGAGCATTGGCGTACTTTGAAAAAGAACCTCCACCACTATGCTCCCCGCGCACGCGGGGATGGACCCGAGGTAGACGCGATCATCCGCGCCGCCGAGCACTGCTCCCCGCGCACGCGGGGATGGTCTTCCGTCAGCGGTGATGTACGCGGTCGGGCTATTCAGCCCTCGGGGCACTGCCGCTGCGCGGGGCGGCGCCTTCACCCTCGTCTTCCGTTTGGCCGGGCTCCGGAGCGGCCTGCGCTTCTGCGTCGGCGCTCTCACTCAGGTTCGCGTTCCTGATGAACCAGGAGGCCACGGCTGCCGTGAGCACCCCCACGAGGGCGATGCCGATGACCATCAGGCCCACCGCCACCAGTCTGCCCTCGAACGTGACGGGGTAGTAGTCGCCGTAACCGACCGTCGTCACCGTCACCACGGCCCACCACAGGGCGTCCCCGAACTCGGTGATGTTGGCCCCGGGCGCGTTCTGTTCCGCGTCCAGCACGGTGATGGCGCTCACGAAGACGGTCAGTGCCGAGGTGATGGCCACGTAGAGGGAGATGCGTCCGGCCAGTGCCCCGGCCATCGAACGGTTCAGCATGCGGATGAGGGCGAGCATGCGCAGCAGCCGGAGCGTACGGAACATGGGGAGGAGCACCAGCACGACGTCGTACCACCGGCGTAGCGCGTAGAGGGGGCGGTTCTCGGCCAGCCAGAGCCGGATCCCGAAGTCGACCGCGAACGCGGCCCACACCGTCCACGACAGGATCTGCAGACGGGTCTCCATGCTGTGTCCCATGTCCGATTCGATGACCGGCCAGGCGTAGGCGACCAGGAACGCGCTCGCGAGGAGCAGCATGGGCACCTCCAGGCGTCGTTCCCAACGGGCGACGCGCTCCCCGTGCTCGGATTCTTCGGGCGTTGCCATGAGCGGGCGGGCTCCAATCCTCAGTGCGGCCACAGGGCCCGGGTGACGCCATTTCCTGGTGTGAGGGGTGAACAGGGTGACTTCGGCCTGCGGTGATACGTACTGGTCAAAGGTTTTTACAGGTCACGGGCACTCTACGGAACCCGGTGAGCCGAACTGTCACCGGCTCGTGCCGGAACAGGAACAGCCGGTTCCGGTGGGCCTTCCGGGTCGCGGCTCCGATGGTTCGGCGTCGCCCGCCGACCGGCTCCCGCGGTCGCCCTCCGTGGCACGGGGACGCCCGGGTGGTGCTTGACTGGGCTCCGGTGCGGTGGCCGGGGCGCGTCGCGGGCCCGGTTCTCCTCCGTGCCGCGGAATCTGTCCTGTCGCCGGGAAACTGGGAGGCCGTCGTGGGTCCTCGAACCGTAGGTCTCGCCGGGGGCGCGCTCGTGTTGGCCGCGCTTCTCGCCGGCTGCGCGGTCGGCACGACAGCCACCGGGGACCCGGAGGGGCTTCTGCCCGAGGGCGGGTTCGACTACCAGTTGGGCGCTTCGTATCCGCCGCCGGAGGGGGTCACCACCGTGGTGCGGGACTCGTCCGCCGAGCCCGAGCCGGGGACCTACTCGGTCTGTTACGTCAATGGGTTCCAGACCCAGCCCGGGGAGCTCGAACGCTGGCTGGACGAGGCCCCTGGCCTGCTGCTGCGGGACGAAGCGGGGGAGTTGGTCGAGGACCCCGGGTGGCCCGGTGAAATGCTGCTCGACACCTCCACGCGGGAGGGGCGGGAGCGGATCGCCGAGGTTCTCACCGCAACCCTCGACCGGTGCGCCGACGCGGGGTTCGACGCGGTGGAGTTCGACAACCTCGACTCCCACCTGCGCTCCGGTGGGTTGCTGAGCATCGACGACAACCTGGATCTGGCCGAGGAACTCGTCGCCTCGGCCCATGACCGGGGGCTGGCCGCCGCCCAGAAGAACGCGGCGGAGGAGGCTGAACGCGGCAGGGACGGGGCCGGGTTCGATTTCGCCGTCACCGAGTCCTGCGCGGCCTGGGCGGAGTGCGACCTGTACACCGAGGCCTACGGCGCTGGGAACGTGCTGGCCGTGGAGTACCCGGAGGACCTGGAGGGCGCCGGTCTCACCTTCGACGAGGTGTGCGCCGACGCCTCCGTGCCGGACGGGGTCGTCCTGCGGGACCTCGAACTGGTGGCCCCCGACGACCCCGGATACGTGTACGACACGTGTTGACGCGGCTCGGCCGCGCCCGGGGCGAGTGGCTTCCTCGGCGGCCCGGGTCTGGATAGCCTGGCGCCGCAGCGAAACCTCTTCTGGGAAGCGGACACATGGCACCGAACATCGCCACCAACACCGAGGTCGACCTCGAGGGACTCCTGGAGTTCGCGCGGCCCCGGCACAAGGCGCTCCTTCTGACCAGGCGGGCCGACGGTTCCCCGCAGGCCTCGCCGGTCACCTGCGGCGTCGACACCCGGGGCCGGATCGTGGTCTCCACCTACCCCGAGCGGGCCAAGGCGCGCAACGCCCGCAAGGACGCGCGGGTCAGCGTCGTCATCCTCTCCGAGGACTTCGACGGGCCCTGGGTGCAGGTGGACGGCTCCGCGGAGGTCATCGACGGCGAGGACGCGGTCGAGCCCCTGGTGGAGTACTTCCGGGTGATCGCGGGCGAGCACCCGGACTGGGACGAGTACCGCGAGGCGATGCGCCGCCAGGGCAAGGCCCTGGTGCGCGTCACCCCCGAGAGGTGGGGGCCGGTCGCCACGGGAGGGTTCCCCGCGGACCGGGTCTGATCAGGACGACGCCGCCTCACTGTAGGCCGCCGCTGCCCGGACCGACTCCGCGGAGAAGACCACGTGTCCGATCGCGACGTGGGCGGGTGCCGCCGCGCGCACCGCGGCGGCGGCCTCCAGGCTGAAACCTCCGCACAGCTCGATGAGGGCGGCCCCCTCCTCGGCCAGGCCGGCGGCGATCCCGGGCGCGGCAGCGGAGTCCGCGACCGGGACCAGGATCGTCCGCTGTCCGGCGCGGTCGATCTCGGTCCGGTCGGCCACGGGGTCGGTGTCGGGGTGCTCGTACAGGTAGGCCCAGGTGACGCTCATGTGTTCCCCTCTCGGGCTGGTGGTGCCGCAAGAGTAGGAACTCGACCGGGGTTCAGGTCAACCTGTGGCGTGCGGGGAGTTGAGGGCGGACAGGAAGCGCACGAGCAGGGCCTCGCGGGTCGCGGGGGCCAGGCCGTCGAGGACCGTGTTGACCACGGACATCCCCGAACCCGCGGGGCCGCCGAGCTCCACACCCACGGATCCCAGCAGTTCCACGAAGGTCCGGTCGTCGAGGGCGGACAGGTCCAGGCCCTCGATCACCTCGGCCAGGCCTTCGGGGACGTCGGGGCGGATGCCCTCCGCTTCCTCTGCGGCCTTCGCCAGCACGTCCAGGAGCGCGTCCACACCGGCGAGGGACACGCCGGTCAGGGTCAGGTGCAGGTTAGGCGGGATGCCCGCGTACGACAGCTGCGGTTGGAGGAACCAGCCGTGCGCGGCCACCTTGTCGGCGAGGACGAAGACGTCCAGGTCGTCGGTGGCGGAGGCCAGCGCCACCAGGGGAGCGTCCGGTTCACCCAGGACCCGCAGCTGAGGGATGTGCCGGACACCCTCGCGCAGGCGCCGGGAGGCGGCCATCGCGTCGGCGGCGAGCTCCCGGTAACCGGACGCGCCGAGGGCCATCAGGGTCGCCCAGGCCCCGGCCAGGGGACCGGCGCCCTTGCTGCTCTGCACGGTCGAGTTGATGACGGTGTACCCGGGCCAGTCCGCGCTCGCGTAGTACGCGCCGCGGCGCAGCTCCTCGTCGGCGAACAGCACCACGGAGGCGCCCTTGGGCGCGTACCCGTACTTGTGCAGGTCGCAGGAGATGGACGTGACCCCGGGGACGGACAGGTCGAACGGCGGCACCCCCTCCAGCCAGGGCAGCACCCAGCCACCGACACAGGCGTCCACGTGGCAGAGCACCCCGTGTTCGGCGGCCAGCGCCGCGATCTCCTCGACCGGGTCCATCACCCCGTGCGGGTACGACGGCGCCGAGGCCACCACCAGGACGGTGTCCGGGCCGATCGCCTCGGCCACGGCCGAGGGTTCGGCGCGCAGTGTCCGGGGGTGCACGGGCACGCTCACCGTGTCCAGGCCGAGGTAGTGCGCGGCCTTGTGGAAGGCGGGGTGCGCGGTCACGGGGAGGACGATCCGTCCGCGCCCGGAGCCGGGGGCCGTTGCCGCCGGCCCTCGGGTGTCCCGGGCGGCCTTGACGGCGAGCATGATCGACTCGGTCCCGCCGCTGGTGAAGATCCCGGGGGTCGACGCGTCCCCGCCCAGCGCACCGGCGACCGCCCCCACCACCTGCCGCTCCAGAGCGACGGTGCTGGGGAAGGCGGTCGGGTCCAGCCCGTTGACCTCCAGCATCTCCATGTAGGCGCGGTGCCCGGCCTCGCGGACCTCGGGCCGGCCCGGATCGTAGACGTAGGCGGCCACCTTGCCCTCGCGGACGGGGAGGTCGCCCTCCTTGAGCCGGGAGAGCTCGGCGAGCAGGTCGTCGGTGGACCGGCCCGCCTCGGGGAGCCCGCCGCTCGGCGGAACGGGGTTCGGCGGGCCCGGGTTCGGCTCAGGCGACATGGTGGTTCTCCTCCTCTGTGGCGGCCCCGGGCCGCGGGTTCACCCGGCGGCGGAAGGCCAGCAGGAACGGCAGGCTCAGCAGGAACAACACCGCCGGGAGCAGGGTGAACCCGGCGGACATCCCGGTCAGGGCGCCGGCCGGCTGGGTCACCGCGGTCTCGGCGTCCGAGGCGCGGAAGGCGACCGCGGTCAGCACCACGGAGAACACCCCCGGCCCCAGGGCCATCGCGGTGGTCTCCGCGGACGACCACAGCCCGGTGAACGTGGCGGGCTGGGCCTGGCCGCTGCGTTCGGCGTCGTCGCGCACGGTCTCGGGCAGCAGGGACAGCGGCAGCAGCTGCAGCGCGGTGTAGAAGACCCCCACCATGCCGGTCACCGCCAGCACGAGCGGTACGGACTCGGTGTCGACCACGGGGAACAGGACCACGGCGGTGGCGGCCATGCCGATCGTGGCGATCAGGAAGCACCGCACCGTGCCGAACCTCCGTGCGGCCGCGGCCCAGGCCGGGACCGCGATCAGGCTGGGGCCGACCATGCACACGAACATCACCGAGGTGAGCGCGTAGTCGTCCAGCCGGTAGGCGGCGATGTAGGGGGCGCCCGCGAGCATCACGGCGATGCCCAGTGACTGGACCGAGAAGGTCAGGGCCAGCAGGAAGAAGACCCGGTTGCCGCGTGCGGCGCGGAAGGCCGCGCGCAGCCCGAGCGGGTCGGGCCCCGGTCTGCTGGGGATCCAGCGGGTGCTCAGGGTGGCCCCGCCCATGGCCAGGAGCAGGACCGCGCCGATGGTCGCACCCATGAGCAGGTGTCCGGTGCGTCCGTCGCCGCCCGCCTCGACCACAGCGGGGGCGAGCCCGCCCGCGGCGAGGATGCCCAGGGTCAGGCAGACCACCCGCCAGGACATGGCGCGCGAACGCTGGTCCCGCAGGGGCGAGATCTCGGCGGGCAGCGCGATGTAGGGCACCTGGAACAGGGAGAAGGCGGTGGTGGCCAGGACGAACGCCAGCAGCACCCACAGCGCGGAGGCGGCCGGTTCAGCGGTGGGGGCCGCGAACATCGCGGCGAACAGCGCGGGCAGCAGGAGCGCCCCGGCGAACATCAGCCGTGAACGCCCTCCGGTGCGCACCGCCTCGCGGTCACTGGCGGCGCCGATGACGGGGCTGATCACCACGTCCCAGAACTTGGGCAGGACCAGCACGAGCCCGGCGAGCCAGGCGACCACCCCGAGGACGTCGGTGAGGTAGTAGAGGAGCAGCAGGCCGGGCAGGGCGGAGAAGACACCCGTGCCGACCGAACCCACGCCGAAGCCGAGGAGGCGCGGCCGGCTCAGCGGCGCGCTCGGCGGCGTACCGGGCGGCGCGTTCACCGCGGGTCCCCGGGGTGAAGGAAGGGCGGCCGACGGACGAGCGGTCGGCAGGAGGGCGGGAGGGTCCGCCGGGGGCAGGGGGCGCCGTGGCTGCGCACCGGGGTGCGGACGGCTGACTGGGGGGTCGTCACCCGGTGAACGCTACTCCCGGGTACACGGACGTATCAACCGTTGTTCCCGGCGGCCGTCCGCCGCTGTCAGGGCGTCTGTCCGGACCGAACGGGAATCCTGCCGGGCTCCGGGCGCCATGGCGTGTGGCCGCGGGTGCCCCCGGGTAGGGGAGGAACTCCGGAATCAGCTGTCTACTAGGGGGAGACCGCAGATGAGTGTCCCGGAAGAGTCCAGGCCCAAGACGCACGACACCGACCAGGTCGTACAGGAAGACCACAGCGACGATCCCCGCAAGCCGGACACGCGGCGGGAGATGGAAGCCGAGCTCCAGGACAGCATGGACGAGGAGTCCGTCAGCCGCGAGGATTTCAAGGAGAGCTGACGTGTGAGGGCGCCGGGGGCCGTGACGGCCTCCGGCGCACCCGTTCCCGGGCCGGTGCCGGTCCGGGGTGCCCCGGCAGGCCGCCTCCCGGTACAGGCCCTCTCCCGGGACCGGGTGCGGAACCGCGGGCCGGAGCGGCCCGGTGCCCCTGGCGGCTTTCCTTCGGGGAAGCGGTCCTGTGAGTCCTCGGCACGGAGGCCGCTGTTCCTGAGCAGAGCGCCCGGGAACAGTGAGAGGCTCGGGAACCGATCGACAAGGAGAGGGTTCGATGAGTTTCCCGAGCACGCTCGACCACCTGGTGTACGCCGTACCCGACCTCGAGGCCGGTGCGGCCGCCTTCGCCGAACGCACCGGGGTGGCTCCCGTACGGGGCGGCGCGCACCCGGTGGGCTCGGCCAACTTCCTGGTGGCGCTGACCGTGGGCGGCCGACGCGCGCCCTACTACCTGGAGATCGTCGGCCCCGACCCCGACCGGGAGGACCCGGGCCCGGTGCGGGTGTTCGGCCTCGCCGACCTGGACCGGCCCCGCCTGGCGACCTTCGCGGTGCGGGTCGAGGACGACCTCTCCACCGTCGTCGAGCGGGCCCGGGCGGTGGGCCACGACCCCGGCGACGTCGACCCGTGGTCCCGGACCACCCCCGACGGCACCGTGTTGCGCTGGCTGCTGGCCAAACGCGAACCGGACGTCTACCCGGCGCCGGTCCCGTTCCTCATCGACTGGGGCCGGACGCCGCAGCCCGGCCTGGGCGACCTGCCCGCGCTCGAACTCCTCGCCGTGCGCGCCGAGCACCCCGACCCCGACTCCCTGGCCCCGGCCCTGGCAGCGCTCGGTGTGGACCTGGACCTGCGCAAGGGCCCCGAACCGCTGCTGGAGGCCGACCTGCGCGGCCCCGGGGGTGAGTTCGTCCTGCGCTGACCGACGGGCCCGAGCCCTCGCCCTCTTGAACCCCGCACCCTCCGAGCCCCCCACCCGCAGTGAACCCCGTACCCGCGGTGAACTCCGGCCCGACACACCTCTAGGATGCGGCGCGACAACAGGGGCGCGACAGGACAAGAGGTGCGGGTGTGGGCGGGCGGCTCGGAGGGGTGTTCGGTTGGGCCGGGCTGGCCGTGCTGGTCGGCGGCGGGGTCCTGGCGCTGGAACCGCTGGCGGGGCTCAGCTCGCACAGTCCCCGTTCCACGGAACTCACCTGGCCGCTGGGCGCGGCCGTGCTGATCGCCCTGCTGACCGTGTTCGCCCTGCTGCTGAGTGCGGCCAACCCCGAGGCCCGTCCCGAGGAGCGCCCCCAACGCGGGCAGTTCCTGTTCCGGGTGTGCGTGGCCGCTGTGGGACTGTTCCTGGCCTGGATCGTCCTTCCCACCCGGCACCTGGACTCCGAGGCCCGGCATGCTGCCGGCGGAGCCCCTCCCGCAGCGGCCGTGGAGCTGTCGGTCGCGGTCTGCCTGGTCGCCCTGGGCCTGGTCCTCCTGCTCGGTGCTTCCTCGGCTCTGCAGATCAGACGGTGGCCGGGAGCGCTGCTCGGAGTGGGTGCCGGGGCACTCGTGGTGGTGCTGGTCATGGCCCTGACCCCGGCTCTGTCCCGGCTGCTGCTGGTCGAGCACACCGTGACGAACGCGGGCCGTGAACCCGCGCCGGTGCCCGCCGACGTCACCCGGGTGGGATGGATCTGGCAGCCCGAGCACCCGGTCGTCGACATGGGGCGCGGGCCGCAGGGGCCGATCGTGCGCTATGAGGACGGGTTCGTCGGCCTGGACGGGGAGACCGGAGAGGAGCTCTGGAGCTACCGGCTGCCGTACGCCCGCAACGGTGAGACCGGGTTCTTCGCCGGTGACGAGGGATACGTCCACCTCTTCCACCAGGCACGGCCTGACGAGGACCAGACCCTGGTCGTGTTGGACGCCGCCACCGGCGAGGTCGTGCGGGACGCCGTCATGCCCGGCCTCGGAGAGGACGGGCCCGAGCATGGCAGCCACCTGACCCCGGAGGGGCGCTTCTTTCTCGAACACGGCACCGGCGGGGCCGTGGTGACCGCCTACGCCACCGACTCCACCGAACGGCTGTGGGAGTTCCCGCTGGAGGATTCCCCGGAGGGGCGGGTCTGCCTCACAGCCGGTGGTGATGGGATCCGCGGACACGGCGACCGGTTGCTGGTGGCCCGCATCTGTCTGGACGAGGGCCACATCTCCGACGGGGAGCCGGCTTTCGGAGCCGGTGACAGCGACGTTCCCGACGACGCCCTGGAAACACTGATCGTGCTGGACACCGCCACCGGCGAGGAGCTGTGGCGGCAGGAGTGGGCGCCGAGGCAGCCGATGACGGTCAACGCCCCCGGGGTCCGGCAGGGGAGGGAGTGGCTGGGTTGCGAAGCCGTGGTCGTGACAGGGCACGGACTCCACGGCCTGGAGACCGGGGAACCGGTGGAGGCTCGTGGAGAGGGGGCCGAGGACGCCGCGTCGCGGTCGGGCGAGGTCCTCGCAGCCGACACCGGTGGAACCGTGGTCCTCAGGGACGCTGACGAAGAGGAACGGACCGCGCTCGTGCTGGAGACCGATGCCGGCGGCGAGGTCACCAGGGAGACCGGGGTCGCGGCGCCCGGGTCCTACTTCCAACTGAGTGGGGCCCTCCCGCTCGCCGAGGCCCTGGTCTCCACCCGTGCGGTGCGCCACCTGACTGCTGAGGCCAGGAGCGAACGTGCCCTGCTGGTCGTGCCTCTGGGAGGTGAGGCCGAAGAGGAGGACCTCCGGTGGATCCGGTTCGACGGTGAGGAGGTCCCGGAGGCCGACGGTGTCGAACACCGTGTCCTCGCCGTACCGGGTGCCGTCGTCTCCTATGTCCACGCTCCCGACAACACCGCCGACCGACCCCACGCCGTCCACGGGCTGGTTCCCTGACCTGGTCGGGGCCCGCTCCAGGGCTCGCTCCGGAATGCCGGCCCGGGCCTTCGTGACACCGGGGCCATTCCAACACCGACACCCGGGTTTCCCCATCTCTTCCCAGTTGCTGTTTTCGGCCGATCCGTGCCGGGTACCGGAGCACCCACATCCCCCAGCCGCTCGCATCCGACGAACAGGGGAGCACATGCAGCAGGTCCAGCGCACACCCTCGGCCCGCACCGCCGCGGAACGGGGTGACCGGTGATCAGCTGGAAGGCGCCGCTCGCACTGGCCGGGGCCCGCTGGGCGTGGTCCCGCGCCCGCCGCAGGTACGGGTCCGCGCCGACACCCGAACCCGCTCGCGGACGCAACCTCGAACTCCTCGCCTGGGGCGCGGCCGGAGCCGTCATCGGCGTCGGCGCCTCCGCACTGTCCGAACGCCGCCGCTCGGGGCTCATGTCCGGCAAGGTCGTGTTGATCACCGGTGGCTCCCGCGGGCTCGGCCTCCAGCTGGCCCGCGAGTTCGGGGCCTCGGGTGCCTCCGTGGTCATCTGCGCCCGCGGGCAGGAGAACCTGGACCGGGCGGTCGCCGAACTCACCGGCCGCGGCGTGGACGCCCACGGCGTGGTCTGCGACGTCACCGACCCGGAGCAGGTGGAGACGCTGCTCGACGAGGCCGAACAGCGCTTCGGCCGTCTCGACGTGCTGGTCAACTCCGCAGGGACCATGCTGGTCGGTCCGCAGGATGCACTCACCGACGAGCACTTCCGGCAGGCCATGGACATCATGTTCTGGGGCCCCTTCCACCTGTCCCGGGCCGCCGTCGACCGGCTGCGCGCCACCCGGGGGAGCATCGTCAACATCACCTCGATCGGCGCCTACCTGTCGGTGCCGCACATGCTGCCCTACTCCACGGCCAAACACGCCTGGGCGGCGCTGTCCGAGGGCATGGCCGCCGAGACCGCGGGCACCGGGGTGCGCGTCACCACCGTCGTGCCCGGGCTGATGCGCACCGGCTCGCACCGGGGCGTGCTCTTCCGGGGCGACCCCGAACGCGAGTACGCGTGGTTCGCGCTGGCCGCCGGGCTGCCGCTGCTCAGTGTGAGCGTCGAACGCGCCGCCCGCCACATCGTGCACGCCACGGCCAGACGCAAGGGGTTCCTCGTGATCACCCCGACCGCCCGGCTCGGCCTGGTCGCACGCGGAATCGCGCCGGGGCTCACCCAGGAGGCGATGCGGCTGGTCGGGTGGCTGTTGCCGGACACCCCGGGGCAGGTGGAGGAACGCCTCGGCTCGGAGGCGGGTGACAGCAGGCTGGGCCGTGTGGTCAACACCGTCGCCGTCCTCAACGAACGGGCGGGCCGTCAGATGAACCAGCGCTCGCGCGCCGAGGAACAACGCGAGGACCGGCGCACCGGGGAACGGAGCTCCGAGTGACCCGGTGACCCGCGCATCGGACAGGCCCGTGCACCGAACGGCCCAGGCGCCGCGCACCGCGCGCCACGGCAGAGAGGATTCGGGGGAATGACGCGTTTCGGATACTTCCTCGCCAGCGAGGAGCACGGTCCGCGGGAACTGGTCCGCCAGGCCCGTGCGGCGGAGGAGGCCTCCTTCGACGCCCTGTGGATCTCCGACCACTACCACCCCTGGCTGGGCGCCCAGGGAGAGGCGTCGTTCGTGTGGTCGGTGGTCGGGGCGATCGGGCAGGTCACCTCCCTGCCCGTCACCACCGCGGTGACCTGCCCGACCACGCGGATCCATCCGGCGATCATCGCCCAGGCCGCCGCCACCGCCGCGATCATGACCAACGGCGGCTTCACCCTCGGGGTGGGCACCGGGGAGGCGCTCAACGAACACATCCTCGGCGACGCCTGGCCGCCCGCGGCACGGCGCATCGCGCAGCTGGAGGAAGCCGTCGAGGTGATGCGCAAGCTCTGGGGCGGCAAGCTGGTCAGCCACCGGGGCGAGTTCTTCACGGTCGACACCGCGCGCCTGTACACGCTGCCCGAGGAACCGCCGCAGGTGTACATGTCGGCCTTCGGGCCCAAGGCCACCGAGTTGGCCGCGCGCGCGACCGACGGTCTCATCCAGGTGGCGCCCAGCACCGAGACCATCGAGAACTTCCGCGCCTGGGGAGGCGAGGGCAAACCGGTTCAGGGCGGTCTGAAGGTCTGCTGGGCCGCCACCGAGGAGGAAGCGGTGCGGACGGCGCACGAGCGCTGGCCCACCGACGCGCTGCCGGGGGAGTCCGTGCAGCTGCTGCCGCTGCCGCGCCACTTCGAGCAGCTCACCGGCTCCCTGATTACCCCGGACATGGTGGCGGAGGAGATCACCTGCGGACCGGACCCGCAGACCCACGTCGACGCGATCACGCCCTACCTGGAGGCGGGTGTGGACGAGGTGTACGTCTGCCAGGTCGGTGACGACCAGGACGGTTTCTTCGAGTTCTACGCCACCGAGGTCCTGCCCCGGCTCCGCAAGCTCTAGCGCCGGACAGGTCGCCCGGCCGGAACGGGGAACCCGGAACCAACACGGAACTTAGGTCGACCGGAAAGGACACGTACTCCCACCGAGGGGCGAGTTGCCGATCAACCCCTTCAGCAGGGACACAGCGCCGAGAGGAGGAAGCCCTCATGAGCGTACGCAGCACGTCGGGCCGGACGCTGCGCCAGCCCGACCCGATGCCGCCGGATCCGTTCCCGCCGGCACCGATGCCGCCCGATCCGATTCCGCCGGAGCCGAGCCCGGTCCCCGAACCGCCGGAGCCCGTCCCGCACCCCGAACCGCCGGGGCCCAAGCCCCAGCCCGAGCCCGCCTGAACCGGGGCGCCCGGTTCAGGGCGTCCGAGTCAGGGGCCGACGGGGAACCTGTCCTGGGGCACACCGGTACGGCTGTGCCCCACGGGGAGGTTCGGGAACGTGTGATCACCTTGGGTAGCCGCCCTTGACGTTTGAGCAACCGGAACCTAGCTTCTTCAGGAAACACTCCTTCCGGATCAGGGCCGCGCGAACCCCTTCGCGCAGGCCGGTCCGCACCCCGCTGGAGGTTCCTCCTTGGCGCACCACCGCACCACCCCCGCCCCCGACCCCACCCCCGGTTCCTCCTTCGCCCCCGCCCGCGGAAGACTCCTGCGCACCCTCGGCCCCGCCGTTGTGGGAGCGCTCCTCCTGGGAGCCGCCCTGTTCACCGGTGAGCCCGCCGACCGCGGCGAAGCCGTCCCCGTCTCCGACGAGACCGCTCTGAGCGCCGTCGACGCACACGGGCAGCTCCAGGTGTGCGGGCTCAAACTCTGCGACGAGAACGGCCAGCCGGTCCAACTCACCGGGATGAGTTCGCACGGCCTCCAGTGGTTCGACGACTGCCTCACCGACGCCTCGCTCGACGCCCTCGCCGGTGACTGGAACGCCGACGTCCTCCGGGTGTCCATGTACATCCAGGAGGGCGGCTACGAGACCGACCCGCGCGGCTTCACCGACCGGGTGCACGAGCTCGTCGAGGAGGGCACCCGGCGCGGCCTCTACGTGATCGTGGACTGGCACATGCTCACGCCCGGCGACCCGAACCACAACACCGATCTCGCCCTGGACTTCTTCGCGGAGATGGCCGCCGCGCACTCCGACAAGGACAACGTCCTCTACGAGATCGCCAACGAGCCCAACGGGGTCTCCTGGGACGCCGTCAAGGGGTACTCCGAACAGGTCATCCCGGTGATCCGCGAGCAGGACCCCGAGGCGGTCGTGCTGGTCGGCACCCGCGCCTGGTCCTCGCTGGGGGTGTCCGAGGGCTCGGACCACTCCGAGATCGTCGCCGACCCGGTCGACGCCGACAACATCATGTACGTGTACCACTTCTACGCGGCCTCGCACGGCGGTCCCCACTTCGACGTCTTCCGCCAGGCGGCCCAGGAGCTGCCCCTGTTCGTGACCGAGTTCGGCACCCAGGAGCACACCGGTGACGGGCCCGACGACTTCGCCTCGGCCCAGGCCTACCTCGACTTCATGGCCGAGGAACAGATCAGCTGGGTGAACTGGAACTTCTCGGACGACTTCCGCTCCGGGGCGGTCTTCGAGCCGGGCACCTGCGCCGCCGGCGGCCCCTTCGGGGGGACCGGAGCGCTCAAGCCCGCGGGGGAGTGGATCCGCGAGCAGATCCGCACCAGCGGCACCGGCGCCTGACAGCGATGCCTGACACCGGCGCCTGAGATCGGCGCCTGACACACACGGGGGCGCCGGAGGAAGAACCTCCGGCGCCCCTCGGCGTTTTCCCAGGCCCTAGAAGGACGGCACCGTGGCGATGGTGAGCTGGTCGTCCCCGTCGGCGTCCACCACCACGTGGTCACCGGCGACCACCTGCCGGTCGAGCACCATCCTCGACAGCCGGTTGCCCACGTTGCGCTGGATGGTCCTGGCCAGCGGGCGGGCGCCGAACTCGGGCTGGTAGCCGCGCTGCGACAGCCACTTGACCGCCTCGTCGGTGAACCGCACCTGGATGTCCTGGGCCCGCAGGCGCTCCTCGGTCCGCGCCAGCATCAGGCGGGTGATCTGGCCGATCTCCTTCTCGTCCAACTGGTCGAAGACGATGACCTCGTCGATGCGGTTGATGAATTCGGGGCGGAACTCCTCCTTCAACCGGCGCATGACACGGCGCTCGGTGTCGGGGTCCATCTGCCCGTCGGCGCTGAAGCCCATCGGGCCGCCGCCGGTGATCACCTCCGAGCCCAGGTTGCTCGTCATGATGACCACCGTGTTCCGGAAGTCCACGGTGCGGCCCTGGCCGTCGGTGAGCCGACCGTCGTCCAACAACTGCAACAGCAGGTTGAACACGTCCGGGTGGGCCTTCTCGACCTCGTCGAGCAGCAGCACCGAGTACGGGTGCCGCCGCACCGCTTCGGTGAGCTGACCGGCCTCCTCGTAGCCCACGAAACCGGGGGGAGCCCCGGTCAGGCGGCTCGTGGTGTGCCGTTCCTGGAACTCGCTCATGTCGATCCGGACCATGGCGTCCTCGGAACCGAACAGCGCCGCCGCGAGCGCCCGGGCCAGCTCCGTCTTGCCCACACCGGTGGGCCCCAGGAACAGGAAACTGCCCACCGGCCGGTCCGGGTCGCCCAGCCCGGCACGGTTGCGGCGGATCGCCTCGGAGACGGCGGTGACCGCCTCGTCCTGGCCGATCACCCGGGCGTGCAGCACCTCCTCCAGGTTGACCAGCCGCTCCCTCTCCTCCTGGGTCAGCTGGGTCACCGGGATACCGGTGCTGCGCGAGACCACCTCGGCGATGTCGGCCGGGCCCACCTCGGGCACCGCCGAACCGGTGCCGCGTGCCTGGTGCATGCTGCCCTTGGCCGCGTTGATCTCGTCGCGCAGCGCGGAGGCCTTCTCGTAGTCCTCCTCCTGGACGGCCTTCTCCTTGCGCTCCTCCAGGTCCTTGAGCTTCTTCTCCAGATCGCGCAGGGTCGTGCTGGAGGTCTTCAACCGCAGCCGCACCCGGGCCCCGGCCTGGTCGACGAGGTCGATGGCCTTGTCCGGCAGGAAGCGGTCGGTGACGTAGCGGTCGGAGAGCTCGGCCGCGGCGACCAGGCTCTCGTCGCTGAACCGCACCTGGTGGTGGGCCTCGTAGCGGTCCCGCAGGCCGCGCAGGATGTCGACGGTGTCCTCCACCGACGGCTCGGGCACCTGGATCGGCTGGAACCGGCGCTCCAGGGCGGCGTCCTTCTCGATGTTCTTGCGGTACTCGTCGACGGTGGTCGCGCCGACGATGTGCAGCTCACCGCGGGCCAGCGCGGGTTTGAGCATGTTCCCGGCGCTGGTCGACCCCTCGGACGCACCGGCCCCGACCAGGGTGTGGATCTCGTCGATGAAGATGAGCAGCTGGTCCGACTGCGCGCGGATCTCGTCCACGATCGCGTTGAGCCGCTCCTCGAAGTCGCCCCGGTACCGGGTGCCCGCCACGATGCCGGACAGGTCCAGCTGGACCAGGCGCCGTCCGCGCAGGGTCTCGGGGACGTCGTCGTCGAAGATGCGCTGGGCGATGCCCTCCACGATCGCGGTCTTGCCCACACCCGGGTCACCGATGAGCACCGGGTTGTTCTTGCGCCGCCGGGCCAGCACCTCGATGCACTGTTCGACCTCGTCCTCGCGGCCGACCACCGGGTCCAGGCGGCCCTCGCGGGCGAGCGCGGTCATGTCGGTGCCGAACTCGTCCAGCTGCGGTGTGTTGGACGGTGCCGTCTCGGTCTGCTCCGCGGCGGGCACCGGCCCGGCCGCCTTCTGGAGGGACTGAGGGGTGACCCCGGAGTCGCGCAGCAGCTGGCCGACCGGGGCGTCGGGGTTGACCGCCAGCGCGAACAGCAGGTGTTCGGGTGTGATGCTGGCGCTTCCGGTCGCGCGGGCGATCTGGAGGGAGTCGAGGAAGGTGCGTTTGGCCGCGGGCGTGAGCCGGGCCGCGCCGCCGCGCACCGCGCGCGGCGCCTGGGCGACGGCCTGGCCGACCACGTTCTCCAGGGTCGGCAGATCGGCGTCGGTGCGGTCCAGGAGTTCGCGGATGGGCGGGTAGCGCAGCAGCGACCACAGCAGGTGGACCGAGTCGACGTCGGTCCCGCCGCTCTCCAGGGTGCGCCGGACGGCGGCGTCGGCCACGGTGCGCGCTTCGGGGCTCATCAGCTTGGAGAGGTCCACCCGGCGGACGGGCCCGCGTGATCCGCCGAGGAACCGCGCCAGGAACTCGTCGAAGGACCCGGGGTCGCCGCCCGGGCCGTCAGGAAAGTCGGTGCTCATGTCGTGTCGTCCTCCGTGATGGTGATGGACAGGCGCAAAGGCCCATCGGAGTCGCAGGATCACCCTATGTGAATGCGCCTGAAGCAGGCGGTACCACCCGCCCCGGCGCCGGTGGCGCGGGGGCGCGGGCCCGGCGGGGGACGGTCCCCGCCGGATCCTCACCGGTGCACGGGGTTCAGGCGGAGGCCTCGTCGAGGAGAGCGGTCTCCTCGGCGGTCAGGCGCAGGTGGTTCAGGGCCAGCAGACCCGCCAGCTGCTCCGTGTCACGGGCGCTGGAGAGCACCGAGGTCACGCCGGGGCGCTCGACCAGCCAGGCCAGGGCGACCGTGGACACCGCCGCGGAGCGCTCGGCCGCGATCGTGTCCAGGGCCGCCAGAACCCGTTCCCCGCGCGGCTCGTCCAGGTAGGCGCGGGCCTTGCCGGAGCGGGGGCTGTGGTCGTTGTCGGCCCCCGGCCGGTACTTGCCGGTCAGGAAGCCGCGGGCCAGCCCGAAGTAGGGCAGCAGAGCCAGGCCCTCCGCCTGGGCCAGCGGCACCAGGTCGTGCTCGATGCCGCGCTCGACCAGGTTGTACTGGGGCTGTACGCACACCGGGCGGTGCCAGCCGTTCTCGTCGCAGGCCGCCAGCCACTCGCGGATGCGGTCCGGGCTGTGGTTGGACAGGCCCACGTACCGGACCTTTCCCTCGTCGACCAGCGAGGAGAAGGCCTCGGCGCTCTCGGCGACCGGGGTGTCGGGGTCGTCGAAGTGGGCGTAGTAGAGGTCGACGGTCTCCAGGCCGAGCCGTCCCAGGGAGGCCTCGGCGGCCGCCTTGACGTTCTTGGCGGACAGCCCTCGGAAGTCCGGGTGCTGGCTGACCTTCGTGGCGATCACCATGTCGCCGTGGCCGCGCTGGGCCAGCCAGCCGCCGATGACCCGTTCGGACTCCCCGCCGGTGTGCCCCTCGGCCCAGGCCGAGTAGGAGTCGGCGGTGTCGACGAAGTTGCCGCCGGAGTCGCGGAAGGCGTCCAGGATCGCGAAGGACGTGGTCTCGTCCGCGGTCCACCCGAAGACGTTGCCGCCCAGGTTCAACGGGGAGACACGCAGGTCGGAGGTGCCCAACCGGCGCAGAGAGGTGTCGTTCATAGTCACCGTTCCGTGTACTCCCGCAGGGGGAGGAAAGTGGTTCGGCCCCCACGCTAGAACACCCTGGTTCAGGGGGCCACGCGGGCTTTCGCGGGGAGTGTCGCATGATGGAAGCAGGCCCTGAACCCGTCCGCGTACGCTCCGCGGCCGGACCTCGAGGAGGCGGTTCGATGACAGAACGCAAACCCACCGGGATGGACTTCGAGTCCTGGATCGACACCCAGGTCAGGCAGGCCCGCGAGCGGGGGGAGTTCGACGACCTCCCCGGTGCGGGCAAGCCGATCCCGGACATCGACCGGCCCTACGACGAGAACTGGTGGATCAAGAGGAAGCTCAGGAGCGAGAACGTGTCGATGCTCCCGCCCACCCTCAGGCTCCGCAAGGAAGCCGAGGACACCGTGGCGGAGGCCCGCACCGCCGGCACCGAGAAGCGGGTGCGGGACCTCCTCGAGGGCCTCAACAAGAAGATCCGCGAGATGAACGCGAGCGTCGTCCCCGGGCCGCCGCTCAACCTCATGCCCTACGACGTCGACGAGTTTCTCCGTGACAAGTGGCAGGGCGGCGCACAGCCCTGACCCCGGGGTTCCTCACGGGGAACCTTCCGGACGGGCTGCCCCTGCTCCCGCCAGCCACCGGACCCCTGCCCCGCCAGCCACCGGACCCGCGCCCCGGCAGGGCTCCGGGTCAGACACCGTGGGCGGCGCGGCGCTGCTCGGCGTAGCGTTCACGGATCCGGAGTCCGACGTCGGAGGTGTGGGCCGACTCCTCCTCCGGGGCGCCCAGCGTCCAGGTGGGCGGCTCGGAGGTTCCGGCGAGGGTCCAGGCGGCCTGGCGGGCGGCGCCGATGGCCACGTACTCGGCGGCGGGCGGAACCACGGTGGGCGTGCCCAGGACCAGTGGGGCCACGGCGCGCACGGCGGCCGAGCGGGCACCGCCGCCGACGAGCAGGACGCGTTCGACCGGGACCCCGTTCCCGGTCAGGGCGGCCAGACCGTCGGCCAGTCCGCACAGCATGCCCTCCACGGCCGCGCGGGCCACGTTCTCCGGGCGCATGTTGTCGCGGCGCAGGCCGTGCAGGGAGCCTGAGGCGTGCGGTAGCTCCGGGGTGCGCTCGCCGTCGAGGTAGGGCAGCAGGACGAGCCCGTCCGCGCCGGGGTCGGCGGTCATGGCGAGTGTGTCCAGCCCGGCCAGCCCGGTGCCGAGCATGGAGGCGGTGGCGCTGAGCACGCGCGCCGCGTTCAGGGTGCACACGAGCGGGAGGAAGCGGCCGGTGGCGTCGGCGAAGCCGGAGATGGTCCCGGTGGGGTCGTGTGTGGCCCGGTCGTGCGCGGCGAACACGGTGCCGCTGGTGCCGAGGGAGACGACGGCGTCGCCGGGGCGCAGGCCCAGGCCGAGCGCCGCCCCCATGTTGTCGCCGGTTCCGGGGGCGATCACGGCACCTTCGGGGGTGTGGCCCACGGGTTCCGAGGGTGCGGCCACGCGCGGCAGGTCGAGTTCGCGACCGAAGGCCCTGACCATCAGGTCGGGGCGGTAGGAGCCTTCGGCGGGCGACCAGTAGCCGGTGCCGGAGGCGTCGCCCCGGTCGGTGGTGGGTTCGGCGCGGGTGCCGCCCAGCCGCCAGGTCAGCCAGTCGTGGGGGAGCATGACCCCGCGTGCGCGGGCGGCGTTGCCGGGTTCGTGTTCGGCGAGCCAGCGGAGCTTGCTGACGGTCAGGCTGGCCACGGGCACGTTGCCCACGGCGTCGGCCCAGGCCTTGGGGCCGCCGAGTTCGGCGACGAGGTCGTGCGCGGCCCCGGCGGAGCGGGCGTCGTTCCACAGCAGGGCGGGGCGGATGACCTCGCCGTCCTCGTCGACCACGACCATGCCGTGCTGCTGGCCGGCGACGGACACGGCCGAGACGTCGTCGAGCAGGCCGGAGGAGGCCGTGGTCAGCGCCGTCCACCAGTGTGCGGGGTCGGTCTCGGTGCCGTCGGGGTGTGGCGCGCGGCCTTCGCGCACCACCTTTCCGGTGGTGGCGTCACAGACCACGATCTTGCAGGACTGGGTGGAACTGTCGATTCCGGCGACCAATGCCATGTCTGCTCCGTGGGGTCGGGGGCGAAGCTGTCGTCGCGTCGCGGGTGGGCCGGTGACGCCAGTCACAACCTAAGTGATCGGGTGGTCCGCACACGAGGGCAGGTGGCGTCGGAATCAAGCCTGCCCAGGGATGAAATCATTAATTAGTATTTATTATTGACGTTACCCAGGTCTCACTGACATGCTCGCGTCGAGTCCTGGAGGGCATCCGGAACGGAGGAACCGATGGCGGCCTACTCGGGGCGCGGTGTGCACGGCCAGACGGTCGGACTGCTGGGGAAGCGCGTCCTCTCCGGTCGGTTCGGCGAGGGCGAGACCATCGACCTCGCCGCGCTCAGCGAGGAACTCGACCTGAGCCTGACCGCGATCCGTGAGGCGATCAAGGTGCTGGCGGCCAAGGGCCTGGTGGGATCCCGGCAGAAGAAGGGCACGTTCGTGCGCCCCCGCGCCGACTGGAACCTGCTCGACCCGGACGTGGTGGGCTGGCAGATCGCGGCGGGGGCCGGGCAGGACTTCTTCCGCGATCTGGCCGAGCTGCGCGGCGCCCTCGAACCGGTCGCGGCCCGGCTGGCCGCCGCTCGCCGAACCGACCAGGACGTGGCCGACCTGCGCGCGGCGCTGGCCGCCATCGCCGCCGCCCGCGGGGGGACACCCGAGGAGGAGGCCGAGGCCGACCTGCGCTGGCACCGCGCCCTGCTCGCGGCCACCCACAACGAGCTGTTCACCCGCACGGACGTCTTCTTCGCCGCCGGCCTGTCCGAACGGGACCGGCTCGTGCACAGCGGCGACCACGGCGACCCGGTTCCCAGCCACGGCGCGGTCACCGACGCGGTGGCCGCCGCCGATCCGCGGGCGGCCGAGGAGGCCATGAGCGCGCTGCTGCGGCAGGCCGAGGAGGACCTCCTCCGCGCCATCGGGGCCGGTGGCGCGGCACACGACGAGCTGGAAGAGCCGAAATGAAGATCTCCCGCATCGAGACGTTCCTGGTCCCCCCGCGGTGGCTGTTCTGCCGCGTGGAGACCGACGAGGGCGTGGTCGGCTGGGGCGAACCGGTCGTCGAGGGCCGGGCGGAGACCGTGCGCGCCGCGGTCGACGAGCTCTCCGACCTGCTGCTGGGCGAGGACCCCGGCGCGATCGAGTACCACTGGCAGCGCCTCACCAAAGCCGCCTTCTACCGGGGCGGCCCGGTGCTCTCCAGCGCCGTGGCCGGACTCGACCAGGCGCTGTGGGACATCGCGGGCAAGCGCCTCGGCGTCCCCGTGCACCAGCTCCTGGGCGGCCCGGTGCGCGACAGGGTCCGCGTGTACGGGTGGGTCGGGGGCGACGACCCCTCCGAGCTGGCCGAGGCGGTGGCCGCTCGGGTGGAGGCGGGTCTGACCGCGGTGAAGATGAACGGCTCCGGTGTGATGGGGCGATCGGCCACGGCGCGCGAGATCGACGCGGTGGTGGACCGGCTGGCCGGGGTACGCGAGGTGCTGGGCCCGGACCGGGACGTGGCGGTGGACTTCCACGGCAGGTTCAACGCCGCCACCGCCCGCAGGGTCCTGCCGCTCCTGGAACCGCTGCGCCCCATGTTCGTGGAGGAACCCCTGCTGCCCGAGTACGGCCACCTGCTGGAGAGCGTGGTCCGGGCCAGCCCGGTCCCGATCGCCACCGGGGAGCGCCTGTACTCCCGGACCGACTTCCTGCCCGCCCTCCAGGCCGGGATCGCGGTCGCCCAGCCGGACCTCTCCCACGCGGGAGGGATCTCCGAGGTGCGCCGTATCGCGGCCCTCGCCGAGACCTACGACGTCCTGCTCGCGCCGCACTGCCCGCTCGGGCCCATCGCGCTGGCCGCCAGTCTGCAGGTCGCCTTCGCCACCCCCAACTTCCTCATCCAGGAACAGAGCATCGGGATCCACTACAACAAGGACGCCGAACTGCTCGACTACGTCCGCGACCCGGCGGTGTTCGCCTTCCCGGACGGCCACATCCGCCCCGCTCGGGCCCCGGGGCTCGGCGTGGACATCGACGAGGCGGCGGTACGCAGAGCCGATCGGGTGGGCCACCGCTGGCGTCCGCCGGTGTGGAGCCACGCCGACGGATCGTTCGCCGAGTGGTAGCCGCCGAAGACCCGCGGACGACGCGGGAAAACACGTCAGGAGTGGAGATGGGAGACGTACCCGAACCGTGGAGCACGGACCGGTTCGAACTGGGCGAGGGGTTGCGCTGGGTCGGGGACGACCTGCTCATGGTGGACATCCTGAGCGGGCGACTGCTCCGACTGGACCCGCGCCGCCCGGGCCCCGCGCGTGAGCTGCGCCGACTGCAGGTGCCCTTGGGCGCCGCGGCACCTTTCGCGGGACCTCCCGGACGGTACATCGCCGCGGCCGGCACCGGTGTCGCCCTCCTGGGTGAGGGGACCGACTGGATCGGTCAGCCGGAGGAGGGCGCCGCCACGCCCATGCGGATGAACGACGGCTGCTGTGATCCGTCGGGCCGCTTCTGGGCCGGGTCCATGGCCTACGACGCCACCCCGGGCGCGGGCTCGCTCTACCGGACCGACCCCGACAGGACACTCACCCGGGTCCTGGGCGGCTACACCGTCCCCAACGGCCCCGCCTTCACCCCCGACGGCACACGCATGTACCTCGCCGACAGCCACGCCGGACGCATCGACACCTGCGAGATCGGCCCGGGCGGAGACGTCCGGGACCTTCGGTGCTTCACCGAGGCGGACGGGGGCGCCCCGGACGGGATGCAGGTCGACTCCGCCGGGTACCTGTGGGTCGCGGTCTGGGGAGCCGGGCGGGTCCACCGGTACGCCCCGGACGCGACCCTGGACCGGGTCCTGGAACTACCCGCGGTCCAACCCACCAGCGTGTGCGTGGTCGGCGAGGCGGAACCGACGCTGTTCGTCACTTCCGCCACCGTCGGCCTGTCCGCACCCGGCCCGTACGACGGAGCGGTCTTCGCCGTCCCCGTGGACGTCCCCGCCCCGCCCGCCCGGGCCTTCGGAGACGACTCGTGAACCCTCTGGTCACCTGTGTGGGGGAGACCATGCTCCTGCTCGCCCCAGCACCGGGCACACCGCTGGACCGGGCCGGGACCCTGCGTACGGGCGTGGCCGGCGCGGAGTCCAACGTCGCGTGCGGGGTCGCCGCCCTGGGCCACCGCGCGGCCTGGCTCAGCCGGGTGGGGGGCGACCCCTTCGGACGCCTCCTCACCCGAACCCTGCGCGAGCGCGGGGTCGACGTCTCGGGGGTCGAGTCGGATCCCCGGCGCCCCACCGGCCTGCTGGCCAAGGACCCGGATCCGTCCGGGAGCAGGGTGCACTACTACCGCTCAGGTTCGGCAGCCTCCGCCCTGGGGCCCGAACTCGTCGGCCACTCCCTGGTCCGGAACGCCCGCATCGTCCACCTGACCGGTATCACGGCGGCCCTGTCGCCTTCGGCCGACGCCCTCTCCGAGCGACTCCTCCTCGGCCCGGGGACCGTCGTCAGCTTCGACGTCAACCACCGGCCGGGGCTGTGGGAACCAGGGGCGGCAGCGCCCCGCCTGCTCGACCTGGCTCGCTCGGCCGACATCGTTTTCGTCGGCCGCGACGAGGCGGAGGCACTGTGGGGCACAGCGACCGCGGAGGACGTCCGCGTGCTGCTCCCCGGGGTGCCGCGCCTGGTGGTCAAGGACGCCGAGCACGGCGCCACCGAGTTCGTGGGCGACCGGGTGGCGCACGTTCCCGCCCCGGTCGTGGACGTGGTCGAGCCGGTGGGTGCGGGTGACGCCTTCGCAGCCGGATACCTGTCCGGCGAGCTCCGGGGCCTGGGCTCCCGCGGCCGCCTGCGGCTGGGACACCTGTGCGCGGGTGCGGTCCTGCGCGTGGTCGGCGACCTCGCGGACCCGCCTGGCCGGGAGGCGTTGGCCGCCCTCCTCGACCTCCCCGACGAACAGTGGCGCGCGTCGGCCAGCAGGGCCCTCGCGACGACAGAGCAGCGCCAGTGAAGGAGACGGCAGTGAGCAACGGCAACGACGACAGCACTTCGGGCGGCGGCCTGGACGGCCTGTTCGGGGGACAGCGGGTGATGGCCATCCTGCGCGGCATGCCGGCCGCCACCACGGTCGGGCTCGCCACCCGTGCCTGGGACCTGGGTGTCACGGCGGTCGAGATACCCGCGAGGGATCCGGGGTCCATGGCGGTCCTGCGCGCCGCGGTCGCGGCGGGGGCCGAACGCGGCCTGCCCGTCGGCGCCGGAACGGTCATCACCACCGAGCAGGTGCGCGCGGTCGCCGAGGCGGGGGCCGCCTTCACGGTGGCCCCCGGGTTCGACCCGGAGGTGATGGCGGCCTCCGAAGCGGCGGGGATGCCCCACCTGCCCGGGGTGGCGACCCCCACCGACGTACAGGCGGTCCTGAAGGCCGGTGCCCGCTGGGTGAAGGCCTTCCCGGCCTCGGTGCTCGGCGCCGACTGGATCAAGGCCGTCCGCGCCCCGTTCCCGGACCTGCGGATCGTGGCCACGGGAGGTGTCGACGCCCACAACGCGCAGGCCTTCCTCGATGCGGGGGCCAGCATGGTCGCGGTGGGTTCGGCGCTGGCCGATTCCGACCAGATCCCCCGGCTGGCCGAGCTCGTCTGAGTGCGGAGGCGGCTGTCCACGGCGGGGAGGCACCGGCATTCTCCTTGCCCCGGTGGGGGTGCATCAATAAACTTGAGTCCAGACAACTCAAGTCGATGGGAGTGCCTCGATGCGCGTGACGGATGTCTTCGAAGGGGTGGACGAGGCCCTGTGGGCCCAGCTCGCAGCCGAGCCCGTGGCCCGGGTGGACAGCGGCCGCAGCGGGGGAGATCTCGTGGTCCACGTCGAACTCGCCCCGGGGATCGATCCCGGTCGGGTCCTCGTCCTCCAGGAGGGGGACTCTCTCGTGCTCGTGCGGAGCACCGACCGCTCCGTCCTGTACCGGATACCTCTGGACGCCCCCGTCGGGCGGCCCTTCCTGCGCCGCGCCCCGCACGGGCTCACCGTCACCGCGCCGCTCGCCGGACCCGCCCCGGTGGCGGTCCGCCCCGGGCTGCGGGCGGTCCCACGGGCGAGCCGCCTGCGCTCCGCGCTCACCCGGTTCGCCGACCGGGTGCGGGGCCTGTTCGCCGCTCCTGAGACGCCGGTCGCCTGAACCGTCGACCCCGTGTACGGAAAGGGCATCCCTGAGAGGCCAGGGGTGCCCTTCTTCCCCGGCGAGGGAAGGGCCCTGCCAACCCCTCGGACCGCCCGGCCGTGAGCGTCCGCGCTTTCCATCCCGGGAAAGTTGCCGGGTCGGTCGGTCCTCCTTCGTGCTGTGCTGAAGGCCACGTTTGCACCAGGGCGAAACAGATTTTTCCTACCAAGAAGGTAGGATAGGCTCTGGTCAGCTCGTCTTCGCCTCAACAGGGCACTTCGGGCGCCCGGTTCCGGCGTTCGCGCCGTCACCGGACTCCCCCCGCGATCCTCCACCCACGATCACGAAGGAGTGCACCATGCGCACGACCTCGACCCTCATCGGCGCGGCCGTCCTCACTCTGGCCCTCGCCGCCTGCGGTTCCCCCAGCGAGCAGGCCGCCGGGTCCGCCGAGGCAGGGGAAGGACCGCTCCGGGTCGGTGTCAGCCCGGTGCCGCACGGCGACATCCTCGCCTTCATCGACGAGAACCTCGCCGAGGAGGCCGGGCTGGAGCTGGAGATCGAGGAGATCGCCGACTACAACACGCCCAACGCGGCGCTCGTCGACGGTGACCTGGACGCCAACTACTTCCAGCACCGCTCGTTCATGAACGAGTGGCTCGAGAACGGCCCCGACGCGGAACTAACCTACGTCACCGACGTTCACATCGAACGGCTGGGGCTCTACTCCGAGACCTACGAGAGCGCCGACGACCTGCCCGAGGGCGCCAAGGTCGCCGTCCCCAACGACCCGGCCAACCTCAACCGGGCGCTGAGCATCCTGGAGACCGAGGGTCTGATCACCGTGGACCCCGAGGCCGGTGAGACCGCCACCGAGAACGACATCGTCGACAACCCGAACGGCCTGGTCGTCACCCCGCTGGAGGCGGCGCAGCTCCCGCGTTCGATCTCCGACGTCGACGCCGCCGTCATCAACGGCAACTACGCCATCGAGGCGGAGATCGCCGAGAAGGCCAACGTCCTGGCCTGGGAGCCCGAGGGCGACGACTACGTCGAGAAGTACGCCAACGGCCTGGTCGTGCTGGACGAGAACTCCGACGACGAGCGCGTCCAGCTGCTGGCCGAACTGCTCCACGACGAGCGGGTCCTGGAGTACATCAAGGAGACCTGGCAAGGCGTCGTCCTGGCGGTCGACGCCGAGGGCGACATCTCCGAATAGCCATCCGCGGGCGCTGAGACGCCCCTCCCACCCCCCCTGTAGGGCGGTGGAGCCTCCCCGGGCTCCACCGCCCTTCTGTGTCTGCCGGGCCGTACGGCCCGCGCCTGCCGCGGCCGGGAAGGCCTCCGGGCCGTGGCCGAGGGGCGGGGGAGGGCGGCATCCGACACCCCCGGCCCCCTCGTGTGATCCGGGTCGCATCGCGGGGTCCTGCGGTGCGCGAACGGATCCCGGTGTCGCGCAGGGTGGTCGTCCGGCTCTGGGAGGGTTCGGGGCATTCCGGGCTGAACTGCGGGTTCCCACGGGCTGAGACGCACTCCGGGTGAGGGGGAACGGATCCGGGCAGGTCACGGCTGTTCGAAACTCGGGGGGTGGTGCTTCCACAAAACCTACTTATTAAGTAGAGTTTTGTTCGTCCCTCCGACGGCACCCCGAAAAGGACCTCTGAATGCGTGTTTCCGCCACCCCGCTGCGAGTCGCCGCGGCCGCTCTGGCCCTCGGGCTGGGCGTCACCGGGTGCGCGGGTGCGGGGGCCGACGACTCCTCCGTCCTGACCCTCGGCTACTTCCCGAACATCACCCACGCGCCCGCGCTCGTGGGCGTGGAGAACGGGATCATCGACCGGGCGCTGGGCGGGGTCGAGCTCGACACCCAGACCTTCAACGCGGGGCCCGACGCCATCAACGCCGTGTTCTCCGGCGAGGTCGACGCAGCCTTCGTGGGGCCCAACCCCGCCGTCAACGGTTGGGCGCAGTCGGAAGGCGAGGCCCTGCACGTCATCGCCGGAGCCGCCACCCAGGGCGCGGGCCTCGTGGTCCGGGACGGCATCAGGACCGTCGACGACCTTCGGGGAAAGACCCTCTCCACCCCGATGCTCGGCGGCACCCAGGACGTGGCGCTGCGCTGGTTCGCCCAGGAGCAGGGATGGGAGGTCGACACCGCCGGCGGAGGCGACCTGTCGATCGTCCCGCAGGAGAACCCGGAGACCGTCAACGCCTTCAGGGCCGGCGAGATCGACGGCGCCTGGATCCCCGAACCCCACCTCAGCCGCCTCCTGGCCGAGGACGGCGCCCACCTGCTCGTCGACGAGGAGGAGGTGTGGGAGCGGACCGGCGGCCAGTACGTCACCACGCTCCTCATCGTCAACGCCGCCTTCCTGGAACGTGAACCGGAGGCCGTCGAGAACCTGCTCCGCGGCCACGTCGAGTCCGTCGACTGGATCAACGACAACCCCGATGAGGCCGCTGAGGCCTCCCGCGTCCACCTGGAGGAGGTCACCGGCGGTGAACTCGACCCCGAGCTCACCGCCACGGCCTTCCAGAACGTGACGTTCACCGTGGACCCCGCGGCTCAGTCACTGCTCATCAAGGCCGAGCAGGCCGAGGCCATCGGACTGCTGGACCCCGTCGACCTCAACGGAATCTACGCCCTCGACCCGCTCAACGACGTCCTGGCCGAGGCCGGACACGAGCCGGTCGCCGGGTTGGAAGGGTAAGGGCCCCATGACCACCATGACCGAGAGCAGGAACCTCACCGGCACGAGTGCCGTGGAGATCGACGACATCTCCAAGGTCTTCGGCCGGGGCAGGGGCGCGGTGACCGCCATCGACGGTATGACCGTCCATGTCGGCACCGGCGAGTTCCTGGCCGTCGTCGGCGCCTCCGGCTGCGGCAAGAGCACCCTGCTCTCCCTCATCGCCGGGCTGGAGGAGCCCACCACGGGCGCGGTGGACGTCGGCGGCCACCGCGTGGCCATGATGTTCCAGGAGGCCGCGCTCTTCCCGTGGCTGACCGTGGGAGCCAACATCGAGGTGCCCATGAAGGTCAACAAGGTCCCCAAGGCCGAGCGCCGCCGACGCGTGACCGAACTCCTCGCCCTGGTGCGCCTGTCCGGATTCGAGCGCAAACGCCCCCACGAGCTCTCCGGCGGCATGCGCCAGCGGGTGGCCCTGGCCCGAGCCCTGGCCCAGGACGCCGATCTCCTGCTCATGGACGAGCCCTTCGGCGCCCTGGACGCCATGACCCGCGACATCCTCCACGACGAGCTGGAGCGGATCTGGCGGGAGAAGTCGCTGACCGTCGTCTTCGTCACCCACAACGTGCGGGAGGCGGTGCGCCTGGGCGACCGGGTCGTGCTGCTGTCCAGCCGTCCGGGACGGGTCATCAAGGAGTTCACGGTGGAGGGCGAGCGCCCCCGTCGGATCGACTCCGGCCAGATCGCCGAACAGGCCGCCACCATCACCGACCGACTGCGTGAGGAGGTTTCGCGCCATGCCTGAGACCGACGTGCGGGACCGCCAGGTGCAGGGGCTCGACGCCCTCGAACTCCAGCCCGAGCGGGGCGCCGACGAGCGCGGCGCAGGGGACGTCGCCCGCGGGATCTGGGCCTCGACCTGGCCCAAACTGGCCGCCGTGGCCATCGTGCTGCTCGCCTGGCAGGCCGTGGTGTGGTCCGGCTGGCGCACCGAGTTCGTGTTCCCGGGCCCCGACCGGGTGCTGCCCGCCCTGTTCAACGAGATCACCGACCCCGAGTTCTGGACGGCCGTCCAGGTCACCATGCGCCGGGCCTTCGTCGGGTTCGCGCTGGCCCTGGTCGTGGGCGTCGTGGTCGGGCTGGCGGTCTCACAGTTCAAACCGCTGCGCGCGGCGATCGGTTCACTCATCACCGGCCTGCAGACCATGCCGTCGATCGTGTGGTTCCCGTTCGCGATGCTGCTGTACGGCATCAGCGAGTCGGCGATCATGTTCGTGATCGTCCTGGGCGCCGCCCCCTCCATCGCGGGCGGCCTGACCTCGGGTATCGACTACGTGTCGCCGTTGCTGCTGCGTGCCGGGCACGTCATGAACCTGCGCGGGGTCCAGCGGTACACGCTGCTGATCGTCCCGGCCGCGCTGCCGATGTTCGTCAGCGGCCTCAAGCAGGGCTGGGCGTTCGCCTGGCGTTCCCTGATGGCCGGCGAGCTGCTGGTGATCATCAACCAGCAGAACTCGATCGGCTGGGCGCTGAGCCAGGCCCGCCAGCTCAACGACGCCGACCGGCTGCTCAGCTACATCATCATCGTGCTGGTCATCGGCATCATGATCGACGTGTTCTTCAACTGGGCCGACCGCTCCCTGCGCCGCCGTTGGGGCATCACACGCTGATCCGCGGAAGGGGCCGGGCCTCGGGGTCCGTGCGTTCGCGAACGCACGGACCCCGAGGCCCCTCTTCGCTGTCCGCCCGGCCCGTGGGCGGTCAGCCGTACACGTAGTGGTACAGCTCCACGATCTCCTCGGCGGTGGGCACGCGCGGATTGTCGGCGGGGGAGCCGGAGGCCAGGGCCTGCTCCGCCATCAGCGGGGCCAGCTCCCACCAGCGTTCGGCCTCGATCCCGTACCCGCGCGGGGTCGGCACCTCCAGCTCCTGGTACAGGAGGCGCAACTCCCACACCAGCGCACCCGTGGCCTCCCCGTCGGTGCTGTCCGAGGCCGCCAACCCCATCGCGCGGGCGCAGTCGGCGTAGCGAGCGGGCGCGGACGGTACCGAGAACTCCGTGACCGCCGGCAGGAGCATGGCGTTGGCCAGCCCGTGCGCCACTCCGAAGTGCGCACTGACCGGTCGGCTCATCCCGTGCACCAGGGCGACACCGGAGTTGGAGAAGGCCATCCCGGCCTGGGTGGCGCCCACCATCACGGCCTCGCGCGCCTCGCGATCCCCCGGGTCGGCGTACACGGTCCGCAGGTGGGCGAAGATCGTGCGCATGGCCTCGCGGGCCAGCCCGTCGGAGACCGGGTTCGCCCTGGCGCTCACGAACGCCTCGATCGCGTGGGTCAGGGCGTGCACCCCGGTGTCGGCGGTCAACCGCCTCGGCATGCCCATGGTGAGCTCGAAGTCCACCAGAGCGGCACGGGGCAGCATGGCCAGCCCCGTGCAGAACATCTTCTCGCCTGTCTCCGCGTCGGTGACGATGCTGTACCGGGTGCACTCCGAACCGCTGCCCGCGGTGGTCGGCACCGCCACCACCGGCAGGGCGGGCGCGTCGGTGACCACCGGAGCCCGGTAGTCGCGTATCCGTCCGCCGTGCGCACCCAGCAGGGCCACGGCCTTGGCGGTATCGATGGGGCTGCCGCCGCCCACCGCCACCAGGGAGTCGAAACCGCCCTCCCGCAGGGCGCGCAGCGCTTCGTCCACCACCGCGGTCGTGGGGTCGGGAACGGTCTCGGTGAACACCCCGGGGGAGAGGCCGGCCTTCTTCAGGAGGTCCAGGATCTCCTGGAAGAAGGGCTGTCCGGCGACGAAGGGGTCGGTCACCACCAGCGGCCGGGACAGGCCGAAGGAGTCGAGGGTTCCGGCCAGCTCGGCCGAGGCGCCGGAACCCACGCGGATGACATGGGGCAGGGCGATGGAAGCGGTCACGTCGGTACCTCCGGGGGACGGGAGTACGGGTACCGGAACCCGCCCGGGTCGGGGGGCCACGGCTCAACGCCCGTTTATCTACCCGTCTCTCCGGTTCGAAGCCCCGATTCCCGCTGATTTCGGGATCGGGTGCCGTGACCGGACAGACCGGAGGGCCGGGCGCACGGCCCGGCCCTCCGGTGAGCGTTCGGTCAGGTGTGCACGAGCGGTGTGTCCACCAGGTGCTCGGCCACGAACCAGGCCTCGAGCTCGTTGGTGCGGATCACCTCCGAGACGAGCACGTCGTTGGTGCCGTCGTCACCCAGTTCCTGCACGCGTGCGGCCGCGTCGTGGGCGTCCTCCAGGACGGTCTCGTGTGCCTCCAACAGGCGGGAGAGCATCGCCGGGACCTCCTCGACGCCGTCCGGCGGACGGGGGATGTTGGTGATCTCCGCGACGTGCCTCGGATCGCCGACCGCCACACCGCCCAGGGTCTGGACGCGTTCCGCGACGGTGTCGATGAGCGCGGTCTGCTCCTCGGCGTGCTTGTCCATCAGCAGGTGCAGCTGGTAGAAGGTGTGCCCGCGCATCAGCCAGTGGTGCTTCTTGTACAGGTCGTGCAGGATCCGGAGATCGCACAGGACCTGGTTGAGCCGCTGACACGAGTACATCCGCGCATCGTAGGACAGGCCGACGGGGAGCTGCCGGACGGTTCCGAACTGCTGGATCTCCTCGCCCCTCTGGTGGAGCCACGGTTGGCTGCTGCGGGGTTTGGGAGTCTGGCTGGAACGCTGGTCGGCGGTGGTCACTGCTGGTTCCCCCTCCGGGTCGGTGTACTGCGGGGGCCGGAAGAGCCCCGCCAGCCAGTCTTGGTCACGGACCGTTGTCGGAAGAGAAAACGCACGCCATGGCGGGGCAAGGATTCAGGAGACCCTCCGGTCGAAATCGACCGGAAGGGCGAACAGCCCGTGCATGATCATGCTCGGCCACCACCGCAGCTCGCTCTCGTCCACCGCCAGGCGCAGCCCCGGCAGCCGGTCCAGGACCGCGGTGACCGCCACCCGCGCCTCCACTCTGGCCAGCTGGGCGCCCACACAGAAGTGCGCCCCGTGACCGAAGGACAGGTGTGAGGCCCCGCGCCCGGGGTCGAACACGTCCGGGTCCTCGTACTGCTCCGGGTCGCGTCCGGCGGCCAGCAACGACACCAGCACCGGCTCGCCCGCCTCCAGGCGTACGCCGCCCACGGTGGCCGGTTCCGCGGGGAACCGCCAGGTCGCGTTCTGCAGAGGGCTCTCCAACCGCAGCGACTCCTCGATCGCCGCGCCCACGAGGCCGTGGTCCCCCCGGAGCCGCGCCATCTCCCGGGGGTTGCGCAGCAGGGTGAGCAGCATGTTGCCGATCAGCGCGACCGTGGTCTCGTGCCCCGCCACCAACAGGAGGAACGCCGTCGAGGTCACCTCGTCCCGGGACAGCTCGCCCGCGCGGTGGGCCTCCACCAGGTCACCCAGGAGGTCGTCCGAGGGCTCGGCCAGGCGGGCGTCCACGAGGCCGCCCAGGTAGGAGTCGAACCAGTTCGTGGCCCCGGCGATCGCCTCGACCTCGTCGAAGGAGGCGGAGTCGATCACCGCCGCCTGCCGGTGGAACTCCGGCCGGTCGTCCTCGGGCACCCCGAGGATGTCGCAGATGATCGCGATGGGCAGCGGGTAGGCCAGGTCGCGCACCAGATCCGGCGACCGCGCCGTCCGCAGGGCGTCCAGGAGCTCGCCGGTGATCCGCTCGGCACTGGCCTGAAGTGCTCGGACCCGCCGCGGTGTGAAGGCGCCGGCGGTCACCTTCCGGAGCCGGGTGTGGTCCGGGGCGTCCACGTTGACCATGCTCCGCACCAGGCTGGGGCGGTGGTCGAAGGGCAGGCCCAATCCGGCCCTGTACCAGGTCTCGTTGCCTCTGGCCGGGTCCTTGAGCATGTTCGGGTCGGCCAGCACGGCCCGGGCGTCGCCGTAACGTGTCACCAACCAGGCCCATGCTCCGCCGGGCAGGTCCACGCGGTGGACGGGTTCGTGCTCGCGCAACCACCGGTAGGCGGGGTGCGGGTCCGCCTCGAACTCGGGTCCGTGCAGGGCGGGGGGTGTGCGGGTCATTCTCAGCCTTCCGAAGGGGACGGTCCGCAACCTTCCTACCCACCCGGACCCGTGGGGACGAGGCGCGCTCAGGGTTCGTGGGTTGCTCAGGGCGCTATCGCGCAGGCGGTCTCCAGGACGAACCTCGGCCAGGGGCGGTGCGGGTCGTGACCGGTCAGCTCGCGGATCCGCCTCAGCCGGTATCGCAGGGTCTGGGCGTGGACGTGCAGGGACTCCGCGGCCGTGGTCGCCGCGCCCTCACGGAAGTAGGCGCGCAGGGTCTCCAACAGGTGCAGGTTGTCGTGCGCGAGCAGCGGCCCCAACACGACCCCGCGCACCGTGGCCGGGACGATCGCACCGCCGTTGATCAGGGCGAGCACACAGGCGTCGGAGTCCCGCAGCAGGCCGTCCGCCCCGAAGGCGTGCGGGGGAGCGGTCTCCAGTGCCCCGTCGGCCAGCCGGTAGGCGGCGGACATGTCCGTCAGCCCGCGCGGTTCCAGGACGCAGCCGTGCCAGCCGCGTTCGACCAGGGTCCCGGTGACACGCTCGGCGTCCTCCGCCGAGGCGAGCACCACCACCCGCCCCGAACGCGTGGTCACCAACGGGTCCGCCCCGGTGGGCGCCGCCTCCGCCAGCAGTTCCAGACCCACTGACACCGTGACGTTCTCCGCCGGTACGCGTCCCCGCTCGGCCGGGTCCCGCGCCGGTTCGGCGACCACCAGCACCGCCGGGTCGGGCGGGGCGATCCCCAGGGTGCGTGCGCGGTCCCGGACCGCCCCCTGGGAGGCCTGGCGGCCGATGAGCAGATCGTCGAGCAGGGCGCGGCGGGCGCGTTCGCGGTCCGCGTCCAGCTGTTCCGCGGCCTCGGCGTGCCCGGTCGCCAGGTTCTCGGAGATCTGGTCGAGGGAAGCCAGCCAGAGTTCGCTCAGAGCGAACACGTCGTCCGCGTCGAGCCTGTCGCCCGCCTGTTCGCGCACCAGCCGTACCGCCGCGGCCGATCCGACCCGGTGCGCCCGGACCACGGCGCCGATCGAACGCCCGTCGGCGGCCCGGGCCCGCCCGATCCCGCGGAGCCGTTCCACGTCCTCGGGCGGCAGGCGCGAGGCATCGCGTACCCACAGTTCCAGGGACCGGGTGACCAGCCAGCCGGTGATCGCCCGGACCTCCGCCAGCTGGGATCCGTGCAGAGCGCGGTAGGCGGGCACCTCGGCGTAGACCTCGGTGACGATCCGCTCCACCAGCCCGGCCCGGTCCCGCTCCAGCTCGGCGCTGACCCGCACACGCTCCTCGTGCCCCATCCGTCCCCTCCGACCACCCGTGACCGGGCAGCCTACCGCCCGGCCGCACCCCTGGCCGGGATCGGCTATCCGGGTAAAAACCGCGCACATCTGCGGCGCAGCCTCAGGACCCGATCCCCGCCGACATGGCAGTATGCGCACACAGGCCCGGGAGAGTGCCCAGGTCGGACGGGGGATTACGGGGGATGAGAACGATGACGGTTCCCGGCATCACGCTGAACAACGGGCTGCGGATCCCACAGCTGGGTTTCGGTGTGTGGCAGGTGCCCGACGACGCCGTGGTCGAGGCGGTCTCACACGCCCTGGCGGCGGGGTACCGCAGCATCGACACCGCTGCCGCCTACGGCAACGAGGCCGGGGTGGGTGAAGCGCTGCGCAGGTCGGGGCTCGAGCGCGAGGACGTGTTCGTCACCACCAAGCTGGCCAATTCCGACCAGGGGTACGACGCCACCCTGCGGGCCTTCGACGCCAGCCTGGGCCGCCTGGGCCTGGACGTGCTGGACCTGTACCTCATCCACTGGCCGCTGCCCCAGCGCGACCTCTACGTCCCCACCTGGAAGGCGATGGAACGCCTCTACGCGGAGGGCCGGGTGCGCGCCATCGGGGTGTCCAACTTCCAGCGCCCGCACCTGGAGCGGGTCATGGAGGAGGGCGGGATCGCTCCCATGGTCAACCAGATCGAACTGCACCCGCTGCTCACCCAGGAGGAGCTGCGCGCCTTCGGCGCCGAGCGCAACATCGCCACCGAGGCATGGAGTCCTCTGGGTCAGGGCGAGCTCCTGAGCCACCCGCTCATCGCCGAGCTGGCCCGGGCACACGGACGCACACCCGCGCAGATCCTGCTGCGCTGGCACATCCAGCTGGGCAACGTGGTCATCCCCAAGTCGGTGACGCCCGAGCGCATCCGCTCCAACTTCGAGGTCTTCGACTTCGAGCTCCCGGGGGCGGAGGTCGCCCGGATCAGCGCTCTCAACGAGAACCACCGCTTCGGCCCCGACCCGGACAGCTTCGACGGCGGATGAGGGAGCTCCGCTAGCGGAGCTCGCGGACCTTGCGGGCGTTCGCGAGGGTGGCGTCGATCCCGGTGCGGCGCACCCGGGCGGCGTACACGCCGCCGGCGACGAAGATTGCGACGACAAGCCCGACCACTGCGGTCAGGGCCAGGACGGACAGCACAGAAGAGAACATGCGCTCATCGTAACCCCATGCCCGACGACACTTCCACAAGGAGTCCCGGGAGAGCGCCGAGCGACACGGAAGGGCCGTCGATGGACCGGACGCCACACGAGATCATCAATCCGCTCACCCTCTCCGACCCCGTGGGCTACTCCCACGCGCTCGTGGTCACCCCGGGCCGCACCGTGTACGTGGGCGGGCAGGTCGCGCGCCGCTCCGACGGCGTGCTGACCGGGGACTCGGTGGTGCAGCAGTTCGACCAGGCCCTCGCCAACATGGTGGAGGCGCTCCGCGCCGCCGGGGCCGAACCCGTCCACGTGGTGAGCATGCGTGTCTACACCACCGCCGTCGGCGTCTACCGGGTCAACCTCAAGACCCTCGGCTCGGTCTACCGGCGCCACATGGGCCGGTACTACCCGCCGATGGCGGTCGTGGGCGTCACGGAACTGCTGGAGTCCGGTGCCCTGGTCGAGCTGGAGTGCACGGCGGTGGTCCCGGACATGCTCGACAGCGAGGAACTCCACGAGAGCGCGCCCCGCGAGCTGGTGGAGGAGGTCGACGACGCCTTCGCCGACTCCTCCGGGACCGGGGAGCCCGAGGAGGTCCCCGAACAGGCGCGCTCCTGAACGCTCACCGCTCGGCGGAGCGCACCAGCCACACCGCCAGCACGCACACGCCCATCCCGGCCAGGGCGCCCGCGCCCACCGGATCGCCGAACATCAGCCAGGTCCACACGAGTGTGGTCGGCGGGGTCAGGTAGAGCAGCGCCGACACCCGGGCCACACTGGTGCGGGCCAGGTTGGCCCAGTACAGGCCGTACCCGCCCAGGGTGGACAGCACGACCACCCACGCCACGGCGGCCCAGAACCCGGGATCGGCCGGCGGGGCCAGCGTCCCGGTCGCGGCGGCCAGGCCGGTGAACAGCACCGCGCTCACCCCGCACTGCACGGCGAGGGCCTCCACGACGCTTCCGCCGGGGCGGGTCCGCCGCTCCAGCAGGGTGGCGGCCACCAGGGAGAGCATCGCGCCGAACGGCAGCGCGTAGGCCCACCACGGAGCTGCCTCGGGGCGGAGCAGGTCAGAACCCACCACCAGGCCCACCCCCGCCAGCCCCACGGCCAGCCCGACGACCTGGCGGTTGCGCACCCGCTCACCCAGCAGGGGCACGGCGAGGGCGGTGGCCACCATCGGCTGGAGCGCGGCGACGAGCGCGCTGGTCCCCGCTGCCACCCCCGCCTCGGCGGCCGCCACGACCCCGTACAGGTAGCCGCCCTGGGCCAGGGCCCCGAGCACCGCGTGCAGAGCCAGGTCGCGGCCGCTCATCCGCAGCCCCCGCCACAGGCACCAGGCCACCAGCAGTCCGCCCACGACCAGGAACCGCCAGGCCAGCAGCGTGGTCGCCGGGGCCTGCCGGGTGCCCAGCTCGGCCCCGACGAACCCCGAGCTCCACATCACCACCAGCCCCGCGGCCAGCAGGAACGGAACCGCGGTGCCGGTCCCGGAGCGGGTTCGGGTCTCGGAAGAAAGACGTGAGGTATCCATGACCGTGAGGTAAACACACCGGTCGGTATACTCACAATGTAGTCGCCGATCTCGGGAGCACGAACATGGGCAGCACCACCGCCGGAAGAACGCTCACCCCCGCCGCGCGCCGCGTCCTGGACGTGGCCACCGACCTCTTCTACACCCGGGGCATCAACACCGTGGGCATGGAACTGGTCGCCGAACGGGCCGGGGTCACCAAGAAGACCATCTACGACCGCTTCGGCTCCAAGAGCCAACTCGTCGTCGCCTACCTGCGCGCCCGGGACGCCCGCTGGCGCGAGTTCCTCGACGCCCGCCTGGACCCGCACACCACCCCGCGCGACCGGATCGGTGCGACCTTCGAGGCCCTGGACGAATGGATGGGGGAGGAGAACCAGCGCGGCTGCGCCATGGTCAACGCCTACGCCGAACTCTCCGACCCCGAACACCCCGGCCGGGCCGTCGCCGAGGAGCAGAAGCACTGGCTACGGGGCCTGTACGCCGACCTCGTCCGGGCGGCGGGGGCGAGCGAACCCCAGAAGCTCGCCGACGCCCTCGCCATGCTGCACGAGGGCGCGGTGGTCGCCCGCAACGTCTCCGGTGTCACCGACGCCGCGCTCACCGCGCGTACCGCCGCCGACACCCTGCTCACCGCGCACGGCGTACCCGAATGAGCGCCTACAGGTAGCCCAGCCGGGAGAGTTCGTTGCGGGCCACCTCGTGCACGTCACCGTGGTCCTGGCGGCTCAACCGCTCCCGCCACGAACCCACGCCCCACGACCGGTCCGTCAGCAGCTCACTGGCCGAGACCCGGGCGCCGGTGAACTCCAGGAGCCGCTCGGCGGTGTCGACCTCCTGGCCGTGCACGTCCTCGTAGCGCAGGGTCAGCAGCTGCTCCGGACCGATCTCCTGGCGCAGCCGCGCGGACATGCGCACCGCGCCCCGCCAGCGCATCGCGCACTTGGTCGCCACCGAACCGTCGGTGAAGTCAGCCAGATCCGACTGCTCCTCCAACCCGAAGAAGTGGTTGGGGAACTCGTGGTCCAGCTTCATGAAACTGGGCTTGAGCCAGGCCAGCGACCGCTCGTCCTCCATCATGTCCGCGACCACGTCGCGGCCGTCCCGGATGATCTGCACGAACAGGGCGTCGGGGAACGCCGCGTGCAGGGCACTCGCCGAGTACAACAGGTCGGGGCTGGCGTCACCGAAGCGGCGCGCGTCGGCGCTGTGCTCACAGGGTTCGGCCGAAGTGTTGGCGGGCACCCGGGTGCCCGGACCCGGGCTGGGGCACTTCGGGCAGGTCAGAGGGGTGAGGTGCCAGGTCTCGGCGTAGGCCTCCCGGAGCAGGCTCGCGGTTCCCCCCACCTTCTCCAAAGCGAGGGAGGGGCGCCTGGCCACGGCATAGACGGCGTTGAGAACGCCCTGGGAACCCGCTCCCAGATGGAAACCGGGCGCACGGGACAGGGCGCGGGCGATCACCGGGACTCCGGAGTGGGGCGCGCCGAGGACGAACACGGGGCGCTGGACCTTGGTCCCGTTGACCACGAGGATGTAGGAGGGCTGCTTCATGATTGTGTCGATTTTTGCACCCTTTGCCCTTCTCGTGTGCATCGGCCGGGCACTACGGCCGCCCGCCCCAGGCGTTCTCCGAGGTTAAGGCCCCCAACGGTCCGCAGAAGGCCGTGCTGGGCCAAGGCCGGGGAAAGCCGTGCAAAGACGCTGTAAGAATGGGGTATGGCCTCGATGACCGACGACACCGCGCCGTTCGCCGACCCGGAGGGGTTCGAACAGGCTGCTGAGCTGCTGGCGTCCGCGCGACGCATCACCGTCCTGACCGGCGCCGGAGTGTCCACGGACTCCGGCATCCCGGACTTCCGCGGCCCCCAGGGACTGTGGACCACCGACCCCCACGCCCAGGCGATGTCGGACATCGACTGCTACATGGGCGACGTGGACGTGCGGCGCCGGACCTGGCTGGCCCGCCGCGCCCACCAGGTCTGGGAGGCCGCACCCAACGCCGCCCACCGCGCCCTGGCCGACCTCGCCTCCGCCGGACGCCTGCACGCCCTCATCACCCAGAACATCGACGGCCTGCACCAGGCCGCCGGGGTCCCCGACGACGAGGTCATCGAGGTGCACGGCACCATGCTCCGGGTCATGTGCATGTCCTGCGGCCTGCGCACCCCCAGCGCCGCCGTCCTCGCCCGCCTCGACGACGAGTCCGACCCCCGCTGCGTCGAGTGCGGCGGCATCCAGAAGTCCGACACCATCTCCTTCGGTCAGCGCCTGGACCCAGAGGTCATCGAGCGCGCGGCCGAGGCAGCCCGCGAGTGCGATGCCTTCGTGGCGATCGGCACCTCCCTCACGGTCCACCCCGTCGCCGGCCTCTGCGACGTCGCCATGATGGCCCGCGCCTCACTGGTCGTCGTCAACGCCGAGCCCACCCCCTACGACGACTACGCCAGCGCGGTCCTGCACGACCCCATCGGCGACGTCGTCCCGGCACTGGTCAAGAGGGCTCTGGCGGGGTAGCGGAGCGGTCCAGCACGGGCTTGATGTCCACGACGCTGTTCTCCGATCCCGTGAACGTGCCGGAGACGATGGTCTGGTCGGGCACGGATTCACGGTGGTGGACGGTGGCCGTGTGATCGACCAGCTCCAACACCCGCTCCGCCACTCCGGGTGACAGGTGCGGGGCGAGCCGTTCCAGGACCGATTCCGTCTCGCCGCCCCGGATTCGGGCGGGGTCGACCCGGTGGCGCATCTGATCCAGGTACTCCGTCAGCAGAGTGCGCAGATGCCGTTGGAAACCCTCGCCCGTGGTCGGGTTGCGGAAGTCCTCGACCGCCTGCTTGAGGGCGAGCAGTTCGCTTTCCCCCATCTCCCGGTACAGCAGGATCCTTCGGTAGGCGTCGAGTCGGCGCTCGGGTTCCCCGTCGGCGGGGGACAGCCGCAGCAGTAGGAGCTCGTGCGAGTGCGACCACAGCTCGTCGATGCTTCCGTGGCCCTGCCAGATCCCGGTGCTGACCGGATGCGACCGGACGACCGGAAGCAGTTCGACGGCCAGCCGGGCGGCGGTGCCGTTGACCCGCAGTGCCATGGACCGGAACTGCTGACTCGAAGGGCTGGTGAAGGGTATCCGCAGGGAATGCGCGCCCCGCGTGGGAATGGAGCCCATCTCGGGCACCAGGACGCTCTCGGGCACCTCGAACCTGATGCTCTCGACCACGCTGACCGGGAGGCCGTCCTCCAACTCCAGGACGCTCCTTCCCTCCTCCAGGTGGCGCATTCTCAGGGTGTCCATGACGGTGAACCAGTCGGCGGACGGCAGAGTACGCCACAGGGCTGCGACCGAACGCCACTGGTGAAGGGCGGACGGCTCCCCGGCGGTGTCGGTGAACAGTTCGCGGATCTCCACCGGCTCTGCCCGCACGATGAGGAGCAGCGTCAACAGGTTGGCCGTGTAGAAGGCCTGCCTGCTGGTCAGGGGAAGCCTCCGCGGCTGGTAGGCCGTGTGCACGCGGTTCGGCGACGGGTAGGGGGCCTGCCGGAAGATCTCCACGAGGAGTTCACCGTAGAGAGCGCGCCGTTCCCGGTCCTGGCCGATGTCCTTCCCGAGCAGCTCCTTGAGGAAGTCGACGGTCCGTTCCCGGTCCGCGTAACAGGCGAAGGAGGACGTGGCGTACAGGAGGCCGTCATTGGGGGGCTCCCCCCAGGAACCCTCCTCCTCGTTGTTCACGCGCTCCTTGGCCAGGACGCGCAGAGCACCGGCCACCATCCGGGCCACCAGGTACTCACCGAAGGTGGCGTGCAGGAACTCGTACGCGCTGAGGGGCTCCTGTCCGGGACCGCTGACCCTCGCCTCGGACACGTGCACGAAGAAGAACCGTCCCAACAACAGGTCCGCGGCCTGGATCGGGAGACTGCCGCTGACCTCCGCCTGCCGCTGCGGGCCCTCCCTCTTGAGCGCCCCGAGGTCCTGGCCCAGCTCGGCGGAGCCCACGCTCTGCCGCTGGCGGGCGAACATCGCCAGCGCTGCCGCCTCCAGGCGGCGCAACTCGGCCTGGACCTCCTTCTTCAGCTCCCTCTCGCTCAGCGCGCCCCGGTGCTTGCGGACCTGGCGGCGGACGAAGGTCTGCAGCAGCCGCTCGTACAGCTGCCCCAGCGACAGCGAGCGGGGCGCCCGCTGCAGGTCGTTGTCCTGCGCGTCGTAGACCAGCAGCAGCAACAGCAGCAGGGGCTGCCGGCTCAGCTCCGGAAACCTCATCAGCCGGTTCAGCCCCAGTGGCTTGATCCCCGATGAGCGGAACAGCTCCCCATTGGCCTGGTTCCAGGCCTTCAGCACCCGCCCGATCCGCCCCTGGTCGAACGGCTCCAGCCGGATCACCGTGCTGTGCTCGGGGAAACGGGCCCGACTCGCACTCAACGTGCGGCTGGTGACGATCACCGCCACCGGCTGGCCCATGTCCTCCTGATGGACCTGGAAGTCCCGGATCTGCTCGAGGTAGTTGTGCCGCTCCACCCCCGCGGCCTGGAGCAGTTCGTCGAAACCGTCCAGGATGACCACCGGCAGGGCACCCTCCGCCTCGGCCAGCAGCCCGGACCAGCTGATCCGCTCGCGCAGTTCGTGTTCGAGCCCTTCCTCGATCTGGGTGTGCACGGCCGCGTCGGCGCTGACCGACCGCAGCTCCACCCGGACCGCCAGGAAGTCCTCCTCCGGCAGTTGCGCAGCAAGCACCTCCGTGAGCTTGGACTTGCCCGCACCCGGTTCACCCAGGAGCACGGTCGGGTACCTGGTCATGTCCGGATGCGTGAGCCGGGCAGCCAGGAACCGCTGCAGATCAGGCAGGAGTTCCCGCTCCTCCCACCACTCCTCGGCAGAAGGGGTGTCGCCCCGCTGCACTCGCGCCACCCTCGCGCTCGGCGGCACGTAGCAGTCACGCAGGAGCGGGATCACCATCCCCGCGGGCAGGTCCTCGGGAAGGACGTCGTCCATCGGGAGCACCTGCTTGCCCAGCAGAGCCCGGTACTTGCGGGACAGCCGGATCCGCAGATCGCCCACCGACCTGCCCGAGGAGATCCGCGACAGTTCCGTGTGCAGTCCCTTGAAGGCGTCCCCCAGCAGCTTGACCTCGCTCCGGGTCCTCTCGTGCTCGCGCAGCTGCGCCCACATCCCGAATTCGGGAGTCTCGGCGCACAGCCTCAGGTAGTTGTCCCTGTAGACGGCCAGAGCCCGCCGCGGAAGATCATCCTCCAGCGTGCTCGCGAGCCTGCTGCCCCACCCGGTGTCGACCCCTGTCCGCTCGGTCGCCTCCAACTTTCGGACCCACTCGAGCAGTACTGCCGAACCGACAGAGAAAACCGACTCGGCCTGATCGAAGAGGTTCTCCCGATCCCACACGAAGTCCCCCGCGGGAGCGTAGACCTGCTCCGCCCGCAGCGCGTGTTCCAGGAGCACCCGCTGTTCGTCCGCCGTCATCTCCAGGTCCGCGACGCGCAGGCGCAGACCAGCGCCGGTCAGACAGTCGTCCAGGGGATCGAAGAAGGAGACCACCAGCAGCACCTTGTGCGCCGCCTCGATCCGCTGCGTCCGCAGGCGCCTGTCGGTGCCCTTCAGTTTCTTCCCCAGACCCTCCAGAGCCTTGCGCCCCTGGCCGACCGCGAACTCCCGCAGCCCGAACAGGCCGGGGACCCCGACCGAGTCCAGACCTCCATCGGTCATCTTCTCCGCGAGGTTCCACAGATCCTGGTCCTGCCCACTGAGCTCCTTCAATGCGTTCGCGTAGTTGAGCGGCTTCGCCATCGGGGGTGGCCTTTCCATGTCCGCCAGGGGAGGGGTGACTCAAGCATCACGTTACGTGTGATGAGAGGGGGCCGGAAAGAGTTTCCTCGAACCTGTGGACAACTCCGGGAGCCCTTGGCCGAAGGAGATTCGGGGCCGGCTTCCCCAGGCCGGTGTTCGACGTCCGGCCATTCACGGCAGGTCGCGAAAGCAGTGCCAAAGACAAGACGGCATGGCGGCGGTGTGGGCTCTGCTATAACACATGAGTGCGACCATTCTCGAGTTATCCACAGGCCCTTTTCGGGAGAAAGAAACCTGGTATTCCAGGTCCATCTTTCCCTGGACATTCCTTTCCTTTCCCCACTGCCCGACCTACCCTTGAAGTATGAACACTTCCTCTTTCGGGCAGGGCGCAGGGCAGGCCGGGGACCCCCCCGCCGTGGCCCTTGTGCGCCAGGCCTGCGAGAGGGCCTCCCGCACCTTCCAAGGGGAACTCCCGGCCGGCGCACCGGCCGCCACCCTGGAGAGCGTGTGCTCGATGTGGGAGGCCATGGAGCTCCTCAAACTGCAGATACTGCTGCGCCTGGCCCAGATCCGCGCCGAAGGCAATCTCCTGGAAGTGGGCGGGCAGCGCAGCGTGGCCGCCTGGATGATCCACACCCTGGGCACCAACCCCGCCCAGGCCCATGCTCTGGCAACGCTCGCCGAACTCCTCTTTTCCGGAAAACTCCCCCGCACCCTGAAAGCCTTGGGTGAGGGAATGCTGTCGGTGGACGAGGCCGCCACCCTCGCCAAAACAGTTGAGCGTGCGGTCAAGACCCGCGACAAGAACCACTCCGCCTTCGCCGATGCTGATGAATTCCGGCGGATGATCGAAACCCGCATTGTGGAGGCGAAGACACAGCGGCCGGCGATGTCGGCCCAGCAGATGGCCCAACTCGGTGTCCAGCTGGCCCACGAATACCACCCCGGCCTGGCCGAGGAACGCCACCGCAAGGCCCACGCGTCCCGGCGTGCGGATCTGACCCGCGGGTTCGAGGGCACCTGCTACTTCCACGCCCAGGGGCCCGACGCCGACGCCGAGCTCATCGACAAGGCCCTGGCCGCCTTCACCAAACCGCATGAGGCGAGCAAGCCTGAGGTGTCCAGGGCCGAGCGGACCTATGACGCCTTCTTGGCCATGGTCAAGTCCGCCCTGGGCCACCAGGAGTGCACCAAACCGCCGGGGCCGTTGGCGATGGTCAACATCACCGTGCCCTTGGACGTGTTCAACGGCCAGCGCCAAAAGCAGGCCCGGGAGCAGAGCCAGGGCCCGGCCCAGAACGGGCAGAAGCAGGCTGGCAGCCCGCAGAGCGGACCCATGGGGACTTCCCCTGCCCCCGACGGGCAGGGGGCGAGCTATGCCGCCACCCAGGACGGGCAGGTGCTGGCCTTCGAGGCCCTGCAGGACCTGGCCCCCGACAGTGTGCTGCGGCGGGTGATCATCGACCCCGCCTCCGGCAAGCCCTTGGACGTGGGGCGGGGGATGCGCAACGCCCCTGAGCAGGTGCGGGTGGTGGCCCACTACGGCCGTACCACCTGCGCCTGGGAGCAGGGCTGCGATGTGCCCATCAGTGACACCGAGGCCGACCACATCCGCTCCTACTCCCGGGGCGGGACCACCAGCGCCGACAACATCCAGCCACTCTGTTCGACCCACAACCGGCTCAAATGGCGGCGCGAGAACAACCCGCACCGGCAGGTCTACCGGGGCCGCAAAGCCCACCGCACACCCCACCAGCACCCAGACTCCGAATCGGGCACGGACCCACCCCCAGATCCACCTTCGGGGCCAGGCACCGCACCAGATCCGCACCCCCGGGAATGACCCGCGCACCCCACAGCAGCAGGGGCCAGCCCTCTACCCCCGCACGCCCAAAACCCGGAACCCAGACCCCATGCCCCCGGGTCCCCACCCCTCGCTGCCCTTAGAACCCGGATCGCAGAGAAAGGAGACCGATCGTGACCACCACTGCACACATCAGAGAAAGGAGGCCAACCATGAACACGAACGCACCCACCGCCCCGACCCCCCGCCCCGCAGTTCCGCCGGAACGCTTGACCAGCCGCGACACGAGAAACGTTCACCGCCGAGCCGGGAGAGCGCCTCCCTCGCTGCCGCTTTTCGCAGGCAACCTCCACCGCCGCGACACGAGGGGCGTTGGACACCGGCCCCAGCCCACCACCCTCCCTCGCCGCAGTAGTTCCGCTGGAACGCTTGACCAGCCGCGACACGAGAAGCGTTGACCGCCGAGCGGAGGAGCAGCTGCCTCCCCGCAGCAGCTGATCCCAGCGGGCGCCCCCGAAGCCCGTCCCCTCGGGATTTCTTTTCGAGCGCTTACCTTCGGAGGCCGACGGATTCTCTTGGAACTTCAGGGGCCGGCGGATCCCCCAGGGGCTCCGGAAAGCCAACCCGGCTGGAAGGGGTTCGTGGGGTCGGTGGGTGAAGGTCGGGGCTGGGGCCAGGAGACGTCGGGACCTTCATCGTCGAGGAGCGGTAGGAGCTCGCTCCTGAGCCGCTGGAAGGAGTCCCACACCACCTGCGGAGTGTCTCGGTTTCTACGCGTGTCCCGGAGCACGGTCTGAACCATCGTGGCCAGCTTCAACCGCGGATGCGGACCCAGGTGCGGTGGCCAGGACCGCAGATCCTCCAGGGCCTGGCGCAGGACGGTGATCACCACCTGGTCCGGTTCGGTACGTGCCAGGAGCCGTGAGTAGCTGCTCAGTCGGTCGGCGGCCAGCTCGGCGGGGAGCTGGTCGACCGCTTCCAGCCTCAGTCGCAGTACCTCGTGGGTCTCCACCCACGACTTCTGGTCGTCGTCCGAGTACCAGGTGCCCAGGTCGTCGGAGACGTACTGCAGGTACGGGGTGAGGAGGAGAGCCAGCCGGGAGGCGGTCCCGTTGGCGCGCATAGAGGTGGACCTGAGCAGGCGGGAGACCACCGTCCCGTAGGGGACCTCCACCTCATAGGGGTTGAGGGTGGCGGGATCGCCGGGGGAGTCCGCGCGCAGTTCGAAGCCCACGCACTCACCGACGTTGACCGGTTCGCCTCGGTCGCGGCTGAGCACGCTGTAGGGCTGTTCGCCCTTCCAGTAGCCGATGTGACGCATCCGCATGAAGTCGATGATCCCGAACCACTGGGTGGCGGACAGCGCCCGCCACAGCGACACCGTCCGCCGCCACCCGTGCCAGGGGTCACCGGTGTCGGGGTACATGCTCTCCAGCGGGACGGGCTCCTCGCTCACCAACACCAAGAGAGTGATCAGGTTCGCGGTGTACCGGGCCTCTCGCGAGGTGACGGGTAGCCGCACCGGCTCGTACTCGGCGAAGGAGCGGTTCGACGCGGGGAAGGGCGCCTCCTGGAAGAGCTCCAACAGGAGCTCCCAGAACTCCTCGCGCAGCCCGGGCTCCTCTGCCAGCCGCCGTTCCAACAGCTCCTCCAGGAAGGCCACCACCTTGTCCCGGCCGGCGTAGGCGGCGAAGGACGCCAGGGCGTACAGCTCACCGTCGTCCAGGTGCAGAGCCCGGCTCCGGCGTCGGGACACCCGGGCTCGGTCGTCGACCAGTTCTTCCAGAGCCGCGACCACCATGCGGGCCACCAGGTACTCGCCGAAGGTGGCGTGCAGGAACTCGAAGGCGCTGTTGGTGCCCTCCGCGGTCTTGGAACGGGCTTCATGTACGAAGAAGAACCGGCCCAGTACCTGGTGCGCCGGAGCGATCTGGCCGTGCAGGTCGGGTTGGTTCGGGGTCTCGGCCGCTTCGGGCATCAGGACGGCCAGATCAAGGTCCAGCTCCTCGGCGCGCACGCTCTGACGCCCCCGGGCGAACATCGCCATGGCGGCCACCTCCAGGCGGCGCAGTTCGTCCTCGATCGCCCGGTCCAGATCCCGTCCACCGAGGTTGGGCCGGTGTTTGTCGACCTCACGACGGGCGAACATCGTCAGCAAGCGCTCGTACAGATCCCCGTGCGACAGGGTGTCGGATGCCTTGAGCAGAGCGTTGGCGTGGGCGTCGTAGATCAGCAGCATGAGGAGGAGCAGCGGCTGTTCGGCGAGATCCCGGTATCGGATCACCGCCTCCGGAGTGAGCGGGCTCAGTCCGGAGGAACTGAACGCGCTGGTGTTGGCCCGGTTCCAGACCCGGAGCATCTGTTCGATCTGGCCATCGTCGAAGGGCTCCAACCGGATGACCGTCGTTCCCAAAGGGAACCGGGTCCGTCCCGCCACCAGGGTTCGGCTGGTGACGATCACCGCCACCGGCTGACCCATGTTCTCCTGCTTCTCCTGGAACTCCTGAACCCGTTCCAGGTAGTCGGAGCGATCCACTCCGGTGGCCTGGAGGAGTTCGTCGAAACCGTCCAGGATGATCACCGGCAGGGCCCCGTCGGATTCGTCGGACAGCTCACGCCAGGACATGGAGGTGTGCAGGTCGGCGGCGAGGCCTTCCTCGATCTGGGCGTGGAGCGGGGCGTTGGGGCTGACCGCCCGCAGTTCCACCCGGATGGGAAGGAAGTCCTCCGCAGGCAACTGGGCAGCGAGCATCTCGGTGAACTTGGACTTGCCCGCGCCCGGATGTCCGAGGACGACCACGGGCCTCTGAGTGGCCACAGGGTGGGTGAGGAGGGACGCGACGAACGGCTGGAGATCGTTCTGGACCTGCCGTGGTTCCCACCAGTCGTCCCTTGAGGGGAGGTCGTGGGAACCGTCGACGTAGGCGATCCGCCCGCGTGGGGGTATGTACGCATCACGCAGGGAAGGCAGGGTGAGCCCGGCCGGGACGTCGTCCGAGCGCAGCACCGGGCGGCTCAGAACCGCCTGATAGGAGGCGGCGAGCTCCTGCCTGCGACGGGTGACCGCGCGGCCCGAGCCGAGCTTCGACAGTTCCTTGTGCAGCCCGGCCAGGCCGGTACCGATCTCCTGCCGCGTCCTCGTGTGTTCCTGTACGTGCATCCACAGCCCGAACTCGGGCATCTCCGAGCCCAGCCGCAGCAGGGCGTCGTCGAGCCCTCGGCGGGCGAGTGAGGGGACGAGGTCGTAGAGCTTGCCCAGGACCGTGTACTTCTGCGGGGTGAGACCGTGCCGCTCCGCGACTGCCAGCCCCAGCACGAACTCGACGAAGGTGTCGGTCAGGACGAAGAAGGGGGTCTCGTCATGCGTTCCCAGGGAATCCGCGGGAACGTTCAACCTGAGGGTGGGCGAGAGCTGGCCGACGGAATCCAGTTCCTTGCCGAAGATCGAGAACTGCTCGTCGGCGGTGATCTCCAGGTCCGCCAGGGTGAAGGGCGCCTCCACCTCCTTCAGTGACTCCTCGACCGCTTCGAAGAAGGTCGTGATCACCAGGATCTTGTAGGCCGCCTCGATCTTCTCCGTCCTCGACAGCCGGCTCTCGCCCCGGAGTTTGCCGCCGAGCCCTTCCAGGGCCTTGCGGCCCTTGTTCACCAAAGCACCCCGGACCCCGAACACGTCGGGTACTCCCACCAGCCCCAATCCGCCGTCGGCCACCTTCTCCGCGAGGTCCAGGACTTCGGAGTCGTTCTTGCCGAGGATCTTCAGGGCGTCGCTGTAGGTGAGCCGTTTCGCCATCGGGTCAGGGCCTCTTCCACGTCGGGGGGCGGAAACGCGATCGGACCCGGCACCGGGGGAGATGCCGAGTCCGCACGTCAGAAGGGGTTGTGGGGGTTGAGATGTCCTACGGCAGCTGCCAGTTCACCGGTTCGGCGCCCTGCTCCCGCAGCATCTCGTTGGTCCTGCTGAACGGCTTCGAGCCGAAGAACCCGTTGCGGGCCGAGAGCGGGCTCGGGTGCGCGGACTCCACGCACGGGATGCCCGGCATCATCGGCCGCAGGTTGCGGGCGTCGCGGCCCCACAGGATGGCGACGAGCGGCTGGTCGCGCTCGGCCAGCGCCCGGATGGCCTGTTCGGTGACGGCCTCCCAGCCCTTGCCCCGGTGCGAACCGGCGTTGCCCGGGGCCACCGTCAGCACCCTGTTGAGCAGCAGCACACCCTGATCCGTCCACGGCGTGAGGTCGCCGTTGGAGGGCATCGGGGCATCGATGTCCTCGCTCATCTCCTTGAAGATGTTGCGCAGGCTCGCGGGCAGCCGAACGCCCGGAGCCACCGAGAAGCTCAGCCCGACGGCGTTGCCGGGGGTCGGGTAGGGGTCCTGGCCCACGATGAGCACACGCACGTCGTCGAAGGGCTGCTGGAAGGCGCGCAGGACGTGGTCCCCCGCGGGCAGGTAGGTGCGTCCTTCGGCGACCTCCTGGCGGAGGAAGTCACCCATAGCGGCGATCTGCGGGGCGACCGGCTCCAACGCCTTCGCCCAGCCGCTGTCCATGATCTCGTTCAGGTCCCTGTTCGACATGGCCAGAACACTAGCGCCAGACAGCGACAACCAAGTCCCCTTCGGGCGTCTGACCGCTCAGGGTTTGAGGCGGGCCTGCCATCGGTGCAGGTGGGAGCGGATGCTGCGGGTTCGATTGGCGTTCTCTCCATGGAGGCGGACGTGGTGGGCCAGCAGCGCCTCGTAGTGGCGGACAGCCGCCTCCGGGCGGCCGGAGTGGCCCAGGTAGGCGGCCTTCCCCTCGGCCTGCACAGGGCGCCGGAGTACAGCCGCTGCGGTTACTGTGTTCCCTGTGCCACAGGCACCCTGAACCCCCCGAGCCCCCGTGTGGAATGAGTGTCAGAGCCGTGAGCCTGAATCTCTACGTTGGTCCGGACTCCCAGCCGGACAAGTACCGCTTGGTCCGATCCGTGGGGCGTGGTGGGGAGGCCACGCTCTACCTGGCTGAGGTGAGCCTGGCGGGACAGACCGAACCCGTCGTGGTGAAGGTCCTCAACTCCGACGTCACCTCCACCGACGAGCAGTTCGCCGAACTCAGCGCGAAGTGGGGTGAGCAGGCCGAACTCCTCCGTTTCATCAACCGGATCGGGGTGGTGGGTGTCCGCGAGCACTTCGAAGGCGCTCCCGAGCACCCTGCCGGGGGCACGGCCGAGGGAGACGACCGGGCCCTGTACCTGGTGATGAACTACGTCGAGGGTCTGGACCTGCGCGACTGGCGGGCCGAGAACGTGGTGGAGGGTCCGCGCGGTCAGCGCGAAGTGCTCCGCTACCTCGAGCAGGTCGCCCAGGTGCTGGACATGCTGCACTCCGGGCGGGCCACCCCGTCCAAGCGGGTGGTGGTGCACGGGGACCTGTCGCCCGGCAACGTGATGATCAGCGACGAGGGTCAGGCCACCCTGGTGGACTTCGGGCTGAGCCGGATCGCCGCCCGGCACATGACCGCGCGCCCCTGGTTCACACCGGGGTACGCGGCCCCGGAGATCTTCAACGGCGAGTACTCGCCCGCCACCGACCGGTACGCCTTCGGTGCCATCGCGTACTTCGCCCTGACCGGTGAGGACCCGCCGCCCGCCCCGGAACAGCTGCGGGAGAGGCTGGGTGCGCTGCCGCTGGTGGCCCAGGCGGGGGAGGCACAGCGCGAACTCGTCATGAGCATGTTCTCCGCGGAGCCCTCGGAACGCCCTGAGTCCTCGGACTGGGTCCGGGCCCTGCGCTCCCTCGCGACCTCGGTGCCCTGGACCGGCCCGAGCTCCGAACCCGTGGGACCGGAACCCTCCGGCCCGGATGACGCCCTGGCGGCCGCCGCCGCGATGAGCCCCGCTCCGCCCCAGGGAGAGCGCTTCTCCGGGCCGCCCCCGGTCGGCGAACCCGCTCCGGAATCCGCTCCGGAGCCCGAGGGCCCGGAACCCGAGATCCCGGAACCCGCCCCGGAACCCGAGAACCCGGTCGAGGAGATGTCCAAGCGTCCCGTCGGCGGGATGCGGGGCGCACCCACCGTGCAGCCTCCGGCCCCGGAGGAACCTCCCCGGCCCGCGCCCCAGCCCTCGAATACCCAGCCTCCGAACACCCCGCCCCGGAACACCCCGCCGCGCGGTGGCCCCGTACCCGGGCGCCCGCCCGCGGGCCCGCCTCCGAACCGCCTCGCGGGTCCGCCCCCGAACGCGTACAGCGGTCCGCCTCCCGGAGGCCCACCGCTCAGCGCCCCCATGCCCGGCGCCCCCATGCCCGGCGCCCCCATGCCCGGCGCCCCCATGCCCGGCGGCCCGGTGCCCGGTGCGCCCATGCACAGCGGTCCCGTCCCTGGCGCGCGCCACGCCACCGGAGCCTTCACCGCGTCCCAGGCCGCCCCGCCGCCCACCACCGTCAGCACGGGCGCGCCCCAGCGCAAGTCGCGCAAGCCCCTGGTGGCGGGGCTGGCGCTCTTCGCGGTCGTGTTCATGATCCTCGGCGCCGCGGGCACCTACGTGGTCATGGACCGGGTCGTCCCCGCCCTCACCGGCTCCGACGACGGTGTGGAGCTCGCCGACGCCGGGGCCTCCCCCGAGCCCTCACCGACCCCTGCCCCCGTCGAAGCCACCGAGGGCGAGGGCCCGACGGAGTCCGATGCCTCGGCCGATCCGTCCGAGAACTCCGAAGACGGCCTCGGGCCGGGGGAGCGCCTGCTCACCGAGATGGAACCGGTCGACACCGGTGACGGTATCTGGGAGCCCGAACGCGCCGAGATCAACGGCGAGGTCTACAACCGGGTGCTGTTGGCAGCCGACGGTGACTGCCGTACGTGTTCGGCGAAGTGGGCCGAGTACGACCTCAGCCGTTCCTGGGACACCTTCACTGCGACCCTGGGGTTGGACGACAACTCCAAGTCCGGTGAGAGTGTCACCTTCACGGTCCGGACCGATGGTGAGTCCGCTTCCACGGAGACACTCACGCTGGGGGAGACGGTTGACATCGAGGTGAACGTCACCGACGTGCTCCGCCTGCGCCTGGAGATCGAGACGGAGGGCGGAGGCGACATCTATCCCGTCTGGGCCGATCCGACCCTGAGCGGGGACTGAGCGGGGACCCGCCGGCCCCGGACACGGCGAACGCCCTCGCGCACCGGCGCGGGGGCGTTCGTGGTTCGTGGGGGTGCTGTGAGGGAGGGTTACTCCGCGCGCCAGCCGCCCTGGCGGTCGGCCAGGTTCAGCGCCGTGGTCACCAGCGGCACGTGGCTGAAGGCCTGGGGGAAGTTCCCGACCTGCCTGCCCGCGTGCGGGTCCCACTCCTCGGCGAGCAGTCCGACGTCGTTGCGCAGTGACAGCAGCCGTTCGAACAGCTCCCTGGCCTCCTCGTGACGGCCGATGGAGAGCAGGGCGTTGGCCATCCAGAAGCTGCACGCCAGGAAGGCGCCCTCGTCGCCGGGCAGCTGGTCGGCGGAGTTCTCCAGGTCGGTGCGGTAGCGCAGCACGAACCCGTCCACCATCAGGTCCTCACGGACCGCCTCGATGGTGCCGACCACCCGCGGGTCGTCGTAGGGGAGGAAGCCGACCTCGGGGATGAGCAGCAGGGCGGCGTCCAGTTCCTTGCTGCCGTAGTACTGGGTGAAGGTGTTGCGCTGGGGGTCGTAGCCGTACTCGCACACCTCGGCGTGGATGGTGTCGCGCAGGGCCCTCCACCGCTCGATGGGACCCTCCTTGCCGAACTCCTCGATGCTGCGCACGGCGCGGTCGGCGGCCACCCACGCCATCACCTTGGAGTGCACGAAGTGCTGCCGGGGGCCGCGCACCTCCCACAGGCCCTCGTCGGGCTCGTCCCAGCACCATTCCAGGTAGTTCACGAGCGACCGCTGGAGCCCCCACAGGTAGTCGCTGCCCCGGATGTCCGAGCGCCGGGCCAGGTGCAGCACGTCCATGACCTCGCCGTACACGTCGAGCTGGTACTGGCCCACCGCGGCGTTGCCGACCCGGACCGGGCTCGATCCCTCGTACCCCGGCAGCCAGTCGGCCTCCCACTCGGTGAGGCGGCGTTCGCCGCGGATGCCGTACATGATCTGCATCAGCTGGGGTTCACCGGCGACGGCGCGGACCAGCCACTCGCGCCAGGCCACGGCCTCGTCCTTGTACCCGGAGCGGATCAGCGCCTCCAGGGTGATGGTGGCGTCGCGCAGCCAGCAGTAGCGGTAGTCCCAGTTGCGGACCCCGCCGATCTCCTCGGGCAGGGAGGTGGTGGGGGCGGCCACGATCCCGCCGGTGGGTCGGTAGGTGAGGCCCTTCAGCGTGATGAGGGAGCGCACGACCGCCTCGCGGTAGGGGCCGTCGTAGGTGCACTGGCCTACCCACTTCTCCCAGAACCGTTCGGTGCGGGAGAGGGCCTTCTCGGCGTCCAGGTGGTCGGACTCCTCCGCCTGGGAGGGGTGCCAGGTCATCACGAACGGCATGCGCTGGCCCGCGGTGACGGTGAAGGTGGCGTCGTGGGTGAAGTTGTGGCCCTTGAGGTGGACGGGGGTGCTCAGCCAGATCGCCTCGGGTCCGGCGATGGCGACCAGTTCGGAGCCGGCGCGGTGCATCCACGGGACGACGTGGCCGTAGTCGAACCGGATGCGCATGGTGGTGCTCATGTTCACCGTGCCGCTGAGCCCTTCCACGATCCGCACGATGTGCGGGGCTCCGCCGCGGGGCGGCATGAAGTCGATGACCCGGACGGACCCGGTCCCGGTGTCCCACTCCTGTTCCAGGATGAGGGTCTCGCCCCGGTAGTGGCGCCGGTCGGCCCGGGGCTCGCCGTCGGCGGGGCGCAGGGTCCAGCTGCCGTTCTGCTCGTCGCCGAGGATCGCGGCGAAGCAGGCCGAGGAGTCGAAGTCGGGAAGACACGCCCAGTCGATGGAACCGTCGCGCCCGACCAGCGCGGCAGTCTGCATGTCGCCGATCATTGCGTAGTCTTCAATCCAGCCGGGCACGCGGCTCACCCCCAACACGTCGTCATGGTCAGTGCGATAGCGCGAGTCACCCCGTCGGCACGGGGTGCGTCGCCTCATCGCGAACCGCCGCGCGCACGCCCGTGTGCGCGCCCCGTCGGGGTCTGCAACCCGACCCGCCTCCAGGTCGGGGCGCTGTTCGGGTCATGCTCTCCCCAAGACCGTCCACCGCTGCCTCCACCCGGTTATGTGCCCAGGTGCGGGCAGGCGAAAAGGACGGTTGTGGAAAGTACCCGAACCCGGCTCTTTACCGTTCACCGCGGTCTCCATCTTCCATGTTCGACGCGGACCTGGCTACCCGCGAGTGCACGTGCATATGGTCGTGCGAGGAGATATGTCAGGGAATGGGTGCCTTTCTCCGGGGAGAAGTTATGACGTGGTGATCAACCGGCGGTGTCGGGGAGCCGACAGGACGCCTAACGGCCCGACAGGGTAGGGCTTTCCGGTGTTTCCTCGGGCATCCGCATCATCGGCAGGAACACCTGGGCCAGGGGCCCGATCGCCACCATGAACACCACGGTCCCCACCCCCACGGTCCCGCCGAGGAGGAACCCGGACAGGGCCACGGTCACCTCGATGAGGGTGCGGGCCAGCCGGATCGACAGCCCGCGCGCGGCCAGCCCGGTCATCAGGCCGTCCCGCGGCCCGGGGCCCAGCCCCACCCCGATGTAACACCCGGTCGCGACCGCGCACACCAGGACACCCGACACCAGCAACAGCACCCTCAGCGGCAGGAAGTCGGTGGCGGGCAGCAGCCACAGGGACAGGTCCACGGACATGCCGACCACGACGACGTTGCTGAGCGTGCCCAGTCCGGCCTTCTGGCGCAGGGGGATCCACAGCAGGATCAGCATCGCGCCGACGAGCACGCTCCACGTGCCGATCGACAGCCCGGTCTGGAGGGACAGACCCTGGTGCAGCACGTCCCAGGGCATCGCCCCGAGGTCGGAGCGGATGAGCAGTGCCCCGCTGAGCCCGTACATGTACAGGCCGGCGTAGAGCTGGGTGAGGCGGCGCAGTCGGGGACGCGGCAGGACCGGAGTGATCAGCAACCGTCGCGCCAGGGCGGCGGCACGGCTCCGGGGTTGTTCGGACAAGGACGACCTCTTCGTTTTTTCGCATGCTGAAGCATCGGATGATCGGGTGGCTCGCGCGAGAAGGTGGCCGTCCGCGGAGGGGGCCACATCGGTATGGTGGCCCATACGGTGCCGGGATTGAAGAGCCAATTCCGGCAACTGGCCTGTTTTGTCCCCCTGATGAGGTGAGTTCCCATGGCGAGGCAGCGGACCGACCGCCCCGGCACCGGCGGCGGCACCCGGAGAATCAACGGTCGACTGCTCGCCCGGCTGATCGGCGAGGCCCCGGTCGAGCGCCCCTACTACCTGGCCATCGCCCGCGCCGTGAGCGGACTGGTCCTGGACGGCCGCGTCCCCACGCACACGCGGCTCCCGGCCGAGCGCGACCTCGCCACCGCCCTGGGGGTGAGCCGCAACACCGTCACCGCCGCCTACGCCTGGCTGCGCGACAACAGCTTCCTCGACAGCCGCCAGGGCGCGGGCAGCTGGACGGTCCTGCCCGACTCCGGTACCCGGGGGCCCGCCCCGTTCGTCCCCGCGGCCGAACAGATCGACCTCGGCGTCGCCGCGCCGCCGGCGGTCGACGGGCTGCGCGAGGCCTCCTTCCACGCCTCGGAACAGCTGGCCGCGCACGTGGGCGGGATGGGCTACTACCCCTACGGCCTGCCCGAACTCCGCCACGCCATCGCCCGGCGCTACGTCGAGCGCGGGCTGCCCACCACCCCCGAGCAGATCTTCGTCACCAGCGGCGCCCAGCAGGGCGTCACCCTGGCCATGGACCTGCTGGTCCAGCAGGGCGACGAGGTCCTGCTGGAGTCGCCCACCTACCCGCACGGTCTGGACGCGGCCCGCCGCAACGGGGCCCGGATCCGCACCACCGGGGTGACCCCGCAGGGCTGGGACATGGAGTACCTGGTGGACGCCTTCCGCCAGCGCAGGCCCTCCGTGGCGTACATGATCCCGGACTTCCAGAACCCGACCGGCGCGCTCATGGACGACGACGAACGCCGGATCCTGGTCCGTGAGGCCCGCCGGGCCGGGACCCACCTGATCATCGACGAGTCCGGCGCCGAGCTGGCCATCGACTCGGGCGACCTGCCCGCGCCGGCGGCCGCGTACGACACGGACGGGCGGGTACTGACCGTGGGCTCGGTGGCCAAGCTGTTCTGGGGCGGCCTGCGGGTGGGCTGGGTGCGCGCCACCCCGCCGATGGTCACCCGGATCATGGCGATCCGCCAGCGCTTCGACCTGGCCGGTTCGGTGCACGACCAGCTCACCGCCACCCACCTGCTCGCCGACGTGCTGCGGATCCGGGCCGAGCGCAGCCGCCAGCTGCGCCGCAACCGCGACGCACTCCTGGCCGCCCTGCGCGAGCGGCTGCCCGACTGGCGCCCCAGCGTGCCCGGCGGCGGTCTGGTGATGTGGGCGGCACTGCCCCATCCGGTCGCCACGTCGCTGGCCGAGGCCGCGGTCCGGCACGGGGTGCATCCGGCGGCCGGGCCGGTGTTCGGCGCGGACGGCACCCTGGAGCGGTATCTGCGCCTGGCCTACACCCGGCCGCCGGACGTGCTGGCCGACGCGGTGGAGCGGTTGGCGGCGGCCTACGCCGAGACCCTGGCCCACCCCTCGCAGCCGCGCGGCCAGCTCTACGTCTGAGGGCCCGGCTCAGGGGGAGCCGGGCCCGCCACAGCTGTGCCTGCTAGAGAGAGAAACGCCGGGCGAAGCGGACGACCTCGGCGAGGACCTCGTCGCGGTTGGTCTCGTTGAACACCTCGTGCCGGGCGCCGGGGAAGATTCGCACGGTGACGTCCTCGCCCGCCACCGCCTCGATGCCGGCCTTCGTGTCCGTGACCGGGACCAGCCGGTCCTCGTGGCCGTGCACCCACAGCAGGGGCAGGGAGCCGAGGCTGCCCGCGGTGTTGCCCCGCTCCAGTTCGGTGAGCAGCGCGTTCACCGTGGGGCGCTTGAAGGGGCCGTGCCAGACCAGTTCGTCGGCCACGTAGGCCTCGCCGACCGCCGGGTCGCGGGAGAGGGTGGAGGGGTCGATGGGGGCGTCCGGGATCTCCTCGGCGGCGGCGATCTCCTCGAGTGCCGTCCACCGGCCCAGGACCGGACCGGACAGCACCAGGGCCTGCGCCGAACCCGGGTACACCTGGGCGTAGCGGGTGGCGATCAGGCCGCCCATGGAGTGGCCGACCAGCACCAGGGGCAGGGAGCGGTAGGCGGTGCGGGCCTGGGTGACGACCCGGTGCACGTCCTCGACGACCCCGGCGTAGTCGTCGATGAGGACACGGTCCCCGGAGGAGCGTCCGTGGCCCCGGTGGTCGGCCCCGTAGACCACCGCTCCGGCGGCGCACAGGTCCTGGGCGACCTGCTCGTAGCGGCCGAGGTGCTCGCCGTAGCCGTGCACCAGCACCGCCAGCCAGGTCGGTTCGCCCTCGGTGGGAGCCCAGGCCCGTGCCGCCAGTTTCCCGGACCCGTCGGGCCCTCCGGCCAGACCCCACTCACGTGTGCTGATCACCGTGTCCTGCCTCCTCGCCACCGCTGCCGTCTGCGACGATCGGACGACCGCCGCCGGAGTGGTCACCCTAGAACATCCGCGGGGAGGCGCCCGCGGGCATCGTCCGTGTAACGATCGGCGGCGCGGGTTTGGGTCAAAGGCCAGACATGACGGTGTTCCCTCGTACGGGACGACGAAATATACCAAAAGGTGTGATTCAGACTACTGGCCGTGAAACTGGATCTTCTACCCTTAAGAGTGGGTATCCCTCGGGTAAGCGCAATTTTGTGTACTGCCTACCCGGCAATTCAGACTGAGAGGAGGATGACGCTCGTGCTGGCCGACTCCTATGGCCGCGTGGCGACAGACCTACGCGTGTCGCTCACCGATCGCTGCAACCTCAGATGTACCTACTGCATGCCACCGGAGGGGTTGGAGTGGCTCCCCAAACCGGAGCTGCTCACCGACGACGAACTCCTTCGCCTGATCCGCATCGGAACCACCCGCCTCGGCATCACCGAGATCCGCTTCACCGGCGGTGAGCCCCTGCTCCGGCGGGGCCTGCCGAACATCGTCGCCGGGAGCACCGCTCTGGCTCCCCGCCCGCACACCGCCCTGACCACGAACGGGATCGGGCTCGCCCGGATGGCGCCCGCCCTGGCCCAGGCCGGGCTGGACCGGGTCAACGTCTCCCTCGACACCCTCGACCCCGTCGTGTTCGAGAAGCTCGCCCGCCGCCGCCGCCTCGACGACGTCCTGGAGGGCATGGCCGCCGCCGCGGACGCCGGCCTCACCCCGGTCAAGGTCAACGCCGTGCTCATGCGCGACATCAACGACCACGAGGCCGCCGACCTCCTCCGCTTCTGCGTGGAACACGGGTACGAGCTCCGCTTCATCGAGCAGATGCCCCTCGACGCCCAGCACGGCTGGCGCCGCGACACCATGATCACCGCCGACGAGATCCTCGGCCGGCTCGAGGCCGAGTTCGACCTCGACCCCGCCGACGCCGACACCCGCGGCAGCGCACCCGCCGAACTCTTCCACCTGCGCGGCCGGACCTTCCCCAACGGTGAGCCCGCGACCGTCGGGGTCATCGGCTCGGTCACCCGCCCGTTCTGCGGGGCCTGCGACCGGGTCCGGCTCACCGCCGACGGCCAGATCCGCAACTGCCTCTTCGCCCGCGAGGAGTCCGACCTGCGCACACCCCTGCGCGAGGGTGCCACCGACGACGAGATCGCCGACCGCTGGCGGGCCGCCGTCATGAGCAAGCTGCCCGGCCACGGCATCAACGACCCGAGCTTCCTCCAGCCCGCCCGCCCGATGTCCGCCATCGGCGGCTGAGCGGAAATCCGGTTGCCGCACCCCCCTGCCCTCTGACTTGATGTTCCGGGGCACAGACACCACAGACACGGTCGTGTGCCCCGGGGCTCGAAAGAAACGGGAGGTGCCCCCATGTCCTACACCGAAGTACCCGGCGAGCGCGTGCCGATCCGGATGTGGGCCGACCCCGCACAGGTCGAGTCCGCAGCCATGGACCAGCTCCGCAACGTCACCCGCATGCCCTGGACGCACGGGCTGGCCGTCATGCCCGACGTCCACTACGGCAAGGGCGCCACGGTCGGCTCCGTGATCGCGATGCGCGACGCCGTCAGCCCGGCGGCGGTCGGCGTCGACATCGGCTGCGGCATGACCGCGGTGCGCACCGGCCTGAGCGCCAACCGGCTGCCCGACGACCTCGGCCGCCTGCGTTCGGCGCTGGAGGCCGCGGTACCGGTCGGTTTCCACGCCCACGACGAACCCGTCGACCCCGCCCGCGTCCCCGGCCTGCGCAGCACCGGCTGGGACGGCTTCTGGGACGCCTTCGGGGAACTCGCCCCCGCCGTGCACCCCCGCAGCGAGCGCGCCCGTCGCCAGATGGGCACCCTGGGCGGCGGCAACCACTTCCTCGAGGTGTGCCTGGACGACGACGGCGCCGTCTGGCTCGTCCTGCACTCGGGGTCCCGCAACATCGGCAAGGAGCTGGCCGACCACCACATCACCCAGGCGCAGGCGCTGCCGCACAACCAGGACCTGCCCGACCGCGACCTCGCGGTGTTCCTCACCGGGACCCCGGAGATGGACGCCTACCGGCGCGACCTGTTCTGGGCCCAGGACTACGCCCGCCGCAACCGGGACATCATGATGGGCCTGGCCTGCCGGGTCCTGGCCGAGCAAGTCCCCGGGACCACGTTCGAGCAGCGGATCTCCTGCCACCACAACTACGTGGCCGAGGAGACCTACGACGGCGTGGACGTGCTGGTCACCCGCAAGGGCGCGATCCGCGCCGGTTCGGGTGAGTTCGGGGTCATCCCCGGCAGCATGGCGACCGGGACCTACATCGTGAAGGGCCTGGGCAACCCCGCCTCCTTCAACTCCGCCTCGCACGGCGCCGGACGCCGGATGAGCCGGAACAAGGCGCGCAAGACCTTCACCGAGGCCGACCTGGTCGAGCAGACCAAGGGCGTGGAGTGCCGCAAGGACCGGGGTGTCGTGGACGAGATCCCCGCCGCCTACAAGGACCTGGAGTCGGTGATCGAGGCCCAGACCGACCTGGTCGAGGTGGTCGCCCACCTGCGCCAGGTGGTGTGCGTCAAGGGCTGACATGCTGGGGGCATGACCTCGAACCTGGACGCGGTGGTGCTGGCCGGGGGATCGGCGACCCGCATGGGCGGCGCCGACAAACCCGGCCTCACCGTCGCCGGACGCACCCTGCTGGAACGTGTGGTGCACGCCGTGCTGGCGCACACCCCCGAAGCGGACGTGACGGTGGTCGGCCCCCGGCGCGACCACCCGCACGCCCGTTACGTCCGTGAGGACCCGCCCGGCGGCGGTCCCGTCCCGGCGCTGCGGGCAGGGCTGCCGCACGTGCGGGCCCCCTGGGTCGCGCTGCTCGCAGCTGACCTGCCCCACCTGGACCCCGAGCACGTCCGCGCGCTGCTGGCGGCTGCCGGCGGTGGCGGCGACGGAGCCGAGTCCGCGGGGGCGGTCCTCGTGGACGCCTCGGGCCGCGAGCAGTGGCTCACCGGGGTCTGGCGCACCGACACCCTGCGCGGCGCCCTCGCAGCCTACGAGGGGCGTTCGCTGTACCGGCTGCTCGGCCCGCTGAACCCCGTCCACGTGCCGCTCACCGGCGTCCCCGGCGACTTCGACGTGGACACCCCCGAGGCCCTGGAGCGCGTCCGCGCCGACCTCGGACGCGCCGCCCCCGGCTCAGGGGACTGACCGGCCTTCGCGCGCCTTCAGGGACGACCGGGTCGTCGGGGCCCGCGCGGTCGGCGCCCACCTGAACCCGTTCCGCCTCGCTCCCGCGCGCACGTGAGGGCCCCAAAACCCCTTGCGGGCGCTCTCCCGCCCCAGCCAGGGTGAGCGGCATGCCCCAGAACACCCCCGAACCCGAAACCGGAGCGGCCCGCCGCCTCCTCGCCGAGATCGCGCCCCTCTCCGGCCCCGAGCGCATGCGGCACCTGGCCCGCTACGCCCGGACCCACCGGGACAGCCCTCTGCTGGCCGAGACCGCGGCCGGACTGGACGCCCTGGGCCGGTCCGCGTTCGGCGCGCACCTGGCGCTGGCCGCGCGCGACACCGGCCTCGTGACCGGTTACCTCACCGGTCCCGACCAGGACCTGCGCCGCTCCGTGCTGCGCCGCTCCCACGTGCTGCCCCTGCCGGACCGGGCCCTCGAGGAGCTCCTGGACGACGCGCCCCACCGGCTGCGCCGCGCCCTCTACGCCTTCCTGTGCCGCGGCCGCCGCGAGGCGCTCGCCGACCGGCTCCTGCCCGTCGTGCTCGAACGCCACGGCGAGGCCGAGGCCTCGATGCTGCTGCCCGCCTGTTCCACACCCGTCGTCGACGAGCACCTGGACGGCCTGGCCCACAGGATCCGGGCCTGGAGCCGTCTCGTGCGCCGCCACCCCGGACCGGTGCTGGTGCGCCTGGAACGCGAACTGGACAGCTCTCCCAGCCGCGCCCTCATCTGGGACGAGCCCTGGCGTGCGGCCGCCGAGGGGGTGTCCAAGCACGCCCCCGAACTCCTGCTGCCGTTCCTGCGCGGGCGCTCCGAACCCGAGAGCCCCTACCCGCCCTACGCCGAGGCCCGGAGGCTCCTGCACCTCCGCGGCGACGAGCTCCACTACCCGGGCCGCTACCCCGCCCTCACACACGGACGCCGCGACATCCGCGGTCTGCTCAAGGCCATGGACGACGCCGCTCCCCGAGCCCTCGCCGTGCTGCGGGCCATGCGCTACGCCGACCGCACCCCGCTCATCGACCGCTTCGTCGCCGAAGGCGGCGGGGAGAAGGCCGCCCTGCTGCCCTACCTGGGTCTGCTGCCGGCCGACCGCGCGGAGTCCGAGGCGCGCCGCGTCCTGGCCTACCTGGAGCGGTTCCGGGCCGCCAATCCCGACCACGCCGACCACCGGGACCTGGAGGCCGGAGCCCACCTGCCCTTCGCCGAGGCCGAACCCCGACTGACCAGGGCCGCCGGGGACCCTGACCCGGAGCGCCGCGAGCACGCCCTCTACTGGCTCGTCACGGCCGCCGGCCGCGACGGGGCCGACACCCTGGCCCGCGTGCTCGGCTCCACGCTGACCCGCTCCGCGGCCGACCGCTGCCACGTGCGGGTCTCCCTGCCCCTGGCCCTGGGCAACCTCTCCCCGCGCCTGCTCGTCCCCGGGACCGTGCCCGACCTGCACCGCCTGCTCGACGACAACATCGCCGCGCCCGACCTCGACGCCGCGACCGCCGCCGTCCTGCGCCACCTGGCACTCCACCTGCTGCACCACCCCGAGGCACAGGAACGCGAGGACCTCGCCGACTGGGCGCTCACCGCCCTCACCCGCCTCGTCGAGCGCTTCGGCGGGCAGGTGCTCGAGCGCTACTGGGTCAGCGTGTACACGCAGTGGCACCGGCGGCCCGCACTCGAACAGAACCGGACCCTGGCCGCGGCGCTCGACCGCGACCGCGCCCGCGCGCTGTACGTCCGGCTCGCCCCGTTCCTGGACCGCGGACGCGCCCGGGGCTCCCACCAGTCCACCGTCTCCCTGGCCGGCGCCCTGGGTCGGCACCTGTACGCCGTGCCCGACCTCCTCGACCGCGCGCTGCGCGAGGTGGTCCTCGCGGACCCGGCCACCTCCAACGCGCACGAGGCGGCCCGGCTGTACCTGCGCGGATCCCGTCCCGACGAACGGGCCGAGGAGCTGTTCCGCGCCGCACCGGCCACCGCCCTGATCACCCCGGTCTGGGAACGCCTGGCCCGCAGGCGGCCCGCCGTGGTTCCCGAGGTACTGGCGGCGGTCGCGCCCCTGGGCGCGGCCGGGGGCCGGCTGCCCCGCCGGTTCGTCCCGTTCCACCGGGGCCTGACCGGGACCTGGCTGGCGGCCGAACACGACAGCGCGGCCGGCTACCTGTGGGACGCGGCCGCCGACCGCGCCAACGGGAATCCCGTGCGCGCCGAGGCGCTGCGGGGCATGAGCGTTCTGTCCGGCGGCCTGGACCTCCTGCTGCCCTGGCTCCACGAAGACGACGCCTGGCTGCGTGAGACCGCGCTGGTCCAGCTCTCCGACACCGACCACCCCGAACGCGCGCTCGGTGTGCTGCTGGAGCACGCCGCCGAGGGCACCTCCTCCCGGGCGGTCGTTGCGGTGCTCGGCTCCTGCGCCCGACGCGTGGCCCCCTCCGTGCTGCTGACGGCTCTGGGCGGGGTCCTGACCGCGCGGGGCAAGGTCACCGTGCACAGGGCCGCCGCCCGGATCCTGGGCCAGGTGCGCCCGCCCGGCGCGGTGGAGCTCCTCCTCGACCTGCTCGACCGGGACGACCAGCACCGCGACCTGCGCGCCGCCGTGCTGGAGGCGCTCATGGCCGCCTGTGACCACCCGGCGGTCCTGCGCGCCCTGGAAGAACGCCGGACCTCCTTCGCCGCCCCCGCGGCCAGGGCCGCCCTGCTGGCCCACCCCCCGCTGGACGTGCGCCCTGACCTGCGCGCCCGGGTGGCCCGGTTCATGCTGTCCCTGCCCGAGAGCGGGGACCCCGCCGTCGACGGGAACCTGGACGTGTGCCGCCGGATCGCGGACTGGGCGCGGTGGGACGGGGAACTGGCCGAAGGCCTCGTCGCGGACCTGCGCGACCTCACCCTGTCCGACGACCGTGTGCTGCACACCTTCGAAGGGCTGCTCCGGGAGCAGCGTTACCGGGACCGGCTCCCCGAGGTGGTGGCCGAGCTGGCGGACCTGTGCCCCGCCGCGGGCCAGGACGTCCCCCTGCGCCGGCCGGAGGAGGACCGCGCGCCCTCCCTGCCGCGGAGGGCGGTGCGTCTCGCGCGGATGCTCGTCCACCAGCTCAGGTTCCGGGACGACGTGGAGGAGCCCGTGCCCGGCCTGGACCGGGCCGTGGAACGGCTGGCCGCGCACCCGGGTCTGCGTGAGGAGGCGCTGGACCTGCGCCGAGCCGACCTGCCCGTCCTCACCCGGAACCGGGACCGGGCCCTGTGCGCGGACAGGTTCGGTGCCCGGGTCTCGGCCTGGGCCGCACTGGCCGCCCGCTACCCCGAGGAGAGGGCGGCCGCACCTGGGACGGTGGTCTCGACCGTCGTCCAGGGCAGGGTCTCCTTCGGGGCGGGCCCCCTCCACCTCTCGGTGCTGCTGCGACACCTCACGGATCTGGCCCTGCGCGACGCCACCCCGGTCGGCCGCCTGGTCGGGCTGGTCGCCGTCGGTCTGGCCGAGCAGGAGGGAGAGCGCCGGGGCTGGACCGGACCCTGGGCGGGGCTGGTCGCGGATCTGGGGCAGTCGCCCCACGAGGAGGTCCGTATCGCCGCCTGGCGCGCCGCGTCCCTGTAGCCGTTCCGCCCGGCGGACCCGCCGGGCGGGCCGGGGCGGACCCCGCTGACCTGCGGGGCTTGCCCCGGCCCTGGGGAGTGGGCCATCATGTCCGCCATGACGATCAGGAAGGGCGGATCCCGCCCGGGCCGTTGAGCCCCACCGCGCCGACGTTCAGGTCGGCCGCCGAACTCCTCGTTTCCCTTCAGGGCCTGAGCCACCCCGCGCGCACGCACGCGCTGACCGCCTACGCCCGCCCGTCGCCCGCCACCACCCTCAACGGACGCACTGACGCGCGCAGTCCCTCTTGCCCGTCGCCCGCCACCACCCTCAGCGGACACGCTGACGCGCGCAGTCCCTCCCACACCGCGCTACCACACCTGGCCGTGATCCTGCGCGGCCTGGCCGACGCCGGCCACCACCGCGACGCCCTGCACGTGGCGATCGTGGCCCGTGACCACGGCACCATCGCCGGATACCTCTCCGGACCCGACCCCGAACTTCGCGGGGCCGCCCTGCGCGCCGTACGCACCCTGCCCCTCCCGGACACGATCGTCACCCCGCTGCTGGACGACGCTCCGGCCGCACTGCGCCGGGCCCTGTACCGAACGCTCTTCCAGGGGCGCCGTTCCGCGCTCGCCGACACCCTGCTCCCGCGGGTCCGCCGGGAGTACGGCGACAGCGAGGCCGCCGCCCTGCTGCCCGCCTGCACATCCGACACCGTCGCACGCCACCTGCCCGCCCTGGACCACGCGTTCCGGTCCTGGCGCCGCCTGGCCCGCCGCCACCCCGACCTCCTGGCCGACCACCTGGCCGAGCGCGTCACCGACCGGTTCACCCGCTCCCCCTGGCGCCGCGCACTGGAGGCGCTCGACCCGCTCCGCCCGGCCCGGGTGGCGGAGATCATCGGTACCGAAGGGCTCAGGGGATACCCGCACGCCCGCAGGGCGGCCGATCCCGACAGTTTCCGCTCCGCCCATCCGGACCTGCCCGCGGGCCGCCGCCTGGACCGGGAACTGCGCCGTGCGATGCGGATCCGCCCCGGGACCGCCCGGTGCGTGCTGCGCTCGATGCCACGGGAGGAGGCCGCCGCCTTCCTGGAGCGGACCGTCGAGCAATGGAACAGCTCCCGCAGCCCCGAGGCCCTGCTGCCCTACCTGGAGCTGCTGCCCCGCGACCGGTCCGCCGAACTGGCCCGTGAGGCCCTGGCCGAGCTCGCGGTCTTCCAGCGCACCAGCGGCCGGTTCGGGGACCCCGACCTGGACCTCGACGCCATCGCCCACCTGCCCTACACCGAGGCGGCCGGGCCGCTCGCCGAGGCCGCTTCCAGCGGTGATCCCGAACGCCGGGCTCGGGGCCTGGCCCGGCTGCTGGCGGTGACCGTCCGCACCGGTGACCCGGAACTGCTGGCCACGGTCCTCACCGAGCGGGTCCAGCGCCACCGGGCCGACCGCGATCCGGTCCGCCGGGCCCTCCTGGCCGCCCTGGCCGCTCTCGACCCCAACCTGCTCGTGCCCTCCCTCCCGCTCCTGCAGCGGCTGACGGAGGACACCGTCCAGGCCCGCGACACCTCCGCGGCCACCCGCGAAGCCCTGCGGCACCTGGCCGCCCGCTTCCTGCGCCACCCGGACACCCGTGTCCACGAACCCTCGGTGCGCTGGGGCGTCGAGGTCTACCGGAGGCTGGTCGAACGGTTCGGCGCCGACGGACTGGGAGACCCGGACCGGGCCCGGCACAACGCGCCCTGGTGGGCGCACCGGCGGCGGGCCAGGCTGCCCTGGTGGGCGGGCGACGAGCACGGCCGGCACCGCCACGGCCCCGAACCCCGCCTGTACCAGGTCCTGCCGCCCGGCGCGGAGGACGTCCTCTTCGGCGGCCTGAGCGGTTTCCTGGCCGGGGCGCGGCGCCGGGGCGTCCACGAGCCCGCGGTCGCGCTGGCCGCCGAACTCGGCCGCCGCGGCCGCCACCTCAGCGCGCTCGACAGCCACCTGCGGGCCGCCGTGCGGGCCGATCCCGACTCCGACACCGCCGCCCGCGCCGCCGCCCTCCACCTGGCCGGTCCCGACCGGGAACGGCGGGCGCTGAGCCTGTTCGAGGAGGATCCGGGCACCGCCCGCGTCCCCCGGGTCTGGGAGCTCCTGACCCGCCGCCACCCGTCGTCGGTGGCGCTGCGCGCCCTGGAGGCCGGGGCAGGGGAGAACGCCCCGGTGTGGGTGCCCCGCGTCAGCCCGGCCCTGGTCCGGGGCTGGCCGGCCGAATCGCGTGACCGCCTCCGCGCGCACCTGCTCTCCCTCGTCGGGCGGTCCTCACTGACGGCCGACGACCGCGAGGCCGCCCTGCGGTCCCTGAGCGCGCTGCCCGGCGCCCACGTCCACCTCGCCGCCCACCTGGACGACGGGGAGATCGTCCTGCGGGAGGCGGCCGTGTCGGCGCTCGGCCGCTGCGACCGCCCCGAACTGGCGCTGGAGCTGATCATCGCGCACTCCGGCGGGCCCCAGTCACGGGCCGCCGGAGCGGCACTGTCCCGCTGCGCCGAGCGGGCCCGCCCCTCCGAGCTCGGTCCGCTCCTGGCCCGCGTACTGGAAGGGGCGGGCAAGGTCACCGTCCGCCGGACCGCGGCCCGCCTCCTGGCCCGGCACCGCCCGCCCGGCGCGGTCGCCGCCCTCGCGCGGATCCTGCGCCGTGCGGACGAGCACCGCGACGTCCTCGCGGCGGTGGCGGGTGCGCTCCTGTGCAGCACGGACGACCCCGTGGCCAGACAGGCACTGGCCGAACGGGTCCCGGACTTCGCCGAGGAGGAGATCCAGTTCGCCCTGCTGGGCGTCGATCCCGAACAGCTGCCGCCCGCCGTGCGCGGGGAGGCGGCCGACATCGTCGCGACCCTGCCGGTGCCCCGCCGGTCCCACTGGCGGATGGACGGCTGGTGGGCCCGCTGGTCCGTGTGGGGTTCGGAGACGGTCGACGACGTCGTCGACGCGGTCTGCGATCTCGATCAGTCCGGTGACCGCGCTCTGGCCACCTTCCGGCAGGTCATCGCGCGCGGGCAGGGCCGTGACCGCATCGCCGAGCTCCTCGAGCGCCTCCTGGTCCGGCTGCCCGGACCCGGGCGGGATCTCCCGGTTCGGGACCGGAGGCCGGGGACGGAGGACAGCGGCCACCGCCGGGCGAAGAACGCCCTCCACCGGATGAGGGAGGTGGTCCTCCTGGTCGAGGCCCTGCCGGACACGTCCACCGGGCGCGAGCTCGCCCGGGAACAGACGGACCGCGCCCTGGCCCTGCTCGCCGCCCGCCCCGAACTCCTGGACAGCGCGCTCAGTCTCCTGGGCGCCGACCTGGACCGGACGGTCAGCGCGACCGAGGCCGATCCCGGGGCCGAGGTACTGGTGGACCGCCTGCTTCTGGCCGCCCGGCTGCTCGCCGCACGGCCCCACAGCGGGGTGGGACGGCCGTCCGAGATCGTCGGCCCGCTGTGGTCGGTCTACGGGAGTTCGAGTGTCGAGACGGAGACCGCGGCGGAGGTGGCCCGCCGCCTGTTCGCGGAGGCCGAGGCCGACCCCGGCCCGGTCGGCCTCCACACGGGGAGGCTCGGGCTGGCCCTGGTCGAGAACGCGCTCCGGGGCAGCAACTGGGCGCATCCCTGGCCGGGTCTCCTCGCCGAGGCCGGACGGAGCCGCCACGAGGAGATCAGGCTGTCCGCCTGGAGCACCGCCATGGAGTGAGGGGAGCGGTGACCGGTGCCTGCGCGCCCGGGCCCGCTCCCGACCGGCCCCGGAGGCCGTCCGCTAGCCCTTGAACTCGGCCATGGGGACGGTCTCGCGGAGGAAGCCGCGCAGGCCCAGGAAGTTGGCGAGGTACTCGCGGTGCTCGTCGCAGGCCACCCAGACCTTCCGCCGGTCGGGGGTGTGCAGCTTGGGGTTGTTCCACACGAGTGCCCAGTCGGCGGCGGCCTTGCAGCCCTTCCGCGAGCAGTGCGTGTCCGGTGCGGTATTACCCAATGCAGATCCCCAGGAGACAAAGCGGATTCGGTGGTCAAGCCCCGGCCACGATCGGGTATTCACACCGACCGGGGGAGGACAAAAGGCGACGCCGGGTGGTTACGGGGGCAAACCACCCGGCGTCGCACGCGATGTTTCGACGGGGGCTCGAAACATCGTCCCGCGCTTCGACGGGGGACCGAAGCGCTAGACCTAATGTACACCGCCGCCCCCCGGGGTACGTCAAGAGTCAGTTACGACGTTGTCTCGGGAGAGTCCCGCCGGGGGAGGGTCCTAAGTCCCAGGTCAGGACTAATCTGACACTTCGGCTTCTCTTCTGTCCCTGCATTCACTGTCGGGACACCCGCATCCACGGTCAAGCGCGTCTCAACCGGGACCAAAGTCCTCAGAAAGAATCGGCAAAGTGCACCGATCGGTTCTCCGGAAAGGTTCATGGGGGAAATCCCGGGACCCGTGTGACTCACGGAGATTGCGGGGAGGCAGGGGAAGGGGGTCGGGTTCGCGCGGCCTCCGCCACCGACTACGCAGGGGGTCCCACCCATGACCGACCACACCTACCGCGTGACGGAGATCGTCGGCACCTCGACGGAGGGTGTCGACCAGGCCATCCGCAACGGCATCCAACGGGCCTCGGCCACGCTGCGCGGGCTCGACTGGTTCGAGGTCACCCAGGTCCGCGGGCACATCGAGGACGGGAACGTCGCCCACTTCCAGGTGGGGCTCAAGGTCGGCTTCCGACTGGACGACTGACCACCGGACGCACCGGCACCGCGACGGGCCCGGACCGCTGTCGGTCCGGGCCCGTCGCGTCAGGAGGGGCGCCCCGGTCTCAGGCGTCGTCGCCGGGGTCCGGTCCGCGCAGTACGTCCACGTGCACGTGGTCCAGGTGGCGCAGGATCTCGTTGTCGGGGTCGGCCTCGTAGTGGCGCCAGCCCATCGACGGGTAGCGGGTGCTCCAGATCTTGTCGTCGAAGATGATCACGTCGATCTGGTAGTCGGGGGCGTGCGCGATCAGCCAGTGCGCCATCAGCCACCCCTCGCGGCGGTTGTCCTCGTCGACCGGCCGGTAGAAGATGTCGAGCGCGCGGCCCTCGTAGTGCGCCGAACCCTCGCCGTGGCCGGTGTCGTAGCCGCCGGGCACGTACCCGCCGATGCTGGTGTCGGCGAAGTGCTCCTCGATGCCCGCCTTCATGGCCTCGGTACGCGGGGTCATGCCCGAGGGCAGCTCCTCCTCGAACTCGACCTCCTCGCCCGAGTAGCGGCAGCTCATGGACGGCCCCGCGTCGTCCTCGGGGCCGTGGACGAGGGCGTCCATGACCTCGTCGGGGATGTCGTCGACGTCGGGTTGTTCGATCGGGGCGTCATCGCCCTGGGCGATCACGGCGGCCGCGGTACTGGCCCGTCTGGCCTGCTCGCGGTCGAGCTTGACCTGCTCGTCCCCGGTCCACACCGCGCACTCCGGCCCCCATGGTGTGGAGACGGGGAAGATCCGCTCCTGGTTCTCCGCCACCCAACGGGCACCCAGTACGCCGACCACGGCCAGGACGGCCAGGATCGCCACGGACAGGATGAGCCCGTGCCATCGGCGGTGCACCCCGGCGGGCCCGGTGGATCTGTGTGTCATGGACTCTGCCCCTCCACGCCGGGGACGGGCGGCCGCGCCGCCGTGGACGTCCCGGACGCCAGTGTCTGTAGGCCCCCTCGCGGGAGGCTCCGTCTATTGGACACAACGGACTTAACTCTCATTCCCGACTGTGGTCGGGATCAAGCCGGCTCGTGACCGCCGAAACGGTCGGCGGATCCGCTCACAGCACCGACCAGAGGACGAAGACACCGCCCAGGACCAGCGTCAGAGCCCAGATCCGGTCCATCGTCACGCCCTTCCAGCGCAGCGCGTGCACTCCGAGGAAGTCGTAGGCGATCAACGCCGCGACCCCGGCGGCCGCGAGCATCGCCAGGGTGTGCACTCCGGTGGCGGCCAACCCGAGCAGGGTGGCGTCCCACAGGCTCCACACCGCTCCGGCCGCTTCCGAGGCCTCCGTCCCCGAGGCCTCCACGGACTCCGCCGCCACGCCCTGGCCCGCCTGCCCCCCGTGCCCCTCGTGGCCGTCGTCGACGTGCGTGTGCTGGAGCCGGCCGGCCAGGACCGGCATCAGCATCAGTCCGGCGCCGTGCGCCGAGGACATCAGGAAGGACCAGGCCGTCAGCTGCCACAGGGGCAGGCGCACCTCGCGCCAGTGGAAGTGCCGCCGCGACAGCAGCATCACCAGTCCCACGAGGACGATCACGCCGCCGCCGAGCACGGGGAAGAGGACCGAGGCGGTGGCCGAACCCGTGACGGTGATCGCCACCGCCGCCACCGCGACGCTCACCGCGTGCCCCGCGGCGATCGCGGGCAGCGCCCGCAGGACCTGGCGGCGGCCGCCCTCCTGCAGGCCCCTGCTGACGGCGAGCAACCACCCCATGCCGGGGTGTAGCCCATGGAAGGCGCCCAAGGCGACGAGACTCCAGAGCTGAGCTGTGGTCACCGCGCCAGCGTCACACGCCCGATCGGGGGCGGCAACGGTCCGCGGGCAGCTGACCGACACCGGTCACCCGGGGGCTCCGGGGTTTCCCGGAACCCCCAGGGGGTGTCGCCGCCGAGAGGGCGGTTACGGGCAGATGGTGCCGAGGTCGGTGGCCTCGGAGCCGACCTGGCGGCCCGGGTCGGCGGGGGAGGGCTCGTCCAGACCGGTGTAGCGCTGCCACTCGGTCCGCTCGTCCTCCTCCATCTCCTCCCACTCCTCCGGGGTCAGGTCCTCGTTCACCTCGGAGTCGTCGCCGGACGGCGAAGAGGACGGGGAGGCGGACGGGTCGTCGGGGCGGGCGCCGTCCTCGTCGCCCTGCTCGGCGCCGGCGCTGATCGCCTCCGCCACCAGTTCCTTGATCTCGGCCCAGTCCGGGTTGCCGGTGGACACCTGCGGCGGGGACAGCTGGAGCGCGCTCATGTCACCGTGGTCGGTGAGCTGGTCGGCCAGTTCGATGAAGGCGGGCACCTTCGACTGCGGGATGTCGGTGGTCAGCGTCCGCTTGGTGGCCCCGGCCAGCTGCCGGTAGCTGGTCAGGACGGTGGTCGGGTCGACCTGCTCCGCGACGTACTTGACCAGGCAGCCCTGGCGGCCCATCCGACCGTAGTCGTCGGAGCCGACCCGGGAGCGGCCGTACCAGAGCGCCTCGTGGCCGTCCAGGCGCTGCAGGCCGGGCTCCAGCACCCCGCCGTGCACCCCGTACGGGATGGGCTCCTCGATGCGCACCTGCACGCCGCCGACGGCGTCGATCAGGTCCCGGAAGCCCCTCATGTCGACCATCGCGTAGTACTCGACGTCCAGGCCGAGGTTGTACCCGATCACCTTCTTGAGGGTGTCGGCCGCCGGATCGGCGGCGATCGGGTTGAGCGCCAGTTCGTCGGGCTCCTCGGCGACGGTCTGGTAGACGTCGTTGAGCAGCAGGTCGAAGCCGTACGGCTCCGGGTAGCGCTCGGCGAGCGTGCTGTCCTCGGGGAAGTGCACGTTCTCCAGGTTGCGCGGAAGCCCCACCAGCACCGCGTCGCCGGTCTCCGTGTCCAGGCTCGCCACCATCATGGAGTCGGTGCGCACCCCGTAGCGGTTGTCCGCCGAGTCCGCGCCGATCAGCAGGACGTTGACCCGCTCCGCGCCGTACCAGGGGTCGGCGGCGTCGTGCGGCGGCAGGTCGTCGCGCTCGGGGGCGTCGAAGACCGAGCCCAGCGTCTCGTAGGCCGTGTAGCCGCCGTGCAGCGCCCAGGCGGCCGGAACGCTCACGGTCAGGCACAGCAGCAGGACGACGAGGCCGCCCAGGAGCCGCTGGCCGAACTTCGCGCCCTCGGGCCGGGTGATCGTCCACGAGTGCACGATGACGGTCAGCCACAGCACCGCGGTCACGAAGACGGCACCCATCACCCCGAGCAGCCACCGGTCCTGCACGGCCATCCCGGCCAGCGCGGTCATCGCGCCCGCGTCGTGCGCGCCGAGCCGGACCGACCACAGGACCAGGGCGGCGATGCCCGCCAGGTAGGCACCGAGGATCACGATCCCGGCGGTCCGACGCCTCATGCGCAGGTGGGCCACACCGGGAAGGGGAAGCGACGCGGCGGTCCACAGCAGCGCCCCTCCCGTGCTCGGGCGCGTGGGCGCCTTCTCCCGCCGCTCGTCCTCCGCTGCCACCAGCGATTCCTCTCAAGCCGCGGGGCGAACACGGCCGCCCCGTCCTGTACTCCTGTTGTCCTCGCCACGGTCGCCGGGTGGCGGTCACATCCTGTTGTCTTACCTTTCCCAGGTACACGCGCGGGAACAGTTTTTCGGTTCCCCCGGCTCCGGGGCCCGGGCAGCCCTCGCGGCCGGCGGGGCGTGGAACCGCCCCTGGCGGTGCGCCGCGGGTGCCCCGGGGGGTGTCACGCGGGCCCGTGAGATCAGTGTGGCGCTTTGTCGGGGTTGTATGCACGGCGGTCACCTCTTAAGAGGTGTTCTATACAAGTCTGTTATGTGGTCGAGAGGGTGCTGATGGGGCATTGGGCAGCGCCGTCGGGCTGGTCAAAGGGGTGAATCAACCGATTTCTTTCTCGATCCGTGGTGAAAGCGGGGCCACAACTGCGATGATCTGGCCGGAGGAGGGGGCGTCGTCCGCAGGGTTGGGCGGCGTCATGGGAACGAAAGGCAACCATCGTGCTCGATGCGGTTGACGCCGCGCTCATGCGGGCGTTGCAGGGGGACGGCAGAGCGACGTTCCAGGCCCTGGCCGACGGGGTGGGTCTGTCCCGGACTGCGGTGCGCGCCAGAGTGCGCCAGCTCGTGCAGTCGGGGGCGATCAGAATCGTCGGAGTGTTGCATGCCGGTGTGGTGGGCATGGAGGTCCTCGGCCACGTGTCGTTCCGGGTCAGCGGACCGGTCGGTCCGTTGCTCGAAGCGCTGGAGGAACGCGAGGCCGTGACCTTCGCCGCGCAGTCGGCCGGGAGGTTCCCGGCCGTCGCGCAGGTCCGGGTGGCCGACGACGCCGCTCTCACCAAGGAGCTGGCCGACCTGCGTTCGTTGCCCGGTGTGGAGGGCGCGGAGGTCTTCCGTGCCAACGCCGTGTACAAGGACGCCCACAGCAGCGTGCGGGAACTGCGCGACATCGAGTTGGACGCCCTCGACTGGCGTCTGGTTCGCAAGCTGCTCAAGGACGGGCGCGCCTCGTACGCCGACCTGGCCCGCCAGGTGGGGCTCTCGCAGGCGGCGGCCCGGTCCCGGGTGGTGCGTCTGCTCAACTCGGGTGTGGTCCACGTGACCGCGCTCGTGGAGCCGTCGGCGGTGGGCGCCAACGAGCAGCTCGGTTTCGGCCTGCGCTGCCGGGGCGACGCCGACGCGCTGGGCACCGCCATGGCCAACTTGGGGAGGATCTCGTTCCTGGCCAGCGGTTTCGGCCGGTACGACGTGATCGGCACCCTGACTGCTCCGGACCGCTGCCAGCTGGTGGAGGCCCTGGAGCGGATCCGGGGCACGGCGGGCGTGGTCCACGTGGAGACCTGGGACCACCTCCAGGTACGCAAGGAGCGCCGGGGCGGTGAGCGCACCGGCGGCTGGGTTCCCGCCTGACCCGCGGCCCGACGCGGCAGTGGGAGGGGCGGGTGATCACCTGCCCCTCCCGTGCCCCAGGATGGGAGGCATGGTGAGGGACGGTTCGGCTGTGCCGGCGGAGACAGGACCACAGGGGCCCGGGGTGCTCCGGCTGCGCGGACAGGAGTTCGCGGGCCGCCGCTACGCGGTGATGGGGGTGATCAACCGGACCCCCGACTCCTTCTACGACCGGGGCGCGACCTACGCCCTGGAGGCCGCGCTGGCCTCCGCGGACCACGCGGTGGCCGCCGGGGTCGACATCATCGACGTGGGCGGGGTGAAGGCCGGGTACGGTGCCCACGTGGACGAGGCGGAGGAGATCCGCCGCACGGTGCCGTTCGTGCGCGAGCTGCGCACCCGCCACCCCGGGGTGGTGATCTCCGTGGACACCTGGCGGGCCGAGGTGGGGCGCGCCTGTGCCGAGGCCGGGGCGGACATGATCAACGACACCTGGGCCGGCGCCGATTCGGATCTGGCCCGCGTGGCCGCCGAGTTCGGCACCGGTCTGGTGTGCAGCCACAGCGGAGGGTTGGCCCCGCGCACCGATCCGCACCGGGTCCGCTACGACGACGTGGTCGCCGACGTGGTGTCCGGGGTGCGCGCCCTGGCCGAACGCGCGGTGTCGGTGGGCGTGCGCCCGGACGGGGTGATGATCGACCCCACGCACGACTTCGGCAAGAACACCTACCACTCACTCGAACTCACGCGGCGCCTCGGCGAGCTGTCGGCCACCGGCTGGCCGGTGCTGGTCGCGGTCTCCAACAAGGACTTCGTGGGGGAGACCCTGCGGGCCGGGGTCGCCGAGCGCGGAGACGGGACGCTGGCGGCCCTGGCGGTGTCCGCCCGTGAGGGCGCCCGGGTCTTCCGGGTGCACGACGTCGCCGCCGCCCGGGCCGCGCTGGACGCGGTCGCCGCGGTCGGCTGAGCCGGTTTCGCGGGTCTGTGTAACCCGCGGTAGCACTTTTTACGTGTTTCGGTCTCATATGCCTTGCGTCACGCTTAAGTTACCCGTGAGTATGGAGGTGGTCGGTCCGAATCGACCGCACCGGGCGCGGGTGTAATGGAGGCTGACGTGGCGCTTGCGAAGACGTTGACGGCTGTGGGAACGGTGGCACTGGCCCGCTGCGGGGGACGCCCGTTCGGGACCGACCTCTTCTCCGTCTGGCCGGGGGCCGCGTTCGCCGCGACCGCCTTCCCGGTCCGCTGCTCGCCGGGGGACAACCTCGCGCTGCACGTCGCGATCGCCCAGGCGCCACCCGGCTCCGCTCTGGTGGTGGACGTCTCCGGTGAGCCCGAGTACGGCTACGTGGACGAGATTCTCGCCGTGGCCGCGCGGACCCGGGGCGTGGCCGGGATCGTCCTGGGCGGCTGCGTGCGCGACATCGCCGCGATCGCCCGCTGTGAGCTCCCGGTCTTCGGCGCCGGGGTGGCGGTGCGCGAGGCCGCACACGAGGCGGGCGGCTCCGTCGGCCGGCAGATCAGCATGGACGCGACCGGCCCCGCACCGCTGTCCGTGCGCCGGGGCGACTGGATCGTGGCCGACGACGACGGTGTGGTCTGCCTGCCCCGCGGGCAGGTGAGCGCGATCGTGGCCGAGACCATGGACAGCATCTCCCGCGAGCAGCGCATCATCGACGCGGTCTGCGCGGGGGAGAGCACCCTCGACCTGCTGGGCCTGGACCCGTCCAGGGTGACCGGCTGGGAGGGCGCCGCGGACCCCGGCGCGCGGCGGGGCCGACCGCGTTCGCTGAGCGCCCTGCGCGACAGCCGTGCGGCGGAGGGCCACTCCCGTCCGCGGTTGGGCCCGCGCTCGGCGGTGGGCGACGCCCACAGCGGCGAGTGAACGGCCGGGGCGCCCCGCGGGAGAGGGGTGCGGGGCGCCCCGGGCTCTCAGTCCTCGGTGAGGGAGAGCAGTTCGTCGATGTAACAGGTGGCCTCACGGGCGGCGCGGGTCGCGTCCGCGTCCCGGATGGCCTCGGTCAGCCCGCTGTGGTCGATCCCGTCGGTGGCCGACGAGGGCTGCTCGGAGGCCTCGGCACTCTGCTCGTACGCCGTGTGCGCGATGCTGGCGTAGACGACCTGGGCGATGTCGTCGTACAGGTCGATCAGCAGGGTGTTGTGGGTGGCGTTGACCACGGAGCGGTGGAACGTGAAGTCGGCCTCCACGAACGCGCCCATGTCCTTGGTCCGCCAGGCCTCCTCGCGCAGGGCCATGGCGCGGTCGATGTCGGCCATGTCCTCCTCGCTGTGGCGTAGCGCGGCCAGACGCGCGGCCTCGACCTCCAGGGCGCGACGGACCTCCAGGTTCTCCCTCAGACGGGAGCGTTCCAGGCGGCGGCGCAGCGCCCCGCCGAGTTCGCTGGAGGCGCGGACGAAGGTGCCAGCGCCCTGACGGATCTCCAGCAGGCCCGCGTGGGCCAGTGCTCGTACTGCCTCACGGACGGTGTTACGGCCGACCTCGAGCTGTTCGGACAGCTCCGACTCGGTGGGGATGCGATCTCCAACGCCCCATTCGCCCGAGTCGATCTGGGCTCGTAACTGACTGATGACCTGGTCGACGAGACCGGTCCGGCGTGTCGAGGCGAGGGGCACGCTATTACCTCCTAGGGGCGGATCGCCGGATGACAGGGCCAGCGTTCAGGTGCGGATCGGTTAAGGCCGGAGCTTAGACCAGTTGCGCACCGGAATAGGCCCTGAACGGTAATGCGTTATCCTCATGAAGTACATAGGGTCATCCTACGAATTTGTGAGCCACGTCCTATGAGCGTCACCCCCACACGGGAGAACCCCACGCAGAAACCCTCTCTGACCGGTCCGGACCGTGCTCCGGCGACCTCGCGTGCGGCCCTTCTGCTGATCGCCGTCGCCATCGCCCTGGCGGCGCTCAACCTGCGCACCGCGATCACCAGTGTGGGCCCGCTTCTCGGCGAGGTCACCCAGGGACTGGGCATGACCGCGGTGGGGGCCGGGCTGCTGACGACGCTGCCCGTCCTGTGCTTCGCGCTCTTCGGGGGGCTCACACCCCTGCTGAGCCGCCGACTGGGCTCACACCACCTGCTCGTCTACGCGCTGACCGCGGTCACCGTCGGCCTCGTCGCCCGGGCCATGGCCCCCGAACCCTGGCTGTTCCTTGCCCTGAGCGTCGTGGCACTCTCCGGTGGCGCGATCGGTAATGTCATCCTCCCGGCCCTCGTGAAACAGCACTTCCCCCACCGCGTGGGCCTGATGACGACCGTCTACACCACCGGCCTGGCCGTGGGGACCGCGATCGCGGCGGCCGCCACGGTACCGCTGGAGCAGGCCACCGGCGAGTGGCGGATCGCCCTGGGCTCCTACGCCCTCTTCGGCCTGGTCGCGGCTCTGCCCTGGTTGCTCGCCCTGCGCCACGAGCCCGCCTCCGGGGACCCCCGCGCGGCGCTCGGCGTCCGCCAGGTGCTGGGCACGGGCATCGGATGGCAGGGCGTCCTGTACTTCGGGACCCAGTCCTCCATCGCCTACATCATGTTCGGCTGGTTCGCGCAGATGCTCCGCGACCAGGGCCTGGACGCCCAGTCCGCCGGAGTGATGCTGGCCTACCTCACCGCCCTGGGCATCCCGATGTCGCTGATCCTGCCCTCGCTCATCGTGCGCGTGCGCGACCAGCGCCCCTTCGTCCTGCTCTTCGTCGCCGCCTACCTGGTGGGCTTCACCGGGCTGTGGGTCTCGCCGCTCGACGGCACCTGGGTGTGGACCACCTTCGTCGGGATCGGCCTGGGCAGCTTCGTCCTGGCGCTGACCGTCTTCGCCGTGCGCACCCGCACGGCCGAGGGCACCGCGGCCATGTCCGCCTCCAGCCAGAGCCTGGGCTACCTGCTGGGCGGGGCCGGGCCCTTCCTGTTCGGGCTCCTGCACGAGCTCAGCGACGGCTGGCACGCCCCGATGGCCATGGTGATGGGCCTGGTCGTCCTCAACCTCGTCGTGGGGCTCCTGCTCGGCCGTCCCCGCTATCTGGAGGACGCCATCGCCGCGAAGGCGGCGAGCAGCGCCTGACCGGGGCCGCCCGCGCGGCCCCCGACGGGCGGCCTCAGACCGGAAGCCAGTCGATCCGGCCGATGAGGTACACGGCGCCGACGAACGCCACGACGTCGATCACCGTGTGCGCCACCACCAGCGGCATCACCCGGCCGTAGCGCAGGTAGAACCAGCCGAACACCAGCCCCATGACCAGGTTGCCGAAGAACATCCCCACCCCCTGGTAGAGGTGGTAGAAGGCGCGCAGCACCGAGCTGGCCAGCACCGCCTTCCACGGCGACCACCCCGCCTGCCCCAGGCGGTGCAGCAGGTAGCCGACCACGATCACCTCCTCCAGGACGCCGTTCTTCAGCGCCTGGAGCACCAGGATCGTGGAGTCCCACCAGTTGCCGTCCAGCGTGCTCGGCACGATGGTGCGGGTCAGTCCCAGCTGCCAGGAGACCACGTACACGACCAGGCCGCCCGCACCGATCAGCGCGGCCAGGGCGGCCCCGCTCCAGGTGTCGAAACCGGGCCTGCGCAGGTCGAAGCCGATCGTGCGCGCGGACTCCCCGCTCCGGTGCAGCAGGTACACCACCAGCGCGACCGGGGCGAACGCGAAGGCCACCGCGTACAGCTGGAAGGACAGGTCGAGCCAGGGGCGGTCCTCGGCGCGGGACCGGATGAGGCTGGCGGTCTGGTCGGCCATCGACTCGGGCGCGGTGAGCACGCCGAGGAAGGAGATGGTCGCCGACACCGCGGCGGCGCCCAGGGAGAGCGCGAGCACGCACAACACCTCCCAGCGCAGCACGGAGCGGCTGGGGAGGAGGTTCGGGACTGCGGTCGCCGCGTGCGTGCCCTCGGCGGGGGAGGGTTCCGATCCGCGCGGGTTCCGGTGGGTTCTGTCGGTCACCCGTCGAATCTACGCGCTGTCGACCGGGTGCGCTGTCGACCGGGGCCGGTGCGGTCCGCGGCGGTGGGGCGGACGGCGGTGGCGGGCGGACGGCCGCCGGGGCGGCGGCGCGTGTCCGCCGCCCCGGGTTCGTGGCCGCCCGGTGCGCGGTTCAGCCGTCGCCCTCTTCCTCCATGCCGTCGTCGACGCCCTCCTCCATGCCCGGGTCCTCAACACCCGGGTCCTCGACGCCCGGGTCGCCGGTGCCCGTGTCCTCACAGGCGGCGACGCCGAACACGGCGACCGCGGCGATCGCGCCTCCGGCCAGGACGCGACGGGTGGTGGAGAGCGCTTCCTTGCTGATGTCCTCGAACTTCACAGTGACTCCATGTGATCGGGGATGTGTGCCGTGGGTCGGCCCGACGGTACGCCTGCGGGCCGTCTCGCGGTGCCGGCCCGGGAAAGGTCGGCGCGAGCCGGGCGTTATTCTTCTGTGACCCATGCATGGAACACCATAAGGGTGTTTTGCCGAAGTGAACAGGGGGTCCTGTGCGCGCGTCCGGCCGAATCCGGCCAGTGGCCCCGGAAGAGTCACTGTGATCTGGGAAGATGTGAATGGGCGGGCGCCGGGAAGACTTTTGTCAACGGCTTGTTCATGGATTGTTCAGTCGTTTGGGCAAACCATTGAACCGCGCCTTGGCGCCTGTATTAATCCATGTATTGCGACGCGAATGGAAAAGCACATGGAGAAGCCGCCGGCCATGCGCGTGTGACACGGACCGCGCATGGCCGACGGCTAGGGGGAGAGGTCGCCCCGCCCCGCCCCAGCCACGAAAGCGGGGAGGGACGACCTCTGTGGGAACGAAGACCAGGGTCAGTGAGCCGCTGAGAACTGGTCTTCTTCGGTGGAGCCGGTGAGGGCGGTGGTGCTGCCCTCGGGGGAGATGGTCGTGCTGATCGCGTCGAAGTAGCCGGTGCCGACCTCGCGCTGGTGGCGGGTGGCGGTGTAGCCGTCGGCCTCGGACGCGAACTCGGCCTCCTGGAGCTCGACGTAGGACGTCATGCCGTTCTGGGCGTAGCCCTTGGCCAGGTTGAACATCGAGTGGTTGAGGGAGTGGAAGCCGGCCAGGGTGATGAACTGGAACTTGTAGCCCATGTGGCCCAGCTCGCGCTGGAACTTCGCGATGGTCGCGTCGTCGAGGTGACGCTTCCAGTTGAAGGACGGCGAGCAGTTGTAGGCCAGCATCTGGTCGGGGTACTCGGCCTTGATGCGCTCGGCGAAGTCGCGGGCGACCTCGAGGTCCGGGGTCGCGGTCTCCATCCAGAGCAGGTCGGAGTGCGGGGCGTAGGCCAGACCGCGGGCGACGCAGGCCTCGACGCCGTTGCGGAAGCGGTAGAAGCCCTCCGCGGTGCGCTCACCGGTGGTGAAGGCCTGGTCGCGCTCGTCGATGTCGCTGGTGATCAGGGTCGCGGCCTGGGCGTCGGTCCGCGCGATGACCAGGGAGGGGACACCGGCGACGTCCGCGGCGAGGCGGGCGGCGTTCAGGGTCTTGACGTGCTGGCTGGTCGGGATGAGGACCTTGCCGCCCAGGTGGCCGCACTTCTTCTCGGAGGCGAGCTGGTCCTCCCAGTGGACACCCGCGGCGCCCGAGGCGATCATGCCCTTCATGAGCTCGTAGGCGTTCAGGACGCCACCGAAGCCGGCCTCGGCGTCGGCCACGATCGGGGCCAGCCACTCGGGGGCGCTGTCGTCACCCTCGGACCAGGTGATCTGGTCGGCGCGCATGAGCGCGTTGTTGATGCGGCGGACGACGGCCGGGACCGAGTTGGCCGGGTAGAGGCTCTGGTCCGGGTAGGTGCTGCCGGAGAGGTTGGCGTCGGCCGCGACCTGCCACCCGGAGAGGTAGATGGCCTTGAGGCCGGCGCGGACCTGCTGGACCGCCTGGTTGCCGGTCAGAGCGCCGAGGCTGTTGACGTAGTCCTCGGTGTGGAGCAGGTCCCACAGGCGCTCGGCGCCGCGGCGGGCCAGAGTGTGCTCCTCGGTGACCGAACCGCGCAGCTTGACGACGTCGTCGGCGGAGTAGGTGCGCTCGATACCGGCCCACCGGGGGTTGGTCTCCCAGTCGCGCTGGAGTGCGGCGCTGGCTTCCTGACGTCGAGCGCTGGTGCTCATGTTCGTTCCCGCCTTACGTGTAGTCCCCAAGGTGTTCTCGCCGGTCGAGGGAGGCCTTCCAGGGTCAGGGGGTGATCCCTGAGCGGTAAGTTCCCCGCCGGTAACTATGATTCTTGGGCAAGATCCAAGACTTTTCCACTCGAAATCGGGTGAAGATCGTCGTTTCTTTCCGTAAGATGAAGCCATGGCGTACTTTGGTGCTGAAGAAATACCGTCTTTGACAGGTGACCTGGATCTCGTCACCTTTGGTCAGCGGCTCCGTCATCTACGCAAGACGCGCGGGATGACCCTGTCTGACCTGGGCGAACGCGTGGGTCGGGCGCCCTCGCAGCTCTCCCTGCTGGAGAACGGAAAACGTGAACCCAAGCTCTCCCTCCTCACATCGCTTGCTTCCGCCCTCGGGGTGTCGATCGAGGAACTTCTGTCGAAACAGCCTCCGAGCCGTCGCGCGCAGCTGGAGATCTCCGTGGAGGAGGCTCAGCGGGACTCCCTGTACCAGGGCCTCAACCTCCCGCACCTGAAGGTGGGCAAGCGGGTCCCCAACGACGTTCTCGAGCACATCGTGGGGCTCTACGACGAACTCAAGCGGCGGCACGCCAAGCCGACCGCCACCCCGGAGGAGGCGCGCCGGGCCAACGCCGACCTGCGCCGTCAGATGCGCGAGCGCGGCAACTACTTCGAGAACATCGAGGGCGCGGCCGCCGAGACCCTGCGGGCGGTCAACTACACCGCCGGCCCCCTCTCCCAGGGGCAGATCCTCGCGATCGCCACCCACCACGGGTTCTCCCTGAAGTACGTGCAGGACCTTCCCCGCTCGGTGCGCTCCCTGACCGACCACGTCAACCGGCGCATCTACCTCAAGCGCGAGACCACGCTGGGCATGCACAGCCCGCGCACGATCCTGCTCCAGACCCTCGGCCACGTCATCCTGGGCCACAACCAGCCCCGCGACTTCGGCGACTTCCTCCGCCAGCGGGTGGAGGCCAACTACTTCGCGGCGGCCGTCCTCATCCCCGAGACCACCGCGGTGACCTACCTCCAGGAGGCCAAGAAGGCCCGCGACCTGTCCGTGGAGGACCTGCGCGACGTCTACTCCGTCTCCTACGAGATGGCCGCGCACCGGTTCACCAACCTGGCCCACCGCCACCTGGACCTGGTCTGCCACTTCATCCGCAACGACGAGACCGGCATCATCTACAAGGCTTACGAGAACGACGGGCTGGTCTTCCCCACGGACGACAGCGGCGCCATCGAGGGCCAGCGCATGTGCCGCCAGTGGTCGGGGCGCCAGGTCTTCCAGTCGCCGGACCGGTACTCGATCTACTACCAGTACACGGACAAGCCCAACGGCACCCACTGGTGCGTGGCCCACGTGGACCCCAGCCGGGAGCGCAACTACGCCATCACCCTGGGCGTGCCCTACAAGGAGTCCCGCTGGTTCCGGGGGCGCGAGACCACCAACCGCACCAAGTCCAACTGCCCCAACGGGGAGTGCTGCGTGCGCCCGCCCGCCGAGCTCGCCACCCGCTGGGAGGGCAACGTGTGGCCCTCGGCCCGCGCCCACTCCCACGTGCTGTCGGCCCTGCCCTCCGGTACCTTCCCCGGTGTGGACGAGCACGACGTGTACACGTTCCTGGACAAGCACAGCCAGGACCGGCACGGCCAGGACTGAGCCCGGTTCCGGTCAGGACCGCAGGACGCCCGAGGGGGCCGACGCAGCAGGCGTCGGCCCCCTTCGCCGTGTCCGGCCGGGGCGGGGCGGACCTCCAGGGAGCGATTGTGCCTGCCTGGCCCTGCTGTTACCGTTGGTAACACGTATAGGTCGTCCCTCCGCCCCCCGGAGGATCCAACAAAGGATGTAGCGCATGAGTGAGGCCACCGCGCCCGCCTTCAGCCTGGAACTGAGCGAGGATGTTCGCGACGTCCGGGACTGGGCCCACGGGTTCGCCGCCGACGTCATCCGCCCCGCCGCCGCCGAGTGGGACGAGCGGGAGGAGACCCCCTGGCCGATCATCCAGGAGGCCGCCAAGATCGGGCTCTACTCGCTCGACTTCTTCGCCAACCAGTGGCTGGAGCCCACCGGCCTCGGCATCCCCGTCGCCTTCGAGGAGCTCTACTGGGGCGACCCGGGCATCGCCCTGTCCATCACCGGTACCGGTCTGGCCGCCGTCTCCGTCGCCTCCAACGGCACCCAGGAACAGCTCTTCGAGTGGGTGCCGCAGATGTTCGGCAGCGCCGACGACATCAAGCTCGGCGCGTTCTGCTCCTCCGAGCCCGACGCCGGCTCCGACGTCTCGGCGATCAAGACCCGCGCCGTCTACGACCAGGCCAAGGACGAGTGGGTCATCAACGGCGTCAAGACCTGGGCCACCAACGGCGGCATCGCCGACGTCCACGTCGTCGTCGCCTCCGTGGAGCCCGAGTTCGGCTCGCGCGGCCAGGCCTCCTTCGTCATCCCGCCCAACACCCCCGGCCTGTCCCAGGGCCAGAAGTTCAAGAAGCACGGCATCCGCGCCTCGCACACCGCCGAGGTCGTCCTGGACGACGTGCGCGTGCCCGGCTCCTGCCTCCTGGGCGGCAAGGACAAGCTCGACGAGCGCCTGGCCCGCGCCCGCGAGGGCAAGCGCTCCAAGGGCCAGGCCGCCATGAAGACCTTCGAGGCCTCCCGCCCGAGCGTCGGCGTCATGGCGGTGGGCTGTGCGCGGGCCGCCTACGAGTACGCCCGCGACTACTCGGTCCAGCGCGAGCAGTTCGGCAAGCCCATCGGGGACAACCAGGGCGTGGCCTTCCTGCTGGCCGACATGGCCACCCGCATCGACGCCGCCCGCCTGCTGGTCTGGCGCGCCGCCTGGATGGCCCGCAACGGCAAGGACTTCACCAACGCCGAGGGCTCCATGAGCAAGCTCTACGCCTCCGAGACCGCCACCTTCGTCACCCAGAACGCCCTGCGCCTCCTGGGCGGCAACGGCTACACCCGCGAGTACCCCGTCGAGCGCTGGCACCGCGACGCCACCATCTTCACCATCTTCGAGGGCGCCAGCGAGATCCAGAAGCTCATCATCGGCCGCCAGATCACGGGCCTGCCGATCCGGTAGCGGACGACACCCGCGGGCGGCCTGCGCCCGGGCGGGCGCGGCGGGGGAGGACGGCCCCCCGACGCGCCCGCCCCGTGTTGTCGGCGGACCGTGCTCGGGGCCCGCGGGGCAGGCGTTCCGGGACGGGCTACGCTTCACCAGTGCCGGTGCCCGCGCTCCTCCGGCACGTCTCTTACCCCCACCCCGAGGAGAGCCCGTTGCGGTCGCCGTCACCCCTACCACCCCTGTCCGGACCAGCCCGCCCCGCTCTTCTCGGTGCGGCGGCGCTGACGCTCCTGCTCAGCGCCTGTACCCCCGTGACGGAGGATCCGGCGGCTGACCCCGCCCCCGAGCAGGGCCCGGTCGAGACGGCGAGCCTCGAGGAGCCCGAGGACATCTACGCGTTCACCGACCCCGAACTCACCGAGCGGCTCCACCTCCCGCTCTACGACTACATCCTCGACGAGTACGAGTACTGGACCGTCGGCCGGGCACAGAACGCGCTGGTCGTGGAATGCCTCGGGGAACTCGGCTTCGAGGCCGAGGCCAGTCCGAGCACGGTCGGCATCGAGGCGGAACTGACCCACCACGGCCCGTTCCACGACTACCGCCTGTACGGAATGGCCAGTGTCGACCTCGCCGAGGAGTACGGCTTCGAGACCCCGAGCGAGGAGGGCCCCTGGCCCCAGTGGACCGTCGCCGACGGCGTCGACGCACAGATGGCCCAGGCGGCAGCCGACGGATACGACTTCAGGGGCGGAGACATCGAGACGCCCTCCGGCGACCCCGTCCCCGAGGGCGGCTGTAATCACCAGGCCAACCTGGGGATCTCCCCCGACTCCCCCGCACCCGAAGAGGGCGGGATGTGGATTGCCGGGGAGGACGGGCTCATCCCGGACACCCCCGGCCGCCACCACCTGGCGGACCTCCTGGCCGAAACCGCCCACTCCACCGCACGGGAGGACACCGAGGTGGCGGCGGCCGCCGAGGCCTGGAAGGAGTGCGTCGGCCTGTCCGAGACCACCGTGGACCCCGAAGGCGCCCCCGAGGTCCTGGACGACGAGGACGCCGTGCTCAGCGCCGAGTGCCTGGACTCCACCGGCTACCCGGACGCCTTCGTGGACGCCCAGACCCGGGCCCAGGAACCCCTGATCGAGGAACACGGCGACGACCTCGCCGAGCGCAAGGAGCAGCTGGACGCGGAGCTGGCCGCCGCCCGGGCCGTGCTCGACTGGTAGGGCCGGACCGCAGGGGCCGGACCGCCGCAACGGAGCAGGCGGGGCAGATGCGAAGGGCGGGTGCGCGGGGAAGAACCCCGCACACCCGCCCTCCTTCTCGTCTGCGCGGGTCTAACCCGGGAAGTGGCAGGCCACCGGGTGCCCCGCCCCGCGGTCGACGAGCTGGGGCGCCTCTTCGGCGCACAGGTCCTGGGCCTTCCAGCAGCGGGTGCGGAACCGGCAGCCGCTGGGCGGGTTCACCGGGCTCGGCACGTCACCGGTGAGGACGATGCGCTCACGCCCCCGCTCCTGGCGGGGGTCCGCCCACGGGGCGGCCGACAGCAGGGCCTGGGTGTAGGGGTGCGACGCCCGGTCGTAGACGTCCTCCCGCGTGCCGATCTCCATCACCCTGCCCAGGTACATCACGGCCACCCGGTCGGAGATGTGGCGCACCACCGACAGGTCGTGGGCGATGAAGACGTAGGACAGTCCCAGCCGCTCCTGCAGTTCCGCCAGCAGGTTCACCACCCCGGCCTGGACCGACACGTCCAGGGCCGAGACCGGCTCGTCCAGCACGAGCATGCTGGGTTCCAGGGCCAGAGCCCGGGCGATACCGACCCGCTGCCGCTGGCCGCCGGAGAACTCGTGCGGGTAACGGTTGCCGTGCTCGGGACTCAGCCCCACCATCCGCAGCAGCTCGGCCACCCTCTCGGGGCCGCCGTCGCGCCACTGGCGGTGCACCTTCAGGGGCTCCGCGATGATGTCGTTGACCGGAAGCTTCGGGTTGAGCGAGGCGTAGGGGTCCTGGAAGACCATCCCCGCCTCCCGCCGCACCTGTTGCATCGCCCCCGAGGACGCCTTCGTCAGCTCCTGGCCACGGAACCGCACCGAGCCGCCGGTGGGCTTGACCAGCTGCAGGATGGCCCGGCCGGTGGTGGACTTGCCGCAGCCCGACTCCCCGACCACGCCCAGGGTCTCCCGCTCGTCGAGGCTCAGGGAGACCCCGCTGACGGCGTGCACGTGTCCTACGACCCGGCGCAGGAAACCCGCGCCGTGCACGGGGAAGCGCACCTCCAGGTCCTCGACCTCCAGCAGGGGTGCCGCGGGGCCGGTCCGCCGGTCCAGTTCTTGTTGTGGCGTCGTCATGGGGTGATCCCTCCGTTCCGGAAGAACGCCGTCGGGTCGTCGGTCTCGGCCAGCCGCTCCCAGTGGTGGCAGGACGCCAGGTGCGCGGCGACCGGCACGCCTCCGGCATCGGGACCGGCGGTGTCCGGCCCTTCCGCGCCATCGGTCGGAGCCAGCGGCGGCTCGGACGAGCGGCAGGTGTCGTCGGCCAACGGGCACCTCGGGGAGAACGGACACCCCGTGGGCATGTTGATCAACGACGGCGGGGTCCCCTGGATGGGGCGCAGCCGCTCACCGTAGGCCGAGGTCATCGACGGGATCGACCCGAGCAGCCCGGCGGTGTAGGGCATCCGGGTCCGGTAGAACACGTCGTCGGTCGTGCCGACCTCCACCGGCCGGCCCGCGTACATGACCAGGACCCGGTGCGCGAGCCCCGCGACCACGCCCAGGTCGTGGGTGATCAGCAGGATCGCGGAGTTGACCGCGTCCTTGACCTCCAGCAGCTTCTCCAGGATCTGCGCCTGCACGGTGACGTCCAGCGCCGTGGTGGGTTCGTCGGCGATGATCACGTCGGGGTTGTTGATGATCGCCATCGCGATCATCACCCGCTGGCGCATCCCGCCGGAGAACTCGTGCGGATAGCTGCGCAGCCGCTGCGCCGCCTGGGGGATGCCGACCAGGTCGAGCATCTCCCGGGCCCGTTCGAGCGCGTGTTTGGGCGGGACCAGCTCATGCGCCAGAACCGCCTCGGCCAGCTGGTCCCCGACGCTGTGCACCGGGTTCAGGGCGGTCATCGGGTCCTGGAAGATCATCGAGATCTTGCGCCCCCGCACGGACCGCAGTTCCTTCTGGCGCATGGCCAGCAGGTCCTGCCCCCGGTAGAGGACCTTGCCGCTCACCCGCGCGCTGCGCGGGAGCAGGCCCAGGAGCGCCATGGACGAGACCGACTTGCCCGACCCCGACTCCCCGACGATGCTGAGCACCTCGCGCTCGCGCAGGGAGTAGGAGACGTTGCGCACGGCCCTGACCACACCGTCGTCGGTGGGGAACTCCACGGACAGGTTCTCCACGCGCAGGATCTCGTTCTCGGTGGGGCCCTGGGTGTCCTCGAGGGTCCTCGCGGTGTGCACCTCGCCGGCGGCTTCGGTGACCGCGGCGGCGCCGTCGAGGACCTTCCCCGGCTCCTCGGCCGGGGGCGGTGGGATGGGTGATTGCGTCATCAGTCACGCACCCTGTTCTGTCGAGGATCGAAGGCGTCGCGCAGGCCGTCGCCGATGAAGTTGACCGACAGTGCGATCAGGATGATGAACAGCCCGGGCCAGTAGAAGAGCCAGGGGCGGGTGCTCATCGCGCTCCGGTAGTCGGTGATGAGCCGTCCCAGCGAGGTGTCGGGCGGTTGCACGCCCATGCCCAGGAAGGACAGCGCGGACTCCAGCAGCACCGCCGCCGCGATGGCCAGGGTGACGCTGACGATGATCACCCCCACCGTGTTCGGCAGGATGTGCTTGAAGATGATGCGGGCCGAGGAGGTGCCGACGGACCTGGCGGCCTCGACGAACTCCTTCTCCCGCAGCGAGAGCACGGAGCTGCGCACCAGGCGGGCCGTCTGGGTCCAGGTCACCAGGCCCAGGACCATGCCGAGGTAGAAGATGCCGGCCTGGCCGGCGATCTTGGCCGCCGCAGCCGCGATGGCCAGCAGGGGGATCGCGATGAGGACGTCGGTGACCCGCATCAGGACGCTCTCGGTCCAGCCGCGGAAGTACCCCGCGCAGGCGCCGAGCACCGTGCCCACGACGGTGGCCACGATCCCCACCACGAACGCGACGATCAGGGACACCTGGGTGCCCTTCATGGTCAGCGCGAAGTAGTCCTTGCCGACGTTGTCCTGGCCGAAGGGGTGTTCGCCCAGGGCCAGTCCGGAACCGCCGAGGAACTGCGGGACCAGGCTGAGGGTGGGATTGCCGCCGTCGCTGAGCGAACCGGTCGCCGTCGGCGACTTGTCCCACCAGCCCGGGAGGGGACCGTAGCCGATCGAGGTGAAGGCCAGCAGGACGACGCTGATCAGCAGGAACATGCCGACCAGGGCCGCGCGGTGCCGGAAGAAGCGGGCCCGGACCAGCTGCCACTGGGTGCGGGCGGCGATGTTCATGCCCTGGGCCTCGTTCGAGGCCCCGGAATCGGGGTCGGGGCCGGTTGCCCCGGACGGAGTGTTCTCGGGTGTGCTCATGGTGATTCTCCCTCCGTCACGACAGCCGGATCCGCGGGTCGAGGTAGGCGTAGGTGATGTCGGCGATCATGTTGAAGATGACGATCGCCCCGCTCGCGACCACGAAGAACGCCATCACCGGGATCGGGTCGGCCTCGTTCAGGCCGGTGATCAGCAGGTGGCCCATGGCCCGCCAGCCGAAGACCGTCTCGGTGACCACGGCGCCGCCGATCACGGTGCCGAAGTCGTAGGCGGCCAGCGTGGTGATGGGGATGAGCCCGTTACGGAAGGCGTGCCGCGTCATGACCGTGCGTTCGGGCAGTCCCTTGGCGCGTGCCGTACGCACGTAGTCCAGGTTCATCACCTCCAGCATGCTGGCGCGGCTGTAGCGGGTGTAGGTGGCCAGGGAGACCAGGATCAGCGCCATGGTCGGCAGGGCCAGATGGCCGGCCGAGTCCAGCGTCAGCTCCCAGAAGGTGCCCTCGTAGTTGGGGGTGCGCGCCCCGACGGTGGAGATGGGGCGGCCCTGGACGGAGCGGCTGTAGGAGACGAAGGACTGGAGCATCCGGTCCACGAAGATCACGCCGCCGGTGAACACGCCCGTCCACACCGCTGTGGCGATCGCGTTGCGCCGGTGCAGTACACCGCCGACGCCGTAGCCGATCGCCACGCACACGGCCACCGTCGTGACCGCCAACCCCGCGATGGTCGCCAGGTTGGGCGCGTCCAGCACCGGTGAGAGCACGAAGTACATGACGGTGCCGACCGCGGCCGCGGTCAGGGCCGCGTACATCGGACGGTTGGGCTTGGGCCCGGAGATCAGTACGGAGAAGCCGAAGGCGGCGCCCAGGGCGCTGATCGCGACCGTGACCGGCCCCAGACCGGGGTCCGCGAACCACCGGGTGAGCGAGGTGAACGCCAGCAGGGCCGCGGTGACGGCCGTGGCGCCGGTGAAGGCGATCAGCCGGGTGCGCCGGTCGCCCACGATCAGCGAGCTCCAGGCCAGCCCGGCGAGCAGCGCGACCACCCCGATGACCAGGGGAGGGATGACGGGCTGTGCCAGCCAGTTGTTGAACTCGATCGCGCCGTACTGCTTGAGGAGCACGCCGACCCAGAAGATGGGCAGGGAGAAGGCGACGAACGCGCCGAAGGTGACGGAGTGGTCGAAGCCGCTGTACTGGCGCAGTGCGGAGATGATGCCGATGGCGATGCCGATGACGATCGCCAGGACCGTGGCCGCCACCACGAGCTGCATGGTGGCCGAGATCGCGTCCGCGAGCAGGACGTTGACGTCCTGCCCCTGGCGGTTCGTCCCCAGGTCGCCGGTGAAGGCCGCGCCCAGCCACAGGAAGTAGCGCGCGTAGACGGGTAGGTCGAGGTGCATGCGTTCGACCCGCTCGGCTATCGCGGACGCCTGGGCGTCGTCCGGGAGTTCCCTGAGGTCGGCCAGGGGGTCGCCGACGTTGGCCGCGAGGACGAACATCACGAAGCTTGCTGCGAAGAGCACGAAGAGGGAGACGACCAGTCTTCGTGCGATGAAGACGAGCACGAGTGCTGACTCCTGAAGTTCAGGGGAACGTCCACGCGCAGACGAAGGGACCGGAGGACGTGTTCGCCTCCGGTCCCTGGTCGGAGCGCGCTGACCGGTGGGTCCCACCGGTCAGCGCGGTCGGTTCTGCGTGGACGGGGTGGTGCGGCCTACTGGGCCGTCCACTCCCACATGTTCCAGACGATGTCGGTCTGAGCGGGGTTGGGGACCACGTTCTCCAGGTTGTCGCTCCAGGCGGCGGTGCCCGGGTGGCTGAAGAGCGGGATCGTCACCAGGTCGTCCCAGAGGATCGTCTCGATCTCGTTGATGATCTCCAGCTGGGCGTCGGGGTCGAACTCCTGCAGGATGTCGCTGAGCAGCTCGTCCATCTCTTCGCTGGAGTAGCAGCCGTTGTTGTTGCCCTTGCCGTCGGCGGTGCACTCCTCAGGGGTGCGGTAGGTGGAGTTCCAACCGCTCACCTCGGCCGAACCGGACCAGGCGTACATGGCGACGTCGTAGGTGTTCTGCGACAGGCCGCCGTCGGTGTCGAAGAAGGTGTCCTCGGCGTTGATCTGCACGTCGAAGCCGGCCTCGTCACAGGAGTCCTTGATCAGCTCGGCGGTCTGCAGACGGCGGGGGTTGCCGCCGATGAAGCCCAGGCGGACCTCCTGGCCGACCGCGTCGGCCTCTTCGAGGAGCTCCTTGGAGCGGTCCAGGTCGACCTCGGCCCACTTGTCGCCGCCGCTGGCCTCGACGGCCTCGGCGTAGCCCGGGTCGAACGGCGAGATGTTGCGCACGTCCATGGTCTCGGCGTCCGGCTGGACCGGCTTGATCAGGTTGTCCACGATCAGCTGACGGGGCACGCAGTTCGCGAAGGCCTCACGCAGGTCGTAGTCCTCGAACGGGCTGGAGTCGAAGTTGAAGTCCAGGTGCTCGTAGATGTACTCGTCGTAGACCTCGTACTCGACACCCTCGAGGGCGTCGAGCTGGTTGATCAGGTCGACCGAGGGCTGCGGCCGCATGATGTTGATCTCGAGGTTCTCCAGCGCCTGGGTCTGCTCGTCGGAGGCGATCCAGCGGACGACGATGTTGTCGGTGGCCGGCTCCGAGCCCCACCAGTTCTCGTTCGGCTCCAGGGTCAGCGACTGGCCGGCCTCGTAGGCGGCGAGCTTGTAGGGGCCGGAGGAGGGGATGAGCTCCTCGTCCGGCAGCGCACCGCTGATGGTCCAGCCCTCGTTGAAGAACTCGGCGGCGTCCGCGAGCGCGTCGTTGTCCTCCTCGCGGATGGCCTCCAGCAGCTCCTCGGTGCTCAGACCGCCCTGCTCCGCCACCACGTGCGCGGGCATCAGGGTGGTGTTGCCGTGGCTGGGACCGTTGCTGGCCCAGTCGGCGAAGGGCACCTCGTACTCGATGGTGAAGTCCTTGTCACCGGGTTCGCAGTCGGGCATGACGCTGTCCTCGATACCACCGGTACCGATGACGGAGAAGTCGTACCTGCCGCTCTGCTGCGCCCACCACAGCATCATGTCGTCGCAGTCGATCGCCTCGCCGTCGGACCAGACGGCGTCCGGGTTGATCGAGTACTCGACGATCTGCGGGTCCTCGGAGACCAGCTCGTAGCTGCCGAACTCGGGGTTGGGGGTGACCGCCCCGCCTTCGCCGAAGTACCAGAAACCGGTGGTCACACCATGGTTGACGATGGCGTTCTTGCTGGAGTTGGCTCCGGCGGTGGTGTTGTTGTAGCTGTCGTACTCCTGGTCCCAGGCCAGGGTGATGGTCGTGCTGCCGCCGGTGCTGTCCGCATCGCCGTCGCTGCCGCCGTCGCTCGAACACGCGGAGAGCGCCAGCGCTCCCGCGGCGACCACGGCGGTGGCCTTGGTGATGCTTCTGGTCTTAGTCACAGAGAGTTTCCTCTACCGATCAGGGGATTTTGTCCGTGGTACGGAATAGAACGGATTCTGGGCATTGTTCAAAGTTTGGGCAATAGGCGATTGCGGTGTGTTGCACACCTGAGACGCACTTGGTGCCTAAATCTAGCCAAAAACAGAACTAAGAGGGCGAAACCGTGACAGATCGACTTCTGGGTCCGAGAGTCCTCGGGGTGGCGTCGACGCTGGAGGAGTGACAGGTGGTGTCACTGGGGCCGGGTCTCCGCAGGTGGACCTCCGAACATCCCATGAATGGATGTTCGGAGGTAATCGACGTTTACTATTTTCCGTTCGGGTGGAAGCCCGGGGAGCCAGCTTTTAACTCCACCGAAAAGATCCGGCAAAGGAGGTGCGAGAATGGGAGGCCTCCCACGAAAAAACGAGGTTCGGTGACGTTCCGTGACGGCTCTCGTGGTCCGGGCCGAGACGCGGATCATCCGCCCGGATGGACCTCCGCCAGCCCCTGAGCGGTCTCGACGAACCGCTCCACCTGCTGGCGGGAGGCGACCACCGTCAACGCGGGCAGGTACGGACGGCGCCGCGCGACGGGTTCGACCACCACCTGCGGCCGCTGCATGACCCCCTTGCGCAGACGCACCGCCGCGATCTCCTCCCACCGCCACACCCACGTCATGTTCGGCGGGGTGGCCAGGGTGTTGAGCACGAGCAGGCGGCGGTCGGTCAGCGCCGCGAGCATCCCCGTCCCCTTGGGGTGGGTGAACATCCCCGCGACGCGCTCCTCCCCGGGACTGAGCTCCTCCTCCAACCAGTCCAGCGAGTGCGCGTGGTGGGGGCCGGCCACCCACCTGGACGGCGGGTTCACCCAGGACACGGACTTGGATTCTCTGGACATGACGCTCCGTCGGGGGATCAGGTGGGGTGGGGGATCGGGGCGGGGCTGTCAGGCGCGGCGACAGGCCTCGAGGAGCTCGGCGAAGCGCTCGGCGTCGCCGCGGCCGCGGGTGAACCGGAGCGTGCGGGACCGGCCGGCCCACGAGGTCTCCCGTGCGGTGACGGTGAGCTCGGCGACCAGCGCGAACCGCTTCCTGCCCACCTCCGCCATCTCGATCTCGGCCAGCTCCCACGAGCGCACCTCGTTCCCGGGGTGCCGGTTCAGGGTGCTGAACAGTCGCTCCCCGGTCAGCAGGTGCAGGTAGGTGTTGCCCTCCTCGGTCTGGTCCTCCTCGTAGGCGGCGGCGACCGGGCGCTCACCCTCGCGGAGCAGCTCCAGAAGCCAGTCCAGCTGCGGACGGCAGACGGCGCGCGCGATCGGACCCGCCGGGCCGATCCACTCGAACTCGGGCTGGGGCATGGAAGCCTTTCGGTGGGGGGCGTCCGCAAGCGGTCACGAGGCTACCGGGCGCCCTCGCCTAGCCTTGACCACGTGACCCCGCCCCGGCCGCCCGCGCGCCTGAGCGCCCTGGAGGCACTGGGCGCTCTCCTGGACCGCTCCGTGGCCCGGATCTCCGGTGGCTCCGGGGGCGTATCTCCGTGGACCGGTCCCGGGGCGGACGCCTAGTCTGTGGGTCCGACCCCGGAGGAGAACCCCCTCGTGTCCCACCCCCTGCTCTTCGTCGACGTCGACGGCCCCCTGAACCCGTTCCGGGCCGCGCCCTCGGACCTGGAGGGCTACACCTCCCACCGCATGCGACCCGAGGGCTGGGAGTACCCGGCCCAACCGCTCGACGTGCGGCTCAACCCCGACCACGGCGAGGAACTGCTCGCCCTGCCCTACGAGCTGGTGTGGGCCACGACCTGGGAGCACGAGGCCAACACGATGATCGGCCCGGTCCTGGGCCTGCCCGAACTCCCCGTGGTGGAACTCCCGGGATGGGCCGACGCCGAGCACGGGCTGTTCTTCAAGACGGCCGTCCTCGCCGAGTACGCGCAGGGCCGCCCCTTCGCCTGGATCGACGACGGGATCACCGAACGCGACCGCGTCTGGCTGGCCCGCAACCACGTCGCCGACGTCCTCGCGCACCGGATCGACCCCGCGGTCGGGCTGTGGGAGAAGGACTTCGACCTGCTCGCCGAATGGCCGCCCGCCCTGGCCGCACTCGACTTCCCCGGCTGACCGGCCCCGAGCGGCCGGGGCCCGCGCGCCGGGGCTGGGTGCCGGGGCCGGGGCTCCTGCCCGGTCGGTGTGAACCGGGCAGGGGGGACGAAACCTCTCAGGCCGCTGCCACTACCCTGTGACCCATGACACCAGGCAACGGCGCCACCACCCTCACCATCCCGGGGGCCTTCAACGGCCCCGACGGCTCCGGCAACGGCGGCTACACCGCGGGACTGCTCGCCGAGCGGCTCACCGCCCCGGGCGGCCCGGCCGTCCAGGTCACCCTGCGCACCCCGCCGCCGCTGGACCGGCCGCTCACGGTGGAGGGCACCCCCGAGGACGGACTCCGGCTGACCGATCCCGCCGCCGAGGGCCGCGCCCGCCTGGTCGCCGAGGCCGTGACCGCAGCGCCCCTCGAAGGCACCCCTCCCGACTCCGGGGTGATCCCCGGCGGTCCGGTCACCGCCGCCGAGGCCGAGGCCGCCCGCAAGCTCTACGCCGGCCTGGACGAGCACCCCTTCCCGCGCTGCTACAGCTGCGGACCCGAACGCGCCGAGGGCGACGGCCTGCGCCTGTTCGCGGGCCCGGTCCGCCCGGGACGGGGACCCGACGGGGCCGGCAACACCGTCGCCTGCACCTGGGACGTCCGACCCGAGACGGACGGCGGCGACGGCACCGCCGCCCTCGCCCAGGTCTGGGCCGCGCTCGACTGCCCCGGCGGATGGTCCAGCGACATCTCCGGCCGCCCCATCGTCCTCGGGCGCATGACCGCCCAGGTCCTGGAGCTTCCCCCGGTCGGCTCCACCCAGGTCGTCATGGGCCACCTGGAAGCCGTCGACGGCCGCAAGGTCCACACCGGCAGCGCCCTCTACGACCGGCACGGCCGCCTGCTCGCCCAGGCCCGCGCGACCTGGATCGCGATCCAGTCCTGAAGCCAGGGCCCACGCGCTGGACCTTCCACTACGGTGGACCCTTGTGGCCTTCGAAAACACACAGCAGACGGCGCCGAACGACAACGGCACCTCCGGCGGACCCGCCGCCCGCGCCTCGGCGCCCCGGCGGGGACGGAGCGGGCGCGGCCGGGACCCCGAACGGCGGCGGACCATCCTGGACGCCGCCGACCGGGTGATCCAGCGGGACGGCCCCGACGCCTCCATGCTGGCGATCGCCACCGAGGCGGGGATCAGCAAACCCATCCTCTACCGGCACTTCGGAGACAAGAGCGGCCTCTACCAGGCCCTGGCCCGGCGCCACGTGGACCCGCTCATCGAGGCGATCCGCTCCGAGCTGTACCAGCACACCGACTTCGAGATCCGCGCCCGCGCCACGGTCGGCGCGTACCTGTCGATGATCTCGCAGAACCTCAACCTCTACCGGTTCCTCATGGACCGGGCCACCTCCGAGGACGTGCGCACCCGCAGCGACCTGGGGCTCATGGTCCGCCGCCTGGGCGAGGAACTCGCCGACCTGCTCATCACCGAACGCCGGATCGAGGGCCGCGTGCGTGCGCAGATCGCCGCGCACGCCATCGTGGGCATGGTGCAGTCGGCGGGGGAGTGGTGGCTCGAGCACCCGGAGGTGGACGAGCCGGAGATCATCGACGACCTCACCTCGGCCGTCGTCGGGGCCATCCACGGCAGCGGCGCCTGACCGGTTCTCCGGCACGTGCCCCGAAGCGTTTCCCGCCACGGGCCCCGGCCGGAGCGGTCCGGCCCTGACCGCGCCCCGAAAGGTGACGCCCCGGGCGCACGGGGTGACACCGGAGGCGGGTTCGGCGCGTCCCCGGCCCGAATCTCCTCCCGGGGCTTGACCTGGAGTGCACTCCAGGTCGCATGCTTGCTGCATGAAGGACTACTACACACCGGGTGAGGTGGCCGAGCGCTTCGGCCTCACCCTGGACACCCTGCGCTACTACGAGAAGGCGGGCCTGCTCCGGCGGGTGGACCGCGCGCCCAGCGGCCACCGCCGCTACCGCACCGACGACGTCGACCTGCTCCACCTGGTCCGCTGCCTGCGCGACACCGACATGCCCATCTCCCGGCTGCGGGGCTTCGCGGAGCTGGTCCGCGACGGGGACCACACCATCCCCGAGCGCCTGGACGTGCTGCAGAGCCACCAGCACCACCTCAACACGCGCATCGCCGAACTGCGCGAACGCCAGGACTCGATCCAGCACAAGATCGAGTACTACCGCGGGGTGCTCGCCGACAACCCCGGCCTCGCCGAACGCCCTGCCCCCTCGGACGCCGTGCCCTCGGACACCGTGCCCGAGAACGAGGTGGCGGCCGCCGGGACCGCCCCGACCGGTTCCGTCAAGGAGAAGATCTGATGCGCTACACCACCGTCAACGGCCGCACCGTGAGCGCTCTGTGCCTGGGCGCGATGAAGTTCGGCAGCACGACCGACGCCGCCACCTCAGCAGCCGTACTCGACCGCTTCGTGGAGGCGGGGGGAACCTTCGTCGACACCGCCGACTGCTACCAGTTCTGGGTGGAGGGCGGGCAGGGCCACGAGAGCGAGACCTTCCTCGGCCGCTGGCGGCGCGAGCGCGGGGTCACCGACGAGGTCGTCATCGCCACCAAGCTCGGCGCCCAGCCCACCGTCCCCGGAACCGGGGTGGAGACCCAGGAGGGGCTCTCCGCGAAGGTCGTGGCCATGGCCGCCGAGCGCAGCCGCGAACGCCTGGGCACGGACACCCTGGACCTGCTCTACGCCCACCGCGAGGACCCCCTGACCCCCATCGAGGAGACGATGGGAGCCTTCAACGAGCTTGTCGCCCAGGGGTCGGTCCGGGAGCTCGGCCTGAGCAACCACCGCACCTGGCGGCTGGAGCGGGCCCGCGCCACCGCCGAGGCCAACGGATGGCAGCGCCCGCGCGTGCTCCAGTACCGCTACAGCTACCTCCAGCCCCGCCACGACGCGCCCCTGGAGTCCGCCGGCCACATGCACGCCACCCCCGAACTCATGGACTTCGTCCGCGCGCAGGAGGCCGAGGGCCGCGAGCACACCCTGGTCGCCTACACGCCCCTGCTGAGCGGCGCCTACACCAAGCCCGACAAGCCCCTGGAGTACTCCTACGACCACCCCGGCACTGTCGCGCGCCTGGCCGTCCTGGACGAGGTGGCCAAGGAGTCCGGCGCCACCCGCAACCAGGTCGTGCTGGCCTGGCTGATGGGTCACGAACCCCGGGTCATCCCGCTGGTGGGGGTCAGCAGCGTCGCCCAGCTGGACGAGGCCCTGGAGGCCACCGACCTCACCCTCACCCCCGAGCAGCACTCCCGGCTCACCGCCGCCCGCTGAGCCCGGCCCGGTGAGTTCGGGGCCTCCTGGGCCCCACCCCTCCCGAATCCCACCCGTCCCGAACCCCCGGGGTCGGGACCCCAGGGTCCCTTCGGCCACCCCCCGCCCCCGGGCACCAGCTTTCTTCGTAAACCTCGCAAACGCCCGCATAACTCCGCTTTCGCGGTTTCCTGTCGCTTCCGGCGGATACCTTCCCTAGGAAGGCGCGCGACCGCAAGGGGTCGCCCGCACCGGAGGTCCGCGAACCCGTGGGAGGGGCCACTTGCCCGAGAGCACACCGTTGGAAGCGGACGCCGGTGCCTACCACCAGATCCACTTCGCCTGGGCCGAACCCACCCTGCTCGGCCGCGTCGGCCCCGGACCGGCGGCCACCTCCCTTCCGGAGCGGGACCAGCCGGTCCTGCGCTCCTGGCGCGACCGGCTGCTCCCCGCCCTCACCGCGGACTACCGCACGGCGCTGCCCGGCACCGACCCGGCCGCCTATCCCGAGACCCTCTGGGCCCACCACTACCCGGACGGTCAGAGCGCCCTGGTCTACCGGTGGCCCGGCGACGTCCGCGCGGCCCACGCCTGGGCGATCGTCGGCCCCACCCGGGGGCTGACCCTCTCCCGCATCCTCGCCCTGCACGAGAACCCCAACACCCGCCCCGCCGCGAGCAGGCCCCCTGCCCCCGGCTGGGTCGGCATGAGCACCCTGCCCGCGCCCCAGCCCTGGGAGCGCACCGCCGCGCCCGGCGCCCTGCGCACCCGGGACCGCAGGGCCGCCGAGACCCAGATCGACGGCGAACCCATCCTCGTCGGGGCTGTGGCCCGTGCCCTCGAACACCCGGACCGACCCGTCCACATCACCCTGGACCCCGACCGCGCCGACCTGTGGCAGGCCGTCCAGCTGCGGTTCCTGTGGGGCGTGCACCGCACCCTGCACGACGTCCTCACCCCGCGCGCGGCCCTGCCCGCCGACGGATGGCACTGGTCCTTCTCCACCTACGACCCCGTCCTGGGCGTGCAGGACGGCCCCCACCTGGCCTTCGGCCCGCCCACCGGGGCCCCGTCCCCGGGTTCCCCCTTCCTCACCCCGGCCCCGCTGGACCACCTCAAGGTCGCCGACGGCCTGGTCACCGTCCTGCGCGAGGAGGGCGGCGACGCGCTCGCCGACCACCTGCGCGACCGCGGCGTCCCGGAGGCCGCCACCTTCACCGAGCGCCGCGAGCTGCTCCGCGACTGGTTCGACCCCAGGCCCAAACCCGCGGTGGCCTCCCGGCCGGAGCCGGAGGAAGAGCCGGAACCGGAGCAGGCGCAAGGGCTGGAGGCTCCGGAGCAGGAGGAAGCGGCGGCCGGGTTCGGGGAAGCCCCCGAACCCGCACCCGCTCCCGAGCGCGGTCCCGAACTCGCGCCCGCCCACGAGTCCGCACCCGAACGAGGCCCCGGCGACGGCGCAGGGTTCAGGGAGAGCTCAGGCCCCAGGGGCGGCGCGGACCCCGAGGGCGAAACGGGTTCCGGAGGCAGCTCGGACTCCGAGGACGGGGACGACCTCGCCGAGGCCCCCGACCCGTTCGAGGAGGAGGGCTCCCAGGACACGGCCGAGCAGGAGGCCTGGTCGGTACGCGGAGAGCGCTCGCGGAGCGGACGCGCACGCACCTTCCTGGGCGTGGCCAGACGCCGGCCGCCGGAGAGCGGTCCCGTGGACCCCGAGGCCCCGGAAGCGGAACCTCCACCGGAGGAACCCGACACCGACCCCGACCTCGCCCGCCCCCTCTCACCTCCGCACTCACCCCCACCACCGCGGTTCTACCGCCCCGCACCGCCCGACCAGCCCCGCGAGACCTGGACCATCTCCGCCTCCGCACCCTCGCAAGCACCACCGGAACCACCCGCCGCGAACCCCCTCGAAGCGCCGGAGGACCCCACCGAACCCCAGCCCTCCACCGAACCCGCACCTCCCACCGGCCGTCCGTCGACCCGCACCACCGCGGACGCCCCGCCCCTCGGACTCCCGGCCGCCGCGGAGGGGGAACCGGAGGATGAGGAGGAGCCGGCCGACTACGCGGCCGAGACCGAACCCGAGGTCGACGAGGAGTACGCCGACGCCGACGACAACTGGCCCACCCAGTACGTCGACCTCCCGCTCTCCCGCCTGGAGCGGTGGCACTCCAAACGCGGGCCCGAGGGCGCCTACACCGACGTGGTCGACGCACGCGCGGCCGTGCGTGCCGAACGCGCCGAACTCCAACGGGTCCGCTCCGAACGCGACCGCTACCACTCCGAGGTCCAGGAACTACGCAGGGAGATCGCTCGCTTGGACCAGTCCTGGATCGACGCCGACCCCGCCTCCGACACCCCCGGGCGAGGGCGCCGCTGGCCCCGCGTCCTCCTGGCCGTGGTCCTGCTCGCGGCGGTCTTCGCCGCGGGCCTGGAGATCGGCGCCCGCACCGACCAGGGCACCCTCGACCTCCTCACCCGCATGGTCAACCCCGTCGTCACCGCCGGCTGGTGGCCACTGTGACCCTCCACCCACAGCGGCGGGGCCCGCCGGAACCAGCACGGGGAGCCCGCTCACCCTTCTAACCTGGTCCTATGACCGACATTTCCCCGGCTCCCACCGCGGTCCCGCAACCGCTGTGGGACGCCGTCCGCGGCCTGGACCTGCCCAAGCAGCACCTGAAGGACCTCGCCTCCTTCCCCGACGAGGCGGGCGAGATCCTCCTCTCCGCGGTGGACGCCCTGCGGGAGCGGGACGCCGGGGCCGCGCGCACGCTCGCCGAGGCCCTGCGCGAGCACGCCCAGCACCTCGGGCACCGCCAGTTCGCCACCAACCAGCTCGTCGGGATGCTGCGGGCCGAAGGCCGGACCGCGGAGGCCGAGGCCCTCCTCGAGGAGCTCATGCGCCCGGGCCTCGAGCGGGGTGTGGCCCTCCTCCTCGCCGAGGACCTGGCCGACCAGGGCGACTTCGAGAAGGCCCTGTACTGCTACAACATCGTCTGCCGGGGCATCCTCGCCGAACCCCCGGAGACCGTCGCCGAGCTCAACCGGCTCGGCCTGATGCCGCTGCTGGGCCGCGCCCGCATGCGCGAACGGCTCGGGATGACCCCGGACGCCCACGACCTGGCGACCCGCTCCACCGACGCCTACCTGCCCCCGCTGGAGAACCTCGACGACCTCCGGAACGGCGCCCCGGGCAGTCCGGACGGCCCGAACGGCCCGGGCGGCAGCGTCGGAGGCGGAGCCCCGCAGCAGCCCTTCCCGGGTGAGGTCCCCGCCCGGACCGGCCCCGGAGAGCGCTCCACCCCGCCGCCGCCCGGACGCAACGAACCCTGCTCCTGCGGCTCGGGCCGCAAGTTCAAGAAGTGCTGCGGTTCCCCGCTGGCCCGCTGACGCCCTCTCGAACCGTCACCGCGGCGGGCGGTTCGGTGTCCGGGCCCGGACGATGGAGCCGGAACACGGCTCAGACCTGAAATCAATGCGAACCGGACAGGCCTCTCGGGAGTCACATCCCGCAGCAGTGCGCGCTCGGCGCACCAGGAGAAGAGGTAGCGGCTCGTGTTCGGAATCCTGCGACCCTGTCGGCACAGTCTGTCCGAGGACCTGGCAGAGGAGTGGATGTCCCATATGTGCGGGCTGTGCCTGGCACTGCGGGACGAACACGGCCAAGCCTCCAGGATCGCCACCAACTACGACGGCCTCGTGGTGTCGGTCCTGACGGCGGCCCAGTCCCGGGCCCAGGCCGGTACGCGCCCGGCCGGCCGCTGCCCCCTGCGCGGCATGCGCGCGGCCGAGGCAGCCGACGGCTCCGGCGCCCAACTGGCCGCGGCGGTGTCCCTGATGCTCGCCTCCGCCAAGATCAGCGACCACATCGAGGACGGCGACGGTGTCTACGGACGCCGCGGGGCGCGCGCGGTCGCCGGGCGGGTGGCCCGGCGCTGGCAGCGCGGCGCCAAGGAGTCAGGGAACAGGCTCGGGTTCGAGGGCGGGGCACTACTCGCCGTGGTCGACCGGCAGCGCGAGGCCGAACTCTCCGCAGGGGAGGGAACGGACGTCCTCACCGTCACCCGGCCCACCGAGGAGGCCACCGGCGAGGCCTTCGCGCACACCGCCGTCCTGGCCGGACTGCCCGCCAACGCCGCACCCCTGCGCGAGGCCGGTCGCCTGTTCGGCCGGGTGGCACACCTGCTGGACGCGGTCGAGGACCGTGAGGAGGATCTGGCCAACCACGCCTGGAACCCGCTCACCGCCACCGCGACCCCGATCGCCCGTGCTCGCGAGCTCTGCGACGACGCCGTCCTCGGCGTCGAACTGGCCCTGCGCGAGACCGAGTTCACCGACGACCGGCTGGTCCGTGTGCTGCTGGTCGGGGAACTGGGCCGGGCCGTCGACCGCACCTTCGCCCACGCAGGACACCCGGCCCCGCACACCCACGGAGGGTCGGGACACGGCAACGGGCACCGGTACGACGCGGGTCACTACGGGAGCCAGGGACACGGCGACGGGCACTGGAACGGCGCGGGCCACCACGGAGGCCCGGGACACGGCGAGGGCCACCACGGGGGCCGGTACGAAAGCGGCCACGGCGGAGGGAACGGTGACGGTCACCGCCCGCACGGCAAGGGCGGTTGTTGCTCCGCCTGCGCGTGTGACACCCCGGCCATGAAGGAACCGCCTCGCACCCGGGGGATCCTGGCCGGGTGCGCGGCGGCGCTGTTCATGTGCTGCAGCTGCCAGTTCTGCTGTCGCGATCCCCACCCGGGGCCCTGGACGGGCAAGCCCCGGACCGCCTGGTGTGATGCGTGCATGTGCGTCTGCGACGGCTCCAACATGTGCTGCCAGGGCTGTAGATGCTGCGAGACGTGCAGCTGCTGCGAATGAGATCGCTGCCCCTGATCAGGGGCAGCGGTGCCTCAGCGGTCGCAGCTGCGGCACCGGCGGGTGGCGGCGCGCTTGGTGTTGCCTCCGGTGGCCTGGAGGGGGGAGTGCTCGCTGATCCGTCGCCACAGCTGCGGGTCCGGGTAGTTGATCCAGCCCCACAGCGGGGCCTTGACGTCCGATTCTGACTGGTGCGAGCAGCCGAGCCGGTGGGCCACTCCTCGCAGGGAGATGATGATCGCGTCACCAGCGGGGTGAAGCTTCACGGTCGAGAACGGGGTACCCGTCCCACAGCTACCGATGTAGTCCCGGGGCAGCGCACAGGCGCAGCCTTCACCGACGGGGAGTTCACAGAAATCACAGCGCTTCATTCTCTTACAGTGCACCCCCGCGGTGACGATTGGGCAACTTTTGGTGTCCAACTCGCCATGAAATAAAAGAACCTTCCCTTGAAGCACTTCTCCCATGCCCCGATCCGACCCCTGTTTTCCACCCCTGTCCCCGTTCCCGGCCCAGGTGAGCAGTCGAACGAAAGCCCGATGGTGTCCTATCCCTCACCCCTCGGACCGCCCCACCCGGAGCCCTACAGGGGGTCGGAGGTGTCCCGCACCGGGGAGCCCTCCACCCGGGAGCCGGGAGCACCGCGTTCGGAATCGGCGGGGCTGTGCGCGCGCTGAGGCGCCGCCCTCTCCTCGTCCGCGCCCGCCCCCGCCGGCGGGATGCGCAGGGCGAGCAGGGCGACGTCGTCCCCTCGGGGGTCGATACGAACGAGGAGCTCGTCGAGGAAGTCCTCCAACTCGAGGTGGACCAGACCCGCGGCGTGGTGGCGCAGCTCCTCCAACCCCGTCTCGAGGTGCTGGTCACGGCTCTCGACGAGACCGTCGGTGTAGAACAGCAGCGTGGACCGCGCGGGAAGCTCCTCACGGGCGTCGGGCCATTCCAGGCCCAGGTGCAGGGCGGAGTTCAAACCGAGCAGGGGGCCGTGGCCGTCCTCCAGATAGCGGGCGTCGCCCTCGGCCGTGACGAGCAGCGGCGGGGGGTGCCCGGCGTTGACCCAGTGCAGGTGCCAGGGGCCGCCGTCCGGGCCTTCGATACGGGCGAAGACGACGGTCGCCATGGGGGCGTCACTGGTGTGGGTCATCACCCCGTCCAACCGCTCCATGATCGCGCTCGGCGGTTCCTGGCGGTCCCAGGCCAGCGCCCGCAGCATGTTGCGGACCTCGGCCATGTGCGCGGCCGCCTGGAGGTCGTGGCCGACCACGTCCCCGATCACCATAGTCGTGACGCCGTCGGCCAGGAGAAAGGCGTCGTACCAGTCCCCGCCGACCTCGGTGGCCTGTTGCGCGGGCTGGTACCGGGCGGCGAACCGGAGGTGGTCGACCTGCGGCAGAGGGGTCAGGAGCTGGCGCTGCAGGGTCTCGGCCATGTCGCGCTGCTGCTCGAAGAGCCGGGTGCTCTCCATCACCAGGCCCGCGCGCCGCGCGATGTCCCCCAGGACGAGAACCTCGGCGTCGGTGTAGACGGCCCGCCGACCGGTGCGGGCCAACGTCAGCGCACCGAACGCCCGCCTGTGCGTGTACAGCGGCACCACCACCGCGGCCCCTCCGCCCAGGTGCTCGAACAGCTGCTGGTGCGCGCGGGCGATCGGTTCGTCCGGCTCGCTGTCCATCGCCTCCGGGTTGAGCAGCACCGGTTGGCGGCTGTACAGAGCGCGTGCCAGCGCCGCACGCGAGGTCTGCGGCAGCGACGGCAGCGAACCCTTCAACGACTCCGCCGCGCCGTCGGTACCGGGGGCGTGCACGGCCACGCGCCGCATCTCCCCTTCCGCGTCCCCTTCCGGGAGCAGGTCGATCACCGCCCAGTCGCCCAGCTCAGGTACCAGCAGCCGGACCAGGCGGTCCAGCGTCTCGCCGATGTGCGAGGAGGAGATGAGCAGCGTGGAGACCTCCGCCACCATGCTCAGCCGAGTGGTCAGCTCCTCCAGCGCCGCCAGGTGCGCGGCGGTCTGCTCGTGGGCGTCCCGGTGCTTCTTGAAGTCGTGGAAGACCACGACGGCGCCCTCCGGGGCGTCCCCGTGCTGCAGCGGGGTGGCCGCCCAGATGATGGGTACGAGCGATCCGTCCCCCCGGAGGTAGAACTCCTCGCTCCCCTCGGCGTGCCGACCGCTGTCGAGCACACCCACGATGGGGCACTCCCCGCGCGGAATCTCGTTCCCGTCCTCGTCACGGTGCAGCAGGTCGTGCACGTCCGCGCCCAGCAGCTGCTCACCGGGGCGGCCGACGATCTGCTGCGCGTAGGGGTTGGCGGCGGTGACGAGGCCCGTGGGGCCGACCACGAGCATCCCCGCGCCCACGCTGTCGAACACCGCGCGCAGCATGCCGGTCTCCAGCGGCCATCCGGTGTCGCTCATCCTCTACCTCCGGTCCTCGCGCCGATGAGACCCGCGGGCCGCGGTGCCGGTGCGGCGGCCGCCCGCCCCGGCACGCAACGGTCGTCCCCGCCGACGCCGACTCCGATCCGGATCGCCTCGTGTCAGCTCGCGATACCCGCTCGCGCGGGCTGCGTACACACGGGCACCCTCCGGAAACGGCCCTGGTCAACGAAGTACAGTCTGGTGCCCGGCACAGCCCGAAGGGGAACATCGCGCCGTCAATGGCATGTCACCGCCGGGACCGCCGTACGCGGCCCCTCTTCCCCTCGATCCGGTCCGCTCCAGGCAGACCAAGCGTCATGAACAAACGCGAAGACGAGGTGCTGCAGGTCCGGGCCCTCGTTCCCCTGAGGCACACGTGCTGGTTGAACGTCCACGAGAGGTCGACCTACGACGAACACAGCCGGACACAGGCCCTGTGCAGGCCGGTCTGTGTCTGCACGCCCTGCCATCCGGTCACTGGCGCTTCCCAAACAGCGGCCCAGCACCATGTCAGTGAGGCGTTCGCGTTGTGGGAGCGCCGTTCGGTTGTGGTGTGGAAGCCGAACCTGAGCGTTCTGACGGGCGCCAGGGCCATCGTTCAGCCTCCGCCCGAGCTGTGGCACCGGGCACAGGACACCCGGCTCACACTTCAACGACAGAGCTCTCCTCGGCGGTCAGAGACACCAGGATGCTTCGCGCTTCGCCCCGGTTGTGGAGCAATTCCGAGCAGCTGTTCGTGTCCGCTGAGCACGTGGCGCGGGGTCGGTGGACGCCGATGACCTCGGACATCCGAGGTCCGTGCTGCTCCTGTGGCCTGGGGGCACCGACACAGGTCCGTAAAGAATGATCCATTTGTATTCGCCGCAAAAGAGAGCAGACTGGTAAATATCAGACATTCGTGCACTGGGGTGTTTCACCCCGTGACGGAGTGGGAGCCGACCAGTGGCCACATCATTGAAGGTTCTTCTCACCGGTGAGGACGCCTCCACCGACCAACTGGACGAGATGGCCCGCCAGCTACGGCGCGAACTGCTCCAACTCGACGTGCACGACGTCGCCCCCTCGCAGGGAGGCCAGGCCCCGCCCGGAGCGCGCGGCTGGGGCATGGCTGAGGTCGGCGCCCTTCTGGTGACGCTCAACCAGTCCGCCACCGCCCTGAGCTCGGTCATCGACATCGTTCGAGGCTGGCGGGCCCGGTGTCGGGAGCGCCCGACGATCCGACTGGTGATCGACGGGGACGTCCTGGAGATCTCCGAGGCCTCTCCCGAACAGGCCGCGAGGTCGTTCGAACTCTTCGTCGGCCGCCACTCCGGTAACGGTGAGCAGCGATGAGCAGCGGTCGGCACGCCCTGATCGTGGCCACGGACACCTACGAGGACGAGGGCCTCGAACACCTGCTCGCGCCCGGTGAGGACGCGGTCGCCCTCGCCGGAGTCCTCGGGAACTCGGAGATCGGAGGCTTCGGGGTCGAGGTGGTGCGCAACGGGTCTGCCTACATGGTGTCCAGACGGGTGGAGGACTTCTTCGCAGACCGGAGCAGGAGCGACTCACTGCTGCTGCACTTCTCCTGCCACGGTCTGAAGAACGCCTCCGGCCAGCTCTTTTTCGCCGCCGCTGACACCCTTCCCCAGAGGTTGTCCTCGAGCGCGGTCTCGGCTGACTTCGTCCGCGGGTGCATGGCCGAGTGCAGGGCCCGCAACATCGTGCTCCTCCTCGACTGCTGCTACGGCGGTGCCTTCATGGAGGGAATGGTTCCACGTGCGGCCGGCGACGTGAACGTGTTGGACGCCTTTTCCGAGGAAGGCTTGGCCAGCGGGCACGGCTACGCGGTGATCACCGCGTCCAACGCCATGGAGTACGCCTTCGAAGGCACCCGTCTGAGCACAGATCGGCAGGTGTGCCCCTCGGTGTTCACCCGGGCGCTCACCTCCGGGTTGGCCTCGGGGGAGGCGGACCTGGACGCGGACGGGCGCGTGTCCGTCAACGAGCTCTACGACTACGTCTACGAACGGGTGCGTCAGGAGAACCCGCACCAGACGCCCAGCCGCAGCATCAATCTGCAGGGGGACGTCTATCTGGCCCGCAGCAGCAGGCGGCGGACCGGTGGGGAGGGCCTGCCGGAGGAACTGAGGCTGGCGGTCTCCAGCCCCGAGGTGTTCAGCCGACGCGGCGCGGTAACCGAGCTGTGCCGACTCCTGCAGAGTCAGGACGGGGAGGTCGCGGACGCCGCCTGCCGGGCACTGCACGGACTTGTCCGCAACGACATCCGGTCGATCGCGGACGAAGCCTCCCAGGCGCTGGCCGAGGTGACGGTTCGGCCATCACCGGAACGGCTGGACTTCGGGCGGGTGAGCCAGTACGAGTCCGAACCCCACCGCCGGATCCAGCTCCTGGGGCCGCTCCTGGCCCGTGACTGCGTGCCGCGTCCCCATGACGACTGGATCCACGTGAGTGTGGAGGCGGACGCGTTCGACGTGTCGGTGGACACCAGGCGGCTCGGCAACCTGGAAGGAACGCTCACACTGGAGGGCAGAACGGGGGACACCGACCTCCCCGTGACGGTGGAGGTGCTTCCCGCGCACGGGCCCGCCCCCGTGGAGACGGACCCACCGCACGCCCCTGAACACCGCCGGGGGCAGCACGGTTTCGGAGTCGGCGCCTCGGCTTCAGGACCACGGTTCGCGCCGGCGCCCCCACTCTCGACTCCACTTCGAAAGCTGCATCCGACCGGACCTGTTCCCGAGCCCGAGTCACAGGTGACCCCACCTGGCCGCGAAGCTTTGCCGCGCTCACCTGATGCTCTCTCGCTCGCAGGCGTGTGGGCGAGGTCGGCCGCCCGGGTCATCGACTACGGGCTGGTGTTCCTCTTCGCGCTGGGAGCGGTCTTCGTCATGCTCGTGGTGGTGTCGGTTCTCGGTGTTTCGGCGAGCGTCGTCGACACCTTCGCCGAGGTCGTCCTGGTTCTGTTCTTCCTCGGTTGGGGAGTTCTGCTGTTCCTCTACGACTGGCTGTTCCTCAGGTACCGGGGCGCGACCTTCGGCAAGATGCTGCTGGGTCTCAGAGTCGTGAGCGCGCGGGACGGCGGGCCTCTCTCACACGGGCAGGCGGCGGGCAGGGCGGCACTGTTCGGACTCCCGCAGACGATTCCGCTTCTGGGACATCTCCTGATCCTGTTCGAGTGCCTCCCGGCGCGGACGGATCCGTGGAAACGAGCCGGGCACGACCGGCGCGCACGGACGCTGGTACTCCGGACGAGAACGTGAACGCCACGTTCTGAGCTCAGGACCTGGCTCGAGGCCGGGGAGCGGGCGAGAATGAGTCCAGTTCGGGGTACGAGCTCGGGGCACGGGTACACAGGGCGGGGTTCGACAGATGAGGCAGCTGGGGAGCGCCCATTCGGAGGTGCTCCGGTCGCGATAGTTTCGGGGCATGGACGGGACCGAGGACAGTCAGGGCCGCTGGGTGGTGCACGGTGAGCGCACCCTCTACGACAACCCGTGGGTGCGGCTGGGCAAGGCCGACATCACCACGCCCTCGGGCAACAGGTTCGAGCACGTGGCCACCTTCGAGCCGATGATCGGCACGGTCCGTAGCCCGCATCACGTGTTCATCGGCCGTGATGCCGAGCTCGTCGCGGACCCCACGGAGTTCGACGAGGGAATCTACGAATGGGTGCCCCTGGCCAAGGCCCGCAGCCTGATCGCCGAGGGACGCGTGCAGAGCTCCGGAACCCTGGTCGCCCTACTCCACCGGCTCGCTTCCTGACGGGGTACGCGGCCTGAGCAAGTGGGCCACTCGGGAGCGCTGGCGGACCGAGCCGGAGCGTTGGGAGAGCTCGGCGGCACGTTCGGCGTGGACTCCGGCCTGCCGGAGATCACCGTGTACGGAGTAGGCCAGCGCCAGATCGGTGCGCAGCCCGGCCTCCGCGCGGCCGAGCCCCAGCGGGGCTATCTCTTCCAAGGCCTGTGTGAGGTCCTCGATCGCCTCGGTGCGGCCCAGGCGTGCCAGACAGTGGCCCCGCCAACGCAACAGGTGCGTCTGATCCAGCATGAGAAACGGCAGCGCGGGGTCGTTCGGCTGATGGGGGAGAACCGAGAAGGCACGTTCGATGGCCCGTTGCGCGGCCGATTCCTGCCCGAGAGCTGAATGGACCTCTCCTTCGACGGCCCACAACCACGAACTCAGGAGTACGGGTAGTGGTCTGCTTCCACGATGCACAGTTCCGAGAACCTCGAGCGCTTCACGTTCTCGATCCCGGGCTTTGACGATCTCCCGTAGTACACACGATCGCCTGGCCGTACATCCGCACCGGCGGGTCGGTTCCACCGGTGAGGCAGTCGAACTCCGAGCCCAGGAAACACGTTTTCCACTCGCTTGCCGAGAAGCCTCCTTCGAAGAACAGCTCTGCGTAAGACTCCAGATCGACCGATGCTCAGCGTGTGGCTGGACGCCCCGGTATCCAGGGAGAAGGCACAGGATCGGCTGTTGCGGTGGCCTACCCGCCCATGTCGACCGCTCAGTAGCGGATGAACCCGCTCCCAGCCCACCTGGGAGAACGACACCGTGGGCCTGTTGGGCGACCAGATCACCGCTGTCGGCACCCACGCCCCCGCCGCGTCCTGTACTGGTTGCTGCCCGAGTACGCGGCTTCCCGCGTCGCTACGGACGGGCCGTAGGACTTCGGGAGCTGGTCTTCACCGGCCGCTTCCCCGACCCCGGCGTTCCAAGCCGAGTCCTGAGCCAGGCACGCCTTCGGCGGCTACCACCAGCTTCGATCGGGGTTTCGCCGCCGTGCGGGCCACACATCAGCTGGCCGGAGTCGGCCAGGCCGGGGTGCCGCTCCCTCCCAGGAACGAGAATCCCGAGTGCAGGTCACAGTGGAGAAGAGGACTGCCCCCTATGCGTAGACACGGTTTCGGCGGACTGCTCAGCGATGAGCAGTGGCGTCAGCTCATATCCATGGCCCCGCGCCACCCGTTCAGCACCGGGCAGGCCCTGCTCAACCAGGGGGACACCGGCCAGGGGATCCACTTGATGATCAGCGGGCGGGTCCGCGTGGTATCGGTGTACGCCGATGGCACCGCTGCCCCGTTGGCCTTCCGCGCCCGCGGTGAGATCCTCGGGGAGTCCGTGCTGGCGGGCGGTGGCCGCACCTGCAGTGCTACGGTCACCGCTCTGAGCGGCGGCAGCACGGTCTACCTGTCCGCCGAACGCTTCCAGAGCAGGCTCAGGGAGCTCGGCCTTGTGGACGTGTTGTGGGACAGCGCCTTCCAACGCCAGGACGAGAGCGACAGGATCCGTGTCCAGCTGGCCAGGCTGCCCGCCGAACGGCGGCTGCCCGCAGCCCTGGTGCACCTTGCGGCGATGCTCGGCGAACCGACCTCGGCTCCGCTCACGGACGGCCCCGACCGCACCGGTGAGGGCCGGCTCCTGCACATCCCGCTGCCCCAGCTGGAGGTCGGCGGTTTCGCCGGGCTCTCCCGGACTTCAGTGCACCACGCCTACACCCAGCTCAAGGAACTCGGACTGATCCGCACCGGAAGACAGTACGTGGTCGTGGTCGACCTGGGCCGCTTGGAAGCCCTGGCCCTCGGCGCCGACCACGCCTGAGTGCCGTGTGTCACTCGCCTTCCCTTGTGTTCAGAAGTGAACAGAACACCGCCAACCATCACGGAATGCTGTCGGCAGGAGGCCGACAGGCGGCCCCGCACCCTCGGAGGAGAACCGGAATGGAACTGGACCTGCCCGAACACGGAAAGAGCTCGCCCCTACCGCCCTACCGCGGTGTCCTGGCCGTGGACATGGAGAACTTCAGCCGTACCAGTGCCCGCAATCAGCAGGTCATCGGTGCGCTCATCCCCGACGTGCTGGAAAAGGCCCTCACCCGGTCAGACCTGGAACAGGTGTGGAAGGAGAAGCGGTTCGCCCGCCACGGCGGTGACGGCTACGTGTTCGGTACGGAGCCCGAGTACCTGCCCTTCCTCATCAGCCCCTTCCTGGAGAACCTGCAGAAGGAGCTGGAGGAGATCCAACCGATCCTGGCCAATCTCGACCGCGAACTGCGTATGCGGCTCCGTGTGAGCGTCGATGTCGGACCGCTGCCCGACCTCGGTGACAGCAACCCCGTCAGCGCCATGGGTGAGGCCATGATCAGCACCCACCGCCTGCTGGACTCCGCACCCGTCCGCGACGAACTCAAGCGTACTGACCCCGACACCACCCTGGTCGCGGTCATCGTCTCCCGACGGGTCTACGAGGATGTGGTCCTCGGCGGCTTCACCCCCGTCCGCCCCGCCCGCTGGCGTCAGGTGAACGCCACAGTGGGAAACAAGGACTTCCGTGCCGAGGGCTACCTGTTCGTTCCCACCCCCTCCTGGAGTTCGAAGGCTCAAGAGATCGCAGAGGTGCAGGACGAGACCGGGAGCGGCAGTGCCACACCAGAAGATGGCTCCGGAGACACCTCATCCGTCCCCATCCGCGCCCGTGCTCACACCGCCAACTCGGTCGGTGCCAACTACCGAGGTCAGGTCGTCCAGGGCGGCACGATCCACGGAGGAGTCAACTTCGGAGTGACCTCCGATGACCGCTGAGGAACCGGCTGAGGGAGAACGGCCGTCGGAGGACCCACAACAGGATGGAGCCTCCGGAGAACAAGCTTCCCCAGGGCTACCGTCCGGAGCCGAAGGGGGAACGGGAAAGAAGGGCGCCAAGGGGCGCCGGAAGTCCCCGTGGGGGAACAACGTCGGCAGGAACCGCGGCCAAGCCGTGGCCGCCGGCAAGATCGACGGTGGGGTCCATTACCACGAACACATCGGTGCGGGCATAACACGGCGTCTCCGTCAGACGGCCACCATCGACGGTGAACGGGTCAAGGAGGTGCGGAATACCTTCTGCGCCGGGAACGCCGAGAAGTACGCGACCTTCCAGGACGAACTCAGGGCGGACGGTGTGGGCGTCATCTCCGGTAAACCCGGAAGCGGGCGCGTCTTCACCGCGGTGCACGCTCTGGCCTCCGTTCGGCTCGGGACTCCGATCGAAGAACTCACCATCGACCCGAAGGAGCGGGATGCCGGGGTCTCGCTGATCAACGTGGATTCCGACCACTCCCGCCTTCTCGACCTCACACTGTTGCCTGCTCCCACTGCCGCGCAGCAGGTAGCGCTTCGCGGGTTGGCGACGGACGCGCGTCGGTCGGGTGCCCTGCTCGTGTTCGTCACTGAGCCGGGACCAACGGGTTTCCTGAGTGAGTGCCGGGCCAGGTTGCGCATCGACGCGCCGGCACGAGCGACGGACGTCTTCCAACGAGCCATGAGTCGCGCGTGCGGGGAGGCTGCGTCCCGTTTCTGGCTGGACGACCCGGGTGTGCGTGACGCGCTGGAAGGCTCCGAACCGGCCCGGGCCATCGCTCTCGCCCGTGAGGCGCACCGGAGGAGAAACTCCTTCACGGAGAAGTCCGCTTGGATCGAACACGTCCTGCGGGATCATGTCGAGAGCACCGACGAGCTGGCCGGATGGTTCAGGAACCATGATCTGGACACCGAGTTCCAGCGCGTGCTGCTTGCTGCCGTCGCTCTGTTGGAGGGTGGACCGCGGGCGGTCATCGCGCGCCACGCAGGCGGGCTGGCTCAGACATGGCACGTCCCACCGCTGTGGCGAACACCCATCTCTGGCAATGGTTTCACGTCCCATCTAGGGGAGATCCGGGCGCACGTTCGCGAGGACGGTGTCTACTTCAATCGCCGCAACGCCGCCGACGAGGCACTCGACTACCTGTGGCGCGAGCACCCCGAAACCCGTGAACTCCTTCGGAAATGGGTGCCCGAAGCCGTCGCCGATCTGGGGGACCGCCACCGGCTCGAAGCCGCGTACCGATGGTTGCGTCTGGCCCGCAGACACCGTGACATCTCTCCTGTCCTCATGCTCATCAGGGAGTGGGGGGACTCCGGCGCCCTCATGTGGGAGGCGATCCCGGTAGTGGCGGAGGCCGCGGTCTCACCGGAGTTCGGCCCGCAAGTGCGGCGGGTTCTGTACGAGGTCGCGCTCTCGCGGCGGGTGCGGCTCGTGGATCGGACTGTTCTCGAGATCTGCAGGGTCTACGGCCGGGTCCAGCCGGCGACCGCGTTGACGCGGATTCGCGCCATCGCGGAGAAGGTTCCGGCTTACTGGGACCGGAGGCTGGTACAGGCGTTGGAGGACATCGCAGGGGAACCCGAGAACACCGGCATCGTCCTGGAGGCCTTGGTCGGCTGGGCGCTCGGAACGAAGAGGGGGCGGGGGGCCGAGGTCGCGGCTCTGGCTCTCTGCCGTCTCCTGGCTATGGAGGGCGACGCCGGGCCACGGGTGTTGGAGGAGCTTCAGGCCGGAGAGAGGGCATCCGCCGAACTGGTCTCCGCCTGGCGCGCGGCTGCCTCCTGCGGAACCGAGGTAGGTAGGGCGCTGTGGGCGTGGTTCGACGCTCTGACGAGCTGTCGGGACGCGAGCGATATCGGTTTCGAGGTGTTGCGGGGTGCTGCTCGCGACCACGAATCCTTCCGGCACAGCCTTGAACGCTGGCTCAACCGTTGGCGGCACACCCATGTGCACAAGTCTCCTGCCATCGAAGACCTGTGGCGGATCATTACCGAAGAGGGGAAGCGATGATCGGATTCGGACGCAGGCGCAAGCGCGACGGGTACGAGACCCCGGTGTGGAGCATCGCTTTCCGGTCACCGGACACGAAGGTGGAGTTCCAGGCCAGGGTTCCGAGTGCCTCCGAGGGTATGGGGTTCGAGGCCTCCTTCGAGGTGACCATCGCTTGGAACGGTGCGGGCACCGCGGCGCAGGCGCGGGCGCGGGCTCTGGTGCAGCGACAGGTGATCCAGCTCGCGAAGAAGGTGAGTTCGGGCTTCTCACTCGGGGACAGGGGCAGCGCCGAGGCCGAGATCGCCTGCGCACTGGCCGAGGAGAAGGGGACCCGTGAGGAGGTGGTACGGGAGGTGGCGGTCCTGGTGACCCTTGCCGTCGATGAGGAGGATCTGGAACTCGAACGTGAGCGTGAACGCGTGGGGCCGCGTAACGAGATCCACAGGGCCGCTCATCGTGCTCGCATGGACCGGGTCAGGGAAATACAGCGTGACGTCCTCAGTGATCCGCAGGTGGCCAGGGTGTGGTGGTTCGAGCAGAACCCCGACCTGCTGCACGACATCGAGAACGCGGGGGCCGCTCTCGACCTTATGAGCACCCCGGGAGCGAAGGCGGAGGGGGCCGCTGAACAGCGCGGTGACACGGGCGACCCCGTGCTCGACGCCTTCTTGGGCGGCCTGGAGGAGTGGGAAGTGCCCCCGGCCCTGGAACGCCTGACCACCATGCTGGAAGGGCTCGAACGCCGCGACCTTGCCGACCAGCTACGGGAGAGGTGGCTGAGCAATTGAACGGGAAGGGTGGTTCGGCGGGCACCCGCCGAACCACCCTTTCCTTTTGAGTGCGGTTCCTAGAAGGTCACCTCGCTGGCCGGGGATCGGAGCGCTCACCCCGCCGAAGGGGGGAGCCTCGCGTGCCGACGCACGCACCTTCACCGCTGGAGGGTTGTTCCTGGCCTGGCGTGAGCGCAGCGGTGTGGATGACGCCCACCCGGTGGTGCGCCGTCTGCTGGCCCGCCTGTACACGGTGGACACCTCGAGAGGGCGGCGGCCGGTGCCCGTGGGACGTCCGCACGGTCAGACGTTGCGCTGACAGCCTCAGCCCTGTCGGAGAACGAAGTTTTCGGGTGGCAGTGATGTTGCGGACAAGGACAGGTGGAAAAGCCGACTGCCTGCTCCGGGAACGGTTGTTCCTCCCGGTCGTTGGTCCGGCTTCCGCTGCGTGCCCCTGCTGGGCCCCACCCCTGCGGGGCGCCCGCCACCGCTCGGGACGGGCACCCCGCCGTCTCTCATAGCAGGGCGTCCAGCGCGCTGATCGCCGCGTCACGGCGCAACCGGTCGTGGAAGTGCTGGTTGCGGTAGTTGCGCAGGCAGCCGTAGCAGGAGGTCTCCGCGCCGCAGTCACAGGAACCGACGCGGGCGCGCGCCGCTTCGAGGACCCGGGGGAACGCCGACGCGATCCGGGTGGCGCCCCCGGCACCTCCGGGAACCGTGTCGAACAGCACCAGCGCCATCGTGCCCGCCGCCCTGCGGAAGGTCGCTCCGTCGATGTCGTCCCTGCTGATGTCCAGTGTGGAGGAGGCGCCTTCGAGCAGCGAGTACAGCAGGGAGTAACGGACCTGTTCTGAAGCCCGCCCGACGTCCAGTCGGCCGCCGAAGGAGATCTCCACGATGTCGGTCTCGTACCGGTGCGCCAGCGACAGGTGGGACAGCGGTCCTGCGCACGGTGTGCCCTTCATCGGGTTGGTGTGCTCGTCCGGCACCTTGCCGGTCGCGGTCCCCCTGCCCCAGCCGCACCAGCCGCAGATCCGGTAACCCTGCCCGGACGGGCCGTCGGAGATGGCCACGAGCTCGCCCCTGCTGCCCGCCCGGCACAGGACCTCACCACCACCGGGCAGCGGCCAGGAGTGGTCCTCGGGATCGGCGGCGAGCCTGAGCACACTGGTGAACCCGTGCCAGGAGCGCTGCGGCGGTGTGGTCCCGGCCGGTTGCACGGAGGTGTCGGCGACGAACCCGAACTCCGGGATGACGTACTTGGTCCGGCCGCCCCGGGCGAGCGCGCCGCAGGAGCCGCACACGCCCTCCAGCGGGTCCTTGGACTCGGCGTAGAAGCCGCATTCGGTGCACACCCGGTAGTGGTGGGGGTGCAGTTCCCTGCCGGGGAGGCGGTAGATGCCCGCGGAGGTCCATTTCTTGCCGCCCGCGATGATGGAACCGCCCGGCGCGTACTCGTAGATGGCCGAACTCCGGTCCCGCGCCAGCTCCAGTTGCCTGCCCACCGGTTCGCCGGAGTGGTGGGTGCGCAGCTCCACGGTGTCCACCGGGAAGCCGTACTTGGGCAGCACGTTGCGGGTGGCGAGGAAGCCGATGAGTGAACGCTCCACCACCGTCCTGATGGTCTTGCCGAAGCGTTCGGCCAACCCGTCCCTGCGGGCCTCGAAGGCCTCCACTCGGCGGCGCTCGAAGTCCGACACGTCCTGGTCCACCTCCAGGCGCAAGGACTCCAGCAGTTCGGTGAGTTCGCCCGCCCAGGCCCCGCCAACCACGTCGATCGCCTCGGCGACCTCGGGCGGGAGGACACGCAGCAGCGCCTCGGTGACGGCTTCCGGCACGGGGGACAGGAATTCCGCCACCCGCTGGACCGGGGCGGGTCCTTCCTCTCCCGGGAGGAAGAACTGCCCGACCCTCGTCCAGGACTCGCCGGTCTCCTGGTACCAGTGCCGGAAGAAGGCGGCCAGCGCCACGGAGTGGGCGTGCCTGCGGTCGATGCGCACGTTGGCGAGCGGCACGTAGGGGGCGCGCACCTGGCCGGCGATCATCTTCTCGGGTTCCTGGTACCGGAACAGGTCGTGGGAGCGGCGCTGCGCGTAGGTCACCACCAGGGCCGCGGAGTCGGAGCGGCGTCCGGCCCGGCCCGCTCGCTGTACGTAGTTGGCGGTGGTGGGCGGCATGTTGCGCATGAACACCGACTGGAGTTCGCCCACGTCCACACCGAGCTCGAAGGTGGTCGAGCACGACAGCGCGTTCACCCGGCCCCTGACGAACTCCTGCTGGATACGGGCGGCCTCACGCGCCGACCACTGCGCGGTGTGCTCCTGGGCGGTGAGCGGGACCGGGTTCAGCGTCCGGTACAGGTGCCGGTAGTGGTCGGTGTCCTTGTCGGGGTCGGGGATCTCGTAGGGGGACAGGGTCCCCGGACAGTTCATGGTCGGGCACACGCCGCGCACCGACACCGGGTGCAGGCGGCGGCAGCTGTCGCACTGGTAGGGGGCGGTCTCCGGGGTGACCAGGGACAGCTCCAGGCTCTCGTGGTCCACCTGGAACACAGTCCCGAGCACCCGGACCTCCGAGGGGACGAGCCATCCGTCGGGTGTTCCGCGCAGCAGGTCCCACACCTTCTCCAGCACCAGGGCCGGGAGCTTGGGGTCCTCTGGCAGTCCCAACCGTTCGAAGAGCCGCCTCAGATAGTTCAACCGACTGTTCTGCCCCGAGGTCGGCAGCCAGCTGATCACCTTGCGCGCGCGGTCGGACCCGGTCTGACGCACGTAGACCGGACCCAGGCGCGGTGCGAACACCTCGTCGTCGGCGGCCACGTCCTCGGGCATGGTCAGCGCGCCCTGCTGCCGCAGGGTGCGCACCAGTTCCCCGAACAGGTCCCAGACCTCGTCCTCGGCCAAGCCGAGCCGGTCGGTGAAGGCGGCGGGGAGGCGGGCTCCCTCGGGCCGCGACAGGCCGACCCGCAGCAGCCCTCGCCCTTCCAGCGACTGCCGGTCGTCGGTGCTGACCAGTTCGCTCATCACCCAGGGGGCGACCGTGGCCGCGCGCTGGCGTTTCGACACCTTCCGGTCGAACTGGCCGGCGTTCCTGGCCGTCCGCGCGGTGGCGTCGACCAAGTCGTCCACCCGCAGTTCGTCGTCGGGGTCGTGGATGTCCCGCATGCCGTCCAGGATGAGGCGGCGGCGCTGGAAGTGCTGGTAGCTGGTCTCCAGGTAGGGGGCGAAGAACGCCGCTGACTGCCGACTGTCGTTGAACATCAGGAGTTTGCGTCCCCCTCCCGGCTGGTCGGCCACCTTTTCGTCGGCGTCCTCGGGCAGCGCCTGGTACAGGGCGGTCGCCACGACCGCGGCGGAGGCCTCGTTGCCGCTCTCGAATCGGCGCAGGGTGTGCCTTCCGAGCGCACCGCAGCTCAGACAGCGTGCGGCCTTGTCGCCCCGCGACCTGATCAGGCGGACCTCACGCGGGGACCGCTGTTCACAGGAGACCGCGCACGCGCCGGTCGGCGAGTCCGACAGGGTGCCGCAGCCCGCGCACAGGTAGCGGGTCTGCGGGTTGACCTTGGGGGCGGTCTCCAGGGTGTCGTCATCGTCGTCGAGCGTGATCGGCGTACTGCCCAGGTGCAGCCAGTCGGGGGCCTTCTGGTGGGGGCTCTGCGGCAGCAGCCGGGTCCCGGTCCCGTCGGACTCGATGCTGCCGACCAGGTACAGGTCGCCGCAGCGTTTGCAGGCTCCGATCTCGAAGGCGGACGCGGCGCAGGTCGCACAGTTCTCGTGCCGTGCCAGCGACACGTGCGGACCCTGCTCGGTGAGGCAGGTGAACGCGCCGTCGGTGGCCCGGGTGAACAGGTGGTAGCGGGCGGACAGGAGCGGGTTCCCGTCGCCGTCGCGGATCGTGCTGGCCAGGGACACCAGGTCGGCCAGGGCCCGCAACCGGTCCTCGGCGGTCAGGCCCTCGGCAGGTCCGGCGGTGTCGGGGACGGCTTCGAACAACTCCCCGGCCAGGGTCTTCAGCGGCTGGGGGCCGCCCCGGGCCAGCAGGACGCGCAGGTGCTGCAGGCGCTTCTCCCCGGCCAGGAGAGCGAACGGGTCGGGGGACTGCGCGCCGTGCCGGGAGGCTGCTGAGAGCAGGGCCCGCCCCGGGTCGTCCGCGCTGCGGACGGCACGGTAGTCCAGGGCGGACAGCGGACCCCAGGTGAGGTCGGGCACGGTGTCCCGGTGTGTGGCGCGGATCAGGTCCTGGCGCTCGGGGTCGCCCTCGTCCCAGGTGAAGGGGGCGTCGAAGAGCCGCTCGGCGAACCCGGTGACCGCGCCGGGGTCGTCGCCGACGGTCGCGCTGGTGGCGATGCACCGCAGGTTCTGGCCGGGGGCGACCCGGTCGCGCAGCCGGCGCAGCAGCATCGCCAGTTCGGCGGCCTTGGCCCCGTCGTACACGTGCGCCTCGTCCAGGGCGATGAACTTCCAGTGCCCGGCGTGCTCGCCCTCGAACAGGTCCAGGTCCGCGGGGCGCAGCAGCAGGTACTCCAGCATCGCGTAGTTGGTGAGCAGCAGGTGCGGGGGCTCCCTGCGCATGCGCTCGCGGCTGAGGTACTCGTTGGGCGGCGGTTCCGCCCCGGGGTGCAGGGCCCGGAAGGAATCGAGCGCCTGCTGTTCGGTCTCCTTGGTCTCCCCGGTGTAGCGGCCGAAGGTGATGTGCGGGCTGTGCGCCAGCAGGCTCTCCCGTAGCCGCTTGAGCTGGTCGTTGGCGAGCGCGTTCATCGGGTAGAGCAGGATGGCCCGCACGCCCGGGCCCAGTTCGCCGCGTTCGTGCTCCTCCTGGAGTTCGTTGAGGACGGGCAGCAGGAAGCTCTCGGTCTTGCCGGACCCGGTTCCGGTGGCCACCACCAGGTTGCGTCCCCGGCGTGCCTTGCGGATCGCCTCCTCCTGGTGGGTGTACAGGGGGCGGTCCAGGTGGACGGCGGGCCCGGTGGGCGAGTCGAACCCGGTGCTGAGTACTCCCTCGGCGATGAGTTCGCGCGGCGTGCGGCCGGTCTCGTAGGCGGGCGTGGCCTCCAGCAGGGGCCCCTTGCTGAGCAGTTCGCTCTCGTTGATCTGCTCCGCGAGCGCCCCGGCCAGTGCCGGGTCGCGCACCGGCAGGAGGGAGCGCAGGTAGCGGCGGTAGCTGTCGCTGATCATCGCGCTCACGTCGATGGGGTCGATCTGGGAGGTCATCGGCTGGGCTCCTTGGTGAAGTGGGCGCGTTCGGCCCCGGCGAGGGCGAGTTCGGCCAGGACGATGTCGATACGGACGAGGTCGGGGGCACAGCGGGCCATGTCCCCCCAGACCTGCTGCTGGCCCCGCGCGAGGGAGGCGCACGAGCGCACGCCGCGAGCGGCCAGCCGTGCCGCCACGGCCAGGGCCAATGAGGCGGCGGGCAGGTTGCGCCACCGGGAGGCCCCCGGGGCGTGGCGGGACTCCAACAGGGCCAGCGCCGGGCGCCGGTAGGTCTCGGGGATCCGTTTGACCAGGTGGAGGGTGGCCGTGATGATGTCCGAGGCGCTGTGGCGCAGCCGGTGCAGCTCGGACCGGTTGCGTTCGGTGAACAGCCCCAGGGCCGCCTGCGTGCGCGAGTCCTCGTCCAACAGGGCGCGCGGCACCACTCGGGCCGCTTGCCAGATCGCGGCGACCTGGTCGTCGGGCATACGGGCCAGGAACTCGGTGGTGGCGTCGAAGCGGCCCGAACCGGCGGCGGGGTCGGCCTCGCCCCGGAGCAGGGCGGCCGCCACGGGGCCGCAGTGCTCTTCCAACTGCTCCAGGAGTTCGGCGTGTTCGGGTTCTTCCGGATCCGAGCCGATCAGGGGCAGGAGGTCGCTGGTGGCCAGTGCCGCCGCGGCGGGCAGCCGGTGCCACAGCTCGGCCGCGCGCCGTGCGGGAACGCGTTGCCCGACGGGGGCGGCCGCGAGCCCTCCGGTGATCAGTGCCCACACACTCTCCTGCGCTGACAGGTCGGCCCCGCCGTGTGCCAGCAGCGCCGGCAGCGGCGCGCGGCCCAGGGCCGAGGCGCAGGCCTCGATCCGTTCTGCGGGAACCCCTGATCGGAGCAGGGGTTCGGAGGTCCCCAGCACCCGCCACAGGCGTACCGCGTTGTCGTGGGACACCGGAAGGGTGTCCAGCCCTTCTCCCTCTGCGAAGGCCGCGCACAGCCGCTCCTCGTCGGCGTCGGCGCCCCTGGGGCGGCCCGGGGTCGCGCAGACCAGGACGTTGGGGTCCCAGGGCTGGGGCCAGCGCGGGTGTTCGCTGATGGACCACGGGTCCTCGACCCCCAGCAGGACACGCAGTTCCCCCGCATCGCGGAGCGCGTCCGGGAGGATCACGCGGCCCTCGGCGCTGACCGGCAGCACCACGGGAGGCCGCCAGGGCGCGCCGCACGCGTACACGGCGGCGGTGACGTCCTCGATACCGGCGAAGCCGTCGAACTCGATGACACCGTCGCGCAGTTCGGCCCGGTCTGCCAGCCGCCGGGGCCGTACAAGGGCCACGGTGACCGGCGCCGTGCCGTACCCGACGACCAGTTTGAGGTGGCGCCGTGCCAGGGCTGTCTCCACGATCTGCCCGAGGGGGTAGCGGTGGGTGCCGGGACCGAGGCTGGTGCCGGAACGCACCCGCTGGACGATCTCGTCCCCTTGCATCACGCACAGCTCACCGGGGCGCGATCCGCCTTCGGGCAGTCGGAGGAGGAGGTCCCCGGTCTCGGCCACGGATTCGGAGTCGATCCGCAGCGGTTCGGCCCGCCACTGCGGTCCCCGCTCGCCGGTGGCCAGGACCCGCAGGTGCGGGGGTTCGACCACCACCGGCAGAACCGAGGTCCCCGACCGCACCACCGCCTGGCGGGCGGTCTCCGCCGGGCCGAAGGACAGCTGAGACGGTTCCGCCTCGGTACCGTCCGCCGGATCGAGTACGGTCTCCGCCCTGACCAGTCCCCGCCCTTCCAGCACGCGTACGGCGGGCGTGTGCCGCGCCGCCAACCCCTCGGCGACGGTGACCTGGCGGGTCAGGCCGCGGCCCAGCGGCCCCCGCACGTGCACGGTGAAGGCTCCCACGACAGGTGAGTCGTATTCGTCGAAGAGCCGTACCCGGGTGCCGGACTCGGCTCGGGTCCGGGACAGCACGCGTCCCTCCTCCACGGAGCGGACTTCCACCCGCCACTGCACCGGGGTGCCCTCCGCCTCGGGCAGGATCACGTGCGGCCGCCTGGCGTGCACCGGGGCCCCGTGCGCCGTGGTCACCCCGATGACCGGGTCGGTGAGTTCCAGCCGGGGCCGTTCACGGCCCTGGACGCGGCGGGTGTCCTCCGGCCTGTCGCCGAGCCGGATCCAGTCGTCGCGGCGCAGACGCAGCCGGAGCAGCGTCCACCCCTCCCAGCCGTAGGGGACGTCGTGCTCTCCGAGATCCTCGGCGGACTCGGAGCGGGCGAGCGGCTGCGCGCTCGGGTGCAGCACCCACACGGGCCCGGGCGGCAGGGCCTGCCCCGCGCCCACCAGAGCGCCCGCGTCGTCGAAGACCAGCAGCGGGTCGTGCGGGTCGATGAGATCCAGCCTTTCCCGCACCTGTGTTCCCCGAGCGGCCACGCTCACGGCACGGGTGGGACGCGGCAGGGCGAACACGGTCCGCTCGGCGGTGCCGACGCCCCAGCGGTGGCGGGCCCGCACCGTGCGGGTGCCGTCGTCGGTGGTGACCTCCCACAGGACGTCGAGGTCGTCCTCGCCCTCCGCGGTGGGCAGGACGACGTGCACGCCGTGCACGAAGGGGTCCAGGTGGAGCCGGGGCCGCGCGGTGCGGGTGCGGTGTGCTCCCGCGGCCGTGTGCTGCGGCAGGGAGCCCCGTGAGGCGGCGCGCTCCAGCGCTTCCAGGGCGGGCCCCTGGAAGCGCTCGGGCAGCCCTGCTTCACGGGCACTGGTGTCGGAGTCCTCGCGGAGCGAGTCGAGCAGGTGCATGCACCGTTCGATGGTCTCCAGGGCGTAGTCGCCGCCGGTGGAGAGGAAGCGCTGGGCCGGGATGTCCAGGTCCTTCATCCGGTTCCGGCCCGCGACCGCCCACTGGTGGAGTCCGTGCGCGTCCGTACCCGGGGCCACGGCCGCCCGGTGCAGCAGCAGGTCGAAGAGGTCGCCGAGACAGTAGGTGGGAATGCCCGAGTGCATCAGGATCGGGCCCACGTACTTCTGGGTCATGTCCGGGAAGGTGTCCGCTCCCAGGATCTCCAGGGACCGGAGGAGGTCGTCGCCCCACTGTCCGCTGTCCTGGCGGGCCGCGGGGACTTCGGTGATCTCCCACAGCGGGGGCCAGAAGGTGCCGCTGGAGTAGCGGCTGGTGGCGATACCCACGGTGACGGCCGCGGTGCAGGCGGGCCACCGGGACAGTCCGGATCGCAGATAGACGTCCATCTGCTCGGAGAACACCGCCCCGAGGGCCCTGGCGGCCTGGTCGAGCTGGCGCTGGTTGAGGGAGGCCTCGGAGATCAGGGAGACCGATTCCAACCGGGGCCGCCACTCGCTCTCCCGGATGTCGAGCAGCTGCCGGGGTGTGACCCTTCGGGGGTCTGACCGGGGCTCTTCCTGCTCGAAGGGCAGGGGAAGGGGCATGGACATGGCCGGCTCCAGGGGGTGTCGTTGGCGCTGGGTAACATCACCGATGCAGTCAACATAGAGAATGCATGAAAACGTTGTCAACCCGCATATTGATGTGGTGTACTGTCCTCAGGATGACGAAAGGAGACCTCGATGGCGGAGTCACCGCAGGTCACCGCGGCCGACATCGCCCGGATCGCACGGGTGAGCCGGACCACGGTCAGTAACTGGCGTCGGCGCCACGAGGACTTCCCGCAGCCGGTCGGTGGGAGCGGGAACAGGGCGCTCTTCGATCGCGCCGGAGTGGAGGAGTGGCTCGCGCGCAGCGACCGCATGCCCGAACGGGCACCCCACGAGCGCGTCTGGGAGCTGATGCGGGTGGTCGACGACGGCAACGCTGACCTGGGGGAAGCCGTCGCCGCTGTCCATGAGCTGCTGTTCTGCCTGAGCCGGGGTGACCCCCCGGTTGCCGGAGCGGCGGAGGAACGGCTGGGCGCGTACCCGGGCGGGCCCGGACTCGTCAGCGCGGTGCGCGGGGCCGCCCGGACCCCGGAGCGGGCACGAGAGCTCTCTGGCCACCTGCACGCCGCCTACCTGGGTTCACTGGGCGGCAAGGCGCACATCACCCCGGAGCCTCTGGCCCGGCTGATGGCCGACCTGGCCGACGTACGGGGCGCCGAGGTGTTCGACCCCGCCTGCGGCACCGGCACCCTGCTGCGGACCGCCTCGCGGGACGGGGCGGTGGGCCTGTACGGGCAGGAGGCCGGGGAGGTCATGGCGCGCCTGGCCCAGGCGCTGGTCGGCCTGGTGCCCAGCGGCGCCCTCGGCAGGATCGCCGCGGGCGACTCCCTCACCGCCGACGCCTTCAGTGACCGCCTCTTCGACGCGGTGCTGTGCAACCCGCCCTTCAACCAACGGGACTGGGGGGCCGACCGGCTCGCCTACGACGAGCGCTGGGCCTACGGGGTGCCGCCCCGGTCCGAGTCCGAATTGGCCTGGGTCCAGCACTGCCTGGCCCACACCCGCCCCGGCGGCCGGGTCGTCGTCCTCATGCCCCCGGCCGCCGCGTCCCGGCCCCCGGGCCGCCGTATCCGCAGGGAACTGCTGCGCCGGGGCGCGCTGTCGGCGGTCATCGGCCTTCCCGCCGGTGCGGCGGCCCCTTTGCACGTGGGACTGCACCTGTGGGTGCTGCGGCAGCCCGCCGCGGACGCCGCGCCGGCACGGGTTTTCTTCGTGGACGCGGGGAGCGGCCAGGAGGGCGAGGAGCGCCTCCCCCTCGACTGGGAGGCGCTGCGCGATGGTGTGGGCGGTGCCTGGCGGGCCTTCCTCGACGCATCGGAGAAGGCGGCGGACGTGCCCGGGTTCTGCGGTGCCGTACCGGTGGTCGAGCTGTTGGACGACGCGGTCGACCTGACCCCGCAGCGCCACCTGCCCGTGACCGCACCCGAGGTGAGCGGGCAGGAGGCGCACAGGTGGGCCGGCAAAGCGCGGCGAAGACTCCTGCGCGCCCTGGAGGACACCAGCACCTCCGCGCCCGGCCAGGGGTGGGCCGCACGGGAGGCCGGGGAGTGGCGCATCACCACCGTCGCCGATCTGGCGCGTTCCGGTGCGCTGGTGCTGCACCGGGCTCCGGCCTCCGGCACGGGTCCTTCGACAGAGGACGACACGGGCACCGGGCCGCGCGTGCTGACCCTGTCCGATGTCCTGGGCGGAGACAGTCCCAGCGGACGCCTCGCCGCCGAACCGGAGCACGGGGAGCAGACACGGGAGCCGGTGGAGATCCGGCTCGGTGACGTGGTCGTGCCCTCGGCCCTGGCCAGGCGCGGCCCGTCCCGCTCCCGGGTGGTCTCCGACACCGACGCCGGAGCCGTACTGGGCGCCAACCTGCACCTGCTCAGACCCGATCCCGCACACATCGACCCCTGGTTCCTGGCAGGTTTCCTGGAGGACGAGGACAACCTGCGCCGTGCCGGACTCGGCTCGACGATCGTCCGGGTGGACCTGCGACGGCTGGGCGTGCCCCTGCTGCCCCTGGAGGAGCAGCGGCGCTACGGTGCCGCGTTCCGCGAACTGCACGAGTTCCACGTCCATCTCGACCGTGCCCGCGAGGCCGCCGGGGAACTGGGGGAGCGACTCACCAGCGGGCTGCGGGCGGGCCTGCTGGCGCCGCCGCCTCTGGCGGCTACACGAGCCACGGAAGAGGTCACTGCAAGCCCGTGAATCAGACAGACTTGAACCGGCCCCGTTGCGAAACCCCTGCGCCGCACACCCCTTTGGAAGGACTTCGGTGAATTCGAGTACCCATCAGGAGCTGGTGAGCTTCATCTGGTCGGTCGCCGACCTGCTCCGCGGTGATTACAAGCAGTCCGAGTACGGCAAGGCGATCCTGCCGTTCGTCGTGCTGCGCCGCCTGGACTGCGTCCTGGAGCCCAAGAAGAAGGAGGTGCTGGCCGCCCACGAGAAGTGGAAGGGCAAGCCGGTCCACCACGAGTTCCTGCTCAAGGCGTCCGGTCGCAGCTTCTACAACACCAGTCCGCTCACCTTCGAGCGCATCGCGGCCGACCCCTCCCAGGCGGCCAACAACCTCGGGCACTTCATCCACGCCTTCTCCAGCAACGCCTACGAGGTGCTGGAGAAGTACGAGTTCCCCCGCCAGATCCAGCGCCTGGACGCCGCCGGGCTGCTCTATCGGGTGGTGGGCAGGTTCGCCGACCTGGACCTGAGTCCGGAGCGGGTCTCCAACGTGCAGATGGGCTACGTGTTCGAGGAGCTCATCCGCAAGTTCTCCGAGATCTCCAACGAGACCGCCGGTGAGCACTTCACCCCCAGAGAGGTCATCAAGCTGATGGCCAATCTGCTGCTGGCCCCCGACGAGGACTCCCTGCGCGGGCCCGGTGTTATCAAGGAGATCCTGGACCCGGCCTGCGGGACCGGCGGCATGCTCACCGAGATGCACGACCACATCAAGGCGCTCAATCCCGACGCCCAACCGGTGGTGTTCGGCCAGGAGCTCAACCCCGAGTCGTGGGCGATCTGCCGGTCCGACCTGATGATCAAGGGCCAGAGCCCCGAGAACATCCGGTTCGGCAACTCCTTCAGCGACGACCGGCACCGCTACGGCAAGTTCGACTACATGCTGGCCAACCCGCCCTTCGGCGTGGAGTGGAAAAAGGTCAAGGACGAGGTCGAGGCCGAGCACGAGCTGGGGTCCTCGGGCCGCTTCGAGGCTGGGCTGCCGCGTATTAACGATGGTTCCTTCCTGTTCCTGCAGCACATGATCTCCAAGATGAAGCCGGTCAAGCTCGACGAGGAGGGGGAGAAGCGGGGCGGTAGTCGTATCGCCATCGTCTTCAACGGCTCCCCGCTGTTCACCGGGGCCGCCGGTTCTGGCGAGTCCGAGATCCGTAGGTGGATTCTGGAGAACGACTGGCTGGAGGCGATCGTCGCCTTGCCCGACCAGCTCTTCTACAACACCGGCATCTCCACCTACTTCTGGGTGCTGACCAACCGCAAGGACCGGGCCCACGAGGGCAAGGTCAAGCTGATCGACGCCCGCGATCACTGGACCAAGATGCGCAAGTCCCTGGGGGAGAAGCGCAAGGAGATCAGCGCCGAACAGATCACCGAGCTGACCCGGCTGTACGCGGACGCACTAGGGGTGGCAGAGGACCCAGAACACCCGCTGCACGGCAAGGTGAAGGTGTTCCGCAACGAGGACTTCGGCTACCAGCGCATCACCGTCGAGCGGCCACTGAAGCTGCGCTTCGAGGTCACCGAGGAGACCCTGGCGGAGTTGGCAGCCGCGCTGGAGAAGGGGAAGACCACCGCCAAGTACGAGCAGAAGGCGGAACTGGTCGACGCGCTGAGGTCGCTGGTGGGCGGCGGCCCGTGTTTCAAGAAGACGGAGTTCGCGGACCGTATGCAGCAGGCGTTCGCTGAGGGGGGCCTCTCCAAGCCGTCGACTCCGGTGATGAAGGCCGTGTGGAACGCGGTGTCGGTGCGCGATGCCGAGGGCGAGGTGCAGAAGAAGAAGGGCGAGCCGGAGCCGGACCCGGACCTGCGCGACTTCGAGAACATCCCGCTGGACGAGGACATCGACGCCTACATGGAGCGCGAGGTCCGGCCACATGTGCCCGACGCTTGGGTGGACCCTGTGAAGACGAAGATCGGCTACGAGATTCCCTTCACCCGGCACTTCTATGTGTATGCGCCACCAAGGCCGCTGGAGGAGATCGACGCCGATCTTAAGGAGCTTGAGGCTGAGATTCAGCGACTGCTTGGTGAGGTGACCCAGTGACGAGCTTTTTTGCGAGTATTCCGGAAGGGTGGCGGGCTTCTCCGCTGAAGCTGGTCACCAACTTCCTGGGGCGAGGCTCGGCTCCAGACTACGTGGACGATGGTCCGGTTCATGTTGTGAACCAAGCGGTCAACCGTGGAAGCCACCTGGACTGGGCTAAAGGAAAGTTTCACGGGACATCGTTGGACCCCGGGAAGATAAAAGGCTTTCTGGAAAATTCGGATGTCATCATTAACTCAACTGGGACGGGAACCCTAGGTAGGGTCGGATTCTTTGAAGGCTCCCAAGATGGCCGTCCGGCGATCGCTGATGGACATGTGACTGTTGTGCGTGCGCGAAAAAGCGAAATGCTGGCACGCTACGCGTACTACGTACTGGGCAGTTCGCATTTCTATGATTTCATGTATTCTTCCATGGTAGTTGGCTCGACGAATCAGATTGAGTTGAGTCGCGAGCGCCTGGCCTCGACTGTCATTCCTCTTCCGCCTCTTGAAGAACAGAGGAGAATTGCTGACTTCCTTGATGCTGAGGTTGGTCGTACCGACACGCTTGTGAAGGCGAGAAGGAAAGGGATTAAGACTCTTCTAGAAAGGCGTGTTGCCAACGTCTTCCATCAAGTGTCTGGTTCGGGGTCGGGTGCCTTGGGGGCGTCCATGCTTCCTTGGCTGGATCGTACTCCGAAGGCTTGGCAAGAAGTGCGCTTGGGTTTGCTTGCGCGGATGGGAAGCGGACATACACCAAGTAGGTCAAATTCGGAGTGGTGGAAGGACTGCTCGATTCCATGGATTACGACGGGTGAGGTATCCCAGATTCGGGATGACCGTCGTGAAGAGATTCATGAAACCAGGGAGTGCATCAGTGAGCTCGGCCTTGAGAATAGTGCCGCTGAAATTCACCCCAAGGGGACCGTGGTTCTATGTCGCACGGCGTCAGCAGGTTATTCTGCGGTTATGGGAACTGATATGGCGACCAGTCAGGATTTTGTTACGTGGACTTGTGGTCCGAGGTTGGATCCTTATTACCTTTTGTGGTGTCTGAGGGCTATGCGGTCGGACTTGCTTGGGCGTCTGGCTATGGGGTCAACGCACAAGACCATCTACGTTCCTGATCTTCAGATGCTTCGAATTCCACTCCCTGGAATCGATGAACAGCGAAAAATCGTTAAGCGCATCCGTGAAGCGAATGAACGTATTGATCGTGCTGCTGATGCTGTGCAGCGCCAAATTGATCTTTTGGAAGAGCGCAAGCGCGCACTGATCACCGCAGCTGTTACCGGGCGGATCGACGTCCCCACCGTGCGAGGAGCTGATGTGTCATGAGCCCCGTCTACGACGAGAAAACCTTCGAGGACCACATCGTCTCCGCCATGCTGGAGCGTGGCTGGTCTCAGGGCGCCAACCACCACTACGACCCCGAACTCGCGCTGGACACCTCTGAGCTGTTCGTCTTCCTCGGCGCGACCCAGCCCGACGCCTTCGAGGAACTCGTCACCCGTTGCGGCGGCTCCAGCGACAAGGCCCAGGCCACCTTCGCCAAGACCCTCGCCAAACGCATCGACACCGAGGGCACCCTGCATGTCCTGCGCCAGGGCGTCACCATCGAGGGCCTGAAGTTCCGCCTCGCTTACTTCAAGCCCTCGCACACCATCGCCGAGAACGCCCTCGCCGAGTACGAGGCCAACCGGCTCACCGTCATCCGGCAGTTGCGCTATGCCGCCAAGGACGGCGACCAGGGGCGCTCCCTGGACCTGGTGCTGTTCGTCAACGGTCTGCCCGTCGCAACGGCCGAACTCAAGAACCCCCTCACCGGGCAGAACGTCAACGACGCCAAGCACCAGTACGCCCGCGACCGTGATCCGCGCGAACTGCTATTCACCAAGCGCACCCTCGTGCACTTCGCCGTCGACCCCGAGCTGGTCTTCCTCACCACCAAGCTCGCAGGAAAGAACACCCGGTTCCTGCCCTTCAACACCGGCTCCGAGGGGCCCGGCCGCACCGGCGGTGCGGGCAACCCGCCCTCCTCACCCGACCAGAGTGGCTACCGCACCGCCTACCTGTGGGAACAGGTCTGGGGCATCGACAACTGGCTCGACCTCCTTGAGCGATTCGTCCACGTCAAGCGCGACAAGGACGACAAGGGCCGCAGGCGCGAAACCGTCATCTTCCCCCGCTACCACCAGTGGCACGCCGTGCGCAGCCTGGTCGGCCATGCCGCCCGCCACGGCGCCGGGCACAACTACCTGGTCATGCACTCGGCCGGTTCCGGCAAGTCCAACACCATCGCCTGGCTCGCCCACCGCCTCTCCTCACTGCACACCCCCGCGGACCCCGCCCTGATAGACCCGGCCGCCGTTGCCAAGGGCCTGGAACCCAACAACCCCGTTTTCGACAAGACCGTCATCATCACCGACCGCTCGGTCCTGGACCGTCAGCTCCAGGAGACCGTTGGCGACTTCTCCCAGGTCGAAGGTCTGGTGGGGCGGATCGGCGGCAAGGGCGGCTCCAAGTCCGCCCAGCTCGCCGAGGCGCTGTCCACCTCCTCCAAGCGCATCATCGTCGTCACCCTCCAGACCTTCCCCGCCCTGCTGGACTACTTGCGGCGCGAGCCCACGGAGATCCGCGGCGGCCGTTTCGCGATCGTCGTGGACGAGGCGCACTCCTCCCAGAGCGGTGAGGCGGCCAAGGACGTCAAGAAGGCCCTGCGCGACCTGGGCCTGGACACCGACGACGACACGGAAGAGACCGCCGTCGAGGCCGCCCCCAAGTCCACCGAGGACGCCCTGCGCGAGTCGGCCGCCTTCCGGGGCCGCAGCGCCAACCTGTCCTACTTCGCCTTCACCGCCACCCCCAAGCACAAGACCCTCAACCTGTTCGGCGTCCGCAACGAGGCCACCGACAAGTACGAGCCCTTCCACACCTACTCCATGCGCCAGGCCATCGAGGAGGGCTTCATCCTCGACCCGCTGCGCAGCTACATCACCTACGGCACCCAGTACCGTCTGCTCAACGGCAACACCGACGACCCCGAGGTGGACGCCGGCAAGGCCAAGTCGGAGCTGGCCCGGTTCGCGCTGCTGCACGACTCCACGCTCGCCCAGCACGCCGAGACCATCGTGGAGAACTTCAACGCCGTCACCCGCAAGCAGATGGGCGGCCGGGCCAAGGCCATGGTGGTCACCCGCTCCCGGGAGGCCGCCCTGCGCCTGTACGAGGCTGTCGGCAGCTACCTCAAGGACAGCGGCGCTCCCGACCCCGGTGCCCTCCTCGCGGTCTCCGGCTCCCTGAAGAACAAAGCGGGTGAGGAGGTCACCGAGCACAGCATCAACGGTTTCTCCGAGAGCGAGCTGCCCAAGCGCTTCGCCGCCACCCGCGCCGATGACCCGGCGGCTGTCGCGCGCAACGGCAAGGAGTACCGGCTGCTCATCGTGGCGGACAAGTACCAGACCGGCTTCGACCAGCCGCTGCTCACCACCATGTTCGTGGAGAAGTCCCTCAAGGGCGTGGCGGCCGTACAGACCCTGTCCCGGCTCAACCGCACCCACCCCCTCAAGTCGCAGAGCGACCTGCGGGTGCTGGACTTCGTCAACGACGGCGAGGAGATCCGGGCCTCCTTCCTGCCCTACTACGAGCAGGCGGTGACAGCCGAAGCCGACCCCGACATCCTGCACACCATCGCCCACCGGGTCATGCACGACGTGAACGTGCTGGTCAAGGAGGAGCTTCAGGGCTTCGCCGACGCCTTCCACCGGCTCGACGCCGACCCCGGGGCCGACGACCTGCGCAACCACCCCGAGCTCACCCGGTTCACCGGCACGGCCGCGGAGCGCTTCGCCATGTTGCAGAACAGCGAAGAGGAGGCGGATCGGGACGACGCCGACCAGTTCCGGGTGGACCTGAACGACTACGTCACCAAGTACGCCTTCCTGTCCCAGGTGATGCGTTACCCCGACGCCGAACTGGAACGCCTCTACCTCTACGGGCGCTTCTTGCTGCGGATGCTGCCCGCCCGCAAGGACGGCGGGGTGGACCTGGGAGACATCGACCTCAGCCACCTGAAGCTGTTCCGCAAGGGGGAGGACGACCTGCGGCTCCAGGCGGAGGGTGACCAGGAGCTGCCCGGATTCTCCGACGGTACGGGCGGCGCCCACGAGGCGAAGAAGGAGCTGCTCTCGGAGATCATCGAGGTCTTCAACGAGCACTTCGGCCACGAACTCAGCGAGGCCGACCGGCTCATGATCGAGGAGCGCTTCCAATCGGTCATGGCCCAGCCCGACGTGGAGATGGCCGCCGTCAACAACGACGAGGGAGCCTTCCGCCACGCCTTCGAGCCGGCGATGAAGGAGGCCGTGATGGAGCGGTACGAGACCGGGGTCGAGTTCACCGAGCGCTACTTCGGCGAGCAGGACTTCCAGAGCTCCATCAACCGGGCCATGAGCCGCGCTGCTTACCGGTTGCTGCGCCAGCGCAACGGCCTCAGCACTGTCTGAGCCTCGCTCGCCTGGTCCACTACGGGTTCGGCCCCGCTCGCTGGCTTGCAGCAGGTGGGGCCGAATCATGTTGGTGCTGTCCCCGGGCTGAGCGGCGACCACTGACAGTGCTCCAGGACCGGGACCGTTGGCGAGCGGGCTGGTGGGGAGGTTCAGGCGTCCTTCTTGGCGGTGCCGATGAAGGCTTGCCGCACGTCAGCGCCGAAGAAGAGCGCGCCCAGCTCCCGGTGTTTGGTGTCCCGGACAGCTGCGCCCGTTGAGTTGCCCGCTACCTCAACACAGTTGTCAGTAGCTGGACTTGAACCAGTGCTGGGTGCGCGGCTGCATCTCTTACTCCTTTTCCAAAGCCTTGGCTGTGTGGTCCAGGAATTCGATGTCTACGCGGCCCTGTTCCTCCACGAACAGATTCCCGGCTGGAACGACCTGCTCAGAGACAGGACTGAGGGCGGCGTTCGCGTGCGTGTGCTCATCGGAGACCCCGACTGCGAGGCCGTGCGTGTACGCGGTGAGGAGGAGAGCTTCGGCCACGGCATCCAGTCCCGGTGCCACCTGGCCGCCATGCACTACCGGCCCCTGACAGCTACTCCGGGAATCGCAGTGAGAGTGCACTCCACGACGTTCTACAACTCGCTCTACCGGGCCGATGACCACATGTACGCCAACACGCACCTGTACGGGGTCAACGCCTACGGCAACCCGTTGCTGCGGCTGAAACGTAGGGCTCCCGGGGGGATATTCGACGCCTATGCCGCCAGTATGGACGCCGTATGGCGCACGGCCCGACCACTTGAGGAGTGAATCAGCACATGGCCAGGAGCGAGTACTACGACGACCCGAACGCCCCCGTGCCCAACAGTCTGGTGGTGGCGGCCAGCGCGGCCGTCGTCGACGACGAGGGGCGTCTGCTGTTGCAGCGGCGGGTGGACAACGGGCTGTGGGCGATGCCGGGTGGGGCGATGGAGATGACCGAGAGCCTCCCCGAGGCGGCCGTGCGGGAGGTGCGCGAGGAGACCGGCTACCAGGTGGAGGTGACGGGGTTGGTGGGCACCTACACCGACGCCAGGCACGTGATCGCCTACAGCGACGGGGAGGTGCGCCGCCAGTTCAACGTGTGCTTCCGAGCCAGAGTGGTCGGAGGAGGGCTCGCGGTCAGCGACGAGTCGCACGAGGCGGGCTGGTTCACCGCCGGAGAGATCGACGGGTTGGACATGCACCACACTCAGCGCCTGAGGGTGGGGCACGCGCTGAGGGAGGACGTCGCCCACCCGGGCTGATCCTGGTGTGCGGAACACCCCGGGTGGCGCGGCCGTACCCACCCCTCACGGCAGAGGAAGCCCTCCACCAGGAGCGGGAGCCACCGCACCGTCCTCGAAACCGGTCGGGAGCTGAAAGGGGTGTTCGGGGGACGGGTCCACGCCTGTATCGTCCAGCGGGCAGGCGTGTACCCTGCACTCCCCGACCGGTTCCGCAGGCCGAGTGTCCGATTGGGGACCATCGGCCGCCAGTGCGGCCCCACGCCCCCGTAGGATCGCCAGCGGAGAACGCGACAGCCGCGCGGCCGTGCCGGGGTGGGCGGGGCCGCGCCCGAGGCGGAATGGGGCCCGGTGCACGCCACACCCGAGCGGATCGCCGACCGCTACGAGATCACCGAGCCGATCAGTACTGGCGGGATGGGGCAGGTCTTCCGCGGTTACGACACCGTCCTCGACCGTCAGGTCGCGATCAAGGTCATCCGGCCAGACCTGGTGGACCAACCCGGCAAGTACGCGGAGATGGCCGCCCGGTTCCGCCGTGAGGCGCGCATCACGGCCCGTATCGAGCACCCCAACGTGCCCGCGGTCTACGACGCGACCGTGGACACCGACAAGGGGCTGCTCTACCTGGTCATGCAGCTCGTGCGCGGGGTCCCCCTGGGCGACGTCATCAACGAGCACCACCCTGAGCCGATGCCCGTCGAAGCGGCGGTCGCCGTGGCGGCGCAGATCTGCGCCGCGCTCTCCCATGCCCACGCCGTCCCCGTCGTGCACCGCGACCTCAAACCGGGGAACGTCATGGTCGCCGACGACGGGACGGTCAAGGTTCTGGACTTCGGCATCGCCGCCGTCCTGCGCACCGACACGACCCGGATCACCATGACCGGCAGCCAGCTGGGGACCTGCGCGTACATGCCCCCGGAACAGGTCCTGGCCGGAGGGGTCAACCCGCGCAGCGACCTGTACTCACTGGGCTGCGTCCTCTACGAGGCCCTCACCGGCCGGAAGGTCTTCTCCACCGGCTACGCCCCCTTCGCCTTGCAACGGGCACACGTGGAGGAGCAGCCGCGGCCGCCGTCCGCGCACCGCCCGGACCTGCCCCAGGACCTGGATCGGCTCGTTCTGGCTCTGCTGGCCAAGGACCCTGAGGACCGGCCCGCCACCGCGCAGGACGTCTACGAACGCCTCGTCCCGCACCTGCCGCAGTCCGACCCCTTCACCCCCGACGACCCCCTGCCCCCAGGGGCACTGCCGGACCCCACCCGCCCCTACCGGCACCCCATGGGGCCCCGGCCCAAGGCGGCTGTCCCCGCTCCGACCCAGGCTCTGCCCCCCACACTGGTCGAGCCGACCGGACAGGCGGTGCCGGGGCTGGCTCCCGGGGAACTGGCCGAGGCCGACGGCCATGCCCAGGCACTCATCGGCGAGGGCCGGTTCGCCCAAGCCGTGGGCGTCCTGGACGACGTCATCCAACCCGCCTCCGCCGTGCTGGGCACCGAGTCGGCGCAGGTCGTCGAACTGCGCCTGCTGCGCGCCACCGCCCTGGTCCTCGGCGACGACGCGGGCCGGGCCCTGCCCGAGTTCGCGACCCTCGCCGACGTCCTCGAACGCCAGGCCGGAAAGGACGACGAACGCGCACTCCTCTGCCGCCAGCAGGCCGCCTACTGCATGGCCCAGCTGGGCGAGACCACCCGGGCCCTGCGGGCCGCCGAGGAAGTTCTCACCAGGATCAGGGCAGCCAACGGGGAGCATTCCGAGGACGCCCTGGACCTGCGCTTGGAGATGGCCATGTGGCGCCTGCGCTCGGGGGACGCCGAACGCGCCGCCGCGGAACTGCGGCCGCTCTATTCCGACCTGCGCGCCGCCTACGGCCCCAACGCCCCCGAAACCCTCCAGGTAGCCGACCTCCTGGGCAGACTGGGACACGACCGCGGCTGAGCCCGGTCCCCAGCCAGAACCGAGCAGACCCAGTCAGAAGGAGACCCTCCTCCATGCCCCAACTCGCCCTGGGAAAGCAGTTCTTCGAGAGCGGTGAGTACGACGAGCTCCCCCCGTCGGCGCGCAGGAACGTGCGGCTCGCCATGGAGAAGTTCAGCCTCCTCACCCACGCCGAGCTCAAGGCTGACAAGGGCCTCAACTTCAAGCCGCCCTCGGGTAGGCGCAGCCGGAGCATCTTCACCTTCAAGGTGGACAACTTCTACCGGGGGGTCGTACTCGCCCCTGAGAGCGGCGACAGCTATCTGCTGCTCAAGGTCATGAACCACGACCCCGCCTACGACTATGCCGTTAAACAGGACGCGGACGTCAACCGGCTCACCGGATCGGTGGAGATCTGGGACGCCGAAGGACTGGAGCGCCTGACCCCCGACCTGGAGGAGCGCGCCGCTCCCACCGACCCCGAGCAGCGCCTGTTCGCCCGCGTCTCCGACGGGGACCTCACCGCCCTGGGCATCGGGGACCGGGTGCTGCGGGCCGCCCGCACCGCCGTGGACGCAGATGAGCTCGCCGACATCGTCCCGTTCCTACCCGAGGACCAGGCTGAGGTGCTCCAGTACCTGGCCGCCGGTTTCACCGTGGAGGAGGTCTGGCGCGACATCGTCGCCCACCGCCCTTCCGGTGCGGTCAGCACGGACCTGGACACCGCCATCCGCAACACCCCCACCCGGGTGCGCCTGGTCTCCGGCCTGGACGAGCTGGAGGACATTCTCTCCCAGCCCTTCGCCGCCTGGCGGACCTTCCTGCACCCGGCCCAGCGCAAGGTCGCCTACAAGGCCAGCTACCCCGGCAGCTACCAGATCACCGGCGGCCCGGGCACCGGCAAGACCGTGGTGGCCATGCACCGGGTCAAACATCTGCTGACCTACCTGCGCCCCGAAGAGCGCATCCTGCTCACCACCTTCACCAACGCCCTCGCCACGGCCCTGGGAACCGGCATCCGCCAGCTCGTGGACGACCAGGCCTCGCTGGAGCGAATCACGATCAGCACCGTCAACGCCCAGGCCAGCCAGGTCCTGACCGAGGCCAACGGCGGACGCGCCTCCCGCTTCGCCAGCGACCTCCAGGAGCTCGACCGCTGGCGCGGGATCGTCAGGGAGCAGGGGCTGGAGTGGACCGCGGAGTTCCTCCAGCAGGAGTACCGGCACGTCGTCCTCGCCCAACGTCTGGACACCCTGGAGCAGTACCAGGCCGCCACCCGCAGCGGTCGCGGCAGCCGGCTGCCGGCCGGCGGCCAGCGCGAGCGGGTGTGGAAGGCCATGGCCGCCTTCACCGAGGGCCTGGACGCCGACAGGGTACAGACCCACCTGCGCGGTTGCGACCTGGCCGCCCGGGCCCTGGAGGAGAGCGGGCCCCGCTTCAGGCACGTGGTCGTGGACGAGGCCCAGGACCTGCACCCCGCCCAGTGGCGGTTCCTGCGCGCGGCCGTCGCACCCGCGCCCGACGACCTCTTCATCGGAGGCGACCCCCACCAGCGCATCTACGACGCCAAGGTCTCCCTGAAAGCGCTCGGAATCAACGTGGTGGGGCGCTCGCAGCGGCTGCGCCGCAACTACCGCAGCACCCAGCAGATTCTCACCTGGGCCCGGCCCCTGCTGGACGGCGAGAAGGTGGAGTCCCTGGCCGACGGCGGTACCGAGTCCCTGGCCGGGTACCGGTCCGCCCTCCAAGGACCCAAGCCCACCACGTACGCGGCCGATGACCTGAACGGCGAACTGGACGCGCTCGTGCAGCACGTGCGCGACTGGACCGAAGCGGGGATCGAGCTTTCCTCGGTGGCGGTCGCCGTCCGCGCCGGCTGGGTCGGGAAGAAGGCCGTTGCCGCCCTGACCGACGCCGGGATCGCCACGTGCGCGCTGCGCGAGGCCGATGACGAAACCCCGGGCGTGCGGGTGGGCACGATGCATTCGCTCAAGGGCCTGGAGTTCCGGTGCATAGCCGCGCTGGGCGTCTCGGACGGGGCCGTACCCAACCCCAAGGCCATCACCCCCGTGGAGGTGGACGAGCTCCAGCACAAGGCGGACATGATGTCCGAACGCTGCCTGCTCTTCGTGGTCTGCACGAGGGCCCGCGACCACCTGCACGTGTCCTGGCACGGTAAGCCGAGCCCGTTCCTGACGGAAGCCGGTATCGCATGAACCCCGTACCGGACCTCACAAGCACACCAGCTGGGAACTGTGTACCCAGTTGGGCGAACAGCGGGTAGTTGCCGTCATCACCCCGATGACGTCGGACTCTTCGTCGGTACTGAGGAAGCCGCCGAAGCCGTCGTCGGAGTCGGAGACGCACCAGGGATAGCGGTGTCGAGCGCCACGGAGGTCAACGGTCTTGAGTTCGACCACGTCGTTGGCGTTGAACCTGCCGCGATCATCAGGAAGGGGAGGTCGGGCCAGGACCTCTGGACGCGGCCCTGACCCGTTGTACCCAGTCTCTATAGGCGGTCCACGCTCAGCCGCTGCCACCCGAACTGATGGGGCCTGGAGCGGAGTAGAGAGCCTGTGCAACCAACGGAGCTCCGAACGAACCCTCTTCTGTAGAGGCAGTTGTGCACAGGGAAATGGAACCTGAGGGGCCTGGACAGGGCGAGCCGCCGGATGAGTCGAGGAAGGGCGAGGCCCTTCGGACAGCTAGCGCGGCCGGACTACGCGCGGTCATCGCGCGAGACGTTGGCCAGGCACGCCTGAGTGAGGCCCATCAAGGTCTGCGGCGCACCTTGATGTTCGAGCTCTACGAACGCGGACTCACCCCTGAGCATGATGACCTGGCTGACGCCCTCTGCATCGGGCTGGATGGAGGACGCCTGTTCAGAGTGCCTGTTCGGAACTTCCTCCGGGGTCTGGGCGGAATCCCGGCCCCGGGGCCACCGTACGACCTGTATGACCCGAGAACCTGATTCCGTCAGCACACAGCTGCTGATCCTCAGCGGGCGGCCGTGGTGGTAGGGGCACGGACCTTTCTGGGTGGTCGCAGCAACCGGTCCGACCCGGGCCCAGGAACCGGCCAAACTGCCCCTTCTCCTGGACCCACGGCCCGAGCCTGTCACCGCCGAGTGCTGATCACCGCGCCCCGGGGCGGAGCAGTCGCTGCCGCTCCACCCTGGGACGGCTCATTCCGCATCCCCGATTTCGGCGAAGATCCATTCCGCGTGCGCCGCCATTGACTTCCCCGCGATGTGCCACTTGGCGGGCCCCTGAACGGCCACCGGGGAGTTCTCCCAACCAGCCAGCTCGTACATGCGCATGACCAGGCCGGTGGGGGAGTAGTGCCTCCCGTCCGCCTCCCACAGCAACGTCTGCTTGCGGTCGGTCGTCCATGTTGCCTGTGCACGGCGCGGGTCCTGCGCCAGCCAGTCCTTCATCGCCTCTTCCTCGGTGGAAGTGGTGGGACGGAACTCCAGCCGGGTGCCGCTGTGCAGCACACCCGCGTTCAGCAGGATTGCCGCACTGTTGGGACGGCGCTGTTTGCGCTTGCGCTGGCCCTTCTTCAGACGGTAGTCATCATCGATGGCTGGCACTGGGGCGTCCGACCGGACATCGCGCAGAACGAGGTCGGTCAGCTTGCGGCACCGTGCGGGGTCGGACAGGGTGCGGGTGAGCGAGGCCTTGGAATCGGGCCCGTACTCCGTGTCGATGTGGTGGAGCAGCCTCGGGAACACGGAGTCCACGATGTTCTCCGCCCTCGCGAGGGTTCCCTCCCAGTCGTACTCTTCCGCGCCCATATCCTTGCGGCCGATGGACTGGAACACCAGGTGGGTGACGAGCAGGTCGCCGCGGTCCGCCACGTCGGAACCGCGTCCTTTGAGATCCTTGCCGATCTGGTGCAGCCAGTCGCCCACAGCTCGCCGGAGACGGACCGAACCCCAGATCTGTGAAGCGCTCGGCTGCCCGCTGAACAGCATCGGGTAGGCGCCCTCGGTCCCCCGCTCCCACAGGGTGTCGACGTTCTGCTTTGCACGGACGGCCAGTTTCACGTTCGGGTGCGCGCAGGCCAGTGCGAGGGAGGCCTCCACCACCGAGCAGCCCTGCTCGGGAACGGGGTCGGGCTCCCCTCGCTTGTAGCTGTAGAACTTGTCGATGGTTCCGAAGTCCTCCCTGATGAGTGCTTGCGTCTCATCGAGGGCGACGAAGTCTCGTTCCTCCACCCGGTTCTGGCGGTTACGGGTGTCGGTGATCTGTGACGGCAGGTCCGAGGAGGGGTCGTCGACACAGATGACGTGCATGCTGATGTCGGCCTCGGAAAGGGCGTCGGGGTGATCCTGCAACGCCCGGTGCAACGTGCTTACGCTCTGGGCGCCGTTGACCACGCTGGCCCCGTTCATGGTGAGTATCACGGGTTCGCTGGGTCGACGCGGGCCGGGGAACGCGGTCTGGAGGGACCGACAGATCACCGTGATGCCATTGTGGAAGAACAGGAAGTGTTCGGGGTCTGAAGCCAGGCTCGCCAGGATGCCCGCGTTGACGTCGGTGGTCCCGAGAGAGGCGCGGATGTTGCGGTGGAACAGGTCGTTCCCGGCCTCTCCGACCCACTTGGCGACCTGCTCCGCGGAGACGATGCCCTGGTACATCTCCACCGGCGTCTTGACGTATATCCACTGTCGCATGGTCGCGGTGATAGGGACGTCCTCGGGAGCTTGCTCGGCTCGGATCTGCTCCCACAGTATGTGCGTCCCCATGACCTGTAGGTCCAGAGTCAACCCGAAGCCGTTGGTCTCGTTGAACACCTCGTCGAAGACCCCCGAGACGTCGGGGTGCAACTCACTGTCCCCTGTCATGGCGACCACGAAGTGCACACGGGTGTGGGGATCGAGTAGGACGGTGTTGATCTTGTCCGCCATCCCCTGGATCCGCTTGTTGAACCGGTCGAACTCCCGGTTCTCGAGCAGGCGCCAGCCGCGAAGGAACTTCAGGGCCTCGCCCTGTTTCAGGCCAGCTCGGCCTTGTTTGTCCCATTTCGACTGGACCAACCAGATCTTGCTGGCTGTCTCCGACACGGCGATCGCGTCGATGCCGTGGTCGTCACGGCCGTCGATGAGGCACTCCGTGGCCTCCTTGTTGTCCAACCCAGTGAGCCCGCGTACGGCTAGGGCGGCGAGGGACCGTGAGTGCAGGGCTTTCTGGCGCTCCTCCGGTTGTTTCTTCTCATAATCACTCATATCGACCAAGTGGGAGAAGTCATGGTCGAGAACGTGCTTGATCTGGCGAATCGCGTGTTCGTTGTGCGGAGCTGCCAGCCGCTGACCGGGCATCGGCGCCTTCTCTGTTCAGAGGGGGTGTGATCGGCTCAATGGTATTGCGTTCCTCCTTCCAGATCCGCTGTTTTGATCGCTGCTTCCCGGGTGGGCAAGCGGCCCGTCGTCCTGGTCGACTGTCCTGGCGGGACGTGCGCCTGGAAGACACCAGCCGGAACGGAATGGGCGTGGGTCGGTCGTCTCCGCGCGTTCGAGCATGCGTACGGCCATGGGTGAGTTCTTTGCCTGCGAACGGGTCGAGGCCACATTTCGGGAGAGGTTCCCAGAGCTGGCCGATGCCCTGGTAGCCATCCGAAAGGACTGGAGAACGCCGGACCTCCGACGGTGGTCCCGGCCCCGGGGACGGAAGCCTGGGCCGAAAAGCCGACCAGATGCCGCCGCCCGGTGCGCCTGTCGGCTCTGACGGACCGCGTGACGTGGTTGCGGCTCAGCTGAACGCTTTCGGCTCTGGTGACGTACGTGCGTCCGAGGGTCGCTCCGAGCTGAATTCAGGGATCTTCCGTGTCGCTGGTGGCGGCGTTCGCGGGCTCTTGGGCTGCCCGAGCGGGAGAAGCTCCATACGGACGCTCTGTCGAGGACAAAAGGCTCACGTTCTTCACCGAACACGGTCTCAGCGGCCCAGCGAAAGAGTTCATCGACCGCTCCCGTGCCTTCGCGTTGCAGCTCAACCGGGGGGAACGCTCGCGCCTTTGGGGGCGACCAACTGGCTCGGGACACGATGTTCACCGAGGAATGATCGCCCGTGTGCCACGGTGCCCGTTCGGCCTCAAGCCATCAGTCGGCGGGATATGAGACTTCCGTTCAGGCTTCTCTCTTCCCAGTTGAAAGCCGATATCGGTAGGATCCCGGCAGGCTCACGGAACTCCGACACGCTACGGACCGTCATCCCGGGCCAGGCCATCTCGAGAACTGCATGTGAATAGAGCTCATCAACGTGGGAATCAGCGACGCCCGGGAACGGAAGGCCGCTGCACTGGCCGCCGAGCGAGAACGCCTGGCCAGGGTCCGCTCGGAGAGGGAGCAGGGGCGTCGGGACAGCATCTGGCAGGAGTTCCGGGTGTCCTCAGAGCTGATAGCCGACCTGAAGGACGCGGTCGAGGCCGCGATCCTGGCTGTGGGGCCCTCGGGCGGGGAGACGGCCGGGAAGCTGTCCGTCCTGCTTGACGGGAAGCTCTGCCCAGAGGCTCCCAGGGTGTTGCTCGAACTGTTGGGGAAGCTGCCACCTGACATCGGTGTTCTGCACTTGGCGAGGTTGCACGAGATCGGTGTCCCGCAGGTCGCGGAGAGTGGTCACGCGGCGGCGCTTATCAGCGGACGGGTTGAGCCGACCGAGCAGGCACTCCGCAAGCTCCAGGACTTCTCCCCCGAGCTGGATCTGTGGCGGGACGCGGAACTGCTCCGGCTGGGCGCGAAACCCAAATCCCCGGAGCGCTTCCTTGCCCATGCGCCCCTCGTGCTGATCGACGATTTTCTTGACGGTGATCCGTCGGTATCCTTGACCGGCGGAGAGAGGACCGACGGGGGAGAGAACCTCTACCTTCTGGCCCGGCGTGATCCGGCGAAACTCACCGACGAGCAGTTGGAAGCGATCGGCTGGCAGGACGAACTCTGGCGACGGCGCGTCGCGACCGACCCCTGCCAGCGGGTTCCGGCCGAGGCCCCCGAGTCCGCACAGATACTTCAGAGGGTGGCGGACGGTGATCCCCTGGCTCTGAAGCTGCTGGTCGGTCTCCTGCAGGGCAAGCCCAAGCAGTTGGTGCAGCACGTGCTCGCTAACCCCGACAGGCCCGCCGGGTGGCCCAGGGCGATGTTTGCCGAACGTGCTCTGTGGCCGGTGTTGGCGGAGCTGTGCAGAGGGACCGACTTGCCCGGCAACGGCCAGGGGCCACTGGCGGACTTCGTGGCCTGGCGGGACCTGCGTGCCGCGCACCGTGACCTGATGAACGTGAGCGCTACAGCCTACGGAATGCTGGCACCGCATCTGGAATCCGCTGCCGTGTGGGCGCGGGAGGAGGCCACGGCCATGGAGGTCTACCTCGACCTGCGCTTCGCCGACCCCGGTGACTCCCAGCCCTTGCATGATGCCCTGCGACGGCTTTCGGCGTTGGACTCGGAGCACCCCGTGATCCGCGGCAACATCGTCTGGGTGCGTCGTCATCTGGAAACGGACCGTAACAACCGAGGTCCGCTCTTCAACCCGTTTCTGGAGCTCGGAGTGCCCCACGGCGCTTCGAGCGAGGAGTGGAAGGAAGCCTGGCGGGGCCTGCGTAGGGAGTTGAGGGGACGGACCGAGGAACTCTCCGACGTCAACCGGGCCCACGACCTGCTCCGTGACATCGAGGCCAGGAGCGACCTGGAGAGCAACCCGCTGTACGTACTCCCGGTGCACGAGGAGGAGCTCTTTCCGTCTCCGCGTGTTCCGTCACTGACAATTCCCCCGGCGTGCCCCCTTGATCGCCGTACGGAACCGTTGAACCCGCAGGAGAGGGCACCGTTGCGTGAGGCCGCCACGGCATCGGTCATGAGGATGGCCGTTCGAGAAAGGACACCATGAGCAGGCATGACCATCGTGAACAGGTCACGGACGACGACCTGACCAGCTTTCTCCTGGAGTTGTCCAACAGTGAGAGAAGGCAGTTGCTCACCCTGGTTGCAACCCGCCTGGAGCCCAAGGCGATCATCGGTCCGCTGACCGAGGGGGTCACCGAGGCCCTTGGGGGAGGCCCCGGCGAGGACCTCACCGGAGCCGAGATCAAGGATGCCGTACGTCGGGCCCTGATCGAGAACATGCAAGCCCGGCGTACCCACCTAGCCCAGCTCGCCCAACTGTCCCAACTGGCGGAGGAGAAGGGGCGTCACGATGTTCTGGCCAGGAAGATCGCCGACTTCCGTCGGGCTACGGGGCTGAAGAAGGTCATGGGGACCGAAGACCTCTCCCTCTTCCGGGTCGTCTCGGGCAGTCCCGAGACGGGGGAGTACGCCGCGGTCCTCAGGCCGGCGTTCGTGGACGAGACTGACGGACGGTTGGTCGTGGCCGGAGAGGTCGAGTTCAGCGACGTGCCGCCCGTCAAGGATCCGGGGCGGGACGAGGAGAAGGCCATCTGCACGACCTGCGGTAACCCGATGAAGGGCAGGGGCAGGGAAGCCAGGGGCAAGGGGAAGGGTAGGCGGTCGTGAGCTTCGGTATCGACTTCGGGACGACCAACTCGGTCCTCGCCCACTGGAACGGAGAGGACGCTGAGGTCCTCGCCTTGGACGCCACTAATCTCGACGATTGGAACTATCCCGGATTCGCCTCGCTCTTTCCGTCCATGGTCGGGGTGAGCTCGGTCCGTGACCGGGTACTTTTCGGGTGGGAGGCCAAGCTCCGTTCTGAACAGGCGGTTCCGGCCGCCAAACGGTTGCTCGCAGGCGACTCCGACATCATGGTGGGAACCCGCTCATGGCCGGCCTCGACCGTGTCGGCCGGGATCTTCCGAACTATTCGTGACCGGGCGAACAGCGAACAGCTTTTGGACGTGGACACGGCTGTCGTGACCGTTCCCGCCAACTCTGCTGGTGCCGCACGCTTTCGTACCCGGGCCGCAGCGAGGGAAGCCGGAATCCGGGCGGACTCCCTCATCAACGAGCCCACAGCCGCCGCCCTTTACTACAAGCAGCAGATCGGCAGTGATGCCCTGGAGAACGTCGTCACCTTCGACTGGGGTGGAGGAACCATCGATGTCACCATCCTGGAGGCTGAAGAAGGTTTGTTCGAGGAGCGGGCGGCCCGGGGGGTCGCGCAGCTCGGGGGTCTGGAGATCGACCAGGCTCTGCGGAATTTGGTCCTGGCCAAGGCCAAACACGGTCCACAGGGTTTTGCTGAAGAGGCGGCTTTCGTCCGCGACGTCGAACTGGCCAAGATCCGTCTGTCCACCGAGAGTGTCGTCGCCGTTCCGAGCCCGGGCGGCAGGAGCAGCGTCGAGATCACGCGGGAGGAATTCGAGGATGCGATCCGTCCCATCGTGACGAAGGCGATCGGTCCCCTCCAGCACTGTCTCGCAGATTTGGACCGGGTGCCCGAGGACATCGATTCGGTACTGATGATCGGCGGCAGCAGCCAGATTCCCCTCGTGCGCCAGATGGTAGGCGAGGTCATGGGGGATCGGCTGGTGTCCGCCGATGTGTGCGATCCCATGACCGCGGTCGCCCAAGGGGCTGCCGTCGCTGCAGCCATCAACAGCGGCGACCTGGAGATTGATCTGGCGGTCGGTACGACTCACGCGCTGGGGACGGCCTCCACCAGGACGGACGGCGATACCGAGATCAGATCCTTCAGCCAGATCATTCCGCGCAACGCCACACTTCCCCGATCGCAGGAGAGGACCTATCGGCCCAACCGGCCGGGTCAGAAACGCCTCGGTGTGGAGATCTGGGAGGGAGACCCCGCAGATCCGGTCAACAAGAAAACCGGAGCCGACAACGGCTCCAACATCTGCTTGACCGAACTCAAGATCGACCTTCCCGCTTTCAGGGATCCGAACGAGGCCTCCTTCACCCTCACATACACCTACGACGTCAACGGCCTTTTGGAGGTTCGGGCGGTCCTAGACCGGACACAGGAGGTGCTCGTCGACAGGGAAATCAACGCCTTCGGCCTATCTACGACCGGTGTCGGAGTCAGCGCCGCCAGTCTGCGCGAGTTCCTGGAGACACAGCCGGGACTGCCTAGTCGTGGCTCCCGTTCGGTGGCGCAGACGACATCGTCTGCTAGGGAGGAGCAAGAACCGAAGCTCCGCCCCTCCCTGCCAGGTGTTTCCCAGGTACTGGAGGGTTCTGCGTCGGAGCCTCGCCCTCTGGTGATTGACGGCTCCAACCTCGCCTGGGGTTCCCAGAACCGGAGCATGGGCGGACAACCCACCCTGGCCCGGCTGCACTCGGCCCTGGAGGAACTGCGAACTCAGCACCCGGGAACAGAGCTCATTGTCTTCGTTGACGCCAACTTTCGACACGTGGTGCCCGACGAGGAGAAGGCACAGGTGGATCGTGAGGTCGCCGGAGGGAAGCTGCACCGTGTGCCTGCGGGGACGGTCGGCGGTGCCGACGTCTACCTCTTGGACATCGCTCGGAAGAAGAACGGGGTCGTGGTCAGCAACGACAGCTTCTCCCAGTACACCGAGTACCACTCCTGGCTCGCCGGTAAGGGGCGGCTGTTCGGGGGCACAGAGGTATCCGGAATATGGGCTTTCAAGGAGCGGCGTCCCATTCGGTGAGCAGCGCAGACTCCTCCGGCACGAGAAATTGAGAGCAAATCCGGTTGCGTGGCAGTGGAGAGTCTGTGCTCCTGAGCTGGTCATGGATGCTGAAGAGAGACGTATGGAGCACATGAGTTAGTTCGCACAGCCGTTTTCCGGAAAACACTTCCTGGGTTCTGTTCAGGGACGCACATCCGGTGCGTCATGCCCAGGAGACGGAATGGGAGCTTGTGTGTCCACGACTATCGCCCTGATGTGTGGGGTCTCCTTCGGTGCTTTCTGTGTCGCCCTGCTGATCGCCCGTGAATCTGACAAGAGTTGGCCCTTGTCTCTCCTCATCGCTGGGGGAGCTCTCCTCGGCGTAATTTCCGCGCTCGGCACTCTCATCTCGGCTATCTGACCTACGGCAGGGGGCGGACTCTCGGGTCCGCCCCAGCGTCGTTTCGGGGATGTCCTGCATGTGATGGAAAATTTTGTCGGGTTCATCAGCTGGGCCGACTACCAGATCGTTTGTCGGCCCTCGGCCGGACCTTATGTCTCCAGCTGGCGGGTGAGCTCTGCACCGGATTCGCTGAGTGCCCCGATACGTTGAGCGGCGACTCTGGCCACGCCCTGTTGGCAGCTGAAACGAGTCCGCCATCCCCACCGTTCCGTCTCGGGGCTGCCCACGACGGGTGTGTAGCGCATCGGCTGACACCTGAGCCTCCATCACACCCGGCACGAAACACGTCCTCGGCCGTGTCGAGGAGGCGTCCTCGAAACGAGACCGGGTGATCGTGTCAAGGGCTCAACGGCTCTGGGCTCAGCCGCCTTCGGAGGCGATGGCGAGACTGCCAAGGGTTACGGCTCTTCCCCCGTTGAGCCGGGCTCGGACCGGTGCGTACGCCGGAGGAGGTAGCGGCGTTCGGCCTCGTTGCCGGTGAGGGCCGCCGCGGCCCGGAACTCGCTGTCGGCCCGCTCGTGCTGACCGAGCTGGTCGAGGAGGTGGGCGCGGACGGCGTGGGTGCGCTGGCTGACCAGGGGGTCCTCGCTCAGCCGGTGGTCGCGGTCGAGCTGTTCGAGCAGGGCCAGGCCGCGGGTCGGGCCGAAGGCGCGGGCGACGGCGACGGTGCGGCTGAGGCGGACCGGCGCGGTGGGCTGCAGGCGTTCGAGCCACAGGTAGAGGGCGGCGATCTGCGGCCAGTCGGTCTCCGCCGAGGTCCCTGCCTGCGCGTGGACGGCGGCGATGGCGGCCTGGAGCTGGTAGGCCCCGACGCTTTCCTGCGCCCACGCCTTCTCGATGAGCCCCTGCCCTTCGGCGATCAGGTCGGGGTCCCATCGGCTGCGGTCCTGTTCCTCCAGGGGGACGAGTTCGTGGTCGGGGCCGGTGCGGGCGGCGCGGCGCGCTTCGGTCAGCAGCATGAGGGCCAGCAGGCCGGAGACCTCGGGGTCCTCGGGGAGGAGGGCGCGGAGCATCCGGGTCAGCCGGATCGCCTCCGCTGTGAGGTCGGTGCGGGTGAGCCGCTCGCCGGAGGTGGCCGTGTACCCCTCGTTGAAGACCAGGTAGAGCACCCGCATCACGGCGGCGACGCGCGCGGAGACATCGTCCTCGCCGCGCAGTTCGAAGCGGGCGCCGGCCTTCTTGAGGGTCTGCTTGGCCCGGCTGATCCGGGTGCCCATCGTGGTCTCGGCCGTGCCGTAGGCGTGGGCGATCTCGCCGGTGCTGAGCCCGCCGACCGCGCGCAGGGTGAGCGCGACCTGTGAGACCTCGCTGAGCGCGGGGTGGCAGCAGAGAAGGAGCAGCTGCAGGCTGTCGTCGCGGCTGATGACGGCCGGTCCGGGCCGGGTCGGGTCGATGAGCACCGGATCGGTGGACGCGATCTCCTCTTCGCGGCGGCGCGCGGCCTGCTCGGAGCGCAGGAGGTCGATCATCCTGCGGTAGCCGACCCGGATCAGCCAGCTGCGCGGTTCGTCCGGCAGCCCTTCCTCGCCCCAACGCCGGCTGGCGACGAGGAGGGCCTCCTGCACCGCGTCCTCGGCCAGTTCGAACCGGCCGAAGCGGCGCACCAGCGCACCGAGCACGTGCGGTGTCTCGTCGCGCAGCACGTGCTCGACCTTCCGGGGCCCGGAGGCCGGGAGGCCGTCGGCCGGTGCTGGGGGAGGCGGTGTGGGCATCAGGCGAAGTCGTCGCCCATGATCGGCCGGATCTCCATCGGCTCGCCGAGGACGTCGACCATCCGGGCGACGATGTCGCGGGCGCGTTCGAGGCTGGAGACCTCGATGATCGCGAAGCTCGCGAGCACCTCCTTCAGTTCGGCGAAGGGCCCGTCGGTGGCGACGACGCCCGCGTCGGTCTTGCGCACGGTGCTGGAGACCGCGGGATGACCCAGGCCCTCGCTCATGACGAACTCCCCGCTCTCGCGGAGCTCCGCCTCGAACTGCTGGTAGACGGCGAACGCGTCGAGAGCCGCCTGGCTGGGCGCGTCCGCGTCCCCGGCCTCCCACGTCTCCGCGGGGGTGTAGCTCAACAGTAGGAACTTCATGGATCCGCCCTGCTTCACGGTGTCGGTGCGGTGTGCGGGTCTTCCGGTGTCCCAGATTAGGCCGGTCCCGTCCCGGAGCGAAGGCGCAGCGCGGACACGGTGACCCAGGAGAACGCGACCAGTCCGGTGACGGCGATCTGGACGCTCGACTCCGTGGGCGACATCGGCAGCAGCAGCACGAGCGCGACCAGGCCGTTGCCGACCGAGGCCCACACGCGCCGGTCCCGGACCGAGCGGACGAGCAGCGCGATGCACGCGCCGGCGAGGGCGACGAACGACACCGCTGCCGCAGCCGTGTGCACGATCGAGTGCCAGGACATCTCCACGGTGCCCGCGGGTGCGCCGACCGGGAACCCGGCCTGGGCGTCCATCGGGAAGCAGCCGGCGATCACGAAGCCCGCGCCGAAGACACCCAGGAAGACCGGGGCGACGCGGGAGCCGACGCCCTGGGTGATGATGCGCCGGTGCGCTGCCGCGAGAGCGATCACGCCGAGCCCGGCCAGCACGAACGTGACCTGCTGGACCCAGCCGGGTCCGCCCGTGGCGAGCTGGCTGAGCGGGTGGACGCGGATGTCGAACCCGGGCCGAACCAGCGCCTGGACCGCGGACGAGGCGTAGAAGAGGGGACCGGCGAGCGCGGCTGAGGTGAGCAGCCAGCGGGTCCGCATGCGAGGGGCCGGGGTGCCCGGGTCCCGGGTCGTCTGCGGGGTGTCGGTGGCGGCCATGGTGTCCTCCGGGTTCGGGCGGCGTCGTCGCCCGGGGTCGGGCGGCGTTCACCGACACCACGGAGCCGGACGTCCCGTCTCGACATCCCCGGCACGGAAAACCCGGGGGATTTTCGCGCCGGTCGTCCGAGGAGGTGTTGAGCGCGGCGAACACGGCAGCGGCCGACGCAGCGGAGAGGGCAGTGGCCCCGGGGCCGAGAGGGGTGTGGTGGAGCACGTTCCCGGGGGCGATCCCGGCTCCGAGGCCATGGCGGTCCCGGGGCCCGGCCTGCCCGAGGACGTGGACGAGGCCGCGCCGACCACCGGTCTCCTGTGGGGTCCGCCCCTGACGACCACTCGGAGTGAGACAGGAGCGGGGAGAGAAGATCCCACTGGATACACTGCCCCCTCACCCCCCACCCCGTCCGGAGGTCCCCCAGTGCTACCTGCCCGAGTACTCGCCGTCGCCCCGCTGGCTCTGGTGAGTCTCACCCTGTCCGGGTGCTCTTTCCTCTGGGTCTGCACCGACACCACGGCGGAGCGCGGTGAGGCCGGTGCCAGTGTGGAGGTCGTGGACTCGTACGGGCAGCTCCTCGGCATCACCGCAGTGGTCGTCGACTGGCGCCTTGAACCCCACCCGCAGGTGCCCGACGAAGGTGACCGGGTCCACTTCTACTTCCGCTTCGACGGCGCCGACGAGTATTCCCGCTCCGTGGTGGACGCCTGCGCGGTCGACGAGGAGCGTGTGGTGTTGGGCTGCCAGGCGATTTACTCGTCCCAGGCGTTCGGGCCGGCCGACCATCCCGACACGGGCGACGACTGGCTCGTCGTCGACCACCCTGAAGAGGTCGCCGAGATGTTGTTGATCCCCAACGACCGCTCCTACCACCGCCCCACCTGTGAAATGGACCCCAAGGACGGTGGCGGGATGCATCCTCCGGCATCACCCGACATGGGGGACCAGCTGTAGGGAGGCCGAGGCGGTCGAACGCGTCGGTGACCCACCGGCCCCGGTTCCCGAACCCTTCGCCGACCTGTTGCCCAGGCCGAGGTTGAGCGGACCGGCACGAACACCGACGACTCGATGACCGGCCTCCGCCGGATGCGCCCCCGTGTCGAGATCCCGGCGGTGGCTCCGAGGTACCGGTGAGAGCGGCCCACCGGGGTCGCACCCATCCGACCGAGGAGCACACCATGACCGACGACACGACCGGCCAGGCCGTCGACGGGAACGACCACGGACAGGGGGAGCCGCCCCGGCCCAGCGACCGGGTCCGCGCGCTCGAACGGCTCATCGGAAACTGGAAGGTGACCGGCGGGGCCGAGGGGACCGTGCGGTACGAGTGGATGCCCGGCGGGCACTTCCTCGTCCAGCACGTCGAGCTCGAACAGTTCGGTCAGGCCGTCACGGGATTCGAGGTCATCGGGCACCTGCACCCGTTCGGTGAGCCGGTCAGCGAGGAGATCGCCTCCCGGTTCTACGACTCGCTGGGCAACACCTTCGACTACGTCTACGAGCTCGACGGCGACACCCTGACGATCTGGGCCGGTGCGCAGGGCAGCCCGGCGTACTTCCGCGGCACGTTCACCGAAGGCGGCCGCACGATGACCGGTGACTGGGTCTACCCGGGCGGCGGCGGATACACGAGCACCATGACGAGGCAGTAGGCGCTCCGGTGAGCGCCTGACAGCGCCCGGGTGACGCGCTGAGGCCCCGGTTCTCCTACGGAACCGGGGCCTCAGCTGTCGGGTTCGGGTCTCGACGGCGGGCGGATCGGCGCGGTCCCGGGTTCAGGGACAGTCGCGGACGGTCACGCAGAAGGAGTCCGCGGCCGCCTCGTGGCGTTGCCTGGTGAGGTCCCACTCCTCGACCGGTCCGGCGGCCAGGACCGCGTAGACCTCGCCGTCTCCGCCGAGGAAGGTGCGGACGTGCACGTCCCGGAGACCGTGTTCGCCGTGCTCGTAGGCGTAGTTGAGCTCCACCGCCTGCGTTCCGCCGCCCAGGCGGGTCTGCCCGAGGTCGGAGTAGTCGGCGTTGTCCCGGACCCCGGCCTGCAGGGAGTCCATGGCCGCCTGCGGGGAGGAGTGCTCACCCGCGAACTCCATGACCTGGATGAGGCGGTACCGCCCGTCCGGGGAGTAGAAGACGCCCTGGGGAGGGCCCTCGTCCTCGCGTCGCCAGCCCTCGGGGACGTGGAGTTCGAAACCGTTGGGGTCCGAGCGGAGTTCGAACCCGTCGGGTGCCGGGTCCTCCTCCGGTTCCTCTTCACCGGCTTCCTCCTCTGTCTGCCCCGGGCCGAAGTCCGGGAAGAAGCTCTGGTCCTCCTCGTCGTCGCAGAGGTCGCCGCCCCAGCTGTCCGCGCACTCGTCCTCGGACGGTTCCCCCTCGGAGGACGCCGAGCTGCCCCCTTCGTTCGCGGAGGTGTCGGTGTGGACGCCGATCGCCACCACGACGAGGAGGAGGAGCAGGACCGCCAGCGCCACCGCCGGCACGTTCGGCTGCCCCGGCCCGCGGCCGCTGGGGCGGGCGGGAGGGCTGTCCCCGGTCCAGCGCTGCTGATCGGCGTCCCAGTGGACCACCGTGGAATCGGGCATCGTCCCTTCCCTCAGCCGGTGAGCTTGCGGACCGCCTCGGCCAGGGCGAGCGCCGAGGACAGGCCTCCCAGCGCGGTGCCCGCCTCCTGCAGCCGCTCCCACAGCCTGGACAGGACACCGGGGGCGACCGCGCCGGTCCGGACGATCTCCTCCTCCGCCCCGACCAGTTCGGCCTCCACCTCGGCGACCCCCTGGGCGCCGGAGAACAGGGGGAGCTGCTGACGCAGCAGGCGGACCTGCTCCAGGAGTTCCTGGTACCGCTCGTCCTGGACGGCGGCGGCCTCGAACCGGGCGGTGCCGTGGGCCCCGGTGGAGATCGCCACGCCGTGCGCGTCGCCGCCGATGGTGACGGAGCCGGGGGCGCCGTTCCCGAACCCCTCGGCCGGGGGAGCGGCGGGGCGGGCGGGGAGGCTCTCCGAAGCGGGGCCGACCGGGGCGGAGGACTCGGCTGTGCCGCCGGTACCGGTGGAGACGGCTCCGCCGCGCATCGAACCGCCGATGGACACCGGGCCCGCCGCCGGCGGGGTGTACTCATGGGTCATCGTCGTTACCTCTTGTCCTTGGTTTCCTTGGCTGTGGGACCGGTGGCGGTGACGGCCGTGCCGCCGTCGCCGGTGGCGATCGAACCGGTCATGGAACCGCCGATGAACACGCCACCGCGGCTGATGTTGACGATCTGCTGCTGGAACTCCTCGGTCTTGTAGCCGGCCTCGGCCAGCGCCTGACGGGTCCCGGAGGTGATGCGGTCCTGGATGGTCCTGACGTACCGGCTGACGTCCATCTCCTGGAACATCGACCGTGAGTCGCGGGAGGCCAGTTCGCGGATGTTGAGCCGGGGTGCCTCCGAGGACTTCTCGCCCGCGGATCCGAACCACTCGACGCACCACGAACTGAGGGCACTCGCCCCGCCGGCCAGGGCGGTGATCGCCACCGACGGCGCGTTCATCAGGGTCGAGGGCCGCAGACGGGTCGACCGTTCGGTGAGGGCGTCCACCTCATGGAAGACGGGGCGCAGCGGCGGCAGGACGTAGGGCAGCACTTCGAGGATGAGGAGGTCTCCCTGGGTGTGCACGCGCACGAACACGGTGGTGACGACCTCCTCCTCCCAGCCGCCCACCCGGATCCGCAGGAAGTGCCGCCGCTGTTCGGCCCCCTCGCCGAGGGACTCCGTGAGGTGCTCGCGGACGCCCCCGTCCCCGTAGGGCAGGCCCACCCGCCGCACGTCCCTGGGGAGGGAGGCCGGGAGGAACACGCACTCCTGCATCTCCAGGTCCTTGAGCCGGTCCCTGCTGGTCCTCGAGGAGACCTCGGCGAGTCCGGCCAGGCGGGGGGCGATGAGTTCGAGGACGCGTCGGCCGTCCAGCGGTCCGGTGCCGTCGGGGGAGGCGGGAGAACCGGCACCCTCGGGGGAGTCCGGGCCGTCGGGAGGGTCGGCCTCGTCGGGGGAGTCGGCACCGTCGGGAGGGCCCGGGTGGTCGGGGCGGCGTTCCAGCTCCAGGGTGAGCGACCAGGGGTGGTAGGAGGAGCCGGCGCCGAGGAAGGGGTTGTCCTCGTTGTAGAGGACCAGGTGGGAGAACTGCTCACGGTCGATCGCGGCCAGAACACCCGAACGCCGTGCGGTGAACGCGGACGCGGGGAGCTCGGGGGCCGTCCCGGTGAAGGTACGGCGGTTCAGCTCCGTCCACAGGGTCCGGGCGAGGGTGACCTGGTGCCACACGCCGATCGTGAGGAGGAGCGCGGGCGGGGTGAGGGCGGCCAGGGCCGCGATGATCTCGCCGTCCGTCACGGTGATGAGCGGGGGGACGACCCACAGCAGTGCCAGGACCAGGTAGGACAGGCCCAACCACAGGGAGAGGTAGCGGCGGAGCGGGCCGCCCGGGCCGGTGGTGTCCCGGCGGTTCGTGCCCGGGAGGGACGCGCTCCGGTTCAGGAGCGCGTGCCGTCCCAGGGACAGCAGCGCGGCGAGGCCGAACAGGCCCAGGGAGCTGAGTACGGCCCGCATCATGACCTCGGCGGACGGGTTCTCCCCGGTCGTGGTCCCGATGAGGAACAGCAGGAGCACGGCGGCCAGGACCGCCAGGACCAGGCCGGCGGTCCGCACGTTCACGCTCCTGGCCCGCAGGCAGTGCCGGAGCACGGTCGCGACGTCGTAGCCCAGGGACGGGGGGGACCGGGCGGTCGGGGTGTTCGAGGAGCTCGGTGATGGTGGTTTCGCGGAACCCGGTGTCGAGGTAGGCCCCCGCGCACAGGAGCCGGGTGGCTTCGCTGCGGGTGTAGGCGGAGGTGTCGACGGGCGGCAGGGAGGACGCGGTTCCCCTGTCGGACGCCGTTCCCTTCTCGGACACGGCTCCCCTGTCGGACGCGGTTCCCCCGCCGGGCGCGGGGGAACCGCTGTCGGTGGGAAGAGGCGGTCGGACCATGCGTCGCTCCAGGTGAGGCCGCTCGAGTGGGCGGCGGAGGGCTTGAGGGGAGGGCAGGGAGAGACCGATAGTAGGCCTCGGAGGTGCGCGGAGTCCGGGGTATGCGTATTTCGAATGGGACCTCGGGACCGGACCAGGGTTGGGGCGCCCCGGGTTTTCCACAGGCCTCTGCGGGGGCGGGGCGATTCTGTGAGCATGGACGGTGAGTCCCCGCATCCGAGTGCCGTGGAGGAACCCCCTTGGGCAGTGCGAACCGGGAACACCGTCGGGCCGAGCAGAAGAGGACGCGCGAACAGCAGCGCCGCAGGGCCGCCGCCGGGGACGGGTCCTTCACCGGGGAGCGCGGCCCCGGGGAGGAGCAGAGCGTCCTCGCCCTGATCGGCCGTGCCGTGCACGAGCTCCACCACGGGGCGGGAGGACCGTCCCCCGAAGCGGTCGCGGCGCTGGCTGACGCTTCGCAGCTCCTTCCTGGCCGCCTTCGCCGCACGGATCGGTGAGCGCCTGAACGAGTCGGCGGAGTCGGCGGAGCGGGAGCTGGTCCACGAGTACGCCGAGGCCGGAACCGATCTGCTGCCGGTGCTGGCCTCGCAGACGAGGAGGGTGGAGGAGGCGGTCTCCGAGGCCTTTCCCGAAATGGACACGGTGGCTCTCAGGCACTCGGGCAACGCCCAGGGGTGGTGGGCCGGCCGGGCGGCGGTGGACAGCGCCGCCCTGCACACCGGTGAGAGGATCGAGTCCTGAGCGGTCGTGGCGGGGCGGACCCGGAGGTCGTGCCCGCGCCGTCGCGGTAGGAGAGTGATACCGGTTGTACGCGGGAACTTTCTCGATCGTCGCCCATGACGCGGCCACCGGGATGTGCGGTGTCGCGATCAGCAGTCGGATGCCCGCGATCGGCTCGCTGTGCGTGTTCGCGCACGCGGAGGCCGGGGCGGTCGCGACGCAGGCGCTGATCAACCCCCTGCTGGGTGTGGACGCCCTGGAAGAGCTGCGGACACACTCCGCCGAGGACGCGTTGCGCCGGGCCCTCGAAGCGGATCCGGACGGGGAGTCGCGCCAGGTGGTGATGGTGGGCCGGGACGGTCGTGCCGCCGCGCACACCGGCGGACAGACGCATCCGTGGAGCGGTCATCGGGTGGGGGAGGGCTACGCGGTGGCCGGGAACATCCTGACCGGCGCGGACACTCTCGACGCGATGGCGGAGAGCTGGGAGGCCGACGCGAGGGGTCCCTTGGGCGAGCGGTTGCTGAGCGCTCTGGAGGCCGGGCAGGCCGCGGGCGGTGACCGGCGGGGCAGACAGAGCGCCGCGCTGTACGTGCACGCCGGCCACCCCTACCCGTACCTGGACCTGAGGGTGGACGAGCACCCCGACCCGGTCGCCGAGCTCCGCAGGGTCCACGGGGTCGCAGGGCGGGAGCTGCTGCCGTTCGTGGCGGCCCTGCCCACGCGTGCGAACCCCGAGGGCTCCTTCGAGCGGTTGCTCGACACCGACGGCCTCTGACCGAATACCGGGCCGAGGGGCCTCACCGTGGCCCCGGGAGGACGGCCGCACCGCCCCGCCGGTCAGAAGGAGTTCGCTCAGGAGTCGCGGCGCGAGGTCCAGGGGTCGGTGGGCTGGAGCACGGCCTCGCTCAGGGCCTGGGAGCGCAGGTGGGTGATCTCCTGGTACCCGGGGTCGGAGACCATGCGGCTGAACGCCTCCCGGCTCGGGTAGCGCACGAGCAGCACCGCGTCCCAGTCCTGTCCCTCCTCGGCGACCAGGGGGCCGGCGCCGTCGCCGGCGTAGAGCAGTTCGCCGCCGTGCTTCTTCAGGAAGTGTCCGGCCCGCCGGGAGTACTCCATGTACGAGGCGCGGCCGTTCGGGGCGAAGCGCAGCAGGTTGAGCATGACGAAGGGACCGTCGGGGCCCTCGTTCAGCATCTTCGCCAGCGCGGGTCCGGTGGGGTCGACGGCCATCGGTGGGCTCCTTGTGACGGGGGCAGGACCCGGCACGGCCGGTTCGGGCCGTGGCAGGGGTGCCGGGAGGTCCCGGCAGGGCCACCAGTATCACAAACCGCCCGGTCGGTATCTAGTCCGGGGCGGTGCCGAACCCGCCTCCGCGCCGACGCCGCGGTGTCCGGGCGGCGGTGCGAGGTGTGCCGGAGGCGGAGTCCGGTCATGCCCCGCTGCTCAGGGCCGGCGGGTCTCCCCGTGCCAGTAGTGGCCCGCGACCCCGTCCGACTCCTCGGTGACCGCGTGGTTGAGGTTGGTGTCCCAGCCCTGGTCCAGCAACCAGAGGTGGACGGCCTGGCGTTCGGCCACGATCCGGCGGTAGGCGTCGCGCGCCCTCGCGTAGCGCTCCTTGCGTGAGGGGCGTTCGCGCCTGAGGTCGCGCCGGGCCTGGGCGACCCGGCGCCCGTAGTACTCCTCGACGATCGCGGCCGCGTCGAGGTGGCTGAGGAAGCCCTCCTCCTGCCAGGCCGCCAGTTCGCGGGCGCGCAACGCCTCCAGCTCCTGGCCGGGGCCGTCGGCCGCGCCGCCGTCGGCCCGCGCCGCGCGTGCCAGGTTCTGGGTGTGCTCCAGCCGACCGGTGAGGAAGTCCTCGATCGCGGCCAGCGCCGTCGCCCGTATGTCCTGTGCGTCCGCAGCCATCATCGCCTCCGGTCCGGCCGTCGCCCTGGATTCCCCGTGCGTGCGGCTGTCGCGCACACGCCCCGTGACCAGGTTCGCACGGCAGGGTGGGCGCGTCGTACACGGTGGCGGGTGTCGCTCCTGCCGTCGGGGCGGCCGAACGGTGACCGCGCCGTGCGGTCGCGGTGGACGCGGCAGTCGCGGTTCTGCCCGATCGCGCGAAGCGGCGGAGCCGAAACCGTCCGCGCGGAGGGGGATCTTCCCACCGAAAGGAGACCGAACCACGGCACCGGTCGGCGGTTCGCTCCCCCGACGGGTGCCCGGAGGCCGGGCGCGGGTAGCCACGCCCCATGACCACGACACAGAGCGCACAGGACACGGCAACCGTCACGACACGGATCGTCGACTACTACGACGGCCGCAAGCGGGCCTGGGTGAAGGAGGCCGTCCGCCTGCTGCACGCCGACGCCACACGCTCGGCGGACACACACGTCTTCCGCTTCCCGCTGCCCGCGGAGTGGGGCATCGACCTCTACGTCAAGGACGAGTCCGTCCATCCCTCCGGCAGCCTGAAGCACCGCATGGCGCGCGCACTCTACCTGCACGCCCTGTGCACCGGCTGGATCGAGCCGGACACGCACGTGTTCGAGGCCTCCAGCGGCTCCACGGCGGTCTCGGAGGCCTACTTCGCCCAGTTGCTGGGGCTGGAGTTCACGGCGGTGGTGCCCAAGACCACCAGCCAGGAGAAGGTGGAGCTCATCAAGGCCTACGGAGGACGGGTCAGGAACCCCGGAGAGGACGGTGACATCGAGGCCGAGGCGGCGCGGTTGGCCAAGGAGGACCCCAAGGGCCACTTCATGGACCAGTTCACCTACGCCGAGCGGGCCTACGACTACCGGGACGACCACAACGTGGCGGCGACCGTGTTCCAACAGCTCGCCGAGGAGCGCCATCCCGACCCCAAGTGGATCGTGGTGGGGGCGGGTACCGGAGGCACCAGCGCGACCATCGGCCGCCACATCCGCTTCAGCCGCCGGGACACCCGGGTGTGCGTCGTCGACCCGCAGAACTCGGCGTTCTTCCCCAACTGGACGGCCAACGGGGGACACCCCAAGAGCCGGTGGCCCGAGGACCCCGCGACCTGGGAGAAGGGGAGCCCCTCCCGCATCGAGGGGATCGGGCGCCCCGCGGTCGAGCCCTCCTTCCTGCCCGCCGTCGTCGACCGGATGATCTCGGTGCCCGACGCGGCCTCGATCGCGGCCATGCGCCTGCTCCTGTCACGACTGCGCCACCGCGCCGGCCCCTCCACCGGGACCAACCTGTGGGGAGCGCTGCGGATCGTCGCCGAGATGCTCTCCGACGGGGAGAAGGGCAGCGTGGTCATGCTCATGTGCGACCAGGGCGAGCGGTACATGCACAGCTACTACGACGACGCGTGGGTCGAGGGGACGCTCGGGCTGGACACGGAGCCGTACACCAGGGCGCTCGAGGGTTTCCTCTCGACCGGCCGCTGGAACGAGCCCGCGTCCGACACCGTGCCGGCGGCGAGGAACGCCTGAGGGTGACGCGGTGGTGAGGGGCCCGTGTCCCTCACGTGCCCGGGCCGCCCGGCGGGGGAGGCGGTCCGGGCACGGCGGCCCGGTGCGAGCGGGGCCCGGCCGGGGTCAGCCGCCGGTGTTGAGCTGCCAGACGGAGAAGTTGAGCGCGGTCGCGAAGACCGTCCAGGCCCAGTAGGGCACCAGCAGGGCCGCGGCCCAGCGGGAGACACGGAAGAACAGGGCGATGGTCACCGACAGTGCCGCCACCAGCAGGACGATGTCGACCAGGGCGGTCCCGCGGAGCCCGGCGGCGAAGAACAGCGGCGTCCAGGCCGCGTTCAGCACCAGTTGGACGGCGAACAGGGACAGTTCGGTCCGGGCGCCCCGCCAGCCGCGTCGGCGCCAGACCAGCCATCCGGAGGCCGCGATCATCGCGTAGAGAACGGTCCACACGGGACCGAAGAGCCAGGAGGGCGGTGACCACGCGGGTTGTCGCAGGGCGGAGTAGTCACCGGCGGTTCCGGGGTTGGAGAGCACGCCGGCGAGCGCGGCCGCGGTGACGGCGGCGGCGAACACCGCGGCGGCCACCAACGAGGGTCCGAGCGAGGAGCGGCCGGGTTCGGTCCTTGCGGTCATGGCTTCTCCTGTGGGCGGTGGGACTTCTCAGGTGGGGCAGGGGTCCGTGGGCGGACACGCCACCCGTCCCACAACTTTACTCTAAAAACGAGCTTCTCGGAAAACGTGCTATTTCCCCGAAGGGGGTACAGAGCGTCACTTTCCGTCGTCGGTCGGGCCGTGCGGCACCCGCTCCCGGACCGGGCCGGACCACTGCGTCCGAGGTGTCGGAGCTCCCTGCCGGAGCGCCGCCTACCTGACCCGCAGCTCGCGCTCCCGGGGGTCGAACGCCAGCTGCCGGGCGCCGGAGCCCAGGGCGTTCACCACCGCCTCCACCAGCTCCTCCACGGGGAACGGTTCCGGCAGCCTCGGCGGCGCCCCCGCCACTGCCCGGTGTGCGAGGCCGGTGTCCATGTGCGGGGCGCGGATGTCCAGGACGGTGACCTTCTTGCGGCGGTACTCCGCTCGGGAGGCCTGCAACCATGCCGACAGGGCGGCCTTGCTGGCCGAATAGGTGGCCATGCCCGCGGTCGGATACTCCGCGGTCACCGCGGTGATCACCGCCACCGATCCGCCCGGCTCCAGCTCCGCGAGCGCCGCACGCAGCATCGCCATCGGCGCCAGCGCGTTGACCTGGAACACGTGCTCCGCGACCGAGTCCTCGGTGTCGGCCTCGGCACCGAAGGCCACGACGCCGAAGGCGATGACCAGGGCGTCGAGCCCGCCGAGTTCCCGGGCCGCGCGGGCGACGACCGCCGCGCAGCTCTCGTTGTCCAGGGCGTCGAACACCAGGGTGGCGGCCGCGCCGGTCTCGGACGCGAGATCCTCCAGCGAGTCCTCGTCGCGCCCGGCGAGGACGAGGCGGGCGCCGCCGGCGCTCAGCGCACGGCTGATGTGTCCTCCGAGTACGCCCGTGGCGCCGGCCACCAGTACACGTGAGCCCTCGATCTCCATGGGGGTCAGTATTTCCGTGCGGAGTGCCGAAGCCGCCCACCGACACGCCCCGCGGCTCCGGTCCGCGCCTGCTTCACGACGCCCTGTCGCGGACACGGAGCCGGTCTCCCGCGCCGCTCGGACCGGTCCGCCGTCGTCCGTTCAACCTGACGCGACGGTGGGGTCGGCCGCATACTGGTGTCATGAGTGATCCCGCCGCCACACGCGCGACCGCGGCACGGTCGCTGCGGGCGCGCGCGGGCGCGTGGCTGTTCGCCCGCGTGGCCGGACCCGAGGGGCCCGCCAACCGCGCCCGCATCCACGGGGAACCGGGACCGCGCTGGTTCGGAGCCGACCGCCCGATCCGGCGCGTGCACGGCGACGCGGCGATGTTCGTCGGCGGTGTGCGCGCACTGCTCCTGCAGTCCCTGCACCCGCTGGCGATGGCCGCGGTCGCCGCCCACTCGGGATACCGGGGCGACCCGTGGGGCCGGTTGCAGCGCACCAGCACCTTCCTCGCCGTGACCACCTACGGCACCGGCGCCGACGCCTCGAACGCGGTGGAGCGGGTCCGCCGCGTCCACGCCACCGTGCGCGGTACCGCTCCGGACGGGCGCCCCTACCGTGCCGACGACCCCCACCTGCTGTGCTGGGTGCACGTCGCCGAGGTGGAGAGTTTCCTGTGGTGCCACCAGCGCTACGGGGCGCGGCCCCTGGACCGGTCCGAGTGCGACGCCTACGTCGCCGACACCGCCCGGATCGCCCGGGCCCTCGGCGTGCCCGAACCGCCGAGGAGCACGGCCGAACTCCGGGAACGCCTGGCCGTCTACCGGCCCGAGCTGAGGGCGACCCGGCAGGCCCGTGAGACCGCCCGGTTCCTGCTGCGCCACCCGCCCCTGCCGCCGCTCGCCCGCCCGGCCTACGCTGCGCTCTCCGCCGGGGCGGTCCAGGGGCTCCCGCCCTGGGCGCGTCGAGAGCTCGGCCTGGCCGACCCCTCCGGCCCGGGCTCCCTCGTCGGTCCGCTCGTCGCCGACGCCGCGGTGCGGGGCATCCGGTGGGCCATGGCGCCCGGCGCCCCGGAGCGCTGACGCCGCTCCGGGCGTGTCGACGGCCGGAAGACGTCAGCGGCCGGATGGGCGACCACCGCGGTTCGTGCGCCTTCGCCCCCCGGGTGCGGGTGCGGGTGGGGTCGCGGGCCTGTCGGAAGGGACCGAAAAGCGATGAGTTCGCAGGTGCCACAATCTCGGGACTCCGTGCTTTCCTTTTCCTTTTAGGGGCACTATGTCCTCGTTTCGAGGGGATCTGCCCCTGCTGGCATGCTTTCTGGCGTCCGGAGTTTCCGATCGACATAGGTGCTGGTCGGACGGTCCTTGTCGCTCCTCTGTTCGGTGAGGGGGCGAGGGTTATGGGTCATTTTTCCGATATGTTTATCGGAGTGTGGGCGGGGTGTGCTTATGGAATCAGGAAATGGTGTTCCCGCTCTTTCGGTGTGCTCGTTCTCGTAAAGTGATCGGCGGTTTGCGGGGTGTGTTCCGGGCCCTCCGGTTCCGCCCCTTGGCCCTCTCATCTCCGTGTTCCCGACCATCGCCGGGAAGCCACGGTCACACGCGACCACCTTGAGGAGAGTCACCGCCGATGTCGATCGACTCAGCCCCCGAAGTAAGCACCAGCCAGCAGCGGAGCCTGACGACCGCGGCCGCGCGCAACCTGGCCACCACCACCAAGTCCGCTCCGCAGATGCAGGGCAAGAGTTCCCGCTGGCTGCTCAAGACCCTCCCCTGGGTCCAGACCGACGGCGGCGCCTACCGGGTCAACCGGCGTCTGACCTACACCATCGGCGACGGCCGGATCGACTTCGTGCAGACCGGCTCCGAAGTCCGCGTCATCCCGCGCGAGCTGGGAGAGCTGTCCCTGCTGCGCGGCTACGACGACATCGAGGTCCTGGAGGCCCTGGCCGGGCGCTTCGTCCAGCGGGAGTTCGAGCCCGGAGAGGTACTGGTCCAGGAGGGGAACCCCGCCGACCACCTCTGCCTGATCGCCCACGGGCGGGTGCACAAGACCAGCAGCGGGCCCTACGGCGAGACCAACCGGCTCGGCGTCCTGGCCGACGGCGACAAGTTCGGCGAACGCTACCTCCTCGACACCGAGCCCGGCTGGGAGTTCACCGTCAAGGCGGCGACCGCGGGCACCCTGCTGGAGCTGCCGCGCCAGGAGTTCATCACGATCCTGGACGACTCCCCGAGCCTGCAGGCGCACGTCCAGCGGTACCTGTCCGTGCCCGGTCAGCGCCAGAACAAGCACGGCGAGGCCGAGATCGCCCTGTCCTCCGGCCACTCCGGCGAGGTCGACCTGCCCGGCACCTTCGTGGACTATGAGCTCAAGCCCCGCGAGTACGAGCTGAGCGTGGCCCAGACCGTGCTGCGCGTGCACACCCGGGTCGCCGACCTCTACAACAAGCCGATGAACCAGACGGAGCAGCAGCTGCGGCTGACCGTCGAGGCGCTGCGCGAGCGGCAGGAACACGAGCTGGTCAACAACCCTGAGTTCGGCCTGCTGCACAACGCCGACTTCAAGCAGCGCATCCAGACCCACTCGGGACCGCCCACCCCGGACGACCTCGACGACCTGATCAGCATGCGCAGGGGCACCCAGTACATGTTCGCCCACCCCCGCGCCATCGCCGCCTTCGGCAAGGAGTGCAACAAGCTGGGGCTCAACCTCGGCTCCGTGGACGTCAACGGCCACCACCTGCCCGCCTGGCGCGGAATCCCGATCCTGCCCTGCGGCAAGATCCCGGTCTCGGAGCACCACACCTCGTCGATCATCGCGGTGCGTACCGGTGAGGACAACGAGGGCGTCATCGGACTGCACCAGACGGGGCTGCCCGACGAGATCGAGCCCGGCCTCAACGCCCGCTTCATGGGCATCGACGACCAGGCGCTCATCTCCTACCTGGTGAGCACCTACTTCTCCGCCGCCGTGCTCGTTCCGGACGCGCTCGGGGTCCTGGAGAACGTCGAGGTCCGTCCCCGTGCCTGACCGCCCGGCACCGTCAGGGAAGGAGGTCTGAGACGGTGTCACTGATGTCCAGGATGTCCGCGTCCACCGCCGGGCACAGGACGGCGGAACTGGTCAACGCCCTGCTCCGTGATCCGCACCGCCCCGGCAAGCCCGACCTGCTCGCGGAACCGAACGGCTCGGGCCCCTCCGGCCCGTCCCCGGCCGGGCCGACCGCCCCGGGCACGACCGCACCCCGTGCGACCGCACCCCTGCTGCCCCCCAGACCCACCGGGCTCGGCACGTCGGCGGCCAGGATCCTGCTGCCCGAGGCGCCCCGGAGCACCGGTCCGGTCCCGGCTGCGGCCTCGGTCGCCCGGAGCGCCGACGCCACGGCCTCGGTCCGGGCCCTCCCGAGGACCCCGACCGCACCGTCCGGGACCGGGTCGACCGGTACCGGGACGGCACCGGTGGACGGGGGCTCACCGGTGCCCGCCCTGTACTGCCCTCCCGCCGTCCGGGACGATCCGGCCCTGGGCGAGGAGGTCAACGACCGGCTGGTCGAGTGGGCCGCCGAGGTCGGCGTCTACCCCGGCCAGCTCGACAAGGTCCGGTCGGCCGGCTTCGGCCGCCTCATCATGCTCGCCCACCCCGAGACCAGCGATCCCGACAGGTTGTTGGCGGCGGCCAAGTGCGCCCTCGCCGAATGGTCCGTGGACGACCACTACGTGGACGGCGAGGTGGAGGAGGCCCGCCCGGAGCTGCTCGGCCAGCGGCTGGCGATCGCCCACTCGGTGATCGACCAGGCGCACCTGCCGCTGAAGTACGCACCCCAGCTGGAGGAGGTGGTGCGCGCGGACCCGGTCATGGTCGCCCTGCGTTCGAGCCTGGACAACCTGGCCGGAATCGCCTCCCACGCCCAGGTGCGCCGGCTCCGGCACGAACTCGGCATCATGTTCGTGGCCTACAACCAGGAGGCGGTCTGGGCGACGACGGGCCAGCGGCCGCCCGTGTGGGAGTTCCTCATGCACCGGCACGAGAACAGCTTCGTCCCGTGCATGGCGCTGATCGACACGATCGCCGGATACGAGCTCTCCCAGGAGGAGTTCGCCGACCCCCGGGTCCGCCGGGTGTTCACGATGGCGGGTTCGGCGACCGTGATCGTCAACGACCTGTACTCCATGGCCAAGGAGGACCCCTCCGACTTCAGCGTGCCCAGGCTGATCGCCACGGAGGAGGGCTGCTCCGACCGCGAGGCGGTCGAGCGCACCGTGCTCCTGCACGACGAACTGATGCACACCTACGAGGCGGAGGCGGCCGCGCTCGCGCTCACCGGGTCACCGGAACTGCGCCGCTTCCTCGCCGGGGTGTGGGCGTGGACCGGCGGCAGCCGCGAGTGGCATGCCAGCAGCGGCCGCTACCACGGCACCGGAACCGGCGCGAACTGACCGGAGGCCGAGCCGTACACCCGAAGTCCCCCGGCGCGGGCCCGCACGGCCCCCGCTCCGGTTCGCCACGCCGCGAACCGACCGAACACACCACCACGACAAGGAGTCACACACGATGACCACGACCATGCCCTCTCAGAACCAGGCGCCGACCCAGGTCCTGCGCACCGCCTACCAGCGGTCCGTGGCCGAGTACTGGAACGCGGAGAAGGACCCGGTCAACATCCGCCTCGGTGAGGTCGACGGCCTGTTCCACCACCACTACGGGATCGGTGACTACGACCCGTCCGTCCTGGAAGGGCCCGAGGAGACCCGGGAACAGCGGATCATCGAGGAGATGCACCGCCTGGAGACCGCGCAGGCGCACGTGCTGCTGGACCACCTCGGGGACATCACCCCGGACGACCGGATCCAGGACACCGGTTCCGGCCGGGGCGGCACCAGCTTCATGGCCAACGCCCGGTTCGGCTGCCACGTGGACGGTGTGAGCATCTCCGAGCAGCAGGTGGACTTCGCCAACGCCCAGGCCCGGGAGCGGGGCGTGGACGACAAGGTGCGGTTCCACTTCCGCAACATGCTGGACACCGGTTTCGAGTCGGGTTCGATGCGGGCCACCTGGAACAACGAGTCCACGATGTACGTGGACCTGTTCGAACTCTTCAGCGAGCACGCCCGCCTCCTGGAGTACGGTGGCCGCTACGTCACCATCACCGGCTGCTACAACGACGTCACCGGCGGCCGGTCCAAGGCGGTCAGCCGGATCGACGAGCACTACACCTGCAACATCCACTCCCGGAGCGAGTACTTCCGGGCGATGGCGGCCAACGGCCTCGTCCCGATCAACGTCGTCGACCTCACGGCCGCGACCATCCCGTACTGGGAACTGCGGGCGCAGTCGCAGGTGGCGACCGGGATCGAGGACCCGTTCCTGACCGCCTACAAGGAGGGCAGCTTCCACTACCTGCTCATCGCCGCCGACCGGGTCTGACCCGGCCGACCGGGGCCAGGGGCGCCCGCGGACACCGCGGGCGCCCCCGGCCGGACCGCCGCCACACCGTCGAACAAGGAAGGGCGCCCATGACCGCCGACACCGAAACCGACACCGGGACCACCGGCCCCGCGGACCGGACCGTGCCGGGCGAGCGCCGCCCGATCATGCTCGAACTGGTCGACGAGGACGGAACGACGACGGGCACCGCCGAGAAGCTGTCCGCACATCAGGCCCCGGGGCGGCTGCACCGGGCCTTCTCGGTCTTCCTCCTGGACGAACAGGGGCGGCTCCTGGTCCAGCGCCGTGCCCTGAGCAAGTACCACTCGCCCGGGGTGTGGTCCAACACCTGCTGCGGACACCCCTGGCCGGGGGAGCAGCCCTTCGCCGCCGCGGCCCGGAGGGTGGGGGAGGAACTGGGCACGGCACCCGCGTTCATGCGCGAGGCCGGGACGGTGTCCTACCACCACCCGGACCCCGACTCCGGTCTCGTGGAGCGCGAGTACAACCACCTCTTCGTGGGTCTGGTCCGGGGCGGGCTCCGCCCCGACCCGGAGGAGGTCGCCGAGACCGCGTTCCTCGGCCCCGCCGAACTGGCCCGGGCCCGGGACGGGGGTGCGTTCTCCGTGTGGTTCCCGACCGTGTTGGACGCGGTGCGGCCCGCGCTGAACGAGATGGGGGACGGCGCCTCCTGGTGAGCGCCGTCCGCCGTGGCGGGGCCGGCCCCGCCACGGGAAGGTCCCCGTCCACCGACCACGCCTCGGAGACCGGGCGGGGCGGTGCCGCGGTCAGCCCTGGCCGCGCAGGCGCTCCAACTCGGCGTGCAGTTCCCCGGCGAGGGCCACGGCACGGTCGAGACCGGCCGGCGGCGCGGAGCGCGCGGGCGCGGCCGGACCCGGTCCGGGCCGTTCGGTGAGAGACGGGTCCGGGGTGATGCGCACCTGGTCCGCGGCGCCGTCGGCCTCGATGTCGAAGACCACCCGGTCCGAGCGGTGCCAGCTCTCGAACCACTCCAGCGGCAGCCCGTTCTGGTCGAAGGTCCCGCCCTCCAGGAGCAGGAGCGGGGCTCCGTCCGACACTCCGAGTTCACGGGCGATGCGAGCGTCCGCGGGGACGGCGCGGATCTGTCTGCGGCCGCTGCTGGGCACCGCGTCGAAGCGGGTCTCCATCAGCCGGTGCAGGGAGGCGTCGCGCAGCATCGCCGCGTCCAGGTCGGCGAACCGGTCGGCGGGAAGCCAGGTACGCACGTAGGACAAGGCCTCTCCGTCGACCGAGCGAACGCGTTCGAGCCGCAGGAGTTCGACCGAGCCCAGGTGATGCACGGCCGAGGGGTTTCCGGCCCGGACGGGTTCCAGGGCGAGCACCGCGGTGGCCAGGTCCAGGCCCTCGGCGGAGAACTGGTCGAACAGCCCGGTGACCCGTTGCACGAGGCGGTGGTGCTCGGTGGGCACCGCCGCGACCGGGGCCCGGCCGCGCGTCCTGCGGACCGCTCCCTCCTCCTCCAGAGTGGCGAGGGCCTGTCGGACGACGCTGCGGGAGACACCGAAGCGTTCGCGCAGGGCGGCCTCACTGGGCAGGGCGTCGCCAGGCGGGATCGAGCGGTCGCGGATCTCCGCGCGCAGCACGCCGGCCACCTGCGTGTGCAGTGGCCGGGGGACGGAGCGGTCGACTGGCATGGCGGCCATTCTAGGGCGTGGGCGGGCCCCTGTTCCCCCGGAGTCCCGCGGCGAACAGGGGCGGGCGTGCTCAGGCTCCGGTGGCGCGCCACACGTGGCCCCAGCCGGGGGCGAGCTCGGCGGCCCTGCGCAGAGCCAGGACCAGGCTGGCCTCACGGGCGATGCCCCGGCCCGCGATGTCGAAGGCCGTGCCGTGGTCCACCGACACCCGCACCACGGGCAGCCCGGCGGTGATGTTGACCCCGTCGTCGCCGTAGACGGCCTTGAAGGGGGCGTGGCCCTGGTCGTGGTAGCAGACCGCCACGAGCTTCCACTTGCCCTTGACCGCTGCGGGGATGAGCGCGTCGGCGGGCAGCGGTCCGTGCGCGTTGATGCCCTCGGCGCGGGCCCGTTCGATCGCCGGGGCGAGGACGTCGGCGTCCTCGTCACCGAACAGGCGGTTCTCCCCGGCGTGCGGGTTCAGGCCGGCCACCCCGATGGGCTCGTCGGCGTCGCCCTGGGCACGGGCGAACGCGCTCATCAGCCGCAGGACCTCCAGCGTCCGCTCCTGGGTGACGTCGCCGATGGCCTGGCGCAGGGACACGTGCGTGGTCAGGTGGAAGAAGGACAGGTCGCCCGCGGACAGGACGAGGCTGTAGTCGCTGACCCCGAACTCGTGCGCGAGCAGTTCGGTGTGCCCCGGCCAGGCGTGCCCCCCGAGGTGCATGGCGGCCTTGTTCAGCGGAGGCGTGACGATGCCGTCGACGAGTCCGCGCTTGGCCAGGTCCACGGCCTCGATGACGAAACGCGCAGCGCCGTCACCCGCTTCCGCGCTGAGCTCGCCGTAGGGGACGTGGCCGAGGGAGGGGCCGGTCTGCACGATGTCGATCACCCCGGCAGCGTCGGCCGCGTCCGCGGGGGAGGAGACGGGGTTGACCGCTGCGGGGTCCCCGCCCACGGCGGTGACGGCCCTGCGCAGGGCGTCGGCGTCACCGATGACGACGGGCCTGGCGTGTTCGCGGACCCCGGGGTGGTGGAGCAGCGCCTTGGCGGTGATCTCCGGGCCGATGCCCGCGACGTCGCCGAGGGTGACCGCGAGGGTGGGGCGGTTCATGTGTTGCTGCCTTTCGTGTGGCGGACCGCCTGGGCGGCGTCCAGTAGTGCGTTCGGGGTTCCGAAACCCCCGGCCTTGGTGACGATGGCGCGGCCGTGGAGCGGTCCGCCGGACAGGGTGCCGATCGGGATTCCGGGGGCCACCTCCCCGGTCAGGGTGATGGCGCGGGCGTTCAGCGCTGTGGTGAGGGCGCGGGCCCCGTCGCCGCCGGTCACGACGAACCCGGACACCTCGTGCCGGGCCGCGAGGTCGGCGGCGAGGGTGCCGAGGCGGCGGGCCACGGCGGCCGGGTCGAGGGCGCCGTCGCGGTCCTCGGGCGCGACCAGTGCGGTACGGGGCCTGTCCTGCCCGAACCTGGCCAGCACCCCTTCCCTCCACGAACCCCAGGCCCCGGCGTCGGCGAGGTCCTCGGGCGCGGGCTGCTCGATCGCGGTGTGTTCGTCGGCGTCCAGCACCGCGACCTGTTCGCGGGCGTTCTGGTGCAGGGAGGTGACGACGACCAGGGCGGGCGCCGGGGCCGTCTCCCCCGCCCAGGTCCGGGCGAGGCGGGAGGCGAGTCCCGCCGAGCCCACGGGCACGGCGTCGGGGCCGAGCGCGGTGACGGCGGCGGCGACCCGGTCGAGGTCGGTGTCGGTCTCGGCGTCCACGACCACGACGGGGCCGTTCGCGCGCAGCCGGGCCGCGTCGGCGGCGGGGTCCGAACCGTCCAGGCGGACGTGTCGCGCGCCGAGGAGTTCGGGGACGCGGCTCTCGGTCACGGGGGTCACCGGGTCCCGGCCGACGGCGGTGCGGTGCACCTCGACACCGTCGACGAGCAGGACCCCGTCACGGATGGTGCGGCCGTTGGCGGGGAAGGCCGGGCACACCACGGCGACCGCGTTCGTCGACCAGACCGCCAGTACCGCGTCGATCTCCGCCCGGATGGGGCCGCGCAGTGTGGAGTCGACCTTCTTGTACAGGCGTTCGACTCCGGCTCCGCGCAGGCGTCGTACGGCCTCCGCGGCCTCGGCGGCGGCCTCATCCTCGGGCAGCGCCCGGGAGTCGGTGGTGACCGCGACGACCTCGGCAGCCGACTCGGCGGCGGTGAGCTGCAGTTCGGTCCGCCAGCCCGAGCGCACGAACTGGACGGCGGTGTCCCCGGCACCGGTGAGGTCGTCGGCGACCACGGCCACGTGCGGTGCGGCGGTCATGCGCCCTCCTCCTTGCCGTCGGTCCCGGCTGCCGTGTTCTCCAGTTCGGCGCTCTCGGCTTCAGCGCGTTCGGCCTCGGCGGGCGAGGCGCCGGCCCGGCGCAGGACCCAGGTGGTCACCAGGGGCGCGAGGAGCGCGGTGATCAGCACGCTCGCCGCCACCTGGGTGGTGGCCGTGCCCGCGTAGGCGGCGAAGGACGGGTCGGCGGCCGCGACGATGGCCGGTGTGGCCACGGCGTTGCCGGAGGCGGTTCCGGCGGCGAAGCCGATGCCGGACTCCTTGCCGCGCCGCAGCAGGTACCGGTAGCCGAGGTAGACGAATCCGCCGGTGACCAACGTGATGGCCACGCCCAGCAGGATGCCGGTCAGCCCGCCCCTGACCACGTCGGTGAGGTTGATGCCCGTGCCCAGGGCGAAGGCGAAGAAGGGGATGACGATCGAGGGGACCGGTTTGAGGACCTCGCGCCACTGGGCGTCCAGGTTGCCGATGAGCACGCCGAGGAGGAACGGGATGATCGCGGCGACCATGGTCATGGCGGGGATCTGCCCGAGCCCGGAGGCGCCGATGAACAGCAGGGCGAAGAACGGGCCGTCGTTGACCGCGCCCGCGATGTAGGCGCCCCGGTCCCTGGTCCGCCCGTACTGGCCGGTGACCGCGAGCCACAGCCCGCCGTTGGCGTTGGTGGCGGCGGCGATCATCGCCAGGACGGAGATGCCCAGTACGCCCTCGGGGCCGGTGAACATCGCAAGACCGATGATGAGCAGGCCGGGGATGACACTCTTGCCGAGGAGGACCACACCGGTGGTGGCCAGCACGGGGCCGCTGGTGCGGAGCGTGATCTGGGTGCCGGTGGCGAAGATCAGCAGGGCGATCAACGGCATGGCGCTGTCCTTGAACAGCGCGGTGGTGAAGCTGCCGATGTCGAGGGCGGCGGGTGAGAAGGTACCGATGACCGACCCCAGGACCAGGGGGATGAGCATGGTTCCGCCAGGGACCTTGTTCATCCAGTGGAAGAGGGGCACTGGTGACCCGTGGTTGTCGCGCATGAGTGTCCGTTCGGAGGAGCCCGGTCGGATGACGTGAGGCAAGGGACCGGTTCACAGATTGTCCGTACAGATTGTACGTACAATTTCGTGTGAGTCCAGCGCACGGGCACAGAAGTTCACACCCGCGGCCGGTGACCGGGCCGCGGAGCGGGCCCGGCCACCGGAGCGGAGCGCGCGATGGGGCGGGCTCCGGCCACCCGCGCCGCCCGGGCGGCCCCGGTTCTGGAACAGCGATCGGCCCGGAACTCGTGTTCCGGGCCGATCCGATCAGGTCGCCCCTGGCCGGGGGCCAGACCGTGCCGGGCGCCGTGCGGCCGGTCCTGGGCGAGGCCGCCGGTGCTGGACGGGCTCGGCGGACCGCACCACCGGCGTCAGCAGCGGGTGTTGATGGTGCTCTGGATGGAGGACTTCTCGGCGCTGGTGACCGAGAGGCCGTAGCGGTGTTTGACGTTGACCCACGCCTTGACGTAGTCGCAGTGGATCGCGGTCCGGGGCGGCATCCACTGGGACGGGTCCCGGTCGCCCTTGGAGCGGTTGCTGGAAGCGGTCACCGCCCACAGCTGGGGGGAGTTGACGTCGTTGGCGAAGTTCTGTCGCTGCGCCGTCGACCAGGTGTTGGCCCCGGACCGCCAGGCCTCGTGCAGGGGGACCATGTGGTCGATGTCGAACGAGGAGGCGTTGTCGGTCCAGACGCCGTCGTACTCGCTGGACCACCGCCCGGAGGTGGGGCGGCAGGAGCTGTCCACCTGGACGGTGTGGCCGTCCCGGCGCAGGACGTGCTCTCGGGCGTCGCACGGGCTGGAGATCACGACCCAGTGCGGAAAGAGGCTCCGGTCGTAACCGGAGCCGTTGTTCTTGGCCCGCACCGTCAGCCCGTTGAGCTGGGCCTGGGCGGCCGAGGCCGACGGGATGCCCGGAGGCAGGACGTGGTGGGCCAGCGCGGGGGTGGCCCAGCCGAGGACCGAGACGAGGACGGCCGCCGCCAGGAGAGTCAGGAGGCCGGTCAGGCTCCGGTAGGGGGCTCGGGGGCGAGAGGGGGTCGCGGGCAAGGTGTCTCCTTGGGGGAGGAGCGGGTTGTTCGAACCCTCACACCATGATCGTTCTCGTGGCGTCCGACCAGTCCCCTTGCGTTAATTTCCCACTGTCTTACGGTGGCGCCCCGGTGACGGACCCACCCGTGCTCAGCTCCCCGAGTCCCGGTGGCGGACCGGCCCGCGACACAGGAGGAGGGCTACGAGCCTTCGAGAACCTTCGGCGGGTGTTGTTGTGCCCGCCACCGCGGGTGAACCGCACGCCGTCACGCCGGCCAGGAGCGGCTCGGCGGATCGTGACGTAAGTGTGGTGTTCCTGAGCACGGGAAATGCGTATAAGCGAATTAAGTTCTCATTCGTCACGAAGAGAACGAAAGTTACCGTCATGCCCCCACGTTTCACCGCCGCCCCCTGGATGGCGGCTCTTCTCTGCCCGATCCTCGTCGGGTGCGCCCCGGTCCAGGACCTCCTGGACCGGTCCGTGCCGGACCTGGAGTCCGTCAGCGAGCTGAACCCCGCGGACCGGGTGGACCGGGACGACCCGTTCGCGGGCAGCCCCGCCGAGGACTACGGCGAAGGGTTCCCCGTCCCGGAGGCCGAGGCCGTCGGATCCTTCACCCGGGAACAGGTCGAGCAGTCCTACGCGCACACCCAGGAGTTGCTGGAGGCCGTCTACCTGAACCAGGACGCGGTCTTCGACGAGGACAACAGCGAGCTCACCGGACTGCTCACCGGCCAGGCCCTGGAGTGGTACCTGGACAACCTCGGCAACGAGGACTTCGAGCTCAACAGCCGCCACCTGCCCTTCAACCTCACCCCCGGCACCGCCGAACCCGTCGGTGACGAGGTCAGGGTGGACGGCTGGATGCGCGCGGAGGCGGCCCGGGACGACCAGGGCTGGGACTACCTCTCGGTGGTCACCGAGTACACCATCGTCCACCCCGTCGCCCGGCCCGGCGGCCACCCGGCCTCGACCCGGCTGGTCACCTCGCACTTCGGCGAGGTCGGCTTCTACGAGGCGGGCGGGGAGGAACTGGAGGCGGCACCCATGTGGACGCGCTTCGTGGCCCCGGTGCACTGCCTGGAGGAGTACACCTTCACCCCCCTCTACGAGGACGAGCAGCCCAGGGGGGAGCAGCCCAGAGGCCTGCGTGAGGACCCCTACGACATGGAGGGCACCGGGGACCCGGACAGCTGCGGGGCGGTCAAGGACACCTGACCGACTCGCGCCGAGCCCCAGGACCTGCCCGAGGCGCGCCGTGTACCGCCGGGACGGTGCCCGGCCTTCACCGGCAGCGGCGCGGCAGCCCTCCGCGGCGGTGACACGGGCAGGAGCGGACGCTCCACCAGCAGGGGCTGGGCCTCACGGGCCCGGTCCCGTTTTCTCTCCCGGAGCCGCACGGCGTATTCTTCGGCCGTCCGGAACGGGTGCGGGAGAGGCGGCCTGATGGTGGCGAACGGCAGCGGTGTGCACGGGGGAGCGGCGGGAACGCGCTGTGTGGAGGCCGCGGGGGCCATCCTGCGCGGGTCGGCGGTCACCGGGCGCTCGGCCTTCGCGCCCGAACTCGAGTCCTGGACCCCGGAGGTGGTCGAGGAGCTGGTCCGCGGGTTCGTGGAGCAGCCGGACACCTCCAGTGACGACTTCCTGACCAAGCTCAGGAAGCAGCTGCGCGGGGTCTCCGCCGAGGCGGTGGTCCTGGCCGCCGAACTGCTGTACCTGAACATGCTCCCGCTGGCGGGCGCCACGATCGGGGTCGGCCGCAAACGGGAGATCATCGCCGAAGTGCTCTCCTTGCAGGACCGGGACGTGGAACTGCCAGAGCGGTTCGACGCGGCGATGGAGGGCGTCGTCCTGGGCGGTACGGCCTTCCTCAACCTGCGCTGGGCCCAGTTCGCCTTCCTCATCCGGCTGGCCGGCGCCCTGCTCGACATGGAACCGCGGGAACGGGAGGTCCTGCTCTTCGACCCCTGGGCGTTTCGGGAGGCTGCCCGGCAGGTGATGCCCGACAGGGGCGGCGGCGAGCGCGCCCGGGCCCAGTACCACCTCCTGCTCTGGCTGGTCTTCCCCGAGACCTTCGAAGCGATCACCAACCTCGACCACAAGCGCCAGATCGTGGCGGCCTTCGCCGACCGGATCGGTGGCGGGAGCGCGGACGAGGACCGGGACCTTGCGGCCGTCCGCGCCGAACTCCAGCAGGCTGGCGGCGCTCGGGTCGACTTCTACGCCGAGCCCTGGGCCGGGCTGTGGCGCCCCGCCGAAACCGAGGTCACCCAGCGCGGCTGGCTGGTGCGGGGCGCCAACGTCGGCGGGGTCAACCTCGTCCCCGAGTGGCTGGAACGGGGGTTCTGCTCCCTGTCCTACCGCGAACTCGGCGAGATCGCCCCGGGCACCCCGCACGAGGAGATCGACCGGCTGCTGGCCGGGGCGTATCCGGACGCCACCGCCAACTCCAATATCCAGCAGCGCTCACAGATCACGGCGTTCCTCGACCGGATGTCCCCGGGCGACCTCGTCGTCACCGTCGACCCGGACCACGGGGTCCATGTCGGGACCGTGAGCAGCGACCCCTACTACGACGCCGCTGACGGGCGTGACCGGGCACGGCGCCGGGACGTGGCCTGGGCCCGCCCGACGTCGACCCCGCACCGCCACGACTTCTCGGAGAAGACGCAGAACACCTTGGGGAGCGTGCGTACGGTCAGCGAGATCACCCGCTACGTCGCCGAGTTCGCGGAGGCGGCGGGCCTGGGCGGGCAGGTGACGGAGGACGTCCTGGCGGTGGATGCCACCGGCGAGATGCAGGTCCGTCCGGTCACCGAGGAACTCGTCGACAAGCTCCACTTCCCCAAGAAGTGGCTCCAGGAGACCGTGGAGCTCCTCCAGCACAAGAAGCAGCTCATCCTGTTCGGTCCGCCGGGCACGGGCAAGACCTACCTGGCCCGGGCCATCGCCGACCACGTCGCCGATCCCGCCGCCAACCCCGGTGCGGTCTCCCTGGTGCAGTTCCACCCCTCCTACTCCTACGAGGACTTCGTGCAGGGGTTCCGGCCCCGTCAGAAGCGGGACGGGACCATGGGCTTCGACCTCGTGGACGGACCCGTCGCGCGCATGGCGGACCGGGCCAGGCGGAACCCCTCCCAGCCGCACGTCCTGGTGATCGACGAGATCAACCGGGCCAACCTCCCGAAGGTCTTCGGTGAGCTCTACTTCCTCCTGGAGTACCGGCAGGAGGAGATCACCCTCCAGTACGCGAAGGAGGACGAGACCTTCTCGCTGCCCGAGAACCTGTTCGTGATCGGCACGATGAACACCGTCGACCGGTCGGTGGCGCTGGTGGACGCGGCCATGCGCCGCCGGTTCGCCTTCCTGAGGCTGGCCCCGGACCAGCCGCCGGTGGACGGGCTGTTGAAGTCCTGGCTCCGGAAACGGGAGCTGCCAGACGACGCGGACCGGCTGCTGCGCGAGCTCAACCGGCTCATCGGCGACCCCGACCAGGCCATCGGCCCGTCCTACCTGATGAACCCCGACGTCGCCGATCCGGCCGTGCTGGAGCGGATCTGGCAGACGGAGATCCTCCCCCTGCTGGAGGACCAGAACTACGGCCGCGGGATCGAGGTGGCGGAGGTCTACGGACTGGCGGCGCTGCGGTCAGCGCTGGGTCCGGCCGCCGCATCCGGGGCGGACACCTCGGAATGACCACCGGAACGCCCTCCGGAGTGATCGCCCCGAGGCGGATCGACCTGACCGAGACCGGGCCGGGGGCATCGTTGGCGCTCACCCCGCCCCAGATCGCCACCCTCACCGCCGCCGCTCACCTGGTGCGTGTGGAGTCCGGTGGCGCTCCGGGCCGGTGGCGGCTCTCGGCGCGGCAGCGGGTGGGCGCGGTCCGGCTGGGCTCCGGCGAGGGCGCGGTCGAGCTGCGCATCCGGCCCAAGGTCGCGGTCGACCGCCTGATGTACCTCCTCGGGTTCGGCTCGGAACCCCGCCCCTGGCAGGCGGAGACACTGCCCGCCGAGGTGTCCCACGACCTCGTCCCCGCCTTCGCGGAGGTGTTCGCGCAGGTCGTCTCCCGGGTTCTGGGCGCCGGGGTCCTGCACGGCTACCGGGAGCGGGAGGACGAACTCAACGTCGTCCGCGGACGCATCCGTGTCCGTGAGCAGATGCGTCGCGGGTTCGGGGCGCCGATCCCGCTCGCGGTCGCCTACGACGACTTCAGCCCGGACATCCCGGAGAACCGCATCCTGCTCGCCGCGATCCGTGCCCTGACCGCGCTCCCGGGGGTCCGGCGGCGGACGGCACGCAACCTGCACCACCAGGCGGCCCGGCTGAGCGGGGTGGCCGCACTCCGGCCGGGGCCGCTGCCCGCCTGGACCCGCAGCCGGCTCAACGAGCGCTACGCGCCCGCTCTCCGCCTGGCCGAGACCGTGCTCGGCGGATCGGGGGCCGAGCACGGATTCGGGAACCGGGACAGGGACGGCGACGGGACCGGGAACCCCCGGGCGGGCGCACGGGAGCTTCCGGGGCTCGTGGTCGACATGGCGCGGGTCTTCGAGGACTTCCTGAGCGTCGCCCTCGGCTCGGGGCTGGCCGCACACGGACTGCGCTGTGCCGGCCAGGAGCCCCACCACCGCCTGGACGAGGCGGGCAGGGTCCGGATCAGGCCGGACCTGGTCGTGCGGGGCCGGGACGGCATCCGCTGTGTGGTGGACGCCAAGTACAAGGACCTCAAGGGCGGGCTGCCGCCCACGACCGACCTCTACCAGATGGTGTCCTACTGCACCGCCCTCGGCGTGGAGCGCGCACATCTGGTCTACGCGGGCGGCGCCGGGCAGACGGACACGCACTCCGTGCGCGGGGCGCCGATCTCCGTGCACGTCCATGTCCTGGACCCGTCGGGCTCCGTGACGGACCTGGAGAACCGGGTCCGCGCCCTGGCCGACGCCGTCGCGGGTTGAGGGGCTGGACCGCCGGGGCCCTGGTGCGGTGGTTCGGGGAACGCTGTCCGGACGTTGCCGGAGGGACCGTGCGCACCCAGTTGTCCGAGGCCTCCCGCGCACCGGGCCGCGGGCGGCAGCTGCTGGAGCGGGTCGGGAGGGGGTGTGTACCGGCTGGCGGCCGGTGGACCGGGAGAACCAGGCGACCCGAGCGGAAGCGGCCGTCGAACACGCCCTAAGCGGCGGAACCGTGACCTCTCCCGGACCTGTGCGGCGCGTTCTGCGGCCGGGCGGAGCGTTCCCGGTGCCGCTGTCGCCAGGCGTGCACCGCGACGCTCACGGTGGCTGCGAGGAAGATCGCCTGCATCAGGGTGCGCGGCAGGAGCTCCTGGTGCGGTGGCAGGTCGGCGCCGGTCAGCGCCAGGTGCACGTTGGCGGGGAACATCGCCAGGAGCAGGAGGGTGAGCCCCGCCGCGGCCCAGGGGGCGGTCCGCGACCACAGGAGGGCGGCGGCCCCGGCCAGTTCCAGGACGCCGGTGACGGTGACGAGCAGGCCCGGGTGGGGCAGCGACGGCGGGACCATCGCGACGAGTTCCTCGCGCATTCCGACGAAGTGGACCGCGCCGGTCAGCGCGAACATCGCCGCGAGCCCGCCGCGCAGCGCGACCGGCCAGGGTCGCAGGGGGCGGATACCGAACGCTCCGGCGGCCGACAGCACCAGCGTGACGCAGACAAGGGTGATCAAGGGTTCCATGGCCGTCTCCTCCTGAGTTTCCACTGGAAAGATTGGCGCACGGAACTGGATCTTGTCAATGGAAAGTTAGGGGCCGAAGGCGGGGAGACCCTTCGGGGAGGGCTTCTCCGGCTGTCCCCGCCCGGGGCGGACCGGGCAGGTGTCCGGGGCCGGTCCGGCCGGAGCCTTCCCGGGGAAGCGTCCCCTCCGAGGGGGTGCTCCGGGGGAGAGGCACGGTCGTCGACGGGCGTACCTCAGCAGGTCGGGCATGGCGAAGGGGCCGTCGGGGCCCTCGTCCGGCGGTGAGGGGCGGGCGGGCCCGGTGGGGCCGCCCGCACCGATGCCACTTCGTCGCGGGGGCGGGGCGGCATGACCGGTTCCGACCGCGACGACCCCGGGACGCGAAGCGAGGCCGGGCGGGCCGGGGCGGACGTCATATCGGCTCCGACGCCTCCGCCCCTGTCCGGAAGGTGATGCGGGTGGTGCATACGGCTTGACGGGGCGGGCCGACCGCCCCGGGCTCCGCGGCGACACGCCCGGCGCCCGCGCGCGCTTCCGGGGAGAACCGTGGAAGTCTGGGGCCGGTCCTCTTCTCCTGGGCGCTCGCGCTCGTGTCGGCGGGGCCGCCCGGGGCCGACCGTCCGAGCGCCCGCCCGCCGGAACGGTCCGGGGACAGTGCCCAGGCGAGCGACACGGACGGAGAAACCCCATGACGCGTGACACTTCCCCGGCCACCCTCATCACCAGTGGAATCGACCTGCTGCGCGAGCAGAACCCGATCAGGGACGGGCGGGTCTCACCCGAACGGCTGTTCTCCGGTGAGGACGTCCGCATCATGCACCTGGCCCTGGCCCCCGACACCGAGCTGACCGAGCACAGCTCACCCTCGCCCGTCGTCGTGCAGGTCATCGAGGGGGCCGTGCGCTTCGACGTCGAAGGTCTGAGCCACGAGCTGGGCGTGGGCGGCATGGTCCACGTCGCCGCTGCCGTGCCCCACGCCGTCACCCCGTTGGCCGGTCCGGCCCGGATCCTCATCCACCTGCTCGACCCCGTGCGGCACGTCGGGGGCTGACCGTCCGGCGGGCCCGGCACCGCGTCCTCCGGGGGCGGTGCAGCGCCTCCGGAGCCGCTCCCGGTATCCGCGGGCCGGGGCCGTCCGTGCCCCGGCCCGCTCCGTGCTTCCCGTGGTCAGCCCTCCAGCCGCTTGAGCAGCTCGGGCAGGTCGGCCTCGTGTGCGACGGTCAGGCGCCTGGTCGCGCGGGTGACCGCCACGTACAGGTCGTTGGCCCCGCGCGGCTGGGCCAGCAGCTCCTCGGGACGCACCACGACCACCGAGTCGAACTCCAGCCCCTTGGACTCCGTCGCGGTCAGCACCACCACGGAGTTGCCCAGCTCGTCGTCCGCACCCGATCCGGGGCGGCCCGCGCCGGGCAGCACCGCCGCCACCTCGGCCAGGGAGGCGTCGGAGGTGACCACCGCGATCCGGCCCTCGCCGACGGTCTCCCGCTCCTGGGCGACCACCGCGGGCAGGCCGTCGAGGCCCGCCAGCCGCACCGCGCGGGGCTCGTCACCCTCCGCGCGCACGGACTCGGGGATCTCCTGCCCCGGTGCGGCCTCGTGCAGCACGTCGGCGGCGACCGCCATGATCGGCGCCGGGGTCCGGTAGTTCACGCGCAGGTGCTCCACGTGCACCTTGCCGGGGGCGTACTCCTCCAGAGCCGCCTGCCAGGAGTCGGTCCCGGCGGGGCTGCCGGTCTGGGCGACGTCGCCGACGACGGTCAGGGAACGGGTCGGCACCCGGCGCATCACGGTGCGCCAGGCCATCGGGGAGAGCTCCTGGGCCTCGTCCACGATCACGTGCCCGTAGGACCAGGTGCGGTCCGCCCCGGCCCGGTCGGCGGTGGTCAGGTTCGGCCCCGAGTCGCGGTGGCGGGCGGCCAGGGTGACCGCGTCCAGGCCCTCCGCCGGGTCCTCGGTCAGGCCGGTGAAGTCCAGCACGCCCTGGGCGTAGCGGACCTCCTCCTCACGTTCGGTCTCCAGCTGTCGCTGGCGTGCGCGCAGGAGGCTGTCGTCCTGGCCGAGGTATTCGGCCACCTCGTCCAGCAGCGGCACGTCCTCCACCGTCCAGGGGGCGTCCGCGGGGCGTGCCATGGTTCCGGCCTCGGGGATCCCGGCCTCGGCGCCCACCCGGGCCAGGGCCTCGGGGTCGGCGTACAGGTCGCGCAGCAGCAGCTGCGGGGTGAGGTCGGGCCACAGGGCGTCCAGGGCCTGCTGCACGGGGACCTCGTGCCAGAGCCGCGCGCCCACGTGCGGGAGGTCCGCCTCGGTGAAGGGGCGGCTGAGCAGCTGGGACTCGGCCCGGGCGAGTTCGGTGAGCAGCGTGTTGACCAGGTACTTGCGCGCCGTGTTGTGCGGCAGCTTCAGGCCCCGGGTGGTCTCCAGCACCTGCTCGCACACCTCCTCGGGGACGACCAGCGTCCCCGCGTCGGTCGGCACGCGCAGGGAGCCCTCTCCGAAGGCCTGCCGGGGCGAGCGCTGCCGGTCCCGGACGGCGGCGCCCACGAGGTCGACCATGCGCGTGGAGCCCTTGAGCACGGCGGTCGCGTGGTGGTCGTGGGCGGCGGCCTCCACACCGGGGAAGAGCTCGCCGACCGTGCGCATCACCACGTCGGTCTCGCCGAGGGAGGGGAGCACGTTGCCGACGTAGCGCAGGAACGCCGGGTTGGGGCCCACCACCAGGACGCCGCGGCGCTCCAGCACCCGGCGGTGCGTGTAGAGCAGGTAGGCGGCCCGGTGCAGGGCGGCGACGGTCTTTCCGGTGCCCGGGCCGCCCTGGACGACCAGGACCCCGGCCAGCTGGGCGCGGATGACCCGGTCCTGCTCGGCCTGGATGGTGGCGACGATGTCGGCCATGCGTCCGGTGCGGCCGCGGTGCAGGGAGGCCAGCAGGGCCGCCTCGCCGACCAGCTGGCGGCGGTCGCCCTCGGTGAGCCCGTCGGCGTCGAAGACCTCGTCGTCCACACCGATGACCCGCCGGTTGCGCACCCTCAGGTGGCGCCGGCGGGTGATCCCCTCCGGGTCGCTGGGGGTCGCCGCGTAGAAGGGGCGGGCCGCCGGAGCGCGCCAGTCCACGAGGATGGTCTCGTGCTCGGAGTCACGCAGCCCGATCCGGCCCACGTAGCGGGCCTCGGTGTCCTCGGGGCCGTAGGAGATGTCGATCCTGCCGAAGCACAGGCCCTCCTCGACCGAGCTGAGCTGGGCCCGGCGGCGGGCGTGCTCGTAGGAGCGGGTCTCGCGTTCCACGATGGCGGCGTAGCCGCTGCGCTCCTGCAGGTGTGCGTCGATGAGCCGCTGGTTGGTCTGCGCTCGCAGGGTGTCCAGGCGCTCGTACATGACGCTGACACGCGCCTGCTCGACCGCGATCGCGGCCTCCTCGGGCGAGGTGGCCGAGCTGTCGGATTGACAGGAATCCATCAGGTTGCTATCCTTGCGCTTAGAAAGATTTCTGATAGCTTGTTATTCGGAATCGGGCACCGCAGCTTAGCAGGCTACTCCGCCCCCGCGCGAACCGGTCCTCCGCATCCGGTCGCCCCCTCTCGAAACCCCACCACCGACGACCTCCACGTCTGAGACCCTCCCCGGAACCGGCGAGGGTTTTTCTGTGTCCGGCCCCGTCCTGTGGTCCGAACCCGCTAGACTCGGCCCCATGCGAACCAGCCCGATCGTTCAGGGACAGTGGTGGCGCCGCTTCTAGGCGGCGCACCGACAGTTCGCATTCCCGAACACCACAGCGACCGCCCCGGACCGGCGGTCGTTTCCTTTTTCGGCGGCCCCGGCCGGTGACGACCACCCCGACCGTAGAGCGCCAAAAGGACCGGCCGTGAACCCCAGTGACGCACAGACCACCACGTACCGCACCCCGAGCGGCGTGACCGTCCATCGCAGCGCCACCCCCTGCGACCCCGAGATCCTCACCGAACTCGTCAGCTCGGTCGAGTACCGCCGCGGCGGCGTGCTCTCCTCGGGGATGGAGTATCCGGGCCGCTACGACCGCTGGCACCTGGGGTACGTGGACCCCTGCCTGGAGATCAGCACCCGGGGCCGCCGGGTCACCGTCACCGCCTTCAACGCCCGCGGCCGGGTCCTGCTTCCGGTCCTGGCCGAGGCGCTCGACACCGTGCCCGGGGCGAGCGGCCGTGAACAGGGCGCCGACCGGGTCGCCGTCACCGTGCCCGAGCCCGACCCCGACGCCTTCTTCACGGAGGAGGAGCGCAGCCGCCGCCCCAGCGTCTTCACCGCCCTGCGCGCCGTGGTCGCCGCCCTGCGCAGCCCCGAGGACCCCAACCTGGGTCTGTACGGCGCCTTCGGCTACGACCTCGCCTTCCAGTTCGAGCCGGTCCAGCAGCACATCGACCGCGACCCCGCCGACCGCGACCTGGTCCTGCATCTGCCCGACGCCATCGTGGTCCGCGACCGCAAGCGCGAGACCTGCGTGCGCTACACCTACGAGTTCACCGTCCCCGCCGGGGACGGGCGCCCCGAGGCCGCCACCGAGGGCCTGCCCCGCGAGACCGAGCCCACCCCGCCGGTGGTCGCCACCGAGGTCCCGCCCGGCCCCCTGCCCGGCTCCTACGCCGAGGTGGTCGCCGAGGCCAAGAAGAAGTTCCGCCGCGGCGACCTGTTCGAGGTCGTCCCCGGCCACCGCACCTACGCCCGCTGCTCCTCGCCGGCCCGCTTCTACGAGCTGCTGCGCGGACGCAACCCCGCGCCCTACGAGTTCTTCTTCAACCTGGGCGAGGGCGAGTACCTGGTCGGCGCCTCCCCGGAGATGTTCGTCCGGGTCACCGGCGAGCCCGGCACCGGGCAGCGGGTGGAGACCTGCCCCATCTCCGGCACCATCCGCCGCGGCGAGGACGCGCTCGGCGACGCCGAGAACATCCAGGAACTGCTCTCCTCGGTGAAGGAGAAGTCCGAACTCACCATGTGCACCGACGTCGACCGCAACGACAAGTCGCGGGTGTGCGAACCGGGCAGCGTCAAGGTGATCGGCCGCAGGCAGATCGAGATGTACTCGAGGCTGATCCACACCGTCGACCACATCGAGGGCACCCTGCGCCGCGACTTCGACGCCCTGGACGCCTTCCTCACCCACATGTGGGCGGTCACCGTCACCGGGGCGCCCAAGACCTGGGCGATGCGCTTCATCGAGCAGCACGAGACCAGCCCCCGCCGCTGGTACGGCGGCGCCGTCGGGGTGGTCAACTTCGACGGTTCCATGAACACCGGCCTGACCCTGCGCACCGCCCACATCCGCGACGGCGTGGCCGCGGTGCGCGTGGGCGCGACCCTGCTCTACGACTCCGACCCCGAGGCCGAGGAGAAGGAGACCTTCCTCAAGGCCCGCGCCCTGCTGGAGACCCTCGCCCTGGGCGAGGAGGCCCTGGAGGCGGAGCGGGCCGGGCAGGACGCGCCCGGCCGGGAGGAGAGCGCGAACGAACCCGCCCCGGCCCCCGCCGAACAGCCGGGTGCGGGGATGCGCGTCCTGCTGGTCGACCACGAGGACTCCTTCGTCAACACCCTCGCCGACTACGTGCGGCGCCACGGGGCCGAGGTCACCACCGTCCGCTACGGGTTCGCCCCCGAGCTGCTGGACCGGCTCGCCCCCGACCTCGTGGTGCTCTCACCCGGGCCCGGACTGCCGGTCGACTTCGCCATGTCGGACGTGCTGGACGCCCTGGCCGCCCGCCGCCTGCCGGTGTTCGGGGTGTGCCTGGGCCTGCAGGGCATGGTCGAGCACGCCGGCGGAGAGCTGCGCACCCTGGACGAGCCGGTGCACGGCAAGCCCGGCCGCGTCCGGGTGAGCGGCGGCCGGCTGCTGTCGGGGATGGGAGAGGACGGCGCGTTCCCCGCCGCCCGCTACCACTCCACCTACTCCACACCCGACCTGGTGAAGCACTACGATGTCACCGCGGTGCTGGACCGGGAAGCCGGCGAGGAGCCCGTGGTGATGGCGATCGAGGACCCGGTGGCGCGCTGGTACGCGGTGCAGTTCCACCCGGAGTCGATCCTGACCGCCGGTGTCGGCGAGGGGATCGTCTCCCGGGTCCTGGAGCTCGCCAAGCGCTGACCGGAACCCTCTGCTGGGGGGTCGAGGGCCGTGAACGCTGGGAGAGACGGGACGCGCGTGAGAGTTTTTACGCGTGTGGACCGCCTCCTACCTGCACGGGAGACAATCATTCCCGAAACCTTGCCGTTAACGAAGTTTGATCAACCCGTTAGCGGACAGGGGTTGCGTATGGGTATTTTGCTTTCAATCCTCGGAATCATCCTTATCGTCGCCGGCGTTCTGGGCGTGCTTCGCGGTCAGCTCCTCTGGGGCATCATCGCCATCGTGGTCGGCCTGTTCGTGGCACCTGGCTACTTCTACGGCTTCTAGCGGATGACAGGTCCCCTGACCCCTCTCAGTGAATCGTTGCCGATACTGGTCCGGGGCCGGGTACCCGACCGCGCTGTCGCGCGAGTCGGGTACCCGGCCCCGTCTCTGTGAGGTCGGCCCCCGCGCCGCGGTTTCGCTGCGGGCCCGACCTCGCTCCCGCGCCGGACGTGTACCCTCGGGGGAGGTCAATCGGCCCAGCCCCACACACTCTTCCGTGCCCCGGAAAACCCTGGTCATGGCCCTGAAGTGTGCCCTGGGGCGGGGAGCTGCGAGAAGAGGGTGCTGTGAAGAAGGTCGAGCCCCAGGTCCGCCTGGTTGCACGTCCGCAGGTGGACTACGACGCGATCACCGACTACCTCAAGGAGGTCGGCGGCGAGGCGTGGCTGGAGCGGTTCGACCGGGGTGAGCTGGACGCCCACCTCAACGACCCCCAGAACCTCGCCGAGTTCGCCGGGCGCCTGTGCTACCGCTCGTGGGAGCCGGGTCTGAACCCGAACGTCACCCGCGTGCGCAAGGACCAGGACGCCTACCTGGGCAACATCCTGGCGAGCCTGCACGGCTCGGTGCTGGAGCACGTCAGCTTCAGCTTCGTGCTGCACAACGTCTCGCGGGTGCTCACCCACGAGCTCATCCGCCACCGGCCCGGCGTGGCCGTCTCGCAGGAGTCGCTGCGCTTCGTGCGCCTGACCGACCTGCCGTTCTGGTTCCCCGACTGGGCCGAGGAGGACCCGGAGCTGATGGAGCGCGCCACGGCGATGCTCCAGCAGATGGAGGAGTTCCAGTTCTGGATGGCCGAGCACTTCGGGCTGGACGACGAGGGCGTGAAGTTCGCGGAGAAGAAGCACAAGACCTCCTTCATGCGCCGCTTCGCCCCCGAGGGCGTCGCGACCGGTCTGGTGTGGACCGCCAACGTGCGCACCCTGCGCCACACCCTGGAGGCCCGCACCGCCCCCGGTGCGGAGGAGGAGATCCGCCTGCTGTTCAACCTCATCGGCGAGACCCTGAAGGAGGAGGCCCCCGCGCTCTTCGGCGACTACACCGTCGAGGACGGCGTCTGGGTCCCCCAGCACCGCAAGGTCTGACCTCCGCCCGCTGAACGAACACGACGGCGCCCGTCCCGGATCCCCGGGGCGGGCGCCGCGCCGTCTCCAGGGGTGGGGACCGGTACGACACCAACGGCCGACCAGCGGCCCCCCACGGGCAGGCCACAGGGAGAGGCCCAGGTCAAAAGCGTGGTCTAGGGACGGTACTTCCTCGTACACGGAGTGGCGGAAAGGCCCGTACCGGCCTTCTGACCGGGTAGAGGCCGGGTGGATCCAGGGGGCGGGCGCGTCCCCATCCGCAGCGGACCAGGAAGGGGAAGCTCCGTGACAGGTGAACTCGTACCCGAGAACCTCGTCGGCCACCGTGTGCTCGACACCGAGGGCCAGAACGTGGGGAAGATCAAGCAGGTCTACCTCGACGACCAGACGGGGAAGCCGAGCTGGGTGTCGGTCCACACCGGGCTGTTCGGTCTCAAGGAGACCCTCGTCCCCCTCCAGGGGGCGCAGCCGATGGAGGAGGACATCCAGATCCCCTACGACAAGGACACGGTCAAGGACGCGCCGCAGGTCGACGCTGACCGGCACATCTCCCCGGAGGACGAGGAGCTCGTCCGCGACTACTTCGCCCGGCAGGGCGGGTTCCCGCAGCAGGCGCGGGGAGAGTCCGACACGGCCGCCGGAACCTCTGACGAGCACGTGGCGGGCCAGATGCCCGGCACGGTCCCGGTCGGGCAGGAGATGCCGGAGTGGGCCGGCGGCCAAGGCCTCCCGGGCGGGCGCGAGGGCCGCGGGGACGAGCCGGAGATGCACGGGGGCGACCCGGCCGACGCGATGACCGGTTCGGCTTACGGCGAGACCGCCGATCCGCTCGCCGACCCGCGCGCCAACGAGCGGCTCGGGGGACCGGGCACCGACATGGAGGACCGGTCGGTCATTCGCCACGAGGAGCAGGTGGACATCGGCGTCGAACGGCGTGAGGGCGGGCAGGCGCGGATGCGCAAGCACGTCGACACCGAGCGCTTCGACGAGACGGTCCCGCTCCACCACGAGGAGCTGGAGGTGGAGCGCAGGCCCATCACCGACCCCTCGCAGGTGATGGACTCCGGTCACATGGAGGAGGGGGAGGAGGTCTTCACCCTCTACGAGGAGCGTCCGGTGGTCTCCAAGGAGGAGGTCCCGGTCGAGGAGATCCACGTCCGCAAGCGGGACGTCACCCGCGAGGAGCACGTCGAGGGCGAACTCCGCAAGGAGCGGATCGAGTTCGAGGGCGAGGACGACGAACCGCCCCGGCCGTGATCCCCGTGCCCTGACGGCTCCGGCCGTCACCGCGGCGTAGCTGGAAGACAGAGCGGCCCCTCCCGACCGAGGGGCCGCTCCTCTTCGCCGGGAACAGGTTCGGTCCCGGTGAACACCCCTGAGACGCGCCCGCCCGCGGGTTCTGGCATCCTCCAGATGTTGGTATACCACTATCGGGAGGGCTGTCATGGCCGAACAGAACCGCACCACGATCTTTCGGGACGTACGGCCGATGGGCGGTGAGCCCGTGGACCTGGTGGTGGCCGACGGCCGGGTGTCCGCCGAGGCGGGCGGGGACGCCGCCGAGGTGGTCGACTGCGGGGGGCGGATCGCCCTCCCCACGCTGGTCGACGCGCACATCCACCCGGACAAGACCACCTGGGGCGAGCCCTGGTACACGCGCCGCCCCGCCCGCGGGATCGCCGAACTGGGCGAGCAGGACGCCGAGGTCTTCCGGAATACCCCCACCTCGGTCGCCGTGCGGGCCGAGCGCCTCATGGGCCACGCCGTCACCCGGGGCACCCGGGCCATGCGCGCCCACGCCGACATCGCCCCCGCCTACGGGTTGGAAGGCCTCCAAGGGGTCAGGACGGCCGCCGAACGCCTGGCGCACGCCCTGGACGTGAAGATCGTCGCCTTCCCCCAGCACGGGGTCCGGCGCGCGCCCGGCACCGACGCCCTGCTGGAGGAAGCGCTGCGCACCGGGACGGCCGACCTGGTCGGCGGGATCGACCCCGAGGGCTTCGACGGCGACCCCGACGGCCAGCTCGACCTCGTGTTCGGCCTGGCCGACCGGTACCGGGTCGGGGTCGACATCCACCTGCACGACAGCGGCCCCGTGGGTGCGCGCACGATGCGGGCGATCATCGAACGCACCCGAGCCCTGGACCTGGGCGGCAACGTCACGGTCAGCCACGCCTTCGGCATGACCGGGGCGGAGGAGGACTTCGACACCCTGGCCGCGGCCCTCGGCGAGGCCGGGATCGCACTGACCACCGTGGCCCCGAGCCCGGAGCGGGTCCTGCCGGTGGCGCGCCTGCGCGAACACGGCGTCCGGGTCGGGGTGGGATCGGACGGTGTCCGCGACTCCTGGAGCCCCTTCGGCGACGCCGACATGCTGCACCGCGCGCACCTGCTGGCCAAGGCATCGAGGGCCCGGCTCGACGAGCAGCTCTCGGACGCCTTCCTCACCGCTGCGCACGACGGGGCCGCACTGGCCGGCCTGCCCCGGGCCGACTTCGAGGCGGGCGCCCCCGCGGACTTCCTCCTGGTGGAGGGCGAGTGCCTGCCCCAGGTCGTGGTGGACCTGCCCGAGCGCCAGGCGGTGGTGCGCGCGGGCCGGGTCGTGGCCAGGCGGGGCCGACTCGTCTGAGGGGTCCTCAGACGCAGACGGAGGCCAGGGACCGGGTCAGCGCGGCGGTGTGCACCGCGTCCGAACCCCGCTCGCGCGCGTCCCGGTCGGCGCTCAGGGCCAGGCGGGCCGGGCAGTCGGCGCGGGCGCGCCCGCGCTCCGTGGCGGCCAGTTCCCGGACCAGTCCGGAGGTGATCCGGTCCAGCTCGGGGCGCACTTCGCTCAGGTCGGGCTCCTCGGCCGGGGCCCGGTCGGGCAGGACGGTCCACCGCGCGTGCAGCGTGTGCTGGACCGTCTTGTGCGCCTCGATCTGGTCGCGGACGACCGCCGCGGCGTGCTCGGGGTCGGTCGCCGACCGCTCCGCCTGTTCCCGTGCCGCCTCCAGCACCTGTTCCTCACGCGCGGGGTCGTCGACCGGGGAGCCGGTGTGCCACTTGGCCGCGGCGACCGCCTCCGCGGTCTCCAGCCGCTCGGCGGACAGCCCCACCAGGGTGTCGAAGTCGGCCGGGGGAGCGGTGGAGGCAGGAGAGGCGAGCGCGGCCGCGGGCGACAGGCTGAGGAGGGCGGCCAGGGCCAGGGCCGACGGGGTTCGGGACAGGTGCACGAGGGCTCCTTCTCAGGGCGAAGTGACTACGGAGAGTATCCGATCATGTGGGATCCGGTGAAAGGCGGATTGAGGGGCCGATGGTTGGACCGGTAGTGGGAAACCGCTTTCCGTGCTAGCTTCCGGAACCCACGGTACGGAAACCGTTCCGCACCGTGATCGTGACCCCCAGCCCTACGGGCCCGCACACGAGGAGCAGCATGAGATCCGAACACAGGAACCGACCACGTCCCCGCTGGACCCTGCCGGCCGCGGCCCTCGCCGCGGTCGCGGGTCTGGGGGTGGCGGCCGCGACCCTGGTCCCCTCCGGCCCGGGCCCGGAACCCGAGCTCCAGAGCGCCTCCGCCGCAGTCCCGGCTACGGACGGAGCCGCGGCCGAGTGCGGCGCGGGAACCTACGACGCGGAGGCCGAACTCAACGGTTCGACCTGGACCGTCCGCCACGGCGGGGGCGTCGTCCACGAGGGCTCCGACATGCTCACCGCCATGCGCGCCGCGGTCGACAGCCTCGACCCCGGCCGGACCGCGCAGGAGAGCGTGGTCGTCCGCGGATCCGGGTCGGTGCCCGGGAACGCGTCCCTGGACCTGCCCAGCCACACGTCCTTCGAGGTGTGCGGCACCATCGACGTGACCGGGGCGGTGAGCGCGGACAACGCCGCCGTGCGGATCCGCAACGTCAGCGACGTGTCCGTGCCCCACCTGTCCCTGAGCGGCTCGCCCTACTTCGGAGTCTTCGTCCGCAGCGCCCAGGACGTCCACTTCGGGCAGGTCGACCTGGACATGTCCGGCGGCCACGGCATGCGTATCGACAGCAGGGACAACGACGCCGTCCGGCAGGCCCGCAACATCAGCATCGACGACGTCCGGGTGTCGGGCACCGACAACCACGGCGTGGAGACCTACGGCGTCGACGGGTTCACGGTGGGCACCCTCACGGCCCGGGACACCGCCTACTCGGGCCTGCTGCTCAACGACACCGAGAACGCCGACATCGGGCTCGTCGACGCGGTGAACGCGGGCGCGGGGACCGGATACGCCGCCTTCCGCATGGCCAACCGCAACGGCAGGGTCGCGGACGGATACCCCGTCAACATCCGGGTCGGCGAGGTCCGTGCGCGCGGCGGCGGCCGCGGGATCTTCTGCGTCTCGGAGAGCGGCGGAGCCGTCATCGAACACGTGGACATCTCCGGGACCGGCAGCAACGCGGTCCTGATCGAGAACTGCCACAACGTCACGCTCGCGGGAGGGACGGTCGAGGGGCCCGGCGACATCCGGCTCGCCGCCCGGGACGAGTTCGCCAACACCTCGGGTGTCACCCTGGAGAACCTGACCGTCGTGGACACGGCGATCAACGAGCAGCCGTGCGCGGAGGGAACCGTCCTGCGTGACATCACCTGGCAGAACAGCCGGGACAACACCTGCTGACCCAGGGCCGGCACGGTCCGGGACCGTGCCGCGGGTGGCGGAGCCCGGCAGAAGAAATCTGAAAGCCTTGCGCACTAGGTTTCCGGATGGGCGAGAGCCGGGGGAGACGATGGCGCCACCGCCTCCCCCGGCGACCACACGGGCCCGGGCCCTGCCACCCGGGTGCCCGGAGCGGCTTGGACGGAGCCGCTCGCGCACGCGGGGGCGGCGGTGGGTGGGAAGAGTGCCGACCGCCGCTCCGCAGACCGTCACCGTCCAGGGGATGGTCACCGGCCCGCGCTACCGTCGGGGTCCGGACACGGACTACCGAAAGCGGGTGCACACCATGGGCCGACGACAGCGGGAACAAGAGCGGGTCGACCGGGGCGAGCGGATCGTCGAGGCGCCGCCGACAGAGGTCTACCGCGCCATGACCGAGCCCGCGGCCCTGGAGGCCTGGCTGCCCCCGGAGGGAATGACCGGCCGGATCGAGCGCTTCGAGCCCCGGCCCGGCGGCGGGTTCCGCATGGTGCTGACCTACCTCGACGCCCGGGCCGGGCTCGGCAAGACCACGGAGTCCACCGACGTCACCGAGGTCGGGTTCGTGGAGCTGGTCCCCGACGAACGGATCGTGCAGCGCGTCGGCTTCGCCTCGGACGACCCCGACCTCTCCGGGACGATGACGATGACCTGGCGGCTCGAGGCCGTCCCGGAGGGCACACGGGTGGCCGTCGAGGCGACCGGTGTGCCTCCGGGCATCTCACCCGGGGACCACGCGGCCGGACTCGCCTCGTCCCTGGCCAACCTCGCCGCGCACGTCGAACCCTGACCTCCGGGGCTCCGGCTACCCGCGTTCGCGTGCCCGCTCCAGGCGTGCACGCAGCCAGGGCGGCGTGTGCTCGGCCGAGCGCGGATAGTACACCTGGTCCAGGGCGAAGCTCCAGTCCGTCGGGTCGGACTCGAAGGCGGGTTCCCCGGCGTCGTACTCCACGCCGCGCCCATCGCCGGTGAGGGCCATCCGGAAGCCGAACCAGGTACCGCGGTCCGGCTCGTAGGAGCCCGCGCGGAGCCGGCCCAGCAGAGGCGGGATCTGGTGGTGCGGCCACAGTCCGCGCCGCTCCCCGTCCGCGGTGGTGGCGACGACCCGCACCCGGCGGTACCCGGCGAGGTAGGACGCCTCCAGGACCACCTCCCGGTAGCGGTCGCCGACTCGGGGAAGCCGGTCGAGGACCTTTCCCAGCAGTTCCTCCCGGTCCTCGGCGCCGAGCGGTTCCAACGGCAGGCTGGGCTCCCGGACCGGGGTGGGCGCGGGCGGGCGCTCCCGCGTGGTTTCCTCCAGCAGGCCGGCCCATCCGGGCCGGCGCTCGGGAACGATCCGGGTGTACTCCGTGCGCAGCCGGAACAGGGACTGGTGGAGCGAGACCTCCTCCCCGGGGGCCCACGACGGCCAGTGGTCATAGGCCCGCTCCGCGCTGTGTCCGTCGGCGGTCACGGTCAGACGCAGGTACAGCCAGCGCTGCCCGTGCCGGTCGGCCTCGGCCTCCCGCACCGGTGCCAGCAGCCGGAGCAGCGAACCGTCCCGGTCCACGTACCGCTCCCCGGAGGCGGTGGTGAGCAGGCGCGGGTCGGTGTGGCCGTCCACGAGCACGGCTGCCCCGGCGCCGTCCAGCGCGTTCGCGCGTACCCAGGCCACCAACTGCCGCAGCTCTTCGGTCTCCGGGACCGCGGGACGCTCCCGTTCCCGGGCCCGGCGCATCTCGTGGCCGACGAGCAGGGCCCACTCCTCCTCGCTGACCACCGGGCGGGAGGGGCGAGGCGGGCGGCCCGAACCCGGCGCCAGTCCGGGGCGGCGCGTGCCCGGAGTCAGCCCGTAGCGGGCGGCGTGCGCGACGACGGCGGCCGGGTCGAGGGTCACCTCGTCCTCGTCCTCCTCATCATCCTCCAGGTCCAGTTCCTCGCGCCTGGTCCGGTTCACGCGGTCCAGCACACGGGCGACCCCGGCCACGGCGGGTTCACCGACCGCCCCCTCCACGGCCGCCGTCAGGAGGGAGCGCACGGGGGCGGGCCAGTCGCCGCAGACCTCCTCCTCGGGCGGATAGCCGTCGAGCAGGCGTTCGACGAACTCGTCGACCCCGACCTCGACCCAGGAGGTTCCGCCGAACCGCGTACCGTCGTCCTGCCAGTCGTCGGGGTAGGGGCCGCGCGCCCAGCGCCCGTCCTCCCACCAGTAGACGTAGCCGATGTTGTGCAGTCGCCGCTCCAGATCGGCGATCCACCCCCAGGGCAACCAGTCCGGCCCCTGGGCGAACAGGTCGACCGGGCGCCGGTCGGAGCGCGGGGAGTCGCTGAAGTCGTTGTCGTAGCCCACGAGCAGTGCGCGGTCGGCGCCGCACCGGACCAGCCGCCACTCGGCGCCGCCGCGGTCGTCGTGGACCAGTGCGGGGCCTTCCAGCCGGGTCGGGCCGCCGTCACGGTTGCTTCCGGCTTCCAGCGCGGCGAGTGTCCCGGACCTGGCCCAGAGGACGGACGGGGGCGGGAGGTCCTCGGGGCGGCCTGCCGAGTGAAGGGGCATCAGCGGTCTTTCCGTGTATCGGGTCGGGAGCGACACCTCCGTTTCTAGCGTGCGTTCCCGACGGCGGCGAAAGGGGAGGCCGTCCGGAAGACACCCTGTGTGCGGGGGAGGTCCCGGGCGGCCCCCTCCGGGAAGGGCGGTCCAGGCGCTCTCCCCGGCGTCCCGGCCGGGCTCTTCTGGTGTGTCCTCCCTGGTCCGGACAGACCGGGAGCTTAGGGTCGCACTTGTCGGACGCCGGCGGAGGGGGAGTGCGATGAGTGAGGACGTGAGCGCGGAGACCACCGAGGGGGAGGTCTCCGGCGGAGAGCCCGAGCAGGGGGAGGGCGCCCGTGCCGAGCCCGAACCGCGCGGACGCGAGGCCGGTCCGGGCCGGGGGCACACCATCGTCGTGGGCGCCGGTATGGCCGGACTGGCCGCCGCGGACCGGTTGGCCGACCAGGGAGAGCGCGTCACCGTGGTCGAGGCCCGGGACCGCGTCGGGGGCCGCATCCACTCGGTGCGCACCTGGGACGGCACGACCCTGGACGTGGGCGCCTCCTGGATGCGCGGGGAGGAGAACAACCCGCTGTCCCGGCTGGTGGAGGAGGCGGGAGCGCGCACCACCGTGTTCAACCGCTCCACCGAGACCGCCTACGACCCCAAGGGCCGCAGGCTCCTGTTCGACCGGCACAGCCGCAACATGGAGGACGTCAACCTCCTCCACGAACACATGTACTGGTCGACGGTCCGGGCGAGCCCCGAGGAGTCCATGGAGGAGGGCATCAACCACGCCCTCTACGACGTCAACCTCGTGCGCTCCCGGGCCAGGGACGCCGCCGAGATCGTCCACCGCATCGCCGAGGCCGACCACGGGGCGGACGCCGAGGAGATCGCCTTCACCGCGGTCGGCTCCCGGCACGAGTTCAGCGGTGACGACGTGGTCTTCCCCGACGGGATGGGACAGCTCACCGACCACCTCGCCCGCGGCCTGGACGTGCGCCTGGAACACGTGGTCCTGGAGGTCGCCCACGACGACCACGGTGCCCGTGTGCGGGTGGACACCCCCGACGGCGAAAAGACGCTGACCGCTGACCGCGTCCTGGTCACCCTGCCCCTCGGGGTCCTCCAGTCGGGCCGGGTCGGCTTCGTGCCGGACCTGCCCGCGGACAAGCAGGCCGCCCTGGAGCGCCTGGGCAACGGCCGCCTGGAGAAGCTCTTCCTGCGTTTCGACGACGTCTTCTGGGGCGACGCCGAGGTGCTGGTCCACCTGGGCACCGAGGAGGGCACCTGGTTCCACTGGTACGCCGGGCAGAACGCCCTGGGCGAACCGGTCCTGGTCAGCCGCAACGGAGGCAACGCCGCGCGGTTCCTGGCCGGGATGGACGAGGGGGCGGTGGTCGAGCACGCCATGGCCTCCCTGCGCGGCATGTTCAAGAAGGCGCCGGACCCGATCGACCACTACCTCACGCACTGGATGGACGACCCCTTCGCCAGGGGCGGTTTCTCCTTCACCGCGGTCGGTTCCGGGGACGGCGACCACACGGCGCTGGGCGAGCCGATCGGTGAACGTGTCTTCTTCGCGGGCGAGGCCACCGAGGTCGAGCACAGCGCCACGGTGCACGGGGCCCTTCTGTCGGGGCGGCGCGAGGCCGAACGCATCCTCGCCGCCGGCTGACGCGCTTGCCTCACCGCCCCCACCGCCCGGGTGGCGGTGGGGGCGCCTCCGGTGGGGGAGCGGCGGATTCCCCGGGGAGAAACACTTCTCTGTGGTGAAAGTCACGTGCTAGCTTCGCGTAGTTGCATACGTACCAGTGAGGCACCGGCCTTCGTCTCCCCGTTCGCACCAGGTGCCACGAATGTGAGGGAACCCCCCATGCCCGCCGTCGCAGTCCTTCTGGGATCCCTGGCGCTGTTCGCCCTCGGGTACCGCTTCTACTCGACCTACCTGGCGAAACGGGTCTACGCCCTGGACCCGGACTTCGTCACCCCCGCCCACGCCTACAAGGACGGGATCGACTACGTCCCCACCAACAAGCACATCGTCTTCGCCCACCACTTCATCTCCGTAGCCGGAGCGGCACCGATCGTCGGGCCCGCCATCGCGGTCTTCTGGGGGTGGGGACCGGCGCTCCTGTGGGTGGTGCTCGGGACGATCTTCGCCTCCGGCGCGCACGACTTCGGGGCGATCGTGGTGTCGGTGCGGCACCGGGGCAAGAGCATCGGGGCACTGGCCAAGGACGTCATCGGCACCAGGGCCAGGATCCTGTTCCTGCTGATCATCTTCTTCCTGGTGACCATGGTCAACGCGGTGTTCGCGGTGATCATCACGGGCCTGCTCATCGCCAACCCCGAGGCGGTGCTGGCCGTCCTGGTCACCATCCCGCTGGCCATCGGAGTGGGACAGGTCGTCTACCGCAGGCGGAGCGCCGCGCTCGTCCCCTCGCTGATCAGCCTGCTGGTCATCTACGCGTGCATCCCGCTCGGCCAGGCCCTGCCCATCACCGTGGACCCGCTCGCGGACCTCGTGGGGGCCGACCCCACCCTGGTGTGGCTGGTGCTGATCTTCGTCTACACCTTCTTCACCTCGCGGCTGCCGGTGTGGATGCTCCTGCAGCCCCGCGACTACATCAACCAGCAGCAGATGGTGCTGGGCCTGCTCGTCATCATGGTCGGCATCGTCGTGGGCATGGACACCATCCAGGCCCCCGCGTTCCGCAGCGGGCTGCCCGAGGGGAGCCCGCCCATCTTCCCGCTGCTGTTCATCACCATCGCCTGCGGCGCGGTGTCGGGCTTCCACAGCCTGGTCGCCTCCGGGACGACGTCCAAGCAGCTGGGCAAGGAGACCGACGCGCGCTACGTGGGCTACCTGAGCTCGCTCGGTGAGGGCGCTCTGGCGGTCTGCTCCATCCTGGCCTGCACCGCGGGGATCATGGTCTTCTCGGCCAACCAGGGAACCGCGTGGACCGACATCTACGTCGACTGGGCCGCGGCGGGCACCAACCCCGCGGGCCGCTTCGTCGAGGGCGTGGCCGGGTTCGCGGCCAACATCGGGGTCCCCGAGGGCGTGGGCCTGGTGTTCGCCACGGTGGTCGTGGTGAGCTTCGCCGCCACCAGCCTGGACACCGCGGTCCGGCTCCAGCGCTACACGATCCAGGAGATCAGCGCCATCGTGCAGGAGCGGGCCGCCGAAGGCGGTGTCCTCCGGCGCTCCGCGCGCTTCCTGGCACGCAACATCACCGCCGCCACGCTGATCGCGGTGGCGATCCCCTTCGGCCTGGCGCTCGTCCCCGGCAACTTCGCGGCGGGCACCCTCTGGCAGCTCTTCGGCACCACCAACCAGCTGACCGCCGGCCTGGCGCTGTCGGTCATCGCGGTGTGGGTCACCAAGAGGGGGCGCAACCCCGTCGCGATCCTGGTGCCCCTGGTGTTCCTCGCCGTGATGACCTCGTGGGCCCTCGTCGTCCAGCTGTGGGACTTCGCGATGAGCACCGACCCCATGCAGCGTTTCGTGCTCGCCCCGTTGGACCTCGTGATCTTCGTCCTGGCGGTGTGGATGATGGTGGAGGCCTTCCTCGCCCTGCGCAAGGCCTTCGCCGAGAGGTCGGCCGGGGGACAGGGCTCCCCGCAGGGGGAGAGCGCGGTGGCCGAGGAGGCCCCCCGAGGCGACGAACAGGCCTGACCGGTCGTGGGCGGGCGCCCGGCCCGGGCGCCCGCTCACCCGCTCCCGGCGGCGTGCACGAGCCTGACCGGTCCCAGGTTCCCCTCCCGTCACATCAGCACCTTCCGGCAGTGAAAGCGCAGGTTGTTCCCGGGTCACGGGAGAAGTCCGTACACGATACGATTAGGGTGCGGGCGTCCGCCGGGCATCTGGGTCCGGCGGAGGGCGAGGTGGCGGGAAACGACGGTCCCGCCCGTTATCGTTGGCGCTATGGGGCGATCCGCGGAAGAAGGCAGACACGAGGCGGGGGGCGACGTGGCCGGCCCGGTGGTCAGTGACCGCATCTGGACGGTTCCCAACCTGTTGAGCATGCTCCGGTTGTTGGGGGTTCCGCTGTTCCTCTGGCTCATCCTGGGGCCGCAGGCGGACTGGTGGGCGCTGCTCGTGCTCGCCCTGGCCGGAATCAGCGACTGGCTGGACGGCAAGATCGCCCGGGCCTGGGACCAGGCCTCCAAACTGGGCCAGATCCTCGACCCGCTCGCCGACCGCCTCTACATCTTCGCGGCCCTGCTCGGCCTGGTGCTGCGCGGCATCATCCCGTGGTGGCTCATGGGCATCCTGGTGCTGCGCGACCTCATCATCCTCGGCGCGCTCCCACTGCTTCGCCACTTCGGCTACGGACCGCTGCCGGTCAACTTCGCCGGCAAGGCCGCCACGCTCTGCCTGCTCTACTCCTTCCCGCTCCTGTTCATCGCCGGATACGCGTCGATCGTGGGAGATGTGGCGCGGATTATAGGTTGGGCCTTCGCCCTGTGGGGAACGGCTCTTTACTGGTGGGCCGGACTGCTCTACGCCGTACAGGGGCTGCGACTGATCGACCAGACCCGCCGCGACGAACGCGCTGATCGCACGGGCCTCCGCACGGGTTCCCGGGACAGCGACCGAGCGCGCGGCCACAGCGCGGATCGACCCGATCCAACCGCACCGGAGACCGCTGACGGCAACCCCGGCGCGGCACCCGAGGGCCCGGACGTACCGGGCCTACCGGATCAGGGCAGGACCAGGCCCTGATCCACCGAGCGAACCGGCGGACCGGCTCACCAGAGTCCTGTCGGATCGAGAGGGAGTGTCATCTCCGCCATGAGAACATGTCCCATCGCGCGCCCCGGCGCGCGTTCCGAGCACCTACCCCCCGCCGCGCCTCCTGACGGCCCAGCCGTTCGGAGGTCCCGGCGATGACCACATCCAACGTCACCCCCGGTGCCTCACCCGGCGCCGCGTCCGGGGAAGAGGCGGCAACCGCCCCGACACCCCCGATGAAGGCCGTGGTGATGGCGGGCGGCGAGGGCACGCGCCTGCGCCCCATGACCGCCAACCAGCCCAAGCCGCTCCTGCCGGTGGTCAACAAGCCGATCATGGAGCACGTGCTGCGCCTGCTCCGCAAGCACGGGTTCACCGAGACCGTGGTCACCGTGCAGTTCCTGGCCACGCTCATCCGCAACTACTTCGGTGACGGCGAGGAGCTCGGCATGAAGCTCCACTACGTCGCCGAGGAGGTTCCGCTCGGCACCGCGGGCAGCGTCAAGAACGCGGAGGAACACCTGCGCGGGGAGCCGTTCATCGTCATCTCCGGCGACGCGCTCACCGACATCGACCTCACCGACATGGTCCGCTTCCACAAGGAGCGCGGCGCCAAGGTCACCATCGCCCTCAAGCGGGTTCCCAACCCGCTGGAGTTCGGCATCATCATCGTGGACGACCAGGGGCGCGTCCAGCGCTTCCTGGAGAAGCCCACCTGGGGTCAGGTCTTCTCCGACACCGTCAACACCGGCATCTACATCATGGAGCCGGAGGTGCTCGAACGCGTCGCCGCGGGCGAGGTGGTCGACTGGTCCGGTGACGTCTTCCCCGAGCTGCTGGAGGAGGGCGAACCCATCTACGGCTACGTCGCCGACGGCTACTGGGAGGACGTGGGCACCCACGAGAGCTACCTCAGCGCCCAGGCCGACGTCCTCTCGGGCAAGGTCGACGTGGAGATCGACGGCTTCGAGGTGTCCCCGGGTGTGTGGGTCGGCGAGGGCGCGGAGGTCGACACCAGCGCCGTCCTGAAGGGCCCCCTCTACATCGGCGACTACGCCAAGGTCGAGGCCGGCGCGGAGCTGCGCGAGTTCACCGTGCTCGGCAGCAACGCCGTCGTGCGCGCGGAGGCCTTCTGCCACCGCACCGTGCTCCACGACAACGTGTTCGTCGGCCGCGGCGCCAACCTGCGCGGCTGTGTGATCGGCAAGAACACCGACGTCATGGCCGCCGCCCGGATCGAGGAGGGCGCGGTTGTCGGCGAGGACTGCGTCATCGAGTCCGAGGCGTACGTCAACAACGACGTCAAGGTGTACCCGTTCAAGACCATCGAGGCCGGCGCGGTGGTCAGCACCAACGTCGTCTGGGAGTCGCGCGGGCAGCGCTCGCTGTTCGGCCCCCGCGGCGTGTCCGGCCTGATCAACGTCGAGATCACGCCCGAGCTCGCGGTCCGGCTGGCCAACGCCTACGCCACCACGCTCAAGAAGGGCGCGATGGTCACGACCTCCCGTGACGTCTCGCGCGCGGCCCGAACGCTCAAGCGGGCGATCATCAGCGCGCTCACGGCCGCCGCCATGGACGTCCGGGACCTGGAGGTCGTGCCGCTGCCGGTGGCGCGCTTCCACACGTCCCAGAGCGGGATCAGCGGCGGCATCACGGTGCGCACCAGCCCGGGCGACCCCGAGTCCGTGGACATCCTGTTCCTGGACGGTGAGGGCGCCGACCTCTCGCCGGGGGCCCAGCGCAAACTCGACCGGGTCTTCTCCCGGGCCGAGTACCGGCGGGCCTTCCCCGGTGAGATCGGTGAGCTGTCCTTCCCCTCGCGCAACGTGGAGAACTACTCCCACGAGCTCCTGCGGGCCGTGGACACCTCCGGGGTGGCCGAGGCCCAGCTGAAGATCGTGGTCGACTGCGCGGGCGGCACGGGCTCGCTCATCCTGCCCTCACTGCTGGGTCGGATCGGCGTGGACGTGCTCACGGTCAACAACCGGCTGGACGAGGACTCGCCCACCGACACCGTCGCCAAGAAGATGCGGGACCTGGAGCGGCTGGGCGAACTGGTCGCCAACTCCGGGGCCGACTTCGGTGTGCGCTTCGACCCGGTGGCGGAACGGCTGGCCATCGTGGACGAGAACGGCGAGCTGGTGGACAACGACCGCGCGCTCCTGGTGGTCCTGGACCTGGTCGCCGCCGAACGCGGAGGCGGCCGGGTGGCGCTGCCGGTCACCACGACCCGGGTGGCCGAGCAGGTGGCCGGCTTCCACGGGGTCGAGGTGCTCTGGACGGCCACCGCCACCGACGAGCTGACCAAGGCGGCCCGTTCCGAGGGCGAGGAGATCATCTTCGCCGGTGACGGCCGGGGCGGGTTCGTCATCCCCGAGTTCAGCCCCACCAGTGACGGCATCGCCGCCTTCGTGCGGCTGCTGGGACTGGTGGCGCGGACCCGGCGCTCGCTGGGCCAGATCGACCGTGCGATCCCCCGGGCGCACCTGCTGCGCCGTTCGGTGCCCACGCCGTGGGCGGTCAAGGGGAGCGTGATGCGCGCGGTCGTGGAGGCCGCGGGTGAGCGCGAGCTCGACACCACGGACGGGGTTCGGGTGATCGAGGCCGACGGCAGTTGGGCGCTGGTCCTGCCGGACACCGCCGAGGCCGTGACCCATCTTTGGGCCGAAGGTCCTGATTCGGACACCGCGCAACGTCTGCTCGACGAGTGGGCGGCCGTGGTGGAGCGGGCCGAGGGCTGACGGAACGCCGCGTGGGCGCGGGCGGAACGCCGTCCGCGCCCACGCGGCGTGTTCGGGACTCTGCTTCGGACAAGGCTTCTCATCCCGTGAAACCCAGGGATAAAATGGACAGAAGTCCAGTTCAGCGCCTGGGCGGGAGGTTCGCGAAAATCCACCCGGGAATCCGGAGAACCAAACGGCCGGACCGGGCATCTGCCCCAGAACAGGTGTTGGTCTCCTGCGAGGCCTGTCCGAGACCGTTCCGGGACCGAGGCGGCACCCCAGGTGCCGACGCGGCCCAACCCCGTCGCACGGGCGCCCCGGAGGTGTTCGCAACGGGCCGAGAGGGAGCAAAACCCTGTCTGGACAGGGATATGGTTTAAAGTCGAGTGTTCCCTGAAGCACCGCGTCACCACCCGCCCCGGGAATCCCGGCAACGGCGGACACCCAACGGGGGGTGACAAGGAGTACAACAGGGGGGATGAGACCTAGCGACCGACCGTGTGAGCTGTTCCGCTGCCGCGACAGCGGACCGTCTCACCGTGTTCCGGACGGTGTGTGGGCACGGTGCCCGCCCGACGTCCGGGACGCGCCACCGATCAGCCGAATCAAGCACCGCCCCGTGCGGTAGGAGGCCGAGCCGACCTATGTCGAGCGTTTACTGCACGCAGTGCGGTCACGCCGTTGCGGATGATGCCCGTTTCTGCTCCCACTGTGGAACCCCCGTCCGCAGGGCCGAACAGCAGAGCCCACGGCCCAACTCGGGCGGCGACTCCGCGGGAGATGTCACGTCGACCATCTCCATCTCCGGTATACAGGCGCTGGAGGAGGAGGAATCGGGTGACGAGCTCGGCGGAGACGACCCCGCCAGCACCGACGCCCTTCCGCCCGGAACCGCTTTGCTGGTGGTCCGGCGAGGCCCCAACGCCGGGAGCCGTTTCCTCCTGGACAGCGACGTGACCACCGCTGGCCGACACCCCAACAGCGACATCTTCCTCGACGACGTCACCGTGTCCCGACGCCACGTGGAGTTCTTCCGCCGCGGCAACGGCTTCGGGGTCCGCGACGTCGGCAGCCTCAACGGGACCTATGTCAACAGGGAACCCGTGGACGAGGCCGAACTGGGCGGAGGGGACGAGATCCAGATCGGCAAGTTCCGCATGGTCCTGCTGACCAAGCCGCGCCGATGACGGTGCGCTGACCACGGTCGACGGGGGTGGGAGGGCCGAAGAGGTTTGCGGCCCCCCGCCTCCGGAGAGCTTTGTAACGAAGGGTGGCTTTGCCCTCGGGATCCTGATTCGACGGGGGAGCAGGGACGAGCGCCCATCCGGCATGACGACTCGTGGGACGGAGCCGCTGTGAAGCACATGGAGGTCGTCGGCGTCCGGGTTGAGATGCCCTCGAACCAGCCGATTGTCCTGCTCAAGGAATCCGAGGGGGACCGCTACCTGCCGATCTGGATCGGCGGGGTGGAGGCCACCGCGATCGCGCTCGCCCAACAGGGGGTGGCGCCGGCGCGCCCGCTCACTCACGACCTGTTCCGGGACGTCCTGGACGCACTGGACACGGGGCTGGAGACGGTGAACATCACCGGCCTGAGTGACGGCATCTTCTACGCCGAGCTGGTTTTCAGCAACGGTGTGGAGGTCAGCGCCCGGCCTTCGGACTCGATCGCCCTGGCTTTACGCACGGGCACCCCGATCTACGCCCACGAGGACGTGATCGAGGAGGCCGGGATGCCGATCCCGGACGAGCAGGAGGACCAGGTCGAGGCGTTCAGGGAGTTCCTGGACAACATCTCGCCAGAGGATTTCGGCCGACGCAGTACGTGACACGACGGGGTCCGCCCACTGCGGGCCCCGTCGTACGTTCGCGGGCATGTGTCCTGGGTGATCGGGTGATCCCCCCAGAACACGGACTTGACCTGCAGCTATGCCAGACGGGCCGATGGTAGATTGGGTGAAGGGAACGGACGTGGGGGGTGCAGCCGAAAACCGTCGTGCGGGTTCGGGTCCTGCCGGGCCCGGTGCCGCGGCTCCGTTGCCGTGGGCACTTGGCGACGCGCCGCGTGGCTTCGTTGACGCTGCCGTGCGGTCGTCCTACGGTCAGTGCTGTGAAACCCACGGCGCACCCATTCCCTGAGTGGACCTTCCCCTGTCGATGCCGCCGTGGGACGAGAAGCCGGAGGTCGGCGTGGCGGTAGCGAGCGGCAAGCGGGATCCCCAGGACAGGCGGTCCGCGCTGCGGCTAGCGGGGCAGCAGGGCCTACTGTGCGAAGAGGACGTGGTGGCGCTGCCTATGGACGTCGGGTACCGGGGCCCAGCGGCGTGTACGGCCGCGGGAATCACCTATCGACAGCTCGACTACTGGGCCAGGACCGGCCTGGTGGAGCCGAGCGTGCGCACAGGCGCCCACAACGCCCCCCTGTACAGCCTGCCGGACATCCTGATGCTGAAGGTCGCCAAGCGGCTCCTGGACACCGGGATATCACTCCAGCAGATCCGGACCGCGGTCGACCACCTGCGCGGCCGGCCCGCCGCGGAACTGTCCCGGATCACCCTCATGAGCGACGGCGTCAGCGTCTACGAGTGCACCTCGCCGGACGAGGTCGTGGACCTGATGCAGCGCGGCCAGGGCATGTTCGGTCTGGCGCTGGCCAACGTCTCCCGCGAGCTGGAGGAGGCCCTGGGGGTGGTGCCCGCCGAGGAGCGGGCCGACCTCCCCGCCGCTGCCCCCCAGCCCGTGGACGAGCTGGCCCGGCGCCGCCGGGAGCGGCGTACCGGCTGAGCCCGGCCGCCGGACCCCGAACCGGCCGTCGATCGGCGGCCGTGCGACCGCTCTCCCTGTGAGGGCGGTCACGCGTGTGCGCGGTGACCGGCGGGAACGTCCGTAGGATCTGCCGAAAAGGTGCGCCCTGACTCGGTGGTTCGAGGGCTGATCGAGTACGGTCGTAGTCGCGACAGGGATGAAAACCGACATTCTCCCTGGTTGTTTACATATACAGAGCGTCAGCAGGCTGTTGATACCGCGCGGGAGAGACCTCGGCAACGGGGCGCCGACGGGGCAATACTCCCCAGTAACCTCTCAGGCACCATGGACCGCGCGGAGTAGGCCGCTCTGAAGCCTCGGCACCGCTGTGCCCGGTGACAGAGGGGGAGACCGTGAGGAACACCGCCGACCCGATCGGCCCTGTCACCAGGAGGTCTCCGTGCCTGACCCGTCGAACGTCCCCACCTCGGGCGCTCCAGCCCGGGTCTTCGCCGACCGCCACATCGGCCCGACCCCCGCCGAGACCGCGGAGATGCTCAAGACGGTCGGCTACGGCTCCACCGCCGAGCTCATGACCGCGGCGGTACCCGAGTCGATCCTCTCCTCGCCCGGCCAGAGCGCGACGCTCGACCTGCCCGAGGCCATCGGCGAGGCCGAGGCCCTGGCCGAGCTCCGCGACCTGGCCGCGCGCAACAAGGTCAACACCACGATGATCGGCCGCGGCTACTACGGCACGATCACGCCCCCGGTCATCCTGCGCAACATCATGGAGAACCCGGCCTGGTACACGGCCTACACGCCCTACCAGCCGGAGATCTCCCAGGGCCGCCTCGAGGCCCTCATCAACTTCCAGACCATGGTCTCCGACCTCACCGGTCTGCCCATCACCGGCGCCTCCCTCCTTGACGAGGCCACCGCCGCCGCCGAGGCCATGACCCTGGCCCGCCGGGCCTCCAAGGCCAAGAGCGACGTCTTCGTGGTCGACTCCGACGTCTTCCCGCAGACCCTCCAGGTCCTGCGCACCCGCGCCGAACCCCTGGGCATCGAGGTCGTCGTCGCCGACCTGACCCAGGGCCTGCCCGAGGGCGACGTGTACGGCGTCCTCGTCCAGTACCCCGCCTCCAGCGGTGTGGTGCGCGACCCCAGCGCCGTCATCGCCCAGGCGCACGAGCGCGGCGCCCTGGCCGTGGTCGCCGCCGACATCCTCGCCCTGACCCTGCTGCGCAGCCCCGGGGACCTGGGCGCCGACATCGCGGTGGGCTCCACCCAGCGCTTCGGTGTCCCGCTCGGCTTCGGCGGCCCGCACGCCGGTTACATGTCCGTGGGCGAGAAGCTGCGCCGCCAGCTGCCCGGGCGCCTGGTCGGCGTCTCGGTCGACAACGCGGGCAAGCCCGCCTACCGCCTGGCCCTGCAGACCCGTGAGCAGCACATCCGCCGTGAGAAGGCCACCAGCAACATCTGTACCGCTCAGGTGCTGCTGGCCATCATGGCCGGGATGTACGCCGTCTACCACGGCCCCGACGGCCTGCGCGCGATCGCCCGCCAGGTCCACGCCCGCACGGCCGCCCTGGCCGACACGCTCACTCAGCGCGGCTTCGAGGTGGTCCACAGCGCCTACTTCGACACCCTGCGCGTGCGGGTGCCCAACGCCGACCGCGTGGTGGAGCGCGCCCTGGAGGCCGGGATCAACCTGCTCCACGCCGGCCAGGGCACGGTCGGCCTGAGCGTGGACGAGACCACCACCGTCGCCGATCTCGACCGTGTCCTGGCCGCCTTCGGCGAGGCCGACCGGGGCGCCGAGCGCGGCCCGGTCACCGTGGACGAGAACGCCGACCGCCTGCCCGCCGACCTGGCCCGCGGCGTCGACTACCTCTCCCACCAGGTGTTCAACACCCACCGCAGCGAGACCTCGCTGCTGCGCTACATGCGCCGCCTGTCCGACCGCGACCTTGCGCTGGACCGCACGATGATCCCGCTGGGCTCGTGCACCATGAAGCTCAACGCCACCGCCGAGATGGAGTCCATCACCTGGCCGGAGTTCGCGGGCCTGCACCCGTTCGCCCCGCTCGACCAGGCGGCCGGAAGCGTCTCGCTCATCCGCGACCTGGAGAGGTGGCTGGCCGAGGTCACCGGCTACGACGCGGTCTCCCTGCAGCCCAACGCCGGCTCGCAGGGCGAGCTCGCCGGTCTGCTGGCGATCCGCGGTTACCACCGCTCGCGCGGCGACGACCACCGCGACGTCTGCCTCATTCCCAGCTCCGCGCACGGCACCAACGCCGCCAGCGCGGTCATGGCGGGCATGCGGGTGGCCGTGGTGGCCTGCGACGACGACGGCAACGTCGACCTCGAGGACCTGCGCGCCAAGACCGCCGCGCATGGCGAGGAGCTGGCGGCCATCATGGTCACCTATCCCTCCACGGCGGGCGTGTACGAGGACACCATCACCGAGGTCTGCCGCCTGGTCCACGAGGCGGGCGGCCAGGTCTACGTCGACGGCGCCAACCTGAACGCGCTGGTCGGCTGGGCCAAGCCGGGTGAGTTCGGCGCGGACGTCAGCCACCTGAACCTGCACAAGACCTTCTGCATCCCGCACGGCGGCGGCGGTCCGGGCGTGGGCCCGGTCGCGGTCCGCTCGCACCTGTCGGGCTTCCTGCCCAACCACCCGGAGCAGCCCGAGGCGGGCCCGCACACCGGGGTCGGCCCGGTCTCGGCGGCGCCGTTCGGCTCCGCGGGGATCCTGCCCATCTCCTGGGCCTACGTGCGGATGATGGGCGGCGACGGCCTGCGTTCGGCCACGGAGACCGCCGTCCTGTCGGCCAACTACGTGGCCAAGCGCCTGGAGCCGTACTACCCGGTGCTCTACACCGGTGCGGGCGGCCTGGTCGCGCACGAGTGCATCATCGACATCCGTCCGCTGCAGAAGGCCAGCGGTATCAGCAACGAGGACGTCGCCAAGCGCCTGATGGACTACGGCTTCCACGCGCCGACCATGTCCTTCCCGGTCAACGGCACGCTGATGGTGGAGCCCACCGAGAGCGAGAACCTCGCCGAGCTGGAGCGGTTCATCCAGGCGATGATCGCCATCCGCGGTGAGATCGACCGGGTGGCCGAGGGCGAGTGGGACGCGGAGGACAACCCGCTGAAGGGCGCCCCGCACACCGCCGAGGCGGTCACCGCCGACGACTGGAAGCACGGTTACACGCGTTCGGAGGCGGTCTACCCGCTGCCGTCGCTGCGCCAGGACAAGTACTGGCCGCCGGTCGGCCGGATCGACCAGGCCTACGGTGACCGCAACCTGGTCTGCTCCTGCCCGCCGCCGGAGGCCTTCGAGCTGTAGGGAGCGAGCGCCGAGGACGCGGGCTCCGGGGAGAGCGGGGCGCCGACCCGTGAGGGAGGCGCCCCGTTTTTCCGCCCAAATGTGAATCTACGAAGTAAAGGTCCGACTCGGGCGAACCGGAAGTGGAATCGGGGAACAACCACGGGAGCCGACACCCGCCCCACGGGCCCCGATCCCCTGCGGGACGGCGCGTTAGAGTTGCAGCGCCACCGGTCGCCACGACACCGGTAGCGGTCACGCCTACGGTCCGTGCTCCCCATCGCCCGGGCCCGACACCCCCATGGAAAGCGGAACGAATGACCACGACGTCCGGACCTCCCGCGCGCTCTGGCCCCGCCGACCCCGACCCCGCGCCCAGGGCCACCGACCCCGACGACGCCGAGGACACCGCCGTGCCCCCCGCGGAGGGCGCGGCCGACCTGTGCGACCAGGCCCAGGACCTGGCCGAGAACGGCCACCTCAAGCGGGCCGCCAAGCTCTACCAGCAGGCGGTCGCGGCCAACCCCCGCCCCCGGGTCCAGGCCAGAGCGTTGCTCGGGCTGGCCGTGGTGCAGGACCAGCGCGGGGACCTCGCCGCCGCCAGGGAGGCCGCACGCCGCGCACTGGCCACCGGGGACGCCCGCTACGCCCCGCGCGCCGCCTACCACCTGGCGCTCTCCCTGGAGCAGGAGGGCGCGCACGGTGAGGCCGCGCGGGTCTGGCACCGCCTGCTGGACCTGGGCGGGACCGCCTACACGGCGGTGGCCCGCTACGGGCTGGCCCGCGAGGCGGAGCTCCGCGGCGAGGAGGCCGAGGCGGAGGAGCACTGGGAGGCCGTGCTCGAGCTGCCGCCCGCGGACACGGCGATCAGCCGCCTGCACGCCTCCACCGTCATCGACGCCGCCCGCGACCTGGCCGGTCGCCTCCTCGAACGGGGACGGCCGGAGGCCGCCGCGGTGGCGGTCGAACGCGGCCTGACCGTCGGGGACGACCCCGGCCTGCGGCTGCTGCGCGCCGCCGCCCACCTGGAGCGGGCGATCGCGGACGTGGGTGCCGTCGTCGACCCCGGCCCCTCGGAGGAGGAGCGGGGCGCGCGCCCGGAGCCGCACACCTCCGGGGCCGCGGTGGAGCTGCTCGCGGGCCTGCTGGCGCTGCGGGGCGAGCCGGACTCGGCCGAACGGGTGTGGCGGACGGGGCTGGACAGCCGTGACCGGGACACCGCGGACGCGGTGCGCGAGCGGTTGCGGCGGTCCTTCGCCCAGCGGGCGCAGGAGGGCGAGGAGGAGCCCCCCGAGCCCTGGTGGGACGTCTACCTGGAGGAGGCCGTGGCCACCTCCAGCGCACCCGCGCTCGCGGGGGAGCTGTTCGCGGTCGTCACCCAGATGCACGCACTGCTGGCGGTCCCCGTGGTCGAGGGCGAGGCCCGTCCGGCCGCGTTGCGCGCGGCCATGGAGGAGGCCCTGCGCACCCCGAGCGAACTGGTCTGGGGCGATTCCGTGCACGCCGACTTCCGGCGCCGGCTCAGCGACGCGATGGGTGAGGACGTACTGCCCGAGAACTGGCCCGACGGCCGCTGAAGGGCGTGCGCGCACACGTCACCGCCCGGGGCCGGGAACGACCAGGGCCCGGGCGGAAGCGGTTCCGGTGGGGCGGTGGGGGCGCCGGGAGTCCGGGTTCGAGCAGACACAGTGCGAGACGGGTCGAGCCGATCGAAGACCGGGCGTGGACGAGGGCGCTGTGCTGCCTGAAACCCGGGTTCCCCCTTCCGGGCGCCCGAACACCGGGCAGGTGAAGCGGGGCTCGGGAACAAGCAGAGTCAGGCGGCGACTCGGGGGCGGTGCGGGGCGACAACCGCCCCGTCGGGGAGGAGTTCGCCGGTGTCGTCGAAAAGGACCACGCCGTTGCAGAGCAGACTCCAACCCTGTTCCGGGTGGCTGGAGACGATGCGCGCGGCCTCGCGGTCGGTGTCCTCGAAGGACGGGCAGGAGGGTGAATGGCTGCACATGACAGAGCCTTTCGTCTGAGTGCTCCTCGTTGAGCTGAAGCCAACAGTAGTGGCTGACATCACATGGTGTTGACGGTTTAGGTCCACAATGTTTGCCACCGCCTTCTGTTCGCTCCTGACAAGTGAGACTCCCGTCACCCGCTCCGGGTTCTGTCCGGGCGAAGCTTTCCCTGTCCGGGTCCGGCCGGAGGGGATCCTGGGGCCCTTCCGGCCGGCCGGATCAGTAACCGCCTCGGGTGCGTCGCGCCGCCGGACGGCTGCGCATGCCCGCCCCGGCCAGTCCGCCGCGCTGGAAGGCCCGGACGAGTTCCCCGCCGAGGTTGACCCCGGCGCCCAGGGCCAGCGCCACCATGACCGCCTCAGCGATGCTGAGCAGGCCCGAGACCGCGGTTCCCTGGGTGATCTCGATCAGCCCCCGGTACAGGATGCTGCCGGGCAGCAGCGGCGCGATCGACGGGATCAGGTAGGGCAGCACCGGCCGCCGGGTGCGCCGGGCCAGCCAGTGCCCGACCACGCCCACGGCCACCGCGCCCGCCACCGTGCCCACCACCGGGGGCACCTCCAGGACCGAGCGCATACCCGCGTAGATCAGCCAGATCATCACCCCCAGGACACCGATGGTGGGCAGCATCCGGGGCGGCACCGCCAGCGAGATCGCGAAGGCCATGGCGATCCCGGCAGCGCCGATCAGCACCGGCACGTCCATGGCGGTTCCGGCCGAGGGCAGGTTCTCCAGGTCCAGGTCGATGCCCAGACGGGTCGCGGTGTAGGCCACGGTGACCACTCCGGTCACGATCGCGCCCAGGGTGAAGAAGGTCTCCAGCAGCCGTGCGGCCGCCGAGACGTAACTGCCGCTGATCCCGTCCTGGAGGCTGGACACCAGCGGACGGCCCGGCAGCAGCGCCATGATGTTGCCGGTGATGATCGCGCCCGCCTGGAGGCCCAGGCCCATGGTCGTGCTCACCCACAGCAGGCCCACCCCGATCGAGGCGGCCACCACCGCGGCCGCCGCCATCTGGTAGAACTCCGCGACCCCGCGATTGGCCAGGAACACCGAGGTGCGGTCGCCCAGCACCGTGGCGAGGAAGGCCACGGCGGCCACGATCGGACCGCCGCCCACCATCAGACTGGCGCTGGAGGCGATCAGCCCGAAGCCCATCGCGATCATCCAGTTGGGGTAGGGCATGCGCGCCCGGCGGATCTGCTCCAGCCGCGCCTTGGCGTCCTCCAGTTCGAGCAGGCCCAGCGCCGCCTGCTGGACCAGGGTGTGCAGCTCGTTGACGCGGAAGTAGTCCAGGGTGCGGCGGCGCACCACCCGTTCACCGGTGATGGGCGGGCTGTCCCCGCCCGGGTGGGTGGACAGGGAGATGGTGGTGAAGGTGACCGACACCTCCGAGCGGGGCAGGTCGAAGGCGACCGAGAGGCTCAGCATGGCCTCGCTGACGGCCTCGGTGCTCTCACCGCTGGCCAGCATGAGCTCACCCACGCGCAGGACCAGGTTGATCGCCCGGGCGTCGGGGAGCTTGAGCTCCTCGTCGTCCTCCAGGTTGTCCGGGGTCAGTTCGCTCTCGTGCTCGGCGCGCCAGTCGCGCATCCGGCTGAGCATGAACTCCTCGCTCGGCGGCCCCGAACGCTCCCGCTTGCTTGCCATCGCTGTTCTCCGTTTCCTCCCCGTCGCCCGCCCCCATGGTGGTCGGCGCACTGCCTCGGCAACCCCAAGGGGGACGCCGTGCCCACGGGCGGGGTTCGCCCCCGTGGCGGGGCGGCACCGGTGAGTTCGGTCACCGGATCATCCTGCCAAGGCGCGCGGGCCCCCGCGGGCGCCGACGCGCCGGGGTCCGGGGCCGGAAGGGCGGGGCTCAGACCGGGGAGCCCGGTGCGCGCCCGTTCCGGCCCTCGGCCTCCTTCCCGCCCTGTTTCCCGCCCTGACCTGGGCGGACCACGCCGGTCTCGTAGGCGTGCACGACGGCCTGCACGCGGTCGCGCAGGCCGAGTTTGGTGAGGATACTGCCCACGTGGGACTTGACGGTGGTCTCGCCGACCACCAGGTGGGCGGCGATCTCCCCGTTGGACCAGCCCTTGGCGATCAGCCGGAGCACCTGGCGTTCGCGGGCGGTGAGGGTGTCCTCGACCTGCTCGGGATCGGGGCCGGGGGAGGGTAGCAGCGAGGCGAACCGGTCCAGGAGGCGGTTCAGGACCGCGGGGGAGATGACGGAGGAGCCCCCGGCGACCACCTCGACCGCGGAGACGAGTTCGGCGGGCGGGGTGTCCTTGAGGAGGAACCCGGCGGCGCCGGCGCGGAGCATTCCGACGGCGTACTCGTCCAGGTCGAAGGTGGTCAGGGCCAGGACCCGCACCCGGTGGCCGAGCGGGCGGGCCCATCCGACGATCTCCCGGGTGGCCTCGACACCGTCCATGCCGGGCATGCGGACGTCCATGAGGACGACGTCGGGCAGCAGGCTCCGGACCGCGCGCGCGGCCTGGCGTCCGTCGGAGACCTCGCCCACCACGGACAGGTGCGGGGCGGACTCCAGGATCATGCGGAAGCCCGCGCGGACGAGGGGCTGGTCGTCGGCGAGCAGGACGGAGACGGGGCGGGAGGCGGCTTCGGAGACGGACACGGGCCCGATTCTCCCTCACCCCGGGAGTCCTCGGGGCGGGTGACCCGCCCGGCCGCCGGGCCGGCTCTCCCGCGGTGGGTTCCCGGGTGGTCGGCGGGGTCTCAGCCGGTGGGCAGGGGCGGAGGGGTGCCGCCGAACTCCGGGCACAGGGCCTGGTGCTCGCACCAGCCGCACAGTTTGCTGCGCTTGGGTTCCCAGACGCCGGCGCGCCCGGCCGCCTCGATCCGCGCCCAGATGTCGGCGATCTCGGCCTCGGCCGCGGCGAGCTCCTCCTCGGTGGGGTCGTACCAGCGCACCGATCCGTCACCCAGGTAGATGAGCTGCAGGCGGGCGGGGACCACGCCCAGGTCGCGCCAGATCATCACGGCGTAGAAGAAGATCTGGAACTTGGCCTTGTCCTCGAAGCGGGGGTGCGGTGACTTGCCGGTCTTGTAGTCGACCACCCGTATCCGGCCGTTGGGGGCCACGTCCAGCCGGTCGACGTAGCCGCGCAGCCGCAGACCGGTGGGCAGGGAGACCTCCAGGCGCATCTCGCGCTCGCGCGGTTCCAGGAACTCGGGGTTCTCCAGGTCGAAGTAGCGCCGGACCAGGGTCCGGGCCGACTCCAGCCACTCGTCGAGCCCTTCCTCGCCGGGGAAGAGCTGTTCGGCGACCTCCGGTTGCCTCTCCCGGATCCTGGCCCACTGCGGGTCGACCAGGCTCTCCGCGGTGCGGGGGGTGCGGGTGTCGGCGGGCAGCTCGTAGAGGCGCTCCAGACAGGCGTGCACGAGTGTGCCGCGCAGGGCGGCGGCGCTGGGTGCCTCGGGGAGGCGGTCGATGGTGCGGAACCGGAACAGGAGCGGGCACTGGAGGAAGTCGGAGGCCCGGGAGGGTGAGAGGGCGGTCGGCAGTGGTGCGGTGGTCATGGTTCGAGCCTATGAGAGGCGGCCGACCGGCGTGTGGCCCCGTGCGCATGAGGGGTGACGGGCCTGTGAGGGGATCATCGGGTGTGGCAATAGTGTTGGTGCCGTGAGCAGAGGCAGTGACCGCACCGGACCCGGCACCGACGAGCGTGCGAGGAAGAGCCCTGGGTTACTGCTGGGCCGACCCTTCGGGGTGCCGGTCTACGTCACCTCCTCGTGGTGGATCGTGGCCGTGCTGATCACGCTGGTCTACGGGGGGATCGTCCAGTCGAGGCTGGCGCTGGGGCCCTCCGCCTACCTGCTCGCGTTCGTCTTCGCGGTCCTGCTCTACGCCTCCGTGCTCGTGCACGAGCTGGCGCACTCGGTGGTGGCCCGTCGGTACGGGCTGCCGGTGCGCCGCATCGTCCTGTACGTGCTGGGCGGGGTCTCCGAGATCGACCGGGAGGCGCCCACGCCGGGCCGTGAGTTCTGGATCGCCTTCTCGGGGCCGTTGCTGTCGTTGGTCCTGGCGGCGGGCGCGTTCGCGCTGTCGTTCTTCGCCGATCCGTTCTCCGTGACCGGTGAGCTGCTCTTCCAGCTGTGGATCGCCAACCTGCTGGTGGGGGTGTTCAACCTGCTGCCGGGGCTGCCGTTGGACGGTGGCCGCCTGCTGGGCGCCGGGGTGTGGAAGCTGACCGGGCGCCGGCACACCGGCAGTGTGGTCGCGGCCTGGGGCGGCCGGGTGCTGGCCCTGGGCGTGGTGGCCCTGCCGTTCCTGTTCGCCTGGAGCGCTGGGAGCACCCCGGGGCCCTGGGCGGTCGTGTGGGGGCTGGTGCTGGCCGGGTTCATGTGGATGGGTGCGAGCGAGGCGCTGCGCAACGCCCGGGTCCGGGCGCGGGTGCCCGGGCTGCGGGCGCGGGCGCTGGCCCGGCCCGCGGTGGCGGTCCCGGCGGACCTTCCGCTGGCGCAGGCCGACCTCCGGGCCCGGGAGGCGGGTGCGGAGGTCGTCGTGGTCACCGACGGGGAGGGCACGCCGGTCTCGGTGGTGCACCCCGCGGCGGCAGAGGCGATCTCCCGGGCGCGCCGGGCGTGGGTCCCGGTCTCGGACGTGGCGCGGGCGCTGACCGAGCACTCGACGGTCTCCGCGGATCTGGTGGGGGAGGAGCTCCTGACGGAGCTCACCAGGTACCCCTTGCCGGAGTACCTGGTGGTGGAGGCCGACGGTGCGCTGTCGGGGGTGCTGCGGGCCTCGGACGTCAACGCGGTGATGTCCGGGCGGGCCGGGGACGGCCGGGGCTGAGTTCGGGGCGGTGCGGGTCGCCGCCCGCGGGCTCAGCGCCGGGCGCCCTCGGGCCACAGGACCGTGACGGGGCGGTCGAGCGCGCGGGCGTAGGCCACCACGTCGGCGGTGCCGCCGGGGCCGCGCGCGGGCTCTCCGTCCCAGACCGCGACCAGGTGGTCGCACTCCTCGACGAGCACGCGTCCCGCGGCCATGTGGGCGCGGGGTTCGGACTCGCTGTGGGGTAATTCGTGGACGCGGACGGCCTGGTCGAGGAGCTGGTCGTAGACCGGGTGGTGTTCGGTCGGCAGTGCCTTCCGGTACCCGGTGGCGGGGATGATCGCCTCCAGTGGGGCGCCGGCGGCCACCACCGCCTGTGCGAAGACGGCGTCGGCGCCGTCCGCGAGGCAGGACAGGCCCACCATCTCGCATCCGTACGGTGCCAGGTGAGCCTTGACCAGGTCGGCGACGGCGCCGCTCACGTCAGGGGTCAGGTCGCGGTGTCCGGTGATTCCGATGCGAATCACGTAACCTCCCTGCTGTTCGCTTCGCCGGCTTTCTACCCACTGATGGGTATACCGGTAACAATCGACGAGAGTCTGTTGTCGAGGTCCTCGACACAGTGCGCCCGGGGGCCCCGGTAACGCCTGCGGAAGGAGCGGACCCGGCCCACCACGCGCTCGGAGTCGAAGCGCACCCCGGTGGTGAGCGCCTCCTGTGCGAGCCGGAAGGCCTCGTCGACGTCTCCGGCCTCGGCGTGGGCCGAGGCGAGTTCGACCTTGAGCAGGGCGGACTGCTTGACGTTGCGGGGCGCGGGGGCCACGGCCTCGGCGAAGGCGGCGCGGGCGTCGTGCGGGCTGCGCAGGCGCACTCCCACCAGGGCCCGGTACCCGGCGACCTTCGCCTGGTCGAAGGCGAACACCCACGGCCAGGGCGGTTGGGCGTTGTCCGGGCGGGCGACCTCGCGTTCGGCGCGTCTGATGGCCCGTGCGGCGGCGACGCGGTCACCGATCCCGGCGTGGGCCAGCGCTCCGACGCAGGCCAGCCAGGCGCGGGCCGTGGGGTGGGCGGTGGGCCCCAGGACGTGTTCGGCCTCCTGGACGAGGCCGAGGCCGAGTTCGGGGTCCTCGGCGACGTCGATCTCGAAGGCGGCCAGCGAGCCGAGCATGTAGACGTCGAGCAGGCGCATCCCGGCCTGGCGGGCGCGGACGACCGCGGTGCGGTAGTGCATGCGGGCCGAGCCCATGTCGCCGAGGTCGGCGTTGAGCCAGGCGGCGAAGCCGGAGGCCTCGCTGGCTGCCGCGCTGAGTTCGGTGTGGAAGGGTGTCCCGCGCGCGTTGCCGAGCATCTGCTCGGACAGGTGCACGTGCGCCACGGCGCCGGGCAGCAGGTGGCGGGCGGGGGAGGTGGCGTCCATGCGGCGCTGGCCGCCGGTGATGGAGCGCAGGGCGGGGCCGGTGGTCTCGTCGATGCTGTGGTGTCCCTCGTGCTCCCCCGGGTAGGGCTGCGCCGTGGCCACGAAGGCGCCCGTGGCGGCCTTGCCGAAGTCGCGGCGCCGTGTGGGGTCCACCCCCTTCCGGCTGGGGCTCTCGCGTGTCCCCGTGCCGTTCGGTGTCCCGACGAGGCTCTGCGGCCCGGTGCCGTCCTGCGGCCCTGTGCGGTCCTGGGCCCCCGCTCCGCCGAAGCGGAGCAGGTGGAGCGGGACGTCCAGTCGTTGGGCGAGGTCGTGGACCTGGCTGACGGTGAGGGACTGCTGACCGTTGACGACCCGGGAGACCCAGCTCTGCGAGTAGGTGAGCGCCCGGGCCAGGTCGCCCTGGGACCATCCGCGTGCGGCGCGCACGCCTTCGATGACCGTCGGCATGTCACAGGTGGCCAGTGCGGCGGCCATGCGCGGTCGGGTCCACAGGTCGTTGGGAAGAACGCCGTCTGGTTGGGGCATGCAGCTTAGGTTAGGGATTCCGGGCGCCCTTGGTGGCTATGTGTGAAAAAGAAGGCGCAATGCGTGATCCGCATAGTGGTACGTGCGCCTTCCCGCGGTGCGGCACAGTGAAGGGGTCGTTGGTCCGGACGGGCGCGTGCGCCGGTCCGGGAGTGAAGAGGGGGCCACGTGAGCGTTGGGACGCCGCCGGCGGGTAACCGGAGCCTGTCCGGGAGCGGACGCGAGGATCGTGGCGTCCCGCCGTTGGGCGTGTTCGGCGTGAACCCTCCTGCCGAGTCCGGGTACCGCGCGGACCCGGCCGCCCTCGCCCTGAGGGGGATGGCCGCGGAGCTGCGGGCCCACGGAATCGAGGCCAGGGAGGACGGCGTGTCGGGTCTGGTCGACGCCGGTCCGGCCGCCCGCCCGCAGAGCGCGCTGCTGCGCCCCCACCGGGGCGACCTGTGGTGGTGGATGCGGTGGCCCCGCCAGGACGGTGTTCCCTCGTCACTGTCCGGCGTGCCGCTGTCCCCGGTGACCCGGACCTCCGACGCGGCCCGGAGGATCGTGGGCGCCCTGTCCACCTCGGCGGAGGGCGGCTGAACCAGACATGTCCGGGTGCTGGGGCCGCCGCATCCGGACCAGGACGGGCTGTGCACGCGCACGGTCCCGGGTGTCGGAACGGTGTCTGGGGTGATCCCGTGCCCCAGTCTCCCTCTGCGCGGGTCCCGGACCCGTTCGGCACCCGAAGCGGGGCCGTCCCTCCTGCCCGGTCCGAGGGGCGGCGGCGTCCACCCCCTGAGGGGCACTCGGCGACTTCCCTCGAAGCCGAGGCCCCTCACCCCCCACAGAGGGTCCGTCGCGGGGGACCCCTAGACCTCCGCGGCGGACAGGGCCGCGCCGACGATCCCCGCGGTGTTGCGCAACTCGGCGGGCACGATCGGGGTGCGGATGTCCAGGTGGTGGAGGAACTTCTCCGACTTGCGGCTCACCCCGCCGCCGACCACGATCAGGTCCGGCCACACGAGGTCCTCGATCACCCGGTAGTAGCGCTGGAGCCGCTTCTTCGCCCAGTCGTGGTAGGACAGCCCCTCCCGTTCCTTGGCCCCGGAGGAGGCGCGCGACTCCGCGTCGTGCCCGTCGATCTCCAGGTGGCCGAACTCGGTGTTGGGCACCAGGCGGCCGTCCACGACCAGCGCCGTGCCGATCCCGGTGCCCAGCGTGGTGAGCAGGACTGTGCCGCCCACGTCCCGGGCCGCCCCGTAGCGGTTCTCGGCCAGCGCGGCGGCGTCGGCGTCGTTGAGCACCCGTACCGGACGGCCCGTGGCCTCGGCGAACAGGGCGCGGGCGTCGGTGCCGACCCAGCTCTTGGGCAGGTTCGCGGAGGTGCGCACCACCCCGCCCTGGACGACTCCGGGGAAGGTGACGCCGAGGGGCGTCCCCGCGGTCTCGGGGAAGTGGGCGGCGATCTCGCCGACGATCCGGGCCATCGCGGCGGGATCGGCGTTTTCGGGGGTGAGGATCTTCAGCCGGTCCCGGAGGAACTCGCCGGAGACCAGATCGACCGGGGCGCCCTTGATCCCGCTGCCACCGATATCGATTCCCAGGCCTGTGGTCAGCTGTGACATCGGTCGTGTCTCCTGTGGTCCTCGTGCGTCGAATGGGGGTCGTGGATGTTCCACAAGCCTGATACTGCCCAAGGGGAGGGGGTTTCGCACGCCTGACGGACGCCGTCCGCCGCGCGCGGTGGTTCGTGCTGGTCCCGGAAGGCCGATACGCTGGGCGACTGCCCTGACCAAACGCGACGTGGGAAGACGAGAGCGACGTTGACCGGTATCCATGGCCGCCGCGGCCCCTTCACCGACGGCGACACCGTGCAGTTGACCGACCCCAAGGGTCGCATGCACACCATCACACTGCGTGAGGGTGGAAGCTTCCACTCGCACAAGGGCAAGGTCGAACACGACGACCTCATCGGCGAGCCCGAAGGCAGTGTGGCGCGTTCCAACACCGGCACGGCCTACGTGGCGCTGCGCCCCCTGCTCATCGACTACACGCTCTCCATGAAGCGTGGTGCGACCATCGTCTACCCCAAGGACGCCGCCCAGGTCATGGTCGAGGCCGACATCTTCCCGGGCGCCCGGGTGGTCGAGGCCGGCGCCGGATCGGGCGCGATGTCCAACTGGCTGCTGCGCGCGGTCGGCGAACAGGGCATGGTCCACTCCTACGAGCGCCGCGAGGACTTCGCGAAGATCGCCCGCAAGAACGTGGAGACCTTCTACGGCGGCCCGCACCCGGCCTGGAAGCTCACCGTGGGCGACCTGGTCGAGGAGCTCGACGAGACCGACGTGGACCGGGTCTTCCTGGACATGCTCGCGCCCTGGGAGTGCCTGGACGCGGTCGCCGGGGCGCTGATCCCCGGCGGCCTGGTGTGCTGCTACGTGGCCACCACCACGCAGCTGTCCCGTGTGGTGGAGGAGTTGCGCGGGGACGAGCGCTTCTACGAGCCGCGCTCCTGGGAGACCATGTTGCGCACCTGGCACGTGGAGGGTCTGGCGGTGCGCCCCGACCACCGGATGATCGGCCACACCGGGTTCCTGGTGGTCGCGCGCCGTCTGGCCGACGGTGTGGAGGCGCCCGAGCGGCGCCGCCGTCCGGCCAAGGGCGCCTACGGCAAGGACTACGAGGCCGCCAAGGCCGCCTCCGACGCCGGAGCCAGGGCGGCCGCGCCCGCCGCCGCGCCGGCGACGGAGAGCACCGCTGAGGCCGCGGTGGAGCCCGCCGCGGCCAAGGGACCCGAGAGCGACGAGTAGCCGCCTCGACGATATGCCGTGGCGGAGCGATCCGTCATGGGGAAGGGGCCCGTCCGGACACCGCGTCCGGGCGGGCCCCTTCCGTGCGTCCGGGGGCGTGCCGGGAAGCAGCCGGGGCCGTCCGGGGTTGTCCGCAGGTGCAGGGGAGGGACCGCCCGCGGTCGGCGGTTCGTGCCGAAACACCTGGGTGGCGCTTGCCCGACCCCCGCCACGGAGGTTACTTTCTCATTACGTCGACTCATTCGCTACCACTGTGATCTGCGAGAACGCAAGATCCAGAAATGAGGTCTACGACACTCGTGCACGGTTACAGGTTAGGAATTGGGCATGGGTAGGTAGGTTTCCGAGTAGTTCTTACAGGGAGGTGGCGGACGTGGCCGAACGCGAGGACGAGCGTCAGGGCGATCGGGACCGTGAAGTCGCTGAGCTCACGGCCCAGGTGGCCTACATGGAGAAGGAACTCAGCGTGGTTCGGCGCAAGCTCGCCGACTCACCCCGACACGTGCGTCTGCTGGAGGAGCGACTGCGGGAGGCCCAGGCCAACCTCGCCGGCGCGAACGGGCAGAACGAACGGCTCGTCTCCACGCTGAAGGAGGCGCGCGAGCAGATCGTGGCACTCAAGGAGGAGGTCGACCGGCTCGCGCAGCCGCCGTCGGGCTTCGGTGTCTACCTCGGGTCCCGCGAGGACGAGACCGTCGAGATCTTCACCAACGGCCGCAAGATGCGGGTCAACGTCAGTCCCTCCGTGGACATGGACAACCTGCGTCCGGGCCAGGAGGTCATGCTCAACGAGGCGTTCAACGTCGTCGAGGTGGAGTCGTTCGAGACCGTCGGTGAGGTCGTCCTGCTCAAGGAGCTCCTCGAGGACGGCGAGCGGGCGCTGGTGATCTCGCACCATGACGACGAGAAGATCGTCCGGTTGGCCGAACCGCTGCTGGGCGAGCCGATCCGTCCGGGTGACTCCCTGCTGTTGGAGCCCCGTTCGGGATACGTGTACGAGAGGATTCCCAAGTCCGAGGTCGAGGAACTCGTGCTCGAGGAGGTCCCCGACATCTCCTACACCGACATCGGTGGCCTGTCGGGGCAGATCGAGATGATCCGCGACGCGGTCGAACTGCCCTTCCTGCACAAGGAACTGTTCCTCGAGCACAAGCTCACCCCGCCCAAGGGCGTACTGCTGTACGGCCCGCCCGGGTGCGGTAAGACGCTCATCGCCAAGGCGGTCGCCAACTCGCTGGCCAAGCGGGTCGCCGAGCGCACCGGCAAGGACGTCGGCAAGAGCTTCTTCCTCAACATCAAGGGCCCGGAGCTGCTGAACAAGTACGTGGGCGAGACCGAGCGGCACATCCGCCTGGTCTTCCAGCGTGCTCGGGAGAAGGCTTCCGAGGGCACCCCGGTCATCGTGTTCTTCGACGAGATGGACTCGATCTTCCGTGTCCGCGGTTCGGGTGTGTCCTCCGACGTGGAGAACACCATCGTCCCGCAGATGCTCAGCGAGATCGACGGTGTGGAGGGCCTGGAGAACGTCATCGTCATCGGCGCCTCCAACCGTGAGGACATGATCGACCCGGCGATCCTGCGGCCGGGCCGCCTGGACGTCAAGATCAAGGTCGAGCGGCCCGACGCCGAGGGCGCCCGGGACATCTTCGGCAAGTACGTCACCGAGGACCTGCCGCTGCACGAGGAGGACCTGGCCGAGCACGGCGGGTCCGCCCGGGCCACGGTGGACGCCATGATCCAGCGGGTCGTGGAGCGGATGTACACCGAGGGTGAGGAGAACCGCTTCCTGGAGGTCACCTACGCCAACGGTGACAAGGAGGTCCTGTACTTCAAGGACTTCAACTCCGGCGCGATGATCGAGAACATCGTCTCGCGTGCCAAGAAGATGGCGATCAAGGACTTCATCGACCACCAGTCCAAGGGTCTGCGGGTCTCGCACCTGCTCCAGGCCTGCGTCGACGAGTTCAGCGAGAACGAGGACCTGCCCAACACCACCAACCCGGACGACTGGGCCCGGATCTCGGGCAAGAAGGGCGAGCGCATCGTCTACATCCGGACCCTGGTGACCGGCAAGAAGGGCGCCGACTCCGGTCGGTCCATCGACACCGTCGCCAACACCGGCCAGTACCTGTAGCACTCTGAGAGCGCTTTGAGGGGCCGATCGGATCTTCCGGTCGGCCCCTCCTCGTGTCGGCTGCTCCCGGGTCCCGGGACGGCAGGGCGATGGCAGAATTCTGAGGTTCTGGTCCGTGCCGGACCGGGAGGACTCCCTGGAACCGCCCTCGGAACGGAACCCGTGTCCGGAGTCGGCCCCGAACGATGAACGGACCGGTGTTTCCAAGAGTCTTCGCCCACCGATCCGGCGCCCAATTGGAGAAAGGAAGATGTTGAGAGTTGTCCCCCGCTCGGCTGCTGTTCTCGGAGCCGTGGCTCTCACCTTCAATTCGCTGTCGCCCACGGATTCTCCGGTCGAGGATGACTCACAGGAAACCACCGGCCGAGTCCTTGGAGGAACAACGGTCACCGGCACCGACAAAGTGACCTAGGAGGGCGGAGCCACGTTCTCCTCGATCAGGGGCGGGGTCGGACAGTTCTCTTGGGGGCCGAATTCGACAAGGGCGTTTTCCGCGTGAGTACAGCACGCCCAGCAACGGGACGCACCGTGTCGAGGTCGACTCGAGCAGCGACTGCTGACTTCTTCCGCCGGTCGCCGAGAGCGCTGATGGGGCCGAGCTCTCCCGCTCGGGCCGGCGCCTTCGTGCGCGCCACCAGGGCCAGGTCAGGAGTGAGCCGAGCACGGCACCGGTGCAGTTGAGGATGACGTCGTCCACAGAGGTGATGCGTCCGGTGCCGAGGACGTACTGAAGGATCTCCACCGTGACCGAGACGGCTCCGGAGGCGGCGAGCACTCTGGGGAAGCCGGCGAGCCTGCCTCCCAAGGTGAAGGGGAGCAGCACGCCCAGGGGTAGGAACATCGCGATGTTGCCACCGTTCTGATAGGCCCCTGTCCGGCTCCACCCCGAAGCCGTGAGGTCGGCGAAGGGTACGAGTTCCACGCCGCCGCCCCCGCCGGGGTTCACCAGAGTGACGACGGCGATCAGGGTCAGTACTCCCAGAGCCAGCGTGTCCACGGTGCTGTTGAAGACAGCCTGTGGCCATTTTCGTGTATTCCGTCGATGAAGCAGAAAAAGGCCGATGGCGACAAGGACAGCTATCGGAGAGAGAACGAGAACATCACTTGCCAAGCTGGTCGCGGATGAAAAACCCATTGGGCGAACCTAGCCTGTTGCAGCCGCGCTCACCAACGCGAGGTTTGCGTGCGGGAGCTCATACGTTCAGCTGTCTGCTCTTGGACATATTCGCCTTCTTGTGTCGGTCGACCGGTTTTGGAACTGCCGCAAGCCAAGAGCGACTCGTCACCGGGAGGGTTGGATGGGCTTCTGGTCGGCGGCGCGATGAGAAACGCGGCTCCGCTGCGTCGGCTTCCCTCGGGGTTGTGCGGCCGTGGTGCCAGGAGCACAGCAGTCGCGGGTGCTTCGACCGGTGACCGGCGGGCCCCGCTTGCGTGGGTCAGTTCCGGCGGCGGGCGGCGGGGGTCTCGCGCGCGGCGACGAGCCAGTCCATGGCTTCCCGGCCCCGGACGACAGGGTTGGTGAGGGTCCCCACCCCGGTGATGGCGATGTCGACCGTGTCGCCCGCGGCCAGGGTGAAGTCCATGTCGGGGACGATGCCGGTGCCGGTCGCGAGGACGGCCCCGTCGGGGAAGGGCTGGGAACGGAACAGGTGTTCCACGAGGTCGGCGGGGTCCCGGCGGAGCGAGCGCAGGCGGACGCGCCCCTCGAAGGCGCTTCGGCCGCGGCGGAGGACCCGCATGGTGACCTCGCCCGCGAGGGGGTCGGGGAGCTCCCAGGAGGGGCGGACCAGCGGGCTCAGGGAGCAGCTGCCCGCGTACACCTTCGCCTGGGGCAGGTAGAGGGCGTTCTCGCCCTCGATGGCGCGTGAACTGACGTCGTCGCAGACGCAGTAGCCCACGATCTGGCCGTGGGCGTTGGCGACCACCGCGAGTTCCGGTTCGGGGACGTTCAGGGAGGAGTCCGAGCGGACGGCGACGGGCTCCGCCTCGGTCACCACGCGCCAGGCGGGGGCCTTGAAGAACAGCTCGGGACGCCGGGCCGTGTAGACCCGGTCGTAGATGTCGGCGTGGTCGCTCTCCTCGCCCCGGGCCCGGCGCGAGCGTTCGTAGGTCACGCCGGCGGCCCAGACCTCGGTGTCGCCGTCGACCGGGGGGAGCGGGGTGATGGCGTCGGTGTTCGTGAGAGGCGGCGAACCGGCTGCCTCGCCTGCCAGGGTCCGTGCCTCGTCCAGGGGGAGTCGGAGCAGCTCCGCCATGCTCCGTACGCCGGGGACGGCGTGGACGGTCCTGCGTTGGCCGTCGTGCCAGCCCAGTCCCTGCTGGTCGTGGCGGTCGTAGTAGCGCAGGAATCCGTCCATGGTTGCCGCCTTTCGGTGCCGCGTTCCCGGGGCACGGAGGGGTTGACGTTCGTGCACCCCTTGTCTAGCGTTTTATTCGATATATTGGCAAGCTTTCGAAATATCGAACACGTTGGCCGGGCGTAGTAGCCGAGCGGAGTATCCGCGCACCCCCCGAAGGAGCCCTCGATGACTCACCACTCCCAGCGGCGACCCGGTGGCGCGGCACCGAACGAAGGCGGGGGCGGGCGCAGGCTCCGCAGCAGGGAGTGGTTCGGCGCGGACGGCCGTTCCGGCATGCTCTACCGCTCCTGGATGCGCAACCAGGGTTTCGCCGACGACGTCTTCGACGGTCGGCCCGTGGTCGGGATCGCGGTGTCCGGCTCCGAGCTCGCCCCCTGCAACGCGCACCTGTCCAGGCTGGCGGAGTCGGTCAAACGGGGGGTCTGGGAGGCCGGGGGCTTTCCGTTGGAGTTCCCCGTCATGGCCCTGGGCGAGACCGTGCTCAGGCCCACGGCGATGCTCTACCGCAACCTCCTGGCGATGGAGGCCGAGGAGCTGTTCCGGGCCAACCCCCTGGACGGGGTCGTGCTGCTGTCCGGGTGCGACAAGACCACCCCGGGCCTGCTGATGGCAGCGGCCAGCACGGACCTGCCCTCCCTGATGCTGACCGGCGGACCCATGCTCAACGGCAGGTTCCGGGGTGAGCAGATCGGGTCGGGCACCCACGTGTGGAAGTTCGAGGAGGAGGTGCGTGCCGGGCGGATGACGGAGGCCGACTGCTCCTTCGCCGAGGCCTGCATGTCCCGTTCCAACGGGCACTGCATGACGATGGGCACCGCCTCCACCATGGCCTGTATGGCCGAGGCCCTCGGGATGCAGCCCGCCTACGGGGCGACCTGGCCCGCCGTGGACGCCCGCCGCTACGCCCTGGCCCAGAAGTCGGGCCGGCGCATCGTGGAGATGGTCCACGAGGACCTCAGGCCCTCGTCCGTCATGACCCGTGAGGCCTTCGAGAACGCCATCCGCGTCAACGCGGCCATCGGCGGCTCCACCAACGCCGTCATCCACCTGCTGGCGATCGCCGGGCGCCTGGGTGTGGACCTCACCCTGGACGACTTCGACACCCTGGTCCGTGACATCCCCACCCTCCTCGACCTGATGCCCAGCGGCCGTTTCCTGATGGAGGACTTCTGTTACGCGGGCGGGCTCCCCGCGGTCGTCGCCGAGCTCGGCGACCTCCTGCACACCGACGCCGTGACGGTGACCGGTGAACCCCTCGACGCCCCCGCCCGGGCCGGGGCGGCCCAGTGCCACGACCGCGAGGTCATCCGTCCCCTGGACGCGCCGCTGCAACCCGCCGGGACCGGGACCGCGGTGCTGCGCGGGAACCTGGCCCCGGCGGGCGCGGTCGTCAAGCAGTCCGCGGCCAGTGAGCACCTGATGGTGCACCGGGGCCGGGCCAGGGTGTTCGAGTCCCCCGAGGACTACTACGCGGTGGCCGAGGACCCCGACCTGGACGTGGACGCCGACACGGTGCTGGTGCTGCGCAACTGCGGGCCCGCCGGGTACCCCGGTATGCCCGAGGTCAGCAACGTCGCCCTGCCCTCCAGGCTCCTGGCCCAGGGCGTCACGGACATGGTGCGGATCTGCGACGGCCGCATGTCCGGGACCGCGTACGGGACCGTGGTGCTGCACACCGCCCCCGAGGCGGCGGTCGGGGGCCCGCTCGCCCTGGTGCGCGACGGGGACGTGATCTCGCTGAACGTGCCCGAGCGTTCGCTCACCCTGGAGATCAGCGACGAGGAGATGGAACGGCGCGCCGCCCTGTGGACGGCGCCCGCGCCCCGCTCCGACCGCGGCTGGGTGCGCCTGTACTGCGACACGGTGCTCCAGGCCGACCGGGGGGCGGACCTGGACTTCCTCGTCGGCTCCAGCGGCCACGACGTGCCCAGGGAGTCCCACTGACCGTGCGGCGGCCTGCCGATAGCCTGTGCGGGATCACGTGGTGCTCTCCAGGAGGACGGTCAGTAGATATGGCACGCCGTACGCCGGCTCTGCAGCGGAGCCTGGACATCCTGGAGCTCTTCACCGACGGGCGGGAGTCCGTGAGCGCTCCCGAGGTCGTTGAGGAGCTCGACCTGCCCAGGACGTCGGTGCACGAGCTGCTGCACACCCTCGAGAGCCGCCGGTACCTGCACCGCCACCCCGACATTCCCGGCCGCTACCAGCTGGGGATCCAGCTCTTCCGGCTGGGCAGCGCCTACGCGGACCAGCTGGACGTGCCCAAGACGGGGCAGCGCATCGCCCGGGAACTCGTGGAGCGGTGCAACGAGACCACGCACGTGGCGGTCCTGGACCACCGGCACATCGTGTACATCGCCAAGGTCGACAGCTCGCACGCGGTGCGCATGGTGTCCAGCCTGGGGCGGCGGCTGCCCGCCCACTGCACGGCCCTGGGCAAGGTGCTCCTGGCCCACCTGCCGGAGGAGGTGCTGGCGCGCAGGCTCGGGGAGTCCCCGCTGGAGTCCCTGAGCGAGCGCAGCATCACCGAGGTCCCCCGGCTCCTCGAGGAGCTGGCGCAGGTGCGCCGGTCCGGTTCGGCGGTCGAGGTCTGCGAGGCCAACCCCGACGTGTGCTGTGTGGCGGCCCCCGTGCGCGACCGCACCCGGCAGGTGGTCGCGGCCCTGAGCATCTCGGTGCCGCTGCACCGCTGGTCCGAGGAGCGCGCGGAGGAGCTGCGGGCGCTCGTCACCGAGGGGGCGCTGAAGTACTCCGCCGAACTGGGCGGGTAGCGCCCCTGGCCCGCTCCCTCAGAAGATCAGGTAGAGCAGGCTGACGAGCGCGAAGGACATGAGCCCCACCGCGGTCGACTGCACGGTCCACGTCTTGAGCGTGGTCGCGGTGTCCATCTCCAGGAAGCCCCGCACGAGCCAGAAGCCCGAGTCGTTCACGTGGGAGAGCACGATGGACCCGGCCGCCACGGCGATGACGATCAGCGCGAGCTGGAAGCCGGAGAAGTCCCCGCCCGCCAGGACCACGGGCGCGATCAGCCCGGCCGCGGTGGTGGCGGCCACGGTCGCCGACCCCTGGGCCACGCGCATCACCGCGGCGATGAGGAACGCGGCCAGCAGGACCGGGATGCCCAGGCGGTCCAGGCTCTGGGTCATGGCGTCGCCGATACCGCTCCGGCTCAGCACGGATCCGAACATCCCGCCCGCCCCGGTCAGCACGATGATGCTGCACACGGGCGCCAGCGCCTTGTCGACGAGCCGGTTCAGGACGTCGCCGCCGTGTCCGCGCCGCCGGCCGAGGAGCCACAGGGCGGTCAGGACGGTGAGGAACAGGGCGGCGGGGGTGGTGCCGATCGCCCGGAGGGCCTGGACCCACAGGTCGCCCTCGTCCACGTGGCCCGTCACGGTCAGCATGCCCAGGCCGGTGTTCAGGAAGATCAGGATCAGCGGCAGGAACAGGAGGAACAGCAGGACGGCCAGGCGGGGAGGCGGGCCGAGCCGGTCCTCGTCGCTCGTGGCGCCGCCGCCGAGGATCTCGGGGACGGGCAGGTCGAACCGGCGGCCGAGCCAGAGGCCGAGGAGGTGCCCGGCCACGTACCAGGTGGGGATCCCGACCGCGAGCCCGAGCACGATCACCAACCCCATGTCCGCACCGATGACCTCGGTCGCGGCGACCGGGCCCGGGTGCGGGGGCAGCAGGGCGTGCATCACGAGGAAGGCGCCGGTCGCGGGGAGCGCGTAGACGAGCACCGACCCGCCGAGTCTGCGTGCCACCGAGAAGATGATCGGCAGCATCACGACGAAAGCGGCGTCGAGGAAGATCGGGAAGCCGAACAGGAGCGAGGCCACGCTCAGTGCCAGCGGGGCCCGGTGCTCTCCGAAGAGCCGGAGCAGCCCGTCCGCGAGAACCTGTGCGCCGCCGGAGACCTCGACCATGCGGCCGAGCATCGCGCCGAAGCCGATGAGGAGGACGACGGAGCCGAGGGTCTGGCCCATGCCCTCGGTGAGGGTGGGTACCAGCTCGGCGACGGGGACGCCGGTGGCCAGAGCGGTACCGGCGCTGACCAGGATCAGCGCCAGGATCGGGTTGAGGCGCACCCTGATGACGAGGAACAGCAGGGTGAGGACGGCGAGTGCGGCGATGGCCATGAGCCAGCCCACGGAGAGGCTCGCTGTGTCTGTCATGGGAGGGGGCCTGCCTGTCGGGGGTGTCAGGGCTGGGGAACCACGATCCACAGTTCGAAATATCGAACAGCGTTTTCTATTTCGGAACCGTAAGCGTAATCATGTGACGTGGATCCATCAAGACAGTGACGGGGGTCACCTTCATCTCGCGGCGCATGCGGGCGTTGACCGGCTCGCGGGGGCGATCTACAGTGATGCCGAAATAAGGAATAGCGTTCTAAATATCGAACACATTGTTCATGGTGGCCCCGACAGCGCACCGAGAGGACCGCGAACCCGTGACCGCGCCCCCGGAGGACCGTCCCTTCCCGCCCGGCCGTTCGGAGCTGGAGAGCCTGGGCCTGCCCGGCCCCGCCGCCCCGCCGACCTCACCCCTGGCCTTTCCCGACGGAGGTGCCTGGCGGCTGGAGATCCCCAGTGTCGAGGGACCGGAGGCGCTCGCGGAGGTGATCCGCACGGCCGGGCGGCTCGAGGTCCCCGTGCACCGGGTCTCGCAGGGATCCGGGGTCGGCATGCTCAGGGACGTGGAGATCGGGGACATGGTGCAGGCCGCCGAGGAGAACGGCATCGACCTGTGCCTCTTCGTCCGGCCGGGGGCGGACTGGGACACCGGGGCGTCGGCCGGGACCACGGGGTCGGTCTCGGCCCGCAGCCGGGGGAGCGCCCAGCTCCAGGCGGGGATCGCTCAGGCCCGGCGGGCGGCCGCCCTGGGGGTGCGCAGTCTGCTCGTCTCGGACGAAGGGCTGCTGTGGTCCCTGCACCGGTTGCGGGAACGGGGCGACCTGCCCGCCCGGACCCGGTTCAAGGTGTCGGTCATGGCGGCGCCCGCCAACCCGGCGGCCTTCCGCGTGCAAGGGCTCCTGGGCGCGGACACCGTCAACGTCCCCTCTGACCTGACCATCCACCAGCTCGCCGAACTGCGCGCGGCCGGCCCGGCGGCGATCGACTTCTACGTCGAGTCCCCCGACAACGTGGGCGGGTTCGTGCGGCACCACGAGATCGCGGAGGTCGTCCGCGTGAGCGCCCCGGTGTACGTCAAGTTCGGGCTGCGCAACGCACGGGGTGTGTACCCGGCGGGCGAACACCTGGCGGCCGAGGTCCTGGCCGCGACCCGCGAGCGGGTTCGCCGTGCCCGCCTCGGCCTGGACGAACTCGAACGCCACTCCGCCGTCCGGGCCGCCTCACCGGTCGGCTCGCACTCCCTGGCCGCCGCGGAACGTTTCCCCGGGCCGCCGCCCGCCGCCCCTTGACAGCGGCGGCGGGTGAACGCACCGCTCTGTCTGCCGAGAGGGCCGAAGGGGCGGCGGCGGATATCGGGGACGAACTCCGCGAGGCCGGGGACCCGAATCCGCTCCGTTCGTTTTCGGAGCCATTGCCACCCGCTGCGAAGTGCGAGGACACGCTCGCTGAAGGCCTTTGGAAACGCCCGGGAAGACGGCGCTTAGGCCACAATTGGCGTGGAAGCGTTCAAGAGCGGTCCCTGGCGGATAACCTCTCACCATGAGTGTGCGGCGGATTATGGGTATCGAGACCGAATACGGGATCTCCGTGCCGGGAAACCCCGGGGCCAACGCGATGGTCACCTCCACCCAGGTGGTCAACGCCTACCTGGCCGCCTCGGCGGCCCGGGCCAGGAGGGCCCGCTGGGACTTCGAGGAGGAGAACCCGCTGCGCGACGCCCGCGGGTTCGACCTGGCGCGCGAGGTCGCCGATCCCACCCAGTTGACCGACGAGGACCTGGGGTTGGCCAACGTCATCCTCACCAACGGCGCGCGACTGTACGTGGACCACGCCCATCCCGAGTACTCGGCCCCCGAGGTCACCAACCCGCGCGACGCGGTGCTGTGGGACAAGGCGGGGGAGCGGGTGATGGCCGACGCGGCGGCCCGCGCCGGAGCCACACCTGGCATCGAACCGATCCAGCTGTACAAGAACAACACCGACAACAAGGGCGCCTCGTACGGGTGCCACGAGAACTACCTGATGAGCCGGTCGACGCCCTTCGGCGACATCGTCCGGCACCTGATCCCGTTCTTCGTCTCCCGACAGGTGGTGTCCGGCGCGGGCAAGGTCGGGATCGGCTCGGACGGCCAGGGCAGCGGCTTCCAGATCTCCCAGCGAGCCGACTTCTTCGAGGTCGAGGTCGGCCTGGAGACCACCCTGAAGCGTCCCATCATCAACACACGGGACGAGCCGCACGCCGATCCCGAACAGTACCGGCGCCTGCACGTCATCATCGGTGACGCCAACATGAGCGAGGTCTCCACCTACCTCAAGCTGGGGACCACCGCGCTGGTGCTGTCGATGATCGAGGACGGCTTCCTCAGCACGGACCTGTCCCTGGAGACGCCCGTGGCCGACCTGCGGGAGATCTCCCACGACCCGGGGCTCACCCACCGGGTCCGCCTGCGCGACGGGCGCCGGATGACCGCGCTGGAACTGCAGGGCGAGTACCTGGACCAGGCCCGCAAGTACGTCGAGGACCGCTACGGCACCGACGTCGACCCCGACACCGCGGACGTGCTCGACCGCTGGGAGTCGGTCCTGTCGCGCCTGGCCTCGGACCCGATGAGCCTGGCCGGTGAACTGGACTGGATCGCCAAGCTCAAGCTGTTGGAGGGCTACCGCTCCAGGGACGGGCTGGAGTGGTCCCACCCCAGACTGCAGCTGGTGGACCTGCAGTACTCCGACGTGCGCGCGGACAAGGGCCTGTACAACCGGCTGGCCGCCCGCGGCCGGGTCCAGCGCCTGGTGGAGGAGTCCGAGGTCGCCCGCGCCGTCACCGAACCGCCGGAGGACACCCGCGCCTACTTCCGCGGCCGCTGTCTGGCCAAGTACGCCGACGAGGTGGCCGCCGCGTCCTGGGACTCGGTCATCTTCGACCTGCCGGGCTACGACTCCCTCCAGCGGGTGCCCACCCTGGAACCGCGCCGCGGCACCAAGGAGCACGTGGGAAGCCTGCTGGACGCCTCCGCCACCGCCGCCGAACTCGTGGCGGTCCTGGCCGGGGGGCGCAAGGGCTGACCTGCCGGGTCGGCGGGCCCCACGGGGCGCGCCGACCCCGGCTCACTCCTCGACCGCCAGTTCGGCCACCCCGGCCCCGTCCCAGACCCCGGTCAGCAGGGCGACCTCCACCGCGGTCCCCTCGGCCAGCTCGAAGGGGATGCCGACGGTCGTGGATCCGCCCGGGTTGACCTCGGTGTACATCGCGTCCTCGTCGTCCAGGGCCAGGAGGGCGTCGAAGTCGTAGGTGTAACGGTTGCCGTCCTCGTCCACGACCACGCAGTCCTCCACGTCCGGGGACTGGGGGCCGTTGGAGGCGTTGGTCATCTCCGCCTCCAGCACCAGGTACTCCCGCCCTTCGGCGGCTGTCGCGCTCGAGTAGGAACCCGAGACCTGGCTCGTGCGCTCCACCCCGGTCAGGGTGATGTCCCATGTGCCGTCCGAGGCGCTCTCACCCATGGGTGCCGCGTCGGGCCACGGGTCGGCGGCCCCGGGGGCGCCGGGTTCTTCAGCCGGCTCCGCGGGCTCCTCGGCGGGCTCTTCGGTGGGCTCCTCCGCCGGTTCGTCCGGGACGAGGTCCTCCATCGCGGACTCGATGCCGTCCCTGAGGTAGAGCTGGTGGGAGAACCACCCGGCCCCGAAACCGAAGACCAGCGCCAGGGCGACGGTCACCGCCGACGCGGCGGCGATCAACACGCTCTTGTCCATGTCCGCTCCCCACGTGTCACGGCGCGACGTGTCACGGCGGAAGCCGTCGGGACCTACATGCGCCGTTACGCGCTGTTCGCTTCAGAGTACGCCTGTCGGCCCAGCTCGAGCGGGGTGCGGCCCTGGCCGGACAAGGACGGGGAAACCGCGAACGCCCCCGTCCGCGAATGCGGACGGGGGCGCCGGAAGCAGGGACGCGCTACAGGGCCGCCCCGTTGAGCGGTCGGTTCGGATCAGGTCCGGAGCCGCACACCCCAGGAGTTGATCATCGGGTTGACCTCCTGGTAGTACGTCGTGCCGCCGGTGCGGCAGTTGCCGGAGCCGCCCGAGGTCACGCCCTGGGCCTGGGTGCCGGAGATGAAGGAGCCGCCGGAGTCGCCGGGCTCGGCGCACACGGAGGTCCGGGTCATGTTGGTGACGGTGCCCTGCGGGTAGCTCACCGACTGGCCGCGGGCCTGGATGGTGCCGCAGTGCCACCCGGTGGTGGAGCCGGAGCGGCACACGGAGGAGCCGATGGGCGCCGCGCTGGAGCCGCTCACGGTGGCGTAGCCACCGCTGTTGTAGCGGCTCACCAGGTTGGTGAGGGTGAAGTTGGACGTGCCGCGGACGAAGGCGGCGTCGTTGCCCGGGAAGACGGAGCGCTCGAAGACGCCCCGGCCGTTGCCGATGCTGACCTGGGTGCCGACGGTTCCGCAGTGTCCGGCGGTGACGAAGCCGGGCTGGCCGGCGGAGTTGGTGGCGGCGAAGCCGACCGAGCAGCGGCCGCCCATGGTGTAGGCGAGGCCGCCGATGATGTCGGCGTAGACCTGGGGCTGTTCGTCGGTGGTGGCCACCTCGACGGCCGAGGCGTCCACACCGGCCTCGGCGAGCAGGCCGTCCACGTCGGCCCCGGAACCCTCCAGGACCTCCAGGACGACAGTGTCGCCCTCGACGTCGGGGTACCAGCCGACCACGCCGGGGACGGTCCCCGCGTCGTTGAGGTCCTCGACGATCTCGTCGAGGCCCTCGATGCCGAAGTCGACCACCTCGGCCTCGGCGCCCGCGGCCTCCACGGCCTCGACCGCGGCGGCGTCGGTGACCAGGACGGTCAGGTCCAGGGTCTCGGTGTCGAAGACGGAGCCGCCGTAGGCGTCTCCGGCTGCCTCGGCGGCGGCCTCGTCGATCTCGAAGGCCGTGTCCTGGGCGGTGAGCAGGCTCTCGGCCTCGGACGGGGTCAGGTCGAGGTCGCGCTGGAGCGCTTCCTTCATGGAGACGGCTTCGGCCTCGGGGGTGGGTGCCTGGGGAAGCGGTCCGGAGGCCGCGAGGGCTCCCGGGGCGGCGGCCAGAGCCAGCCCGAAGGCAAGGGCTCCGGTACCGATGGCGGAGGCAACGGGGGAGGGTCGCATTGGTCCCTACTCTCCTGGGGGATTGACGGGGGATCGGGGCCGGATGTTCGCCGGCCCCTGCTGTTCACCAAGACATTCGGTAAACAACGCCTAACCATAAGTGCACGTTTTGGTGAGGGAAAGACCGTCAGAACGGTGAAGCATTCAAGCCGGGATGGGGTCAACCGATGATGGGTCCGATGTTGGTCGCTGAACGTGGTGACGTGAACGGCCACCTTGCGCTTTCGGATTCGATTCACTACCGACTGAATTCGATCCGGCCCCGCAAGGGGGGCTTTCTGGCCACATGCGGACAGCGGTACCGCGTACCAAACGTGTCCGGTCGGACACGCACGCGTAACACCTGTGGTCACGGGCTCGGAATCGGCGCCCCGGAGTGCGGGAAGCGCACCGGTCGCCGGAATGCGAAAGGCCCCGGTTCCCCGTACACGGAAAACGCCCCCGCCCGCCTTGCGGCGGACGGGGGCGCGGTGCTGCGGTACCGCTCGATTGCTAGCCCGTGACGAGGCTGAGGCCCCAGGTGCTCAGCGCCGGGCCGACCTCCTGGTAGTACGTCGTACCACCGAAGGTGCAGTTGCCGGAGCCGCCCGAGGTCATGCCCTGGGCCTGGTCGCCGGAGATGAACGAACCGCCGGAGTCGCCGGGCTCGGCGCACACGTCGGTCCGGGTCATGTCGTTGACGGTGCCCTCGGGGTAGCTCACCGACTGGCCGCGGGCCTCGATGGTCCCGCAGTGCCACCCGGTGGTGGAACCCGAACGGCACACGGCCGAGCCGACCGGCGCCTGGCTGGAGCCGCCGACGGACTGGGTGCCGCCGGAGCTGTACATGTTGACCAGGTTGGTGACGGTCCAGTTGGACGTGGACCGGACGAAGGCGGCGTCGTTGCCCGGGAAGACGGACTCCGCGAAGGTGCCCGAGCCGCTGCCGTCCGCGCTCTCGGCGGAGGTGCCGACCGTGCCGCAGTGGCCGGCCGTCACGAATCCGTCGTTGCCCGCGCTGTCGGTGGCCGCGAACCCGACGGAGCAGCGTCCGCCGCCCATGTAGTACGCGTCCCCGCCGACGATGTCGGCGTACAGCCGGGGCGCCTCGTCGGTCGTCTCCACCTGGACGGCGGAGGCGTCCACGCCCGCGGCCTCGATGAGGCTCTCGGCGCCGGCGGGGTCGGTGGCCTCGATGACGACGGTGTCGCCGGCGATGTCGGGGTACCAGCCGACGACGCCCGGCTGGCTGCCGGCCGCGTCGAGCTCGTCCACGATCGCCGCCAGGCCCTCGGTGCCGTGGGAGACCAGTTCGGCCTCGGCACCGGCGGCCTCGACGTCGGACACCGCGGCGCTGTCCGTCACCAGGACGGTCAGTTCCAGGGTGTCGGTGTCGAAGAGGGAGCCGCCGTAGGCGTCTCCGGCGGCCTCGGCGGCTGCCGTGTCGAGCCCGAAGGCCTCCTGCTGGGCGTCGAGCAGGTCTTCGGCCTCGAACGGGGTGAGGCCGAAGTCCCTCTCAAGCGCTTCCTGCATGGTCGCCGCTTCGCCCTGGGGTGAGGGCTCGGCGGGCGCGGTCACGGCGGATGCGCCGGGCGCGACCGAGAGCGCGAGCCCGAAGGCCAGCGCTCCCGTGCCGATGGCGGAGACAACGGGGGAGGGTCGCATTGATCCCTACTCTCCTTTGGGGAATGGGTGGGGGTCGGGCCCGGCTCTCCGGAGAGAAAGAACGGGCCCGGGGGAGGACCCGGCTGGGCCGGGAACTCCTTTGTCTACTAAGACACTCAGTAAACGATCCCCAACCATAAGTACACAACTTGGACAACGAAAGCCCGTGGAGCTGATAATTCACTCAAGTGACAATGGGATCATCGGATCAAAGGATTCATTGCGGTTCTCACTCTGGGTGACAGGGTGTCTGACCTCCCGTTTCGATGACTGGGTGTACACGGATCACAAACCCGCCAGTAGAACAAGGGGAGGAAAATGGCCGGATGCGGACAGCGGTACTTCGTACCATCTGTGACGAACCGGCCACGTAGAAGTAACCCGCGTGGTCAGGGATGTGCTTTGGGTGAAGATCATGTTCGTTATGTGTACGGGTATTCGTATTGAGAACATGGGCGCGAGTCGGGACACGACGCAGTGTCACAAAACCGGGTCGAGGTGTCTTCGGGTCCCGTGGGAGGACACGCCCGGGGTGTGTTCGCGCACCCGTGCCGCCCCGTGTGCGCGCACACGGGACGATTCGAGGTAACTAGCGGGTATCGGGCCCCGTGAAGGGGGTTGAGCCGGGTGCCGTTGGGCCAAGATAAGGGCGAGAGCCCCGAACGGGAGGTAGTACCGATGGCGAAGGACAACGGCGGCCAGAAGCACTCGTCACGGCGTGACGAGGAGGTCGAGGAGACCGAGGCGTCTGCCGAGGCCCAGGAACGCAACGAGCAGCTGGACGAGGACGTCGACGACATCCTGGACGAGATCGACGACGTGCTGGAGAGCAACGCCGAGGACTTCGTGCGCCAGTTCGTGCAGAAGGGCGGCCAGTGACCGCCGGGTTCGCTGACAGCGCACCCGGGTGCCGCCGGCCCCGGGGCGGGCAGGGTTAGGGTCGAGCTCATCGGCCGGATGCCACACCGGCCGTCACACGGACAACAGACAGACGGACGACAGGCGCCCCACCCGCCCCCGAGACGGGGTGGGGCGCGAGCGGAGGGAGTCGCGTGTTCGAAGGCTTCGAGGGCGGACGGATGTCGGCCGCTTTCATGAGTGCGGGGACCTCGTCCTTCACCGAGTTTCTTCGGGAGGTCAAACCCGACCTGCTGCCCGGCCAGCACCTGGGATCGGGCGGTGCCGCCACCAGCGCCGAGCACCTCACCCCGGACGCGACGACCATCGTCGCGCTGACCTTCCCCGGCGGTGTCCTGCTGGCCGGTGACCGGCGTGCCACCCAGGGCAACGTCATCGCCAACCGCGACATGGACAAGCTCTACCGGACGGACGAGTTCTCCGCGGTGGCCATCGCCGGTTCGGCCGGGATCGGTATCGAGCTGGCCAAGCTCTACCAGGTCGAGCTGGAGCACTACGAGAAGCTGGAGGGGCGCTCGCTGTCCCTCGAGGGCAAGTCGAACAAGCTCGCCCAGATGGTGCGCGGCAACCTCGGCATGGCCATGCAGGGCTTCGTCGTGATCCCCCTGCTGGTCGGTTTCGACGAGAACACCGAAAAGGGACGGGTGTTCAGCTACGACGCCGTGGGCGGCCGCTACGAGGAGCACCGCTACTACTCCGTCGGGTCCGGCTCGGTCTACGCCAGGGGCTCCATCAAGAAGCTCTACCGCGACGACCTGGACGAGACCACGGCGATCAAGGTCGCGCTGGAGGCGCTCTACGACGCCGCCGACGACGACTCCGCCACCGGCGGCCCCGACCTGCACCGCAAGATCTTCCCCCTGGTCGACGTCATCACCGAGGACGGCCACCGGAGGATCTCCACCGACGAGGTCGCCCGGCTCGCGACGGAGGTCGTCGAGGGGCGCGCCGTCAACCCCGACGGACCCAGGGCCCGACTGGGCTAGGACACCGCCGAGCTGAGGCGGCCACCGCCCCACACCAGACATCTCCCTACTAGGTAAGGAACGATCCGCGGTGTCGATGCCGTTCTACGTCGCCCCCGAACAGCAGATGAAGGACAAGGCGGACTACGCGCGCAAGGGCATCGCGCGCGGCCGCAGCGCCGTCGTCCTGCAGTACGAGGGCGGAATCCTGATGGTGGCGGACAACATGTCCCGCACACTGCACAAGATCAGCGAGCTCTACGACCGCATCGGCTTCGCGGCGGTCGGCCGCTACCCCGAGTTCGAGAACCTACGCCTCATGGGCGTCCGTTTCGCCGACGTACGCGGGTACCAGTTCGACCGCCGCGACGTCAGCGGCCGTCAGCTCGCCAACATCTACGCCCAGACCCTGGGCACCGTCTTCAGTGAGAGCCTCAAGCCCTGGGAGGTCGAGATCGTCGTCGCCGAGGTCGGCGACACGGCTGCCGAGGACGAGATCTACCGCATCACCTTCGACGGCTCCATCGTCGACGAACAGGGCTTCGTCGCGGTGGGCGGCTCCTCGGAGCACGTCTCCACCCAGCTCAAGGACCGGTTCGCCGCCGACGCCCCGCTCAGCGCGGCGCTGAACGCCGCCACTCACGCCCTCGCCCACGAGAACGGGGAGGAACGCGAACTGGAGGCCGCCAACCTGGAGGTCGCCATCCTGGAGCGGTCCCGGCAGCACCGCAAGTTCCGCCGTATCCACGGCAGCCGCCTGGCCTCCCTCATCGAGGAGGGCCAGCGGGGCACGACCGGGGGCGCCTCGGTGAGCGGGGACAGCGGAACCGGTGCCGGGACCGGCACCGGGGACGAGGCCGACGAGTGATCTGAGAGCACAACGGTGCGGCGTCACACGGGCGCCGCACCGGCCGGGCTGGTGTGGGCGACGCGGCCCCGTCGCGCACACCACGGTGACGGGAAGTTGGTGAGGCCGCGTGGAACGACGGATCTTCGGGCTGGAGAACGAGTACGGGGTCACGTGCACATTCCGGGGGCAGCGCCGCCTGTCGCCGGACGAGGTCGCCCGGTACCTGTTCCGGAGGGTGGTCTCCTGGGGGCGCAGCAGCAACGTGTTCCTGCGCAACGGCGCCCGCCTGTACCTGGACGTGGGCAGCCACCCCGAGTACGCCACCCCCGAGTGCGACAGCCTCGTGGACCTGGTGGCCCACGACAAGGCCGGTGAGCGCATCCTGGAGGGGCTGCAGGTCGACGCCGAGCAGCGCCTGCACGAGGAGGGCATCGCCGGGGACATCTACCTGTTCAAGAACAACACCGACTCGGCGGGCAACTCCTACGGCTGCCACGAGAACTACCTCGTCGGCCGGCACGGGGAGTTCGGCCGTCTCGCCGACGTACTCATCCCCTTCCTGGTGACCCGTCAGATCGTCTGCGGCGCCGGAAAGGTGCTGCAGACCCCCCGGGGCGCGCTGTTCTGCGTCAGCCAGCGCGCCGAGCACATCTGGGAGGGCGTCTCCTCCGCCACCACCCGCTCCCGCCCCATCATCAACACCCGCGACGAACCCCACGCCGACGCCGAGCGGTTCCGCCGCCTGCACGTCATCGTGGGCGACTCCAACATGAGCGAGACCACCACCCTCCTCAAACTGGGCTCGACCGACCTCGTGCTGCGGATGATCGAGGCCGGGGTGGTCATGCGCGACTACACCCTGGAGAACCCCATCCGGGCGATCCGCGAGGTCAGCCACGACATGACCGGCCGTCGCAAGGTGCGCCTGGCCAACGGCCGCGAGGCCAGCGCGCTGGAGATCCAGCGCGAGTACCTGGAGAAGGTGCAGACCTACGTGGACCGGCACGGGACCGACGCCGTGGGCAAGCGCGTCCTGGACCTGTGGCAGCGCACCCTGGAGGCGGTGGAGACCCAGAACCTGGAGACGGTCCAGCGCGAGATCGACTGGGTGGCCAAGTACATGCTGCTGGAGCGCTACCGGGACAAGCACGACCTGACCCTGTCCTCGCCGCGGGTGGCCCAGCTCGACCTCACCTACCACGACATCCACCGCGAGCGCGGTCTGTTCTACCTGATGCAGAAGCGCGGGCAGATGGACCGGGTGGTCGGGGACCTGAAGATCTTCGAGTCCAAGTCGGTGCCCCCGCAGACCACCCGGGCCCGGCTGCGCGGGGAGTTCATCCGCCGTGCGCAGGAGCAGCGGCGGGACTTCACCGTCGACTGGGTCCACCTCAAGCTCAACGACCAGGCGCAGCGCACCGTGCTGTGCAAGGACCCCTTCAAGTCCGTGGACGAACGGGTGGAGAAGCTGATCGCCGGGATGTGACGGTTCCGAACCCGGGGGAGGGCCCCGTGGGAGCGCCGGAGAGCGCCTCCCGCGGGGCCTTCTCCTCGTTCGGGCGGGGTTTTCGCTTTCGGAATCCTCGTGAGCCGGGTTCCCGGCAGCCGAAAACCGAAATCCGGAGCTCCCAGGGGCTGGCCGCGCCCCGACTGTTCGGTAGTGTGACCCTGTCCTGAGCCGGAAATCAGAGGTTGTGACCCATGCACCGACGTGCTGCCGCCCTCGCGGTGCCACTGACCGCCATCGCCTTGGTGGTCTCCAGTTGCTCATCGATCCCGGAGGAGTGGCGTACCCCCGCCTTCCTCCGCATGAACGACGACGCACTCGACTCCCGGTTGCCCGAGGTCACCGGTGAAGTCGGCGAGGAACCCGAGATCACCTTCCCCGACATCGAGCCCCCGGACGAGGAGATCTCCGGTGTCGTCAGCAAGGGCTCGGGGGAGGACGTCCTGGTGGGGGCGGACGACCTGGTCATCGCCAACGTCGTCCAGTACCAGTGGACGGCCCCCGGTGAGGGCGAACCGGTCGAGGGCCAGTCCAGCTACGAGAACGGCGCCCCGGACCTGATCCGTATGGACCAGATGCCGGAGTACATCACCGACACCCTGGTCAGCCAGCCCCTCGGCAGCCGTGCGGTCTACGTCTTCCCGCCGTTGACCCAGGAGGAGATGGACCAGGCCGAGGCCATGGGCCAGCCGGCCCCCGAGGGCGCCAGCGTCCTGGTCATCGACATGGTCGACCGCTTCAGCCAGGGCGCCGTCGTGCCCGGTGAGCAGAGCACCGACGGCGGCGGAGAGCTGCCCACGGTGACGCAGGACGGCCACAGCCAGCCCGTCATCGAGGTCCCCGACGAGGAGGCTCCCGAGGAGCTCGAGGTCGTTCCCCTCATCGAGGGCAGCGGTGCCGAGGTCGAGGAGGGCCAGCAGGTCATCGTCCAGTACACGGGCGTGCGCTGGGAGGCCGACGACAAGGGCAACCACGAGGTCTTCGACTCCTCCTGGAACCAGGGCGGTGTCCCCTTCGACACCACCATCGGTGCCGGATCGGTGATCGAGGGCTGGGACGAGGGCATCGTCGGCCAGCAGGTCGGCAGCCGTCTCCTGCTGGTCGTGCCCGGTGACATGGCCTACGGCGAGTCCGAGGAGGAGGCCATGGGCGCCCCCGCGGGCACGCTGGTCTTCGTGGTCGACGTGCTGGGTGCCTACGACAACCCGCCGCCGCCCGAGCCCGAGGAGGGCGCCGAGGGCGCCGAGGACGCCGGGGGCGACGAAGAGGCCTCCGAGGGCGACGAGGAAGCCGGCGAGTCCGAGGAGGACTCGGAGTAGCGTCCGCCCGCGGAACCGCTGCTGATCGCCCCCGCCGCGCCAGAGTGCGCGACGGGGGCGATTTTCGTGTCGGCTGCCCTGTGCGCCTCCCCGGCCGGAGGCTGCGGGGCCTCGCGCGCCGCGCGGAACCGCCCGGCGCCCGGATCTGACACGCAGACGGTGGCGCTCCTGCACGGGGGAGCGGAGCCGGATGCGTAGAGTCGATCACTCAGGGTGAGTATGGGGCGAGGAGGAACCATGCCAGGCCAGCGGCGGTACTGCTACGTTTCCGGTCTGCGTCTGGGGGTTCCGGCGCTGGAGGAGCTCTGTGCCCAGGGCCGGCCGCCGAGCCTGGTGGTGTCCTACCCGGCCGAGCTGGCGCACCGCTCCGGCTACGTCGACTTCGAGGAGATCACCCGCCGTCACGACCTCCCGCACGTGCGGGCGGCCGACATCAACACCGACGAGGTCCGTGACGCCCTGCTCGCGCACCGGATCGACCTCATGGTGGTCGCGGGCTGGTCCCAGCTGGTCCACGAGGAGGTCCTGGCCGCGCTGCCGCTGGGCGGGGTGGGCCTGCACCCCTCACCCCTGCCGGTCGGCCGCGGCCGCGCACCCATCCCCTGGACGATCCTGAGGGACATGCGCTCCACCGCCGTCACCCTCTTCCACCTGGCCCGCGAGGCCGACACGGGCGACATCGTGGACCGGATCTGGTTCGACGTGGCCCCCGACGTCACCGCCACGGGCCTGTACGAGAGGGCCGGCCGCCTCCAGTCCGAGCTGCTCGTGCGCAACCTGGAGGCGCTCCTGGAGGAACGCGCGCCCCGCCGCCCCCAGAGCGGTCACGTCTCGGTGTGGCCGCGGCGCCGTCCCAGTGACGGCCGACTCGACCTGACCGCGGCCGGGCGGGACGTGGACCGGATGGTGCGCGCCCTGGCCGACCCCTACCCCGGCGCCTTCGCGATGTTCGGCGGGGCCCGGATCACCCTGTGCGGCGGGACGCTCTCCGACGAGGTGGTGGGCGGTGACCCGGGCCAGATCGTCTCCGCCGGCCCCGGGCGCGAGTGGGGTGTCACCTGCGGGGACGGCAGCGTGTTCGTACCCGAGGTGGTACGGGTGGACGAGGGTGTGCGCGCGGACCCGACCTCCCTGGCCATGTTCCGGCCGGGGCGTTACTTCGACGCGCCCTCCGAGCACATGCTGGCCGCGACCCGGCGCACCCCGGTCCCGGGCAACGGCGACGCCGAACACCGCCGCCCCGCCGAGTTCCAGGGCCCGCTCGACGGCCAGGTCGGTACCCGGGCCACCTCGGCCGCGGACAACCGCAGCTGACCGGAAGAGCGCGACGAACCGCTTCCAGCGCCCGTTCAGGCGTCGACGAGGGTGGCGGCGTGGCGTCCGGCCGCGGCCGCGCTCAGGAAGGCCGCCCGGTCCTCCTCCAGCCCGCGTCCCATGGTGGACACCTTCACCGGCAGTGCGCGCAGCTCGTCCTCCAGACCGGCCACCGACACCTCCACGAGCGTGTGGCGGTCGCCCAGGCTCCAGGCCTGGTCGCGCACGCGCTCACCGAAGAAACCGGGCAGGTTGGGGACCACCACCTCCGCGGGGGCCAGCGCCACCCGCCCGTAGGCGGTCAGGCTGTGGTGCGAGACCCCGCGGTGCCGTTGGCGCGGATCGGCCTCGCTGACCCGCAGGCCGGCCACCGGGCGCCCGCCCAGGACGGCGGCCGCGTTGACCGCCTCGCCGCAGGCCACCCCGGAGAAACCCCACGGAGTGCCCGTCCCCAGGTTGCCCGGCCCCTGGCAGACCACCGCGATCTCCGCCCGCAGCACGTGCCGGGCGGCGAGCAGCCCCGAGTGCACGGTGACCGCCTCCAGGTCGCCGCCGAACGCCTGTCCCGTGGTCACGCACCCGCTGAGCAGGCCGTCCGCGCGCAGTTCCCCCAGGATCCGGGAGAACGCAGCGGGCAGCGCACCGCCGTCGAGCATCACGTGGACCACCCGGGTGCCGGGGCGTTCGGCGCGCACCCCGGCCAGGACGGCGGGCAGGGCGGAGTGCAGGTCGGCCACGACCACGGGCATCCCGTCGATGCCCTCGGCCGAGCGCAGCGTCTCGTGGTGGGGCGAGCCCTGCTCGTCCGCGCCCAGGACGGTGGCCTGGAGCGGGGTGTAGCGGGCCTTGACCAGGTGTCCGGGGTCCTCGCGGTCCTCGGGAAGCCGGTCGGGCACCGCCACGACCAGCGCGTATCCGCCGGTGCCCAGGCCCATGTCCAGGGCTCCGGTGTTGAGCAGGACGGTGTCGCCGACCTCGGGGGCGCCGACCAGGTCGGTGTAGGCCAGCGCCCGGCAGGTCGTCGGCGGAGCCGGGGCCCGGTCCGCTCTCCCGCCGCCGGCGGGCACCGAGACCGCGCACAGGCGGACCCCGGGCCACGAGGGCAGGACCTGAAGGACTTCACCACGGCGCCACCGGATCATGCTGGGCACGGTACCGTCGGAGCTGAACCGAAGGTGGGAGGACGCGCCCTGGCGGCCCCGCCCGGTCCACCACAGCGGGCAACACAGCGGGCAAGAGGAGTGCGGACGATGTCGCGCAGGAAGACCGAACGGCAGCTGAACCTGGTCATCTGCCTGTTGTCCACGCGGCGGCACCTGACCGCGCAGGAGATCCGCGCTACGGTCCAGGGGTACGCCGAGGCGGACACGGAGTCGGCCTTCAAGCGCATGTTCGAACGGGACAAGCGCGAGCTGCGGGACAGCGGCATCCCCATCCAGGTCGGCACCGGGGACGCCTTCAGCGGCGAGGAGGGGTACCGGATCTCCCGCTCGGACTACGAGCTGCCCGAGATCGAGCTCCTGCCCGACGAGGCGGTCGTGCTGGGCCTGGCCGCCCGCGCCTGGCGCCACGCCTCCCTGGGCGAGGCCGCCGCCAACGCCCTGTTCAAGCTCCGCTCGGCCGGCGTCCCCGTGGACACCGAGGCCGCGCCCGGGCTGACCCCGGCGATGCGCACCGACGAACCCGCCTTCGGCCCCGTCTGGCAGGCGGTCCGCGACCGCCGCCCGATCTCCTTCGACTACCGCAAGCCCGGGGAGAGCTCGGCGCAGCGGCGCGAGGTCGAACCGTGGGGCATCGTCAACCTGCGCGGCCACTGGTACGTGGTCGGCCACGACCGGCTGCGCGACGCCCGGCGGGTGTTCCGCCTCGGCCGGATCCGGGGCGGGGTGACGGTGGAGCGCACCGGGCCGGACGTGGTGGTGCCCGAGGGGGTGGACCTGCGCTCGGTGGTCTCCCAGCAGACCGCCGTGCCGGAGCGGACCGCGACCCTGCGGGTGCGGACCGACGCCGCGCACGCCCTGCGCCGCCGTGCGCTGCGCGTGGTCCCGGGGGAACGGGACAGCGGCGGCAGCGGTTGGGACACCCTCACGCTGCCCTACACGAGCACGAGCGGGCTGGTGCGCCAGGTGGCGGAGCACGGTTCGCGTGCGGTGGTGGTGGAGCCCGAGCAGGCCCGGGCCGCGATGGCCGAGCACCTGGCCGGGGTGGTCGAGGGCACCGACGCGGCCGAGAACACGGAGGCCGTGGGGGAGCACGGGGGCGAGGACGCTCCCGCGCGCGGCCCCCGCTCCGCCGACCAGCTGCGCCGGCTCCTCATGCTGGTGCCCTACGCGCTCGGCCGCGACGTGCGGGTCCCCGAGGTGGCCCGGCACTTCGGCCTCAGCGAGAAGCAGGTGGTCTCCGACCTGAGCCTGCTGTGGATGTGCGGCCTGCCGGGCTACACGCCCGGTGACCTGATCGACGTGGACCTGGACGCGGCCAAGGAGACCGGTGAGATCATCATCGGCAACGCCGACACCCTGGCCCAGCCGCTGCGGCTGACCGCCGACGAGGCGGCCAGCCTGGTCGTGGGCCTGTCCCTGCTGGAGGCGCTGCCCGAGGCGCAGGGGGTCGAGGGCGGTGCCCTCAAGCGGGTGGGGGAGAAGCTGCGCACCGCCGCGGGCACGGCCGTGGGCGACCTGGCCGACGCGGTGCAGGTGCGGGTCGAGGTGGACGAACAGGTCGCCCAGACCCGGCGGCGCTGCGCCGACGCCCTGAGCGCCGGGCAGCGCCTGCACCTGCGCTACCTGTCGGGGTACCTGGACCAGGTGACCGAACGCGACGTGGACCCCATGGGCCTGGTCGTCCAGGACGGCCAGACCTTCCTCGAGGGGTACTGCCACCTGCGCGAGGACGTGCGGCTGTTCCGGCTGGACCGGGTGCTGGAGCTGACCGTGCTGCCCTTCGCCGCGGAGGTGCCCGAGGGCGTGGCCCGGCGCGACCTGTCCGCCGGGGTGCTCCAGCGCTCCGAACGCGACGCCCTGGTGACCCTGGTGCTGGAGCCCTCCGCGCGCTGGGTCACCGAGGACTACGTGTGCGAGTCGGTGACCGAGCTCCCGGGCGGAGGGGTGCGGGCGACCCTGCGCACCCCCGCGCCCGCGTGGGTGGCCCGGCTGGCCCTGTCCCTGGGGCGGGAGGGGCGCCTGGTGTCTCCGCGGGGCCTGGCCGAGGACGTCCGGGCCGAGGCGGAAAGGGCCCTTCGGCACTACGACAGGGGCCAAACCTCCGGGAAATTGGTCGAGACCACTTCGTCTCCGGAGTGAAGCTCACCTGTTCACCGGGGGGAGGGGTGTAGGTCATCCCGAAAGGGATATGGTGAAAGCGTGATCGCCCTCGCTGTCCTTTTCGGCACGCTTTGCATCGGAGCGTACGTCGTCGGCACGCTCGTTCTGAGAGCGCGCCGCCAGGCCTCCGTGCTGTCCGAAGAGGTGACACGGGCGGCGGGCGGGTACCAGGCGAGCAGCGCTGACCTGCGTGAGCGCATCCGCCGGGGCGGTGCTGGGACATGACGGCCCCGTGGAGGGATGCGCGTACCATCAGAGGCGCTTGGTCGCGCCCAGTAGAGAGGTAGAACCATGGGACCGTTCAACGGACCTACCATCGCCATCCTGGTGATCCTGGCCATTCTGCTGTTCGGAGCCAAGAAGCTCCCGGACCTGGCCCGTTCCCTGGGCCGGAGCGCCCGCATCCTCAAGGCCGAGAGCAAGGGCCTGGTCGACGACGAGGAGACCAAGGGCGAGGGGGAGACCCCGGAGCCGCAGGCCCAGCCCCAGCAGACCCAGCCGCAGGCCGCGCAGCCGAACGCGCCCCAGCCCGGCCACCAGCAGGCGCAGCAGGGCTACCCGCAGCTGCCCCCCGGCCAGCGCGTCGTCAACGAGTCCGGTGAGCCCACCAACCAGACCTACAACAACTAGTTCTGCCGGGCGGGCTGGCGCGGTGCCGACGGGCGCCGCGCCGGACGGCTGCTGTCAGCGGGGAGTCCGCGCCGTCAGCGCGGGCCCGAACGAGAAGAGAGTGACCGCACGATGAGGTCCCGAAACCGATCGGCCAACCCGGATGCCCGGATGCCGCTCATGGACCACCTGCGCGAACTGCGCAGCCGGCTGGCCAAGGCGATGCTCGTCCTGTGCCTGGGAGCCGTGGTCGGTTTCGTCTTCTACGACCAGATCTGGGACTTCCTCACCGAGCCCTACTGCTCGCTGCCCGCCTCCCAGGTGGTCGAGGGCGGCGGCTGCTCGCTGATCGTCACCGGCCCCTTCGACGCGTTCTTCGTCGCCTTCAAGGTCTGGCTGTTCGTCGGAGCGCTGGTCACCGCCCCGTTCTGGCTCTACCAGCTGTGGGCCTTCGTCGCCCCCGCGCTGCACAGCAGCGAGAAGAAGTACGCCTACATCTTCGCCCCGGTGGCCGGGCTCCTCTTCATCTCCGGTGCGGCTCTGGCGTACACGATCACCTCGCTCGCCCTCCAGATGCTCTTCGGTTTCCTGCCCGAGGACGCGGACCCGTTCCTGACCATCGGCGAGTACCTCAGCTACATGCTCATCATGATGGGCATGTTCGGCCTCGGCTTCGTCATGCCGTTGCTGGTGATCCTGCTCAACCTCATCGGCATCCTCAGCCACGAGGCCATCGCCAAGTGGCGCCGGGTCATCCTCTTCTGCGTCTTCGTGGTCGCGGCGGTCATCACCCCGGCCGAGCCCGTCTCGATGCTGGCCCTGGCCATTCCCCTCGTGGCGCTCTTCGAGGTCGCCGAGCTGTTCTGCTTCCTCAACGACCGCCGCAAGAAGCGCAGGGACCCCACCAGCGACCTGGACGACGACCAGATCTCCGAGCTGGACGACCAGCCCTCCGACCTCGACTACACCCCCTCCTCCCTGGACGAACCCGACTCCGAGGGTGAATCGACCAAGCGCTCCTGAGGTCGCCCGTGACGCGCTAGGGTTCGGCAGGGGAGAGCCAGAGCCCTCCCGCCAAAGAGCTCCCTGAGTAGGAAGTCCGGATGAGCGAGCAGATCGAGACCAAGAGGGAACTGCCGCCCGAGGCCATGGGCAACGAGAAGTGGCACGACACCACCGACGCGGTGTGGATGCGTTCCTCCCTGTCGAAACCGGACGCCGAGGCGGTCGTCGAGGTCGCGGAGTTCGACGACGGGTTCCGTGCGGTGCGCGACGGCAAGTCCCCGGAGAAGGGCACCCTGTTCTTCACCCCCGCCGAGTGGGAGGCCTTCGTCCTGGGCGCCCGCGACGGCGAGTTCGACATCCCCGAGGAGTACCTCACCGAGGAGGAGATCGCGATCCAGCGCGGTCAGACCGAGGTCGAGGCGACCTGGGTGCCCTCCCCGCTGAACACTCCCAAGGCGATGGAGGAGTACCATCGCCGCCAGCGTGAGGAAGCCGGGCAGGAGTCCACGACCGAGGACGACTGAACCGGTCACCGGCACCCGGGCGCGCGGGTGTACGGGAACCCCACCAGCCCCCGTACACCTCCTCGACGACCCCAGCCCTGGGTAGCGAAGGACCGGCATATGCCCCCTCATATCGCCCTTCTGGTCAACCCGGCCTCCGGCCGGCGCCGCGCCGCCGTCATCGCGGTCCGCCTGAAGGAGGCCCTGCGTGCCGCGGGTGCCCGCGTGCACGTCTACACCGGCCGCTCCGCCGCGGACAGCCGGCGCCTGGCCCGCCTGGCCGCCTCCGACCGCCCCGACGCGCTGGTCGCCGTCGGCGGTGACGGACTGGTCCACCAGGCGCTCCAGGGAGTGGTCGGCAGCGGTGTCCCCCTCGCCGTGGTCCCGGCGGGCAGCGGGAACGACGTGGCCCGTGCCTTCGGGGCCCCGCGCGGCTCGGCCCGCAGGACGGCGGAGGCGATCCTGGCCGGGCGCACCCGCCCCAGCGACGTGGTCCGCCTGACCACGGCCGACGGCGCCCAGCGCTACTACATGAGTGTGCTGGCCTGCGGTTTCGACGCCCGGGTCAACGAGCGGTTCAACAACTTCCGCTTCGGTGTCGGCCGGGCCGGCTACGTGATCGGGCTCCTCGCCGAGCTGCGCTCCTTCCAGCCCATCGACTTCGAGATCGACATCGACGACCGCCGGATCGCCGAACCCGGCATGCTCGTGGCGGTCGGCAACACCAGCTCCTACGGCGGCGGCATGCGCGTGTGCGCCGAGGCCGTCCCCGACGACGGGCTGCTGGACGTGGTCTTCGTCAAGGAGGCGCCGCGCGGCCGGTTCCTGCGCCTGTTCCCCAGGGTCTTCAACGGCAGCCACCTGGGCCTGGACGAGGTGGTCTTCGAACGGGGGCGCGCCGTCACCGTCCGCGGTGACGCGGGAACGGCCTTCGCCGACGGGGAACGCACGGGTCCCCCGACCCTGGTGTGCGAAGTGGTTCCCAAGGCGGTCGAGATGTTGGAGCTGACCTCATAGGCTGGTAGCCCTATGAGTAGTCACTCCGAGCGTTACGCCGCCTTCCGCCGGCGCCAGAGCGCCTCCAGCGCCGCGATCGAGGCCTTCCAGGGACTCTACGGGTTCGAGTTCGACCCCTTCCAGATCAGGGCCTGCAAGGCTCTGGAAGGCGGACACGGGGTGCTGGTCGCCGCGCCCACCGGTTCCGGCAAGACCGTGGTCGGCGAGTTCGCCGTGCACCAGGCCCTGACCGAGGGCACCAAGTGCTTCTACACCACGCCGATCAAGGCCCTGTCCAACCAGAAGTACAACGACCTGGTCAAGCGCTACGGCGCCGACCAGGTCGGCCTGCTCACCGGCGACAACAGCGTCAACGGTGAGGCGCCCGTGGTCGTCATGACCACCGAGGTGCTGCGCAACATGCTCTACGAGGGCTCGTCCACCCTGGGCGGACTGGCCTACGTGGTCATGGACGAGGTGCACTATCTCGCCGACCGCTTCCGCGGCGCGGTCTGGGAGGAGGTGATCATCCACCTGCCCGAGTCGGTGCGCATGGTCGCCCTGTCCGCGACCGTCAGCAACGCCGAGGAGTTCGGCGAGTGGCTCCAGCAGGTGCGCGGCGACACCACCGTCATCGTCGACGAGAAGCGCCCCGTGCCGCTGTGGCAGCACGTCATGGTGGGCAAGCGCATCCACGACCTGTTCGTCGACGAACAGCCGGAGGAGACCGCCTCCGAAGAGGACGGCGAGGGCGAGCAGCGCGGCGGACGGGCCAAACGCAAGCGTGACCGCCGCCGCTCCCAGCACCAGCGGCCCCGCGAGATCCAGGTGGGCGGGCGCAAACTGCTCATCAACCCCTACCTGACCCGCACCGCCGAGGACGACGCGCGCACCACCCAGCTGGCCGACCGTCGCCGCCACCCGCAGACCCGGGCCCGCGGCAACGTGCGCCCGCGCACCCGCTTCGCCCCGCCCACGCGGCCGATGATCATCGAGGAGCTCGACGCCGAAGGGCTGCTCCCGGCGATCATGTTCATCTTCAGCCGCGCCGGGTGCGACGACGCCGTCCGCCAGTGCGTGGCCTCCGGGCTGGTGCTCACCTCTCCGGAGGAGGCGGACTACATCCGCGAGTACGCGGAGACGCGGTGCGCGGACATCCCGCGCGCGGACCTGACGGTGCTCGGCTTCGACTCCTGGCTGCGCGCCCTGGAGGCGGGCATCTCCGCGCACCACGCGGGCATGCTGCCCACCTTCAAGGAGATCGTCGAGCACCTGTTCTCCAAGGGGCTGATCCGGGCGGTCTTCGCCACCGAGACCCTGGCCCTGGGCATCAACATGCCCGCGCGCACCACGGTGATCGAGAAGCTCGACAAGTGGAACGGCGAGACCCACGCCGCGCTCACCCCCGGTGAGTACACCCAGCTCACCGGGCGGGCCGGGCGGCGCGGCATCGACGTGGAGGGGCACGCGGTCGTCGTCTGGCAGGCCGGGACCGACCCCGAGTCGGTGGCCAGCCTGGCGGGTACCCGCACCTATCCGCTCAACTCCAGCTTCAAGCCCTCCTACAACATGGCGGTGAACCTGGTCGGCCAGTTCGGCCGCCAGCGCAGCCGCAACATGCTGGAGGCCTCCTTCGCCCAGTTCCAGGCCGACCGCGCCGTGGTCGGACTGGTCAAGCAGCTGCGCAAGCACGAGGAGGCCCTGGAGGGCTACGCCGAGGCGGCCGAGTGCCACCTGGGCGACTTCATGGAGTACGCGGGGCTGCGCCGCGCGCTGAGCGACCGCGAGGCCGTGCTGTCCAGGAACCGTTCGGCCCAGCGCCGGGACGAGGCCCTGGAGAGCCTGGAGCGGCTGCGCACCGGCGACATCATCCGGATTCCCGCGGGCCGCTACTCCGGGCACGCCGTGGTGCTGGACCCGGGACTCAAGCACGACCTGCCCGCTCCGCTGGTGCTGACCGTGGACAAGCAGGTCAAGCGGGTCAACTCCAGTGACTTCCCGGTCCCGGTGCACGCTTCCGGGCGCATGCGCATCCCCAAGTCCTTCTCCGCGCGCTCCCCGCGTTCGCGCCAGGACCTGGCCTCGACCCTGCGCAACAAGCTCAAGGAGCAGGGCACCTCGGCCTCCTACGAGCGGGGCGGGCGTCGCGGCGGCCAGGAGGATCCCGAGATCCAGCGGCTGCGCACCGAACTCAAGGAGCACCCCTGCCACGGCTGCTCCGACCGTGAGGACCACGCCCGCTGGGCCGAGCGCTACTTCCGCCTCCAGAAGGACACGGACGCGCTGCGCCGCCGTGTGGAGGGGCGCTCGCACGTCATCTCCCGCACCTTCGACCGGGTGTGCGGCGTCCTGGAGGACCTGGAGTACCTGTCCGGCGACGACGTCTCCGAGGACGGCGGCAAGCTCGCCAAGATCTACTCCGAACTGGACCTGCTGGTCGCCGAGTGCCTGCGCCGGGGGGTGTGGGAGGAGCTCAATCCGGTGGATCTGGCCGCCTGCGCCGCGTCCCTGGTCTACGAGGCGCGCCGCAACGAGGACGCCTTCCCGAGGCTGCCCGAGGGCAGGGTCGAGGAGGCGCTCACCGAGATGGTGCGGCTGTGGGGCGAGCTCAACGAGGTGGAGAGCCGGCACCGGGTCTCCTTCCTGCGCCAGCCCGACCTCGGGTTCGTGTGGACCGCGCACCGCTGGGCGCGCGGTGACCGGCTCGACGCGATCCTGCGCCAGTCCGACATGACCGCCGGCGACTTCGTGCGTACCGCGAAGATGCTGGTGGACATGCTCAGCCAGATCGCAGGGGCGGCCGCCGACCCGCAGGTGCGGAGCAACGCCCGCAAGGCCGCCGACCTGGTCCGCCGCGGCGTGGTCGCCTACTCCTCCTTCAACTAGCGCGGGCGCGCCCGCCCGGGCGTCCTCCTTCCGCGGCCGGGACCGGTCGCGGAAGGAGGACGGTCCGAGCCGAGCCGTTCCTCCGCCTGGCGGCCTGCCTCCCTGCCGTCGTCAGGGGGTCGGCCCCGCGCCGTGTCCGGTCCCGTCGGTGGTTCTGCTGGTGGTCTCGGGCACGGGGGCTCCTTCGGGTGGGCGGTGGGGGCGGAACATCCGGGTGGGGGCGGGTGTTCGGGGCATAGTGGGGCCCCGGTGGACGAAGCAGGCCACAGGGGGCGCCATCATGGGATACGCACGGGACCCCGAAGGGGCCTGTAGTCCGCAAGACATCCTGAAACGAGGCTTCAGCAGTGCTGCGCACCCTCATGAACGGCAAGATCCACCGTGCCACGGTGACCCAGGCCGACCTGCACTACGTCGGCTCGGTCACCATCGACGCCGACCTGATGGACGCCGCCGACATCGTCGACGGCGAACAGGTCCACATCGTCGACATCGACAACGGCAACCGCCTGGTCACCTACGCCCTGGTCGGTGAGCGGGGCAGCGGCGTCATCGGGATCAACGGCGCGGCCGCGCGCCTGGTCAGCCCCGGCGACCTGGTCATCATCATCGGCTACGCCCAGGTGGACGAGAAGGAGCGGCCCGACCACGTCCAGCACATCGTGCACGTGGACCGGGACAACCGGATCGTCGCGCTGGGCAACGACCCGGCCGAGCCGGTCCCCGGCAGCGACCTGGTCGCCGGTCGCTGAACCCGCCCCTCCCACGAACGCCCGTGCTCCGGCACGGGCGTTCGTGTCTGTCGGGGTCCGTGCGTCCGCTCCGCGGAGAGGACGGGCGAGGGAGCCGAAAACCCCGCAGGATGGCCGGTTCCGGCCGGATCGGACATCCGGGCGCAGGGTATGCCCAGGGGCGGCATGGACGAACGGGACGAGGAGCGGCGCCAGGTCGCCGAACACATCGAGTGGCAGAAGCAGGGTGCGTGGGTCGTCCTCTGGGGGACCTACACCCGGTGCTTCTGGGCGTTCGCCTGCTGGCCCGTGATCCCCGAGGGCGGTGTGGTCGTCCACGCCGAGGACCCCGACCTGCTGTACGCCGAGATGCGCTACGTCGAGCGCGAGCACGACTTCCTCCAGTGGCGCTACGGCCGGGGCTGAGCGGCGGCCCCGGAGGGTACGGGTCCGGGCGGCATGGCCCCCGGGCACCTCGGAGGGCTACGATTCATCCGTTGGCCGGACGAATCGGAGATGTCACCTCGTGTCCACAGAAAGCTCCCAGGTCGGGGGCGTCCTCACCGAGACGGCGAGGGCGCACCTGCAACGGCGCACCGTCCTGGTCCTCATGCTCGCCCAGGTCGTCGGCAGCATCGGCATGGGCGCCATGCTGGCCGTCGGCGCGCTCATCGCCCTGGACCTGAGCGGGTCGGACGCCTGGTCCGGGATGGCCACCACCATGATCACCCTGGGCGCGGCCGCCTTCGCCCTGCCCCTGGCCTCCCTGGCCGCCCGGCGCGGCCGCCGCCCCGGCCTGGCCCTGGGCTGGTTCCTGGGCGCCCTGGGCGGGCTCGTCGTCATCGCCGCCACCCTCTCGGAGCTGTTCGTGCTCTTCCTGGTCGGCATGCTGCTGATCGGCGCGGGGACCGCCACCAACCTCCAGGCCCGGCACGCCGCCGCCGACCTGGCCACCGAACGCACCCGCGGCCGCGACCTGTCGATCGTGGTGTGGGCGACCACCGCGGGCTCGGTGGTCGGGCCCAACATGATCGGCCCCACCGGAGGACTGGCCGAGTCCCTGGGCCTGCCCGACCTGCTGGGCCCGGTCCTGCTCACCACGGCCGGCTTCCTGGGCGGGGCCGTGCTCATCGGAGCCCTGCTGCGCCCCGACCCCCTGCTCACCGCCACCGCCGAGGCCGACCGGGCCGATCGGGACCGCGGGCAGGCACCGAAGCCCAGGGCCGGCCTGGCCGACGGGCTCCGGGCGATCGGGCGGAGCCCGGCCGCGCTGCTGGCGGTGGTGGGCATCGTGGCCAGCCACACCGTGATGGTCGCGGTCATGACCATGACCCCCGTGCACCTGTCGCACCACGGTGCCGCGCTCACCGTCATCGGACTGACGATCTCCCTGCACATCGCCGGAATGTACGGGCTCTCCCCGATCGTGGGCTGGCTGGCGGACCGCTTCGGGCGGGTGCCCGTGCTCCTGTCCGGGCAGGTGATCCTGCTGGCGGCCACCGCGGTCTCGGGCACGGCCGGGCACAACGAGGCGATGGTGACCACCGGGCTGGTCCTGCTCGGCCTGGGCTGGTCCTTCGGGCTGGTCTCCGGCAGCGCCCTGCTGGCCGAGTCGCTCTCCGCCGACGTGCGACCCCGCGCGCAGGGGTTCAGCGATCTGGCGATGAACCTGGGCGCCGCCTCGGCCGCTGCCCTGTCCGGCCTGGTCCTGGCCGCGGTGGGGTTCGGCGGCCTGAACCTGTTCGCGGCCCTGTTCACCGTCCCGGTGTTCGTGCTCGCGATCCGCGCCCTGCTGGCCCGGCACACGGCCGAACCGGCTCCGACCGCCTGACCGGCGAGCCGTCCCCCTCCTGCCCGTCCCCCTCCTGCCCGGCCACGCGGTCCACCGGTGCCCCGGCTTCCTCGGCCGAACGGCGCAAACCCGGCCGGACCTTTACCGGAAACGCCCCGTGAGCTGCCCTCGGACCCCGCTTTACGCGGTTACGGTGCAGTTTTGGGTGCCTACCGGTTTCGGTGGGCCCGTGCCGCTGGACGAAGGGGTGTTCTCAGTGAGCGATCGGGAACCCGAGGAAGGGGCCGGTGAGCGCTCGGAGCGAGATCCGGTGAACCACCATCCGCCGGAGGAGTGGCGTCCGGGGGACCCCGGTGATCCGATCGAGGGCGGTCCGCAGCCGCCGGGGGAGCCGGAGCACGGTTTCCCCGACTACGGTCGGCCCCTGGGCGAGGTCCACCGGTACGGCGCCCCGTCGGGGCAGGAGCCGCCCTCCGAACCCCCTCCCGGCGGCGCGCACCAGTACGGCGACCCGTCACCGGACCAGCCGCCTCCGCCGCCCCCGGAGCCGCCTTCGAGCGGATCCCACGCGTACGGCGGACCGCCCGGCGACCAGCCCTACGGGGACCGGCCGCCCGGTGGGCCGCCACCCCAGGAGCCCTTTCCGGGTGACGGCCACCGGTACGGCGCCCCGGTCGGAGAGCAGGCGTCCTACGGGCCTCCCGGGGCGGAGGACCGCCCGTACGGTGCCCCGCCCCCGGGGCAGCCGCCGGGAGGTCAGCCCACCGGTGGGGCGGCACCCGGGCCGGTGGACCCGGGAGAGCTCTCCGAGGGTCCCAGCGGGCCGGTGGACGCGGGCGCCGAGTACCAGGGCTACGCACCCGGGTACGGCAGCTACCCGAACGAGCCGTCCGGGTACGGGGCTCCCAGCGCCTACGGAGGCTACGGCGGTTACGGCGGGCCGGGGCACGGCGGGTACGGGCCCCCGCCGACCAAGCCGACCCCCTGGGGCAAGATCGTCGGGATCGGCTGCGGTCTCCTGCTCCTCCTGCTCCTGCTCCTGGGCGGCTGCGCGGCTGTGCTCCTGGTCCTCGCGGGCGGCAACGCGCCCAGCGCGGGCGGACCGCCGGAGACCGGTCGGCCCGAGGCGGAGGGCCAGGAGGAGACCGTGCCCTCGGAGGCGGAGCTGACGGCCTCCCGCGCCGAGTTCGATCCCAGTTCGCTCCACGTGGAGGGTGAGTACACCAGCGTCGAGGTGTCCGTGACCAACACGGGTGAGGACGCCCTGGACGTCAACCCGCTCTACTTCACCGTGGTGGACACCCAGGGGGTCGCGCACAGCCCGGAGGAGGCGGTCGCGATGGACGACAACGAGATCGGGGTGCAGACCGTCGACCCGGGGCAGAGCGCCGACGGCGTGGTCACGGTCCCCGGGGAGGTCGAGCCCGAACGGGTGCTCTTCGAACCGTTCTTCACCGGTCCGGTGGAGGCACCGGTGTCCTGACCCGGGACGCGGTCGGAACACCGGGGGCCGGAAGGCCCGGAGGTTCTGTCAGGGGGCCAGCGCGGGATCGCGCAGCCACTCCGACAGGGCCTCCTTGCGTTCGCTGTCGCACTTGAGCGGGCAGGTGGTGCAGTAGCCGTGCTCCGGGTCGCCCTTGTAGTCGAAGCAGCAGGTGCCCCGGACCGCCCACGTGCCCCGGGGGTCCTCCGGGGCGAACGGGAACAGGCGCGGGCGTTTGCGTGTGACGGCGCCCGCGGCGACCACCGCGTCACCGAGCCGGGTGGCCAGCTCCCAGGCCTGCTCGGCGTCCTGGCCCAGGTAGCGGGCCGGGTTGAGCATGTAGAAGTGCAGGGTGTCGAGCACCCAGCCCCACAGGGTGCGCTTTCCGGCCCGCGAGTGCGCGTGCAGGGCGTCGATGAGCGGCTCGAAGGTGGCGAACAGCCCTTCGGCGGTCAGACGCAGCTGCTCGTCCTCGTCGCGGGCGACCACGGTGTCCGGGTGGTCGGCCGCGGGGTCGTCGGGCAGCACCACGGTGCGGACGCCGGTGACGGCGGGGGTGCCGAACCTGGATCGGGCGGTGTCCCAGGGCAGGTGGAGGGAGTCCGGGGTGAGCAGCGGGCCGCGGCCGGTCAGGTACAGGGAGGCGGCCACCATGAAGATGGGTTCGCGCAGGGTGACCCGCAGGAAGTTGGTGGCGGCGGGGAGCCGGTGGCCGGGGCCGTGCTCGGTCTGGAGCTTGTCGAACAGGACCGGGAGCCAGCCGTGGCCGGTCATCGAGGTGACGGTGTGCCGTTGGGTGCCGTCCGCGGGGCGACTGCGCAGCCGGCCGGGGCCGGTGGTCTCGGGCAGGGGCGCGAACTTCAGCCGCGCGCAGACACCGTGGAGAGCGTCGAGCGGATCTGGAGTCACCGGGCAACCCTTCGTCGCATAGCGGAACCGTCAAGGCCGGGGGTGGTGTGGTCGCAGCTACCACCGGGGGACGGGTTCACCTGCGCCTCTTAAGTGAGGCTACCCTAACCATACTTTCGGTTGCAATGCGTTCCGGGATCGGTTTGCCGAAATCTGGACGCCCCGTGCCCGGATGAGGGCCTGGTCAGGGCGGGAACACGGCCCCGGGCGCGAACGAGTTGTGAAAGTTGTGCCCAGTGGTCAGGCCGTGTGTGTTGGGGCGGGTGTGGCGGGCGAGACGGTGTCCTTGCCGGTGGCCCGGGCCGGTCGGTTCCGGCGGCGGGGCTTGCGGTACTTGAACCACCACTCGAGAGCCAGCAGCGGCAGGACCGTGTTGATCAGGAGCGAGTTCGGGCCCAGGTCCGCGGCCAGCGCCCAGGCGCCGCCCTCGTAGCGGGTGTCGATCCACGGCATGAGGATCGCGATCGGGAAGATGATGGTGAACCTGGCCAGGGCCACGCCGTAGAGCAGGACCACGCTGCGCAGCATCCACTCCCGGTGGCGGTCGAACCGGCGCCGTCGGGCGGCGGCGTACCCGAGCAGGACGAAGGCGAGCCATCCCACGGCCCAGGCGACGTTGTTCACGCCGATGGCGAGGGGGCCGTTGCTCAGCGGCGCGATCAGCAGCGCCGGGACGCCCACGAACGGAACGCCGAAGAAGACGTAGACGCGTCCGCTCCAGCGGTGCAGGGCCGGGCGGCGACGGCGCAGCCACGGCCATACCTGGCCGATCGCCACCACCATCAGCACGGCTCCGCCGAAGATGTGCGACAGGAGCAGGGGGTGGTACCAGGCGGGTTCGGGCCGGATCGGGATCGGCGCGGTGGCGGGGTCCAGGTTCAGGTAGGGCGGGACGCTGAAGGCCAGGAAGACGAGGGTGAGCAGGGCCAGCGGCAGGATCCACGGCCGCTGCCACCAGCGGACGGGCGGGGGTTTCGCGGGTGTGCGCTGCGGCGCGGCGACGGTGGGCGGGGATGCCGAGCGGTCTCCCGAGCCGGAGGGCAGTCGAGTCATATCGTTTATCTCGCAAACTGTGTATCGGCTACGCGAATCAATTACTATAAGAGATATACAAAGTTGGGTCGGGAGTCAACCGGGAAGGCGGGCCGGAGCCGGTTCGGCGGGCGGGGCGGCCTTCTCGGCGGTGGCTCAGCGCTGACGGGCGCGGCGGCGGGGCTTGCGGTACTGGAGCCACCACTCCACGAACAGCAGGGGCAGGATCCACGAGAGGAAGCCCGACGCGGCGCCGAGATCGAGCGACATCGCCTCGAAGTCGCCTCCGTGGACCGTGTCCACCCGGGGTGCCGTGATCACCAGGAGGAGGACGTGCAGTACGCGGTTGAACGCGATGCCGTAGACCAGGGCGAAGCTGCGCAGCATCCACTCGCGGTGGGCGGCGAACCGCCGTCGGCGCGCCATCACGTAGCCGAGGACCGTGAAGGCCGACCACAGTGCGGCCCAGACGAGGCCGCTGATCTGAGCGCTCGCGCCGGCCTCGCCGAAGGGTGCGACGAGCACGGCCGGAACTCCGACGAGGGGGAGCCCTGCCAGGACGTACACCCGTCCGCTCCAGCGGTGCACGGCCGGGTGGCGGGTGCGCAGCCACGGCCACACCTGGAGGATCACCAGCAGTGTGATCAGTGCTCCGCCGAAGACGTGGACGACGAGTGCCGGAAAGTACCAGGAAGGGCTCTCCGGAACCGGCAGGCGTGAATCGGCCGGATCCAGGCTCAGGTAGGGCGGGACGGCGAAGAGCAGGAACGCGGCGCTGAACAGGGCCAGCGGCAGGATCCAGGGCCGCTCCCACCAGCGGACGGGCGGGGGTTTCGCGGGCGTGCGCCGCGGCGCGGTGCCGGCGGGCGGGGTCGCCGCGGGGCGGGATGAGTCGGTGGCGGGGCGAGTCATATCGCGTACCTCGCAAACTGTGTATCGCCTACACGTTACAGTTTAAGCAATACACAGTTCTAGGATGGGTGTCAACCGAGAAAGCGGGCCGGAGCCGCGGTTCGCGCACGGGCCGCGCCGACGACTGGTGGAGTATGACGAGCGAACAACAGCCGACGACCGGGGTCACCCGCGAGGTCGAACTCCTGTGGGGGCTGCGGGAGGGAGGCAGGCGCGGGCCCAAGCCCAAGCTCAGCCGTGCGGCGATCGTCGACGCCGCCATCGCCCTGGCCGACACCGAGGGGCTGGACGCCGTCTCCATGCAGCGCGTGGCCGAGCGGCTCGGGTACACGACCATGTCCCTGTACCGGCACGTGGACAGCAAGGACGACCTGGTCACCCTCATGTGGGACGTCGCCATGTCCGAACACCCGCCGGGGCCGCGCACCGACGGCGACTGGCGGGCCGGAATCGAGGCGTGGTGTCAGGGGGTGGTCGACCAGTACCGGGAACACCCCTGGTACGTCCACATCTCGAAGTTCGGCCCGCCCGCCGGGCCCAACGGGCTCAGGTGGATGGAGGCGGGCCTACGCGAACTCAACGCCTCCGGTCTCACCCCGGCCGAGTCGCTCCAGATCCTGTTGCTGCTCAACACCACCCTGCACAACGTGCTCCGCATGGACCACGACAGGAAGCTCGCCGCGCAGAAGAGCGGTGTCCCCCTGGAGGAGTCCGAGCGGGAGTGGTTGGCGGGCCTGCGCCGGGTCCTCGACCCGCAGGAGTTCCCGACGATCACGGGAACCATCGACGCGGGCACCTTCGAGGAGGGGCCGCCGGACGCCGACCTGCCGGAGGGCCTGCACTTCCCCGTCCAGCGCATCCTGGACGGTGTGGAGGCCTACGTGCGCGCCCGCGGTGGGGCGCCGTCGGCGGGCCGACCGCGCTGACCACGTGCCGGTCCCGGGCCTGTGCCCGGCGTGCGCCGAGGTAGGCCGGACGGCGCACGCCGGGAAGGCGAAGGGGTCTTCGACAGCGGAGGCCCCTGCCCGGACTGCCACCGCCGGGAGTCCGACCGGCCCGGGCCGGCCCTCACTCAGCGCACCAGGACCAGGTGGTGGCGGCTCAGCGCGGCCACCACCTGGGCGCACACCTCCACCGCCACGCCCGCGCGGTCGGCCAGCTCCGCGACCGACAGTTCCCGGTGCTCGGCGATGGCCTCCAGGACCGGTTCCGTCACCACGGGGAGCCGGTACCGCTTGCCGGCCACGGTGAGCGCCACCCTGGCCTCCTCGCCCTCGCCCTCGTGCTCCAGGGGCGGGGGCAGGATCGGTACGAACTCCACCAGGGCGTCGGCGGGCGGCGCGCCGTCCTCCACCGCCCAGGGCAGTGAGAACGAGGTCCGGCGGGGGAAGCGCGCGTCCCGTTCGGCGAGGAAGGCGTCCAGGTCCAGGCTCTCGGCCAGCTCCGTGATGCGGGCCACCAGCTCGTGCCGATGCTTGCGGCGCGTGTCCGGTTCGGCGAACCGGGGCAGGTCCTGCCGGAAGACCTCCTGCTCGAACAGCCGACGCACCAGGGTATCCGCCCAGTCGACCCCGGTCGCCCGGGTGAAACCGAAGGTCAGGTGCATGCTCACCTCACCGGTCCCGGTCACCGTGTGCCACCAGCCGCGCGGCACGTGGATCACCTGGCCGGGCCGCAGCACCCCCTGCCACACCATGTGCAGCTCGCCGTCGGCGTCCCGGGGCGGGGTGTGGGCGTGGTCGGTGTCGTTCTTCATCGGGTAGGGGCGCGAACCCGGCCCGTGCACCTGCCAGTGCTTGGTCCCCTCCACCTGGACGATCACCGTGTCGTGGTCGTCCCAGTGGGTGTCGAACCCCCGGGACTCACCCCAGATCAGGTACAGGTTGGCCTGCGTGCGCTCCCGGGTCAGCCGCATGAGGTCGTCGGCGGCCGCGCCGACCGGCGGGTGCATCCGGTCCATGCCGTCCAGCACCAGGCTCGCCCCGGCGCGCAGTTCCCGGTACAGCGACTCCGGGCGCACGATCCGCCGCGCGGTCCGCGAGGCGGTGCCCTGCTCTGTGTAGCGGTCCAGCGGCACCGGAGACCCGTCCCGGTGCAGCCGCAGGCGGGGCGGCTCCGGGGCGCACGTGGCCAGCAGCGAGTTGAGGTCGTCGAAGGTCAGGAGCGAGCGCACGGCGTCCGCGCCCAGGTCGGCGAAGACGAACTCCTCGGAGAGCCGGGTGGTCAGGGCGTCGCGGCCCACGACGTCGCACAGGGTTCGGGTGAACAGGCTGCCGGGATCGGTCACGGCTGTCCTTTCCGGGGTGGTACGGCGGGACGGTTCGGGAGGGCGCGCGGACTGCTCGGGGAGCACGTGGGCTCAGGGGTCTGCCGGGGGTCCCGGGGCCAGGGGCGGGGCCACGTCGGGAGGGTGCGGGGGTGAAGGACCCGCCCGGCCCGGGACGTGGCAGCCGGGCCGGGCGGGACCGGATCAGATGAAGTCCGAGCTGGAGTCGGTGCCGTCGCTGTCGCCGCCCGCGGTGATGTCGCGGGAGGTCACCTCCGCCAGGTCCTCGACCTCAACCTCGATGGGGTCCATACCGCACCTCGCTTTCTGTGTTGCGTTGATCCTCTTGACCAGGACTCTCCCGTGCGCCGTCAGCGCCCGGTCAGCCCCGTCCGGTGGGCCGCGAACGCGTGTGCGTCGGCGGCCAGTCCCACGGCCCTGCTCACCGAGCGCGGGCCGTGCCCGACGTCGCGCTCGTAGCGGAGCAGGGCCGCCGGTCGGTCGGCTTCCCCGCCCGCGGCCGCCAGCAGCGCCGCGCACATCTTGCGCGGGTGGGCGGCGTCGGTCCGGGTATCGCCGTCGAACCCGGTGAGCAGGACGCTGGGATGGTGCAGCCCCGGTGTGCGCAGGGCGCTGTCCAACGCCCGGTGGTAGGGCGAATAGGACATCAGGGCGGCGAAGTCGTCGGGGTCGGCCGCGGTACCGAACTCCCGTGTCCACATGCGGCCCAGCCCCATGCGCTCGAAGCGGGCCATGTCCGCGAGCGGGGCCGAGGCGATCACCGCCGCGCACAGGTCGGGTCGGGCGGTGGCTGCGGCCAGCACGAGCATCCCGCCGGCCGATCCGCCGGACAGGCACAGTTGGCCGCGGGTGCACCACCCGGCGCCGACCAGGGTGTCGGCGGCGGCCACCAGGTCCTCCACCGCGCGCGGCTTGTGGCGGCCCGAACCCTCCAGGTGCCAGCGGCGTCCGGCGTCGCCGCCGCCGCGCACGTGGGCCACGGCGTACCGGCCGCCGGACAGCAGCCAGGCGAGGACGGTCGCGCTGAACCCGAACTGGCGCGGGCGCCCGAAACCGCCGTAGGCGTGCAGGAGGGTCGGCCCCGGAGCGGAGCCGCCGGTGGCGTCGAAGACGGTGACCGGGACGCGGGTGCCGTCCTGGGAGCGGCACCACACCACGGTCCGCACCACGGCGGGGGAGGCCGTGGGGGCGGCCGGGGGAACGCGCCCGGAACCGGTGGTGGCCGAACCGGAGCCGGCCGGGCCCGGAGCAGCCGGATCCGCGGGGCGTGCCTGAGGCGGGGACACGGAGACGGGGCGGGCGGGGCCCGAGTGCGTGGTGTCGGTGCCGGCCGCCGTTCCCGGAGGCGGCCAGAACACGGGTTCGTACCGGCCGGGAGCCAGCCTCAGCACCCGCTGCTGGGTGGCCACGTCCGCGTAGCCCAGGTACAGGGTGCCGTCGGGGGTCGTGACGGGCTCGGAGGCCATGCCCTCGCCGGGCAGGTCCACCGTGCGGGCGCGGGCCCCGGTGACGGCGTCGTGGACGGCGGCCTCGCTGATCCCCAGCCGGGTGCGGAGCACCAGCAGGGCCGGGCCGTCCGGGCCCGGGTGCGGGCAGAAGGCGTCCAGGGTCGCCCCCGGGTCCTCGGCGACGACCTCGCGCCAGTGCCCGGGTGAGAGCTCGGCCGGGGGCGCGCCCGGGTCGACCGCGCAGATCCGGCGGCGGGGCGCGTCCAGGGTGGTGCGCAGGTACAGCAGGCCGTCCGGGCCCAACCGCGCCTCGGTCTCGGCCTCGGGCCCCACCTGGACCGGGTGGAACCCGGGCCGTTCCGGCGGGCCGGCGGACAGGTCGGCCAACCACAGGTCGGTGCGGTGCCCGGTGCCGTGGCTCTCGGTGACCAGCAGCCACCGCCCGCCCAGCACCCGCACACCCGGGACGGTGCCCGCGGCACAGGAGTACACGAGGGTCTCGGCGCCGTCCGCGACCCGGCGCAGCCACACGCCGCGAACTCCCTGCTCGCCGTCGCGGCGCACGTAGTAGAAGGACCGTTCCGTCCCCGGCAGCCAGGCCACGTGGGAGTAGCGGACCCCGGGCACGGTCGGGCCGACCGGATCGCCGGTGCCCGCGCGGACCACGCGCAGACCGCCGCGCTCCACCCCGCCGGAGGAGGTCTGGAGGGCGACCAGGAGGCCGTCGGGGCTGGGTTCCCAGGCGTCCAGGGTGGTCCGCCCGGTGGGGTCCTCGGCGCAGGGGTCGTACACGGTGTGCGCGGCAGGGAAGGGTGGGGGGACCGGGGTGGAACGCGCGGAACCGTTGCCGGTGGGGGAACCGGGGCCGCCGGGCCACATGACGAGGCGGGGGTGCTCGCTGCCCGCGGGGCGCACGGTGCCGAACAGGGTCCCGGCCCGGTGGACCGGCGGGGTCCACAGGTCGGTGGCCACGAGCGCGCGGATGCGTTCTGCCAGGTGCTCGCGCAGCGGCCAGGCGGCCGCCTCCCGCTCGTACTCCCGGCCGCGTTCCTCCAGCCAGCGCAGGGTCTCGGGCGAGTCAGCCGTCTCCAGCCAGCGGTAGGGGTCGGGTACGGGACGGCCGTGCAGCGTGTCGACGACCGACACGGGTTCGAGGGCTGGGGCGACTCCTGGGGCTCGGTTGCGCACTTTCACATGGTTCAAGCGTCCCGACGCGACGGTCAAGGAAGAGATGCCTGGCCCAGCGGAACACGACTCTCACCACAAGGAAAGGTTTGTGTACCGGGCCAGCCAGGACGGTCCGGGTCACCCGGGAGCGGAGCGGGTAGGTCCCGGGAGAGGCCGCGTCCGAGGAGAGCCGGAGTCCGAGGAGGGACCGATGGAGAAGACCGTCCGAACCACACCCGCCCCGAGCCGTTCGCTGCCGGCAGCCGCGGGTTTCGCGGCTGCGGTCCTGGCCACCGCGCTGGTCGGGGGCGTCGCGGCCGCGGGCTCGGGTGGCGTCTACGCCCGGCTGGACCTGCCCGCGTGGGCTCCGCCCGCCTGGCTGTTCAGCCCGGTGTGGATCGCCCTGTACGTGTGCGTCGCCGTGGCGGGCTGGCTGGTGTGGCGCGCGGCGGAGGAGGGCGTGGCCGCCTTCCTGGCCGTCTACGCGCTCCAGCTGCTGCTCAACGCCGCCTGGACGCCGCTGTTCTTCGGGGCCGCGCTCTACGGGGCCGCCCTCGTGGACATCGTGCTCCTGGCCGCGGCGGTGGCGGTGACCCTGCTCCTGGCCCTGCGGCACAGCCGGGCGGCTGCCCTGCTGCTCGCCCCCTATCTGGCCTGGGTGGTCTTCGCCGCCGCGCTCAACGCCGCGATCTGGGCGGCCAACTGACCCGCCCACCGGAACCCGGGTGACCGGCTCCGGGAAGCGGGCGCTCCGCGGGAAGGAAGCGGGCCGGCCGGGAACCGGAACCACGGAGAAGACGATGCGGGCGGCGCCCCGGGGGATCGGGGCGCCGCCCGCACGTGCCGGTCCGGGGGAGGACCGTGGGGAGGGGTCGGTCGGAGAGGAGCTGAGACGTCAGGGCTCAGACGTTGTCGGGGTGGCCGATGGCCAGACCGCTCTCCTGGTCGAAGAAGTGCAGCTGGCTGACGTCCACCGACAGGCTGATCGTGCTGCCCGGGCGGACGCTGCTGCGCGGGCTCACGCGGGCGGTGAACAGCGAGCGGTGGCTGCCCAGCGGCATGGCGGCCTCGGCGCTGTCCTCGTCGTCACCGGCGGCGTCCTTGGCCAGGGCGGTCGCGTCCTCGTGGCGCACCGGCGGGGCGTCGACGCCGAAGATCACGTTGATCTCGGTGCCCAGCTCCTCGGTGACGTTGGCGACGACGTCGATGCGGGGGTCGTCGTTGCCGTCGAACTCCGCGTCGCTGAAGTCCGAGGGGCGGATGCCCAGGATGACCGAGCGGCCCACGTACTCGCTCAGGTGCGGACGCTCCTTGAGGAGACTGGCCGGGATCGGGAGCTTGTGGTCGGCGAACTTGAGCACCGCGCCGTCACCGTCACGGGAGATCTCGGCGTCGACGAAGTTCATCGCCGGGGAGCCGATGAACCCGGCCACGAACAGGTTGACGGGCGAGTCGAAGAGGCGCTTGGGGGTGTCGACCTGCTGGAGGCGGCCGTCCCGCAGCACCGCGACCCGGTCGCCGAGGGTCATCGCCTCGATCTGGTCGTGGGTGACGTAGACGGTGGTGACGCCCAGGCGCTCGTGGAGCTGGTTCAGGGAGGCGCGCATCTGCACGCGCAGCTTGGCGTCCAGGTTGGACAGCGGCTCGTCCATGAGGAAGGCCTGCGGCTCGCGGACGATGGCGCGGCCCATGGCCACACGCTGGCGCTGACCGCCGGAGAGCGCGCCCGGCTTGCGCTTGAGGTAGGGCTCGAGGCCGAGCATCTCGGCGGCCTCGCCGACGCGGCGGGCGATCTCGGTCTTGGCGACCTTGCGCAGCTTCAGGCCGAAGGCGAGGTTCTGCTCGACGGTCATGTGGGGGTAGAGCGCGTAGTTCTGGAAGACCATCGCGATGTCGCGGTCCTTCGGCGGACGGTCGTTGACGATCTCGTCACCGATGACCAGCGTGCCCGCGGAGATCTCCTCCAGGCCGGCGATCATGCGCAGCGCGGTGGACTTGCCGCAGCCGGAGGGGCCGACGAGCACCATGAACTCGCCGTCGTTGATCTGGAGGTTGAGGTTGTCTACGGCCTTGACGTCGCCGCCGTAGACCTTGTCGACGCCCTCGAGGACGATCTCCGCCATGGCTGTCAGCTCCTGCTTCGGGTCGTGGGTGTGGCGTATTCAATGCGGGCGGATCCTGTGGGTGAACTCTTCCACCAGATCCTGCCAACCCGGCTCAGTGTTCGAAGTTGATCGAAACGGGCTGGTTTGTTGATCACATCAGACATGATCGCGATCAAAATGTCCATAGCATCTTTGATTTCGATCCGATTGCGGTCATGCGCAAACCGCCCCGGGTCAGCTGGCGTGCTGAGCCCAGGTGCGTTAGCCTGTCCGACGGTTCATCTCTTGCTTCCCTCCCATCACTTGACGCGGTAGCCACGACACGGCGCCCGGGTTGAGACAAGGGGTCGGGGAGTCTGGGTAACCTAACGACCAGTCCAGCACTGGACGGACCGGTTGTGCGGCCCCCACTCGTCCGATTGGACGCTGCATCACGCGCCAGGTGCAGTTGGGATCGGGTGAGGGGCGGAGTACCGCGACCGGGCGGGGGGTTGGACCCGGAAAAGGCCCGAACATCCAGTAGACAACGGTCTTCCGAGCTCGCCGCCGACGGGACGGAGCCGGTCCGAAGGGTGGCTCGGGCCTTTTCCGCGTCCCCCCATATGCTGACCGCCAGGACCCTCATAACCCAGCGGAAAGCGAGCACCCCACGTGGTTGCCGAGCAGAAGGGGCCGGAGCCCGCTCCGAGCCCCGACAGACCCTCGCCGAACACCACGGCGCCGGAGTCCGAGGCGCGGGCCACAGTGTGGTCCCCCTTGGCCCCGGGGCACCGCTGGGGACGTCTCGATCTCCTCTGGCGGGCTCTGGCCGCGGTCGGAGCGGGCCTGGCCCAGCTCTTCGCGCTCCCGCCGTACGGCTTCTGGTGGCTCGGCCCGCTGAGTGCAGCGCTGCTCCTCCTGGCCGTCGGCGGGACGCGGACGCGCCGCGCCGCCTGGCTCGGCGCCCTCTCCGGCGCCACCCTCATGGTCCCGCTGGTCAGCTGGCAGGACATCTTCGGCATCGACGTGTGGCTGGCCATCGCCGGCGCCGAGACCGTCTACTTCCTTCCCATGGCCATGGGCCTGGCCCTGGTCGCGCGCCTGCCCTACTGGCCGCTGTGGACCGCCGCCCTGTGGGTCGCCCAGGAGGCCGTGCGCGCCCGCTGGCCGCTCGGCGGCTTCCCGTGGGGCAAACTCGCCTACGCCCAGCCGGACACCCCCTTCGTGGGCTACGCCGCCCTGGGCTCCTCGGCCCTGGTCACCTTCGCCGTCGCCCTCACCGGGTCGATGCTGCTGTGGACCGTCCTGCGCGCCGTACCGGCCCGTGGCCGCGCCAGGGCGCTCGTTCCGGCCGTCGGCCTGGCCACCAGCGCCGCGATCGTCCTGGGCGGCCTCGTGGCCCCCGCGATCGGCCGTCCCGCCCCGCTGGAGACCGTCACCGTCGGCATGGTCCAGGGCAACGTCCCCAACGTCGGCGAGATGTCCGTCCTCGGCGAGCGCATGCAGGTGCTCCGCAACCACGCCGACGGCGTCCACGACCTCGCCGACGCGGTCCGCGCGGGCGAGTACCCCGAACCCGACCTCGTGCTGCTGCCGGAGAACGCCAGCGACATCGACCCCTTCCGCGACCCCGTCGCCGAGGAGACCATCCAGGAGGCCGCCGCGGACATCGGCGTCCCCCTCCTGTGGGGCATGAGCCGCTTCAACGACGACGGCACCCGCTACGTCCAGAGCGTGGTCTGGGACCCCGAGACCGGCCCGGGCGAGACCTACGAGAAGCGCTACCTCGTCCCGTTCGGCGAGTACATCCCCTACCGCGACTTCTTCACCCGGTTCGTCTCGCGGCTGGAGCAGGTCAGCTCCGACGCCGTCCCCGGCACCGAGCCCGGCGCCCTCGACATCGCGGGCACCACCCTGGCCGTGGGGATCTGCTTCGACGTCGCCTTCGACCCGCCGGTGCGCGAGTCCGTGGCCGCGGGCGGGCAGATCATCGTGATCCCCACCAACAACGCCAACTACAACTTCACCGGCCAGTCCAACCAGCAGCTGGCCATCACCCAGCTGCGCGCCGTCGAGCACGGCCGCCCCGCCGTGGTGGTCTCCACCAGCGGGATCAGCGCCGTGGTCGACCCCGACGGCACGGTGGTCTACGAGTCGCCCGAGGCCGAGCCCGACATCCACGTCGCCGAGCTCACCGCGATGGACGGCCCCACGGTCGCCACCCGGCTCGGAGCGGTGCCCGAGGCCCTGATCGCGGCGATCGGCCTGGCCGCCGTCATCGCCTCGGTGATCGTGGCCCGCCGCGCGCGCTCCTGAGGCGCCGCCCGGGGAGCCGGCCGGGTGCTGGAGCGCCGTCCGGGTCCGGGGGGACACCTGTGCCGAAGGTGTGCTGCGAAGGGGCGTCCCGTGTGCGTGAGAGGCCCGGTGCCGGGAACCATTCACACCACGGGGACGTTCTCCCCATCAGGGGAAGACCCGGTTTCGGCCCACGACACTGAGGATGGTTCGCGATGCCGCTGCTGATTGTGCTGGCACTGATGGCACTGCCCTTCCTTGAGGTGGGCCTGATGATCTGGGTCGGCGGCCAGATCGGTGTGCCCTGGACACTGGCGGCCCTGGTCTCGCTGATGATCCTGGGCGTGGCGGTGCTGAGGCACACGGGACGGGCCTTCCGCGAGGTCGTCCAGGAGGCCGACGAGGCGATGCGCACCGGCGACCAGCCCCGCAAGGGCCTGCTCGACCCGCTGATGCTCATGGCCGGCGGCATCCTGCTGGTCATCCCCGGCTTCCTCACCGCGGCGGTCGGCGTCCTGCTGGCCACCCCGGTCACCCGGCCCGCCCTGCGGTGGGTGTTCGCGGGCTGGGCGGCCCGCCGGATGAAGAAGATGCAGGAGCGCGTGAACGAGGAGTTCGCCGCCCGCGGCGCCACCGTCCCGAACCAGGGCCCCTTCGGCCCGGGCGGTCCGGCGGGTTCCGGCACACCCGGAAACCCCTTCGGGCAGACCCCGGGCGGCCCGAACCCCGGCGCCGGCCAGGACCGTCCCGCCGCCAACCGGGGCCGCGTCATCCAGGGCCGGTTCGAGCCCGACGAGGACGACAGGAACTGATCTTCCGGCTCACGGGGGCGCACACGCCCCCGTGAGGAGCAGTGGAGGCCCGCCGCGGATCGCACCCGGCGGGCCTCCTCACGTGTGGCCCGGTCGGCCGCGCTCGTCGGCGGGACCGGGAGCCTCCGGCGGGCCGGGGGAGTCCGGGGCGGCGGGAGAGACGTAGGCGCCCACGATGCGGGCGATGACCGTGGCCAGGAACAGGGTCCCCGTCGCCGCCTCGCCCGTGGCCAGCGAACGCGCCCAGGGGGTGAGCGGCACGATGTCCCCGTATCCCAGCGTGACCAGGGTGACGAAGCTCAGGTAGGTCAGGTCCTGCCAGTCCACCGGTGTGTGCGGGGCGAGGGAGTCCTCGAAACTGCCCGGCCAGAGGGCCTCCACCATGCCGAACAGCGCGGCGAACACCCCGCCCAGCAGCAGGTAGGCGCAGACGGCCGCCAGGATCAGCTGCGGGCCGTGCGGCGGGCTGCGCCGGCGCCGGTACCTGAAGACGAACATCAGCAGCTCCAGGATCAGGTAGCCCTGGAACAGCACGATGGAGGTGAAGAGCCCGAGGCGGGCGAGGGGCTCACCCGGGTGGAGGGTCGCCCAGAAGCCGGTGGCCAGGAACACCGCCGAGAACACCGCCACGGGGACCAGTCGCCGGCCGGCGGGCTGGACCACGCGCACACCCAGGAAGACCACGGTCGGGTACAGCAGCGTGTACAGCACCGGCCCCAGCAGCCCGTGCAGGGTCAGCGGATACGCGAAGTGCAGCAGCACCGCGGCGGCCAGGAACACCACCAGGGACCTCGACAGCCCGGGCCGACCGCGCATACCCGTTCCCCCGCATCCTCCGCGACGACGCCACCGTTCCCGGGGAGGTTAGCCCGGCGGCCGCGGGGGGCAGTGCGAGGCACGGGAGTTGTTTGCCCGACCTTGGAGCCGTGTCGGTACGCGGCAGCACTCCCGTCCGGAAGCATCCTCGATGAGCAGGGCAACGTCCGTTCCCGAACCACGGAGAGAGCATGAGCACGAGCATCCCCGAGCCGGTGGCGTCCTTCATCGACAAGGTCAACGAGCACGACGAACAGGGCTTCCTGGACGCCTTCGCCCCCGACGGGGTGGTGGACGACTGGGGACGCGAGTTCCAGGGGTACGACGCCATCAAGCGGTGGAGCGACAAGGAGTTCATCGGGGCCCGGGGCGTCCTCAGCGTCCGGTCGGCCGAGGCCGACGGGGGCGGGGTCACCGTGGTCGGTGACTGGCGGTCCGAGCACGCCAACGGGCTGAGTTCGTTCGCGTTCGCCGTGCAGGGGAACAAGATCACCCGCATGACCATCCGCGAGGGCTGAGCCGGGCCGGGCGGGGCTGAGGAGCTCCCGGCGGGTCCCGGCGAGCCGCTGCGGATCACTCAAGAACCAGCACAATCGCCAACTTCTGTCTCTTCCTCGATTTCACAGGTATCATTATATGAATATTTATATATTCGAGCGGTGGACGAACCCTGGAAGATCGAGATCGAACCGGAGGTCCGACAGTGGCTGGAGCTGCTTTCAGGCGCGCACTAGGACAAGGTTGAACGAGCCGCTGACATGCTGGCGACCCGACCGACAACGTTGGGTGAGCCGTACTCCCGCCACCTGGGAGGCAAGCTACGAGAGCTGCGCTTCATCATGGATGGCAGCTCAGTGCGCATCACCTATTGGCTCGCTTCGGAACGGCGGATCGTCCTGTTGACAGTCTTCCGTAAGACACGTCAACGGGAGAGAAGCGAAGTCGATCGGGCCTTGCAAGCACAGAAGGAGTGCGAGGCACTCCATGGCCGGGCCGAGCACCGGTACGAGCGGACCAGGGAGGAGAACCCGTGAACCACTCCCAGTGGCGCACTCGTAGGACCAGGCGCCTGGTGAACGAACAAGTCGAGGAATCCGCCGCCTACGTGGAAGCCGGTCACGCCTTCGCCCTTGGCCAGGCGGTGTATGACCGACGGGTCGAGCTCGGCCTGTCACAGGCCGAGGTGGCTCGACGGGCGGGGATGACCCAACCCCAGATCTCCAACATCGAGGGTGGTGACTCGGTGCCCACGATCCCGTTGCTCAACCGTCTGGTGCGGGCTCTGGACGCGGCGATGACCATCGATCTCGACGGTGACACCTCGGTCTTTCGATTCGTCACCCCCGAGGGCCCTCAACCGGAGGAAACCGGGACCGGGGGCCGTTCCTCCGCCGCCTGACACCGGAACCGGCTCCGATCCTCATGCCATGGAAGTGCGGCCGCGGGCGCGGTGTGCGTGAGGAGTGCTAACAGGCCGAACCCGTGGCTGTGACCAAGGCGGGGAGGGGCTCTCGGCCCTCCACACAGGTTCTGGGAACGCCCGCATCACCGGTGCGGGCGGCGACCACACCACCCGCGATGGCACACGTGGTGTCGCGGTCGCCCAGGCCCGCGACGGTGGTCCACAGCGCCCCGACCAGGTCGTCCGGGTGCCCCGCCGCGCACCACAGCGCGAACGGCACGGTGTCCTGCGCCGACAGCCCGGTGCCGTTCCCCAGGACCGCCGCCGCGTGCTGGGGCAGGGTCCCCGGCGCCACCTCGCGCCAGGCCTCACCGTCCCCGATCCGGCGCAGAAGCCGGTTCATGGACGGGCCGTAACCTCGACCGGGGGCGTATCGGTCGACGAAATCCCTGGCCAACCGGTCATGATCGATTCGATCGTTTTCGATCAGCACGGTGAGGGCGGACGCACGGCCCTCGCCGCGCGCCCCCGGTTCAGGGCCGGGGCCCGCGGCCGTGGAGGCGGGCGTGCAGGGCGCGGACCTCCTCGGTGAAGGAGTCCACGGGGCCCTCCACCCGCAGGCCCGGGGCGACCTCGGTGATCGCCAGGGTCCGCACGGGACCGGCCGGGACACCCCACTCCGCCAGCCAGGAGCCCAGCTGCCGGGAGGAGGCGGCGTACACGATCCGGCCCAGCCCCACCCAGGCGTGCGCGGCCGAGCACATCGGGCAGTGCTCGCCCGAGGTGTACACGGTCGCTTCCGCGCGGTCGGCGGGGGAGAGGTGCTGCGCGGCCCATCGGGCGATCGCGAACTCCGGGTGCTGGGTGGAGTCGCCCCCGGCCACGTGGTTGTGGTCCTCGAACAGCACGGTCCCGTCCGCGCCCACCAGCACCGACCCGAAGGGCTCGTCACCCTTGTCCAGCGCCTCCGCCGCCAGGTCCACCGCGCGCCGCAGGTGCCGAAGATCGGTCTCGCTCACCATCGCCTGACTCCTTCGCTCCGAGTTCGGCGCCACCGTATCGCGCGACCGGCCCGGTGCCGTGACCGCCGTGCCCCCGGAAAACCCGTGGTCGGTCCGGGCCGGGTGTGGTTACGCTCCGGCCATGGACATCAGTATTCGCGCCTGTGCCCCGCAGGACCACGAGGCCGTGGTCGCCCTGGCTCTACGCGCCTGGGAACCCGTGCACGCCTCGATGGCGAAGGTGATGGGCGCCGAGATCTACGCGCTGACGGTGGGGGACTGGCGCCTGACCCAGGCCCGGGACGTGCGCGCCGACCTGGACGCGGAGGAGGTCCGGGCGTGGGTGGCGGTCACCGACCGCATCGCCGGGTTCGCCACGGTGCGACTCGACCACGGGGAGCGGGTGGGGGAACTGCACATGCTCGCGGTCGATCCCGACCAGCAGGAGCGGGGCGTGGGTTCGGCGCTCATCGAGGCCGCTGAGGGGTTCATGCGCGAGGAGGGCATGAGGGTCGCCCTCGTCAGCACCGGCGGCGACCCCGGCCACGCCCCGGCCCGCGTCGCCTACGAGAGCGCCGGTTACACCGCGATGCCGGCGGTCAACTACTTCAAGGCCCTCTGAGCCCGTTTCTGCCGACGGGTGTCCGGGACCGCGGTGGCGCTGGTGAGTCCGGCGATGCTGTCGTTCGCGCTCCGGGAGCTCCCGGTCGGCGGCGCCTACGCCGTGTGGGTGGGCGTCGGGGCGGTCGGCACCGCCGGGGCCGGGATGCTCTTCCTGGGGGAGTCAGCCTCTCCCGGTCGGCTGCTCGGCCTCGCCGCGATCGTGGTCGGGGTCGCGGGCCTCCACCTCGTGGGCGGCTGAGACGCGCGGAGCCCCGGCCCCCGGACCCCTCACCGGGCGGCGGCGTCCGGCGCGCATGCCGTTGGCGATGACCACGACCTCCGCCACCTCGTGCACCAGGACCACAGCGGCCAACCCCAGCACACCGAACAGGGCCAGCGGCATCAGGCCGACGATGATGGCCAGCGACAGCCCGATGCTCTGCCACATGATCACCCGGGAGCGGCGGGCGTGTGCCAGTACCCGGGGCAGGTTGCGCAGGTCCTCGCCCATCAGGGCGACGTCGGCGGTCTCCACGGCCACGTCGGTGCCCATGGCGCCCATGGCCACACCCAGGTCGGCGCCGGCCAGGGCCGGGGCGTCGTTGACCCCGTCGCCGACCATCACCACCTGGCCGCCGGAGCGGAGTTCACCCACCACCCGGGCCTTGTCCTCGGGGAGCAGCCCGGCACGGACCTCCTCCGGGTCGATCCCGGCCTCCGCGGCCAGGGCCTCGGCCGTGGCGCGGTGGTCCCCGGTCAGCATCGCCACCCGGTAACCGGAGCGGCGCAGCTCGGCGACGACCTCGGCGGCCTCGGGGCGCAGTTCGTCCCGGACGGCGAGGGCGCCCGCGACCGAACCCCCCTCCTCCACCAGGACCACGGTCGCCCCCAGGCCCAGCAGCCGTTCCACGGTCGCTTCGAGGGGTCCGGGGTCGACCCAGCCGGGACGGCCCAGCCGCACCTCCGTGCCGTCCACCCGTCCGACCAGCCCGGACCCGGGAACCGCCCGGACGTCCTCGGCCGGAGCGGGGCCCCGGCCGGGGGACCGAAGGGCGTGGGCGGTCAGGACGGCACGGGCCAGCGGGTGCTCGCTGCGCGCCTCCAGGGCCGCGGCCAGGTCCAGGACCCGCTCACGGGTGTACCCGGGGGCGGGGGCCGTCTCGACGACGGCGGGATCGTTGCGAGTGAGGGTGCCGGTCTTGTCCAGGGCCACGACCCGGACCCGGCCCATCGCCTCCAGCGCCGCGCCGCCCTTGACCAGGGCGCCCTGGCGGGACGCGGCGCCGATCGCCGCGACCACGGTGACCGGGACGGAGATCGCCAGGGCGCAGGGCGAGGCCGCGACCAGCACGACCAGCGCCCGTTCGATCCAGGTCAGCGGGTCGCCGAGGAGCGAACCGACCCCCGCCACCAGCGCGGCGGCGATCATCACTCCGGGAACCAGGGGGCGGGCGACGCGGTCGGCCAGCCGCTGGCCCCGGCCCTTGCGGGCCTGCTCGGCCTCCACGATCCGCACGATGCGCGCCAGGGAGTTGTCCTCGGCGCCGGCGGTCACGGTGATCTCCAGCGGGCCGGTGCCGTTGACCGAACCGGCGTACACCTCGTCTCCGGGACCCGTCTCCACCGGCACCGACTCCCCGGTGATGGCCGAGGTGTCCAGGCTGGTGTGCCCGGAGGCGACCACGCCGTCGGTGGCCAGCCGCTCGCCGGGGCGCAGCACCAGGGTCTGGCCGGGGCCGAGCTGGTCCGGGGAGACGGTGTGCTCGCCCCCGTCGCGCAGGATGGTCGCCCGGGCCGGGACCAGGTCCAGCAGCGCGCGCAGGCCGCGCCGGGTCCGGGCGACGGCGTACTCCTCCAGGCCCTCGGCGATGGTGAACAGCACGGCCAGCATCGCGGCCTCGCCGACCTCGCCCAGGGCGACGGCGCCGACGGCGGCCAGGGTCATCAGGGTGCCGACCCCGATCCGGTTCCGCAGCGGACCCGGCCGGAACAGGCGGCGCAGGGTCGAGGGGACGAACGTCCACGCGGCGACCAGCAGCGCGGCGCTCTTGAGGACGAGGCCGGCGGCCTCGGGGGCGCCGAACCAGCCCGCCGCGTACCCGGCCAGCAGCAGGGGCGCGGCGACGGCGGCGAACCGCATCTCACCGACCTGCCAGAGCCGGGTGGGGCCTTCGGGTTCGGTGGCGGAGTCAGACTGAGCGGGGGAGTCGCCGCCGCAGCAGGCGTCACTCATCACGCACCGCCGCACCGGATCCCGCCACTGGAGCCGCCCCTGCCGGCTCCGCCGCGGCCGCGCTGTCGGTTCCGTAGGTGGGGCACAGGGCCACCGCGTTGCCGGTCGAGGCCAGCAGGGTCTCCGCCGCGGAGAGCAGGTCCATCAGCTCGGGACGGCTGAGCGAGTAGAACACCTGCCGCCCCTGCGGGCGCCCGTCCACCAGCCCGCAGTCGCGCAGGCAGGAGACGTGCTTGGAGACCGTGGACTGAGCCAGGCCCAGCTGTTCCACGAGGTCGGTCACGCGGGCCTCGCCGCGGGCCAGGCGCTGCACGATCGCCAGCCGGGTGCTGTCGGAGAGGCTGTGGAAGAGGGCCTCGGCCGCGTCCAGCCCGGAGCCCTCGCAGGCCCCCTCCACACCACCGTCATCATTCATCGTCATGGGGCGATCATATTCACATATGGCGATGAATCAAAGCGGGGGTCACCCCCGGCACCCGGCGAGACCCCGAACCCGATACAGGGGAGGGCTCAGACCCCGCTCACCTCACCGGCCTCCCGGGTGGCCGCCGCGCGGCTGGTCGCCAGCGTCTGGGAGATCTTCGCCGCCAACCGGGCCGAGGGGACGTCGGTGTGCGGCCGCCAGGCGAGGGCGCCCGAGGCCCCGCCGCCCGCCGGAACGGTCGCCGCGGTCGCCCGGTACAGGTACAGGAAGGCGAAGTGCTCGTGCTCGGGCTCGCCCCGGCCGGCGTCCTCGGGGACCCGGTGGATGTCCAGGTCCAGCGGGACCGGGTCCGCGGCGGGTTCGACCTGCGCGGGTTCCAGGCCGGTGGCCTGCGTCAGGCGGCTCAGCGACGCCTCGTCCAGCGCGCCGTCCTCATCGATCAGGTGACCGCCCGGCAGGAGCCAGGGCCCCCGGTCCCCCTCCCGGACCATCAGCACCCGCCAACACGGGTCGAGCACCACGGCCCCGGCGGTCACGTGCCCGACACGGAACTCCTTGGGCGAGGAGAGCTCGTGCTCACCGTCCAGGGCTCGCACCAGGGGGCCGGTCGCGTCGGCTTCCTTGGGGAAGCGTTCCAGATAACCGTCCAGCACGGCGCGGATGTGCGTGTTGGGGATGCTCAATGTGGCTCCTGTCGATCCAGACACGTGGCGCACCCAGGATCGCGCTCGGCACCGGCCGTGAACAGTTCCCACGCTGGGCGGCCGCGAGGTGGTTCCCGAACAGGTACCTCATGGAAGAGGGCCCGCCACGGTTGCGTGGCGGGCCCCTTTTGTCCAGGTCAGGACGGTGTCTCGGCGGTCTCCCGCTCCTGTGCCGCCTTTGCGTCGGCCTCGGCCTGCGATCGGCTCAGCATCCGGTCGTCCACCACCCGGATCACCGTGATCACCGCGATCGCCGCCCCGGCCACCGCGAGCCCCGTGAGGACCTTCGTCGGGTCGCTCACGTCGAGTTCGAAGAACCACTGCCCCAACGGCGTCACCATGGCCAGGGTCAGGAGCCCCACCATGGAGCCGACCAGCAGCACCTTCCACCACACGTACGGTTTGGCGACCAGCAGCAGGACCCACAGCGTGGTCGCGCACAGCGTGATCACCACCGCCGTGCGGTCCGAGGGGTCGGGCACCGTCCGCCCGCCGAGCACCAGCAGGTAGGTCGTCACCGCCGCCAACCCGGCCACCATCCCCGACGGGACCGCCAGCCGCAGCGTGCGCAGCACGAACCCCGGCCGCGCGATGTCGGTGTTGGGCGCCAGCGCCAGGAAGAACGACGGGATCCCGAAGGTCACCGCGTTGATCAGGGTGGCGTGCCGGGGGAAGAACGGGTAGGCCACGGCCAGCAGGCCCACGATGATCGCCAGCGTCATCGTGTACACGGTCTTGGTCAGGAACAGGCTGGCCACCCGTTCGATGTTGCCGATCACCCGGCGGCCCTCGGCCACCACCCGCGGCAGGACCGCGAACCGGTTGTCCAACAGCACCAGCTGGGCCACCGAGCGCGAGGCCGGGCTGCCCGACCCCATCGCCACCCCGATGTCGGCCTCCTTCAGCGCCAGCACGTCGTTGACGCCGTCACCGGTCATCGCCACGGTGTGCCCGCGCTCGCGCAGGCCGCGCACCATGTCGCGCTTGCGCTCGGGCGTCACCCGGCCGAAGGCGGAGCCCTCCTCCACCAGCCGGGACAGTTTCTCGGGGTCCTCGGGCAGCTCGCGGGCGTCCACCGGCCGGTCGGCGCCCTCCAGACGCAGCTCACGGCCGACCGCGCCGACCGAGGCGGCGTGGTCGCCCGAGACGATCTTGACGTCCACGCCCTGGTCGGCGAAGTAGTCCAGGGTCGGTCCGGCGTCCTCGCGCACCCGCTGGTCCAGCACCACCAGGGACACCGGCTCCACGGTTCCCGGGGCGGACTCCTCGTCCACCCGGGCCGCGGCCCGGGCCAACAGCAGGACCCGCAGGCCCTGCGCGCCCAGGCGGGCGGCCTCGGCGGCGGCGGGGGAGCGCGGATCGACGAGGACGTCGGCGGCGCCGAGCACCCAGTGCTGCTCACCCGCGGGGGTCACCAGGCTCGCCCCGCTCCACTTGCGCGCGGAGGAGAACGGGGCGAGGGCGCTCACGCTCCAGTCGGGGGTCTGCTGCCCACTGGCCGCACACCCCTCGGCGATCGCGACCATGCTCGGGTTCGGATCCGGGTCGCAGGCGGCCAGCGCTGCCAGCACCCGGGTCGGGGACACCGGCGCCGGAATTCGCTTCGCGGCGCCGCTGCCGTTTCCGTTGCGGACACCGTTGCCGTTGGCACGCGCGCCCTCGTCGGCGCGCACCTCCTCGTACGGCCGGCCACCGCCCAGGTCGCGGATCTCGGCCAGCTTCATGCCGACCTCGGTCAGCGTGCCGGTCTTGTCCGTGCACACCACGTCCACCCGGGCCAGGCCCTCGATGGCGGGCAGCTCCTGCACCAGGCACTTGTGGCGGCCCAGCCGGATCACCCCGACCGCGAACGCGATGCTCGTCAACAGGATGAGCCCCTCGGGGATCATCGACACCAGCGCCGCCACCATGCCGCGCAGCGCGTCGGCCAGCGGCCCCGAGACACCACCGGAGACGGGCTCGTCCAGCGCGACCTGCCCGTTCATGAACAGCTGGCTGTAGACGAGCAGGGCGCCGATGGGGAACAGCGCGAACGTGATCCAGCGCAGGATGCTGTTGATCCCCGACCGCAGCTCCGAGGAGACCAGCGAGAACCGGCTCGCCTCCTCGGCCAGCCGCGCCGCGTACGCGTGCCGGCCCACCTTGGTCGCCCGGAAGCGCCCGGACCCGGCCACCACGAAGCTGCCCGACATCACCGTGTCCCCGGGCTGCTTGAACACCGGGTCGGCCTCGCCGGTCAGCAGCGACTCGTCGACCTCCAGGCCCCCGGCCCAGGTGACGGTGCCGTCCACGACGATCTGGTCGCCGACTCCGATCTCCAGGACCTCGTCCAGGACGATCTCCTGGGTGGCCACCCGCACCGTCTCGCCGTCGCGCACCACCCGCGGGCGGGCAGCGTTCACGATCGCGAGCTTGTCCAGGGTGCGCTTGGCGCGCAGCTCCTGGGTGATGCCGATCAGCGTGTTGATCACGATGACCAGCGCGAAGAGCCCGTCCTGGACCGGTCCGATCACCGCGATGATCGAGAACAGCACGGCGATCATCGCGTTGATACGGGTGAAGACGTTGCCGCGGATGATCTGCCCGACGCTGCGGCTCGCCCGGACGGGGACGTCGTTGGTGCGGCCGCCCGCGACACGCTCCGCGACCTCCTCCCGGGACAGCCCTGGTTCCGGGGGCGGTCCCATGAGAGCGGGACGAACCGGTGACGGTTCGGTCGCTGTCGGACCTCGTTCGGTCCGGTCGGCTTCTTCGGGCACGAATGACTCCTGGTCGGGCGGGGAAGGCGAAGCGGGGCCGGAGCGGCGAGAACCCCGCTCAGCCGGGCCCCGGCGTCAATGCTCACAAGAGTAGGGAGCCACCAGAGTAGAAGAGCCCGACCGGTCCGCGCGCGGGGGTTCGGCGGTCTCTTCACCGTGGGGCCTGCACTACCGCGACCTGGGATTGCGTCCCAGGCGGGTATTTTCGGGGTCTCGCGTCGTAGAGTCCTTGCCAAGGGATTCGACCACGTGGGAGTCAACAGGATGTGCACGGTCATCGTCGGTTTCGATCCGGAGGCCAGGACACCGCTGGTCGTCGCCGCGCTCCGGGACGAGATGCGCTCGCGTCCCTGGGACCGGCCCGCCCGGCACTGGCCGCAGCGCCCGAACCTCGTCGGAGGCCGCGACCGCCTCGCCGGAGGCACCTGGCTCGCCGTGGACACCAGCCGTGAGCGGATGGCCGCCCTGCTCAACGGGTGGCCCTGGGACGGCACCATGCCCTGGGAGGGGACGTATCCCGCCAGCCGGGGAGACCTGCCCCTGAAGACCCTGGCCACCCAGAACCGTGATGTCCTCGCCGGCGAGGACCCCACCCGGTACGCGCCGTTCCACCTCCTGGACGCCGACGCGCACAGCGCCACCCTGTACAGCTGGGACGGGCGGTGCCTGGACACCCGAGCCCTGCCCCGAGGCGTGACCACCCTGGTCAACACGGGCCTGAACCCCACCGATCCCCGTACCGCCCGCCACACCCCGGAGTTCACCCGCACCCGCCCCGACCCGGACCTGACACAGGCCGAGTCGGTGAAGGAGATCTGGGGCGAGTGGCCCGGCCTGATCACCAGGGCCGCCCACGCCGAGCCCCGTTCCGCGGGAACGACCCCGGGCGGGGACCCCACGGGCCTGATCGCCCACGCCGACCTGGGGAACGGTGAGGTCTGGGCCACGGGCTCGGTCACCTTGATCGCCTTGGACCGGGAGGTCGTCCGGTACGCCTTCACCGACAGCCCGGGCGATCCCGAGGCCTGGCAGATGATCGAGACCTAGGAGGAAGGGAAGAGGTCGGTCGCCTCGGCGGTCCTGATGTGGGTGGGGCTTCCGCGGCGCGGTCGTGCTCGACCTCAACACGCAGGGCATTCGGCCGTCGGAGGAGAAGTCCGATTTTTCGTTCCCGTACGTGCCACGGGGTGCCGTTCCGTCCTGATCCACCCGAATGCTGCTGTCGTCTTGTGTCAAGGGGTGCCGCCCGGTGCCGCTCTGATCCAGAACTGCGGAGCACGAACGGAGCACGCACGCCCGTGTGAGCGCCCGATGGGAGGGCGAGGCAGTCGACAGGTCGGCGCTCCACCCCTATTGCTGTCCGTGTCGTACTGATGGCTTGGGGTTGTTGCCGCATAGCAACTGTTGTCGGGGCCGCATCCGGTCATGCCCGTGGGTGAAGCGAGCCCTGGCGCCCCTGAC
>NZ_ANBA01000008.1 GCF_000341085.1 Nocardiopsis ganjiahuensis DSM 45031 | reverse complement strand
CGCGGGCAGCTCACGTTCGAGACGCCGATGCTGTTCACGATCGGCTTCCTGGTCACCTTCCTCATGGGCGGTCTGACCGGTGTGCTGCTGGCCTCGCCCCCCATCGACTTCCACGTCACCGACTCCTACTTCGTGGTGGCCCACTTCCACTACGTGGTGTTCGGCACCGTGGTGTTCGCGATGTTCGCGGGCTTCTACTTCTGGTGGCCCAAGTTCACCGGCAAGATGCTCAACGTGAAGCTGGGCAAGTTCCACTTCTGGCTGCTCTTCCTGGGCTTCCACGGCACCTTCCTGGTCCAGCACTGGCTGGGTGCGATGGTCTTCCCGCGCCGTTACGCGGACTACCTGCCCGACGACGGCTTCACGCCGCTCAACCAGATCTCCTCGGTCTCGTCGTTCGTGCTCGCGGCCTCCACGCTGATCTTCTTCTGGAACATGTACATCACCGCGAAGAAGGCGCCGCTGGTCACCGTCGACGACCCGTGGGGCTACGGCTGCTCCCTGGAGTGGGCGGCCACCTGCCCGCCGCCGCGGCACAACTTCACGTCGCTGCCGCGCATCCGTTCCGAGCGTCCGGCCTTCGACCTCAACCACCCGCACGCCGCGTCCCCGGCCGCGACCGACCCGGAACGCAACTGAGCGGACCGGTCTTCGAGAGACCCTGAGACAGAGGTAGAGGAGAACCCTGTTGTGAATGAGAGAGGCCACTGGGCAAGGACGCTCTCCCGGATCGGTCGCACGGGCGTGATCTTCTCCCTTCTCCTGTCCACTGCCGCTCTGTTGATGGTGTGGACCTGGACCGGAGGAGCCGTCTTCCTCATGGCGAGCGGAGCACCGGTCGTGGCCGTCCTCCTGATCTTCCTGGGCGGTCACCACCAAGGCGCGTTCGAAGTGGTCGGGGGGCCCTTGGACGGTGCTCGCCTGCCCCCGGAGGCGGTGGGGCCGAGTACGAAGGACCTTGTCCTGCGCACCCCCGGCGGGGGCGGCGCTCGTTACGCGGTGGCGAGTTCTCGCAGCCTTGTCTACAAGGGCCAGTCCGAAATCGAGGGCTGAGGGTGCGCCGAGGAATCGGCGAGGGAGGGCTCGCCCCCGGGGTGGCCGCGGTGGCCTGGACCTGTTCACCCGCCTGCTCTCCGCGGGCTGAGCCCCATCCGAAAAAGGCTCCGGCCACGGTGCCCCTCTCGATTCTCCAACTGCTCAGTGAGGGTGATCCGGCGACCGTCAGGCGCCGGTGCGGCGCCCGCCCTCACCGGGGCGAGGCGCGCAGGCCCGTGACGCACCTGTTGACCGACTGGACCAGGCGGGTGCGGGACCGGTTTCGTGAAGGGCACAGGGGCTCCTGACGGATCGGCTTCCCGCGGACGCGGGCGGCCGGCGACTCGCCGCGCCACTGCCCTGACCTGGGGCAGGAGACTTGGAAGTGAGGGCCCGGACCGCTGGAACCTCGTACGTCGGTTTCCTACCTCCGTACAATATTCGGCGGCATTTTTCTACGGGGGCAAGGCGTTTCGCCTCGACCGGAACCGGTCACAGAAATCACGAAGTGACCCTTTGCGCGCTGTGGGTGATGCGTGGTCTTTTGTGAATTGGCAACTACCCCCGCTAGCCACAAAGGATTGCCATGACCAACATCCCCCGGTCAGGTCTCAGCAGACGCAGCATCCTCCACGGAGCCGCCCTCGCCTCAGGAGCCATCGCCCTGGGCGGCGGCCTCGGCGCGACGAGCGCCTCCGCGCAGACAACCGACACGGACGGCGTCCGGGCGGCCCAGCCCGAGCTGTACTGGCGGGGCGCCTGGAACGCCCGCCCGCCGTCGAGCCCCATCCAGGTCCTGGCCAACGCGCCGAGCTACATCGTGGTCCACCACACCGCGACGGCCAACAGCACCAACTACTCCCTCGACCACGCCCTGGCCCTGTCCAAGTCGATCCAGAACTTCCACATGGACAGCAACGGCTGGGCGGATGCAGGGCAGCAGCTCACCATCAGCCGCGGCGGCTACGTCATGGAGGGGCGCGACCGCACCCCGGAGTCCATCGCCGCTGGCCACCACGTGGTGGGCGCGCATGTCGCCAACTACAACAGCACCGCCATCGGGATCGAGAACGAGGGCCTCTACATGACGGTGGGTCCGACCCAGGCCCTGAGGGACTCGCTGGTGGTGACCCTGGCTTGGCTGTGCAGGGCCTACGGGCTCAACCCGCACAGCGCGATCCGGGGCCACCGCGACTTCAACGCCACCGCCTGCCCCGGTGACGTCCTGTACTCGATGCTTCCCGAACTGCGCAACGCGACCGCCTCCGTGCTCACCGCCCAGGGTGTGAAGATCAGCGCGCTCCGGGAACCCACCGACGACGGCCCCACCTACCCGACCGTGCCGGACGACGAGCCGGACCACGAGTTCTACCACGGTCCGGGCAGAGGGCCGGACGACTTCACCCGCTAGTCCCAGGGGGACGCCGCCCCGTGCGGGCGGCGTCCCTCCCCGGCAGCACACGGCCGTGTCGGATCAGGCGGCACGCCAGCGGAAGCGGTCGTCCACCGCCGTGGTGGTGCACTGCATGAGCGTGCCGCTGCTGGTGTGGCCGAACTGCCAGTGCTGTGAGCAGAACGCCCCCGGATGCACGCCCGGCACGGGGTCCGGTTCGGGCTCCGGCACGGGTTCCGGATCGGGGGCCGGCGCGGGCTCGGGTTCGGGCTCAGGCTCGGGCTCCGGCTCCGGCTCGGGTTCGGGCTCGGGCTCGGGTGTGGGCTCGGGTGTGGGGCTGGGGTCGCCGATCTCCTCGGGACATTCCTCCCCGTCGGAGACCACGAAGAGCTCCACCTCGAGGCTGTCGGAGAACGGCGCCGTTCTCTCGCCCTGCTCGGGGGACTGCCCGCACACGGTGTTTCCGGCGGCGTCCTCAACCTCCGGAGCGTCCACGTCCCCGAAAGCGCTCTCGACCGCGGTCCTCAGGCCGACGCCCTCGATCCACTCACGGGCCCCGTCGACGGTCCCGTCGGTGAACCCCGGCAGTTCGGGCCACTCCTCGGTGGCGTCCCCCGCCTCGGGGCAGTCCACGCCCTCGGGTACCACGACCAGGTCGGCCGCGTCTCCCGTCACGTCCTGGCCGCACACGACCATCGCCGAGCGGGTCCACTCCACGTCCTCGCCGGTCGCGGCGAGCGCCAGGTCCCCGAGTTCGAGATCGGCCCCGTCCAACAGGTCCTGGGCGTCCGGCAGGCGCAGTCCCACCAGTTCCAGGGCCAACTCCTCGGAGGGGGACGCGGACACGGCCGCGGACTCCTCGTCCGGTGGCGCGGGCGGCAGGATCATCGCGAGAAGGACCAGCCCGACGAGCCCGAGGAAGGACATGGTGGCGCAGCCACCGCATCCCAGGCCGACCTTGGCCAGTGGGGACAGCTTCTTCCGTGTCGGTTTCGGGGGTGGCCCGGGCACGGGTGGGGGAAAGGACATACCGGCTCCGTCTCAGGTCAGGGAGAGGGCGGAGCGGGCGCCGATCACCGTGCCGCGCGATGCGGCGGACCAGAAACATAGCGGACATGCGAGCCCAGGATGGCCCATATCGCCGAATTCGACGCACCTGAATGCGTAGGGCGGCGCATCGGCGATCATCCTCACCCGGGGGCGGTCCCCGAGCCGCTGGGTCAGTCCTCGGCGGAGCGGTTCCCCGAAGCGGCCGCGCGGTCCTCGCGGCGGCGCATGGCCATGTCGGACAGGATCGCCAGGCCGAAGGCGATGATCATGGCTGCGAGTACGCCGAGAACGGTGACGGCGGTACCGAAGGAGGTCGGGTCGATCACGCTGGCTCCAGGGGTCGAGGGGTGCGCCGACACCCACAACCGTAATAGGTGTTAACTTTCAGACCCAGTGTAAGCGCAAGTGAACTGCCTCATACTCCCGTGCGCAGAGGATGCGCCCGCAGAGCGGCCACGGCCGGGGCCAGGCTCGCGACGAGACCGACGACCATGACCGTGGCCGCGACAGCCAGGCACTGCCCGACCGGCGCACCCAGGACCACGGTGTCCCCGGTCAGGGCGTATCCGGCGACCGCCAGACCGGAGGCGGCCACGGCACCGCCGACCAGGATCCCCACCGCCGCCACCGCCAGCGCCTCGACCGACACCATTCCCGCGACCTGGCTCCGAGAGGCTCCGGCCAGTCGCAACAGCGCGAAGTCGCGCGCACGCCCCGCCACGGACACGACCAGCGTGTTGGCCGCGCTCATCCCGGTGAAACCCACCAGCAGAGCGACCATCAGCAGAAGCAGCCAGCCGTCCTCCTCTCCCATCACGGCCTGCTCCGCGAGGTGGTCCGATCCGGTCAGCACCCGTGTCTCGGGCCCCGCGTCGACCGCCTCGCGCACCGCGGCCGCGGTCGCCACGGGGTCGGCGCCGGTGGCGAGCGCGACGTGGACGGCGCTGTCGGTCGAGTCGAGCATCCGCGGCGCCAGCACCTCCCCGGGCACCAGGGCCTCGGGGAAGCCGACCCCGGCCTCGTAGAGGACCGCGACCCGCGCCCGGAACCCGACACCGTCCGGGCCGGTCAGCTCCAGCACGTCCCCGGCCTTCGCCCCCGTCCGCCGCGCGGTGTCGGCGTGCAGTGCGACGGCGTCGGTCCCGAACTCCCGCCACGAACCCTCCACGCTCTCCAGACCGAAGAAGCGGGTGACGGTCTCCGGTTCGACCAGGTAGGCCGGCGCGGACACGCCCCCGATGGAGATCACCGTCCGCCGGAACCCGCCGACCGCTGCCACGCCGGGGACCCGCTCGAGGCCCCGTACGGCGCCCTCAGGAACACCGACCCCCTCCGGGCCCGACACCACCAGGTCGGCGGCGAGCAGTTCCCCCTGGGAGTGGGCGTGGGCCCGGGCCGTGGTCGTTCCCTGGAAGAGCAGCAGGAAGGAGACCGCGGTCAACACCAGGAGCGGGGTGAGCACACCCGCCACCCGGCCCTGGTTCGCCCGGGCGTCCCGCTCGGTCAGGAAGGGCACGACCCGGTGCCGGACCAGCGGTCGGACGAGCGCCAGGGACACCCGGGCCAGGAGCGGGGTGAGGAGCGCGGCACCGAACACCAGGGCCATCGCGCCGGCGAAGGCCGCCAGCACCCCGCTCCGGGTCCCGCTCAGTGCCCAGGCGCCCATCAGCAAGGCGACCGCGCCACAGCTGACCAGTGCCCCGAGCACGGTGCGCACCCCGCGGCCGCGTTCGGGCCCGGGCGCGGCGACGCGCACGGCCTCCATCGGGGTGATCCGCGCGGCGGTGCGTGCCGGTCCCCACGCCGCCGCCACGGCGACAGCCAGTGCCAGCACCCCGCCGACAGCCGGTGCCGACCACCCGATCCGGAGGGCGAACCCGGACGGCAGCACACCCATCGACCCGAACAGCCAGGCCAGCAGCAGGGCGAGGAGCGCGCCCACCGCCCACGAGAGCGCGGCCGCGACACCGCCCAGGACGACCGCCTCACCCAGAACCAGTCCGCGGACCGTCCCCGGCCCGGCTCCGGCCAGGCGGATCAGGGCGAACTCATGGGAGCGCCGGCGCACGGCCAGGGCCGTCAGGTTGAGGAGCATGATCACGGCGAGTGCCGACGCGAAGCCCGAGACGGTGGCGAGGAAACGCCCCATGCCCGACGACAGTTCGCGGTCCGTGCGGTCCAGGACGAGGGCCTCGCCGCGCTCCGTGCCGGTCAGCGCCCGCACCCCGGGGATCCGTTCCCCGACCTCCTCGGCGACCCGGTCCGGGCTCCGCTCCCCGTTCAGGTGGAGCGCGGCCAGAACCGGAGCGCCACCGTGCGCGGCGGCCTCCTCCGACGGTAGAACCACCGCCCGAGCCGGGTTCGCCTCCTGCTCGAAAACCCCGGTGACCAGGGCGGACTCGATTCCTTCCGGGGTGAGCAGCCGTGCGGTGCTCCCCGGTTCCAGCCCCGCGTCGGCCGCGGTGCGCGCGTCCACGGCCACCTCTCCCGACGCCCGGGGGAAGCGGCCCGAAGCGGGTACGAGCCCTTCGGCCTCCGCCAGCTCCACCGAGTGCCCCCACGACCGGTCGGTCCGACCGCCCAGGGTCTCCTCGGGGCCCACGACATGGACCGGGAAGGGGGCCTCGACGCCCACCCTCTCGACCCCGGCGATCCCGGCCAGCTCCTCCACGCTGTCGTGGTCCAGCCGCGCGGGTTCGGCGGACGGGGTCTCCGCGAGCGCACCGTCCTCGGGTACGGCCACGACGACGACCCCGGCGTCGGCCAGTCGCCAGGCCGCGTTCCCACCTGTCGCGGCCACGTGTTCGACCGAACCCTGGAGCGCCACGGTCGCCACCGCGAGCCCCGCGCCCGCCGCCACGGTCAGGACGGCGACGAGCAGGGAGCCGGCCCGGGCCGCGACCCCGCGCAGCACCAACGTGATCACAGGTCCCCCCAGTGGCCGACCCGGTCCAGGACCGCGGCGGGGTCGGGCGCGGTCAGTTCCTCCCCGAGCGTCCCGTCACGGAGGAACAGGACCCGGTCGGCCCGGGCCGCGCCGACGGGGTCGTGCGTGACCATGACGACCGTCTGGCCGTGCTCGGAGACCGTGCGCCGCAGCGCGTCCAGGACCCGGGCACTGGAGCGGGAGTCGAGGTTGCCGGTGGGCTCGTCCGCGAAGAGCACGCACGGCCGGTGCACCAGGGCGCGCGCCACGGCCACCCGCTGCCGCTGCCCGCCGGAGAGTTCGGCGGGCCGGTGGTCCAACCGCTCGGTCAACCCCAGGGCGCGCACGAGACCGTCCCGCCACACGGGGTCCGGCCGCAGACCCGCCAGACGCGGGCCGAGGGTGATGTTCTCTCCGGCGGTGAGGAAGGGGAGCAGGTTGAACGACTGGAACACGAAACCGAACGTGCGCGCCCGTAGCCGGGTCAGCTCCCTCTCGGGGAGCCGGACCAGGTCGCGCCCCTGCGTCAGCACCGCCCCGGAGTCGGGGCGCTCCAGTCCGGCCGCGCAGTGCAGGAAGGTGCTCTTCCCCGAGCCGGAGGGGCCCATCACCGCGGTGAACTCGCCTTTTCGGAAAACTGCGTCGACACCCCTCAGGGCGTGCACGGGACGATTCTTTCGTCCGTGGGACTTGTGCAGTCCACGTGTTTCCAGAACGACTTCCCCGTGTTTTCCGACCTCCGGTTCCGGTGGGGTCGGCGCATTCGGAGCATGCGATTGTTCGGGAATTCCTGGTCGGCCCACCGGGCTCCTCCGGACGTGTTCATCGGTTGGGGAGAAGCGGTGCTGAACTCCCGTTTCAGGGTCTCTCCGAAGTCAAACAGAAGGGGAGGGAAGGAACACTGGCCCTGACCGGAAAGGGCAGGTAGAGGAACCTCTACTTCGGAAGTGGATTTTCCTGACCCTCAGTAGGATGTCTCGCGGCCGGTCACCTCTCGAGGACGTAGGAGCACACCCGTTGAAAGTCGAGCCCCCGACGTTCTGGAGCACCGTGACGGCCCGGCCGCTGGCCGTCCTGTGCACCTCCTGGCCGTGGCGCGCCCTGTTGTACCTGACCACCTCCCTGCCGGTGGCGGTGCTCTGGTCGCTGCTGTGCTGGCCGCTGCTCCTGCTCGCGGGCCTGCCCCTCGGGGCCCTGGAACGCCGACGGCTCACCCTTCTCGAACCGGGCCCGGCCCCCACCCCGCACCTCCCCTTCCCCGGCAGGACGGGTTCCCCCGCGTGGGTGCGGGTCCGGCTGCGGGAGGTCGCGACCTGGCGCGAACTCGCCTACGGCCTGATGCTCCTGCCGCTCTCCGTGCTGGAGGCGGTGATGGTCGTCCTCCTGGTGTCCCTGCCCCTGGCCCTGCTGGCCTCGCCCGTGCTGCACCTCTTCGAGAACACGGGCCCGGAGGAGCCCGCGGGGCAGCTCGGATCCCGGATCCTGCCCGCCCTGCCCTGGGCCGCGGACCTCGTGGCCGGGCTGGTCCTGCTGGTGGTGTCGGCCTACCTGACCATGGTGCTGGCCGCGGGCCGGGCCCGGTTGACCGCGCTGGTACTCACCGGTGACCGCCAGGAGGAACTGGGCGCCCGTCTGGGGGAGACGGTCCGCTCCCGCGCCCGGCTCGCGGACGCGTTCACCGCGGAGCGCCGCCGTATCGAACGGGACCTGCACGACGGAGCCCAGCAGCGACTGACCTCGGTGATCATGCGTCTCGGCATGGCCAGGAACCTGTTCGACAGCGATCCGGACGGCGGTCGGGCCCTGGTCGACCAGGCCTACCGGGACGCCAAGACCACCCTGACCGAACTCCGTGACCTCGTCCACGGCATCCATCCGGCGACCCTCACCGAGCGGGGGCTCGCGGCCGCCCTGGAGGAGATGGCCGACACCTGCCCCGTCCCGCTCACGGTCCGCGTGAACCACACCCGAAGACCCCCGGAACCGATCGAGTCGACCGTCTACTTCTGCGCCGCCGAGGCCGTGGCCAATGCCGTCCGGCACTCCGGAGCCGACCGGATCGACCTGTCCCTGGGCCGCTCGGAACCGGACCGCCTCCTCCTCAGGGTGAGCGACGACGGGGTGGGCGGCGCCGACCCCGGGGCCGGGTCGGGGCTGACCGGACTGGCCGACCGGGCCGAGGCGCTCGGGGGACGGGTGCACCTGAACAGCCCGCCGGGCGGACCGACGACAGTGGAGGTGGAGATCCCTTGCGGATCGTGATCGCGGAGGACTCGGCCCTGCTCCGGCAAGGACTGGAACAGCTCATCTCCATGAGCGGACACGAGGTGGTGGCGAGCGTGGCGGACGCGCCGGGGCTGGTGGCGGCGGTCGCCGAACACCGGCCCGACGTGGCCGTCACCGACGTGCGGATGCCGCCGCACAACACCGACGACGGCCTCCGGGCCGCACTGGAGGTCACCAGGACCCACCCCGGGGTGGGGATACTCGTCCTGTCCCAGTACGTGGTGCGCCGCGCGGCCGCCGACCTCATGGAGAGCGCGACCGCCGGGGTCGGGTACCTGCTCAAGGACCGGGTCAGCGACGTCGGTGAGCTGGTCACCACCCTGGAGCGGGTGGGGTCGGGAGGAACGGTCGTCGACCCCGAGGTGGTGCGCAGGCTGCTGGGCAGCCAGCGCAACCGGTCGGCGCTCGAACTCCTGAGCCCACGGGAGCGCGAGGTCCTTGCCCTCATGGCCCAGGGGCGCTCGAACGCGGCCATCGGCGACCACCTGTTCATCTCCGAGGCCGCGGTGGCCAAGAACATCAGCGGTATCTTCACCAAGCTGGACCTGCCGGTGACCTCGGGGGACAACCGCAGGGTCCTGGCCGTCCTCGCCTACCTCGGGATCTAGGCACTGTGCGGCACCGGCCGCCGTCTCCGGTCCCGGCCAACCCCGGACAGGGCAGGGAACGCCCCTCGGTACCGGGGACGGTACGTATGAGAAGGGCGTGCGCCGGGTAGGCGCGTGAGTACATCCCCCGGCCCGGCACCCGCGCTGACGTGCGAAGGGCGGTGCCGGACATGGGGAACGCGTTCCTCAGCGGCAGTGGGCGGCCGGCACCGGGGGAGGCCACGGCGTCCGGTGCGTGCCCGCCCGGGACGGCCGCGGCTTCGAACCGGCCGGGGCCCTCACCCCGGGTGTGGACGGCGTCGGCGACGCCGACCGGGGACGGGGGCCGGTTGAAGGGCCTCCTCCCCACTCGGACGCGACAACGGAGACCAGACAGGAGGCAGAGGCCATGAGCGTGATCGGACAGATGCTGTACGCCCACCCCGACGACCCGGAGGGGGTGGGGGAGAAGGTACGCGCGGTGGTGGAGGCGTCCGGGCTCTGCGCGCAGGTGTGCGTGGTGTGCGCGGACGCCTGCATGCGCGAGGAGGACGCGGCCGAACTGATCTCCTGCGCCCGTTCCGACCTGGACTGCGCCGACGTCTGCGCTGCCACCCAGCGGATCCTGGTGCGGCGGACCGCCGAGGAGGACGAGTTCGTCACGTCGGTCCTCGAGGCGTGCGCCCGGGCCTGCGACAGGTGCGCCGCGGAGTGTGAGGAGCACGCGGAACACCACGAGCACTGCCGGGTCTGCGCCCAGGCGTGCCGGGAGTGCGCCCGGGCGTGCCGGGACCTGGTCCTCGCCCTCGTGTGAGGAGGGCGTTCGGCCGAGCGCTCGCGGGCGTCCGCCGGTACCGGCTCCGGTGAGGAGGCCTCGCCCGGGGCCGGCCCCGTCGGGAGCCCGCCCCGGGAACCGGCCCGACCCGTCGGGCGAAGGGCCCAGGCCTCCCGCTCGGAGCGGGAGGCCTGGGCCCTGGGAGTCCTACAGGATCGAGCCCGGGGTGTAGGCGGCGGCCTCCGGGCGGGCCGAGGTGATGCCCTCGATCCGCGCCACCACCGCGGCCACCTGGTCGGCGGCGGCACCGGTGAAGGTGATCCGGTCGGCCAGCAGCGCGTCCAGGGCCGCGCGGTCCAGCGGGAAGCGCTCGTCGGCGGCCAGCCGGTCCAGCAGCTGGTTGCCCACGCCCTCCTGGCGCATGGCCAGGGCCGAGCCCACGGCGTGCTCCTTGATGAGCTCGTGCGCGGTCTCACGGCCCACACCGGCGCGCACCGCGGCCATCAGCATCTTGGTGGTGGCCAGGAACGGCAGGTAGCGGTCCAGCTCGGCCGAGACCACCGCGGGGAAGGCGCCGAACTCGTCCAGCACCGTCAGCATGGTCTCCACGAGGCCGTCGAAGGCGAAGAACGCGTCCGGCAGCGCCACCCGGCGCACGACCGAGCACGACACGTCGCCCTCGTTCCACTGGTCGCCCGCCAGCTCACCGGCCATGGACGCGTAACCGCGCAGGATGACCGTGAGGCCGTTGACCCGCTCGCAGGAGCGCGTGTTCATCTTGTGCGGCATCGCGGACGAGCCGACCTGGCCCTCGGCGAAGCCCTCGGTGACCAGCTCGTGCCCGGCCATCAGACGGATCGTCTTGGCCAGCGAGGACGGGCCGGCGGCCAGCTGCACCAGGGCGGTGAGCACCTCGAAGTCCAGCGAACGCGGGTACACCTGGCCCACGCTGGTGAACCGGTGCTCGAAGCCCAGGTGGCCGGCGACCTCGTTCTCCAGGGTGTCCAGCGCCGCACGGTCGCCGCCGAGCAGGTCCAGCATGTCCTGGGCGGTGCCCACCGGGCCCTTGATCCCGCGCAGCGGGTACCGGGCGATCAGCTCCTCCAGGCGGCCGTGGGCCACCAGCACCTCGTCGGCGATCGACGCGAAACGCTTGCCCAGGGTCGTGGCCTGCGCGGCCACGTTGTGGGAGCGGCCCGCCATGACCGTCTCGCCGTACTCGGCGGACAGCCGGCCGAGCCGCGCCAGCAGCGCCACCACACGGTCGCGCACCAGCAGAAGGCTGTCCCGGACCTGGAGCTGCTCGACGTTCTCGGTGAGGTCGCGCGAGGTCATGCCCTTGTGGACGTGCTCGTGTCCGGCGAGGGCGTTGAACTCCTCGATCCGGGCCTTGACGTCGTGCCGGGTGACCCGCTCGCGTTCGGCGATGGAGGCCAGGTCGACCTGTTCGAGGACCTTCTCGTAGTCCTCCACCACACCGGAGGGAACGTCCACGCCCAGACGCGCCTGGGCGCGCAGCACGGCCAACCACAGCCGCCTCTCGGCGACCACCTTGTACTCGGGGGACCACAGCCGGGTCAGCTCCGCGGACGCGTAGCGGGCGGCAAGGACATCGGGGATCACAGGTTTCGCGCTCACGTCGTGTCACTCTATCGCCCTGAGCTGGGGCGGGCGCGCGGCGGCCCACCGGCAACCCCGCGGCGGCCCCGGGTGGCCTGGCCCCATCACCCGGGTAGGGCCGTCCCTACCGCGAAGTGGCGGGCCCGGCGGATGTCCCCGTCCGGGTCCGGCGTCCTAGCGTTGGGTACATGAACACGCGGAACGTCCCGAGAAGGGGACCTGGCACCCTGCGCCAGGCCCTCGCCGGCCCCAGGTACCTGCTCACGTCCTGGCCCTGGCGGTCCCTGGCCTACACACTGACCACCCTGGTCGTCGGTGGCGTCCTGTTCTTCGTGGCCCTTCCCGTGTACGCGCCCTGGACGGTCTTCGTCGCGATGGTGGGCCAGGGCCACTCCACCGGCGAGCTGACGGTCACGTTCCTCTCCGGTCTGTTCACGGTGGTGTTCTTCGCCCCGCTCGTAGCCATCCCCCTGGGCGCCCTGGAGCGCCGCCGCCTGCACCTGGTCATGCCCGACGAGAACAGCAGCGGGCACCGCGCCCCACCGGCTGGCCTGTGGGGCTGGGCCCGCACCCGCTACTCCGAGGCCGCCACCTGGCGCGAGGTCGCCTACGCCGTGGTCATGTTCCCGATCTTCGGCCTGGCCTTCCTCGTGGTGGTAGCCCTGGCGACCGCGACGATCGTCCTCGCGATCAGCCCCCTCCTGCTGTTCAACGAGAACGAGCCCGCGATCTCCATGGGCTGGACCACCCTCACCACCCCGCTCGAGGCGATGCCCTACGCCCTGGTCTCCCCGCTCACGGCCGCACTGCTCCTCTACGCCTGCGGGCTGATGTCCTACGGCCACGGCGTCATCGCCCGCGCCCTCCTGGTCGGCCCGCCCAAGGAGGAGCTGCGGGCCGAGCTCGACCAGGTCACCGAGTCCCGGGCCCGCCTGGTCAACGCCTTCGAGTACGAGCGCCGCAGGATCGAACGCGACCTGCACGACGGCGCCCAGCAGCGGCTCGTGGCGCTCAGCATGGACCTGGGCATGGCCCGTATCGACCTGGAGGAGGGATCCCCGGCCGACCAGAGGGTCGTCGCCGCCCAGGCCAAGGCCGACGAGCTCATCGACGAGCTCCGTGAGCTGGTGCGCGGCATCCACCCGCGCGTCCTCACCGACCGGGGGCTGCACGACGCCCTGCAGGAGCTGGCCGACCACTGCCCCGTCCCCGTCACCGTGGAGACCGCGATCCCGAACCGGCTGCCCCCGCACGTGGAGGGCACCGCCTACTTCGTGGTCGCCGAGGCGCTGACCAACGTCTACAAGCACGCCGGGGCCACCGCCGTGACCGTGCGCGCCCACCTCGCCCCCGGCGACCTCAGGGCGCTCGGGGCGGCGCAGGAGACCACCACGGCCATCCTCACGGTGGAGGTCACCGACAACGGGGTCGGCGGGGCCGACCAGCGCAAGGGCAGCGGGCTGACCGGCCTCTCGGACCGGGTGGCCGTGATGGGCGGGACAATGGGGCTCACGAGCCCCGAAGGCGGGCCGACCCGAATCCGAGTGGAGCTGCCGTGCGGACCGATTCCCACGAACCCGACGCCGTGACCCCCGTACCGACCGTGCTCGCGGAGGACGGCGTGCTGCTGCGCGAAGGCCTGGCGGGTGTGCTGGAGCGCTTCGGGTTCCCGGTGGTCGCCGCGGTGGAGGACGGCGAGGCCCTGGTGGCGGCCGTCACCGAGCACCGCCCCGGCCTGGTCGTCACCGACATCCGCATGCCCCCGGACTTCACCGACGAGGGCCTGCGGGCCGCCGTGCGCCTGCGGCAGGAGAACCCCGGGCTGGCCGTGGTGGCGCTCAGCCAGTACGTGGAGCTCAGCTACGCCACCGACCTGCTCGACTCCGGGGACGGCAAGGGTGTGGGCTACCTGCTCAAGCAGCGGGTGGGCGACGTCCGGGAGTTCGCCTCGGTGCTGCGCAGGGTCGTGGAGGGCGCCACCTTCGTGGACCCCGAGGTCGTCCGGCAGCTGCTGCGCCGCAGCGCGGACCCGCTCGAACGGCTCACCGCCCGGGAGCGCCAGGTCCTGGAACTCATGGCCGAGGGCCACTCCAACGGCGCCATCGCACGCAAGCTGGTGGTCAGCGACGCGGCCGTGGGCAAGCACGTGGGCAACATCCTGGCCAAGCTCGACCTGCCGCCCGACGACGACGTGCACCGCCGCGTCCAGGCCGTGCTCGCCTACCTGCGTACCCAGAGCACCTGAGGCCGGGGCACCTGCGGACCGGAGTACCTGCGGCCGGAGCATGTGCGGACCGGTCCGCGCCGTGCCGGACCCGTGCCGGACCCGTGCCGGACTCCCGCTGTCGCTGTCCCGCCGTCGGGAGTCCGCCTTCGGCAGCCCCCGAAAGCCCTCCCCGGAAGGCGGACGTATCGTGGGGATCCCCCCACGCAACCCCGGAGGAGACAGGATGCAACCGACGGTCGCGGCCCCCGAGAGCGTCACCTGGAGAGTGCACCTGGACCGGGCGATGTGGGTGGCGGGCGTACGCGCCCTGATGCTCCAGGCCCTCCACCCGATCGCCATGCAGGGGATCTGGCAGCGCTCCGACTTCCGCTCCGACCCCACCGGACGCCTGCTGCGCACCGCCCACTTCGTGGCGGTCACCACCTACGGCAGCCTGGCCGAGGCCGACACCCTCGGCGAGCACATCCGCCGCGTCCACCGCTCCCTGAGCTTCACGGACCCCGCCACCGGCAACCTCCACCGGGTCGACCAGCACGACCTGCTCGTGTGGGTGCACTGCGCCGAGGTCTCCTCCTACCTGGAGACCTGCCAGCGGGCCGGGCTCGGACTCAGCGACGCCGACCTGGACCGCTACCTCGACGAACAGGCGCACACCGCGACCTACGTCGGCCTGGCACCCGGTGACGTCCCCCGCAACGTCGCCGACATGCGCCGCTACCTGGCCGCGGTCCGGCCGAGCCTGCGGGCGACCCCCGAGGCCCGTCAGGCGGTCCGGTTCCTGCTGTGGCCCAAGGTCCCCGAACACCTGGCCTGGCTGGCGCCGCTCAAACCGCTCTGGTTCCCGGTGGGCGCCCTGTCCTACGCCACCCTGCCCGCGTGGGCGCGCCGGGCCTACGGGATGCTCCCGGAGGTTCCCGGGGCCGACGCGGCGGCCACCGCGGGCCTGCGGGCGCTGCGCTCGGGACTCAACCGGGTGCCCGAGCGCTACTACAACCTGATCTTCGACGAGGCCACCGTGCGCAGCGCGAACGAGGCCAGGGAGCGCCTGCTCGCGGCCGGGTACCAGGTCGAGAACGAGTCCCGCAGCCTGCGCTCCCTCACCACCTTCCGCTCCCCGCGGATCCCGGGCCCGCGGACCCCCGCCGAGGCCTGACCGGGCCCGCCCCGGGGAGGGCCTGTCCACCACGGCCCGGTGGAGGCGTGTGGCCACGGCTCGCGGGGCCCTCGGAGGTCAGGACAGCACAGGCGGGCGAACCGCCGGCGCGGACCGGTCCCGCACCCCCTCGTGAACACCGGGGGCGGGGCGCCGGGGTCGGGAAACGCCGGGGCCGGGCGGGACGTCCCGCCCGGCCCCGGCCCGGGATCGTGCTGAGTCAGCTCTCGGGAATCAGCGGTCCAGGACGCGGCGCAGCGCGGCCAGCACCAGCTCGGCGCGGTCCAGGCGGGCGTTGTGGCCCATCAGGCCGATCCGCCACACCGTCGCCGCGTAAGGGCCGACCCCGGCGCCGATCTCCAGGCCGTAGTCGCGCAGCAGCCGCTCACGCACCTTGCCCGAGTCCACACCCTCCGGCACGCGCACCGACGTCAGTTGCGACAGCCGGTGGCCCTCGGCGGCGAACAGCTCCAGCCCCATCTCCAGCAGGCCCTCGCGCAGCCGTGCGCCGGCCGCCTCGTGGCGGGCCGCCACGGCGTCGACGCCCTCCTCCTCGATCCGGGCCAGTGCCGCGTCGAGCGAGGCGACCATCGCGGTCGGGGCGGTGTGGTGGTAGGCGCGTCCGCCCGGGCCGCCGCGCACGTAGGCGCCGAGCAGGCCGAGGTCGACGTACCACACGGGCGGGGCCTGGACCCGGCGCTCCCAGGCCCGCTCGGAGAAGGTGAAGGGCGCCAGCCCCGGCGCCACGCCCAGGCACTTCTGCGTGCCGGAGTAGGCGATGTCCACCTGCCACTCGTCCAGGGCCATCGGCATGCCGCCCAGCGAGGTGACGCAGTCGGCCAGCAGCAGGGTGTCGTCGGAACGCTCCCGCAGGGCGCGCCCCAGGGCGCCGATGTCGCTGACCGCACCGGTGGAGGTCTCCGCGTGCACGGCCGCGACGATCCTGGGCCCGGGGTGGGCGTCCAGGACGCGCTGGACGTCCACGGGCCGACCCCACTCGTGGTCCACCCGGACCACCTCGGCGCCGTAGCGCCCGGCCACCTCGCACATCCGTTCGCCGAACAGCCCGTTGACCGCCACGACCACCACGTCACCGCTGCGCACGGTGTTGGCGAAGGCGGTCTCCATCCCGAGGGAGCCGGTGCCGGACAGCGGCAGTGTGAGCGGGTTCTCGGTGCCCCACAGGGAACGCAGCCGTTCACAGGTGCGTTCCAGCATGGTGATGAACTCGGGGTCCAGGTGACCCAGCAGGGGCGCGGCCAGGCCCAGAGTGGCTTCCGGGTACGGATTGCTCGGGCCCGGGCCCAGCAGGGTGCGTTCGCTGACTGACATGGTCGAACACTAGCCGGAACTCCGTGACACGGGCGAAACCGGGGTGTCGTGTGAGCCGGTGCGCCCCGGGGTGCGAGCGGGCGTCCGGAAGTGCCGGGGAGCGCCCGGACGCCCGGGACGGGGCGCGTCCCGGGCACGGCCGGGGCGCGGGACGGGCGGGTTCGTGACGGGCCGTAGTATTCCGGCGGACCAGACGCGTGGGAGAGGACACCGATGACCGAGACCAGCACCAGGGTGGGCGCCGGGGGCGACAGCACCGCCGCGGACGACGGCGCTGTGCACATGCTGCGGGTGGCCCACGACGACCCCCGGGTGGACGGACTGCTCGCCGGGCTCCTGGAGGAGTACACCGAGCGCTACGGGGCCGAGGGCGCCGGGAACGAGCTCAGCCGCTACCCGGTCACCGAGTTCGTCGCCCCGCACGGCTGCCTGGTCCTGGCCGAACTCGACGGCGAGGTGGTCGCCGGCGGAGCCCTGCGCCCCTACCGCGAGGACCGGGCGAGCGAGGCCGACACCGTCGAGTTCAAGCGCGTCTGGACCTCCTCGCGGCACCGGCGGCGCGGTCTGGGCCGACAGATCATGGCCGCCCTGGAGGAGGCCGCGCGTGACCTCGGCTACACCCGGGTCATGCTGTTCACCGGGCCCGCCCAGCCCGAGGCGGTCGCCCTGTACGAACGGATCGGCTACCGGCGGGTGGACCCGGCCGCCGTCGAGGACCTCCCGTACCCGAAGGCGATCCCCTTCGCCCACGACCTGACGGCCTAGCCCAGCCGCACCCGGGTTCGCCTCCGCGCCCTCGCCCGCCCCGGCGCCCGGACCCGGGCGCCGGGTTCTCCGGTGTCACCGCGAACCGCTGCCGGACCACCCCGGGTCGGCTCCGTCCCAGGCCACAGCGGTGCGCGGGCATTTCGCGGCGGCCCCGGACGTTATGGGGAGCGCTATGTCCCGGCAGAGGACAGGGCGGCGGACTCCCCCGTACGATGAACGCAGGAGCGGCCGCCACCAGCGGCCACCGGTCCCCTGCACCCTTGAGACGAACTCTGGAGAGTCACAACGTGAGCGAGCAGCAGCGCCCCGAGGCCCCGACGAACGCCCCCGTGTTCAGTCCGCGAAAGAACGGCCAGGCGCAGTCGGTCTCCGACGAGCTCGCCGCGTGGATGAGCACCGGTTGGGCCGACACCGAGCTGCGCGACCTGGAGCCGGTCGAGCAGGCCGAGCACACCGCCCGCCGCCGCGCCGCGCTCAGTGCCGCCTTCCCCGGTGACCGCCTGGTCATCCCCTCCGGTCAGCTCCTGACCCGCTCCAACGACACCGAGTACCCCTTCCGCGCCGCCAGCGACTACGCCTACCTCACCGGTGACACCACCGACGGCAACTGCCTGGTGCTCACCCCCCGGGCCGACGGCGGCCACGACGTGGTCCTCTACCTCAAGCCGCGCTCCGACCGCGACAACGGCGAGTTCTGGCTCGGCGGTTACGGCGAGCTGTGGACCGGCCGCCGCAACAGCCTCGGCGAGGCCTCCGACCTGCTGGGCGTGCCCACCGCCGACGTGCGCACGCTGCCCGGGGCCCTGCGCGCCGACGCCTCCGTCACCACCCGCATCGTGCGCGGCCACGACGCCGAACTCGACGCCCTGGTGGACGAGCTGCGCGCCGACGCCGACAGCGAGGCCCGCGCCAAGTCCGCCCAGCTGGACGAGGACCTCGGCATCGAGCTGGCCGACCACCGCCTGGTCAAGGACGAGTGGGAGATCGCGCAGCTCCAGCTGGCCGTCGACGCCACCGTGCGCGGTTTCGCCGACGTCGCCAAGGCGCTGCCGCAGGCCAAGGACACCTCCGAGCGCTTCGTCGAGGGCACCTTCTTCCTGCGGGCCCGCGTGGAGGGCAACGACGTCGGCTACGGCACCATCGCCGCCTCCGGCGCCAACGCCACCACCCTGCACTGGACCCGCAACGACGGCCCGGTCCGCGAGGGCGACCTGCTCCTGCTGGACGCCGGTGTGGAGACCACCTCCCTCTACACCGCCGACATCACCCGCACCATGCCGGTCTCGGGCACCTTCACCGACCTCCAGCGCAAGGTCTACGACCTGGTGTACGAGGCCCAGGAGGCCGGGATCGCCGCCGTGGCGCCCGGCAAGCCCTTCACCGCCTTCCACGAGGCCTCCCAGCGCACCCTCGCCGAGGGCCTGGTCGAGTGGGGCCTGCTGGAGGGTCCGGTCGACCGCGTCCTGGAACTGGGCCTGCAGCGCCGCTACACCCTGCACGGCACCGGCCACATGCTCGGCCTGGACGTGCACGACTGCGCGGTCTCCCGCCAGGAGGCCCACCTGTACGGCGAGCTGAAGCCGGGTATGGTGCTCACGGTCGAGCCGGGCCTGTACTTCCAGCCCGACGACCTCACCGTCCCCGAGGAGCTGCGCGGCATCGGCGTGCGCATCGAGGACGACGTGCTGGTCACCGAGGAGGGCCGCACGGTGATGTCGGCCGGTCTGCCGCGTTCGTCCGCCGACGTCGAGGCCTGGCTGGCCGAACGCCTTCCGCGCTAGGCCCTGTCCTCGCGAACGCCGCGGGCCGCCTCCCCTCGGGAAGGCGGCCCGCGGCGTTCGCCGGGCCGTACCGCGGGCCTCAGCCGAACCTGACGAACGAACGCAGCGGCGGGGCGTGGTCGTGGACCTCCACGAACCCCATGCTCTGGTAGAAGGTGTCCTGCCGGTCCTCGTCGTCGGTGACCAGCGCCCGCTGGCGGACCCCGGGGTACTCCGCGAACAGCGCGTCCAGCAGCCGGCGGCCCACCCCGCGGCGCTGTTCGCTCGGGTGGACCAGCACGTCCTGGAGATAGACGATCGTGGCGCCGTCGGAGATCGACCGGGCCAGTCCCACGAGCTCACCCTCCCGTCGGGCGCTCACCAGACGGTGCGACCCGGCCAGTGCCCGCAGGAGCACCTCCGGGGACTCGGTGTAGGCGCTCCACCCCACCGACCGGTACAGGGCGAGCACCTCCTCGCGCTCCAGTTCGTCCGCCGCACACACCGTCACCCGGAACTCCGACACGTATACACCCCTGTCGCCGTTGAGCACTGTCCGGGGAGTCTGCCACGCCGAGCCCGGTTTCGGTGAGCCCCGCGAGAACAGCTTTCCTGCTCCGAGGTGAACAGGACAGACCGCGAAAGACGCGCTTTCCCCGGGCACGCCGACCTGTTTCGGATACTGTCGCAGGTCATGGCACCGGCAGGAAGGGCGGTTCACCGGGCCTGACCGCCGGGCGGCCCCGCCGATCCGGGGGCGGCCCCTTCCGGCACCCGCTACGGTTTTGTGGCGGACAGTACGTACGAAAGATTCTGCAGAACCGGGGGAGGTCCACTCGTGCGCGCGGAACGGCTGTGGCGCAGGGGGTTGAGGTTTCCGCGCCTGTTCCTGGCGGAGCGGACGGTTCTCGTGCACGGCGACATCGACCCGAACCCGGACCCCAGGAAGTCGCGTTACGAGGCCCGGGCCTTCGACACCCGCTCACTGCGCCCCCTGGGCACGGCCTTCGAGGTGCAGGGGCCGGTCCACCTGGCGCGGGCGCCCGAGGGGGAGGACTGGCCGGGAACGGTCCTGGTCCAGGCCTCGCGCCGCTCGGTGACGGTGCGCGATCCGCGTACCGGCAGCCCGCTGCTGGAGACCGACCTGGCCGAGCCGGGGGAGCTGTGGCCCGACGACGTCGCGCTGCGCGTCCTGGACAAGGAGGCGGTCGTCTTCCTCTTCGGTGAGGACGGTGACGGCGGCACCCGCTGGTGGGCGGTGGACCCGCGCACAGGGGCGACCGTGCCCGACCTCGCCGACTCCAGGCCCGGCCACGAGGCCCGGGGCGAACGGATGTCCTTCGCCGGGGACTTCCTGGTCGCCCCCGGCCAGGACCCGGGCTTCGATCCGGTGATCCTCGCCGACTACGAGCACCCCCGCGAACGCGTGTACCGGCTGGAGGACGGCGAATACCTCGGCGAGGTGGAGAGCCACGCCGACTCCGAGACCGTGGCCGCCCACGTCGGCGGCCGCCCCCTACTGGCGGTGGCCGGGCGTATCCACTCCCTGCCCGACCTCGAACTGGTCGCCGAACTCGGCGGCCCGCGCACCCTGGTGTCCCTGGTCGAGTGGGACGGCGAGGCCGTCGCCGTCTACCAGGAGGAGGACGCCCGCCCCGGCGGTCTGGGCTCCTGGTACCTGGACCGGCTGCGCGTGCGCTACCTGGACCGCCCCGGACAGCCGGTCGTCGAGATCCCCGAAACCTGGCCGGGCGAGCTGGAGGACCTGGTCGCCGCCCCGGACCGCGTGGTCGTCCTGGCCACCACGGAAGGCGTCTACGCCCTCCACGTGAGGGTCTAGGCCCGGGGCAGGCCCGGCTCCCGCGCACGGCCGCGCAGGCGCCCGGCGGCATGGGCGCGGCCGGTGCCAGCCGCAGCGTCGGCTTCCTCGAAGCGCACTTCCTCCCCGGCGACCAGCCGGGGCAGCAGCTCGAGGGCTGCGTCGGTGGCCATGCCGCCCACCCTGGTACTTCAATATTGGTTGAGGTCAAGGAGGGGCTGAGGACGGTTCGCGTCCGCGCCCCGGCAGCACGGACAGCGCCCGCCGGAGCGGGGGTACCCGCGTCAGGCCACGACCCCGGCCAGGTAGCCGAGCGAGGCCTCGTAGGCCCGGTCGATCCTCCGGTGGACGGTGTCCATCCGGCGGAAGGCCAGCGGTCTGTCGTCACCCTCCAACGAACCCCCGCTGGGCAGCACGTGCAACCGGACCCCCTCCGGCAGTGTCGCCAGGTCCCGGGCGAAGCGGTGGCGCCGGGCGATCTCGAAGGCCACCCGCGCCGTCGCCAGCGCACTGGCCGGCACCGCCAGGGGCTCCTCCACCCGCCCGACCTGCAACACGTACACGGTGCCCGCACCCGCCCGCACCGCCGCTTCGATGGGGATGGAGTTGACGATCCCGCCGTCCATGAAGTGCTCGCCGCCGATCCGGGTGGGCGGCAGCAGGCCCGGGACCGACGCCGAGGCCAGGACCGCCTCGATCAGCGGCCCGGTGGAGAACCAGTGCTCGGCGGCGCGCTCGATGCTGGCCGCCACCACCCGCAGCGGTACCGCCAGGTCCTCGAACACGGGGTCGGGGCCCAGCGCCGCCACGAGCAGGCGGCGCAGCGGTTCGGGCGAGATCAGGTGGGTACGGGTCGTCACCAGCCGGTGCAGCTGGCGGGTCACGGCGTCCCCGAACACCGCGTTCGCGTCCTCGGACGTCCAGGTCCGGGTCAGCTGCTCCACCGCCGCCATCGTGGGATCGGAGGCCAGCACCGCCCCGTTGATCGCACCGATGGACGTCCCCACCACCAGGTCCGGAGTGATCCCCGCCTCCAGCAGGGCTCGGATCATGCCCACCTCGACGGCCCCGCGCACCCCGCCCCCGCCGAGGACGAAGGCCACCGGGCCCGGAACGCCGTGTCCGCCGGCGGAGCCGCTGTCGAAGATGCCGGGAGAGTCTGTCACCGGCCCAGTCTAGGAACCCGGGCCCGGAAAGCCAGGGGATCCGGCGCCGGGAGCGCTGTGAGGAAGAGCCGGAACCGGCCACCCGGAACGGGAACTTCCGGCGCGCCGCCGTGACGGGGGAGGAAGCGGGCCGGTCCGGGTAGGACACTGGACCTGACCGGTCCGACCCAGGGAGAGAGCGCCATGAACAGACCCAGCACCTCGACCGCGGCCCGGGCGATCCTGCTCGGACTCGCCGTCGGCTCCCGGAGCACCCTGGGCGTGGCCGCGCCCCTGTGGGCCCGGGCACGCGCCCGGGGGAGCACCCCGGCACGGTACGCCGTCGCCCTGGCCGTCTCCGGCGAGATCACGGCCGACAAACTCCCGATCGCCCCGAGCCGCCTGGCGGGCCCGGGGGCGGCGGTCCGCGTGTTGGCGGGCGGTCTGGGCGGCGCCCTCCTGGCTCGGGGGTTCGGCCAGCCGGTGCCGGCCACAGCGGGGATCTCGGGGGCCGCCGCGCTCCTGGGCGCTGCCGCCGGGGTCCGCTGGCGGGCCCTGTGGGGCACCGGGCGCGCGGCCTGGATGGGCGCCGTCCTGGAGGACGCGGCGGCGATCGGCATGGCCCGGGCGTCCTGCGCGGGGTGGCCCGAGACCCGACCCGCACGGGGCTGAGGGCGCTCCGGGAACCACCCCGAACGGGAACGAGGGCGGGTCAGTCCTCGACGGTGCGCAGGACCTCGAAGTCCACACCGGCCCGGGGCAGGCGCCGGATGAGCGCCTCACCCATGGCCACGGCCGTGGTCACCTGCCCGGAGGTCGGCGGCAGGTCGTCCTGCCACAGGCACAGCGCCGACTCCGCGAGCATCCCCGAGGTCGCCCCGTAGCCCGGCTCGCCCCCGGAGACCCGGGTGTGCACGCGGCGGCCGCCGCCCGACCCGGCGAAGTGCACGGTGAACCACCCGTTGGCGAGCTGCTCCTCGGTGGGGCCCGCACCCGGCGGACGCAGCGACAGCAGACGCTCGCGCAACGGCGGTACCTGGGCCGCCGCCATCACCCCGGCCATGCCGCCCACCGTGCCCACCGCGCTGCTCAGCTTCCGGAAGGCCGCGTAGTGGCCGTAGGAGAAGTCGGGCCCGTACCGCTCCAGTGCGGCCGCCGACCTGACCACCACCTGCGGGTCGAGGGTGGGCAGCGGGACCGTCCACCCCCGGGCCAGCCGGGTGCGCGGGCGGCCGCGCGAGTCGACCCGCACCCGGCGCCCCTCGGGCTCGCCCTCCAGCGCCCGCCGCTCCCGGGCCGCCGCCCGCGTGCCCGCCGTGTCGGAGAGGACGCCCACGGCCGAGTGCAGGGTGCCGCCGGAGACGTTGCCCTGCGCCCGTACGAAGCCCTCCACGTGCAGGGGGACCCCCTCGGGCAGCTGCTCGACGGTGAACAGCGCGCCGAGGTCGTGCGGGATCGAGTCGAAGCCGCAGGCGTGCACGAGCCGGGCCCCGGTGCGCACCGCGGTCTCGTGGTGCCTGACGTACATGCGGTCCACGAACGCGGACTCGCCGCACAGGTCCACGTAGTCGGTGCCCTCCGCCGCGCAGGCGGCCACCAGCGGCTCGCCGTACTCGCTGTAGGGGCCCACCGTGGTGATGACCACCCGGGCCGATGCGGCGAGGTTGCGGATCGAGGGGGCGTCGTCGGCGTCGGCCAACAGGATCTCGGGGAGCGGCCGGTCCGGGTCGATCTCGGCCAGCTCGGCGCGCACCGCCTCGAGCTTGTCCCGGTCCCGTCCGGCCAGCGCCCACCGGAGTTCGCGCGGGGCGTTCGTGGCCAGGTACTCGGCGGTCAGCGCCCCCGTGTACCCGGTCGCGCCGAACAGGACGATGTCATGACCGCGTTCCAAGATGGTCCAACCTTCCAGAGTCGCTCCGTACGCCGCTCACAGTCTCGCACGCGCCGGTTTGGTCCCGGGGTGTCACCGGGTAGGCAGGCACGCAGTGACATCCGACTCCGGGGGAGAGCCATGACCGACCTGGTCGACCTGCACGGCACCGCGATGGCGGAGTTCGACCGCCGGGTCACCGAGGTGACCCTGACCGACTGGGCGCTGCCGACCCCGGACACCGACTGGGACGTGCACGACCTGGTCAACCACCTGACCACCGAGCAGCTGTGGGTCCCGCACCTGCTCGCCGGGGCGCGCATCGAGGACATCGGCGACAGGTTCGACGGCGACAACCTGGGCGAGGAACCCGCGGCCACCTGGACCATCGCCTCCCGCGAGGCCCGCACCGCCTGGCTCGCCCCCTCCGCCCTGGACCGGACCGTCCACCTGTCCTTCGGCGACGTCCCGGGCCGCGAGTACCTGTGGCAGATGACCTTCGACCTGGGCGTGCACGCCTGGGACCTGGCCCGGGCCATCGGAGCCGACGAGAGGATCGACGGGACCCTGGCGGAGGAGCTCCACGCCTGGGCCGAGGAGAACAAGGAGATGTTCACCGGCAGCGGCCTCTTCGCCGAACCCGTCCCGGTCGGAGAGGACGCGGACGCCCAGACCAAGCTCCTGGCCCTCACCGGCAGGAAGGCCTGATAGCCGGTCACCGCCGCCCCTGCCACCGCCGTTCCTCCCAGGTCTGCGGGGGCGCTTATTCGATCCCGCTCCGGACGTCTCCCGGAGAAGTTACTCCAGGGCCCGGCCGAGGACCCTCGCGCCCTCGGGGAAAGCCCCCGGGTCGGGGCCGGAGTAGTTGAGCCGCAGGTATGGGCCGGTGGGTTCGGCGGGGAACCACTCGCCGCCCGGAGCGACGAGGACCCCGTTCTCCTCGCACTCCCTGACCACCCGGGCCAGGTCGGTGGTGTCCGGAAGCCGCACCCACAGGTTGAGCCCGCCCCGGGGCAGTGCCTCCAGATAGGCGGCGGGAGCGTGCTCCCGGAGCGCGTCGGCGAGCAGGTCGCGGCGGGCCGCCAGCTGGTGGCGCAGCCCCCGCAGGTGGGTGCGCCAGGCGGGCTGGGTGACCACGTCCAGCGCCACCGCCTGCAGCATGCCGCTGACGTACATGGACTCGGACTGGAGATCGGAGAGGATGCGCTCGCGGGCGGGACCGCGGGCGACGATCCCGGCGATGCGCACCGCAGGGGACACGCTCTTGGTCAGCGAGCGCAGGTACACGACGTGCCCGCCGTCGTCCCGGGCGGCCAGGGGGGTCGGGTCGGCGTCGATCCCGAAGTCGTGCGCCCAGTCGTCCTCCACGAGGAACGCCCCGTGGCGTCGCACGGTCTCCAGCACCCGGTCGGCCAGTTCGGACGACCAGCGGGCACCGGTGGGATTGGCGAAATTCGGCTGTGCGTACAGGGCCCGCGCGCCGGTCCGCTCGAAGGCGCGGTCGAGTTCGTCCGGGTCCGGGCCGTGGACGCCGCTGGGCACCGGCACGAGCGCCACCCCGGCCTGCGCTGCGGCCCGGATGGCGCCCCAGTAGGTCGGCGACTCGATCAGGAGCGGCCGCCCCGCACCGACCAGGGAGCGGAAGGCACTGCTCAGCCCGCTCTGGCTGCCCGGCAGGACGATCGCGTCGCCGGGCGCCGGCGGCGCGACACCCACCGGGGCGTGGGAGCCGAGTTCGGCGGCGAACCAGGCCTGGAGTTCGGGCAGCCCCGCGGCCGGGGGCCTGCTGACGGCGGCGTCACCGCGTGCGGCACGGGTGAACGCGGCGCGCACCAGGCGTTCGGGGAGCAGCTCCCGGTCCGGGTAGCCGGAGTGCAGCGCGATCATGTCGTTGGGCGGGGTGCGCAGCGCCGTGTGCAGGCCCGAGATCCGGTTCCGGGGTGAGCCGAGCGCGGCGGTCTGCCACCCGTAGTCGTGGGGCCGGGCGACCCGGGCCGCGCGGACGAAGGTGCCCACGCCGGGACGGCTCTCCACCATCCCCTGCGCGGCCAGGGTGCGCAGTGCCTTCTGCACGGTCACCGGGCCGGCCCCGTGCTCGGCCACCAGCGCGCGGGTCGACGGCAGCTTCGCTCCGGGCGGCGCCGTCGAGATCCACGCGCGGAGCGCCTCGACGATCCTGGCACTGCTATCGTTGGACATGAATACTGATAGTAGCGCTACTCTCCAGAAGGCTCCAGTGCTATCCCCGCGGGCCGGGCTGTGGTGGGGCCTGCTCGGGGTCGCGGCGTTCTCCCTCACCGTCCCGATGACCCGCGTCGCGGTCGAGAGCGGCGCCATGTCGCCCCTGTTCGTCGGCTCCGCCCGAGCGGTCGTGGCCGCCCTGCTCGCCGCCGTTGCGCTGGCGGCCACCCGGCAGCGCCTGCCCCGGGGAAGCCAGTGGTTCCGCCTGGCCCTGGTCGCCGGGGGAGTGGTGATCGGGTTTCCGCTACTGACCTCGTTCGCGCTCACCACCGCCTCGGCCGGCCACAGCGCGGTCGTGATCGCCCTCCTGCCCGCGGCGACCGCGGTGACGGCGGTGCTGCGCACACGCGAGCGGCCTCCGGCGGTGTTCTGGACGATGGCGGCCGTCGGCGCGGTTGCAGCGGTGGGCTTCGCGAGCGTGCAGGGCGGCGGAACCGGCACCGGGTTGGTCTGGTCCGACCTGCTGCTGTTCGGCGCCGTCGTCGCGGCCGCGATCGGCTACGCGGAGGGCGGCCTGCTCGCCCGTGAACTCGGTGCCTGGCAGACGGTCTCCTGGGCGCTGGTGCTCTCCGCCCCGCTGATGATCGTGCTTGCCGGCGTCGGTGCGGCCCAACAGCCCCCGAGCGGAACCCCGGCCGAGTGGGGTGCGCTGGCCTACCTGGCCGTGGTGAGCATGTACCTCGGCTTCTTCGCCTGGTACCGGGGCCTCGCGATCGGTCCGATGGCCCGCGTCAGCCAGGTCCAGCTCACCCAACCGGTGATGACCATCGGCTGGGCCGCGCTCCTCCTCGGCGAACAGCTCACCTGGCCCACGGTCCTCGGCGGACTCGCCGTGATCCTGTGCGCCGCGGTCGCCGTCCGCGCCAGGCTCGGGCGGACGACGACCGTGCTGGTGAGGTAGACCCCCGGGCCCGCTCCGGCGACGCCCCGCCTAGCCGGCGCCGGCCCCGGAGTGCCGGGCCAGCCACGCGCCCGTCCGCTCCGGGGTGGCGAAGACGTCCCAGGCCCGCTCGGGGAAGTTGAAGTTGTCGGTGAACTCGTCGGTCAGCGATCCGCCCCGGCTCAGCGCGCCCAGGAACTCCTGGAACTCCGGGGCGGGCGCGGTCAGGTTCTCCATCATGAAGTTGCCCCACCGGCCGGCCGAGAGCACCCGGTCACCGCGCCGCCGGTCGACGTGTTCCACGAACCGTGCGTCGTACACCTCACGCGCCACGATCTCCTCGCCCAGGATCCACGCGGCGTAGGACGCCATGTTGGCGCCCTGGCCCAGGATCGGGTCCACGGTCGAGTGGGCGTCGCCGAGCGCGATCGCCACGGTGCCGTCGCCGAGGACGGTGTGGGTCCGGCGCACCACCGGGGTCACCCCGCCCTGGATGATGTCCTTCGGTCCGTTGGCCAAGCCGAACCCGCTCTCGTCGATGCGCTCGAAGCACCCCGGGTAGTGCTCGCGGTACAGGTCGAGCATGAGCCGGACGTAGGCCTCGGGGTCGTCCGAGTAAGGGGTGGCGGCCAGCGCCTCCAGCGGTGAGCCGAAGTGGTTCTCGATCACCATGGCGGTGGCCAGGCCGCCCTCGGTCCAGGTGGGGATCTCGATCATCTCGCCCGCGCCGGGGGAGATGTGGAAGGTCACCGCGCGGGTCGGCTGTTGGGCGATCCCCGTGAAGATCCCGGCGCACAGGGCCCGCCTCGGGGCGGTGAACGGGGACAGCTCGGGGTCGCGCTCGAACATCTCGGCGAAGGGCCCTCGACCGGTGCACACGACCAGCAGGTCGAAGCGGGCGGTCAGGGCGGGCAGGTCGTCGGGGGACAGCCGGCCGAACTCGAACTCCCCGCCACGCTCGGCGAAGTCCTCCATCAGCCGCGGCAGGTAGATCCGGTAGTCCACCGACCGGCTCGGGGCGTGCAGGTCGCCCTCGAAGCGCAGGGGATCGGGGCCGACCCGGTACTGGTGCTGGGTGTAGCCGTACTCCTCGACCGGCCAGTGGTCCACGTCCAGCGCTCGCTCGCGCTCGACGGTGACGGCGTGGTGGGCCACGGTGTTCAGGAGGCGCGACCCGCGCTGCTCCTCCGGTGTCCGGTCGGTGAAGATCGTGGCGTCGACCCCGTGTCGGCGCAGGTACAGGCCCAGATGGAGGCCCGCGGTCCCGGCCCCGATGATGCCGATCCTCTTACTCACGCTGCTCCTGTGGCTCGTGTGTTTGCGAGGGGTGAGCAAACGGGCCGTGCGGGCCTCGCTCTCTCGGAAGAAGCTGATGAGAGGAGGTACGCACGGCCCGTACACGCACAGGAGCAGATCCTAGGGTGCGGCGGTCTCCCGCTCCACCCCGGCGCCGATTTCGGTCTCCGCGCCGGTGTCCGCGTCGGAGCCGGATTCGGCCCCGGCCCCGGCCCCGGCCACGGCCACGGCCGCGGGGCCGGATCCGGGGCCGGGGACGATGCCCTGCTCCACCGCCATCTCCCTGACCAGGCGCGGCGCGCTCCACAGCGTGGGCAGCAGGATCAGGCCCACCGGCACTGCGGTCACCACGATGAAGGACTGGAGGGCCTCGACTCCGTTGTCGCCCACCGTCAGCAGCACGATGGCGGCGGCGCCCATGCCCACGCACCAGAACGCCCGCACCAGCCCGGACGGTTCGCCCGAGTGCATGCTGGACGACGAGATGGAGTACGACATCGTGTCGAGCGTGGACGCGAAGAAGATCAGTGTCACGAGGACGATGAGCATCGCCAACAGGCCGCTCGCCGGCAGGGCCTGGACGATCGCCAGAGCCGCCGCGGGCAGGCCGTCCTCGGCGTACGGTCCGGAGATCGCCCCGGGGTCGTTCTGCTCGAGCCACAGGCCGCTGCCGCCCAGGGCGGTGAACCACACGGCGGTCACGACGGCGGGCAGCACGGTGGCGCCCACGAAGATCTGCCGGACGGTGCGGCCCTTGGAGATGCGCGCGATGAAGATGGCCATGATCGGCCCGTAGCCGATGAACCAGCCGAAGAAGAAGACCGTCCAGTACCCGAGCCACTCCTCGTCGCCGCGGAACAGCGTCATCGGCACGAACTCACGCACGTGCACGGCACTGGCCTGCAGGAACAGGTCGACGACGTAGGGCAGGGAGGACAGGCCGACGACGCACAGGATCAGCGCGAGCGCGGCCCAGACGTTGATCCGGCTGAGCAGCTGGATGCCGCGGTTGACGCCGCTGAGCACCGAGACGGTCGCGATGACCGTCAGGCCCACGATGATCGCGACCTGGGTGCCGAAGCCGGAACCCATACCGAACATCTCGCCGCCGATGTAGGACATCTGGAGGCCGAGGAAACCGACCGGACCGACGGTTCCGGCGACCACCGCCACCACGCAGCTGATGTCGACGACGGCGCCGATCCAGTGCGTGCGGATCCGCTCACCCATGACCGGCCACAGCAGTGTGCGGGGCCGCAGGGGCATGCCCTTCTCCACACCGCGCATCATCACCAGCGTGGCCAGGGAACCGCCGATCGCCCAGGCCGGGAAACCCCAGTGGACGAAGGACTGCGCGAGGGCGACCGAGGCGCCCTCCATGCCGCCCGCGAGGTGCGCGTACTGCGGCGGCGCGTCGACGTAGTGGGCGATCGGCTCGGCGGCGGCCCAGAAGACACCGCCCGCGGCGAGCAGGGTGGTCAGGACCATGGCGACCCACCGGAACCACGTGAACGCGGGGGCGTCCGTGCCGCCCATGCGGACCCGCCCGTAGCGGGAGAAGGCCAGGACCGTGGCGATGACCACGGTGGCCAGGAGCAGGACCTGCCAGTAGGCGCCGAACCACCGTCCGGACCACGCGAACGCGGTGTCGACGGCGCCGCTGACCCATGCGGGGGCGATAAGGGCCGCCAGGACGAACGCGACCAGAAGGCCGCCGGAGACACCGACCACCCAGGGGTCGGGTCGGCGGCCGGTTTCGGGCACGCGTGTGCGCGGGGTGGAAGACATGTAGAAGAGGACTCTCCTCGATCGGGGATCTCCGACCGGGAATGGTTCGTCCGGTCGGTGTGCTGCGCGGCGCGCCGGGAGGCGGTTCGGAGTCAGAGACAGGGGACGGCCGTCGCTACGGCACCACGGTGGCGTCAGGGTGACGGGCGGCACGTCGAACACGCCCCGAAGCTCAGGGCGACCCGGACGAGTCTACGTGCGTTTCCCCAGGCGGAAGCGGGCGTGCGGAGTGGGAAGGGACACCCCGCAGGGCGATCTCACCCTCATTTCCCGTACCGGCTGCGGAACGGTCGCCCCCGGTGGGTTCCCGCCCCGCGCCCGCCGCCGCCGTTCAGCTCCCGTACTCGGCCCGGATGCGGTCCGCGAACCGGGACAGGTCCGCGCCGTGCAGGAACGCCGACCGCATCGTGCCCGGGTCGGCCACCCCCTGCCCCGCGATGTCGAAGGCCGTGCCGTGGTCGACGGAGGTGCGCAGGATCGGCAGCCCCACGGTCACCGAGACCGTGCCGTCGAAGTCGACCGTCTTGGCCGCGATGTGCCCCTGGTCGTGGTACTGCGACAGCACCCCGTCGAACCGCCCCTGCAGGAGCTGGTGGAAGACCGAGTCGGCGGGGACCGGACCGCTCACCCGGGCCCCCGCCGCGCGGGCGCGTTCCACGGCCGGGGTGATGTGTTCGATCTCCTCGTCACCGAAGGCGCCGTTCTCGCCGCCGTGCGGGTTGACCGCGGCCACCGCCAGGTGGGGGTCGTCGTGGCCGAACACCCGCAGCGCGGTCAGGGCCTCCTCGATGGCTGCGGTCTGCTGCTCCTGGCTGATCCGGTCCAGGGCCCGCCGCAGCGACAGGTGGCGGGTGCCGAAGAAGATGCTCTTGCCGCGCACCAGGAACATGGTGTTCTGCCGGGTCGTTCCGGTCAGCGCCCCGAGCATCTCGGTGTGGCCGAGGTGCTCGGACCCCGCCGCCCAGATGGCCTCCTTGTTGATGGGGCCGGTCACCACCCCGGCCACGGCGCCCGCCACGGCCGCTTCCGCGGCCACGGTGATCGCGCGGACCGCCGCGCGTCCGGCCCGCTCGTCCACCCGGCCCCAGGGCAGTTCCTCCTCACCCAGGACCCCGATGTCGAAGCAGTCGACCACGCCCTCCTCCTCCGGGGGCAGGTCGAAGGAGTCGACCGCGCGGATCCGTACGTCCAGGCCGCACACCGATACCGCCCGCCGCAACGCGACGGGGTCGGCCACCACCACACCCCGCGCGGGTGCGCTCGTGCCGAGTCCGGCGAGGGTGCGGACGGTGATCTCCGGGCCGATGCCGACCGGATCGCCGACGGTGACGGCCAGTGTCGGGCGTTCGCTCATCGGATGCCACTCTCCTTCGTCGGGGCCGACTGTCCTGCCACCCGCGTACGTACCCGCTCGAAGCGCTCGCGTGCGCTCCGGCGGAGCTGTTCGAGGCGGGAGGACAGCCACCGCTCGGCCCTCACCCGCCGAGCACCGCCACCGAGCCCCGGTCCACCAACGCCACCGGCAGCTGGACCGTCTCCGTGGCGGGCTCCAGCAGCAGCCGCATGACCTGGTCTCCCAGCCGTTCCCGGTCCAGGCCCACGGTGGTCAGGCCGGGGTCCAGCAGAGCCGAGGTGGGCAGGTCGTCGTGCCCGACCACGCTCACGTCCCGCCCGATCCGCAGCCCCAGGGAGCGGGCCGCGTCGTAGACGGCGGTACCCAGGTAGTCGGAGTTGACCACGAACGCCTCGTGCCCTCCGCCGTTTCGCGCCCGGTCACCGGATCCGCCGCCGATCCTTTCCGCGGCCATCCGCGCCACGCTGTCGTGGTCCAGCGGGCAGCGCACCACGGTCCCCGCCATGCCCCACTCCGCGCAGCGGCGGACGAACTCCTCCTCGCGGCCCCAGTCCGCGGCCAGGCCCTCCGGCGCCATCACCAGGGACGCCCCCCGGTGCCCGCGCTCGCGCAGGTGCCCCAGCGCCAGCGTGACCGCGGCCCCGTCGTCCGGACCCACCGTGGACACGCGCCCCCCGGCCCCGGACAGGGAGGGGTCCGGGGTGCAGTTGAACGCCACCACGGGAACGCCCGGGTGCCGGGGCAGCCACTCGGTGAGCGGGCCCGCGCGCCCGATCGGGGTGATGGCGATGCCGCCGACCCCCTCGGCAGCGAGCCGGCGCAGGGCGGCGGCCTCCCGCTCGATGTCGTAGTCGGAGCTGAGGATGAGCAGGAAGGCGCCCTCGCGGTGCGCCCGTACCTCCATGCCGCGCAACACGTCCAGGAAGAAGGGATTGCGCATGTTGCGGATGACCACCCCGTAGGCGGACCGCTGGCCGGTGCGCAGCTGCCGCGCACGGCTGTCGACCTGGTAGTCGAGGTCGGTGGCGGCCCGGCGGATCCTGTCGACCGTGGCGGGGGCGACCCGGCCGCGGCCGTTCAGGGCGAGGCTGGCCTGGGCGACCGAGACCCCGGCCCGGGCCGCGACGTCGCGCAGGGTCACGCGTTTGCGGGGTCCGGACATGTGCCGTCCTTCCAAGGGGGAGCGCCGCTCGGGGCGGTGCGCGGGGCAGGGGTCCAGCATCCCGCGCCGGGGCGCCGATCGGTGGTGCCGGTGGGGCCCGCGTGAGCGGGTTGGTCGAGGGTTCCCGGGGAGTTGGCTCTCCGGACACCGATCACAATAGTGCAGGTCACTCCTATGGCAAATCGTTTCATCACGAAGTACCCTCGTCCCACCCCCTGGCCCCTGAACGGGCCTTCGCACCATCCATCGGAGCCCTCATGTTCCACCGACGTACGGCGCTCACCGGCGCCGTCGTGTCCCTCACCGCCCTGGCCCTGAGCTCCTGCGGCAACGTCGAGCCGCCCGAGGGGGCCGCCTCGGGCGACGGCGGCATCGTCATCACCTACAACTCGCCCACCGAGTGGGGCAACTACGGGGCGGTCCTGAGCGCCTTCACCGAGGAGACCGGGATCGAGGCCCCCAACGATCCCAAGAACTCCGGCCAGGCCCTGGCCGCCCTCCAGGCGGAGAAGGGTTCCCCGGTCGCCGACGTCGCCTACACCGGCATCGCCTTCGCCGAACAGCTCGTGGAGGCCGACGTGCTCCAGGAGTACGTGCCCGAGGGCGCCGACCAGGTCCCCGACGACCTCCGCGACCCCGACGGCGCCTGGACCAGCGTCCACACCGGGACGATCGCCTTCATCGTCAACGGGGACCACCTCGACGGCGCGCCCGTCCCCCAGAGCTGGGACGACCTGCTGGACCCCGCCTACGAGGGCAAGGTCGGCTACCTCGACCCCACCCAGGCCGCCGTCGGCTACTCCGCGGCCACCGCCGTCAACCTCGCACTCGGCGGGGACTTCGACGACTGGGGCCCGGGCCTGGACTACCTCAACGGGCTCAAGGACAACGGGGCCTCCACCGCGGCCCAGACCGCCACCGCCAAGGTCGCCCAGGGCGAGATCCCCATCCTCATCGACACCGACTTCAACGGCTACAAGCTCCGCGACGAGGGCGCCGACGTCTCCGTCGTCATCCCCGAGGAGGGCTCGCTCCAGATCCCGTACATCGTCGGCCTGGTCAACGGCGCCCCCAACGAGGACAACGGCAGGGAGCTCCTGGACTTCTACTTCTCCGAGCAGGGCCAGGGCCTCTTCGCCGCCGGGTACATGCGCCCGGTCATCGGCGAGATGCCCGCCGACCTCGCCGAGAAGGTGCTGCCGCCCGAGGACTACGAGCGCGCGGAGACCATCGACTACGTCGAGCAGGGCCTGCGCCAGCAGGAGTTCGTCGAGCTCTACCAGGACGAGGTCGGCTTCTAGTGCCCCTCCCCCTCCGCGCACCCGCCCGGGGGCGCGGCGCGGCGGCACCGGCCTGGCTCGCCGCGCTCCCGGCCCTGATCGTCATCGGCCTGTTCAGCGCCTACCCCGTCGCGGTGATGGTCGCCAACTCCCTCGGACTGGGACAGCCCCCGGCCGACGGCGGCCCCACCCTGGAGCACTACGTCCGGGCGTTCGGCTCCGCGACCGTCCGCGACGCGCTCGTGAACTCCCTGCTCATCGCCGGGGGAGCGGTCCTGTTCACCCTCGTGGTCGCCGTGCCCGTCGTCCTGCGCCAGGCCGACGACGACCGCGCGGGCCGCGGCGGTGCCGCCGCCGACGCCCTGCTCACGCTGCCCATCGCACTGCCCGGCATCATCATCGGGTTCTTCGCGATCGTCCTCACCGGCCGGACCGGGCTGCTGGGGCTGGCCTGGGACGGCTTCTCCGGGCTGGCCTACACCTTCCCCGGCCTGCTCATCGCCTACGTCTACTTCTGTCTGCCGCGCGTGCTCGGTCCGCTGCGCGGCGCGGCCGCGACGCTGGACCCCGCCCTGACCGAGAGCGCCCGCACCCTGGGCGCGTCCCGGCCGCGCGTGTTCTGCACCGTCACCCTGCCCCTGCTGCTGCCCGCCGCCATCGAGGCCGGCGGAACCGCGTTCGCGGTGGCCCTGGGCGGGTACGGCACGGTCGCCACCCTGTCCGAGGGGGTGCGGCTCCTGCCGCTCAACGTCGCCAACGAACTCACCACCGGCTACCGGCTCGCCGCCTCCTCCACCCTCGCGGTGGTCCTCGCGGCGATGGCCGTCCTGGCGCTGGTCCTGGGCCGGGTCCTGGCCCGCCTCGTGCGAAGGGCGGTGGCCTCATGAGCCGCATCGCCACCTGGTCGACCTGCGTTTTCGTGGCCGTCCCGATCCTGGCCACGCTGGTGGCCGCCACCAGTGTCGACTTCTCCCAGGGGCCCTGGGGCCGCGGCCCCACCCTGGACTGGTTCGCCTACGCCTGGCCGCCGCTGGCCCCGGTCATCGGCCGCAGCCTGGCCGTGGCGACCCTGGTGGTCGTGCTCAACCTCCTCATCGGCGGGCCGCTGGCCTGGTGGGTGGCCCGCCACCCCTCACCGCTGACCCGGATCACCGGTTACCTGGTGAACGTGCCCCTGGCCGTGCCCGGCATCGCGCTGAGCGTCGCGCTCGTGGGCACCTACCCGATGCTGCGCCCCAGCGGCCTGCTACTGGTCCTGGGCCACCTCGTCTTCACCCTGCCGTTCACCCTGGCCGCCCTGGTGCCCGCCCTCGCCGACGACGAACTGCGCACCAACGAGAGCGTCGCGCGCAGCCTCGGCGCCGATGGCGCCCGGGTCCTGCGCACCATCACGGTCCCGGCCTGCCTGGTCGCCGTCACCCAGGCGGTCACCATGGTCTTCGCCCTGTCCTTCGGCGAGTTCAACATCAGTTTCTTCATCAACCCGCCGGCCACTCCCACCGCGCCTTTCGCCCTGTTCGACTCCTACTCCACCCAGCGCCTCGAACTCGCCTCGGCGCAGTCGATGATCTTCATCGCCTTCGTCGCGCCGGTGCTGACCGCCATCGCCTGGGCCCGGCGCCGGGCCCCGAGGAGGACCCCGTGAGCACCCACGCCACCGCCACCGGCCACCCGCCCGCCGCCGCACGCGCGGGCGGACTGACCGTGGACGGCCTGACCGTCCACTACGGCTCCACCGCCGCCGTGGAGGACCTGGCCCTGGACGTGGCCCCGGCCGAGACCGTCGCCGTCATCGGCCCCTCCGGCTGCGGCAAGAGCACCACGCTGCGCGCCGTCGCCGGACTCGTCCCCGTCTCCGAGGGGGAGGTGACCCTGGCCGGACGCGACGTCACCGGCCTGGGCCCGGCCCGCCGCAACATCGGCCTGGTCCCGCAGAACTACGCGGTCTTCCCGCACATGAACGTGGCCGCCAACATCGCCTACGGCCTGCGCGCCCGGGGCGCGGCGGCGGACCGCCGTGAGGAACGGGTCCGGGAGATGCTGGAGCTCACGCGGCTCACGGAGCTGGCCGAGCGCCGCCCCGACCAGCTCTCCGGCGGTCAGCGCCAACGGGTCGCCCTGGCCCGGGCCCTGGCGATCCAGCCCGACGCCCTGCTGCTGGACGAACCCCTGGCCGCGCTGGACCCGCAGCTGCGCGGCGGCCTGCGCCGGGAACTGGCCGCGATGCTGGCCGCCACCGAGTGCGCCACGCTCATCGTCACCCACGACCAGCGGGAGGCGCTGGCCCTGGGATCGCGGATCGCCCTGCTGCGCGAGGGGCGACTGGTCCAGTTCGACACCCCGCAACGGCTCTGGGACGACCCGGCGGACGCGTTCGTCGCGGACTTCCTGGCCGGCTCGGTGCTGCTGGACGCCGAACGCGACCACGGGCACGTCGTCGCCCTGAACGGCCGCTGGCGGATCCCGGTCCGGGACCTGGCCGTCCGGACCACCGGACACGGAACCACCCGGCTGCTGCTGCGCCACGACAGCCTCACCGTCACCGACGACTCCGACGAGTCGGCGCTGGTCGCGGAGGTGACGCACTCGGAGTTCACCGGCGACGCCGTCCACCTCACGGTCCGAGCGGGAGGGCAGGTCCTGGGCGTCCGGGTGCCACCGGACGCGCGCATCGGCCGTTCGGTCTCCCTGGCCGCGGTCCCGGGCCGGGCCACCCTGCTCACCCCCGAGACCTGACCGGGTCTCACCCCACCACCTCGCCCCGTGCCCCGGGCGACAGCCACGAGAGGAACGCACATGCTGGAACTGGAGATCCTCGGGTCGAACGCGACCGCACCCACCCGGGAGGGGCCCGCCTCCTGCTACCTGCTCCACACCGAGACCGGGGTGGTGCTGGTCGACGCCGGTCCGGGGTCCCTGCTCGCCTACTGCTCCCGCTACGAGCTGGACCGGCTGCGCGGGATCGTGGTGACCCACATGCACGCCGACCACAGCCTGGACCTGATGGCCTGGGCCTACCGGTGGACCTTCCCCGAGGTGCTGCCCCGGATCCCGCTCTTCGTCCCCGAGGGCGAGACCGACCGGCTGGCCGCCTTCGACGCGGTCTTCGGCATCCCCACGCTGCCGACCATGAACCGGCCGATCACCCAGTCCTTCGAAACCAGGGAGCTGCCGAGGGACGGCACGACCGTGCACGAGGTGGACGGGGTGGGGTTCAGGTCGTTCGCGGCCCACCACAGCGTGCCCTCGGCGGCGCTGCGCTTCGAGGGCCCGGACGGCCGCACGGTGGCGTTCTCCTCCGACACCGGCTACCGCGCCCCGGTCGTGGAGGCAGCCCGTGAGGCGGACGTGTTCGTGTGCGAGGCCACCTACCTGGAGGCCGACGAGCAGGCCCTGCACGGACACGGCCACCTGACCGCGCGCATGGCGGGCGCGCTCGCCGCCGAGGCGGGCGCCCGGCACCTGGTACTGACCCACTTCGCCGACCCCGCCGACTGGGAGGAGGGCCACGGCCACGCCAAGGAGGCCTTCGACGGCCAGGTCAGTGTGGCCGTCCCGGGCACGGCCTTCGTGCCCTGAGAGACTGCCGGGCGGTCCGCCGAACCGCCCGGCGCGGCCGTTCGGCCTCCCCGGTGGGCGGGGGAGGCCGAACGGCCGATCCCTCGTGGCCGGACCCGGCGCGCCCGGCTCCGCGGCGGGCTCCCCGACCCGCCGCCGGTACCGCCGTACACTGCGTTCGGCGCCGTTCGACGGCCCGCCCACCGTCCGCCGTCCGTCCGGACCGGCCGAACACCCGAGGAAAGCATGACCGAACCGACCTCCGTCACCCGAGACGAACTCCGCCGCGTCGAGACCCCCGCCGGACCCGTCGTCGGCAGGGTCCAGGGCGAGGTCGTCCGCGCCCTCGGCATTCCCTACGCGCGCGCCGAACGCTTCGCCCCGCCCCGGCCCGAACCCGGGTTCACCGAACCCTTCCAGGCCACCAGCCCCGCGCCCGCCGCACCCCAGCTCACCTCCAAGGTGGTCTCCGCGGCCGTCGAGGGCGTCTCGGTCGGCCGCCACGACGAGCACTGCCAGCGGCTCTCGGTCACCTTCCCCGCCGACCTGGCCGAGGGCGAGCGCCTCCCCGTCATGGTGTGGATCCACGGCGGCTCCTACGTGACGGGCTCCGGGGACATGGAGATCTTCGACCCCACCCGGCTCGTCGGCGAACAGCGCGTCATCGTCGTCGCCGTCACCTACCGGCTCGGCGTGCTCGGTTACCTGCGCATCGGCGGCACCACCCCCGCCAACCTCGGCCTGCTCGACCAGATCGAGGCCCTGCGCTGGGTGCGCGCCAACATCGCCGCGTTCGGCGGCGACCCCGACCAGGTCACCCTCTTCGGCCAGTCCGCGGGTGGTGACGCCGTCGCCCACCTGATGATCAGCCGGGGCACCGAGGGCCTCTTCCGGCGGGCCGTCATCCAGAGCGCCCCGCTGGGCATCCTCACCGGCCGGTCCCGCATGTCCGAGGCGATGGCCGAGGCCGTGGGGATCCCCGCCCCCGACACCCCGGCCGCCGAGCTCGTCGCGTTGGAGGAGAGGGCGGGCGCCGCCGCCAAGAGGTTCGGGCTGCCCAGCGCCATGCCCTTCGGTGTGCAGTACGGGCACGCACCCCTGCCCGCCGAGTCCGTCCGAACCCGCGCCTGGCGCGAGGCCGCGCCCCGGATCGACGTGCTCATCGGCGCGACCAGCCAGGAGACCGGGCTCTTCGCCGAGTTCCTCCCGCCGATCAAGCGCCTCAGTGCGCTCCCGGTGGTGGGAACGGCCCTGCGCCGCCTCCTGGTGTGGGCCACCACGTACCGCATCTACACCGGTCCGACCAGGCGGTTCGCCCGCGATCACCGCAGGGGCGGCGGACGGGCCACCCGCTACACCGTCACCTGGCAGCCCGAGGGCAGCCCTTTCGGCGCCGCGCACATCGTGGACCTGCCCCTGCTGCTGGGCACCAGGCGGGCCTGGGAGAACACCAAGCTCGTCGGCCGCACCAGCTGGGCGGACCTCGACCGCCGGGGGAAGGCGGTCCGCAAGCTCTGGGCCGACTTCGCCCGCACCGGATCGGTGTCCCGTGAGAACGCCCGCGCCGCCGCCGACAGCCTCACCGTGCACCGCTCCTGACGGTCGCCGGCACCAGCCGCGACCTGCTTCCGGCCGCGGCTGTTCAGGGCGGCCGCCGTCCGCCCGGGGCAGGTGGCGAACAGCGGGCGCACGGTCGGGTCCCGGCACGGATGTTTATCCGACCCGACCGCCGGTCAGGGCGCTCCACGTAGGTTCCGACATCCACCACAGCCGGGGGCCGAGATGAGTGACCACGAAGACGACGCGAAGAACCGCGACCTCGAAGGGGCGCGGGTCGGGTCCGAAGGTGCTCTGACCACCGAGACCGGGGTCAGAGTGGAGGACACCGACAACTCCCTGAAGGCGGGGGAGCGCGGGCCGACTCTCCTGGAGGACTTCCACTTCCGGGAGAAGATGACCCACTTCGACCACGAGCGCATCCCCGAACGCGTGGTGCACGCCAGGGGAGCGGGCGCCTACGGGTACTTCCAGCCCTACGAGGGCCTGTCCGACCTGACCGCCGCGCACTTCCTCAGCGGTTCCGACGTGGTCACGCCGGTCTTCGTGCGGTTCTCCACCGTGGCGGGTTCGCGGGGGTCGGCGGACACCGTGCGCGACGTCCGGGGCTTCGCCGTCAAGTTCTACACCGAACAGGGCAACTACGACCTGGTCGGGAACAACATGCCGGTCTTCTTCATCCAGGACGGCATCAAGTTCCCCGACTTCGTGCACGCGGTGAAGCCCGAGCCGCACAACGAGATCCCGCAGGCCCAGTCCGCGCACGACACCCTGTGGGACTTCGTGGGGCTCCAGCCCGAGACCACCCACATGATGATGTGGCTGATGTCGGACCGGGCGATCCCGCGCAGCTACCGCACGATGCAGGGCTTCGGCGTGCACACCTTCCGGTTCGTCAACGCCGAGGGGCGGGGGACCTTCGTCAAGTTCCACTGGAAGCCGAAGCTGGGCACCCACTCGCTGGTGTGGGACGAGGCGCAGCGCATCCAGGGCAAGGACCCCGACTACAACCGGCGCGACCTGTGGGAGGCCATCGAGCGCGGCCAGTTCCCCGAGTGGGAGCTGGGGGTGCAGCTCGTTCCCGAGGAGAACGAGCACGACTTCGACTTCGACCTGCTCGACGCCACCAAGATCATCCCCGAGGAGCGGGTCCCGGTCCGCCCGATCGGCAAGCTCGTCCTGAACCGCAACCCGGACAACTTCTTCGCCGAGACCGAACAGGTCGCCTTCCACACCGCCAACGTGGTCCCGGGCATCGACTTCACCAACGACCCCCTGCTCCAGGCCCGCAACTTCTCCTACCTGGACACGCAGCTGCTGCGCCTGGGCGGTTCCAACTTCCAGCAGATCCCGGTCAACCGGCCGGTGGCCGAGGTGAACAACAACCAGCGCGACGGCTTCGCCCAGCACCGGGTGCACCGGGGCAAGACCTCCTACTTCCCGAACTCGCTCGGCGGAGGCTGCCCGGCACTCGCGGACGAGGGGGTCTACCGGCACTACACGGAGAAGGTCGAGGGCGACAAGATCCGCAAACGGGCGGAGAGCTTCCAGGACCACTACTCCCAGGCCCGGCTGTTCCTCAACAGCCTCGCCGACTGGGAGCGGGAGCACCTGGTCGCGGCGTTCCGCTTCGAACTGGGCAAGTGCGAGGAGCTCTCGGTCCGCCAGCAGGCGGTGGCCAACCTGGTCAACGTCGACCACGCACTCGCGGTCGGCGTCGCCGAGGGCATCGGGGTGGAACCGCCGGAGGACCCCGGGACGAGCGGTCACACCGACTCCTCACCCGCGCTCAGCCAGGCCAACACGGCCTTCGGCGACCTGACCGGCCGCCAGGTCGCCGTACTGGTCGCCCACGGGGTGGACGGGGAGGCCGCCGAGGCCGTGCGGGACTCGCTGGTGGACCGGGGCGCGGTGGTGGAGTTCCTCGCCCGGTCGGACGGCGCGGTCGGGACGCGGGACGGCGGGGACCTGCCGGTGGACCGCGCGTACACGACCGTCTCCTCGGTCCTCTACGACGCGGTGGCCGTGCCCGGCGGCGCCGACTCGGTCGCGTCGCTCAGCGAGGACGGTGAGGCCAGGCACTTCGTCCTGGAGGCCTACAAGCACAACAAGACCGTCGCCGCCGTCGGTCAGGGGACCGCCCTGCTCTCGGGGGCGGGGGTGCCCGAGATGCTCTCCGAGCCGCCGCTGGACACGGAGACCGTCGACGGGGTGGTGCGCGCCCCGGGCGCGGACCAGCGGTTCGTCGAGGAGTTCGCCCGCCTGATCGGCCTGCACCGGCACTGGGACCGCGCCACGGCGGCCGTGTCGGCCTGACCCGACGCCCTCCCCGGCGGGGAGAGGGCGGTGGACCGGTTCACACCACGGTCGCGGGCGGAAGACGGTTCCGCTCGCGACCGTGGCGCGGGTACCGCCGTCAGACGTCGGACGGCCCGGAATCGGGGCTCAGCGGGTCGTGGCCCACGCGCATCAGCCGCCTGCGCCAGCCGTCGTCCTCCGGCCGGGGCTGCGCGAGCTCGTCACGGACGAACCGGGTGACCCGTTCCATGAGCTCGATGTCGGACGAGGTCACGTCGGTCCTGCGCTTGCCCAGGAGGCGGACGATCTCCTCACCCTCGGCCCCCACGCCGCCGTCGGCGGGAAACGCCTCCTCCCCCGAAGCGTCGGTGAGCAGCCATCGGCGCAGTTCCTCGGAGGTCATGTTGACCGATTCGTGGAACTCCTCCCAGAGGCGATCAGTCTCCGGATCGCTTACCGCCATCGGAAACCTCCTGTTCCCATGGTTCGGGCACGGTGGGCGCTCCTGCGCGGAGCACACCCCCTCGTGCCGTGTGCCGTGTGTTCGACGGTGGTGGCGCGCCCCCGCGCCCGGCACACCGTCCTGTCTGGTCACGGCTACCCGGCCGGGCCCGGTCCCATGCGTGCGGACCGGGCCCCGGGTGCCCGGGGAACTGACGGGGGCCGGAGGTTTTGTACGGGAAGGAGGAGGTTAGTGGCTCTGAGGAAGACAGCGGCCGGACACGGATCGCTGACACGCACCGGCGGACGGGGGCCATCCCGCCCGGCTCGGCCTACGGTGGTGGCGTCGAACCCGGCCCGGCCGACGGCAGACGCGTCGGCCGCCTCGGATGGTGTGGTTCCCGCGGGTCACGGAACCTCCGTCCACAGGTGCCGAGCGGGACGCGAACGGCGTGAGCCGAACACACGTATACGAGGCTGAAGAACCGGAGGACTCCTGATGCTCTCGTTCCCCACCGGCATCATGGTCGTGGACGACGGCTCACCGGAATCCGACAGAGCCCTGACCGCGGCGACGGAGTTGGCGCGCGCCACCCGGTCGGTACTGAGCCTGGTCCACGTCAAGTCGCTGGAACCGAGCGTGGCCGGCACCACCGTGACCCCCGCGCAGGTCGACCGGCTGCGCGAACAGGGCGAGGCGCTCGTCGAACGCCGCGCCGCGGAGGCCGCGGAGCTGGGGACCGAACTCGAGCACGCCGAGGTCCGACTGGGCAGGAACATCGAGGCGACGGTGCTCCGCGCCGCGGCGGACCTCGGCTCGGGGCTGCTGGTCGTGGGCGCCCGGGGCAGGGGCGTCGGCCAGCGCAAGGTCCTGGGCGACCTCTCGCTCCGGATCGTGACCGACGCGCCCTGTTCGGTTCTGGTCGTACGCGAGGAATCGGACACGGGCCGGACCGGGGCGCAGGGCGCCCGCCACCACGAGGAACGCCGATAGGAGCCGGGCATGCCGGATTTCGAGCTCTCCGCGATCGACCTGGTGATCGTCGTGCTGTTCGTGGCGGCGGTCGTGGCCGTCGCCGTGTGGGTCGGACGCAAACAGGAGGGCACCGAGAGCTACTTCCTCGCCGGGCGCACCATGGTGTGGCCCGTGGTGGGGTTCTCGCTCTTCGCCACCCAGTTCGGCGGGACCCAGTACCTGGGCCTGGCGGGTGCGGGGTTCGAGACGGGTATCTCCGTCTGGAACTTCGAGTGGGTGGCCACGCTGGTCCTGCTCGTCTTCGCCCTGCTGATCCTGCCGTTCTACCTGCAGTCCAGGATCACCACCGTGCCGGAGTTCCTCGAGCGGCGCTACGACCGCCGGGCCCGCTACGCCTTCTCCGGGTTCACCGTGGTCACGGCCATGCTCCTGGACAGCGCGGGCGCCATGTTCGCGGGTTCGCTGGTGCTGTCGCTGCTCTTCCCCGACGTCCCCCTGGGCGTGCACATCGCGACGATCGCCCTGCTGGGCGGCGGTTACGTACTGGTGGGCGGGCTGAAGTCGGTGATGATCACCGACACCATCCAGGGCGTGGTGCTGTTCGCCGCCGGGGCCGCGATCTTCGTGATGGTCTTCGCCGAGTTCGACTTCGCCTGGTCGGCGCTCCCCGAACTCGCCCCCGAGGACGGGTTCACGGTCGCACCGCCGCCCGACGACGACTTCCTGCCGTGGCCGGGCATCTTCACCGGCGCGATCTGGCTGTCGTTCTACGTGTGGGTGACCAACCACATGGTCGTCCAACGGGTCCTGGCCGCCAAGAACATCGACCACGGGCGCTGGGGCGCGCTGTTCGCCGGAGCCCTCCAGCTCCCCGTGCTGGTCTTCCTGATCTTCCCCGGGATCCTCGGCCGCGGCATCTACGAGCCCGACGACTTCCCCAACAGCGACCTGGTCTGGCCCGCGCTGGTGTTCGACTTCGTCCCCGTGGGGCTGCGGGGCATCGTGGTGGCCGCCCTGATCTTCGCCCTGATGTCCACGCTCGACTCGGTGCTCAACGGCGCGGCGAGCCTGGTGGTCAACGACTTCGTCAAGACCAGGAGGCGCGAGTTCACCGAACGGCAGCTCCTGACCATCGGACGCGTGCTCGTCGGTTTCTTCATGCTGCTCGCAGCCCTGTGGGCACCGGTGATCACGACGTTCTCCGGGATCGTCGCCTACTTCCAGTCGTTCCTCGGCTACGTGACCATGCCCCTGGTCGTGGTGCTGCTCGGCGGGATCTTCTGGCGGCGCGCCTCCACCGAGGCGGGCGTGTGGACCCTGGCCGTGGTCCCGTTCGGCCTGCTCGCGTTCTTCGCGGGCGAGGTCTTCGGGCTGTTCGACCTGCAGTTCCTGTACGCGACCGGGATCATGCTCCTGCTGAGCCTCGTGGTGTTCGTGGCGGTCTCCCTGGCGACCGAGGCCCCGTCAGAGGAGAAGGTCGCCGCGATCACCTGGAGCAGGGCGACCTGGCTCAAGGAGTCCGAGGACCTCAGGGGGACGCCGTGGTACCAGAACTACCGCGTGCTCGCCCTCATCCTGGGCGCGGTCACCCTCTGCGCCGTGGCCCCCTTCGTCTAGGTACACAGCGGTCCGCCCGGACGCGAACGCGTCCGGGCGGACCGGGGTTGTGCGTCGGCGGCCGGACCGGGGCCGCCCGGCCTCACGAGAGCTCGGGCTTGCCGAACATCACCGCGTAACCGGAGGGCAGGTGGCTCAGGAGCTGGTTCAGCTCCCCTCCGGAGACCGCCCCGGCCACGGTCGTCAGGACCGCTCCGGCGTCCTGCTCCGCGGTCAGGGCCCGCCCGCCGGCCAGCTTCGCCACACGTTCGTGGAACTCCTCGACCCCGAAGGCCTCGGGTTCCGGCTGCTGGGCCCGCCGGGGCCCCTCCTTGAGCTGCTCCGGGAGCTGCGCGACCAGCTTCTCCACGGCCTCGGCCGGCAGACGGGACGCGAGGACCGTGAGCACCGCGGTCGTCACCTCCTCGGCCTCGCGCTGGTTCTCGTACTCGCCGAGCTCGCGCACCTCGGCCAGGAACTCGTCGTAGCGCATCGTTCACCTCGCTTCTCATCGAAGGTCCGGATCCAGCGCCCCGTGCGGGACCTCCCCGCGCGGGCGCACTGAGGGCTCCACCCCGTGCTCCAACTGGTACAGGCGGTCGTGCAGTACCTCCAGCGCCCTGTGCCGACCGGCGTGGCACTCCTCGAAGGCGATGAGCTGACGCATCTGCTCGGCGTCCAGGTGCCGGACACACTGACGGAGCGCTCCGAGCGGAACCGAGGAGTAGTCCTCGATCGGCGCCTTCTTCCGCGTGAGCATCGGTCTTCCCCTTCTTCCGCATGACGAGGAATTGAGGGTGTGGAAGGGCGACTACCCGACAAGGTCGCGATGAAACAGCAGGTGGGGGACGGTTCGGGCCCTCCGTTGTGGTGGGTCCCCGGCACCGGGGGCCCGGACGCCAGGAAAACGGCACGACGACGTTTCGGGCCGGTGCCCGCAGGTCAGTGGCCTGAACAGGGGACCAGGGAAACCGAGGAGAAGGGAGTCACCCATGGTGGACAACGTGGCCCAGTTGATGAATCCGATGCTGCGCACCGTCACGCCCGACACGACCCTGACCGAGGTCGCGCGGGTGATGCGTGACGCCGCCGTGGGCGATGTCGTGGTCACGGAGGAGGGAAGGCTGAAGGGCCTGATCACCGACCGCGACATCGTCGTCCGGTGTCTGGCCGACAACGGGGACCCGGACACCGTCCGGGCCGGGGACGTGTGCAGCACCGAGCTCGTGACGGTGCCGCCGCAGAGCAGCGTCAAGGACGCGGTGCACGCCATGCGCTCGGCGACCGTCCGCCGCCTCCCCGTCGTCGAGGGCGAGGAGGTCGTGGGCGTCGTGACGATGGGGGATCTGGCCCGGGCGGTCGACCCCGGTTCCGCGCTGGCCGACGTGAGCGCGGCCGAGCCGAACACCTGAGGGTCCGACCGCGACCGGATCGCCCCCTCCCGCCGCGCGGAAGGGGGCGATCCGCCCCCGAAGGGCCGGGACGGCCTCACCGGCCGGGGGAGGGGCCGGTGTTCCCGCCGCCCCCGTGCGGTCAGTCCTCGCCCCGGTTCCGGTCCCCGTTCCCGTCCTCGGGCTCGACGATGACGGCCTCGGGCGGGGAGCCCACGATCAGGCCGAAGAACACGTGGTCGACCAACAGGGCGGCCCGCTCCTGCGGACGGGCCTTTTGGGCGTGGGCCAGACCGAGGGCCGGGGCCAACGCCAGTTCGAACAGGCTCCAGGCCAGCACCCCGTAGACGGGGCCGCTGAGCCGGGAGGAGCGCAGGCGCCTCGGTACCAACCCGAAGGCCGCCCCCGCGGTCGCCCCGTAGCCCCAGTGCGCGAACTCGATGAAGGCGGTCCGCCGGTGCTCGGGAACCCGGCGGAGCACGGCCGGTACGCCCTCCCGCAGGATGGCGTCGGGGGGAGTGCGTTGGATCATTCCCAGGCCCACCGCCACCTGTCGCATCCCGCTCATGGCCATCGCCGCCACGGCGCCTCTGGCCGCCCCCCTCATCAGGGGCCGGCGCGGTGGGGACTTCGGTTCGTTCGTCATCGTCTCGCTCCGTCGATCGCGACTGTCCGTGTCCGTCCCCTGACCGGTCCGCCCGGTGCGTACACATCGAACGGGCCGCAACGGTCCTCCTCTTCGGAGGGGCCCGTTCACTCCTCGTCGCTCAGCTCGTCCCGCAGCTTCTCCAACGACGCGGTGAGCAGCCGGGACACGTGCATCTGGGAGCAGCCCACCTCCTGGGCGATCCGCTCCTGCTTCCACTCGTCGAAGAAGCGCCGTTTGAGGATCAGCCGCTCCCGGGCCGGGAGGACCTGCAGGACCGAGCGCACGGACTCGCGTGCCACGACCAGGTCGATGTTGCGGTCCTCGGATCCCAGACAGTCCTCGAGGCTGGTGGAGGACTCGTCCCCGTGGGGTTCGGGGGCGTTCAGCGAGAGGGTGTTGTAGGCCTCGGAGACCAGGCGGATCTCCTCGACCTCCTTGACGGAGATCCCCATCGCCTCGGCGATCTCCGGTGTCTTCGGGGGTCGGGCCAGGCGCTGTTCGAGATCCCGTCGGACCCGGTTCATCTCGGACCGGCGGGACTGGGGGGTCCGGGGCGTGTGGACGGCCCACGTGTGGTCGCGGAAGTGCCGCTTGATCTCCCCCGTCACTGTGGGAAGGAGGTAGGAGATGAAGGCCTTGCCCCGTCCCGGGTCGTAGCCGCGCATCGCCTTCGCCAGTCCCACGTGGGCCGTCTGCCGCAGGTCCTCCAGCTGTTCGCCGCGCCCCCCGTAGCTGCGGGCGATGCGGTTCAGGAGCGGCAGGTAGTGCAGCATGACGCGCTCCCGCAGGCGCTGGGCCAAGGGGTCACCGGGTTCCAGGGGCTTCAGGGCCGACAGCAGTTCCTCTGCGGAGGCGTCTTCCGGAGGCTCGCGGTGCGGTTCCGGTACGACCGGCCTCGACTTCTCGATGGTGGTGCCTGCTGTGGTGTGCATGCTCTCCTCCTCACCATGGGGTGCGGTGCCTGGCCGGGACTCCGGGCCGCGGGTCCGACCACCGCGTGGTGGGGGCGGGCCCGGGGACACGACCGTTCTCCGTTTTCCGGGGGATGGGATGGCGCACTGCGAACGGGCTTCCCGCTGAGAAGCGTCTTTAACACACGGCCGCTTGCCCTTGGCGGACGATTGCTCCTTTTTTCCCCGGTCGTGGCCGGTCCGTGGCGGCCACGTTTAGCGGTCGCGGTCCTTGGTAGTCGTCTCCGTGTACTCCGTACCGGAAGCGAGCCTCGTTCTGGAGGGGAACCATGAAGGTGCTCGGTGTGAACTCCGTCTTCCAGGACCCGGCGGCCGCTCTCGTGGTGGACGGCAGGATCGTCGCCGCCGCGGAGGAGGAGGGGTTCTCCCGGCGCGAGCGCGGTAAGGAACCGGTCCCCTTCTCGGCGTGGGAGCTCCCGGTCGAGTCCATGCGCTGGTGCCTGGACCAGGCGGGGCTCTCGCCCCCGGACCTCGACGTGGTCGCCTATTCCTACGACCCCGCGCTGGCGTTGGCGGAGGGACCGGCGTTGGACCCCGGCTGGGAACGCCTCCGGCTGATCTACGCGGAACGCGCACCGTACTTCCTGGCCACGGCCCTGCCCGGGCTGCAACCGGCCAGGGTCACCCACATACCGCACCACGTGGCGCACGCGGCCTCCGCGGCCCTGGCCGCACCCCCGGCCGCGGGCGGGCACGCGGGACGCGCGGTCCTCGTCACCGACGGCCGCGGCGAGAGCACCTCGCACCTGGCGGGTTCCTACACCGCGGAGGGCGACCTGGACGTCCTCGTCCGCCAACCGCTCCCGGAGTCCCTGGGGATGGTCTACCAGGGACTGACACAGCACCTCGGGTTCCGCCCCTGCCGTGACGAGCACAAGGCCATGGCCCTGGCCGCCTACGGGGAGCCGACGATGACCGGGCTCCTGCGGGACCGGATCGCCTACCGGGGCCACGGCCTGATCGTGGCCTCGGGCGTGGACTGGGAGGCCCTCGCGCCGGCCGCGGAACCGGGCAGCAAGCACACCCGGCAACACGCCGACCTGGCCGCCAGCGTCCAGGCGAGGGTGGAGGAGGTCCTCCTCGAACTCGTGGGTTGGCTGCACGAGCAGACCGGGCACCGCAGTCTGGCGCTGGCCGGGGGGATGGCTCTGAACCGCAGCGCCAACAGCCGCATCGCGAGGGACGGCCCCTTCGACGAGGTGTGGGTCCAGCCGGCCGCCGGAGACGCCGGGACGGCGTTGGGAGGCGCGCTCCAGGCAGCGGTCGACCTGGGGGACACGGTCGAACCGATGCCCGGCGCGGACCTGGGACGCGACTGGGACGAGGAAGCCCTGGCCGCCGTCCTGGAGGAAGCGGAGATCGAGTACGAGCGCCCCGCAGACCTCACCGCCGAGGTCGCCCGGGCACTGAGCGAAGGGGCCCTCGTCGCCTGGTTCCAGGGACGTTCCGAATACGGTCCGGTGGCCCTGGGGCACCGCTCGCTCCTGGCCGACCCCTCACGGAGGGACAGCCGCGAAAGGCTCAACCGGGCCGGAGGCCGCGAACAGTTCTGCCCGGTGGCGTCGATCGTGGCCGCCGAACACGCGGCGGACCTCTTCTCGGGCGGCCCCCTGCCCAGCCCCTACCCCCTCTTCGTCCACGACGTGGCGGCCGAGTGGCGTGAACGCATACCGGCCGTGGTCCATGTGGACGGCACCGCCACGGTGCAGACCGTCGAGGGCGGGGACGACTCCCTCCTCTCCCGCCTGCTCGCCGATTTCCGGGCCCTCACCGGCCTTCCCGTCCTCGCCAACACGAGCCTGAACACGGCGGGACGCCCCACCGTGGACTCCCCCCGCGACGCGCTCGAGTGCTTCGGCTCCGCGCCGGTGGGCGTTCTGGCCCTGGGGCCCTACCTCGTCCGGCGGCGGAGGGCGTAGCCCGCGGCCCCGGCCGCGCACACGGCGGCGCCGACCAGCAGAGCGCGCCCCCGCCTGCGGTTCACCTCGTCGAGGAGGCTGACCTCACGCGACTCGGCGTCGAACTCTCCGTGCGCGCCGAAGTCACGGGTGTCGTCCACGGGCTCGAAGAGGTTGTCACGCCTGGGCGGCGGCTCGTCGCGGACCTGGCTCTCCCGCGCCGTGTACCCGAGCTGCAGGTCCAGTACGCGGGGCGCGAGGCGCTGGGCCAGAACGGTGCCCACGGTCGACGCGCCCACCCAGTAACGGCGCCGTCGGGGGTGTTCGGCCGCCCACACGATCGCCCGGCCCGCGACCTCCGGCTGGTACACCGGTGGAACGGGCCTGGTCCGCCCGCCCACCCGTGAACGGACCCACGAGAACTGCGGGGTGTTGATCGCGGGGAGGTGGACCTCCGTCAACCTGATCCCCGAACCGGTGTTCACCAGTTCGGCGCGCACGGAGTCGGTGAACCCGCGTACCGCGTGCTTGGCTCCGCAGTACGCGGCCTGGAAGGGGATGCCCCGGTAGGCCAGGGCCGACCCCACCTGCACGATCACACCCCGGCTCCGGGGCCCCATCAGCGCCAGCGCGGTACGGGTCCCGTGCACGTAACCGTGGTAACAGACGTCGGTGACCCGGTGGAACTCCTCGGGTTCGACCTCCGGGAAGGGGGCGATGACGGACGCGAAGGCCGAGTTCACCCACACGTCCACGGGACCGAGTACGGTCTCGACCCGCTCCGCGGCCTCGCGCACGGCTCCGGGGTCGCTGACGTCCACCGGCAGGGCCAACACCGGCACCCCGGCGTCGTGCACCTCCTGTTCGGCGGCGGCGAGCCCCGCCTCGCCGCGTGCGAGCAGGGCGACCGCGTACCCGTGGCGGGCGAACTCCCGTGCGGTCGCCCGACCGACGCCCGCGCTGGCCCCGCTGACCACGACCACCTTGTGCCCTCCGTTGCGGGCCTCCATACCGTCCTCCGTCTCCTCCGAACACGGAACTGCGGCCTTCTTTCCCCCCGCTACCCGGGAGAGCGGTTCCTCATGTACGCCGTGTGTGAGTCGGGACAAGCGTCCGAACTGCTGTTTCGCCGCGGCCCCTCCAGGGCAGTCGGACGGACAGGAGCCCACGGAAGGACGACGGGGGACTGATGGAGCAGAAGGAAACAGCTGTCGGGGACCACGGCTTCCTCTCGGACTGCCACACCGCCGCGCTCGTCACGCCGGACGGCACGATCAACTGGTTGTGCGCTCCGCGGTTCGACGGGCCCGCCTTCCTCTCGGGGATCCTGGACCCCGAGCGCGGCGGCGAGTGGACCCTGGAGGTCCAGGGAGCGCGGCCGGTGTCACGCTCCTACGCGGACGACAGCCTCGTCCTGGAGACCCTGTGGCGAGGGGAGGACGTCGAGGTCGTCGTCCGCGATCTGCTCGCGGTCCGAAGACCGGAGGGCGAGGCGGTCCTGTCCCGAGAAGGCCTGCTCGTCAGGCTCGTCGAGTGCCGCTCGGGCAGCACCTCGGTGCGCTCCCGGTTGAGCGCCCGACCCGACTTCGCCCGGGAGCGGCCCGCGTGGCGCGAGGCGGACGGGGGCCTTCGCGAGGCCTCGGGTCCGCTGTTGTCCGGGGTGCCCTCTCCCCGCATCGCCGAGGACGGGGACCCCGAGTTCCGGGTCGAGCTCTCCGAGGGGGAGACCGCGGTGTTCGCCCTGGACTACCTGCGGGGTGAGCGCGGAGTCGGTCCGGGGCAGGGGCAGGCGCTGCTCAGGGAGACCCTCGAAACCTGGCGCGCCTGGTCGGCCCGGACCGGGTACGAGGGCGTCGGCGCCGCCCACGTGCGGCGCAGCGCGCTCGTCCTGCGCGGCCTGCTCTTCGAGGAGAGCGGCGCCCTGATCGCCGCGCCCACCACCTCCCTGCCCGAATGGCCGGGAGGGACCAGGAACTGGGACTACCGGTATCTCTGGCACCGGGACGCGGCCCTCGTGGTCCTCGCCTTCCTGCGCCTGGGACACGCCGAGGAGGCGGGGAGGTACCTGCGTTTCCTGCTGCGGGCGTGCGGTCGGCCGACCGGTTGGATCCCGCCCGCGGAGGCGGTGGACGAGGCGCCGCCTCCGAAGGAGACGACCCTCGACCACCTGGCCGGACACGGTGGGGCACGCCCGGTGCGGATCGGCAACGCCGCCTACTCCCAGCACCAGCTGGACGTGTACGGGCACATCCTGGACGCGGCGCTCTCCTACGAGGAGGCCACCGGGAGCCTGACACGGAGCGACCTCCAGCAGCTCGACTCCGTGGTCGAGGCGGCCCGCGCGCTGTGGCGCGAGCCCGACGAGGGTGTGTGGGAGGTGCGGTCGAGCCCCCGGCACTGGACCAACTCCAAGGTCTACGCCTGGGTGTGTCTGGACCGGGCGATCCAGCTCGCCGAGTCGACCGGCCGCCAGGGGGAGGTGCCGTTGGACGAGTGGCGTGAAGAGGCGCGGGCGATTCGCGAGCAGGTCCTCGAACGCGGTGTCGACGCCACCGGGGCCTTCGTCCAGTCGTACGGCTCCACCAACACGGACGGCTCGCTGTTGCGGGTTCCGCTCCTGGGATTCCTCGAGGGGACCGACCCGCGCGTGCTCCGCACCCTGGAGCGGGTGGAGGCCGAACTCGGGGACGACGGCTGGCTCGTGCGCAGGTACGACCCCAAGGAGACCGACGACGGGATCGGCACGCCCGAAGGCGCCTTCCTGCTCTGTTCCTTCGACATGGTGTCCGCCCTGGTGCTCGCCGGGCGGAGTACGGAGGCCAGGAACAGGTTCGAACGGCTGTGTGCGAGCTCCGGGGACCTGGGGCTCCAGGCCGAGGAGATGGCCGCGGACGGCACCCCGCTGGGCAACTTCCCCCAGGCCTTCACGCATCTGGCGCTGATCGAGGCCGCCGTCAACCTCGACGGTGCGGGGGACAGGGAGGAGCTGCACGCCTGGGCCCGTGACAGGTCCACGGGGGACATCGGAACAGGACGACGAAAGGACGGCAGAGATGAATGACGGTGCCACCGGCATGGAGAACGCCCGGAGAAGCATCCAGAGGGAGGCGGAGGCCTATCGCGGGGACAGTGACCAGCCACTCGCCGGGTACGCCGCGACGGCTTCGGCCTACGCGGCGCTGGTCGCGGCCGGCGTGCTCCTCGCCCGTCGTTCCGGCAGACGGGGGGCCGCAGCGTCCGTGGGCCCCTGGGACCTGGCGCTGATGGGCCTCACCACGCACAAACTGTCGCGGTTGCTGGCCAAGGACCCGGTCACCAGCCCCCTGAGAGCCTTCTTCACCCGTTTCCAGGGCGTGTCCGCCCCGGCCGAACTCGACGAGGAGGTGCGTGACACAGGCGGGCGCAAGGCGGTCGGTGAGTTGCTCACCTGTCCCTTCTGCACCGCTCAGTGGATCGCCACCGGGTACGCCTTCGGCCTCGTGTTCGCACCCTCCCTCACCCGGAGCGCAGGAGCGGTGTTCAGCGCCGTGGCGGTCTCCGACTGGCTGCAACTCGCCTACGTGCGTCTGCAGAAAGCACAGGAGTGAAGCGCTCCACTCGTTGTGGTGACACATCCTGCCGGCTGCCCGCTGATCGCTCATCACAGCGGATTCCCCGCTTCCGGTCACGCATAGACGCGGGGTAGCCGGGTAGCCGCCAGAGTACAGACCACATCCCCCTCGCTCCCTATACGCGAAGGACGGTGCGGCAACGTGAAAAACGTTTTCGTCATGGGCTTGGACAAGCGCAACCAAGAGCTGCTGGAAAGGACGCCGATCGGGAAGAACTGCCGGTTCCACCAGTTGCTCGACCTCGAAGAGCTCCAGAGCGGTGAGATCGACGTCGAGAGAACCCTCGCCGCCGCGAGAGGGGTGCTCGACGGCTTCGAGGACGCAGATCCCGAGAACACGGTGGACGCCATCGTCGGTTACTGGGACTTCCCGGTCACCCTGCTCGTCCCCATCCTCTGCGCCGAACGCGGTCTGCCCTCGGCGGACCTGAAGACCGTGGTCAGGTGCGAGCACAAGTACTGGAGCCGACTCCTCCAGTCCCAGGTGACCGACGCCCATCCGCCTTTCTCCGCGGTCGACCTGGACTCCTCCGCCCCGGAGCACGGCCTCGAGTACCCCCTGTGGTTGAAGCCCGTCAAGTCGGCCTCCTCGGAGATGGCCTTCCGGGTGGAGGACGACGAGGGGTTCTACGAAGCCGTCGAACGCATCCGCAGCGACGTCGACCGGATCGGGCGCCCCTTCGAGAGCATTCTCAGCAGGGTGGACCTGCCCCCGGAGGTCGCCGAGGTGGGAGGACACCACGCCCTGGCCGAAGGCGCCCTGCACGGGATCCAGGTCGCCACGGAGGGGTACGTCCACGGTGGGAAGGCCACGGTGTACGCGGTTCTGGACTCCGTCGACTTCCCCGGAACCCCCTCCTTCCTGCGCCACCAGTACCCCTCCGGTCTGTCCGAGAAGGTCCGGAGGCGGATGAAGGACATCTCCGAGAGCATCATCGAGCGGCACGGCCTGGACAACACGACGTTCAGTGTCGAGTTCTTCTACGACCCCCTCGAGGACAGCCTCGGGATCGTCGAGATCAACCCCCGTCACTCCCAGACCCACGCCTCTCTCTTCGAACTCGTGGACGGCGTGTCCAACCACGAACGCATGCTCCGCCTGGGCCTGGGGGAGAACCCCGTCCTCCCCGAGACCCGGGGCCAGTACTCCGTGGCCGCCGAGTGGTACCACCGGCGGTTCCGCGACGGGGTCGTCACCAGGGTCCCCACTGCGCAGGAGGTGGCTGCCCTGGAGGAGAGCCTGGACGGTGTGAGCGTCAAGGTCGTCCCGGAGGAGGGCCAGCGCCTGTCCGAGCTGCCCGCCCAGGACAGCTACAGCTTCGAACTGGCCAAGATCGTCATCGGCGGCGCCGACGAGACCGAGATGCTGGCCAAGTACGAACGCTGCGTGAAGAGCCTTCCCTTCGAGTTCGAGGGCGAGGACAGCCTGGTGGACGAAGGCGGCCCGGCCGAGGACGACACACGAGGCTGAGGGAGGTACGACTGTGCGACTGGTGGAGGACCTGCCGTACGAGACCCGCTCCGAGGAGCACTTCTGGATCCCCATGTCCGACGGTGTGCGCCTGGCAGGGAGGCTGTGGCGGCCGTGTTCGTCGGACGACTCACCGGTTCCGGCCGTCCTGGAGTACATCCCCTACCGGAGACGGGACCTGACCGCGGTGCGCGACTCCATGCACCACCCCTACATCGCGGGACACGGCTACGCCTGCGTGCGTGTGGATCTGCGGGGCACCGGCGACTCCGAGGGGGTGCTCACCGACGAGTACCTGGAGCGCGAGCAGCGGGACGCCGAGGAGGTCCTGGCCTGGCTGGCGGAACAACCCTGGTGTGACGGCAGCACCGCGATGATGGGTCTGTCCTGGGGCGGGTTCTCCGCCCTGCAGGTGGCCGCGCACCGCCCGCCGAGCCTGCGCACCATCGTCATCAGCTCCTTCACCGACGACCGCTACGCCGACGACTTCCACTACATGGGCGGCTGCCTGCTCTCGGACAACCTGGCCGAGGCCGGGACCACCTTCGCCTACAGCACCTGCCCGCCGGACCCGGAGGTCGTCGGCCCGGTCTGGCGGGACATGTGGCGGGAGCGCCTGGAGGCCAACCGCCCCTGGGTCCTCAAGTGGCTCCACCACCAACGGCGGGACTCCTACTGGAAGCACGCCTCCGTCTGTGAGGACTACTCCCGGATCAGGTGCCCGGTCCTGGCCTCCAGCGGTTGGGCGGACGGGTACTCCAACGCCGTCCTCAGGCTCATGAAGAACCTCGACAGCCCGGTCAAGGCACTGGTGGGGCCCTGGTCGCACCGGTACCCGCACATGGGCTACCCCGGACCGGCGATCGGCTACCTCCAGGAGGTGGTCCGCTGGCTCGACCGATGGACCAAGGGCGAGGACAACGGGGCCGAGAAGGAGACCGGGCTCTGGACCTGGATGCAGGAGAGCGTCCCGCCCTCGACCGCCTACGAGGACCGGCCCGGACGCTGGGTCCACGAACCGGGGTGGCCCTCCGAACGGGTCGACGACTACTCACTGCCGCTGTCCGAGAACCGCCTCCTCCGGCCGGGGGAGCGGGGCACCACCGATCCGCTGACCCTCCGGTCCCCCCTGTCCGTGGGCCAGTTCGCGGGCAAGTGGGCCTCCTACAGCGCCCCGCCGGACCTGCCCTACGACCAGAGGGAGGAGGACGGGGGCTCCCTGGTGTTCGACAGTGATCCCCTCCCCGAACGGGTGGAGGTCCTGGGCCCCACACGGGTGGTACTCGACCTCACCGTGAGCGAACCGGTCGCGATGGTGGCCGCCCGGCTGTGTGACGTGGCACCGGACGGCAGCGCCACCCGCGTGACCTACGGGCTGCTCAACCTGACCCACCGGGACGGACACGAGGCCCCCCGCACGCTGGTGCCCGGTGAGTCCTACCGGGTGGAGCTCACGATGAACAGCGTCGCCCAGGCCTTCCCGGCCGGCCACAGGGTGCGGCTGTCCTTGTCCACCTCCTACTGGCCGCTGGCCTGGCCCCCGCCGCGGCCGACCCTGCTGACGGTGCGGCCCGGCACGAGCGCCCTGGTCCTGCCGGTGCGCCCGGTCCCCGAGGAGGAGGACTCCTACCCCGAGTTGTTCGACGCCCCGGAGGCCACGCCCCCGATCCCGACCACGCGGCAGCGTCAGGGCGAGCACGACTGGTCGGTCCACCGGAACCTCGTGGACAACCACTTCTCCCTGGAGATCCTCAAGGACGGCGGCGTCCTGCGCTTCGAGGACATCGGCCTCGACGTGACGCGCAGGGCCCACGAGATCTACGACGCGGTGGGGGACGACTTCACCTCGGTACGCGGCCGTTCCACGTGGACGATGCGCTTCGCCAGAGGGGACTGGGACGCCAGAACCGAGACGCACACCGTTCTCGAGTGCACGGAGGACGAGTTCCGGGTCCACGCGACCCTGGACGCATACGAGTCGGAGGAGAGGATCTTCTCCCGTGAATGGACGGAGCGTGTACCCCGTGACCACGTGTGAAGCAACGAGTCTCGCGGAGACGACACGTCTCCTGTCATCGGTTCTGCTGCCCACCGTCGCACGCGGCGCCATCGTCCGCCGCCCGGTCGGGGAGACCCTGGCCGCGGCGACCGAGAGCGACCGCAGGATCGTCTCGGTCCTGCGTGAACTCCGGGAACGGCACGGTGACGACCCGTTGCCCCTGAGCTACACGGGCCGGCGGATCGCGCTGGTACTGGCACCGGAGGACGTCCGCAGACTCCTGGAGGGCACCCCGGAGCCGTTCTCCCCGGGCGGGGCGGAGAAGCGGGGCGCGCTCTCCCACTTCCAACCGCACGGCGCCCTGGTCTCCGAACACCGGTCCCGCCCCGAGCGGCGCCGGGCCAACGAGGAGGCCCTGGCCCCGGGGCGGCTGCTCCACCCCGATGCCGACAGCATCGCCGGGCACGTGCACGCGGAGGCGCAGGCCCTGGTGCTGGCCCTGCGCAACGCGGGATCCAGGGGCGGGGAACTGGACTGGTCGCGGTTCTCCGAGACCTTCGACGCGCTGGCCCGCAGAGTGGTCTTCGGAAGCTTCGCCGCGGGGGACCGGCGCACCACCGAGCTCCTGCGCGCCCTGCGGGGCCGGGCCAACTGGTCGTACCTGCTCCCGGTGGACCGCAACCTCAGGGGCGCCTTCCTCGACCGGGTGCGCGAGAACATCGACCGCGCCGAGCCCGGAAGCCTGGCCGCGCGGCTGGGCCGACCGGAGTCCGCGGAGCGCCCGGAGGACCAGGTGGCCCACTGGCTGTTCGCCTTCGACGCCTCGGCCATCGCCGCCTTCCGGGCACTGGCTCTGCTGACCTCCTCCGGATCGGCCGTCGAGGCCGCCCGTGCGGAGGCCCTGACGGAGGAGGGGACGGACCTGCCCCTGCTCCGCGCGACCCTGCGCGAGTCGGTCCGGCTGTGGCCGACCACCCCGGTGGTGATCCGGGAGAGCACCCGGGAGACCACCTGGCGCAACGGCACGATCGAAGCCGGAACGGCGTTCCTGGTGATGAGCTCCTACTTCCACCGCGACCCCGCCCAACTGTCCTACGCCGACGCCTTCGAACCCGGCATCTGGACGGACGGCCGCGCCGAGGGCGAACCCGGGATCGTGCCCTTCAGCCACGGCCCCGCGGGGTGCCCGGCAAGTGACCTGGTCCCTCTGACCGTCTCCTACCTGCTGCGGTCACTGCTCGGAGGAGGGCCGCTGCACCGGGTGGACGGCGGGCTGCCGTTGCACACCCGGGAGCTCCCCGACTCGCTCAACCATTTCGGTCTGCGTTTCTCCTACTAGCCGGAGGGCCCGGGCCGGGGGGTGAGGGAACCCGGCCCGGGGACGGCCCTCAGGACACGAACCGATCCATCTCTGCGCGCAGGGTCCGTTCGGCCTCCGCCGCGGTGAGGCCGCCGATCAGAACACGCATGGACAGGCCGTCGGCGGTGGCCATCAGCGACCGCGCCGCCGCACGGGGATCGTCGAGTCCGGGGGCGAGCCCGCCGAGCAGCCGGGCGGTCTCGTCCTCCTCGCCCTCCTTCGCCCGGGCCAGCATGCGCGCCAGTCCCGGATGGTTGAAGGCGGCGGCGACGTACTGGTGGAACACCGACACCCCGGCACGGGCGGTCTCCGCCCGGGGAATGGGGTGGCCGACCAGTTGCCACAGCGCCTCGCGGTCGTCGACGCCCCCGGCCGCGTCGGCATGGAGCCGGGCGGCGTTCGAGAGCATCGCCTCCAGGCTGGCCCGCAGGAGCTCGTCCTTGCTCGGGAACCAGTACTGCACCCGGCCGACCGAGGCCCCGGCCGCCGCGGCCACGTTGCGGATGGACACCGCGCCCATGCCTCGCTGTGCGATGACCTGCCACACCGCATGGATGATCGCGGTCCGGCGTTCGTCGTGTTCGGAGCTGTCCATACCGACATCCTAGCCAACGACAATACGACCGTATTGACAGAGGTGTACACTCGGAGGAACTGAGCAATACGATCGTATTTCTGGAGTGGCTGTGAAGGACAGGGCAGAACGAGGGATCCGCCGGCGCCGCGTGCTGCTGGTCCTGGCCGCGTTGGCGGTGGCCTGGCTGGTGGTCGACAAGGCGGTCTCGGTCGTCGCATCCGACCCGGGAGTGGGGCACTGGCGAAGTCGGGACGGATTCGAGGACTACCGCTCCGCCTACGAGGAGGTGATGGCCACCCTGCCCGAACCGACCCGCGCCCACGACGTCACCACCGAGTACGGCACCGTGCGGGTGTACGAGTGGACCGCCTCGGACCAGGGGGAGCGGGACGAGGATGCGCACGGCGAGGGCGGCGCCGGTGAAGAGGGTGCCGCTGGAGAGGGCGCCGGCGGAGAAGAGGACGGCGACAGGCTGCCGGTCGTCCTGCTGCCCGGCATCAGCTCCGGCGCGCCCATGTGGGGCGAGAACCTCACCCACTGGATCGGCCACCGCACCCTGTACGCCATGGACGCGGTCGGCGACGCCGGCATGTCGACCCAGTCCGTGCCCTTCACCTCCTTCGACGACCAGGCCGCCTGGGTGGAGCAGATGCTCGCGGGCCTGGACGTGGAGCGCGCCCACATGGTGGGGCACTCCTTCGGCGGGGCCATCGCGGCCACCCACGCGCTCGCGCACCCCGGCCGGGTGGCCTCCCTGACCCTCCTCGAACCGGTGATGGTCCTGCAGGGCCTGCCCGCCTCGACCTACCTGTGGTCGTCGCTGCTGGTCCTGCCCGTGCCGCAGTCGTGGAAGGACCGCGGCCTGGCGGAGATCGGCGGCACCACGGTCGAGGAGGTGCGCGAACGCACCCCGATGTCGGTGATGATCGACGAGGGTTCCGAGCACTACGCCGCCGTCATGCCGGTGCCGCGGACCCTCACCGACCAGGAGTGGGAGTCGCTGGAGATGCCGGTCCGGGTCGACATCGCCGACGACAAGTCCCTGGCCGGAGGGGAGGAGGCCGCCCAGCGCGCCCGTGACCTGGGGAAGGAGCCCGTCACCGTCTGGCCCCGGACCACGCACTCCCTGCCCATGCAGGCGGCGGAGGAACTCGGCTCGGAACTGGAGCGGTACTGGTCCGAGCACGACCGGTGACGCGCCCCGCCGGGCCCTCACACCTCGACGGCCGACCCGCAGGTGCGGGTCGGCCGTCGAAGGCCGTTCGTTCCGTGCCCGCTCAGAAACGGTCGACCAGGAGCTGCCCGTCAGCGGCGCGCAGGCCCGCCGTACCGCTGCCGTAGGCGGCCTCGACCCGCGAGCGCTCGGAGGCGTTGGGCGCGGGGTTGGTGCAGTTCACGCCGCCGGTGGAACCCGACATCAGGGACGAGCACGGGCCGGGCTTGGCGTCGGGCAGGCCCAGGCTGTGGCCGAGCTCGTGCGCGGCGATCCGCACCGCGTCGTAGCCTTCGGCGGTGCCTTGGCGGCCCATCCAGACGGTGACCCGTCCGCCCGGCCGCACCGGCCCCAGATGGGCGCGGGGCCAGCCGTCGTCGGCGACGATCCGGATCTCGGCGTGCTGTCCGGAGGACGCCGGCTCCAGCCGGACGTTGCCGACGCTGGAGTTCCACACGTCCACGGCCGAGGCCACGGCGGAGGTGTACTCCGCGGCCTGGCTGGAGTCGTAGTACAGGACAGTCCGAACCAGCGGCCGGGACTGCTCCGCGGGCGCCGCGGTGGCCGGTGCGGCACCGAACAGAGTCAGTGCCAGTGCACTCAGCGTGATCAGTAGGGGCGTGAGGATACGTCTCAGCATGGGGGGCTCCCGGGGGTGAGGGCGCTGATGCCTTGAGTGACCGGGTGGGGTCGGCCCGATGCTATGCGTAGTGATCAATCACGACAAGACGTGCAGAACACCCGATTTCAACTTCGCTTAGCTGCGCAGGGGAGGGGCCGCACGCTTCCTCTGCTGGAGGGAACAGCGCTCTTCCCCGAGCCGACCCGGTTCCACGGCGGCCTCGTGGCGGGGAACCTGCTGGTCGTCGACCGGCCCGGCCCGAACCCGCCGTCTTCCACAGCCGCGAACTCCACCGGCTCAGCCGGGGCCGGTGAGCCCGTGCCGCCCCCGGTAAGCGGCGGTCGGCGGCTCGTTCCAGCCCTCGACGAGCTCGGGGGCCGGGCGGTGGACCTCCACGCCGAGCGGTCGGCACACGTCGATCGGGTCCCGGGCGTCCGGTCCCCACAGCGGAACCGAGAGGTCCCCGCCGGGGCAGGTCGACAGCGCGCAGAGCAGGTCCTGTTCGGCGAAGAACTCGAAGAAGTCCCCCGGCCCGGCGGGAGAGGCCTTCATGAAGTACTGGTCCCCCTCGTTGAGTCCGGTGCACTGGAAGACGTTGAGCACGTCGTGCACGTCGAACTCGGTCAGCCCGTAGGGCAGCACCGCGCGGGTCAGGTTCGAATGGCAGTGCCGGTCGAAGTCCTCCCCGGTGAGCATCCGGTTCACGTACGGGTCGCACCGGGTTCCGAGCAGGTCGTGCACCCGCCCGCCGTCCTCGTCGGTCCCGTACCACTCCAGGGTGTCGTTGGTGATCGTCACCAGGGGGCGCAGGTACGGCAGGGTCGACCACAGGCGGTCGTGGCGGGTCACGTGGGAGCTCTGCAGCTGGCGGGTGCGTGAGGCCCACAGGCGTTCGCGCGGGTTGTGCCGGTTCCAGATGTTGAGGTCCCCGACCTGCGGCCCCTCCGGTGTGGAGATTCGGCACAGGTGTCCGGCGGGCACCTCCCACGCCCGGCCGGACCGGATCGGCAGCACGAACCGCTCCACGAGCTCACGGCCCTCGGTGTGTTCGGCGAGCCGGTCGTAGAAGGCGGTGTCGACACTGAGGGCACTGCCCTCACCGGACTGGTAGGCGGCCTCGGGTGAACCCAACGTCTCCTCGTTTCCTGACGCATCCGTGTCCCGGGTGCGCACCCGGTCAGGGGCGCGCCCGGGAGCGTACCCGTGTGCTCCCCACCCCAAAGGCCCACGTCGCCGCTAACCTGCCGCACATGACTTCTGCCGAAAGCCGCGACGACGGCCAGGGGACCCGTGTCCCCGGCGGACCGGGCTGGTACACGGACGCGCTGACCCTGCTCCCGGTGATCGAGGACCTGGCGGAGTTCCGGCGCGCGAACGCCTCTGACCCGGCCCTGCGTGTTCTCGAGGAGCTCTGGAGCGGCCGCCCCGAGGAGGCAGAACCCCTCGCGTCGGCCCTGGTCGAGGAGGCCCCGACGGTCCGCCACCGTGCTCTGCTGGCCGATGTCCGCCGTGACCTGGGCCGGATCGCATGGGCGGTCGGGGAGTACGGGCAGCTCCTGGAGGACTGCCGCGGCACCGCCCGCGAGGCGGTGCTGTGGCAGCACCTGGGCAAGGCGCACTTCGTCGGCGGCGACCTGCGGGAGGCCGCGGAGGCGTTCTCCCGAGCCCTTCAGCTCCGCGTCTTCGAGGGAGCGGACCCGGCCCTGGTCGCGTCCTCACGTGTCGCCCACCAGCGGGCGGAGGCGCTGCTGGACCGGGCCCGGCGGTGATCCGTCCGACTGCCGAACCGGCGCTCAGGCCGGGCCGACCGGGCCGGCCTCCGCTGTCGACGACGGCCCGGCGGCATCGGCGAAACGGTGGGACAGCGCACGGAAGGCGTCGGCCAGCTCGCGGGGCGCGACCTCGGTGACGGCGGCGTCGAACCGGCCGATCGAGGCGGCCAGCGCCACCCAGGACCAGGAACCGGCGATCAGCCGGCACCGGTCCGGTGCGAGTTCCTCGACGACTCCGTCGTGAACGAACGGCGCCACGTCCCGCGCGGCCAGCTCCAGGACAGCCTCGCCCGTGCAGGGCCAGGTGTTCCCGCCGTCCGAACCCTTCAGCCTGGCGGCGAGGAACTCCCTGATGTCGCCGCCGGGTACGGGGCGCGGGGCGAAGCGGGGGCCGGTCGGGACACCGGGGACCATCCGGTCGATCCGGTACACCCGCCAGGCGTCCCTGTCCAGGTTCCAGCCGACGAGGTACCAGCGCCCGGCGGCGAAGAGGACGTGGTGGGGTTCCACGCGCCGACGCGAGGGGGCGGTCGAGGGATCACGCCCCACCGGTACGTAGTCGAACCGCAGCACCTCGCACGCCCTGACCGCTCTGCTCACCGCGACGAGAACGTCCGGATCCACCGGTGAGGAGGTGTCCCCGGGAAGCGCGGTGAACGCCAGCCCGTCGATCCGGTGGCGCAGCCGCGACGGCATCACCTGCCGGACCGTCGTCAGCGCCCGCAGCGCCGCCTCGCTCTCCGCGGCCCCGGAGGCGGCGGCGACCCGAAGGGCGGTCGCGAGCGCGACGGCCTGGTCGTCGTCGAACAGCAACGGGGGCAGCTCCGAGCCCGCGTCCAGCCGGTAGCCGCCGTCCGGACCCTTGGCCGCGGTGATCCCGTAGCCGAGTTCACGCAGGTGCTCGATGTCGCGGCGCAGCGTGCGGTCACTGACCTCCAGCCGTTCGGCGAGAACGCGCCCGGGCCAGTCCCGTCCGGTCTGCAGCAGCGACAGGAGCTTCAACATCCGCGAGGGTGATCTGGCCATGCCCTCCATTCTGTGCGAGAAGCGGACGCGGTATGACCGGTACTTCCGCGAGGCTCGTTCTGTGGCCGGAGAGCCGACCCGGCTCTCCCCGAGAACAAGGAGTCCCCTCATGACCGTCGACATCACGCCTCATCTGAACTTTCGCGGTGACGCCCGCCAGGCCCTGGAGTTCTACCACTCCGTGTTCGGAGGCGAGCTGACCGTCGCCGGCTACGCCGACACGGGCGGCACCGGCCCGGAAACCGCCGACCGCGTCGCCTTCGGGCAGGTCGCCGCGGACAACGGGTTCCGGATCATGGCCTACGACGTCTACCCGCACCTGGAGTGGGACCGGGGCAGGGACCCGTTCTTCGTCTCCCTGCGGGGTACCGACCCCGCCGAGCTCCAGGGCTACTGGGACGGGCTCGTCGACGGAGCACAGGTGCGGCAGCCGATCGGCCCCTCGGCGTGGGCGCCGCTCTACGGCCAGCTCACCGACCGCTTCGGAGTCACCTGGGTGCTGGACGTCGCCGCCGAGTACTCCGCCGCCTGACCGGCGTCCCTCCTGACGGCCGCCGCGTCCGCAGCGGGCGCGGCGGCCCCTCGCGCGTCCTCCTGGCGGACGCGGCCGCCCGGTCCGTACGATGCGGACATGGGACTGTTGACCCCGCTCGCCGTGCGGATCGGCGCCGCCCCGTGGACGCCGCGGCTGCTGCCCTGGATCACCCGGAGCGACCGGGCCCTCCAACGGGTCAGCCGCGGCCGAGTGGGGGTGCTCGACCTCGCCGGTCTGCCGAACATCCTGCTCACGGTCCGCGGCCGCAACAGCGGTGAGCCGCGCAGTGTGCCCCTGCTGTATGTACGCGACGGAGCGCATCTGCTGGTCGCCGGTTCGGCCTTCGGCGCACCGGCCGCACCCCAGTGGGCGCGCAACCTCCGCGAGGCCCGGACCGCCCTGGTCGAGAAGGCGGGACGCCGGGTGGAGGTCGGGGCGGAGGAGCTCACGTCCCACGAACGCGACCGGGCCTGGTCGCTCATGTGCCTGGTCTGGCCGAACTTCTCCCTGTACGAACAGCGCACCGACCGGCTCATCCCCGTGTTCCGGCTGACCCCGGTGACCGGCTGACCCCCGCTGTCGTGAACCGGGCACGGCCCCAGGCCGACGTGGCGCGCCGTGCCCCCGCCCCCGCCCTGCGGGGGTTCGCGCCGATCCGAGCGGAACCGCCGACCGCGACCTGAACCGCCGGTGGTGCCGGGTGCCTCGGCCGCGCCCCCGCTCCTCCGTGACGAACGAGCCGACCTCGGACGAAATCTCCGTGAACCGGGTGGAGGCCGGACGAGAGGAAGCCCTGGCCGGGAGACCGGGCCGGAATCCTGCGCCGTTCACTTCCTACACAACGGACCGGCTAACTGGTAGGAAGTTCACGCACGGGGCCCTCCGCGCAGGGCCCTCCGCCATCCCCCAGCCGCCCGGAGGCTTCCCATGAATCGCCGGTGGTCGATCCGCTCACGCACCCCCGCCGCCCTGGCCGCGGTTCTCGCCCTGGTCCTCGCCCTCGCGCCGGTCACCGGCGCGAACGCGACCAACGCCGACCCGAGCGAGCACACCGGGTTCAGCGAGACCGTCGAGATCCCGCCGGACGGCACGGCCACACAGGCCGCCGACCCGGAACCGCGCCTGGAGACGTTCGACACCGAACGCCCCGTCGCCCCCGGCGTCACGCTGACCTCGTTCGACGCCTACGGGCCGGACGCCTACACGGGCAACCCCAGCTGGCTGCAGGCCGACCTGCTCACCGCCGACCTCACCGGCGGGATCAGCGTCGACTACCTCTTCCCCGGCCGGATGACCGACCCGGAACCGCTGAGCGAGCAGGCCGACCGCGCCGAGGCGGTCGCCGCGGTGAACGGCGACTTCTTCGACATCAACGCCTCCGGCGCACCCCAGGGCGTGGGCGTGCGGAGCGGTGAACTGATCCATTCCCCGGGCCCCGAGGACTACCGCGGGTCCGCCGCGATCTTCACACCCGACGGGCTCGGCTCGATCGGCGAGGTCTTCTTCGAGGGCGCCGTCGAGCTGCCGACCGGTGAGGCACCGTCGCTGGACGCGATCAACAAACCCGTACTGGACACCGGCGGGATCGCCGCGTTCACCCCGCTGTGGGGCGAGTACTGCCGGTGCCACGCGGTCGGGGGCGCCGAGACGGCCGTGGAGGTCGTGGTCACCGACGGGGTCGTCACCGAGGTCGTGGAGCAGCCGCGCGAGGGAGAGATCGCCGACGACGCCTTCGTCCTGGTCGGCCGCGAGGACGGCGCCGAAACACTGTCCGACCTGGCCGTGGGCGACCCGGTCAGCATCGACTACGACACCCGGGCCGGCGACGACCAGGAGATCCACGCCGCGCTGAACGGCCGCCAGATGCTCGTCGTCGACGGACAGGTCCAGCAGGCCCGAGAGGGAGACAACACACCCGGGGCCCCGCGCACGGCGCTCGGGTTCTCCGAGGACGGCTCGCAGATGTTCCTGCTCAGCGTCGACGGGCGGCAGCCCTCCTTCGCCGAGGGCGTCGGCCTCGACGAACTGGGCGAGATGATGGTCGAGGCCGGTGCGCACACCGCGGTCAACCTCGACGGCGGCGGCTCGTCCACCATGGTGGCGCGCACCCCCGGCACGGACCGGGTGCGGGTCGAGAACCGGCCCTCGGACGGCGGGGAACGCGAGGTGCCCAACGGGCTCGCCCTGTTCGCCCCCGAGGGCAGCGGCCGGCTCGACGGCTTCTGGGTCCAGCCCCTGGTCGAACCCGAACGCGCCGACGGCTCCGGATACTCGGCGCCCAGCCGACCCGACCGTGTCTTCCCCGGCCTGACCAGGACGCTGACCGCGGCCGGCCACGACGAGACCTACGCACCGGTCGAGGCCGACCCGCACTGGCGGTCCGACGACAACAGGGTCGGCACCGTGGACCGCGACGGCGTGTTCACTGCCCGCTCGGCGGGCACCGCCACCGTCACCGCCATGCGGCGGAGCGCCACCGGCGACGTCGACCTGACCGTGCTCGGTGACCTGACCCGGATCGAGACCACGCCCGAACGGGTGGGGCTCGCCGACGCCGAGGCCGCCACCGTGCTCGAGGTGACCGGTTACGACTCCCGCGGTTTCACCGCTCCGATCGAACCGGCCGACGTCGAGCTGACCCTCGACGAAGCCGTCGCCACGGCCTCGGTGACCGAGGACGGGCGGTTCGAGATCCGGGCCGCCACCGACAGCGGTTCCACCCTCGCCACCGTCCGGGTCGCCGACGTCGAGACGACCTTCGCGGTCACCGTAGGCCTGGACGAGGTCGTCGTCGCCGACTTCGAGGACGCGGCCGACTGGACCTACTTCGGTGAGCGCGCCGACGGAGGCGTCGCGGTGACCGGGGGCCGCGACGGCGACGCGGTGGAGCTGACCTACGACTTCACCGCCTCCACCGGGACCCGTACCGGCGGGGTCCTGCCGCCCGCCGGGGAACTGGAGATCCCCGGGCAACCGCAGGAACTGCGCGCCTGGGTGCATTCCGAGGGCAACGGGGAGTGGGCCAGCCTGCAGGTCTGGGACGGTGCGGGCCAGCTGCTGCCCGCGCTGCGCGCCGGGTACCTCGACGAACCGGGCTGGCAGCAGCTGGTCTTCGAGGTCCCGCCGGGCACGCAGTACCCGCTCTCGCTGCGCCGCATCTACTTCGCCGAGACCGAGCCGAGCGCGAGCTACCAGGGCGAGGTGATCGTCGACGAGCTCGCCGCGATGGTGCCGCCGCCGGTGGAGGTGCCACCCGCCGAACCGGTCGTCGACCCCGTGGTGGCGCCCGGTGCGACCGTGGCCGGCCAGGACTGGCGGTTCGCCGTCCTGTCCGACGCGCAGTTCGTCGCCCGTGACCCCGACAGCGAGATCATCGCCTACACCCGCCGCGCTCTCCGCGAGATCCGGGACAGCGACGCCGAGTTCCTCCTCATCAACGGCGACTTCGTCGACGAGGCCGCACCGGAGGACCTGGCGCTGGCCCGGCTCATCCTCGACGAGGAGCTGGAGGGCGAGCTGCCCTACTACTACGTTCCCGGCAACCACGAGGTGGACGGGGGCACGCTGGACAACTTCCGGGACGCGTTCGGGGACACCCAGCACGTGGTGGACCACCACGGCACGAGGTTCGTCCTGCTGGACACCGCCCGGTTCTCCTACCGGTCCAGCGACTGGTCACAGCTGCCGCTGCTGCGCCGGGAGCTCGACGAGGCGGCCGAGGACCCCGCAGTGACCTCCGTCGTGGTGGCCCAGCACGTGCCCTTCCGCGACCCGCTGCCCTCCAAGGCCAGCGAACTGTCCGACCGCAAGGAGGCGGCGACCGTCGAGAGCTGGTTGTCCGAGTTCCAGTCCGAGACCGGCAAGGGCACGGTGTTCATCGGCGCGCACGCGGGAGTGTTCCACGCCGACCGGGTGGACGGCGTGCCCTACGTCATCAGCGGCAACGTCGGCAAGAACCCCTCGGCCGGTCCCGCGGACGGCGGCTTCACCGGCTGGTCGCTGTGGGGTGTCGACACCGGCGGGAGCCCCGGGGACAACTGGGTGAGGACCGAGCTGCGCCCCCACGTGGACGGTCTGGAACTGGACGCGCCGACCTCGCTGGAGGTGGGCGGGCAGGCCGACGTCACCGCGACGGTCGACAACGACGGCACCGCGGTCCCGGTCGCCTACCCGGTGAGCGCGGACTGGTCGGGTTCCGACGACGTTCACATCGGCCCGGCCGAGGACGCCGGGCCCGACCACGCAGCCGCCTTCGATCCGGCGACCGGCCGACTCACCGCGATCTCGGAGGCCACCATCGACCTCGAGGTCACCGTGAACGGTGTCACCGAAGGGATCACCGTCGAACTGAAGACCTGATCCCGTGACTCCTGGCCCCCTGATCCCGTAAAGCCGTGGTCCGCTGACCCCGGGCCGCCGGGGTCAGGGGGTCGCCCGGGCTTTGCCCGAACCGGGTGCGGTGATGGCCGACACCGGAACCGCGGTTGCCCCGGTCCACGCACCTTGATCAAGCCGGATTGGCGGAACGGCTCCCGCGCATGGCCTGGCCGCGTCTTCGGGCAACGGGGACTTTGCCCGGCTGCGAGGCGGCTGAGCCTGCCCGGACCGCTCACGGGTGCCGGGGCTCCGGCGCTCCGCGGTCGGAGCGCCGGAGCCCCGAAACCGCCTGCGCCTACGGGGACGGGGGTCTGGTCCGCACGGGCATGCCGGGCGCCTGGGATCGGGCGGGGTGATCCACCTGCAACCCGGCCCGAACGGTTGCTTCGGCGCGCTGTCGTCTATCACACCTGCTCAGAGCGGTTACAAGCCTGTTCAAAGCCCGGGTCATCACGTACGTTGCTTGCATGAACTTTATCGAACTGATGCCTAAGCGTGTGTTTACTGCAACCACTGGCCTGGTGCTGGCCGGCGGAATCCTCCTTGCCGGGCCGGGTCTGGCCGCGGCCGATGACAACAAGGACTCCGACAAGTCCGAGCAGGGATGCGTGGCGCTGGACTCCGACGACAACGCGGACGTCTACACCGACGACGACAAGAAGGCCGCCAAGGAGCTCAACGCCGAGCTGAGTGACGACATGGCGGGCAACATGGACGGCCACAACGCCTCCTGCGCCCGTATGGTGGTCGAAACCGCCAAGGACCGCGGCCTCGACGAGGAGGCCGCCGCGATCGCGATGTCCACGGTCATCGTCGAGACCCACCTGGACAACCTCCCCGGCGGCGACCGCGACAGCATCGGCCTCTACCAGCAGCGCGACCACTACGGCTCTGCGGAGGAGCGGCTCGACCCCACCTGGGCCACCAACGCCTTCTTCGACGAGCTGGAGGCCGTCTACCCCGGCAAGAGCTGGGGCGGCACCTCGCTGGGCAAGGTCGCGCAGGACGTGCAGCGTTCGGCCTACCCCGACCGTTACGGCCACCAGATCGAAGACGCCGAGATCATCGTCGACTACTTCTGGTAAAGAGCCGCTCCGCCGGGCCGACTCGCCCTCGGCCAGCGGTGACGTGCACACGGGACAGGGTCGGAGCTCGGGTCACCGCGGTCACGAGTTGACGCGGGGACGAATCGGCCGGCCCGTCCGCATCGATTCACCGAACCGGGCGCACGCGATCGCGGCGCCCGGATCGACGGCCGGCGCGGCCACGCCCGCATTCCGCGGGCGAGTGTCGGTACGGCACGCTAACGTCCCACCATGACCGATCTGACCTTCCCCCCGATGCTGGACGACCTTCGTAGGACCGGCGGCGTCGAGGGCATGGACTTCGAGATGTACGAGGCGTTCGAGCACCCCGACGAAACCGCGTGGTGGTACCGCCTCTGGACCGGAAACGAAGAGGCCGACGGGGGCGAGTTCCGCTTCTTCGGCATGGAGGGCGCAGGCGGGTACACCGGCCTGTGGCTGGTCCGGGAGGGACGGCCCCTGAGCGAGCAGCCCGTGGTCTTCCTCGGTTCGGAGGGAGACCTCGCTGTGATGGCCACCGATGTCGGGGCGTTCCTGTGGCTGGTGGCCCAGGGGTACGGGCCGGTGGAGGCCATGGGCTGGAGCGATGAGCCCTGCGAGCCCGGGCCCGAGCTCCTGGAGGTCGCTCAGCGGCACGCTCCCGATGCCCGCCGCACCCCGGAGGAGATTCTCAGGCGGGCTCGTGAGGAGTTCCCGAACCTGCAGGAGTACATCGACGCCCAGTGCCGCTGAACGCTGCTTGCGGAGTGCGACCTCCTCCGGTGGTGCAGAGAGAACCGTGGGCGAACGCTTCCCGCGCGGCCCGTGCCGGCTCGGCCCAGGGAGCGGTCCGAGGAGGCGTCGAGGCGGCGGAGGCGTCAAGGCGGCGGGGCCTCCGGCGCCGCCCCTCTGATCATTCTGCTTGTGGCGCCTGGATCCCCGTGGTGTGAGGTGTTCGCGGGTGTGCTTCCTGGACGCTGGGTATGCCTGGGGGGACTGTGCTCCCGACAGCACGTGCCCCAGTACACGTACCCCCAGCGACCAGGAGAGCTAATGGTGGACACCGAGAGTGCGCCCAGGTGGAGCGCGGCGGTCAGCGGACTGGTGCGAAGAGTGCTCGGGGACGGGCACCCGCCGACGACCCTCCGGGAGGACCCGGCACCCGAACGGTTCTTCGAGTACCGCGCTGTGAACGGCGAACTCACGGTCACCGCCTCCGACGCGATCGCGGCCGCTGTGGGTCTCCACACCTACCTGCGGGAGGTCTGCGCCGTCACCGCGGACTGGGACGCGCGCCTGCCCCTGCCGGTCACCGAGTTCGCCGACGCCCCTCCCACGCGCCGCACCGCCGAGGTCGACCAGGCCTACTACCTGAACTTCTGCACCACCGGTTACACCTCCCCCTACTGGGGGTGGGACGAGTGGGAGCGCGAGGTCGACTGGATGGCGCTGCACGGGATCACCACACCCCTGACCGCGGTCGGGCACGAGGCGGTCCTGCACGACGCCTACGTCCGGATGGGGCTGACCGACGAACAGGTGCGCGCCTTCATCGGCGGACCGGGCTACCTGCCCTGGCACTTCATGGGAAACCTCGACAACTTCGCCGGACCGACGCCCGCGTCCTGGATCGACAGCCACCTGGACCTGGGGCGCCGGATCCTGGACCGGCAGCGCTCCCTGGGCATGACCCCGGTCCTGCCCGGCTTCACCGGACACGTGCCGCCCGAACTGGCCCGGGAACGGCCCGGCGAACGCACCCGGACCCGGACCTGGCAGGGACTGGTCACCCACGTCCTCGACCCCGCCGACCCCCTGTACGCGGAGATCGGCGCACGGATCACCCGAAGCCAGCAGGAACTGCTCGGCACGGACCACCTGTACGCCATCGACCCCTTCATCGAGATGGTCCCGGTCGACGCCGACATCTCCTTCCCCGGGGCGATCGCCGACGCCACCCTCGAAGGGCTCGTCCGCGCCGACCCCGAGGCCGTGTGGGTCATGCAGACCTGGCCGTTCTCCTACCAGCGCTCCTTCTGGAACGACGAACGGGTCACCGCCTTCCTCGACGCCATCCCCGACGAACGCCTCGTCCTGCTCGACCTGTTCGGCGAGCGCTCCCCCCAGTGGTCGCGGTTCGACTCCTTCGGGGACAAGGCCTGGATGTGGTGCGCCCTGCTCAACTTCGGCGGCCGCACCGACCCCATGGCCAACCTCCAGCGCACCCTGGACCGGATCAACGCGGCGAAGGACACCCGCAACCGGCCGACCGGGATCGGGCTGGCCATGGAGGCCACCCGCAACAACCCCGCGTTCTTCGACCTGGTCATCGACCAGGCATGGACCCGGACCGAACAGGTGGAACGGGACTGGCTGCCCGGGTTCGTCGAACGCCGCTACGGCCGGGGAAGCGACCCGGCCCTGCTGGAGGGGTGGCGGGGCCTGCTCGCCACCGTGGACGCGGCCCCGGAGACGCCCTTCCGCTACCCGGCCGACGAACACGGGGTCCTGGGCCGGCGCCCCCACTACCGGGACCTGGCCGACCCCGCGGGCCTGCGCGCACAGGTCACCGCCCGGGTCTGGTTCGACTGGCCGGACCTGCTCCGCGCCTGGGAGCAGCTGGTCGGCGCGGCCGAGCGCGCCCCGGCGCGGGCGGAGGGGTCGTTGGGACGGGACCTGGCCGACGTGGCCATGGCGGTCCTGTTGCGGGTCTTCGACCACCGCTACCTGAACCTCGTCGAACGGGCGGCGGGGGCGCGCGGCCAGGACCACGGAGCCGGGTTCGAGAAGGAGCTGGGCGGGCTCCTGGAGGTGATCGACGACCTCGAATCCCTCCTGGCCACCCGGCCGGAGTACCACTACCGGCGCTGGGAGGAGCAGGCCCTCGCCTGGGCGGAGGGCCCCGAGGACCGGCGGGTACTGCTGGACAACGCCCGCCGCATCCTCACCGTGTGGACCGAACCCGGGGACGGGGAGCTCGACGACTACGCCAGCCGGCTGTGGTCGGGGCTCGTCGGTGACTACTACCGCTCCCGGTGGGAGCTGTGGGGCGAGGGGTTGGAGCGGGCCGCGGCCGACCCGGCGGGATCGACCGAGGCTTCCGCCTGGCTGGACCGCTCCCTGCTCGCACGGGAGGAAGCCTTCCTGGAGCACGGACCGGGCCGGGGCGCGTCCCACCCGCCCGGTGCGCAGCAGGAGGGCGGAGGCGTGGTGACCCGCTCCCGGGAGCTCCTGGACCGCTACGGCCGGGCGGAAGTCCTCTGACCTGCGGGGTTCCGGGACTTCGCAACCCCAGCGGCCGCTTCTCGACTCCGGCCGGACCTGCCTGAGCACGCCTGCGGTGTCCAGGACGGTCCGCGCTGTTCCGGCCGGTCCGCGCCGGACGGGTGGGGCCGGCCAGAGGCGACGGCGGTGCTGAGAGCTGTTGCCGTCCGTCCGCCGCTGCCGGGCCCGAAGACCCGTGCCGGACGGACGGCACCCGGAAAACCCCTGGCGGTGTCTGCGGGGCCGGGGTTACCGTGCCCGAATGGCTGACACTGAACCGGCACCGGTATGGGACGACGAGATGGCGCAGGGCTACGACACTCCGGGGGAGGGGATGTTCGCGCCCGAGAAGGTCGATCCGGCCGTCGCGCGGCTGGTCGAACTCGCCGGGGGCGGGGCGGCGCTGGAGTTCGCGGTCGGCACCGGCCGGATCGCGGTGCCGCTGGCCGCCGCCGGGGTCCCGGTCACGGGCATCGAGCTGTCCGAACCGATGATCGCCCGGTTGCGCACCAAGGCCGACGAGGCCGCGATCCCGGTGACGGTCGGTGACATGGCCACCACCGGGGTTCCGGGCGACTTCTCACTGGTGTACCTGGTCTTCAACACGATCTCGAACCTGCTCAGCCAGGCCGAGCAGGTCGAGTGCTTCCGCAACGCGGCCCGGCACCTGGGCCCCGGCGGACGGTTCGTCGTCGAGCTGGGCGTGCCCGACCTGCGGCGCCTGCCTCCCGGCCAGGACGGGTTGGTGTTCGCCCACCGCGAGGGCTACGTGGGCCTGGACACCTTCGACATCGAACGCCAGCACCTCGTGTCCCACCACATCAGCTTCGACAACCGCCGTGAGCCCCGGGTGATCAGGGTCAGGCAGCGGTACGTGTGGCCCGCCGAACTCGACCTCATGGCCCAGATCGCCGGGTTCGGACTGGAGGCCCGGCACGCGGACTGGCAGGGGAGCGAGTTCACCGGCGAATCCCGCTCGCACGTGTCCGTCTACCGGCTGCCCGCGGCGGGCTGAGCCCGGGACGACCCGCTGTCGGCCCCGGGCCCCCGAGCGCGCTCACGGCGACCGTGCCCCGGTGCTCGGTGCTCGGTGCTCGGTGCTCGGAGCCCGGAGCCCGGTGCCCTCACGGCGCGAACCCCCTCCCGAGCTCGGTGATCTCCTCCGTGTCGCACATCCGGTCGACGAAGACCAGGCGGTGGGCGAGTTCGAGGGTGGCGGCCGGTTCGAGGAAGAGGGTCCGGTCGAAGGAGGGGGAGGGGCAGAGCACGGGGAAGGGCTCGGACCGCACGAACCACTTGACCGGAACCGTGCCGCTGGTGGTGCCGGAGAAACCGAGGACGGTCGCGCCCCCGTCGATCTCGTCGTGTCGGCCCACGAGCGCGATCCACTCCGCCTCCGTACCCATGGCCTCGGTGTCGCCGCTGATCCCCGAGGAGGTCAGGACCCGGCAGCCGGTCCACGAACGCGGGCCGCGCCAGAACAGCCCCGCGTACCCCGCCGCCGGTCGGCCGTGGGTCGTCGGGCTGCCCAGGGCGAGCTGTTCCCCGCGCACGTTGGTCAGCGCGGTGGTGAAATCGAGCGCCCACAGGCCGCGCCCGGGGTCCACCGAGTGGACGCGGTGGGTGCGGGTCTCGGAGAGCCAGTCGTGCCCTCGGGAACTGACCCACGTCAGCCGCTCGGTGAAGGCGACCTCCCCCGGCCGTTCGGTGACCTCGGCGAACTCCTGGTGCCGGATGCTCCCGACGTTGTCGAGCCACTCGTACTCACCACTGTCGCCCACGTAGGTCGGGCCGCCCCAGAAGTTCTGGCCGGAGACGTGCGACCAGGTCATCTGGAGACCCTTGTGCCAGCGGTGGTCCCACGGCCGGACAGCGGTCAGCGGAGCCCCGCTGAGGGTGTTCAGCGGGTGGAAGTACGGCTTGGGCGCCTCCACCTGGGGGGCCTGTGGGCGCAGGACGTAACGCGCGATCACCACCTCGCCGACCGACACGGTGAGTTCGTCGTCGTCCCTGCGCAGTGTGGGGTTCTCAGACACCTGGAGCCGTTTCCCTTCGGGTGAGGACCGATGCGGCGGCGTCCGCGTCGCCTCCGTGCATCGAGTGGTAGAAGTCGTGGCCGGGCAGCAGGTCCCGGCGGCGGAGCGTGGTGCCGGTCAGGGCGGAGCCGTACATCCCCGCGATGAGTTCGAGGACCCGGCGGCCGTCCTCCCCGCTCGCGCGCGGGCGCTCCCCCCGGGAGTAGGAGTCGAGGAAGGAGGCCAGCTGGGCCCTGTGCGAACTCGGCTCGTCGGTCTCCGGCAGCCAGGCGGCGGCCGTGTCCTCGTCCACACCGGGGCCCGGGGTCCACCGCCAGTGCGCGTTGTCGTAGCCGTAGAGGTGCTCGAGCTCGACGGTGGCCCGCTCGAAGTCGAAGCGCAGGTAGCTGGTCTCCCTCGGGGAGAGCAGGCTGTTGACCACCGACAGGGTCGCGCCGGACTCCAGGACCACGATCGCCGTGGAGACGTCCTCGGTCCGGGTTCGGCGCGCCGTCGTGGACATCACGGCCGTCACCTCGGACCAGTCGCCCAGCAGGGAGAGCACGAGGTCCATCTGGTGGATTCCGTGGCCCATGGTCGGGCCGCCGCCCTCGGTGTCCCACCGTCCCCGCCACGGGACCTCGAAGTAGGCGGTGTCCCGGTACCAGAGGGTGTGGCACACACCGACGAGGGGCCGGCCGAGTGTGCCCTCGTCGACGTGCCGGCGCAGCCGCTCGGCACCGGACCCGAAGCGGTGCTGGAACACGTAGCCCGCGTAGGGGCCGTTCCCGTCGCCCTCGTGCGCGGCCATCTCGTCGTACTCCGCCAGGGACAGGGCCGGGGGCTTCTCGCACCAGACCCACGCACCGGAGTCCAGGCTCGCGACCACCGCCTCCCGGTGGGAGGCGGGCGGGGTGCAGATGACGACGACGTCGGGGGACTCCGCCGCGAGCATCGCGTGGACGTCGGTGTACCTGCCGGGGATCCACCACTCGTCCGCGGCGGCTGACGCGCGGGCCGCGTCGACGTCGACCAGCGCGACCACGTCGACGCGTTCGCTCTCCGAGGCGAGCGCGGGAAGGTGCCGGCCCCGGGAGATCCCGCCGCCGCCGACGACGGCGACCCGGATCGGGGGAGAGTGGGGAGTGCGGGGGGTGGTGGGTTGCGGCAAGGGCGCCCCTGGGATCGCTCTCGAGTAATAGTGAACGTTCACTATTTCGGTTGCGGTCTAAGGTATGGACCCAGCGCCCACCGTGTCAAGATTCGTTGAACCGGCCGAAATGAGGAGTTCTCCTTGGCAGTTCCCGGCACCCCCCGGCGGCGTCCGACGATCATGGAGGTCGCTCGCGAGGCCGGAGTCTCACACCAGACCGTCTCCAGGTACCTGCGCAACAACGGGGAGGGGCTCAAGGACGCGACCAGGGAACGGGTCGCCGCGGCCATCCGCGAACTCGACTACCGCCCCAACCTCGTCGCGCGGTCCATGCGCACCCGCCGCACGGGACGCCTGGCCATCCTGCTGCCCGTCCTGCATTCGTGGAACGCCGCCCGGATGCTGGACGGTGCGGTCTCCGCCGCCCACGAGGAGGGGTTCGTCGTCGAGGTGATGAGCCTGGACGGTGACGCGCGCGCCCGGGGCGAGCGGATGTTCGAACTGGCCGACTCCGGGCAGGTGGAGGGCATCCTCTCCCTCACCCCGCTGCCCCCTGAGAGCGCGAGCGGCCTGCCGGCCGGCGCCGCCGTGGTCGTCTCCGCGGACTACGACGACAAGATGCGGGGGATCGGGGAGCTCGCCGACGGGTCGACCGTCGGCGAGATCATCGAGGCTCTCGCGGGCATGGGGCACCGGCGCTTCCTGCACGTCTCCGGGCAGCTGCAGTTCTCCTCCGCGCGGGGGAGGCTGCGAACCTACGTCGACACGATCGCCAGACTGGGGCTGGAGTCCCACGGCGTGGTCGAGGGGGACTGGACCCCCGAGGCGGGACTGGAGGCGATCCGCTCCCTGCCGGAGGACAGCGGTGTCACCGCGGTCATCGCCGCGAGCGACGTCATCGCCGCCGGCGTGTGCAGGGGGGCCATGGAGCGCGGCTGGCGGATCCCCGAGGACCTGAGCGTCACCGGCTGGGACGACAACCCCGTGGGCGCCCATCTCCACCCCTCACTCACCACTGTCAGCGTCGACCTCGGGCTGCTGGGAAGGAACGCCATGAAACGGTTGGTCGCGGTGGTCCGCGACGTGGAACCGGAGCTCGTCGAACGGCCGCTCAACCGGATCGTCTGGCGTGAGTCGGCGGGGCCCGCGCCCCGGGCCAGGACCGCGGGCGGCCCCGGCCCGGTCAGGCGTCGCGCCTGACGAAGACCAGCGCCGCGGCGGCGCCCGTCACCAGCAGCCACCCGCACAGGACCAGCAACCCGGTCCACGGGGTGAACACGGTGTCGGCCCCGGGCAGGTAGAGCAGCTGGCCGGCCCGGTCCGGGAGCCAGCGCGCGTGTTCGGTCAGCCCGCCGAGCAGGGGCGAGACGATCAGGACCAGGCCGAGCACCGACACCAGCGGCGGCAGCAGCGAACGCGCCACCACCGTGACCAGGTGGGCCAGCAGGCCGAGGAGCGCGAGGTAGGCCGCGGCCCCGGCCGGCCGCCACGGGGACACGTTCCCCACCAGGGCTCCGTCAGTGACCGCCCACGCACCGGCCAGCCCCGCTGCCACGGCGACCGCGCCGGTCAGGGCCGAGGCCAGGAAGCAGGCGGCCGTCTTGGCCGCCAGCAGCCGTCCGCGCTTCGGAGTCGCGGTCAGGGTGGTGCGGATCTGGCCCCCGGTGTACTCGCCGGCCGTGGTCAGGACCCCCAACAGGACGGTGCCGACCTGGAGGAACACCACCAGCAGGAGGACGGTCGGGGCCGCGTCCGCCGGTGCGTGATCGGCCCCGGCCGTGAGCGCGGCCAGCCCCGCCGAGACCGCGGCGGTACCCAGCGCGGTGGCCAGGGCCGCGGGCAGGGTGGCCAGTTTGACCAGCTCGGACGCCAGGGTACGCGCGAACCCGACGGAGTGCGCGGGTCCTGGGGTGTGGGCGGGGCCGTGGGCGTGTGCCGGTTCCTGGGCGGGCGCGGCACCGGGGGTGCGCGCGGTGCGGTGGTTCACGCGTCCCTCCGGTGCAGGACGAGGGCGGCGACAGCGAGCAGCGCGGCCGCCCAGGCCGCCATGACCAAGCCGCCGGGCAGCGGGTCGAGGACCAGATCGAAGGCCGTGTAGGAGTCGGCGTCGTCACCGAGGAACAGACCGGTACCGGCGAGGTCGGGCAGGTACCGGGCCAGCGGGGTGACGTTCGACAGCAACAGGGAGAACGAGACCAGGGAACTGTTGGTGATGAGCAGGACCATCGGGACGATCCCACTGCGGGCCAGGGCGGTCAGGGCCAGGGCGATGAGCGCGGTCAACGACCAGTAGACGAAGGCACCGAGAGCGCGTGCGGCCACGTCACCGGGGGCGGCGGCCTCCGCGGCGGCGTCTCCGATGACGGCCCGGGCCAGGAACAGGCCGGCCGGGAGGGTCACGGCCGCGGAGACGGCGACCAGCGCCACGGTGACCAGGGCCTTGGCGCTGAGCACGGACAGGCGGCCCGGCGCCGCGGTGAGGGTGGCGGTGATCTGCCGCCCGCCGCCGGCGTCGTCGCTGTTGGCGGTGTACTCGCTGCTCATCGCCACCACTCCGAGGACCACCGCGCCCACGGTGCCCAGGGGAAGGGCGGCGAACACGGTCTCCACGGGGGAGGTGCTGACCACCCTCTCCAGGTTCCCCGACGCCGCGGCGTTGCGGACGCTGACCGAGTTCAGCAGGGTGACCGCGAGCGAACCGAGCACCGCCACGGCCAGCCCTGCGAACACGGCGGGCAGGGTGGCGGCCTTGCGCGTCTCCGCGGCGACCAGTCGGAGGAGGTTCATCGGGAGCCCCCGTCGGCCCGGTGGGCGGCTCCGCCGGTCAGGGTGAAGAAGGCGTCCTCCAGACTCGCGTGACCGGCGGTCACCTCCAGCAGCGGGCCGGCGGCGGCGATCCGGCCCCCGGAGATCACCACGAGGTCGTCGGCGATCTCGGCCACCTCGCCCATCAGGTGACTCGACAGCAGAACCGTCCCTCCGGCGTCGGCGTGGGCGCGCAACAACCTCCGAAGCCATCGGATGCCCTCGGGGTCCAGCCCGTTGACCGGCTCGTCCAGCACCAGCGCCTCGGGTTCACCGAGCAGGGCCGCGGCCAATCCGAGGCGCTGTCCCATTCCCAGGGAGTACCGGCCCACCCGGGTACGGCCCGCATCGGCCAATCCGACCAGGTCGAGCACCTCCCCGACCCTCCTGCGCGGGATGCCGTTGCTGCTCGCCACCCAGGACAGGTGGGCGCGGGCGGTCCGGGAGCGGTGCGCTCCGGACCCGTCCAGCACCGCGCCCACCGTCCGCAGCGGTGACCGCAGTTCCCGGTAGGGGCGCCCGTTCACGAGGGCCCTGCCACCGCCGGCCCGGTCCAGGCCCAACAGGATCCGCAGTGTGGAGGACTTGCCGGCGCCGTTGGGGCCGAGGAACCCGGTGACCCGCCCAGGTTCGGCACGGAAGGTCACGTCGGAGAGGATGACGCGCGACCGGCGCCGTTTCGTGAGGTTCTCGATGGACAGCATGGCCGCCATGCAAGCAGCGCGCACCCCTTCCTGGCATCGGTCCGCGGCCCGGATCCGGACCTCGGCCCCGGACCGGGGTCCCTCAGACCCTGGTCCGATGCCCGCCGGCCGGCACGCTCCTAGAATCGGGACGGTGGAGACCCTTCGACCGTCCCGAACCCCGCCGCCCCGGACCCCGCGCCTGTGGCTGATCCCCGTGCTGGCCCTGGGCGCCGTGCTCCTGGTGGCGGTCACCACGGGCAGCGACGGGAGCAGCACCGCCGTCCTCGCCGGCATGGCGCTGCTCGCCTCGGCCGGGACCGGGGCGACGGTGTGGACGACGCTGCGCGCCCGGCGCCAACGCGAGGAGTACGAGCGGCGCCTCGCCGCCTGGGCGGGGGAGCGGGCGGTACAGGCGGAGCGGATCCGGATCGCCCGGGACCTGCACGACCTCGTCTCCCACGGGCTCGGGACCGTGACCGTGCGCGCCGCCGCGGCAGCGCGGGTGACCGGCCCGGCGGGCGCGGAGGAGCGGGTCAGCGCGCTGGCCGACATCGAGGAGGTCAGCCGCCGCACCACCACCGAACTGCGGCGCATGCTCACCGTGCTGCGCTCCACGGATTCCGGGACAGCCCCGGTCCGGCCCGCCGAGACCCTGGAATCCCTGCCGGGGATCGCCCAGAACGCGCGGGACCGGGGACTGACCGTCACCCTCGACCTCCCCGGACTCGGTGCGGTGTCGCCCGGCGTGCAGCTCACACTCTGCGCCGTCGTCCGTGAGGCCCTCGACAACACGGCCCGACACGTGGGCCCCACCGCGGTTCGGGTGGAGGTGCGCCGTGAGGACGAGACCATCCGGGTCACCGCGGCCGACGACGGGCCGGCCGACGGCTGGGAACCCCGCCCGGGCGCCGGCTACGGGATCATCGGCCTGCGCGAACGCGTCCGCGCCCTCGGCGGCACCCTCGACACCGGCCCGGCGGGTCCCGGGTTCGCGCTCACCGCGCGCATCCCCGACCGGGAGACGGCGTGACCGACACCGGTACCGCGGGTGTGCGCGTGCTCGTCGTGGACGACCAGCCCCTGCTACGGCACAGCCTCGCCCTGCTCATCGGCGCCGCCCCGGGCATCATCGTGGTCGGCCAGGCGGGGACCGGCGGTGAGGCCGTCGAGCTCAGCCGCGACCTGGCCCCCGACGTCGTCCTCATGGACATCCGCATGCCCGGTGGCGACGGGATCGAGGCCACCCGGGCGATCACCGCAGACCCCGGCCAGGCGGACACCAGGGTGCTGGTGCTGAGCATGTTCGAGCTGGACGAGTACGTCCACGCCGCCCTGCGCGCCGGTGCCAGCGGGTTCCTGCTCAAGGACGCCCACCCCGACCAGCTGGTCGACGCCGTCCGCCGCACCCACGCCGGGGAGTCCCTGCTGGCCCCCAGCATCCTCACCCGCGTGGTGGAACACTTCCTCCACGGCCCCGGCACCACACCCGCGCGAGGGCTCGACGGCCTCACCGAACGCGAGACCGAGGTCCTGGCCCTGGTCGCCCGCGGGCTGTCCAACACCGAGATCGCCCAGGCGCTGACCATCTCGGTCAAGACCGTCAAGACCCACATCGGCAACCTGCTGGCCAAGCTCGCCGCCCGCGACCGCGCCCAGCTGGTCATCGCCGCCTACGACAGCGGCCTGGTCACCCCGCCCTGACCCGGAGCCCCCGGACAGGGGAACGGCGTCAGGTCGTGGCCCGCACAACGCCCAGGACCTCGCCGTGCATCCGTTGCGGCGGAGGCCGGATCCCGACCGCCGCTCGTTCGCTGCGGTCCGTGGCGGTCACCTTCAGCGGCTGAGGGTTCCTGCTTCGGCTCCCGGGACGCGGCCGTCCACGCGCCTCCGACCGAGTCCCTCCCCGTCAGTGGGCGCGGGCAGCGTACACCTCGATCCCCCGGGGGAGGGAGGGGGTTCCCGCCCTCGGGGGAGGCCGGGGCGGGCGGGAACGGCGATGCTGGGGAACCCGGGCGACGGGTGGGGAGTGAGCCCCGGTGGCCACCAGCAGGAACCAGGATTCGAGGAACCAGCACGTGAGTCAGCAGGATGCGAGCGGACAGGGTGCCGGCAATCAGATGCGCTGGCCCGCGTACACGATGGCGGTGCTGTTCCTCGGGTACGCACTGGGCAAGGCGGTCCGTGCTGCGCAGGGGCGGCTCGGATTCCCGGGCGGTCCGGAATCCTCCGTCGCCGAGCACGAGTGGTACGCGGCCAACGTGATGGACGTGGCCACCGCGCAGTGGTGGGCGGTGGCGACCGGACTCGCCGCCGCGGCGCTGGTCCTGGCGACGGTGACCCCCGTGGGCCGCCGGGTTCCGCGCTCGCTGATGCTGGTGCTGCTGGCCGTCGCCCTCGTGGGGCTCGGATCCGGGGCGGTGATGATCGCTGCCGGCGGGTTCTTCGGGATCGGAGCGGACTGGCAGTGGTACCACGGACTGGCGGGGATCGCCGTGATGGCGCTGCTGACCGCGACAGTCCGGTCCTACGCCAGAGCGACCGTGTGATCCGGATGATACTTCCGGGTGCCTCCTCCCGGGTTCGGGAGCCGACTTCGGGGAAGGGCTCCGGGAGATCGGACGTCGACGCGAGGGGGCGTGATGGCCAGGCTCGAAGAGGCCAGGTATCCGGCCGGGGTGCCCTGTTGGGTGGAGCTCACCGAACCCGAGGGTGTGCTCGCGCCCTCGTTCTTCGGGGAGGTGCTGGGGTGGCGGTTCGAGGACCGCGCCCCGGACGGAGCCCCGGGGCCGTACTCCGTGGCGAGCCTGCCGGACCAGGACGGGGACGTCGCCGGGTTCGGCTCGTTGCTCGCCGAGACCGTGGACTCCCCGGTGTGGACCACCTATGTCCGGGTGGACAGCGCCGACGAGACGGCCGAGCTGGTGGTTTCGGCCGGCGGCACCGTGCTCCAGGGGCCGAAGGAGGTCGAGGGCATCGCGAAGGTGGCGGTCTGCACCGACTCGGCGGGGGCCCGGTTCGGACTGTGGGAGCCGAAGGGGATGGGCGGGGCCCATCTGGTGAACGCTCCGGGGACCTGGAACTTCAGCAACCTGGTGACCTCCGACCCCGAGACCGCGGCCGAGTTCTACGGCACGGTCTTCGGCTGGCGGACCCGGAGCGTGCAGTTCGGGGGAGACTCCGAGGACGCCACCATGCTGCAACTGCCGGGATACGGCGACTTCCTGGAGGAACGGGCGCCGGGTACCCGCGACCGGCACGCCGAGTCCGGGGCGCCCCCGGGCTTCACGGACGCCATCGGCTGGCTGTCCGTGGTCCCCTACGAGGCTTTGGCGGACACCGTGCCGCAGTGGTCAGTGGAGTTCAGCGTCTCCGACGCGGAGTCGGTCCTCAGCCGTGCGGCACAGCTCGGCGGTACCGTGGTGACGCCCCTCGCCGACCTGGGCGGCATGCGCTACGGAGCCTTCCAGGACCCGAGGGGCGCGGCCGTGGCGGTCAACGAGTTCCACCACCCGCCCGCATGACCGCCGGACCCGCGCCTCGCACCGCCGGGTTCTTCGGGACGCGGACGAATCCTGACGGACGGGGACCTCGGCTCCTGGCTGAAGCTCTGCTTTCGGTTCGGGGCCCGGGGGCGCCCGCGTGAAGCAGCGGGTACGGGTGCACGAGGTCGGAGCGGGCGGTGACGAGCTCAGGGTGATCCGCCCGGTGTCCGCTCCGGGGGAGAGTTGTCCACAGCTGAGAATCGGCTCTTGCCGCTGGTGGAACCGCTGCGCAGACTTGGATGCGGGAGGGCTTCCCTCCCGTTCTCCCCTCCTTCGAGCAGTAGGGACCGCCATGCAGGAATCGATCTTCGACACGCACGCCTGCCTCGACACCCTCGTCATGTACACCACCAAGGTCGAGGAGTGCCGGGACTTCTACACCTCGCTCGGCCTGGCCTTCGGCGAGGAGCACTCCCCCTTCGCCGACGGGCCGCTGCGCTACTCCTGCCGGATGCCCCTGGGCCCCGTCCTCGAGATCCACCCGGCCACCGACCACCACCGGACCAGCGACCTCAGGCTGAGCCTGGCCCTGGACGTCACCGAGACCAACCCGCCGCTCTCCCGAGGGGAGCACCTGCTCACCGACCCCGACGGCCGCAAGGTCGACGTGACCGTGCTGTGAGCCCGGCCGGGTGAGCCCGGGCCTCTGCGGGTCCGGAGCCGTCCTCCCGCGGTCGTGAAGCGGCCCTTCAGCTCTGGGTGAGCTTCATCGACACGTACGCCTCGAAGCCGCTCCACCTGGAGTGGTTGGCCCTGCGTCGTTTGTACTCGTGGAACCCGACGCGCTCGTAGAGCCTGAGCGCGGGTTCGTTGGTGTCCTTGATGTCCTCCAGCGTGTATTCGTCGTACTCGGGGAGGGCGAGGAGGTGGTTGAGGACGGCCTTGGCGGCCCCCTGGCCGCGGAAGCGCCGTGCGCTGGCGACGAAGCCGATCTCGACCCGGCCCGGTTCGGGCTCGACGGAGTTGCCCTGGAAGTGTGTGCGGAACACCCGGTTCGCGATGGTGCCCTTGACCAGGCCCAGGTGCCTGCGCAGCGTGCGGGCGTCGTGGTCGACGGCCTCCTGGCCGCCCTCGGTGAGGCTGGCCAGCGCCGCGGGCCGACCGTCGATCAGTGCCACGTGGAAGCGCTCCAGCACGAGCATGTGGTCGATGGCCGCGGCGAGTTCGGCCGGGTCCTCGGCGAAGTACCGCAGGTCGTCGCCGAACCCCTCGACGAACACCTCCGCGATTCCTCTGCGATACCCCTCGCCCAGCTCGTCGCCGCGTTTGACCTCGATCATCGCCGTCTCCTCCATCACCGTCTCCTCGGATCCCTCAGACATCGTCGCCCTCCTTGAGCACAAGCCCCATCACGGTGGCCGTACTCGGCACCACACACCCCTCACCCAGAGCGGAGCGCATCGTCACCAGCCCGTCGAACATCGCGAAGAAACAGGACGCCAGCTCCTCGGCGGGCCCGGGGCGCAGGCTCCCCTGCGCCTGGCCGCGTTCGATCAGTTCCACCGCCGCCTCCAGCAACTCCGTGTTCCGGGCGACCAGGTCGCGGACGGCGGCCGGGGCCTCCTGCTCCGAGGAGACCCCCTGGGTGAACGCCTGGTGCATGAGCAGGAAGAACTCGACGAAGTCACCGGTGCCGGCCAGGTCCGCCAGGAACTCCTCGGTGAACGCCCGGAGCGATTCCACGGGCTCCCCGGGGCCGCGGAACAGCTCGACGACCGAACCCAGACCGGTGGCCGCCTCGGCGACCAGGTCCCCGAAGAGCTCCTCCTTGGTGGCGAAGTGGCGGTAGATGGAGCCGGTGCTGATTCCCGCCTCCATCGCGATCTGCCGCATGTTCACCGCCGCGTACCCCTGGCGTGCGAACAACCGCACCGCCGCCGACCGCACCCGCTCCCGCGTGGCCGAGCGCATCGCCTCGTGCTGCTCCGGACTCCGTGGCATCGAGCCGACAACCCCCGTCAAACCGCGATTTTTGAATGAACAGATGTTCATCCTATCCGGAACGCGGGTGATCGCAAGGCCTCCGGGCCGAACTGTCCGAACCGCCCGGGTCGCACCCCGTCTCTCCGAGCCGCACCCCTACCGCGCCGATGACACCGGCCACCACCGGTGGTCCAGCCACGGTCCGGGGAGGCATGTGACCACGACGATCCGACGCGCGCTGGTCCCCGCCGCGGCCAGGGGCCCCGACTCCTGCCGCTGGCCGAGACCGCCCCCGGTACGGCACCGGGAACGCGGCTGCCTGCCTGGTCGCCCAGTTCGCCCCCGGTCCTGGCTCACCCCGAGCACGGTCCTCCCTGCGCCGTCTCACCGAGGATCGGGCCACCGGTCCTGACCACCCACTGAACCCCGGAGGCGTGCGACAGCGAACCCGGTTCCGTCCCCACCCGGCGGTTGTGTCCGGTGCCGTGCGGCCTGGGGCCCAAGGGGGCCTCGGCCCGGTGCTGCACGGCGGGGTTCTCCGGTCGTCGCACCCGGTCGGTCCCGGTCGGGCAGGTCGGCCTGCGGGAACCGGATCCCGGTGCCGGGCCCGCTCTGTGCGGCTCCGGGGCACCTCTGCGCTTTCCCCGGGCGCGCCCACGCAACCTCTGCTCACGGGAAGGGGCGTGGCCGTCCGCCTTCCCCGGGGGCGGGGCCTCATCAGGCACAAGAGGCCATATACAGTATTCAATGCTCATGGATCACTACCGGTAGAGCCTTATATGTCCGGTGATGTGATCACCCCTCCGGAGGCGGTCCCCCCGTCTCCCCACCGGAAGGAGCCCCCCGGAGCATGCGGGAGTTCACCACACGCCCCGAACTGCGCGGGACCTTCGGGATGGTCGCCTCCACCCACTGGATCGCCAGCGGTGTGGGCATGTCCGTCCTGGAGCAGGGCGGTAACGCCTTCGACGCCGCGGCCGCCGCGGGTTTCACGCTGCAGGTCGTCGAACCGCACCTCAACGGACCCGGCGGTGAGGTCCCGATCATCTTCAAGGCCCGCGGTGAACAGGCGACCGCCCTCTGCGGGCAGGGCCCCGCCCCGGCGGCCGCCGTCCCCGAGGCCTTCGCCGGCATGGACCGGATCCCCGGCAGCGGAGTCCTGCCCGCGATGGTCCCCGGCGCCGTCGACGCCTGGCTGCTGCTGGCCCGGGACCGGGGCCGCATGCCCCTGCGCGCACTGCTGGACCCGGCCATCGGCTACGCGCGCCGCGGCTTCCCCCTCATGCCGCAGATCACCGACAAGATCGCCTCCGTGCAGGAGGTGTTCACCGAACTCTGGCCGACCTCGGCCCAGCTGTGGCTGAACGGCGGCCGCGTCCCCGACGCCGACTCCTTCCACCGCAACCCGGCTCTGGCCGACACCTTCCAGCGCCTCCTGGAGGAGGCCGAGGCCGCCGGCAGCGGACGCGACGCCCAGTTCGACGCGGCCCGCAGGACCTGGCGGGAGGGCTTCGTCGCCGAGGCCGTCGTGGACTTCCTCGCCGAACCCGTCGCCTCGGGCGAGGGCGAGTACCACCGCGCGCTGCTCACCGGGGACGACCTGGCCGGATGGAGCGCCTTCTACGAGGACACCGTCAGCGTCGACCACGCGGGACTCACGGTGCACAAGACCGGTCCCTGGGGACAGGGGCCGGTGTTCCTGCAGCAGCTGCGGCTCGCGGACGCCCTCGGGCTCGGCGGCGCCCAGGGCTCCGACGTGCTCAGCGCCGAGTTCGTCCACCTGGTCACCGAGGCCGCCAAACTGGCCTTCGCCGACCGCGACGCGCACTACGCCGACCCGCGTTTCGCCGACGTCCCCCTGGAGACGCTGCTCAGCCCCGAGTACGCCGCGGAGCGGGCCGCACTCGTGGGTGAGCGAGCCTCGCTGGAGCTGCGCCCCGGCTCCCCGGACGGGCGCACCCCCTTCATCCCCGAACTGCGCCTGGCGGGCGAGACCACCGGCACCGACCGGGCCAGCGGCGAACCCACCGTCGACCGCACCGGAGGACAGCGCGGCGACACCTGCCACGTGGACGTGGTCGACTCCGAGGGCAACCTGGTCTCCGCGACCCCGAGCGGCGGCTGGCTGGCCAGCTCGCCGACCATTCCGGCGCTGGGCTTCGCACTGGGCACCCGCGGGCAGATGTTCTGGCTGGACGAGCGCTCACCCGGCGTGGTGGCCCCCGGCAAACGACCGCGCACCACGCTCACCCCGACCCTGGTCACCCGCGGCGACGAAGGGGTGATGGCCCTGGGCACCCCCGGCGGCGACCAGCAGGACCAGTGGTCCTACACCTTCCTCCTGCGCCTGCTGTACGGCGGGATGAACCTCCAGGAGGCCGTCGACGCCCCGATGTTCCACAACAACTCGTTCCCGGGGTCCTTCTACCCCCGCGAGTTCGCCCCCGGCGAGCTGGTCGTCGAGGACCGCTTCGGCCCGGAGGTCGTCGCCGACCTCCGGCGCCGGGGCCACCGGGTCACCGCCGGAGGCCCGTGGACACTGGGGCGCCTCTCCGCGGTCTCCCGCGACCCCGAGAGCGGTGTGCTGCGCGCCGGCGCCAACCCCCGCGGCATGCAGGGCTACGCGGTGGGCCGCTGACACCGCAGCCCTCGGACCCCGCCCCGCCCCGCCGCCGGGTGCGGCGGGGCGGTTCCGCGGGGCTGAGGTACTACGACCGGGTGCGCCGCACGACACCGCCGCGCAGGACCGTGCGCACGCCCCGCTCGGGCTCGGCCAGCAGGGACAGGTCCGCGAGCGGGTCCCCGTCGACCACGATCAGGTCGGCCCTGGCCCCCGTGCGCAGCGTGCCCACCTCGCCCTCCAGTCCGAGCAGCGCCGCCGCCTCGCTGGTGGCCGAGCGCACCACGTCCGCCGCGGGCTGGACCTCGCCGCGGATGGCGAACTCGGCGCTCTGGTGGCTCTGCATACCGCCGAGCAGATCCGTGCCGAAGACCAGGCGAACGCCCCCCTCGTGCGCCATCCGCAGAGCCTCCAGGCCCCGGTGCAGGACCGTGTCCACCTTGGCCTGGCTCGCGGCGGGCAGCCCGTTGGCGGCGCCCTGCCGTGAGAGCTCGCGGTAGGTGACCAGCGTCGGGACCAGGAAGGCCCCGTGCTCCACGAACAGCTCCACGCTGCTCCGGTCGATGAGGTTGCCGTGCTCGATGCAGCGCACGCCCAGGCGCAGCCCGCGGTTGACGGCCCGCGCGGTGTAGGCGTGCCCGGTGACGTACCGGTTGGCCGCCTCGGCCTCCTCCACGACCGCGCGCAGCTCGTCCTCCGAGGACTGGGTCGAGTCGATCCGGTCGGTGGGGGAGGCCACCCCGCCCGAGAGCATCACCTTGACGTGGTGCGCCCCGGTGCGCAGCTGCTCGCGGGCGGCCCGGCGGAACTCGACAGGGCCGTCGCAGACCAGTCCGGCGCCGGGACAGCACCCGTGCTGGTCCGTGCCGTGCCGGCCGCGCGGCCGGAAGTCCGCGTGCCCGCCGGTCTGGGAGAGGGCCTTTCCGCCGAAGACCAGCCGGGGCCCGTCCACGAGCCCGTCGTCGACGGCCTCGGCCAGCCCCCAGTCGGCGCCGCCGACGTCGCGCACCGTGGTGAAGCCGCGGTCGAGCATGGCGGACAGGGAGGTGGCGGCCCAGGCGGCGACGTAGGAGGGGGAGTGGTCGGCGACGGCGCCGAGGTCGGCGCTCAGGGCGGTGACGTGCACGTGGGCGTCGATGAGTCCGGGCATGAGGGTGGCCCCGCCGAGGTCGACCGTCTCGGACCGGTCGGTCACGGAGGCCGGTACCTCACCGGTCCCGCGTGCCGTGATGACACCGTCCTCGACCAGCAGCCAGGACCCCGGGGTACGGGTTCCGGTCTCGGGGTCGAGCAGGGCGGTGTTCGTGTGGACGGTGGGCCGGGGACTTCCGGACACAGGGATCCTCCAGGGGTCGGGTGCACGGTCTGTTGCGGAATGACTCACAACGACAGAATGCAATATACGTTGCAAGTGGCCCCCGTTGTCGAGCGGGAGTGGTATCGCTGTGGTTGGCGCGACCCGGGTGTTCCGGACCGCCCGAACGGAGGACGGGAAGACCGATGGCGGACTGGATCGAGGAGACGCTGGCGCGAGGGCGCCTGGGCAGGGCCACCGAGAGGGTGCTGCACGTGCTGCGGGACGAGCCCCGGTTCGCCTCCTACGCGACCGCGGCCGAGGTCGCCGAACACGCCGAGGTCAACGTCGCCACCGTGGTGCGCGCGGCCCAGCAGCTGGGGTTCACCGGCTGGCCGGCGCTGCGCGTGGAGCTGAGATCGCGCTATCTGGCCTCGCTCAGCGCGGGCGAGGTGCTGGCCGAGCACTCCGGATCCGACGTCGATCCGGTGCGCGCCGCCGTGCGCTCGGACCGGGAGAACCTGAGGCTGCTGGAGCGGACGCTCGAACCCGAGCGGGTGCGCTCGGTCGCCGCCGCCATCCACGGGGCGCGCCGCACCCTGGTCCTGGGGTCGGGCACCTTCGCCGCGCCCGGGGTCCAGCTCTCCCACGCCGCCGGGATCATGGGCTACGACGTGCGGCTCCACGAGTCCGGAGGCACCGCCCTGGCCAACGCGCTGGCCAGGACGGGCGAGGGCGACCTGCTGGTGGTGTGCGACCTGTGGATGCTTCCGGTGGCGCTGCGCCGCGCGGTGGAGATCGCCGCGGAGGAGTCCGTGGAGATCGCCCTGATCACCGACCGGCGGGACTCCCCCCTGGTGCCCATGGCGGCCCACGTCGTGGCCGTTCCCAGCGAGGGCGTGGGCATGTTCCCGTCGCTGACCGCGGCGATGGCGGTCGTGCACGCGGTCCTCGCGGAACTGGCCCGTGTCGGGGGCGAGGAGGCGTTGGACTCGGTCCGGCGCGCGGAGGAGCTCTGGCGGCGCGCCGAGCTCTTCTGAGTGATCTGGGTCACATTGAATGCAACAAGCATTGCAAATCTGATCGTGTTGCTGGTTACATCGGGCGTCACCCGCTGTTCACCCCTTCGTGTCCCTTCCTGAGGCAGCCCATGCAAACGACCCACCTCGTCCTCATCACCGCCTATCTCCTGGTGATGGTCGGGATCGGCCTGTACTTCTCCCGCTCCTCCAAGGTCCGCACAGGAGAGGACTTCCTCTTCGCCGGACGGAGCCTGCCCACCCCCGTCATGATCGCGACCCTCGTCGTCACCTGGGTCGGTTCGGGCACGATCATCGGCGGCGCGAACTTCGCCTACCACTACGGGCCCTTCGCGGGCCTGGTCTTCTTCGCCGGAACGCCCGTGGGCATCCTGGTCCTGCTGCTGGCCGCGCGCCGCATCCGCAGGGCGGCCCGGCACACCGTGCCCGAACTGCTCGAGGCCCGCTTCGGCACCGGGGTGCGCACGGTCGCGGCCGTGGTCACCACCCTCGCCTACGTCGGTCTGGTCGCCTCGCAGTTCGTCGGCGGCGGCTACGTCCTCGCCCTCATCACCCCGCTCACCCCGACCCAGGGCGCCCTGGTGGTGGCCGCGGTCGTCACGGTCCTGACCGTCACCGGCGGCCTGTTCTCCGTCGCCTACACCGACTTCGTCTCGGCCGTCATCGTCTTCGGCGCGCTGATCATTGCCGTGCCGCTGATCCTGGTGGCCGTCGGAGGCCTGCCGGTCTACTGGGAAGGGCTGCCCGAGGTCGCCCGCACCCCCACCGGCGGACTCAGCCCGCTCCAGCTGCTCGGCTACTTCCTGCCGCTGTTCCTGCTCCTGCTGGCCGACCAGAACCTCTACCAGCGCCTGGCCGCAGCCAAGGACGAGCGCGCCGCCCGCAGCTCCACGCTGGGCATGCTCGTCGCCAGCTTCTTCGTGTTCGTCCCCGTGATCGTGCTGGCCACCTCGGCGTCCGTGCTCATGCCCGGCATCAACGGCGACGAGTCCGTCCTGCGCCTGGCCTCCGACGGCCACCTGCCCACGGTCATCGGCGGCCTGCTGCTGGCCGGGGCGGTCGCCTTCGTCATCACCACCGGCTCGTCCTTCATGCTCTCGGCCGCCTCCAACATCGCCTTCGACCTGTTCGCCAGGTTCGGCAAGGCCAGGGCGGGGGAGCGGGGCACCCTGGTGGTGCAGCGCCTGTCCGTCGTGGCCATCGCCCTCGTCGCGATCGCCCTGGGGCTGTACTTCCCGACCGTCCTCGACCTCCAGATGTACTCGTACACGATCTACGGCGCCGCCATCACCCCCGCCGTGCTGGCGGTCCTGTTCTGGAAGCGCGCCACCACGGCCGGGGCCGTCGCGGCCCTGGTCACCGGTACCGCGGTCACCATCGGCTGGGAGGTGGCCGGAGCGCCCGGCGGCTTCAACGGCGTGATCATGGCGCTGCCCGCGGCCGTGCTCGCGCTGGTCGTCGCCAGCCTGCTCACCAAGGCCCCGGACGCCCGCACCCTGGAGGCCGCGGGCGTGGACTGACCCGAGGCGCAGCGTCTCGGGGCACCGGCACCACACGTGCGGTCGCCGGTCCAGGCGCCGGCGTTCCCACCCCCGGGCCGTCTCGGCCCGGGGGCGGTGTTCGCAGGGCACGCCCCGCCGCCCGGCGGCGATGAGTTTCGCGGCGGTCCCGGGTCTGTGTCTTCACAGGGCATCGAGCCGACTCGAGGAGAGCACCATGACCGCCACGTACACCTACGACGTCTTCTCCAGCCTCGACGGTTACGGCACCAACAGCGGCAGCTGGGGCGGGTACTGGGGCAAGCAGGGGCCGCAGCTGCTCGACCACCGCCTCGCCGTGTACGGCGAGGAACAGCGGATGGTCTTCGGAGCCGACACGTACCGGGCGTTCGCGCGGATGCTGGCGTCGAGCACCGAGGGATCCGACGTGCGCGACCCGTGGGTCACCCGGATGCGGAGCCTGTCGGCGACCGTGGTGTCGACCACGCTGGAAGGGCCCCTGGACTGGCCGGACGCGACCCTCGAGAGCGGTGACGCCGTCGACGTCGTCGCCCGGCTCAAGGAGGAGTCCCGGGTGCCGCTGCGCTCGCACGGCAGTCTGTCGATGAACCGGGCCCTGATGGCCGCCGGCCTGGTCGACCGCGTCCAGGTGACGCTCTTCCCTGTCATCACAGGCCAGACCGGTCAGGACCCCGTCTTCCGGGGCGCGGCCGACTTCGACCTCGAGCTGCTCGAGAGCCGCACGCTCGACGGCGACATCCAGGAACTCACCTACCGGCCCACCCCGCACGTCTGAGGCCCCGGCCCCGCCTCCGGGCGCGACGAAGCCGCGCCGGGGGCTGGGCCCTCGGCGCGGCCGGTCCTCGTACCTGCGGCTTTCCGCCTGCTCCGGTTTCCCCGGTGCCCTCAGGCCAGGCGCGGGGTCCGGGGCGGTTCCTGGCGGCGGTCGCCGGTCGCCTCGAAGGCCGCGGCGATCCTCAGCAGGCGGGCGTCGTCGTAGGCGCGCCCGGCGAAGGTCAGGCCCACCGGCATGCCGGTGTCGGACATCGTGCCCATCGGCACCGTCACCGTGGGGATGCCCAGGTGGCGCCAGACCAGGTTGCCGTTGGCCACCCACACCCCGTTGCGCCAGGCGATGTCGGCGGACTCGGGGTTCACGTCGGCGTCGGCCGGGGCGACGTCGGCCACCGCGGGGAAGGCGATCGCGTCCAGACCTTGCTCGTCCAGCCAGTCCTCGAAGTCGGTCCGCCGGGTGCGCTCCAGGCCGCGGAGGCCCTCCTCCAGGTGCGGGATGTCGGTGAGGGACGAGATCCGCGTGCGGCGCACGAACTCCGGGTAGGCGGCGATGTCGTCGTCGAACCCGACGTAGCGGTCCGGCAGGGCCCGGGGATCGTGCGGGAAGATGCGGGCGCCGTCGACCTGCCCGAGGTCGTTCAGCCGGGGGTCGCCGTTGGCCCGCAGGAAGTCCTGCCAGGCCCAGGCGGACAGGTCCAGCAGTTCGCGGTCGAGGTACTCCTGGCTGACCAGTCCGCGGCTCTTGACGGTGGGGGCGCCGGGACGGTCGCCCTCGTAGTTGGTCACCACGGGCAGGTCGGTGTCCCGAACGCGGACGCCCGCGGCCTCCAGGTCGGCCCGGGCCGCGTCCCACAGCCGGAGCACGCTGGGCCGTGTGACCACCGGTTGCCCGGTGGGGCCGCCGATGCCGGGATTCCGGGAGGTCCCCGCCTCGGGGTCCTGCCCGGTGTAGAGGCGCGGGGCGCCGATCCTGAGCCCGTCCAGCGCCCGCCCTCCGGCGTCCGCGTCGGCCGCGCCCAGGTCGGTGAAGGACTCGGGGCGCACCTCGGAGGCGGCCGGGACCTCGATCCAGGGCTGGCAGCGCCAGAAGTCCCCGCGGGGTTCGGGGTCGTCGACGGCGATGACCTCCAGCAGCTCCAGCATGTCGGCCATGGTGCGGGTGTGCGGCACCACCACGTCCATGGTGGGCACCAGCGGCCAGTTGCCCCGGATGGAGATCGCACCCCAGGAGGGGGTGTAGGCGCACAGCGCGTTGTTGGAGGCGGGCGCGCGCCCGGAGGACCAGGTCTCCTCGGCCAGCCCGAAGGCGGCGAAGCTGGCGGCGGTGGCCGTCCCCGAGCCGTTGGAGGAGCCCGAGGCGAAGGCGGAGGTCAGGTAGTCCCCGTTGTAGGGGCTCTCGGCGCGCCCGTACACGCCGCGCTGCATGCCGCCGTTGGCCATGGGCGGCATGTTGGTCAGCCCGAGCAGCACCGCCCCGTTCTCCCGCAGCCGCTGCACCGTGAACGAGTCGCGCTGGGCGACCAGGTCCTCGAAGGCGGGCGAACCGGCGGCGACGGTCAGCCCGCGGGCCTGGTAGCTGTTCTTGGCTGTGTAGGGGATCCCGTCGAGCGGGCCCAGCAGCCGGCCGCGCGCCCGGCGCTCGTCGGAGGCACGGGCCTCCGCGAGGGCGTCGGGGTTGGCGACCACCAGGGCGTTCAGGGTGATCCCGGTGCGGTCGTAGGCCTCGATGCGTGCCGTGTAGCTGCGCACCAGGGCCTCGCTGGTCACACGCCCCTGCTCCAGGTCGGCGCGCAGCTGGGCGATCGGGGTCTCGACGACGTCGTAGGACTCGGTCACAGCGCTCCTCCTCGGACCCGCGGGGCGGGCTGTTGCTGGGTGATGCAGTGGATGCCGCCGCCGAACCGGAAGATGTCGCGGGCGTCGACCAGCTCGATCCGGCGGCCCGGGTAGGCCTCGGCCAGGATGCGCGCGGCGACCTCGTCCCGCGGGTCGTCGAAGGCGCACAGCACCACGACCCCGTTGGCGACGTAGTGGTTGATGTAGGACCAGTCGACGAACTCGCCGTCCTCGTCGGTGATCCCCTCGGGGGCCGGGACGTCGACGATGCGCAGCGGTGCGCCGTTCGCGTCCGTGGCGCCCTCCAGGACCCGGCGCAGGTCCCGGGTGATCTCGTGGTCCGGGTGACGGGGGTCGTCCTGGCGGTGCAGCAGCACGGTGCCCGCCTCGGTGAAGCTCGCCACGATGTCCACGTGCCCGCGGGTGCCGAACTCGTCGTAGTCGCGCCAGAGCCCCCGGGGCAGCCAGACGGCGTGGCGCGTGCCCAGCCTCGCGTGGATCTGCGCCTCGACGTCCTCCCTGCCCAGCTCCGGGTTGCGCCCCGGGTCCAGCTGGACGGTCTCGGTCAGCAGGACCGTGCCCGAGGCGTCGACGTGGAAGCCGCCGCCCTCGTTGACCAGGCTGCTCGGGATCCGGGTGACCCCGGCGAGCTCGGCCATCCGCTCGCCCACGAGCCGGTCGGAGTCCCAGGCGGCCCACTCCTGTGCGCCCCAGCCGTTGAAGACCCAGTCCACGCCCTGGACCCGGCCCTGGGGATCGTGGACGAAGGTCAGCCCGAAGTCGCGCATCCAGGCGTCGTCCAGGGGCACCACCGCGGTCTCCACCTGGGAGCCGAGCAGTGCCGAGGCCGCCTCGGCGTCCTCGGGCGCGACCGCGACGGTCACGGGTTCGTGGCGCGCGATCGTGTGCGCCACCGCCGTCCAGGCAGCGCGGGCACGGCCCAGGGACTCGCTTCCGGGCGGGCCGAAGGTGTCGTTGGCCGGGGGGAAGGCCATCCAGGTGCGTTCGTGCGGCGCCCACTCCGGCGGCATCACCGTGGTGGACAGCCCGTCGGCGGAACTGTGAGCGAACAATGTCAGTCCTTGTCGTGGAACGGGGGCGCTGGGGCCGGGGGCCCGGGCCGGAGCCCGGGCCGCGGCACGTCAGCTCTCCGTGGGGTACTCCGTGGTCTCGAACCGGCGCCGGAAGAACTCGGGGCCGCGCAGGTACTGCACGACCATGGCCGCGCCCCCGATGGCGAAGATGGCGACGCCCAGGAGGAAGACCAGACCGACCCCGCCGATCTGTGAACCGGAGCCGTAGGCCGGGTCCATGGAGTCCCAGGCGGTCTGGAAGAAGAAGACGAGCAGCAGGAGTCCACCGACCAAGGGTGCCACCAGTTTGGTGAACAGGCCGCGCGGGGACGTGGTGGCCTCGCGGCGGAAGTACCAGACACACGCGAGGGCGGTCACGCCGTAGTAGAAGCAGACCATCATGCCCAGCGTGGTGATGGTGTCCCACAGGACGTTCTCGGAGACCACCCGCATGACCGCGTAGAAGACCGAGGCGATGACCACCGCCACGACGGTGGCGTAACCGGGGGTCTTGTGCACCGGGCTGATCCGGGCGTACTTCGGGGAGAGCGCGCCGTAGTGGCCCATCGCGAGCATCGTGCGGGCGGGCGAGATCATCGTGGACTGCAGCGAGGAGGCCGAGGAGGACAGCACGGCCAGGGACATCAGGACCGCGAAGGGACCCATGACCGGCCCGGCGAGCGCCGCGAAGATGTTCTCCTGGATGGCGGTGTTGCCCAGTCCGAACTCACCGTCGGAGGCGCCGGCGAAGGAGAGCGTGGCCACCGACACGGCGAGGTAGAGCGCGACGACCACCAGGATGGTGGCGATGGCGGCCTTGCCGGGGGTGGTCGTGGTGCCGCGGCTCTCCTCGTTCATCGTCACGACCACGTCCCAGCCCCAGTAGATGAAGACCGACAGGGCCACACCGGCGGCGAAGGCGGAGAAGGACTCGACGCCGAACGGGTTGAACCACTCCAGCCGCACGGGGGTGGCGTCGAAGGCCGAACCGGAGCTGACGTGGACGAACGCGGCGATCGAGAACCACGCCAGGACCACGATCTGGAAGGTGACCAGGATGTACTGGAAGGTCTTGGTGGCCTCCAGGCCCCGGTAGGAGATCCAGGCCGCGGCGGCCATGAAGGCCAGGCAGGTCAGGATGTTGAGCGGGACGTTGCGGGTCAGGGCGGCGATCTGCTCCTGCCCGGTGAGCTGCGCGATCGCCAGGTAGAAGAAGTCGACGGCGATCCCCGCGAGGTTGGACAGCACCAGGATGGTCGCGGCCAGCAGGCACCAGCTGGCCATCCAGCCGATCCAGGGGCCGAACGCGCGGGAGGCCCAGGTGAAGGTGGTCCCGGAGTCGGGCATCGCCTTGTTGAGCTGGCGGTAGCCGATCGCCACCAGCAGCATCGGGACGAAGCCGACCAGCAGGATCGCGGGCAGGTGCTCGCCGACCGCGGAGGCCGTCGGGCCCAGGGCACCCGAGAGGGTGTAGGCCGGGGCGATGGTGGAGACGCCGATGACCAGGCCTCCCAGGAGCCCGATGGCTCCCTTGCTGAGGCCCTTCCAGTTGTCGGGGGTGTCGGTGCCGGCCGCTGGTGGCCGTCCGGTGGTGTGGGTCATGGGTAGTCCCTGTGGTCGCCGGGGGTGGGTGTCGGCGCCGGGGGACCGGCGCCGCGGGAACCGGTGAGCGCGGAGCACACGCTCACCAGGGGCGGGGTTCGTGCGTCGGGGCACGGACCCCTGGGGGGAGTCCGTGCCCCGCGGCACGGCCCCCGAGGGGCGGTGGGTGTTCGCCGGACGTGCGCCGAACACCCACCCGGGTCACGCGGAGGGCGCCGCGAGGATCTCCTCGGCCGCGCGCCGCCCCTGGCGCAGGGCGCCGTCCACGTGCTGGTAGCCCTCGGCCGCCAGGTCGGAGCAGGCCCAGCCGATGGGTCCCACCGGTGTGCGCTGGTCGGCGCCGTAGCGGTGCAGGCCGCCGAGGTCGTAGCTGGCCGCGTAGGCGCCGCGGGTCCACTCCTCGGAGGCGAAGTCCGACTCGAAGTACACGGCGGGTTCCAGGGCCTCGTCGCCGAGGTAGTTCGCCAGGGAGCGCAGGATCGCGCCGCGGCGTTCCCCGGCCGGCCTGCGCAGGAGGTCGTCGGCGATCTCGTCGGAGACGAAGGCGACCAGGGTTCCGCGCGTGTCCCCGTGGTTGGTGTTGTCGTAGACCTCCTGGCACAGCTCCTTGGAGCCGAAGCCGGTGCCGGACAGGCCCTTGTCCCGCCAGAACGGGCGGTCGTAGACCGCGTGGACCTTGATGACCAGGCCCATCGAGGTGTGCTGGTGCATCTGCTGCTGCAGCCACGGCAGCGAGGGCTCGAAGGAGATGCGCGAGTAGAGCGTGGGCGGCACGGCCACGATCACCTTGGCGGCCCGCACGGTCACGCGCTCGGAGAGGACGAGGACCTCGTCGTCGTCCCAGCGGACGCTCCGGACCGGGCTCTCGAGGAAGACCGTGCCCTCGGTCAGGGCGGCGGCCATGGTCTGCGAGACCGACTGCATGCCGCCGACCACGCGGCGGTCGAGGATGAAGTTCTCGTCCACGAGGTTGGAGAAGGACCCGGCCGAGGCGGCCATGAGTACGGCCTGCAGCACCGAGAACGCGTGGGAGGGCTTGGTCAGCATGCCTCCGGCCATGAAGATGGCGATGTTCTCGCGGGCGGCCTCGTCGTCGGTCTCGCGGCGCAGCCACTCGGTGAACGGGAGGGTGTCCAGCTCACGGGCGCGCGGGTGGTCCCAGGGGCGCTCGACACCGATCTCGGCGACGAGCTTGTCCAGAGCCGTGATCACGCGCTCCATCTCGGCCTCGGTCCGCTCCCCGGCGGGGAACATGTCCCCGGTGTACTCGTGTCGGGTGCCGTCCGCCGCGAGGTAGACGTTGGCGCCGTCGCGGTGGCGCGGGAAGGTGCTCATGCCCAGTTCGTCGAGGAGGCCGAGCAGCTCGGTCTGGTCGGGCGAGACCCACTGGCCGCCGACCTCCAGGAAGGCGCCGTCGATCTCGCGGGACCAGGTGCGGCCGCCCACGCGGTCGCGGGCCTCCAGGACCGCGACGGTCCGGCCCGCGGCCTGGAGGGTGCGGGCGGCCATCAGGCCGGCCGGGCCGGCGCCCACGATCACGACATCGCGGTCGATGACCTCGTCGCTGCCGATGACGTGTGTGCCACTCATGGGTGTGCTCCTTCGAACATCAAAATGAACTTCATTCATTAACGGGTACGGCGCCCCCGATGTCAAGTAGCTCACTTTTTCCCGGGGTGACGGACGGGCTGGTCAGCGGGCTCCAAGGCCCACCACCGCGCCGATCCGGCGTGTGCGCGCCGCTTCTAGACTGGAGGGGAGATCGCGTCGATGCCCCCACCACGTGAACAACAGGAAGTAGGCGTCAGTGAGCCAGCAAGCCCGTAGCGGACGAGGCCGGGGCCGCCCCTCCTCACCGGTCCTGTCCCGCGAACGCGTCAGCCAGGCCGCGATCCGGATCGTGACGGTGCAGGGCTACCGCCACCTGACCATGGCCTCACTGGCGCGCGAGCTCGGTGTGGCCGCCTCGGCGCTGTACAACCACGTCTCCTCCAAACGCGACGTGCTGGTACTGATCCAGGACCGCATCAACGAACAGATCGACTGCTCCGCGTTCGGCACCGAGCCCTGGGACCGGGCGCTGCGGCAGTGGGCGGGCTCCTACCGCCAGTGCTTCATGGAGCACACCGCGCTCATCCCGGTCATGGCTGTGCTGCCCGTGGCTGACTCCCCCCAGACGCTGCGCATGTACGAACGGGTCACCCTCGCGCTGCGTGACGCCGGGATCGTCGGCGCGGACGCCGTGGACATCATCGTCGGGATCGAGGCGCTGGTCTTCGGCGCCGCCTACGACGCCTCCGCCCCGACCGACATCTTCGAACCCGGAGGCCTCGAAGACCTGGCCCCGACCTTCACCCGGTTCGCCGCGCAGCGCGCGGCGGACCCCCGGGCAGCCGCCGACCGGGCCTTCGAGCTCGCACTCGACGCCCTGATCAGCGGTCTGCGCCAGAGGTACACCGGCTGAGGCCCGCGGCGGGTCAGGCCTCCAGTGCGTGCATGACGTGCTTGACCCGGGTGTACTCCTCCACCGAGTACAGCGACAGGTCCTTGCCGTAACCCGAGGACTTGAAGCCGCCGTGGGGCATCTCCGCGGTGAGCAGCACGTGCGTGTTCACCCAGACGCAGCCGAAGTCCAGGTCTCGGGTCAGGCGCATGGCGGCGCCGTGGTCGGAGGTCCAGACGCTGGAGGCCAGCGCGTAGTCCACGTCGTTGGCCAGCCTGACGGCCTCCTCCTCCGAGGCGAAGGTCTGCACGGTCAGGATCGGCCCGAAGGTCTCGTCCTGGACCAGCTCGTCGTCCTGGCGGACGCCCGTGATCACCGTCGGCTCCACGAAGTAGCCGTCGGAGCCCTCGACCGCCTTGCCGCCGGTGACCACCGTGGCGTGCTCGGGCAGCCGGGCGAGCTTGTCGGTGACCGTCGCGAAGTGCCGGGCGTTGTTCAGCGGGCCGTAGGCGTTCCTGGACTCGTCGGCGTCGCCGGTGCGGGTCTGGCGGGCCGCCTCCGCCAGCAGCTCCACGAACTGGTCGTGCGCGCTCTCCTCGACCAGGACCCGGGTGACGGCGGTGCAGTCCTGGCCGGCGTTGAACGTACCGAACTCCACCAGGGCCTTGGCGGTCGCGGGCAGGTCGGCGTCGGCGAACACCACGGCCGGGGCCTTGCCGCCGAGCTCCAGGTGGCCGCGCTTGAGCCCCTTGGCGGCCGAGGCGGCGACCTGCTGGCCCGCGCGCACCGAGCCGGTGATCGACACCATGGCCGGTTCGGGGTGCTCGACCATCAGCGAGCCGGTGCCGGCGTCGCCCAGGACCACGTTGAACACGCCCGCCGGGAAGATCTCCCCGATCAGCCGGGCCAGGACCAGCGTGGACTCCGGGGTGGTGTCGGAGGGCTTGAGCACGATGCAGTTGCCCGCGGCGAGGGCGGGGCCGATCTTCCACACCGCCATGAGCAGCGGGTAGTTCCACGGCGTCACCTGCGCCACGACACCGACCGGCTCACGGCGGATGTAGGAGGTGTGGCCCTCCATGTACTCCATGGCCGCACGGCCCTCCAGCGTGCGGGCGGCGCCGGCGAAGAAGCGCAGGTGGTCCACGCCCATGCCGATCTCCTCCTGGGAGATGAGCCAGCGCGGCTGTCCGGTGTTGCGGTGCTGGGCCTCGACGATCTCGTCGGTGTGCTTCTCGACCGCGTCAGCCAGTTTCAGCAGGAGCCGCTGCCGCTCGCCCGGGGTGACGTGCTTCCAGGAGGCGAAGGCGTCACGCGCCGCGGTGAACGCGGAGTCGACGTCGACCCGGTCGGAGACGGGCGACACCGCGACGGTGCGCCCATCCGAGGGGTCGACGACGTCGATGGTCCCCTGTCCGTGAGCGTCGACGAACCCACCGTTGACGAAGTTCTGGAGGCGGCTGCCCATGAGGTCTCCTCGGCACAGATTAAATGATCAACATTCATTTTAGGGGTGCGCGGAGTGAGCGGCAACACACAGGTGGGTCGAGGGGGTCACTCCGGCGGAGGAGCGGGGGACGCGGCCGGCGTCACCGCGTCGCGGGGGAGGGGCGGTCGGCCACGACTTCGTAGACGAGGTCGGTGGTGATGGAGCCGATCCGGGCGAGGTCGCTGGTGATCCGTTCGAGATCGGCCATGTCGGTGGCGAGGATCTCGAAGTGGTAGCAGGACTCCCCGGTGACACGCAGGCACCGCACGATCTGGGGATGGCGGCCGAGGACGTCGGCGACTCTGTCGTAGAGCGCCCCGTGGACCTTCATCCGCACGACCGCGTGCAGGGTGTATCCGAGGGCCGCGGCCGAGACCCGGGCGGTGTGGCCGGTGATGACGCCGCGCTCCTCGAGGGAGCGGAGCCGGGACCGGGTCGCGGACGTTCCGAGGTGGATCGCCTTTCCGAGCTCGGCGAGTGAGGCGCGGGAGTCGCGCTGCACCGCCTCGATCAGCAGGCGGTCGGTCTCGTCCAGGGGGGTGGTGGTTCGGGTGTCGGTCATGTGCGCAGTCTGCCGCAGATTTTGCGGCGTACGGCCGCCACAAGCGTTCCGGCGCCCTTCTCGTGTCCCAGCCGGGTTGCCTAGCGTTGAGTCAGGAGCCGGACAGCAAGAGAGGCAGCAGCTGACATGAGTACACAGGTACCGTTCGCCCTCGTGGACGTCTTCGCCAGTGAACCGCTGACCGGGAATCCGCTCGCGCTGATTCCCGACGCCGACGGGATCGGTGAGCAGCGGATGCGGGCGATCGCACGCGAGTTCAACCAGTCGGAGACCACCTTCCTGGTCGCGCCGACCCTTCCGGGCGCGCACCGGCGGCTGCGGTCCTTCACCCCCGCCGGGGCCGAGGTCCTCGGGGCCGGGCACAACGCGATGGGCGCCTGGATCTGGCTGGCCGACACCGGGCGGCTCCCGGTCGGCCAGGAGGCCTTCGCCCAGCAGATCGGCCAGCAGGTGCTGCCGGTGCGGGTGACCAGGCAGCCCGGACAGCGGGCCGTGGTCTCGATGGACCAGTCCCCGCCGGCCTTCGGGCGCACCGTGGCCGACCGGCAGGCGCTCGCGGGAGCGCTGGGCCTCGGCGAAGGCGACCTCGTGGCGGAAGCACCCGCGCAGGTCGTGTCCACCGGCGCCGGCCACCTGCTGGTCCCTGTCACCGACCGGGCGGCCGTGGACAGGGTCGCCCCCGAGCCCGCCCGGCTGCTGCGGGTGCTCCGGGAGGTCGGCGGAGAGGGATGCTACGTCTACAGCCGCGACCCGGTCGACGCGGCCGGGGGCTCGGTCGTGTACACGCGGTTCTTCAACCCCACGGTCGGGATCGTGGAGGACCCGGCCACCGGCACGGCCGCCGGCCCGCTCGTGGCCGCCCTCACCGAGGCGGGTCAGATCCCCGACGGCGTCGACGCGATCGTGGAGCAGGGCCACGCGCTCGGACGGCCGAGCAGGCTCCGGGTCACCGTGCGGGGTCAGCTGGTGCGACTGAGCGGTTCGGGGCTCGTCGTCGCCGACGGTGTCCTCCACCTCTGAGGGGCGAACGCACGGACGATCACGGCGCCCCACAGCGTCGGGGAGGCCGTCTGTCCCTCCGGCCGGGTTGTGCCAGACTCGGCTGCGCACCGGGGTGCACGGCCCCGGACAGGACGGGAAGAGGGTTCGGTGACCGCGCGGATCGAACGGCACAGGGTGAGCGGGAAGGCTCTGGAGGAAGCCACCGAGGACTTCTACGACGAGGTCAGCATCCGGGTCCGGGGTGAGCAGAACAGCGGGCGGGACGGGTTCGGCTGGCAGATGATCTCCCGGGACCTGCTGGACTACGCCGGCGCGCGATCGGTCGACGTGCCGGAGACCGACGCCGACATCTGCGCCGCCGTGTACTCGGCCGCGGAGGCCCGGATCGGCGCGCTCAAACTCGACGGTGCGCCCACCTCCGCGGAGTTCTCGGTGCACCTCACCTACACCGGTACCGGTGTCTTCTACCGGGACCACGACGAGGTGTCGGAGGAGTCCCGCGAGCAGCGCGGGGTGAGCCTCTCGGACTGGGCCCAGACGCTCTACCTGTGCGTCGTCGCCGACCTGCACGCCGACAACAAGGGCGCCCTCATCGGGTTCGCGGCGGACTTCGACGAGAGCCGGGTGCTGCACCGCGCCCTCGCCTACTACTGCTTCCCCGAGGTGGGCGCCGAGCGGGAACAGCTCGTGCGTTACGTGGAATCCGCGCTCGGACCCTTCTTCGACTCCCTCGGCAAGGACAGCGGGGAGAGGCACCCGGATCTGGGGTCGGTCAGCCCGGACCTGCTCTTCCTGCACGCCCTGCTCGCCCGGAACGAGGAGGTGTTCTGGACGCTCATGTCCGAACGCCTGGCGTGGTTCCGGGACAACAGTGGAGACGGGACCCCGCGAACCCTGCTGCCGGTGCCCGAGCTCGCCTTCGCGGCGCTGGCGGTACGGGTCGAGGGCTGGAAGATGCCCTTCGAGTCCGCCTACCTGCCCAGGCGGCTGGTCGAGGGACGCCTCCACGGCAGCGCCCGGGTCGGGGCGTACGGGGCCGACAAGGACGCCGAGGCCCTGCGGGCACTGGCCGACGGGCCCCTGGTGGTCGAGCGCCCGACCGGGACCTTCGCCGCGGATCGTGACATCGAGCAGACGTACCGCTACGAGGACGAGGATCTCGAGGAGCTCGCTCGGGCCGAAAGCGCCGTCAGGCGCTCGGCGAGCCTGTTGCAGAGCCGCGCCTGGAGCGCGCTCCTCGGCTTCCGTGTCAACTCGGTGGCCGACCCGGACGCCGATCACCCCCGCCAGCTCGCCGCTCTCACCCATGCCTCGCAGTACACCGCGGCGGTCTTCGCCGGTGTCGGCGTGGAGCCGGGGGAGACGGTCGACGTGACCTTCGGAGCGAGCACGGTGTCCCTGAGCCGGGTGGAGCCCTCCTCCAAGGTCTCCGAGGGCGCGCGCAGGACCGCGATCGAGTACGCCCTGCTCTCGGGTTCACGGGAACGGCTGGACACCCTGGTCGCCTACCCTCACGACGCCTTCCTGCGCAAGGACGAAGGCCGGGGCTTCGCGGTCTTCCCCCTCTACGACACCGCCTTCCTGACCTACCTGAAGGCTGAGCGTGCGCGCGGCTGGCGGCGTCGGGCCGAGGGCGAGACCCGTCCCACCTACGGGGCGGTGCGCGCGGCGGTCGACGACGCGGTCGCCGCGCTCGCCCACTACAGCATGCCCGGCTACCCGGCACCGCCGGTGGTCCTGCTCTCCCAGCTGGTGGCGGGGGACCGGGAGGGGTTCGAACTGGCCCTGGCCGACACCTTGGAGAGGTACCGGGACGCGCACAGCATCGGTGATCGGGCCGGGGACTCCGACAGCCTGATCGACCCGCACAGCCTCGCTCTGGCCTGCCTGGCCCGGGCCCAGGGCTGGCAGGTCCGGGTGGAGAGCGGCTACCTGCCCCGGGGCGTGCTGGACCGGGCGGCCGCGATGTTCGGCTGACCGGTCCCGTCCGGGTGGGACCGGTGCGGGCCCGGGTACACGAAAGGGGGCGGTGACCGGTTCTTCCGGCCTCCGCCCCCGTTTCGTCAGCTGATCCCTAGTGGACGGCGGGGACGGTCTCCCCGTCCGTGTCCACGGTGTCCCGGCCGGGCTCGGACCTGCGGACCAGGAAGGTCGCGAAGAAGGCCAGGGTGGCGATGACCGCGCCCAGGACGAACGCTGCGTGGATACCGTCGGCCTCGGCGGCGACGGCCTCCATGCCCTCCCCCATCCGGCTGGCGGCGACCGCGGACATGATCGCGATGAACGTCGCGGTGCCCGCGGCGCCCGCCACCTGCTGCACGGTGCCGACCACGGCACTGCCGTAGGAGTACAGCGAGGGCTTCAGGGAGCCCAGCGCACCGGTGAGCAGCGGCGTGAACATGAAGCCAAGACCGACGCTGAGCGCCATGTGCGCGGCGACCACGTAACCGATCTGGGTGTCGGTGCCGAAGAACGTCATGCCCCACATCACCAGGGTGACCACGGCCGCGCCGGGGGTGACCAGCGGGCGGGGGCCGAAGCGGTCGTACAGGCGGCCGACGATCGGGGCCAGCAGACCCATCACGAGACCGCCGGGCAGCAGGGTGAGACCGGTGACGAGCGTGTCGAAACCGAGGACGTTCTGCATGTAGATCGGCAGCAGGATGATCGTGCCGAACAGCGCCATGAAGGTGACCACGACCAGGGCGATCGAGATCGAGAACTGCCGGGACCGGAACACCCGCAGGTCGAGCAGGGCCCGTTCCTCGCGCTGGAGCCGGATCTGGCGCCACACGAACAGCACGAGCGCCACGGCGCCCACGGCGATCGCCACCGCCGGCGGGATGACCGCGTCGGGGTCGGCCGCCTTGCCCAGGCTGGAGAAGCCGTAGACCAGGCCGCCGAAGGCGAGTGCCGACACGATGACCGAGAGCACGTCGATACGGGCGGCGCGGGGTTCGGTGATGTTGCGGATGAAGACCGCGCCCAGGGCCAGGCCCAGGAGGGCGATCGGCAGCACGAGGCCGAACAGCCAGCGCCAGTCCAGCGAGTTCAGGATGACGCCGGAGATGGTCGGGCCCACAGCGGGCGCCACGGCCATGACGATGGAGATGTTGCCCATCACGCGGCCGCGCCGGTCGGACGGGACCATGTTCAGCACGGTCGTCATGAGCAGCGGCATCATGATCGCGGTGCCGCCGGCCTGCACGATCCGCCCGAGCAGCAGGACGGTGAAGTTGGGCGCCAGGAAGCAGATCAGGGTGCCGATGCTGAACAGGGTCATCGCGGTGATGAACACCTGGCGCAGGTGGAACCTCTGCAGCAGGAAACCGGTCACGGGGATGATCACGGCCATCACGAGCATGAAGGCCGAGGTCAGCCACTGCCCGGTGGAGACCGGGATGCCGAGGTCGCGGTTGAGTGCGGGCAGTGCCACACCCATGATCGTCTCGTTGAGGATGACGACGAAGGCCGAGACCAGGAGGAGCGGGATGACGAGACGGGCCGCGCGCTGGTTCGCGGCCTCCGCCTGTGCGGCCTCGTCGGTGGGTGTCACGTCGGGTTGCCTGGTCACGTACTTCCTTGCGCGCTCGATGGTGGTCTGGTCAGGGGGATGCGGCGGGGGTGGGCGGGACGCCGGAAGAGTGTCCGGTTCTGTGCCCACCGGTCCGTCAACTCCGCTGCTCACGGCAGTATTCCGGCCCGGGGAGGGATCTGGGAAGTGATTTTTCTCCGTGGATGTCCCTCCCGTTCAGGTTAGATGACGGGACGTCCCGTCTCGCCCGTTTTTGCGCACTCTGCAAGCATTGAAAGTGTCTCAGCCTGTGCCCTTCCCCACGTTCCATGGGTGTCTCCCGGAAGGGCCCCGGGTCCGGCCCGGCGGCAGCCTAGGGTGCGGTGCGCGGGTTCGTTGGGGAAAAGGCGTTCGACCGTGCCCGGATGCGGGCCACGAACCACACCGCGGCGGCCGAGGCCAGCAGACAGTAGGCGCTCAGGGCCGCGATCTGGGCCGGATAGGCCACTCCGGCGTCGATCAGAACTCCGGCGCCGCCCGGACCCGCGGCGGAGGCCAGGACGAGGACCGCCACGATGGTGGACCGGATGGCCCCCAGGTGCCCGACGCCGTACACCTCGGGCCACACCGCCCCGAACAAGCTCAGGGACAGACCGTTCGTGACCCCGTACAACAGCATGAACACCAGGACGCTCCACGCCCCCTCCGCCACGGCCAGCACGAACAGCCCTGCTCCGAGCGGGAGCAGGTAGACCGGCACGAGCCGGAGCGCGGTGACCCGGTCGATCAGGAAACCGCCCAGCACGTTGAACACCACCGTCGTCACCGCGTACACGGTGAAGGCCGTGGCGAACAGCGAGGGAGCCCAACCGCGCAGTTCGGTCAGATGCGCCTGGTGGAAGAACACGGTGTTGCCGACCAGGGCCGGGGCGGCCACGGCGGCGAGCAGTAGGTAGAAGTAGGGGTCGCGCAGCGTCTGGGACCGTGTCCAGTCGCGCGCCGTGGGCGCGGGCTGGTCACCGGCCCGGCCGGTTGGGGTGCGCTCCCGTCTGAGGAGGACGGACATGGGCCACGCCAGCAGGACGAGCAGGACGGCCACCAGCCACCAGACCTGAGTCCACCCCGCGACGGCCAGGACCGCGACCACCGCGAGCGGCAGCAGCGCCTCCCCGGTGTTCAGCCCCAGTGCGGCCAGCGAGGTGGCGCGCCCGCGTTCCCGGTCGAACCACCGCCCGGTGAGGGTGAAGGAGGTGTGCGTCATCATGCCCTGCCCGAACAGGCGCAGGAGGAACAGGGCCAGGAAGAGCACCCACACGTGGGAGGCGAAGCCCATCAGAGCCGCCCCCAGCGCCAGCACGCCCATGAGCGCCGGGACGAGTCGCCCCGCCCGATGCCGGTCCACCAACCTGCCCAGCTGGGTCATCACCAGCGCACCGGTCAGAGTGGCGGCCATGAACAGCGAGCCGAACTGGCCGTGGGTGAGGCCGAGGGAGCCGCGGATGTCGGAGGAGAACAGGGAGACGAAGAAGGTCTGGCCGAACGACGAGAACAGGAAGAGGGCGAAGCCCCCCAGCAGCCACCGCTTGTTGGCGCCGAGGAAGGACAGGTAACCGCGCATGTGGGGCCGGGAATCCGATCGTCGGGGGCCACCCTCCAGAGCGGACCGGAGCCCATGATGCCAGTTCGTCAATGGCTGATCACGCTCGGTCCCCGACCTCCGAGGTTCAGAATCCCAGCTCCCTCAGCCAGGCGGGCAGGAAGTGCGGCGGTTCGGCCTCCTCGAAGAGCTGGGGGCCGAACCGACCAGGCGCTCACCCCGCCAGGCGACGGCGCAGCTCGGGCAGGCCCGCCCCGCTCAGCCGGTCCAGGTAGGCGGGGCGGCCCGCCATGACCATGACCAGGGCGAGCAGGGGGCCCTCCACCACGGGCAGAGCGGGGGCGTTCGTGCTGAAGTCGGCGTCGGTGGCGCGCAGGTGCAGGCCCTCGACCTGTGTCTTGCTGTTGACCGCGAAGTCGCGGGAGGCGAAGAACCGGGCGACCCCGATCAGCGCCTCGGGAGCGGGCACGCGCTCGATGCCCAGCGGGTGGCGGATGTCCTGACCGTGCACGACCAACTCGCCGAGCCAGGCCGCGAGGTCGTTCGAGGGCAGTCGTACCGGTTCACCGTGCTCGGTGCCCAGGGCGGCGAACCTGGCCAGGGTCTGCGCGGGTTCGGGCCGGGCGAACCGTTCGATCTGTCTGCGGTTGTGCACCGAGGGGCGCAGACCGGCGCGCAGGATGGAGGAGATCCACCCGAGCTTGCCGATCGTCATGGCCGAGCCCAGGTGCGCGGTCACGTCGTGGACGGTCCACTCTCCGCAGAGCGAGGCCCGTTCCCACTGCCGGTCGGTCAGGTCCTGCAGGTCGGCCACCAGCACGGCGTGTTCGGCGGCGATCAGTCCGCGAGTATCGGAGGTCTCCATGCCTCGACCCTAAGGATCCGCTGTGACAGTTCGCGGCAGGCTCCGCCCGCAGCGCGGCCCTTCTTCGAAGTGGAGATCTATCCCGTAAAGGTGTCAAACCGGTTCATTCCTCAGTGCGCGGGGACGGACACACAGGCGAGTTCGGTGTCCTCCTCCGCCGTCAGCTCGCCGGGGGAGTGCTCCGGAACGTGCAGGAGGTCGCCCGGGCCCGCGGTGACGGCGCCTGCGGGGGTACGCAGGGTCAGGGACCCGCTGACGACCACCCACACCTCCGAGTACGGCGCCGGCAGGGGCGCCGACGCGCCCTTGTCGAACCTGGCGTAGTACGCGCTCAGCGGGCCTCCTTCCGACTTCTCGACCACCGGGCCGAGCCGAATCCCCTGGTCGCCCATCCCCTGCCAGTGCTCGATCCGCGCGGGGGAGAAGTGACGGACTCTTCCTTCGTGCTGCGCCATGGCTTTCCTCTCTCCGGGCCTCACCCGTAGTGAAGTACCTCAACCAGCCTTGAGGTCAAGGGATCGGGCGCCCGAAACCGGAGGGGGCTCTGTCCCCCGAAGGGGCGGCAGGGGAGGATGTCCCCATGGACTTCTCCGATCCCCTACCGAACACCACCAGTGAGGACGAGGGCGCGAACGCCGCCCGCATCGCCCTGCTGCCGGTGGGCAGTCTTGAACAGCACGGCCCCCACCTGCCGCTGACCACGGACACCGTCGTCGCCTCGGTCCTGGCCCAGAGCCTCGCCGACGCCCATCCCGGACTGCGGGTCCTGCCCCCGGTCGCCTTCGGCTGCTCCCACGAGCACGAGGCCTGGCCCGGCACGGTCAGCGTCTCGGCGCCCACCCTGTACGCGATGGTCTCCGACATCGCCGAGTCCCTGCGCAGGGCGGGCACCCCGAAACTGGTGGTGGTCAACGGGCACGGCGGCAACCACGTCCTGGCCAACCTGGTCCAGGAGTCCCGCGGTGACATGGCGCTCTTCCCCGGTCCGCACGACTGGGAGGCCGCCCGCACGGCGGCGCGGATGAGCACCACCAACGAACGCGACATGCACGCCGGGGAACTGGAGACCTCGGTGCTGCTGCACGCGCGCCCCGACCTGGTCCGCCCCGGCTACGAGGAGGCCGACCACCTCGCCGACCGGCGCGACCACATGCTCACCTCCGGTCTGGCCCGCTACACCCGGTCCGGGGTCGTGGGCCAGCCCTCACGCGCGACGGCCACCGAGGGGCGGGACCTCCTGGCCCACCTGGTCAAGGCCTTCGCCGGGTACCTGAAGGTGCTCGACCCGAAGCAGCCGCCACAGCAGCACCAGCCCGCCGGGAAGGGCCGCGACCAGGGCCAGAAGCCCGTACGCCACTGACACCGTCACGCCCAGTCCCGAACCCAGCCCGGCAGCGCCGAAGGCCAGCGCCGTCACCGCCTCACGCGGACCCCAGCCGCCCACGTTGGCCGGGACGCTCATCGCGACCAGCGCCAGCACCAGCAGCGGCAGCAGCGTGAACAGGGGGGTGGTCGCCCCGGCCGCCCGGGCCGCCACCAGGAACAGGGCCACGTGTCCGGCCAGCGCGGCCATCGACAGCAGCAGCACACCCGGGCCGGTCGCCACCGTGAACAGACCGGCCCGGGTGTCCGCCACCGTCACGGAAAGCACCCGCCACCAGCGTGACCCGCGCCGCCGTCCGACCACCCAGCCGATCGCGACCACCAGCGCCGCCAGGGCGAAGACCGCCACGGAGGCGGCCACCGCGAGCAGTCCCGGGCCCAACAGGGCGGCGGGCAGGGTGAACAGCAGCACCGCGCAGGTCCCGGCGAGCACCGCCTGCCCGGCCATCCGCTCCAACACCACGGCGCGCACACCCCGGGGCAGGTCACCGGCGTAACGCCCGTGGCTCACCGCCCGGTGCACGTCCCCGAGCACCCCGGCGGGCAGCACCGCGTTCAGGAAGACCGCGCGGTAGTAGTCGCCCACCGCGCGCACCCACGGCAGACACAGCCCCACCCCGCGCGCCACCAGCACCCAGCGGGACGCGCACAGCACGGTCGTGGCCAGACCGATGCCCAGCGCCGCCGCCACCGAGGCGCTGTCGACCGCTCCGAACGCGTCGGTGAACGCTTCCAGCGGGTACCACCACAGCACCCCGGCCAGCAGCCCCGCCCCGAGCAGCGGCCGCACGACCCCCGGGCGCCGCCACCACGGACGGGGCCCTTCCCAGCGGGTCGCCCCGGCGTGCCTCATGGGTGGTCCGCGCCCCCTTCCGGCAGCACCAGCAGGTCGGTGTGGTGCACGACCACGCCCAGCTCGCCGCGTTCGCACTCACCGAGCCGACGCTCCAGGTAGCCGCCCGCGGCTGCCTCCGGGTCCTGTTCCAGGGCGGCGCCGACCCAGCCCCGCAGCCAGGCGAGGGTCAGGGGTACGCGCTCCGGGCACAACCGCCAGGGGCTCTCGAAGGTCAGCACCCGGTAGCCCAGTTCCCCGAACACCGCACCGGCCGCCCCGACCGCGTCCGGCCCCAGCCGGCCGCCGCGCCGCTGGTGCCGGTTGAAGGCCTCCGTCAGCGCCGGGTCGTCCGGGTCGCTCGGGAAGAACTCCACCCGGCCCACCACCGACAGCGTGAACAGCGCGGCGCAGCCCGCTCCGGCCGCGGCCCGGGCCACCGCGGTGAGTTCGTCGGGGGTGAGCAGGTCCAACAGGGCGGAACCGGTGACCAGGTCGACCCCGGCCAGGTCCTCCCCGGTGATCGAACCCAGGTCCCGCAGGCACATCCGCGCTCCCACGGGGGAGCCGTCCGCCGAGGTCAGGGGCATGTGCGCCCCGGCCAGGGACAGCAGTCCGGGGTCGACGTCGTACAGGAGCCACTTCTGGGCCCCGGACAGTTTCGGTGCCAGCCAGCGCCCCTGCGATCCGGTGCCGCACCCCAGGTCGGCGACACGGACCGGCCGGGCGCCCGGTCCGGCGCCCCGCCCGGCCAGGTGGACCCGGAGGGGGTCCAGCGGGGCGGTCGCACGGGCGTCGGCGTCGGCCTCCTCGCGCAGGGCCAACCAGTCCGGTTCGAAGGCCGGCAGCGGGTTCTCGGACACAGGGCTCAACGGGACTCCTCCCGGTGGAGTACGGCGGTCGGCGGACGGCCGTCTCCTCCCAGAGTGCCAGCTCCGCCGGGGCCGGGAGGTCCGAACCCGGAAGCTTTTGCCCGGGTCTGTCACCGTGGGGCCGGTGCGCCAGCCCCACGGGCGTGGTGCGGAGTCAGACCTTCTTGGCCAGGCCCGCGTACTGGGGGAGGTCCCGGACCGTCTCGGCGGGGCCGGGGCGCCAGCGGAACACGGAGACGGTGCCGGGCTCGACCAGTTCGAGGCCGTCGAAGAACCGGTCGAACTCCTCCACGGTGCGCATGTGGTAGGGCTGGGCGACGTTCTCGGCCCAGATCCGCATGCCTTCGGCGGCGCGTTCGGCGTCGTCCACCTCCATGTGGGCGAGGACCCCGTCGCACACCGCGACGAAGCTGCCCGGGGCCAGTGCCTCCGTGTAGACGCGCACCAGGCGCAGGGCCTCGTCCAGCTCGAAGTGGCCCATCGTGCCCATCAGGGTCAGGGCGACCGGCTGGTCGAGGTCGAGGGTCCGGGCGGCGGCCTCGAGGACCTTGTGGACGTCGCGCAGGTCCGCGTCCACGAACCGGGCCGGAGCGGTGCCGGTGTCGGCCAGCAGGGTACGGGCGTGGGCCACGACGAGGGGGTCGTTGTCGACGTAGACCACTCGGGCGCCGGGGTCGATGGCCTGGGCCACCTCGTGGGTGTTGTCGGCGGTGGGCAGCCCGGCGCCGACAACGAGGAACTGGGTGACGCCTTCTCGCTGGATCAGGTGGGTGACGGCTCGGCGCAGGAACAGCCGGTCGCCCCGGGCGATTTCGGCGACCTGGGGGAACAGGTCCCTGACACGGTCGCCCACCTCGCGGTCGACCGGGTAGTTGTCCGTACCGCCGAGCCAGTAGTTCCACACGCGCGAGGTGTGGGCGACGGTGGTGTCGACGGGGGTGTCCGTCATGGGGCCTCTTCCGGGTGGGGGCAGCACCCGAAGTCTGCTGGGCGGCACTCGTGGAAGCAAGCGGAAATCCCGTTCCCGTAAGGCTTCTGGCACGACGGAACCCCACCGGCGCGGCTCGGTGGGGTTCCGGGGGAGGTGGGGCGGCGGTGGGCCCTAGGAGGGCAGGGGAGTCTCGTGCCTGCCGGTCCCGCCGTTCTCCTCGGGGTTCCGGGGAGCTACGGGACCGCTGCCCGTCTCGGTTCTGACCGGCTCGCTGTCCGCTCGGCTCGTGGCGGGCTCGGCCGGCTTCATGTCGACGGTGTCGCGCAGCTGGACCCTGGGCAGGAAGAGCACCACGATCAGGCCGACCACGGCGATGCCGGTGGCGACCAGGAAGATGTCACCGGTGGACGAGCCGTAGGCGCTCTCGACGATCTCGCGCAGGAACGGCGGCATGCCCGCCAGGTCCAGGGTGCTGCCGTCGGATTCACCGGCGGGGATCGGCACGCCGGAGGCGGCCACACCCTCGGTGATGTCGGTGCTCACCCGGTTGGCCAGGATCGCGCCGAGCACGGACACCCCGATGGTGCCGCCCAGGGAGCGGAAGAACGTGATCGCTCCGCTGGCCGCGCCGAGTTCGCGCTTGGGCACCGAGTTCTGTACGACCAGTACCAGGTTCTGCATGGACATACCGACGCCGACGCCGACGCCGAGCATGCCCAGGGACACCACGAGCAGTGAGGTGGACTCGTCGATGGTGGACAGCAGCAGGAAGCCGAGGGTGAGGAACACCAGGCCGGTGACGACGTAGGCCTTGACCTTGCCCGAGCGGGAGATCAGCCAGCCCGAGACGGTCGAGGCGGCCATCATGCCGAGCATGAGCGGGGTGGTCATCAGGCCGGCGGCGGTCGGTGAGTAGCCGCGGGCCAGTTGGAAGTACTGGCCGAGGAAGACCGCTCCGCCGAACATCGCCATGCCGACCGCGACGCTGGCGACGATCGCGATCACGGGCTCGCGGCGCAGCACCAGGTGCAGGGGGATGACCGGTTCGGACACCCGGTTCTCCACCCACACGGCCAGGGTCAGCAGTACGAGGCTGCCGAGGACCATGGCGCCGGTCTGCCAGGAGATCCAGTCGAAGGTGCCGCCGACGAAGGTCACCCACAGCAGCAGGGTGCTGACTCCGGCCGCGATGAGGGCGGCGCCGAGGTAGTCGACGTGCACGTCGGTGCGGCGCTCCTCCTCCAGGTGCAGGGTGCGGGTGAGTACGACCAGGGCGACCAGCATGAACGGTACGCCGACGAAGAAGCACCAGCGCCAGCCGAGCCAGGAGATGTCGGTGAGGGCCCCGCCGATCAGCGGGCCGCCGACGGTGGCCACGGCCATGATGGCGCCGATGATCCCGTTGAAGCGACCGCGTTCCTTGGGGCTGACCAGGGCCGCGATGGTCGCCTGGACCAGGACCTGGGAGGCGCCCATGCCGAGTCCCTGCAGCGCGCGGAAGGCGATGAGCTGCTCGGTGTTCTGCGCGAACCCGCTCAGCAGCGAGGCCACGATGAACAGGACGATGGAGATCTGGAGCAGTCGCTTCTTCGGGAAGAGGTCGGCGAGTTTGCCCCAGACGGGGGTGGAGGCCGTGGACGCCAGCAGCGTCGAGGTCACCACCCAGGTGTACTGGGACTGGGTTCCCTGGAGTGAACCGAGGATCTGGGGCAGCGCGACCGAAACGATCGTGCCGCTGAGCATCGTCACGCCGAGGACGATCAGTAGCCCGCTCAGGGTGCGCATGATCGGTGTACGTGCGGTGCCCTGGGACTGAGTAGTGCTCAAGGCTGGCCTCTGGAGAGAGTGAGTCTGGAGAGTAGGCGCAGGTGGAGGAGGCCTGCAGGTGAGGCAAAAATGCAGAGTAAGAATTTTTGCACTCTATGCACGATATCACCGGGGGTGGGGCGGTGACGAGGAACCCCGGGATGAACACCGCCACACTTCGCACACCGGCGGGTGGTCCTACAGTCCGAGCACCCGCGCCATCGTCCGGGCCGCGACCTGCCACCCGGAGAGCTCGCCGCGGCGCAGCCGGGCCGCTCCGCGCAGTTCCTCCCGCAGGGCGGGATCGGTCAGCCAGCTCCTCAGCGCCCGCTCCAGCCCGACGGCGTCCTCCGCCGGCACCAGCAGCCCGGGCACCCGCCCGTCCGAAGCGCGCCCCAGCGCCTCGGGGACCCCGCCCACCTCGGTGGCCACCACCGGGAGGCCCCGGGCGAGGGCCTCGGTGACGACCATCCCGTAGGTCTCCGCGCGCGAGGCCAGCACCAGCAGGTCCGCGGAGTCGTAGACCCGGGCCAGTTCCGCGCCGACCACCGGTCCGGTGAACCGCACCCGGTCCCCGAGCCCCGGATGCGGGGGAGGGGTGCCCGGCCCCGCGCACACGCACGTCCAAGGCAGGTCCCGCAGCTCGGAGAGGGCGCGAAGGAGCAGGTCGTGGCCCTTGCGGGGGGTCAGCGAGGCCACACACACGAGCCGGGGGGCGTCGTCCCCGGCACCCGTCGGGGCCCCGCCCGGGGGCGGGCCGGCCGCGCTGGTGCCCCCGGCGCCCACAGCGCCGCCCGAGGCGCCCGCACCTGCCACGGCCTCGAACCCGCTCCCGCGGGCCGTCGGGGTCGGGTCCACCCCCGGCCGCACGACCGCCACTCCCGAGTCGGCTTCCGACCGCACGGCCTCCGTCCTCGCTGCCGCACCGGCCACGCCCGGGTCCGCTGCCGCACCGGTCAGGCCGTGGTGTTCTGCCAGCCGCCGCGCGGCCCACTCACTGGTGGCCACCACCGTCACACCGCCCCGCAGGACCGCCCGCTCCCGGGCGTCCAGGTCGCGTGCCGTGTCCGGTGCCAGCCCGGTCTCGTCGGCCAGCGGCAGGTGCACCAGCACCGCCAGCCGCAGCCGCCGCGCGTGCGGGAGCACCGCCTCGGGCACCCCGCACGCCACCAGACCGTCCACCAGCACACGTGAGCCGTCGGGTGCCCCGGCCAGCACGGCGGAGAGTTCATTGGCCGAGTTCCGGTCCGGGCGCGGCCAGGACCCGGCTACCGTCACGGTCCGTACCGGTAGGCCCAGATCGGTCAGCGCCGCGGCGATCCGCCGGTCGTAGGTGTGCCCCCCGCTGGGCGAGGTCGCCTCGGGGACGACGAACAGCAACAGCGCCCGCCCCCTTCCGCTAAAGGCCCCGCTCGTAGGACGCCCAGGCCACGTGGGACTCGTGGAGCGTCACCGTGATCGAGGCCAGCCCCTCGGCGTGCGGACCCAGGGCCCCGGCCGCGACCCGCTCCGCCAGCCGGTCCGCGACGACCTTCGCGAGGAACTCGGTGGAGGTGTTCACACCCGCGAACTCGGGCACCTCGTCCAGGTTGCGGTAGTTGAGCTCCGCCACCACCGCCCCCAGCTCACGGGTGGCCGCACCGATGTCCACCACGATGTTGTCGGGGTCCAGTTCCGGGCGGCGCAGGGTCGCGTCCACCACGAACGTGGCCCCGTGCAGGGCCTGGGCGGGGCCGAAGACCTCGCCCCGGAAACTGTGCGCGACCATCAGGTGGTCCCGGACGGTGACACTGAACAAGAGGGCTCCCGGAGGTGTCGGGGTCGGACGGTGGTCAGGTGCTGTAGGTGATGCGGTGGCACAGGGCGGGCAGGGCGCCGTCGGCCAGCCGGGGCAGGACCGACGGCAGCTCCTCGAAGTCGCTCTCGCCGGTGAGCAGGGCGTCGAAGGCCGGGTCGTCGAGCAGGCGCAGCGCCAGCTGGAGGCGTTCGGCGTGGTTGTACCGGGAACGCCGGGCCGGTGAGATCATGCCGACCTGGCTGGCCCGTACGGCCAGCCGGTGCGAGTGGAAGTCCTCGCCCAGCGGCAGGATCACCTGCCGGTCCCCGTACCAGCTCAGCTCCACGACCTCGCCCTCGGCGTGCAGCAGCCGCAGCGAACGGATCAGTCCCGCCTCGGTCGCGCTGGTGTGGAAGACCAGGTCGCGGTCGCCCTCGGCCTCCTCGGGCAGGGCGAAACCCACTCCCAGCCGTTCGGCGGTCTGCGCGCGGGCGGGGTCGACGTCCACCAGCTGCACGCGCGCGCCCGGCACCCGGGACAGCAGGCGCGCCACGCAGCAGCCCACCATGCCCGCACCGACCACCGCCACCCGGTCGCCGACCAGCGGTGCGGCGTCCCACAGGGCGTTGACCGCGGTCTCCACCGTGCCCGCCAGCACCGCCCGTGCCGCCGGGACGCCGTCGGGCACGACCGACACCGCGGAGGCGGGCACCACGAACCGGGTCTGGTGCGGGTAGAGGGTGAACACCGTCCGCCCCACCAGTGCCGGGGGTCCCTCCTCGACCACCCCCACGTTCAGGTAGCCGTACTTGAGGGGGCCGGGGAAGTCGCCCTCCTGGAAGGGCGCCCGCATCACCCCGTACTGGTTGGGCGGCACGCCGCCGCCGAACACCAGGGTCTCCGTGCCCCGGCTGATCCCCGAGTGCAGGCTGCGCACCAGTACCTCGTCGGGGCCCGGGTCGGGCAGGTCCGCCTCCCGGATCTCGCCCTCGCCGGGGGAGCGCACCCAGAACGCCCGTGCCGTCCGTCCCATGCTTCACCTCTTCTTCCTGGCGGCGCCGGTCCCGGGGGAGCGCGCCCGCCACAGTCCCACGACGTCACGTCCGAACGACCACACCAGGGCGGCCAGCGCCCCCGCGACCGCCGTCGCGGCCACCGGCGTGGGGAGTACCCCCGCAGCGGCCACCGTCAACACGATCCCCTGCGCGGCCGCCACCGCCTTGCGGGCCGGGCTCGGCGGCAACGGCCCCCGCAGCCACGGTGCCGCCCACGCGGCCGCCCCGAACAGGTACCGCATCGCCCCGATCACCAGCACCCAGGGTCCCAGGGCCCCGGACACGTACACGCTCAGCACCAGGATGAGGAAGGCGTCGGCCTCCATGTCGAAGCGTGCCCCGAAGTCCGACTCCGTGCGGGTGCCGCGGGCCACCAGGCCGTCCACCCAGTCCAGGGCCAGGGCGAGCGAGGCCACCGCCACCAGGGGCCAGGCCGGTCCGCCGTCGGCCACCAGTGCCGTGACCACGCCGATCAGGCCGACCCGGAACAGGGTCACCAGGTCCGCCGGGCCCAGCGGCCAGCGTCCGTACCGGCGGATCGCCGTCACCAGCAGCACCGCCACCACCAGGACGTACACCGTTCCCGCCGCCTGGCCCCAGGGGCCCGGCAGCGGGAACGGGGAAGGGGTCGGCCAGGAGGCGGGTTCAGTCACACGTCCGCCCCGGGCCGCCGGGTTCGGTGATGTGGTTCCGCGGGCCGGGCACCCCCTGCGGGCCCGGGACGTCCTGCGGGTCAGGGCCGCCGTCGGCGTCGCCGTCGCCATCGGCGCCGGAGCCGTCCGTCGTCCGGGAACCGCCCCCGGGTGGGGGAGCGCCGACGGGCCCGGGGGATCCCTGCGGTCGGTGCGTCGACCTGGAGGCGGGGGCGCCGTTCAGATGCGGCAGGTCGTGGCCCAGCCGGTCGCGTTTGGCGGTCAGGTAACGCGTGTTGTCCGCGTGCGCGGCCACCAGCAGCGGTATCCGCGCCGCCACCTTCAGCCCGTTCTCCTCCAGCGCCCGCACCTTGTCCGGGTTGTTGGACAGCAACCGCACCGAACGCGTCCCCAGGTACCGCAGCACCCGCGCGGCCGGCCCGTAGTCGCGCACGTCCACCGGCAGCCCCAGCGCCGTCGCCGAGTCCACGGTGTCCAGACCCTGCTCGTCCTGGAGCAGCTGGGTGCGCACCTTGTCCACGAGCCCGATCCCGCGCCCCTCGTGGCCGCGCAGGTACACCAGCACGCCCCGGCCCTCGGTCAGGACGGCGTCCAGTGCGGCGTCGAGCTGGTCGCCGCACTCGCAGCGCAGCGCTCCGAACACGTCGCCGGTCACGCACTCGGAGTGCACCCGGACCAGGACCTCCTCGCCGTCTCCGAGATCGCCCAGGACCAGGGCCAGGTGCTCCTGGCCGTCGACCGGGTCCCGGAAGGCCACACAGCGGAACCGGCCCCTGCGCACCACGAGGTCGGACTCGGCCACCGCGGCGTCGTCCAGAGTGAGTTCTGACATCTGTTCCCCTTCGCCGTCCCTCCGTGACCGGAGAGGACACGTCCAGGCGCCTGCCCAACGCACCGTTCGCCTGCGCAGCACCCCTATTCGGGCAGGTCGACCCGGATCTCCCCGCCCAGTGCGAAGCCGCCCTCCAGCTTCAGGGAGTCGCCGCTCCAGAAGCGGCCCGGGTCGTAGTAACCGGGTCGTCTGCCCCGGGGCAGCAGCCCCATCTCCTCGTAGGTCAACGCCATGACCTCCGCGCAGTAGGCGGTCTCCAGCCGGCGTTCGCGCTCCCTGCGCCGGAACGGCATCCGGCCCAGTGCCCACCGCCCGGCCAGCTGTGCGGTGGAGGGGAACGGGGTGCCGTTCAACCGCGCCACCGTCCGCAGGGCGGCGTCCTCCATCTCCCGGTCGGCCAGCGGGTCCAGCTGGCGCAGCCACCCCTTCTGCCCGTACCGGCGCCCCCACACCAGGACGGCGTCGCGCAGGTCGTGCAGCTGGACTCCGCGCTGGTGGGTGCCGGTCCACATGTCCACCAGGGAGCGGCCCAGCTCGGCGTGCCACATCAGGGGAGGGAGGTCCTCGACCACGATGGCCATGCCGACGTGGTTGACCGGGCTGTTGGTGGTGAGCTGGATGGCCCGGTCGGGCACACTCGTGCCACGGAACACCCACACATCACCGGTTCGGGTCAGATTCACCGCTTCGTCAAGGTCCATGCTCGTGTCTGCCACAGCCACTAGCCTAGAAGCATGAAGTGGTGGAAAGCCTTGGGAGTGGCCGCTTTCGTGGGTGTGGCGGCCACCGGAGTGGCGGTCGCGCGGGCCGAACGGCAGCGCCGTGCCTACACCCCTGAGCAGGTCAGGGAGCGTCTTCACGCGCGGGTCGCCGAGGTCGCCCGGGCGGAGAACGGGCTGGCCGCGGACGGGGATCCGGTGGAGGAGGGGGCCGGAGGTGAACCCTCGCGCGGCCTGGTGCGCAGGGTGCGCGCGGGGTTGTCGAGGGTCGGCGCGCTGCCGCCGGTGGCCACAATCGGCCGTCTGCTGCGGCGGGCTCGCGGGGCCGACGCGGCGGAACGCTGACATGTGCGCTTCGTGAGCATCCCCGGCGTCCCCTCGTTCCCCTGAGGTTCCCCCTTGTCCCACGTCCCCCGCGCCCTGCTGCTGGTCCTGCTCGTCCTGGTCCTGAGCTCCTGCGCCCCGCCGGGGCCCGGGGACCGTATCACCGGGTACGACACCCTGGCCCGGGTCCGTGCCGACGGCAGCGTGGACGTCACCGAGACGATCACCTACGACTTCGGCCGCCGGCCCGGTGCGGGCCTGCTGCGCGAGATCCCGCTGAGCGAACGCTCCGGGTTCCTGCGCCACCGCACCTGGGAGATCGCCGACGTCGGGGTCTCCAGCCCCTCCGGCGCCCCCGCCGACATCGAGAAGCAGGACGAGTGGCGCCGCCTGCTCACCCTGGAGATCGGTGACACCCGCGCCCCGGTCACGGGGGAGCAGACCTACGAGCTCTCCTACACCGTCCACGGAGCCCTCACCGACGAGGGCCATGGCCCCCAGCTGCACTGGGACTTCGTCGGCGCGGACTGGGTGGTGCCGGTCAGCGACGTGACCGTCCGAGTGGAGGCGCCCGCCGTGGTCGACGCGGAGTGCTTCTTCGAGGAGAGCGGGCAGGACGAGGACAGCGACCGGGAGAGCTGGGACGTCCCCTGCGAACAGGTCGGCCACGACGGCGCCGGCGCCGACTTCGGTCAGGAGCGGCTGGGGTCGCGGACCCCGCTCAGCGGTGTGGTGTACCTGGAGGCGGGGTCGGTCGAGGTCGCCGAGGCCGAGCACGTCCTGGCGCCGATGCCGCGCTGGCTCACCGTGGTCGGGGTGCTCTCCCTGATCGTCGCCGGTACCGCCGCGTTCTTCGTGGGCACGTACGGGTTCCGGTGGCGGAAGAGGCGCCGTGCCCGCATCCGCGAGGGGTTCGCGAAGGGGGTGCCCGACCTTCCGCCCGCCGTGGCCGGGTTCCTGTTGCACGACAACCGGCTGCGGGCCGGACACACCCTCGCGCTCATGGTCGCCCTCGAGGAGAAGGGGCACCTGTCCTCGGTGCCCAAGCCGGGCGGCCAGGACAAGGACTGGCTGTTCGTGGAGCAGCGCTCCGAGGTCGCGCTCACCCCGGCCGAGCGCGCCCTGCGGCGGGGGATGTTCGGTCTCAACAGCGAGATCGACCTGACGTGGATGGGCCGTCTCATGAGCCGGACCCGGGTGCGCGGGGTCGAGCACGCCCTGCTCCGCGAGGCCGGGCAGCGCGGTCTGGTCGTCCGGCCCTGGATCTGGTACCCGATGCTGGCCCTGTTCACGGCGGCCCTGTTCGCCGCGCTGTGCACGGCCCTGATCGTGAACGCGATCACCCCGCTGGAACTCACCGGTCTGGAGGCCTTCAGCGCCGCCCTGGTCCCCGTCGTGGCGGTGTCCCTGCTCCTGCCTTCCCAGCGCACCCCCTACGGCGACCACGTCCGGGCCCAGCTGGCCAGGAAGCGCAAGAAGCCCGCGGGGCTCGATCCGGTCACCGGGATCGCCCTGGGCCTGCCGGACGAGACGGTCGCGATCCTCGACGAGAAGGTGCCCCGCCTGCGCCCCTACCTGCGTGACCGCCGCTACCGGCGCCGGTGGAACAGCACGGTCGACAGCCGTATCCGCCGCTCCAGGCAGAGAAGCGGGGGTGGCGGCGGTGGCCGTGTCGCGGGCCGGGGCGGCGGCGGAGGCGGCGGGGGCCGCCGCTGACGGGGGCAGCGAAGGGGCGGTGCCCCGGGACGGGCGTGGCCGACGGGTCGGCCCTGGTCAGCGGCCCTGGACGTAGGAGAGCAGGGTGCGTTCGATCTCGGCGGAGGGGCCCACGCCCAACGGCGGCTCGCCCCGTTCGCGGTCCCAGGCCAGCACGTCAGCGGCGGTGGTGATCAGCGGGGTCGAGGGCAGGCCGGCCGCCCGGGCCCTGCCGAAGTCGCGCTGGAAGGACTGCTCCCACACCCGGTCGGGTCGCACCAGCGGGAACGCGGCCATGATCGCCTCCGGCGGGACCAGCACCGGTTCGATCTCGCTTCCGGCCGCCCGCGCGCAGGTGCGGAGCATCTCGAGCAGGGTGAGGGGTTCGGCGGGGCCCATGGCGTTGAACTCGCCCTCGCGGTCGTCCTCGAGGAGCCGCACCACGAGCCGGGCCAGGTCGCGGGCGTCCAGGAGCTGTACCGGCTGGCCGGGGTCGCCGGGCAGGACGACCTTTCCGCCCTGCGCGGCCCGGCGCACCCAGTAGGTGAACTGGTTGACGTTGTCGTGGGGGCCGGCGAGCATCCCGGGCCGCACGATCGTGGCGCGCCTGCCGTAGCGGGAGGTCAGTTCCTGTTCGCAGGCGACCTTCAGGGGGCCGTAGGTGTCGCGGCCGATCGCCTCGGTGGTCCACTCGGGGGCCCGCAGCGGAGCGGACTCGTCCGCCCAGAGACCGGCCCCGGGCGCGTAGGCGGCGTTGCTGGAGATGAACAGGTACCGCCCCACCCGATCCCCGAGGGTGTCGGAGGCCTGGCGTACGTGCCGGGGAACGAAGCCGCTGACGTCGACGACCGCGTCCCAGGCGCCCTCGTCCAGGGCGGAGTAGTCGCCCTCCTCCCGGTCGCCCAGGAGGAGTTTCGTACGGGGGAAGAGGTCCCGCCCGGTCCGGCCCCGGTTGAAGAGCGTGACCTCGTGCCCCTCCCGCAACGCGTCGTCAACAATCGCCCGACCGACGAACGAGGTACCGCCCAACACGAGAATCCGCATGAGGACTGACTTTAGCGTGAGCCCCTGCCGTCGGCGGCCAGCGGCGCTCGGCCAACGGGCCCGGGGCGGTCAGAGCGGTTTGGTGAGGTGGCCGGCCTGCTCCAGGAGGGAGATGTGGTCGGTGCCCAGGTCCTCGAGGAAGGCGATCACGTCGCGGTGCGGGACCCGGTGGAGCGGGGCGCTGGTGCGCAGCAGGCCGACACGGGACAGGCCCTCGCCGCCGCCCAGGCGGGACGAGGGGGTGGCGGGCGGATCGACCCGGTACAGGCGCCAGGCGCTTCCCCTGGGTGCGGAGGCCAGCAGCAGCTTGGGTCGGTTCCACACGATGAGCGCCCACCCCTTGGGGCCCTCGGCGTGCACGTGGACGGTGTCGACGTGCTTCTCGAGCAGCTCGGCGACCTGGGCGGCGACCGGGACCGGGTTGGTGAAGCTGCCGTGCACGCGGTGGACGCCCGCGTCGTACTCCAGGGTCCAGCCGGAGGCCTCCAGTTCGGCGGCCACCCGGGTCAGGTAGCCGTCCTCCTCGGGGGAGGCCGTGAGGTCTTCGGTGGCGGGTTCGGGTGAAACGGTGGTGGGGAAGATCAGGCCCAGCTCCAGGCTTGTGCGCGCGGTGGCGGTACGGGTGAGTGCGGTCAGGTCGGCACCGCAGGTGAGTGCGCAGTGCCGGTCGTGGGCGGTCCACTCGATCAGACCGCCGTGTTGCGGGAAACCCTCGGCGACAGGGCGGGCGGTGGCCTCCACCCCGGCCGCGGCCAGGGATCGGGAGGCTTCGTCACGGTCCTCCGCCGACCATGAACCCGGCACTCCCAGGGTCACACGGGCGGGAGAGAGCCGCTCCGTCAGGGCGGTCAGTGCCTGCGGGTCGTAGCCGCGCAGGGGTGCGTGCAGGGTGAGTTCGGCCACCGGTCCCTCGGGCAGGCGGGTGAGCAGCGGTGCGTCCAGGTTGTGCACCACGCGCGCCTCGGTCTCCACCGGGGCGGTCAGCAGCAGGTCCTCCAGGCGGTCGGCGGTTCCGGCCAGCCGTTCGGACAGGGCGGCGGCCAGTGCGTCGGGCAGGGTGAGGGCGGCCGAGCAGCCCCGGAGCCACACCCCGAGTTCGGCCAGCGCCCACGGGACCCCGTCGGGGCCGCCGCGCAGGACGGTCCAGGAACGGTTCTCGGCACCGGGCGCACCGGAGCCGAAGGCGGCCGCCACGTGTTCGTCGCCCACCAGCAGAGCCAGTTCGGGGAGCACGTCGGGCGCGGTCCGCTCGACCAGGGCGTACATGCGGTCCGGGCGCTGGACAGCGGCGGGTTCGGCCCCTTCGGCGGCGGCGCCGAGCACCGTGACCGTCGCACCGAGCCCACGGGCGGAGGGGACCACGCCCTCCTCCAGGGCGGAAAGATCGATTTCCGTACCGACCAGCACGAACTCGCGGAGCGGGGCCCCGTCGGTACGGGAGGTCCACTCGTGCAACAGGGCGAGCGGGGAGACGGACACAGGCGACCTCTGTTCTCACACTGGGGACGAATCGAGCATAGTCGAGACCGCCGCGTCAACCCCGCGCGGACCCGTCCCCGACGGAGCCCGACCCCTGTGGCGCGGGTGCGGGGACAGGTGCGACGATGTGGGGGCCATGACCGAGAGCGAGCAGTGCCGACCCCTGCGCGCCGGGGTGTTCACCCTGGTGTGCGCGAGCCTGTCCGCCATCGGTCACGCCGTGAGCTCGGGGCACGACGTGCCCGTCGTCGGCCTCCTGCTGGGTACGGCTGTGGTCTTCGCCATGGCGTGGGCGGCGTCGAGCCGTCGGCAGAGCTACTGGATGCTCGCCGCGTGGATGCTCTGGGGGCAGCTCGCCCTGCACGTGACCTTCGCCTACACCCAGGACGCGGGTTCGGGGCACCTGGGGCTGGGACACGCCGGTCAGACCGGGACGGTGCTGGTCCAGGAGCCCGTGCCGGCCTGGGCGATGATCGCCGTGCACCTGGCGATGGCGCTGGTCAGCGCGTGGTGGCTGCACCTGGGTGAGAAAGCCCTCTTCGCGTTCCTGCGGTTCATGGCGCTCTCGCTGATCCCGTTGCTCCTGGTGGTCGGGGCGGTCCCGAGCGTTCGGGAGGCGACCGCCGTCAGGTTCGCCGCCACCGACGAACGCTCCCGGTCGCGTCCGCCCTATCTGCGCCACTCCCGGGTCCTGCGGGGACCGCCGTTCGTGCCGGCCGCCTGAGCGGAGTCCCGTGATCCGAGGGTCCTGAAGCGGGGGCGCGTCCCCTGCCTCCCTCTTTCCCGCTGTCTCCTCAGGCCGCCCTCCGGCGTTCCCGTGGCGTCCCCTTGGGCGCCACCTGCCCAGAACACCCCGTGGTCCCCGGCTTCCTGGCTTTCCGGCCCTCCGGTCCGGGCGGGCACTGTGCCGTTTTCCTTCGGTGCCGCCCCGGCCTGAGCCGTGGCCTGTCCTGAGACGGCCTGCCAGGTCCCGGCCGGGCGACCGCGCGGGCGGTGACAGAAAGCACGACTCACATGACCTGCAGCGACGGGCGGGCGGTCGCCCGCACCCCTGAACACCACCGGCCCGACCTGGCCCGGCTGGCCCTGCGCGCCGCAGCCGGCGTGCCCGGCGCGATGGACGCCCTGTTCACCCTCACCCGGGCCGACGTGGCCCGCTACATCGCGCGCCGGGTCGATCCCGCCTGGGTCGAGGACCTCACGCAGGAGACCTTCCACCGGGCCGTGCGCGGGCTGCCGGGCTACGCGGGGCGGGCCCCGGTCCGGGCCTGGCTGCTGTCCGTGGCCCGGCACACCGTCGCCGACCGCTACCGCAGCCGGGAGCGCGCGCCCCGCACGGAACCGGTCCACGACTGGGAGCGGGCGCTCGGCCCCGGAGCGGCCGAACCGGGGCGCTTCGACGAGTACCTCGCCCTGGTCTCCCTGCTGGAGAACCTCCCCGAGGACCGGCGCACGGCCTTCGTCCTCACCCAGGTCCAGCGGGTGCCCTACGCCGAGGCCGCCGAGCTCACCGGCGTTCCGATCGGCACCGTCCGCTCCCGGGTGGCCCGAGGCCGCCGTGACCTGGCCCGGCTGCTGCGGGAGGCGGCGTGATCCGCCTCTCCCCGAACCACCGAGACCACCGAGACCACCGTCCCGCGAGGAGCCACCCCATGAGAACCCAGCGCCCGAACCCGCGCCGGAACCGTACCCTCACCGCCGCCGCTGCCGTCGGCGCCGTCCTGCTCGGCGCCACCGCCTGCGGCGGCCCCGGTCTCTCCGAGGCCGAGCACTACCTCGACCTCTCGGACCAGCCGATGGCCGCCTCCGGGATCGAACTGGCCACCGTCGACGGTGAGCCCTGGGGTTTCACCGACGTCGCCGACGACCGCCTCACCCTGCTGTTCTTCGGCTACACGAGCTGCCCGGACGTGTGCCCCATGACGATGGCCGAGATCGACCTGGCCCTGGAGCAGGCCGGGGACGACGCGGACGGGTTCGACGTGGTGATGGTGAGCAGCGACCCCGTACGCGACACCGACCAGCAGCTGCGTTCCTGGCTGGACCGGTTCGACCCCGGCTTCCAGGGGGTGCGCGGCGACGTGGACGACACCGTCCGGGCGGCCCGGGACTACGGCGTCCCGATCGAGGCGCCCGAGGAGACCGAGGGTGAGTACCTGGTCTCCCACGGCGGCAGGATCCTGGTCCTGACGCCCGGGGGTGAAGCGGCGGGCATGTTCGCCGAAGGTGTCCAGGCCGACCAGATCGCGCCGCTGCTGCCGGTGCTGCTCGCGGAGCTGCTGTGAACGCTCATGAAGCAAGGGTGTCCCGCAGAGGGCTGCTCACCGGACTGGGCGCGGCCGGGATCGCGGGGGTCGCGGGAGCGGCGGGCCTGGCCACCGGTCGTCTGGTCGAACGCGACAGCCCGGCACAGGGGGATCCGGCCCGGGAGCTGAGCCTGGGCAGGGCCGCCCCCGAGGAGGGGCGACCGCCCGCGCTGCTGACCCCGACCCCCGCCCATGTCCACATGGTGGCGGTGGACCTGCGGGCCGAACGGCCCGAGCAGGTTTCGGAACAGGCCCGCACGGTGCTACGGCTGTGGGGCGAACAAACACGGGAACTGCACGAACACGGGCTGGCCGAGATCGCCGAGGGAGCGCCCACCCAAGGGCTGCACCCTGCTTCGCTGGGGATCACCCTCGGCCTGGGCGCTTCGCTGCTGGAGCGCGCCGGGTTGGCCGAGCGCCGCCCCGAACCGCTGGCGGACCTGCCCGAGTTCGCCTCCGACGACCTCGACCCCGCCCTGTGCGGGGGAGACCTGATGCTGCACGTGGGCGCGGAGGACCCGCTCGTGGTCAGCGCCGCGGTGGAACACCTGCTGGGCCTGGTCCGCGAGCACGCCCTCGTGCGCTGGTCGCTGCCCGGGTTCCAGCGGGCCGCGGCCACGGCCACCGACCCCGCGGCCACCCCGCGCAACCTCATGGGGCAGATCGACGGGACGGTGAACCCGGACCCGGCCCAGGCGCAGTTCGGCCCGCAGGTCCTGGCCGCGCACCCCGACGGCGCCGCGTCCTGGATGGACGGCGGAACGTACGTGGTGGTGCGCCGCATCCGCATGCTCCTCGATGACTGGTTCGACCTCGACCCCCGCCAGCGCGAGCAGGTGGTGGGGCGCCGGTTGTCCGACGGAGCGCCGCTGGGCGGTGACCGGGAGGACGCCCTGCCGGACCTGGCGGCCCGGGGCGACGACGGGGAACCGGTCATCGCGGTGAACGCGCACATCCGGCTGGCCAGCCCGGAACGCACCCTGGGCGCGCGCATGCTCCGGCGGGGGGCCAGCTACGACCTGGGTTGGTCGGGCGGGCGCCGTGAGGCCGGGCTGCTGTTCACCGCCTGGCAGGCCGACCCGCGGACCGGTTTCATCGCCGTCCAGCGCGAACTCGACGAGGGCGGGGACGCGCTCAACACCTACATCCGCCACGAGGGCAGCGCCGTGTTCGCGGTGCCACCGGTGCGCGAGAACCAACCCCACCCCGCCCACGACCTCTGGTAACCGACGTGAAGGAAACGACCATGACCACAACCATGCGGACCCTGAACATGACAATCCAGGACATGCCAACCCGGGCCAGAACCCTGTTCGCGCCGCGACTGCCCCTGGTGTCGGCGCTGGCCCTGACACTGCTCGCCACCTCTTGTTCCTCGGAGCCCGCGGTCCCTGAACCCGTGGCGGCCGCAGCCGACCGGGGCAGCACCCAGAGCGGGGCGCTGCTCATCGAGGACGCCTGGATGCCGGAGCCCGCGAACCCGGAGGTGGGGGTGGTCTACCTGGCGGTCACCAACACCGCCGCCACCGCCGACGCCGTCACCGGTGTGCACACCAGCGCTTCCCCCGACGCCGACCTGTGCAACACCGAGACCACCGAGTCCGGGGCCGGGGCGATGCGCGTCGTCGACGAGATCCCGGTTCCGGTCGGCGGGACCACGACCTTCGTCGACGGCGGCTACCACGTGATGGTCAACGACATCCCTGAACCGCTCGCGGCCGGGGACTCCGTCACGGTGACCCTGGCCTTCGCCAGCGGGAGCGAGGCGGAGGTGGAGGTCCCCGTCCAGGAGATGACCGGGCCCGCCCCCGACCACAGCGGACACGATGACCACGACGCTCACCACTGACACGCTCGGGTGTGCGAGAGAGAGCTCCTTCGGTTTCGCGCGCGGGGTTCTTATCTGTTCACGGACGTGGTCATACGAACGTGCATGAGTGAGTACCCCGTCCCGTTCCCGCTGGTGACTGGTGACGGAATATCCCGACCAGCACCAAGCGGCTCCACCTCGCTCGGAGAAGTTTCCCGGTTTTCCCCACACACGCCCCCGGACGCGGCTAGCGTTACCTTCGAACACACAAACGAGCCACAGGGGTGGGGGTGAGCGAACCGGTGGTACAGACCAAGAAGCAGGCCCCGCGGCCGATCGCGGACCCCTATGTGGCTCCGGGGCCGTCCGGTGTGGCCGTGCGCACCCGCCTCAAAGGCCTCACCCGACGCGACGAGGAGGTGCTGCGGCTGGTCGGCGCCCATCTGGGCTCGCTGGCCTCGACCGATCTCAAAGCCCGGTGTGCGGATGGGTCGGATCACGGTCGGCACACCTGGTCGGCGCGTAAACGGCAGCTGACGCCGGAGTCGTCGTCGCGGTGGGCGGGGGCGATCACCAAGGCCACCCATGATCAGTGGGCGCTGGCCCGCCGTAGCCAGGTGGCGCACCTGCACACCCTGGAAACCGGCATTACCACGCTCCGCCACCGGTTGTCGTTGCCTCTGGGGGAGAAAGGCACCAAGCGTTCTCCGGGTGGCTACCGTTCCAGGCGGGAGTGGCATGCCAAGTCCCGCCGTCTGGCTGCTCTGGAGGAGCGGCTCGCCGCGGTGCGCTCGGATTTCGAGGCCGGTCGGCTGCGTGTGGTGCGCGGCGGCAAACACCTGGCCCGCAACCGCCACCACCTGGATGCCGCTGGGCTCACCGAGGCCCAGTGGCGTCAGCGGTGGGAGGCCCAGCGGTCATTTCTTCAGGCTGACGGGGAGTCGGGGAAGCGGTGCGGGAACGAGACCATCCGCGTCACGCCTCAGGGGGAGGTGTCGATCAGACTCCCCGCGCCGTTGGCAGGGTGGGCGAACGCGCCGCACAGCCGGTACGTGCTCGCGGGCACGGCGGTTTTCGCGCACTGGGGGCAGGAATGGGCCGACCGGGTGGAGGCGGATCGGGCGGTGGCCTACCGCGTCCACTGGGACGTGGAGCGGGGGCGTTGGTATGTGACCGCCTCCTGGCAGATCCCCGCTGCCCCGGCGATCCCGCTCCAGGCTGCGCTCGCCGAGGGTGTGGTGGGTGTGGATATGAACGCTGACCATCTGGCCGCCTGGCACTTGGATGCCCACGGCAACCCGATCGGGGATCCGCGCCGCTTCTCTTATGACCTGTCCGGTACGGCGACCCATCGTGATGCCCAGATCCGGCACGCCCTCTCCCAGCTGTTGTGCTGGGCCCAGGCGTGTGAGGCCAAGGCGATCGCGGTGGAGGATCTGGACTTTTCTGATGCCAAGAGTCGGGAGAGGCACGGCCGCAAGAAGCGGTTCCGTCAGCTGATCTCGGGGATGCCCACTGCCAAGCTCCGTGCCCGGCTGGTCAGCATGGCTGATGCGACCGGGATCGCGATCATCGCGGTGGATCCGGCCTACACCAGCACGTGGGGCGCCCAGCACTGGCAACGACCCACCACCAGCAAGAAACGTAAGACTTCCCGGCACGATGCGGCGAGCATCGCGATCGGGCGGCGCGCTCAGGGGTATCCGATCCGGCGTCGGACGGCACCGCCCCGCACCCACCGGAGCGATGGGTGCGGGCCTCGGACCGTCCAGACCGAACCGGCGACCCGTGGGCGTGAGGGACCCCGCCACCCCGACTCGGAGCGTGCACCTGATGCGCGTGCCCGGGCCAAGGGAACGAGAAAGCGGGGGACCAGCGCACCCAAGACCGTTCGGGGTGCACGCGGTATCGGGGAGTGGCAACAGCTGTCACTCCTGGACACCGCCTAGGAACGGTTCAACTACGACCTCGGCTGGTCAGGCGGGCGCCGAGAGGCCGGGCTGCTGTTCACCGCCTGGCAGGCCAACCCGCGGACCGGTTTCATCGCCGTCCAGCGCGAACTCGACGAGGGTGGGGACGCGCTCAACACCTACATCCGCCACGAGGGCAGCGCCGTGTTCGCGGTGCTGCCGGTGCGCGAGAACTGACCCCATCCCGCCCGCTACCTCTGGTAATCGGCGTGAGGGACACGACCATGACCACGACCATGCGGACCCCGAATAGGACAGTCCAGGACATGCCAACCCGGGCCAGGACCCTGTTCGCGCCGAGACTGCCCCTGGTGTCTGCGCTGGCACTGGCGCTGCTCACCACCTCCTGCACCTCGGATCCTGCTGCTCCCGAACCCGTGGCGGCTGCGGCGGACCGGGGCAGCACCCAGAGCGAGGCGCTGCTCATCGAGGACGCCTGGATGCCTGAATTCGCCAACCCGGAGGTAGGGGTGGTCTACCTGGCCGTCACCACCGCCACCGCTGACGCCGTCACCGGGGTGCACACCAGTGCCTCACCCGACGCCGACCTGTGCAACACCGAGACCACCGATTCCGGAGCCGGGCGATGCGCGTCGTCAACGACATCCCCGAACCGCTGGAGGTCGGAGACACCGTCACGGTGACCCTGGCCTTCACCAGCGGGAGCGAGGCGGAGGTGGAGGTCCCCGTCCAGGAGATGACCGGCCCCGCCCCCGACCACAGCGGACACGACGACCACCACTGACGGATCAACGGAACGCGAACCGGGGCTCCCGCACACCGGTGACGCGGTGCGGGGAGCCCCGGGTTCTACAGGTGAGAGGCCTCGTGTCGTGGTCAGCGGTGGGCAGGCTCCCGTTCGGGGGTTTCGGTCGGTTGCGCCGATCGCACGACGGACCTGCGGGACCGCCAGCTGATCAGGGCGTCGATCAGCAGGAAGGCGAGCAGCGAGACGCCCAGAACAGGCAGCGCCCAGGCCAGGGCGGCGCAGGTCGCAACCACCGCCGCCTTCAGCGGCCAGGACAGGGCCAGGAGGGAACCCCTGGGGTAGGGGCGCCCCACGCCCCAGGCCTCGGCGCGGGTGGGCCTGCGCTGCCACCACATCCGGTAGCCCAGGACGATCACCCAGATCAGCCCGCCGCAGAGCACGGTGAGCAGGATCTGGTTGGGCACCCCGAACAGCAGCCCCATGTGGCCGTCGATGCCCCAGCGGCTCAGTTTGGCCATCAGGGGGTGGTCCTCGAACCGGATCACCTCGGTGACCTCGGCGGTGTCCTGGGCGATGGCGGCCGAATCCGCCTGGGTGGGCCAGGAGCGTTCGAGTTGGGAGACGACGTAGGGGGAGAAGTGGTCCGCGGGCAGGTTGACGATGACCCGGCCGTCCAGCCCGGCCTCACGGGCACCGGCCAGGACGGCGTCGATCCCCGCGTCCACCCCCGGGCTGGCGGCGGGGGTTTCGGTGGCCACCGCCGGAGTGGTCCAGGACATCTGTTGGCGCAGGTCGGTGATGTTGGCCCCGGCGTACTTGGACCAGGTCAGGCCGGTGGCGGACAGGAACAGCAGCCCCAGCAGGAGCCACACTCCGGTCGCGGCGTGCAGTGACACGGTGCGCCCTCGCCCCGGCGAGCTTCCGGAGCCGGGCAGGAGCAGTCCGCGCGCCCGCCGGGACCTGGCCCGGGCCACCCACAGGGCGAAGCCGCCCAGGGCCACCACACCCAGCCAGCTGGCCGCGAGTTCGCTGTACAGGCGCCCGAAGTCACCCAGGTGTATTTCCCGGTGGAGCAGGTCGATCCAGGTCCGTACCGGCAGGGCGCCGCTGGTCCCGTAGCTCTCGGACACCCCCAGCACCTCGCCCCGGTGGGGGTCGACGAACACCGTCGTCTGCGTGCTCGAATGCGGATCCGAGTCGGCGCCGGGCAGGGCTAGGTGCACCCAGGTGGAGTCCTCGGGGGTGGTGGCCGGACGTACCGAGTCCGCCTGGGCGCCGGGGATCTCGGCTTCGGCGACACGCACCTGTTCGGTCAGGGGCAGCGACTGTTCGGCGGCCGGGACGCGCAGCAGGTCCTCGTACAGGGCCTGCTCCACCTGTGGGGTCCACACGTAGAGCAGCCCGGAGACCGCGGCCATCAGGACGAAGGGCGCCACGAGCACGCCCGCGTAGAAGTGCAGCCGCAGGATCAGCGGTCTGAGCTGGGCCCACACCCCGGGCCGCCGTGGGGTGCGCTCTCGTTCCGCCTTGGCCGCGGGTTCGGGTACGGAGGTGGTCGTCGCTGCCGGATCTGGGGAAGCGGGTGCCGGAGCCATGGGTCTCCTCATGCCGGGGGCATCGTGGTCGCCACTGACGTCGTCCGGTAGGCCCCGGGAGTTCCCGGCGAGGGAGGATTTCTCCGCAGGGGGCGGGGTCAGCCGGGGGAGTCCCGCAGACCGAGCATCAGGGGACCGTGTTCGACCAGCACCAGGCCGACCATGGCCACCGGCACCATCTCCGAACCCAGATCGCCCGCGCTCCGGCCGCCCATGAGCAGGCGAAAACCCCGGTTGCCCAGGGTTCGGGGCACAAGGGCAGCCAGACGTGACAACTCGGGGCCTCTTCGATGGTTCAGGCAGACAGTGGGGGCGGGTCGCGCCGCGCCCAGCAGTCTCGTGCAGGTGCCGCTGCCCACGCAGGGGGTTTTCGGGCGGACGTCGAACGGGGCGCGCCTCGGGTGAGGTCGCGCCCCGTTCAGGGGGGATGTGTGCTGCCTCAGGTCTCGGAGTCGCGCTCCTCCATGAAGTCGAAGACGTCCCCGGCGTTGAAGTAGCGCCACCCCCGCCTGTTCTTCAGGGCGCGGAGCCTACCGGTGGTTTCGAGGCGTTTCACCGTGGTGGTGCCGATCTCCAGGACGAGGGCGACCTGCCCGGTGGTCAGGTAGAACTCGCGGCCGGTGTCCAGGAGCTCTTTGCGGGTGCAGAGGATCATCAGCGGTCCTTCATGCAGATGCCCGCGTACTGCCCGATGATCTGGTCCACGGCCTCGGCCGCCCGGTGACGATCCACGAACTCGCGTTCTCCCGCAGGCGACCACCAGCAAAACCAGCGCTCGTTGCAGAAGACGTCGACCCGCTGGCGCAAATAGGGGTCGTTGACGATCAGGGTTTCGCCCTCCCGGTAGGTCAGGAGCTGGCGGGCCTTGAACGCCTGCTCAAGGGCGAGGAGCGGTTGGGTTGAGGAGGCGGTGGTCTGCGTCTGGAAGTGTCCATGTGCGTCCATGACCCCAGCGTCGGCGGAACGGCCAGGTCACGCTAGGTGACGTGAATCTTTCCGTCAGGACACTCCCCACGTGTGTTATTCCCGTGTGATTCTGTGTCATGTGAATGACTTCCAAAGGGAGCTGCGTCGCCTCCGTACGCAACGCGGTCTAACTCAAGCGCAGACCGCAGCAATTGTCGGCTACGTTCCTTCTGCTGCTTCGAACTGGGAAAACGGTCGAACAACGCCGGATGAGGAGACTGTTCGCAAGCTGGACGAATTCTTCGAGGCGCGTGGCGGCTTGCTGGGATTGTTGAAAGTTGTGAGAGAGACAGCAGGCGCGCCCTCATGGTTGCGTGATGATGACCAGCTCTCACGACAGGCTGTGACGATCGAGGTCGTCACGCCCGTGTTGGTCCCCGCTATCCTGGAATCGCCGCTGTACGCGCGTTACGCGCTCGCTGAAGGGCGGCCTTCGGACTCCATGCAGGTGATCGACGAACTCGTGAAGGTCCGCTGTTCCCAGCTGTCCAAGCTGAATCCGGGGCTCAGGATCTTTGCGACATTTCCTGAAATGGGGCTTATTGGGGTTCCTGTTGCGGCGAGGAAGCAACAGGCCTTGCATCTCCTGGAGCTGGTGTCGTCGGACCGGGTGCGAGTCAACATGGTTCCCGCAGGCAGCATCCTCGCGGGAGTCACTTCACCGTTCCAGATTTACAAGCTTCAGGATGGTGCAAGGGTGGCGACTTCGGAGCACACGAACGGCACTATCGTGGTCAATGAAGCCCGTGGTGTTCAGCGGTTGCAAGACCTCGCGCGCACCGCTCTTGGTAGTGCTCTCCCCGCAGACGACACCCTTCGCAGATTGAAGGAGATCAGTGATGAGTAACGAGTGGCACAAGTCGAGCTACTCCCAGAACGGGGGACAGTGCGTCGAGGTGCGTGAGCACAGCGGCGGGGCTGACGTGCGTGACACGGTCAACAGGAGCGGTGCCGTGTTGTCGTTCCCCTCTGCGGAGTGGCGGGCGCTGCTGACGGCTGAATCCCGAGCGGCCCGCTGACCACACCCCTCAGGTGATGGGCCCTCACTCCGACGGAGCGGGGGCCTCCTTCGCTGTCTTGCGGCCGGGCAGCCGACCGGGCCCCGAAAAGCCGCGCGAGTGCGCTTTACGGTCCCATCCCGGCCCGGGCTACCCGGCCAGGTGGGCGCGTAGGGCGTCAGCGGTCGCGCCGACGCCCGAATCCGCCAACTCGGCGGGGGTCCCCTCGAAGACCACCCGGCCGCCCTCTGGTCCCGCCCCCGGGCCCAGGTCCACCACGTGGTCGGCGGCGGCCACCACGTCCATCCGGTGTTCGACCACCACCACCGTGGCCCCCTCGTCCACCATCCGGTCGAACAGGGCGACCAGCCCGGCCACGTCACCCCCGTGCAGGCCGGTCGTGGGCTCGTCCAGTACGTACAGCCGCGCGGCCGCGGCCAGTTCCCGGGCCAGTCGGAGCCGTTGGCGCTCCCCGCCCGACAGCGTGTCCAGCGACTGCCCCAGCCGGAGGTAGCCCAGCCCGACCCGCTCCATCCGCTCCAGCGCCCCGGCGACCACCGGCTCCCCGGCCGGCCCTTCGAAGAGCCCCCGCGACTGTGCGGCGGTCAGTGCCAGTACCTCGGCGACGGTGCGCCCGTTCAACGGGTACGACAGCGCCCGGGCGTTGAAGCGCAGTCCCCGGCAGTCCTCGCACACCGTCTCGACGTCGTCGAGGAAGGCGAGGTCGGTGACGATCACCCCGCGCCCCCGGCAGGTCGGGCAGGCCCCCTTGGAGTTGGCGCTGAACCAGCCGGGCGAGATCCCGTGCGCCCGGGCGAACAGCCCCCGCAGCGCGTCCTGCGCCCCCAGGTAGGTCACCGGCGTGGACCGGGGGCCGCCGCGCAGCGCCCCCTGGGTGAGGACCACCGCGTCCGGCCGCACCCGGGGCAGCTCACCGTGCACGAGCGAGCTCTTGCCCGAACCCGCCACCCCGGTGACCGCCGTCAGCACGCCGGTGGGAAGGTCCGCGTCCACCCCGAGCAGGTTGTGCAGGCGGGCCCCGCGGATCTCCACGCGCCCGGTCGGGGTGCGGGTACGGGCCTTCACCGTGCGGGGGCGGCGCAGGTAGCGGCCGGTGGGGGTGTCGGCCGCCCGCAGCCCCTCGACCGACCCCTCGTACACCACCCGGCCGCCTTCGTCCCCCGCGCCGGGCCCCAGGTCCACCACGTGGTCGGCGACCGCGATCACGTCGGGGTCGTGCTCCACCACCAGCACCGTGTTGCCCTTGTCGCGCAGGCGACGCAGCAGCCCGGTGAGCCGGTGCACGTCGGCGGGGTGCAGCCCGGCGCTGGGTTCGTCGAGCACGTAGGTCAGCCCGGTCAGCGACCCGCCCAGGTGCCGTACCAGCCGCACCCGCTGGGCTTCACCGCCGGAGAGCGTGCCCGAGGCCCGGTCCAGGCTGAGGTAGCCCAAACCCACCTGTTCGAGTCCGCGCAGGCGCTCCAGCAGCGCGGCGGTCACCGGGGCCACGCGCGGGTCCGTGACCTCGGCCACCACCGGGCCGAGTTCGGACACGGTGAGCGCGCACAGGTCGGCGATGTCGTACGGACCGATCCGGCAGGCCAGCGCCGCCGGGTTCAGCCGCCGGCCGCGGCACGCGGGGCAGGGGCCGCGCCGGACCACCCGTTCCAGCTCGTCGCGGTCGCGCTGGTTGAGCTTGGCCGCGTCCAGCAGACTGCGGGTGATGCGGGGGACGACCCCCTCGAACACCCCGCTGACCGGGAACTCGGGGTCGGGGTCGGTGGGCCGCAGGCCCTCGGCGTACAGCAGCAGGTCGCGTTCCTCGGCGGTGTAGCGGCCCACCGGCACGGTGCGGTCGAACAGCCCGGCGTGCACGTAGCGCTTCCACCGCCACGAACCCGGTGCGAAGGTGCGCAGCCGGATCGCGCCCTCGTCCAGGGACAGGGCGGGGTCCAGCAGCGCGTCGGCGTCGACGCGCCGCACGTTGCCGAGGCCCTCGCATTCGGGGCACATGCCGCTGGGGTCGTTGAAGGAGAAGGCGGGGGAGTAGCCCGCCCAGGGCTCGCCGATCCGGGAGAACAGCAGCCGCAGCAGCGGTGCGAGGTCGGTGGCGGTGCCCACGGTCGAGCGGGCGTTGCCGCTGAACCGCCGCTGGTCCACGGCGACGGTCACGGTCAGGTTCTCCAGCCGGTCCGCGTCGGGCACGCCCAGGTGGGCCATCCGGCTGCGGGTGAAGCTGTCGTGCGCCTCGTTGAGCTGGCGCTGGGACTCGGCGGCGATGGTGCCGTACACCAGGGAGGACTTGCCCGAGCCCGACACCCCGGTGAACACGGTGAGCCGTTCCCGGGGCAGGGTCAGGTCCACCCCGCGCAGGTTGTTCTCCCGGGCGCCGACCACGGTGATGCCCCGGTCCCGGGAGGTCGTGGCGGGTGCGGTGGTCGTGGCAGCTGTCGTGGTGGTCATGGCGGCAACGCTAGGAGGGATTGTGGTCAGAATCCGGCCACAACTGGACGGGAACCGGGAAGAATGAAGGAATGGCCGACACCAGTCAGCGGATGCTCCGCCTGCTCTCACTCCTGCAGAACGGGCGGGCGTGGTCCGGTGCGGAGCTGACCCAGGCGCTGGGCACCAGCCCGCGGTCCATGCGCCGCGACATCGACCGCCTGCGCGAGCTCGGCTACCCGGTGGAGAGCCTGCGCGGCCCCGGCGGCCACTACCGGCTGGTGGCGGGCAACGCGGTGCCGCCGCTGATGTTCGAGGACGACGAGGTGGTCCCCGTGGTCCTGGGGCTGCGGATGGTCGCGGGCGGGCTCAGCGGGGTCCAGGGGGCCGAGGACGGTGCCGAGCGGGCCCTCGGCAAGATCGAACGGGTGCTGCCCTCCCGGCTCTCGCGCCGCGCCGGCACCCTGGCCGCGGCGGTGGACCCGGGCCGGCGGGTCTGGCCCGGCGCCCCGGCGCACGTGCTCACCGAGCTGGGTGAGGCGGTCGCCGCCGGACAGTGGGTGCGGATGACCCACCGGGGCCGCGACGGCCGGGAGCGCCGCCGCAGGGTGGACCCCTACCGGCTGCTCCTGCTGGGACGGCGCTGGTACCTGTTCGCCTGGGACCGGGACCGCGAGGACTGGCGCTCCTTCCGTCTGGACCGGATCACCGGCCTCACCCCGACCCGGGCCGCGTTCACCCCCAGGGAGCTCCCCGACGAGGACCTGGCCGCGTATCTGGAGCGCGGGTTCGGCGCGGGGGAGGAACGCCACACCGTCACGGTGCTCTTCCACGCCCCGGCGGCCGAGGTGGCCGCCCGTATCACCCGGGTGGACGGCTCGCTGGAGGCGGTCGGACCGGACAGGTCCCGGTACACCGCCCGCGTGGACTCCTACGAGTGGATCGCGATCGTGCTGGCCCTGACCGGCCCCGACTTCACGGTGGAGGCCCCCGAGGAGCTCAAGGGGTACGTGGCCGAACTCTCCGCCCGGCTGGGGCGTGCGGTCGCCCCCGCCGGCCGGCCGGACTCCGCCGGTCCGGGCGGGGCGTAGGGGCGGCCGACCCCGGTGCGAACCCTCAGCCGGTCCGCGCGGTGGTGCGGGGAAGCAGGCGCAGCGTGGTCTCGCGGTGGCGGTCAACGGCCTCGCGTGAGTAGAGGAGCGGGAAGTAGCGGCCCCGGGACCACAGGCCGGTGAGGTCGTCGTGGTGCGGGCTGCGGGGGTCCCCGGACTGGCCGGGGGCGTTGACCGCCACGGACCCGTCCCAGTCTCCGACGTCGACCACGATCCGGAAGGACGCGCCGTGGTACTGGCGGCCGGAGCCGTCGTAGGCGGTCAGGTCGACGGTGTCCGCGCTGCCGGGGCGGGCGACACGCCGCCCCTCGGCCCAGGCCGGAGGGGTCCCGGCTCGGGCGAGCGGGTGGTCGAGCCGGGCGAAGTGGTGCTCGCCCCAGTGCCAGGCGGCACCGGGCGGGCCGTGCCGTTCCACCAGGTCCAGGTAGGCCAGGCCCAGCGTGCGCGCCACCAGGGACCGGCCCTCCTCGCTCAGGACCGCCTCCGCCAGCAGGCGCAGACCCGTGCGCGGATCGCCCGCCACGTTCTCGTCGGGGGAGACCGCGCGCACCGCCTCCCCGACCCGTTCCGGGCCGACCAGCGGCAGCAGGCGGTCGTGTAGCAGGGCCGGGCGCAGGCGGCGGCGGAACCAGTGCTCGAACAGCGTGGGCTGGGGCAGGTCGACCGCCATCGTCCCGTCCCACGGGCGGCTGCTCCGGCCGCGCAGGAGTTCGAGGGCCTCGGCGGCCCCCGGGGCGGTGTCCGGCAACTGGTCCAGCACCGCGAGTGCGGCGCGCGCGGCCGGGCTGACGTGGTCGTTCTGCAGGCGGCAGGCGTCCTGAACCGTCCAGTCGGTGCGCGCCGACAGTTCCTCCGCGATGCGTTCGTAGCGCAGCGGCGCCGCCCAGTCCCTGGTCACGGTGAACGGTTTCCATCCGGGCGCGCGGCCGGTGTTGTGTTCGTTGGCGGAGGCGAACCACCCCTGTTCGGGCCGGTGCACCGCGGGCAGTTCCCCACCGGAGTGGAAGCCCGCCCACTCGTGGCTGCCGTCCCCGGGCACGGGCAGGGTGCCGTCCCAGTTCGGCCGGACCGGTACCCGGCCCGCGGCGATCCAGCCGAACCCCTCGGCGTCGGCGTACACCTGGTTCTCGCCGGGGGCGCCCCACACCCGCATGGCGTCGCGGAACCCGCGGCTGTCGCGGGCCCGCATGTACTGGACACTGCCCAGGTAGGGGGCCATCCCGGGGCCCAGCCAGGCAGCGCGCACCGCGAAGGCGGCGCGGCGTCGACGGTCGGTGTGCACGAGCGGTCCGTGCACGGTGAAGTCCAGCTTCACCTCCTGGTCGGGGCCGCCCCGGACGGGCACGTGTTCGGTGACCGTGTCCACGGCCCGCCAGCCGCCGCGGTAGCGGTACCGCCCGGGGTCGTCGGGGTGGAGTTCGTAGACGTACAGGTCCTCCTGGTCGACGGGGAAGACGGTCAGGCCGAAGGCGACACGGCCGTTGTGCCCGATGGAGATCCCCGGCAGCGCGGGTTCGCCCGCCCCGATCACGTCGAACTCCGGGCAGCTCAGGTGGCTGATGTAGCGCAGGGCGGGACTGCCGATCGCGCGGTGGGGGTCGTTGGCCAGGATCGGGCGTCCGGTGGCGGTGCGTTCGGCACCGATCACCCAGTTGTTGCTGCCGTCGGGTTCGAGCGGGGCCGGGCGCTCTCCGGCGCCGGGCCGGTCCCCGGTTCCGGACGGGTGCGCCGGCTCGGACGGAGCCCCGGTTCCGGGCGGCGTCCCGATCCCGGTCAGGTCCACGGGGGAGCAGGCCAGCCGGTACACGTCCAGGACCCCGGGATGGAACACGTCCAGGTCCAGGCCCTCGGGCACGTCCAGGGGGCCTTCGGGTTCACGGACCGCGCGCAGGTCCTCGGCCTCGGGCCCCAGGTCGCGCAGGGTGATGGCGCGGGCCAGTTCCTTCTCCGCGTTGGCGTAGAGGCCGTGGGAGCGGATGCGGGCCAGGTCCTCGGGTGCCCAGCGGCTCGGGGTGAAGCCGAGGGCGTCGAACTCGGGGCCGAGCAGGGCGGGTTCGAGTTCGGTGAGTCCGACGTAGGTGTTGATCCCGGCGGTGAAGCGTTCGGCCACCTCGCGCACCCCCTCTCCGTAGGCGGCCCACTCGGCGTCCATGTCGCCCCGGTAGAGGAAGAGCCGGGCCGCGCGGTCCTGTTCCAGGTAGCGCTGCCCGAGTACTTCGGAGAGCAGCCCCAGCCCGCGCCGCCGCCACAGGTCGAGCTGGAAGAGCCGGTCCCGGGCGGCGGTGAAGCCCTGCGCGACGAACGCGTCGTCGGCGCTGTGCGCGCGTACGTGCGGCACACCCCAGCGGTCGTACACCACCTCGACCGGGGCGCGGAGCCCGTCGACGACGTGGGTGTGTTCCATGGGGACCTCGCAGCGGTGGGGCGGGTGGGGTGAAAGGGGTGGGGGCCGGGACGGACGTGGGAGCGTGGAGCGGGCGCGGGCCCGCCGGGGCGGGCACCTCCCCGGACCCCCTGAACAGGTCCGGACCACAGCACACGGCCGCTCTGTGGCCACCTGCACGGGGACGCCCTGTGGACAACTGGTACCCGTGTCGCCGGGGGTGAGGGTGGTGCACATGATTCGTACCCTTCGCCGACCTTTGTCACCGTGGAGGGGAGGCCGTTTCCGGTCAGGGCCTCGGGGCGGCGGAACGGAGGAGGCGGGTGGGCTGTGGCGGTGCTCACGCGGGGGAGTCGAGCGAGTCCGACGAGTTGCCCAAGGCTTATTACCGGCTGGTAGGTTCTCGTTGTTACCCGACGGTAGAAAGACGAGGAGATCCGTGCACGAGGGCGCCCTGACCCGGCTCAGACCCGTTCCCGACAGCCGTTTCCGGCTCTTCGTCCTTCACCACGCGGGCGGCTCCCACCTCGGGTACCGGGGCTGGGTGCGGCACTTCCCCGCGGACTGGGAGGTCTGCCTCCTGGACGCCCCCGGCCGCGCCCGCAGCGTCGCCGAGGAGCCCGTCCGCGACGCCGGGGCCCTGGCCGAGCGCATGCACGAGGTGATTCGCCCTGAGCTCGACCGACCCTTCGGCCTCTTCGGCCACAGCATGGGCGCACTGGTCGCCTACGAGCTCACCCGCCGCCTGACCGATCACGGGAATCCGCCGGTCTGGCTGGGCGCCTCCGCCTGGAGCCCCGAACGCGGGCCCGAGCGCGCCGAACCCCGCCACCTGGTCTCCGCCGAGCGCCTGCGCGAGGCCATCGTCCGCATGGGAGGCACCTCCAGGCACGCGCTGGAGGATCCCGACCTGTGGTCCTACGTCGAGCCGCTGATGCGCGCCGACCTGGAACTGGTCGACACCTGGAGCCCCGACCCCCAGGCCCCGCCGCTCCGGGTCCCGCTGTCGGTCTTCGGCGGCTCCGAGGACCGGGGCATGACCCCCGAACGCCTCGCGGGCTGGGCCCGCCACGTCGAGGGCGGCTTCGCCCACCACACCCTGCCCGGTGACCACTTCTACTTCACCGGCCGCACCGCCGACGTGGTCTCCCGCATCGTCAAGGACGTCGAGCCCCTCCTCGGCTGACCCGTCCGCGCCGCCTCCGACCGCCACCCGGGCTCCTGTCGGTCCCGAGCGCCCGCGGCCGGTCCCGAGCGCCCGCAGCCGGTCCCGAGCGCCCGCGGCCGGTCCCGAGCGCCCGCGGCCGGTACGTGCGGGGCGCCGGGACGGGCCGGGCCCGTCGGAGTGCCCGGCCCGTCCTTCCTCTCAGGCCGCGGCGCGGGTCCCGACCGCCACCGCGTAGCCCGGGCCCTCGGCGGACAGGGTCACCTTGCCGTCGAGCTGGACCCGCACCCCGCCGTCGCTGTCCACGACCTCCAGGCCGACCGCGTCCAGCTCGCCCGGGGAGGCCATCCGCTCCCCGTGCGGGCCGTCGGTCAGGTGCACCAGGACCACCTGCTCGCCCAGGGTCCGCAGGAACGTCATGTGGTGCTCGCCCGCGTCCAGCCAGCGCAGCCCGCCGCTCTGGAGGGCGGGCAGGTCCCGGTGCAGGGCGAGCAGGCGGCGGTGCGAGTCCAGCACCCGACGGTCCCAGTCCCCGGGGCGGTGCCAGGGCATCGTGCGCCGCGAATTCTCCCCGTCACGGCCCTCCAGCCCGATCTCGTCCCCGGCGAACACGAACGGCACCCCCGGCAGCGTGGCCTGCGCGGCCACACCCACCGCCTGGAGCACCGGGTCGGCCACCACGGTGCGAAAACGCGCGGAGTCGTGGGTGCTCAGCGCGTTCACGCTGTGCGTACGCACCCGCCAGGGCAGCCCCGCGTTGGTGGCCCGCATCGCCCGCACGGCCTCGGCCGCACCGCTGCGGGGCAGTGGCGCCGACGTGTGCGTGGCCGCGTACCGCACCCCTTCCGGGCCGGTGTTCAGCCAGGCCCACACCGGCCGGGTGAACCCGGCGTAGTTCATCACGCCGTGCCAGCCGTCGTGGCGGGTGTCGGGCCCGGCGTCGTAGAAGTGCTCGGCCAGCAGCCACGCCTGCGGGGCCGCCTCGCGCATCCTGGCGGCGATCTCGCCGGAGACCTCGTGGTTGACGTCCTGGGCGCCCAGGCGGCCGGTCATGTTGGCCACGTCGATCCGCCAGCCGTCCAGGCCCTCCTCGCCGCCCAGACGGTCCACCAGCACCGAGTCGTCGGCGCCGTACACGCGCTCGCGCAGCGCGGCGGAGGAGTAGTCGAGCTTGGGCAGCGAACGCACGCCCAGCCAGCTCACGTAGTCGTCGGGGTGCTCGTCGAAGTAGTAGTACCCCGCCTCCTCCGAGGCCGGGTCGGCCTGGGCGGCCAGAAACCACTCGTGCTCGGCGCCGGTGTGGTTGGTGGTCAGGTCGCCCATCACCTTCATGCCGCGCGCGTGCGCCTCCCGGGTCAGGGCGCGCAGGGCCGCGTCGCCGCCGAGCAGGGGGTCCACCTCGGTGAAGCTGGAGGCGTCGTAGCGGTGGGTGGAGCGGGCCGGGAAGAACGGGGTCAGGTACACCACCTCCGCGCCGAGGCCGGCCAGGTGGTCCAGGTGGCGGCGCACGCCCTCCAGGGTGCCGCCGTAGTACTCCGCGGGCGCGTCCGGGCCGAACCCGGCGGGCTCGTCGTCCCAGGCGCGGGGGACCGCCCAGTCGGGGTGCTCGGAGAGCGGTTCGACGGAGTCGTCGTCGCGGGCGAACCGGTCCGGGAAGATCTGGTAGACGGTGGTCCCGGGCACCCAGGAGGGCGGGGCAGGGGCGTTGACCAGTCGGAAGTTGCCGTCGTCGGTGACCTCGTGGTCGTGTGCGCCGGCCTGGTCGAGCCAGGTGTAGCGGCGCTCGCGCACGATCGCGAACCGGTAGGAGGTCACCACGGGCTGGAGGGGGATCTCCACGGTGAACCAGCTGACCCCGTCCTCGGTGCGTTCCAGCTCGCCCTCGACCAGGCCCGCCTCGCCGTCCTCCACCACGTTCGCGTACACCGCGTCCGCGCCACCCGGGACCCGCACCCGCAGGTGCGCCCGGGTCCCGTCGAGGGTCACGTAATCGGACGACCCGTCGTGGTGGGGGTCGTGACTGAACAGCATGCAGGGAGCTCCTCGTGCCGGAAGTAAGGGCAAGTCACATGATGGCAAGAAAAAGACGCGGATGGGAAAGTATTTTCGCTGTCTCCTTGCGGAGTTCGAGGATATGGGTGGTTGACCCTGCAAGAGGGCGCGGAAGGCCCGCATGCTTCGCCAGTGCAGTGCAGTGCAGTGCAGTGCAGTGCAGTGCAGTGCCGTCGCTCGCCCAGACACGGCCTTCCGGCACCTCGGCTCACGAGATCCTGGAGGAAACGGGACCGGGTGCGATGCCGGTGTGTTTCTGACATCCGGCATGAGAGGAGGATCCGCCGCCCCCGGCGCCTACGAGGAGACCGGACCCTGGGTGTGGCGGGAGGTCGGGGGCAGCGGACCATCGCCGTGCGCGTGGCCGGCGACCGGGTCCGGGAGATCGGCTTCGCCTCGGCCTGCGTGGTGGGCGCGTCGTCGCCTGGACCGTGATCGTCCTGACCGTCACCGGGCTCCAGGACGTGTCACCGGTGGTGATCCGGACGGTCCAGGCGGCGCAGGCGCTGGCGGTCCTCGGTGTCCTTCCGGCGGCGTTCTCCCTGTTCTAGGTCCTGCGCCAGCGCACGGGGCGGGGGCGCTCCCTCGGAGCGGGGCTCGTCCTGGCGGCCCTGCTCGGGGTGGCCTGGTTCGCTCTCACCTTCGGGCTGCTCCTGCCGAGCGCCTCCTACTGGTCGCTCCGGAAGGCGCGTCCGGCCGGACGCGCCCGGGGCGGTGCCGGGAGGCGGGGCCGGAAAGGAAGGGGCGTCGGCCCCCGTTCGTGCGGCGGGGGCCGACACCCCTCCAGGCAGTGGCGCCCCTGCGGGCCGGTGCTGTTCGGCGTCGCCCGAACAGGGCCGCGACGGGAACCGGCCGTCGCGCGCCACCGGCCGGGGCCGGGTCAGCCCCCGGCGTTCTCGGCCAGCTCGTGGGCGATGTCCGGGATGAACGATCCGGCCGGACCCGCGCAGCCGTCGGCCTCACCGGGCAGCTTCACCCACAGGAAGGCGTCGACGAGCGGGTTGCCGGTGTCGGAGGTGGTGGGGGTGCCCAGGGCGCGGCCGGGCGGGTCGCACCACTCGCTGTCGTCGGCGGGGCCGTTGCCGTTGCGGCTGGTGTCCACCACGGCGGTCAGGTCCAGGCCGCTGGCCGCGATGATCTCCTCGGCGTAGGCGACCTCGTCGGCGGTGGTGCGGTAGTTGGAGGTGTTGGTCGCGATCCCGTGGGCGCTCTCGCCCGCGTTCACTCCGTGCAGCAGTTCGGCCACCTTCTCCGGGGAGTGCCAGTCCGAGTGCCCGACGTCCAGGTACACGCGGGCCTGGTCCGACCCCTCGATCAGGGCCTGCCCCGCGTAGGCCAGCGAGTCCATGACCTCGGCCGGGGGCTGGCCCTCGCAGCTGCCCATCAGGGAGAGCGCGTCCGGCTCCACCACGACGGCGGCGGGGCGGCCGTCGAGACCGGCGGCGAAGCCGTCGATCCAGGCCCGGTAGGACGCGTGGTCGGGGGCGCCGCCGCCGCTGTGGTTGCCGCAGTCCCGGCCTGGGACGTTGTAGACCACCATGACGGGCACGGTGCCGTCGGCCTCGGCGGCGCCGACCAGGGCGTCCACCTCGGATCGGATGCTGTCGGGGTTGTGCGTCGTGAACCAGGTGGCCTGGGCGACTCCGGCGATGCGCTCGCCGATCAGTGCGGCGCGGGGGTCGTCGGGGTTGTCGGCGACCCAGGCCGCGGCCGCGGTGTCCGGGTTGACGTAGTACTCGGCTGCCCGGGGCGCGTCGGCGGCCTCCTCGGAGTGGGACACCGCTTCCACGGTGGTCGCGCATGCCGAGGCGAGGAGGCCCAGGGCCAGCGCGGTCGCTGCGCCCAGTACGGGCCGGTGCGGTTTCATGGACGACTCCTTGAGCTGTGAGCGGGAGAGCGTGGGGGTGGTCGTGCCGGATCGGGAACGCCAGGCGGTGCGCCGATGGACTTGGGAGCGCTCCCAGAACCACTCACCCTAAAAGATCGCCTCCGTTCTGTGAAGGGGTGCGAACGGAGGGTTTCTGTGTCCGGCGAGACGGGAGGGCCTGCGGGGGAGGGAGTTCAGACTCTTGTGCCACCCCCCTGTCCCGGTGGTTGGTCCCGGGTTACCGTTGTGGTATGAGCCTTGAGCTGCCAACCGAACGACTCCTGATCAGGGAGTGGGAGCTGGGCGATGCCGACGCGGCCCTGCAGATCTACGGGGCCGAGGAGGTCGCGCACTGGCTGACGCCGGAGTGGCAACCGGTGACCGACATCAGCGCGATGCGCTCGGTGCTACACGCCTGGATCGAGGCGGGACCGAACCTGATCCCACCCGCCGGGCGATGGGCGATCGTCCGTGAGGAAGACGGACAACTGGTGGGAGGGCTGTCGCTGAAGCTGCTGCCGCCCTTCGAGGAGGACTTCGAACTGACCTGGGCGCTGCGTCCGGACGTGTGGGGGCAGGGCTACGCCACCGAGGCGAGCAAGGCCATCATCGGCTGGGCGTTCAAGCAGGGGATCGAGGAGGTGTTCGCGGTCGCACGCCCCCGCAACGAGCGGGCGATCGCCGTCGCACGCAGGCTCGGGATGGAGTGGGTCGGCGAGACCGAGAAGTACTACGACATGCGCTTGCAGGTGTTCCGCCTGCGTCCCAGCTGAACCGGGATCCAACGGCGTCCCGGCGCGACCGGGACCCGGCGGCCGCCACGACGGCCGCACAGCTTGACGGCCCCACGCACGCGGTCCGCCGGAGGAGGCTCCGGCGGACCGCGTGCGTGTCCGGGCGCCCGTCCGCTCAGGCGAACATCGGCGGGTCCAGGCGGGCGAACCCCTCCTGGCGGCGGTACGGGTAGTAGGGGTAGGGCGCCTCGCGGCGGCTCACCGCGTCCAGCCGGGCCACCTGCTCGGCGTCCAGCTCCCAGCCCACCGCGCCCAGGTTCTCGACCAACTGCTCCTCGGTACGGGCCCCGATGATCACCGAGGCCACCGTGGGCCGCCGCAGCAGCCAGTTGATTGCGACCTGGGGCACGGTCCTGCCGGTCTCCGCGGCCAGCTCGAACAGCACGTCCACCACGTCGAAGAGCAGGTCCTCGGCGACCGGCGGGCCGAAGCCGGAGGTGCGGTGCAGGCGGCTGCGCTCGGGCAGCGGAACACCGCGGCGCACCCGGCCGGTGAGCCGACCCCAGCCGAGCGGGCTCCACACCAGGGCGCCCACCCCCTGGTCGCGGCCCAGTGGCATGAGCTCCCACTCGTAGTCGCGTCCCACCAGCGAGTAGTACACCTGGTGCGCCACGTGCCGGGGCAGATGCAGCCGATCCGCGGAGGCCAAGGACTTCATCAACTGCCAGCCGGAGAAGTTGGACGCGCCCACGTAGCGCACCTTGCCGTCGCGCACCAGCGTGTCCAGCGCGGACAGGGTCTCCTCCACCGGGGTCGAGGCGTCGAAGGCGTGGAGCTGGAGCAGGTCGATTCGGTCGGTGCCTAGGCGGCGCAGGGCGTCCTCGGTGGTGCGGATCAGCCGTGAGCGCGAGGTCCCCGCGTCCTGGGGCCCCTCGCCCATGGGCAGGCCGACCTTGGTGGAGATCAGGACCCGGTCGCGGCGGCCCTGCACGGCCTGTCCGAGCACCTCCTCGGCGGCGCCGTCGGAGTAGACGTCGGCACTGTCGAAGAGGGTCACTCCCGCGTCCAGGCTCAGGTCCACGAGGCGGCGTGCCTGTTCGGTGCCGGTGGTCCCCCACTCGCCGAACAAGGGACCGCTGCCCCCGAAGGTGCCGGTGCCCAGGCTCAGTTCCGGCACGAGCAGGCCACTAGCGCCCAGATTGCGGTAACGCATGACGTCCCCCTGTTAATGGTACAAATATCCCGTTAGTACAGCGCGTACGCTAGCACGGAAGGACCGTTGACGGAATGGGAGTCCCTTCATGGTGCTGGTCGGGGAACCCGGTGGTACGCGGCCGGGTGGTCGGACCGCGCGAGTGCGCGCCGCCGTGCTGTCCGCCGCGGGCGACGCGCTCGCCGAGAGCGGTATGGGCGGCCTGGACCTGACCGACGTCGCACGCAGGGCCGGGGTCGGCCGGACCACCGTCTACCGCCGCTGGGGGTCGGTGCCCGCGCTCGTGGCGGACCTGCTCCAGGACATGGCCGAGCAGTCGCAGCCGCGGGTCGAGACCGGATCGCTGCTCAAGGACCTGCTCGCCAACGCCCGCCTGGTCCGCGACACCCTGGCCCACCCGCGCCAGGGGCCCCTGTTCAAGGCGATCATCGCCGCGGCCACCTGCGACGAACGCACCGCCCGGGCCCTGAACCGCTTCTACGAGGTGCGCATCAGCGAGTGGGTGCCCTGCGTGGAGCAGGCGGTGGAACGGGGTGAGCTCCCCGAGGGCACCGACGCCCGCGAGGTCGTCCGCGCGGTCTCCGCGCCCCTGTACTACCGCTTGCTGGCCAGCGGGGACCCCCTGGACGAGGCCGTCGCCGAACGCAGCGCGCGGGCGGCCGTCGTGGCCGCCCGCGCGGGGGTTCACGTGCGCTGAGGGTCGGGCGCTCCGGTACGAAGGGCTGCGCCCTCCCCGAGGATCTGGAGCCTTTCCCGGGCTCCTGTGCCCTTCCCCCGGGTCAGGAGAGCAGCTGGCTGATCCGCTCGACCTCCTCGGCGGACAGGCGCACCGCCGCGGCCCGCGTGTTCTCCTCCAGGTGCGCCACCCGCGAGGTGCCGGGGATCGGCAGCATCACGGGGGAGCGGTGCAGCAGCCAGGACAGCGCGAGCTGAACCGGGCTCACCCCGTGCTCGGCGGCGACGGCGGCCAGCGGGGAGTCGGCGGAGGCCATCTCGCCGCGCCCGACCGGGGCCCAGGGGAGGAAGGCGATCCCGTCCTTCTCGCACTGCTCCAGGACGTCCTCGGACTGGCGGAAGGACGGCGCGTACTGGTTCTGCACCGAGGCGACCGGCGCGATCGCGCGGGCCGCCGACAGCTCGTCCACGTTCACCTCGCTCAGCCCGATGTGGCGGATCTTGCCCTCGCGCTGGAGCTCGACCAGCGCGCCGAGCTGGTCGGCCAGCGGAACCTCGGGGTCGATGCGGTGCAACTGCATGAGGTCGATCCGCTCCACCCCCAGGTTGCGCAGGCTCAGCTCCACCTGCTGTTTGAGGTACTCGGGGCGGCCCATCCTGTGCCACTGCGCCGGACCGGTCCGCACGAATCCGGCCTTGGTGCCGATGACCAGGTCGTCGGTGTAGGGGTAGAGCGCCTCGCGGATGAGCTGTTCGCTGATCTGCGGCCCGTAGGAGTCGGCCGTGTCGATGAAGTTCACCCCGAGCTCGACGGCCCGCCGCAGTACGGCCAGGGCCTCGTCCCGGTCCCGGGGCGGCCCCCACACCCCCTCGCCGACGATCCGCATCGCCCCGAACCCCAGGCGGTGGACCGGTAGGTCGCCTCCGAGGAGGAGCGTTCCCGCCTGCTCTGCGACGTGGGGTGTGCTGTGTGCGTCGGTCACTGTCGTCCTTCCACTGCGGCGCGGCGGCCTGGTCGGTGCCATGGTGCCAGTTCGGTGGTGGCATGGCCCGTCTCCGCCGCTCCGTGTCGTTCTTCCGGCCGGGGACGGCAGGATTCCAGGAGCCGCCGGGACGCGCAAGGTACCCGGTCCCGCCGGGGCAGCGGTTACCGGAAGGCGTCGATGTGGTCGGCGACCCACCGGGCGTAGTCGCGTCCGGGGCGGCCCATGACCCGCTCGTAGTCCTTGGAGACGAACTCGTCCGGCCCCCATGGGGCGCCCTCGTCCTCCGGGCCGGGCTCCCACAGCAGCCAGTCGCAGACCTCGGGCGGAACGCCCTGGGAGATCCACAGTTCGCGGGTCTCGGCCAGGGTCAGCTCGACGAAGGCGATCTCCCTTCCCAGGGCCCGGGAGATCACGGCGGCGCGCTGGGCGGGGGTGATGTGCTCGGGGCCGGTGATCTCGTAGGCCCGGCCCTGGTGGCCGTCCTCCAGGAGCGCGGCCACCGCCATGTCGGCCACGTCGGCCTCGTGCACGGGGGCTCCGGGGTGGTCGCCGTTGGGCGCGCGGATCACGCCCTCGGCACGGACAGAGTCCGGGTAGGAGTCGAGGTCGTTGACCATGAACTCGCCGCCGCGCAGGTGCGTCCACTCCAGCCCGGAGCGCTCCACGGCCTCCTCCACCGGCCGGTGGTGCTGGTGGCCGAAGTTGCCCGAGGTGTCGGCGTCGGGGTCGGTCTCCACCGAGGACGAGGACATCAGGACGATCCGCCGCACGCCCGCGTCCCTGGTCCTGGCCACGACCTCCTCCGCGGTCTCGGGGTGCGGGTAGAGCATGACGGCGTCCACGCCGTCGAAGACGCCGTCGAGGGTCCAGGGCCTCTCGAGGTCGCCCGCGACGGGTTCGACACCCGCAGGGAAGGTGCGGCGGGCGGGGTCTCGGCTGAGCGCGCGGACGGCGGCCTCGCGCTCGAGGAGCAGCGGGACCACCGCGGAGCCGACGGTTCCGCCGGCTCCGGTCACCAGGATGCGCATGGTTCGGGTTCCTCTCGTCGCCTTGATGGGATCCCATTAGATCATAATGGGACACCACTGTGTCAAAAAGAGATCCATGTTTGCCGTTCTGGTGAGGGCGATAGGTTGGCGCCATGACGAGCACCGAGAACCCCAGGGCGGGGGTGCGTGCCCGGACCCGGGGCGCGATCCTGCGCGCGGCCGCCACCGTCCTGGCCCACGACCGCAACGCCCCGCTGTCAGCGGTCGCCGAGGCCGCCGAGGTGGGGCGCAGCACCCTGCACCGCTACTTCCCCGACCGCGAGGTCCTGCTGGCCGCCACCTACCAGGAGGCGCTCTCCGAGATCGGCCGGGTGATGGACGAGGCCGAGGTGGAGAAGGGGTCCGCCCTGGAGGCGATGCGGCGCGTGGTCGCCGCCCACGTGGAGGTGGGTGACTGGGTGGTCTTCGCCTTCGGCGACACCGCCAACGAGGTCTTCGACGACGCCCCCGCCGCCACGGATCCCGAACCCGACCTCCTCACGAACCTGGTGCGGCGGGGGCAGGAGGAGGGTGTGTTCGACCCCGAGGCCGATCCCGCCTGGGTGGTGCAGGTCCTGTGGGCCCTGGTCTTCACCGGCCTGGAGCGGGCCGAGCGCGGCCAGATGCCGCGGCACGCGGTGGCGCCGACGGTGGTGCGCACCCTGGAGCGGGGGATCTGCGCCCCGGGCTGACCCCGGAGCCGCCCCGGTCTGATCCGGGCCGCCCTGGGGGCCGTCCCGGGGGCGGCGGGCGGTCGGGGCGAGGGGGGTTCAGCGGCCGCGGCGCGACCGGGTGACAGCACGCGCCTGGGTGATGGGCGGGGAGAGGGCCACGCGGTGCTCGCCGCAGCGGCAGCGCTGGTACGTGACCACCCCCTCGCTGGTCGGGTGGGTGGAGTCGGTGGTCCAGCGGTGTTCGTGGTCGCTCATGCGCCCAGTCTGATGTAATGGCGTTATGCATCTCAACCCTTACGGGCAGGAGCCCTTGGCGCTCGCGGTGGACCTGGTCAACCGGCCGTGCGCCGGCACCGCCGACCTGGAACGGCGCTGCGCCGACACCGGCTTCCTCCTGGAACGGGCGGTGGGGGAGGACGACCTCGCCGAGGTCCGCGCCTTTTTGTCGGGCTGGACCGCCGTTGTCGACAGTCCGGACGAGCCCGTCCGCGCCGAGCGGCTCAACGCCCTGCTCGCCGAGTACTCCGGTCCGCCGCGGCTCACCGACCACGCGGGTACCGGCTGGCACCTGCACTACCGCCCCGACGACCTGCCCGCCCACCGGCAGATCGCCTCGCTGATCGCCGTCGGTACCGCCCTGCACCTGACCGGACGGGGGATGAGCCGCCTGGGCCGGTGCGCGGCCCGTGACTGCACGCGCGTCTACGCCGACTTCTCCCGCAACGGCCGCCAGCGCTACTGCTCGCCCGCCTGCGGCAACCGCGACGCCGTCCGCCGCCACCGCGCCCGCACCGCCGAGGACACCTGAGTCCCTGTCCAGGGCGGTTGCTCTTCGGTCGTGCCTTGCCTGTCCGGGCTGGTCCGGGCGTGCCCCCAGGCCTGCGCCCAACGCCGGGCCGTGTCGCGGCTGGTCGCGCACGTATCGAAAAGCGGCAGCGAAGGCGGTAGGGTTCCCCAGCTCCGCTCGGGCCGGTTGGCCGTGCTGCGGCCGGTCATCGGCTCCAACGGACAAGCGGTAGCGAGGGCGGCGCGGACCCCTCCCGGAGCGGGTTTCGGGCCCCTCCCCGTAAACGATCTTGCTACCAGAGGCGATCTCGGCGCCGAGATCGCCTCTGGTAGCAAGATCATCGGGGATTTAGGGGTTTCGGAAGCATCGGACGCCTCTGTATGCGAGTTTCAGGCACCCAGCCCCGCAAAGCTGAGACCCGAAGGCTGCCTCGGCCCACTCCCTCCTTTGCTGCCGCTGTTTCGTCTCGGGCATTGACCGGCCGCGACACGTTCAACCGGTTCGTGCAGGCCTGGGGGTGCTCCCGCCTTCGGTGCCGCTGTTCGCTGACCAGCGTGACCAGGGCCAGGATCTCCTCCGGGCCCACGTAGGGGTACTCGCGTCGGCCGCTCAGCGCCACAGGTACAGCCCCCAGCCGTCGCGGGTGAACGGCTCGGCCCAGTCCAGGAACTCCGTCAGCCATGGGTCGTCGCCCGGCTCGGGTTCGATGGGGACCGGGCCCGCCCTCCAACGCCGAGGGACGCACTGGTCGTACTCGTGCAGGGCCTCGGCCAGGTTCCGGGCGAAGGCGTCCACCTCGGACCGGACCCAGAACTCGTTCGGTTCGGGGCGGTCGTCCTCGGGGTGATCCGGCGGGCGCCGTTCACCGGGAACGGCCAGTGGCGGTTCCCGGCCGGGGATCGCCTCCCGGGCGAGTTCCAGCCGCTCGCCTCCGGCCCAGGAAAGGGGGAGGCCGCGGGTGCTCTCGGCGAGGTCGGCGGCCCTGTCCCACTTCCGGAGCAGGACCCGCGCCCGCTCGCGCGTGCGCATCGCCGCCATGAAGTGCGGGATCCTGCCCTCGCGCACCCAGCCGGTCCAGGTCCGCCACCGTTCGACCGAGCGCGCGGCCTCGGCCGGGGCCATCGAGCCCGGGGCCTCCCGTCGCCAGCGGGGCGGGAGCACGGGGCTTTCGGCCATCGCCGCCACCGGGAACGTGCGGCGGCGACCGTCACCGTTCACGGCCGGTTCGACCGTGCCGAGCAGCCGGTCGCCCGCCTCCTCGAAGGCGGCCTGCGCGCCGGTGTGACCGGAGCTTCCCGGGCCGGCCCGCTCGGCCTCCCGGGCCAGCCGGGTGTGCTCGGCGAACAAGGCGCCCACGGCCTCCGGTGCGGTGCCCGGGAGCGGCCGCACCGGGACCCAGCTGGCCCCCACGGGTCAGCCGGTGGCGTCGCGGCGGGCGACCGAGGCGAGGTCGGCCTCGATGAGGGCCGTGGTCTCCAGCAGGGCGGGGAGCAGATCGCGGCGCACGTCGTCGATCGAGGACCGGTTGGCGTGCGCGGACACGTTGGCCGCGGCGATCACCCGGCCGTCGCCGTCGTGGATGGGGGCGGCCAGGGAGCGCAGGCCCTCCTCCAGTTCCTGGTCGACGATCGCGTAACCCTGCTCGCGCACGCGCAGGATCTCCGTGCGCAGCTCGGCGGTGTCGGTGATGGTGAACCGGGTCAGCGGCTTCAGCGCGACCCGGTCCAGGTACGAGGTGAGTCCGGCCTCGTCGTACCCGGCCAGCAGGACCCGGCCCATGGAGGTGGTGGAGGCGGGGAAGCGCGTGCCCACGGCGATGGACACGGCCATGATCCGCGAGGTGGCCACACGGGCGACGTAGAGGACGTCGTCGCCCTCGAGCACCGACACCGAGGCCGACTCGTGGACCCGGGAGGACAGGTCCTCCAGGTGCGGCTGGGCCACGTCGGGCAGCCCGGCGGAGGCCACGTAGGCGTAGCCGAGCTCCAGCACGCGCGGGGTCAGGGAGAACATCCGGCCGTCGGTGCGCACGTATCCGAGGTCCACCAGGGTCAGCAGGAAGCGCCGGGCGGCGGCCCGGGTGAGGTCGGTGGCGCGCGCGACCTCGCTGAGAGTCATCGCCGGCCGCTCGGCGGAGAAGGCGCGGACGACCATGAGTCCCCGTTCCAGGGACTGGACGAAGTGGGCTCCGCGGTCGGGGGCGTCTTCGGTGGTCATGGGGCCTTCCGGGGTCGAGGACAGGGGGTGCGGGCGCGTCACGGCGGCTCGCGGTCATCGCGATGTTCTCATACCGAACAGGCAGGGCATGCCTTGACCCTTCCTGTGATCGGCGCTACGGTCATACCCAGTTGTTCGCACTGTGAACATCCATTCGCTATACGAACGGGAGGATCACCATGGTCGTGCCCCTGGGCGAGGCGGTCCGACAGCTCATCCATGACGGCGACACCGTCGCCCTGGAGGGGTTCACCCACCTCATCCCCGTGGCCGCCGGGCACGAGATCATCCGTCAGGGCCTGCGCGACCTCACGCTGGTCCGGATGACACCCGACATCGTCTACGACCAGCTCATCGGCGCCGGATGCGCGCGCAAGCTCGTCTTCTCCTGGGGCGGCAACCCCGGGGTGGGCTCGCTGCACCGCTTCCGTGACGCGGTCACCGACGCGTGGCCGGCCCCGCTGGAGATCGAGGAGCACAGCCACGCGGGGATGGCCAACCGCTACGTCGCCGGCGCCTCCGGTCTGCCCTTCGCCGTCCTGCGCGGCTACAGCGGCACCGACCTGGTCGAGAACAACCCCAACATCAAAACGGTCACCTGTCCCTTCACCGGGCAGGAACTGGCCGCTGTCCCCGCGCTCAACCCCGACGTCACCGTCATCCACGCCCAGCGCGCGGACACCGCGGGCAACGTGCAGCTGTGGGGCATCACCGGCATCCAGAAGGAGGCCGCCCTGGCCGCCGACCGGGTCCTGGCCACCGTGGAGGAGGTCGTGGACGTGCTCGATCCCGTCCCCGGCCAGGTGATCCTGCCGAGCCGGGTCGTCGACGCGGTCAGTGTCGTGCCCGGCGGCGCAGCCCCCTCCTACGCGCACGGCTACTACGAGCGGGACAACGCCGCGTACAAGGACTGGGACGCGATCGGCCGCGACCGCGAGGCCTTCACCGCCTGGCTCCGCGAACTCACCTCGGCCGCCCCCGGCCGGACGGCCCCGACCCCCGCTGTCCCCCCGGCGCCCGGTTCCCCGGACGCCGGCGACCCCGAACCCGCTGGGAGAGGCGCGTGACCACCGTGACCTGGACGTCCGACGAGATCATGACCGTCACCGCGGCGCGCTCGCTGCGCGACGGGATGGCCTGCTTCGTCGGCATCGGCCTGCCCAGCACCGCAGCCAACGTGGCCAGCCGCACCCACGCCCCCGACCTGTGGATGATCTACGAGTCCGGCACCCTGGGCGCGTCCCCCGACCACCTGCCGCTGTCCATCGGTGACGGGATCCTCGCCGATACCGCCGACACCGTGGTCTCGGTGCCCGAGGTCTTCAACTACTGGCTCCAGGCCGGGCGCATCGACGCCGGGTTCCTGGGCGCCGCCCAGATCGACCGCTACGCCAACATCAACACCACCGTCATCGGCGACTACGACGACCCCCGGGTGCGCCTGCCCGGGGCCGGCGGCGCCCCCGAGATCGCCGCCTCCTGTCGCGAGGTCATCGTGATCATGCGCCACAGCCGCCGCGCGTTCGTGGACAAGGTGGATTTCGTGACCTCGGTGGGCCACGGCGCGGGCCCGGGCGACCGGGAGCGGCTCGGCCTGACCGGGGCCGGTCCCGTCCGGGTCATCACCGACCTCGGTGTGCTCGAACCCGACCCGATCACCCGGGAGCTCACCCTGGTGGGCGTGCACCCGGGCGTGGAGGTGTCGGCGGTGCGCGAGGCGACCGGCTGGGACCTGAGGGTCTCCGACGACCTCGTGCGCACCCCGGCCCCCACCGACACCGAGCTCTCCGTGGTCCGTTCCCTGACCGGGGCCGCCTGAAGCCGTTCCGCTACCGTTGCCTAACACTGTTAGGTAACAGATCGCGGAACCCCGCACAGCGCGACCCCGCCCGACGGACACACACCCCTCGAACCAGGAGGCCCACGGTGACCGACGTCCACGTCCTCGACGCCGTCCGCACCCCCTTCGGCAAGTACGGCGGCGCCCTCTCCGGCACCCGCCCCGACGACCTCGCCGCACACGTGATCAGCGCCCTCACCCGACGCGCGCCCGGCCTGGACCCCGCCGCCCTCGACGAGGTCCTGTTCGGCAACGCCAACGGCGCGGGCGAGGAGAACCGCAACGTCGCCCGCATGGCCGCGCTCCTGGCCGGGCTGCCCACCTCCGTCCCCGGAGCCACCGTCAACCGCCTCTGCGGATCCGGGATGGAGGCGGTCGTCCAGGGCAGCCGCGCCATCCAGACCGGCGACGCCTCCCTGGTCCTGGCCGGGGGAGTGGAGTCCATGAGCCGCGCCCCCTGGGTGCTGCCCAAACCGGCCAAGGGATTCCCCGCCGTCAACGCCACACTGCACTCCACCACCCTGGGCTGGCGCATGGTCAACCCGCGCATGCCCCGGAAGTGGACCGTCTCCCTCGGTGAGGGCACCGAGGGTCTCGCCGAACAGCACGGGGTCAGCCGCGAGGACCAGGACGCCTTCGCCCTGGCCAGCCACACCAAGGCCGCCCGCGCCTGGGCCGACGGGACCTTCGACGCCGAGATCGTCCAGGTCGAGGGCGCCCGCCTGGACCGCGACGAGAGCATCCGCGAGAGCTCCCCCGAGAAGCTCGCCGGGCTCGAACCGGCCTTCCGCGACGAGGGCACCATCACCGCGGGCAACGCCTCACCCCTCAACGACGGCGCCGCCGCGCTCCTGCTCGGCAGCGAGGCCGCAGCCACCGCCGCCGGCCTGGAACCCCTCGCCCGCGTGGTCAGCCGGGGCGCCGCCGGGGTCGACCCCGACGTGTTCGGCATCGGCCCCGTCCGCGCCGCCGAGACCGCCCTCGAACGCGCCGGGATCGGCTGGGGCGACCTGACCGCCGTCGAACTCAACGAGGCCTTCGCCGCCCAGTCCCTGGCCTGCATCCGAGCATGGAAGGACCTGGACCCCGACATCGTCAACCGCAACGGCGGCGCCATCGCCATCGGCCACCCGCTCGGCGCCTCCGGCGCGCGCGTCATCGGATCGCTCGCCCACGAACTGCGCCGGCGCGGCGGAGGATGGGGCCTGGCCGCCCTGTGCATCGGCGTCGGCCAGGGCCTGGCCGTCGTACTGCACGCCTGACGGAACACGCCTGACGCCAAGGGCCCCGGGTGTCCCCCGGGGCCCTCCCCGAAAGGAAGCACCGCATGTCCACCGACTCCGGGCTCCACGTCCCCGGATACGTCCGCGACCACGACACCCACCCGCCACTGGACTACCCCGGGTACAAGAGCACCGCGCTGCGCCACCCCAAGCGCCCGCTCACGCTCCTGCCGCACATGCTCACCGAGATCACCTCGCCCGTGCTGGGCCAGGACCGCCTCGGCGCCCACGACCACGACCTCACCCGCCAGCACGACGACGAGCCCCAGGGCCAGCGCATCATCGTGCACGGACAGGTCCGCGACAGCGACGGCCGCCCCGTCCCGCACACCCTCGTGGAGATCTGGCAGGCCAACGCCGCCGGACGCTACCTCCACACCAGCGACAACTGGCCCGCCCCGCTGGACCCCAACTTCACCGGGGTCGGCCGCGTCATCACCGACGCCGGGGGCCGCTACCGGTTCGTCACCGTCCGGCCCGGCGCCTACCCCTGGAAGAACCACCGGAACGCCTGGCGTCCCGCCCACATCCACTTCTCCCTGTTCGGGCGGGCCTTCACCCAGCGCCTCGTCACCCAGATGTACTTCCCCGACGACCCGCTGTTCTTCCAGGACCCCATGTGGCAGTCGGTCCCCGACGAGAAGGCCCGCGAGCGCATGCTGGCCCGGTTCGACCACGACACCACCGAACCCGAGTGGGCCCTGGCCTACCGGTGGGACATCGTGCTGCGCGGACACGAACAGACCCCGTTCGAGTCCGAGGAAGAGGTCCTGGAGGACGACGAGTGAGCACCCATCCCACGACCCCCGCCCAGACGGTCGGCCCGTACCTGCACATCGGCCTGCCCTGGCCGGACGGCCCCTTCGCCGTCGCCGAGGGCACACCCGGCGCGGTCTGGCTGCGCGGCACCGTCCACGACGGAGCGGGCGCCATCGTCACCGACGCCCTGGTCGAGACCTGGCAGGCCGACCCCGAGGGCCGCTTCGACCACCCCGACGACCCGAGAGGTGCGCGCAGTCTGCCGGGCTTCCGCGGATTCGGGCGCTGCCCCACGGACGCCTCGGGCTCCTACGGGATTCTCACCCTCAAACCCGGGCCGGTCCCCGGTCCCACCGGCGACCAGGCGCCCCACGTCGACATCTCCGTCTTCGCGCGCGGCATGCTGCACCGCGTCGTCACCCGCCTGTACTTTCCCGAGGAGGAGGCGGCCAACGCCGCCGACCCTGTCCTGGGCTCCATCGCGGATCCGGCCGCCCGCGCCACCCTCGTCGCCCGGCGCGAGGAGGACGGCTACCGCCTCGACATCCGACTCCAGGGGGAGAACGAGACCGTCTTCTTCGACATCTGACCGACGTCCCCGACCCCGAGCCCACCCTGAGCCAGACAAGGAAGCACCCATGACCGGCCTGTTCGACGGTGTCCTCAACCACGGCCCCCTCGGGCCGCTCACCGACGACACCGCCTGGCTCCAGGCTCTGCTCGACGCCGAGGCCGCCCTCGCCTTCGCCCTGGCCGAGGCGGGGGAGGCCACGGGGGACCAGGCCGCGACCATCGCCGCCGCGTGCGACGCCGACCGCTACGATCCGGAGGCCCTGGGCAGGGCCGCCGAGGGCGGCGGCAACCCCGTCATCCCCCTGGTCGAACAGCTCACCGCACACGTGAACGAAGCCGACCCCGAGGCGGCCCGCCACGTCCACCGCGGTGCCACCAGCCAGGACGTCATGGACACCGCTGCCATGCTCGTGGTCCGCCGGGCCGGACGGGTCCTGCACGCCGAACTGGACGCCCTCACCACCGACCTGCGGGCGCTCGCCGACCAGCAGCGCACCGCACCCATGCCCGGCCGCACCCTGCTCCAACAGGCCCTGCCCACCACCTTCGGCGCCGTCGCCGCGGGCTGGGCCTGCGGCCTGAGCGGCGCGGCCGACCGGCTCGACGACGTGCTCACCCACCACCTCGCCGCCCAGCTCGGCGGTGCCGTGGGCACCCTCGCCTCCCTCCACCCCCGCGGCCCCGCTGTGGCCGCCGCCTTCGCCGCCCGCCTCGACCTGCCCGAACCCGACCTGCCCTGGCACACCGAGCGCGGTCGCGTCGCCGAGGTCGCCGCCGCCCTGGGCCGGGTGAGCGGCGCCACCGGAACGGTCGCCCAGGACATCGTCCTGCTGGCCCAGACCGAGGTCGGCGAACTCACCGAGGACGGAGGCAGCGGCGCCGGCGGATCCTCCACCATGCCGCACAAACGCAACCCGATCGCGGCCGTCAGCGCCCTGGCCGCCGCCCGACAGGCCCCCGGCCTGGTCGCTACCCTCTTCGCCGCCCAGATCCAGGAGCACCAGCGCGCCGCCGGCTCCTGGCACGCCGAATGGCTCCCCCTCACCGACCTCCTGCGCCGCACCGGATCCGCCGTGTCCTGGCTCCGTGTCAGCGTCCAGCGCCTGCGCGTCCACCCCGACCGCATGCGCGCCAACCTGGACCTCACCGCGGGCCTGGCCCTCAGCGAACGCGTCACCACGGACCTGGCCCCCGAACTCGGCCGCATGGAGGCCCACCGCCGGGTCACCGCCGCCTGCCGGGCCGCGGTGGACGAGGGCCGGGACCCGGCGGAGGCCATGGCCGAACACCTCCGAGGCCTGCGCACCCGCGACCAGATCCGCGCCCTGCTCGACCCCGCCGCCTACCTCGGCGCAGCACCGGTGTTCACCGACCGGGTGACGGGTAGGACCGGCCGGACGGACCGTACCGAGAACGAAGAAGGAACCCATGAGCGTTGACCTCCACCACGTCGTGAGCGGCCCCGCGGACGCACCGCCCCTGGTGCTCGCCGGGTCCCTCGGAACCAACGGGCACATGTGGGAGCCACAGGTCGAGGCGCTCTCCGCTGCCTTCCGCGTGATCCGGGTGGACCTGCGCGGACACGGGCGCTCGCCCGCCCCCGAGGGCCCCTACAGCATGGCCGACCTCGGCGGGGACGTCCTGGCCCTGCTCGACCGGCTCGGGATCGGGCGCACCCACTTCGCGGGCCTGTCCATCGGCGGCATGGTCGGCCAGTGGCTGGCGGTCAACGCCCCCGAACGCCTCGACCACCTGGTCCTGATGGCCACCTCCCCCTACATGGGCCCCGCCCAGAACTGGCGCGACCGGGCCGCCCTGGCCCGCGCCAAGGGCACCGCCGCCCTCGCCGACAACGTGGTCGGACGCTGGTTCACCCCCGACTTCACGGCCGAGCACCCCCACGAGGTCACCCGCCTGCGCGACCAGATCGCGGACACCCCCGACGAGGGGTACGCGGGCTGCTGCGGCGCCATCGAGCACTACGACCTGCGCGAGGACCTGCACCGCGTCACCGCGCCCACCCTGGTCGTCGCCGGGGCCGACGACCCCTCCACCCCGCCCGACGGCAACGGCGCGCTGATCGCCGAGCGGATCCCCGGCGCGCGGTTCGTGGTGCTGGAGGGCGCCGCACACCTGCTGTCCTGGTCGCACCCGGCCCAGGTCAACACCCTCATCACCCAGCACCTGGCCTCCGCCGACCGGTACGGCGCCGGGATGCGGGTGCGCCGCAGCGTACTCGGCGACGCCCACGTGGACCGGGCTGAGGACCGCAGGACCGCCTTCACCGAACCCTTCCAGGACCTCATCACCCGCTACGCCTGGGGCGAGATCTGGACCCGCCCCGGCCTGGACCGGCGCACCCGCAGCTGCATGGTGCTCACCGCCCTGGCCGCCCAGGGCCACTGGGGCGAACTGGCCATGCACGTGCGCGCGGCCCTGCGCAACGGCCTGACCCCGGACGAGATCGGCGAGGTCTTCCTGCAGGCCGCGATCTACTGCGGGGTCCCGACCGCCAACAAGGCCTTCGCCATCGCCCAGGAGGTCTTCGACGAGGCCCCCGCGGACTGAGCCCCGCCGCTTCCGCACTGTGCCCGGACCGCCCTCCGGACCGTCCCGGGACGTCCGCGCCCCGACTGTCGTATCCGTACGGTAGAAGGAGGGGCATGGACGACTCGCAACAGCGCCTGTCGGCGCGCGCGGAACGGTTCCGGGACCTGCACCGGGGGCCGGACGCCTTCGTGGTGGCCAACGCCTGGGACGCCGGGAGCGCCCGCCTGCTCGCGGGGCTCGGCTTCCCGGCCCTGGCCACCACCAGCGCCGGGCTCGCGCACGGGCTGGGCCGCCGGGACGGCGCCGGGCTGGTCACCCGCGAGGAGACCCTGCGCAACGCCGCGGTGATCGCCGCGGCCACGGACCTTCCGGTGACGGCCGACCTGGAGAACGGGTTCGGCGACAGTCCCGAGGACGTGGCCCGGACCATCCGGGAGGCCGCCGGGACGGGGATCGCGGGCGGTTCGATCGAGGACACCACGGCCGACCCCGACGCCCCGGTCCACGAGTTCGGGCTCGCGGTGGACCGGGTCCGCGCCGCCGCCGAGGCGGCGCGGGAACTGCCGTTCCCGTTCGTCCTCACCGCCCGCGCGGAGAACTTCCTGTACGGCCGACCGGACCTGGAGGACACGATCCGCCGGCTGCGGGCCTTCGAGGAGGCGGGCGCCGACGTGCTGTACGCGCCCGGACTGCCGGACGCCGACACCGTCCGGACCGTGTGCGCGGCGGTGGGGCGCCCGGTCAACGTCCTGGCGGCGGGCGCGGTCGCGCGGATGTCCGTGGCGGAGCTGGGCGCACTGGGAGCGAGGCGGGTCAGCCTGGGTTCGGGGCTGTCGAGATCGGCGCTGTCCGGGGCCCTGGCCGCCGCGCGCGAGGTCGCCGAGCACGGAACCTTCGCCCGGATGGCCGAGGCCGCCTCCAACTCCGAGATCCACCGACTGCTCTAACCGTTCACCGACAACTCGGAACCCCGGCCCCGCCCACCACCGGCCCTGCGCCCGGCCCGGCCGCGCTGCCCCGGCCCGGCCGCCACCCGTCCTGACCCGGTCCGGCCCGACTCCGCTGCTGACCGCGACCCGCTCCGGCCGAGGGGCCGCCGCCTTCGGCGACCCGGTCGGCTCGGGCAGGCTCAGGCCTTGAAGGCCACTCCGGCCAGTTCCCAGCGCTTGACGTCCGGGTCCTTGGGCCGGGCGACCGGATCCTGGTCGGGTCGGCGCCAGGTGGAGCAGTCCACGGCCCGGGGCCCCTGGTCACGGCCGTCGGTCCAGGGGCTGGCCAGCTCCAGCCCGCTGAAGACCTGGGAGGCCTCCTCCGGGCTGCGCACCCGGCCCCACGGGGTGCCGAAGGACAGGATCTTGTCGGTCATCCAGGCGGCCGCCGCGGTGTCGTCCGAGACGATGTGGGAGAAGATCACGCAGGATCCGGGGGCCAGCCGGTCCATCAGGACGCGCACCAGGCCGAAGGGGTCGGACTCGTCGGGCAGGCAGTGCAGCAGGGAGACCAGCATGACGCAGACCGGCAGGTCGGGGTCGATCAGCCTCTGCGCCTCGGGAGAGCCGAGGATGAGGTCGGTGTCGCGCATGTCGGCCATCAGGAAGGCGGTTCCGGAGCTGTCGGCGACCAGCGCCCTGCCGTGCGCCAGCACGATGGGGTCGTGGTCCACGTAGAGCACCCGCGCCCCGGGGTTGGCCCTCTGCGCCACCTGGTGGGTGTTCTCCCCGGTGGGCAGCCCCGCGCCGAGGTCGAGGAACTGTTCCACCCCCCGGCCGCTCACGTACTCGACGGCGCGTCCGAGGAAGGCGCGGTTGTCCCTGGCGAAGGCGACGAGCTCGGGCGCCCCCGCGGCGAGCTCCTCACAGGCCTTGCGGTCCGCCTCGAAGTTGTCTTTCCCTCCCAACAGGTAGTCGTACATCCGGGCGATGCTCGGAGTGTCCATGTCGATGTGTGGGGGGAAGCGATCGGCCATAGGAGAGGTACCAATCAGGACTAGTTGTGCGGGGTCGTCTCCAGGCGAATCGTAACCGTGTTTCGTGGGCCTTACCGGAGTTTTCCACAAGAAAGTCGAGCGGATACTTCACGGGCCCTCTTCACGTACGGAAAAGGGCTTCCCGAAACGGTGGAAACCGGGCAGGTGATCGGCGACATGCCCTGGCGCTGCGGCCCTGACGCGGTCTCCGACGCCCTCGGGCAGGGGTGGCACGGGGGGCGGTGGGGACGCCGACCAGAAGGCCGCGGGTGAAAGAGGGTCCGCTGTTTGTGCCTGCGTGGCGAAAACGCCGTTCCCGGATCCGGGGTGTTCCCCGGTGGGATTCCTGTGGTGATCGTCGCCGAACGACGCCTCGTGCGCCGAAGGTCCCATTGTTCCGCTGGGGAGGTCCTTGACCAGTTCCACCACCGCGCGCCGTTCCCGGCCCGCCCACCGGACCAGGGAGAAGGGGTCGCGGTCGGCCTCGGCGGCGAGCGCCGCGGCCGTCGCGGCCAGGTGCGCGCACCGCCCCTCCCAGTGGTCGCAGGAGCACGTCGCCACCAGGTCGCCCCATCCCCGCGGCACCAGGTCCAGCCCGAGCAGCTCGAACACTCGGGCCGCCGCCTCGGGCAGTTCCCCGGAGAGCACCCGCGCCCGGAACAGCGGCTGTGAGGCCAGCGCCGCGCAGACCCGGGTCCACTCCTCGTCGGGCCACAGCGTCCGGATCAGGCTCACCTCGTGCCCCCGGACCCGGGCGGTCACCTCGCCGGGGCGGACGGCGATCCGCTCCACGGCGGCGCCACCGGAACCCTCCAGGGCCTGGCCGACCAGCTCCGACCAGCTCATCCGGACACCGCCTCCGGCGCCAGCCGCACCACCTCGCGCAGGTCCTCCACGGAGAGCCCGCTCAACCACTGCTCACCGGTGGCCACCGCGCCGTCGGCCAGCGCGCTCTTGCGTTCGATCATCGCGTCCACCCGTTCCTCCACAGTGCCCACGCACACCATCTTGCGCACCTGCACGTCCCGGCGCTGGCCGATCCGGAAGGCCCGGTCGGTGGCCTGGTTCTCCACCGCCGGGTTCCACCACCGGTCCATGTGCACCACGTGGTTGGCCGCGGTCAGGTTGAGCCCGGTCCCGGCCGCCTTCAGCGACAGCAGGAAGACCACGGGCCCGGCCACCGCCTGGAAGTGCTCGGTCATCCGCTCCCGATCGGCCCGCGAGGTGCCGCCGTGCAGCCACAGCACCGGCACCCCCAGCTTCGACCGCAGGTACGGCGCCAGCCGCTCACCCCAGCGCGCGTACTGGGTGAAGCACAGCGCCTTGTCGCCCTCGGCCACCGCCTCGCCCAGGATCGCCTCCAGCCGGTCGAGCTTGCCCGAGCGCCCGGACAGCGCCGAGCCGTCCCCGAGGAACTGGGCCGGGTGGTTGCAGATCTGCTTGAGCCGGGTCATGGTCGACAGCACCAGGCCCTTGCGCTCCTTCTCGTCGGCCTCGGCCATCCGCTCGGCCATGTCGTCCACCACGGCCTTGTACAGCGAGGCCTGCTCGGGGGTGAGCGTGCACCAGGTGCGCATCTCCTGCTTCTCCGGCAGGTCGGCGATGATCGAGCGGTCGGTCTTGAGCCTGCGCAGCACGAACGGGCCGGTCAGCCGGCGCACCAGGTCCGTGCCGTCACCCGCGCCCTCCTCGGCCTCGGCCCGGTCGGCCACCGCGCGCTGGAAGTCGGCCGCCGACCCCAGCAGGCCGGGGTTGGCGAACTCCATCACCGACCACAGCTCGCCCAGGTTGTTCTCCACCGGGGTTCCGGTGAGCGCGATCCGGGTGGCGGCGGGCAGCGAACGCACCGCCTGAGCCTGCCGGGTGGAGTGGTTCTTCAGCGCCTGCGCCTCGTCGCAGACCACCCGGTGCCAGGGCATGCCGGACAGCTCGTCGGAGTCGCGCGCCACCACCCCGTAGGTGGTGACCACCAGGTCACAGGCGCCCACGATCCTGGCCAGCGCGTTGCCGGTCGGCCGGTCCGGGCCGTGCTGGACGTGCACCCGCAGCCCCGGGGCGAACTTCTCCGCCTCGCGCCGCCAGTTGCCCACCAGCGACACCGGACACACCAGCAGGGTGGGGCCGGGCGCGGGGCCCGCGGCGCGTTCGTCGGTGAGCAGGGCCAGCAGCTGCACGGTCTTGCCGAGCCCCATGTCGTCGGCGAGGACCGCGCCCAGCCCCAGCTCGCCCAGGAACCGCAGCCAGGCCGAGCCCCGGTCCTGGTACGGGCGCAGTTTCCCCTCGAACCCGGGCGGGGTCCCCATGGGGCGCGGTTCGGCCTTGGCCCCGCCGTCCAGCAGGGCGCCCAGCGGGCCGTCGGCGACCACGTCCGCCACCGGCAGCGGGGTCTCCTCCACCCCGATCGCCGCCCGCAGCGCCTCCTCGCGGCGCATCCGCCCGCGCCCGCTGCGGCGCATCAGCTCCAGGGCGGCCTCGACCCGTTCGGGGTCCATCTCCATCCACCGGCCGCGCACCCGCACCAGGGAGCGCTTGAGCCGGGCCAGCTCCGCGAGTTCGTCCAGCTCCGCCTGGTCCAGGGGCTTCTCGGAGCCCGGCCCCTGCAGCAGCGCCTCGAAGGACACGTCCACCAGGTCGGTGGGGCCCACCCCGCCGCGCCCGCGCCGCCGGGGCTCCTCGTTCACGGTCATTCGCAGTCCGAGGGCGCCGCGGCCGCTCCACTCGGGCAGGACCACACCGAACCCCGCCGAGGTCAGGCGGGCCGCGGCGCCGCCCACGAACGCCTGGGCGCCGGCGGTGTCCATGGTGAGCCGGGCCGGGGCCAGGTCGCGCAGGGCGCGCTGGAGCGGGGGCAGGTGGCGGACGGCGCGGCGCAGGTCGGCCAGGGCGGTGGTGCCCACGTCCTCGGGCAGCCAGGCGGCGCCCTCGCCCAGCCACACCTGTTCCAGGGGCAGGCGCAGGCCGGGGTCGGTGGTGGATCGCACCCAGAACTCGAGGGTCCAGGGGCGCGGGCCGCCCCGGGCGCTCTCGGGTTCGGGCTCGCGCAGCACGAACAGCAGTTGGGCCCGGCCGCCGCCGCGCACCCGGGAACGCCATTCGCGCAGGGGGCCGCTCAGAGCGCGGGCGGTGTCGGTGTCCACCCGCGTGTACTCGCCGGTGAGCGCGCTCGCCAGGCGGGCGGCGGGTGAGGGCTCGGGGTCGTGGCCGCCGTCGTCTCCTCCGTGGTCTCCGCCGTCGGAGCCGGGCCCGGCCGGGGCGGCGGCCAGGCGCCGGGCGGAGGCGTCGGTGAGGAGTTCGAGGGGGGCCAGCACACAGGTGCGGGCCGCCTCCTCCCGCTCCTCGGGGCCCAGGTGCGCGGTGGCCGCGGGGGGAAGCGTGCGGGTGAGTGCCGCCAGGTGCTCCTCGGCGGTGTCGAGCGGTGCGGGCCGCCAGCGGGCCCGGGGCGGGGCGCCGACCAGGTCGGGCAGGACGCATCCGGCCAGGACCAGCCGCTCGGCGAAGGCGTGCACCGCCCGCAGGTGGATCAGGGCGGGTCCGGCGGTGACGGGGAGGCCGTCGAGGGCGCCCAGCAGGGTGTCGGCCTGGGCCGCGGACAGCTCCAGGCCGTGGACCCGCCAGGGCCGGAGCTGCGCGGGCGCGGTGTCGGCGGCGTCGGAGGCCGCGGGGGACTCCGCGGTGCCGGGCAGGGACAGCACGGGTTCGACGGCGCGGGGGGAGCCGGGGTCGAGTCCGGCCTCGGCGGCCAGTTCGCGCAGCTCGTCCGTGCCCGCGGCGAAGGGGTGCGCACCGGCCGGTGGGTCCGGGGCGCGTTCGCCCTCACCCCACAGCACCAGCGTGTCCCTGGACCACACACCGTGCAGAACCCGCACTTCACCCCCCGTGGATAACGGCCGACGTCGTCGGCCCCAAGTATCGCGGGGGCCGACGACGATTCGTGACAGGGGGCCGGGGGAGGGAGTCAGAGCTTGGCGGGGACCTCGTTGCCCACGGCGATGATGCCCTCGCGCATGCGCACCCGCCACAGCAGCACGCCGCCCAGCACGAAGAAGGCGAGCAGGGACAGGATCGCGACCCGGTAGCCGCCGGTCATGCTGACCGCGATGGTCACCACCAGGGAGCCCAGGAAGGTGGAGCCCTTGTCGGAGATCTGGAAGAGGCTGAAGTACTCCGCCTCCCGGCCCTTGGGGATGAGCTGGGAGAACATCGAGCGGGCCAGGGACTGGGTGCAGCCCAGGACCAGGCCGATACCCACGCCCATCGCGATGAACAGCGGCACGTTGCCCGCGGGCATCAGGTAACCGAGGCCGACGAGGCCGGACCAGACCACCAGGCTGCCCAGCACGGTCTTCTTGGGGCCGATCCGATCGGCGATCAGACTGGTCGCGAAGGCCCCGGCGAAGGCGACGAACTGGATGATGAGGATCGTCGTGATCAGGATGTTCTGGCTCAGGTTCAGGTCCTGGGTGGCGAAGGGCGCCGCGTAGCGGATGGCGGCCTGTACACCGTCGTTGAAGAAGATGAAGGCCAGCAGGAAGAGCACCGTGTTCGGGTACTTGCGCATGTCGCGGACGGTCCGGCCGAACTGGCGCAGGGACGGGCCGAGCTTGGCCCGTCCCTGGGAGCGCGCGGCCAGCGCGCCGTAGCGGTTGCGCAGCGGCTTGATCGCGACCACGGTGAACCCGGCCCACCACAGGCCGACCGTCACGAAGGCGATCCGGGCGGCCGCGCCGACGTCGTCGGCGGTCAGCACCAGCACCAGGTGCACCACGAGCAGCAGGGCCCCGCCCAGGTAGCCCAGCCCCCAGCCGTAGGCGGACACGCGGTCGCGTTCGTCGGGGGTGGCGATCTCGGGCAGGAACGCGTTGTAGATGACGATCGACAGGCCGAACAGCAGGTTGGCGCCGAGGAACAGCACCGAGGCCAGCAGGTAGCCGTCCGTGGCGAAGTACAGGCCGGTCGTGCAGGCCGAGCCGGCCACGGCCATCCACAGCAGCCAGCTCTTCTTGTGCTTGGTGTGGTCGGCCAGCGCCCCGACCACCGGCAGCAGGACGATCTGGATGAGGATGGCGAGCGTGGTCAGCGCCGGGTAGAGCGCGTTGGGGTGCAGGGTCAGGAAGTCCGCGCCCAGCGGGGCGATGGCCAGCGAGGAGTCGCGGCACGCGGCGGCGTCGGCGGCCCCGGCCGCGTTGCAGGCCAGGTCGCTCAGGTAGGGGCCGATGAGGACGGTCACCACCGAGGTGATGAACACCGAGTTGGCCCAGTCGTACGTGTACCAGCCGCGCTGTTCGCGTTTGCGCTGTGCCGGGTCGGGCGAGGGGCCCTGCCCCTCGACGGTGTCGGAGGTGGTGGACATGGGGGCTTATCCGTTCTTCGGGGTTCTGGCGTTGCCCTGGGGCGGGTTCCAGCGGCCGCGTCGGCGGAGCACCTCGCGCAGGCCGGCGGTGTTGTCGGTGACGATGCCGTCCACGCCCGCGTCGAGCAGGCGCTCCATCACCTCGGGCTCGTTGATGGTCCACACGTGGACCTGCATCCCGAGCCGGTGCGCGGTCCGGATGACGTCCCGGCTGAGCAGCGGGAAACCCTTGCGGCTCAGGGGGATCTGGGCGCAGACCGGGACGCGGCTGGCGGCCGGGCGCAGGACCGGCGACAGCGAGGCCAGCCGGAGCCGGGCCACGTCCACCGGGCCGCAGGAGGTGGCCACGCGGGGACCGTAGAGGTGGCGGGCCCGGTCCAGGCGCTCCTGGTCGAAGGAGCCCACGCACACCCGGTCCCAGGCGTCGGTCCGGCGGAGCACCTCCAGCAGGGGCAGGACGGCGCCGTCGGCCTTCAGGTCGATGTTGAAGCGCGCTTCGGGCCAGGTGCCGAGAAGGTCCTCGAGCAGGGGGACCGGTTCCTTGCCCGCGACACGGGCGCCGGCGACCTCGCGGTACGGCAGCGCGGAGATGGCGCCGTCGCGGTCGGTGGTGCGGTTCAGGGTGTCGTCGTGGAAGGCCATGAGCACGCCGTCGCTGGTGGCGTGCACGTCCGTCTCCAGGTAGGTGTAGCCGAGGTCGACGGCGTGCTGGAAGGCCACCGCGGTGTTCTCCAGCTCGGTGCGGCGCACACCCTGGTCGTCGGTGAGCCACCCGCCCCGGTGGGCGAGGGCGACGGGCACGGGGGAGGAAAGGTACGCGTGTGTCACGTCTTGAAGTATGACGGCTTCCGCGCGGGGGCCGCTCGCCTCCGCCGCCCCGCGTCGAGGGGCGGGCGGTACCGGTGCCGAGGGTCGGAGAAACCTGGAATTCCAGGTGGCACGGGAACCCGGGTGGCGGCTCCTAGTAGGTCGTAAGGGTTTCGTTCCTCCCCCGGAAGGGATCTGTTCATGTCGCACGCCTCCCACGGTCACCCCTGTCGGCGCTCCGCCTGCACCCGGGCCGGTGCCGCGTCCAACCCCTGGCGTCCGGTGCGCACCCCCGCCCGGACCCCGCTCCGGGGGATGTCGGCGGGGCGGTGCGGGGTGTCCCCGCTGGTCGGGCACCGGACCCCCGGCGACGTGCACCGGCTGGCCCAGCAGATGGCTGAGGTGTTGGTCGGCAGGCGGGCGCCGGAGGTCCTGCGCGACCACGTGACGGTGCCGGTCCGCGAGGAGCTGCGCCGTCTGCGCGGCTCGGTGGGATGCGGCATGGCGCCCCGGCTGACCAGGGTGTTCCACCAGCCGCTCGGTGCGGGAGGGATGGAGGCCAGCGCCATGATCGACTGCGACCGGCGCTCGCGGGTGTTCGCGTTCCGGCTGCGCCGGGAGGGGGCGCGCTGGGTCTGCACGCGTCTGGAGACCGACCGGTGCCGCTGAGTACCGCCCTCCGGGCCGGTGGAACCGTGTGAGCCGGTGGAACCGCGGCCCGCTCGCCCCGAGCGGGCCGCGACCCCACCCTGCCGCGACTCACCCAGCAGTGCCCGAAAAGCCGGGAAGGTATGGATATGGCCGGTCCGGCGTCGATAGGGTCCGGGTGGGATGACCCCCTGACCGGGGGCCTCCTTCGGTCATCGGCATCCCCGTACCCAAGGGAAGGAGACGGCGGACCGTGCCCCCGTACGGCCGCCACTCGTGTATGAAACCCGCTGACATCGCTCAACTGCACAGCATCAGCGCACCGTCACTGTCCCCCGACGGTGGCCGAGCGGTCTTCGCCGTGACCCGGCCGGACCTGGAGGAGGACGCCTACCTCGGCTCCCTGTGGAGCGTGCCCACCGACGGTTCCGAGCCGCCGCGCAAGCTCACCCGGGGTACGAGGGACGGATCCCCCGTCTTCTCGCCCGACGGCCGCTGGATCGCCTTCGTCCGCCCCGACGAGGACAAGCGCCCCCAGATCCACATCCTCCCCGCCGACGGCGGCGAGCCGTGGAAGATCACCGACCACCCCCTCGGCGCGGGCCCCTTCACCTGGAGCCCCGACTCCACCCGCCTGGCCTACAACGCGCGGGTGCCCGAGGAGCAGCGCTACGTCGACGGCGCCCCGGACAAGGAGCCGCCGCGCCGGATCACCACCCTGAAGTACCGGCTCGACAACCTCGGGTTCACCAACGACCGACCCGTGCACGCCTTCGTCAGCGCGCCGATCGACCCCTCGGGTGAGGCCGGGGAGCCGGTCCAGGTCACCGAGGGCGGGGTGAGCCGGGGAAAGCCCGTGTGGACCCCGGACGGCGCCGGCCTGGTGTTCGACGCCGCCCTGCACGAGACCCGCGACACCGACCTGGTGAGCGACGTGTGGGTGCTCGCCCCCGAGGCCGGGGCCGAGCCGCGGCGGATCACCCGGGGCGACCTCGCCGTGGGCGCCGTGAGCCTGTCCGAGGACGGTGCCACCGTGTACTTCCTCGGTGACGAGCTGGGCCCGGAGGGCGGTGACTTCGTGGGCCGGGTCACCGGCCTGTGGTCGGTGCCCTTCGACGGTTCCGAGGCGCCCCGCCGCCTGACCGGCACCGAGGACCCCCGGTTGGGCCAGCGCACCCAGGCCGTCGGGGAGGGTGTCCTGGTGACCGGAGAGAACCGGGGCGCGGTCGAGCTGTACCGGATCTCCCCCGGCGGTGTGCGCAGCACCCTGCTGGGCGGGCACGTCGAGGTGCAGGGCTTCGACCACGCGGGCGGGGTCACCGTGGCCGTGGCCGCGGGCGAGCGCGACTCCGGTGAGCTGTACGTGGTCACGGAGGAGGGCCTCCGGGCCCTGACCTCCTTCACCGACCAGGCCCTGAACCCGTTGCCGGCGACCGAGCTGACCACCCGCTCCGGGGACGGCAACGAGGTCCACGGCTGGGTGGTGGTTCCCCAGGGGGAGGGGCCGCACCCGGTGGTGCTCATGATCCACGGCGGTCCCTTCGCCCAGTACGGCTGGCAGCTCTTCGACGAGACCCAGGTGTACGCGGCAGCCGGATACGCGGTGCTCTACTGCAACCCGCGCGGTTCCTCCGGCTACGGCCAGGAGCACGGCCGGGCGGTCATCGGATCGGTGGGCGCGGTCACCGCCACCGACGTCATGGCCTTCCTGGACGAGGCGCTCGAGGACGAGCGTCTGGACGCCTCCCGGGTGGGGGTCATGGGCGGTTCGCACGGCGGGTTCATGACCTCGTGGATCGCGGCCCACCACGGCGAGCGCTTCCGCGCCGCCATCAGTGAGCGCGCGGTCAACACGATCGAGAACCTGCACGGCTCCTCCGACATCGGCGCCTTCTTCCCGGAGCCGCTGTACGGGCCGCCGGAGACCTGGGCCAAGGAGAGCCCGCTCACCTACGCGGACCAGATCGACAAGCCGTTCCTGATCATCCACTCCGAACAGGACTGGCGCTGCCCGCTCGATCAGGCCCAGCGCCTGTACGTGGCGCTCAAGCGGCGGGGACACGAGACCGAGATGCTGCTGTTCCCGGGGGAGGGCCACGAGCTGTCGCGCTCGGGTCTGCCCAGCCACCGGGTGGCCCGGTTCGAGGCGATCCTCGACTGGTGGGACCGCCACCTGTGATCCCGGGCCGCTGACCCCGAGGGGTCGGACACACTCCGTGTCCGGCCCCTTCCCCGATCAGATGTGAGACGCATCACGGTCAAGTCGGCGCTTGGTCCGGTTTTGGTGTGCCCTGCGCGGGAAGAATGCGACGCCACCCGCGCCCCCGGCGGGCTTCCCGGACCCGGGGCACCCGGTTCGAGGCAGGCGGGTTGCCCATCGGGAAGTAACGAAAGGGTCGCGTCCGGTCCAGGTGATGAATTAGTGTTCCCCCAGGTCGGAACGCCCCAGTTCGTCACCACCAGGGTGACAGCGTTCGGCTTGCCGTTGCACTCTGCTCAACAGCTGTCCTTTTCCCAGGAGCAGAGGCCGTCACAACGCCCGGCGCCTTCTCGCGACCCTCCTCGTCGCAGCCGGATCCCCCTTGCCACGCATCCCGCGCCGTTCCTCGGCGCGTCTTCGGGATGCCCAAGTGCCGGTAAACGGGTGTGGGAGAAAGGCAGTCGGTGCTTTGACTCGCAACCCCGAACCCACCCGTCGCCTCACGACGGTCGGCTTCGTCGCACTCGGTGCCGTGGTGCTGTCCTCCGGTGTGGCGCTGGCCGACCCCACCGAGTCGGAGGCCCGTGAGCGCTACGAGGAGCTCCAGGAGGAGCTCTCCTCGCTGAACGCGGTCTACAACGACGCCCAGGAGGAGCACTCCGCGGCCGAGGCCGAGCTCGACGACCTCCAGGAGCGGCTGGACGAGGCGCAGAAGGAGCTGGACTCCCAGTCCGGCCAGATCTCCGTGATCGTCCAGGGCGCCTACACCGGCGCCACCCACAACCCGATGGACGTCCTGTTCGGCGGCGAAGCCGACTCCGCGTTGCAGAACATCGCCGACCTCGACTTCCTCTCCGAGGGCCAGCAGACGACCCTGGCCGACTACGTGATCGAGGCCGAGAACGCCGAGCAGCTCTACAACGCCGCCGAGGCCACCGAGGCGGCCGCGGCAGAGGCCCTGGAGGCCGCCGAGAGCGCCGTCTCCGAGAGCGAGTCCGCTCTGGACGAGCAGGCCGAGGTCCTGGAGAGCCTGGGCGGCGTCGACCCGACCGTCGGGGAGGCCACCGAGGCCTCCAGCGGCGGCAGCGGATCCTCCGGCGGGACCGCCGCCGTGTCCGGCGACGTCCAGGCCGTCCTGGACTTCGCCCGCGCCCAGATCGGCAAGCCCTACGTGTGGGGCGGTACCGGCCCCAACGGCTACGACTGCTCCGGACTGACCCAGGCCGCCTGGGCCCAGGCCGGCGTGAACCTGCCGCGCACCACCTACGACCAGGTCAACGCCGGGACCCCTGTCTCGCGTGACCAGCTCCAGCCCGGCGACCTGATGTTCTTCTACAGCGCCTCGGCCCCGAGCCACGTGGGCATCTACTCCGGCAACGGCATGATGATCCACGGCTCGAACCCGTCGAAGCCGCTGGAGGAGGTCTCGATGGCCGCCTACTGGGACAGCGTCTACACCGGCGCCGTCCGCCCGGGCTAGGTCATGTTCCTTGGATCATTTCGGGTTCGCGGCCACCAGGCTGCCTCTCGCTGCGCCGATATCACTCGGACAGCCAACCCCAGGCGGGCCCCCGCTGTGCGACACTGCGGAGCTTGCGTAGCAGGGCACAGTAGGGGCAGCTCGTTCATCGTCTGGCGAGAGATTGCCTGGACGGCCGCTCACGGACATCGGCGCAAGCGCCGAACCCACCGAAAGCATCCGCGGAACACTCCCTAGACCCAGACTCCCCGGTCCGCGTTCTGTGCGTGGAGTGCGGGCCGGGGTTCCACCGGGTTCGGGCAGCCGCGTATTCTTCGGCGCATGGGTCGTCTTCTTCTCAAGGTCGCCGCGGGAGTCGCGGCTGTCATCGCCTTCTTCTGGCTGCTGTCGGTGATCGTCGGACTGCTGGTGTGGTTCGTCATGATCGCCCTGGTCCTCGGGGTCGTCTTCCTCGGCGTCCGGATGCTGAAGTCGGAGTCCTCCGACAGGAGGTAGCCGAGCGCGTGGGTCAGGGCGCACAGGCGGCCGCGGAGTCCACCGCAGCCGCCAGCGCGGCCCGGAACAGGTGGGGCCGGGGCGCCCCGTAACCCAGCACCACCGCTGTCCTGCCGCCGTCCGGCCCCGTTCCCTCCGCACGGAACGCCGACAGCCCCTCCAGGGCCAGTCCGTGTCCGGCGGCCTCGGCGCACACGTCCTCCTCGTGCACCCCCTCCGGCAGCTCCAGCAGGCAGTGCAGCCCCGCCGCGAGTCCCGACACCCGGCATCCGGGCAGCCGTGCGGCCACCTCCTCGACCACCTCGCGCCGCCGGGACCGGTAGTGCTCCCGCAGTCTGCGGACGTTGCGGTCGTAGCGGTGGGACGTGAGGAAGGCAGCCAGGGCCAGCTGCCCGAGCGTGTCCTGGCCACCTCCGGAGAGCTCCCCGGCCCGGACCAGTGCCGGGACCAGTCGCCCGGGCGCCACCGCCCAGGCCAGCCCCACCGCCGGTGCCAGCGACTTGCTCGCCGTGCCCAGGTGGACGACGTGTTCCGGGGCCAGCGCCTGGAGCGCCCCCACCGCCCGCCGGTCGTACCTGAACTCGCCGTCGTAGTCGTCCTCCAGGACGAGCCCGCCGCTCTCCCCGGCCCACCGGACCAGGCTGAGCCGCCGTTCGGGGGACAGGGCCACCCCGGTCGGGAACTGGTGCGCCGGGGTGAGCAGGACGGCCCGCGCTCCGGAAGAACCCAGCAGGCCCACGTCCGCCCCGCCTGCGTCGACGGGCAGCGGAACGGTCTCCAGCCCCTGATCGCGGATGATCTCCCGGTGGCGCCGGTGGCCGAACTCCTCCACCGCGATCCGCTGGACACCGGACTCCCGCAGCGCACGGCACAGCCGGGCCAGCAGGTCGCCGAAGCCCGCGCCCACCACGACGTCGTCGGCCCGCGCGCGTACCCCGCGTACCCGGGCCAGGTAGCCGGCCAGGGCCTCGCGCAGCGGCGGGGCGCCGCGCGGGTCCGGGTAGCCGAAGGCGTCGGATGGCGCGGCCGCCAGCGCCCGCCGCATCGTCGCCGTCCACTCGGCGTGAGGGAACACCGAGGAGTCGGGGATCCCGCCCCGCAGGTCGAGCACGGGCGCGGGCGTACCGGCGGGGGGCGCGGCCGGGGTCGACCGTCCGGGCCGGTCGGCGACCCAGGTACCCGCCCCGACCCGGGCGTCGAGCCAGCCCTCCGCGGTCAGCTGGGTGTAGGCCTCGGCCACGCTGTTGCGGGAGATTCCCAGGTCGGCGGCGAGGGTCCGGGAGGCCGGAAGGCGGGTCCCGGAGGGGAGGCGGCCGTCCACGACCGCCTCCCGCAGAGCGCTCTCCAAGGACCGGGACACCCGGGTGCCTGCGGCCTCCAGGTGGAGATCGATGCCCGGGTAACGGGACGGAGCATCAGAATTGGCCCGAGTCTGTCGCATGGCATTGGACTTTAGACCAGAGCCATTCCTTCCTTAGGTTTGCTCCCATGAGCCCCGAAGCCGCCGACCGCGCCCGCCGTACGGACACCCCCGTAGCCGAGCCGCCCCCCGACCCCGTGGCCCCGGACCGCCCGGGCTCCGTACTCGGCGGGGTGCGCCGGGTGTACGCGGCCCAGCTGGTGGGCGCGGTGGTCGACGGGGCCGTGCTGGCCACGGTCGTCCTGTACTTCGGCACCCGGGTGGGGCTGTCAGCCGGGGTGGTCGGTCCGGTCCTGGCCGCGGCCAGCGGATGCGCCCTGGTGGCAGCCGCTCCGCTCGGGGCGCTCGCGGACACGTTGGGGCGGCGGCGCGCGGCCGTGGGGTACACGGCGTCGGTCGGGGTCTTCCTCCTCGTCTACCTGGTCGCGGACGGTCCGTGGTCGTACGCGGTGGGAGCGGTGGGGTTCGTGGTGGCCCAGACCGGGCTCGGGGCAACCCGTCACGCCCTGGTCGCCGCGCAGGTGGCACCCGAACGAAGGGTGGCCGCCAGGGCTCTCATGCACACTCTGCTCAACGCCGGGATGGGCGTGGGCACCGTGGTCGGCGCCCTGGTGCTGGCCCTGGACACGCGGGCGGGCTACCTCGCCCTGTACGGGGCGGGCGCGGCGGTGGTGTTCGGGTGCGCGGTCCTGCTGCTCGGGCTGCCCCGCGGACTGGACGCGCCCGGCGGCCTGGTTCGGGACACCCGCGTGCTGGCCGCGCTGGGCGACGCCCGGCTGGTCGCCGTCACCGCTCTCACCGCCCTTCTCCAGCTGTGCATGCCCGTGTTGTCGGTGATCCTGCCGCTCTGGCTGGCCACGCGCACCCAGGCCCCGGTCTGGGTGGCGGCGGTGGCGCTGGGGCTCAACACCGTGCTGGTGCTCCTCACACAGCGAGCGTGGTCGGCACGGGTGGTCTCCGACGCCTCGGCTGCCCGCTCGGCGTGGGTGGCGGGGGCAGCCCTGTCGGTGGCCTGTGTGCTGTTCGGTACGGCGGCCTTCGGTGGCCCGGTCACGGCGGCGGCCACCGTGCTGGCGGGCATCGTCCTGCTCACCCTGGGTGAGGTCGCGGGCGGTCCGCCCGCCTGGCACCTGGCGCTCAAGGACGCGCCGGTCGAGCTCCAGGGGCGGTACCAGTCGGTGTTCGGGATGGCTGGTTCCGCGGCGCGCATCCTCGGTTCGGCGCTGGCCCTGCCCCTGGTCCTGTTCGCCGGCGCAGTGGGCTGGGCGGCGCTGGGGGTGGTGCTGCTGGCCGCCGCGGCGGGGCTGGGCTTGCTGGCCCGACGCTCCCGAACGGTCCGGAATCCGCCACGATGACACTTCGAGGCGGTCGACACCCGCGCTGTGTGGGAAAACATCGCTATAGTGACTCTGTGTCACTGAATAAGCACGTAGGGTCTCATGTTGACGGGGTGTCGCACCGTGGCCGGGTGGAACGGGTCGCGACCCGCGTCTTCCGCAACGACTGGAGCGCGCTGACACCCCCCGCCACCGGCCGCTGGACACCGGAACTCACCGTCAGCGTCGTCATCCCCGCCCGCGGCGGGCAGGACCACCTGGACTTCGCCCTGGCGTCCCTCGCCGCCCAGACCTACCCGGAGCACCTCTTCGAGGCCGTGGTCGTCGACGACCACTCCTCACCGCCCCTGACGCTGCCCGACCTTCGCCCCCGGCGGTGCCGTGTGGTGGCCGCCCCCGACGGCGGTTGGGGCGCCGGGTACGCCCGTGCCTACGGCGCGCACTCCAGCACCGGCGACATCCTGATGTGGATGGACGCCGACATGGTCGCCTGCCCCGAGTTCGTCGAGTCCCAGGCCCGCTGGCACCACGTCCACGCCGAGTGCGTCACCCTCGGCCGCGTCCGCTTCACCGACACCGCCCCCCGGACCCCCGAGGACGTCCTCGCAGCCGCCCGGGCCGGCGACCTGAGCCGCGCCCTGGACACCGGGGGCCGCCACGACTGGATCGAGCACCTCCTCGACCAGAGCGACGACCTGCGCGACGCCGACCACCTCGGCTTCCACGCCTACCTGGGCGCCGCGGCCGCCGTGCGGCGCAGCCTCTACGAAGCCGCCGGGGGCGTCGACCCCGACCTCGACCTCGGGCAGGACACCGAGTTCGGCTACCGGCTGTGGCAGGCCGGGGCGGTCATGGTCCCCGAACGCGGCGCCACCGCCTGGCACGTGGGCCCGGCCTCCACCGCCCGCACCCGGCTGCCCTCGGAACGCTTCCGCACCGAGGTCCTGGCCGAACTCATGCCGCACCCGCACGCCTACCGCGAACGCGTTCCCGAGGCGCGCCGCCGCACCCCGCTGGTCCACGCGGTGGTGGACGTGGCCGGAGCCCCCTACGACCTGGTCCGCGGCTGCGTGGACCGGCTGCTCAACGGTACCGAGACCGACCTCGCCGTGACCCTGGTCGCCGACTGGGAGGGCATCGAGGCGGCCCCGGGCGGGTTCGAGGGGCCCCACCTGGACCTCCGCCTGATCCAGGCCAACTATCTGCGGGAACCGCGCATCTCCTTCACGTCCACCGCGCCCCGCACCGGCTTCCCCTCGCCCTTCCTCCTCCAGGTCCCCGTCGCCTGGGGACTGGGCGAACTGGCCCTGTCCCGGCTCCTGGCCAGCGCCGAACGCGCCCGCGCCGGGCTCACCGAACTCTTCCTGGCGGCCTCGCCCACCCGCGACGCCGGGGTGCGGCTGTGGCGCACCCGGGCCCTGGCCCGCGCCATGAGAGTGTGCGGACCGGAGGAGGACCTGTCCGACGTGGTCGCCGAACTGCACGGCCGCTACCGGATCCACGGCGGGGAGGGCACCCTCACCGACCTCACCCTGCACCGGTCCGTCCCGCCGCCGCCCCGCGCCGCGCCCGGCACGCAGAACCCGGCAGGCACCGGGCGGGACGCCTCGGACGGCGTCCGGAGCCGGGGCGAGGACCGGGACGACGGCGACGAGGAGGGCGGGGGCCGGCGGGCGCGCAGAGGGCTGCGCGCACGGCTGCGCTCCCTCTGGTACCGCGCCTGCCGTGCCTCGGGGCGGGAGATGCCCGACGAGGAGGACGGGGGAGAAGGGAACGCGGGGGACCGGAGAACGGACCCTGGGGGTCCGACCGCTACCGGGTAAGTGGGGGAAGACACCGACCCGGACGGGCGGACCCCGTCGCACCGCGCAGCACCCGACGACACGGCGTCCGTGAACGGGAAGTGACCGAGCGCTACGCGGTCAGTACGTAAGGTACCGGATCGGGAGCGTGAAACGGGCGCGCCACCACCGTGACGCGCCCGAAAACCCAGGATCCGGCGGGTGCTCACCCGCGGCGGGACCGAATCAGGAGCCGATCGCCTCGATGGAGGCCAGCAGGTCGGTGCGCAGGGCGTCGTTGACCGGGGTCGAGTCGGTCTCCTTGGAGGCCTCGGCCTGGCCCTCCGGGCTCACCACGTACTTCAGGAACGCCTTGACCCGCTCGGCCTCCTTCTCGTCCGGGTACTCCAGGCACACCGCCTCGTAGCTGACCAGGACCATCGGGTAGCTGCCGGGCTCGGTGGTGCCGTAGTCCAGGTCCAGTGCCAGGTCGTACTCGTTGGTGTTCTCCTCCCGGCGGGGGGAGTCGGCCACGACCTTGGCGGCCGCCTCCGGCGAGATGGAGACGAACTCCTCGCCCACGCCGATGTTCGCGGCGGGCAGGCCGTGCAGGTGGGACATCTCCACGTACCCGATGGCGCCCTCGGCCCGCGAGACCGTGTCGGCGATACCGCTGTTGCCCTGGGCGGACTCGCGCGGGGTGATCGGCCACTGGCCGTCGGCCTCGTGCGGCCACGAGTCGGGGGCCGCCTGGGCCAGGTAGCTGGTGAAGTTCTCGGTCGTGCCGGAGTCGTCGGCCCGGTTGACCTGCGTGATCGCCAGGTCGGGCAGGTCCGCGTCGGGGTTGTCCTCGGCGATCGCCGGGTCGTTCCAGTGCGTGATGTCCTGGTTGAAGATCCGCGCCACGGTGTCCGGACCCAGGTTGAGCTCCTCGATCCCCTCCAGGTTGAACACCACGGCGATGGCCACGACGTAGGTGGGCAGGTTGATGGTGTCGGTGTCACCGCAGCGTGCCAGGGCGTCGGCGTTCTCGTCGGGGTCCATCGCCGAGTCGGTACCGGCGAAGGCCACCGCGCCGTCGATGAACTGGTTGCGGCCGCCGCCCGAACCGATCGAGTCGTAGTAGATGCGCGCGTCCTCGCAGGCCGACTGGAAGCCCGCGATCCACGTCGTCATCGCGTTCTCCTGGGCGCTGGACCCGGAACCGTGCAGACTGCCCGAGAAGCACTCCAGGTCGTCGGGGACCGCGGGGGCCGACCCCTGGACGGCGTCGTCGCTGCCGCAGGCGGTGGTCGCCAGCAGAAGCCCGGCCAGGGCAGCCGAGGCTGCGCCCCGGTAGGTGCTCGAACGGCGCTGGGAGCGGTCCTGGGTACGGGTGCGCTTGTTGGACGGGAGCACGCTGCTTCTATCCCCTTCGTCGGTGTCGGTGGTCCTCATTGTGTTCACCGCTCGCCACCGGTTCCCGGCGCGTTGTCGCTGGTAATGGAACACCGCCGAAGAATTTAACCACTGTCGCACCATCTTCCCCAACGCGGGTGTGTGTGGAAGCGGACGTATCTGTGGCGGTTCGGGGCACTCTGGGTGGACAGGAGGTGAACGAGGAGTTTTCGACCGGTGAAAGTTCGCGTGAGGAGGCGCCGGAGCCGTCCGCGCACGGGTCCGGCCGCGCGTGCATGACACGCCGAACGGGCGGGCACGGGTTCCCCGTGATGAGTGCGCACAGTAGCTCCCAGACGCCCACGTCGACCTACCGGCTCCAGCTGAAACCCGGTTTCGACCTGGCCGAGGCCGCCGACCTGCTCGACCACCTGCACCGGTTGGGGGTGGGCGCCGTGTACCTGTCACCGATCCTCACCGCGACCCCGGGCTCGGACCACGGGTACGACGTGGCCGATCCCACACGGGTCTCCGAGGCCCTGGGCGGCGAACGGGCCTTCCACGACCTCGCCGACCGGGCACACGCCCTCGGCATGGGGGTGGTGGTCGACATCGTGCCCAACCACATGTCCGTTGCCCGCCCCGACGCCAACCCGTGGTGGTGGGACGTCCTCGAACACGGCCGGGACTCGGTCTACGCGCGCTGCTTCGACGTGGACTTCGACTCCGGACCCGTGCTGGTGCCGGTCCTGGGCGACGGCGGCGACGGCGGCCGCGCGGCCCTGGACGAACTCACCCTCGCCGACGGCCACCTCGTCTACTTCGACAAGCGCTTCCCCCTCGCCCCGGGCACCTTCACCCCCGGCGACAGCGCGGCCGACGTGCACGAACGCCAGCACTACCGGCTCGTCTCCTGGCGGCGCGGCGACCGCGAACTCAACTACCGCCGCTTCTTCGACGTCGACCACCTCGCCGCCGTCCGGGTCGAGGACCCCGGGGTCTTCGACGCCACCCACGCCGAGATCCTCCGCTGGGCCGAGCAGGGCCGGGCCGACGGACTGCGCGTGGACCACGTCGACGGCCTCAGCGACCCCGGCGGCTACCTGCGGCGCCTCGCCGAACGCTTCCCCGGGTGGATCGTGGTCGAGAAGATCCTCGCCCCAGGGGAGACCCTGCCCGCCTCCTGGCCGGTCGCCGGAACCACCGGCTACGACGCCCTGCGCACCGTCAGCGGGGTGTTCGTCGACCCCGACGCCGAACCCGTCCTGACCGCGCTGGCCCGTGAACGGGGCGTGCCCACCGACGTGGGCGCCATCGACCACGAGGCCCGTTCACACGCCGCCAGCGACCTCCTGAGAGCCGAGGTGCGCCGGATCGCGGCCCTGCTGCCCCAGGCGGAGAACACCGAGGAGGCCGTCGCCGAACTCCTCACCTCCTTCGACGTCTACCGCTCCTACCTGCCCGAAGCCGAACCCGCCTGGGCCCGCGCGGTGCGCACCGCAGCCGAACGCCGCCCCGACCTCGAACCCGTCCTGAAGACCCTCGACCGCACCGTCCGCGAGGACCCGCACGGCGAGCTCGCCCGCCGGGTCCAGCAGACCAGCGGCATGGTCGTGGCCATGGGCACCGAGAACACCGCCTTCTACCGGGGCACGCGCTTCGTCGCCCTCAACGAGGTCGGCGGCCACCCGGCCGGGTTCGGAGTGGACACGGCCGCCTTCCACGAGGCCAACCTGCGCCGGGAGGCGGCCGAACCGCACACCATGACCGCGCTCTCCACCCACGACACCAAACGCTCCGAGGACGTGCGCGCCCGCCTGGCCGTCCTGTCGGAGATCCCCGGGGACTTCGCCGACGCCGTCGAGCGCTGGAGCCGCCGGACGCCCCTGCCCGAACCCGCTCTCGAACTCCTCGCCTGGCAGACCCTCCTGGGCGCCTGGCCGATCAGCGGTGAACGCCTCGTGGAGTACCTGCTCAAAGCCGCCCGGGAAGCACGCCTGGGCACCTCCTGGACCGCCCGGGACCCCGAGTTCGAGGACCGGATCCGCGACTGGCCCGCACTGCTGCGCGCCGACACCGACCTGTACGCCGAGATCGGGGCCCTGGCCGAGTCCCTGGACCGGCCGGGCTGGAGCAACTCCCTGGGCCAGAAGGCGGTCCAGCTCCTGGGCCCGGGCGTGCCCGACGTCTACCAGGGAACCGAGCTCTGGGACCTGTCCCTGGTCGACCCGGACAACCGCAGGCCGGTCGACCACGGCCGGCGCGCCGAGCTCCTGGACCGGATCGAGCAGGGCTGGCGCCCACCGGTCGACGAGACCGGTGCCGCCAAACTCCACCTGGTCCGCACCTGTCTGCGCACCCGCGCCGAACTGCGTCCCAGCGGCTACCTGCCGCTGACCGCCGAGGGGACCGGAGCCGAACACGCCCTGGCCTTCGCCCGCACCGCCCGGGGCTCCCGCGAACCCGCCCTGGCGGTGGTGGCCACCCGGCTGCCCCTGACCCTGGCCGACGCGGGCGGGTGGGGCGACACGGTGCTCCCCCTGCCCTCGGGGCCGGGGGAGTGGACCGACCGCCTCACCGGCCGCACCCTCGCCCCTGAACGCATGGACGGGCTGACCACCGCCCACCTGTCCGAGGTGCTCGACCGCTACCCGGTGGCGGTCCTGGTCAGAAGCTGAGCACCGGGGCCGGTGCCGGTGAGCGGTGTGCGCGGGCGCCGGTAGGCTGACCGCGATCATGACGAACACCCACACCGGCCCCGAGCTGCGCATGCCCGCCTCCGTCGCGGCCGTCCTGACCTGTCCCGTCTGCGGCGAGGCCCTCCGCCAGGGGCCCCGTGGACTGACCTGCGCCGGCGGGCACAGCTTCAACATCGCCCGAGAGGGCTACGCGGGACTGCTCACCGGCGCCACCCCGCCCGGGACCGGGGACAGCAAGGAGATGGTCGCCGCCCGCCTGCGCTTCCAGGACAAGGGCCACTACGACCCCATCGGCCTGGCCCTGGCGGAGCAGCTCGCGGACGGGGATGTCGTCGTCGACGTCGGCGGCGGCACCGGCCACTACCTGAACCAGGTCCTGGACCAGCTTCCCGACGCGGTCGGCCTCACCACCGACGTTTCCAAGTTCGCCGCCCGCAAGGCCGCCAGGGCCCACCCCCGGAGCGGGGCCGTCACCGCCGACTCCTGGCGCCGCCTGCCCCTGGCCGACGGCTCCGCGGACGCGCTGCTCAACGTCTTCGCCCCGCGCAACGCCCCCGAGTTCCACCGCGTCCTCAAAGCCGAGGGGGTCCTGCTGGTCGTCACCCCCACGGCCGAGCACCTCCAGGAACCCCGCGAGGCGCTGGGCCTGCTGGACGTCGACCCCCGCAAGGACGAGCGCCTGGCCGAGGGCCTCAAGGACCACTTCGCCCTCGAATCCACCCGGGACCTACGCTTCACCATGGAACTCGCACACGAGGACGTGCTGACGGTGGTCGGCATGGGCCCCAGCGCCCGCCACGTCACCCCCGAGGAGCTCGCCGAACGCGTGGCCAAGCTTCCCGAGCCCTTCGCCACCACCGCTTCGGTCCGCCTGGGCGCCTACCGGCCCAGATAACGCGAGTGGATCGCTGAAGCCGCCTCCTACCAGGGCGGACGGAGCATCGGACTTCTCATCCGACGGTCGCAGGTTCGAATCCTGCCGGGTGCGCCACAAAACCCCAGCTCAGACGGGGTGCGCGAGGACCTCGGAAGAGGTCCTCGCGGCGTTTTCGGGGCTTGTGTGCTCCTCGTGTGCTCCCCAGTACAAGGTGAGTGCAGGTGGGCGTGGACCTCGCGGAGCACTTTGCCGAACTGTGACCCTGCGACCCTGCGACCCCTCAGGCCACAGTCTCCGCCGAGGCGATGACCGCCGTCCTGTATCGGCATGTCCACTCACCAGCCCCACAGTTGCTCTGTTACTCGCAGTTCACCGCGCGTGGCGTATGACAGCATCGAACGCTTCACCCAGTAGCACTCATCTTGTTGGACTACCTGTGCCAACCTCGTGCACACCCTGAGTTCTAGAGTTCGTTGCAACCCCATCTCTGAAGGAGCGCCGTGAAGGTGTTACTAGCCGAACATCTTTCCGCACTCGGAGTACACATCACTAATAGCATCACCCTTGCCCTCAAGAGAGCAGGACGCATCAAGAGGCATGTGGCAGGAAATCAGTTGATGCGGTAGAAGAGGGTATGCTTATCACTCGCCCTGACCTGACCCCTGACCTGACCCCTGGCACTCTCCGCGACGAACTGGACAGAGCTGAACACGCCGCAGAGTTGGCCCGCACCAAAGAGGCCAACCCAGCGATGGCAGTCCATCCAGACGAGGTTAAGGGCGGAGGTTTTTGCCTGGGAGTTTTCACCTACGTCATCGCTCTCATTGCACTTCCCCCCTCTGCCATAGATCTCATCGGGCCTGGGGGTGTTATCGGTACATGGATCCTGGGTTTGATCGTTGGCCCTATGCTATTTTTTGTTTATGAGGCACGTAGGCAAGCTCGAATTTTAAAGTTTCTGCAGGATGATGCCCAGCCTCAGTACGTGGCTGGAAGGGACTACATCACCTTTGACATGCTGTCCCCCGAGGACCAGGACATCGCCCACACGTTGCTTCTAGACGTGGACACGATCCTTGGCACCCAGCTACCAGAACCCCAGGATAAGTTGATCGACCACACCCGCAACCGGGTGGTGTTGGACGACGTACGTTGGCAACTAGCTAAGGAGCTGTTCGCCATCTCCCAGGTCACTATCGAGCTGAACGAACTAGCCTCTGAAGGGCCAATGGCATCAACAGCCAAGGCTAAAGCACAAGAGGGCATTGAAGATCGGCGCACTCAGGTACGTGACCGAGTGGCCGTGATCGCCGCATACGCCAAAGAGGTTCGTGCCATCGCCGCCCGCATCACCGATTTGGAGACAGCCTCCCGCATTAATCGCATCACAGCTAAACTTGCACTGGACACGGCCGACCACACCCAGGCAGACGAATCCCTCGCATCATTGGAAGGATTAAAAGCCGCAGCCCTTGCAGTGTCCGAACTCCATGAGGAACTCTCATAGTCAACTTCACATCCCTCCACAGCATGACGGGAACAAAGTACAGACCTTCAACCGCAGACAGGCTCTAAAGCAATGGTAGAGCAAGTAATTTTGGAGACTACCCGACCAACCCTTTAATCTGTTGGTCGATCAGCCCCAAGTGTGAGCAAGCCTTCCTGTGCGTATCCCGTATGAACCACAAGGCCTAAAAAACAACCTGTCGGCAAGTTTCCTTCCCAAAGCCCTTACCTGCGCCGGTCCGACACGCCACAATCAGATGTATGAGCTCGGCAAAGTGGATTTGCGCGATCACCAGCACCATCCTGGTTCTAGTTGCGCTAGGTGTGGGACTGTGGTTTGGAGGCGGTGCCGCTACACGAGATGGGTGGGAGGCTGCGGCCTGGGCTGCAGGCATCACCGCCGTGTTAGCGCTGCCTGTCAACGCCTTCATTTGGGCTAGCAACAGTACATCGCCCCCTTCGGGCACGAGCGGCCAAGAGGCCAGGCGCACATCCAACCCGGTCCGCAGGGGAATCTCCGGCGGCACCATCATCCAGACAGACAACCTAGATGAAGTGCACGTGGAGAGCCCCACCTACAGCGGCGATCACATCGATCTTCGAGGTGCGCAGAGCGAGACTGTCATCGGCAAGGCCGTCTACCATCATTATCCGCTCCAACAAGTTGACTGGCCGATACGCGTCGGGGTCATCCCTGAACAAGTAGTCCACTACCAGCACCGGGTAATCGCCGACCAACTCGACAACGCCCTGAGCAGCTTCGGGGCCGTCGTACCGCGCCAGGTGCTCTCCGGCACCGGCGGAGTCGGCAAGACCCAACTCGCCGCGCACCACGCCCGCGCCCTGGCTCGGATCATCGACCCCAGCACCAGGGTGGACGTGCTGGTGTGGGCAAACGCAACCTCACGTGAACAGATCACCTTCGCCTACACCCAGGCCGCTCGCCACCTCTTCACCACCGTGCCTGACGAGCCTGAGGAGGTCGCGCAACTGTTCCTGACCTGGCTCCAGGACCCGGCCAAGAACCAGGGACGACGCTGGCTCATCGTCTGGGACGACCTGGCTAACCCCGCTACCGCGCACGACCTGTGGCCCCCGCACGACCACCCTCACGGCAGGGTGCTGGTCACCACTCGCCGACGCGACCACAGCCTCACCCTCCAGGGCCGCCGCCTGCTCGACGTGGACGTCTATTCCTCCGACGAAGCCTGCGCCTTTCTCACTCAGGCCCTCGATGCAGCCAGAATCGGTCACACCCACGAACAGTTGGCCCTTCTTGCCTGCGACCTGGGACATCTTCCCCTCGCCCTAGGGCAAGCGGTCACCTACATGGCCGAACTCGGCCTGAGCTACGAGGACTACCACCAGATACTCCACGATCGCATGAGCACACTGGAGGAGGTCTTCCCCGACTGGGACAGACCCACCCCCCTTGCTGCTACTTGGGACCTGTCACTGGCCCAGGCGGATGCCTTCCACCCCCAAGGCGTGGCCCGCCCCTTAATGGGTCTGATCGCGCTCCTGGACGGCACCGCAGTCCCAGAACACGTCCTCACCGCACCACCTGCCCTGGACCACCTAACTGCCCACCACACAGAAACAGCCCACGCCAGGGCAGAAACCGCCCCGGGGCCTCTGTCCCCGCACCAGGTACGGTCCGCCCTGGCCGGGCTACGCCGCTTGAACCTGATTACCCGCACCACCCAACCCAGCGCCCAAGAGGACCACGGAGTGGAGGGCTTGGTACTGGTGAGTGCCCACCAACTGGTCCAGCGCGCTACCCGCGAACACACCACAACCCGTCCCACCCGGGACAGTGTTCACGTACTAGCAGACGCACTTATCCATGTGTGGCCCGAGATCGAACGAGACACCATCCTGGCCCAGCGGTTGCGCAGTAATACCGCCGCCCTGTGCTCTCACCACGCGGTAGAAGGACAAACCAGCGAGGACTGGTTGTGGAAACTAGGCGGGCACAGGTTGCTCTTCCGGGTGGGTTGGAGTCTAGGCGAGGCAGGTCGTGTCGGCGAGGCTCTAACTCACTGGAAACTCATAGCCGAAACTGCCCGGGATCGATTGGGAACTGATCACCCGTTCACCTTTGACGCCCGCCATAACCTTGCCCGCTGGCTCGGGGAATCCGGCGACCCCAAAGGCGCCACAACCACCCTCGAACAACTCCTCCCCGACCGCACCCGCGTACTCGGCCCCAACCACCCAGACACCTTCGATACCCGCCACAACCTCGCCTACTGGCTCGGGGAATCCGGCGAACCCAAACGGGCCATCACTATCCTTGAACAACTCCTCATCGACCGAACCCGAATATTGGGCTCCGGCCACCGGGCCACCCTCGCCACTCGCCATAACCTTGCCCGCTGGCTCGGGGAATCCGGCGACCCCAAAGGCGCCACAACCACCCTCGAACAACTCCTCCCCGACCAACTGCGCGTCCTCGGGCCCGACCACCCGGTCACCCTCACCACCCGCCACAACCTTGCCCGCTGGCTCGGAGAATCCGGCGACCCCAAAGGCGCCACAACCACCCTCGAACAACTCCTCCCCGACCGCACCCGCGTACTCGGCCCCAACCACCCGTACACCCTCGCTACCCGCCTCAACCTCGCTCACTGGACTTATGAGTCCGGTGACAAGGTCAAAGCCATCGATCTCCTCACCACCCTGGTCAGCGATCGAGCACGCGTACTCGGTCTTGATCACTCCCGCACTCAAACGAGTAGACAGCTCCTACAGCACTGGCAAAACCAGCCCGCCTAGGGTGGGGCCTGACCAGGGGACCTTTGATCCGATGGTCCACAGGCCCCGGGCGCGAGGAAACCCCAGGCCAGCACGGGTGAACCCGCATCCCCACCTGATATCAGCGGCCCCGTGGTGCTCCTGGTGTGCTTCCCTGAACCGGCTACCGCCCCGGGGCCGGGTTGCTCACCTCAGCCGGAGCCGCCGCACCGCGTAACAGCGCGGCGCTCGCCCTGGCCTCCGTCGTCGCCGCATGCGGAAAACACGCTCTGGCAGGTGTGCTGTGTGAAGTACGTGATGAGGCGCCCCAACCCGCCCGAGGCCACCTGCACAGCCGAACCCGCGGCCAACACCTTCCAGGTAAGCCCACACAGCACGAAGACCCAACACCCCCGCCCGAACTCACCCTGACGCTCAAGCGCCTTGACCAACACCCCCTACCTGGCTCCCCACCCCCCCGCACCACCCGATACGGGCGTTATGCCCTTTTCGCTGGTCGTGGCCACCACCGGCCCCGTAAGGGGCGCCGGCCACAGGGGCGGCTCTGGTACCGGGGCTGGGGTGTTCGGGGCGACAGCGGGGCGCTGGTGGCCCCACGCCGCCCCACGACCCGAACAGAACAGGAACCGCCCAGCCCCAGCACCCCACGCATCGGATCCATCTCCGGCTCCTCAGCCGTGACCCATCTCCGCCGCTGCTGCCCACGCACCCCACAGCCGCGCACCAGACCACTCGGCTGCGGCGGGGCATGCCCGGCGCGCACCCGCACGATCACACCGCTGATGAACCCACGAATCTCGAACAGCCACGAGACTCCGGAACAATAGCATTAATAAGGTCAGTGAATAACACTTTTATAAGTGACGGAGAAGGGAGAGGAGTGGGGGATGATGGTCAGGCCAGAGCGAAATAAAGGAATGGCGGGTCGGCCGGTGGGCCGACCCACCAGCAGGCCGGGGCCGCCGCCCCCTACGTGAAGATGACTACCCACTGGGTATAAGTCTGGTTTTGAGTCACACCCCCAGAACCGGCCCTGACCTGCAAAAATGAGCACTCCAGGGGGTCCACAGGCATGGAGGGGTCGTTGGAGTGATCGGTGGAGGGTGCGTTGGAGTACTGATTCACTGGCTCTCACAGGCCTCTCAACGCAGTCCTGGGTCCGAGGACTTCGAGTGTGGGACAACCCGGAGAACCCTTCTTGAATCGGATGATGAGTTTCGTTTCTTCGACCATTTCCAGCACGACAGTTTGGTGTCGATTCGTCGAAGAAACACCCTCAGAAGTTTTCTTCGGAGTTCGTCATCTTGAGCGATACTGCCGCCCCTCATCGCCGTCTTACGCCACGCTCAGCCCGTGTGGGTGACCACCGGGCGGGTCTCGCTCATTGCCCCCGCGTCGGTCGACGACGTCGACAGGCCCCACGACTCCGCTATCTCCGGTACTGGCGGACCAGGGCATTGAAACAGGGCCGCCCCTGGAAGGGAACGGCCCTGAATGCTTCTGTGCGAGGTCAGGCCACAGGCTGCCGCAACGCCTGCCACTGACGCACCACTGCGGCCAAATCGCTCATGTCCAAGGGCGGCTCACCACCGGCCGCCCCCGAGGCCACGGAAGCCAAGACCTCTTGACGGGGCGCCGGTGGCACCATTTTCACACGACGCCGGGCGTGCTGGTTCTTCTCGTGCACGGCCAGGTACAGGCGTACCCCGCGCACTCCGTCATCGTCCTCACACCACCCGCACCGACCCATGTGCAACTCCCGGTGGTGGGGCGGCGGCCCGGCTGTGTGCGTGCCCGTGAGGGCTTGCCCAGCACGGGGCCGAGGAACCTTCACACCCACCCTGCCTGCAGTCCCGTCCAGGCCAGGTTCACGGCATTGGGACGGACGCCGCGCTGGCAGCGGTTGACGCACCTCGACCACCACTCGACTGCTCTGCCCAACCGGGCTACAGAACACGGCGGCAAGCACCGCCCCCAGCACCCAACGCAGATGCTCACCCCAGCCCTGTCGGCGCTTGCGATGCCGCCCGCTATGCTTTTCCACGATCTCCTCCTGCTGCAATCAGGTGGGGATTCAGCCCCGGCGCGGTGTTCACAGCACCGTGTCGGGGCGCCTCCACTTCTTCGTTCTCCATCAAGGTGTGGCCTGGTCGGGTGTCAATGGCCCCGGGGTCGTACGCACCCGGAAATGCGCTTCCCACCCACACCACACAAAGGGCACAAAAGCCCCTAATGCCCGCAAGGAATGCGCTTTTCCCGCAGGGCTGGTCGATGTTCGCTTGGGTGAGCGAAGTTCTTCAAGTCCGTTCTGCGGAAAAGTCACGGTCCTGGGCAAAGGCACACCCGTAAAGCCAGTCAGGGAATGTCTGCTGGGTGTAAACACCGAGGGGCCTCGCCCGGTTTCTTTGGGTGAAGCCCCTCTTTTCTGGCTGGTGCGGTCGCGCCTACAGCGGGATCTCCGCGATCGTCAGGTCCAGGTCGCGGATCATGACCTCGCTGAGCTGTCGGAGCTGGATCTCGGTCACCTTCGCGCCGTGGAGCGAGGCCAGCCCGGACAGGTTCGACAGGTCGCTGCCGCGCAGGTCGGTGCCGGACATCTTGGTGTTCTTGATGTCCGCGGCGAAGGCGCAGTCGTCGAAGACCGCATCGCGCAGGTCGCTTCCGATGATCTCGGCTTCCTTGAAGGAGCAGCCGATGAACGCCACGTCACCGGTGACCCTGACCTGCTCCCAGCTGGCGTAGTCGAACTGGCAGCCTTCGAAGAGCACGTCAGTCATCGAAACGCGCGCCAGTGACACCCCCATCAGCCGTGAGCCGGTGAACCGGCAGCGGTTCAGGGTGGTGTCGACCAGGCGGTGTGAGGTCAGGTCGAGGGAGGTGAAGTGGGTGTTGGTGACCTTCTCCTCCTCCAGCGGGTTGGGGTAGGGCCATGCGCGCACGGCAGGCTCGTCGTCGCTGGGCAGGAGCACTTTCGCGCCCCGGATCTCGGCGGTCTGCACAGGCTTCCCCTACTTCTTCCAGTTGTCCCACGTCGAACGGTTGTCCCAGGGGCCGCCGCCGACGTTGTCCCAGGTGTCGCGGTTGTCGAACAGCCCTACCGGGGTGGTCGGCTGGAGTCGGTCGATCAGGTCGGCGGCCCGCTCGGAGGTTTCAAGTCCGGTCAGAGTCGTCATCGGTCACATTCCCATCTTCTCGCCCAGGGCGCGGACGAGTTCTTGTTTGGCGTTGCGGCAGTAGGTGGTTTCGGTGGTGGTGAAGCGGCCGATTTCGAAGTACTTGTTGGAGGCCTGTCCGCCTTGGCAGAAGGTGAAGAACTCGCATGTTCGGCGGCATTGGCGTACGCCGTCCAGGTGTTCGCGGACGTAGGGGGTGTGTGGGGCGCGGGTGAGGATGGTGGGCAGTTGCTCGTTCAGGATGTTGCCCAGGACGAAGTTGTCGTACTGGTTGTTCTTGACGCCGAGTAGTTCTGGGGAGAGCACGACCACGTCGCCGTTGGTGCCGATGGTGGGGATGGGGTCGAGCAGGGCGGTTTCCCACCGGGCCTTGTGCCCGGCTCTCACGTCGGCCAGGTAGCCCAGGAGCCGGTCGGCCTCGCGGACGCGGAGGGTGCTGCCGTTGTCGATGCGATCGAACATCGTGCGCCAGAAGCGGCGCACGTGTGCGGGGTCGATGTCCTGGCGGGTGTCGTTGGCGCCTTCGAGTTCTTCGATGTTGAAGCCGACGCTTTTGGCGCCCAGGCCTTCGAAGAAGTCGAGCAGGGTGTGGGGGTGGGTGATGGTCTGTGTGGTGACGACGCAGATGGCGGTGAAGTCGATTCCGTGGGCTCGGAGGTGGGAGATGCCGCGTTCCACGCGGGAGAAGGCGGGCCGGTTGGACCAATCCACTCGGGACAGATTCGCCGCCGCGGGTCCGTCGATGCTCACTCCGACCCGGAAGGCGTATCTGGTGAAGAAGTCGCACCAGGCGTCATCGATGAGGGTGGCGTTGGTTTGCACGCAGTGGCGGATCCGGCCCTTTCGGCGCAGGGGCTCGAACGCTTCCACGAGGTCGCGGAAGTGCTCGCGACGTGTGGTGAGGGGTTCGCCTCCGTGCCAGACCACGTCCACGACCTCGCTCGTGTTCTGTGTGTCGATGCCGGCGGCGAGGGCTTGGGCGACCTCGACCGGCATCTCGGTGCGGGTCTTGCGCTCGTGGACCGGCAGGTAGCAGTAGGAGCAGTTGAGGTTGCACAGAGTGGTGGGTTGCAGGATCACCGAGTGGAAGTGAGGGGCTATCACGGCACCTTCTCGCGGGAGGGAGTCGAGAGTGGGCAGGCTAGGCCGGTGGGGAACAGGTCAACGGTTGTCGGGAGGTTGGGTGAGCTGTGCGGTCTGGGTGGTGTGCGTCGCGGCGTAGGTCCGGCGGGTTTGCCGATGGCCGACGTTGCGAACCTGCTGGCGCAGGCCTTCGAGCGTGGGATCGGACAAGATCAGAGGGGCAGAACCTGCGCAGGCGAAGGCCCAGAAGCGCCGCGATCCCGGCCCCCACAGGACCACCCAGCCGACTCCGAGCTGGTGCTGGAGGCGTTCAGCAGCGGAGTAGAAGCTCGTGTCGTCGGCGCGTGTCCAGGGCATGAGGGGTCAGGTCCGTCTTGCTGGGCGGTCGATCTCGAACCACACGGTGGTGCGCCCGTTCTCCTGGAGGGTGCCCCACCGGCTCGCCTCGGCGGCGACCAGGTGCAGGCCGAACCCTCCCTCGATGCGCGCATCCAGCGGGCATGGGCAAGGGAAGGCGTGCTCGCCTTCGTGCGGGCCCTGGTCGGTGACCTTGACCTGGAACCGGCCGGGGAGCTTGAAGAGAGCCACCGTCACCTCGCCGCCAGGCTCTCCACTGCGGGTATGGCGCAAAGCGTTCGTGAAGAGCTCATCGGCCAACAGCACCAACGCCTCTGTCGTGGAACCGAGGGTGCCAATCCGGGAGCGGATGCGTCGTCGCATCACTGCGGCCTGCTCCGGTTCTCCGGGCAGGATGACCGCTGCCGCCTGCTGCGGCTGGGCGGTGTTGGTGGCGATCGGGGTGTTCGCGCGCGGATCGCTCGTGCGCCGAGGGAGCCGTTGCACGGACTGGCTCTTGTGGGCGCGAAACCGGTCCACGTCCACCTCGATCACCTGGGCCACGCCGCCACCTCCTGCAGACCGAACAGGGGCTGTGCGACCGGTTGGCCGAGCCGGGGGTGAGCCCCGCCCTGCTGAGGAGGGTGGTGACCGTAGTGTCGCTGCTGTGGAATCGAGGCGGGAAGTAGTGAGCGCCCGGCGGGTTGGGAGCAGTGTGAGAGTGACATGCGGTGACCGTAAGGCGCGGACAGCGCACGGTTCTGCAGCCGAAGGAGGGTAAAAGACCCACAGGATTTTGCGGGTTGGCTCAGGCCACCCCGGCCCTGCTGGCCAGGGGGCGCAGTTCCGGGGTGGAGCGCCGGTGCTCCCTGCGCAGCAGTTCGGTCAGCACCCCGGCGGTGCCGGGGTGGTAGCGGATGAGTTCGGGGGCGAGCCGTTCGGCGTCCAGCAGGGTCTGGACCGCTGCGGCGTCCTGGCGGCGCTGGGTGTAGGCGCGGGCCAGGTCCAAACAGACCTGGGTCCGCCGGCCGACCAGACCCGCAGGCAGCGTGCCCACCTCCAGGTCCTCCCCCGCTTCCACAGCGGTGCGGGCGTCACCGATCGCCACAGCGGTGCTGATGGTGTGGATGGCCACGTTCGTTGGACCGAAAGCGGTCCCGTGCAGGTTGTGGTCACCGCCCAAACGGGTGGCAGCGCGGCGGGCCTGGCGTAGGAAGCGCGGTACCGCCGCACGGTCGAACTCCGCGGCGGCGGCTGTGGCGGCGGCGAGGTGGAGTCCGCCGTAGACGCTCAGCTCTTCGGGGGTGCCGGGGCGCATGCGGCGCTCCAGCGTTGAGGCCGCGCCCATCGCCAGCTCTGCCGCTTCAGCGGGCCGCCCGCGCGAGATGAATACGTAGGCGAGCCGGTAGGCGCCCACCGCTGTCAGCAGCGTTTGGTCGGCCCACTCGGCGGCGGACATGGCGCGGTCGGCGGCCTGCCAGGCCAGGTCCTTCTCCCCCACCCGGCGCAGTAGGGCCGCGGTGGTGTTGTAGACCATGGCTCGGGCCGAGCACACGGCGGGCCGGTCGGAGCCGGGGGTGTGTGCGGCGGCTTCGGCCTCGCGGATGAGCCGGGGCAGGCGGCGTCCGACCTCGTCGTAGCGGGCCGCTTGGTAGGCGGCGTAGGTCTGGTGTGCCTGGACCGAGAGCGATGCGGGGTCGATGCGGGGTTCGATTCCGGTCTCGGCGACGATGGTTTCCAGGGTGGAGTAGCGCATCATGGCCCGCTCGATCGCGCGGGCGGCGTCGTAGCGCATGTCGGTGACCGCCTCGGTTTCGGTTCCGGACAGCTCGGTCAGGTCCAGGCGCAGGACGCGGGCCAGGCGGGTGAGGATTTCGTGGGAGTCCACCGACAGGATGCCGCGTTCGACCTGGGAGAGCCAGGACTCGGAGCGTCCCACGAGTCCGGCGAGCACGCTCTGGGAGTAGCCGTGCCGTCGTCGGGCGCGTTTGATCGTCTGGCCTCGAGTGGCGGGGTCCACGTTGCGCCTTTCGGTCAGAGGCGGTTGACGGTGTCGATGACCTGCTGCCAGGAGGGCAGACGGTCTTCATAGGGGGCCTCGGGGTCGTGCAGGACAGTGACCGGCTCCATCGAGCGCAGGGTCTGCAGGGAGCGGGTGAAGGCCGGGTGGGTGGCGAGTTGGGGTTTGCAGTGCGGCACCACCACGGTGGGTACCCCGTATCCGACCATCTCGCACAGCAAGGCGATCGCGAAGTTGTCCGCCAGGCCCTGGGCGAACTTGTTCGTGGAGTTGAAGGTCAGCGGACAGGCCAACACCACATCGGCGGGCGGCAACGGCTTGCCCTGGCCAGGCATCCGGAACGCCACACGGACCGGCTCGCCCGTCAACTCCGCGAGCTGGTCCTGGTCGTGGAAGACCGCGCCCGTCGGGGTGGACAGCACCGTCACGTGCCAGCCGTGCTCGTGGAGGGCCTGAACGAGCTCGGTCACCCCTTCCGGCGCGGGGGCTCCGGACAACACCAGGTACAGGGTTCTCGGCATGAGCCAGAGTCTAGAGGCGCACCACGCAGACGAGTCGCCACTTCTCGATCCTCGGGCGAAGGACGGTGGGCGAGTGACAGAAGGCGATCCTGACACACATCCACGCCTTCATGACTCCCGGGCGTCCCCGGTACGGAACACACCCAAAGCCGGTGTCAGGGGAGACGATGTTTGGAGTGGCCGCTTTCGGCGAAAACTGGCCGCACGCCCTATGAACACGGAACAATCACTCCATGGGACATAAGAAGACCTGGGTGAGTGCCCTGGGTGCGATAGCGCTGGTGCTGGCCGGGTTCTGGCTGGCCCCTCGGGTACTTTCTGGTGACGGGTGGGGGTTGAACGAGCTCAACCAGGTCGCTGGTATCGCGTCCTTGGCGGTGGCCGTGGCGACCCTTGTCTTGGCCCTATGGCCTGCCCCTGGCCAGGCCGGTGATGAGGATCAGGGTGACCTCGTCGAACTGGACCGAGTTCGGGCCAAGGGCTCGGTCAAGGGTAGGGTCGGCCCCTCTCCCGCCAAGGGTGGGAGTCGCACCCGTCTGCGGCGTATCCGTGCCGGAAGCGACGTGATCGGCCAACAGGTCGACCCACCCACGGAGCCGCCCCGATGACCCACACCAGTAACACCCCCAAGGACCCGGCCTCCTCCATCGACCAGCGATGGATAAATGCCGGTCGCGACGTCATCGGTCAACAGGTCATCCACCCGCCCCAGCCAATTCCCAGCGCGCTGCACACCCTGCCCCCTCCACCCGCCACACTGGTCGGCCGCGTAGAACCCTTGAAGGAGCTGCTTAGCGAACTAGTTCCTGTTTCTGAGATGCACAGGTCTTTTAGAGGAGCCAACGAAACGCAAGAGGAGAACTCCAGTTCGGTCGGGGTGGTGGTCTCCGCCTTGGCAGGGATGGGCGGGGTAGGCAAAAGCGCGCTGGCCTTAGCCGCTGGCGCGATCGCCCATAGCAAGCGGTGGTTCTGTGCCGAGCTATTCGTGGACCTACGCGGCTACACCCCCGGCGTTGAACCGCTGTCCGCCGATACTGCCCTGGATGTGCTGCTACGCCAGATGGGGGTAGACCCCGAGGACATCCCGCTGGGAGTTGAGGAGCGTGCCTCCTTCTACCGTTCCGGGCTGGAGTCTCTGTCCGAGGCCGACGAACAGGGTCGTCCAGTGCTGGTGGTGGCTGACAATGCCAGTTCCGCCTCTCAGATACGGCCTTTGCTGCCCGGTTCGGGCGGGCACAAGCTGGTGGCGACCAGCCGCAGCGGCTTACACTCCCTGGCCGGAGCACGCCACTTGGACCTGGACGTCCTCGACTTCAAAGCGGCCATCGAGCTGCTGGCCTCAGATCTGACCACCCACAGTCCGGAAGACCCGCGCGCCAAGGATGAGGCAGGATTGGGCCTGTTGGCCAGCTTGTGCGGGTTATTGCCATTGGCCTTGGAGATCGCTGCCGCTTATCTCAAGCGCAACCCCAAGTTGGCCCCAGCCCGGTTGGCCGAACGGTTGGAACGGGCTGTCTCTCGAGTGGACAAGCTCAAGGATCCCGACCGTGACACCGGGCAGGCGCGAGTACTGCGGGCGGTCTTCGATACCTCCCTGAGCCGCCTAGACCAGATCGAGGCTCGGGTGTTCCTGCTCGTGGCTTCCACACCGGGTCCTACCCTGGGCACGGCTGCGGCGGCGATCCTGACTGGACTGCCTTCGGAGGAAGTCGAGGAGGTGCTGGAGACTTTGGCGTCCGCGCATCTACTCACCCAGCCCGCTCCCGGCCGGTGGGGGGCCCACGACCTGCTCGCTGACTACGCCCGTCACCACTCCCACCCGCCCAAGGACCGTGAACAGGCGTTAGGGCGGGTTCTGAACCACTACACCGCTACCACGGGTGCCGCCAACGATTGTCTGGAGGCCCTGCCAGGGCAGTTGGTTTCCGACCTGTTCTCTGACTCGGATGCAGCGTTGGCGTGGTTTGACGCCGAACGAACTGCCCTGGTGTCTGCGGCTCTGGCTGCTCCCGATCTCGGACACATCGATGCGGCCATCAACCTCCCCCTACACCTGGCCGAGTACCTGAGCCGTGAGCGGCGTTTCGAGGACTTGGAGCGAATCCTGCGCTCCGCCCAGGCCACAGCCCGCACCACCGGCGACCACACACAGGAAGGGAGAGCATGGAACTACCTCGGCATGACGCTGAGGCAGGTGCGCCGGTTCGACGAAGCCATCCACGCCCTCACCCACGCACGCGACCTGCATCAACAAACCGGCCACATCCTTGGCGAAGCAGCAGCATGGACCAACCTCGGCACAGCACTGGCGCAGGTGCGCCGGTTCGACGAAGCCATTCTGGCCTTGACGCGCGCTCTGGAACTGCACGAACATACCAGCGCCCAGGTAGACGAGGCAGCCACGTGGAATAACCTCGGCACCGCACTGAGACAAGTACGCCGATTCGACGAGTCGATCAAGGCCCACACCCGTGCACTCAACCTGTACCAACTAACCGGTCAAACCCTTGGTGAGGCAGCGGTATGGACCAACCTCGGCACCGCACTGAGACAGGTACACCGATTCGACGAAGCTATTCACGCCCTCACCCGTGCATGTGATCTGCAGCAGCAAACCAGCGACGCACACGGCGAAGCACAAGCGTGGACCAACCTCGGCACAGCACTGCGAGAGATGGGGCGTTTCAACGAGGCCATCGACGCCCTGACCCACGCACGTGAGGTCTTCGACAAGCTAGGTGCTGCCCACGGAAAAGCAGCAGCATGGACCAATCTCGGGATAGCGCTCGCGCAGGTGGACAAGCCCACCGAGGCCATCCACGCCCTGACCCGCGCGCGCGACCTGTATCACCGGACAGGTGATGTCCACGGCGAAGCGCAAGCGGGGGCCAACCTCGGGATGGTACTCGCGCAAGCGGGCAAGCCCACCGACGCTGTCCAGGCCTTAGACCGTGCACGAGAGGACTTCAACCGGACAGGTGATATCCACGGCGAAGCGCAACTGTGGAAGAACCTCGGCCAAGTACTGCTGTGGTTGGGTCAGCGGGCTGGGGCGGGCAGAGCGGTACAGCGGGCAGTGGAGCTGTTCGAGGAGAGCGGGGATGTTCGCGAGGCGGCTCTCGGACGGGATTTGCTTATGCGGATCCAGGAAGTTCCTGAAACTGATGATCCGACCTGACTGAGTGTCCCGGTTCTGAGTTTCCGGGACCAGGGTTTCGGCACACCGAGGCTCGGTCGGCGGTTTACGGGCATCCCCCGGCATCCACACGCGGCCTCACTGAGCAGAGGGAAGCGGAGCTCGCGAGGCGCCATCGGATTCTTCCCGCGCTTGTGTGCTCCGTTTGTGCTCCTCAGTACAAGGTCAGTGCAGGTGGGGGGCGACCTCCCGGAGCACTTTGCCGTTCCATGACTCTGGGGGTGCGCCCCCGCGTCCGCCCACCAGCGCCCCACAGCCACCCCTGCGCCGTCGCGTGGAACCCTCCGATCTGTCGCCCCACAGGCCGCATACGGCCGTTTCAGCCTAAAACCCTTATCCCGCCGGGGATGACGCACCATAATCGGTGTTATGAACAGGGCAAGGGGAGATCAAAGCGACGTCGCGAACACCGTGAACGGAGACATCTTCGGTGGCATCGTCATTCAGGGCCGGGACCTGCATGTGGTCCACCTTGCGCCTCATAAGGTGGACTGGCCCGTCCGGGTCGGTGTCATCCCCGAACAAGCCGCCCACTTCCAGTACCGGGCCGTGACTGACCGTCTCTGCAAGACACTGAACAACTTCGGAACCGTCGTGCTGCGGCAGGTGCTTTCCGGTGCAGGTGGGGTCGGCAAGACTCAACTCGCAGCCCACTACGCCCGCACTCTGCGCGATATCACCGATCCTGAGCAGCGAGTCGACGTATTGGTGTGGGCCGACGCCTCCGCCCGGGACCGCATCACCTTCGCCTACGCCCAAGCCGCCCATCGCCTGTTTGCGATCGTCCCTGATGACCCCGAGGACGCTGCGAAGGCATTCCTAACCTGGCTCGGTGACCCCGCCAACAACCAGAAGCGACGATGGCTCGTGATCTGGGACGACCTCGCCGATCCTGCCCAACTCCGGGACCTGTGGCCCCCACACGACCACCCCCACGGTCGGGTCCTGGTTACTACTCGCCGACGCGATCATTCCCTCACTACCCAGGGACGCCACCTTTTCGATGTGGATGTCTTCACCCCCGAAGAAGCCCGCACTTTCCTCACTCGTGCCCTGAACCACGCAGGCATCGCCCACACGATCACGGAGATGGACGAACTCGCTGAAACGCTGGGGCGTCTACCTCTGGCCTTGGGTCAGGCTGTGGCCTACATGGCTGAACTGTCCCTGGGCTGCACCGCCTACCTGCAGCGGTTCCACGACCGCACGACCACCTTGGGTGACGTGTTCCCTGATTGGGATACACCTATCCCGCTCGCCACTACCTGGGACTTGTCCCTTCGTCAGGCCAGCACCCACACTCCAGCAGGCGTGGCCCAACCTCTCATGAGCTTGATCAGCCTGCTCGCCCCCGAAGGCATTCCGATATCGGTGCTCACCGCACAATGTGCGCTCTCTTACCTGACCGCCCACAGGACAAACCAGACCAAACCAGGATCGGACGCCGGAAGAAATCAAATAAAAAATGACACCACAGTAGAACCTATCCGTGATATCGAAATTCATGATGCCAGAAAGGCGCTAGCAAACCTACAACGACTGGGATTAGTCAATATAAGAGGACGCCTGGATGAGAAAAATACCCTCTTGAGCATGCACCAAATCGTGCAGCGCGCAACACGGGAACACCATAGCACTCGCCCGTCTCCATACACCGCTCGCGCCGCAGCTCACGCCCTAGTCGATACCTGGCCTAGCATGGATCAAAACGCAGCCTCAACCCAACGGCTGCGCGCCAACGCCAAAGCCCTCCGGGAACACGCCAACCAGTGGCTTTGGGAGAAAGGGGAATACAATATATTATTCCGACTAGGCGTCAGCTTGGGCGAGTCAGGCAACTTTTTTGAGGCTCGCAAATATTGGTGCGAACTCCTCGAAAGCGCCAGCAGTCATCTCCGTGCCGACCATCCGGACATCTTCGTTACGCGCAGTAATATCGCCCGATGGCGAGGGAAAAGTGGATATGCAGCCGAAGCAGTCAAGTCGTACACCGAGCTGCTTACCGACATGACCCACGCCTTGGGCAGTAAACACCCCGATACCCTTCTTGCTCGCAGCAATCTCGCGCACTGGCAAGGTGAGGCGGGCGATGTGCCGGGAGCAGCCAAGGCCTACGCGGAACTCCTCACCGACATGATCCGCGTCCTAGGGCCGGATCACCCCCACACCCTCACCGCGCATAGCAACCTCGCTCACATGCGCGGACTTCTCGGAGATGCCGTCGGAACCGCGAGTGCGTACGCGAGGCTTCTCTCCAGCCGCATCAGTGCTCTGGGACCAGATCACCCCCACACCCTCACCACGCGCCACAATCTGGCACGTTGGCGAGGAGAATCCGGCGACCCCAAAGGCGCCGCCCACACCCTCGATCAGCTCCTCACCGACATGATCCGCGTCCTGGGACCAGATCACCCCCACACCCTCACCACGCGCCACAATCTGGCACGTTGGCGAGGAGAATCCGGCGACCCCAAAGGCGCCGCCCACACCCTCGATCAGCTCCTCACCGACATGATCCGCGTCCTGGGACCAGATCACCCCCACACCCTCACCACGCGCCACAATCTGGCACGTTGGCGAGGAGAATCCGGCGACCCCAAAGGCGCCGCCCACACCCTCGATCAGCTCCTCACCGACATGATCCGCGTCCTGGGACCAGATCACCCCCACACCCTCACCACACGCCACAACCTCGCGTGGTGGATCCACGAGTCCGTTAACCGAGCCAAGGCCATTGTGGTTCTTCAAGCCCTGATCCCTGATCAGGAACGGGTTCTCGGCCGCAATCACTCTGAGACACGAGACAGCAAACAGGTACTGGAGCGTTGGATCGACGAATTCTTCTAGCAATAGCCTCCAGCCAGCCCAGGGAACCTTTGATCCGATGGTTGAACGGCCCCGAACACGAGGAAACCCCAGGCCAGGGCGGGTGAACCTTCGTCCTCACTTGAGGTCAGCGGACCTGTGGCGCTCCTGGTGTGCTCCCCTGAACCGGCTACCGCACCCGGGCCAAGTTGCTCACCTCAAACGGAGCCGCCGCTCCGCACAGCGGGGCGGCAGTCGCACCGGCCCTCACCCTCGCCATGCCGGGGCGACACCGCCTGACAGGTGGTCCCGTGCCGTGTTCTGCTGACTCGTGTGACGCGCGGTTCGGTTCGGCCCGTGTCACCCATGGGTAGGCCACTCTCCGTGAACGAACTGGTTACCCAACCCACCAGGCCCGCCACCCCCGGACGCGGGGTGCGCGGGGACTTCTCGGTCTGGGCGCCCCAGGCCCGCGACGTACGCGTCCGTGTCGACGGCACCGACCACCCGATGGACCGCGACGACGACGGCTGGTGGCACGCCCGTGTGGCGGGAGCCGGACCGGGTTCGGACTACGCCTACCTCCTGGACGACGACCCCCTGCCCATGCCCGACCCGCGCTCCCTCCGCCAGCCCGACGGGGTCCACTCACCCAGCCGGGTGTACGACCACGACGCCCATGCCTGGACCGACGGAGACTGGACCGGCCGCCCGCTCGCCGGGGGCGTGGTCTACGAACTCCACGTCGGCACCTTCACCCCCGAGGGCACGCTGGCCGCCGCCGTCGACCGCCTCGACCACCTGGTCGGCCTCGGTGTCACCCACGTCGAGCTCATGCCGCTCAACGCCTTCGACGGCACCCACGGCTGGGGCTACGACGGGGTCCTGTGGGCCGCCGTCCACGAACCCTACGGCGGCCCCGACGCGCTCAAGGCGTTCGTCGACGCCTGCCACCGCAAGGGCCTGGCCGTCCTGTTGGACGTGGTCTACAACCACCTCGGTCCCTCCGGCGCCTACCTGCCGCGCTTCGGCCCCTACTTCTCCGGGGAGAACGCCTGGGGCCCCTCCCTCAACCTGGACGGACCCGACTCCGACCCCGTCCGGAGCCTGGTCGTCGACGGCGCCCTGGACTGGCTGCGCCACTACCACCTGGACGGCCTGCGCCTGGACGCGGTGCACGCCCTGCGCGACGACCGGGCCGTGCCGATCCTCGCCGAACTCTCCGCGGAGGTCGACGCCCTGGCCGCCGGGCTCGGCCGCCCGCTCTCGCTGATCGCCGAGTCCGACCGCAACGACCCGCGCACGGTCATGCCCCGGGAGGCGGGCGGGCTCGGCATGACCGCCCAGTGGTCGGACGACCTCCACCACGCCCTGCACGTCGCCCTCACCGGGGAGAAGCACGGTTACTACGCCGACTTCGACGGTCCCGAGGTCCTCGCCGAGACACTCCGGCGCGTCTTCTGGCACGACGGGACGCTCTCGACGTTCCGCGGGCGCAGGCACGGTGCCAGGGTCGACACCGCCCTCGTCCCCGGCAGCCGGTTCCTCGGCTACCTCAGCACCCACGACCAGATCGGCAACCGCGCCCGCGGCGACCGCATGGGGGAGCACCTCTCACCCGGTCTGCTCGCCTGCGGCGCCGCCCTCGTCCTGTGCTCGCCCTACACACCGATGATCTTCATGGGCGAGGAGTGGGGGGCCACCACGCCGTGGCCGTTCTTCGCCTCCTTCACCGACCCCGACCTGATCGACGGCGTGCGCCGGGGCCGCCGCCGCGAGTTCGCCGCCCTCGGCTGGGCGGAGGAGGACATCCCCGACCCCATGGACCCGGCCACGCGCGACGGAGCGGTCCTGGACTGGTCCGAACCCGAGCACGGATCCCGCCAGCTGGTCCTGGACACCTACCGCGCCCTCATCGCCCTGCGCCGGGCCGAACCCGAACTCGCCGACCCGCGCCTGGACCGGTTCTCCGTCAGTGCCTATCAGGAGGGCCGTGTGCTGGTGCTGACCCGCGGTTCCCTGCGCCTGGTCTGCAACCTCGGCGCCGAGGTCACCCGGGTGGAGCTGGACGCCGTTCCCCGGGAGCTGCTGCTCGCCAACGGTTCCCCGGGGATCGACGGAACCTCGGCCACCGTCCCGGGCGAGTTCTTCGCGGTCCTGCGGGTCTGAGTCCGTCCGGTTCGGGGAACACCTCCGGGGCCCACGGGTAGGTGTGTGAGGCCTGCCCGAGGAGGCCCGCCGGTGTGCTGGAAGCGTCCGCCACGGGGCCTCCCCGGGGGCGGCCGCTTCCGCGTCCACCCCTGCGGGCCTGTTCGGCCGGCCTACTCCCGGCCCTCGGAAGTCGGCCTACCCCACCGGCCCCCGGAAGTCCGCCTCGTCCCCTCCGTTGGCCACGGAGACGAGCACGGAGTCGGGGGACTCCGGGGCGTCGCACACCATGTCCGTGGTGTGGGTTCCGGCCTCCAGCTCCCCGAGCGGCGCGTCGGTGGTGGCGGGCTCCGCGTGTTCCCCGTAGGAGCACCGCACGTCCAGCAGACCGGTGCCGAAGACCCGGCCCAGCTCCGGCACCTCCACGGTCAGCGTGAACCCCACCTGCCCGGGGGCGGTGAGGACGACGTCGTCCACGGTGTAGACGACGTCCTCGGTGACGCCCTCCTGGAACTCCTCCTCGTAGGCGCCCACCGGGTGCGGGAAGGCGGCGCCCTCACCGAAGGCGAACTCCCCGCCCGTGCCGCCCCCGTCGACGGTGTCCTCCTCGTCGCCCTCCTCGGTCTCCTCCGGCGGGTCCTGCGGTTCCGACGCCGCGTCGGTGGCGCTCTCGTCGACAGTCGGCGAGTCCGGGGAGACCTCCTGCTCCGGTGAACCGCACCCCGCGGCGAGAAGGATCGGCAGAGCCAGTACGCAAGGGATGATTCGTCGCATACCCCCACGCTAGGTGAGGCGTCCATGTTTCCCCGGCTCCGGCCGGGGCCTCATCCGGCCAGAGCCCGGAACACCTCCAACCACTGCTCCGGGGACACCAGTCCCACCGGTGTGCCCGGAGTGGCCCCCGCCTGCCGTAGAGCAGCCGCCACCCGCGCGGCCGGATATCCCCGGCGCAGGGACGCGGACAGTGAACCGCCCACGCCGCCGAAGCCGAGTTCGACCATGCGCCGGTACTCGTCCCCGCGTTCCCACGGCACCAGGGGTTCGGCGCGCCTGCGCAGTACCAGTACCCCGGCGTCCACCCGGGGCACGGGACGGAAGCGGTCCCGGCCGATCCGTCCGGCCAGCCGCCACGACCACCACGGCCAGGTCAGCACGGTCAACCGGCTCCACCGGCCGTAGGCCCCGGTGCGTTTGCGGGCGTACTCCAGCTGGGTGACCAGGGTCGCCGAGGTCAGCCGCGGGGCCTCCAGGCACCAGCGGACGATGTCGGCGGTCCGGGAGTAGGGGATGTTGCCGACCACGGAGAACGGTTCGCGGGGCGGGCGTGCCCGGGTGAAGTCACCGTGCACCACCCGCACGCCCAGGGCCGGGTCCCGGTAGCGGGCGGCGAGCCGCTGGGCCAGCCGGGGGTCGAGTTCGTGGGCGATCACCTGTCGGGCCCTCGGAGCGAGGAACCGGGTGACGGCCCCGTCGCCGGGGCCGACCTCCACCACCAGGTCTCCGGGGGCCACCCCGGCAAGCCGGACCACCCAGCGGGCGGTGCCGGGGTCGGCGAGGAAGTTCTGCGAGAGCCGCCGCCGGTTGCCGGCGCCGCGGTGGTTCGAGCGGTCGTTCCGAGGGCTGGAGCGCTGGGTTCGGTGAGAGTGGCGTGCCACGTGTGGTCCGTTCTGTCACCCCGAGGGGTGGCTGACGCGGACGGGCAGCACGAGGGGGCGCGTTACCCGGGGAGGGTGCGCGCGTGTACCAGGAGAGGTCCGTGGTTGCCCGTCCGAAAGGAAGAGGACGTCGGCGGAACCTGGACCGGTACGCGTCTACGAATCGACGCCTGCGAAGAACCCCCTGGCACCGCCGACGTCGCACCCGGGAAACGGGGTACGGAAACGGCGGTGCGCTCGGAGGGGCTCGGTCACCGGTCCAGAGCGACGGACCGGAGGCGTGCGTAGGTGTGAGCGACCGAGGGCCAGGTGTACCGGCCCTCGAAGATCGCCGTGAATGCTGCCATGGGCAGAACGTTAGGGGAGCCGGGATCAGCGGGGCAACGGGTTTTCCGGGAGCCCCGCGCTTCTCGGAAAACCGGTCGCGTGTCCGCCGCCGGCCACGGAATACTCGGCTCCATGCCTGACTTCGCCGACTTCGATACCCGTCACTACCGCACCGTCGACGTGGCCACCGGCTACGACGGCTGGTCCCGTACCTACGAGGACTCCGTGCTCGACGCCATGGACCTGGCGCTCCTCGACGGGCTCACCGCACCCGACTGGTCCGAGGTCCGCCGCGCCGCCGACCTGGGCTGCGGTACCGGCCGCACCGGGGCCTGGCTCCGCGAACGGCGGGTGGAGCACGTGGACGGTGTGGACCTCAGCGCCGGGATGCTCGCCCTGGCGGACAAGCGCGGCGCCCACGACACCCTCACCCAGGGCGACGTCCGCGCGAGCGGTCTGCCGGGCAACACCTACGACCTGGTCATCGCCTCACTCATCGACGAGCACCTGCCCGACCTCGCGCCGTTCTACGCCGAGGCCCGGCGGCTGACCAAACCGGGCGGGCGCTGCGTACTGGTCGCCTACCACCCGCAGTTCATCATGGCCTCCGGCATGCCCACCCACTTCACCGACGCGTCGGGCGAGGAGGTCGCCATCACCACCCACGTGCACCTGATCGGCAACCACGTGAGTGCCGCCCTGGCCGCCGGGTGGCGTCTGGAGGAGCTGAACGAGGCGGTCGTGGACGACGGCTGGGTGGCGGCCAAACCCAAGTGGGAACGCTTCCGCGGCTACCCGATCTCGGCCGCGTTCGTGTGGGTCCGTCCCCTCTGATTGGAACGGGTTCAGCGAGCGGTCAGCGCCTCGGTCCACCGCTCCCGGTGGCGTGCGACGTAGGCGGCGGCCGGCCCCCAGTGGTCGGCGTGCCCCTCGGCGTGCAGGCGGGCCCAGGGCTGCCGACCCGTCCGCGCGCCCTCCTCCAGGAGCTCGAACATGCCGCGCACCCGCCGCAGGGCCGCCTCCGGGAGCTCCCGGCGCTGGTCGGCGTCGCAGCCGTAGCCGTCGGCCAGTGCCCGCAGCCGCAGCCCGTCGGCTCCGGGGTCACCGCCCTCGTGCAGGGGGACGAACCCGTGCGCGGCGTAGCCGAGATCGCCCATCCGGCTGCCGGGCCCCGCGCCGTCCCAGTCGATGAAGCACCAGGAGTCCGGGCCGCTCCCGGGGTCGCGGACCAGGTTCCACGGCGCGAGGTCGTTGTGGCAGATCACCTCGGGTTCCTCGGGTGGGAAGACCGATTCCCACCGTGCGTCGGCCGCGGGGCGGTGGTCGGCGGTGAGGTCGTGCAGCCGACGGATCATCGCGCCCAGCTCGCGGAGTTCGTCGGCGTTCATCGGCGGCATCCGGTCGGCCAGGGTGCCGGGGACGTAGGACAGCCGCTGGTAGCCCTTCGGCCGTTCCCCGTAGGTGATCGGTGCTGCGGGGTAGCCGTGCAGGCGGAGGTGGCGCAGCAGGGCGGTCACGGCGGGGGAGGAGCGCAGCCAGGGTTTGCGCACGGTGGCGCCGATCCGCAGGACCTGGTCGGAGACGTTCCCGCCCTCCAGGACCTCGACGTCCTCGGCGTCGTCCTCGAAAGCGGTGGGGTCGGTGGGGGAGTGGCCGGAGTGTGTCACGGGGCCATCCTCACCGCCCGGATCCGCCGCGTCCACCGGTTTGTCGGACAAGGATTCTCGATCGATTGATCGATCGGTTAGCCTGCTTCCATGGCAGAACCGGCCGAGAAGGAACCCGAGCGGGAGCCCGCCCCCGCGCCTCGCAAACGCCGTCCGGCCACCGCACGTGAGGCCAAGGCCCTCGGCCACCCCCTGCGCCTGCGCATCCTGCGGCTGTGCCTGACCAGGGAGCTCACCAACCGCGAGCTCGCCGACCGGCTCGACACCAACCCCGGAACCGTGCTCCACCACGTGCGCACGCTGGTGAACGCGGGTCTGCTCACGGCCGCCCCGGTCCGTACCGGGTCCAGCGGAGCTCTGGAGAAGCCCTACCGCGCCACCGACGAGTCCTGGTGGCTCGACGGTCCCCTCCAGGACCTGCCGCCGGAGGAGCGGACGGCCCCGATCGTCGCCCTGACCGACGAACTCGACGAGGCCGGACCGGAGGCGGTGCGCACCTACGCCAGGTTCGCCCTGCACCTGAACGACGAGGAGGTGGCCGAACTGGACCGGCGCATCCTCGCCGTGCTCGACGAGTACGTGGCCGGCGACGACCAGCGCCTGGACCGGCCGGTCCACGGCGGGGCGTTCCTGCTGTACCGCAGTCCGGAGGCCTAGACCGCTCCGAGCGCCGCAGACGCCTGGGACGTACGGAACGCCTGGGGCACCGGGGACATCAGGAGATCCGAAACGCCCGGAACGCTCAGGCCGCCTTCGGAGACGAGGGCGTGCCGGAGCTCTCGGCGGCATCGAGGGCGGCGTCGTCGATCCGCAGCAGCGGGACCGTCAGGGTGAGGATCAGCAGCCCCATGACGACGAACATGGCCTGTGTGCCGAGGAACTGCGCGAGCAGGCCGCCCACTCCCGCGCCCAGCGGCCGGGTGCCCCAGGCCAGCAGCCGGTAGACGCTGTTCACCCGGCCCAGGAGGGCGCCCGGGGCCATCCGCTGGCGCAGGGACACGGTGATCACGTTCCACACCATGACGCCGATTCCACCGACCACGAAACCCAGCCCCACCAGCCACGCGTCGGCGGTCAGTCCCGGCACCAGCGCGAGCAGGGCGAACGGCACGACGGACAGTCGCAGGGCGCGGGCCCGGCCCAGCATCCGCTCGCACCGCTCGGCGACGAACGCCCCGACCAGGCTGCCGGCGGCGAACGTGGAGAACAGCAGGCCGAAGGCGGCCTCGGTGAGCCCCAGCGGGGAGTCCGGGCCCACCGCGTAGACCACGAGGAGGGTGAACACGGCGCTCAGGGCGAAGTTGGAGACCCCGGCCAGCACGGCGAAGGTGCGCAGGACGCGGTGGGACCACAGGTACCGCACCCCTTCGGCGATGTCGGCGCGCATGCTGGTGCGCGGTCCGGTACGGCTGACCCCGAACCGTCCGCGCACCAGCAGCAGAGCGCCCACGGCGGCGAGCCACAGCGCCCCGGGGGTGAACAGGGCCAGGGCCAGGCCCACCGCGACCAGGGTGCTGCCCAGGGGCGGACCGATGAGCTCGTTCGCGGCCATCTCCATCCCGTACAGGCGCCCGTTGGCCCTGGAGAGCTGGTCGCGGCGGACGAGCTGGGGCAGGATCGACTGCGCGGTCGTGTCGTAGAGGGTCTCCGCGGTGCCGAGGAGGAAGGCGGCGGCGTAGATCAGCCCGATCGACCCGAGGTCGAGCCCCACTCCGAGCAACAGGGCCAGGGCCAGGGTGCCGCGCACGGTGTTGGCGCCGAGCATCGCCCGCCGCCGGTCCAGGCGGTCGGCCAGGGCTCCGGCGGGCAGGGCGAACAGGAGCCAGGGCAGGCTCAGGGCCACGCCGACCCCGCCGATCAGCAGCGGGGAGTCGGTGAAGCGCAGAGCCAGCAGGGGCAGTGCCACCTTCAGGACGCCGTCGGCGAGGTTGGAGAGTCCGGAGGAGGTCCACAGCCGCCAGTAGCCACCGCCCAAAGGGCCGGGGGTGGTCGTGGTGCCGTCGCGGGGGGTGCCGGATCCGGGGTCTTCGTTGTCGACCATGAATTGAGATTGACAGATGGATTGGGAAAATTCAATCGACCAGTGAAAGTCGATCGCCTGGCCCTCCCGGATCGCCTGGCCTCGGGGACCGAAGGGTCCCTGGAGCGGGTCGGCGTTGCGCACAGGGTCGGAAAGACACGGAACAGGGCCTAGAAGGACTGCCAGGGCCCCTTCGGCGGACGCTGGCCCTGGCCCGGCTCCGACCAGTCGCACACGCCCTCGGCGAAGACCTCCTGGGCCCGTTCGGCCTGCTCCTCGTCGAACTCCACCGGGTACGTGTCCTCGTCGAACCCGGTCAGGCGGCACTTGACGACGTCGGAGGCGAGCGGGCCGCCCGCGGCGGTCCTCGGGGAACCGTACGTGGGGAAGGCGTCCGCGCAGCTGTCCCCGTGCCCTTCCGGCAGCGGCAGCTGCGGGGAGACCACCCGTTCGTCCCCGATCCAGCAGGAGTCCGCCAGCCACTCCGGGCGGCTCCGGCGCAGGTGGTCGATCGGGGCTCCGCCGGGGTCGGTGCGGGTGAGTTCGGCGGCCGCGGTCACCCAGGAGTCGAGTTCGGTCAGAGCGCGTCCGGCCACCGGCTGGTCCGCGGAGAACACGTTGCCGTAATGCGCCTCCGTCAGCATCACGTGGTTGTCGGCGGTGCCGTTGGCGGCCAGCAGCCGGTCCCGGGTACTGAAGGAGTGGTACCGCATGTGGATGTCGCCGCCGGCGGCGTCGTCCTGGTAGGGGCGGTGGTCCACGATCGGGATGTCGGCGAGCCCGCCACCGGTGTGGAGCAGCCGACCGCTGTCGTAGGCGGCCCGGATCGCGTCCGGATCGCCCGGTGTGCGTTCGGGGGCGAGCCCGCCGTCGTGGTCGAACCCGCCCACGTACTCGTTCAGGTGCAGGAACTGGTCGACGTCGATGACGCCCTCCACCAGCGCCGACAGCCCGTACTGCACCCCCACGTTGTCCAGCGGGCGCCGCGGCAGGCCGGTCTCCGGATCGGTGCCGTAGACGTTGCGGGCGTGGGAGAACACGTCGCAGCGGGCCCCGCCGGGGTTGTCCTCCGGGTGGTAGCGCTCCTCGGCGGGCAGCGCGGCCGGGCACACGCCCCGAGGGTCGATCCTGGCCGCGGCGTCGGCCATCGCGCCGATGCCCTCCCAGGTCCCGAACCCGGACACCGCGCGCTGTTGCTCCCTGCTGAGGGCGTCGGGATGCGCCTCGGCGTAGGAGCGCAGGAGGAGGGCGTCGGTGACCGCGGGCACGGTCGCGAAACCGACGTCGGGGTAGCTCTGGGAGACCACGATGCCGTCGAGCAGCCCCGGGTAGTTGTCGGCGATCTGGTGTGACTGGTAGGCACCGCCGGAGGCGCCCCAGCCCAGGGTGTGGTCGGGGACCCCGTGGGCGAGGACGAAGCGTTCCTTGACCGCGTTCATGGTCTCGGCGGCCAGCAGGTCGTCGCAGTTCTGGCCGAACACGTTCAGGGAGGCGGAGGCCACCGCGTACCCCTGGGAGAGCATGCCGTGGTCCACCACCCCGGCGGTCCGGTCGCCCTGGACGAACCAGCCGCCCGGGCAGCCGCCGCCGAACTTGTACACCAGGCGGCGGTTCCAGCCGTCGGGGGCGGTCCACGGGTCGGGTTCGGGATCACGGGGGTCGTGCAGGACGGCCGTCTCGTACACGGCCCGGTTGACGGTGCCGGTCTCCACCCGCACCGTGTACGGCACCTCCTCGCCGCTGGAGGTGGTGGTTCGGGCGACGTCGGAGGGGAGGCGGCCGCCTTCGGGCAGCGGGGCGAACGCGCCGCCGGTGGTGCGGTACACGTACCCCACCACGGTCTCCACCGAGCAGTCGTCGTCGAGCGGTGCGCCCAGGCGTCCGCCCCAGGCGAGTTCGAAGTCCTCGGTCTGGCAGACGAACGGGTCCTGGTGGGGACCGGCGAACACCGGGCCGCTGCGGGGATGGTTGGTCACGACGACACCGGCCGGCTCGGGGGCGTCGCGGTTCTCGTCGCCGTCGGCCAGGGAGGCGACCAGGGAGGTCTGTCCCTCGGGCAGGTCCTCGACCAGCCCTTCCAGGACGTGATCGCTGCCGGGCAGGTGGACGGGGCGCAGGACGTCGGTGACGTCGGTGCCGTCCGCCTCCAAGCGCACCTCGTGGGGCTCGACCGGGGCGGGCAGCTCCACCCGGACCAGGGCGGTCCCGCCCATGACGGTGTCCGGCCGGGAGGACAGCACGCTCACGGCCAGTGCACCGGCAGGGCCCTCGGCCGCCGGCTGGAGCGGCGCGGCCGACGGGGGGACAGTCAGGGCCACGGCCTGCTGGACCAGTGAGCCACCGGAGAGGGTGAGGACAGCGGCGGTGGCGGCGGCGCCCACAGCCAGGGCCGTCCGGCCCCAGCCCGGCCTCACCGGGTGTTCCTCGAAACCGCGGGTGCACCCGTTTCTGTGGTGGACCGGGGGTTCCGGTGGCAGTTGTGACCGCTCTCGCACGAAGTGATGCTCTCCGTGTGACAGGAGGAGAAGCTGCGGACACACCGGCTATGAGACGGGCTTTGCACTCCCATGTCGCCACCGATACCCCGTTCGGTGACAAAAACACCGCTGGTCCGGTGGTCACACCTGTCCGCCTGTGGTCACCGGAGCACGCGGCGGCCTCAGGAGCGGTGGATGTCCCGGCCGGTCACCCTGCCCGGGGTGATCTTCAGGACCTGGTCGCGCGGTCCCTTCGCCCAGGGCTGGGGCAGCCGTCCCTGCGGGAGGCGTTCCAGCTCGCCGGTGTCACGCACCCACCGGCAGCGCCCGGAGACCAGCACGCTCCAGCCCTCGCGCCGCTCCTCGTCGAAGTGGTCGATCTGGAAGGCCGCGTAACCCCGCGAGTACCGCATGATCGTCCCGGCCAGTGTGGACCGGAACACGATGGTGTCGTTGACCAGGACGTAGTTGACCGGGAGCACTGTCGGCGCCGGGTCCCCGGCGATGGTGAAGGCCACCCGCCCGATGTCCCGTGTGGCCATCAGGTTGAAGCAGGTCTGGCGCTCCAGGACCGTGAAGCTCGCCCGGTCGTTGTCGGCCAGGTCGGCGCCGACCAGCAGCCGGTCGTCCTCCGTGAGCCGGTCCGTGCCCTCGAACGTGTCGGACGCCGCCCGCTGCTCCGGTGGCGAGGCGGCTCCCGCGACCCACTCCCGCCCCTGTGCGGACGCCCCGGATCCGCTTGTTCCAGCCATGGCAAGCCCCCCGAAGATTGGTGCCTTCTGTCCCTGCCCCCGCCATCCTTGCCGGTCGTGGCGCTGAGGGCAGGAGGCGCGAGTCCCCCGGCTGGCGACGAAGGTCCTCACCTGCGGACTACCCGTCAGGACGCTCGCCCCAAACGGAACAGGACGTTCGACTCATTCGACGGCGATGAGTACTGCCTAGAGTGAGTGGGGCGCGGTGAAGGTGCCCGACGAGAGCGCAGAGCGCGGGAACAGGGCGTGAGAGCACGGCGGAGGCCGCGCGATCCGGCTCCGGATCCGCACCCCGCCCACGCCGTGTCCGGAGGTGCCCCACAATGGGCACCGGGGGCGGGGCGCCCCACAACCCAGGGCGGCCGAGCCGCCTCAGGTCACCACATCCAGAGCTGAGGAGGTGCGCACCTGATGGTCGGCGACCGAACGATCCGGGTGTTCCTGGTGGACGATCACGAGATCGTCCGACGAGGGGTCGGATCACTCCTCGAGGACGAGGACGGCATCGAGGTGGTCGGCGAGGCCGGAACCGCCGCACAGGCCCTGGCCAGGGTCCCCGCACTCGAACCCGACGTGGTCGTGCTCGATGTGCGGCTCCCCGACGGTGACGGCGTCACGGTCTGCCGGGACATCCGCTCGACGCTCCCGGACACCCGCATGCTCATGCTCACGTCCTACTCCGACGACGAGGCGCTCTACGGCGCCGTCATGGCGGGGGCGTCCGGCTACATCCTCAAGCAGATCCACGGCACCGACCTGGTCGGAGCCGTCCGCACGGTCGCTCAGGGGCGTTCCCTGCTCGACCCCGAGTCCACCGCGCGCATGCTCGAGCGCCTGCGCGAGGAGGCCGGCCGCAAGGACCCGCTGAGCGAGCTCACCGACCAGGAGAAGCGCGTCCTGGAGCTCATCGGCGAAGGCCTGACCAACCGGGAGATCGGCTCCAGGATGTACCTGGCGGAGAAGACCGTGAAGAACTACGTGTCCCGCGTCCTGGCCAAACTCGGCATGGCCCGCCGCACCCAGGCGGCGGCCTACGCCGTGCGCCTGTCGATGAACCAGACCTCCTGACCTTCGCACCGACCGGCCGGGACGTCGCGCGCGACGTCCCGGCCGACGCACGAGGGGAACCACCGGTGCGCCGGGGCCGACAGCGGTTCGGAACGTGTCACGGCGCCGGGAACGGCGCGGCATGGGGCAGAGTGGGCAGGTCCCGTCCGCAACGAGAACACCGAGGCACCCGTGCACCTGGTCACCGTCATCCTGGCCGCGCTCGCCGCGCTGATCCACGTGTACATCTTCGTCCTGGAGTCGTTCCGCTGGACCGATCCGGGCACGCGCAGAATCTTCGGGATCTCCGCGGAAGCCGCCGAGACCACGCGTGAACTCGCCTACAACCAGGGTTTCTACAACCTGTTCCTGGCGATCGTCACCGCGGTCGGCCTGGTCCTGTGGCCGACGGTCCCCGCAGCGGGGGTCGCCCTGATCCTGGCGGGCACCGGCTCCATGGCAGCCGCCGCACTCGTCCTGGTCACCCGGGACAGCAGGAAGACGCGCGCCGCCGTGATCCAGGGGACCCTCCCCGCCCTCGCGGTCGTCTCCACCCTGTTCACCCTGTAGGGCCGCCCGGCCCGGAGCGACGGGCCGGGCGCACGGGGACGCCCGGGAGGCGGTTCGCGCAGAACCGCGCGGGTCTACACCGTCCCGCCCTCGCCGGAACGTCGCACCGGCGCCGACCACTCGACCACGGTGCCCCCGCCGGGACCGGAGGCCACCGCCGTCGTCCCGCCCAGCTCCTCGGCACGTGAGGCGATGTTGCGCAGACCGCTGCGGTTCACCCCCTCCGGGATGCCGCGGCCGTTGTCGGACACCCGCAGGACCACCTCGTCGCCCCCGACCGACACCTCCACGTCCACCGAGGTGGCCCCCGAGTGGCGGGCGGTGTTGGACAACAGCTCACGCAGCACCGCCACCAGGTGCTCGCCCACCCGCTCGTCCACCGTGTTGTCCACCGGCCCCTGGGTGAGCAGCCGCGGCGCGAACCCCAGGGTCTCGGCCGCGGTGTTGACCACCCCCAGCACCTGGGAGCGCAACCGCGAGGAGTCGTCCTCCGCGGAGCTCTGCAGCGCGAAGATCGTGGACCGGATCTGCCGGATGGTGTCGTCCAGGTCGTCGACGGCGCCCTGCACCCGTTTGGCCGACGTGGTGTCGTCGATCCGCCGTACGGTGCCCATCAGGGTGATGGCCGTGGCGTACAGCCGTTGGATGACCGTGTCGTGCAGGTCCCGGGCGATCCGATCCCGGTCCTCCAGCACACTCAGCCGCTCGGAGTCCAGCCGGGCCTCGGCCAGCTCCAGGGCGACCGCGGCCTGGTTGGCGAACGACGACAGCATGCTCAGCCAGCTGTTCTGGAAGGGGTCCCGCTGCCGGTCCCGGGCCAGCACCAGCACGCCCCGAGCGCCGTCGGGCGGACCGAAGGGCAGCACCAGCACCGGGCCCACCCCCATCCGGGTCAGGAAGCCGACACCGAGGTGCTCGAACGCGGCCACGTCGGTGCACACGGGCGTCCCGCTCAGGTAGACGCGGCCGATCAGGGTGTCGGCCGCCCTGGTCAGGGTGGCGCCCCGCGCCCCGGCGGCCAAGGACTCACGCTGGTCCTCGGGGCCGTCCCACACCCGCACGGTGAGGGTCTCGGCCTCCTCTCCGGGCATGGCGATCACGGCGATGTCGGCGTGCGCCATCATCCGGGCGCGCCGCGCGACCAGCCGCAGGACCTCCTCCGGGGCGGCGCCGGAGAGCAGCCGTGTGGTGATCTGCCCGGAGGCGTCCAGCCAGGTCTCCCGGCTCTGGGTCTGGGCGAACAGCTGCGCGTTCTCGATCGCGGTGCCCGCCGCGGTGGCCAGGGCCCGCAGCAGGAGCTCGTCGTCTCCGGTGAACTCCGCGCCGTCGGTCTTGTCGGTCATGTACAGGTTGCCGAAGACCTTGTCGCGGATACGGATGGGCACCCCCAGGAAGGTGTGCATCGGCGGGTGGCCCGCGGGGAAGCCGCGTGACTCCGGGTGCTCGCGCACGTCCCGCAGCCGCAGGGGTTCGGGTTCCTTGATGAGCAGTCCGAGGATGCCCTCGCCCCTGGGCCAGTGGTCGATGCGGGCGATCTCGTGCGGCTCCAGGCCCACGGGGATGAACCGGCTCATGTTCCCGTCCGGCCCGATCACCCCGAGTGCCCCGTACCGGGCTTTCACCAGACTGGTGGCGGTCTCGGTGATCCGGAGCAGCAGGGGCTCGAGTTCGAGTCCCTCACCGATGGAGATGACGGCCTCCAGCAGTGTGCGGATGCGCTCCTGGGTCCGGGAGATCTCGGTCATCCGGGACCGGACCTCGTCGAGCAGGTCGTCCAGCCGCACCTGGGGCAGTGACAGCCGATCCTGCCCGAGCGGGCCGTTCGGATCACCGTCTGTCTCACGCATGGGGGACTCTTTCCGGCTGCTGTCCACTGTCCGTGACCGAGTCTAGGCCCGCGTTTCCCGGCATCGTCGCCGCCTCCGGGACTCCACGGTGCGCCAGATCACCCTTCCCGCCCAGGCACTTCCTCCACCTGCACCGCCCTCCCCGACAAGTGCCGAAAGCCCTGTCCGAAGGGGGTCTTTCGGCTTATAGCAGTGGTCCTTGAATGCTTCCTCCGCCACCATCTACAAACGATGACCACTATCACCAAGGTCCGCCGGGTATGCGTCTCTCGACCCTCGATCCATCTCCCAGGAGTTCGGCGCCCAGCACACGGGTTCCTGGGAAAACCCGAACGACTAGGTTGCGGGCCCCCGCGATATCGGTCAGGTCTACCGCACTCAGCGTTTGGACATTGAGCGTGTCCAAGGTGGGGATGGTGCGGATCCACCTGGGCACGGGTACGGGCATGCTCTGTTCGAGGGACTCCAGGTGGAGAAGTCTGAGCCGGGGGATATGCGGAATGAAACGAGCATTGTATAGGGCGGTGCGCAGGTCTATCCGCAGTTCGGTGAGGTTTTCGAATTCCCCCAACAGCTCAAAGCTGAGAAGGGGAAGGCCTGGTCCGCTCCGTGTGATGAGGGCGGCCAGACATTCGATCTGGCTCTCCAGGCCGTCCAACCGCTTTAGGTGGGGTGTGTCGATGACACGAACGGTGCGGAGTCTGTTAGGTAGCTTGGCAAGGATGTTCAGGTCACTGAGTGATGAGCGCATGAACGCCAGGCTTCTGAGACCCGCCGGAATTAGTGTGTGAAAAGGTACTCGTGGAAGGCTTCTGGTCAGCTCCAACTCTTCGAGATGTTCGAGTTCGCGTAGGTCTTCCGGCTCGGGAAGAGTCCTGGAGTTGCCCAGCGATAGTATGCTCAGCCTGCTTCGGACGAGGGGTTTCAACGATGACACGGAGGCTCCGTTGTAGACCCGGAGCTCTCTGAGATGGGGAAGGTCTCTCAGCGGGGCGAGGTCGATGTCATGCCAGGAGCTTCGTGCACGCGGATTGAGCTTCACCCTGGTCAGCTGGGGTAGCTTCCCTATGCCCTGAATGGAGTCTCCGTTCCACCCTTCGATGCTGGCGCTGCGAGTCTTCGGCAGGTGGGATGTGAGGAAATCGATTCGATCGGCCGGAATGGGTAGATATTCGATGTCCTGATAGTGCTCGGCCCAGGGAAGAAGCACCGTGGCAAGGTCCTCGCCCATGTCGTTCCACCAGGCTCGGAGCGCCGCGCTTCGCACCCTCCAGGACCTGAAGCGCAAGGCCTGACCGATTACGGGCACCGAGTTGGGGCCACCGATCAGTGAGGCCGCCTCGATGGTCTTCGCTGCCTCCCGGGCATTCTTCGGCGGGGTCTTGACCAGTAGCGGCAGGGCGGACTCACCGACCAGCCCCAGGGCGTGGACGTGGTCCTTCGTTCTCGGCGGCAGGATGCTCCGGACCCGTTCTTCCACCTCCTCTCTCAAGCGCTGAGCGAGCTGGGGCGAGGTCTCCAGACAGGCGAAGGCCACCAGCAGCAGGCGGTCGTGGTGCTTCTTCACCTGGTCGGCCCGGTCCAGCAACCCGGTGACCAGCTCCTCCCGCTGAGCGGGGGTGGCGTGGCCGGCGGCCATCACCACCACCTCGTGCCACTGGTCGTCGTGGGCCTTGCCGACCAGCAGTGGAAAGCTGTCCTCCTCCACGATGGCCTTGGCGGCCAGGTACTCCTCGAAGGTGCGGTGCAGGAAGCTCACCCGGTCGACTGTTGGGCATTGGAGCAGTCCGCTGCGCACGATCAGATGGGTGAAGACCTCCTCCGGCTCCTCCTCGACGCGGTGCATGCCGGCCAGCACCCTCGCGACCTGCCGCTGCGCGGTACTGGTGGGGGCGTCCGAACTCCCGTTGATGACCAGCCACCTGGCCAGCTCCTGGAGGAGCAGCACCAGTTCCTTGCGGGACAGCTCCACCCCCTCGATGCCGCGCTGTTGGTCACGGTCCTTGAGCAGCATCGCCAGCGCCGCCTCGTACACCTCCATCCGGTCCCTGGGCAGTGACGTGTGCCGGTCCCGGTACAGGGCGCACAGCAGCGCGCACAGGAGCGGGGTCGAAGCGATCGTGCGTAGGTGTCTCTGTCCCATCACCTTGCCGGTGAGTTCCCGCTCGTAGGCGGTGAGGAGCTCTCGTTCGGTTTCGTCGGCGACCTCGCTGCGCACCGCCTCGTGCCAGTGGTGGATGAACGAACGCACGTCCCTGTCGGTGAGGGGTTGGAGCTCGGCACTGACGAACCCCTCCGCCTCGAGCCAGGACTCCTTGGCGGCCCCCGGTCTGGTGGTGACCACGTACCGGCAGCCGGGGAAGTCGGCCATCAGCTCCCGCAGCCATCTGCGGGCCGCCTCTCGCTGGCTCTGGGGGAGTTCGTCCACCCCGTCCACCAGGACGATCCCCCGGCCCGCCGCCAGGACAGAGGTCACCCATCCCTGAGGTGCCTGGTCGGCCAGGTGGCGCCCGGTGTGCCGGACGAAGTCGACGGGTTCGGGGAGCTTCTCGCCCACGTACTGGCGCAGCGGCACCATGAACGGGACGAGTCCGTTCCAGGAGGACATCGCCTCGGGGAAGTCACCCCGGCTGGCTCTCACCCCGACCCAACGCAGCAGGGTGGTCTTTCCCGTCCCCGCCGGCCCGCGAAGGAAGGTGCGGTCGTGCTCGGCGAGTGCCTGCTCCACCCGAAGGTCACCGCTGGGCAGGGACTCGCTTCCGTCGCCCAAGCCGAGCTGTTCCCGCCACCGCTGGTCCCAGGACACCCTCAAACTCAGGTACGCCAGGGTCAGCGGGTAGTTCCGGGTGTTCGCCTCGGTGCCGAACAGCTCCAGGACGTCCCAGCGCTCCGCCGCCTTTCTCCGGTAGGCCGTTTCGAACGCCGCCTCGGTGTCCTCCTTCCGGCCCACCTCCTTCGGGATGCGGTCCAGAAGCTCGTCCAGCTTCCCCAGGACCAGGCTCTCCCGGCGGAGCAGTTCGGTGAAGGCACCCGCCTGGAAGCGGGGGAGGGTCCCCAGGGTGGCCATCACGTAGGCGCAGGACTCCGGCAGCACCCGGTCGTAGAGGGCCACGCCCGCGCCGCCCAGGTCCCTGGTGGCTCCGGGTGCCTTGCCCCGGACGTAACGCTCCAGGTACAGCGGGTCCAGGTCCTGCTCGAACAGGATGCGGTCGGTGAGCCCGGCCCGTTCGAAGGTGTCCGCGACGGCCAGCACCGCAGCCTCGCGCTCGTTCTCCGCCAGTCCGTGGAACTCGTGGTCCAGGTAGCCGAGCACCCGCTCGGCGATGCTCTCCTCGATCTCGGCGAACTTGCGCTCCAGCCTGCGCTGGTCGCGTCTGCCGGTGACCTTCTCCTGGACCAGGTCCACGACGGTGGTCGCGGCGTTCTCCGCGATCGGGTTGCCGATCCAGATTCCACAGGCGGCCTTGACGACCGCGACGCCCAGTTTGAGCGCGGCTTCGTACACGGGTGCACTCCGGGGGTAGGGATGCGGGGGACCTGTTCCCAGCCTAGAACGGGCAGGGCCGCCGGGGGCGTTGTCCACAGCCCCGATCGGCCCGGGTTCTCGGCCGCCTCCCGCTTTCCGCGCCCCGTCCGGAGCGACATCCCTCCCCGACCGGAGCTAAAGCTCCTCGGTGGTGAACTCCAGCGGCTCCGGGTCGACGCCCTCGGGGCCGCCCAGGTGGAGCGCGTAACCCGCCCCGGCGTTGGGCGGGAACCCCGAGCTCACGGTGCTCAGCAGCAGGTCGGCGTAGCCGTCGCCGTTGTAGTCGGCCAGCGAGTGGTGGCTGTAGCTGCCCAGGTCGCCCCGTTCCGGGACGGGCACGGACGCGGAGCCCTCACCGGTCAGCCCTTCGGGGCCGCCGAACAGCACCGTCACGCTTTCGAAGGAGTGGAACGGGCCGGCCATGACCGCCGCGTCGTCGTGGCCGTCGCCGTTCACGTCACCCACCAGCAGTCCGTTGCCGAACCCGTCACCGTCCTCGGCCTCTCCGGGAACGCCCTCGCTGGCCCGGGTGAGGCGGACCGGTTCGGCGGCCAGGAAACCGTCGTCGCCCCCGTAGACGTCGACGTACCCCGGGTGCAGTTCGTCGTCATGGCCGGGCTCGTTGTTGGGGATGCCGCTGACCCCGATGAGCAGGTCGGTGCTGCCGTCGGCGTCGAAGTCGCCCGTCCCGTACGCGTGGCCGGGCGCGGTGTCGCCGAGGACCTCCTGGGCGGGGCCGTCCGGGCCGGAGCGCAGGACCAGGTGGGGTGCCGGGGACTCGTCGTAGTTGCGGACCAGCAGCAGGTCCAGCGCCGCGTCGCCGTCGGCGTCGAACACCGCGAGATCGGCGTCGTCGGCGTCGTCGGGCAGCTCCATGGCGCTGCTCTCAGTGGGGGAGCCGTCCCGGTCGAAGGGGCCCTGGTGGTAGGCGGCCTCGAACTCGTCCACGGGGGTTCCCTGGAGGTGGTCGAGCACGGCGACGTCGCTGTGTCCGTCCCCGTCGAGGTCGCCGACGGCGAGGGAGACCGCGTACATGTCGAACGGCTCGTCCTTCTCCAGCCAGGGCAGCGGCACGGCCTCCCCGGCCGGGCCCTCGGGGCCTCCCCACACCACGAACCCGCTTCCGGCGTCCACGAGCAGGTCGGTGTACCCGTCCCCGTCCAGGTCGCCGGTGTCCAGGACGGTGAGTGTCTCGACGTCGTCGGCGAGGCCCAGGTCGGAGCGGGTCAGGACGACGGACCGCTCGGGTGTCAGCCCGTCCTCGCCGCCGAGCAGCACCCCCGCGTAGGGTTCGCTGTCCCCCGGATCACCGACGTATCCGTCGACGGGCAGGTCGGTGTAGCCGTCGCCGTTGACGTCGGCCCCCACCGGGGCGGAGCCACTGCTGTTCTCGCTGCTGCCGGTGTTCTGGGCGTCGCTGAGGTCGGTGGTGCCGACGGTCGGGGCGCCGCAGGCCGTGGCCAGGAGCAGCGCCGTGGCGGTCAGGGGGAGTGTGGTGCGGGGGTGGATGGGGTGCCTCCCAGGGGCGAGGTGCGGGGGAACCGTCCGGTCCGTTGGACGTGGACGGCTTCCAGGGGGTTGACCGGACGGGGGTTCTGGTCGCGGAGTTTCCAGGAAGCCCTGTTCCGGTGATCCCTCCCCTGTACTCGCCGGTGGATAAACCCGATGTCAAGGCCGGAGGTGTGACCCGGCGGCTGACGGGGGGCGGTGCCGGGTCGGGGAACGCGGCCGCTCCGGTCGGGGCCGCGGAGCATCGGAGCCCTTGACCGGGAAAGGCCGGACGGGCCGGGGCGGCGTGTGCCGCCCCGGCCCGTCCGAGGGGGAGTGGGGGTGTTGTGGGGGTTCGGCGCCCTGACGGGCGCCGCGGGGGCTCCTGGAGGGGGACCCGGCCAGGAGGGCCTATCTGGTCACCTTGGCGGAGATGGTGTCCAGGTCGTCGTCGCGGGTCTCCCGGCTGACGATCAGCGCGCCCAGGGTGATCACGCCGACCAGGACCAGGTAGCCGCCGACCCAGGCCAGCCCGAAGGTGCCCGCGAGCCAGGTCGCGATGTAGGGCGCGAACGAGGCCCCCAGCAGGCTGGCCAGGTTGTAGGAGGCCGAGGCCCCGGTGTAGCGCACCTTGGTCGGGAACAGCTCCGGGAGCACGGCGGCCATCGGGCCGAAGGTCAGACCCATCAGGGACAGGCCGATGATGAGGAAGGCCATCACTCCGACGGTGCCGCCGCTGCCCATGAGCGGGCCCATGGCGAAGCCGAACGCGATGATCGCGACGGTGACCGTGACCAGGACGGGCTTGCGGCCGAACTTGTCGGAGAGCCAGCCGGAGATCGGGGTGAACAGCCCGAAGAACAGGACGCCGATGAGCAGGAAGACCAGGAACTCGGTGCGCTCGTAACCCAGGCCGTTCTCCGGGTCGGTGCCGAAGCCCAGGGAGAACACGGTCATCAGGTAGAAGAGCACGTACGTGGCGACCATGATCAGGGTGCCGATGACCAGCGCGGACCAGTTGTGGCGGAAGACCTCGACGATGGGGGTCTTGACCCGCTCGCCGGAGGCGATGACCTTCGCGAAGGCGGGCGTCTCGTGCAGGGTCAGCCGCACCCACAGGCCGATGACGATCAGGATGGTCGACAGCAGGAACGGGATGCGCCAGCCGTAGGCCAGGAAGGCCTCGTCGCTCATCGCCTGGCTCAGGATCAGGAAGACGCCATTGGCGAGGAAGAAGCCGATCGGTGCGCCCATCTGCGGGAACGTGCCGTAGAAGCCGCGCTTGCCGGGGGGAGCGTTCTCGGTGGCCAGCAGCGCCGCGCCGCCCCACTCCCCGCCCAGTCCCAGGCCCTGGCCGAACCGGCACAGCGCCAGCAGCAGCGGGGCCGCCACGCCGATCTGGGCGTAGGTCGGCAGCAGACCGATCGCGATGGTGGCGATGCCCATGGTCAGCAGGGAGGCCACCAGGGTCGCCTTGCGGCCGATCCGGTCACCGAAGTGGCCGAACAGCCAGGAGCCGATCGGGCGGGCCACGAAGGCGATGGCGAAGGTCGCCAGCGACTGCAGGCGGGCCGCCATCATGTCGCCCTCGGGGAAGAAGAGGTAGGGGAAGACCAGGACGGCGGCGGTCGCGTAGATGTAGAAGTCGTAGAACTCGATGGACGTGCCCACAAGGCTCGCCGTGAGGACCTTCCGCTTCGGGTTGGTCGGTGGCTCCGCCGTCTCGGCCTGTGGCCGTTTCGGCGCCGGGGTGTCTTCGGCGACGTCCGTCATTGGGAGTTCTTTCCAGCTCAGTGCGGGTTGATGGGATGGATGCTAGCCGCGGTGGACACTATATGAAACTTTTGTCTCAATATGTGGATACTTGGGGTGTTTGTGGTCGCCTCGTCATGCATGGGCGGATGGCGGGAAACCCTGCCGCCTCGGTCTTTTCCCGCCTGGAGTGATCCCCGTCACGAGCGTCCGGTGTCACGTTTCCGGGTGCCCGTCTCGTCATGTGGATCGACACCGCTCGACGATTCGAGGAGGAAGACGCATGACACACCGGATCCTGGTGCTCGGAGCGGGCTACGCCGGACTCGCCGCGGCCGGTCGGATCGCCCACAACATCCGTGGTGGCGCGCTCGACGCCCGCGTCACCCTGGTCAACGCCGTACCCGACTTCATCGAACGCGTCCGCCTCCACCAGGTCGCCACCGGACAGGACGTCGGCGTCCACCCCCTGGCCAGGTCCCTCGACGGAACCGGGATCGAGCTGGTCGTGGGCAGGGCCGAGCAGATGGACACCGAGCGGCGCACCGTCCGTGTGCGCACAGGCCGCAAGGACACGGGACGGGAGGGCGCCGCGGACCAGGAGCACACGGGGCGGGAGGAACGGGAGTTCGGCTACGACACACTCGTGTACGCCCTCGGCAGCGGCGCCGCGAGAGGCGGGGTGCCCGGGGCCGCCGAACACGCCCACGACTCGGCCTCCCTGGGGTCCGCCCGCGCTCTGGCCCGCCGGATCGACGAGAACGGGGGCGGCGGCGTCGCCGTGGTCGGCGGCGGGTTCACCGGCCTGGAGGTGGCCACCGAACTCGCCGAGAGCCACCCCGGACTGCGCGTCGAACTCGTCACCCGGGGCCGGGTCGCGGACGGCGCCAGCCCGCGGGGCCGTGCCCACGTGCACCGGGCCCTGCGCCGACTGGGGGTGAGCGCCCGCGAACACTCCTCCGTCGCCGAGGTGGACGCCGAAGGCCTGCTCCTGGCCGACGGCTCCCGTGTCAGGGCCGACCTCGTGGTCTGGAACGCGGGCTTCGGAGTCGCGGGCCTGGCCGCCGACGCCGGACTGACCGTGGACGAGAACGGCCGCGCCGTGGTCGACGTCACCCAGCGCTCGGTCTCCCACCCCGACGTCTACGTGGTGGGGGACGCCGCGAACGCGTCCGGGGTGGACGGACGGCCCCAGCGGATGTCCTGCGCCATGGGGCTGCCCATGGGGTGGGCCGCCGCCGACGCCGTCACCGCGCGCCTGTCCGGGACCGAGCCCGACCTCTCCCGGTTCGGCTACCTCTTCCAGTGCGTGAGCCTGGGCCGCCGTGACGGTCTCATCCAGTTCGTACGCGGCGACGACTCCCCGGTCCGCTTCGTCCTCACCGGTCGGCCGGCCGCCCTGTACAAGGAGTACATCGTCGCCTCGGCCTACAGCGGGCTGAACGGCGGCCAGTGGCAGCCGGACCAGTACCTGATGCTGGTGCGCTGGTCCGCCCGGCGCTTCGTCCGGCGCGCCGCCGCGAGCCGACGTGCGGGGCTCAGCGCGCGGAGTAGCGGTCCCTGGACCTGAGCCGGGGGACCCCGTTGACCCGCACGACCCGGGTGCAGTTGTCCCGCAGGCCCTTCACGAGCTCTCCGTTGGGGCGGTCGCTGCGCTCGACCCACTCCTGGGCGGCACTCGCGCTCGCCCCGCCCGCCATCTGGCGCCGGTGCAGGCGGCGTTCGCGCACCTGGTCGTCGGTCTCCACGTACCACAGCTCGGCGAGCAGCCCTCGGACCCCGGCCCAGGGCTCCTCGTCACCGGCCAGGTAGTTGCCCTCGGTCACGACCAGTCGGGTGTGCGGCTCGACCACGTGCTGGGCGGCGATCGGCTCGTGCAGCCGGCGGTCGTAGTCGGGGACGTAGACCGGGTTGCCGGTCTCGGTCAGCAGCCGCCGCACCATCGCCAGGTACCCGTGTGCGTCGAAGGTGTCGGGGGCGCCCTTGCGGTTCCGGCGGCCCAACCGGTCGAGCTGGGCGTTGGACAGGTGGTACCCGTCCATGGGCAGGTAACCGGCGGTGCCCGGCCCCGAGTGCTCGTCGACCGCGTGCACCAGGTAGCGGGCCAGGGTGGACTTCCCGGCCGCGGGGGCACCGGTCAGCCCGAGCACCACCCGGGCGGGGGAGCCGGGGGTGCCCTCCGGGACCAGTGCGAGGGCGTCGGCGACAAGGGATTCGAGCATGGTCTCCAGACTAGACCGTCCCGCCTGTCGGGGATCTGGTGCTTTTCCGGAAGGTGTGCGGGCCCCGCATCCGGGGGCAGAGGCGGGATTCGGATGCGGGGCCCGGGGTACTGAGGGTCGGGTCAGGGGGCGTGGCCGACGTAGGCGAGCGCCTGGCGGACCAGGACTCCCTGCCCGCCGGGCATCTCCTCGCGCACCTGCGGGCTGGTGGCCTCCTCGGGGGTGAACCACACCAGGTCCAGGGCGTCCTGGCGGGGCTGGCAGTCACCGCTCACCGGTACCACATAGGCCATGGCCACCGCGTGCTGGCGGGGGTCGTTGAACGGGGTGACTCCCGGGGTGGGGAAGTACTCGGCGACGGTGAACGGCTGGGGCGAACTGGGGATGCGCGGCAGGGCGACCGGGCCCAGGTCCTTCTCCAGGTGGCGCAGGAGCGCGTCCCGGACCCGCTCGTGGTACAGCACCCGACCGGAGACCACCGAGCGGTTGAAGGTGCCGTCGGGGTCGGCGCGCATGAGCAGCCCCACGTGGGTCACCGACCCGGACTCGTCCACCCGTACGGGCACCGCCTGGACGTAGAGCACGGGCATACGGCCGCGGACGTTCTCCAGCTCCTCGGAGGAGAACCAGCCGGGCTGGGTGTCAGCTGTTTCGGTCATCGGGTTCGCGACCGTCGTACTGCGCGGGGCAGTGCGGGGCCGCTCCCTCCCTTCGCTCTCTTCGTGTCCATGAGGGCGGTCGGGGCCCTGTTCCAGAAGGAACGGGGCCACCGGCCGTCACACGGGTGTCCAAGTACCGCTTTTACCGCACACGCGAGCGGAAAGCACGGTGCGGGTGCCTTTTCGGGAGTGTCCGAGAGAGAAGGGAGTGGGCTCTGGGGAGTGGAGCCCGAGCGCGGTCGCGGTCCGACACCGGAGATGGTGACATCAAGGTGTCGGCGAGGTCAGATCAGCGAGATTCTGGCGGATTTTCTCACAGAAACCCTCCCGGAACCTCACTGGAGAGGTTACGATCTCGTACGCGGTTGCGTAGTGGAAAGGTTACGTCCGGTGAGAGGTGGCCCGAGTGGCGAAGGATGCCCGGTTCTCGGCCCAGGAACGTTTTCCATGTACAGGAGTGACGGTGGTGCGCGTCCACGGTGAGGTGGACCTGGCCACCGCTGACCATCTGCGTGATCGGCTGCTCCAGGCCGCCCAGGCCTCCCGGTGCGATTGTCTGGTCGTGGACATGTCCGGGCTCGGATTCTTCGACGCCAGCGGCGTGCGCGCCCTGGTCGCTGTCTACCAGGTCCTGACCCGGCAGGGTCGGCACGTGGTCCTCGCCGAGCCCTCGCCCATCGCGGAGCGGGTGCTCGAAGCCCTGGGGATGCGGCGCCTGTTCGAGGTCTACCCGATGGTGGAGATGGCCCTCACCCACACCAGCGGCCTGCGGGTGGACGGAGAACCCATCTTCGACAACCCCGTTCTCTAGGGAGTGTTCCGCGGATGCTTTCGGTGGGCTCGGCGCTTGCGCCGATGACTGTGAGCGGCCGCCTCCCCTACTGTGCGTTGCTTCGCAAGCTCAGCAGTTTCGCACAGCGGGGGCCCGACAATCTCTCGCCAGACGATGAGCGAAGCTGCCCCTACTGTGCACTGCTACGCAAGCTCCGCAGCGTCGCACAGCGAGGGCCCGCCTGGGGTTGGCTGTCCGAGTGATATCGGCGCAGCGAGAGGCAGCCTGGTGGTCGCGAACCCGAAATGATCCAAGGAACACGACCTAGAGGCCCCCGGTGGGAACGGCCGGTCGCAGACGACGTGTGTCCCGGTGCCCCGGGGAAGAGGGGCGCCGGGACACCGGTCCGTCGAGCGGGGCTCAGGGCAGCACGGAGGGCTTCGGCTCGGCGGTGCCCTCCTCGCGCACCAGGAAGGGCGCGAGCAGTTCCGGAACGGCCCCGTCGGCCCAGGCCAGTCCCTGTCCCAGACCCACGTCGCCGACGGTGTACGTGCCCTCGCCCGAGGCGGTGGTCGCCGACACGTCGGCCAGACCGAGCCTGCGCTGGAACGGTGAGCGGGTGATCCGCCAGCCGATCACCGCGGAACGCTCCAGGGTGACCGTGGTACGGACCGCCATCCCCTTGCGCACCACCAGGTACTTCGGGTGCAGGCCGTGGCCCAGGCCCCGGTAGGAACCGACCGCGTACCAGAACGCCACCGCGACGAACACCAGAGCCACGAGGAACCAGCCCCAGGCCGGGGTGGCCTCGGTGGTCGGGCCGATCAGCGGGAACGGCATGAAGTGCTCCTCCGCCGTCCGGATCCCCTCCCACCAGGCGTCGGTGGCCACCCGCTGCAGCCACGCGAGCCCACCGGCCAGGGCGAGCGCCGCCACCGAGCAGACCGTGGCCCGGGTGAACCGGCGGCGCAGTGCCGCCCTCGGGTGCCGGGCCAGCGGCACGTCCAGCGCGGAGTCGGGTTCCCGCATCAGAGCGGCACCCAGCTCCCGGGCGCGCTCGCGGGGCATGGCGGGGGACAGGCGGCTTTTGGCCTCGGTCTTCTGCGCGTCCCCGGCGGACAGGCCGGTCGCCACCGCGCGGATGGACGCCCCGCGCACCGAGCGCAGCACGAAGGGTTCGTGCAGGACCACGCCGTTGAGGCGGCGGCCCTCCACGGACAGCGACACGCTGGTCAGCAGGCCGCGGCGCAGCCGCACCGTGCCGTCGGCCTCGCGGACGAGCCGGTAGTCCCACCAGGTCTCCACCGCCACGAGGACCAGGATGAGCACGCCGGAGAGCAGCAGGGCGAACAGGGCGGTCGGGACGACCAGCAGCAGCCGGCTCATCACGAAGCCGGACATCTCCTGGGCGCTGGGGAGCCCGGCCTGTTCGGAGATCCACCGCCAGCCGTGGCCGCCGCTCTGCGCGTTGATGCCGATCAGGGCCGCGATCACACCGATCCCGACACCGAAGGTCGCCGTGGTGGCGGGTGCGTAGGCGAACCAGCGCGGGTTCAGCCGCACCAGCTCGGTCTCCTCCTCGTCGGCGGCCTCGCCGCCGGTTCCCGCGGTGCCGTCCGCCGCGCCGGCGGTCTTCGGGCGCGTGGCGGTCCGGCGCAGCAGTTCGCGGCGCAGCCGCTCGCCCTGGTCGGCCGTCACGTACAGCAGCTGGAGCTGGTCGGTGCCGCCCGCCCCGGCCGACTCGCCGGTTCCGACGGTCACCGAGCACAGCCCGAAGACCCGCACGTAGATCGGGGCCGCCACGTCCACGCTGCGCACGCGTTCGCGGGGGATGGAGCGGTAGGCCTTGGCGACGATGCCCGAGCGCATCTCCATGCGCTCGGCGGTGATCCGGTACCGGGTGGCCCGCAGCCGGAGCATGTCGAGGTAGGTCATCAGCCCGATGAAGGCGAGCACCGCGGGGAGCGGCAGGAGCGCCCACAGGTTCGAGACGTCGACGAAGAAGAGCACGAGGGTCGCGACGATCGCGGACGGAACCATGAACAGCGACACGAGGGCGGTACTGGCCCACACGCTGAGCGCGCTCAGGCCCTCCCAGCCCTCCTCCGCCGCCTCCTCGGGCGCTTGCTCGGAGGGCTCCGCGGGCACCTCCGCAGGCACCTCCGCGGGCGCTGCCGCGTGCCGGTCCTCCTGTCGGCCCTCCGGGCTCGGGCCGCCCTGCGCCTCCGGGGCCGGACCCTCCTGCGGGCCTTCCGCGTGCGGGTCCCTCTCGGGGAAGTGGTCCTCGTGGGAGGTCATGTCGCGTCCCCCGGGATCGCCTCGGTGCTGTCGGTGAGCTGGTCGGCCACCTCGGTCGCCAGCTGGTGGTCCAGGCCGCTGATCTCGATGGGCCCGGCGGCCGACGCGGTCGTCACGGTCACGCTCGACAGCCCGAACGCTCGCTGGAGCGGTCCGCGCGCGGTGTCCACGGTCTGGATGCGCGACATCGGGGCGACCCGCCACTCCTGCCAGATCCACCCACTGGAGGTGTAGACGGCGGTGTCGGTGACCTCCCAGCGGTGGACGCGGAAGCGCCACTGCGGCATCACCACGGTGATCAGGAGTCCGATCCCGCCGAGGACCCCGGCGGCGACCAGGAACCAGAAGCGCACCGGTTCCCAGATCAGGGCGGGAACGACGGGGATGACCGTGAGGACGACCGTCACCGCGAGAGACCGGGTCGTCCACCACCGGATCGCGCGCCGGTCCACGCGGTTGTTCGGCGGTCGCAGGCGCAGAGCGTCGGTGCTCATCGCGTCCACGTCTCCTCTCAGTCGGTGGCCCCGGGGGAGGGCCGTCTACTAAAAGTGATATCACAATGCTATGCTCAAGTCATCACCTAAAAGGACGGAAGCCGCAGAGGATGGACACCACATGAGCGATTCGACGAGCGTCATCAGGCCCGCACCGCAGTACCGGGAGCGCGAGGCCTTCGGCTCCAGCGGCATACCCGTGTTCGTGGTCTCCCTCGTGCTGTTCCTCGGCGGCGCCGCGATCGCCTGCCTGCCGCTGCTCGGCATGCACGTGTCCCTGGTCGCGGTCGGGATCGTGATCGCCGTGGTCGGTGCCGTCCTGTCCATCGGGCTGACGATGGTCGCGCCCAACGAGGCCCAGGTCGTCCAGTTCTTCGGCCGCTACGTCGGGACCATCCGCACGGACGGCCTGCGCTGGGTCAACCCGCTGACCGTGCGCAACGCGGTCTCCACGCGCATCCGCAACCACGAGACCTCCGTCATGAAGGTCAACGACGCCTCCGGCAGCCCCATCGAGATCGCCGCCGTCGTCGTCTGGCAGGTCGAGGACACCGCACGCGCCTCCTTCGAGGTGGACGACTTCATCCAGTTCGTCTCCACCCAGACCGAAGCCGCCGTCCGCCACATCGCGGGCAAGTACCCCTACGACTCCTACGGCGACAACGCCGTTCCCTCACTGCGCGACAGCGCCGACGCCATCACCGAGCAGCTGTCCAAGGAGGTCGCCGAGCGGGTCGACGCGGCGGGTGTGAAGATCGTGGAGTCCCGGTTCACCCACCTCGCCTACGCCCCCGAGATCGCCCAGGCCATGCTGCAGCGCCAGCAGGCCAGCGCGATGATCGCCGCCCGCGCCGAGATCGTCGAGGGCGCCGTCAGCCTGGTCGACCGCGCCCTGGCGCGCCTGTCGGACGAGAACGTGGTCGACCTCGACGAGGAGCGCAAGGCCGCCATGGTCAGCAACCTGCTCGTGGTGCTGTGCTCGGACCGTCCCGCCAGTCCCGTCGTCAACACCGGGACCCTCTACCAGTAGATCCGGGTGATGTGCCGTGCCCGAGCGCAAGAAGGTGCTGCTGCGGCTCGACCCCGCCGTCCACGACGCGCTCGCGCGCTGGGCCGGGCAGGAGTTGCGCAGTACCAACGCCCAGATCGAGTTCCTCCTGCGCCGCGCCCTGGACGACGCGGGGCGGATGCCCAAGGAGGCCGGGGACATCCCGCGCCGAGGGCGTCCGCGCAGGTCCGAGCCGGACGAATCCGCCGCCGGGAAGGAGGACGGGGGTTCGGGGGAGGAGCCGGAGCAGACATGACGGAGCCGGGTGCCCGAGGCGGCACCCGGCTCCGTGCCGTCGTGGGACAGAGGCTACGCGCCACTCTCCGACTTCTCCGCTTCCTCCGTGGCCTTCGCATCGTCCGCCTCCTCCGGTCCGCCGATGTGCCGGCGCCAGTCGCCACCGGAACGCAGCAGCCACTGGGGGACGACCCGCATCGGGAAGGGCAGTTCGGTGTCCAGGACGTCCTCGCCGAAGGCGGCGGCCACCTCGGTGTACTCGCCGTCCTTCAGGCGCATCTCGATGATGCTCGGTTCGTCCGGGTCGGGGGTGATCACCCAGTACGAGGGGATGCCGAAGGCCGCGTACTCGTGCTTCTTGGTGTGGTGGTCCCGCAGGACGCTCTCGGGGGAGACCACCTCCACCGCCAGCAGCGGCGGTTTGGTCAAGTACGGGCTTTCGGCGTCCTCGGTGCTGATGACCACCAGGTCCGGGATGCGGTGATGCGTCCGGTCCGCGTTGATGTTGATGCCGGGACCGGTGATGATCTCGCACTCCACCGGCGCCAGGTTGCCCAGGTGAATGCTGAGTCGGGTTTCGACGCGACTGTGCAGGAACACGGGTGCGGGGGACACGTCAAGCCTCCCGTCGACCAGCTCGTAGCGCCGCCCGTCGTCCGGCGTACGTCGCAGGTCGTCCACAGTGAGCGGTGCCGGTCCCAGGTCCGTCTTGCCGATAGCCATGACACTCATCTTGCCTCCTTGTTCGCATGGAGACCAGCGTGTCGGAACCGTTGACCGTCCGGGCTGGGAATCGCGAAATTCGCGAGTAAGCGCCCACATCATTCGTTTCCTGGGTCGGCCCGGAAACGGCGAAGGGGCAGGACACGCGTCCGTGCCCTGCCCCTACACGATGGTCGGACCTACCCCAGGGCGGCCGCCGCGGCCCTGCCGGCCGTGCGGCCGGAGAAGATGCAGCCGCCGAGGAAGGTGCCCTCCAGCGAGCGGTAGCCGTGCACACCGCCGCCGCCGAACCCGGCGACCTCGCCGGCCGCGTACACGCCCGGCAGCGGGGTGCCGTCGGCGCGCAGCACACGCGCGTCCAGGTCGGTGTGCAGGCCGCCCAGGGTCTTGCGGGTGAGGATGTGCAGGCGCACCGCGATCAGCGGGCCCGACTTCGGGTCGAGGATCTGGTGCGGGGACGCCACCCGGGCGATCTTGTCGCCCCTGTAGTTGCGGGCCCCGTGGATCGCCATGACCTGGAGGTCCTTGGTGAAGGTGTTGACCATCTCCCGGTCGCGGGCCACCACCTCGCGGGTCACGGTGTCGGCGTCCAGGGCGTCGTCGCCGGAGATCTCCTTCATCTTGCGGATCAGCTCGGGCAGCTTGTCCGCGACCACGAAGTCGGCGCCGTTCCGCTTGAACGCCTCCACCGGGCCGGGGGCGCCGGGCAGGACCCGCTGGAGGACCAGCTTGATGTCCTTGCCGGTCAGGTCGGGGTTCTGCTCGGAGCCGGAGAGCCCGAACTCCTTCTCGATGATCTTCTGCGAGAGCACGAACCACGTGTACTCGTGGCCGCTCTTCATGATGTGGTCCAGGGTTCCCAGGGTGTCGAAACCGGGGAAGTACGGGGCGGGCAGCCGCTTGCCGGTCGCGTCCAGCCACAGGGACGACGGCCCGGGCAGGATGCGGATGCCGTGCTTGTCCCAGATCGGGTCCCAGTTCTGGATGCCCTCGGTGTAGTGCCACATGCGGTCGCGGTTGATGATCTCGCCGCCGGCCTCCTCGGTGATCCCGAGCATCCGCCCGTCCACGTGGGCGGGCACCCCCGAGAGCATGTGCTCGGGCGGCTTGCCCAGCCGCTCGGGCCAGTTCCGGCGGACCAGGTCGTGGTTGCCGCCGATCCCGCCCGCGGTCACGACGACCGCCTGCGCGCCCACCTCGAACTCGCCCGCGGCGTCCCGGTTGCTGGCCTGCCCCCGCTCGATGTCGCTGGGGGCCAGCACCGTGCCCCGTACCCCGGTGACCGTCCCGTTGGTCACCACGAGCTCGTCCACGCGGTGGCGGAAGCGCAGGGAGACCAGGCCCTTCTCGGCTGCCGCGCGGACCCGGCGCTCGAAGGGCGCGACCACACCGGGGCCGGTGCCCCAGGTGATGTGGAAGCGCGGCACCGAGTTGCCGTGCCCGTCGGCGAGGTAGCCGCCGCGCTCGGCCCAGCCCACCAGGGGGAAGATCCTCAGGCCCTGCTGGCGCAGCCAGGAGTACTTCTCCCCGGCGGCGAAGTCGACGTAGGCCTCCGCCCACTTGCGGGGCCACTCGTCCTCGGGCCGGTCGAAGGCGGCGGTGCCCATCCAGTCCTGGAGGGCCAGCTCCTTGGAGTCCTTGATGCCCATGCGGCGCTGCTCGGGCGAGTCGACGAAGAACAGTCCGCCGAAGGACCAGAACGCCTGCCCGCCCAGGGACTGCTCGGGCTCCTGGTCCAGCAGGATCACCCGTTTTCCGGCGTCGGCGAGCTCGGCCGCCGCGGCCAGTCCGGCCAGCCCTGCCCCGACGACGATGGCGTCGGCCTGGTCGACTCCGGTACTCATGGTTCTCCTCGGGGGTCGTCCGTGCCCCTGGGGGCCGGTGGTGCGTGCCCGGTGTCGGGGGCACAGCGTGCGCGATGGTGACGACTGTGCCCCGGTACGGGTGGCACGGCAAGGGTGTTGTGTGTCCTGAACCACATCATTTGTCAGGGTGTGACAAGTGGGGAGCCAGATGGGACGGCGAACAGGACAGATGGTGCATAATCGCGCTGTCGCGTTCCTGCGGCCCCGCCCCCGAGGGCCATCGCAGGTCACAGCGCGCTCCGCTGAGAAGGATCCCCCGTGCACTTCCCCCTGCCGACCTTGGTCCCCGGTCCGGTCGCCACCGTCATCGCCCTGGTCCTGTTCGCCTACTACGTGGCCGCGCCTCCGTTGCTGCACCGGCTACGTGCGAGGAGGGACCGCCTACGTACCCATCAGAACCCCACTCCCATGGCCGACGAGTTCCGCCTCGGCACTTGGTGCCTGCTCGTCGAGGCCCTGCTGGTGATGGCCTTCCTCGGCACCGCGACCGCGGTCTCCCCCGCCGACATCGGTTGGGCCGTGCCAATCCTCGCCGACACTGAACCGCTTGGTCATCTCCTGTTGGGGGCGGGCGGTCTAGCCGTCTTCGTGCTCCTGGTCCTGTCCCTCGCCCGGGTCCACATCAGACTCCTGGCCCACGTGCGCGCAGGGGAACTGCCGCACGGTATGCGCAGGGAGGAATTCCTGGCCTCGCCGCGGGACCGGTGGGAGCTCGGCTTCTTGGCTGGAGGCTGTGCCCTGAGCGTGCTCTCCCAGGTCCTCGTGGTCTACACGGTCCTGTTCCCGGTGCTGGCACAGGTCTCCGGATCCGCCCTGCTCGCCGCACTCATGCTGGGCCTGCTGGGCGGCTGGCAGTACGTGGGCCAGGGTGGCGGCATGATCGGGACGTTCGCCGTGCTGAGCACCGCCGGGCTGCTCGTCTACGGGCTGCTCCTCCCCGGATCCCTGCTGGTCCCCGTGCTGCTCTGGGCCGGCTACTACGCGGTCGCGCTGGGGGGCTCCATCGCCCTCGCGAAGCTGCCGATCCCGCGGAACTCCCGCCCCCTCCACCCGGTCGAGGTGACCCTGCTCGACGCGGACGGCAACCCGGTCGAGCGCCCCGGCCGGGGAGCGCTCGACCGCTGAAACCCGTGTGCGGCCCGAGTCCCCGCTCAGGCGCCGAAGCGCACCAGGGATCGGCCGCCCTTGCCCTGGCGCATGCGCTCGAAGGCCTCGGGCAGACCCTCCAGGGGGATCTCGTCGGTGATCATCGCGGCGAGCTTCAGCTCTCCCGCACGGACCGCCTCGGCGAGCACGGGGATGTCCCGGACCGGGTCGCTGGAGCCGTACACGCATCCCTGGACCGTACGCGCCTGGTGGAACAGCTCCAGGGAGTTGAAGGACACCTCGTCCTGCTTCGATCCCAGCCCCACCACCGTCACGGTGCCGCCCCGGCGGCAGGAGTTCCACGCGGTACGCACCACCTGGGCCTTGCCGACCACCTCGAAGGCGTGGTCGACCCCCCGCCCGCCGGTCAGCTTGCGCACCGACTTGTGCACCTTCGGGTCGGAGACCAGGAAATCGGTGGCGCCCAGGGAACGGGCCAGCTCCTCCTTCTCCGCGGAGACGTCGACCGCGATCAGCGGGTCGGCCCCCGCCATCCGCGCGGCCTGCAGGAGGGACAGGCCCACCCCGCCCAGCCCCAGCACCAGGGCGGACTGGCCCGCCCGCAGCCGGGCGGCGTTGTTGACGGCTCCCCAACCGGTCAGGGCGGCGCAGCCCAGCATCGACGCGACCGCCAGGTCGATCCCGTCCGGCAGCGGGACGAGCGCGCCGACCGGAACGACCGTGGCCTCGGCGAAGGCACCGGTGTTCAGTCCCGGATAGACCGGGGTGCCGTCGGTGAGTTCGGCGTAGGGGGTGCCCATGCGGTCGAGGGCGTGCTCGCACAGGTGGGGTTCACCCTGTTCGCAGAACCAGCACGCGCGGCAGGGCGGCGCCCAGTTCAGGATGACCTGCTGGCCCGGCATCACCTCGGTCACGCCGGGGCCGACCGCCTCGACGGTGCCCGTGCCCTCGTGGCCCAGAACCGCGGGCAGGGGCTGGGCCAGGGTCCCGTTGGACAGGGAGATGTCGGAGTGGCACACGCCCGCCGCGACCATCCGGACCCGGACCTGGCCCGGGCCGGGGTCGGGCAGGACCACGTCGCGGATCTCGGGGGGAGCGTCGGTCTCGAGGAAGACGGCTGCCTTGACGGTCGTACTCATGAGGAGGTCTCCAATCGCGGAACTGCGGAGACACTAGCAATACCGGCCGGTCGGTCGGTTGTGCGGGGCGGCTCTCCCGGCGGCGGGCGCGCAGCTTTCACCGACAGCGGAGGAGTTTATGGGAAGGCCTATATTGGCGGGCCTTCCGCGCGGGTATCCCACTTCTGTCCGCCGGAGAAAGCGGTGTGGTCAATGTCTGTACCACTGTCGGCCGTTCGGTCTCCGGTACACCTCAATGGGGAGGTTCCATGGTTCGACCTGTCGGATCGGCGGCCGCGGTGACAGCGCGGCACTATCTGATGTGCAGACCCACCTACTTCGCGGTGGAATACGCGATCAACCCCTGGATGGACCCGGTCGCGGGCGTGGACCGCGCCCGCGCCATCCGCCAGTGGGAAGGGCTGCGGGACCTGTACCGGTCCCTCGGCCACAGGGTCAGCGAGATCGCGCCGATCGAGGGGCTGCCCGACATGGTCTTCGCGGCCAACGGGGCGCTGGTCGTGGACGGGCGCGTCTACGGGGCCCGGTTCGCCAGCGCCGAACGCACCCCGGAGGGCCCGGCCTACCTCGACTGGTTCCGCAAGGCCGGCTACACCGACATCCTGGATCCCAAGCACGTCAACGAGGGCGAGGGCGACTTCATCACCCTCGACGACGTGGTCCTGGCCGCCACCGGCTTCCGAACCGAGGCCGCCGCCCACCAGGAGGCCGAGCGCCTCCTGGGCCGCCCGGTCGTCACCCTCCAACTGGTCGACCCCCGCTTCTACCACCTGGACACCGCGCTGTTCGCCCTCTCCGGTGAGCAGGTCGCGTACTACCCGGGGGCCTTCTCCCAGGGCAGCCGCCGGGTGCTGCGTTCACTCTTCCCCGACGCGCTCCTGGCCACGGAGGAGGACGCGGCCGTGCTCGGGCTCAACGCGGTCTGCGACGGCCGCAACGTCGTCATCGCCGCCGAGGCCGCCGTGCTCGCGGACCGGTTGCGCGCGCTGGGCTTCGAGGTCCACCCGGTGGAACTCGACGAACTGCGCAAGGCCGGCGGCGGGGCCAAGTGCTGCACCCTCGAACTGCGGGGAGCACCCGACTGACGGACTCACCCGGGTGACAGGGCGTGGGCGGAATCCCCGTACTCCCGTGCGGTCTCCGCCCGCGCAAACCTCTCCGGGTGTGGGAAAGGACACGTACCCTTTCCGAGCCGGAAATGGTGTCCACAGGTCACACCCGCTACCGCGTGGAAACGTCCGGAGCCGACGGGGAAACCCGTGTCCTCGGCCCCTGGCGGAGCCCTCCGGGCCCCATAGGGTCGGTTCCGTGAAGACCAAACAGCGCAGACTCCCGCGTCGTGTCAGGGAACAGCAGCTGATCGACGCCGCCGTCACCGCGTTCTCCCGGGGCGACTACCACACGGTCAGCGTGGAGGAGATCGCGGAGGCCGCCGGGACCTCCAAGCCGACCGTCTACCACTACCTGGGTTCGAAGGAGGGGATTTTCACCGCTTGCGTGCGCCGGGAGATGGAACGGCTCATCGAGGCCGTCCGCGCCGCCGTGCACGACCCCTCGGCGCCCCTCGGTGACGACCCCCTGCGCCGTGGGATGCAGGCCTTCTTCACCTTCGTGGTGGAGAACCGGGAGAGCTGGACCGTCCTCTACCGGCGCGCGGCCGTGCAGGGCGAGCCCTTCGAGGGCGAGACCACCCGCATGCGCGACCGGGTCACCGCGGAGGTCGCCGAACTCATCGAGGCCTGCACCCGCGGCGACTACGGCGCCCTCGAGCCCAAGGACGCCCAGCTGCTGGCCAGAATCGCGGTCAGTACCGCCGACGCCTTCACCGACTGGCTGTTGGAGCACCCGGACGAGACCCCCGACGCCATGGCCGGGCACGTCACCGAGCTCACCTGGTCCCACCTGCGCGCCCAGGAGAAGGACCCGGTCCGAAGCGTGCCGGTGTGACGGCGTGACGGCGGACCGCGGGAAGAGGAACACGCAGAAGTCTTCTACGCGGCTGGACGCCGAGAACCGTCCAGGAGCACCCCTGGCGTGACCACGGGGTCGGCGCTGGGGGAGGGGAGTCACTGCCAGAGGCGTTTTTCGTTCACGCACTCCTTGTCCCGCGGAGCCTGGCTCAGGCCGATGCCTTCCCGGTTCGCGATCGACGCGAGATGGATCAGCGCGTCGGCCAGTTCCGCGCCGAGTGCTTCCTGACCGGGGTCGTGGGCGTGCTCTACCCGTCAGCGTCGAGTCGGGCGAGCCCGGCGGCGCTCGGGCTGCCGGGGTCCGCTGTGTACATCACCAGTTGCAGGTCGGTGCCGGGCAGCAGCAGGATCCGGCGTTCCAGCTCCAGCTCACCCACCCGGGGATGGTGCAGGTGCTTGCGCAGCGTCGGCAGGGGCCGTACGTCGTGGTCGCGCCAGCCGGCCGCGAACTCCGGGCTGTGCGCGGCGAACTCGTTGACCCGCTCACTGAGGACGCGGTCGGCCGGGTGCCGGGCGCCGGCCGCGCGCAACTGGGCCGCGGATCGCCGGATGAACTCGCCCTCCGCGTCCGCTGGTGCCGAGCAAAGGGTGTCGCGCAGGCGAAAGGACAGCCTCACGGCGTTGCGTTCCCCGGCGGGCAGCCGCCCGAAGTCGATGATCAACGCGGCTGCCGTGCCGTTCCAGGCCACGATGTCCTGACGCTCGTCGACCAGGTAGGCGGGTATCGGACCGAGCTGGTCCAACAGCCGGCGGGCGTCGTCGGGCACCGGCTCCCGATCGGCGTTCGTGTCGGGGAGGACCTGGCCGGCCAGCCGCGCCAGGTGTTCGCGCTCGGCGGCGGTGAGCCGCAGTGCCCTGCTCAGCGCCGCCAACACCTCCGGGGACGGGCGCGCCGCGCGGGCCTGTTCCAGCCGCTCATAGTAGTTGACCGACACGCCGGCCAGCTCGGCGACCTCCTCGCGGCGCAGTCCGGGAGTGCGTCGGGCACGGCGGCCCGGCGGGTGGATGGCGGTCGCCGACACGCGGTCCGGGCGTAGCGCATCCCGCCGACGGCGCAGGAAGTCGCCCAGTTCGTCTTTGCTCACCCGACTCATGGTGGCACGGGCCGCCCGGCCTGACCACGGACCGGTGGTCCGGGGATCAGCTGTCAGTTCCCCCACTGCTGATCCGCGTCCAGTGTGGGTCGCACAGCCTGTCGAACATTGGAGAACACCGTGCCCCGCACTCCCGAGGAAACGATGCGCCGACTACTGGATCTGGTCCTGGCCAAGGACAGGAACGTCGCCGACCTGTGGGCGGAGGACGGCACCGCCGAGTTCCCTTTCGCAGTCGGAGCCTCGCCGCGCCGGCTGGTGGGGCGGGAAGAGGTCCGCCGCTACCTGGCCGGGTTCCCGGAGGTGTACGACGTGCGAGGGATTTCCGCGATCACCGTCCACCACACGGAACGGCCGGACACCGTTGTGGTGGAGTACCAGGCGGACGGGCACTCGGTGCGCACCGGAGAGCCCTATCGGATGGACTACATCGTGGTGATCACCGTCCAGGACGGTCTGATCACCCGCTTCAGGGACTACTGGAACCCGCTGGCCAACGCCGCGGCGGCCGGGACGCTGCCCGAACTGCTCGATTCCCTGCGCTCAGGAGCCGACCGATGACGGGCGTACTGGTGACCGGTGGCACCGGAAAGACCGGAAGCGCGCTGGTGGGACTACTGCGGGGCGCCGGTGTGCCGGTCCGGGTGGCCGGCCGCCATCCGTCCGGCGACGATCCGGACGCGGTCCGGTTCGACTGGAACGACCCGACCACCCACCCTGCCGCACTGCGCGGGATGGACCGGGTCTTCCTGGTTCCCCCGGTGAACGCTGTGGACCCGATGCCGTTGGTCGGACCGTTCCTGGCCGAGGCACAGAGCCTCGGCGTGCGCCGGGTCGTGCTCCTCGGCTCCGCCATCGTGCTGCCGAACGCGCCCAGTGCGCTGGAGATGGCCGAGCGGGTGCGGGCAAGGCCGGGTGGGGTCGTGCTGCGCGCGTCCGGGTTCATGCAGAACTTCCTGAGCCCTCATCCGGTGGGCGAGCGGATCCTGGGGCGCGGCGAGATCCGGACCGCCGCCGGTGAGGGCGCGGTGGGCTGGATCGACGCGCGGGACATCGCGGCCTGCGCTTTCGCCCTGTTGGCCGATCCCGGCGTCGAGCCCAACAGCCGGCGCGACTACCTGCTCACCGGGCCACAGGCCCTGAGCTACCGGGACGCGGCGGCGATCATCACCGCCCGCACCGGACGGCCGGTCCGGGTGGTGACGATCGGGACCGACGAGCAAGCGGCCGCCTACCGGGCCGCAGGCATGCCCGCCGAGTTCGCCACCGCCATCGCCGAGGTCGAAGACGGCATCAGGAGCGGTCTGCAGGACCAGGTCAGCACAGCGGTGCTGGACCTGACCGGTCGGCCGCCGCGCACCTTCGCCGCATTCGTCCAGGAGCACGCAACCGAGTGGGCGGTCAAGGAAAGGGGCGAACGCTGACCGGAGGCCCGGTGCAGGGAAGGCCGTCCGGGCGGCGCGTTCCCGCAGGGTGGCGAAGAGCGCTCCGGGCGGGGTCAGCGCACCTGGGCGGCCGGGGCCTCGGGACTGGTGGGATCCGCGGCCTCTTCTCTGGCCGGGACCAGGCGCGGCCCCTCGGGCCCGAACACGGAGCGAGGTTCGGGGGACAGGAACAGCGCCGCCGGATAGGCGACCGCGGCGGTCACCAGCGCCGCGGGAAGGCTCAGGTCGATCCCCGCGGCCAGGTTTCCCAGCGGTCCGACCAGCAGCGGGGTGTTGGCGAACAGCAGGCCCGCCGACGCGGCCAGCAGCCACGCCGCCATCGCCCGCCAGTTGACCCCCGAGCGGAACCAGTACGCGCCGCCCCGACGCCCCTCGTTGAACACCTGCAGGTCCTCGACCAGGTAGAACCCGCGCCGGAAGAGGTAGCCCAGCATGAGGATCACCATCCACGGCGAGGTGAGCAGGACGATGAGGATCGCGAAGGCGTTGATGGTCTCGACGAAGTCGAACAGGAACGTGCCGACGAACACCAGGGCGAGCGCCAGGGAGCCCACCACCACGGTGCCCTGGACCCGGTTCAGGCGCGGCACCAGGGAGGAGAAGTCCAGGCCGGTCCCGTAGAGCGCCGTGGTTCCTGTGGACAGGCCGCCCACCAGCGCCACCAGGAGCAGCGGCAGGGCGTACCAGAGCGGGGACAGCTCCGACAGCCCGGACACGTACTGGTTGGGGTCGGCGACCAGGGTCGCGGTGGCCAGACCGAACCCGAAGGGCAGCAGCGTGCAGACCTGCGCCAGGAACGGGGCGGCCAGCATCCGGCGCGTGGAGGTGGTGGCCGGGATGTAGCGGGACCAGTCGCCGAGGAACCCGCCGAAGGAGACCGGATTGGCCATGATGGTCAGCACCGCGAGCACCCAGGTGGGCCAGAAACCGCCCAGGAGGTAGTCGCCGCTCCCGGCGAAGGACGGGTCGAACGAACCGCCGTAGGCGAACACCCCGAGCAGCATCAGCGCGCTGCCCGCCACCACGGCCACCTTGTTGATCAGCAGCATGAACTGGTATCCGTACACGCACACCACGAACACCGCCACCGCGATGACCCCGTAGGCGGCCGCGCGCAGGGTGTCCCCGCCGTGCAGGCCCAGGCGGGCGGCGGCGCCGACGATCGCGTCACCGCTGACCCACACCGAGATGGAGAAGAAGGTGACGGCGGTCAGCAGGGACAGCAGCGAACCGAGGGAGCGGCCCACCACACCGAAGTGCGCTCCGGAGGAGACCGCGTTGTTGGTGCGCGTACGCGGACCGAACAGCGCCATGGGGGACAGGATGAGCGCCCCGAGGACCACCCCGACCAGGGTGGCGGCCAGCGCCGCCGTGAACCCGAGTCCGTAGGCGATGGGCAGGGTGCCCAGGATGATCGTGGCGAAGGTGTTGGCGCCGCCGAAGGTGAGCCGGAACAGGTCGAAGGGGCGCGAGGTCTGGTCGGGGACCGGGATCGGCGCGACCCCGTGGCTCTCCACCTCCGTCACCGGGGCGGGCTGGGACTGGGGCACGGCTGGACTCCTGAGGGATCAGAACGGGGGACCGGGTAGGGAAAACGGGTGGAGATGAGAAGCGTTCGGGGGCGCGCGTCGCCGTTGACGCGCGCCCCCGAAGGCAGCGAGGTGAGCTCAGCCGTCAGGGCGGGCCGTCGCGGGCCCGCCCGTCCGCCTAGTCGCCCGTCTTCCTCTGGTGGTTCAGGGCCAGCAGGCTGACCAGGTCGTAGGCCACGTGGGAGGCGGCCGTGGAGGTGATCTGGGCGTGGTCGTAGGCCGGGGCGACCTCCACCACGTCGGCGCCGACCAGGTTCAGGTCGGCCAGGCCGCGCAGGATCTCCAGGAGCTCGCGGCTCGTGATGCCGCCGGCCTCCGGGGTGCCGGTGCCGGGCGCGTGCGCCGGGTCCAGGACGTCGATGTCCACGGACACGTACAGCGGCCGGTTGCCGATGCGCTGGCGCAGGGAGTCGGCGATCTCGTCCACACCCTTGCGCAGGACGTCGGCGGCGGTGACGATGCCGAACCCGAAGCGGCGGTCCTCCTCCAGGTCGCGCTTGCCGTACAGCGGACCGCGGGTGCCCACGTGCGCGATCGCCTCGGTGTCGAGGATGCCCTCCTCCACGGCCCGGCGGAACGGGGTGCCGTGCGTGTAGGGCTCACCGAAGTAGGTGTCCCAGGTGTCCAGGTGGGCGTCGAAGTGCAGCAGGGCGATCGGCCCGTGCTTGCGGTACAGCGAACGCAGCAGCGGCAGCGCGATCGTGTGGTCCCCACCGAGGGTGACCAGCCGGGTCCCGGCCTCGACGAACTTCGAGGCGCCCTGGTCCAGGGTCTCCACGGCGTCGCCGATGGAGAACGGGTTCACGGCGATGTCGCCGCCGTCGACCACCTGGAGGCGCTCGAACGGGGCCACGTCCAGGCCCGGGTGGTAGGGGCGCAGCAGACGGCTGGCCTCCCGGATCGCGGAGGGGCCGAAGCGGGCCCCGGGCCGGTAGGACACCCCGGTGTCGAAGGGGACGCCGATGACGGCGACGTCGGCGCGCTCGACCTGGTCGATGCGGGGGAGCCGGGCGAAGGTCGCCGGGCCCGCGAAGCGCGGGACGAGGCTGGAGTCGGTGGGTCCGATCGGGCTGTTCATCTGGTCCGTTCCTGTCGTCGGTGCTGTGGTGCTGTGGTGCTGTTGGTTCAGGCGGTTCGGTCGTTCGGTGCCGGGCCGGTCGCGTCGGAGGCCGCCGCGGTGGCAGCGCCCTCGTCCTGGCCCTCGTCGGGGTCGTCCTGGCCGCGCAGGCGCCGCTGCCAGAGGTCGAGCGCCGCCGGGTCGGTCGGCTCGGTCATCAGGCTGACGGCCACGTAGACCACCAGCGCGGTGCCCAGGCCCACGTAGATGGGTTCGTTGGAGAGCAGTCCGGTCACCGCCATCGTGGCGACGACGGCCACGGAGCCGGACAGCATGGAGGCGAGCGCGCCCGCACGGGTGCCGCGCCGCCACACCAGGCCGCCGAGGATCGCGATGAGCAGACCGCCCACGAGGATGTTGTAGGCCAGGGTGAGCGCCGCGACCACGTTGTCGACGGCCAGGGACACACCGATGCTGGACAGGCCCAGGACCAGGGTGAAGATCCGGTTGGAGGCGACCTCGTCGCGGCCCTCGCCGTGGGCGGCGCCCTCGTCGCGCCCGAGGAGGCGGCGCACCTGGGGCCACAGGTCCGTGGAGGTCACCGTGGAGCAGGCGATGAGGGAGCCGCTGGCGGTGGACATCACGGCGGACAGGGCGGCGGCGATGACCAGGCCGGCCAGCCCCACGGGCAGGGTGGCCTCCACGATGAGGGTGAAGGCGGTGTCGGGGTTGGCCAGGCCGGGGAACATGACGGCCGCGGCGGTACCGATGAGCGCGCCGCACACGCCGTAGACGAGGCAGTACACGCCCGCGCCGATGCCGCCGATCTTGGCGACCCTGTCGTTGCGGCCGGTGAAGACCCGCTGCCAGATGTCCTGTCCGATGAGCAGGCCCAGCGAGTAGATGACGAAGTAGGTCAGGATCGTGCCGCCACCGATGTTGGTGGGACTGAAGTAGGACGGGTCCAGCGACGCGCGCATCCCGGAGAAGCCGCCCACCGACCAGATCGCCACGGGGGTGAGGATGAGGACCAGGCCGACGGTCTTGATGACGAACTGCGCCATGTCGGTCATGGTCACCGACCACATGCCGCCCATCGTGGAGTACAGCACCACGATGGCGCCGCCCAGGATGATCGCGGCCACGCGCGGCAGCTCGAACAGGCCGCTGAAGATGGTGGAGAAGGCCAGGGTCGAGGTCACCGTCAGCATGAAGGTGTAACCCCACATGACCAGGCCGGAGACCACCTGCGAGTTGCCGCCGTAGCGCAGGTCCAGCATCTCCGAGACGGTGTAGACCCGCAGCCGGGAGATGCGCTTGGCGAAGAACAGGTGCAGGGCGAGGATGCCGATACCGATGGCGACGACCAGCCACGCGCCGGAGATCCCGTAGGTGTAGCCCAGACCGATGCCGCCGACGGTGGACGCGCCGCCCAGGACGACCGCCGCCATCGTGCCCGCGTACATGAGGGGGCCGAGACGGCGGCCCGCCACCAGGTAGTCGGACTTGTTCCGGGTACGACGCATGCCCCACCAGCCCAGGGCGACCATGCCCAGGAGGTAGGCGGCGATCACCGCGAGGTCGATGGCCATGATGCTCCTTATGAGGGGAGAAGCAGGAGGAAGGTGCGTGCAAAAGTGTGCTGGCGAACCGCGGCGGCGTTGACGCAGGTCACAGTGCTTCGGTCAGAGTAAGCAGCAGTTAAGCTCGGCTCCAGTGGCCGAACCGCACGAGTTCGCTCGATTCTTTGGATGAACCGTCCATAAAGTGCGGGTGGTGTACTCGTGTACGCAATGTCCGGGACACGTGACAGTGCGCCCGTGTTCAGAGGGACCCGCTTTCGGAGGCGCGCGCCGGTCGCAGCCGCAGCGGTGCATCGGGAGGAGACGGGAGAACCGTGGTCGACAGCACGGGTGGAGCGGACACCCACGACGTGCCCCTGAGCGTGGTCGTGGGCCGCCGCGACCTCGCCCTGACCACCGTGGTGGCGGCGGGTGACCCCGGGATCACCTGGGCCGTGGCCAGCGAGATGGTCGAACCCGCCGCCTACCTGCGCGGCGGTGAACTCCTGCTCACCGCGGGCGTCAACCTGCCGGTCACCGCCGCGGGGGTGCGCGAGTACGTGAGTTCCCTGGTCCTGACCGGGGTCGGGGCGATCGGCTTCGGGGTCGCCCCGGTGTACGAGACCGTCCCGGACCGGCTCGTCGGCCAGTGCCACGCGCAGGGCCTCCCCCTGCTGGAGGTCCCCAGGTCCACCCCCTTCGCCGCGGTCAGCCGCGCGGTCGGTGAGGAACTGGAGGAACGCCACCTGCGGGACGTCCGACGCCTGGGCGAGGCCCACCAGGCCCTGGCCCGAGCGGTCACCGCCACCGCGCCCGTGGAACGGGTCCTGTCGGTGCTGGCCGACTCCCTCGGCGGCTGGGCCGCCCTGGAACCCTCCGATCCCTCGGCGTCCGGGTACCGCACCTCGGGCGCCCCCCGCTCCGTCGCCCCCGAACTCCGCCCCCTGCTCGCCAAACTCACCGCCCCCGCGGGGCCTCGCGGCGCCAAGGCCCCCAGCGGCGCCGACGAGGTCTTCCTGCACACGGTCGGGACCCCGCCCGGTGAGTGGGGTGTGGTCCTGGTGGGGCGCCCGGAACCGCTGGGCATCACGGACCGCGCGGTTCTGCGCACCGCCACCGCCCTGCTCGAACTGCTCTCCCGCACGGTGGGCGACGCTCCGCCCCTCCCGGGCCGGCTCCTGACCCAGCTCCTCCTGGACGGCGCGCTGGGCGCGGAGACGGAGCCCCTGCTCACCGAACTCACCGACACCCGTGGCAGGGCGGGGGCCTCCGGCACCTACCGGGTCCTGCGGGCCACGGCCCTGACCCCGGGCCGCCACGCCGCGCCGGGCGACCTCCCCCTGGGCACCCATCTGGTCGACCGGACCGCGTCGGCCGGGGAAGGGACCGGCCGGGGCGACACGGTGCGCGCGGTGCTCACCGACCGGGGCGAGCAGGCCCACCGCGAACACCTGGACCTGCTCCGTGCGCACGGATGGGTCGCCGCGCTCAGCCCGCCCGTGCCACCGCGGGAGCTGCCCGAGGCCGACCGCAGGGCGGCGTCCCTGCTGGTCCGCGCCCGCGCCACCCGGGAGCCGTTGCTCTGGGGCGAGGGCACCGACCCGTTCGAGGCCCTCCTGGACCCCGCCGACGCCAGGGACCTCAGCCGTGAACTCCTGGGCCCGTTGGCCGGGGACACCGGGACGGCCCGCACCCTCCGGACGACCCTGCGCACCTGGATCGCACGCCACGGCAACTGGGATCGCGCCGCCGCGGACCTCGGGGTCCACCGCAACAGCGTCCGGTACCGGATCGGCCGGATCGAACGGGACCTGGGCGTGGACCTGGCCGACGCGGAACAGCGCATGCGCCTGTGGTTCGCACTCACCCGCCGTTCCGAGGAGGGTCCCGGCGCCCCGACTGCCTAGGGCGCCTTCCTCCCCGACCCTCCCGTGCGTTCTGCTGTGCGCCCTCCCGCGCGGCGGGAACGCGGCGATGGCACGGGAAGCGGTCATGCGGCCCTCGCTCCACCTGCGGGAACGGGCGATACCAGAGTCGTTCGACCTTGTGTCGCGGGTGGCCGCTACCGGCCATATTCGCGCCTCGTTCCACAGCCTGACAGAAGGTGGAAGCAGTGCCCCGCCAGGGGTTCCCGCCACGCTGACCAGCAGGCTCCCGCCCCCGTTCCGCGCCCGTCGGCAGGGTCTTTCACGGAGTTCCGCCGTTGTGGCGGGATGGAGGGCAGATCCGAGCCAGGATGTTTCCTGGACGATAATTCCCACAGGAAACGGAAGGGCGTGCCCGAAAAGCCTTCCGAAACGAGTGCATCTCCCGGTTCCGTTGGCCCAGCCCGACCCGAACCAGGAAACTTGGGAACCCCGCCACGAACACGAGGATCCGGAGGCCGTGTGAAGGGATCCAGGGCCTGAAGGTCCGGGCTTTTCAGCCCACATGGCTGAGGGCCGCCTTCACCGGCACCGGCCATCACCGTTTGAGGAGGTGACCTCGATGGCTACGTTCCGCGTAGGACCGAAGACTCACCCCGGCGTGCCTCCCCGTCCCGCCCGCTGCCCGCCGCAACCCTCGACGGACGCCTCCGGAGCGGCGCTTTCGGCGGCTCCGGAACCGGAGCCGGCAGCCACACCCCGGAGCGGACCCGGAAGGGGACTCCGGCACCGCGCCGTCCAGGAGCCCGAAGCCGGCGGGGCCGGGCCCGGGGCCGCCTCCGGATCCAAGCGCACCGGCGCCTCCCTCCCCGCCCGCCAGGCGGGTCGGCGCCGGGCTCGCTACGCCTACACCTGGAAGGAGGAGGGCGTTTCCTCCCGGATCCGCAGTACCGGGTCCCCGCGCCCCACACACCGATGACGTTTCCTCCCTTGGACACGGCCCTGCCCTCCGGGACGGACGCACGTGAACACGCGGTCCTTCTCCGCCGTGTTCACGACGCGCTGGTCACCGGACGCCCGACGCCCGCGCCGCTGCGCCCGGTGATCGAGGACTCCTGGGAGCGGATGCGCCGTTTCGGGATCAACCCGGACAGCGCGCCGCCGCCCAGGATGGCCCGGCTGGAGGAACTCCAGCGCTTCCGGGACGCCTCGCCGATCGCGGAGGTCCTCCCCCTGATCCGTCGCTCCCTGGTGTCGGTGGCCGACGACGCCGAACACATCATGCTGGTCACGGACGCCGCCGGGCAGGTGCTCTGGCGGGAGGGCTCCCACCGGATGCGTGCGGTCGGCGACCGGGTCGGCCTGATCGAGGGCTCCTACTGGAACGAGGGCAGCACCGGCACCAACGCCATCGGGACCGCGCTCGTGGTGGGGCGGCCGGTCCAGGTCTACTCCGCCGAGCACTACGTGCGGAGCCTGCACACCCTCACCTGTGCCTGCGCGCCCGTCCACGACCCGCGCGACGGCCGTCTGCTCGGCGCCATCGACGTCACCGGTCCGGTCTCCACCATCCACCCCGCCACGCTGGCTCTGGTCAGCGCGGTCGCCCAGCTGGCCGAGGCGCACCTGCAGGGCATCCACCACACCCACCTGGAGCGGCTGCGCTCGGTGGCCGCGCCGCTGCTGGCCGGGCTGACCCGGCCGGCCCTGGTGGTGGACGACACCGGCTGGACCGCGGCCGCCGTCCACATGGAACCGGTCCGGCGGGTGCTGCTGCCCAAGCACTGCGAGGGCGGGACCGCCTGGCTCCCGGCGCTGGGGGAGTGCGCTCTGGAACCGCTGCCCGGCGGCTGGCTGATCCGCCCCCGCCCCGAGGAGCAGGCCGCGCCCTCCACCGTCACCCTGGACCTGACCCGGCCCGGGGCCCCTTCCCTGTCGGTGGCCGGGGACAGCGGGGAGTGGGTCCAGCACCCGTCCCCGCGCCACGCCGAACTGCTCCTGCTGCTGGCCGTGCACCGCGGCGGGCGCACCGGACTGCAGCTGTCCCAGGACGTGTTCGGCTCCGACAAGCACGTGGTGACCGTGCGGGCCGAGCTCTCCCGGGTGCGGCGCAACCTGGGCGGGGTGATCGAGAGCCGCCCCTACCGGTTCTCCGACGACGTGCGCGTTCGGGTCCTCACCCCCGAGTCGCCGCTGGACCTGCTGCCCGGCTCGGTGGCACCCGGAGTGCGCGCGTTGCGGGACCGCACTCGCGCGGCGGATCTGTTCGACTGCCCCGGGTGATCGCGTTGGGCGATGGCGTCGCAACCTGTTGCAACCATTGCCGCCTTCGCCGGGATGGGGTCAACTGGGTCTTGCGCGGCCCGCCTACCGGTGGGCGGCCTCCGGGCAAGAGAGGGCACGGCGGCTGCTCACCGGTGCGGGGCGCGTCCGCGTCCTTCGCGCCTTGAGGGGGGTGACGGGGGCTGAGAGCGGACGCGCCGGCGGACTGGTGCCCCGTGAGGATCGGGGGAATCTCCGGGGACATCGCGCATATGACGGTACGGCCCGACGACATCGACGTTCTCGGGCCGTACCGTTGCCCGCTCCGCAGGCCCGGCCGGTGCCGCCTGGCCCGGTTCGCGCCGGGCCGTCCGGCTCACTCCGCGTCGTTCGCGGTCCCGTCGGCCTCCGGGGCCGTCGCCCCGTCCGAGGCGGCAGCGTCCTCGTGCGACTCCGAGCCGGCCGGGGAGCACTGGAAGCAGTCCATGGTGAAGACCTCGTCTCCGGCGACGAGGCCGGTGAAGTCGCCGCGCAGACTGTCGTCGCCGTCCTCGCGTCCGGCCAGGGCCTCGCGCAGCAGACGGCCCTCGAAGCGGATCTCCTCGCCGTCGCGGCTCCGCCCCGTGCAGAGCACCTCCAGCTGACCGCCGCGTGCCTCTCGTGCGTCCTCGGTCGGCTCCTGCGCGACCGCGTCCTCCCCGGCCTCGGTTCCGCCCGCGGTGACGGTGTCCCCGTCGCCCTCGGCCGGTTCCGGAGGCGCGGTGGTGCAGCTGAGCGATCCGTCCACGGGGTGGCCCTTGCGGGCGAAGGCGCGTTCGGCGCCGGGACGCAGGACCGTCACCGACAGCGCGTCGGCGGCCTGCTCCAGTTCCAGCAGTGCGGCGTCGACCTCCTGCTCGGGTGCCTCGTCCGCGGTGCACGAGGCGAGCGTCGCGCACAGCAGCAGCGCCAGCGACGCGGTGACGGTGGTCGAGCGGACTCCCATGACTTCCCCCCGGGTTGGTGGCGCCGCCGTGTCGGGCGAGCGCGGGTCCACCGCACCAATGTCTTCGATGTGCCCTAAGTGGCCAATGTCCGACTCGGGGGGAAAGGGTGAAAAGTGCGCCATGTTCTGGTCATCCACGTGTGAGTCGGAACACCCACATGGGTACCGTGCCGGATGACAGACCGGATCGACCAGCGGCCGACGAATGCTCGGGCGGGCCGGAAAAGCCCTGCTCGACCGCGTCGACACCGCCACTGGGCTAGACTCGGGGCATTTCCCGAACCGTGTTCGAACACGGTTCACACAAACCGAACGCCGCACCGGGGACTCTCATGGCCCAGCCGACCCAGGGGATCCCGGTGAACCAGAGGGCCGGTCGAGGCGTCGAACCAGGGATCAACGATGATCCCCTGGATCGTCCCGTACCGACGGCCCCACAGACCGTCCTTCCTTCGGAGGTGGATCGTGTCCGCTGACCACCGAGAGCAGCAGCCCAGCCAACAGGGCTCGCGTATCGACCCGCACGTCGGCCGTTACGCACTCCGAGCACAGGGCATGGTCGCCTCCGAGGTCAGGGCACTCTTCGCGGTCGCCTCCCGGCCGGAGATCGTCTCCCTGGCCGGCGGTATGCCCAACGTCGCCGCCCTGCCCCTCGAACAGCTCGGCGACCTGGTCAAGGACGTCGTCTCCGAAGAGGGCGCGACCGCACTGCAGTACGGATCGGCTCAGGGCGACCCGATCCTGCGTGAGCAGATCTGCGACTACATGACGCTCGAGGGCGTTCACGCCAGCCCCGACGACGTCATCGTCACCGTCGGTTCGCAGCAGGCGCTGGACCTGATCACCCGGGTGTTCGTCGACCCCGGCGACGTGGTCCTCACCGAGGCGCCCACCTACGTCACCGCGATCAACACCTTCGCCGCCTTCCAGGCCGACATCCGCCACGTGGGCCTGGACGACCAGGGCGTCATCCCCGAGGAGCTGGAGGAGGCGCTCGTCCGCGCCGAGCTGGACGGTCGGCCGGTCAAGTTCTTCTACACGATCCCCAACTTCCAGAACCCCGCGGGCATCACCATGAGCGCCGAGCGCCGCGCCCGGGTCATGGAGGCCTGCGAGCGCCACGACGTGCTCGTGATCGAGGACAACCCCTACGGCCTGCTCCGCTACGACGGCGAACCCGAGCCCACCCTGTACTCCCAGGGCAACGGCAACGTCGTCTACCTCGGTTCGCTCTCCAAGACCCTCTCCCCGGGTCTGCGCATCGGCTGGGCCCTGGCCCCCGCCGCCGTGCGCGCCAAGCTGGTCCTGGCCGCGGAGTCGGCGATGCTCAGCCACTCCACGTTCAACCAGCTCGTGGTCCGCCGCTACCTGAAGACCTTCCCCTGGAAGGAACAGATCAAGGCGTTCAACTCCATGTACAGCGAGCGCCGCGACGCGATGCTCGGCTCCTTGGAGGCGATGATGCCCGCCGGGTGCACGTGGACCAGGCCCGAGGGCGGGTTCTTCGTGTGGGCCACCCTGCCCGAGGGCATCGACGCCAAGTCCATGCTCCCGCGCGCCCTCGGTGAACGTGTGGCCTACGTGCCCGGCACCGGCTTCTACGCCGACGACCGCGGCCGTGACAGCATGCGCCTGAGCTTCTGCTACCCCACCCCCGAACAGATCCGCGAGGGCGTACGCCGTCTCGTGACCGCGATCGAGGGTGAGATCGACCTGCGCGACACGTTCGGTCCCGCGATCGCCCCGCCCACCGAAGGCAGCCAGGCACCCACCCCTGACCTGCCCTGACATCCCCGCGTAAGGGCACAGCAATGACAGCAGCACAGAAGGAGGTTCGCGCCGTGGCCGACCTTGAACGGGTTCTCGTCCTCGCCGGAGGCCTGTCCCCCGAACACGAGGTGAGCGTCCATTCCGGCCGCAGCGTCGCCGAGGCCCTGCGTCGGCTCGATGTCGAGGTGCAGGTCGCGGACGTCGGCTCCGGTCTGTTGGACCGGCTCGCCGCCGACCCGCCCCAGGTGGTCTTCCCCGTCCTCCACGGCGCCGCCGGCGAGGACGGCGCGATCCGCGAGGTCCTGGAACTGGTGGGGGCGCCCTACGTGGGCGCCCGCCCCGACGCCTGCCGCCTGGCCTACACCAAGCCGGCCGCCAAAGCGCTGCTCGCCGAGAAGGGCGTGCGCGTGCCGCGCGGCGCGACCCTGCCCAAGTCGGCCTTCCACGACCTGGGCGCCCCGGCGCTGCTGGGCCGTCTCGCCGACCGCATCGGTCTGCCGCTGTTCGTCAAGCCCGACCGCGGCGGTTCGGCCTTCGGAGCCACCCCGGTGACCTCGGTCAGCGACCTGTCGGCGGCCCTGATGTCCTGCTTCGCCTACAGCGACTCCGCGCTCGTGGAGGAGCAGGTCCAGGGCACCGAGCTGGCCATCGGCGTCCTCGACACCGGTGAGGGACCCGTGGCCCTGCCGCCGGTGGAGATCGTCCCGGACGGCGGGGTCTACGACTACGCCGCCCGCTACACGGCCGGCCGCACCGAGTTCTTCTGCCCGGCCCGCCTGGACGAGTCCGTGGTCGCCGCCGCCACCGAGGTCGCCCTGACCGCGCACCGCACCCTGGGGCTGCGCGACTTCTCCCGGACCGACCTCATCGTCGACGCCGACGGCGAGGCCATCTTCCTGGAGACCAACGTCGCCCCCGGCCTGACCGAGACCTCCACGTTCCCGATGGCGGCCGCCGCCGCGGGTCTGGACTTCGCGGTGGTGTGCCGCGACCTCGCCCACCAGGCCTACCTGCGCGGCTGATCTCCGGCCGGGGACAGCGCAGACCAGCAGTACCGGGGCCGCCACCGCAGTGGCGGCCCCGGACTGTACGAAGGGACGCGTGACGAGTAGGGTCCCATACAAACCGACTGTTCGGTATGTGAAAGGTATCCCTCATGGAAACGGCCCTGCGGATCTGTCCGCTGTGCGAGGCCACCTGCGGCCTGACCCTGACCATCGACGCGGGGCGGCTCACCGGGGCGCGCGGAGACCGCCAGGACGTGTTCAGTGCCGGATTCGTCTGCCCCAAGGGCGCCACCCTCCCCGCCCTGGACAACGACCCCGACCGGCTGCGGCGGCCCATGATCCGCGACGGAGAGCACTGGCGCGAGGTCGACTGGCCCGAGGCCTTCGCCGCCGTCGACGCCGGGCTCACCGGAGTGGTCGAACGCCACGGCCGCCAGGCCGTGGCCAGCTACCTGGGCAACCCGAACGTGCACACCCTGGCCGGACAGCTCTACTCGAGCCTGCTGGCACGCACCCTCGGCAGCACCAACGTCTACAGCGCCAGCACCGTCGACCAGATGCCCAAACACGTCTCCTGCGGGCTCATGTTCGGCGACCCGTTCGCGATCCCCGTCCCCGACCTGGACCGCACCGACCACCTGCTGATGCTCGGCGCCAACCCGCTGGAGTCCAACGGCAGCCTGTGCACCGCCCCCGACTTCCCCGGCAGGCTCAAGGCGCTGCGTGCCAGGGGAGGCCGACTGGTCGTGGTCGACCCCCGCCGCACCCGCACCGCCGACCTCGCCGACGAGCACGTCCCCGTCCGCCCGGGCGGGGACGCCTTCCTGCTCTTCGCCATGGTGCACACCCTGCTGGCCGAGGACCTCGCCGACCCCGGGAGCCTCGCGGAGCACACCAGCGGTCTGGACGAACTCCGCGCGCTGGCCGAGGACTTCGCCCCCGAGGCCGTCGCCGCGGCGTGCGGGATCGAGGCCGAGCACATCCGCACCCTGGCCCGCGACCTGGCGGCGGCACCGACCGCCGCGGTCTACGGGCGCCTGGGAACGACCGCCGTCCAGTTCGGCACGCTGACCAGCTGGCTGGTGGACGTGCTCAACCTGCTCACCGGGAACCTGGACCGGCCCGGCGGGGCGATGTTCCCCCAGCCGGCGCACCGCGGCCCCGGCTCCAGCCGCAGCCGCCCCTTCCGGACCGGGCGCTGGCACAGCCGGGTCCGGGGCCTGCCCGAGGCCAAGGGCGAGTTCCCCGCGGTGACCCTGGTGGACGAGATCGCCACCCCCGGCCCCGGGCAGGTCCGCGCCCTGGTCACCGTCGCCGGCAACCCGGTGCTGTCCACACCGGGCGGCGAACGCCTCGCCGAGGCGCTGCCGGAGCTGGAGTTCATGGTCAGCGTGGACCCCTACCTCAACGAGACCACCCGCCACGCGCACGTCATCCTGCCGCCCGCGCCGCACAGCCGCTCCAGCCACTTCGACCTGGCCTTCAACGAGCTGGCGGTGCGCAACAACGTCCGCTACTCGCCCCCGGCCCTGCCGCTGGGCGAGGGGGAGGCCGACGAGGGCGAGATCCTGCGCCGACTCGTGCAGATCGCCGCCGGCCAGGGGCCCGACGCCGACCCCGACGCCGTGGACGAGGCCGAGATCGCGCGGCTGCTGTCCCGGGCCGTCGCCGACCCGGACTCACCCGTGCACGGACGCGACCCGGCCGAGCTGGCCGCCGACCTGCACCCGGGCGGCTGGGCCGAGCGCCGCGTCGACCTGTTCCTGCGCCTGGGCGCCTACGGCGACGCCTTCGGCGCCCGCCCGGAGGGCCTCACCCTGCGATCCCTGCTGGACGCTCCGCACGGCATCGATCTCGGAGCGCTGCACCCGCGCGTGCCCGCGGTCCTGGCCACCGAGTCCGGACGGATCGAGGCCTGCCCGCCGCCGATCGCCGAGGACGTCGCACGGTTGCGAGCCGGGCTGGCCGAACGCCGCGAGTCCCTGGTCCTGGTGGGTCGGCGGCACCTGCGCTCCAACAACAGCTGGGGCCACAACGTGCCCCGCCTGAACAGCGGCAGCAACACCTGCACCCTGCACGTGAACCCCGAGGACGCGACCCGCCTGGGCCTGGAGGAGGGCGCGACGGCCACGGTGAGCAGCGGCGCGGGCTCGGTGGAAGCACTCGTGGAGCACACCGACACCGTCGCACCGGGGGTGGTGAGCCTCCCCCACGGCTGGGGGCACGGGGTGCGGGGGACCCGGCTGTCGGTCGCAGCCCGGAACCCGGGCGTGAACGTCAACGCCGTGACCGATCCCTCCGTGGTGGACCCGCTCTCCGGCAACGCCGTCCTGAACGGGGTCCCCGTCCAGGTGCGGCCCCGCGACTGACACGGGCAGGGCCGGCCCGGGCGCCGGCTTCCACCGGGCCGGGGCGCCGCCCCTGCCCGCCACCGGCCGGCGAAGCGCGGAGGCGGGCTCCGGACGGTCGTGACCGGTCGTGGCCGCGGACCGGGTGGGCCGCCACGCCACGGCGGCCCACCCGGCCGGTCTCCGGCCCCGTGTCACCGGTCCGGAGAGTCCAGGGCCCGTTCGACGGCGTCTTGGACAGTGGCCTGGAGCAAGGGGACCTTGTACCCGGTGGCGGGCAGCGGGGAACAGAGTTCGGTGAGGCCCTCCAGTGCCTCGAGGACCACCGCGCCCGGTCCTCGGCCGGGGAGCGAACCCACCAGGGACCGCTCCACACCGGGCAGCCGCAGCGGGGTGCGGGCGACCCCGCCGACCGCCACCGCGGCGCGGACCACCGGACCGGTGCCGCCTTCGGCGCACTCCAGCCGGACCACCGCCTCCACCAGCGGCCACTCCGCCCGGGAGCGCCCCGCCGCCCGCAGGTGGGCGGCGCGCTCCCCGGGTACGGAGGCGGGCAGGGACACCGCGACGAGCAGGTCCTCGGGGGACAGCACGTGGTCGCGGGTGGGGTCGGTGCCGTCGTACAGCTCGGACAGGTCCCTGTCGGCCACCGCGCCCGAATCCGTACCTGAGCCGTGCCGCACCCGCACGGTCGCGTCGTAGGCCAGCAGGGCCACCGCCAGCGACGACGGGTGCGGGGCCACACACGGCCCCTGGTCCACGACCACGCCGCGCAGGTGGTCACCGGAGCGGGCGGGGCAGGAGTCACCCCCGGTCTGGAAGCAGTCGAAGGCCGGGTTGCGCAGGTAGGAGCAGCGGTTGCGCTGGAGCAGGTTGCCGCCGACCGTGGCCGTGCCGCGGATCTGCGGGGTGGCCAGGGCCCGGGCCGCGGCGGCCAACCCCGGATAGGCTCCGGCCAGCCGGGGATCGGCCCCCAGTTCGGCGACGGCGGTCATCGCTCCGATCCGCACCGAACCGTCCTCGGCCCAGTGCGGACCGCGCAGTTCGGGTACGTCCAACAGGTCCACCAGTGGGCCGGGCGCGACCGCGCCGACCTCGAGGCAGGCGGCCAGGTCGGTGCCGCCGGCGCGCGGGCGGGCGCCACCTCCGGCCAGTTCCCGGACGGCCTCAGCCGTGCTCGTGGGGCGGGTGACGGTCGACGTGGGCTGTCGCTCCATGGTCAACGCAGGGCTCCGATCAGTCGGTCCGGGCGAAGCGGAAGGTCGTGCGGGCGCCAGCCGGTGGCGTCGTACACGGCGTTGCCCAGGGCCGCCGCCACACCCACCACGGAGACCTCGCCCAGGCCGATCCCGCCGCCGACCACGTGCTCGAACCCCTCCTCGTGGAAGTACACCTCGGTCTCGGGCACGTCGCCCATCCCCGGGATGCGGTAGTCCTCCAGGTTGTCGGAGAGCACCACACCCGAGGCGGGGTCGTCGCGCCGCTCCTCGAACAGCGCGTACCCCACCCCCTGGACCACCGCGCCCTCGCACTGGTTGCGGGCCAGCCTCTCGGAGTAGATGCGCCCGGCGGCGATCCCCGCCCAGCAGCGGGTGGGGCGCACCCGGCCGAGCAGGGTGTCCACCTCCACCTCCATGACGTGCACGGCGCCGCTCATGCCGCGCCCCACGGCCAGGTCGTCCATGTTCGGGGTCAGCTGCCCCCAGCGATCCCGGCCGCGTTCGCCGACCACGCTCACCCCCTCGGCGGCGGCGAGCGCCTCCTTGAACACGTGCTCGGGAACCGGTCCCTCGGCGGGCACGTCGGGGGAGAGCTCGCGCAGCGCGTCGCGCATCCGGTCGGCCGCGTCGGCGGCGGCCGGGCCCATGGAGGTGGTGGTGCGACTGCCGAAGGAGCCGGTTCCGTGCACCGAGGAGCTCTGCCCGATCTCCACGCGAAGATCCGCCGCGCTCACCCCGAGCCGGTCGGCGACCACCTCCCCGAGCACGTTCCGGATGCCGGTGCCGATGTCCTGGGTGGCCGAGCGCACCACCAGCGCGCCGCCCTCCACCACCAGCTCCACCCGAGCCTCGGGTGCCAGCAGGTACGGCCAGCCCGCGGCGGCCAGCCCCACCCCGCGCCGGAACCGGCCGGTGCGCTTCCCGCGCGGGCGGTCCCGCCACAGCGGCAGGTCGGCGACCCGCTGGTACAGGGCCTGCCGCTTGGGGTTGCCGTCCCAGCGGCGGCGCAGGGACAGGGGGTCCTCGTCCAGCCGCAGGGCCATGGTGTCCACGGCCTGTTCCAGGGCCCAGGCCATGGGCGGCCCGCCGGGGCCGCGCATGGGTTGGCCCGGAGGCCGGTTGGTCACCACGTCGAAGTCACGCGTCCGGCGGGGTGAGCGCCCGTACATCAGCGCGGCCAGGACGGCGGCGTTGGAGCCCACCGACACCCCGCCGTCGCCGTGGGAGTCCACGCTCATGGCCCGGAGGGAACCGTCCCGCCCGGCCAGCAACGCCACCCGGGTGCGGGTGCCGGGCCGGTGCCCGGCGTCGGTCAGCTCCTCGGCCCGGTCCAGGCACACCCGGACCGGGTGGCCGACCAGCCGGGACAGCTCCACGGCGGCCACCACGTCCGCCGACAGCGAGTTCTTGGCTCCGAACCCGCCGCCGACGTACTCGGTCACCAGGTGGACCCGCTCCCGGGGGAGGTCCCAGCGCTTGGCCGCCTTGTTCGCGATCTTGCTGACCGACTGGGTGGACACGTGCAGGTACAGGTCGCCGTCGGCCCAGGAGGCCACGCTCACGTGCGGTTCCAGCGGGCTGTGCACCTGGGTGGCGGTGGTGTACTCCTCGGCGACCAGGAGCGGGTCCTTGCGGCGGGAGGCGGCGCGCAGCCGCGACACGGCCGTGGGTCCGCGCCAGCTCACGACACCGGGACCGCGCACGTTGCCGTTCCACGGGGCCGGGGGAGTGGGCGCCTCCCCGTAGGCGGGAGCGGCGGCGCGCTCCTCCTTGGTGGGATAGAGCACGGGGGCGCCCGGGGCGCGTGCCTCTCCGGGGTCGGTCACCGCGGGCAGGGGTTCGAGGTCGACCCGCACCGCCTTCGCGAACTCCTTCGCCGCCTCCCTCGTGGGTGCGGCCACCGCCGCGATCGGCTGGCCGACGTAGCGCACCACGCGGTCCTCGCCGAGCAGGTCGACCAGGGGCGCCGGGCTGCCGTCGGGTCCGGGGCCGGCGCTCACCTTGAGCACACGGGCGTGCGGCACCGTGGAGCGCACGATCACGCCCTCCCACGCGCCGTGCGGGGCGAAGTCGGCGCTGAACCGGGCGCTCCCGGTCACCTTGGCGGGGGCGTCCGAGCGCGGGGGAGCCTGGTCGGGTTCGGTGTCGAACTCACCGGCGCAGGCCGCGGCCACGGCCGCGAAGATGCCCTCGTAGGCGCCGCAGCGGCACAGGTGGCCGGCCAGGGCGTCGGCGATGGCGCCGCGCTCGGGGCGGCTGTCCCCGTGTTCGGCGCGCCAGGCGTCCACGAACACGGAGGCCTCCACGGCGAAGCCGGGGGTGCAGTAGCCGCACTGGAGCCCGTCGTGGGCGGCCAGGGCGCGCTGGACGGGGTGGACGCCGTCCAGGCCCTCCACGGTGGTGACGGAGCGCCCGGTCAGGTGGTCGGCGGGCAGCAGACAGGAGGCGGTGGGCGCGCCGTCGACGAGGATCGTGCAGGCCCCGCACGCGCCTGAGCCGCAGGCGACCTTGGTGCCGGTCAGACCGAGCCGGTCGCGCAGGTGCTCGGCGGCGCTGAGGCCGGGGTCGTCGGGTGCGGGGGAGGGTGCGCCGTTGACGCTGGTGTGCATGGGCGGCTTCCGGAGAGAGGGGAGAAGTTGTCATTGACAACTTAGGTGCCCGTGAAGCCCGGTGTCAAAGGTCTTTCGGGTGGATTGACCCGGGCTGGGCGTCCGCCGCGGGCGCCGGTTCGCGAGTGCGCCGACTGCCGCCCTCGTTGTTACCTGCCGGTTTGTACTGATGTTCATTGTGTGACGGGTGTGACGCCCGCTACTCTGTCGGAATGTCTATATTCCACCATGAGGAATACAGATTCCATAACCCCGCTGAGCCCCCTTGTGGAGTGCCCCCATGGCTGTTGCCCCGGAAGCCGAAACATCGGACCGCCCCCGTCCCCGCTTCTATCGGTCACTGTTCTTCCAGGTGATCGTCGCCGTCATCGCGGGTGTGCTGATCGGGCACCTGTGGCCCTCGTTCGGCGAGAGCCTGCGCCCGCTGGGTGACGGCTTCATCCGCCTGATCAAGATGCTGATCGCGCCGCTGATCTTCTGCGTCATCGTGACCGGTATCGCCAAGGTCGGCGACCTCGGCGCCGTCGGCCGGATCGGCGTCAAGGCGCTGGTCTACTTCCAGGTCGTCACCGCCTTCGCCCTGCTGTACGGCATGGTCGTGGCCAACCTCCTCAAGCCCGGTGTGGGCTTCGAGGTCGACGCGGCCGACCTCGACACCAGCGCCCTGGAGGAGGTGACCCAGGGCGGGGAGATCCCCGGCTTCGCCCAGTTCCTCCTCGACGTGATCCCCGAGAGCGTCGTGGGCGCCTTCGCCGAGAACTCGCTCCTGCAGGTCCTGTTCTTCGCGGTGTTCGTCGCCCTGGCCCTGTCCAAGCTGGGCGAGCGGGGCAAGCCGATCCTCGACCTCATCGAGCGGTTCACCGACGTCATCTTCACCTGCATCGGCTGGATCATGCGGGTGGCGCCCCTGGGCGCGCTGGGCGCGATGGCCTTCGTCATCGGGGCCTACGGCCTGTCCTCGCTCAGCAGCTTCGGCATGCTCATCCTCGCCTGCTACTCGGCCGCCGCCGTCTTCCTGCTCGCCCTGGCGGTCATCGCCCGCGTCCTCGCCGGGGTCAACCTGTGGAAGTTCCTGCGGTACACCAAGGAGGAGTTCGCCCTGGCCATCGGAGCCGCGTCCTCCGAGGCGGTCATGCCGCGCATCATGCAGAAGCTGACCAACGCAGGATGCTCCAAGGCCACCACCGGCCTGGTCGTGCCGACCGGGTACTCGTTCAACCTCGACGGCGCCGCCATCTACCTGCCGATCGCCGCGCTGTTCCTGGCCCAGGCCTTCGGCACGGACATGACCATGGGGGACCAGCTGATGATGGTGCTCATCCTCCTGCTGACCTCCAAGGGCATGGCAGGGGTCCCCGGCTCGGCCTTCCTCGCGCTGTCGGCGACGGCCACCGCACTGGGCGCCTTCCCCGCCGCGGGCGTCGCCCTGCTGCTGGGAGCGGACCGCATCATGGACACCATGCGCGTGTCCATCAACCTGCTCGGCAACTGCGTGGCGACCTTCGTCGTGGCCAGGTGGGAGGGCCAGCTCGACATGGAACGCATGCGCGCGGTCCTCGACGGCAAGGAGCCCCCCGCACGACCCGAGGACACGACCGGGGACGAGGAGAAGGCCCCGGAGGACGCCGCGCCTGTGGCGGTCTCCGGCAGCGAGGTGCCGCGGAGCGAGACCGACCCGGCTCCGGAGCGGTAGCCGGGAAGGGGCGGGCAGGCCGGGGCGCGAAGGTCCGCGCCCCGGCCCGTTCCGTCGCCGGGGCCTTCAAGCTGGGCGACTCAGGAGCGCACATGCAGTTTGGCGTGAAGCTCGTCCACCGTGCGTGCACTCAGTGAGCCCAGCTCGCCGGAAACGGGCGCTCGCCGCTTGGCGTACAACCGCTCGACCGTCCCGTTCCAGGGGTGGCACGGCCCGATCTCCCACATCTCGCCGAACTCGGCCTGGAGCTGGTCCACGTGGGGTCGGACGGCCTCCAGGGCGCGCTCCTGCTCAGGAGTGAGTACGAGACCCGTTCTCTGCGCGCTCACAGGAGAACCTCCCCGTCCACCAGGAGGCCGCCGATCCGCAACGGTGGGTTCTTGAGGCGGTCCTCCAGCTCATCGGCGGTGTCGCCGTGCAGCGTCGGGTCGTACTGGCTTCGGGGGTTGAGGTTGCTGGCCACCCACCCGGCGAGCGTGTCATCCCTCCGGCTGCGCCACACGCTCCAGCCCGGGTAGTCACGGTTGAGTCGGTCCAGCTCGTTCCGGTCACTCTGGGGAGTCAAGGAGTCCATGGGGCGATCGTGGATCCGTCAAGGGGACGCACTGTTCCAACTTGGAACATGCTCCTCTCCCCGGGTAGAGCGCCACGGAGGGTGTTTCGCACCGGAACTCCTACGACGCGGGCACCTTTGCCAGGGCCTCGGCCACCTCGCGCCACGGCGGGAGGCTGCGGGTCGTTCCTTGCAGCAGGGTGACGTGTGGGACCTCTCCCAGCAGGTCGAGGCTGCGGCCCCAGGCGGGGTGACCCGCGAGGCCGTCACCGGCCTTGGGGACCAGGAACGTGGGGACGCCGCGCCCGATCATCTCGCACACGAGCGCGACGGCGAAGGTGTCCGCGAGCCCGAGCGCCGTCTTGTTCGTGCTGTTGAACGACCACGGGCAGGCGAGGACCACGTTCGGAGGGAGCAGGCTCTTGCCCGTGCCGGGACGGCGGAAGTCCACGCGCACCGGCTCCCCCGTCAGCGCCTCCAGCGCGTCGAGGTCGTGGAAGCGCGTGCCCGTGGGTGTGCACAGGACGGTGACCCGCCACCCCTCGTCTTGAAGCAGGCGGACCAGGTCGGGCGCGGTCTCCTCCGGCGTCGTGCCGGCGGCGGAGAGCGTGAGGTAGAGAGTTCCCATGCGATCAGTCTGTCCGACGAATCAGAGGCGCATGCGGAACACAAGGCCCCTGAGATCCTCCGAGAGGACCCTGTGGCGGTCCTGGAGGTGGGTCGCGACGGTACGCGCGGACGGGTGGTAGTGAGTCATCTGGGGTGCGACTCGCTCCGCCTCCACAAGCCTCGCGAGCGCCTGCCTGGTGCGCCCTTGGTCCAGGTGGACGCGCGACATGTCGATCAGGTGGTGTGACCGGCGCTCCCTAGCGAGGCTGTTGAGGGCGTTCGCCGGGATGGCCGCGTCACGCCTGACCGCCTCGTCGTAGTCGCCCAGCTCGGTCGCCACCGCCGCGCCGTGGATGAGGATGTTCGCGGGCGAGAAGTACGTGCTGTAGTCGTCCAGGTGGGGCCGTCCCGCTCTGGCGCTGATCTCGGTCGCCCGCTCGAAGTGGTCCCACGCGCTCCCGGCGTCGCCCATTCGACCCGCGATGACGGCCGCCCGCAGGTGCAGTGCTCCGGAGACCTCCACGTCACCGGGCCGCCCCTGCTCGATCCTCGTCGTGCACCGCTCCAGGAGCCGGACGGCCGCCCCGAGGGCGCCGTGGTTCATGAGCACGAGGGCGCGACGCCACGTGATGATCAGGGGAAGGTGCGGGTCGCGTGAGAGCGCCGCGAAGCGGGCCGCCTCCCTGAACATGGAGTCCGCGAGGTCGCTGTAGCCCAGGCGGCGGGACAGCTCACCTGCCGCGCAGTGGGCGTCCGACAGCAGCCGCCACGCACGCGGGTCGTCGCCCTCGTGGGCGTGGTGGCTCAGCTCCTCCATGACCGCCGGAAGCATGTCCCCGAGCTGGATGTGGCGGGCACGGCGACGCAGCCGCTTCGCGTTCTCGACCTCGGCGGCCAGGACCTCCAGAGGGCGCGCCGGTCCCTCCAGCTCGGGCGGCAGGTCCGACCACGCCAGGGCACGGCGCAGGTGTGGGATGGAGCGGTGGACCCGGTCCGTTGAGGGGGTGTCGCCCCGGTAGGGCTGCCCGTACAGCTCGCTCATCTCGACCTTGAGCGCGTCCGCGACGGCCGCGATGAACGAGGGGGTAGCCGCCTTGTGCCCGGTCTCGACCTGGGCGATGTGCGAGCGGGCGTAGGAGGTCTTCTGTGCCAGGCCCTGCTGTGTCAGCCCGCGACGCTTTCGGGCACGCGACACGCGCGCTCCGACGTCGTCCGAGGGGCCGGGGGATTGCTCTGCCACGTGCTCGCCCTCCGATCAGGGGGTGATGGTTCAAGGGTAGGCGCCGGGGTGCATAGAGGTGGGTGCTTCTCGGTCGCTCACTCCTGATCGGGAATGTCGTAGCTGTGATGTTCCATCGGGGTAGGCGGGGTCTACCGACTCCCGATGACGGAGCATCAAGGGGGTGTCTGTGAGTCGACGACGAGAGAAATCCAGCGACAGGTATTTCAAGCTCATCTGTACCGGTCGAGGCTCCCATAACGCGGCAGAGCTCGGCCACTTCCAGGACAACCGTTACGGTCAGTCCTTCACTCCCGTCGCTAAGACCGATGTGGACATCGAAAAGAAGGAGGTGCACGAGCTCTCTGTAGACGATCAACTGACTATCTATGCAACAGGTGGCTCAGCGCGCGGCTATGGGGCAAGCAGAGCGAACCTTGAACGCGCCGAAGTTTTTGGCAAGAACCCGGACGGAGTTCCTAAGACACGGCTTCGCTGCTCGCGTTGTGGTCGAGATGAACAGTTCAGTAGTGAGCGATTCCACCGCCTCGCGGACGCGATCCACAAGGCCCAAGTCAACCGCCTTCGCTTCACGGTGGACATCTCATGGCTCGATGGCTATCTTGATCCCTAATAGCAGCAAAGCCAGACCTAGCATGGGCTGTCTGGTGCCGGTTGGGCGTGAGTAGCCGCTTACACCTCACGTGCTTAAGGCTCTTGGTAGGAGCCCTTGGTTGTCATGTCCAAGGAGCTCCGCCGCCGATGTTCGCCCATCTCTCACTTGTCGCCTGCAAGGTCCTTGACCTGGTTGAAAAGGCCATTGAGGACGACGGCAAGACACGCCGCCTCGTCGCCGTCACCTTCGCGTTCGCTGTCGTGGGCGTTGCCGTCATCCACCTGCTGCGGATGTAGCGGCGGAGGGCCGCCTCACCCAGTTACGCCCTACCAACTTGCGAGTCCGGGCCGCGGTTCCCCGTGGACCAGCCTTCCCTCGCTATCCAATGGCCAGGATTCATGCTGGTCAGCGCCCTTTTGGGTGCGGGGACGCACGTATCGTCCGGTCGGCTTTACCTGTCCTCGGCTACCCTGGGCACGCCTTCCCCGCCCCCTCGTCCCTCCTCCCGAGGAATCGCCGTGCCCGTCGCCTTACCTCCGCCCGTCCAGGGATGGACCGAGCCCGCCTTCGCGCCCGTCCGCGAGGCCTTCCGACACAACTTCGCCGAACACGGTGAACTGGGTGCGGCCGTGGCCGTGCACCACCGGGGCCGCCTGGTGGTCGACCTGTGGGCGGGTGTGCGCGATCAGAGCACCGGAGCCCCCTGGGAGTCGGACACCCTCGCCATCGTCTTCTCCGCCACCAAGGGCGTGACCTCCCTGGTCCTCGCGCACGCCCACTCCCGGGGCCTGATCGACTACGACCGCCCCGTCGCCGACTACTGGCCCGAGTTCGCCCAGCACGGCAAGGAACACGTCACCGTCCGCGAACTCCTCTCCCACCGCGCGGGGCTGCCCTACCTGGACGCCGAACTCACCCCCGCCCTGCTCGCCGACCACGACCGCCTCGCTCACCACCTGGCCGCCCAGGCCCCGGTCTGGACCCCGGGCACCCGGCACGGCTACCACAGCGTCACCATCGGCCTGTACGCGGGCGAACTCCTCCGGCGCGTGGACGGGCGCACCGTCGGCGCCTACCTGGCCGAGGAACTGGCCGGTCCCCTGGGCCTGGACCTGTACGTGGGGCTGCCCGAGGACGTCGACCCGGACCGTCTGGCCCCCATGGCCGGGGGCAGCTGGCGCGACCTGGCCGCCGACCCCGGCGCCGTCCCCCTCGGGCACCTCCTGGCGCGGGCCCTGCCCTGGACCACCGCCGCCCGCACCTTCGCCAACCCGCCGCTGAGAACCGCCAACCAGCTGGCCGAACCCGCCTACCGGGCCGTGGAACTGCCGCACGGCAACGGTTTCGCCACCGCCCGCTCCCTGGCCGTGCTCTACGGCGAGTTCGCCCAGGGCTCCCCGGTCCTCGGGGTGGACGAGGAGAGCCTGCGCGCCCTGGAGGAGCAGCCCACCGAGCCCTCCGGCGGCGAGCGCGACGTCAACCTCAAGGTGCGTACCCGTTACTCGCTGGGCCTGTGGAAACCCTTCCCCGGATGGCGGTTCGGCAGCGACGGCCGCGCCTACGGGACCCCCGGCGCGGGCGGCTCCTTCGGGTTCGCCGACCCGGCCACCGGAACCGGGTACGGGTACGTGCCCAACCGGATGGGCCTGCGGATCTGGGACGACCCCCGCGACGTCAACCTGCGCGAGGCCCTGGCCGACTGCCTGAGGGCCGAGGCCCGCCGGACCTCCTGAGCCCGGACGGCCTCGCGGCGGGCGCCGGTACGGTGGCCGGGTCCGTCACTCGGTACCCGCTCCGCCGTCGGAGTCGGGCTCCGTGCCCGAGCCGTCACCGCCGCCCTCACCGCCGCCCTCCGGTTCGTAGCCCTCGTCACCCCCGCCGACGCAGGAGTCGGGGTCGTGCTCGCACGGGTCGGGATCGGTCGGTGCGCAGCCGGGGGCGTGCGGGTCGGTGTGGCAGTCCTGCGTGGGAGGCGTCCACTCCGTCGTCACGCCCTCCTCCTCGACGGGTCCCCCGCCACCGCCGCCGTCCTCCTCGGCCGGCTGCTCCTGCCCGGCCCCGGGATCCTGCTCCGCGTCGGTGACGGGGGTCGTGGGTTCGGCGGAGGGTGCGGAACCCGTGGGCTCGGCCTGCCCCGGCGGCTCCTGGCCGGCCGCCCAGATCAGCAGCGCGCCGAGCAGCCCCAGGAACGCCACGGCGCCCATGGTGAACAGTCCGGACCTCGAGCGCCGGCGAGCGCGGCTCCGACCGCCCCCGGCCGGTTCCGGGCTCCGGGCGGGGGCCACGGCGGTGGTCGGCGGGGGCGGGGCCGTCCGTGTGGGGGCACCGGACGCGGGCGCCTCCGGAGGCGCGGGGTCGGGCACCTTCCGTGTACCGGTCCTCTGTGAAGGCCCCTGGCCCGCGATCGGTACGACGCGGATCCGGGCGGTGTCCTGGACCACGGCCGAGGACGCCTGCTCCAGTACGGCGGTCGGCTCCGCCTTCGGGGCCGCCGGGCCGCGTCCGATCAGGCGGTCCAGCACCTCCACGGCGGTGGGCCGGTCGGCGGGATCCTTGGACAGGCAGTGCTCCAGAACGGGCAGCAGCCGCTCCGGCACCCCGGTCAGGTCCGGTGGGTCCGACAGCACCTTGTCGATCACGGCCATGGTGTTCCCACCGGGGAAGGCGGCGTGGCCCGAGGCCGCGTAGGCCATCACGGCGGCCCAGGAGAACAGGTCGCTGGAGGCCGCCGCCGCGCCTCCGCGGATCTGCTCCGGTGACATGTAGGCGGGGGTGCCCGTCACCGTCGTGGTCTGCTGGGTGGCGTCGGTGAAGCGCGCGATGCCGAAGTCGATGACCCGCGGCCCGTCCGGGCCCAGGACGACGTTGCCGGGTTTGAGGTCCCGGTGGACGACACCGGCCTCGTGGACCGCGGCCAGGGCGGTGACCGTGGCGATGGCCAGCCGGTCCAGCGCGGCTCCGGTCCGGGGCCCCTGTTCCACGACCGCGGAGCGCAGCGTGGGACCCGGGACGTACTCGCTGGCGATGTAGGGCACATCGGCGTCCATGTCGGCGGCCAGGACCGCCGCGGTGCAGAAGGGGGCCACCCTGCGTGCGGCCGACAGCTCCCGGGCGAAGCGCTCGCGCTGGCGCGCGTCCCCGTCCCAGGCCCTCGTGAGGACCTTGACCGCGGCGGGGGACCCGTCCTCCCCGTGGCCGAGGTAGACGACCCCCTGCCCTCCGCTGTCGATGCGCGCGGCGAGGGTGAACGGCCCGATGCGCTGTGGGTCGGTACTGGTCAGAGGACTGGTCATGGTCGCGCCCCGTCGGAAGGGAGCCGCTGGTTGCGTTCTCCGTTCACTGTCTGGGACGTGGTGGAGGGCGGGAACGACCCTTGCTCCCAGGTGACACTCTCCTTCTTTTTTCCAGACAGAAGGGGAGGCCGAGGCACAAAAGCGTGCGAAATCGGCCTCCCCTGTCGGGCCCCTGAAGGCGGAGGTACTACGGGCCCCTGCCCTCTACAGGCCCAGAGCGTGCATCGCGAAGTGGAAGGAGAACACCGCGCTCAGGATCCACATCAGCCAGCCGACCTCACGGAAGCGGCCCTGCGCCGACTTGATGAGGGTGTGCGCGATGATGCCGATGCCGATCCCGCTGGCGATGTCGTAGGCGAACGGCATGATCGCGATGGTCAGGAACGCGGGGATGGCCACCGAGATGTCCGTCCACGCGATCTGGCCCACGTGCATCATCATCATGGCGCCGACCAGCACCATCGCCACGGACGCCGCCTCGGCGGGCACCATGCCGAAGACCGGGGCGAAGAAGATCGCGCTCAGGAACAGCAGCCCGGTGACCACACTGGCCAGACCGGTCCGCGCGCCCTCGCTCACCCCCGCCGTGGACTCCACGAACACCAGCGTCGCCGAGGAGCTGGTCAGGCCGCCGGTCACCGCCCCGGCGCCGTCGGTGACCAGGATCTGGTTGACCCGGGGCATCTGGCCGTTCTCGTCGGCGATGTCGGCCTTGGTGCCGATCGCCAGGATGGTGCCCAGCGCGTCGAAGAACCCGGCCAGCACCAGCGTGAACAGGATGACCCCGGCCGTGGTGGGTCCGGCCGTGGTCCAGGCGCCGAACATGTCGACCTGGAACAGGAGGCCGAAGTCGGGTGTGGCCACGGGGCTGGAGGGCAGCGCGGGGACGCCGCCGCCCCAGGCCTCGGGGGAGAGCCGCAGCACGAAGTGCAGGACCACGGCGAGCACGGTCGCGCCGATGATGCCGTAGAAGATCGCGCCGGGCACGTTGCGCGCCAGCAGCACACTGGCCAGGACGAGCCCCGCCACGAACACCAGGATCGGCCAGCCGTTCAGGTGTCCGCCGCCGCCCGAGGCGCCGATCTGGAGCAGGCTGCCGCCGTCGCCGGCGCTGACGAACCCGGCGTTGGCCAGGCCGATCAGCGACACGAACAGGCCGATACCGACCCCGATGGCCAGCTTGAGGTTGTGGGGGAGGGCGTTCATCACCGCGGTGCGGACCCCGGTGACCACCATCAGGACGATGGCGACGCCCTGCCAGATGACCAGTCCCATGACCTCGGGCCAGGACATCACCGGAGCCGCCTGGTAGGCGACCACGGCCATCACGCCCAGGGCCGCCGCGCAGGCGATCGGCGCGCGGCCGACCACGCCCATCATGATGGTGACCAGTCCGGCGGCCAGGGCGGTCATGGTGGTCAGCTGCCCGGCGGAGAGGTGGTCGCCGTTCACGTCGGCCACGCCGCTGAGGATGATCGGGTTCAGGACGATGATGTAGGCCATCGCCATGAAGGTGGTCAGGCCGCCGCGGATCTCCCGCCCGAAGGTGGAGCCCCGCTCGGAGACGAAGAAGAAGCGGTCGAGCCAGGATCGATCCGTACCGGCCTGCGGCCGCGGCCGCGAACCGGTCTCGTTGAGTTTGGTCACGTCCCCTCCTGGAGGGATATGAGCACGGTGAACATCACCATGTGTGGGGGGTTTGACACTTGGAGTAGTCAAACTTGGGTGCTGTCAGGACGGCACTGTCCTGACGACCCGCCCCGGGGCCGAGGGCGTCGGATGTCCGGGGCGGGCGTTCAGGGGAGGGGCGACGACGGGCGCTGTTGCCGCCGCCCCTCCGGATCGGGGGGTCAGCCGGGAACCCGACTGCTACACGGGTCGGCTCGCAGTCCGGTTCACGGGCCGGGAACCGCAGGTCACAGGTCGATGCCCACGATGTCCTCCGGGCGCACCGGCGCGTGCCTCAGCGGACGCTTGGTGGCGTCGCGCACCGCGGCCACGACCGCCGGGGTGGACGACAGCGTCGGCGGCTCGCCCGCGCCGCGCAGCCCGTACGGGGCGTGCGGGTCCGGGTGCTCCAGCACGTCGATGCGCATCGGCGGCATGTCGAGGATGGTCGGGATCAGGTAGTCGGTGAAGGACGGGTTGCGGATCTCGCTGTCCTTGACCTGGATCTCCTCCATCAGCGCCAGCCCCAGGCCCTGGGCGGAGGCGCCCTGGATCTGACCGGCCAGCTGCTGCGGGTGGAGCACCTTGCCCACGTCTTGGACCGCGTCCAGGGCCACCACCTTCACCAGGCCCAGCTCCACGTCCACGTCCACCACGGCACGGTGCACGCACATCCCGAACTGGGTGTGCGAGGCGCCCTGCCCCAGGGTCGGGTCGAGCATCTCGGTGGGCCGGTGGTGGTGCTCGCGGGTCTCCTCCACGACCGTGCCGCCGGCGGCGGACTCTCCCAGCAGGTCGGCCAGGGACACCAGGACCCCCTCGCTCTCCGACACGATCTTGCCGCCGGCCAGCGACAGGTCGGAGTCGGAGACCGAAGCCGGGACGACCCCGCGCTCGCGGGCCAGCGCGTACACCGACTCGCGCACCGCCTCGCAGGCCATCTTCACCGCGCCGCCGGTCATGTACGACTGCCGGGAGGCCGAGGACGAACCGGCCGAACCCACCTGGGTGTCGGAGGGGGCGATGGCCACCTTCTCCACGCCCAGTTCGGTCCGGGCGATCTGCCCCTTGACCGTCACCAGGCCCTGACCGACCTCGGCGGCGGCCGTGTGCACCAGCACCACCGGCTCGCCGGCCACGACCTCCAGCCGGACCCGGGCCGTGGAGTAGTCGTCGAAGCCCTCGGAGAAGCACAGGTTCTTCAGGCCCACGCCGTAACCCACACCGCGCACCACACCCTCGCCGCGGGTGGTCCCGGCCACGCCGCCGGGCAGGGTGCGCTGGTCGGAGGGGTCCTCCAGCTCGGTCCGCTCCACCGGCATGGGCAGATCGCGGGCGCGCTCCAGCATCTCCGCCATGGGCAGCGGCATGTCGATCTCCTGGCCGGTGATGATCCGCGAGCCCTGCGACATCGCGTTCTTCACCCGCAGCGCCACCGGGTGCATGCCCAGCTCCTCCGCGAGCCGGTCCATCTGCGACTCGTAGCCGAAGCAGGCCTGCACCGCGCCGAAGCCGCGCATGGCACCGCACGGCGGGTTGTTGGTGTACACGCCGTAGGCGTCCACCAGCACGTGCGGCACCTCGTAGGGGCCGATGCCCAGCGAGGAGGCCACACCCACCACGGCGGGCGTCGCCGAGGCGTAGGCGCCGCCGTCCACGATGATCTCCATCGTGGCGTACAGCAGGGTGCCGTCGGCCCTGGCGCCGTGCTCGTAGCGCATCTTGGCCGGGTGCCGGTGCACGTGGCCGTAGAAGGACTCCTCGCGGTTGTACACGAACTTGACCGGCTTGCCGGTGCGCAGTGCCAGCATGCACGCGTGGATCTGCATCGACAGGTCCTCGCGGGCACCGAAGGCGCCGCCCACCCCGGCCAGGGTCAGCCGCACCTTGTCCTCGGGCAGCCCCAGGGCCGGGGCGATCTGCTTCTGGTCCACGTGCAGCCACTGCGTGGCCACGTACAGGTCCACCCCGCCGTCCTCGGCGGGCACGGCCATCCCCGACTCCGGGCCGAGGAAGGCCTGGTCCTGCATACCGACCTCGTACTCGGCCGCCACGACCGCGTCGGCCTGGGCGCGCAGGCGCTCCAGCACCTCCTGCTGGCCCTCCCCGGACTCGGCGACCCCGACGAAGTCACCGGTGCGGATGGGCTGGTGGCGCACCCGGTTGCCGCGCTGGTGGTACTCCTCGTGGATCTCGAGGGAGCCCTCCTCGTGGACCAGCGGGTACTCGGGGTCGTGGGCGGCCCGCACGGAGTCGCTCACCGGGGCGAGGACCTCGTAGTCGACCTTGATGCGCTCCATCGCCCGGCGCGCGGTCTCGGGGTGGTCGGCGGCCACCACGGCCACCGCCTCGCCCTTGTAGCGCACCTTGTCGTAGGCGAGTACCGGCTGGTCCTGGAACTCCAGGCCGTACCGCTTGGTGCCGGGCACGTCCTCGTGGGTGAGCACCGCCTCCACCCCGGGCACCTTGAGCGCCTCGGTGATGTCGATGCCCAGGATCCTCGCGTGCGGGTGGGGGCTGCGCAGGGTCGCGCCCCACAGCACGCCCTCCATCCACAGGTCGGAGGAGTAGGCGAATTCGCCGGTGACCTTCAGCGTGCCGTCGGGGCGGCGCGGGCTGGCGCCCAGGCCGTCCTTGGTGGTGCTGGACAGGTCCGTGGTCACGGTCTTGGTCGTCGCCGTCATCAGCGGTTCGCCTCCATGAGGGATCGGTGCGCCGCACGACCCCGCGCGGCGGCGGTCTCGGCGGAGAGGGTGCGCAGCTCACCGCGGTCGACGACGGTGTCGCCGCCGACCAGGAGCCGCTCCAGGGGCGGGACGGGGCCGAAGGTCAGCGCCACCACGGGATCGGCGATCACGTCGTAGCCGAAGCCGTCCACGCGCCACAGGGCCACGTCGGCCTGCTTGCCGACCGTGAGCGAACCCAGCTCGTCGCCGCGGCCCAGCACCCGGGCGCCGCCCAGGGTGGCCAGCTCCAGGGACTGACGGGCGGTCATCGCCTGCGGGCCCTTGCGGGCACGGGCCATCAGCAGGGCCTGGTGCATCTCACCGGCCATGGTCGACAGCTCGCTGGAGGCGGGACCGTCCACACCCAGACCGACCTTCACACCCGCCTCCAACAGCTCGGGCACCCGGCAGATCCCGGCGCCCAGGCGGGCGTTGGAGGTCGGGCAGTGCGCGATCCCGGTACCGGTGGCCGCGATCCGGCCGATCGCCGGGTCCGACAGGTGCACGGCGTGCGCGAACCACACGTCGTCGCCCAGCCAGCCGAGCTTCTCGGCGTACTCCACCGGGGTGCACCCGAACTCGGCCAGGCACTGCTCCTCCTCGTCGAGGGTCTCGGCGAGGTGGGTGTGCAGGCGCACACCCTTGTCGCGGGCCAGCGCCGCGCCCTCCGTCATCAGCTCACGGGAGACCGAGAACGGTGAGCAGGGGGCCACCGCGATCCGGGTCATGGAGGAGGCGGAGGCGTCGTGGTGGGCCTCGATCGCCGCGGCCGTGCCGGCCAGGGCGCCCTCCAGGGTCTCCACCACGCTGTCCGGCGGCAGACCGCCCTGGCTGTGTCCGCGGTCCATCGAACCGCGTGCCAGGTCCAGGCGGATACCGACCTCACGGGCGGCCTCGACCTCGGCGGCGACGATGTCGCCGCGCCCGGCCGGATAGATGTAGTGGTGGTCCGAGGCGGTGGTGCACCCGGACAGCGCCAGGTGGGCCAGCCCGGCCGAGGTCGTCCCGGACACCACCCCGGCGTCCAGGCGGTGCCAGATCTCGTAGGAGCCCACCAGCCACTCGAAGAGCGTGCCGTCCGCGAACAGTCCCTGGGTGGCCCACTGGTAGAGGTGGTTGTGGGTGTTGACCAGACCCGGCGTGGCCACACAGCCGCGGCCGTCGATCCGCTCGACCTCACCCTCCGCCCGCGGGGCGGGACCCGCGCCCACCGCGGTGATCACGCCGCCTTCGGACACCACGTGCCCGTCGGCGTACTCCGCGCCGTCCACGGTGACGACGTGGGCGCCCTCGATGACCACGGTCCGGCTCATGAGCTGCTCCCCGCTGCCTCTGCGCGCCGCTCGGCGGCCAGGTGGACGGCGTCGATGATCTTCTCGTACCCCGTGCAGCGGCACAGGTTGCCCGCCAGGGCCTCACGGATCTCGGCGTCCCCGGGCGCGTCCTTGCCCGCGCCCACCGTGCGCTCCAGCAGGTCGTCGGTCTGCACCAGCAGACCCGGAGTGCAGAACCCGCACTGGACGGCCCCCGCCTCCAGGAACGCCTCCTGGACCACGCCCAGCGTGCGGTCGCCGCCCTTGCCCGAACCCTCGGCCAGGCTCTCCACGGTGCGCACCTCGCGCCCCTCGGCCTGCCCGGCGGCGATCATGCACGAGCACGCGGTCACACCGTCGAAGTAGACCGTGCACGAACCGCACTCGCCCTGCTCGCAGGCGTTCTTGCTGCCCGGCAGGCCCAGGCGCTCACGAAGCACGTACAGCAGGCTCTCGCCCGGCCACACGTTGTCGGCGGTGACGTCCTCGCCGTTGACGTTCAAGTTCACGCGCATCGCGTGGACCCCTTCCGGTAGTCGGTGACGGACCAGCTCAGCGCGCGGCGAGCCATGACCGACAGAGCGTGCTTGCGGTACTCGGCCGTTCCGCGCTGGTCGTCGATGGGACGGGCGGCGGCGGCCACGAGGTCGCCGAACCGGCGGACCACGGACTCCGCGAGCGGACGGCCGTCCTCCCAGTCGAACTCGCCGGCCAGGAACTCCTCGGCCGCCTCCGAGCGCAGAGGCGTCGGCCCGGCCGAACCGATCCCGGTCCCCACGGACCGCTGGTCGGCGTCCAGCACCAGGCTGAACGAGGTCACCGCGATCACCATGGCGTTGCGGGTGCCGATCTTGGCGAACTGCTGCGGGCCGGCGGCCTCGGGCAGCAGGATCGCGGTGATCAGTTCGTCCTCGCGCAGCGCGGTGGTGCGGAAGGACAGGTAGAAGTCGCGGGCCCTCACCCGACGGGTGCCGCGCACGGAGGCGAGTTCGATCTCGGCGTCGCCGGCCAGCAGCGGAGGATGGGCCTCACCGGCGGGGGAGGCCCCGCCCAGGTTGCCGCCGACCGTGCCCCGGTTGCGGATCTGGGGGGAGGCCACCGACCGTGAGGCCTTGGCCAGTGCGGGAGCCCGGCCCGACAGGTGCTCGATGATCTGGGTGTAGGGAACCCCGGCGCCCAGACGCGTGTGGCCGCCGTCCACCCCCCACTCGGTCAGCTCGGGGACCCGGGTCAGGTCGATCAGCGCCGAGGGGCGGCGCTTGTCGAAGTTCAGCTCCACCATCACGTCGGTCCCGCCCATGATGGGCACGCCGTCGGGGTGGGCGCTCCTGGCCTCTAGGGCCTCCACCAGCGTGGATGGCCTCAGGAATTCCATGCTCGTCCTCGTCCTGCGCAGTGCGGTCTGGTCGCGTCGGTGCGGCGCGATCCCTCGTCGGTCGGGCGATCATGTGAAGTACAGCACTCCACGGCGGCGCCCGACCAGCCATCGATGACATGAAGTGGTCATGGAACGAACGGTCGGTGTTGGGCGTTTCCTACAAGTGGCGTCGGTGAGAAACCCCGGGACCGTCGGCGCTGTCATCAGGAGCCTCCGACCAGGGGCACACTGTCCTGGTACGAAGACACCACCGGTGGGACCCGCACCCGCCCGACCAACAGAGGGACGTTCATGCAGATCAGTGAGCTGCTCGCCGTCAAGCGACTGCACCTGCGGTTCCTGGCGGGCGCCGAGCACGCCCACCGCGACATCCGGTGGGCCTACACCACTGACCTGCTCGAACCCGCCCGCTACCTGCGCGGCGGAGAGCTCGTCCTCACCGGGATGATGTGGCGTACCCGCCCCGAGGACTCCGCGACCTTCGTGGCCTCCGTGGTCGGCGCCGGGGCCCTGGCCGTGGGGGCGGGCACCGCCCTGGGCGAGGTCCCCGACGACCTCGTCGCCGCCTGCGAGGCCCACGACATCCCCCTCGTCGAGATCCCCCCGGAGACCTCCTTCGGCGTGGTCACCGAGGAGGTGCTGCGCTCCCTCACCCAGCGGCGCTTCACCACCATCGCCGAGACCCGGGACCGGCAGCGCCGCCTCATGGCCGAGGTCGCCTCCGGCGCCGACTTCCCCGACGCCTTCGCCTCGGCCGCCCGGCAGGCCGGCGTCACCGCCTGGGTGATCTCCGCCAGCGGCCGCCATATCGCCTCCTCCGGTGCCCCCCTGTCCGCCGAGGAACGGGAGAACCTCGCCGCCAAGGCCCTCACCTGGTCGGCCTTCCCGCGCACCACCCGCGCCACCGCCGGCGGCGAGGGGAGCACCCTGACCGTCGTCCCGATCCAGACCAAGGAGTCGCACCCGCTCTCCAACTGGCTGCTGGTCTGTACCGGCGACCACGCCACCTGGACCGAGGAGGCGCACGAGGCGGTCGCCGAACTCGTCTCCGTCAGCGTCCTGGCGCGCAGCCGCGACGAGGAGCGCTCCCTGACCACCGCCCGTCACCTCGAAGGGCTGCCCCGCCTCCTGGCGGCACAGCGCTTCGACGAGGTCACCGCGCTGATGCGCGGCACCGGAGAGGGCGGAGCCCCCGAGCCCGACGAGCGCGCACACGTGGTGGTCAGTGCCATGATGCTCCCCGAGCCGCGCGTGCCCGACCTGGCACGCCGTGTGATCGCCGAACTCGTCGCCGACCACCCCGGCGCCGTGGTCACGGGTGACAACGACGCCCTCGCCGTGATCCCGGTGGAGGGGCCCGACCACCAGGCCCGAACCAGGGCCGAGGCCATCCGCGCGGAACTGGTCCACCGGGCCCGCGTCCTGGAGGGGGGCCTGCTCGACTACCGCCTGGCCGTCGGCCTGAGCTCGGCGGCCCGCGGTGTCTCCGAGCTGCGCGGCGCCGCCGTGGAGGCCCGGCACGCCCGCCGCCTGGCCGAGCTGCGCGGCGGCCGCTCCCGCGTGATCGCGGGGGCCGAGATCGACTCGCACGAACTCCTGCTGGCCTCGGTGCCCGAGGAGGTGCAGGCCTCCTACCGCGAACGGCTGCTGGGACCGCTGGTCGAGTACGACCGCGACCACCGCTCCGAGCTCGTGGAGACCCTGGAGCAGTTCCTGGCCCACTCGGGGTCCTGGCAGCGCTGCGCCGCCGCCATGCACGTGCACGTCAACACCCTGCGCTACCGCATCGGCCGGGTCGAGGAGCTCACCGGCCGCGACCTGAGCAGTCTCGAGCACCGCGTCGACCTGTTCCTGGCGCTGAAACTGCGCGATTGAGCGCGGTCTGTCGTCACCACGCCCTAGGGTTCGGTGCGTGAGCACCGATCTTCTCGCCCAGTCCGAGACCACCGACGCCGACCTGTCCGAACTCGACCTGCGGGACGTCCTGTCCGAGGACCCGGGCGCACCGCGTGTCCTGACCCGCTGCGATCTGAGCGGGGCCGACCTGCGCGACGCCCACCTGGTGGACGCGAAACTGGTCGACTGCCGTCTGGACGGGGCGCGGCTGGACCGGGCGGTGCTGGAGGGCGCGGTGTTCAGCGGGGGAGGGGCGCCGGGGGCGAGCTTCGCGCACGCCGAGTGCACCGACACCCGCTTCGAGCGGATGGACCTGGCCAACACCCGCTGGCAGGGCGCCCTGCTCACCGACACCGCCTTCACCGGGTGCCGCCTGACCGGTGCGGGGCTCACCTCGCTGCGGGGGATCGGCTACACGTTCTCCCAGTGCAACCTGATGCTGGCCCGTTGCAAGGGCCTGGTGCTGCGCGGCCGGACCCTGGAAGGGCTGCGCATGGACGAGGCGGACCTGGCCTCGGCGGACCTGCGCGAGACCGTGTGGGTGGAGTCGCGCCTGCGCGGCGCCAACCTGGTCAACGCGAAGTTCGTCGGCGCCGACCTGCGCGGCGCCGACCTGGGGGAGTTCGAGCTCCAGCAGGCCGGTTTCCTGCGGGGGGCCACCATCAGCCCCGGCCAGGCCGGGACCATCCTGGGCTCCCTGGGCATCACCGTCGCCGACTGAACGGCAGCGGCTCCGGGGCCGGGCACCCTGAACGGGCCCGGCCCCGGAGCCGTCACTACGAATCTACATCGTAAAAGTGCGGTATCGATTCGCTCGTTTCAGGTACTCCACACGACCGCCTCCTCGAACGACTCGCGGTCCGTCACGACGCGAACGTGCCGGTTCCTTGACCCGACCACGCGGAGCCCGCCGGCAGGGACCGCTCCCAGGCCCCGGCCCCGGCCGCGTCCGCGGCGAACGCCGCAAAGTCGCGCGGCTCACGGCCCAGCGCCCGCTGGACCCCGTCGGACAGGTGCTCGTCCTTGCCGCGCGGGATCGGGGAGAGCATCGACGCCAGAGCCCTCGCCTCCTCCTCCGCGACACCCTGGTCCGCGAGCTCGGCGACGAACTCTTCGGTGGAGAGCGGCACGTAGCGCACGGTGCGCCCCGTGGCCGAGGAGATCTCCGCGAGCGCCTCGGCCACGGTCAGGGCACGCGGCCCGCTCAGCTCGTAGGTGCGTCCGTGGTGGCCCGGTTCGGTCAGGGCGGCCGCGACCACCTCGGCGATGTCCTCGGCGTCGGTGAAGCTGACGGCTCCGTCACCGGTGGGCAGGCGCACCTCCCCGGAACGGACCAGGTCGGCGAGGAAACCCTCGTCGAAGTTCTGCGAGAACCACCCCGGCCGCAGAACGGTCCACTCCAGACCGCTGTCACGCACGGCCTCCTCGGCGGCCACCAGCGTGTTCCCCGACAGGACGAGCTCGTCCACGTAGTCGGGGTCGTCGATCCCCCGCCCCGAGAGCAGGACGATCCTGTCGAGCCCGGCGGCCACCGCCCTTTCCACGAGGGCGGGTACGAGCGGTTCGGGGTCGAACGGCACGACGTAGGCCGCCCCCGCCCCTTCCAGGGCCGTGTCCCACGTCCCCGGGTCCTGCCAGTCGAAGTGCCAGTCCCCGGACCGTGACGCCACGCGGACCTCGTGCCCGGCGGCGCGCAGCCGCGCCACCACCCTCCTGCCGGTCTTCCCCGTGCCGCCGAGCACCAGCACCGGCCTCCGGTCACTCCGGCCGCTGGTCGGGCTCATGACCGGACCGCCTCTCCGGCGAAGGCCGCGGCGACGTAGGCCGAGAAATCGCGGGGCTCACGCCCCAGCGCCTCACGGACGCCGGGGGCGGTCTCGGCCTCCTGGCCGCGGCGGATGGCCGAGAGCGCCGAGACCAGCTCCTGAGCGCCCTCCTTCGGCCACCCCTGTTCCACGAGCTCGGCCACGTACTCCTCGGCCGGCACAGCTTCGTAGCGGATCGGGCGCCCCAGGACCGCGGAGATCTCCGCCACGGCCTCGGCCACGGTCAGTGCCCGGGGCCCGCTCAGCTCGTAGGTGCGTCCGTGGTGGCCCGGTTCGGTCAGGGCCGCCACGGCCACGGCGGCGATGTCCTCGGCGTCGATCCAGGCGGCCGCACCGTCCCCGGCGGGAATGCGCAGCACCCCCGTGCTCAGGCCGTCGGTCAGGAACCCCTCGTCGAAGTTCTGCGCGAACCAGCCGGGCCGCAGCACCGTCCACTCCAGCCCGCCGGCCTTGACCGCCTCCTCGCTCCGCAGGTGGGAGGGATCGCCCTCCACACCCTCGAAGTAGCCGGGTACGTCCACGCCGCGCGCGGACAGCTGGACGATCCGCTCCACCCCGAGCGCCACCGCGCGCTCCACGAACTCCCCGGTCCGCGGGTCGGCGTCGTTCTGCACCAGGTACACCGAACCCGCGCCCTCCAGGACCGTGTCCCAGGTGCCGGGTTCGGACCAGTCGAACCGCCACTCCGAGGAGCGCGAGGCCGCGCGCGCCGCCACCCCCCGCTCCCGCAGCCGTGCCAGGACCCGCCTGCCGGTCATCCCCGTCGCTCCGGTCACCAGGACCGGCCGTGTCGTGTTCTGCGTCTGCTCTGTCATGGCTCTGAGTCAACCGCCTCAGCCTGAGACGATCCATGGCCCAGAAGCTCAAGGCAATGTCTGAGCGTCTATGCTTGCCGGTATGGACGCACTCGCCGACCTCCTTGACGGGGTCCGCGCCCGAGGGGCGCTCTTCAGCAAGTCGGTCATGAGCCCGCCCTGGGCGGTGCGCTTCGCCCACGGCTCACCCCTGACCCTGATCACCATGGTGCGCGGCAGGGCCTGGATCGCCTCCGAAGACGGTGACCCCCTCCCGCTGGTCGCCGGGGACACCGCGATCCTGCGCGCGCCCGGCCCGCACACCATCGCCAGCCCCGCCGGCGCCCCCACCAGCTGCACCGTTCTGGACGGCAACCGGTGCCTGGGGCCGGACGGGGAGCCCCTGACCGAGGAGGCCACCCTGGGACTGCGCACCTACGGTGAGTCCCTGGACTCCCAGGACCTGCTGCTCAGCGGCTCCTACGAGGTCACCGGGGACCTGAGCCAACGCCTGATCGCCACCCTGCCGTCGGTTCTGGTCGTCCCGGCCGACGAGTGCCACGACCGGCTGGGCGCGATGATCGAAGCGGAGATCGACTGCGCGGCCCCCGGCCAGCAACTGGTCCTGGACCGCCTGCTGGACCTGGCCCTGATCACCAAACTGCGCGCCTGGTTCACCCTGCCGGGCGTGCAGCCGCCCGCCTGGTACTCCGCCATGGCCGACCCGGTGGTGGGCCAGGCGCTGCGTCTGCTGCACAACCAGCCGGCCCACCTCTGGACCGTGGCCTCCCTGGCCGAGCGGTGCGGGGTCTCCCGGGCCACCCTGGCACGCGACTTCCGCGCCCTGGTGGGGGTGCCGCCCATGTCCTACCTGGCCGACTGGCGGGTGTGCCGGGCCGCGGACCTGCTCCGCGAGACCGACACCACCGTCGAGGCCGTGGCCCGCCGCGTCGGATACTCCAACGCCTTCGCCCTGAGCACCGCCTTCAAACGGCTGCGCGGCACCACCCCCACCGAGCACCGGCGCGGCACGGCCCGGAGCGAGCCCGGCGCCCCCGAACCCAGAGCCCCCGAACTCAGTCCGACAGGATCCGGCGCAGCCACGGCAGCCGCTGTTGCCGTGCCGACCGGCTGAGCACGGCGTCCGGCGCGAAGCCGTCGAAGGAGTGGAACCCGCCCGGCCACACGTGCAGCTCGGCGTTTCCGCCCGCCTTCCAGATCCGTGAGGCGTAGTCGACGACCTCGTCGCGGAAGGTCTCGGCCGAGCCCACGTCCAGGAAGGCCGGGGGCAGCCCGGACAGGTCCTCGGCGCGCGCCGGGGCGGCGTAGGGCGACACGTCCGGGCCGCCCGCCCGGTCTCCGAGCAGGGCGCCCCATCCGGTGGCGTTGGAGACCCGGTCCCACACGCCCACGCCCGCCATCTGGTGGGAGGAGACCGAGTCGTTGCGGTCGTCCAGCATCGGGCACAGGAGCAGCTGCCCGAGCGCCTGGGGCCCGCCCCGGTCCCGGGCCAGCAGGCAGGTGGCCGCGGCCAGGCCGCCTCCGGCGCTGAGCCCGCCCACCACCAGCCGGGCCGGGTCGGCGCCGATCTCGGCGGCGTGGCCGACCGACCACTCCAGCCCGGCGTAGCAGTCCTCGACCGGGGCGGGGTGCGGGTGTTCGGGGGCGAGGCGGTAGTCGACCGAGACCAGCACCAGGTCCAGTTCACGGGCGTACTCCAGCAAGGTCGGGATCTCCCAGCCGCGGTGGGTGCCCGCGACCATCCCGCCGCCGTGGATCCAGTACAGCACTCCGGTGGCGGCGGTGGTCCGCTCGGTCCGCCACACCGTCAGCGGAACCTCTGCCCCGTCCGTGCCGCGGGCGGTGTACTCCTTCTCCTGGAAGCTCCCGTCCAGGGTCATGTCCACGGCGGGTCCGGGGGCCCGCGCGGCGCCCCCGGCCCTCAGGGCCGGGAGCATCTCCGGGGTGACCGAGGACGGGATCTCCTCGCCGACGGCGGCCAGCGCGGCGGCGAGTTCGGGGTCGAAGGGGGGAGGGGGGACGGACAAGGGTGCCTCCGATCGGGTGGGGGACGGTGCAGAGCCCATCATGCTCTGTCGGTCCCGCGAGCTCCAGCCCCTCCGGGACGGGGTTCCCCCGAGCGCTTCAGCCCTCGAGCGCCCCGGCCACCGCGGCCTGGACCGCGGGGATCCGGGCCCGGCCGCCCTCCAGCTGCCACAGCGAGTCCTCCAGGACCCGCACCAGGGTCCAGGCGCGTGCCCGTTCCCGGTCCAGCCCCGCCGCTTCGGTCAGCAGGTCGAAACGGCGCCGGACCTCCCGGAGGGGGTCGCCGGTGGCCTCGGCCTCCGCCCACCGGTTGCGCAGTGCGGGCAGGAGCTCGAAGCCCGGGTCGCCGGCCAGGGGTTTGGGGTCGATGGCCAACCACGGTCCGCGCCCGGACCCGGGCAGCGGCGCCAGGACGTTCTCGTAGTGCAGGTCCCAGTGGAGCAGCCGGTCGCCCGGTTCGGCGGCCAGTTCCCGGGCCAGGGCGGACCAGCGGCCCAGGCACACCCGTGCGGTGGGCCCGACCCGTCCTGACGCGGCCGTTCTCCGGGCGCGTTCGGCCAGGCCCAGCGCCGTCGAACCCAGGTCGCGCATTCCGTCCGGGGCCGGGTGGGCCCCCAGGCGGGCCAGCAGGCCGCCGATCACCTCCAGCGCTTCGTCGAGCGGGGCGCTCTCCAGCCGCCGGGTGCCGTCCAGGGCCTCCAGCAGCATCGCGCCCGTACCGGGGTCGTGTTCCAACAAGCGGACCGCGCCGTCGCCGTCCCAGGAACGCAGTGCGGCGGGCTCGCCCTCGGTCTCGGAGTCCACCGGCTGGAGTTTGAGCACGGCGGCGGCGCCGTCGGCGCGCTCCACCGGGAGCACCAGGGCCACGGCGCCGTGCATCGGTTCCCCGGCGGGTCGCAGTCCCCACCGGTCGCACTGGCGGGCGGCCAGTGCGGGCAGGGCCTCGGCCCATGCGGGGCCGAAGAAGCCGGTGACGCTCTCGGTGAGGGCGGGCGGCACGGGGATCGGGGGAGTGGTCCTGCGCATGTCGTCGGTCTCCTTCGTCGGTGTGGTCGGGTCCGGTGAAGGAGATCTGGTGGGGCGCGTGCCTAACGCATACCGAACACCGTCCTGGTTCTCGTGCCCGCTCGTGTGTTCCTGCCCCGGGGTCCCCGCCCCTGGGCGCGGTTGCCGCGCTGCAGCGCCTCGATCATCCCGCCCAGCGCGGGTTTGGGCGCGTAGTCGTCGTCGAAGGGCAGGGCGGCGGTGTAGCCGGGGAACCACTCGGGGATCCAGGAGTGCGCGTCGGCCACGCCCCACACCGACACCCCCACGCAGCGGGACACCTCCAGGCAGGACTCGAGGACGTGCCGGTACTCGTCGGCCTGGGCGGCGAGCTCCTCCGAGGTGGCCGGTTCGGAGATGCGCACGTCCAGCTCGCTGACCTCCACGTCCAGTCCCAGGTCGGCGAAGCGCTGCATGTTCTCGGCCAGGTCGGCGGGGACGTTGCCGTGCACGAAGTGTCCCTGGAAGCCGATGCCGTGCAGCGGCACGCCCCGCTCCAGCAGGCTCGAGGCCAGCTCGTACAGGGCGTCGGCCTTGTCCCCGCCGCCCTCGATGCCGAACTCGTTGATGTACAGCTTCGCCTCGGGGTCGATCTCGTGCGCCATCCACAGGGCCTCGGCGATGTAGTCCTCGCCCAGGGTCTGGTACCACAGGTTCTCGCGCAGCTCGGGGGTGCCGTCCTCGTAGGGTTCGTTGATCACGTCCCAGGAGTCGACCCGCCCCTCGTAGCGGCCCAGCAGCGCCTCCATGTGCTCGCGCATGACCGTGCGCAGCTCGTCGGCGTCGAAGAACCCCTGGACCAACCAGTCGGGTTGCTGGTTGTGCCACAGCAGCGTGTGGCCGTGGACGGAGAGTCCGTTGTCCTCGGCGAAGTCCACGACCGAGTCCGGTCCGCTCCAGTCGAACTCGTACCGTTCGGGCTGGACGTGCTGCCATTTCATCGTGTTCTCGGCCGTCACCGACGTGTAGTGGTCGGTCACCACGTCCTGGTACTCGGAGTCGTGGTTGAGGGGGTTGACCGCCACGGCCACGCCCAGCTCGATCCCGTGGGACCTGGCCAGTGACGGGAGCTCACTCGCGGGTTCCTCGACCGGTCCGGGAAGGACCAGCGCCAGAACCGTCACCACCATGAAGACGACCAAGCACACCGCCCCCGCCGAGAGCAGGACGCCCCGCCCGCGCGTGGCCGCACGCCAGCCGTCCTGGACAGCTTCTCGCACCCTGTCGGCCCCCGCCCTCTACCTGTGCCCGGCGGAGACCGGGAACTCGGACAGGGACCGCACCGTCATGGTGCCGCGCCGGGTGGGCATCGCCGTGGCGCGCAGTTCGGGGGCCCGTTGTGCCAGGGCCCGCAGCGCGATCTCCCCTTCCAGCCTGGCCAGCGGTGCCCCCAGGCAGTAGTGGGCGCCGCCGGAGAAGGACAGGTGTTCGCCGGCGTCGGTTCGGGTGATGTCGAACCGGTCGGGGTCCTCGAAGTGGGCGGGGTCCCGGTTGGCCGATCCGATCAGGCACATGACCTGCTGGCCGGCCTTGACCTCGACCCCCTCCACCTCGGTGTCCCGGGCGGTCCAGCGTCCGGTGAGCTGGACCGGTGAGTCGTAGCGCAGGACCTCCTCCACCGCTCCGGTGACCAGTGCGGGGTCGGCGACCAGCCGGTCCCACTGTTCCCGGTGGCGCAGCAGGGCCATCACTCCGTTCCCGATCAGGTTCACCGTGGTCTCGAACCCGGCGATCAGTAGCAGGCGGCACATCGAACCGAGCTCGGCCGCGGTCAGCTCTCCGGCGTCCGACCTGGCGACCAGGGCGGAGACCACGTCCTCGCGCGGGTCGGTGCGGCGTTCGGCCATCAAACGCATGAACAACTGGTCCAATTCTGCCGTCGCCTCCTGGATCTGCCGCAGGTGACGCGCCGAAGTGGCGCCGTCCAGTGCGCCGCCGATCACGTAGCCGATGCGGACGAAGTCGGCGTTGTCGCGTTCGGGGACGCCCAGCAGGCGGCTGATGACGGTGATGGGCAGGGGTTGGGCGAAGTCGCGCATCAGGTCGAACCCGTCGCGGGCCAGGGCCGCGTCGAGGAGTTCGGTGGTGATCTTCTCGATCTCGGTGCGGTACGCGGCCATACGGCGCGGGCTGAAGGCGGGCCGGGCGAGTGTGCGCAGCCGGGTGTGGTCGGGCGGGTCCATCTGGAGGAAGGAGAGTTCGACGACGTCGAACTGGTCGGCCCGCACGACGCCCTCGGGGGGTTCGGAGACGAAGTCGCGCGAGCGGAGGATGCGGCCGACGGCGGCGTGGGTGGTGGCTGCTCGGAAGGGGAGCCTGCTGGAGACCAGCGGGCCCTGTTCGCGCAGTCGCCGGTAGGTGGGGTAGGGGTTCTCCCTCCAGGGCCAGTGCAGGAGGCGGCTGGGGTGGTCGCCGCTCTGCGCGGTCAGCCACGACACGCCGTGGGCGACGCGCAGTTGGGTGTCGATGCGGAGCGTGTCGAGAATCGGCATGGCTTTCGGGTTCCTCTCGGTGACGCTTTCGACCCTAGGGGTGCCTTCCCCTCCTGCCTGTTCGTGGCCGCGGGTTGGCCGTCTGTGGCCAGGTGGGAACTTCGCGCCCGGGGCCGGGCGTTGTGTGCTCACGCCCTCCGTCTTCCGGGACCCTCCGCCGCCTTCGCGTGAACCCCGGCGCACCGGCGCGGAGCACACGTGCTCACGATGGTCCGTACGGGTAACCGGGGCCCTAGACTGGGGCCCCGTTCGGTAGGAAGACGCCGCAGAGCCGGAGGTTGAGGACGTTGGGGCCGCTAGAGAGCACTGATCCGGAGCGGGTCGGTCGGTATCGGCTGATCGGGCGTTTGGGCGCCGGTGGTATGGGTCAGGTGTTCTTCGGGCGCTCGGCCGGTGGCCGCGCGGTCGCGATCAAGCGCATCCACCCGCATTTGGCCACCGATCCCTCGTTCCGGCAGCGGTTCGCCCGTGAGGTCAACGCGGCCCGGCAGGTCAGCGGGGCGTTCACCGCCCCGGTCATCGACGCCGGGCCCGACGACGAGGTGCCCTGGCTGGTCACCTCCTACGTTCCCTCGCTGCCGTTGGACGAGGCGGTGCAGGCCCACGGGCCGCTGCCGGAGGCGAGCGTGCGGGTGCTGGCGGCCGGTCTGGCCGAGGCGCTGGGCGAGATCCACCGGGTGGGGCTGATCCACCGCGACCTCAAGCCGGGCAACGTGCTGCTGTCCGAGGACGGGCCGCGGGTGATCGACTTCGGTATCGCGCGGGCCACCGACGGTACGGCGGCGACGCAGTCGGTGATCGGCACGCCGGGGTTCATGAGCCCCGAGCAGGTGCAGGGCACCGAGCTCACGCCCGCCAGCGACCTGTTCGCCTACGGTGCGGTGCTGGCGTTCGCGGCCGCGGGGACCGGTCCCTTCGGTGAGGGCAACATGCCCACGATGGTCATGCGCATCATCAGCCGGGAGCCGGACCTGTCCGGGGTTCCGGAGTCGCTGCGCCACCTGGTCGCGGCCTGTCTGTCCAAGGACGCGCAGGGCCGGCCGGGGCCGGGTGAGATCCTGGACTACCTGGGTGACGTGCACGCGGGGTCCTCCTGGCTGCCTCCCGCGGTGATGATGGGTGTGCAGGAGCAGGTGGCCAAGGTCAACAAGGCGCTGGCGACCTCGGCGGGCGACCCCGGTGCGACCGGTGGCCACCAGCGCACCGAGGTGCTCGGTGCGGGTGGCGCGGCGGCGCTGGGCGGCGCGGCGGGTGCCGCGGCCGGAGCCGCGGCCGCGGGTGCCTTCGGCGACGACCGGTCCACGCAGGTGGCGCCGTCGGGCGGTTACGGCACACAGGACCCGGCCGGCGGTGCGACCTCGGTGCTGGGCGGCCAGCAGCAGGGCGCCCCCTACCAGCCGACGGCCCAGTTCCCGTCGGGTACGCAGGCCCCCGGTCAGCCGGGGCAGGCTCCGCCGACCGCGTACCAGCCCACCCAGCAGTTCGGGCAGGGGCAGGGCGGTCCGGTCGACGACGACCCCTACGCCGACCTGTACGGCGGGCGCCGGGACCAGCAGGCCGACCCCCGTCAGCAGCAGCAGGAGCAGTACCGGCGCGCCGAGGAGCAGCGCCAGCGGAAGATGGAGCAGCAGCGCCAGCAGCAGGAGCAGCAGCGCAGGGCTCAGGTGCAGCAGGAGGAGCAGCGGCGCCGCCAGGAGGCCGAGCGCGCCCACCGCGAGCGGGTGCGCGCCGAGCAGGAGGCCGCGCGGCGGGCCCAGTCCGAGGCGCGCCGGGCCGATCAGCCGGGTCTGTGGAGTTTCGCCAAGCTGTTGCCGCTGATGATCATTCCGCTGATTCAGATCCCGCTGGGGTACGGTGCGGCGCTGGCGTGGTCGTGGTTCACCACCGAGACCGACGTGTGGACGGGGACGGCCTACTACTTCGAACCGTGGAGTATGGACTCGTTCTGGCACGCGATGATGCTGGGTTACTTCATCCTCAACAACCTGGTGTCCCTGGAGTACCTGGTGCGTTCGCTGCGGACCTCGTTCGTCACCGGTGCGGTGCTGGCGCTGGGTGCTGTGGCCGCCACGAACTTCCTGTTGTACAGCTTCGGTTTCTGGGGCTGAGCGGAGGATCGCGGTGAACGAGAGGGGGCGGGCCCGGCCGGGCCCGCCCCCTCTCGTCGTTCGTGCGCTCCGTGCGTCGAGCGCGCGGGCGGCGGTGGACGCGGTCGGCGTTCCGCACCGCCGCTCAGCCGTGGCCGGTTCCCCGCGAGGAACGCCTCGGGCGCGCTCTTCGTGTCCATTGGTGTGATCAGTCGGTGTCAGTGCAGTTCGGGGTGGGCGCGCGGGCTTCCGGTTCGGTCACTGAACGTGTGCTCAGTGAGTCTTTGGGTGAAAAATCTGCCCCAACCCCCGTTGTGGCGCTGTTTCGGTGCTGTTAACTTGCCCCGTAAGCGCCATGGGAACGCTCCCAAATCCTGTGGGGCCCGAATAGTACTCAGATACCCGAACGACACACCACCCGAGGTGAGCACACCCGCCCCCGACCCCGACGACCCTGCCGAGACCGTCCGTCGGGCCCGCCCCCGCTCACCGCCGGACCCGCTACCCCGAAAGGAACCCCATGCGAACCCTCGCCAGAATCGGAGCCCTGACCGCGTCCGCGGCCCTCGTCGGCGGAATCTCGCTCACCCTGGCACCCGAGGCCGCCGAGGCCCACGGCGCCTTCACCTACCCCGCCAGCCGCACCTACGCCTGCTACGTCGACGGGCTCGAGGGCGGCGCCGGAGGCAACGTCGAGCCCACCAACCCCGCCTGCGCCGACGCCCTGGACGAGGGCGGCAGCTACCCCTTCTGGAACTGGTTCGGCAACCTGATCAGCGACGCCGACGGCCGCCACCAGGAGGTCGTGGCCGACGGCGAGCTGTGCGGGCCCACCGACGACTTCGCCGCCTTCAACGCCGTGCGCGACGACTGGCCCACCACCTCCCTGCCCTCGGGGCAGACGGTGGAGTTCCACCACAACGCCTGGGCCCACCACCCCGGCACCTTCTTCACCTACGTGACCGACGCGGGCTGGACCCCCGACTCCCCGCTGGACTGGTCCGACCTGGAGCTCATCAGCGAGGTCACCGACCCGCCGCTGACCCAGGGCGGGGTCGAGGGCGCCGAGTACCGCTGGGACGTGGACCTGCCCGAGCGCTCGGGCCAGCACATCGTCTACGTGGTCTGGGAGCGCTCCGACAGCCCCGAGGCCTTCTACAACTGCTCCGACGTCGTCTTCCAGTAGTCCCCGCACCCCGAAGCCCCACCGGAGTCCGTGCGTTCCGGGGCGCCGAGGGGCCCGGCCCGGCGGTGCCCCCCGGATCCGGCACCGCCCCGACCGGGCCCCGACCCCCCACTCCGGCACCCCGACAGCACGGACGACGAGGGACCGGTCCCGCGCCACAGGGCCGGTCCCTCGACTCGTGAGGCCACTTGCCGCCGCGAGCGCGGAACCACCCGCGGAAGACGCCCTAGACCGCGGCCCCGCTGTGCAGGCCCCCGCGAATCCCGCTGACGCGGTGGTGCACCGGGCGGGTGGGGGACAGGGCCGAACACGTGGTGGGGCACTCCTGGCCCTCCACCGTCTCCACCGACACCGAGTAGAGGCCGCCGTCGTGGCCCAGGGTGAGGCGGACCCCGTCCACGGTCTCCTCCTCGGCCAGGTGGGTGATTGCGTCGACGCCCACCGGGGCGCCGATACGAGTGCGCAGCGCGGCCTCCGCGGCCTGGGCGGGGGAGGAGTCGGTACAGCGGCCCCGGTAGTTCTCGGGCAGGACGGTCCCCTGCTCGAAGGCGGCCACGGTGCGTACCGCCGAGTCCGGGTCCAGGCGGCCGAAGTACACGCCCTGGGGCAGGGCGACCAGGTTGGCGGCGAAGCGGTCGCCGCCCACGTGGGTGGTCTCCCAGACCTCGGCCCGCCCCCGGCCCAGGGCCGCGGCGACCGGGCGGCCCAGCATCGCACAGCAGGGGTCCTTCTTGGCGTGTGTGCACACCAGGTAGAGGGTGTGGTCCACGGGGGTGCCGAAGGCGGGCGGTTCGGGGCGCTCCGCGGCGGTGACGTCGATGTCCAGGAGTTCGGACAGGTCGTGGAAGTCCACCCGGCGGGCCCAGGGGCGGGTGCGGCTGGTGTGGACGAGATAGGCCCGCCGCGGAGCGCCGGGCCGGGAGCGCTCGGCGCCGGGGCGCTTGATGAGCTGCGGCTTGAGGGCGTGCCCGGCGATGCGCTCGGCCAACTGGGAGATGACGGCCCGGTCCAGGCCGGGGCTGGTGAAGGCCGGATGGCGCCAGGGGCCGTCGTGTTCGATCAGGAGCCATCCGGTGGTGAGGCCCGCGGTGCCCGCGATCTGCTCGTCGGTGTAGCGCGCCAGGGCGGAACAGCCTCGGCGTCCGTCCGGGGCGGTGGGAAGCCGCACGGGTCTGCGTCCAATCAGGTGGTGCTCACTGCCGGGCACACGCGAGGACGCCGTCGAAGGGCATCCCACTCGCGTGGCGATTTGGTTAGGCTACCCTACCCTGCTTCGCGTTCCTGTGGGCCGGTCGAGGCGCTGGTGCAAGCGCCGGTGCCCGCGCCCCCGCGCCTCCCGCCCTCGTGCATTCTGCGTCCCTCCGCTTCGCGTCCCCTGGGCGCCCCATGTTCCTTTGTTCCGCGCCCCTGAGCGTCGTGCCCCTTTGCCGCGTGTCCCGCGCCCCCGGCATCGCCTCGGCCGCGGGCTTCGTGGTGCCCGCGAAACGCCCTGAACAGGCACGGTCATCCCGTCCTCCGCTGTTCACGTATCCGAAATGTGCCTGGAGCACACCTTGACCCGGTGATGCGGATCACCTATGTTCACTTTCAGAACACATGTTCGCTAAGCGTACAAAATGATGGTTGCGCCCCCATCCCACCCACACCAGTTGGAGTTGCGATGCGTCCGACCCTGGCCGCCCTCACCACGGGAGCGGCGCTGCTCGCCGCCACGGCCTGCGGCTCCCCGGCCGACGAAGCCGACGGCGCCGACGGCCTGACCACCGTCACCGCCGGGGTCATCCCGATCGTGGACGTGGCCCCCGTCTACCTCGGCGTCGAACAGGGGTTCTTCAGTGAACGCGGCATCGACCTCCAGCTGGAGTCCGGATCCGGCGGGGCCGCGATCGTCCCCGGGGTGATCAGCGGAGAGTTCGACTTCGCCTTCAGCAACGTCGTCTCCCTCGTCGTCGCCCGCGAACAGGGCCTGCCCCTGACCACGCTCTCCAACGGCGTCACCAGCGCCGGTGAACAGGGAGCCGACTTCGGCGGCGTGTTCGTGCTCTCCGACAGCGACGTCACCAGCGCCGCCGAGCTGGAGGGCCTGACCGTGGCCGCCAACAACCTCAACAACATCGGCGACACCACCGTCCGCGAGTCCGTACGCGAGGCCGGCGGCGACCCCGCCGAGGTCGACTTCGTCGAACTGCCCTTCCCCGACATGCCCGCCGCGCTGGAGACCGGACAGATCGACGCCGTCTGGGCCGTGGAACCCTTCGCCTCCACCATCCGCGAGGCCGGACACCGCGAGATCGCCTCCAACTTCGTGGACACCCACCCGGACCTGTCCGTGGCCGCCTACTTCACCGCCGAGGACCGCCTGGCCGAGGACCCCGAACTCTTCGAGGGCATCACCGAGGCGCTCCACGAGTCCCTGGCCTACGCCGAGGACAACCCCGACGAGGTCCGCCGCATCCTGGCCACCTACACCGAGATCGACCCCGACCTCATCGAGCAGATGGTCCTGCCGCGCTTCCCCGAGGAGATCAACGAGGAGTCCGTGGAGGTCCTCGCCGAACTCATGGTCACCGACGGCCTGCTGGACGAGGCCCCCGACCTCGACGCCCTCCTGCACTAGGGCCCACCCCCGCCCCCTGCGCCACCCCCGCCCCGTTGCCCCCGCGCCCCGCCGCCCCACACCCGAACCGACGATCCTGTCCGTCCCCAGGAGAGAACACATGACCGCCAACAAGACCGCCCTGGGCGTGCTCGCCGCCGGCGCCGCACTCACCCTGGCCGCCACCGCCTGCGGCTCCGGAGACACCGCCGAGGCCGAGGGCGGGCTCACCCCCGTCACCGTGGGCGTCCTGCCCATCACCGCGGTCGCCCCGATCTACCTCGGCGTCGAACAGGGGTTCTTCGAGGAACGGGGCCTGGACGTGACCATCGAGACCGGCGGGGGCGGCGCCACCACCGTCCCCCGCGTGGTCAGCGGAGAGCTCGACTTCGCCTTCGGCAACGTCGCCTCCCTGATCATCGCCCGCGAACAGGGCCTGCCCCTGACCGTGGTCGCCAACGGCATGACCACCACCGGCGACGCCGACACCGACTACAGCGCCCTGGTCGTGCCCGCCGACAGCGACGTCACCGGCCCGGCCGACCTCGCCGGTGCGACCGTGGCCATCGACAACCTCAACAACATCGGCGACACCTCGGTCCGCAACTCCGTGCGCGTGGCCGGTGGGGACCCCACCGACCTCGACTTCATCGAACTCGCCTTCCCGGACATGCCCGGCGCCCTGGACAACGGCCAGGTCGACGCCGCCTGGGTGGTCGAGCCCTTCCTCACCGTCGCCCTGGAACAGGGCGCCACCGAGATCGCGGGCAACTTCGTGGACCTGCACCCGGACCTGTCCATCGCCACCTACTTCACCTCCGAGGAACTCGCCGCCGAGGACCCCGAGACCGTGGACGCCTTCACCGAGGCCATGAACGAGTCCCTGGCCTACGCCGAGGCCAACCGCGAGGAGACCGTCCAGACCCTGACCACCTACACCGAGATCGACCCCGCCCTCTTCGACCAGCTGCGCTGGCCCCGCTTCCCCGCCGAGATCGACCGCGACGCCCTGTCGACCCTGGCCGAACTGATGGTCACCGACGGCATCATCGACTCCGCCCCCGACCTGGACGCGCTGATCCGATGAGCACCACACACACCCGGGACACGGTGGCCGCGGGCCCGCCGCCGGACGGCACCCGCCGCCCCCGCCCCCTGAACTCCGCCTTCAGCCGCACCGCACCCAACCGGCCCCTCCTGGGCGCCCTGGGCATCGCCGGCCTGCTCGCCCTGTGGGAACTGGCGCCCCGCCTGGGCGCGGTGCCCGAACGCTACTTCCCGCCCGTCTCGGAGGTCCTGGCCACCCTGGCCGAGCGCGCCACCACCGCCCCCTTCTGGGAGGCGGTGGGCCACACCCTGTACGGGTGGGCGCTGGGCCTGGGCATCGCCCTGGCCGCCGCGATCCTGCTCGGCTTCGCCCTGGGCGCCGCACCCCGGCTGCGCGCCTTCACCACCTCCACGGTGGACTTCCTGAGGCCCATCCCCTCGGTGGCGCTCATCCCGCTGGCCGTGCTCGTGTACGGCACCGACATCCGCTCCACCCTGCTCCTGGTGGTCTACGCCTGCTTCTGGCTCATCTACATCCAGGTGCTCTACGGAGTGGCCGACGTGGACCCGGTCGCCGAACAGACCGCCCGCTCCTACGGGCTGGGCCGCCTGGCCCGCATCCGCTACGTCGTGTGGCCCACCACGCTGCCCTACCTGATGACCGGGCTGCGCCTGGCCGCCGCCGTCGGCCTCATCCTGTCCATCACCGCCCAGCTGATCATCGGCTCCCCCGGCATCGGGGACCAGATCACCAACGCCCAGCAGGGCGGCGCCGTCGCCCTGGTCTACGCCTGGATCGTCGCCACCGGCATCCTCGGCGTGGTCATCAACATCGGTGTGCGCGCCCTGGAACGCCGCGTCCTGCGCTGGCACACCTCCGTCCGAGGGGAGGCCGCAGCATGAGCCGGCCCACCACCGTCGAACCCGGCACCACCGGCGCCGCCGGCACGGGAAGTCCCCCCGCCGGAACCGCCCCCGCCCGCCGCACGCGCCGCCGCCCCGGAGCCCCGGGCCCCGGCCTGCGCCTGCTGCACGTGCTGGCGCTGCCGGCCCTGATCGTCGGCGTCTACTGGGCGGTCACCGCCCAACCCGGCGCCGGCTTCTACACGCCCACCCCCGCCGCCATCGCCTCGGCCTTCGCCGACCTGTGGTTCTCCGAACGCTTCTTCGTGGACGTGCTGCCCAGCCTGGGCCGCCTGCTCACCGGTTTCGCGATCGCCGCCGTGCTCGGTGTGGGCCTGGGGGTCCTGCTGGGCCTGGACGCACGCGTGCGCGCCACCATCGAACCGGTCCTGGAGTTCCTGCGCGCCATCCCGCCGCCGGTGCTCGTCCCGCTGATGATCATGCTCGCCGGGATCGACGACTCCATGAAGATCATGGTGATCGTCTTCGGCTGCGTGTGGCCCGTCCTGCTCAACACCGTCGAGGGCGTGCGCGCCGTGGACCCGGTCCTGTCCGACACCGCCCGCTGCTACGGCGTCTCGGGCCTGACCCGCCTGCGGGTGCTGGTGCTGCGTTCGGCCGGCCCGCAGATCATGGCCGGTCTGCGCCTGGCCCTGGCCCTGGCCATCATCCTCATGGTGATCAGCGAGATGTTCGCCAGCTCCAGCGGCCTGGGTTTCGCCATCGTCCAGTTCCAGCGCACCTTCGCCATCCCCGAGATGTGGGCCGGCATGGTGCTGCTGGGCGTCATCGGCTTCGTGCTCTCGTCCCTGTTCGAGCTCGTCGAGGGGCGCGTCCTGGGCTGGTACCGCGGCCTGCGCGCCGCCAACCGGGGGGAGTGAGCCATGAACCACCAGAACCATCAGCCGAACCACCAGGGAGAACGGCCCGCCATGCTCAAGGTCACCGGCCTGCAGAAGATCTACAACGGGGGCGCCACGGCGGTCGAGGCCGTACGCGACCTGACCTTCGAACTCGCCGAGGGCGAGCTGGTGTGCCTGGTCGGCCCCTCCGGCTGCGGCAAGACCACCCTGCTCAAGTGCATCGCCGGGCTCATGGCGCCCACCGGCGGCACCGTGGAACTGGCCGACCGGCCGGTCCTGGCCCCGCCGCCCGGGATGGCCGTCGTCTTCCAGGAGTACGGACGCAGCCTGTTCGCGTGGATGAGCGTGCGCGACAACGTCGAACTGCCCCTCAAGGAGAAGAAGCTCCCCAAGGCCCGCCGCACCGAACTCGTCACCGAGTCCCTCGAGGCGGTCGGCCTGACCGGGTTCGCCGACTCCTACCCCTGGCAGCTCTCCGGCGGCATGCAGCAGCGCGTGGCCATCGCCCGCGCGATCGCCTACGAGCCCCAGGTGCTGCTCATGGACGAGCCCTTCGCCGCCGTGGACGCCCAGACCCGCGCCGACCTGGAGGACCTGGTCCGCGAGATCTGGCAGCGTCTGGGCGTGACGGTACTGTTCGTCACCCACGACATCGACGAAGCTGTCTACCTGGGCGAACGCGTCCTGGTGCTGTCCAACTCGCCCACCGTGGTCCAGGACGACATCACGGTGGACCTGCCGGTGGAACGCGACCAGCTCACCACCCGCCAGGACGAGCGCTTCACCGACCTGCGCGCCCGCGTCTACGCCCAGATCCAACGTGCCAAACGCGGCACCGACCAGCCGGTCGCCTGACCGGTCGCCCGCACCACCAGCACCACCAGCACCACCACCCGCCCCCTGTCATCAAGCACACCTGACAAGGAGTCACACCGTGAGCCTGCTCGCCGCCGAGGATTTCACCAGCGCCGTCTTCACCGGGGCCTGGACCCCGGCCAAGGGCGGAGACGCCGAGGTCGTCTCGCCCTCCTCCGGCACCGTCCTGGGCCGCACCGGCATCGCCGGCGCCGAGGACGTGCGTGACGCCGCCCTGCGCGCCGCCCGCGCCCAGCGCGACTGGGCCGCCGCCTCCTTCGAGGAGCGCGCCGCCGTCATGCGCCGCGCCGGGGACCTGTTGGAGTCCCACCAGGAGGAGGTCATCGGCTGGCTGCGCCGCGAGGGCGGAGCCGCCGCCGGGATGGCCGGCTTCCAGGTGCACGTGGCCGCGGGGGAGTGCTTCGAGGCCGCGGCCCTGGCCTCCCAGCCGCACGGCGAGATCCTGCGCACCGCCAAACCCCGCCTGAGCTTCTCCCGCCAGGTGCCCGCGGGCGTGGTCGGGGTCATCGCCCCCTTCAACGTCCCCCTCATCCTGGGCATCCGCTCGGTCGCCCCGGCCCTGGCCCTGGGCAACGCCGTCATCCTCAAGCCCGACCCGCGCACCGCCGTCTGCGGCGGCGCCGTCCTGGCCGAGGTCTTCCGCCGGGCCGGGGTTCCCGAGGGGGTGTTCCAGGTGCTGCCCGGCGGGGTCGAGGCCGGGGAGGCCCTGGTCGCCGACCCGCACGTGCGCGTCATCTCCTTCACCGGCTCCACCCCGGCCGGGCGCAAGGTGGGCGAGGCCGCGGCCCGCCACCTCAAGCGCGCCCACCTGGAACTGGGCGGCAACTCCCCCCTGGTCGTCCTGGACGACGCGGCGGTGGACTCGGCCGCCTCCATCGGCGCCTGGGGCTCCTTCCTGCACCAGGGGCAGATCTGCATGACCACCGGCCGCCACCTGGTGCACGAGTCGGTCGCCGACGCCTATGTGGAGCGCCTCGCCGCCAAGGCCGAGGCCCTGGTCGTGGGCAGCACCGAGGAGGACGGTGCGGCGCTGGGGCCGATCATCGACGCCGGTCAGCGCGACAAGATCCACCACCTGGTCACCAGCAGCGTCCAGGCCGGGGCGCAGTTGCGCGCGGGCGGCACCTACCAGGACCTGTACTACCGGCCCACCGTCCTGGACCGGGTCGACCCGGACACCCCCGCCTACGCCGAGGAGGTCTTCGGCCCGGTCGCCCCCGTGGTGCGCTTCTCCTCCGTGGACGAGCTGGTGGAGCTGGCCAACTCCACCGAGTACGGGCTGTCCCTGGGCGTGGTCACCACCAACCCGATGCGCGGCATGGAGATCGCCGACCGCATCCCCAGCGGGATCGTGCACATCAACGACCAGACGGTCGACGACGAGGCCGTGGCGCCCTTCGGCGGGGTCGGCTTCTCGGGCACGGGTTCACGGTTCGGCGGTACCCGCGCCAACCTGGAGGCCTTCACCGAGACCCAGTGGATCACCATGCAGGCCGACCCGGCCCGCTACCCGTTCTAGGGTTCGTCCTCGACCGTGAGCTTGCTGCCAGAGGCGCTGAGCCACTGAAACCCCAGGCGCCGAAAGCGCCTCTGGCAGCAAGACCATCCGCGGGTGGGGGTCAGGCGGAGATACCGCCGTCGCTCTTGAGGAGCTGGCCGTTGATCCAGCCGCCCTGGGGCGAGCACAGGAAGTCGACCAGGTGCGCGGTGTCGCGCGGGGTGCCCAGGCGCCCCAGCGGCGTGTGCTCCGCGCAGTGCTCGCGCACCTGGTCGGGCATCCAACCGGTGTCCACGGGCCCGGGGTTGATCACGTTGGCGGTCACCCCCAGGTGCGCCAGCTCGCGCGCCGAGGCGAGCACGATCCGGTCCAGGGCGCCCTTGCTGGCGCCGTAGGGCATGTTCTCGACCACGTGGTCGCTGGTCAGGGCGATGATCCGGCCGCTGCCGTGCGCCCCGGAGAACCGCAGCCCGAACTCACGCACCAGCAGCCAGGAGGCGCGGGCGTTGACGGCGAAGTGCCGGTCGAAGCTCTCCACGGTGGTGTCGAGCAGCCCCGAATCCACCGACTCGGCATGGCACATCACCAGGGCGCTCACCGCGCCCAGGCGCCGTTCGACCTCGTCGAAGACGCGGGCGGGGGTGGCGGGGTCGGCCAGGTCCGCCTCGACGGCGAGGGTGGCCGCACCGCGTTCGGCGAGGTCGGCGCCGATGGTGTCGACGGCCTCGTCCTCCACGCCCCAGGGCATGCGCTCGTCGTAGGGGGTCCACTGGGTGCGGGCGACGTCCCAGCCCGAGTCCGCCAGCCGGCGGGCCAGGGCCGCACCGATGCCCGCGGTGCGGCCCACCCCGGTGAGCAGGGCGACCGGACGGGGCGCGGCGGGCCGGGCGGCGGTTTCGGCAGAGCTGTGCTGAGCGTTCATGGGGTCTCATCCTGGCCCCGCGAGGCGGCGCCCACAAAGGGTTTTCGCCCCCCGGAGCCGCGGGGCGGGGGCGTGCCCGGCCGTCTCGGGTCGGAGCGGACCGGGATGATCCGTACTATCGGGCGCATGCCAACTGAACGCCGGTCCTCCCTCACCCCCGTCGAACGGCGCCTGGACGCCTGGGCCCACCAGCGCCTGGAAGCCCTGGAGGGGCGGGGGAGGGTGCGCGGGGTCCTGCTGGAGTTCGCCGTGTTCACGGCCAAGCAGGCCTGGGCGTGCGTCTTCGGCGCCCTGATGCTACTCCTGCTGCTCGCCACCCACCTGTGGTACCCCGAGGGCGTCGCGCTCTCCCGCAGCGACGCGTTGGTCATCGGGGCGGTGGGGATCCAGGCGCTCATGCTCCTGCTGAAGTTGGAGAGCGGCCGCGAGCTGTGGGTGATCGTCCTGTTCCACCTGGTCGGCACGGCCATGGAGGTCTTCAAGACCGCCGTCGGCTCCTGGTACTACGGCGGCGAGGGCCTGCTCTGGATCGCCGGGGTGCCGCTCTACACCGGGTTCATGTACGCCGCCGTCGGCTCCTACATGGTCCGGGTCTTCCGCCTGTTCGACCTGCGCTTCGACCACTACCCGCCGCGTTGGGCGACGGCGCTGCTGGGCGCGGCGGTCTACGCCAACTTCTTCGGCCACCACTACGTGTTCGACTTCCGCTGGGTGCTGCTGGCCCTGGTCGTGGTGCTCTACGCCCGCTGCGTCATGCACTTTCGCAACCACCGCTCCCAGGACTGGCGGCGGATGCCCGTCCTGGCGGCCTTCGCGGGCGTGGCCTTCTTCATCTGGGTGGCCGAGAACATCGCCACCTTCGCGGGAGCCTGGATCTACCCGAACCAGGACGACGGGTGGGAGCTGGTGTCGCTGTCCAAGCTGATCTCCTGGCTGCTCCTGATGATCATCTCCGTGGTCCTGGTGACCTTCGTGTACCGGCCCCAGCCCCTGCGGGCCGACCCGGAGGAACCGGTCGCGGACCCCGCCCCGCTCAGCCGGTGAGATCGGGCAGGACCTTCGGCCCCACCCGGCGCACGTAGTCGCGGAACAGCGCCACCGCCGGGGGTTCGTACCCGCCGCCCGATCCCTCCCTGGGCCAGACCACCCCGACCGGGCGCTCAGCCTGCCCGTCCCGGATCCTCAGCTCCACCGTCCCGCTCAGCGGCCCGCGGGGCCGGGCCGGCAGCACCGACACCCCCAGGCCGGCCGCCACCAGACCGCGCGCCGTGGCGATGTCGTCGGCCTCGAAGGCCACCCGGGGCGTGAACCCCGCCCGGTCGCTGAGCCGGTCGGTCAGATGCCGTACCCCGCGCCCCGGTTTGAGCAGGATGAACTCGTCCCGCGCGGCGGACAGGGCCACCGCTCCGTCCGCCGAGGCCGCCAACGGATGGTGCTCGGGCACCACCAACCGCAGGTACTGGGTGTGCAGCACCGCCGAACTCAACCCCGGACCCGAGGGCAGCGGAGAGGTCAGGGCCAGGTCCGCGCCGCCCGAGGCCAACCGGCGCAGCGACTCCGCCCACGGCTCCTGGGTCAGGGTGAACCGCACCCCCGGATGCTCGGCCCGAAACCCCCGCAGCAGCACCGGCACCACCTCCACCCCCAGCGTGGGCAGGAACGTCAGTGCCACCCGGCCCTCCTCGGCCCCGGTGAGTTCGGCCACTCCCTGACGCAGATCGTCCAAGGCCCGCTCCACGTGCGGCAGCAGCAGCCGGCCGGCCCGGGTCAACCGGATCCCCCGTCCGGTGCGCTCCACCAACGCCATCCCCAGCTCCTCCTGCAACCGGGCCAAGGCCCTGCTCAGGGTGGGTTGGGGCATGTCCAGCTCCTCGGCCGCGTGGGTGATGTGCTCGGTCCTGGCCACCGCCGCGATCATCCGCAACCGGGGTGCCAGGGTGCGGGTCAGGGCGTCCACGTCACGGTCATTCATGCACAACAGTATGCAACAACGTGAAATCATGTATTGGACGTATGAAAATACGCTTTCTAGCGTTGAAGCATGACCGTGACCAGCACTTCCTCCACCACCCGTGATCCGCGCCCCCGCGCCGGCACGGCCGCCTACCGGCGCACGGTCATCGCGCTCGTGGCCGCCGCCGTGGCCACCTTCGCCCAGTTGTGGTCGGTCCAGCCGATCCTGCCCGCCATCGCGGTCGGCTTCGACACCTCCGCCGGACAGGCGGCCCTCGCCGTCTCGCTGTCCACCGGCGGCCTGGCCGGGTTCACCCTCGTCTGGAGCGGTGCCGCCGACCGCATCGGCCGCGCCCGCGTCATCGCGATCTCACTGCTGCTGGCCACCCTGATCGGTGCCGTCGTCCCCTTCTCCACCGAGCTCTGGACGCTCCTGCTGCTGCGCACCCTCCAGGGCGCCGCCCTGGGCGGGGTCTCGGCCGCCGCCGTGGCCTACCTCGCCGAGGAGATCCATCCCCACGACGCGCCCAGGGCCACCGGCCTGTACATCGCCGGAAACCCGCTCGGCGGTATGGGCGGACGCCTCCTGGCGGGCCTGGCCGCCGACCACGGCGGATGGCAGTGGGGCGTGGCCGCCAACACCGTCCTCGGCCTGGCCGCCCTGCTGGTGTTCGTCCTGGTCCTGCCCCGCCCCGAGAAGTCCGCGGACCCCGTCCGCCGCACCGGCTCCGACGAGGGCCTCGGCCTGGGCGCCCGCCTCGGGGCCGCCATGACCACCCGCGGCCTGATCCCCATGTACGCCCAGGCGCTGCTGCTCATGGGCGCGTTCATGGCCGTGTACAACGTCCTCGGCTTCCGCCTCACCGATGCGCCCTTCGGCCTGTCCCAGGCGGTCGCCTCCCTGCTCTTCCTGTCCTACACGGCGGGAATGGTCGGCTCGGCCATGGCCGGGTCCGCCACACTGCGCTGGGGCCGCTACCGGGTCCTCACCGCCGCCACCCTGCTCCTGCTGGTCGGCCTCGGCGGGCTGTTCACCACCTCGGTGCTCCTTCTGCTGGGGGCCCTGCTCCTGCTCACCTTCGCGTTCTTCTGCGCCCACGCCACCGCCTCGGCCTGGGTGGGCTCCCACGCGGTCCGCGGCCGCGCCCAGGCCGCGGCCGTCTACACGCTCGCCTACTACCTGGGCGCCAGCCTCTTCGGCTGGCTCGGCGGGGTGGTCTACGACGCGGTCGGCTGGAACGGCACCGTGGTGCTGGCGCTGGGCCTGACCGTGCTCGCCTCGCTCTTCGCCCTCAGGCTGCGCCGCCTGCCCGCCCCGGCCCGGGACTGACCCCAGCACCGCCCGGACCACTGGCCGGACAGGGCGGGGTGGGTCCTCCGGGCTTCCCCGGGGCCGGTCGGGGCCCGATCACGCCGACGGGGGACGACGGCGCTGCGGGAGCGCAAAATTTCGGCGAGGAACCGGGAAGTGGAGAGAGAGCCCTCAAAGTGCCTTTGAAGTGCGATGGCACTCCTTTGCCGGAGACCGGCCCGCAGTCACCGAAGCGTTTCCTGGAGAGCTTCCTCAGGCAAAGGCGCATTATCGCTGTGGTTGGGGGTAGCGAGCCACTGCAAAAGCAAAAAGTGTTCTGTTCGTCATTATTCCCTGCGTTTGTGAGTCCGGGTACCGCTAGGGCTCCGAACCGGTCGCGCGAGGTTCCCGTGCCTCTGACACCAGGTGATGGTGACGGCCGAGACCAGGGGGAGACGGCCGCACGCGGTACACACCGCTGAGGCGGTGCCGCCCTCCTGGGCCCGCGAGCAGGCGGTCGAGCCTGAGCGGCCCGCGGCGTCGGAGCCGCGTACGGAATCGGCACAGAACACGGACTTGATTTTGACGAGGAGGAGATCGATATGAGGAACCCTCTGAAGAAGGCACAGCGCCTGGCGAAGTCCCCCTCGACCAAGGGGCGTTCGAAGCCCGGGAAGCCCCTGAAGGGAGTCCAGGGGCCGGGCAGGTCCAAGAACAGGGGGAACTTGCTCACGGGCCCCGGGGGCGGGAGCAGGAACCCCCTGAAGAGGCTGGCGAACGGCAAGGACCCGATGAAGGCCCCGGCCGGTCGGAGCACCTCGCCAGGCCGGGCGAACCGCAGGAACCCCCTCAAGTGGCTCGGCGGCCTGGGTGGGAAACGCAGGACCCTCTGACACGCGCGTGGGCCCGGCCCGAAGGAGGAAGGGGCCGGGCCCCGGGGCGGGGCGCCCGAACGGCGCACGCCGACCATCCCAGCCTCCGCCCACCGGGGCCGGTCTCGTGCGAGGCAGCCGGGGGCGATGCTGTCCGCTGGGACCCCGCCGATCCCGCGGCCGATACCGGGTCCTTGCGGCCGCCACCCTGCTCTGCTGGTCGGCCTCGGCGGAGTGGTCCACGGCGCGGTCGGCGCGCTTTCCCGCGGGTCAGTCGCAACCGGGAAGGACGGTGATCGACCCCTCCTGTTCCCAGCCGTCCATTCCCGCCGCGGGCGGGCCGTCCAGCCATTCGATGTCGTAGCGCCCGAAGTAGGTGGTTCCGTCGTGATCGACCGGACAGCTGAGTTCCATCCGCACCCGGTGGCCCGCGGAGAACAGCTCTCCGGGGAACGCCGTCGATATCCGCGCGTAGCCGGTCGCCGTGTCGTCGTTCCACGAGGTCCAGGTGACGGAAGTCGCTCGTAGGTAGGTGCTCGGCCTGAACGAGCTCGGCACCTTTTCGGCCGCTGTCCTCTCGCCCTGGGAGGAATGGACGTGGCTGCTGCTGAAAAGAGCGGTCACGGCAGCTCCGGTGAGAACGTTCCTTCCGAAATACCCGACGGCCGGCAACAGCAGCAGGACGGCCGTGCCGGCGAGGATGGAGATCTTCTTGCTCTTGACGGGTTGCTCCGTTCTTCGTGCGTGTCCTGCCCGAGGGGGCCCGGTGCTCTCCACGTTGCCCCGCCGCGGGTCCTTCACCGCGGTGGCCGCCGGTCACCGGAGCGCGTCCGTCCGGTCGCGGGCGGGGCCTGTCCGGAAGCGGACGCGACCGGCCCGGTCCGGCCCCAGTGGGTAGATCCTTCGGAGAGGTGAGGAGGATCCATGCCCAGATGCGATCACGACTGGGGCTCGGGGCCCAACAGCGGGACCGAGCAGTGTTCGAACTGCGGGGCCATCCGAGCGAAAAACTACCTGGCGTTGGCGCGGGTGCCACCGGCTTCAGCCGGTGGGTGAATCGCCCCACCACCCCTTGGGCTGGTGGCCGGTGCGCTCCTGCGCCTGGATGTAGCGCCGCACGATCTCCAGCGGCGCGCCGCCCACCGACCCGGCGAAGTAGGACCCGGACCAGAACCGTCCGTGCATGATATTGCGGCTCACCTGACCGGTGAACTCCTGGCGCAGGTACCGGGAGGACACACCCTTCAGCGAGTTGACCAGCTTCGAGAGCGCAACCTTGGGCGGGTAGTGCACCAGCAGGTGCACGTGGTCGCGCTCGCCGTTGAACTGCTTCAGCTCGGCGTCGAAGTCCACGCACACCTCCCGCATGATCTCCTCGCACCGGCCCAACATCTCGGTGGTGAAAACTCCGCGTCGATACTTCGTGACAAACACCAAATGGGCATGAAGGTGATAAGCGACATGTGCGCCCCTGCGCACTTCAGGATTGTGTTCCCAGCGTGGTGACATGAACCAAACGACAGTATGGGCACGTCGCCGAACACGCTGGGAGGGAGGTTCCCTGTGTAACTGCAACGCGGACACAAGGCCAGGCTCGACCTGACCCTCGACCAGGCCGCCCTGGTCGAAGACCAGGGCCACGCCGCCCGCGCCCTGTGGAACCTCCTCCACGACTGGTGGACCATGGCCTCGCAGAACCGGCGGGTCTCACTGGCCGACGCCGATGCCGCGATCAGGCAGGCACGCAAGGACATCCCCTGGCTGGTGGTACTGCCCGCCCAAGCCGCTCAACAGGTACTGAAGATCTACTTCAACGCTTGGCGGGCCTGCTGGGCGGGCAAACGCGCCCAGCCCCGATTCAAAGCCCGGATGCGCGCCCGCGCCGCGATCGACGTCCCCCAAGGCGGCGACCTCCAGATCGTTCGGCTCAACCGCCGATGGGGACAGGTCAAGATCCCCAAGGCCGGCCGTGTCAAGTTCCGGTGGACCCGGAACCTGCCCATCGGAAAGCAGACCAACAAGGACAACCGGGTCACCGGCGCCCGCCTGGTGCGTGAGGCCGACGGGTGGCACATCGTTTTCCGCGTCCAACGCGAAGTGGACGGCCCGGCCCCACATGAGGGGCCGACTGTGGGCATCGACCGGGGCATCGCCAAACCCCTGGCCCTGTCCGACGGAACATTTTGTGAACACGGCCCGTGGATGAGCGATGGCCAGACCGAACGCCTGCGCCGGTTGGAGAAGAAGGCTGCACGTCAGCGCCGCGCGCGCAAGCGGGGCGAGAGGACTTCCAACCGGCTGAAGCGAACCTATGACCAGATCTGCGGGCTGCGCGCGAGAGCCAAGCGCCGAGCCCTGGACTGGCAGCACAAGACCACCACCGAACTCGCGCGGGATTTCTCCCGCATCGGGGTGGAGGATCTGAACATCCAAGGGATGACCAGGTCTGCCCGTGGCACCGTGGAAACCCCCGGCACACAGGTCCGTCAGAAGGCTGGATTGAACCGCGCCATCGCCGGTCAGGCGTGGGGGCGCACTGTCACCCTGCTGGAATACAAGGCCGCCGAGCGTGGTGGGACCGTGGTGAGGGTTCCCGCCCGGGGCACCTCTCAGCGGTGCTCGGTGTGCGGGTTCATCACATCCGGTAACCGGGAGTCGCAGGACAGGTTCGTGTGCAAGAACCCCACCTGCGGGCACACCGACAATGCGGACACCAACGCTGCGAACAACATTGATCACGCCGCCGGGCTGGCGGTGTCGGTGCGTGGAGACCTCGCCGGTAGGCGGTCTGAGAAGCGCGAACCACCCGAGAACCCGCCACAGGCGGCGTAAGGGATTCTCCCGCCTTCAGGCGGGAGAGGAAGTCAATGAGCTTCGACCTGTGCGACGGCGGTGCGGTTGCAGTCGGTGCAGTCGGTGCAGTCGGCGCGGCACGGGGCGCCGTAGTTGTTCATGCTCATGGACTTGCAGCGGCCACACACCAGGCGCTTGCCGTCCGGCGGGTCGTGCCGCCACTCGTGATGGCCGCGGCGGCAGATCCCGGAAGGCTGGATACGCGTGGGGTCGCTCGTGCTCATGAAGGACACCGTAGCCGCGCCAAGCGCGCACGGGGAAGGCCTCCGGCAGAACGTCACGGTATGGGCTCCGGTTCCCGGAAGCCGGTCGGATCCGGTTCGCCGGAGTGCTGAGGCCTTCGGTGCGGGGGCCGTTCGAATCGGCTCCGGCCCCGGTCGTCCGCCTCTGGGAGAGTCCTGTGCCTGCCCTTGGGGGAAGGCGGACCGGTTGCCGGGCAGGAGAGGGGAGACGTCCGCCAGGAAGTAGTTTAGGATTCAACTTGTTGGAGCGGGTGACCGGCAGGACCAGGAACAGGAAAGGGTGAAGGACATGGACGTGCGCCCCTCGGGGATCCACCACGTGACCGCGATCGCGAGCGACCCCCAGGCCAACGCCGACTTCTACCTGAACGCGCTGGGCATGCGCATGGTCAAGCGGACGGTCAACTTCGACGCTCCCGAGACCTACCACTTCTACTACGGCGACCGCGCGGGCAACCCCGGCACGATCATGACCTTCTTCCCCTGGCCGGACGCCCCCAAGGGCAGGCTCGGCGCCGGGCAGGCCACCACCACGACCTTCTCCGTCCCCGAGGGCTCCCTGGGCTGGTGGGCCGACCACCTGGCCGCGCTGAACGTGCCGATCACCCGGCCGAGCGAGCGCGGTGAGGAGGACGTCCTCACCCTGCGCGACCCCGACGGCCTGGTCATCGAGCTGGCCGCCAGCGCCGACTACCACGACACCGACCCCTGGGACGGGGGAGTGGTCCCCACCGACCACGCCATTCGCGGCATCCGGGCCGTCACGTTGACGGAGCAGGACGCCGACGGCACCGCGCAGATGCTCGGCGGCCAGCTGGGCTTCCACCTCCACAGCGAGGACGGCAACCGGATGCGGTTCCGCACGAACGACACCGGTGACGGGGTGGGCACCATCGTCGACGTCCTGGCCGACCCGAAGGCCGAGAGGGGCATGGTCGCCGCGGGGACCGTGCACCACGTGGCCTACCGGGCCCCGGACACCCCCGTGCAGGAGTCCTGGCGCCGGCGCCTGGAGGCGGACGGGGTGGGTGTCACCGAGATCCGTGACCGCACCTACTTCACCTCGATCTATTTCCGCGAACCCGGCGGCGTGCTGCTGGAGATCGCCACGGACGGCCCCGGGTTCGACTACGACGAGCCGCTGCTGGAGCTGGGCCGCTCGCTGAAGCTGCCGCCGTGGCTGGAGCCCGACCACGAGCAGATCGCCGCGAGCCTGCCGCGGGTGGAGGTCGACCAGTGACGGCGGTGGAGGACTTCGTCCACGTCTTCGAGCCGGCCGCGGTGCCGGACGCGCCCACGGTGCTGCTCCTGCACGGCACGGGCGCGGACGAGCACGACCTGTTGCCGTTGGGCCGGGCCCTGGCTCCGGGGGCGGCTCTGCTCTCACCGCGGGGAAAGGTCTCCGAGAACGGCATGAACCGCTGGTTCCGCCGGGTGCGGGAGGGCGTCTACGACGTCGAGGACCTGATCGCGCGCACGGAGGAGCTGGCGGGGTTCCTGAAGGTCGCCACCGCGGCCTACGGCCTGGATCCGGAGCGGATCGTGGTCAGCGGGTTCTCCAACGGGGCCAACACGGGTGCCGCCCTGCTGCTGCTCCGTCCGGGGCTGCTCGCGGGCGCGGCGCTCTTCGCGGGCGGCGCTCCGCTGCAGGACCGCGAGCCGGATCCGGTGGACCTGTCGGGCACCCGGGTGTTCCTGGGCAACGGTGTGGCCGATCCGATCATCACCGTCGACCAGGCCCGTCTGCTCGCCGCCCAGCTGGGGGAGCGGGGAGCGGACGTGCAGACCCGCGAGCATCCCGGCGGCCACCAGCTGCCTCCGGATGTGCTGGCCGGGGCCCGGGACTGGTTCGACCGCGCGGGGTTCTGAGCGCGGTCCCACAGACGGCGGTGGCGTCCCCTGTACCCGGGCGCCGCCGCCTTTTTCCCGACTACTACGAATCTACATCGTACGGGTGGCCTTTCGGCGGGGTGTGTAAGGGGATCACTGACCCGGTCCCGTGACAGACCGGTCAGTGCCGGTGGCTAGATTGGCTCGCGTCCCGTTCCCCGCCACGGAAGTGAACCGATGATCCCCTCTGTCCGAACCCCCGGCGAGCAGGCCCGGTGATGGACCCCGAGATCCTGGGCCTGCTGTTGCTGGCCGCCGTCGCCGCGGGATGGATCGACGCCGTCGTCGGGGGAGGCGGACTGCTGCTGCTCCCCGCCCTGATGGTCGCCGCCCCGCACCTTCCCCTGGCCACGCTGTTGGGCACCAACAAACTCGGCGCGGTCTTCGGCACCACCTCGGCGGCCATCGCCTACGCGCGCAAGGTCAGGATCGACCGCAGGGTCGTCATCCCCACCGCCGGACTGGCGCTGTTGGGCTCGGGTCTGGGCGCGGCACTGGCCACCGCCCTGACCGCCGACGTGCTCAAGCCGATCATCATGGTGGTCCTGGCCGGGGTCGCGCTGCTGGTGGTCTTCCGCCCCGCCATGGGCACCTCGCCCGACCCGGCCCTGCGGACCCGCAACCGGATCCTGGCGGCACTGGCCCTGGCCGGGATCGGGGTGAGCTTCTACGACGGCATCATCGGCCCCGGTACGGGCGTGTTCCTGATCATCGCCTTCACCGCGGTGCTGGGCATGGACTTCCTGCACGCCTCGGCCTCGGCCAAGATCGTCAACGTGTGCACGAACATCGGCGCCCTGGTGGTCTTCGCCCTGGGCGGGCACGTGGACTGGCTGCTGGGCCTGGGTCTGGCGGTGTGCACGATCCTGGGCGCGCAGGTCGGCGCCCGCATGGCCCTGCAGCGGGGTTCGGGGTTCGTCAGGGCGGTGCTGCTGGTGGTGGTCCTGGCCCTGCTCGCCAGGATGGGCTGGGACGTCTTCGCCTGAGGGACTACACCGCCGGGTCCATGGCGCCGGTGAGGGCCGCGGTGACGTCCTCGATGATGCGGTGCGCGCCGTGGTGGTTGGCCGAGCCCCAGAAGTCGTGGTCCACCCGGTAGAGCCGCTCGTCCCGGACCGCGTCCAGGTTGGACCACAGGCCGTCGGCGAAGGTCTCGGGGGCGTCCGGGTAGCCGGAGCCGGCCAGGACGAAGACCGCGTCGCCGTCGGCCTGGTCGAGGTTCTCGTAGCTGTGCGGGATGAAGTCGGTGTCCCCGTCCCCCTCCAGCTGGGTGTCGGGGCGTGCGAAGCCCAGGTCCGCGACGATCTGGCCGGGGAAGGACGCCGGGGTCTCCAGGCGGAACTCGGTGTCGCTCTGCAACCGCACCAGGGACAGCTCGGTCGAGGCCGGGTCCACGCCGGCCTCGGCCAGGTCGGTGCGGGCCTGCTCGATCGCGGCGTCGTAGGCGGCCACGGCCTCCTGCGCCTCGGCCCGGGCGTCCAGGATCTCCGCGACCTCGGCCAGGTGGCCGCGCCAGGAACCGGTGCCCTCCCACTCCAGCAGGACGGTGGGCGCGATCGCCTCCAGGTGGTCCACCATCTCGGCCTGGGTGCCGACCGGGGTGCTCACGCCGATGATGAGGTCGGGCTCGGTCCCGGCCAGCTCCTCGATGTTGACGTCGTCCTCGACGGGTGAGTTGGTGACCAGGGTCAGGTCGGCGCCGTCGACGTCCTCGGGCAGGAAGGGCGCCAGGCCCTGGTCGGCGTCGCCGGGGGTGCCCATGGTGCCGACCACGTCGTGGCCCAGCTGGGTGACGGCGGCGAGGGAGGGGCGCCACAGCACGGCGACGCGTTCGGGGGAGGCGGGGATCTCCACGGTTCCGTTGGCGCCCTCGACCGTTCGGGTGTCGGAGGGGGAGTCGGCGGCGGGATCGTCGCCGCGGGTGCCGCAGGCGCTCAGTGCCAGGACCCCGACCAGGGCGAATACGCTCAGGTGGCGCGGAGCGGGTGTGAGTTCGGGCATCTGTGGGGACCCTTCCGTGCGAACAGGATGTAGGTAAGGCTAACCTGTCCGGGTGGGATTCGGTTCATTTCGTCCCATGCCCTACGATGCTTCGTCGGTTCCGCTGAAGGCGAGCCTCACCTGACGCTGTACGGCACCCGTTGTCGCAGCGCACCGTCCACCTCACCCGACCCATTCATCCACCTCACCCAGTAAGACGAACGGGGAAGCCGTGGTCCTGCGCGCGCCCACACCAACGCGCCCCACCCTGACCAGACGCGTCATCCGCCCCATCGGCCTCATCATCGCCCTGGGCGCACTCGCTGTCTGCGCGCTCCTCAGCGTCACCGTCGGAGCCAAACCCATCCCGGCCGCCGACGTGTGGGCCGCCCTCACCGACTACGACGGCTCCTACGACCACGACGTCATCCGCAGCCTGCGCGTGCCCCGCACGATCATCGGGGTCTTCGTCGGCGCCGCCCTCGGCCTGGCGGGCGCCCTCATGCAGGCCCTGACCCGCAACCCCCTGGCCGAACCCGGAATCCTCGGCATCAACTCCGGTGCCGCTGCGGCCGTGGTCGTGGCCGTCTTCGTCTTCGGTGCCGGCGGAGCGGGCCTGGTCTGGCCCGCCTTCATCGGCGCCGCCTTCGCCGCCGTCGCCGTCTATGCTTTGGGCTCACGCGGGCGCGCCAGCGCCACCCCCGTACGCCTGGCTCTGGCCGGAACCGCCCTGGCCGCCGTCCTGCAGGGCCTCATCTACGGCGTCATCGTCCTCAACGACTTCGTCTTCGACCGCATCCGCTTCTGGCAGGTCGGCTCCCTGACCGGGCGCGACCTCGACATCTTCTTCCAGGTCGCCCCCTTCCTGGTCATCGGTGTCGTGGTCACCCTGGCCCTGGGCCCCTCGCTCAACGCGATGGCCCTGGGCGATGACCTGGCCGCCACCCTGGGCGCCAAGATCCCCCTCATCCGCGCCGCGACGGCCGTGGGCGTGATCCTGCTGTGCGGCGCCGCCACCGCCGCGGCCGGACCCATCTGGTTCGTGGGCCTGATCATCCCCCACGCCGCACGCGTGATCACCGGCCCCGACCAGCGCTGGCTCCTGCCCTACGCCGCGGTCCTGGGCGCCGTCCTGCTCACCGCCGCCGACACCGTCGGACGCGTCATCCTGCCCAACTCCGAGCTGGAGGTCGGCATCATCACCGCACTCGTCGGGGCGCCCCTGTTCATCGCCCTGGTCCGCAGCAGAAAGATGGCCCAGCTGTGAGTGACACCCTGACATCGGAGCGCCGCGCCGCCGCGCCGGCGCTCACACCCCGGGGCGCCAAGGCCTGGCGTTCCCCGCGCGGCCGGGTCTCCTTCCTGTTCCGCCCGCGCACCCTCGTGGTCGGCCTGGCCCTGGTGGCCGTCAGCCTGGCCGCCCTGGTCGTGTCGGTCTCGGTCGGTGACTACCAGATCCCGATCTCCGCGGTGCCCGCAGCCCTCATGGGGTTCGGTGAACGCCTCGACGTGTTCTTCGTCCAGGGGGTGCGCCTGCCCCGCGCCCTGACCGCGATCGGCGTGGGCGCCGCCCTGGGCATCGCCGGCGCGGTCTTCCAGAGCCTGTCGCGCAACGCCCTGGGCAGCCCCGACATCATCGGCTTCACCTCCGGTGCGGCCACCGGTGCCGTGGCCGCGATCCTCCTCCTGGGCGCCGGGCGCCTGGTGGTCTCCCTGGGAGCCGTCGCCGGAGGTCTGATCACCGCCGGGGTGGTCTACCTGTTGGCGATGAAGAACGGGGTCCAGGGCTACCGGCTGGTCCTGGTCGGTATCGGTGTGAGCGCCATGCTCGCCTCGGTGCGCGACTACCTGATGACCCGGGCCGACCTCACCGACGCCCTGGGCGCCCAGATCTGGATGATCGGCAGCCTCAACAGCCGCGGCTGGGCCGAGGTCGGTGCGGTGTGGATCGGCCTGGCCGTGCTGGCTCCGGTCATCTTCGCCGTGGGCCGGCGCCTGCGCTTCCTGGAGCTGGGTGAGGAGACCGCGCGGGGCCTGGGGGTGTCCGCCCAGTCCACCCAGATCATCGCCCTGGCCGCCGCCAGCGCGCTGACCGGGGCCGCCATCGCCGTGGCCGGGCCCATCGGGTTCGTGGCCCTGGCCGCGCCCCAGCTGGCCCGGCGCCTGACCCGGACCGGCGGCACCACCCTGGTCGGTGCCGCACTGATGGGGTCCGCGCTGCTGGTGGTCGCCGACCTGGTGGCCATGCGTTTGATGGCCCCGACCCAGCTGCCCGTGGGCGTGGTCACCGCCGTCATCGGCGGCAGCTACCTCATCTGGCTGCTCTACACCGAATGGCGCGGCGGCCGCGTCTGAGGCGCCCCCGCGCCCATCCTGTTCCAGGAGCGACAGCCGAGCCAGCAGCCACCGCAGAGCCATCCGCCGAGCCATACCCGAAAGAGAACGATGATCGACGACGCCAGCACCCGCCTCACGGGCCAGGACCTCACCCTGTCCTACGACCAGCGCGTCATCTCCCGCGACCTGGCCGTGAGCATCCCCGACAACTCCTTCACGGTCATCGTCGGTCCCAACGCCTGCGGTAAGTCCACTCTGCTGCGCGCCCTGTCGCGCACCCTCAAGCCGGCGCAGGGCGACGTGCTCCTGGACGGGCAGGTGATCAGCTCCTATCCGGCCAAGGAGGTCGCCCGCCGTCTGGGGCTGCTCCCGCAGTCCTCCATCGCCCCCGACGGCATCGGTGTGGCCGACCTGGTGGCCCGCGGCCGGTTCCCGCACCAGAGCTTCCTGCGCCAGTGGTCGTCCCAGGACGAGGCCGTGGTCGCCGAGGCGATGGAGTCCACCGGGGTCACCGCCCTGGCCGACCGCTCGGTGGACGAGCTCTCCGGCGGGCAGCGCCAGCGGGTGTGGCTGGCCATGGTCCTGGCCCAGCAGACCCCGCTGCTGCTGTTGGACGAGCCCACCACCTACCTGGACATCGCCCACCAGATGGACATGCTGGACCTGTGCGCGGACCTGCACGCCGAGCAGGGGCACACACTGGTCGCGGTCCTGCACGACCTCAACCACGCCTGCCGTTACGCCACCCACCTGATCGTGATGAAGGACGGTGCGATCGTCGCCGAGGGCGAGCCCGCCACGGTGGTCACCGCCGACCTGGTCGAGAAGGTGTTCGGGCTGCCGGTGCGGATCATCCCCGACCCCGAGACCCACACCCCGATGATCGTCCCGGTCGATCGCCGGGGCACCCGCCGCGACCACGACTGACGGGGGTGGGCGAACAGGGCCCGCACACGCGTGCGAGCCCTGCCGTTGCGATCAGCGCTCCAGCAGCGCCCGCAGCTCCCCGACCACCCCGGACGGGTCCTGCTCGGCCATGAAGTGCCCGGACGTGACGGTGGCGTGGCGCAGGTCCGGGGCCCAGGCACCCCACAACGCTGCGGCGTCGTAACCCAGGGCCGCGCCCCAGTCCTGCTGGAGCACCGTCACCGGCATCCGCAGACGCCGCCCGGCGGCCCGGTCGGCCTCGTCGTGCTCGATGTCGATCCCGGCCGAGGCCCGGTAGTCGGCCACGATCGAGTCCACCGCTGCCGCACTGGCGTCCAGGTAGGCGCGGCGCACCTGGTCGGGGAAGGCGTGCGGCCCGGTGGACCAGGCGTCCAGGAAGAACCCGAAGAAGGCCTCCGCGGCGGCGGAGATCATCTGCTCGGGCAGCCCCGGCGGCTGGGCCATCAGGTACAGGTGGAAACCGACCGCGCCCCGCACCCCGTGCAGCGCCTCCCACATGTCCAGGGTCGGCAGTACGTCCAGGCTCGCCAGGTGCGTGACCGCCTCGGGGTGGTCCAGTCCGGTGCGCACCGCCACCAGCGCCCCGCGGTCGTGCCCGGCCAGAGCGAACCGCTCGTGCCCCAGCGCCCGGGCCAGCTCCACCACGTCCGCGCCCATGCGCCGTTTGGAGTACACCTGCGGGTCGGTCGCCTCCGGTTTGTCGCTGTCCCCGTAGCCGCGCAGGTCGGGGCAGATCACCGTGTGGTCCGCGGCCAGGTCAGCGGCCACGTGCCGCCACATCAGGTGGGTCTGCGGGAATCCGTGCAGCAGCACCACGGGCGGGCCCGAACCCCCGACCGCCGCGTTCAACGACACCTGCGGGGCCACCCGCACGCGCTCGTACTCGAAACCCTCGATCACCGGGGCCATGCTCATGCCTGCTCTCTCTCGTCCGTGGGGGGAGTGCTCCCAGCCTGGCCTGGCGCGATGAGCAACCGATGAGCGCCCAAGGGCGGTTCGGCCTCCCAGCCCTTGCCCGAACCGGCGCCGGCGAACAGGCCGCGGCCTCCAGCACACCCGCCCGAACCGGCGCCGACCCACCCGACGGGACGGGACCGGAGTGGGGAGGGCGCGGCCGCCGGAGGGCCACGGGGGAGCGATCCCACCGGCCGCGGCGGCGACCCGGCCCCACCGCGCCCTCCGGGCTCCCCAGGCGGTACGTTGACCACGGACGACACGGCCACAGGGGGAGGGGCGCCGGTGCGGGTGAGTTTCGGGGTGCTCGGACCCGTCACGGCCTGGGACGACCAGGGCCGCCCGCTCGCGTTGCGCGGACCACGCCACCGCGCCGTCCTGGCCCGGCTGATCGTGGCCCGCGGCCGCGTCGTCCCCGTGGACCTGCTCGTCGAGGACCTGTGGGAGGGCTCTCCACCGGACGGGGCCGTCAGCGCCGTGCGCACCTTCGTGGCCGCCCTGCGCCGCGCCCTGGAACCGGACCGCCCGCCCCGCGCCCCCGCCACCCTGCTCACCACGCGGGGGCCGGGCTACGCACTCGAGACCGATCCCGACACCGTCGACGCCCGGCTCTTCGAACAGCGCCACCAGCAGGCCGCCGCCCTGCCGCCCGCCCAGGCCCTGCCCCGACTCCGACAGGCGCTGGACCCCTGGCGCGGACCCGCCTACGCCGACTTCCCCGACGCGCCCTGGGCCCGCAGCGAACGCGCCCGCCTGGCGGAGCTGCGCCTGCACACCCTCGAACGCCTGTCCCAGGCCCTCCTGGACCTGGGACAGGCCGACCGGGCCGTCCCGGACCTGGACGCGCACGTGGCCGAACACCCCTGGCGTGAGGACGGCTGGCGCCTGCTGGCCCTGGCCCTGTACCGCACCGGCCGCCAGGGGGACGCCCTGGCGGTGCTGCGCCGCGCCCGCGCCCTGCTGGTCGAGCACCTGGGAGTGGAACCGGGCCCCGCCCTGCGCCGCCTGGAACAGGACATCCTGCGGCAGGCCGACCACCTCACCCCCGACCCCGCCGGGGACCGGCTGTGGTCCCGGGCGGCCGACGCCTACCAGCGCACCGTCACCCCCGGTTCCCGGGTCCGGCTCGAATCCACCGTCAGCCTCCTGCGCGACCTCGCCCTCACCGGCCCGGAAGGACTCCAGGCCTCCCGCTCCCAGCGCCTGGCCGCCGTCACCGCCGCCGAGGAACTCGGCGACCCCCACCTGACCGCCCGCGTGATCGGCGCCTACGACGTCCCCGCCAACTGGACCCGCGTGGACGACCCCGACCGGACGGCCCGGGTGGTCGCCGCCGCCGAACGCGTCCTGAACGCCCTGCCCGCCACGGGGCACGAAGCCGCCCGCGCCCGCCTTCTGGCCACGATCGCCCTGGAGTCACGTGGCACGGGCGGGCCCCGCGGCCCCGAGACCGCGGCAGAAGCCGAACGGCTCGCCCGCGACCTGGGCGACCCCACCCTGCTGGCCTTCGCCCTCAACGCCCGGTACATGCAGACCTTCCACCGCACGGGGCTGGCACCCGAACGCGACGCCCTGGGGGCGGAGCTGCTCACTCTGGCCACCCGCCACGACCTGGTCACCTTCCAGATCCTGGGCCACCTCGTCCGGCTGCAGTCACGGGCGGCGCTGGCCGACTGGGAGGGAGCCGACCACCACGCCCGCGCCGCCCAGGAACTGGCCCGCCACCACGAGCGCCCCCTGACCGAGGTGTTCACGACCTGGTACCGGGCGCTGCGCGCCGCCGCTGACCCCAACATCTCGTTCGAGGAGGCCGAGTCCGCCTACCGCGGCGCCGCCGCCCTGCTGCGCGGCGCGGGCATGCCCGGGCTCGAAGAGGGGATGGAAGCCCTGGCACTGCTGTGCCTGCGCCTGCAGCGCGGCCTGCCCGCCCCCGCCGGTCCCGACACCGACCACGGCCCCCACGAACCCTGGGCGCGCCCCCACGTGCTGCTCGCCCAGCACCGGCCCGACGAGGCCGCGACCGCCCTGGCACGCCTGCCCGAACCGCCCCGGGACCTGCTCCTGGAGACCCGCTGGAGCCTGACCGCCCGCGCCGCGCTGGCCCTGCGGGAGCGGCCCGTGATGCGCCGTGCCCGGGAGGCTCTGGCCCCCGCCGCCGGGGAGCTGGCCGGGGCCCAGACCGGCATGCTCACCCTCGGACCGGTCGCCGACCACCTGCGCGACCTCGACCACGCCCTCCGGTCGTAGATTTCAGACATTGGAGACTTGTTGGCTCCACCACCGGGGGTAGAAGCCAAAAGTCTCAACTCTTACTTGAAGGATTCACTGGAGACGCGAGGGCACCGGGACAGGAAAACCCACCCAAGGCCCTAGGCACCCGACACCTCCAGGCGCAGCACCAGCGACACCAGCTCCACCACGACCTCCTTGACCGACTCGCGCTCACGGGCGTCGCACAGCAGCACCGGCACCCCCTCGGCCACGTCCAACGCCACCCGCACGTCCTCCGCGCGGTGCGTGAGCTGGCCGTCGAAACAGTTCACCGCCACCACGAACGGCACCCCGCGCGACTCGAAGAAGTCGATCGCGTCGAAGGAGTCCGCCAAGCGGCGTGTGTCGGCCAGCACCACCGCGCCCAGCGCCCCCTGCGCCAACTCCTCCCACATGAACGAGAACCGCCGCTGACCCGGGGTCCCGAACAGGTACACCACCGTCGAGGCGTCCAACGTGATCCGGCCGAAGTCCAGCGCCACCGTCGTCGTGGTCTTGCCCTCCACCCCGTCCAGATCGTCCACGCCCACGCTCTGGGAGGTCATCACCTCCTCGGTGTGCAACGACTCCACCTCGCTCAACGCCGAGACCAGCGTCGTCTTGCCCGCCCCGAACCCACCGGCGACCACGATCTTCAACGTGTCCGGAACGGGACCGCCCTCTGGGGCCACCGAGCCCTCCATCCCCACCACCTCACAGCTCACGGATGCGCTTCAACACCGACCGCAGCGTCTGCGCGTCCGGTCGGCACCGCTCCCAGTCCGAGGTATGCACCATCACATGCCCCTGATCCAGCAGATCGGCCAACAGGACCCGCAGCACCCCCAGTGGAAAGCCCGAGCGCGAGGCCACCTCGGCCACCGACACCGGACGCACGCACACCGACAGGATCAGCTCCAGTTCCGGGTCCACCTCCAGCCGCTCCACGGACGGAACCGCGACCACCTGCGAGGTCATCGAGAAGTCCGTCCGTGTGGGCCGGGTACGACCCCCTGTCAACGAGTACGGGCGGATCAGGCTCGACTCCGCCGACCACCCCTCACCCTCCGGAGGTAACGAGTTCACCTCTGTCCTCCCCGGCCCCGGGGCAGGGCCGACAGGTAGGGCCCCACCTGCCGTACCAGCCGGTTCACCTCGAAGGCCGCCTGCCCCATGTCGCAGGAGGAGTCGGCCACCAGCGCCAACTGCGCCCCCTGCCCGGCGGGCAGCACGAAGAAGAACACGCTGTCCATCTCCACCACGCTCTGACGCACCTCGGTGGCGCCCAGCTGCGCACGCGCCCCCCGGGCCAGGCTCGCGAAGCCCGACGCGATCGCCGCCAGCCGCTCACCCTCCTCGCGCTCCACCCCCGGCGAGGACGACAACAGCAGCCCGTCCGCGGACAGCAGCAGTGCCTGCCGGGCCCCCGCCACCCGCTCCACCAGGTCGCCCATGAGCCAGTTCAGCCTCTGGCCCGCGGACACCCCGTCCACGCCCACTCCGACGCTCCTGCCCTCCGCTGCGGCCTCGGCCGACATCGCCATCACCCTTCCGAACTCTCGTCGTGGTGCGCCTGCTGCTCGGGCGCACCCTCCGTGTCCTCCGTGCCGGCGGACTCCGCGCGTCCGCGCTCCGTTCCGGCCTGGAAGGCGCTCATCATCGACCGGATCTCCGACAGCGAACGCTGCGATCCGGTGGTCTGGGTCTCGTGGGCCCCGGTGCCCTGCGGTCCGCCGGTTCCGGGGGCGGTCGGCGGGTCCACGGGTCGGCGCTGCCGCCGGGGCAGCCCCTTGTAGGTGCGGCCCGTGGCGGGGGAGGGGGCCGGCCCGCCGGGGACCTCCTCGCCCGCCGGTTCGGCGAACCAGGGTTGCGCGGGGGGCGCGGGGCTCTCCGGGTGGGGCGGGTCGCCGTGGGGGCGCGGCGCCTGGGAGCGGTGGCGTCCCGGGCGCGCCCGTTCGGTCAGTACCGCGTTGCCGTCGGGGTCGGGGGGCGTGTCCGCGTGCGGGTTCGCGGTGGGGGAGGGGGCCGTGGAGTCGTCCGAGGCGCGGGGCGGGCCCAGGAGTTCGGCCCGGCGCAGCGGCCCGGTGTGGCCGGTGTGCTGCACGGCTTCGTCCGGGATCCGCACCAGAGCGCGTGTGCCCTGGTAGGGCAGGGCGTGCAGCTCCACCTCGAATCCGTGCCGTGAGGCGATCGTGGCGACCACGTACAGCCCCAGCTGGGAGTCCTCGCGCATCTGTCCCAGGTCGAAGCGGGGCGGGTCGGCCAGCAGTGTGTTGGCGGTCTCCAGCTGGTCGGCGGTCATGCCCAGGCCGCGGTCCTGGACCTCCACCACGTGGCCTCCGCCCTCGGGGGTGTGTCCGCCCACGGTGACCTCGGTGCCCGGGGGCGAGAAGGCGGCTGCGTTCTCCAGCAGTTCGGCGACCAGGCGTACCAGGTCCGATCCGGCCTCGCCGGGCAGGGCCACCTGGGGCAGGGCGAGGACCCGGACCCGGGCGTAGTCCTCGATCTGGCCGGCCGCGGCCCGTACCGCCTCGTGCAGCCCGACCGAGGCCGCCCCGCGCCGGGTGGGGCGGTCACCGCTGAGCAGCATCAGGTTCTCGGCGTTGCGGCGCATCTGGGTGCTGAAGTGGTCGATGCGAAAGAGCGATTCCAGGACCTCGGGGTCGGTCTCGGTGCGCTCCAGCCGGTCCAGCAGGGACAGCTGCCGGTGCACCAGCGACTGTGTGCGCCGGGCGATGTTGCGGAACATGTTGCGGACCCCGGCCCGTACCTGGGCCTCCTCGACCGCGGCCACCACGGCGGCGCGCTGGGCGTCGTTGAAGGCCTCGGCCACCTGCCCGAGCTCGTCGTGGTGGTCCTGGGCGAGGCGGGGGGTCTCGGCGTCCACGTCCACGCTCTGGCCGGCGCGCAGCCGTGCGGTGACCTGGGGGAGGCGGATGCGTGCGTGGTGCAGGGTGTGGGTGCGCAGGGCCTGGAGGCGGTGTCCCAGGCGTTGGGATCCGGTCACCGCGACCAGGACCGAGGTCAGGGCCGCCACCAGGGCCACGATGCTGATGAGCAGGGCCCCGCCGAACAGGTCCCTGGTCTGGGTGTGGCCCAGTTCGACGATCTGGGCCATGCGGCCCAGTTCGAGTTCGCGCATGCGCTCGTCCAGGGTCCGGCTGGCCTCGTTCCAGGTCTGGGAGCTGAGCGGGACGCGGCTGTCGGGGCCGCCGGGGCTGGCGATGACCAGGTCCTGCAGGTGGTGGACCGATCGCATCTGGCTGGATCCGGTCAGTGTCGTGTAGTCCGAGCTGCGCCGGCTGCCGTTGGCGGGTTCCACCTGGTCCCAGGTGTGCCGTTGGGCTCCGGCCGCGGCGGCGAACTGGATGTGGGCCTCGGGGGTGAAGCTGTTGGTGGCCAGGGAGTAGGCCAGGACGTTGTCCTGCTGGCTGAGGAACTCGCGGGTGCGCAGGATCGAGGCCAGGGAGCGCAGGTGGGAGGAGAGCGCGGCGTCGGCACGGTCGGCCTGGCCCTCCCAGATCTCCAGGCCGGAGTTGATCATGCGGGTGTAGGGGGCGGAGGCCACCTGCAGGGGGTCGGCTCCGGAGGGGAGGGGGTCGACGACCTCGGTGCGGTGGCGGTCGAGAAGGTGCAGCTGGCGTTGGAGGTCCAGGACCTCGGGGGGCAGGTCCGTGTGGTCGTGCCGGTCCAGGACCAGGACGAGGGTCTGGACGGCCTCGTCGGTCTCCTGCTGGGCGGTGTCGAGTTGTTCGGTGGTGGCGGCGGTGGGGCGGTGGGCGGCGGCCATGGTGGCGCGTCGTTCGCGCTGCAGGTGGCTGATCACGTCCACGACGGGTTCTCCGACCTCCTCGATGAGGGCGGTGGTGGTGCTCAGGTCGCGGATGTCGGTGGCCAGGACGGTGGTGAAGACCGCCCACAGGGCCAGCAGGGCGGTGCTGGGGATGAGTACCAGGGTGATCATGCGGGCGCGAAGCGAGGAGCGCTTCTCGTGGGGCATGGGCTCGCTTCCGGGGGGAGTGGCGGGCGTGGCTGGTGGGGGCCGCCGGTGGGGGATGGGGCCGGAGTTGCACAGAGCTAACCGCCCCGTGGGGGGATTTGCAAGGCTTTGCGGGTGCCTGGATCCGAAGGGCGGGCGCGGGGGCGCAGGTCGCCTCGGGGTACCGGTGGGCCGGATGACTGTCCCCATATAAAAATCTACGCTGTAAAGGTGCCGTATCTTTTCACAAGAAACAGCAGTTCAGGAAAGACATGAAGGATGCGGCTCTCGCCGCACCGAGTACACGGGGTTTTCCTTCGGGGAGTGGATCAGGTGGTCGGGGCCCTTGGGGTGGTGGCCGTTGCTGGACGGGGCGGGTGGGGGCGGCCGGAACCGGCCAATCACGGATTGGCACCTTGATCGGCACCCTGCGTCACCACAGGTGAGCGGGGTGGGGCCGGTGAGTGCGGTGGGGGTCGGGCCGGTGGAGTTCCGCGACTGGAACTTGTGGGGCCGATGGGCCGTGGGCCCCTTCCGTTGCGGGCGGGGCGCCCCCGTTCTTGTGGGTGGGTGCGGTCGGGGTGGGTAGGGGGCGGTACGGAGGACGTCGCCGAGGAACGGGGAAGAGACGGTGCGGCTCAGTGAGGAACAGATCCGTGAGGGACTGGGACGGCTCGAGGGATGGGAGTGGGATCCGGAAGGGCCGCTGGTGCATCGCACGGTGCGGCTGGCGGACTTCCTGGCGGCGGTGGCGTTGGTGAACGAGGTCGCGCAGGCGGCCGAGCAGGCCGGGCACCATCCCGACATCGACATCCGCTACAACACGGTCCGGTTCGCGCTCACCACCCATTCGGAGGGTGCGGTCACCGACAAGGACATGGCGCTGGCCGCCCGGGTGGACGAGCTGGTCGCGGCGACGGTGCCGCCCTCGGAGTGAGTCGGCCTGCTCCGGGACGGCCCTGCTGCCTGTTCAGGGCCGTCCCCTTCTGACCTGGACGGCGGCCCGGTCCGGGTTCGGTCCGACAGCCGGGGGTCGGCCCCCGGCTGTCTCCGGGCCGCCGTTCGCTGCGGCCGGGCGGGCCGCGGGGTCCGGTCGGCACGATCGGCTGCCAGCGGGTGCGGTGGGGCGTTAGGGTGACGGCGTTCTGGTCCCTGCCCCTACTCGCCCCCTGCCCGTGTGAGGACCCCTGGTGTCGGCCGTACCCCCCTCTTCTCCCACCCCTGCCTCACCCCCGCCGCGGTTGGACGCGGCCTTCCACCGGTTCTGGGCGGGCAGTGTGGTCAGCAACCTCGCCGACGGGGTGATGCTGACCGCGTTGCCCTTGCTGGCCGCGGTGCTGACCAGCGACCCCTTGGCGGTAGCCGGGCTGACGGTGGCCCGGTACCTGCCGTGGCTGCTGTTCGGGCTGGTGGCCGGGGTGTGGGTGGACCGGGGCGACCGGGTGCGGATGATGGTCGCGGCCAACCTGGTGCGGGCCGCGGCGATCGTGGCTCTGGCGGTGCTCGTGGCCACGGGGCAGGCCGGCATCGCCTGGCTGTACGTGGTGATGTTCGCCGTGATGACCTGCGAGATCGTCTACGACGTGGCGGCGCGGGCCATGGTGCCCTCCTTGGCCCGGGGTGCGGTCGACCAGGCCAACGGCCGGCTGGTGAGCGGGCGGGAGGTGGCTCAGGAGTTCGTGGGGGCGCCGCTGGGCGGGTTCTTGTTCGTGGTGGCGGCGTTCCTGCCGTTGGCGGTGAACGCGGGCGCCTACGTGGTGGGGGCGGTGGTGCTGCTCGGGTTGCCGCTGGCGGTGCGGGGGCCCGGTGCCCGGGCGGCGCGTGAGGGCGGGGGTGTGCGGGCGCGGCGGGGTTCGGTGGGGGCGGATCTGGCCGAGGGGGTGCGGCACGTGTGGGGTGATGTGTCGTTGCGGGCGCTGGTGGTGTTCTCGTCGGTGTCGAACTTGGGTGCTGGGGCGCTGATGGGTGTGTTCGTACTGGTGGTGCAGGTGCATTTCGGGGTGCCGGGGCCGTTGTTCGGGGTGTTCTTGGCGGTGGCGGCGGTGGGGGCGATCGGTGGTGCGCTTTCGGCGTCGTGGGCGCGTGAGCGGTGGGGCCGGTTCGCGGTGGTGGTGGCGGGATTTTTGGGGCAGGCGGGTTGGTGTGCGGTGTTCGCGTTGGCTCCGAACGCGTGGGTGGCGGCCTTGGCGTGGGCTGGTGTGGCGGCTTCGGGGACGGTGGCGGTGGTGTTGTTGGCGGGGATCGTGCAGCAGGTGGTGCCCGAGCGGTTGATGGGTCGGGTTCTGAGTGTGAAGAAGATGTCGGGTATGGGGTTGGTGGCGGTGGGTGCGCTGGTGGGTGGCCTGTTGGGGCGGGTGCATCTGATGGCGCCGGCGTGGTTCGGGGTGGTGGTGTTCGTGGGGGCCACGGTGTGGGTGTGGGGCCGGTTGCGTGAGGGTGCGGCGCGGGCGGATGAGGCCGAGCGGTTGGCCCGTCGGGGCGGGTAGGGCCTTGGCTGTGGGCGCGGGGGTGTGCGGGGGCGCGGTGGGTGTGCTGCGCGCCCCCGTGGGCTCCGGTGCCTGGGGTTATCTCAGGCGGGCGCGGCGCATTTTGCCGGAGGCGCTGCGGGGGAGTTCGTCGATGAAGCTGACGGTGTGGGGTGCTGCGTGGGGGGCGAAGCGGGTGCGGACCCAGTCGCGGAGTTCTTCGGCGAGTTCGGGTGTGCCGGTGTGGCCGTCGGCCAGGACGATGCGGGCGCCGACGAGGTGTCCGGCGATGTCGTCGGGGATGGAGTAGACGCCGCATTCTTCGACGGCGGGGTGGGTGTTGAGGACGGCTTCGACTTCGGTGGGGCCGATGCGGTAGCTGCGGGTGATGATGGCGCCGTCGTCGCGGGTGGAGAAGTGGAGGTTGCCTTGGCGGTCCATGATGCCGGTGTCGCCGGTGAGGTGGTAGGTGCGTTCGGGGGTGAAGCGGATGTCGATGGTGTTTTCGTAGCCGAGGTAGCCCTCGAACCAGTCCAGGGGGCTGTTGTCGCGGTTGATGGCGATGCGGCCGTAGGCGCCCAGGGGTGCGGGTTCGTCGGTGATGGCTTCGAGGACTTGGATGTCCCAGCCGGGTAGGGCGGGGCCGATGGCTCCGGGGGGTGGGGTGGTGGGGGTGTGGGGGAGGTCGCCGTTGGGTAGGCCGGCGCACCAGCCGAGTTCGGTTTGGCCGTAGTGGTCGCGGACGGGGACGCCGAAGAGGTCGGTGGCCCAGTCGATGACGTCGGGGGCGAGGGGTTCTCCGGCGCTGGCCATGCGTTGGACGATGATGTCGGGGGGCAGGGTCTTGGTGGCGGCGCGCAGGGTGCGGTAGGTGGTGGGGTCGGAGGCGAAGTTGGTGACTTGGTGCAGGCCCAGGACGTCGAGGGTGAGTTCGGGGTCGAAGAATCCTGCGCGTAGGGCGAGGGAGTTGTGTCCGGCCAGGAGGGGGGAGATGAGGCCGTGGTAGAGGCCGTAGGCGGAGCCGGGGTCGGCGGTGTTCCAGTAGGTGTCGTCGTCGTGGACGCCGAGGCCGAAGTGGTGGTAGGCGTGCATGGCTGTCAGGGCGCGGGCGGGGACGCGGACGCCGCGGGGTGGGCCGATGAGGTTGGAGACGTAGACGGTGGCGATGTCGCCGTTGCCGGTGGTGGTGTGGGGGGTGGTGTGTGGGGGGTGTTGGCTGAGGCTGGTGAGGGTGTGGTCGCCTTCGCGGAGGGGTTGGGTTCCGGTGGTGGCGATGTGCCAGGTGGGGTGGGTGGGTGTGTGGGGGGTGGGGTCGAGTTTGGTGCGGTATTCGTCGGCGCAGATGAGGATGCGGGCGTCGGAGTCGGTGAGGCGTTGGGTGATGGCGGAGGGGGCGAAGGAGGACAGGAGGGGGACCAGGACTGCGCCTAGGCGCCAGGTGGCCAGGGCGGTGATGGTGAGGTCGATGCCTTTGGGGATGAGGGTGGCGATGCGGTCGCCGGGTCGGATGCCTTGGTGGGCGAGTCCGGTGGCGAGGGTTTGGGAGCGTTCGCGTAGTTCGCCGAAGGTGAGGGTGGTGGGCTCCAGGGTGGGGCCGATTTCGGTGGTGGCGGTGGCGTGGGGGTCGTGGCGGTCGCAGAGGAGGTGGGCCACCGACGTGGTGGGGGAGTCGTAGGTGGCGATCCAGTCGCGCAGGAGTTGCGCTGGGTCGGACATCGGTGGTGTTCCTCTTCGGTGTGTGGTGGTGGGTGGTTGGGGGTTTCTTCAACACTATGCCCACCTGTGGATCTGGTCTCACTGGCCGGTGGGGGGTTGGGGTTCCTCTGGGGTATGGCTGTTTGGGTGTTTTGTGGTGATTGGTCTTGGTGTGGTTCTTCCCTTGGGGTGGGTGGGGACGCCAGGATGTGCGCATGGACAGTGTGCGTGTGGTGGAACGGTTCGGGTTGGACGCCGAGGCGGGGGAGTGGTTGCGGGCCTGCGAGGAGCTGCCCGAGCCCGGGGTGGAGCTGAAGGTGCCCACCGGGTCGGCGGCGGCCGAGGTGTTGGACATGTTCGTCTTGGACGGGGCCGACCGTGCCGAGCTGGAGGCGCTCTGGCCCGGTTCGGGCACGGCCCAGGGCGAGTGGCCTCAGGAGCTGTGGTACCTGGTGGAGTGCATGTACCGGCGGTTGTGGGCCGACGCCGACCTACCCGTGGGGGTGTGGCGGCCCTGGCCGAGCCTGGTGGGGGCCCAGGACCCGCGGGTGCGGGCGGCCTCGCTGTGGGCGTTCGCGGCGATGGTGCCCGAGCAGCTGGAGCGCCACGCCCGGCGCGGGATCGACCGGGCGGTGACGGTGGCGACCCTGGCCGACGTGGGTGTGCAGGTGGGGCGTTCGCGGCGGATGTTCGGCCATCTGAGTGTGGAGACGGCCGCGTGGGTGGCCGCGCAGTTCCGGGGCCGGTTGTTCTGGGTGGGCGGCCTGCAGCTGGAGCCCGCCCTGTTGGGCGACCAGGGGCCGGTGAACTGGTACGGGGCCCGGGAGGCCGCGGCGCTGGGTGCGGGGTTCGGGTTGGGGGATCCGGTGCTGCGCCTGCACATTCCCTCGGGCGGGCTGGACCCGGACTCGGTGCAGGACGCCTTGGAGCGGGCCCGTCCCTTCGCCCGCGAGCAGTTGGGGTCGGACCCGGTGGTGGCCACGTGCACGTCGTGGCTGCTGGATCCCTGGTGGGGGCGGGCGTTGGGTGAGGAGTCCAACATCGTGCGGTTCCAGAGGCGGTTCACGCTGGTCGACGACGGCTCTCCGGGGGAGGCGGACGTGTTCCGGTTCGTGTTCGGGATGGCGCGGGTGGAACCGGAGCGGGCGCCGCGTCGGACCCGGCTGGAGCGGGCGGCCCTGGAGCGGTTGGAGTCGGGTGCGGGGTTGAAGGTGTGCACGGGCTGGTTGCCTCTGCCCTGAGCCTGTGTGCGTCCAGAGGGGTCCGCCCGGAGGGGTGGGCCCCTTTCGTGTGTGCCGCGGCGCTGGGGTGCGGGCGTTGTTCGCGGGGGAGGCCGGGGTGGTCGGCTCTTCGCGGGCGAGTCTGCGTGAACTGTGCTGCGGGTGCGGGCCCGGGCGGGTGCAGGACAGGGGTTGGCCTCCATTCTTCCTAGGGTGGGCGCCTACCTTCTGTGTCGAGGAGAGCACCTGTGTCATCAGCCCTCACGTCCCCGTCCGTACCCGCCCCCGAGCCCGGAGCCGCGTCCGTGGACTGGTCGGGGCAGATCGCACGGCGGTGCGAGCGCCATCACCTGAGCAGCCCGGGAGCGGACGTGGCCCAGGTGGTGGGGGCGATGTGCGGGGCGCATGCCCAGGTCATGGGTGCGGCGGAGGTGTCGGTGGCCCTTCGCCTGGGTGGGGTGGAGCGCACCCGGGTGCGGGAGGCGCTGTGGGAGCGGCGTGAGGTGGTCAAGACCTACGGCCCCCGGGGCACCGTGCATCTGCTGCCCTCGGCTGAGCTGGGGTTGTGGTGTGCGGGGTTGGGTGCGGTGGAACGGGCGGGCAATCCCGCCCCCAAGGGGGCTGTGCTGAGCCCGCAGCAGGTCGAGGAGCTGGTGGTCGCCGCGGGCGAGGTCCTCGGTGAGGCGGAGATGAGCGCGGACGAGCTCACCCGGGCCCTGGTGGCGCGGGTGGGTGCCTGGGCGGGCGAGGAGGTGATGCCCGCGTTCGGGGGGTGGTGGCCGCGGTGGCGGTGGGCGATGCGGGCTCTGGCCACGCGCGGGGTAATGTGCTTCGGTCCCGTACGGGGGCGCACGGTGACCTTCACCGGTGTGCGCCGCTGGGTGCCGGACTTCGCGTTGGCGTCGGAGCGTGCGGGGCTGGAACACCTGGTGGGCGCCTATCTGCGTGCCTATGGTCCGGTCACCTCGGCTCACCTGGCGCGGTGGCTGGCGGCTCCGCTGCGGTGGACGCGGCAGCTGCTGGAGTCGCTGGAAGGTGTGGCCGAACCCCTGCGGGCGGGTGGCCGGCAGGGGGGCGGTCAGCGGTACTGGCGGCTGGCCGGGGACGTGCGGGGCGCGGTCGGGGACGCTCCGGAGGTGATGCTGTTGCCCTACTTCGATCCCTACACCGTGGGCTCGCATCCCCGCGAGGTCCTCTTTCCGGGTAGGGCTCACGGGCGGGCGCTGGCCCGTGGGCAGGCGGGCAACTTCCCCGTGCTCTACCTGCGGGGGCGGGCGGCGGGGGTGTGGCACCAGCGGCGTTCGGGTTCTCGGTTGCAGGTGCGGGTGGAGCCGGTGGTGGAGTTGACGGCGGCCCAGCGTGAGGGGGTGGCTGAGCGGGTCCGGGAGTTGGGCCGTATCCAGCAGGTGCGGCCCGCTTTGAGTTTTGGTCCCGTCACTGTGGGCCCTCATGCCTGAAGGGGGTGTGTCCCCGCGCTCCTGTGCCTTTCCGGTCCTGTGCCTGTGCGGCCCTGAGCCCTTCGTTTCCGCGGGGGCGTGGTTTCAGATGGCCATGAGCGCGTGGGCGCTGCGGTGGGTGAGTTCGGTGCGCGGGCCGGTGTGGATGACGCGTCCGGCGTCGATGACGGTGATGGTGTCGGCCAGGCGCAGTGCCACGTCCAGGTACTGCTCCACCAGCAGGACGGTGATGCCCTGGGCGGCGGTGTCGGTGATGGCGGTTTCGATCTCGGCGACGATGTTGGGCTGGATGCCTTCGGTGGGCTCGTCCAGGATGAGCAGGTCGGGGTCGGTGACCAGGGCGCGGGCGATGGCCAGTTGTTGGGCTTGTCCTCCGGAGAGCAGGCCGGCTTTGCGGCCCAGGAGGGGTTTGAGGCGGGGGAAGCGTTCCAGGGCGGCGTCGATGAGGTCGGGGCGGTTGCGGCGGGTGGCCTGGTGGGCCACGTGCAGGTTCTCGGCGACGGTCAGTGGGGCGAAGGTGTCGTGGCCCTGGGGTGCGTAGGCGATGCCGCGGCGGGTGCGTTGGTGGGGGGCCAGGGTGGTGATGTCGGTGCCGGTGTGGGTGATGGTGCCGGTGGTGGGGGTGATGAGTCCGGCGATGGTGTTGAGCAGGGTGGTTTTGCCGACGCCGTTGCGGCCCATGACGCAGGCGATGGTGCCGGGGTGGACGGTGAGGTCGATGTCGAAGAGTACGCGGGCGCGGCCGTAGCCGGCGGACAGGTTTCGCACGTTCAGGTGGGGGGTGGTCACGGGGTGGCCTCCTGGGGGGTGCGGCCCAGGTAGACCTCCTGGACGCGGGGGTCGTTCTGCACGGTGTGGACGTCGCCGTGGGTGAGGACGCGTCCTTCGTGCAGGACGGTGACCTGGTGGGCGTAGCGGCGCAGGAAGTCCATGTCGTGTTCGATGACGATGATGGTGTGGTCGGTGGCGATCTCGGTGAGGAGGTCGCCGGTGCGGGTGCGCTCTTGGGCGTTCATTCCGGCGACGGGTTCGTCCAGTAGGAGCAGGCGGGGTTGTTGGGCCAGGAGCATGGCGATCTCCAGCCATTGGCGTTGGCCGTGGGAGAGGGTGGCGGCTTTGTGGTGGGTGTGTTCGCTCAGGCCGACCCGGTCCAGGATGTGGGTCAGGGGTGGGGGCAGGGTGCGGCGTCTGCGCAGGAGTTGCCAGGGGGGTAGGCGGTGGGAGGCGGCGAGGTCGACGTTGTCGGCGACGGTGAGTTCACCGAAGACGACACTGGTTTGGAAGGTGCGTCCGATGCCGGCGCGGACGATGCGGTGTTCGGCCATGCCGGCCAGGGGGTGGCCGTTGAAGGTGAGGGTGCCCGAGGTGGGGCGGGTGCGGCCGGTGATGGTGTCGATGAGGGTGGTTTTTCCGGCGCCGTTGGGGCCGATGAGGAAGCGTAGTTCGCCTTCGGTGAGGGTGAGGTCGACGTGGTCCAGGGCGGTGAAGTCGCCGAAGGTGACGGTGAGGTCGTTGATGTCGAGCAGGTTCATGGGGTGCTCCCGGTGGTGGGCTCCTGGGGTGCGGGGGTGGGGGTGCGCCGGTGTGTGTGGTGGCGGCGGGTGTGCAGGGTGTCGCGGATCTGTTGGGTGAGTCCGGCCAGGCCTTGGGGGGCGAGGGCGATGACGATGACGAACAGGGCGCCTTGGAGGTAGGTCCAGCCGCCGGCGAAGTGTTCGGAGAAGGTGGTCTGGGCGGCGTTGACGAGGACGGCTCCCAGGGCGGCTCCGGCCAGGGAGTAGCGGCCGCCGATGGCGACGGCCAGGACCATCATGATCGAGGGGATGACGCCGATGAGGGAGGGGGAGATGATGCCCATGACGGGGACGAAGAGGGCGCCGCCGGCTCCTGCGGCCATGGCGGAGAGGGCGTAGGCGAAGGTTTTGGCCCAGGTGGGGTCGTAGCCCAGGTAGCGGACGCGGTCCTCGCCGTCGCGGATGGCGATGAGGAGTTGTCCGTAGCGGCTGCGGGTGATGTGGCGGAAGAGGAGGTAGAGGGCGGCCAGGGTGAGGACGGTCAGGGCGTAGAGGGTGGTTTGTGCGGTGGGGGTGTAGAGGCTGTGTCCGGCGAAGACGGGGAAGTCGGTGAGGCCGTTGGAGCCGCCGGTGAGGTGTTGTTGGCCGATGAGGAGGATGACGAAGGCGGCGGCCAGGGCCTGGTTGAGGATGGCGAAGTAGGCGCCGCGTACGCGTTGGCGGAAGACGGACCAGCCCAGGAGGGTGGCCAGGGCGGCGGGGAGCAGGAGTGCGGTGGTGACGGCGACGGCGGGGTTGGCCAGGGGTTGCCAGAACCAGGGGAGTTCGGTGAGGCCGGACCAGAGCATGAACTGGGGGAGGGCGCCGGGGTCGAGGGGGTCGGTGGCGGTGCGGGCCAGGGTCAGGTGCATGGCCATGGCGTAGGCGCCCAGTCCGAAGTAGACGCCGTGTCCCAGGGTGAGCATGCCTCCGCGGCCCCAGGCCAGGGCGATGCCCAGGGCGACGATGGCGTAGCACAGGTACTGGGCGAGCAGGTTGAGGCGGAAGGGTTCCAGGATCAGGGGGAGGAGGAGCAGGGCGGCGGCGAGCAGGGCCAGGAAGGTGGCGGGTCCGCGTAGCCGGGTGAGGGTGCCCGGTGCGGTCTCGGTGGTGGGGGTGGGGGTGTTGGTCATGTGAGTGCCCGGGTCTTGACGGTGAACAGTCCTTGGGGGCGGGCCTGGAGGAAGGCGACGATGGTGGCGAAGACGATGAGTTTGGCCAGGGAGGCGTCGGCCCAGGCTTCGACGGTGGCGTTGAGGATGCCCAGGGTGAAGGCGGCCAGGACGGTGCCGCGTAGTTGGCCCAGTCCGCCCACGACCACGACGAGGAAGGCGTCGACGATGTAGTTGGTGCCCAGGGTGGGTCCGGTGGGGCCGATGAGGGTCAGGGCGACTCCGGCGATGCCGGCCAGGCCGGAGCCGATGAAGAAGGTGGTGGCGTCGACTTTTCGGGTGTTGATGCCGGTGATGGCGGCCAGGTCGCGGTTGTGGATGACGGCGCGCATCTGTCGGCCCTGGCGGGAGCGGTTGAGGTAGTGGGCGATGGCGATGACGCAGGCGATGGTCAGGGCGAGGATGAACAGGCGGGAGTAGTGGATGCGGATGCCGTCGGTCAGGGTGAGGCCTCCGGTGAGCCAGGCCGGTGCGGGGACGTCGACGTTGGGTGCGCCGAAGGTGTCGCGGGCGGCTTGTTGGAGGATCATGCCGATGCCGAAGGTCAGCAGGAGGGTGTCCAGGGGGCGGGCGTAGAAGTGGCGGATGATGCTGAGTTCGAGGAGCCAGCCCAGGGTGCCGGTGATGGTGAAGGCGACGGGTAGGGCGATCAGGAGTGAGTAGGCGGGGTTGAGGCCGATCCAGGCGTGCAGGACGTAGGCGGTGTAGGCGCCGGTCATGATCAGTTCGCCGTGGGCCATGTTGATGACGCCCATTTGGCCGAAGGTGAAGTTGAGGCCGAGGGCGGCCAGGAGGAGGACGGCGCCGATGGCCAGGCCGGTGGGGAGTTGGCTGATGATGGCGTCCATCGCTGCTCCTTTCTGTGCTGGGGGCCGGGAGGCGGGGTGGGGGTGCGGCCGCACCGGTGGGGGTGAGCGGGTGGAGGGGGGTCAGCCGGTGAGGTTGTCGGCCCAGTCGTAGCCCTGGAGGTAGGGGTCGGGGACGATGGGTTCGGGGGAGGTCCAGATCTCGTCGATGAGGCCTTCGTCGTTGACCTGGCCGATGCGGGCGGTCTTGGCCACGTGCTGGGTGTCGCCGTCCACCGTGATGGGTCCTTCGGGGGCGTCGATGCCGATCCCGTCCAGGGCGGCGCGCACGTCCTCGACCTCGAAGCTGTCGGCGGCCTCGACCGCGGCCTTCCACAGGTAGACGCCGTTGTAGGCCGACTGCATGGGGTCGGAGGTGACGCGGTCGGCGCCGTAGGTGTCGGTGAAGGCCTCGACGAAACCGGTGTTGGCATCGTTGTCGACGCTCTGGTAGTAGTTCCAGGCCGTCAGGTGGCCGGCGATGTTGTCGGCGCCGATGCCTTCGACCTCTTCTTCGGCCACGCTGACGCTGAGCACCGGCACGTCCTGGGCCTCGACTCCGGCGGAGCGCAGCTGTTGGAAGAAGCTGACGTTGGAGTCGCCGTTGAGGGTGTTGAAGACGGCGTCGGGTTCGGTGCGGGCGATGTCGTTGGTGATGGTGGAGTACTCGGTGTGGCCCAGGGGGGTGTACTCCTGGGCGGTGATCTCCATGTCGTGGTGGTCGGCGTAGGCGGTGATGATCTGGTTGGCGGTGCGGGGGAAGACGTAGTCGGAGCCGACCAGGTAGAGGCTGGTGTGGCCTTGTTCGCGCAGGTAGTCCAGGGCGGGGATGATCTGCTGGTTGGTGGTGGCACCGGTGTAGACGATGTTGTCGCTGGCCTCCAGCCCTTCGTACTGCACGGGGTAGAACAGCAGGCCGTTGTTGCGTTCGAAGACGGGCAGCATGGCTTTGCGTGAGGCGGAGGTCCAGCCGCCGAAGACCGCGACGGCGTTGTCGGACTGCAGGAGTTTTTGGGCGCGTTCGGCGAAGGTGGCTTCGTCGGAGGCGCCGTCTTCCAGGACGGGTTCGATCTGGCGTCCCAGGACTCCGCCGTCGGCGTTGATCTCGTCGATGGCGAGTTGGACCGCGTCGCGTACGGTCACTTCGCTGATGGCCATGGTGCCGGACAGGGAGTGGAGCATGCCGACGGTGACGGTGTCGGTGTCGACTCCGGCGGGTTCCGCGGTGCCGCAGGCGGTGGCGGCCAGTGTCAGGGCCAGTGCGGCGGTGAGGGTCTTGGTCCAGGTGCTCGGGCGGGAGCAGGCCATGCCCACCTCCTAGGTGTGTGGGGGTTGTTCGGGGGGTGCACCTAGGAGGCTGGTGTCGGGGTGTTTCGCTGGGCGTGCCCGACCGTTACGTATACATGTCGGTATCCGGTGGGTGGGTTAAATCCCGTTTTTGGTGGGGGTGGGGCGGTGGGTGGCGGCCAGGTGGTGGTGGCCGTTGCCCGCGCAGTGGGGGCAGGGGTGGGGGACCAGGGTTTGGGCTGGTGGTTGGTGTCGGGGGGTGTAGGGCAGGACCAGGACCTGTGTGCCGCTGCCCAGACAGCTGCGGCACAGGGTGCGGATGAGCATGGGGGCAGAGTACGGGGTGGGGCCTGGGGTGGGGGTGGATTAGGTGAGGTTGGTGGGTCTGTGTGGGTTGGGGGAGGCGGGATGCTCGGGGGAGGTTCGAGGAGCGCTCGCTCAAGCGGATGGGGCACTTCCTGGCCCGGTTCGGTACCCCGGGGCGGGGGAGGGGCTCCGGGCGCAGTGGCGGGCCGGTGGGGTGCGGTGTGCCGGGGTGGCCAGGGGTCGACGGTTGGGTGTGGGGCGGTTCAGTTCCCGGACAGGTCGTAGAACTGTGCGGGGTCGCCGGACAGGGTGCTCTTGACGTAGCGGCTGGGTTCGTCGACCAGCACCTCGAGGGTTCCCTTCTGGACTCCGTCCAGGCTGGCGCGGGCGACGTCGGCCGGGTCGATCTTGGGGGTGTCGTGTGCGGCCATCATGTCGGTGTCGGCGGCCCCCAGGTGGACGCCCTGGACGAGGGTTTTCTGTGCGGCCAGTTCCAGGCGCACACCGTTGGTCATGCTCCACTGGGCGGCCTTGGCCACGGAGTAGGAGCCGGTGCCCGGGCCGGTGACCCACGAGAGCAGGGACAGGACGTTGACCAGGGCCCCTCCGCCGTTGGCGCCCAGGAGGGGTGCGAAGGCACGGATGGTGCGCAGCGAGCCGAACAGGTGGGTCTCCAGGTCGGTGCGGATCAGGTCCGTGTCGCTGGTGAGCAGGTTCGCTCCGGTGGCGATGCCGGCGTTGTTGACCAACAGGGTGAGGTCCTGGGCGGTGGCGGCGGCCTCCTTGATCGATGTCTCCTCGAGCAGGTCCAGGTACAGGGGCACCACGCGCGGGTCGGAGGCGTCGATGAGCTCGGGTCGGCGGGCGGTGGCGTAGACCTTCGCGGCGCCCCGGGCGAGGAGTTCGTCGACGTAGCGTTTGCCGATGCCGCGGTTGGCGCCGGTCACGAGCGCGATGGAGCCGTTGATGTCCATGGTGGTTCCCCTTGTGGGTGGTTGAGGATGGTTTCCTCAGGTGTGTGCCGCCTACGCTAGGACTTGACGTTGACGTCAAGGGCAAGTCCTCGAGGGCTGTTGGGGGAGTGACGGTGGCCACGATGCGCATCGGTGAACTGGCCGGCAGGGTCGGGGTGAGCACGCGTGCCCTGCGCTACTACGAGGAGCAGGGCCTGTTGCGGTCCCAGCGCACGGCCAGTGGCCAGCGCCTGTACCCGGACTCCTCCGTGGACCGGGTGCGGCTCATCCGCCAGCTGTACACGGCCGGGTTGAGCAGCGCTCTGATCGCCGTGCTGTTGCCCGCCATCGACGCCCGCCACGTCGACCCCGAACTGATGGGGCTGCTGGTGCAAGAGCGCGAGCGGATCCGGGACAAGGTCGCCGGGTTGCAGGAGGCCGGGCGCAGACTCGACGTGCTGATCGGGCTGGCCGCGCATCCGGATGCGCGGCCGTGTCCGGGGTCGCTGGGTCGGGAGGAGAGCACCGAGGCGTCCGGTTCTGCGGCGCCGGGCTCCGAGCCGGTCTGAGCGGGGGCCGTCTGGTCTTTGACCTGCACAGATTGCTCGCAGCGGCCGCAGGGGGCGGGTGTGCGGTGGGGTGTGCCCGGGGTCTGGGGGGTGGCCGTTCAGTGCGGGTCGGTGTCCCAGGTGTGTCTGGCGCGGTCGAGTTCGATGTCGCGGCCCAGGGCGGGGAGTGCTGTGTAGGCGCTGATCAGGGTTGCTGCGCCCAGCAGGCACCAGAAAGCGAGGGTGTTGCACCAGGGTGCCAGTGGGGAGAGCAGCGGTGCGGTGCACGCGAGGAAGGTCAGGGCGGTCGGGGGGAGCCACTGGTGTCCGGTGGGGGAGCCCTGGCCCGAGCGGGTCGTGGACACCAGGAACGGTGTCATGGCGATGGTGCCCAGGACGAAGCCTGCCGGGGCGGCCAGGAGCGCCGCCACGACCAGGGCCCACGGTGCCAGCCACGGGCTCAGGCCCCACACGGTGGTGGTCGCGGCGACCAGGGCGGTGGACAGCCCCAAGACCAGCAGGGGCGCGGGGAGGCCGCCGCGTGGGCGGGGGGAGTGGGGGTCGCCGCTGGTCAGGGAGTGGGCCGCGGTCAGGGTGCGTCGCAGGGACAGCCCGGTCAGGACTCGGCGGGGGTATGAGTGGGGGGCCTGGCCCATAAGTGTGCAGGTCCTTGTCGTTCTGGGCTGCGGGCCGGGCGGTCTCGAGGCAGGGTGCCGCTGGGCGGGGCCGGTGGCGGTGGGTGTTGCGTTTGTCGGCCTCACTGTGGGGCGGGGCCGGCTCCTGTGCTCGTGGCCGCGGGGTTGTGGGGGCCAGTCTAGGAGTGGTGGCGCTCTGGTGGCGGAGGGTGAGCGGGTGTGGTGAGGGTGTGCTGGGGCGAAGAGGGGCCGCAGTGGCTGGAGTGGTGGCGGATCCGTCGGGGGTCGGGTGTGGCCTGCAGCGCGGCGGGGCGGTTGAGGGGTGTGGCGGTGGTTGCGGGGAGGACCCCGAACACTCAACTTGACATAATGTGCATTATCGGCGATTCGGGAAGGCCTGTGGGGAAGGGGTTCTCGCGCTCCGGGTGGTCTGCGGGTGTCGCAACGGCGTTGCGCCGGCCCACTGGCGGCTGCTGGTGGCCGCCTTCCCGGATGGCTGGTGGGGCGTCGATGGTCCTGGGGTGCTGGCTCGGTGGGGTGGGCGGGTTGCCCACAGGCTGCGTGGTGGGCGCTGGCGGGTTCGGGTTGGCGTCGGTTCAGGGGCGCTGTGGGCGGCTGTGGGCGAAGTTCGGCGCCCTGGATCCGAGTCTGTTCCGACCAGGGCCTTTGTGGCAAGCCGCAGGCCAGGAGCCTGTGGACAAAGCGCGCAGTCGCGCTGGAGCCGTGCGCTGGGCGCTCAGGATGTGCGGTGGGCCCATCCTGGGGCTGCTGTCGGCCTGGGCGGAGTCCCCTGGCCTCACGGGGCCGACTGCCTGCAGGCTCTGGGGCCGTTGGAGTGCTCACCTTCTGTCAGGAGCCCGCGGCCCATGGGCGGGTGTGCGCGCCGGACGCCGCTTTGACCTGGGGTGTTCTCGTGTGCAGGGCTCCCCGGCCGACGGGTGCCCGTGCGGCCCTCAGGGGCGGGCGCTACGGTGTGCGTGTGCGGAGGGCTGCGTGTGTGCAGGTCAGAGGGCTCCCTGCGGGTCCGTGAACCCCTTCCGGATGGTGATCCCTCCATGTTTCATGCATAAACGGTGTTATGCATCCTTTTGTAGGTTTTTGTGGACGCATGACCGTTTTTCCGTGCGGGCGTCACCGGAGGCTCCCCCGGGCACTCGCGTGCTGCCCGGGGGTACTCCTGTCCTTCGTACCACCCCCTGACGAACATCAGTTCGAGTGACGTCCTCCATGGGTGCTGGTCGAACCTGTGTGCGAGGTGCTGGCTCTTCGGAGGCGCGATCACCGCCACCGCTCCCCCACGCCCCCCGTGGTGCCCACTCGGACCAGGACTCCTTGATCACTCTGCGTGACAATGGGGTCTACTCCCCCACCCCCAGGGCGGCGCGTACGTCCGCGCGCTCCAACAACCGCACACACCAGGCGAAATGGCCGTCATCGCCCTCCTGCGAGTAGGCGTTGGCACCGGCCAGCCCGTAGGCCGCCCGGTACAGCAGCGCCCGCTCACGTTCGGGCCCCGACTCCCCCGCCCACCGGGCCAGCAGGGTGTCGTCGAACTCGCGTGCCCGCGGCCCGTACATGTCGTAGAAGCCCGCCGCGGTGGAGACGTCGAACAGCGGGGCGGCCGCGGTGGTGAAGAACCCCCAGTCCAGGACGGCGGTGGGCTCCCCCTGGTCGGTGGCCAGGATGTTGGGTGCGCACAGGTCCCCGTGCACGATCCGAGCGGGCTCCCGGGGCAGGCGCTCAAGGCGCTGCGAGAGCGCGGCGAGCAGGGAGTCCAGGTCGGGCAGGGCCGTGCGCAGGGAGGGCGCGAAGCGGTCGGTGCGGCGCCGCACCAGCGCGCTCAGGGCGCTGGGCCAGGTGGTGTGGCCCTCCCAGAGCGGACGCTGTTCGTCCAGGACGGGCAGGGCGCGGGTGGCCCGGCCCGCGCGGGTGCGCGCCAGGGCCTGGAGGACCTGGGTGAAGGTGTCCTGGGCCTGGGTGTGGGTGAGGGATCCCTGGTCCAGGAGGGTGTTCAGGGCGGTGCCCGCCAGGTGGGGTTCGACGGTGACGGCTGTACCTGCCTCGCTCTGGGGCCCGTGGTGTACGTCCTGGTCCAGGTGGCGCAGGTGCAGGATGCGGGGGGTGGCGAAGGGCAGGTGCTGGGCGGCGAGTTCGTCGTAGAAGGCCTGCAGGGGGCGCAGGTCGGCGACGGTGCGGGTGTGCCAGGCCTTGGCGATGAGGTTCTCGCCCAAGGGGCCCGGGCCCAGGTGGTGGACGGTGCCCTCCATGCCCCGGCCCAGGGGGCGGGCGCGGTGGTGGCCCCAGCGGGCGTAGGCGGTGGCGGGGTCGGTGGTCATGGGTGGCTCTTCCTGGGCTCGGTTCCGGGGGTATGGGGGCACATTGTCAGAAGTGGCGGACCGTTGTTGTCCGCTTGGGGTGTGAGGGTGGGTTCTGCGGTTGCACACGAGTGGTGTTGAACGGAGCAGAGCCATGAGTCGTCAGGTCCAGGTCACCTTCGATGCGCACGACCCGGGGGCGTTGTCGTGTTTTTGGCGTGATGCCCTGGGTTATGTCCACCCTGGTCCTCCTGGTGTGGAGTTGGCTGAGGGGGATGATCCGTTGGTGGCGTGGGGTGAGTTCCTCGAGGGGATCGGGGTGCCGGAGAGTGAGCGCAACGCGCGGTCGGCGGTGGAGGATCCGCGGGGGCGGGGGCCGCGGTTGTTCTTCCAGCGGGTGCCGGAGGGCAAGGTGGCCAAGAACCGGGTGCACCTGGATGTGCGGGCGGCTCCGGGGTTGCGTGGTGGGGAGCGGATGGCGGCGCTGGAGGCCGAATGTGAGCGGTTGGTGGGGTTGGGGGCCGCGCGGTTGCGTCGTCATGAGCCGGAGCCGCCGATGGAGGAGGGTTTCATCGTGATGGCCGATCCGGAGGGTAACGAGTTCTGCCTGGACTGAGCCGGCGGGTTCTGTGCGGGCCGGTGGTGGGGGCGTCCGGGGGTGGTTGCCCCGGGCGCCTTGTGGTGTGCCGACACGGCCCTGATGGCTCTGGAGGGGGTCGGGGCGGGCGGTTACGGTGGCTGGGACCGGGTGAGCCCCGGCCTGGGCCGGGCCTTGTGGTGGGTGGTCGGTCGCTCCCCCGCGGTGTGTACGGGAACGTTCCTTCGAGGAAGGTGGACCCATGGCTGTGGAGCAGTTGGACCGGAGGGAACTGGAGTTGCTGGACGCCTACTGGAGGGCGGCCAACTATCTGTCGGTGGGGCAGATCTACCTGTTGGACAACCCGTTGTTGCGTGAGCCGTTGCGGCCCGAGCACATCAAGCCGCGCCTGCTCGGGCACTGGGGTACGACACCGGGGTTGAACTTCTGTTACGCGCACCTGAACCGGGTGATCCGGGAGCGCGATGTGGACATGATCTACGTGATGGGGCCCGGGCACGGGGGTCCGGCGGCGGTGGCCAACTCCTGGTTGGAGGGCAGCTACAGCCAGGTCTACCCGGACGTGTCCCGGGACGAGGAGGGGATGCGCCGCCTGTTCCGGCAGTTCTCCTTCCCCGGTGGGATCCCCAGCCATGTGGCGCCCGAGACGCCCGGGTCCATCCACGAGAGCGGAGAGCTGGGGTACTCGCTGGCGCACGCCTTCGGTGCGGCCTTCGACAACCCCGACCTGGTGGTGGGTTGTGTGGTGGGTGACGGTGAGGCCGAGACCGGTCCGCTGGCGGCCAGTTGGCATTCCACCAAGTTCCTGGACCCGGTGCGTGACGGTGCGGTGCTGCCGATCCTGCACCTGAACGGGTACAAGATCGCCAACCCCACGGTGCTGGCGCGGATGCCCGAGGAGGATCTGGTCAAGATGCTGGAGGGGATGGGGTACCGGCCGCTGGTCGTCAGCGGCTCCGACCCCGCCCGGATGCACCGGCGGATGGCCCGGGTGTTGGACGAGGCGATGGACGAGATCGCCGCCGTTCAGCGGGCGGCGCGCGCGGGCGGGTCCTCGCGGCGTCCGGTGTGGCCGATGGTGGTGCTGCGCTCCCCCAAGGGGTGGACGGGGCCGCGGGAGGTGGACGGGGTGCCGGTGGAGGGTACGTGGCGTTCGCACCAGGTGCCTTTGTCGGGGGTGCGGGACAACCCTGGGCATCTGCGGCAGTTGGAGGAGTGGTTGCGCTCCTACGGGCCCGGGGAGTTGTTCGACGCCCAGGGGGCTCCGGTGGGTGAGCTGGTGGCGTCGGCGCCCCGAGGTGAGCGGCGCATGGGTGCGAACCCGCATGCCAACGGCGGTGTGTTGTTGCGTGATCTGGTGTTGCCGGATTTTCGCCGGTACGCGGTGGAGTTCTCCGGGCACGGGACGCACAGCAGTGAGGCCACGCGGGTGCTGGGGTCTTTCCTGCGGGACGTGGTCCGTGCCAATCCGGACAACTTCCGGATCATGGGGCCCGACGAGACGGCGTCGAACCGGTTGTCGGCGGTCTATGAGGCCACGGGCAAGGTGTGGCAGGAGGAGGTTCTCGGCACCGACGAGGACCTGGTGCGGCACGGTCAGGTGATGGAGGTGCTCAGTGAGCATCTGTGTCAGGGGTGGTTGGAGGGGTACCTGCTCACCGGGCGGCACGGGTTGTTCAACTCCTATGAGGCGTTCGTGCACATCGTGGATGCGATGTTCAACCAGCACGCCAAGTGGTTGAAGGTGACCCGGCACCTGGAGTGGCGTCGGCCGATCGCCTCGTTGAACTATCTGTTGTCCTCGCATGTGTGGCGTCAGGACCACAACGGTTTCACGCATCAGGATCCGGGGTTCTTGGACGTGGTGATGAACAAGCCCGCGGAGTTGGTGCGGGTGTACCTGCCGCCGGACGCGAACACGCTGCTGTCGGTGGCCGACCACTGTCTGCGCTCGCGGGACTACGTGAACGTGGTGGTGGCCGGTAAGCAGCCCGCGTTGGACTACCTGCCCATGGAGGAGGCGGTGGCGCACTGTCGGCGCGGCATCGGGATCTGGGAGTGGGCCGGTACCGGGGGCGGGGACGATCCGGACGTGGTGCTGGGGTGTGCGGGTGATGTGCCCACGTTGGAGGCGTTGGCCGCGGCGGATCTGTTGCGGCAGTTCTTTCCCGAGTTGCGGGTGCGGGTGGTGAACGTGGTGGATCTGATGCGGTTGCAGTCGGCCGGTGAGCACCCGCACGGGTTGCCCGATGCCGAGTACGAGGCGTTGTTCACCATCGACAAGCCGGTGATCTTCGCTTTCCACGGGTATCCGTGGTTGGTGCACCGGTTGACCTACCGGCGTCGGGGGCACGAGAACCTGCACGTGCGGGGGTTCAAGGAGGAGGGCACCACGACCACGCCCTTCGACATGGTGATGATGAATGATCTGGACCGTTTTCATCTGGTGATCGATGTGATCGACCGGGTTCCGGGGTTGGCGCAGCGGGCGGCGCAGGTGCGTCAGCGGATGGTGGACGAGCGGTTGCGGCACCGGGCGCACACTCGGGAGTTCGGTCAGGATCCGGAGTCGGTGCGTGATTGGGTGTGGCCTTACTGATGCGGGTGCTGGTGGTCAACGCGGGGTCGAGCAGCCTGAAGTTGAGCGTGCTCGATTCTGAGGACGCGGTGTTGGACGAGTGCGCCATCGCGGTGGAGCGGGACGTGTGGGACCGGGCGGCGTTGGAGGAGGCGTTGGGTCGGTTCCCGTCGGTGGATGCGGTGGGGCACCGGGTGGTGCACGGGGGTCGGGAGTTCGTGGACCCGGTGCGGTTGGATGCCCGTGTGGTGGGGCGGTTGCGTGAGTTGGGTGCTCTGGCGCCGTTGCACCAGCCCAAGTCGTTGGCGGGCATCGAGGCGTTGGAGCAGGTGTTGCCGGGGGTGCCGGCGGTGGCCTGTTTCGACACGGCCTTTCACGCGCGCCTGCCGGTGGAGGCGCACACCTATGCGGTGCCCGAGCGGTGGCGCGGTGAGTTCGGGGTGCGCCGGTACGGGTTCCACGGTCTCTCGCACGCCTATGCTGCGCGGCGGGCGGTGGAGTGGACGGGGGCCCAGCGGGTGGTGGTGGCGCATCTGGGGGCGGGTGCGTCGTTGTCGGCGGTGCTGGAGGGCAGGTCGGTCGACACCACGATGGGGTTCACGCCGTTGGAGGGGTTGGTGATGGCGACCCGTTCGGGGAGTGTGGATCCGGGGTTGGTGCTGTGGTTGAACCAGCACGCCGGGGTGGCGATGGCCGACATCGGGTGGGCGTTGGAGCATGATTCGGGGCTGGTGGGGCTTGCGGGGTCGGCGGACATGCGCGCGGTGTTGGAGCGTGAGGCCGCCGGTGATGAGGCGGCGCGGGTGGCGGTGGGGGTGTATCTGCACCGGTTGAGGGCGTTGGCGGCGTCGATGGTGGCGGCGTTGGGTGGGGTGGACACGTTGGTGTTCACCGGTGGTGTGGGTGAGCGTTCGGCGCCGATCCGGGCTCGGGCGGGGGCTGGGTTGGGGTTTGTGGGGGTGGGTGTGGACGAGGCGTTGAACGAGGGTGTGGAGGGTGAGGGTGAGATCACCGCGGCCGGGGCGCGGGTGCGCACGGTGGTGGTGCACGCTCGGGAGGATGTGGAGATCGCCCGTGGGGTGCGGTCGGTGCTGGGTTGAGGGTGCTGGGTTGAGTCCGGTGCCGGTGTGAGTTCTGTGCCTGCCGGGCGCGGTGGGGTGCGGTGAGGTGGGGTGGGGGTGCTGCTTGAGCGGTGGCGCTCCCCTTTGTGGTGTGTGGGGTGGTGCTGTGCGGGTGGGGCGGAGGGTTTCACGCTCGACTCCGGCTTGGTACGGGTCTTGCTGCGTGGGCGTGTGGGGCTGGGGTGTGCGCGGCGGGCGGGTGGCCCGGGCTGGTGGAGGCGGACGGGCACCGGGCGCGGGGCATGGTGGGGGTCCTCTCCCCCGCTGCTGGCCCTGCCTGGGGCGCGGGGGCGTGAACCCTCCCGGGTTGTGTGGTGGTCAGGTGAGGAAGTCGTGGGCGCCGCGCAGGGTGGTGCGCAGGTGTCGTTGGGTGCGGCGTGAGTCCAGGCGCAGGTCCAGGGGGCCGGGCGGGCCCGTTTGGGCGCGGCGGGAGCGGGGCAGGCGGTGCGGGTCCAGGCCTTGGCGGCGGGCGATGAGCACGCCCAGGGCGTGCCGGCTCAGGGCGTGGGGTCCGGCCAGGTGGTGGATGCCGGTGCGGGTGGTCTGGGCCAGTTCCAGCAGGGCGGCGGCCAGGTCGTGGACGTGGACGGGGCAGCGGATGTCGTCGGTGAACAGGGCTCCTTCGGTGTGGCCGGTGGCCAGGTCGCGGACGCGGTGTTCGTGGGGTGAGTCTCCGTCTCCGATGATCAGGGAGGTGCGGGCGATGAGGGCGGTGGGGTCCAGGGCGGCCACGGCGGTCTCGGCGGCGGCTTTGGCGGCGCCGTAGGGGGTGGTGGGGTCGGGGTGGGCGGTTTCGTCGTAGTGGGGGGCGTGGCCGGAGAAGACGGCGTCGCTGGAGAGGTGGATCAGGCGTGCGCCGGTGGTGGTGGTGGCCTGGGCCAGGTGGGCGGGGCCGTGGGCGGTGGTGGGCCACTCGTGTTGTCGGTAGGCGGCGTTGATGACCGTTCGGGGTCGCAGGGTGGTGATCAGGTGGTGGACCTGGTGGCGGTCGCGTAGGTCCAGGGGTTCCCAGTGCACTCCGGGGGTGGCCGGTGGCGGGGTGCGGTGGTGGGTGGCGGTCACGGTGTGGCCGGCTGCTGTGGCCTGGCGCAGCAGGTGGGTGCCCAGGAAGCCGGTGGCTCCCACGACGAGGAGGGTCATGGGCGCACGTTAGCGCTGTGGGGGTGGGCGTGGGTGGTGATCGGTGTGTTGGGGTGGGTGTCGGGTGCGGGGTGGATCAGCAGGTGGGTGGCTGCTCCCCCGCTGTGGGGGGTCTGCTCGGGTTGTGTGCGGTGGTGGCGAATCCTGTGCTGGGGCGCGGGTGGGGTGTGCGCGGTGGGGCGCTGATCGGCAATGCTGGGGGCATGAGTGGCGATGCGGTGTCGGTGGAGCAGGCGATCGAGCGGTATCTGGTGGCCAGGCGGGCTGCCAAGCCCTCACCGCACACGGTGGCGGCCTACCGGCGTGACCTGGTGGGGGTGCTGGGGTGTGTGGGGCGTGCGTTGGGGCGTGATCCTGCGGGTGTGGGGTTGGGTGAGTTGGAGGCGGGGGTGTTGCGGGAGGCCTTCGCGGAGTTCGCTGAGGAGCGGGCTGCTTCGAGTGTGTTGCGGGCCTGGTCGACGTGGAACGGGTTCTTCGCGTTCTGGGTCTCGGAGCGGGTGGTGGCCGGTAATCCGATGTCGGCGGTGCCGCGGCCGCGGGTGAAGCCTTCGGGGCCCAAGCCGTTGATGGGTGAGGACACCCCGGAGCGGTTGTTGGAGGCTTTGGCGCGGGGGGCGAGGCGGGCGCGGGATCCGTGGCCGGAGCGGGATCTGGCGGTGTTGGCGCTGGCGTTGTTGACGGGGATGCGTTCGGCGGAGATGCTCTCGCTGCGGGTGGAGTCGTTGGGTGGTCGGGCCGGGGAGCGGCGGATCCGGGTGGTGGGCAAGGGTGGTGGGGAGCGGGTGCTGCCCATCGAGGTGCCGTTGGAGGCGTTGTTGGAGGCCTATCTGGAGTCGCGTCGGGTGCGGTTCGGGGTGGCGGTGCGGGGTGGGGATCCGTTGTTGGTGGACAACCGGGGTCAGGGGTTGCGTCGGGGTGGGCTGCAGTACCTGGTGAAGCAGTGTTACCGGTATGCGGGGGTGAACGATCGGGTGGCGCGGGGGACGTTGGTGCACGCGTTGCGGCACACGTTCGCGACCCGGTTGGCGGAGGACGGTGCTTCGGTCACCGAGATCATGCATTTGCTCGGGCATGCGTCGGTGACGTCCTCGCAGGCCTACATCGAGGTGACGGCCCGGGCGCAGCGGGAGGCGGCCTCCTCCAATCGCACCTACGGGGTGTTGCGGCGTCTGGCCCGGGACGGGGTCGAGGGGCAGGGGGCGCGTGAGGACGTGGGCGGTCAGGGGTGAGCGGCCTCTGGGGGGTTGGTGTGGGGGCGGGGGTGGTTACGCTGAGGGGCGTGAACCAGTCGAGTTTTGTTGTGTCCAGCGTCAATGTCAACGGGTTGCGGGCGGCCGCGAAGAAGGAGCCGGGGTTCGTGTCCTGGTTGGCTGCCACCGAGGCTGACGTGGTGTGTTTGCAGGAGACGCGTGCGGAGCCTGATCAGCTTCCGGCTCAGGTGGTGGCGCCGCAGGGGTGGCATGTGGTGTTGTGCCCGGCGGCGGCCAAGGGACGTGCGGGGGTGGCGGTCTATTCGCGTGTGGAGCCCGACGAGGTGCGGATCGGGTTCGGTGAGGCCGAGTTCGAGGACTCGGGTCGTTACGTGGAGGCCGATTTCGGTGCGGTGACGGTGGCCAGTCTGTATCTGCCCTCGGGTGAGGTGGGTACTCCGCGTCAGGAGGAGAAGGAGCGCTTCATGGAGGCGTTCTTGCCCTACCTGGTCAAGCGGCGTTCGCAGGTGGAGTCCCAGGGGCGGGATCTGTTGGTGTGCGGTGACTGGAACATCGCGCACAAGGAGGCGGATCTGAAGAACTGGCGGGGCAACCAGAAGAACTCGGGTTTTCTGCCCGAGGAGCGTGCGTGGTTGTCGCGGGTCTTCGAGGAGGCGGGGTATGTGGACGTGGTGCGTTCGCTGTACCCGGAGCAGGAGGGGCCTTACTCGTGGTGGTCCTACCGTGGTCGGGCCTTCGACAACGACACCGGGTGGCGTATCGACTACCAGGTGGCGACGCCGGGGTTGGCGGGTCGGGTGGTGTCGGGTCGGGTGGAGCGTTACCCCAGCCGTGAGGAGCGTTGGTCCGACCATGCTCCGGTGACGGTCGAGTTCGAGAAGTAGGAGGGGGCGTCATGGGTGTTCCGATCGTGTTGGCGCACGGGTTGCGGTCCTCGTCGAGCATGTGGCGGCCGCAGGTGGAGTTCTTGGAGGCGCAGGGGCGTACGGTGGTCGCTCCCGACCTGCCGGCGCACGGGTCGCGTCGGGGGGAGGACTTCTCGGTGGGGCGTGCGGTGGACACCGTGTTGGAGGCCATCGATTCGGTGGGGGGCCGGGCTCTGCTGGTGGGGTTGAGCATGGGCGGGTTGATCTCGATCGCGGCGGCGGGTGCGGCGCCGGGGCGGATCGCGGGTCTGGTGGCGGCCAGTTGCACGGCTCAGCCGGCGCAGTCCTTGGCGCAGGTGTACCGGATTCCGGCGGTGTTGATGGAGCGGTTGCCGGACAAGGGTGCGGCGGTCAACGAGCGTTTCCACCGGTTGACGTTGCGTGATGGTGCGGCTGATGCGGTGGTGGACGGCGGGTTGGCGGTGGAGGCGGGTACGGCGGTGATCGACGAGCTCTCCACGATCGATGCCCTGTCGGCGTTGGCGGCCTATACGGGGCCGGTGTGGTTGATCAACGGGTCGCGTGATCACTTCCGTATCCACGAGAAGGCGTTCTTCGACGCGTGTGTGGAGGGGCGGTTGGTGAACGTGCCGCGGGCCGGGCACATGGTGAGTCTGGATCAGCCGGAGAATTTCTCGCGGTTGGTCTCCGATGCCGCTGATGTGGTGGGGGCGCGTGAGGTGCGGGCGGGTCTGGAGCCCGGTTCCCAGGTGCCTGATGAGGTGGACTCTCCTCCTTCTGATGTGGAGGAAGAGGTGGAGGCCGGGGTGGACTCGGTGGTGGAGGTCGATCCTGAGGGGCCCTGAGCGGGTCCGGTGAGAGGCCGGGCTGGTGTGGGAGCAGGAAGGGGGGCGGTGGGCCGGTTGGCCCGCCGCCCCCCTTTTTTTGTTGTGTGGGGGTTCAGGGGTGGTGGGTGGGGTCCTCGGTGTGGGTGCGTTGGCGGGGTGGGGTGGGGATGGCCTGTCCGGGGCGGGGGCGTTCGGGCAGGCGGAAGAAGATCATGGGGTTGTGGGTGGATTCGCGTACGGGGGTGTCCAGGCCCAGTTCGGTTTTGAGTTCGTTCAGTGCCTGGTGGTGGTGGGGTGCGCGGGCGGCGGAGGCGGTGAAGTAGTCGGTGGTGTTGTTGGCCAGCCATTTGAGGACGACGGCGCCTTCGGTGAAGGGCAGGGCGTAGCGCTGGTGGAAGACGTCGTGGACGCTGACGGGGATGTGTGGGGGCAGGGTGGGCAGCAGGTGGTGGATGTACCAGCGGGCGAACCATCCGTTGTGGGCGGCGTCGATGAACAGGTAGTCGGTGCTGGCGGGGATGTGGGTGATCTTGGCGCGGACGTCGCCTTTGGTGAAGGTCCAGCGGTCGCCGGCCAGGGTTTCGGGGACGTGGTTGGTGGCGTGGTCGACGATGTCGAAGGAGTGCAGGTGGCCGGTGCCGTTGTCGCGTAGGGCGGACAGGATCCAGGAGGTGGACCAGCCGTAGTAGGTGCCGATCTCCACGACGGTGGCGGGTCGGTGGTGGCGCAGGAGCAGGTAGGTGATCTCGGCTTCGAGGTCGTCGAGTTGGGGGGTCATGGCGGGGTCGGCGTCGGCGAAGTGTTGGCGTTGTTGGTCGCGTACGCGTGCCAGGTCGTCTCGGTGGGTGCGGTAGAGGGTGGTGATGAGGTCGAGGTCGATGGCTGGCGCGGTGGACATGGTGTTCTCCCCTGGGGGTGCGTTCTGGGCCGCCTTTGAGAGCTGAACGTAACAGCGTTGTTGCTGGGTGTTGGTGCTTTGGTGGGTGTGTCGTGGTTTTCAGCGGGGGCGGGCGGGGTGGATGAGTCCGGAGTCGTAGGCGGCGATGACGGCTTGGGTGCGGTCGCGTACGCCGAGTTTGGTGAGGATGTTGGACACGTGGGTTTTGACGGTTTGCAGGCCCAGGTGCAGGTGGGTGGCGATTTCGGCGTTGGTCAGGCCTTGGGCGATGAGGGTGAGGGTTTGGGCTTCGCGTTCGGTGAGGGTGGTGATGGCGCGGGCGGCGGGGGTGGGGTGGGCGGGTTGGGTGGCGGCCATGGCGCGTAGGGCGGTGGGGAAGAGCAGGGTGTCGCCGCGGTGGACCAGGCGGATGGCGGCCAGGATGTCTTCGGGTGGGGTGCGTTTGAGGAGGAAGCCGTGGGCTCCGGCGCGTAGGGCGCCCCAGACGTAGTCGTCGTTGTCGAAGGTGGTGACGACGATGACGCGGGGTGGGTGGGGGGTGCGTTGGAGGGTGTGGGTGGCTTGGATGCCGTCCAGGCCGGGCATGCGCACGTCCATGAGGATCAGGTCGGGGCGGGTGCGGCGGACCAGGTCGGGTACGTCGGCGCCGTCGCAGGCTTGTCCGGTGATGTGCATGTCGTCCTCGGCGTCGATGAGGGCGGCCAGGCCGGCGCGGATGAGGGCTTCGTCGTCGACGAGGTTGATCCTGATCACGGGGTCTCTTTCCAGGTCAGGTGGAGTGTGAGGTGGAAGTGGGTGGTGGTGGGTGCGGCGGTGAGGGTGCCGCCGATCAGGTGGGCGCGTTCTTGCATGCCTTGGAGGCCCTGTCCGGCGTTGCGGCGGTGGGGCAGGCGTGGGGTGTGGGGGGGTAGGGGGTTGGTGACGGTGAGGGTGAGGGTGCCGGGGGTGGTGTTCAGGGTCAGGGTGAGGGGTTGGCGGGGTGCGTGGCGTAGGGCGTTGGTGAGGGCTTCTTGGGCGATGCGGTAGGTCTCGCGGGAGAGCAGGGCGGGGATGTGGGTGAGGTCGCCGTGGATGTGGCAGGTCAGGTCGGTGCCGGTGTGGTGGGTGGCTTGGGTCAGGTGGGTGAGGTCGCCGAGGTCGGGTGGGGGTGTGGTGGGGGTGGTGGTGTCCTCGCGGAGCAGGCCCAGGGCGTGGTCGAGGTCGGCGGTGGCGGTGCGTGCGGTGTCGGCGATGTGGGTGAGGGCTTGGCGGGCGAAGTCGGGGTTGGTGTCGATGAGTCGGGCGGCGGTGGCGGCTTGGAGGGTGACCACGGACAGGGCGTGGCCGAGGGAGTCGTGGAGTTCGCGGGCCAGGCGGTTGCGTTCGGCGAGGCGGTGGGCGTGGGCGTGGGCTGCGTTCAGGCGGTCGGTGGGGGTGGGTCCCAGTAGGTGGGGTGCGGCTTTGGTGAGGAGGTGGCCGGTCAGGGAGATGGTGTAGATCAGGGCCAGGACCCAGGCCAGGGCCAGGAGGGGGCCGCTCCAGCCGGGGGTGGAGGGGGTGTGGCCGAAGAGGGTGAGGGTGCCTTGGGCGATGGGGTGGGGGCCGGGGGCCAGGGGGGCGATGGCCAGGAGTGCGGCTTCGGTCAGGGCGGTCATGGTGGCCAGGCAGACGGCCATGCCGGTGGCCAGGTGGAGGTGGAGCCACAGGGTGGTGCGCCATCTGCTGCTGGTGGGGGTGTTGTCCAGGGGGGTGAGCAGGGCGCGGGCCAGGTGGAGTTGGCCGGGGCGGGTGGCGGGGATCAGGGCGGTGGCGGTGATGAGGGTGGTGCAGATGAGGGCGGCCAGGGCGATGTTGGCGGGGGTGGGTTCGGTGGCGCCTGGGGTGGTGGCGGGGTTGGTGTTGATGATGAGGGTGCTCAGGACCAGGGAGGCCATGAGGTAGGGCATCAGGAGTGCGCCGCCGATGATGAGGTAGGCCCAGCGTTGGTAGGTGTGGGTGGTGACCAGGGGGTGTAGTGCTGTGGTCAGCGGGGCGGTGAGCTGGCGCATAGGTGGATCGTGGCACGGGTGGGTGGGTGTGTGCCTCCCTCTGGGGTGGGAGGGCGTGGTGGGGTGATGGGTTCGGTCACGGTGGGGATGGTGTGGGGGTGGTGGGGTGTTGCAGGGTTCGTGGCATGTGGGGGGTGTTTGTGGTGGGGGTGGTGGTAGTGCCGTGTGCCCTGGTGTGAGGTGGATGACCTGGATCACTTTCATGGGTTCATGGGGTGTTTTCCGGGGGTTGGTGAAAAATGTGATGAACCTTTCGTCCTATGGTGGGGCCCGTGACACGCAGTGATACGTCGTCCGAAGAGACGGCACAAACAGACAACGGGTCGGGGCTGGCACACTCGCTGCGCCGCCGACACATGGCACTGATCGCGATCGGCGGATCGGTGGGCGCCGGGCTGTTCATCGGCTCCGGTGCGGTGATCCAGACCGCGGGACCCGCGGCGGTTCTCTCCTACGCGTTGGCCGGAGCCCTGGTCTTCTTGACCCTGCGGGCTCTGGGCGAGATGGTCGTCTCGGTTCCGGCCGGTGGCTCCTTCTCCGACTACGCCCGCCTGGCCTTCGGGCCCCGGGCGGGGTTCACGATCGGCTGGGTCTACTGGTGGATGTACGCGGTCCTGGTGGCCGCCGAGTCCGTGGCCGGAGCCGCCATCCTGAGCCAGTGGGTGGAGGTGCCGGGTTGGGCGCTGGCGCTGGTGGTCCTGCTGGCCATGACGGCCGCCAACCTGATCTCGGTGCGCGTCTTCGCCGAGACCGAGTCCCTGTTCTCCCTGATCAAGGTCGCCACCATCGTGGCCTTCCTGCTGGTGGGCGGTTTGTACGCCTTGGGGCTGTGGAGCGGGTCGGGGGGTTCCACGGTCACCAACCTGTGGGAGCTGGGCGGGTTCGCCCCCAACGGCTGGGTCGCGGTCCTGGGTGCGACCGTGGTGGTCCTGTTCGCCTTCGGTGGCGTGGAGATCATCACCATCGCCGCCGGTGAGAGCGCCGAACCCGAGCGCGGGGTGGCCTCGGCCATCACCAACGTCCTGTGGCGCATCGGCCTGTTCTACGTGGCCTCCATCCTGGTCGTGGTCATGGTCGTGCCCTGGAACTCCACCCAGCTGGACCGCAGCCCCTTCGTGGTGGTCATGGAGACCGTGGGTGTGCCCGGTGCTTCGCTGATCATGGAGATCGTGGTCCTGATCGCGGTGCTGAGCGTGCTCAACGCCGCCATGTACACCTCCTCGCGGATGCTGTTCATGCTCACCCGCCAGGGCGATGCCCCGCGGGTGCTCAAGGGCACCAACCGGCGCGGGGTTCCGGTGCGCGCCATCTTGTTGGGGACCGTGGTGGGTTACGCGGCCGTGGTCGCCGACTACCTCTTCCCCGGCCAGGTGTTCCCGTTCCTGGTCGCCTCGATCGGGGCGATCCTGCTGGTGCTGTTCCTGACGATCTGCGCCTCGCAGCTGGTGGTGGGCGCCCGGGTGCGCCGCAACGCCCCCGAGCGGCTGACCCTGCGCATGTGGGGCTTTCCCTACCTGACCTGGGCCACCCTGCTGGGGTTGGTGGCGATCTTCCTGGCCATGGCCACCCTGCCCGAACACCGCCAGGCCCTGTGGGCGACGATCGCCGCGGTGGTGGTGGCGGTGCTGGCCTACGAGGCGCGCCGCCTGTTCGGGCCCACCGAGCCCAGCCGCAGGGTGTTGGGTGTGGAGGGGCGGGCCACCCCCGAGGAACTGGACCGCATCGCCGGCACCGGCGCGGGCGGGGTCCAGGGGGCCGAGGGGGCCCTGGCGGGTGAGGACCCCTCCCCCGGCCGGTAGACCCCTGGCCGGGAACACTCTTACGTCAGCTCCACCCGGGGCCCCTACCAGCGGGCCCGAGGACATTCGTGGCGCCGTCCCCCACCCGGGGGCGGCGCCACGGTGCTTTCGCGGGTGAGGGGCGGCGCCCTGCGGGGGTGCTCGTGCCCCGCGGGTGCCGGCGGTGCTGTTCGCGTCGGCCTCGTGATGGCTCTTGCGGGGCCTGAAGGGCTCGGAGGTAGAGAGAACAAGGCCCGGGGTGGTGCTGGTCGGGTGCTGGGTCGCTGGTGGGCGCAGCGGGGTCTTCGGGGACGGCGTGGCTGGTGAAATGGGTGTGGTGCACCCCGGTGTCCGAGATGGCCGGACTGGTGGTTGTGGTGCCGATCTCGGTTTTTGTCGCTAAGGTGCTGCTCAACCCCTGAGAGGAGCACCCCCGTGCGACATTTCGTCGGCTTCCTGTCGGGCCTGATCCTGGGCCCGGTACTGCTACTGGTGACCGGCTGGGCGTTCGCTCACCTGCGGGGCCTGCACGCGGCCGGTGCGAGTGCCCTGCAGGGCACCGGACCCGTTGCACTGGCCGGGCTGGTGGGCGTGGGTCTGCTGGTGGCCCTGGTCGCGGTCCCGCCGCGGCTGACCCCGATGCTGCCCTTCTCCGCGGCCCTGGTTCTGGGCGGGGCGACCGCCACCGCGCTGGTGCGCATGCACCTGCTGGAGCGGCTGCCGGTCCTGCCCGGCGTGGAGGGGGCCCTGGTGCTGTTGCCCCTGGGTGTGTTCGTGCCCCTGGTGCTGGTGCTGTCCGCTCCGCTGTTCGTGGGCGCCCGCTGGGTCCGCGAGGAGGAGGGCCCCACCGAGGAGGAGCAGTACTTCGACGGCCTCTACGACGAGGACGACGACGAAGGCGGGGACCGGCTCCGTACCAGTTCCACCCGGGCCGAGCCGGTCGCGGTCCACCACGAGCCGCGCCACCGTCTGGAGGATGAGCACTGATCCTGCCCGAACGCCGTGGGGCCCGGGAGCGAGTTCGCTCCCGGGCCCCACGGCGTTTCGCGGACGGGCCTGCGCCCGGCACCGGGCGGGCTCTCCTGTGCGGGGGGCTCAGCGCCAGGCGGGGCCCCAGCCCGAGCTCTGGGAGACCCCGCGCGGCATCCGGGGCAGCCCGGTGGGGGCCGCCGGTGACGGTCCGGTCCCCTCCTGCTGCTCCTGCTGCTCGGCCCCGGCGGGTGCCGGGAGCTCGGTGGTGGCGGGCTCTTCCTGGGCGGGCTCCTGCCGGGTGCGTCCGCGGGGGCCGGGACCCGGGGCGTCGTGCTCGGCCGCGGGGGGCTCCCCGGAGCCGTGGTCCGTCGCGGTCCGTTCGGCGCTCTGGGGGGCCTGCGGGGTTCCCTGGTCCGGGTCCGGGTCGGGGTCCTGGTCCTGTCGGGCGGGGTCGGCCTGGGACCGCTCCGGGGCGGTGGGGGCGCTCTGGTGTCCGCCGTTCTCGGGTTCGGCGGGCCGGGCCCCGGCGCCTTCGTGTCCGCTCTCCTCGGGCTCAGGGGCGGGCTCGGGTCCGGGGGCCGGTTCGGGTTCGGCCCGGGGCATGAAACCGCGCACGCGCTGGGCCTCGGTGCCCGAGGCCTGCCCGGGGCTGTGCAGCACCACGGGTTCGGGCAGGGGCGTGTGGTCCTCGGCCTCGGGGTCGGGCAGGGCGGGCTCGGCCGGGGCCACCCGCTTCCACCACAGGGCGGCCTCGTCCTCGCTGAGCTCGGACTCCACCTCCAGCCAGCCGCGCACGTGCGCGTGGCGGCGCCCGGCGTTCCAGGAACGCGGGTAGGGCTGCTCGTCCAGGACCAGGACGTGTTCGCCGTCGATGGTGGGGATCTCGGCGGGCACGCCCTCGTTCCAGACCCAGGCGCCGTCGTGGGCGACCATGTTCCACCAGCCCCACACGGTATGGGCGGCGGGGTCCACGGGGCTGTCGCGGAAGGAGGCGGTCCAGCGCGGGTCGGGTGCGTCGCCGGGCAGGCCCTGGCCGTTGGGTCCGATGAGGGCGTCGGCGAGCAGGGTGTGGAGTTGGAAGTTGTCGCCGATGCCGTCGAAGAGCACGCGGAAGGCGCGGCCCGAGGCGCGGTCCATGACCAGGGCCGAGGTGGCCTCGGCCATGCGCAGCAGGGCTCGGACCTGGTCGAACTCGGTGAGCAGGTCGCTGAGTTGGTTGGCGATGGCCACGAGTTCGGCGTGCAGGGAGGGGTCGCGGCGTATGTGGGCGCGCACGCTGGACTCGCTGAGCATGGTTTTGGCGGCCAGGCCGTGGCGGCGGATGGTCCACCAGCACATGGTGGCGGCGGGGGCGTCGGTGCCCAGGTCGGCGGCGACGCGGGCCTCGGCGTCGGCGGTGACGGCGTCGGGGTCGGGCGGGGTGCCGCCGCCGGTGCGTTCCCAGGCGCGCAGGAAGACGATGGCGCCTTTGCCCATGGTGCGCAGTCGGTGCAGGATCTCGATGCCGGCGGGGCCGGGGTCGGTGCCCATCTCGACCAGGGCGCCGGCGACCACGGACAGGTCGGCGATGATGCCGGGGGCGGCGTGGTCTCCGGAGAGCAGGGGGGTGAGGGCCTCCAGGGCCAGTTCCCGTTCGGTGGTGGGGATCTGGGAGGCCAGGAGGTAGACCTTGTGGACGGCCGGTGGGAACTGTTGGGGGTCCGTGGCGACGGAGGCGTCGATCAGTTCTTGGAATGCCGCGCGAAACTCGTCGACCATGGGTCCGTCCCCTTTCTCACGCAACCAACCTAATGTCTCATCAGGGAAGGATCGCACTTTAACGGGTTATATCAGGTGTTGCTGGTGGGTTTGTTGGTGATTCGAGATGAGGGGGTGGCCGCCTGGTGGCCGCTCCTCCCCCGGTGCGGGTCCTACAGGCCCAGTCGGGTGACCGCGTTGTCCTCCAGGGGGTCGGCGGTGCGGATGTAGTCGTGGACCGTCTGGGCGTTGGTCCACCGTCCCTGACGCATGATCTCGCGGTCGGTGGCCCCGCCCAGCGCGGCCTGGGTGGCGAACCCGGCGCGCAGGGAGTGACCGCCGAAGTCGTCGGGGTCCAGCCCGGCCCGTTGGGCGTAGCGTTTGACCACATCGCCCACGGCCTTGGCCGACATCGGTTTGTGGGCCAGGCGGCCGTGCCGGTCCACCCCCGGCAGCAGGGGGCGTTCGGTGCCGTCGGCCAGCTCCAGGCGCCCGAGCCCTTGGCAGGAGTGGGCGGGTGCGGGATCGGGTGCGCCCAGGCTCTCCAGCCAAGTGCGCACCGCGGGCGCTCCCCCGTCGCGGTGCACCGCCACCAGCGCCGACCAGTCGGCCAGGGCGCACACCGGGCAGGTGGCGCGGTGGCGTCCCCGTGGCAGGGCCACCCTCTGGCCGGTCCGCCCCTCCTGGTCGGTCTTGGTCGCCCCGAGCGAGACCACCAGGGTAGGTGATCCGGTGGAGGGGTCCACGCGCAGGGCCAGGTCGTCGAAGCTGAGCGCGGCCAGTTCCGCACGGCGCAGTGCCCCGGCGAACCCGGTCAGCAGCAGTACCGCGTCACGCCTGCGGGCCACTCCCCCGGGGTGGCCCTCGGCCGGGCGCACCGCCAGCAGCGACTCCAGGGTGCTCAGCACCACAGGGGCCTTGCGGCGCGGGCGCGCCTTGCGGGTGCGGCGGATACCGCGCAGGGTCATGCGCACGACCTCGGCGCGGGTGGGTGAGTCCAGGCCGTGGGCGCCGTGGACGGCGGCGATGGCCGCGGCCCGCCGCTCCAGGGTGGCCGGGGCCAGCGCCCATCCGGTGCCGTCGTCGGTGCGCTGTTCGGCGCAGGCCGCCAGGTAGACGGCCACGTCCACCGGGTCGGCCGGCAGGGAGGTGCGCCGCTCGGTCAGGCACCAGGCGCCGAACGCCGTCCAGTCGGCGCGGTAGGCGCGCAGGGTGGCCGGTGACTGGGCGTTGGTCAGGAAGCGGCCCAGGGTCTGGGCCTGTTCGGTGTCGAAGCGCTCCCGGACCCGTTCCAGGGCGCGGGTGTCCACGAGCACACCGTGGTCCAGGTGCTCCAGGCGGGCGCGCACGGGTGAGGGCAGGGCGATCTCGGCCCGGGGTGTGTCGGGGTCGGTGGTGTCCACAGCTTCCATTGTGACCGGGGCCTGGGCCCAGCTGCGGTAGGCGGGCGTGGCAGGCGGGGCGGGTTGGGCTCGGGCGGGGTGGTGCTCAGCCGGGGTCGGGGGCCGCGGTGCCGAACAGGTGGGCGCTCAGGGCGTCCCAGAGTTCGACCGGGGAGATGACCAGCAGCAGCAGCCCCACGGACAGGGCCAGGGCGACGGTGAAGGCGATCGCGGCCTTCTTGCGGCGCAGTACGGCGGCGGTGAGGGCGCCCGCGGCCGGCACGACCCAGGCCATGACCAGGAACCAGACCAGGGCGGTGCCGATGGAGCGCACGGCCTGGGCCTCCTGCTCGGCGAGCAGGGCCGGGTCGCCCATGGCGCCGGGGTCGGTCAGGGCGGGGTCGGCGACCGCCTCGAAGGCGGAGAGTCCGGCGAAGAGCACGGCGGCCAGCGCCAGCGGACTGCCCAGGGCCCACAGCACCCACAGCACGGCCCAGAGGACGGTCAGGCGCCGGTCGGGCGGTTCGGCGACCACGACCGGGGTGCGGCTCACCGGACGCCTGTCGGGGATCCGGCCCGGTTCGAGGCGGCCCTGCTCGGTGGCGGGAGCCGGTGGTGGGGACCCCTGCTGGTGGGGCTTGCGGCGGTTGCGTTTCTTGGGTGACACGCCCGGGAGCCTACCCGGCCGACCCGGACAGGTGGATGACCACCACGAACACCACGGGCCAGACCAGCAGTGCCAGCGCCCACAGGGCGGCCTTGCGGTCGCCCGCCACGGTGGCCACGGCCGCGGCCAGGAAGGGGATGCCCACGGCAGCGCCGAAGGCCAGGGTGAACCATTCGGCGGCCGAGCCGGCGTGGGAGTCGGCGTCGATGCCCATCAGATAGCCCACGGGGCCCAGGACCAGCGCGAACAGGGCCAGGACGACGATGACGACACGGATACCGGTGGGGTGGCGGGTGTTGCGGCCACCGCCGGGAGTGGAGGGACGTTCAGACACGGGGGCCGTGGTGCCTTTCGAGAACGGGTGGCGGGCCGGTGCGGCCAGGCCCGGGCAGCAGGTGCGGGGGTGCGGGCCTGTGAGACACGACCCCACCCGGGCGCGGGGGCGCGTGGGCGCTCGCGACCGGGTGTGGTGTGCTCCCTAAAACGTACTCCACCTGGGAGGTGTCCGAAACCCGGGGCGGGGTGTGTGCGGGGTGGTTCTCAAAGGTCGGGCCAGGGGCGCGCGGAGCTGACCAGGCCGGTGAAGGAGGCCAGCAGGCGTAGTTCGTCGATGGTGCGCGGGGCGGTGGTGAGCAGGTCGGGTGAGTGCACGACCAGGGCCAGGAGCTGGGCGCGTGAGAGGGCGACGTTGAGGCGGTTGCGGTCCAGGACGAAGGAGGGGCCGCGGCTGGTCTCGGCGGCGTTGGAGGTGGTCATGGAGCAGATGACGGCGGCCGCCTCCTGGCCCTGGAACTTGTCGACGGTGCCCACCCGTACCCCTTCCAGGGCGGGGGTGTGCTCCTGGGCGCGGGTCAGGGCCTGGCGCAGGGTGCGCACCTGCAGGTTGTAGGGGGCCACCACGAGGATGTCTGTGCCGGTGAGGGGGCGCGGGCCCTGGTCGGGGTCGGTGGTGACCTGTTCGGTGACCAGGCGGCGGGCGGCGGCCACCACCGCCTCGACCTCTTCGGGGCTGTGGGTGGTGCGGCCGCTGTGGTGGACGGGGCTGGTGTACACGCCCGGGGCCAGGGTGGACAGGGAGCGGTGGGCGGTGGAGGGGTGGGCCTGCAGGCGCCCCTGGTAGGACAGGGCCGAGACGGGTGCGCACACGGCCGGGTGCATGCGCCGGGTCTGGTCCAGGAAGTAGCCCAGGGCGGGGTCGATGACGGCCTCGCCGGCCATCAGGTGCTGCAGGGCCGAGGCGTCGGCGCCCTCGGAGTGCACGCCTTGGACGACCTGGGGCAGTTGTCGGGGGTCGCCCAGCAGGACGAGGTTGTGGGCCGAGGCGGACACGGCCAGGGTGTCGGCCAGGGCGAACTGTCCGGCCTCGTCGATGATCATCACGTCCAGGGGGTCGGCGACGGTGTCGGCGCCGGACATGCCCCAGGCGGTGCCGCCGATCAGGACGGGTTGGCCCTGGGCGGCGCGTTTGGTGCGCCAGTTGGCCAGGACCTGTTGGCTGGAGGGCTGGTACCAGGGGGCGTCGGGGTCCTTCTTGCCGCCGCGGGGGCGTTTGGCGGCCTCCACGGTCAGGCCCTGGTCCTGGGCGGCGCGCAGGGCGGCGGCCATGACGTTCTCCACGGCCTTGTGGCCGGTGGAGCACACTCCCACGCTGCGTCCCTCCTTGATCAGGTGGGTGATGAGCTGGGCGGCCAGGTAGGTCTTGCCGGCCCCGGGTGGGCCCTGCACGGCCAGGTAGGAGTGGTCCAGGCGGTCCACGGCGCTGATGGCGGCGCTGATGAGGTCGCCGTCGGCGGGGTCGGGCAGCGGGCCGGGCGGGTTCAGGCGGGGCGGGATGCGGCGCAGGGCGTCCAGGCCGGGGTGGTGGGGCCAGGAGGGCAGTTCGGCCACGGCGGTGTGGGCGACCGTCTCCAGGGCGCCGTCCTTGGGTTTGGGGTCCACCGGTGAGCCGGGCAGGACGGCGGCGGGGGCGCGTGAGGAGATCTCGTCGGGGGCGGCGCTCTCCAGCAGGGTCAGGGAGTCGGGTTCGGCCTTGGTGACCTTGGCGGGGCGGGCGGTGGCGGCCTGGCCGGGGGCGCCGGGGTGGAGCAGGTGGACGCTCTCGCCCAGGGTGAAGGGGTTGGGGTGGGCGCGGTCCAGGCGCATGGCCACCTCGCGGCGGGCGTTCTTGCGCCTGCCGGTGGGCTCCTCCCACTCCCCCACGTGTACCTGCAAGGGCACGGCGCAGTTGCTGTCGGTCTCCAGGTCCTGCAGGGGTGCGCTCTGGCGTTGGAAGTGTTCGCGCCAGGGCGGGGTGTTCTCGCGCTGGTAGTAGCCGACCAGGGCGGCCAGGGCGGCGCGGGGGCGGTCCTGGTCGGTGCGCTGTTCGGGATCCTCGGGGACCTGGTCCAGGAGGGGGCCGGTCAGGGCGGCGTGGCGGGCGGCCTTCTCGGCGCGCCGCTGGGCGCGCTCGGCCTCCTCCTCGGAGAGTTCGAACTGGATCAGGGGGCGCTCGGTGATGCCCTGCTCGGTGCGGTGGCCCTCCAGCCAGTCGCGCAGGCGGGCGGTGGAGCGGCAGTCGTCGCGGTTGTAGTCGGCGATGTCGGCCAGGACCTGGGCGGCGGCCCGGACGTCTCCGGTCTCGCGGGCGGCCAGGTAGGCGGCGTAGGCGTCGATGCTGGAGGCGGCGGTGGTCACCTGGCCGCCGCGGGAGGTGTCCAGGTAGAGGGGCTCCAGGTACTTGATGGAGTAGGAGCGCTGGGACACGCGCAGGCTCTTCTTGACCACGGTGAACAGGTCGATGAGGCGGTTCTCGCGCAGGAGCCGGTCGACCTGTTCCTCACGGGTGTTGAACTCCGAGCTCAGGTGTTTGAGCCGGTCCACCTCGTAGGAGGCGTAGTGGTAGACGTGGGCGTTCTCGTCGGCGTCGATGCGGGCGGTGGCGAAGTCGACGAAGTCCTCCAGGGCCTTCTTCTCCTGGGTGCGGTCGTGGGCCCAGAAGGCGTGGAAGGTCTCCTGTCCGTTCTCGTCCTTGGTGGTGGCGCCGAACAGGTACTCCAGGCCGCGTTCGCCCTGGCGGGAGTGGTAGGGGTAGCCCTCCATGTCGAAGAAGACGTCGCCGGGGCTGGGTGCGGGCAGGGAGGCCAGGCCGTCGGGTGCGAAGACCTCGGCGGTGACGGTGCCCTGGGGGTTGGCGGGGGTGCGGGTGGTGTCCTGGCGTACCTGCAGGGCGGCCTGGGCGCGCAGCTGGTCGAAGGAGCGGCGCGGCAGGGTGTCGGGGCGCGCGTGGTCGGGGGCGCAGGCCAGGGCGTCGATGGTGTCCAGGCCGGCGTCGGTGAGTTTGGCGGCCTGGTCGGTGCGCAGGCCCGCGACCAGGGACAGGTGGCGGGCGGCGGTGCGTCCCTGGGAGCACCAGGTGTTGTAGCCGCAGCCCTCGCAGGCCGGGCGGGGCTGGCCCCAGGTGGGGGTGGGCAGGGCCGGTTCGGTGGCCAGGTGCTCCAGCAGGCGGGCGGTGATGGTGGTCAGGATGGGGGTGAACTCGGCGGTGGGCAGGGTGTGGGTGCGGCTGTCGCCGGTGAGCAGGTGCATGTGCTCGGGGGTGTGTCCGTGCAGGACGGCCACGGCCTGGGCGTAGGCGGCCAGTTGGACCACAGCCGAGGGGCCGGGGCGGCGGGCCAGCTTGGTGTCCCAGGGTTCGTAGGTGAAGGGGGTGGGGGCGTCGGGGCGGTGCCGGCCGGTGGCGGGGTCCACGTCGGAGCGGATGAGGAAGTCGGCGCGTCCGTGGAAGGCCACCTGGTCGGTGAGGGGGTGGTGGAAGGAGGCCTGGTAGATGACGGGGGCGCCGGCGGCCATGGCCTGGGCGGTTCGGGCCGCGGCGCGGGCCAGGGAGGCGTCGTCGGCGGTGGGTTCCTCGATGCGGACCAGGTCGTCGCCGAACAGGGCGCTGAGGCGGTCGAGTTCGGCCTTTTCGTGCAGGTCGCCGTGGTGGGCGACCAGGGCGTCGATGTCCTCGGGGCGGGGTGCGCCGGGCAGGTGGGCGGCCAGCGCGCTCTTGAGGGCGCTGCGGTGGTCGCACTCCAGGGTGTCGACGAGGTCGGTGGGTGAGACGACCCAGCCGGTGGTGGTGCGGAACAACGCCCGATTCCCCTTGGTGTGGTGGTGGCCTGCGGCGGTGGTGATGGGAGGGGATTGTGCCACGTCGTGGTGACGTGCGGGGACTCACACACGCGGGTGTGCGGGGTGTGCGGGGTGGTGGGTGTGGTCCCCGGGGCAGGAGTCTACGCGGGGCCTGCGGTGGGCGGGGTGGGTTCGCGCAGGTGGGGTGGGGCAGGCGGGGTGGGGTTCAGGTGGGGTGGGGTTCAGGTGGGGCCTCGCGGGTGCGGGGGTGGAAACGACGGCGCGCCCCGAACCCTCGGTGGGGTGCGGGGCGCGCCGTCGGTGCGGGGCCGGGTGGTGGGGCTAGCCCACGACCTCCCACTCGACCGTGCCCACACCGGCGCCGGTGCCGATGATCTGGTCGAAGGCCGCGGTGGACAGGTCCAGGCAGCGGCCGTCGATGTAGGGGCCGCGGTCGTTGATGCGCACCGTCACCGAGGAGCCGTTGTTGGGGTTGGTCACCTTGACCATGGTGTCGAAGGGCAGCGTCTTGTGCGCCGCCGTCATGGCGTTGGTGTCGAAGGTTTCGCCGTTGGCGGTGGTGGCGCCGTGGAAGCCGTCGCCGTAGAAGGAGGCCTGGCAGGTGCCGCCCTCGCCGGTGCCCTCGGAGGTGCCGGAGCCGCCCGCGTCACCGGAGGGCGCCTCGGCTTCGGGCTCCTCCTCTTCCTCGGGCTCCTCGAGGACGCCGGCCCCCGAGGCGGTCAGCGCCTGGGGCGCCGCGGCCTGGGAGCGGTCCTCATCGCCCTCGGCGAGCTCGGGGACCTCCTCGACGTCCTCCACGGTCAGGGTCTGGGTCTGGGCCTGGGGGATCCCGGCGGCGTTGGTGGCGTTCTGCGGGTCGCCGCCCGAGACGATGACGGCCGCTGCCGCGGTGCCGCCCACGACCAGGGTCAGGCCGGCGGCCGAGGCCACGACCAGGGCACGCTTCCTGCGTGAGCGCGAGCGCGCGGCGGCCTGGCGCGGTCCGAGGACGGGTGCGGCCTCGGTGGCCGCCTCGTACTGGGCTCCGTACTCGGGCCCGTAGCCGGATTCACGGTCGGCCTCGTAGCCGTCTTCGTAGTCGGCCTCGCGGTCGCTCTCGTGAGCGGCTTCGTGCTCGGTCTCGTGACCGTCAGCGGGCGGGATCTGGGGCTCGTGTTTGCCCACAACGCAGTCCTTCGAACGGGAACAGGGGCGTGGCGGTCGCCTCCCGGATCGGTGTCGCGGTGCCGTGGAGGGCGTGGAGCGCCGGGTGGTGCGGACCCCGGGGTACGGGTGGGGCCGGGCACGGGAGGAGCGGGGACCGCCGGTGGCATCGCACGGGGTCTGAGCGCAGAGCCTAGGGGTAACGCGAGGGTAACGGTACCGGAAAGTGGTGCTTTGTGGAACTTGTCACCCGCTGAGTTTGACCGCCCGCAGTTCGGGGCGGCGCGCAGGCAGCCCTTGGGGGAAGAGCACGGACCCGGGGTCGGGCAGGTCCAGGCCGCTGAGCTCGGCCACCGCCTGGGAGAGCGTGGGGTTGTCCAGATGCCCGCCCACGGCGTGGATGAGGGTGGTCATGGTGGGCAGGGGCGGCGCGCCCAGGGTGGCGGCGGCGTAGCGGGCGGCCACGGCCGGGGTGCGTGAGGCGCCCGCCCAGCAGTGCAGCAGCACCCGTTTTCCCTCGGAGCGCAGGGAGGCCACCGCCGCGGCGGCCTCGTCCAGGGTGAAGTGCAGGTTGCTGTTCTTGCCGGGGGTGTCGTGCAGCCACACCCGCACCCAGTCGCTGCCGGCCAGGTGGGGGGCGTCCTCTGGGTGGGTGCGGCACAGCGAGACGGCCGCGTCCACGCTCTGGGGGCGGGCGCGCAGGTAGTCCAGGTTGCCGAGCAGGACCTCGGGGTCCAGGGGGTGGGGCACGGCGAAGGGCGGCAGGCGCTGCTCGGGCCGCTGCCGGATGGCCTGCTGGGGCCACCGGTCGGGGTGGGAGCCGTTCAGGCAGACCAGGGCCGCGGTGGTCAGCGCGTGGGGGTCGGTGTGCTCGCTCAGCCTGCGCAGGGCCTGCAGGGGCAGGGCCGAGCTGCCCCAGCGCGCCCCGGCCAGGGCTCCGGTGCACATCGCGGCCAGGTCACCGCAGGCGTGGTAGGCCGACCAGACCGCGTCCACCAGGTGGGCGCAGGCGAACGAGCCCCGGGCGGGCGCGTGCGCGGGGACGGGTGTGCGGGTCAGCGCCCGCCAGGAGGTGCCCAGGGGGTCGTCGTTGGTGGTGTGCTCCAGGTCCGGTTCGGCGGCGGGCGGGGTGGCGGTGAGGACCAGTGAGCGCAGCACCCGGACCCAGGCGCCCTGCACGGGGTCCGTCGTGCGGGGGGCGGCGGCCGGGGCGGCGATGGCCTGTTCCAGCGCGGTGCGGCTCAGCTGGGCCAGCAGCACGGTGCCGGTGCGGCCGTTCGGTCCGCCATCGGCCGCGGCCGGCCCGGTCGGGAGGGGGTCGGCCGCGGCGCGGGAGGAGGTGGCGGCGGCGGTGAACCGGTGTGCCAGGGCGGGCGGGGTGCCCACCAGGGCCGCGGCGGCCACCGCGCCCAGCAGGGCTCCGACGGCGCGGTCGTGGGTGGGCTCTTCGACGGGGCGCGAGGGGATGGGCGCTGAGGGCACGGCTGTCCTCTACGGGGTGGAACCGGGTGGGGTGGGCGGGCTCCGGCCGGGTTCGGTCAGGGCCCACCGGTGGTCTTCCCTGAAGAGGTGGTCTTTGCGCACGGGTTGCCGGTTGTGGCCATCTTCGAACCCTGTGCCGCCGGTGCGCCCCGGGCAGGTCGGGGCGCGCGGCCCGGGCGCCGTCACTCCCGGGGGCGGGGCAGGAGCGGTTTCTCGTAGCGGGTGACCGGGTGCCAGGTGGAGTCGGGGCCGAAGGTGACCTGGCCGTGCGGGCGGTAGCCGCGGTGTTCGTAGTAGGCGCGCAGGCGGTGGTTGGTGGACACGCAGTCCAGGCGCACCCGGTCGTGGCCCAGGGCCGCGGACCTGGTCTCGGCCCAGGCCAGCAGGCGCGCGCCCAGCCCTTGGGCGGAGGCGGTCCTGGCCACCATGAGCCCGTGCACGTAGGTGGCGCGGGCGGTGGCCGAGTCGGGCCAGACCAGCGGGTCCTGTGTCAGCACGCGCACCGCTGCCGCCAGGTGGTCCTCCTGGTGCAGGACCCACCACTCGGCGCGCTGGATCTGCTCGAGGATCTGCGCCTGGCTCACCTCCCCCGGCGTCCACTGGGTGATGCCGCGGCTCTGCTGCCAGCGGGCCAGGGCCTCGCGCAGGGTGTGGAGGGCAGGGGCGTCGTCGGCCCGGGCGGGGATCGGTTCCGGGGCAGAAGGTGACCGCAAGGGTCCTCCTGGGGGTGAGGGGACGATGCTCGCGGCCTGGTCAGTGCCCTGCGTTGGGGCGGTGAGTCGAAGCGCCGCGCGGAACAGCGCGATGGTCTCACACACAGGTCGGTTGTGCGGACACCAGGCACTCCGGTCGACCTCACGTCGCGCAGGTCCCGCTGTCACCTTTGAGCAAGCGGGAGCGGAACAGGGCTTCGCGATGGTGATGAACCAGGCCACACAACGTCGTCGATGGCCAGCCACGGAGCGAGGGCCACAGTGGTGGGAGTGTGCCCGGCGAACGACTTGACCTCGCGGTGCAGGTGGGACTGATCGGCGTAGCCGCTCTCGGCGGCAACGTCGGCGGCGGTGTGGCCTGCCGCGAGAAGGCGGGCAGCGTGGTCGAACCGCACCAGTCGGGCGGCGCGTTTGGGTGTGATGCCGAGCTGGGCACGGAAGCGGGCCGACAGGCGTTTGCGGCTCCAGCCGACCTCGTCCGCGAGGTCCTCGACTCGTATCCGCCCCTGGCTGGAGCGCACCTGCCGCCAGGCGAAGGCGACCTCCGGGGCGACCCTCGGGCGGGCGCTCAGCCGCCGGCCGAGGATGTCCCTCATGATCGTGAACCGTTCGTTCCACGACGCGGTGGCGCGCAGCCTGTCCTCGGCGCGTGCGGCGTCGTGGCCCCAGACCTCCGCGAGTGGCACTACGGCCCCGGTGAGTTCGGTCGTCGTGCCGAGCGCGGCCGCCGCGGCGGCCGGATCCAGTCGGATCTGGAGGCACTCGCCCACCCGGCCACCTGTCCGGAGATCGCCGGGGAGGAGGCCGGCGACGAAACTGCCGCGCCTTCGCTGGCCGCGGGTGTGGTGGACCAGGCCCGCTGTCTCGCTCAGATCGATGAACAAGCTGACGGAGGGGTGCGCGACCATGGCGATGTCCACGAACGCCAAGGCGTTGTGGCGGAACCCGGCCATACTGCTTCCCGGCAGCCGGTCTGACGGGCGCGGGAGGGCGACGTCCACCAGCGCCCAGTCGGGTGGTGCCCCTGAGGAGAGCATCTGATCAGCGTAGACCTTGTCGGGGGCGGGGTGTCAGCGATCTGTTGCCGTGAAGTCGAGGAGCAGTTCGCTGGTCGCCTCGGGTGCTTCGAGTATGGGCAGGTGTCCGACGCCGGGCCTTTGCTCGACCCTTGCGTTCGGCACCGCGTGGTACTGGTGTGCCGAGGACGGCGCCCAACGGGGATCGGCGGCGCCGAAGATCACCAGTACGGGAATGCCGAGGTCGGCCAGGCGCTCGGGCACGCTCCGTTCGGTGAGGTACTCCCTGCCCCGACGCAGCACCGTCCTGAACGTGCGGTACGTGGTGCCCCGGGACGCGGCGATCATGTCGTCGGGGACCTGTACCGGGCGAGCAGCCGTGGCCCTGATCCCCTTGCGGATCATCGCGTTCGAGCGTCTTGCCCACAGGAGCGGGCCGAAAGGTGGTCCCAGCAGGACACGGAGGAGGAGCGGCTGCGGAAGGAGCGCGTCGAGGCTCGGGCCGCAGCTGATGAGCGCGATCGACCTCACCAGGTCGGGGCGCTGTTCGGCGAGCGCGGTGGCGACGTAGCCGCCACTGGAGTGTCCGACCACGGTGACCGAACCGAGTCCGAGTTCGTCGAGGAGTGCCGCTACCCGGTTGGCCTGCGCGGCCATGTCGTATGACGCTGCGGGCGGTGATTGGCCGCAGCCCGGGAGATCGACCCGCAGGACGTGGTGGTGCTCGGCAAGGGTCGGGACCATCGGGCTCCAGAGAACACCCGAGGCGCCCGAGCCGTGGATGAGCAGCAGCGGCGATGCCTGTCGAGGGCCGTCGTGGACCACATGCATCCCATGTGAGGGCGAAACGTCGTGTTCAGTCATGCGGTCGATGATGCGTGGGTTGTCGGGCATCGGTCTTGTACGAATGTCGCGGTCGGCCGGCCGCGAACAGCCTCATGAGGATTCCATCGACACCCCGGAGGAGAGCCGACCTGACCTGTCCGCATCGACACGGGCACCGGATCGCGGGCGTCAGGGGTGGGCGGGGTGGGGGACGGCGGCGCGCAGGTAGTGGTCGGCCACGGCGTGGGCGATGGCCGGGTCCGGGCACAGGGGCGCGGCGACCGCGTCGGCGCCCGATGCGGTGAGGCGGTCGTGGAACAGGCCCGGGGCCAGCAGCCAGGTGGCCACGCTGACCCGCCGGTGGCCGGCCGCGCGCAGTTCGGTGACCTTGTCGGCCACGGTGGGGGCGCTGGTGGCGGCGTAGGCCAGGTGCACGGGTCCGCCCGTGTGGTGGGACAGGCGCCGGGCGGCCTGGTCGAGTTCGGTCTGGGCGTGGGGGTCGGAGGTGCCCGCGCACGCCAGGATCAGGGCGTCGCCGCTCTGGTACCCGGCCTGGGTGAGGCGGCGCAGGGCGGTGGACATCAGTGCGGGGTGTTCGCCCAGGGCGGGGGTGATGACGGCGTCGGCGCGGCCCGCCAGGGCGAGTTGGTGGGGGATGTCGGTGCGTACGTGGTAGCCGGTGGCCAGGAAGGCGGGCACCACGACCAGGGGGCCGGGGGTGGTGGCGGCGACCTCGGTGACGGTGGGGCGGGTCACGTCGGCGAAGGCCAGGCGGGTGGGGCGGTGGGTCACCTCGGCCACGCGCAGGGCCAGGGAGTGGGCGATGGCGGTGCCGCGGGGTGAGCGGGTGCCGTGCAGGACCAGCAGCAGGGTGGGCACGCGGGCGGTGTTCAGCATGGGTGGGTGTCCAGGGCCAGGCGGTAGCCGCGTTTGACGACCGTTTGGATGATCTTGGCGTCGCCCAGAGCGGTGCGCAGGCGGGCCACGGCGGTTTCGACGGCGTGGGCGTCGGCGTCCTCGCCCAGGCAGGTGAGCAGGTGGGCGCGGTCGCGGACCTGGCCGGGGCGGTGGGCCAGGGCGCGCATCAGGCGCATGAGGGTGGGCGAGAGGGTGTGGACGGTGCCGTCGACCAGGACGGCGTGGCCGCGCAGGCGCAGGCGGTGTCCGGCCACGGTGAGGGTGGGGAAGCGGGCGGGGAGTTCTTCGGTGAGTTTGCGGACCTGGGCGCCGATGCGGGCGCGGTCGGGCCACACGGTGGGGATGTCGTGGGCCATCAGGGGGCGGGCGGTGACCGGTCCCACGCACATGGCCAGGACGTGGCCGCGCAGGGCGCCGATGAGGGCGTGGTGTTGGCCGGTGGTGTGGGCGCGGGCGAGCAGTCCGGCGGCGGCCGGGGCGCTGGTGAAGGTGACGGCGTCCACTCCCCCGGTGGTGACGGCCTCGATGAGGCGGTCCAGGGGGGCGGTCTGTTCGGGTTGGGTCCAGCGGTAGACGGGGACCTCGGTGACGTCGGCTCCGGCCAGGCGCAGGGCGGCGGTGAAGTCGGGCAGGGGTTCGCCGTGGAGCTGGATGGCCACGCGCAGGCCCTGGACGCCGCGCTCCAGGAGGTAGTCCAGGACCTCGGCGGAGGATTCGGAAGGGGGTGACCACTCCTCGGTGAGTCCGGCGGCGCGGATGGCGCCCTTGGCCTTGGGGCCGCGGGCGAGCAGGCGTGAGGAGTTCATGCCGGCCAGGAGGGGGTCGGCCATGCCCCAGGTCTCGCAGGCCTCGATCCAGCCGCGGAAGCCGATGCCGGTGGTGGCCACGACGACGTCGGCGGGGGCGCGGGTGAGCTGTTCGGAGACGGAGGCCAGGCGCTGGTCGTCGCTCAGGGGGACGATGCGCAGGGCGGGGGCGGCGATGACCTGGGCGCCCTTGCGGTGGAGCAGGGCGGTGAGTTCCTCGGCGCGGCGGGCGGCAGTGACGGCGACGGTGAACCCGGCCAGGGGTGCGGTGGTGGCTTCGGGTGTGGGCGGGGAGGCCGCGGTGGGCGGGGTGGGGGTCATGGGGTCCCCTCTTCGGCGCGGGTGGTGTCCGGGGCGGTGGCCCGGGGTGGGGGGTTGGGGCTGGTGGGGTCTTGGGGGGCGGTGGTGTCGGCGCCGGGGCCGGTGTGGGGTGTGGTGGCGATCTGGACGTTCTGGCCCTGCACGCGCACGGGCCAGGTGCTCAGGCCGATGCCGGGGGTGTCCAGGCTCTGGCCGGTGCGCAGGGAGAAGACGTGCTTGAGCATGGGTGAGGCCACGGTGGGCTCTCCGGCGCGGTCGCCCACGATGCCGCGGGAGATGACGGTGGCGCCGGTGTGGGGGTCGAGGTTGTCCACGGCGTACAGGTGGTGGTCGCGGGTGCGGAAGAGGGCGACCTGGTGGCCGTCGGGGAGCAGCACGGCCAGACCGATCTCGGTTTCGAGGCGGTCCTGGGGGCAGGCGGTGACCCAGTGCGCGGCGGGCGGCGGGCCGGCGGGGACGTGGGTGAGGACGCTCATCGGGTGCTCTCCTTGCTGGTGCGGAGGGTGGGCATGCCCAGGGCGGTGGGGGTGCCGGGCACGGGCTGGTCGCGGGTGGTGGTGAAGCTGATGGCCGGGTCGGGGGTGGTGGGGGCGTTGGCGAAGGAGACGAAGCGGGCGAGCTTGTCGGGGTCCTCCAGTACGGCCGCCCACTCGTCGGTGTAGGTGTCCACGTGGCGGGCCATGGCGGCCTCGAGTTCGTCGGCGATGCCCAGGGCGTCCTCGACCACGACCTCGCGCAGGTGGTCCAGGCCGCCCTCCAGCGCTTCGATCCAGGGCGCGGTGCGCTGGAGGCGGTCGGCGGTGCGGATGTAGAACATCAGGAAGCGGTCGATGTAGCGGATGAGGGTGTCCTCGTCCAGGTCGCCGGCGAGGAGTTGGGCGTGGCGGGGGGTGAAGCCGCCGTTGCCGCCCACGTACAGGTTCCAGCCGGTTTCGGTGGCGATGATCCCGAAGTCCTTGCCGCGGGCCTCGGCGCACTCGCGGGCGCATCCGGAGACGGCGGACTTGAGTTTGTGGGGTGAGCGCAGGCCCCGATAGCGCTCCTCCAGGCGGATGGCCAGGCCCACCGAGTCCTGGACGCCGTAGCGGCACCAGGTGGTGCCCACGCACGACTTGACGGTGCGCAGGGACTTTCCGTAGGCGTGTCCGGACTCGAAGCCGGCGTCGACCAGGCGCCGCCAGATGGCGGGCAGCTGTTCCAGGCGGGCGCCGAACAGGTCGATGCGCTGGCCGCCGGTGATCTTGGTGTAGAGGCCGAAGTCGCGGGCGACCTCGCCGATGACGATGAGCCGGTCGGGGGTGATCTCTCCGCCGGGGATGCGCGGTACCACCGAGTAGGTGCCGTTGCGCTGCAGGTTGGCCAGGTAGCGGTCGTTGGTGTCCTGAAGGGTGGCGGCCTCCCCGTCCAGGATGTGTCCGCCGCCCAGGGAGGCCAGGATCGAGGCCACGGCGGGTTTGCAGATGTCGCAGCCGTGTCCGGTGCCGTGGGTCTCGATGAGGGCGGAGAAGGTGGTGGTGCCGGTGGCGCGCACGATCTCCAGGAGTTCGGTGCGCGACTGGGTGAAGTGTTCGCACAGGGCCTTGGACTGGACGATGCCGGCCTGGGTGAGGATCTGTTTGAGCATGGGCACGCACGAGCCGCAGCTGGTGCCCGCCCGGGTGCAGGACTTGAGTTCGGCCACGTCGTGGGCGCCGCAGGCGATCGCCTCGGTGACCGCGCCCTTGGTGACGGCGTTGCACGAGCAGATCTGGGCGCTCTCGGGCAGGGCGTCGGCGCTGAGTCCTTCGCCGTCGGGGGTGATCAGGGCCAGCGGGTCGCCGGGCAGGGGTGCGCCCACCATGGGGCGCAGGGTGGCGTAGGCGGTGGCGTCGCCGACCAGGATGCCGCCCAGCAGTGTGGTGGCGTCGTCGGAGAGGACGAGTTTGGCGTAGCGGCCGCCGGCGGCGTCGTTGACGACCACGTCCAGGGCGCCGGGGGTGGTGCCGTGGGCGTCGCCGAAGCTGGCCACGTCCACGCCCAGGAGTTTGAGTTTGGTGGAGGTGTCGGCTCCGGTGAAGGTGGCCTGGCCGCCGACCAGGCGGTCGGCCAGGACCTCGGCCATGGCGTTGCCGGGGGCGATGAGCCCGTAGACGGTGCCGCGGTGGTGGGCGGCCTCGCCGATGGCGTGGATGTGGGCGTCGCTGGTGGTGCAGGTGTCGTCGATGACGATGCCGCCGCGCTCGCCCAGGGTGAGTCCGGCGGTGCGGGCCAGGTCGTCGCGGGGGCGGATGCCCACGGAGAACACGACCAGGTCGGTCTGCAGGTGGCTGCCGTCGGCCAGCATCAGGCGGGCGGCGCGGCCGTCGGGGCCCGCTTCGACGGCGGTGGAGGCGGTGCCGGTGTGCACGTGCACGCCCAGGTCGGTGACCAGGTTCTGCAGGAGTGCTCCGGCGCCCTGGTCGATCTGGGCGGGCATCAGGTGGGGGGCGAGTTCGACGACGTGGGCCTGGACGCCGAGCAGGCGTAGGGCGTTGGCGGCTTCCAGGCCGAGCAGGCCGCCGCCGATGACCACACCGGTGGTGGCCTCGCGGGCGGAGGCGGTGAGGTCGTCCAGGTCCTCGATGGTGCGGTAGACGTGGCAGCCGGGCAGGTCGTGGCCGGGGACGGGCGGCACGAAGGGGGTGGATCCGGTGGCCAGGACCAGGCGGTCGTAGGGCAGGGTGCGGCCGGAGGCGGTGGTGACGGTGCGGGCGGCGCGGTCGACGGAGGTGGCCTGCTCGGACACGTGGACGTCGACGTCGGGGCCGCGCAGGTCGCCCAGGGACAGGTCCTGGGCGGTGGCGCCGTCGAGGTAGGTGGACAGGGCGACGCGGTCGTAGGCGGTGCGGGGCTCCTCGCCCACGACGGTGATGTGCCAGTGGCGGGCGGTGTCGCGCTCGCGAAGGGCCTCGACGAGTCGGTGGCCGACCATGCCGTTGCCGATGACGACGAGTTCTTCCATGGGGCGGCTCCTGCGGGCTTCGGGCTGCGGGGTCGGACGCTTCCCAGGCAACCGGCAGGGTGTTACCCGTGGGTTGGTGGTGGGTGTCGGGGATGTTTCGTTGTGCTGTCACCGCAGGTGGGGGATGCGTGATTGGTGGGGAAAGAGGTGGGGGCGCGGGCGGGGCGTGGACAGTGCGGTGCTCGTGTGGTCAGGATGGTGGTGATATGCACTCCATCGACATCGCGCGCCCGGTGCGCGCCCTTGCCTCCCTGTCCGCCCTGGCCGTGGGCGATGCCTTCGGCTCCCAGTTCTTCGTCCCCGAGAACCGGCCTCACCTGACCGGGCGGGAGTTGCCGCCGGGCCCCTGGCAGTGGACCGATGACACCGAGATGGCGGCGTCGGTCCACGCCGAGGTGGTGCGCGGCGGTGCGGTGGACGCCGACCGGTTGGCGGCCTCCTTCGCCCGCCACCACGACTTCGACCGCGGGTACGGGCCCTCGACCGGGCGGATGCTGCGGCTGGTGCGTGAGGGCGGTGACTGGCGGGCTCTGGCCGCGGAGCAGTTCGAGGGGGCGGGGTCCTTCGGCAACGGGGCGGCGATGCGGGTGGCCCCGCTGGGCGCCTGGTACGCCGAGGATCTGGAGGAGGTGGTGGAGCAGGCGGCGGTGAGCGCGCGCATCACCCACACCCACCCCGAGGCGGTGGACGGGGCGATCGCGGTGGCGGTGGCCGCGGCCCTGGTGGCGCGGCGCGAGACGATGGGCGCGGGCCCCTTCCTGGACCGGGTGGTGGGGTGCCTGCCCCAGGGCCGGGTGCGGGAGGCGGTGCGTGACGCCCGGGCCCTGCTGATCACCTCCAACCCGTTGGGGGTGGCCGCGGAGCTGGGCAACGGGTCCCGGGTCAGCGCTCTGGACACGGTGCCCTTCGCGCTGTGGGCGGCGGCCCGGCACCGGTCGGGGTTGGCCTCGGCGCTGTGGGCCACTGTGGCTGCGGGCGGGGACATGGACACCACCTGCGCGATCGTGGCGGGCATTCTGGGGGCCGGGCTGCCGGAGGGTGCGATGCCCAGGGAGTGGGTCGAGCGCACCGAGCCGCTGCCGGACTGGGCGCTGGCCGCCGCTCCCCTGTAGCGCCGGATCTGGGCGGCTCGGTCGGGGCCGGTGGGCTGGTCAGTGCTGTTGCGGCCCGGAGGGGTCGGGCCCGTGCGGGTGGTCCTGTGGGCCGCGAGCCCCGCCCTGGTGGGGAGGCGGTGCTCCCTGTGGACCTGGTGGCCCCTGGTGTCCCCCGAACCCCTGGGGGCCCGCGGGTCCCTGGAAACCCTGGGGACGTCGCGGGTCCTGGGGCGGGCCGGGATAGGGGCCCTGACGTGGGCCGTGGGGCGTGCGTTCGTTGATGAGCTGTTGGCGGTGGCGGCCCCGGCGCACGACGGTGACGATGATCAGCAGGACGCCGCCCACCACCCCCAGGAACGGGAGGAGCAGCAGCGAGCCCAGTGCTCCGAGCAGCCCCGTCATGAGGGTGCCGGTGGTGTCGCCCCCGTAGGCCAGCCCGAAGCGGACGTTCTCGGGGGCCCTGCAGGTCAGGGTGTACTCGCCCGGGTCGGACAGGCGGGTCATGCCGATCATCGCCCAGGAGCCGTCCGAGCCCTCCACCTCGTGGTTGAAGGTGGGGTAGTTGAAGGCGGGGCGCTCGCCGCCGGGTCCGGTCAGGGCGCACGCGGTGTGGTCCACACCGGCGGGTGAGCCGTACAGCAGCCACCCCTGCTCGGTGTGCTCCTGGTCGTCGACGGTGAAGGTCGCGCTCTGGGAGCCCTGGGTGCGTGCGGCGAACTCGGGCAGGGCCACGGCCTGGACGAGCATGACGACGAACAGGACCGCGCCCGCGATCAGTGACAGCGGGATGAGCGCGCCGCCCACCCAGAGCCAGGCGCGGGAGGGGCGCAGTTCCCCGGGGTCCACGTGGGGCGGCGGTGGCCCGTAGGGGCCCGGGTGCGGTGCGGCCATGCGGTGAGTGTCGCACGCGCCACCGGTGATGACACGCATTCTTGGCGCAGCCTTGGAGGCGTGTTGTCCAACCTTGTGACCCCGGGAGGCGGGTGCCGCCCGGGCGGTGCGGGCCGGTCTCGGCGGGGGCCGGGACCGGCGGGGACCGGGGTGGTGGCCGAGGGGTCGGTGCTGTCCTGAGGGGGCGGTGCGCGCGGCGGTGGCCCCGGTGCTCCCGAGGCCGAAGGGCGAGCGGGTCGGGAACCCTGAGGAGGCAGGCGTGGGCTCAGGGCGGATTTGAGGGTTGCGTTCCGGCATCAGCTGTTCTGATGGACAAAGAGCTGGGAAAGCCTCAAAAAGCACTTCAATGACACACTTGAAGGAGGGGTGGCCGGTCAGGGCACCCGAGACCTTCGAGGGGGCGTGATGACCGAGGACGAGATCATCCGGTTCGTGGCCGGGCTGGGTGAGGTGGACGTGATGACCGCGAGCGCGGAGAGCGGGGCGCCCGAGGCCGCCTGGGGCGACTCCTTCTTCCTGTACGACCCCGACGGGCGGGCGCGCGAGCGCAGCGGCTTCACCCCGTTCGCGACCCTGGTGACCAAGGACTACCCGGGCTTCGACGGCGACTCGCACCTGGACCGGCCCGGGGTGTTCCGGGTCAACATCGCGGTGGGGCGCGCGCTGTTCGAGGAGGTGGTCGGCCACTCCCCCGCCGCGCACGCCGAGCACCGCGACGGGTTCGACTTCACGGAGCTGGACCGGTTCCTGCCGCACCCGGCCTATGCCGCGCAGGGGTGGGTGGCGGTGCTCAACCCGGGGCCGGCCACCTCCGAGCGGATGCGTGAGCTGTTGGGGCTGGCCCGGGACCGGGCGGCGAAGCGGCACCGCCCCCAGGGCTGAGCGGCCTTCGGCCACGCGGTTTCGTCCCTGCGGCCCCGCTCGCGGTGGCGCGCTGCCCAACCGAGCCGCGGCGCCGCCGGGCCCGGCCCGGTGAGGGGCGGGAGCATTTCGCGGGCCTGCGGTGTTCTACCGGGGGCCCGCCCGTGCGCGGGGCGGGGTCAGCCCTGCTGGCGGTCGTGGCGCTCGCGGGCGGCGCGGATGTCGTCGCGGTGCCGGTTGGCCCAGTGGTCCAGGGCGGTGAGCGGTTCGAGCAGGGTGCGCCCGAGTTCGGTCAGTGCGTAGTCCACGCGCGGGGGCACGCTCGCGTGCACGGTGCGTTCGACCAGGCCGTCGCGGACCAGGGCGCGCAGGGTCAGGGTGAGCATGCGCTGGCTGATGCCCTCGATGGCGCGGTCCAGCTCGCTGTAGCGGTGCGTGCGCCGGCCGAGCATGACGATGATGAGCACGCTCCACTTGTCCCCGACCCGGTCCAGGACCTCGCGGACGGGGCAGTCCTCGGGGTGGCCGGAGGGGTCGCGCTCGGTCGGGGGAACACCGGTGTTCGTTGCGGACATGAAAGTTCCTCCTTGTGAGCGGACTGTCCTGCCTGCATACTCACTGATAATAGGGTTACGCACAATATGTGTGTGTTGGTGTGAGGAGCAGTGATGAGGGCGAGCGAGGCGGACCCGGACAGGGCACCGGAACCGGTGCCCGCGCCGGAGCCGGGCGGGGACGAACAGCCCCTGCCCGTGTTCCGGGGACTGGTGACGTTGGGAACCGAGGACGCGCCCGCGTGCTCGGACGGAATCTGCTTCTGAGGGGATCGACCGTGCAGGTTGAAGTGTGGTCCGACATCGTGTGCCCGTGGTGCTACATCGGCAAGCGGCGTCTGGAGAAGGCGCTGGCGGGCTTCGAGCACGCGGACGAGGTCGAGCTCGTCTGGCGCAGCTTCCAGCTCGACCCCACCTTCCCCAAGGGGGTGCGAGAGCCGGTCTACGAGTCCCTGGCCAAGAAGATGAACGCCACCGCTGACCAGGTCAGAGGCATGACCGACCAGGTCAAGCAGGTCGCGGCGCAGGAGGGCCTGCACTACGACTTCGAGAACGGCGTCATGGTCAACACCTTCGACGCCCACCGGCTCACCCACCTGGCCAAGGACAAGGGACTGGGTGATCGGGCCCACGAGAGGCTGATGCGCGCCCAGCTGGTGGAGGCCCGCGTCCTGGACGACGTGGACACCCTGGTGGAGCTGGCCCAGGAGATCGGGCTGGACGCCGGACAGGCCCGCACCGTCCTGACCGGTGACACCTACACCGCCGAGGTCGAAGGCGACATCCGCGCCGCCCAGCAGCTGGGCGCCACCGGTGTGCCCTTCTTCGTGATGGACCGCGCCTTCGGGATCTCGGGCGCCCAGCCGCTGGAGGTCTTCACCTCCGCGCTGGAGAAGGCCTACGCCCAGAAGGTCTGACCTGGTTCGCGCACCCGGGTGATCGACAGGGGCCGGTCCGCCGTGAGCGGGCGCCGGCCCCTGCTCGTGTGCCCGGGCCCGGACCGCGATCCCCCGTGCGGGGGAGGTGGAACCACCCCTGTTGGGGAGGTGCCTGCCTGGAAGCCGGAGCAGGGTGGGGGTGAAGGTCAGTACCACCCACGAAGGAGCCGGTCATGTCCGTCCCACTCAGCGCCCGGCCAGAGCAGACGCGCTCTGGCGAGGCCCGCCACACGTTCGCGTCACGTACCCCCTACTGGGCCGCTCTGGCCTGGTCGGCCGCGGCCCTGGGCCTGGCCTTGGGATGGCTGGCCGGAGTGGTGCCCCCCGGGCTGTCCGAGTCGGGCTCCTTCGGCGGACTGCTCACCACCGAGAACCTGGGCGCGGCCGTGGCGGCCACCGCCGTGATGGGCGCGCTCGGGGTGGGGCTGGCCCTGCTCCTGCCGCGCGGTGTCCTGCCGCGCGCTCTGGAGGTGCCGGTCTGGGCGCTGATCGGGGCGCTGCTGGTGACCTACATCGATTCCACGCTGCTGGTGTGGTTGGGCTACGGCCTGATCACACCGGTGCTGGTGTGGTTCGAACCGGCCATGGGGGCCGCCTACGTCACCTACACCTTCTCCGCCGCCGTGTCGCAGGTGCTGTTCTTCGTGCTGGGTACGGGCATCTGGGCGTGGGTCCTGGTGGTCCACCGCCGACACCGCCTCCAGGCGTGCGTGCGGTGCGGGCGCGCCGAGGGCTGGACCCCCGAGGCCGAACGCGAGGTGCGGGGGCGGGCGCTGCGCACGGGCCGGATCGCGGTGGCCTGTGCCATCGCCTTGGCCCTGTTCTACCCGGCGCTGCGCATCCCGTGGCTGTTCGGGTTCTCGATGGGCATGGACGCGGAGGCCTTCCAGCGGATCCAGGCGGAGTCGGGCACGCTCATGATCGGTGTGGGTCTGGGCTCGGCCGGGATCCTGGGCGCCGTGCTCATGCTCGGCCTGGTCCAGGGGTGGGGTGTGCGCTTCCCCCGCTGGATGGTGGGTCTGGCCGGGCGCCGGGTCCCGGTTCTGTTGGCGGTGGTGCCCGCGATGCTGGTGGCGACGGCCCTGGTGGGGATGGGGCGCAGCATCGTGGTGCAGACCTGGCACGGGGGCGGGATCGAACCCGAGATGGTGACGCACCTGGTGGCCTTCGGCTCGATGCCCCTGTGGGCCGCGGCCCTGACGGCGGCCACCGCCGCCTACGCGGTGCGCCGGCGCGCCGAGTGCGGTGCGTGCGGGCGCGGACTGCCGGAGGCCTGGCCGGTGGCGGCCCCGCCGGTCCTGTCCCGGCGCCGCTGACCCGACGGCCCGGCTGTGGGTGCCCGGGCCCGGCAGTGCGGCCGCGAAGGCCGATCCCGCTGTTCAGGGCCGTGAGGGCCCGGAAACGGCGGTGCCCCGCTCCCCCTGGGGATTCTCGGGAGGCGGGGCACCGTGGCGCGCCGGTGGTCCTGGGTGCGGCCGCAGCCCGCCCCGCAGGTCTGGGGCTACTGCTGGACCGGGACCCCGGTGATCTCACCGAAGGCGCCCGCGTACAGGGTCATCTCCTCGACCTCGGGTGCGGGGGCGGGGAAGACCGACAGGGCCAGGTACTCCTCGCCCGGGGAGAGGGTGAGGATCTCGTCGGCGAAGTCCTCGTACTCGCCCTCACCGGTGCGGATGCGGATCACGTAGCGGATGATGCCGCTGTCGGGCTCGGCCAGGCGGAAGCCGCCCATGGTGCCCTCGGTGTACTGCTGGGGGCTGCCGGGCAGGGAGGCCTCATCGCCCTCGAGGTCGGCTTCCAGGTCGGACAGGGTGGAGTTCTGGAACCCCACCATCTGGAACAGGTAGGCGCCGTCGCGCACCAGCGGGTAGACGTTCAGGTCCAGGTCGTTGTGGGTGACCGTGGCGAACAGGTCCAGTTCCTCGAAGTAGGGCGCCGGGGGGCCGACGTGGCGCTTGGCGGCGTCCAGGCCCGAGTCGCCCTCCTCGGAGCCGGTGTCGGACATGGGGACCTGGTAGGTGAACTCCACGCGGCGGTTGCGGGCGCGGGCCTCCTCGTCGTCGTCCCCGCCCTCCTCGGCGAGCAGTTCCTCGCTGCCGCGGCCCTCGGTGGTCAGGGTGAAGCCCGAGCCCAGCTCCTCCTCCAGCAGTTCGCGCACGGCCTCGGCGCGTTCCTCGGACAGGGTCTGGTTGTAGTCGACGGTGCCCTTGCCGTCGGTGTGGCCGACGATCGTGATCTCCACACCCTCGCCGAGGTTCTCGCGCAGGGACTGCGCGGCCTCGTGGATGGTGTCCACGGCGTCGTCGGTGGGTTCGGCCTCGTCGAACTCGAACATGTTGTCCGCGTGCAGGGCGATGGTCTCCTGGTCGCCCGCGCGTGTGGTGGAGGCGGTGGAGCCGTCCACGAAGCTCTCCATGGACTGCACGAACTCGGTGGTGTCCAGGCCCGGCTCGGGCGGGGTCTCGGGGTAGACGATCTCGTCTTCGGGCAGTTCCCCGTTGATCACCCAGGTCTCGGGGTCGATGTAGTCGTGCACGTCGGGTTCGGGCAGCTGGGTGAACTCGTCGACGTAGCTGACGGGGATGCCGGGCACGTGGCCGGCGGTCATGCCGGTCAGGGTCAGGAACTCCACGTCCTCGCTGGGCGCGGGGAAGTAGGTGCGGATGGGTGCGGGCAGGTTCTCGTGGATGGGGACGAGGTCGCTGCCCTCGATGAAGTAGCTGCCGTAGGGCTCGCCGTGCTCCTTGTTGTCGATGGGGAGCAGGACCTCGCCCGAGACGGGGTCGACCAGCCGCAGGGGTGCGCCCGCGTAGGAGATCTCCTCGCCGGTGATGTGCTCGAGGATGTTGCGGCTGATGTCGAGCATCAGGTACTCGCCGTTGTGCTCGAGCGCGTCCACGGTGATCTCGACGGCGACGTCGTTGCCGCCCTCGACGAACATGCGGCCCTGGCGGACGAAGGGGAGTTCGACGTCCTCGGCGGAGACCTCCTGCGCCGCCTCCTCGGAGGTGGTCTCCTCCTCGCCTTCGCCTTCTCCGGGGGTCAGGTCGCGGACGAGGCCGCAGGAGCTGAGGGCCAGGCTCAGCGCGATGACCGCGCTGGTCAGGCCAAGGGCTCGGGTGGGCATGGTCGGGGGACTCCCTCGCGGTGGTGCCGTGCTCCGGCCGGGGTGCCGGGGATGTGTGTCAGCCGCTCAGACGCGCGGCGGGGCTGACTGGTTCGGGGAGTTTATCGGCTGATGCCCTGTTCGGGCCCGGCGTTGTGGGGCCGAGGACGCGGGTGCGGCCCCCGCGCCTGGGGGATCTGGCGCGGGGGCCGCTGGGGGATGTGCGGTGGGCCGGGTGTTACAGGGTGACGGTCTTGCTGAGCGAGCCGGTGGCGCCGGTCTCGTCGGTGACGGTCAGGGTGATGGTGTAGGTGCCCGGGCCGGGGTAGAAGTGCCAGGCGTCGGCGCCGCTGGCGGTGCCGCCGTCACCGAAGTCCCAGCGGTATCCGGTGATGGGGGCGTCCCCGGCGCTGGAGCCGGAGGCGTCCACCTCGCAGAAGTAGAAGAACGAGTAGCAGGCTCCGCTGAAGTCGGCGGTGGGCGCGGTGTGGTCGGGGGCTCCCACGGAGATCTGCGCCTCGGCGGAGTCGGTGCGGCCCTCGTCGTCGGTGACGGTCAGGGTGACGGTGTAGGTGCCCTCGGAGGTGTAGGTGTGCTCGGTGGTGGCGCCGGTGCCGTCGGAGCCGTCGCCGAACTCCCAGGCCCAGCCGGTGACCTCACCGGCGCTGCCGGATCCGTCGAAGGTGCAGGTCAGGGTGGTGTCGTCGCAGGAGTGGGAGAGCGAGGCGGTCGGGCCCTCGGGCGGGGTGGTCTCACCGTCGGCGGGGAAGAGGGCCGGGTCGCCCACGTCGAGCAGGGGTTCGTGGACGCCGTCGCCGGAGGTGTCGTTCCAGTCGGGGTTGCCCGCACCGGTCAGGGTGTCGTAGACGGCCAGCACGTCGGCGCGGTCGGTGGGCTTGGCCTCGCCCACGGCCAGCAGGGCCAGGCCGCCCGCGGCGTGCGGGGAGGCCATGGAGGTGCCGCTCATGCTGCCGTAGCCGCCGCCGGGCATGGTGGAGGTGATGCAGGAGCCGGGAGCGGCGATGTCGACGATGGCGCCGTAGTTGGAGAAGGTCGACAGGGTGTCGTCCTGGTCCGCCCGGCAGTTCAGGGCCCCGCCGTTGCCGCCGGGGGCGCCGTCGGAGTCGGCCATGGAGGAGACGGTGAGCACGTCGGGGTGGTTGGCGGGGAAGAAGTTGGCCGCGTCGCGGGCGCTGTTGCCCGCGGCCACGGCGTAGGCGACCCCGTCGCCGACGGAGTTGGTCAGCGCCTGGCTCAGGGCCTGGTCGGAGCAGCCCTCACAGCCCAGGCTCATGTTGGCCACACCGATCCGGTCGGCGTTGGCGGTGACGTAGTCCACGCCCGCGGCGATGCCGGCGAGGCTGCCGCTGCCGGCGGCGTTGAGCACCTGCACGTTCCACACCTGGGCGCCGGGGGCCACGCCCACCACACCGAGGTCGTTGTCGAGGGCGGCGGCGCTACCCGCGACGTGGGTGCCGTGCCCGTTGCCGTCGGTGGCGGTGTTGGGCACGCAGGTGCCGCTGGTGCAGTCGACCGAGTCCACCACGTTCAGGTCGGGGTGGGAGCCGTCGACACCGGTGTCCAGGACGGCGATGGCCACGTCGGGGACGTAGTTGTCCTGGCCGTCGATGCGGAGGTTGGGGTTGTCGGGGGCGAAGACCCGCGCGATGCCGTCGGGCACGTCCTGGTCGAATGCCTCGAAGACCTGGTCCTGCTGGACGTAGGCCACGTCGGTGTCCTGGAGCAGGTCGGCGGCCTCGGCGGCGGTCATGTCCGCGGCGTAGCCGGTCAGGGCGTGCTCGTAGACGCCCAGGGGGTCGTCCCCGTGGCGTTCGGCGACGTCGTCGGGGTCGGCGCCCTCGTCCAAGACGACGATGTAGGTGCGCTCGGCGGGGTCGGTGGTGTCCAGGAAGGCGGGGAGGTCGGGGTCTGCTGCGGCGGGCGACACTGCCAGGATCGGCAGTAAGGCCGCGGCCGCGATGAGTGCACCGAACTTGCGCATGTGTGCGGGGACCCTTCTGTGACGGGGGATGGTGGAAGGGTGGCCACCCGAGAGACATGATGTGTCGCCCCGCGGGGGCGGACCATACGTAGTCGCTACGTAGTTCGGTGCGTGGGCGGGGACCACGTAGGGGGTTCGGTTCCGGTGGCGGGGTCGGCGGGCGGGGCCAGGTCGCGGCGCGAGCGCAGGCCGAGCTTGGCCAGGGCGTTGGCCACGTGGGTCTCCACGGTGCGCGGTGACAGGTGCAGCAGGGCGGCGATCTCGCGGTTGGTGTGTCCGCGTGCGGCCAGGGCGGTGATCTCGTTCTCCCGGGGTGAGAGGCGTTCGTCGCCCGAGCCCCCTCCCCGGGCCGGGGGTGTGCTGACGCCGAGTCCGCGCAGCCGGCGGCGGACGCGTGCGGCGTCCCAGGTGGCGCCGAGTTCGGTGTACTGCTCCAGTGCGGCCTGGAGCGCGGCGACCCCCAGGTCGGGGCCGCGGCTGCCGGCGGCGGCCAGGTGGGGGCCGGCGGAGGCCTCGCGTGCCTGGGCGGCGTCGTAGGGGCGGGGCATGTCCCGGTAGGCGGCCTCGGCCTCGCCGTACAGGTGCAGGGACCGGTCGTGGTGGCCGTGGTGGTGGGCCAGGGCGGCCTCGAAGCGGACCAGGGCGGCGTGGGCGGCCGGGGCGCTTGCTCCTCTCAGTCCGGCGCGGAAGCGGGTGCACAGTTCCTGGGCCACGGCGCGTCTTCGGCTCGTCAGCAGGGCCTCCATGCCCGGGACCAGGTCGGCGGCCCACACCCAGATGCCCTTGCTGGCCACCAGGGAGACCAGGCCCTCCACCCGCTGCCAGGCGGTGTCCGGGTCGTCCTGGGCCAGGGCCAGGCGGGCCAGCAGGCCGGCGGCGAAGGCGCGCACGGGCACCGTGTAGTCGGGCAGGGCGTCGGCGGGCACGGGGGCCCCGGAGCGGCCGGAGCGGGTGAGGTGCGCCGGTCCGGGTTCGGTCGGGGCGCGCTCGGCCGGCGCGGGAACGGACGCGCCGGGGAGGCAGGCCCCGGGTCCGGTGCCGGGGGCGGACAGGATCCGGTCCAGGCGGGTGCGGGCGGTGACCGGGTCGCCGTGGGCCAGGGCCAGGGCGGCGCGCACCACGGTGAGTTCGGCGGTGACCGAGTGCAGGTGGGCCAGGCGGCGCGAGCGCAGGTCGTGTTCGGCGCGCTCGGCCAGGTCGGACCAGTGCCCGCGGTTCCAGTCCAGGAGCAGGTGCAGGGCGCGGGCGCTCTCGTGGATGTAGGGGTCGCAGGCGCCGTCGACGTCGGCCAGGTGGCGGTCGGCCCGGTCGTAGTGGCCCAGGATGACGGCGGCGTCGGCCAGGTTGAGGGAGGCGCGGGCGAACTCGCGGCGCCGGGCCAGGGCCTGAGGGCTGGTGCGCGGGGCGGGGCCCTCGGGGCGGGGCGGGGCCAGGTCCCAGGCGGTCGGGTCTCCGATCTGGGCGAGCAGGGTGGCCTGGTTGACGCGCACGGTCCGGTCCACGGCCGGGTCCTTGCTGCGTCGGGCGGCCTGGACGGCCTGCTCCATCCAGCGGCGGTGGGTGGAGACCGGGTCGGGGGTGGAACGGGGCACGGCCAGGGCGCACATGACCCGGGCGGCCAGGGCGGGGCGTGAGGAGAGTTCGGCGGCGGCCCGGACGAGTTCGCCGCGCGCGGAGCGGTTCCGGGAGGCCTGGTTGAGCAGGAGCAGGCCCAGTTCCATGCGTAGTTCGCCGCGTTCGGCCGCGGACAGGCCGGGGGTGTCCAGGACGTCGCGAAGCAGGTCGACGGTGTGCTCGGCGGAGATACCGGTCAGGGCGGCGCGGCCGAGTTTGAGTGCGAGGTCGCAGCGGCGCCGCGCGGGCAGGGAGCGGCGGGTCAGGGCGTCGCGCAGCAGGGCGACGGCGGTGGTGTCCTCGCCGCGGTCCAGGGCCTGGTCGGCGGCGTGTTCGGCGTGGTCGGTCCAGGCGTCCAGGAGTCCGGCCTCGCGGGCGTGGTGGGCCATGCGGGCGTGGGGCTGCTCGGTCTGTTCGCCCAGGACCCGGAGGCCGGCCCGGTGGAGCCGGCGGCGTTTGTCGCGGGGCAGGGCGGTGTAGCAGGCCTGGCGCAGCAGCGGGGTGCGCGGTTCCAGGACGGCCGGGCCGAGGGAGTGCAGCAGGCCGCGCCGGTGGGCGCGGGCCAGGGCCTTCTCGGCGCGGTCGGTGGGCAGGGCGGCCACTCGGGCCAGTTGGGTGTCGGTGGCGGGCCGGTCCAGGACGCAGGCGGCGCGGACCAGGCGGCGGGTGTCGCGGTCCACCGAGCGCAACCGGTCCAGGAGCCAGTCGCGCAGGGGCGCGGGGACCGGCGGTTCGGCGGGTACGGCCGGCTCTCCCGGGACGGGGGGCAGGTGGGCCAGGTGGTGCAGGGTCTCCACCGCGGCCAGGGGAAGCCCGCCGGTCCAGGTGTGCAGGCGTCGGGCGTCGGCGCCGGTGGTCTCGGCGCGTCCGGTGTCCCCCTCGTCGAGCAGGTGCCGGGCCAGGGTGTGCAGGTCGTCGGGGGACAGTGGGCCCAGGGTGAGTTCGTGGTGCCGGGTGCCGGGCGGGGTGCGGGCGGCCAGTGCGGCGAGGGGGAAGGCGTGCGGGAGTTCCTCGGGGCGGTAGGTCAGGACCAGGGTGAGGTTGGCGGGCAGCCGGGGCACCAGGTAGGTGAGCAGGTCACGGGTGGCCGGGTCGGTCCACTGCATGTCCTCCAGCACCAGGACGGTGGGGCCCAGGGCGCCCAGGAGTTCGGTGAGGGCGCGGTAGGTGCGGTGGTCTTGGGCCGCGGTCTCCACCGGGGGCGGCGGTGGCGGCAGCACGTGGCCGTGTTCGGGCATCAGGGGGGCCAGCGCGCCGCACAGCGGACTGAGTCCGGCCGGGATCGCGGCCCGGTGCAGGGCCTCGATGAGGGGGGCGTAGGGGAAGGGGTCGGTGCGGGGCGGGCAGTACCCGGTCAGCACGGTGCTGCTGGTGGTCTCGTGCAGTTCCTGGACCAGGCGGGTCTTGCCTGTTCCGGCCGTCCCTGACAGCAGGACGATGGTTCCGGGAACCGCTGCCTCGTGCAGCTGCCGTCGTTCCGTGTCGCGCCCGACGAGTGGGGGGAAGCACACACGGTCACGGTATAGGCACAGTGGGCTTCGCGGTAGAGGGAGGAAAGTTACGTATCGGCTTCGTCGGTGGTTGGTTTCCGGGCGGCCGGTTCAAGGGGTCGGTGGTGGCCCGCCGGTCCGGAAGCGCCGGCGCCCATGGCGCCGGGGCCTTGGGGGTGCTTCGATGGGCGCATGACGTGTCCCCGGAGCGGCACGGCCGAGGAAGGGCGGGCGTGTGCCCATGACGGAGATGGTGTTCGGGGTCGTGCCGGTGTTGGCCGCCGTGCTGACCGGACTCTTCGCGGGGCTGTTCCTGGCCTTCTCGATGGCCGTGATGCCCGGGCTGGCCCGTGCCGGGGACCAGGCGATGGTCGAGGCCATGCAGGGGATCAACACGGCCATCCTGAATCCGCTGTTCGCGCTGGTCTTCGTGGGTGCCCCGGTGGCGGCCCTGGGTTCGCTGGCGCTGTTCCTCGCCTCCGGTGCGCACGTCTCGGCCGCCTGGGCCGGGGCCGCGCTGGTGCTGCTCGTGGTGACGGTGGTGGTCACCTTCACCGTGAACGTGCCCCGCAACAACGCCCTGGAGCGGGCCGGCGCGGCGGAGCGGATCAAGGACCCGGCGGCGGCGCGCGCCGCCTTCGAGCCGGTGTGGGTGCGCTGGAACCACCTGCGGTCCCTGGCCTCGGTGGCGGCACTGGCCTGCTCGGTCGTGGCCCTGGTCACAGGCTGAACAGGTCTGGCGAGCCGACCGAAACCCCGGTTCACCAGGGCAGTGGCCGGCCCCGGACACCGAGGTGCCCCGTGTCCCGGATAGCTGCGGGAACGCTGCTCAGGGCAGCTCCCCCGCAGCACTCCACACGGGGACCCGTGACCCCGCTCAGCCCACCGGTTCGGTGCTGCGCCCGCCCCCCATCCCCGCCAGCAGGGCGTTGACGTCGCGCACACAGCCACCGCAACCGGTCGTGGCACGGGTGCGCTCGGCGATGCTCTCGCGTGTGCGCGCCCCGTCCAGCCAGGCCTGCTCGATGTCGTCGCGGCTGACCGCGTTGCACCGGCACACCAGAGCCGGGGCCGCACCGGCGGCGTCCTCCTGCGCTGCGGCGGTGGGCAGGCCCTGGACCAGCGCCAGCCGGTCGGCGGGCACCGGGGCGCCGGTGTCGTAGAGCTGGGACAGGGACGCCGCCGCCTGCGGGAACCCGAGCAGGACCGCGCCCACCACCCGGTCCTCGCTCACCGCGAGCTTGGCGTAGCGGCGCCCGTGCGGGTCGCTGACCGTGACCGTCTCCACCTGCGGGCCCAGCTCCTCCTCCTGGACCAGGCCGAACGCGGTGAGTTCGATGCCCTGGGCCTTGAGCCGGGTGAGCGGGCGCGCCCCCGCGTACCGGGCCTGGGGCGCCGCCCCGGTGAGCCGGCTGGCCAGCACCGAGGCCTGCTCCCAGCCGGGCTGGACCAGCCCGGCCCCGCCCCCGGGGTGCTGGGCGCAGTCACCGATGGCGTGCACGCGGGCGTCGGAGGTGGCCAGGAAGTCGTCCACGAGCACCCCGTGCTCGACCTCGATCCCGGCCTCCTTGGCCAGTTCGATGTTGCCGCGCACCCCGGCGGTGACCACCAGCGCGTCACCGGGCAGCACCCGGCCGTCGTCCAGCACCAGGCCGGTGCCGGGGATCCACCGGGAGGCCACCCGCCAGGAGTGCACGCTCACCCCCAGGTCCTCGTAGCAGTCGGCCAGTACCCGGGCGGCGCTCTGGTCGATCTGGCGGCGCATGATCCAGGGCGAGGACTCCACCACGCTGACCCGGGCCCCGCGCCCGGCCAGCCCGCGGGCGGCCTCCAGCCCCAGGACCCCGCCGCCCAGGACCACCACGGGGGCGCCGGGCCGGGCCAGGGCGAGCAGGCGTTCGCAGTCGGCGAGGTCGCGCAGCGCGGTCACCCCCTCCCCCGGCTCACCGTCGGGGGCGCTGACCCCGGTGATGGGCGGGAAGGCGGCGCGGGCACCGGTGGCCAGGACCAGCTCGTCGTAGACCAGGTGGGTTCCGTCGTCCAGGTCCACGCGGCGTTCGGCGGTGTCCAGGGCGGTGGCGCCCACCCCCAGCCGCACGCTCACCCCGGGGGTCTGGGGCACCGGAAGGCGGATCTGATCGGGGGTGTAGTCGCCCGCGACCACGCCCGAGAGCAGCACCCTGTTGTAGGCGGGCTGGTGTTCGGCGCCCACCACGGTGACGTGGACGCGCTCACCCTCGGGATCCAGGCGGGCGACCTCCTCGACGAAACGGGCGCCGACCATGCCGTTGCCCACGACCACGATCCGGCGCGCGGACGGACGCCGCCCGGGCGCGTTCGGCCCCGACGGGCCCTGCTCGGACACACGCTGCACGGTGCTCAACTACTGCCTCCTGGTGGGTGGTGTCTGTCCGGACGGCGTCGGCCGGGTGGTGCTGTGCGGGCGCGGCCCGCGCGCGTTCAGGGAGCGGATACGGGCGGCCCCGAGGGGTCGGGTTCCAGACGCACGGCACTGACCTTGAACTCCGGCATCCGGCTGGTGGGGTCCAGCGCCGGATGGGTGAGGTTGTTGGCGGCCTGGGCGCCCGCGTAGTGGAAGGGCACGAACACCGTGTCCAGCCGGGCCGTGGGCTCCAGGCGCACCCTGGCGCTGGTGTGGCCCCGGCGGGAGGTGAGCCGGGCCCGGTCCCCGGCGGCCAGCCCGGCGCGGGCGGCGGTGTCGGGGTGCACCTCCACGTACACCTCGGGTTCGGCGCCGTCGAGCTCGGGCACCCGGCGGGTCTGGGCTCCGGACTGGTAGTGGCCCATGAGCCGGCCGGTGGTGGCGATGAGCGGGAACTCGGCGTCGGGCTCCTCCGCCGCGGGGCGGTGGGCGACGGCGACGAACCGGGCGCGCCCGTCGGGGTGGGCGAAGGAGTCCAGGAACAGGCGGGGGGTGGGCGCGGCGCCCGGGAGCACCGGCCAGTGCAGGGCCTCGCCTGAGGCCAGCCTCTCGGGGGTGATGCCGGAGTAGTCGGCCGCTCCCCCGGCGGAGGCGGCTCCCAGTTCGGCCAGCACGGTGTCGGGTTCGGTGGGAAAGCGTGCGGCGGGCTGGCCCAGGCGCACGGCCAGTGCGGAGAGCACCTCCAGGTCGGTGCGCACCCCGCCCGGCGGCAGGGCGGCCCGGTTGCGGCGCAGCACCCGCCCCTCCAGGTTGGTCATGGTGCCCGACTCCTCGGCCCACTGGGCCACCGGGAGGACCACGTCGGCCAGGGCTGCGGTCTCGGAGAGCACGAAGTCGGCGGCCACCAACAGGTCCAGGGAGGACAGGCGCTCACGGACCCGGTTGCTGTCGGGGGCCGAGACCACCGGGTTGGAGCCGAACACCAGCATGGCGCGCGGCCCGCCGGGGGTGCCCAGGGCGTCGAGGAGTTCGGCGGCGCTGCGGCCCGGTCCGGGCAGGGAACGGGGGTCCACCCCCCACACCCCGGCCACGTGCTCGCGGGCGGCCGGGTCGTCGATCCTGCGGTAGCCGGGGAGCTGGTCGGCCTTCTGGCCGTGCTCGCGCCCGCCCTGGCCGTTGCCCTGCCCGGTGATGCACCCGTAGCCCGCACCGGTGCGGCCGGGCAGGCCCAGGGCCAGGGAGAGGTTGATCCAGGCCGAGACGGTGTCGGTGCCCTTGGCGTGCTGCTCGGTGCCGCGCCCGGTCAGAACGTAGGCCGAGCGGTTGTGGGCGGCCCGGCCCAGCAGGTCGGCGGCGGCGCGGATCTGGGCGGCGGGCACCCCGGTGACGAGTTCGGTGTGCTCGGGCCACCAGGCCGCGGCGTGCTCCCAGGCCCGCTCGAACCCGCTCGTGCGGGCGGCGACGTAGTCGGTGTCCACCCAGCCCTGGGCGCGGACGGCGTGCAGCAGGCCCAGGGCCAGGGCCAGGTCGGTGCCCGGGCGCGGGGCCAGGTGCAGCCCGCCGTTGTCCAGTGCGACCTGGGCGGTGGCGGTGCGGCGGGGGTCGATGACGATCAGGGCGGGCGCGGACAGGTGACCCATCATCGGCGGCATGGTCTCGGCGGGGTTGGCCCCGGCGAGCAGGACCACCTCGGCCGAGCCGACGTCGGTGAGCGGGAAGGGCATGCCCCGGTCCAGGCCGAAGGCGCGCATGCCCCCGGCGGCCGCCGAGGACATGCAGAAACGGCCGTTGTAGTCGATCTGGGAGGTGCCCAGGGCCACACGGGCGAACTTGCCCAGGGTGTAGGACTTCTCGTTGGTCAGTCCGCCGCTGCCGAAGACCGCGACGGTGTCGGGGCCGGACTCGGCGCGCAGGGCCAGCAGGCGCTCGGCGACGTGGTCCAGGGCGGTGTCCCAGTCGACCTCGGTGAAGTCGGAGTCGCGGTCCTTGCGCAGCAGGGGGCGGGTGAGGCGGTCGGGGACGGTGAGGACCTCGGTGGAGGTCCAGCCCTTGCGGCACAGCCCGCCCCGGTTGGTGGGGAAGTCGGCGGGGCGCACGGACAGGCGCCCGTCGGTCCCGGTGTCCAGGTGCATGGCGCACTGCAGGGCGCAGTAGGGGCAGTGGGTCCGCACCGAGGGGGCGGAGGCGCCGGTGCCCGGAGCCGGGGGTCCGGAGACGGGTTCGGGGCGGCCGGGGGCGGCCGGGTTCGGGTTCATCGGTGGGCCGTTCCCTGTGCGGGTGTGGAGGGGTCCGGGGTTTGTGCGGCCGGGGCCGGTGCGGCGGGGGTCGGACGGGTGCCGGCCGGGCGGCGCAGGTACACCAGGTAGGTGATGGCCGCGCAGCCAAGGTAGAACATCCCGAAAGCGGCGAAGGCGGGCGCCGTGGAGCCGGTGGCGGCGAAGGCTTCGCGGAAGGTGACGTTGATGGCCACCCCGCCCAGCGCACCGACCGCGCCGATCAGCCCGAGCATCGAGGAGGCGGTGCGCTTGGTGCGGGCCAGCGCCTCCTCACGGGGCTCTCCGGCGGCGATGGCGTTCTCGGCCCGGGCCGCGTAGATGGAGGGGATCATCTTGTAGGTGGAGCCGTTGCCCAGGCCGGTGAGGAAGAACATCACCGCGAAGGCGCCCACGAACAGCACCAGGTGGTCCGCCTGCACGGCCAGGACCAGGGCCGCGGCGCACACGGCCATCGCCAGGAACACCCACAGGGTCACGCGCGCCCCGCCCAGGGCGTCGGCCGTTCTGCCGCCGACCGGGCGGATCAGGGAGCCGATGACCGGGCCCAGTACGGCGATCGCGGCGGACTGGACGGGCTCCAGGCCGAACTGGGACTGCAGGAGCAGGCCGAAGGCGAAACCGGTGCCGATGAAGGAGCCGAAGGTCCCGATGTAGAGCACCGACATGATCCAGAAGTGGCGGTCCCTGGTGGCCGACAGCTGTGCGGGGATGTCGCTGCGCACGTTGACCAGGTTGTTCATCGAGCGCAGCGCCCACCAGGCGGCCAGCAGGATCAGCGGCGCGTAGAACAGCGGGACCAGGTACCCGGCCGAGGTCGTGAACAGGGCGATCACGGCCAGGCCCACCAGTTGGACGGTGGCCACGCCGATGTTGCCGCCGCCCGCGTTCAGTCCCAGGGCCCACCCCTTCTCCCGTTCGGGGAAGTAGGAGTTGATGTTGGCCATCGAGGAGGAGAAGTTGCCGCCGCCCACACCGGCGGTGGCGGCCAGCAGCAGCATCAGCCAGAAGGGGGTGTCCGGGTTCTGGATCAGGAAGAATGCGGCCGCGGTGGGGACGACGAGCAGGAAGGTGGACACCAGCGTCCAGTTGCGGCCGCCGAAGATCGGCACCGCCAGGGTGTAGGGCACCCGCAGGACGGCACCGACCAGGGTGACCACCGACAACAGCAGGAACTTCTGTTCGGGGGTGGTGGAGAAACCGTGCTCGGGGATCATGAACAGCACCAGCACGGACCAGATGGACCACACCGAGAAGCCGATGTGCTCGGAGAGGATGGAGGCCCACAGGTTGCGGCGGGCGACGGGGCGGCCGGTGCTGTTCCAGAACTCCTGGTCCTCGGGGTCCCAACGGGAGATCCAGCTCGGTCCGGTGCGTGGCGCTCGTGTTCCGGTCTCGGGGGTCACGACCAGGCCTTCCTGCTTGACGGCTGCTGACATAACCGAAGGTAGGGAGGGGGCGTTGCCTGAATGTGTCGGGCCGTAACACACGGGAAACACCTGCCTCACCCGGGCGTCGCGGGCACGGTGAGACGAAGGTCCACCCTAGCCGGGGCGGAGCCGTGAACCCCTCCCCCGTAAGGCTTCGCGGTGGTGACGGGGGTTTCCCGCGCAGGGGACGCGTGCCGCTGTGCCAGGCCGGGCGTTTCCATCGGGCGGTGACGCGCGCGGCCTGGTGGCCGAAGTCACAGCACCGGCGCTCGCCGCCACCCCGACGACCGGGGGTCCGGGGGCGGGGAAAGCGGTCCGGTCGGCGTGGACGACAAGATCGGTTCGTCGCCCAGGAGGGCGTCGCGGGAGCGGGACAGGACGACCCCGGTGTGGCACGGTGGCAGGGTGAGCCCTCTCGTTGAAGCCTTCGACCCCACCACGGCCACACTCTCCGACCTGGCCGCCTGGACCGTGGTGTACACCAAGGGGCAGAGTGAGCTCTCGGGCGGCGCACCCCTGACCGAGGAACTGGCCGAGCGCCTGCGCGCCGGGCGCGCGGGCGAGGCCTGGCGCTGGGCGGCCCGCGTCGCACCCCGGACCCCCGTCCAGGGGGTGGCCGAGCTGCGCCGCCAGCACCACGACGCGCGGATCGGGTTCCTGCGGCTGTTCGTGACCGATCCGGCCCGGCGCAAGGGCATCGGCGCGCAGCTGCGGGAGGCCGTTGTGGAGGAGGCCCGAGCCCGGGGTATGGACCGCCTCCAGAGCACCGTCCTGGCCGGGACACCGGGTGAGCCCTTCGCTCGGGCCAGTCCTTACCTGCGCACCCTGCTGCGGTTGGAGCTGCAGAAGCAGTACCTGGACGAGCCGACGCTGCGGCGCTGCTGGAGCCTGGCCGCCACCCCGGCCCGCGGGTACCGGCTCACGCACTGGCAGGGAGCCGTGCCCGAGGAGCTGGCCGCCTCCTTCGGCCGGGTGATGGCGCACCTGCTGGACGCCCCCGGGGCGGCCCTGCAGATGGAGGCGCGCGCCTGGGGCGTGGCCCAGGTACGGGAGTGGGAGCGCAAGGTCACCGAGGACGGGTCCCAGTTGGTGGTGGGCGCGGCCCTGGACTGCCTCTCCGACCAGGTGGTCGCGGCGACGGTGAGCACGGTGACCGGCGGCCCGGTCGCCGACCAGCACGACACCGCGGTGCTGCCCGCCCACCGGCGCAAGGGGTTGGCCAGCCGGGTCAAGGCCACCCAGGCGCTGCGGGTGCACGACCTGTTCCCGCACGTGGAGGCGATGGCCGTGACGATCAACCGGGAGAACCGGGCGATGCTGGCGGTCAACCGGTCCCTGTTGTACAAGAGCGTCAGCGAGCGGCTGCTGGTGGAGGAGAGCCTGACCGGGCACTGAATCAGCACCTGAACGGTCATGGGAAGATGCTCGCATGGTGCCAGAGCCCAGCGCGGATACCCATCCACTCGACCAGCATCGCGATCCGTCCCACGCAGCCCTGGTCCGGGGCTGGGCCGCCGAGGTGGCAGCCCGCTACCGTGGCGAGCTCACGCGGATGCGACGAGCGAACGGGTACTCGAACGCGACGTGGGTCGGTGACGGCATCGCCGTGCGGATTGCGCACACACCCGTCGACATGGCTCGTGAGGCCGCGCTCGTGCGTGCTCTGCCGCGGGAGGTCGGGCACCCGGACATCCTCGGGGAGGGCACCACCGAGGGCCACGGCTGGATCGTGACCGCGGAGGTCCGCGGCCAGAACCTGCACGAGGCATGGCCGATGCTGACACCTGCGGAGCAACGACAGGCGGTCCGTCAGCTGTGGGCCCGGGCCCAGATCGTGCACGACGCGAGTTCGTCTCTCAGGACGCATGTCGCATCGCACGGGGGTTTTGTACCGGCAACGCTCGGCGATGCCAGGGCGGCGGCTGGACGCGCCGAGGTTGCGCTGGGACTGTCCAGCGCCCAGCGGTCGCGGCTCCACGAAGTCCTCGAGGGCTACTTCCGGGCCGCACCCCTGGTCGAGCAGACCGTCAACCACGGCGACCTCGCCCTGATGAACGCCCTGTGGGACGGCGAGGTCGTCGCCTTGCTGGACTTCGAGTTCGCCGTGCTCGGTCCGGTCGAGATCGACCTGTGCCGGCTGGTGTGCGAGGCTCGCGTATCAGAGGAAGGCCAACGCGTTGATGCGGAGGCGGGTGTTGCCGCGGTGGAGATCGCCGCGCGTCATATGGATCCGGTTCATGGTCGCGCGCTCATCCACGGCGCAGCGGTTCTCGACCAGCTTCGCGACCTCGACATCTGGCTCGCCCTCGACAGCGCCGAGGAACGTGTCGAGGACTGGCGGCCGTGCCGCCTGCTCACGGAGCTGCTCGACGCCGAGGGCGGTTATCTCGCGCCGCTGCTCAGGTAACGGTCTCCTCGCAGACGAGGGTGCAGGAGCTGGTGGCGCGTCGGCCCCGGTGAGCCCGTCCAGGGCGGTGGCGGCGGCCGTGGACCGGAACAACGCGGCGATGCTGAAGCTCAACCGCTCCCTGCGCTTCGAACCGGGTGGCGATCGCTTCCCGGTCGAGGAGGACCTGACCGGGCGGTGAGGGCTCAAGGTGCCCGGGGTTCTTCGGCGGCCGTGTGCTCCGGCGCTCAGCCCTCGCTCTTCTTGGACTGGTGGGCGCCGAAGGCCAGCCCGAAGACGAGGCCGAGCGCGATGCCCAGGCCCAGGTTGTCGAACAGCATCCCGAAGACGACACCGAAGGCCAGTCCGAGCGCGAGCCCGGTGCCCTGGCTGTTCTTCTTGCCCATACGACGTCTCCCCCGACTGCTTCTGCGTGCTGGTGTCCATGATCGGACGTTTCGGCCACATTCGGGGTTCCCTCGGGACCGGGGGAGGTTTCCCGGAATCGCACGTCAGGGGCGCCTCCCCCGCTCTCAGAGGGGATCGGAGACGTGTTTGCGGGCGCTGTCGTAGATGATCTGGCTGCGGAAGGAGGCCACCTCACGGCGTTCGGTGAGGCGGTCGATGAGGAAGCTGTGCAGGGCGTCCAGGTCGGGCACGGACACGTGCACCAGGAAGTCCTGCTCCCCCGCCACCACGTAGACCGCCAGGACCTCGGGCAGGGCGAACATCGCCGCCTTGAACCCCTCGATCGCCCGGCGGCTGGGCGGACGCAGCTCCACCGACACGAACGCCTCCACCCGGCGGTTGAGCGCCCCCGGGTCGATGTCGGCGTGGTAGCCGCGGATCACCCCGCGCTGGTGCAGCAGCCGTACCCGCTCCAGGCAGGTGGAGGGCGCCACCCCGAGCTTGTGGGCCAGGGCCCGGTTGGTCTGCCGTGCGTCCTGCTGGAGTTCACGCACGATCGCCGAATCAAGTTCGTCCATACCGGGCAGTCTAGGCCGGACGCCGAATAGTGTTCGGACTCCTGTCCGTGCCGTTGTTTCTCTGGTTAGTTTCTGGGTGTTCCACACGTCAGATGAACAGGCGAACGGGGAGAAGTCCATGAGTATGTCCACGAAGCTGGTTGTCGTCCTGCGCTCGGACCTGGAGCTCGCGGTGGCGGCCAACGCCGGCGCGGTGCTCGGTCTGGCGCTGGGTGCGCGGCTGGAGAACTCGCTGGGGGCCGACGGCAAGGACGCCGGCGGCAACGTGCACGCCGGGATCAATCCCCATCCGGTGCCGACCCTGGCCGCCAGCGGTGAGGAACTGCGCCGCATCAAGGAGCTGGCGGACGAGCGCGACCTGACCGTGGTCGGCTTCAACGAGGTGGCCCGCCGCTCGCGTACCTACGTGGACTACCTGGACCGGCTCGCGGTGACCGAACCGGCGGAGATGGAGTACGTGGGAGTGGCGGTGTTCGGGCCCAAGAAGGACGTCAACAAGCTGACCGGGAAGCTGTCGCTGATCGGCTGAGCAGGAGCGGCGAGGGTCCGGGTGAGCGGACGTAAGCACAGGGTTCGGGTGGAGCAGGGCGCCCCGCCAGGACACCTGGTGCTGGTGGCCGCCCCGCTGGTCGGCGTCGAGCCCTCCGAGGACGGCGAGGACGAGCATCGGACACCCGTCCCCGCGCAACCCTCTGTTGCGGGTGGCTCGGGGTTTCGGGGGTTGAGGAACATCGGAACGAAAACCCGCGCCAAGTGCCGGATCCTGTTCCGATGTTCCTCAACCTCCGTCTTGAAGGGGTTCAGGAGAGACAGAACTCGTTGCCCTCGATGTCCTGCATCGTGATGCACGACTCGTTGACACCATCGGCGTGCTGCGTCAGCACGTGCTTCGCACCCAGAGCCATCAGCCGTGCGCATTCGGCCTCGAGTGTGGCCAGGCGCTCGTCACCCACGAGCCCGGCGCCGGCCCGCACACAGAGATGCACGCGGTTTTTGACGACCTTGCCTTCGGGGACTCGCTGGAAGAGCAGGCGTGGACTCACACCGGAGGGATCGGTGCACGCGAAGTAGATCTCATCCTCAGGTGGCAGCGAGTGGTGGTACTCCTCCCACGTGCTGAAGCCTTCGGGGACTGTCGGTACGACGTACCCGAGCACCTCGCACCAAAAAGCGGCGAGGCGCGCAGGTTCCGCGCAGTCGAAGGTCACTTGGAACTTCTTGATCGTTGACACCAGCGCAGAATAACCGGCCCATCAGGGCCGTCAACAGGGTGCTGAAGGAGCTGTTGCCCGCGCCCGGGTCCGACTCCTCTCGCCGTGCCTGGCGCACCAGCCGGGAGAGCACGCTCAGGCCGGGCAGCAGGATCTGATGTTCGAGCAGGTAGAGCACGGCCCGGTCGCGGTCCCGCTTCGTGCCGCTGGGGTCAGCTGACGCCGAGCTCGTCGGTGATCTGCGGGGACCACTGCTTCCTGTCCTTCGGAACCTTGGCCACATCCTGGATGGCCTTGCGGACGAGGTGCAGGCTGCCTGCAGGATCGTTGTCGGTTTCGCGCAGATCGGCCAGGTTCAGCTCGTAGACCATCGTGGGTATCGGGCCGAAAGGGCCCTCAGCGTCGATCGTGACTGTGTGGATCTGCGGAACATCCTCGTTGAGGAGCTCAAAAGCCCTTCCCCGACGGCCACACCAGCCGATGCCCGGGCCCAAACGATGCGATGCCGTTCTGGAGCCGCTCCTGCGCCCTGACGCCATCGAGGGGTTGGCCCCTCTTGCTCGGTGCTCGGGGCCGAGGAGGCTCGCTCCGGGATGGGGCGTGAGGAACATCGGAACAGGATCCGGCGCTTAGCGCGGGTTTTCGTTCGGATGTTCCTCAAACCCCGTTTCATGCTCACTCCACGAGACGCTTCGTTTCGCTTTCCAGAACCCTCGGTTCGTTCCCCTGCAACACACCGTCCCGCCGGGCGGACATGAGAAAAGCCCCCGCGCGACGCTTGGTCGCGCGGGGGCTTCCACATCTCACCGGACCCTGCGGATCCCCCGATACCGGCGGTCCGGCGCGGGCCGTGCGCGCTCACCCCCGTGGGCGCCGGCCCTCGCACCCGCACTGTGTCATCCCGGGGCCGAACGGCCGTGGAGGCCGTCCCCCGTGGCCCGCGGGGCGCGCAGGTGCTCTCTCCACCCCTACCCGATTCTCGGCGGGCAAACATCGGATCGGCTCCGAGTCGCTCAGAACTCTCAGAACCGGTCGTTCATGAGAGACAATCGGCGGGTGTTCGAGAACTTCACCGCTGAGCGGATCCAGGTAGGTGAAGCGTCCGTCTTCGTCCGCCATGGCGGCGAGGGCCCGCCCGTGCTGCTCCTGCACGGCCACCCCAGGACCTCCGCGACCTGGCACCGCGTCGCCCCGCGACTCCTCGAACGCGGTTTCAGGGTCATCTGCCCGGACCTGCGAGGGTACGGCCGCTCGCGTGGCCCCGCCCCTTCGGCGGACCACACCGAGTACTCCAAACGCGCGGTCGCCCGGGACCTGGTGGGCGTGATGCGCGCTCTGGGGCACGACCGGTTCGCCCTGGCCGGGCACGACCGCGGCAGCTACGTCGCTTTCCGGCTGGCCCTGGACCACCCCGGGGCGGTCTCGCGGGTAGCGCTCATGGACTGCGTGCCTATCAGCGAGCACCTGGCCCGGATCACGCCCGACTTCGCGACGCGGTGGTGGCACTGGTTCTTCTTCGCCCAGCCCGAGATCCCGGAACGGGTCATCAACGCCGACCCCGACAGCTGGTACCGCGGTGATGCGCGCTCCATGGGTCGGGAGAACTACGACGAGTGGCGCGCGGCGACCCGCGACCCGGTGGTGGTGCGAGCCATGCTGGAGGACTACCGAGCTGGTCTCACAGTCGACCGCGGCCACGAGGAGGCCGACCGGCGCGCCGGCCGACGCCTGCTCTGCCCGGCTCTGATCCTGTGGTCGCTGCGAGACGACCTCGAGGTCCTGTACGGCGACCCGGTGGAGATCTGGAAACCCTGGGCACGCGACGTGCGAGGCCAGGGCATCGACTCGGGCCACCACATGGCCGAAGAGGCCCCGGAAGCGGTCGCCTCCTGCCTGGCGGACTTCTTCAGTACCTGACGCCCGATGCTGTGGTGATCCTCCTCGGCCCCGATGACGCCGACGGCAACGCGCACACCGGGGTCAATCTCCACCCGGTGCCGACCTCGGCCGACCGGGCAGGAACGGCGCGGGCCCGCGTGCGAGTCCGGGTGGGACAGGGCGCCCCCGCCGCGGTCTGCCGTGGCGGGGGCGCCTGCTCGGCTCGACCGAACCGGCGGCGTCAGATACCGAAGGCGGCCGGGTACTGGATGGTGCCGCGCGGGGTCGCGCGCGACGGGTCCAGGGACAGGGCCATCATGGCCTCGTCCGGAACCTCGAACGGGGCGCGCACACCGAACCCGGAGGCCGGGGTGAACCCGAACCTGGGGTAGTAGTCGGCGTGCCCCAGCACCAGGACGAGGTTCTCACCCTTGGCGCGCGCGGCCTCCAACCCGGTTCGGATGGCGGCCGAACCGGCGCCGGTGCGCTGGAACTCGGGCAGCACCGCGCACGGAGCCAGTGCCAGAGCCGCGTGGCCGTCGACATGGCAGCGGGTGAACAGGACGTGCCCGACGAGGGCGCCGTCCGCTGCCTCGGTGACGATGGACAGACCGTCGATCCACGCTGCGGGGTCGGTGCGCAGGGCGTCGACCAGGTCGGCCTCGGACGGGGTCTCGAAGGCCGCGCTGTTGATCGCGTGGACAGCGGTGGTGTCAGCGCTGGTCTCGGGTCGGGTGGACCAGGCGTGAGTGGAGTCGGACAACGTGAGGACCTTTGTGTTCAGGGGTCCCGTGGTGTTGTCAGGCCGGGACCCGGAGGTGGGCAGGGCTGGGGGCGCTGCTCAGGGCGGCGCTGGTCACGACAGTCATCAATTCACCTCTGGTGGTCCGCGGGGCCGGCTTTCGACTCCGCGAGGATCAACGCTAACAGGGGTCCGGGTGTTTCCCTTGGTGAGAGCGTTCACGCCCGGACTGCGGTTTCCGGACCCCCGGTGCGCAACCGTGCGGCTGGCTAGGGCGTCTCACCCACAGGGCTTTGCCGGTGCTCGGCGGGCCCTGCGGTCACGGCGGTGCAACGGCATGGAGGGTGGCACGGTGGAGCTGTTCGAGGAAGGCGCCAAGGTCCTGACCCAGGAGATGGCCAAGGGCGGTTGGACCGTGGTCCAGGCGTGGATCACCCGGGTGTTCAGGGGCGCCGAGGCCAAGGAGAAGGCCCTGGGCGAGCTGGAGGAGTCGCGCAAGGACCTGGCCGGGGACGCGGTCTCGGCCGAGGAGGTGGAGCAGAACTGGAGGACCCAGCTGCGCCGCCTGCTGCGCGAGGACCCCGAAGCCGCCGCCGAACTGCGCGCGCTCCTGGACGAGGTCGCTCCGCGCGGTGCCGGCAACGTCACCAACATCGCCCGCGACGTGCACGGGACGCTCATCCAGGCGGGCGCCGTGCACCAGCAGGAGACCCGCTACGGGGGCGACCACATCGACATGCGCGGCATCGAGGCCGAGGGCGGTGTGATCGGTACTCAGCACAACCACGGTGACCGCCGCGACAGCTAGGTCGTGTTCCTTGGATCATTTCGGGTTCGCGGCCACCAGGCTGCCTCTCGCTGCGCCGATATCCCTCGGACAGCCAACCCCAGGCTGACCTCGCTCATCGTCTGGCGAGAGATTGCCTGGACGGCCGCTCACAGTCATCGGCGCAAGCGCCGAGCCCACCGAAAGCATCCGCGGAACACTCCCTAGCAGAGCGCGCCGAGCGAGCGAGGAGAAGCCCCCGCTGGCAGGGGTCGGCTTCCACACGCCTGCACGGGGTCCGACAGCCGGCTCTCGGTTTCACGGCGGTCGGCGCCGCGAGGACGGAGTGCCCCGACGGCGTGGGGCGGGAGCCCGAGGCGAGTGCGGGCCGCGCCCGGGAGCACGGGGCAGAAGGTCTGCGACGGCGGAGAGCGGACGCGAAAGCCCGGGTCAGGCCGGGGTGATGCCCTCGGCGATGCGCAGGACCTCTTCGGGGTCGCCCTCCGGGTACCACTCCTCGTCGATGGCCTCGTCCTCTGCCCCGTCCGGCTCCACGAACTCCTCCTCGTTCCACAGGTGAACGCTCAGGACCACACCCGGCTCGGGGCTCCAAATGGCCTCGATGCCGGTGTAGTAGCCGCCGCCGAAGGGCAGGTCCTGGACGTTCTCGCCCTCGAAGTACTCCTCGGGGGTCGACTCGTAGTAGAGCTCGAAGTAGGCGTCGACGTCGGTGAAGTCCTCGTCGCGTTCCACGGTCACGCTGAGCGGCCCGTCCGCGTAGGCGTACTGTTCCTCGATCTCACCGTTCTCGTCCAGCCAGGTCTCCAGTTCCGCCTCGTCGGAGAGCCAGGAGCGGGAGGTCGAGGCCGGGATGTCCTCCTCCGCTTCCCATGAGGTGTCGAAGGGTGTCCCGTCGGCGGACTCGGGGACGTAGCCGACCTCGTAGCCGTCGAGGTCGCCTTCCGCGGGGAAGGTGTCCTCCTCCGCGAGGTAGGGCAGGGCCTCCTCCAGGCTGATGGTCTTGGTGCGGGGGCCGGAGCACTCGCCCCAGTCCTTGGCCGGGTCGTCGGCGCTGTCGGCGAACGCCCCCATGGGGAGCAGGATCGCGGCGGTGGCGGCGCTGGCGACGATCGCCGAGCCGAGGCCGACGAGAGCGGTTCTGGTTGTGCTCATTGGGGCCTTTCCTGTCGGGGAAGGTGTTCGTCCTTCCTCTCGCCGTGGGATGCGCGGCCGGTTCCGTCCGGCCGGAAGTTCGCGGGTTCTGGCCGTTAGCGGCCAACCACGGGGGGCGAGGCCGTGGCAGGTGCGTCAAGGGCGTCGGCTCGGAGCGAGGTCTTCGGGGAGCCCGGTGGGGCCTGCCCGGTTGGCGGGGACGCGGAAGCCACCGGCACCCGGAACCACCGCGGTGGCCGACACGGAAGGAGCTGGAGGAGCCGAGCGCCGGGGCGGGACTTGCTCAACCCAGCTGCAGGCTGAGCTGCGCCCCGAGCTCCCTGAAACCCAGGGCTGCGGCCACGCGCCGTGACGGTGCCGGGCGGGCGCGCCACTGGGGAAGCAGGCCTTGGTCGAGGGCGTGGGCCACGGCGGCGGAGGCCACGGCCCGGGCCAGTCCGCGGCCGCGCTGTTCAGGGTCGGTGAGGACGCACAGGTGGGCCACCTCCTCGGGCAGCACCTCGTATCCGGCGGCGGCGATGACCGCGCCCTTTTCGGTGAGGGTGAACAGCGGGATCTCCAGCTCGGCCAGGCCGCTCTCGCCGGCCTCCTCGGGGCCGGCCTTCTCCAGCAGAGCCTCGACCGCGGGGTCTGCGGCGGACCGACGGTTCAGGCCCGGGGCGGGTCGCGGGCGGAAGTCGTCCCGGGCCAGGTAGGCCAGGGTGGCCGGGCCCAGGACGTCGGTGGCCGGCAGGGCGTCCCGCAGGACTTCGGGGTCGGTGTGCTCGGCCGGGCGGGTCCTGGCCAGCACGGCGCGCAGGGTGTCGGCGAGGTCGGCGGTGGGCGCTGTGGCCAGGGTGGTGCCGTCCAGGTGGACGATGCCGCACCAGCCCGGTGGGCACAGGAGCGAGTCCGGGACGGCGCTGACGGTGAGCGGGCCCTGCGCTCCGGCGCGGGCGAGGTGTTCCCACAGGGCCAGGGCGCGGGCGGTGGTGTCGGGCATGGGTCGGACTATGGCAGTCCGCTTTCGGGGGCGGAAGTGCTTTTCAGCTGATCCGCTGTCCGTTCCTGCGCATGGGGGCTCCCAGCAGCTGGTTGAGGTCCTCCTCGACCTGGGCCAGCAGATCCACGCCGAACACGCACAGCGTGCCCCGGCCGTGCGGGCCCTCCTCCCAGGGGTGCCCGAAGGTGCCCAGGCGCAGGTCCTTGGTGAGGTTGAGGACGTAGTCGCCGTTGGGGTAGGTGAACGCGGGGTGGCGGGGCTGTTCGGGGCCGCCGACCCGGTGCGGGTCGTACCGTTCGCCGATGTGCTGCCAGTCCAGGGCGTACAGGGACTCCCCCGGCAGGGTGTTGCGGCTGAGCCCGCGGCGCACCGTGCGGTCCAGTTCGGTGCGGCGCCCGGGGTGTTCGGTGATCCTGTGGAGCGGCCAGGTCACCGAGGGGGTGGGTTCGACGATGCCGGGGAAGAGTGTGGTGCTGGGGGCGAAGAAGAACCGTTCGGTGAAGCGGTCCCAGAGGTCGTGGTGTTCGGGGTCGTGGAAGAGCTGGGTGACCGGCCGGGTGGTGGTGGGGGCGCCGGGTGGGTCCCAGGTGTAGGTGCGCACGGTGGTGATCTCGCGGAACCCCGAGTCCAGGAGCAGTTCGTGCAGGTCCGGTTGGGCCCGGGGGTCGACCTCGGCGGCCATGAGGTGGGCCTTCGCGTGGCGCCACACCCACCATCCGTCCAGGACGCGGACCGAACCGGCCTGGCGGGCCCACTCCCCCAGGAACTCCGGGTGGGGCGCGGTCATCCCCTCCAGGACGACGAACGGTGTCCCGGTCCGCAGGGTGGCCCAGCTGGCCGCCCGTACCCGTGCCCCGTGCACCAGGGCGAGGGTGCGGTTCTCGAAGGAGACCCCGTCGGCCTCCTGCTCGGCCAGGGGGCGCCGGTGCGGCCCGGAGGCGGCGGCCAGTTCGCGGACCGCCTCGGCGCTGACCCGGTCGTCCTCCCTGAGGTGTTCGCCCGGTGCGGGTGCTACGGAGGGCAGATCGGAGAGTTCGGCGACCAGGACGGTGCGTTCGGGGCCCGGGGTGAACCCGGCCGCTTCCAGGGCCTGGGCCAGGGCGGGTGGGTCGTGGGCGTGCACCGGCCAGTACGCGGGTTCGGTGTGCGCCTCGAACCGGTCCCGTTGGCGGGCGACCAGAGCGGGCAGGTCCGTCTCCGGTGGCAGCGGGCCGTGGTCGATGCTGCCGTGGGTGCCGTAGTGGGTGCGGACCAGGCGGGCTCCGGTCAGTCGCGGGTCCCGCAGGTGGACCGCGCCGGCTCTGGGCGGTGAGGGGAGGTGACCGCGCAGATGGGTGTCGTAGGCATGGCGGAGGACGTGCATGTGGCAGCCAGAAGGAGGTCGAGAGGGCTGGGCTGAAGGGCGGGGTCGGAGGGGATCGACCGGTCGCCACAGCCGGACAGGGGCGGTGCAGGGGCGTCGGACAGCGTGAGCTGGAGGGGTGCCGACACTTCATTCTGTCAGGATCGGGTCACCGTGGGCGTAATCCCGGCGAGGCGTTACCGGTCCGGAAGCAGGGCCGCGGGTGTCCGATTGTCGGAGCCGGTCCGTAACCTCGCGGGTGCGTCCTGCGGCGCGTCGTCTCCCCACACGGACAGGACCGGATCGTGCGCCCTTGGGAACGTCTGAGCACGGCACTGCCGCCGGGGCGGGTCGTCTGCCTCGGGTTCGACACCCTGAGCGTAAGCGTGAGCGTTGCCGCGCTTGCCGCCACGCGGGAGGCGGCTCTGGGCGTGGCGGTCGAGCACTTCGCGTTCTGCCCGGACAACGTCCGGCAGCTGAGCGGAGGACGCCCCCTGGAGGCCTACGCCGATGGCCTGATCGGGGAGTCGGCCTGCACCTTCTGGTGGGACTGACCGGCTGGTCCGGGCCGTTCCCCGCCCGGGTCAGCAGAAAGGCGGTCGACCTCGTCAAGGCGCGTGACACAGAAGGTGTCCAAGATCGCGTCGGCAATCAGCGGAGGCAGATCATCGACCGGGCGATGTATCCCGAGTTGCGCCTCGATCTCATCTGCGATCACAGCGGCGAGTTCACGAGCGACTGCGTACTTGTCCATCGCACCATCCTTCTCTGTGCTACGCGGGCAGAGCCCGAAACGGGCCGGGGTCGATGGTGCTGTGAGCGTGATCGGCTTCGTCATGGTGACCGTTAGCGCCAAGTCCCCGGAGGGGCGGGGAGGGCAGGTACATCGCACCCACGTGCACGGCGATGACCGGCCCGGCCGCGCCCACCGAGTGGCCGCAGTCGGCCATGTGGAGGGAGCATGGTAGAGACTCGGACGGTGGCGAGCTGGGAACCACAGGGGAGGCAGATCACTGGATCAACGACTCCTGCCAGTCCAGATCCCCTGCCCTGTCCCCGTGGTCCCCGGCGGTGCTCGCTTCCCGGGCCCGGACCGTTCCCCGTTCGGATCAGCCCTCGCGGCGGGCGGCGTTGGCAGCGAAGGCCTCACGCAGGTAGAGGCTCAGCCCCTGGCCGTAGGCGTCGATCGTGGCGGTGAAGCGCTCGTCGTCCACATAGAGCTGACCCAGGCCCCGGTGGATCTCGGGGGTGCAGTCGTAGTAGTGGCGGCTGATGTGCGCGCGGTGCTGTTCGGCCAGGTCGGTGACGGTGTCGCTGTCCGCGGGGAGGCCGTCGTTCATCGCCTGGGCGAGGGCGCGGCAGATCTCGTCGGCCTCGGCCTTGATCCGCTGCCAGTCCTGCTTGGTGTAGGAGCTGGTGCGGCCCTGGGACTGGGCGAAGCCTCCGTTGCCACAGTCGCCCCAGCGCTGGCGGGCCTCCTCGGCGTGTGCGTTGACGTCGAAGTCTCCGAAGACCTCGAACTGTTCTTCTGGGGTCAGGCTGGTGCCCATGTGTTCCGCCTCCATCATTTTCTGCAGGGTGTGCGCGACGCTGCGCAGGTGGTCGATGCGTTCGTTGACCAGCCGGTGTTGGCGGGCCAGGTGGCTCCGTGGGTCGGGGTCGTCGAGGAGTTCACCGATCCGCTCCAGGGGAAAGCCCAGTTCGCGGTAGGTGAGGATCCGGTGCAGGCGGTCCAGGTCCGCCTCGGAGTAGAGGCGGTAGCCGGTGGGTGTGCGCTCGGCCGGGACGAGGAGTCCGATCCGGTCGTAGTGGTGCAGGGTGCGCACGGTCTGTCCGGTGATCCGGGCGACCTCGCCGACGGTGTGGCCCACGGTGCGCCTTCCGTTCTCTGTGGTGGTCCCGCCCCGAGTGGGTTCCGGGTTCGGGTCGTGCTGCTGGTTGCGGCCTCGTGTGCGATGTCGCTCCCGGTGCCGTGGTGACGAAGCTAGGGCCCTACGTAGCGTCAGGGTCAAGCGGCGCGCGGAGGGGCGTGCGGAGGCGGCCGGTGTGGTGGCGCCCACAAAACCGAACGGGATTCGGGTTTGGTGTGGCCAGGGTTCCTACTGGCCGGTAACCTTGCCCTATGAGCCTTGACCACCCCGCCGAGGGCTACGAGTTCGACCAGGACACCCGGGTCGAGAAGCGAGCCGACGGCGAGTTCACAGCCACCCTCACCGACGGCTGGACCACGTTCACCTCGCACCCCAACGGCGGTTACGTCCTGGGAACGGCGCTCAACGCCCTGGGCCAGACCCTCGCCCAGCCCGACCCCCTCGTGGTCTCCGCCTTCTACCTGCGCCCCGCCGCCCCCGGCGAGGCCCTGCTGCGCACCGAGACCATCCGAGAGGGCCGCCGCACGGCCACCGGCGCCGTCGTGTTGGAACAGGGCGGCAAGGAGATCGTGCGGGCCACCGCCACCTACGGCGACCTCGCCACCGAGGGCCGGGAACTGCACCTGGAGGGCCCGCCGGAGCTGCCCGCCCCCGAGGACTGCCACCTTCCCCCGGAGTTCGCCGGGAAGCCGGAGGGCGTGAGCATCGCCCACCGCGTCGAGTACCGCTACCCCGAGCGTCCCGGATGGCTGGACGGCAAGAAGGACGGCCGCCCCCAGGGCGACTTCTGGATGCGCTTCGCCGACGGCCGCGACGCCGACGTGCACTCCCTGCCCGCCATGGTCGACTTCGCGGTCCCGGCGGTTCTGGAGATCGGTGAGTTCAGCACCATCACCGTGGAACTGACCACCCACATCCGGGCCAGGCCCGCCCCGGGCTGGCTGGCCTGCCGGGTCTGGACCAAGCACGTCTCCCACAGCCTCCACGAGGAGGACATGGAGATCTGGGACAGCCAGGGCACCCTGGTCGCCCAGGCCCGCCAGCTGGCCATGCTGATCTGACCTGTCCTGACCCACCCCCGGGCCGCCGCTCCCAGCCGAGCCGCGGCCCGTCGTGCTTCTCCGCCCCGGTCGTGGGGGGCGCCGAGCGCGCCCGGCGACGCCGTCCCCACCCCACGGGTTATGACGCTCTTCTGCTTTGGGCGAGCCGCTGAAGCTGCCCTGCGTGGATGTCGCTCACCCACTCCCAGCCAGGCTGAGGCGAGTTGACCCGCGGGTCGTCGCAAACACCGCCGTCACGCAGGGCATGTACGTACGCGCGGTCCTGTTCGATCCGTGCGTGTACCTGATCAGCTCCGCAGACGGACCCGTGACCGGGGATGAGGACATCGACGCCGTCCGCCATGTCCTCGAGCACTCGCAGCCCGACGAGGTAGTCCTCGACCGGGTCATGGGTGCCGTTGAAGTCGTCGAGCATCGGAACGAAGACATCAGACAGCATGTCGCCGGCCACGAGCACCCCGCGTTCCCCGATCAACAGAGCCGCATGGCCCGGGGCATGCGCCGGGTGCTCGACAATCCGGACTTCAGGGCCGTCCCAGGGAATCTGCACAGTTCCGGCAGGCAGACCGGTGATGAGGCCGTAGAGGTCCAGCGGTGTCTCCTCGGCGATTTCCGGCGGTAGCCCTTCGGCGGCGCGGGCCTTCCAATCCGCGTTTGAGCGCACCTCTCGCATGTCAGCCGCGCAGCGGGCTGTGCCGTAACGGGGCACTTCGCCGAGGTCGGCGTGCCAGAGCACGTGATCCCAGTCAGGATGCGTCGAGAAGCCTGCCACGACGGACAGGCCCATCTCGGACAGGTCGTTCGCAAGGCAGGTCAGTTCGTCGTCGGTAAGTCCGGGGTCGACCAGCAACACGCCGGCCTGGCCTTGCACGACAACGGCGTTGTTCTGGAGTAACTCGCTTTGGTGGATCAGCACACCCTCCGCGACCTGCGTCAGCATGGCAGCCCTGCCTTTCTTCGTGGGTTGATCGAGCCATTCGCAGACAGCTCGGTGAGGTCGGTGATCGTGTAGTCGCCACTGCCGTTCACACGAGACGCTCGGCGGGGTGAGCGCTCCAACGAAGAAGAGCGGCAGTGACGCCGGTGCCACGGAGCCAGAACCCGGCATCGCGTTCGAGGGTCGGCCCCGGCTCGCCACTGCGCAGCTCCAGCTGTACCCGGAAACGGGTGACGAGGCAGAACGCGTCGTGCCACTCCTCCGCGATCACGGCGATACGCGCGCCGCCGCGCAACGTGAGCGTCCGCACCGGGACTACTCCGTGCCGTCGGCCGGCAGGTGCGCCGGCAGCCCGAGCCGCGGGAACCGGTCGTCGTGGAACGTGAGGATCTCGGTGATCGCCCCGCCGGTGACGCGCAGGACGTCGATGGTCAGCGGCAGGTACGCGCCCTCCTGCTGCTGCCAGAGGTAGAAGGCGAGGGCGGGCTGCCGGTTCACGGTGGTCTGGACGGCGCGCAGGCCCTTCATGCCCTCGAAACTGCTCTCGGCCAAGTAGTTCACCACCGTGTCGCGGCCGACATGCAGGCCCGGCGTGGGCGGCATCGAGAAACGGACGTCGTCGCGCAGCATCGAGGCGAGCGCCGTGACGTCCGTGGAGACGCTGGCATCGGTGTAGCGGCGCACCAGCTCACGCGTTCGGGTGTCCTCCTCTCCACCGGTCCAGTCCTGCCGCTCGGAGGGCAGGTGCTCCCGCATGCCGGCACGGGCCCGCTGCAGCGCGCTGTTCACGGAGTTGACGGAGTCCCCCAGGAGCTCAGCGACGTCCTTCGCCGGCCAGCCGAGCACATCCCGCAGGATCAACACGGCCCGCGGGCGCGGCGCGAGGGGCTGGACCGCGACCAGGTAGGCCAGCTCGATCGTCTCCCGCGCGACGGCGACGGCCTCCGGCTCCTCCGCGTCGCCCGCGGGCAGCTCATCGAGCAGCCGGTCCGGGTAGGGCTGCAGCCACAGCACCTCGCCGCCGGTCGCAGGCTCCGGGCGGCGCTTGGCGAGCAGGTCCAGGCAGGCGTTGGTGGCGATCCGATACAACCAGGCCCGGAACGTCGACCGCCCCTCGAAGGTCTCCCGCCGCCGCCAGGCACGCATGAACGTCTCCTGCACGGTGTCCTCGGCGTCCTCGAACGACGCGAGCATCCGGTAGCAGTGCACGTGCAGCTCCCGCCGGTGCCGCTCCGCAAGCCCCGAGAACGCCGGCTCGTCGACCTCGCCCAGACCGCTCACGTCCATCTCCTCCAGTCGCGTGGCCGCACCCATCACGTCATCCTTCCGTCTCAGCGTGTCCCGGCACAGGTATGACGGGTGCGGGCGCGAAAACTCATCACTTCGTCGCCGGCTTTCGATAACTGCGTTACCGGAGGTCAGAACCGGGCGATACCGGGGCGAACCACTCCGGATCGCTGGACCACTCGAAAGTTCCGCATTGGTCCACCTCCTGACCTGCGGAAACTCTAGGCCGTTGCCGCGGTCCGTGCGGGTGCGGCTTCGGCGGTGCCGGTGCCCTCAGGGCGCCGGGGAGGCTCGAACCGCTCGCGCAACTGGTCCAGGAGAGCCAGGGTCTCGGGCGACAGTCCTGAGGCGCGGACTGAGCGGGACGTGCTCTTCGTGCCCGGCGCGGCGGCGGGCGCGCGCTCACCACCGTTGAGGGAGACGAGCATCCGTGCCCGTAGCTCCGGGACCAGGGCGGCTTCCGCAGAGCCCACGGGAGGATCCGAAGACTCCGGCTCAGGTGTGCTCCGGGGTGCGCGCTGGGTCGGTGCGGCTGCTCCCCGCCCGGGTTCGGGCATGATCTGGCCGGGTGTCGACCGGCACGGCTCACCGCAGATCGCGCAGTTGCCACCGGGGATGTTGCGCGTGCGGTCGTGCACGGGGCAGGTGCCGGTGGCCCGCCCCAGGCTGTCCAGCCGGAACTCCTCGGGCCCGGTGGAGGCCTCGTCCCCGCCCGAGCCCGGACCCGGGGTCGTCCGCGGGGGCGAGGTGTGGATGCCTCGTCCCAGTGAGCCGTTGAGGAAGTCCAGTGCGTACGTGAGGTCGCCCAGCCGCCGCATCAGCGCCGGGAAGGGGCGGCGCAGCCGTTCCATCCCGGAGAACAGGGCGCGCACGTCGGCCTCGCTCAGCCCTTGGCGCAGGAGTTTCTCCACGGCCAGTGCCAACAGGTCCCGGTCTTTCTCCGGAGAGGCCAGGAACGAGTTGGGTATGCGATTGATGAGGCCGAAGATTCCGGTCCGTGGCTTTTGTCGATTTTGTTCTCCTGTACTTGAGGTGCCACGGACGGAACTGTCCACCTCGGCTTCAGAACCGTCTCCAGGGAAACAGTCTGTGGGTCGATCTGAGCTGGGGGTGGGTTCAGTCTGAGCTGGGGTCGGGCGGCGTTTCAGGGGCGGACGATTGTGCGCGGTGAGGGGCTCCTCCCCCAGCTGTGCGCGGCAGGCGTTGATCTCTTCGAGCACCGACTCGGAGTAGTCCTCAGCCGGAACGAGGAGCTCCAGCACGCACGGCAGCCGGTAGGGGGAACGGCCCTTCCGGATGTCCTCGGCGAAGAAGTCGATGGTCTCCGAGCGCGTGAGCTTGCGAACGATGCCCGCTTCGACCAGGTCGTCGATGGCGCGCTTGAGGCTGCTGACACTCAGCGTGCCGCTGGAGCGCTGGGCCAGGTTCTCCAGGAGGAAGAAGCACCAACGGCCGTCGGCGTCGACCGCGTTGGCGATGGCCATCAACGCCGCCAGTGAGCGCAGCGTGGGCAACTGCCCCTTGCTGAAGACCTGCAGGACCCAGATCGGGAGGATGAACCCGATGCCCTTGAATGCGCCTTGGGGGCGCTTACGGGGCGGAGAGAACCCAGCCGAATCCGGGGTTTCGGCTGTGCTGCAGGGATGCGTGAGGGTAGACTCCACGACGAGTCGCCTTCCTGGTGCTTTCAGGGAGTGGCTCAGTCGACAAACCTGTTGGTGCAGGCGTCGGCCACAACCCGACCGGGTGTTGTCGCACCGGGTCGGGTTTTTCTTTTCGCGCCCCAACCTAGCGGCCCGAACAAGAGTTCGTCGGGTTTTCTCTCAAATCCCCGTACGGGAAAAACAACCCACAGAACCAAGAAGTCGCATTTGTCCCTTGCTGTGATAGCGCGCCACCGCAGCCCGCAATGTCGACGACGGGACACGTGTGGAAATCATGGAGAGGGCCGGTGGGTCAGGGCCGCCGTGAATCGGGACTGGACTGGGCCCTGTATGACTGGCCGGGGCCCGGTTCCGGTCACGACGGTTCCCGGCACACCGGCCCCCTCCGCGCTACGCCTGCTCGCCTATCCCTCCTCGTCCCCGGTCCGCTTCACCAGGCGTTCGTGGCGCTGGCGGGCGGCTTGGGCGGTGCCCAGCCCCAGACCGAAGGCCAGCTCCTGCCAGGTCATGCCGCGGCCCTTGGCCATGGTGAGCAGGCCCGCCTCCATCTGGTCGAACTCCGCGCGCGCCCACGGCACCAGGGTCAGCGCGGCGGTCAGGTCGCCCTGGTCGACGGCCGGAGCTCCTTCGTCGGGAACGGCGCTGCCCGCGGCCAGGTCGGAGACACGGCGGATCGCCTCGTACGGCGGCATCGGCATTCGCCGCTCCGTCCAACGGACGCGGTCCTCGCCGCTGGCATGCCGTTCGGTGATGCGGAAGAGGGCCTCGTGTGTGCGCTGGCGCCGGGCCTGTTCGGGGTCGGGCTGGGTGAAGGGATCCTGTGGTTCGGCCATGACTCCACTGTGCGTTGTCAACTCACAGTTGTCAACTGTTTCTTGTCAACACTAAGTGTTGAACAGATCATTCAAAAACTTGGTGTCGGGCACCTCGGAAGGTGGACAATCCCCTCATGCCCTCCCTGCCGGCGAGCCCCGCACCCCTCCCCCACGTCCACCGGATCACCAAGTACGACCCGGCCCACCGCGACGCCCGGGGTCGCTACACCGGCCCGGAGGACACCGTCAGCGACCACGGTCCGGTTGAAGCCGCCTACCTGTCCTCGATCGCCGCGCTCGCCGAGGCCAGCGGCATCGACCACCTGGAGATCCGCGAGCCCGAACTGCCCGGCCTCGTGCACTTCGGGCTCGAACCGACGATCGAGGGGAACGGTCTGGACGAGCTCCTCGACCCCACCGATTTCCACGACGGCGCCCGGGTCGCCCTACCGGTCGCCCTGGAGCTGGTCCGCGCCATGCTGCGCGACCACGGTCTGTGGTGCCGTCTGGAGGCCGAGGGCCGCTTCGCCGTGCACGTGGGTTGGGACCAGTACGTCTACGTCGGCACCGCCCTTCCCTGCACGGAGGCCCTGGCGCGCGTCCGTGGACTCGGGTTGTTCGCCGAGCCGCTCGACATCTCCCCCTACGACGCGTCTCTGGACTCCGAGCCCGGGCGGCAGCGCCCCGCCGACAACGGCTTCTGGGCCGAACTGCGCCACTACGTCTCCAACGCGCAGGCCGGACTGCTCGAGGAGGGGTACGCCGGCAACGCCTCCCGCTGGCACCGCCTCACCGAGGACACGCTGGAGGAAGTGCGCACTCGACTCGTACCCCGCTCCCGCCTGGCCGTGTGGCCCGGACTGTCCGAGGACGTGGCGGCCGTCCTGGCCGGACTGCCCGAGGAAGGGTTGACGGAGGTGGTCTGGGAGGACAGCCGCGGGCACATCTCCAGTGTCACCGTGGACGGGGAGGACCGCTCGGAGCTCGTCAGGCTCCTGTCCGGCTCCCGGGGCGCCCTGGCCCTGTCCGTCTACCAGGACGAGGATCCCCCGCTGCTCGCCGGGGTACTGCCGGACCCCGACGGTGTGTTGCGCGCCCGTTGGCGCACCGCCCCCTGCCCGGGCGACTGAACCCCTCTCGGGCTCCCCGGTGCGCGGCTGCGCCCGCGTCGCCCGCACTCTCTCCCTCCGCTCCTTCAGTGTCCGGCGCGCGTGGCTCGTACCGCCCGGGCGGTGCGCCCCTTCCAGAGCACTCCCTGCCCGGGTGAGAACAGGTAGGCCAGGGTGAACGCGATCGCCTGGGCCAGCACGATGCAGCCGCCGGTGGACACGTTCAGGTGGAAGCTCGTGAAGACCCCTGTCACGGCCGCCGCGAAGGCGATCGCCGCCGAGATCATCAGCATCCGCTCGAAGCGGTCGGTGAGCAGGTAGGCGGTGGCGCCCGGGATGATCACCATGGCCACGACCAGGATGATGCCCACGGCCTGCAGCGCCACCACCACCGTCACCGACAGCAGCCCCAGCAGCAGGGTCTCCAGCAGGCGCGGGTTGACGCCGATGGCGTGGGCGTGGACCGGGTCGAAGGCGTACATGGTCAGGTCGCGGTGCTTGTACCAGACCACGGCCAGCACCACGGCGGCCAGGAGCAGCACCTGGAGAATGTCGCCGTCGGAGACCCCCAGGACGTTGCCGAACAGGATGTGGCCGAGGTCGGTCTGGCTGGGCACCCGCGAGATCATCACCAGGCCCAGGGCGAACATGGCGGTGAAGACCACACCGATCACCGCGTCCTCCTTGACCCTGGAGGTGCGGTTGACCACCCCGATCAGGGCCACCGAGCCGCCCCCGAAGATCAGGGCGCCCAACGCGAAGGGCATCCCGAACATGTAGGAGAGCACCACGCCGGGCAGGACCGCGTGCGAGACGGCGTCGCCCATCAGCGACCAGCCCACCAGGGTCATCCAGCAGGAGAGCACGGCGCAGACCACGCCCGCGACCACGCTCACCAGCAGTGCGCGCTGGACGAACTCGAACTGCATCGGCACCGTGAACCACTCCACGAGCGCTGTCAGGGCGTCCACGAGCGTCCCTCCTCACTGGGGTGGATGCCGAACGCCTCCAGGAGCACGTCCGGTTCCAGCACCTCCTCGGGTGTGCCGTGCGCGATCACCCGGCGCTGCAGCAGCACGGCCTCGTCGCACAGCTCGGGCACCTGGGCCAGGTCGTGGGTGGACACCAGCAGGGTGTGTCCGGCCTGGCGCAGCTGCAGGAGCAGGTCGGTGATGGTGGCCTCGGAGCGTTTGTCCACGCCCGCGAAGGGTTCGTCCAGCAGGAGCACGTCGGCGTCCTGGGCGATGGCGCGCGCCACGAAGGCGCGTTTGCGCTGGCCACCGGAGAGCGCGCCGATCTGGCGGTCGGCCAGCCCGGTGAGGTCGGTGCGGAGCAGGGCGTGCTCGACGGCCTCGCGGTCGGCGGGGCGGGGGCGGCGCCTGCGTCCCATGTGGCCGTAGCGGCCCATCATGACCACGTCGCGCACCCGGACGGGAAAGGCCCAGTCCACCTGCTCCGACTGGGGAACGTAGCCGACCAGTCCCTTGCGGCGGGCGGCGGTGTTGCCCATGCCCAGGATGCGGACCCGGCCGCGATCGGCGGTGACCAGGCCGAGCACGGTCTTGAACAGGGTGGACTTGCCCGAGCCGTTCATGCCGAGCAGCCCGCACACCCGGCCGGGCTCCACGGACAGGTACACGTCGTCCAGGGCGAGGACGTCCCCGTAGCGGACGGTGGCTCCGGTGACCTCGATGGCGGCCGTCACTTCGGTTCCCCCTCACTCACCGGTCAGTCCGGCGACGATGGCCTCCGCGTCGTGGCGGAGCAGGTCGAGGTAGGTGGGCACGGGGCCGTCGGGCTCGGAGAGGGAGTCGACGTAGAGGGTTTCGCCCATGGCGGCGTCGGTCTCGCGGATCACCGAGCGCTGGGCGCTGTCGTTGACGGTGCTCTCGCAGAACACGGCGGGCACCTCGTTGGCGCGGACGAACTCGGAGACGGCGGCGATCTGCTGGGGGGTGCCCTCGCGTTCGGCGTTGACCGGCCACAGGTACTGCTCGGTCAGTCCGGCGTCGCGGGCCAGGTAGGAGAAGGCGCCCTCGCAGGTGACCAGGGCGCGGGAGGAGTCGGGGACCTCGGCGAGCTCGGTCTCCAGGTAGGCGCCGACCTCGGCGATCTCTGCCTTGTAGGCCTCGGCGGCCTCGCTGAACTCCGCCTCGCCCCCGGGGTCGAGTTCGGTGAGGGCGTCGCGGATGTTGTCGACGTAGACCAGGGCGTTGTCGGGGGACATCCAGGCGTGCGGGTTGGGGTCGCCCTCGTAGCCGCCCGAGGCCACGGGGATGGTGTCCACGCCCTCGCTCAGGACGGCGGTGGGCGCGTCCACGCGTTCGGTGAACTGCCGGAACCAGGCCTCCAGGCCGAGGCCGTTCTCGAGGATGAGGTCGGCGTCCTGACCGCGCACCAGGTCGTCGGGGGTGGGCTCGTAGCCGTGGATCTCGGCTCCGGGCCTGGTCAGGGAGGCGACGTCCACGCGGTCGTCGGCGATGTTCTCGGCCATGTCGGCGATGACGGTGAACGTGGTCAGGACGAGGAGGCGGTCGTCGTCGCGGGTCTGCCCGGAGGACGTGGAGCAGGCGCTCAGAGCGAGGGAGAGGGTGATCGCCGGGATCACCCTCGACCAGGTCTTTGAGGGCAGCCTATCTCTAGAGTTCGGCACACCTAACTTTTTACCACAAGCTGGTCAAACTATGCGCCGGTCAGTCGCGCGTCAGGCTTGTGGACCGCTGTGAGGTGTGGGCGCGGCGGCCGCCGACCCGAACCCCCGAGGCCGCCCTCTGCTTCATCGCTGGGTGAACGCGTAGGTCCGGACGGGGTCGAGGTGCAGTTCGTAGGGTCCGAAGCAGTCGGCCGCCAAGGTCGCGACCCGGACACCGCAGGCGCAGGCCCGGTTGGGCCCTTCGCCGCCTGTCGGCCCGCAGCAGCCTTGGCTGTTCTCCCCGTCGGGCAGGGGCTGGAGGTGGGCGGCGTCGTCGGGATGCACCAGAACGGTGTGCCGTGTGCCCGCTGAGACGACGAAGCCTTCTTCGTGAGAGACCAAAGGTCCGCGCGCATGAGCCGGCTTCGGGTTCTCCTGATCGTCCTGCACCACGTAGGGAGGCCCCCAGGGCTCGGAGTCGATCACATAGTGGCCGCGTGGAACGGTGGACGGCGCCCGGCGGGTGTCCTTGTCCCGGTCGTGCTCGTTGCCCGAGACATCGGGGACGGCGGTGAGCTCGGCCAGCTCCGGCGTGATCGTGGTACCGCACTTGGAACAGAGGAAGACGGTCATCCCTGGAGAATAGGGATCATCCGGCTGAGAAGCCCACGACCCGCCCCGACGGATGTGCGCGGCAGGGGGCGAACCTTCCTAGAATGGGCGCTTCGACGTGAGATCCCCCGCTGTGTCCCCGCACCGCCGCGTCGCCCGTTCACCCGACCCCCACCCCATCAGGAGCCCCCAGGTGGTCCATCCCCACCGCACGCTGCGTGAACGCTACGAACTCGTCTCCGAGGTCGGACGGGGCGGAATGGGCAGGGTCTGGCGAGCGCACGACACCGGGCTCAACCGCACGGTGGCGGTCAAGGAGATCCTGCTCGGACCGGGGCTGGACGAGGCCGAGCGCGCCCGGGTGGCGGCGCGGACCCGGCGCGAGGCGCAGGCCACCGCGATGGGCCAGCACCCCAACATCGTCACGGTCCACGACATCGTCGAGGACGACGGGCGCCCCTGGATCGTCATGGAACTCCTCGACGGGGACTCCCTGCACCGCCTGGTACGCGACCGGGGCCCGGCACCGGCCGAACGGGTCGCGGCCTGGGGATCGGCCCTGCTCGACGCACTCACCACCGCGCACGCCCAGGGCATCACCCACCGGGACGTCAAGCCCGAGAACGTGATGGTCACCGCCTCCGGGCGGGTGGTGCTCACCGACTTCGGCATCGCCACCATCGTCGACACCGCCGCGGTCACCCAGACCGGCGGCGTGCTGGGTTCCGCCGCCTACGTGGCCCCCGAGCGGCTCGCCTCCGAACCGGCGACCCCGGCCAGTGACCTGTGGTCGCTGGGAGCCACCCTCTACCACGCGGCCACGGGGGTCTCCCCGTTCCAGCGCGAGGGCGTCCCGGCGACCCTGCACGCGGTGCTCAGCGCCGACCCGCCCGAGGCCCTGCCCGGGCCGTTGGGCGAGGCGATCGGCGGGCTGTTGGCCAAGAACCCCGCCGAGCGCCTGGACGCACGGGGCTGCCAAGAGCTGCTGGCCGCCGCGGCCCGGGGCGAACACTCGGGCGGGTGGACGGGAGGACTCCACCGGCCGCCCCCGGCCCCGGGAGGTACGGGCACCCAGGGCATGCCCGCCCCCACCCTGGCCGCCGTCCCACCGACCGCTCCCGCCACCCCGACCGGGCGCCCCCGTCGCCTGTCCTGGCCGGTGGTGGTGCTCACTCTGGGGCTGGCCGCGGTGGTGGCGGCGGCCGTCCTGGTCGTCGTCAACCCCTGGGCCGAGGGCGGAGAGGAACCCGGCCAGGCCGGGCAGGACGTATCGGCCTCCTCGCCCTCACCCGAGGCGGACCCCACGGGGCAGGCCGCGGAGGAGCAGACGAACGAGACGACCGCGCAGACGGCGGACGAGGAGCCCGCCGCGCCCGGCATGACCTGGACCCGGGACCCCGAGGGCTTCTCCCTGCTGGTCCCCGACGGCTGGATCCGGCGCACCGACGGCGCCAGCGTCTTCTACGACTCCCCCACCAGCAACGCCTACCTGCAGGTCGACCGCACCCCCCACTCCACCGACGACGAGTACGCGCACGTGGTGGAGCAGGAGAACGCCTCCGTCGAGGGCAACCGGCTGCCCTCCTACGAGCGGATCAGGCTGGAGGACGTCACCGACCGGACGTCCTTCGCCTCGGCCGCCGACTGGGAGTTCACCTGGGACCGGGGCGAGGGCACCTGGCGGCTGCTGGCCCGCAACATCGCCGTGGCCGAGGGAGGCGACTACTACACGCTGGCGTGGAGCTCCTCCGAGAGCGTGTGGGCCGAGGACGAGCAGTGGCGCGACCACGCGGTCGACTCCTTCGACCCCGCCTGAACCGACCGCGCCGGTCTTCGGGGGAAACGGCCCGGACCCGCCGTACCCGCGTCGCGCACGCGATCCGGCGCCGAGAACCGTCCCATTCGGCTCCGGGGACCCGTGAACCCGGGTAGCCTCGATCCGTTCGGCCCGGACGGCAGCAGGAGGTTACGTGGTGGCCCACACCTGGACCGCGATCGACTTCGAGACCGCCAACCAGGACCGAGGCAGCGTCTGCGCCGTCGGCCTGGTCCGGGTGAGCGAGGGACGGGTGGTGGACCGGTTCAGCACCCTCATCCGCCCACCGGAGCCGGTGTCCTTCTTCTCCCGCCACAACACCGCCGTGCACGGCATCACCGCCGCCGACGTCACCGGCGCACCCACCTGGGAGACGGTGCGCGGGCAGGTGCTGGAGTTCGCCCAGGGCGGCGCGCTGGTGGCGCACAACGCCGCCTTCGACATGGGGGCGCTGCGCCAGGCCTGCGCCCACACCGGCCAGGCGCTGCCCGCCCTGGACTACGCCTGCACCCTGGCCCTGTCCCGGCGCACCTGGGATCTGCCCGACCACCGCCTGCCCACGGTGTGCGCGCACGTCGGACACCAGATCACCCAGCACCACCGGGCCGACGCCGACGCCGAGGCGGCCGCGCACATCATGATCGCGGCCATGCTCCGCTACGGCACCAGCTCCCTGCCCGAGCTCACCCGTGCCGCGGGCATGCGCCTGAACCGTCTGGAGGAGATCCGGGCGGTCTCCGTCCCGGTCGCCGCCCCCGCCCCGTCGGCGGCCCCCGCCATGGAGGACCGCTTCGGACGCTGGCAGCGGGTCGCGCAGTCCCCGCTCCCCGAGCCCTCCCCCGACGCCGACCCGGCCGGTCCGCTCTACGGGCGCACGGTGTGCGTCTCGGGCGACCTGCGGGCGATGGACAAGCCCGAGGTGTGGAAGCGCGTCGCCGAGGCCGGCGGCACCCCCGCCAAGAACGTCACCAAGAAGACCGACGTGCTGGTCGTGGGCGACAGCGACCACGGCGGCAAGACCTCCAAGCACAAGCAGGCCGAGGCCTACATGGCCAAGGGCCAGCGCATCGACATCATCACCGAGTCCGAGCTGATGGCCCGCCTGGGCATGGCCTCAGCCTGACCCCGTCCGCCCCCGACCGTACTCGGGCCCTGGACCGCGCCGAGGTCGAGAACCTGCTCACCCGGGAGGGGATCGGGCTGCGCGAGCGCACGCTATGGCGGCTGCTGTACGAATCGGCGGCACGCGCCGAGGAGGTGCTCGCCCTTGAACGTCGAGGATCTGGACCTGCGCAACCGCCGGGCGACATCGACGCCGGCTCGGGGCGGGCCCGGCTGTCCTATCGGCGGGCCGCCGAGCTGTTCAGCGCGGCCACCGGCGGTGCGACGCTGCACCAGCTGCGGCACTCGGCGCTCACCCACGCGGCCGAGGACGGCGCCAACACCGCCGTCCTGCTCGCCTGTTCCGGCCCTACCTCGGTGGCCTCCCTGGCCCGCTACGCTCGCGTCTCATCCGAAGCGCTCGCCGCCTGGCAGGCCGGGCACGACCCCGCCTCCCGCCGCCGCTGACGCCGGACTGGTCAGCCATCCTCGTCGTCGGCGTCCTCGTTCTCGCGGTGATCGGCTGCCGACTGCGCGGTCTCGCTGTCGGGGGCCTTCGCCGCGGCGGATCGGATGCGTTCTCAGCACTTGTCAAGCGAGCGGCTGTGAATCCGTTGGACCTTGCCGGCTGAGCGTGACCGCCCTCGCGTCCGGTCACAGAGCCTCCGCAAAAACCTGTTGGCGGACCACGGCGACCACTGCTACTTTTCTGGAGGCCGTGCGAGAGATCGAGGAGGTGGTACCCGTGAACGTATCGACATGGGTGCTCCCCTCCGGGGTCACGGTCGGACGATAGGTCGTCCGGGAGCGCCGTTCACGAGCACTCCCGAAAGGCACGACCGTGCGATTCACTTCCGAACAGCGCCTCGACGACGGCGTCCTCGAACGCGAATTCACCCTCGGCGAGATCCCCGGCATCCTGTGGACGCCCGAAACCGCATCCGCACCGGCCCCGCTGATCCTGGTCGGCCACCCCGGCGGACTGCGCAAGATGTACCCCCGGCTGGCGGGGCGGGCCCGGCACTCCGTGGCGGAGGGCTTCGCCGCGGCCACCATCGAGCTCCCCGGGGGCGGTGACCGGCCCCGTTCGGCCGCCGCGGAGAAGGCCCGCGCCGACCTGCACCGGGCGCTGACGGCCGGCGAGCCGGTCAACGACGAGATCGTCGACCGGCTTGTCCTCCCACTGGTGGAAAAGGCGGTCCCGGAATGGCGGGCCGCCCTGGACGCACTCCTTTCGCTGCCCGAGATCGGCGGCCCGGTCGGGTATTCGGGGGGAGTGATCTCCATCGGTATCCGGCTGGCGGTGGTCGAGCCGCGTATCTCGGCGGCCCTTCTGTTCGCCGGGAGCTTCCTACCCCGCGCCATGTTCGAGGAGGCCCAGCAGGTCACCATTCCGCTGCAGGTGCTGCTGCAGTGGGACGACGAGGGAAACGACCGGCAGTTGGCCTTGGACTTGTTCGACGCCTTCGGCTCCAAGGAGAAGACGCTGCACGCCAATATGGGCGGGCACACCGGCGTCCCGCACTTCGAGGGGGACGCCGGGAACCGGTTCTTCGCCCGCCACCTGAAGTGAGGCCGGGCCGTCAGGCCGACAGCAGGCGATAGGCGCTGTCGGCCAGGATGCCGTTCATCAAGGACAGGCCCCGGCCCTCCTCAATGGCGGTGGCCAGCAGATACACAACCGCCCCGATCGCGGTGGTACCGATCATCGGTGGTACCGGGCGGTCGGGGCGGGCGGCCCGGTCACCTTCTCCTGGGAGCGGACGCCAGGGCGTCCCAGGCGGTGTCGTAGTCAGGGTGGTCGCGCCAGGTGCGGGCCAGGGCCGCGCGCAGGTGGTCGCTGACACGGGCGGCGTCGCTGGCGGGGTCGCCCCCGAAGAGGTACTCCCCGATCTTCCACTCGACCGACGCGTCGGTGAGCCAGGAGAGCCAGTCGTCCTTCTTTCCCTGGGAGCGGATCGTGTCGCTCAGGTCCAGGATCGTGCTGTAGGTGTGGTGGACGCGGTGGTCGAGGTCGTGTCCGGACAGGCGCTCGGCCACGAAGTCGCGCAGCTTGCTCATGAGTCGCTCCCGTGGGTCGTGGTGGTTCCTCTACTTCTGGTCGGTGAGCAGGGCCCTGCGGAGCACGGCGCGGGCCTGGTCGGGTGTGATGAGTTCCGGGGTGTGCAGGAGTTGGAAGGTCAGGCCGTCCACCACCGCGTGCAAATGGGCGGTGTGGGCGTCGACGTCGGTGCGGGGCGGGAGCAGGCCCAGTCCGACCAGGTCGGAGGTGACCTTGTGCAGCAGGGCCCGGATCGCGTGGGCCTGGCTGGTCAGGTGCTCGGCCAGCCGGGGGCTGGTGGCGGATCGGGCGACGAAGGCCGACCACACGCGGAGTTCGCGCTCGGTGTCCTCGCGCAGCGGCATCAGCTCGGCGACCATGTCCGTCGCCCGTTCGCGGGGGTCGGGGTTGCGTGCGGCCCGTCGGATGCGCTCGCCCACCCGGTCGGCCAGGGCGGACATGGCGAAGGCGTGCAGGCTGGCCTGGTCGGCGAAGAAGTAGCGGATCGAACCCGAGGACAGGCCGGTCTCGGCGACCACGGCGCGTACCGTGGCCGCTTCCAGTCCGCCCTGCTCCAGCAGTCGCCACACCGCCTCGGCGATGTCGCGGCGTCTCTGCTCGTGGTCCACGCGTTGCACACTTCGCAGACTAGCACAGCTGTGCTAGTTAGCTGAGCTGGCAAAACATCAAGCACTGGGGCCTGTTGAGAGGACTTCGGAGCGTCCCCCGCAGTCTCAGCTGTCGAGGAGTTGGCGGGTGACCGCTTCGGCGGCCCACTCCGTCCAGCGGTCGGGGCTCCAACCGAGGCGGGCGGTGTAGAGGGTGTACAGCTCGGGGCTGAGCAGGCCGAGCAGCGTGTCGGCCGCTTCCTCCGGGGGCAGGTGCGGACGCAGGGCGCCTCGGTCGGCGAGGGCCCGGGCGAACACCGTGTGGACGGTTCGGCGCTGGTCGATGTTGGTCCGCCACAGCGCGGCCAGGTCGGGGTCGGCCGGGGCGGCGCTGCGAAGTACCTCGGCCAGGGGGGCGACGCGGAGCATCACCCGGGCGGTGCCCGCCACCTGGAGCCTGACCAGTTCCCGAGGGTCCTCCGCGGCCAGCGCCTCGCGCACCCAGGGGCGGTCCAGGGTGGCCACTGGATCGGTGTCCCCGGCCACCGCCTGGTCCAGGGCCTCCTTGAGCACGGCTGTCTTGGTGCCGAAGGCGTTGTAGACGGTCTGGGCGGCCACCCCCGCCTCCTTGGCGATGCTGGTGATGCTGGTGGCGGTGTAACCGTGGACCGTGAACAGGCGGGCGGCCGCCAGGGTGACCCGGGCGCGGGTGGCGGTGGAGCGGGCGGTGCGGCCGTCAACGGGGCGTGCGTCCATGGTCACGATCCTACGCCTTGACTGTAGTGTCACTACACATATCTACTTGTAGTTCCACTAAAGAAAGAAGGCGGACGCGGATGCGGGTACTCGTGTTGGGCGGCTACGGGGCCGTAGGGGCTTCGACGGTGGAGGCGTTGCGGGCGGCCGGGCACGGCTGCGTGGTCGCGGGCCGCGACCCGCTACGCGCGGACCGGGTCGTTGATCTGGCCGAACCGGGGCTGGGCGGCTACCTGGCGGCCCTGCGCGGTGTGGACGCGGTGGTCAACGCCTCCGGGGTCGAGGAGCCCTCGTTGGTCTCTGTCGCCACTGGCCAGGGCGCGGCCTTCGTCGATCCCACCGCCACCTCCGGATACGTCGCCAGGATCGAGCAGCTGGAGCCGCCCGCGCCGGTTCTGCTCAGCGTCGGACTGGCCCCCGGGCTCACCAACCTGCTCGCCGCCGAGCTGCCCGGGGCGGGGCCGATCGACCTGGGGGTGGTGCTGGGTTCCGGGGAGCGGCACGGGGCGGCGGCCACGGCCTGGTCCCTGGGGCTGCTCGGTCGCTCCTTCCCTGATCCGGCCACAGGGGAGAGTATCCGCAACCTCACCCGGGGGCTCGTCCTGGACCTTCCCGGGGTCGGGCGGCGACGCCTGTTCCGGGCGGACTTCAGTGATCAGCACACGCTCACCCGGGACCTGGGGAGGCCCGTCCGCACCCACCTGGGGTTGGACTCCGCGCCGGCCACCTGGGCCCTGTCCCTGTTCGGTCGGCTGCCGGGGGCCGGGGCGCTGCGCAGGGTTCCGCACCTGCCCGGCTCCGAGGAGTGGGCCCTGGTGGCCGCCTCGGCCGGCCGGCGGCGCTGGGCGCGCGGACGCGGCCAGTCCCGGGGGACGGCGGCGGTCACCGCCTGGGCCACCACCCTGACCGAGAACCTGTCGGCCGGGGTCCATCACCTTCACGGGGTGAGCGCCCTGACCGACCTGCCTCCGCTGGACGGGATCGAACTGGGCTGAGCGCGGTTCCCCGGGGTCCGTTGTTCCCCCGCCTCTGGTGGGGCGGGGTAGCTTTGCCGTAGGCTGGAAAGCGCTTTCATAGAAGGGGGTGGACGATCCATGGGTGATCGAGTGCTCGGCACCGCCGTGAACGGCGCCACCGGCCGCATGCTCGAACTCGGCGGCCCCCGGCCCACGTGCACCCCCTGAACCCCATCACCGCGATGGACCACCGACACCTGGAGTACATGCTGTGAGAGTGACCGGAGTGCAGGCCCGCGCCCACCGGCTTCCGTTGAAACGGGCCTGGGACGGCGGGGTCGACCGCAACGACATCGTCGTGGTCCGGGTCGGTACCGACGAGGGCCTGGTGGGCACCGGGTTCTCCTGGACGCCGCTGATCGGCGCGCGGGCCGTCGAAGCCCTGGTCAACGACGACCTCGCCCCGGCCCTGCTGGGCAAGGAGGCGCACCCCGCCCTGTGGGACGAGGCGCTCTGGCACCTGCGCGAGGCGGGAACGACGGGACTGACCCTCATGGCCCTGGCCGGTGTCGACATCGCCCTGTGGGACGTGCACGCGCGTTCGCTGGGCGTGCCCCTGGTGGACCTGCTGGGCCGCCGCCGCGAGCGGGTCGCCACCTACGGCAGCGGCGTGAACCTGGACTACGGGCTCCCCGACCTGCTGGAACAGGTCCGGGGATGGACGGACCGGGGCCACCGCGCGGTGAAGATGAAGGTGGGCTCGGCCTCCGTCGACCGCGACGTCGAACGGGTGGGCGCCGTGCGCGACCTCCTGGGCCCCGACCGACTGCTGATGATCGACGCCAACCAGCGCTGGGACGTCCCGCGCGCCGCCCGGGCGCTGGCGCGGCTGGAACCCTTCGAGCCGCACTTCGTGGAGGAGCCGCTGCCCGCCCTGGACCTGGCGGCCCACGTCAGGCTGCGCGCGCGTACCGGCCTGCCGTTCGCGCTGGGTGAGAACCTGCGTTCGGTGGCGGAGTTCGAACGGTTCGTCGACGAGGGCGTGTGCGACGTGGCCCAGCCCAACGCCGTGCGGGTCGGGGGCATCACCCCGTTCCTGCGGATCGCCGAGTCCGTGGCCCGGCGGGGGGTGCCGGTCGCGCCCCACCTGCTGCCGGAACTGTCCGGCCAACTGGCCCTGTGCCTGCCCGAGGTCGCCATGGTCGAGGACATCGACCACGCGTCCTTCGCCGCCCTGGGGGCTTTGGCCGCTCCCAGCGGGGTGGAGTTCGCGGGCGACCACCTGTCCGCCGACACCGGTCCCGGCCACGGGCTGGTGTTCGCAGACGACCTCGCCCCGCTCCCCTAGCACCGGGGCCGTCTGCGGGACGGAAGAAGGCGGCGGCCCTTTCGGGGCCGCCGCCACAGGCGCGGATCCGGCCTCGGCGGGCCGGGCGGAAGCGGGCTCAGCCCTTGGGTGAGGCGGTGCTCGCCCGGGACATGATGGTGCCCTCGACACTGATCACCCGGGGCTCCCCCCGGTACTCGGAGTCCAGGGCGAGCGCGGCGGCGCGCTCCCCCATCTCCTCCAGGGGAAGACGGACCGTGGTCAGGGTGGGGGTGAGGTCCCGCAGGGTGGGGATGTCGTCGAAGCCCGCCACCGACAGGTCCTCCGGGACGGACTTGCCCATGTCGCGCAGCGCGGCGATGGCGCCGGTGGCCATGACGTCGTTGACCGCGAACAGGCAGGTGGCGTCGGTGCCCAGGGTCATCAGGCGCTGCGTGGACTCGTAACCGCCGTCCCGGGTGAAGTCGCCGTGCACGACGTTGTGGTGGGCCAGTTCCAGGCCTGCGGCCGAGAGCGCGGAGTGGAAGCCGTCCAAGCGCTCGCGTGCGGTCCGCAGGTTGGTGGGCCCGGCCAGGATCGCGAAGCGCCGGTGCCCCTGGTCGACCAGGTGCCGTGCCAGGGCCGCGGCCCCGGAGCGGTTGTCCGGGCTGACGGTGTCCGCCGGCAGGGTGGCCTGTGAGACCAGGGCGACCCGCCCGCCCTGGCGTGCGAAGGCCTCGATCTCCTTCGCCAGCCGGGCGTCGGTCTCCTCGCTGGTGGTCCGCGAACCGGCGATCACGATCGCCTTGGCGCGGTGGGCGCGCAACGCCGAGATGATGCGGGTCTCCTCCTGGGGGGAGCGGTTGGTGGTACCCAGGACGAGGACCAGCCCCAGCTCCTCGGCGTACCGGGTGACCCCGGCGGCGATCTGTGAGAAGTAGGGGTCGGCGATGTCGTGCACCACCAGGCCCATCAGCGAGCTGCTGTTGCGGGCCAGGGTCTGGGCCGAGGCGTTGGCCAGGTAGCCGAGCTGGTGGGCGCTGGCCTCGACCTTCTCCCGGAGCCGCTGGCTCACCTGGCGCGTACTGCCGTTGATCACGCGTGAGGCGGTCGCCAGGGAGACGCCGGCATGCTCGGCGACCTGTTCAAGAGTCACGTAACCGGGATCCACTCCCCTGCCCCTCCTGCCACCGCTGGGAAAACTCTTTCCCAGAGTAGCGGAGGGGCGGGGTTCCTCCCGCGTTCCCACCTAGATCCTCTCCGGCTGGTCGAGGTGGTCGCGCCAGGTGCGCTTGGGCAGCCACCCGAGGTCGTTGCGGGCCCGCTCCGAGGAGAACACCGCCCGTCCGTCGGCCAGCGCCGGGGCGTGCTCGGCGGTCGTCGGGTGCAGGCGGGCCAGGTGGGCGTCGACCGGCCCCTCGGAGAGGGGGTCGGGGGCGACGGCGTTGTAGACGGTGCCGCTGGGGACCTGCTCCGGGTGCTCCACGATCAGCGCGAACAGCTCGGCCGCGTCGTGGGCGTCCACGTAGTTGAACAGGGAGCCGGCGGCCAGGGCGGGGTCGTCCAGGCGCTCGCGGATGGTGTGGCCCTGCTGGGTGGTGGCGCCGCGCCACTCCTCCGGTGAGACCACGTAGCCGGGGCGCACCGCGGACAGCACGCAGGTGTCCGCGGTCCGCGCCAGGGTGCGGACGGTCTCCTCCACCACCGCCTTGCTCAGGCCGTAGGCGTGCCAGGGAGCGACGGGGTGGTCCTCGTCCAGGGGCAGGTAGTGCGGCCGCCAGGAGGGTGTGTTGTACCCGTAGACGGTGGGGCTGGAGGCGGCGACCGCGCTGCGGGCGCCTGCCGCGACGGCGGCTGACAACACCTCCCAGGCCAGGACGGTGTTGACCCGCAGGGTCTCGGCGTCGGGGCGCGCGAAGGGGACGGCGATCCCCGCCAGGTGCACCACCGCCTCCGGCGCGGTGCGGTCGAACAGCTCCGCCCGGGCGTCGCGGTCCAGCAGGTCGCAGACGGCTGAGGTGATCCCCTCGGGCCACGGGTGTTCGGCGGTGTCCACCGAGGTCACGTCGTGTCCGCGTGAGGCGAGCACGGTCACGACGCTTCGTCCCAGCCGTCCGGAGCCTCCGGTGACGAGCACGCGCATGTGTGCGGTTCCTTTCCAGGCCCCGGTAGGGGCGTCGTGAGGGTCAGACCAGTGCCGCGACGGCGTTGGCCAGAGCTTCGTGGTCGGTGACCGAACCGTCGGTGACGGCGGTGCGCAGGCCCAGTTCCAGGGTCTGGCCCGCGGGCAGGACCTGGCGGGTGTTCCAGGCGGGGGCCGGGCACACCCCCGGGTACTCCCTCGCCCGGAGGAACCAGGGGTCGGTGCGCGGTCCGGTCCGCAGGAAGAGCAGGGTCCAGGGGGAGTCGTGGGAGGCGGTGGAGGCGAGGGCGAGCCAGCGGGCGCTGGAGCCGTGCAGGGCGTCCTCCCCCGACATCCCGTCCGGGCCGGTGACCGAGGGCGGCCGGTCCCCGATCGGCGCCCGCCAGAACACCCCGCCGTAGCCGGCGCCGGGGCGGCCGTTGGTGGCGGGGCTGCCGATGCCCAGTTCACGGCCCGAGGTGTTGCGCAGCGACGAACGCAGGTCCAGGACCCAGGTCGTCGCGTCCAGCGGCAGGGCGCGGAGCGTGCGTTCCTCCCGGAGGAGTTCGGTGCCCTCGCGGTCGGTCCAGGAGAGCAGTTCGGTGGTCCGGTCCGGTGCGTGGTCGGCCCAGGACAGGTGCGTCTGGCGGCCGTGGTTGTCGAGCATGACCGAACCGTGCTCCCGGGTGAAGGTCCGCCCGCCCCAGAAGCTGGTTCCGGAGACGTCGGCCAGGGTCACGCTCACACCCAGGTGGTGGCGGTGGTCGGCCGGGAGGGTCTCGGTGACCTCCGTGCCCGCGAGGGTGCGCACCGGGTGCAGGTAGGGGCGCGGTGAGAGTTCGGAGGGTACGGACTCTCCGCTGTTGTGGGTGGCCACGGGGGTGTGGCCGACCGACAGGTTCACTGGGGTACCTCTGTGTTCGTCGGGGCGGGGCGGGCCCAGGGGGCGCCGAGTTCGGAGAACAGTGCGAGGGAGCGTGCGCTCTCGTGTACCAGGGGTTCGATCCCGGAGATGCTCCGGTGGGTGACCCCTTCCTGGCGGTACACCTCCTGGTGCTCGGCGGTGACGGGTCGGGGGTCGGGCGCGGTCCGCACGGCGTCCAGGACGTGGGTGAAGCCGCGGGTCCGCTCGGGCGGTACGAGGAGGGGGACCCCTTCGCGCACGTGCGCGACTAGGTTCTCCATGAGGTTGACGCGCCCGTGCGTGGTGGTGCGCGGTTCCTGTCCCGGCTGGTGGAGGGTGAGCCGGTCCAGTGTGTACTCCAGCGTCAGGTCGGCCCGGTCGCCGTGGAGCGTGATGGCGGGCGGCCGGCTGTCGGGCGCGCACAGGGTGACGGCGACGGTGAGCGTGGTGCCCTCCTCCGTGCGCAGGCGCAGGGAGGAGGTGTCGTCGCTCTCGATGGGGTGGGCGTGATACATCTCCAGCTCCAGGGAGCTGGGCGCGCCCGACTCCGCCCGGGCCAGCGCCAGGGAGGTGGCCACCGCGTGGGCGAAGGGGTTGGTGAGCGCTCCGTCCACCACCTCGTGTCCGTCCATCCTGCGCCGGCCGGCCCAGGGGGCGCGGTCGTAGTAGGCGGAGGTGCGTTTCCAGGCGCCGGCCGCCCCGATACCGCGCAGTGTGCCCAGGGCGCCCTCGCCCACCAGCCGGTGGACCTCGTCGATCGCCTCCGACCCCAGGCTCTGGAACCCGATCTGGCAGGCCAGGCCGGAGGCCTGTACCGCATCCTCCAGCAGGGTCAGCTGGGCCAGTGACGGGGTGGTGGGTTTCTCCAGCAGCAGGTGCGAGCCGTGCTCCAGGGCCACGGTGGCCAGGGGCAGGTGGGTGTGGATGGGGGTGACCAGGACGGTCAGGCGGGCCCGCGTCCGTTTCAGGGCGGTCGCCAGGTCGTCGAAGTAGGGGACTTCGCCGTGGCCCTCGAGGTCGTCGCCGGGCACGGGCGGCCTGCGGTCGCAGACGCCGACGAGCCGGATGGTGCCGGCCTTGGCCAGGGGAAGGAGCGCCCGCAGGTGGGAGCGGCCGTGCCCGTGGACGCCGACGAGCAGCAGGGGCAGTGGTGCTGTGTGGTCGGGACGGTTCATCAGGAGGAACCGGAGAGCAGGTCGGCCACGCGCACGGGGGCGCCCGAGGCCATGGAGGCGTTGGCGGCCAGGCCGGTCAGGAGGGCGTTGCCTCCGTCGGCGTGGTCGGGGCGGATGCCGTCGTCGACCCCGCCGAGCAGGGAGCTGAGCATGGCGTTGTCCCCGCCGCCGTGGCCGCCGCCGCCGACGCTGACGGGGATCTCCTCCGGGGGCTGCCAGTGGCGGCGCAGGAGGAGCCTGGCCACGGTGTTCTCCTTGGGCGCGGGCATCCCCCGTACGGGGTGTGCCTCGTCCTGGCCCGGGGTGGTGCTGGCGAACTCGGTCATGTCCAGTTCGAGCCGTCCGCGGCTGCCGGTGAAGGCGATGCGGTAGCCCTCCCAGGGGGCGTAGGCCACCAGGTGGTAGCTGAGGCGCACCCCGGTGTCGTACTTGACCAGGACGGACATGTCGTCCTCGATGGTGATGCCGGGGCCGAAGACGTTGAGGTCGCGGCGGTAGCCGTCCTCGTGTTCGGCGTCCAGGTAGAGGGCGGTCAGGTCGGGGCTGTCCTTCATGTGCAGGGCGAAGGGGTCGTTCTCGGCCGCCTCCGCTCCGTGACCGCGTTCGTAGTCGTTGGTCAGGCCGTGGCGGCGGCCGTTGTCCTGGCCGTAGAAGAACAGGCCGCCCCAGGCGAAGACCTCGCGCGGCTGCGCGCCCACCCACCAGTTGACGAGGTCGAAGTGGTGGCTGGCCTTGTGCACCAGCAGCCCGCCGGACTTCTCCTTGTCCCGGTGCCAGCGGCGGAAGTAGTCGGCCCCGTGCCGCAGGTCGAGGAGCCACTCGAAGTGCACCGACCCCACCTCGCCGATGGCGCCGGAGGAGATCAGCTCGCGTACCTGGCTGTGGACGGGGTTGTAGCGGTAGTTGAAGCCCACGGTCACCCGGCGCCCGGTGCGGGCCTGGGCCTCGTTGATCCTGCGCAACCCCTTGAGGTCGGCGGTCATGGGCTTCTCGGTGATGGCGTCCACGCCGGCCTCGAGGGCGGCCACGACGTAGTCGGCGTGGGTGTGGTCGACGGTGCACACGATCACCTCGTCCACGGCCTGTTCGCGGAGCATCCGGGTGAAGTCCTCGGCGGGGTAGGTGGGGACGGCCTCCTCCCCCGCGTCGGTGACGATCCGGTTGTGCACGGCCATCCGCGTGCTGTTGGTGTCGCACAGGGCGACCAGGACTCCCAGGTCCCGGTGGGTGTCCACCAGCGCCCGGGTGTACATGCGTGCCCTGGAGCCCGTGCCGACGATCGCGTATCTGCGTTGAGTGGTCTCGTTCACACGGGCATGGTAAACGCTTTCCTGAGTGCCCGACAAGGGGCTCGTTGTTTCAGGGGCATGACGGGACCGGGGCGCCACCTGCAGAGAAAGCACTTTCAGCTATTGGTTAATTACTTTGTGTTGCTTTTTGGAGCGGTGAACGGCCCGAAGGCGAAGGTAACGATCTGGGGCGCGCTCGGGTCTCGGGGGGAAACAAAGCGTTGACAGCCCCGTAACCCGGTGCTAGAAACTGATCATCCTAGTATCTGGATAGCGCTTACCAGGCCTCAGCCTGCGGAATCCGCCCGTGTTCTTGACCACAGGCATCCGGCCTGCGTTCCAACAGCGCATTTTCCAAACCAGATTGGCGGTCACCACATGAACCCCGGTCCAGGCGCGCAGACTGCGCGCGAGACCCCGGCGCGGAGAGGAGGTGTTTCGCCTTGACCACTCTGCTTCACGGCAAGTCCCGTACGGCTGACGACTCCGGTACCGGCGCGAAACCTCCGCGAGCCCCTCGGAAGGCCGCGGCCTCTCGAGGGGGGAACCGCAGGTACGAGAACCTTGCTGCCCTGGGGTTCCTCGGCCCCTGGTTCCTGGGTCTGGTGCTCATCACCGCGGGCCCCCTCATGGCGTCCCTCTACTTCTCCTTCACCGACTACAACCTCATCGGTGACCACCAGTGGGTGGGCCTGGAGAACTACGAGCGGATGCTGAGCGACTCGCGCCTGCACAGCGCGCTGCGGGTCACCTTCGTCTACGTGTTCGTCTCCGTGCCCCTCCAGCTCGCCATGGCGCTGGCCCTGGCGATGGTCCTGGACCGGGGCCTGCGAGGACTGGCCCTCTACCGCTCGGTCTACTACCTGCCCTCCCTGCTGGGCGGCAGCGTCGCGGTGGCCATCCTGTGGCGCCAGGTCTTCGGTGCCGACGGCCTGATCAACCAGGTCCTGGCCTTCTTCGGCATCCAGGGCGAGGGGTGGGTGTCCCACCCCGACTACGCCCTGGGCACCCTCATCGTGCTCAACGTGTGGACCTTCGGGGCGCCGATGGTCATCTTCCTGGCCGGCCTGCGACAGATCCCGGCCATGTACTACGAGGCGGCGGCGGTCGACGGCGCCAACCCCGTACGGCGGTTCTGGCACATCACGGTGCCCATGCTGACGCCGATCATCTTCTTCAACCTCGTGCTGCAGATCATCAACGCCTTCCAGACCTTCACCCAGGCGTTCATCGTCAGCGGCGGTACCGGAGGCCCCTCGGACTCCACACTCTTCTTCACGCTCTACCTGTACCAACGCGGTTTCGGCGCCTTCGACATGGGCTACGCGTCCGCGATGGCCTGGCTGCTCCTGATGATCATCGGGGGATTCACCGCGGTGAACTTCCTCGCCTCCAAGTACTGGGTCTTCTATGGCGACTAAGACCGAGGCCCCGGCGCCCCAGAAGCGCACCAAGGCCCAACGCACACGGCGACTGCTCATCCACCTGGGACTGATCGGCTTCGGCCTGATCATGCTGTACCCGCTGCTGTGGATGCTGTCCAGTTCCTTCAAACCCACAGCGGAGATCTTCCGGGAACCCGGACTGATCCCCTGGAGCTTCACCCCCGAGAACTACACGGAGGGGTGGAACGCGCTCCAGTTCCCGTTCCACCACTACCTGCTGAACTCCGCGATCGTGGTGGGCGGAGCCATCGTCGGCAACCTCATCGGGTGCTCGATGGCCGCCTACGCCTTCGCCCGGCTGGAGTTCCGCGGCAAGCGGCTGTTCTTCGCGATCATGCTCGCCACGATCATGCTGCCCATCCACGTGGTGATCGTGCCGCAGTACATCCTGTTCGCGGAGCTGGGCTGGATCAACACCTTCTACCCGTTGATCGTGCCCAAGCTCCTGGCCACGGACGGCTTCTTCATCTTCCTGATGGTGCAGTTCATCCGAGGCCTCCCCAAGGACCTGGACGAGGCCGCCCGCATCGACGGGTGCGGCCACATCCGGATCTTCTGCCAGATCATCCTGCCCCTGTCGATGCCGGCCCTGGCCACCACGGCGATCTTCACCTTCATCTGGACCTGGAACGACTTCTTCAGCCAGCTGATCTTCCTGACCAGCCCGGACATGTACACGGTCCCGGTGGCGCTGAGGACCTTCGTCGACTCCAGCTCCCAGACCTCATGGGGTCCGCTCTTCGCCATGTCCGTCGTGGCGCTGGGGCCCGTGTTCGGTTTCTTCCTGGCCGGTCAGCGCTACCTGGTCAAGGGCATCGCGACCACCGGAATCAAGTAGAGGAAAGGAAGTCCCCCCATGCGCCCCCTACCTGGCGGAGCACGCTCTTCGCACCGAAACCGTCCACTGCTCGCCACGACCGCAGCGGCCTTCGCTCTGGTCATGGCCGCCACGGCCTGCGGCGGCGAATCGGGCTCCGACGACGGTGTCGTGGAGCTGCGTTTCTCCTGGTGGGGGTCGGACGACCGCCACGCCAACCTGCAGGAGGCCATCGGCCTCTTCGAGGAGCAGAACCCCGACGTCCGGGTCGTCGGGGACTACACCGACTGGGCCACCTACTGGGACCGGCTGGCCACCGGCACCGCCGCCAACGACGCCCCGGACGTCATCATGCAGGACGAGAGCTACCTGCGCGAGTACGGTCAGCGCGGCACCCTGGCCGACCTCGGCGAGTTCGGTGACCACCTGGACCTGTCCGGAATCGACCCGAACGTGGCCGAGAACGGCGTGATGGAGGGGCAGACCTTCGGGGTCGCCACCGGCGTGAACGTCTCCGCGATCCTGGCCGACCCCCAGGCCTTCGAGGAGGCGGGGGTGGAGATGCCCGACGACACCAGCTGGACCTGGGACGACTACATCGAGATGTCGATCCGGATCAGCGAGGCCACCGACGGGGAGGTCGTCGGAACCCAGGGGATGACCAACGAGAACGCCTTCCACGTCTACGCCCGCCAGAACGGCGAGAACCTCTACGACGAGGAAGGCAACCTGGCCTTCTCCGCCGAGACCCTGACCAGCTGGTTCGAGATCTCCGAACGGATCCTCGCCGACGGCGGACAGCCCAGCGCCAGCGAGGGCGTGGAGATCGCGGCCGGCGGCCCCGACCAGTCCGTCCTGGCCACCAACACCGGTGCCACGGCCTACTTCTGGACCAACCAGCTCGGCGCGGTGACCGAGGCCGCCGGGCGCGACATCGAACTCCTGCGCTTCCCGGGCGAGACCGAGCTCGAGCGCACCGGCATGTACTTCAAGCCCGCCATGTACTACTCCGTCTCGGCCGGCAGCGACCACCCCGAGGAGGCCGCGCGCTTCGTCGACTTCATGCTCAACAGCACGGAGGCCGCCGAAGTGATCCTGTCCGACCTGGGGCTGCCCGCCAACCTGGAGGTACGCGAGGCGATCACCGACGACCTGTCCCCGGCGGACGAGCGCGGAGCGGCCTTCCTGGCCGACGTCGAGGACGAGGTCGTCGACGGCAACCCGCCCCCGCCCATCGGGTCGGGCGAGATCGTCTCCATCAACGAGCGCGTCTACCAGGAACTGGTCTTCGGCAACCTCACCGCCGAACAGGCGGCCGAGCAGTTCATCGAGGACCTGGAAGCCGCGATCGACAACGGCTCCTGAACCCACCGACCACGAACCCGGGCTCCGGTGCCCCGCCTCGGCCAGAGCTCTCGCACATACCCGTAACACTCAGCAGAGAGGTCAATCCCCCCATGAACCATCACTCCGGCAGGGCGCTCCCCCAGCGCCGGCGCCGCCCACTGCTCGTCACGACCGCAGCGGCCTTCGCGCTGGTCATGGCCGCCACGGCCTGTGGCGGCGACTCCGGCTCCGACGACGGCGTCGTCGAGCTGCGCTTCTCCTGGTGGGGCGCGGACGACCGCCACGCCACGATGCAGGAGGTCATCGAGGTCTTCGAGGAGCAGAACCCCGACATCCGGATCGCCGGGGACTACACCGACTGGGGCTCCTACTGGGACCGCCTGGCCACCAGCACCGCCGCCAACGACGCCCCCGACATCCTGATGCAGGAGGAGCGCTACCTGCGCGAGTACGGTCAGCGCGGCGCCCTGGCCGACCTCAGCGAGTTCGGTGACCACCTGGACCTGTCGGCTCTCGACCCCCTGGTGGCCGAGACCGGTGAGCTCGAGGGGCAGACCTTCGGCATCCCCACCGGGGTGAACGCCTACGCCGTCCTGGCCGACCCCCAGGCCTTCGAGGAGGCGGGGGTAGAGATGCCCGACGACACGACCTGGACGTGGGACGACTACGTCGAGATCGCGAACGAGATCTCCGAGGCCACCGACGGAGAGCTCGTCGGTGTGCAGAGCATGGCCTACAACGAGTCCGGGTTCCAGATCTTCGCCCGTCAGCACGGGGAGAACCTCTACGCCGAGGACGGCACCCTGGCCTTCTCCGCGGAGACCATGACCTCGTGGTTCGAGATCACCAGCGCCCTGCTGGAGGGCGGCGGACAGCCCAGCGCCGCGGAGAGCGTCGAGATCGAGGCCGGCGGCCCCGACCAGTCGGTGCTGTCCACCAACCAGGGGGCGATGGCCCACTTCTGGACCAACCAGCTCGGCGGGATCAGCGAGTCCTCCGGGCGTGACATCGAACTGCTGCGCTACCCCGGTGAGACCGAGAACGAGCGCACCGGCATGTACCTCAAGCCCGCGATGTTCTACTCGGTCTCCGCGAACTCGGAGCACCCGGAGGAGGCGGCCAGGTTCGTGGACTTCATGCTCAACAACGAGGCCGCCGCCGAACTCACCCTGTCCGACCTGGGCCTTCCGTCCAACGTGGACATGCGCGAGCACATCCTGGACGACCTTCCCCCCGCGGACGAGCGCAGCGCGGCGTTCCTCGAGGAGATCACCGGTGACATCGTCGACGGCAACCCGCCGCCGCCGATCGGCGCGGGCGAGGTCGTGGAGATCACCAAGCGGACCTCCGACGCGCTCGGCTTCGGCGACCTGACGCCCGAAGAGGCCGCGGAGCAGTTCATGAACGAGGTCAGCGAGGCGACCGGCAGCTCCTGATCCCTGACAGTACGGGAGCGCTCCTGAACCCTGGCAGTACGGGAGCGCTCCTGAACCCTGGCCTTCAGGGGTGGGAGCGCTCCGGGCCCCGCATCGGGGCATGGGTGCTCCCGCTCCGAGAGCAGCCGGTCTTCGGACACCGGGAACACACCAAGGGTCAGGGGGCTCGCTGAGGCGGGCCCCCTGACCTGACCTCCGCCGGGTGGTCTGGGACAATCCGTACGCGAAAGCGCGCAGGTCCCCGGTGCGCCACGCCCCACGGCGAGCGGCGCACCGGGGACGTCCCATCGGAAGGAACACCCGTGACCACCCCAGCCACCACAGAGACACCGGCCGAGATCCTGGAGTCGGCCCGGCGCGAACACGCCGCCCTGGTCGAGCGAGGGCTCTCGCTGAACCTGACCCGGGGCAAGCCCTCGGCGAGCCAGCTCGACCTGTCCGCCGATCTGCTCGGTCTGCCCGGGGATCGGTACACCGCCGCCGACGGCACCGACTGCCGCAACTACGCGGGTGCGCCCCAGGGGCTCCTGGAACTGCGGGAGATCTTCGCCGACCTCCTCCAGGTCCCGGTCGAGCAGCTCGTGGCCGCGGGCAACGCCAGCCTGGAGCTCATGCACGACTGCCTGGCGTTCGCCTTCCTGGGCACCCTGCCCGGGGCGACCGGCCGCTGGGCGGACGCCGAGCGCGTCGCCTTCCTGTGCCCGGCCCCCGGCTACGACCGGCACTTCACTCTGTGCGAGCGCTTCGGCATCGAGATGATCCCCGTGCCGATGACCGACCAGGGTCCCGACATGGACGAGGTCGAGCGCCTGGTGAGCACCGACGCCGGCATCAAGGGCATCTGGTGCGTGCCCAAGTACAGCAACCCCGACGGCGTCACCTACTCCGACGAGACCGTCCGGCGCCTGGCCGCCATGCCCACCGCCGCCCCCGACTTCCGGATCTTCTGGGACAACGCCTACGCGGTGCACCACCTGACCGACGAGGAGGTGGAGATCGCCGACCTCCTGGCGGCCTGCGACGAGAGCGGCCATCCCGACCGGGCCTTCGTCTTCGGTTCCACGTCCAAGATCACCTTCGCCGGCGCCGGTGTGGCCTTCCTGGGCTCCTCCCCGGCCAACGTGCGCTGGTACCTGGACCGCGCCGGGGCCCGCTCCATCGGCTCCGACAAGGTCAACCAGCTGCGCCACGCGCTCTTCCTCGGTGACTCCGAGGGCGTGCTCAAGCACATGCGCGGCCACCGCGAGCTGCTCCAGCCCAAGTTCGAGGCCGTGGAGCGCATCCTCACCGAGCGGCTCCAGGGCACCGGTCTGGCGACCTGGTCCACGCCCAAGGGCGGCTACTTCGTCCGTCTGGACGTGCTGGACGGCTGCGCCCGCGAGGTGGTGCGCCGGGCCGCCGAGGCCGGGATCGCGCTCACCCCCGCCGGGGCCACCCACCCCTACGGTGAGGACCCCCAGGACCGCACCATCCGCATCGCCCCCTCCTTCCCGGAGCTGGACGCCCTGGAGGAGGCCATCGAGGGTCTGGCCGTGTGCGTGCGGCTGGTCGGTGCCGAGAAGCTCGTCGCCGAGCAGGGCTGATCCTCGCGGAGCGGGGCTGAACCGCTTTCCGGCCCCGGTACCGCGCACCACCGCGAGGCGCCCCCGTCCGAACCGGACGGGGGCGCCTCGCGCGTGCCCCGGCCGGTCCTCCCCGGTTCTGTCGGTCGGGTCTGGGACCATGCCGGGCATGAGCGAAGCAGAACAGCACACGCACCACGCCATCGACTACGTCGAGCTCCCGGTCACCGACCTGGAGGAGGCCAAGCGGTTCTACACCGAGGCCTTCGGATGGGAGTTCAACGACTACGGACCCACGTACGCCGGGATCCGGTCGCCCGGCGGTGAGTCCGAGGTGGGCGGGCTCGACCCGGGCGGTGAGGTCCGCGGCGGCGGTCCCCTCGTCCTGCTCCACTCCCAGGACCTGGACCGCACGGTCGAGGCGGTGCGGGACGCCGGCGGCCGGATCCTGCAGGCCCCCTACGCCTTCCCCGGCGGGCGCCGGTTCCACTTCGCCGACCCGAGCGGGAACGAGCTGGGCGTCTACGCCGATTCCTAGGGGCGGCCTCCGGGCCCCGCGGAGTCTCCGTGGCCCGGAGGAGGGACCGCACGCGAAGGTGCCCCGCTCCCCCACGGACGGGAGCGGGGCAACCGGCCACGGACCTACCGGCCCGCTACGGCCTGGGTCCTACTGCTTGGGAAAGCGCAGCGTGGCACCGGCGTTCGTGGTGTTGTGGTCGGTGTCGAAGTCCGGGTTCTGCTCGGTCTGGGGCAGTTCGCTGAAACCCGCGTCCGACATCACCGCGGCCCGCAGCATCAGCGCGCTGGCCGGGGCCCGGAAGCCCGCGTTTGGGTCGTCCAACCTCTTGGGTGAGGTGTCCACCAGCACCGGTGAGTAGTACGAACCCCACAGTTCGGGCTCGTTCGCGCGTTCGGCCCCCAGCAGGAGCGTGTCCACCCGGGCCTCGGACAGCATCGGCAGGATGGAGGTGGTGCCCTCCACGGCCTGGTCGTGGGCGAGCTTGCGCTGGTACTCCGAGAAGACCTGGTCGCGTTCCTCCCGGACCAGCTCGCGCAGGCACTCCTCGGCGGTCTCGTGCAGGCGTTCCTCGGCGTCGGCCCCGCCGCGTCCGCCCGCGACCACCTTGATCGGGATGGTCAGCTGGCGGGGGCCGAGGTTGTCGCGCAGGTAGGCGATGGCCTCGTTGTCACCGCCGACGATGATCGCCTTGGCGTCGACCTTGCGCACGGCCTCGCGCACCATCTCGGCGACTTGGGCGGTGTTCTCCTTCCACAGCTCCTGGGCCATGTTGGTGTCGGCGCGCCGGCCTCCGGCGTCACCGCGCTGGGCGGGGTAGAGCCGTCCCTGCGCTTCGATGTCCTGCAGGTCGTAGCCCTCGTTCTCCACTTCCATGACGGGTTTGTGGGTGGGCTGAGCGGTGTAGGCGAACACCTTGGCGTGGATCCGGTCCAGGGCCACGAGCACATAGGGAAGACAGCGGCTGCGGTCGATGGCCAGGGGGAGGGTGTCCGGTACCGGCAGGAACGAGGCCCGGTCCTGAAAGGGCGGCTCGGCCAGCGTGTGCGCTCCGAGGAGCTGCCCCTCGGAGGCGTAGAGCGCCTGACCGTGGTCGCCGTAGGCACGGGAGGCGCCTTGCCCGACAGCCTCCTCCAGCACGTCCAGGGTGGCCTCGTCGGTACCGAGCGCGGCCAGCTCCTCGCGCAGGTGGCGCCAACGCAGTTCGATCTTCTTGTCGGCGTCCGTGGTGTCGCGGCTGGTGTCCAGGTGCACCGATGCCACCGGGCCGTCGCTTTCGTACAGAGGTCGCAGAAAACCTAGGTCCATAGTCTGCGGGGCGTGTGTTCCCCCGCCCCGCCCACCTCCTTCTCGGGGTCGGCCTGCGGGCCATCCTGCGGGGCCATGGTGCATATGGGAAGAGCGCCACGTCCAACCAGACACGGATGTTGCCCGAAGATTTCCAGGTTTTTCCCGATCGTCCGGTTCCGGAGGTCAGTTCTCTCCCGTTCCGGCCCCGGAACCGCCCCCGGGTTCGTTCTCGGCCCGGCTCCTGGTTCCGGCCTCGGTGCCCGACTCGGTTTCCGCCTCGGCGTCGGCCAGAGCCGGGTCGATCACCCGCGGGGTGAGGACCAGGGCGGGAGCCGCGGCCAGGGCCAGGCCGATCAGTCCCGCCGACAGGAACGGCGAGGCCAGTGCCCACTCGCGTCCCAGCGGGCCCTCCAGGGCGGTGGCCAGGGCTCCTCCCAGCCCCATCCCCACCGACAGCAGCCCCCACGACAGCGTCCGGTGGGCGCTGAAGATCCTGGACCGCATCCGGTCGGGGGTCAGCCGCTGGATGAGGGAGATGAGGGTGATGTTCCACCACGTGGCGACGAATCCGGTGAGGAAGTAGCAGGCCACGAACACCGGGATGCTGTGCAGCGCCCCCACGAGCAGCGCGGTCGCGCCCAGGACCGCCAGGATCACGGCCATGGCGGTGGAGGGGTGCACTCGGCCGGAGAAGGAGGGCACCACCAGCGCCCCCACGACAGCACCCGCGGCGGTGACGGTCATCAGCAGCCCGTATCCCTGGGCCCCCACCTTCAGCACGTCCTGGGCGAAGAGCACCAGCACGGCCCCCATCATCGCCGCGGCCATGTTGGACAGCCCGGACACGATCGCCAGCGGGCGCAGCACCGGGTGCAGCCAGAGCCACACCAACCCCTCGGCCAGCATGGTCCGGATCGGCGGGCGCGGCTCCCCGTCCGTCCCGGGGCGGAAGTTCCCGCGCATGCTCAGCAGGCAGACCACGGCCAGCAGGATGAGCGCGGCCTGAGCGCCGAACGCCCACGCGGTGGAGACCGCCAGCAGCATCCCCGCCAGCGGGGCGCCCAGGAACTTGTTGAGCACCCGCTCCACGACCTGGACGAGGCCGTTGGCCCGCTCCAGCTGGGAACGCCGCACCACGGTGGGTACCACCGACTGCGCGGTGTTGTCGAAGAACACCTCGCACGCACCGACCAGCAGGGCCATCGCGACCAGCAGCGGGATCGACCCGGCGCCCAGGGCGGCCACGGCGGTCAGGGCCGCCAGCAGCAGCGCCTTGGCGCCCCCGGCGGCCACCATCAGACGCCGCCGGTCCACCCGGTCACCCACCACCCCGGCGACCAGGGCGAACAGCAGCCAGGGCAGGCGGGTGGCCGCACCCACCAACGCCACCAGGAAGGGGTCGTCGGTGAGCGTGGTGGCGTACCAGGGCAGCGCCACCACCGCGATCCCGTCGCCCAAGTTGCCCGCCCCCACCGCGCCCAGGAGTCTGCGGAACTGCGCGCCCAAAGGCGGGCGGCGGGAGCGTTCGGCGGCGGGCGGTGGTGTGCTCCGGGACATGGGGCCTTCCAGGTGGGGGATCGTACGGCTTCACCCTGGCACGGTAGGGGGCGGGGGCGACAGACGGTTCTCCCGCTGGCAGAAGCCCGGCGAAGGCACAGGTCGGGGAGGGTGCCGGAGCGGCGTCGACCTGACCGGAGGCGCACGGCAACTGTCGGGTCGGGGAGGGCGGCCCGTCCGTAATTTGGGTGATGAAAGAGGGAGGCACGAATGCTGGACCGGTTGAACAAGGCACTCGAACAGGTCGAGTCGAACCTGGACGAGCCGGTGGACGCGGCCGCGATGGCGCGGACCGTGCTCACCTCCGAGCACCACTTCCGTCGGATGTTCTCGGCGCTGTCCGGGATGCCGCTGTCGGAGTACGTGCGTCGGCGCCGCCTCACCCTGGCCGGGGCCGAGGTGATGGAGGGCAGGGACACCCTGCTCGACATCGCGGTCCGCTACGGCTACGGATCCGCCGAGGCCTTCGGCCGGGCGTTCCGGGCCATGCACGGGGTCAGCCCCGGCGAGGCCCGCCGGACGGGTGCGGCACTCAACTCCCAGTCGCGACTGGCCTTCCGTCTCACCGTCGAAGGGAACACCGCCATGCGTTACCGAATCATCGAGAAGGAGGCGTTCCGCCTCATCGGCCCCAGGGCCCGGGTGCCACTGGTGTACGAGGGCGTCAACCAGCCCATGGTCGAGTTCGTCAAGGGCATCGACGACGCCACCTCGAAGAAAATCGAGGCGCTGTCCGACCAGGAGCCGCACGGCATCCTGGGCGTCACCGTCGCCTTGGACCCGGACGGCGGAGAGGGCAGCGACGTCGACTACTACCAGGCCGCCGCGACCTCGGCCGCGCAGGTCCCTGAAGGGATGGCGGCCCTGGAAGAGCCCACGGGCGCCTGGGTCGTCTTCCCGTTCGAACGGTTCGCCTTCCCCGAGGCCATCCAGCGGATCTGGGCGTACGCCTACTCCGAGTGGTTCCCGTCCAACCCCGCCTACCAACTGCGTCCCGGCTCGAACATGCTGCGTGTGGAGTACGACGAACAGGACCCGGGTGTCGCCTCGGGCGAGCTCTGGCTCCCGGTCGAGAAGAGTACGGTCTAGGACCGCGCCCCGGCCCTGCTGTTCCTGCCCCGTGCGGGCCCGGTCACTCCTGGCGGGGCCCGCGCGGGCTCAGTGCGGTCGTGACGCTTCGGGGCAGGGCCGACATCACGCTTCTGGTCGTCTCCGCCAGGTCGGGTGCGCCGGACCGCTCTGAACCGTCGAGCCAGAGCTCGACCGCGGTCTGGTATCCGGCGACGAGCATTCTCACGGACAACGACACCTCGACCGGGTCCGCGTCGCCCATGTCGAAGCGCTGTTCCAGGATCCCTGTCGACGCCGTGCGCGTACGTTCGCACACGGCGAGCGACTCCACCCCGATCGACGCCGTGGCGTTGGTGAGCCGGGTGCTGGCGAGCATGCGGGCTTCCCAGCCCTCGGGCATCAGCGTGATCGCGTCACCCAGTACCCCGCCCAGGAATCCGACCAGGGACGGCTCATTGAGAGGCGCCTGGGCCAGGCGCTCAAGGAACTCCGCCCAGAGATCGTCCATGGGGGCCAGGACGACGTCCTCCTTGTTCCGGAAGCGGCGGAAGAAGGTGCGCCTGGACACCTGAACCGCGTCGCAGAGATCGTCGAGCGTCACACCGTCGAATCCGCGGTCGGTGAACATCTCCAGCGCCTTGTCGACCAGTGCGTTCCGGGTCTGCCGCACCTTCCTCGCCCGCAGCCCCATGGTCGGCGCGGACGGAGAGACGGTGGCCGAACCTGTCGAGCCGGCAGGGGTGTTCGTGGACATTCCACCAGGCTAGCCCAGCCGCCATCACATGCCATAAGCCATCCTGTGCCATGTGCTACTTTATGCCAAGTGTCACAGAGTGGCACTTTGGCAGAGGAGGATCAGTATGCGTGCTCTCGTCGTCGACCATGCCGCCCCCGGCGGCGTGCGGCTGAGTGCCGTGGAGGACCCCGAGCCCGCGAGGGATGAGGCGCTCGTGCGCGTGCGTGCGGTGTCGGTGAACTTCGGCGAGGCGGTCGGGGGGATCGACGAGGCGGACGACGGTACCGTCCTCGGCTGGGACGCCGCCGGAATTGTCGAACGGGCCGCCGCGGACGGCTCCGGTCCGGCGGTGGGAACACCGGTGATATCTCTGGGAGCAGCGGGGGCGTGGGCCGAGCTGCGGGCGGTCAGGGCCGACACACTCGCCGTCGCACCACCCGGAACCGACCCGGGCGCGCTCGCGGCCCTCCCCGTCGCCGGGTTCACCGCCCTCCGCGCGCTCCACGAGGCCGGACCGATTCTGGGCCGCCGCGTGCTCGTCACCGGAGCGTCCGGCGGCGTGGGACGCTTCACCGTCCAGCTCGCCAGGCTCGGCGGCGCACACGTCACCGCTCTCACCAGCGGGGTCGACACCCACGGCGCCGAACTCCGCTCCCTGGGCGCACACGATGTGGTCGGCGAACCGAGGGACGTGCTCCACCGGGTGGACGCCGTCATCGACCTCGTCGGTGGGGCCACACTCGTCGATTCCTTCGAACAGCTCGCCGACAACGGAGTCCTGGTCGCAGTGGGGCACGCCGCCGGGCTACCCGAGCGCTTCCCCCACGGCTCCCTCTTCGGGACCCCGGACCGCCCCCGGCGAAGGCTCGTCACCTTCCACACCGCCGGCCAGGGCAACCCGGCCGGCGACCTCGGCTGGCTCGCCCGACAGGTCCACGACGGCCTCCTCGACCCCCAGATCGCCTGGCGAGGCCCCTGGGCCGCCGCAGGCGAGGTCATCGAGGGCCTCCGAGAGCGGCGCATCCACGGCAAGGCCGTTCTGGACGTCGGCTGATCCCGATCGCGACGGCGGGCCGCTGCCCGGGGTCAGCGGGTTCTGGCCCGGGCCTGTTCCAGGAAGCGGCGCAGGACCTCGTTGAACCGGTCCGGGCGCTCCAGGTTGGGCAGGTGGCCCGCGCCCTCGATGATCTCCACGACCGAGTCCGGGACCCGGACGTGCATGAGCTCGGCGCCCTCGGGCGGGGTGAAGCCGTCGTACTGCCCCACCACGAGCAGGGTGGGCGCGGAGATGCGCTTGAGCAGCAGGGTGTGGTCGGGGCGTTCGGCCCGGCCCAGCTGGGCGGCGGCCACCCCCTCGGGCGGGGCGGCGTACATCATGGCCCGCACGTGGTCGGCGACGGCTGGAAGGTCCCGCACGTTCTCGGCGGTCATCATGCCGACCAGCATCTCGTCGGCGTAGCCGCGCATGCCCTCCTCGCGCAGGCGTGCGGCCATGCGCTTGCGTGCGAGCCTGCCCTGGTCGGTCTCGGGCATCGGGTTGGTCGCCGCCAGGGTCAGCGAGTCCACCCGGTCGGGGAAGAGCCGGTACAGCTCCAGTGCGACCTGCCCGCCCATGGACAGGCCCACCACGTTGACCACGTCCAGCTCCAGGTGGTCCAGGAGGGCGGCCAGATCCCGGGCGAGGGTCTCCATCGAGGTCACCCCGGGCACGACGGTGCTGCGCCCGTAGCCGCGCAGGTCCGGGACGATCGTCCGGTATCCCCGCCCGGCCAGTGATCTGACCTGGGGTTCCCACATACTCCGATCGAGGGGGTGTCCGTGGATGAACAGGACGGGGCATCCTGCTCCACGGTCGGTGTAACTGACGCTGATCCCGCGTACGAACGCGAGACCCGAGCCGTCACTGTTCGCGGTGTTCGCCGTCGGGTGTGTCACAACAAACGATGCTATTCACGGACGCAAGGGGATCAACAGGGGGCGCGGAAAAATCGGGCGGGCCGCAGGTGGTCCCTCGTCACCTACGGCCCGTGCACCGTGACCCGCCGTCCTCGGGCACGGTCCCACACGGTGGACCGGGGTCCGCCGCGCCCGTACCGGAGCGTGGAGACTCCGACACAGGGAAGACGCGTGCCGAGGCGGATGGGTTCGGCCGGAGCAGGTGCCGAACCCGGGAAATTCTCCAGGGAGGTCAGGTCACCCGGAGCGGCTCCGGCTCACCCGGCCGGGGGCGCGGCCGGGCGCGGGGACCGGGGTCGGCCGACCCGGGCCATCAGGACGGCGGCGAACAGGTACGGGACGGAGAACAGCACGAAGGCCGGCCCGTGTCCGAGCGCCAGGAACACCCCCGCGTACAGCAGGTAGGACACGACACCGACCGCGTCCGTTCCGGCCCCGGACAACGAGGTGACGGTGGCCCGGCCGGCACCGGTGATGCTGTCCTGGAGCCGGGCGTCGGCGACCACGTTCATCATCTGGCACACCCCGAAACCGCAGCCCAGCAGTACCCAGCCCGCGGGGTTGCCCAGCAGCGCGCCGACGGCGACGGCCGCGGCGGCCAGGGCCAGGAGCGCCCCGAGGATGCGCGGTGACAATCGGGCGGCCGGGCCGGCGAGCAGACCGCCCAGGGTGACGCAGACCCACACCGTCAGCACCACCAGGGGAACGTGCTCGGTGGTGACCCCGGAGGAGGCCGCCAGCAGGGGCACGTACTCCTCGAGCATCCCCCAGAACGCGGTGATGGCCACGACCAGCACGATGGCGTTGCGTACGGCGCGGCTGCTGCGGGCCTCGGCCAGGCCGAGTCGCAGGGTTTCGAGGTAGCCGGGCTCGGTTGCGGCTTCGGGTCCGGTGCCGGATTCCCGGGGCTCTTCGGGCTCTCGGAGGCCGTCGGAGCCCGGTGAGCCGTGGGAACTGCGAGAGCTCCGGGTCCGGTGCTCGGGCAGGGCCAGACCGGCCAGCGCGCACAGCACGCAGGCGGCCACGCTGGCCAGGCCGATCGCGGTGTAACCGCCGTGGGCCATCACCGGCACGGCCAGCAGCGTCGCCGCGCCCACCGCGGCCACCCCGAGGGCGCGGGTCACGCCCATGATCCGCGCGTACCCGTGGGCGCTGCCCCGGTGCGCGAGTTCGGTGTAGACCAGCGCCTCGAAGGCACCGGAGACCAGGGCTCCGGCCGTGCCCCACAGCACGAAGCCCAGGGCGAACACCCAGTAGGAGGGGAAGAGCAGCCAGAGCGCGAAGCCCGCTCCGGTCAGCAGCGGTGCGGTGGCCAGCAGGTAGCGGCGGGGCACGATGTCGGCCCAGGCTCCGGCGGGGACCGTCAGGAGCACACTGGTCAGGGACCACAGGACGAAGAGCGAGCTGATCTGGGTGACGGACAGCCCGGTCTCGGTGAAGAGCAGGGCGTACAGCGGATAGAGGAGGACGAACTCCTCGAGGAGGGCGTAGGCGTAGAGCGGCCTGGTCAGCCTGGACAGACGCGTGTCGCACACGCGCGAGGGCAGGGTGGTCATGGAGGTCTTTCGGTCGGACGAACACGGGCACCTGGGGTGGTGGCCACCCGGTGGTGCGCGGGCGTTCGCCTCGGACCGGCCTCGGCCGCGGCCTAGGAGTTAATGTCGCTGGTCCATGCGTCCAGGGTAGGGGATGGGGCCGTGGGCGCGCGAGGGATTTCTGCCCGGACCCGAGGAGCGGGGGCGGTTCCCGGGTTTCCGAGAGGATTGCGCCTACGGGGTTCTCACTTCGGCGCCAAGCGGAGGAAGCCCTCCGTTTCTCTCGTTACCTTCGATGACGGCAGGAGAGAGAACGGCCTGTTCCTCTCCTGAACCGGAACGGACGGAGAAGACATTGGTACAGATGCGCGCGGCCCGCTTCGACAGCTACGGGGCGCCCGAGGTGCTGTACGAGGGCAGGGTCCCCCGTCCCGAGGCGGGTCCGGGCCGGATCCTGGTACGGGTGCACGCCAGCAGCGTGAACGGCGGCGAGCTGATGCTGCGTTCAGGACGGCTCGCCCCGCTGACCGGACGGCGCTTCCCCAAGGGCATCGGTACCGACTTCACCGGTGAGGTCGCCGAGGTGGGCACCGGGGTCAGCGGGCTCGCCGTGGGTGACCGGGTCTGGGGTTTCGTGGGACGGGCCGGGGGCAGCGCCACCTCCGAGTACGTGGCCGTGCGTCCCGGGCAGGTTTCCCGCAGTCCCGCGGGGCTCGACCTGGTGGAGGCGGCCTCGCTGCCCGCCGGAGGGACCACGGGCATCACCGCCCTGCGGGACAGGGCACGGGTCGTACCGGGCGACCGGGTGCTCGTGCGCGGGGCCGGCGGCGGGGTCGGGAGCGTGGTCGTCCAACTGGCCAAGGCGATGGGCGCGCACGTGACCGCGCTGGCCGGGGCCCGCAACCTCGACTTCGTCCGCGGCCTGGGCGCCGACGAGGCCTTCGACTACACGGTCACCGGCCCCGCGGAGCTGGCGCGACTGGAGCGCTTCGACGCGATCATCGACGTCGTCGCCACCGATCTGCCCGCCTACCAGAAGCTGCTCACCCCGAACGGGCGCCTGGTGGCGGTGGGCATCGGGTCGTTCGCCTCGGCCCTGCGCCTCGTGTGGGCCGCGGTGACGAGGTCGCGCCGGGTGGGGTTCTTCAGCGGGAACCCCGGGACCGCGCTCTTCGCCGACCTGGCCGGGTACGTGGAGCGGGGCGAGGTCCGACCGGTCGTGGACACGGTGCACGAACTGGCCGGCATCGCCGAGGCCCACCGTGCGCTGGAGGCCGGAGGGGTGCGGGGCAAGCACGTCATCCGCCTGGCCTGACCTCGAACCGCTGCCCTGGTCCCGCACGGGGCCGGGTCCGCGAACCGGTGTGGTGGCGGGCCGGGAGCGTCAGCCGCTGGTGGCGGAGGGGTTCTGCCAGTTGACGCCGCGAAGAGCCGGATGCGGTCCCAGACGGGGCGCCGGAGGCAGGGCTCCGAGTTCCGGGGCCGCCCTGAAGGCCTGGATGAAGTAGGACGACAGGCGTCGGGCGGCCGCCAGCGCGTCCTCCCGGGAGTCGGCGGTGATCCCGCTGTTGGCCATGATCACCAGAGTGAGGTCGTCGCGGACGAAGTCCGGGCGCAGCCGTCCGGCGGCCTTCGCCCGGCGCGCGAGTTCGGCGAACGCGTTCTCGGCCCGGATCCGCTCCTGCTCGAAGAGTTCACCGCCGGAGAAGGCCGCCCGGAACACGGAGTTGAAGCCCCGGTCCTGGACCTGCAGCACGCACAGCTGCTCGACGAACCCGCAGAACCCGCGCCACGGGTCGGGGTCGTCGAGGGCCGAGTGGAGGGCGCCGACACAGGTCTGGAGCTGCTCGGAGAACGTCCCGGTGATCAGTTCCTCCTTGGCCGGGAAGTGCCGGTAGAGGGTGGCGATGCCGACCCCGGCGCGCTGGGCGATCTCGGTCATCGACACCTCGATCCCCTTCTCGGCGAAGGCCGCCCGGGCGGCCTCGAGGATGCGTCGGCGGTTGTACAGCGCGTCGGAGCGCGGCTTCCGAGAGGGTTCGGGCGGCATGCGCGCCACCTTATGCCAACCGGAGTCCGCCCTCCGTTTCACGGCTGGGCTCCGACGGCGGCCGAGCCCATCAGCCCGGCCCCGGACCGGACCCTCGGCGGCCTTGCGCGGGGAGGAGCGCGGCGGGCTGATCATGGCGCCCGAAAAGCAACGGAAACTCCCAGGTCACGACGCTCAGTCACCTTTTGGTCACTGGCGGGGGACTATTGTTCACCGTGTAGGCGTTGAGCCGTACCGCTTTCCATGGCGGGATGGAGCACGGTTTCTTCCGTCCCGGGCACCGCCGGGGCGGTCCTCCACACCGACCCCAGGAGACCGTGAATGCCGGGTACACCCGCATCCCCCTCCCCCACCGCTTCATCCCCCACCCCTGCCTCGGGACCCGCCACCACCCGCCGTCAGGCGCTGGTCGGCGGGGCCGCCACACTGGGCGCCGCTGCGCTGGGTACCACGCTGGGCGCCCCCTCCGCGCTCGCCGACACCTCCGCCCCCCGAGGCAGCGCGATCTCCGAACCCTTCACCCTGGGCGTCGCGTCCGGCGACCCCCGCCACGACGGCGTCGTGCTCTGGACCCGGCTGGCCCCCGACCCGCTCGCCGAGGACGGTCTGGGCGGGATGCCCGACCGTACGGTCGAGGTCGAGTGGCAGGTCTCGCACAGCGAGGACTTCGCCACCCTCGCGGCTTCGGGCACCACCGAGACCGGCCCCGAACAGGCCTATTCGGTGCACGTGGAACTGGATCGGCTGCGACCGCGGGCGGAGTACTTCTACCGTTTCCGGGTCGGCAACGAGATCAGCCCGGTCGGCCGTACCAAGACGGCCCCGGTCCCGGGCACCCGTCTGGACCGGTTCGCCTTCGCGTTCGCCAGCTGCCAGAGCTACACCCACGGCCACTACACCGCCCAGGCCCACCTCGCCGAGGAGGACCTGGACCTGGTGGCCTTCCTCGGCGACTACATCTACGAAACCGCCGACCAGGGCAGTATCGGCCGCGGCCACTTCCCCGCGGTGGAGGTCCGCTCCCTGGCCGAGTACCGGCTCCGGCACGCCCAGTACAAGAGCGACCACAACCTCCAGGCGGCCCACGCGGCCTTCCCGTGGGCGGTGGTCTTCGACGACCACGAGCTGGAGAACAACTGGGCCGACGACACCTCCTACGAGGAGGACGTCCCGCCCGAGGAGTTCCTGCTCCGCCGCGAGCACGCGCTCAAGGCCTACTACGAGCACATGCCGCTGCGCGCCGCCCAGCGTCCGGCCGGCCCCGACCTGCACCTGTACCGCAGGCTGACCTTCGGCAACCTGGTCGACATGCACCTGCTCGACACCCGCCAGTACCGGGACGTGCAGGTGGAGGACTCCGAACGCGAGGACCCCGAGCGCACCCTGCTCGGCGCCGACCAGCGCCGGTGGCTCTCCCGCGGGCTGGCCGAGTCCACCGCCACCTGGAACGTCCTCGCCCAGCAGGTGTTCTTCTCCCAGCGCGACTTCGCCGAGGGAGAGTCCACCAACTTCAGCGACGACGCCTGGGACAACTACAAGGCCGAGCGGGACAGCGTCCGCGACGAGATCGCCGGGGTGTCCAACCCGGTCGTGCTCACCGGCGACGTGCACGCCAACTACGTGGTGGACGTCAAGGCCGACTTCGACGACGCGTACTCGGAGACCGTGGCCACCGAGCTGGTGGGCACCTCCTTCACCAGCGGCCGCGACGGGGTGGAACAGAACCCGGGCGACGCGGTCCAGCTCGCGGAGAACCCGCACATCAAGTTCATCAACCGCAACAGGGGCTACGTGCGCAACACGGTCACCCCCACGGAGTGGACCGCCGACTACCGGGTGGTCGACTACGTGAGCGAACCGGGCGCGCCCATCCGCGACCGGGCCAGGTTCGTCATCGACTCCGGCTCCCCCGGCGTGCGCCCCCGGGAGTAGTCCGGGACGGAAGAACGGATCCGCACGGAACCCCTGCGCTCAGCACCCGGGGTGGAAACCCGCGGTGCCGGGCGGGGAAGGTGCCCTAGCCGCCTTCGGGACTGAGCCAGAGGGCTTCGGCGGCGACCAGGCCCAGGGCCTGCTCCCTGACCTCGCCGCCCTTCTCCGGACGGACCGAGAGCTGGAGGGAGCCGGCGAAGGGCAGCCGTTCCACGACCTCCACGCGCATGCCGATACCGATGTCGATGTCGGCGAGGTAGCGCAGGAGCTCGGGGTCGGTGTCGTTGACCCGGACGATCACCCCGCAGGTCCCGGCCTCCGCGTCGGAGAGCAGTACGGAGTCGCGCTCGACGATGGTGCCCTCACGGGTGGGGATGGGGTCGCCGTGCGGGTCCACCACGGGGTTGCCCAGGTGGGTGGCGATGCGGTCGACGAACTTGTCCGAAACCACGTGCTCGAGGATCTCGGCCTCGTCGTGCACCTCGTCCCAGGAGTAGCCCAGCTCGGCCACCAGATAGGTCTCCAGCAGGCGGTGGCGGCGCAGTACCGCCAGGGCGGCCTTGGTACCGGTCTCGGTGAGGCTGACGTTGCCGTACCGCTGGTGCTCCACGAAGCCGAGCTCGTTGAGCTTGCGGAGCATCCCCGACACCGAGGAGTTGGACACCGACAGCCGCTCGGCCATCCCGGAGATCGTCACCGGCCCGGTGCCGCGCTCCTGGAGGTCGTAGATGACCTTCACGTAGTCCTCGGCCGAAGTGGACGGCCGCGCCGGTGTGTTCCCCATGCCCGTAACCGTATCGCGGACCGGCCCGGGACCACGATTTCCGCACCGGACCTGTGGACAACCCCCGAACCGGTACGGGCCGGTGGGCGCAGGCGTTCTCAGGCGGCGCAGGGAGGGTTCCGCCGGCCCTGGGCGGGGCGGCCCCGGGAGACGATCCGGGTGCCCGCGACACCGACCTCGCGGATCTGCGTCGAACCGCAGGCGCAGCGCGACCACACGGTCAGTCCGGCGCTGGTCCGATGCTGTGAGAGCACCGTGAAGGGCTGGTCGTCGGGCCATCCGCAGTGGGGGCAGAGACTGGTCATCGAATACCTCTGGTTCGCCGGCGTCTTCTCCGGTCCAGCTTCACGCCCGCGGACCCTCGCGGTCCAGGTTGAGTTTCTGGACAGCACTCTGAAGAATCGCCTACATGATCGACCTTCGCCGGCTGCGCATCCTCCGGGCCGTGGCCCACCACGGGACGGTGACCGCCGCCGCGGAGGCACTCCACTTCACCCCCTCGGCGGCGTCACAGCAGATCCGTCAGCTCGCCAGGGAACTGAACGTGACACTGCTGGAACCCCAAGGGCGTGGTGTGCGGCTGACACCGGCCGCGCGAAGTCTGTTGGAGCACGCTGACGCGATCCAGGCCCGGTGGGAACGGGCGGAGATCGAGATGCTCGGGCTGGGGGCCGAACCGGCCGGAACGCTGCGTGTGGCGGGCTTCCCCGTCGCGCTGTCCCGGCTGCTGGCACCCATGGCCGCCGCTCTGAGCGCAGAGTATCCGCGCCTGGACGTCCAGATCCTGGAATCCGAGCCCGGAGAGAGCCTCGACCTGCTTTTCCGAGGTGATATCGACCTCACCGTGGTGGAGTCCGCGCCCAGCACACCCGCGCTGAGCGATACCCGCTTCGACCAGGCACACCTGCTCGACGATCCCCTCGACCTCCTGGTCGCCGACGGACACCGGCTCGCCGGACGCGCGAGCGTGCCCCTGGTCGAGACCGCCCGGGAAGCGTGGATCCTGCCTCCGCCGGGAACGACCTGCCACGCTCACGCGATGACCGCGTGCGGGGCGGTCGGGTTCACTCCGGAGGGCCGCCACCAGGCCCTGGCCTGGGAGTCGGTGGCGTCACTGGTCGCCAACAGCCTGGGAGTGGCGCTCGTGCCGCGGCTCGCGGACCTGTCACCGGAACTGCCGGTCACCCGCGTGCGCCTGGAGGGCGTCCCCTCTCCCGCACGCACACTGCTCACCTTCACCCGGGCCGGGGCACGGGAGCGCCCCTCGATCGCCGCCGCCGTCGCAGAGCTGGAACGCATCGCCCCCGGGACCGTGGCCTGAATCCCGGACCCGGGGACCACTGCCCTCAGTCGGCGGCCGGAGTGCCCTGGTGGTAGTACGTCCGCCACCGGCCCTCGGCGTCGCGCCGCCACAGGGCGCTGCGCAGCGCCCGGCGCCCGCCGACCACGGTGGTGTAGGTCAGGTGGACCAGCCCTGGGGCGAGCCGGACCCCGCGCATGTCCCGTACCTCGATCTCCTCACCGGGTTCTCCCGAGGACATCGACGGCAGGTCGGCGAGCATCCGCTCCCGGTCCCACCGCCGCCCGGACTTGCCCACCTCGACGAACTCCGGGTCCAGCAGCGCCCCGGCCCCCTCCCGTGAGGCGCGTACCTCCGGACGGTGCAGGCTCAGCTCACCCGCGACGGCCTGTTCGATCTCGTCCCGCTCGTCATCCATACCCGAACCTCCACTCGCCCCACGCGTGAGCCTAGGCTCCCACCCCGGTCCGTGCCGGGGGTTTCCCGATCCGGTGCCCCACGTAGCCCCAGGCCGCCAGGGCCAGCAGCGGTCCCCATACCGGGAACGGGAAGAGCAGCACCCTGATCAGACTCTGGGGCGGGTCCTGGAACGCAAGCACAAGAAGAGGGGGACTCTCGACCAGCATCGCTCCGGCGGCGATCAGCGCGGGGACCGCTGCCAGGGCGACGGGTACGGGCCGCCCGGCGTATCCGGGAAACCAGCGGGGGAAGAGCTCGCCCCACGGGCGGATCAGCCCCAGGATCAGGACGCCCCCGACCAGGCAGGCCGCACCGATGGACAGCCCCCACAGCTTGACGGCGAGGTCGAGCGATTCCGGGCTGCCGGGCAGGTCAAGCAGGTCCTCCACATGGAACGGGGTCAGCCACAGGAACCGAAGGAGGGTGTAGGGCAGTGCGCAGGCCGCCGCGGCGACGGTGATCCACCGGCGGTTGCGCACCACCGCGGCCGTCATCCGGCGCACCGGCCCGGGGTGCCGCGCCCCGAGCAGCGCCCCCCACGAGACCGTGGCGGCCAGGATCAGGAGTGCGGACAGAGCGAACGGAGCCATGTCCGCCATCGTGCCCACGAAGCGGTACATCCCGCCGATGTTCGACGCGGAGAGCAGCCCTGTCAGCACCCCGGCGGCCACCGCCGCTCCCACGATCAGGAGTACGGGCCAGCGCCACCCCGGCATCCGCACGGCCACCAGCACGAGGAGCGTGAAGAGGACGGCTGGCAGGGACAGGGCCAAGACGTAGCCCAGCGCAGACATGGTGCCAGGGCCCTGGTAGACGGTGGTGAGGAACGCCAGCTCCAGGATCGCGACCCCGCTGAGAGCCCTCTGGGGCAGCCGGTGGGACCACAGGATCGCGGCGGCGCCCGCCAGCCCGAGCAGGACCAGCGGCGCCCCGATCAGGTGTGCGGGCAGCAAGGCGTTGACGTGGCGCTCGGCCAGTCCCGTGAACGGCATCCAGGACGGCACCACTGTCCAGACCGCCCCGGCCAGGGCGAGCAGGAGCGAGGTCAGCAGGGCGGAACGGCGGGTGTGTCCGGTGATCTTCGGTAGGTCGAGCGTGGAGGTCATACGGAAACCCCTCGGGGTCGGAGAAACCTTGGTGAAAGGAAAACGGTCTCCGCCCACTCTTCGCCCACCGCCAGACCCGCGCCTCCCCCCAGGGAGGGGCCCTGTTCGCTCGGTCCCCCGGAGGAGGGAGCCCGGCCCCTGGCCGGGGTTCGGGCGATGAGCGATCTCCCGCCCTCCAATCGGCCCCACTCCAGTGCCCCCTACGACGAGGGCGGGATGGCGGAATCATCGACCCGGTCGGCTTCCACATCGTCACCTGGTGGTTGGTGCGTGAGGGTGAACCCGTATTCGAGTAGTGCCGAAACAAGCAGGAACGGGCGGCGCGATCACGGGTTCATCCGTGTTCGCGCCGTTTCTGCGCCCGGTTGCCGTCGATTGGACGTACCGAGTTCCGAAAACCCACCCCATGAACGTGTTCACTCCCTAACACTGAGTAGCGGCGGTGTGGGAAGGGAGAACATGGGGCGCGTTCGGGTTCGGTACGTGTTGGCCTTCGACTCCTCGTGCGACAGGTGCTCGGACATCTCCAACACGGTGGAGGCGGTATCGGGCGGCAGGTTGGAGACGCTCCCGCTCACCCATCCGGAGGTACGGGAGTGGCGGGCCCGCCAGTGGGGGCCGAACGCTCCCTGGGTGCCGACCCTGGTCCGTCACCGCGGCTCCGAGGTCCGCTGCTGGAGCGGGATGTCCATGGTCCGGCCGCTGGTACGCGGCCTGGGCGCGCAGGCCACCCTGAGGGTCGTGGAGGCCCTGGGCGAACTGAGCCGCCAACGCCGCCGCGCCCCCTGGGAGCGGGCCCGGATCCCCGATCCCGAGGCGCCGGTGCGGCCGCGACTGCAACGGCTGGGCGCGGGCGGCGTGGTGGTCATGACCCTGGCCCTGGCCGGGCGCACCCCCGCGCTGGCACGTTCCGACCACGCCCTGGCCCGTGAGTGGGTGGAGGCCAACCGGGACCGCCTGCCGCAGGACTACGACGGGTTCGCGGCCCATCCGCTGATCCGCCGCCGCCTCGTCTTCGCCGAACTCCCCCCGGTGGTCCGCCGCGACCTGTGGCTGGAGCACCTGCGCCGCTACGAACGCGCCCACCCCCACCTCAGCGCGGCCCAGCGGGAGGTGCTCGGCCTGGCCCGCCGGACCCTGTCCGACGTGCTGGTGTTCCGCGACGGGCTGGACCCGGTTCGCGAGCGGGAGCTGCGCGGCCTGGCCGTCTCGGCCTTCGGCACGGAGGAGGCCCACGCGCTGCTGGCCACCCTGGGCCCCGACGAGCCCGACCCGGGGGCCACACCGGCGAAGAGGGGGCGCTGCGGCGCCTGGGAACCGTGCCTGTCCAAGGGCTGCGCGGAGGTCCCCTTCACCTGCGGTACCGCCTGGATGTACACCCGTGACGGCATCCGGGCCCGGGCCGAACCCGCCGGTTAGCGGCCCCGGGCGTCAGGCGCTCGGCTCAGCCCTCGGCCATGGCCGGGCGCAGGTGGGCGACCGCCTCGTCCGCGACCGGGTACGGGTGCTCCTGCGGCAGCAGGGCGGCCGCCGCGTCCAGGTCGCCCCGGCACACCAGGTCGTGCGCGCGGTGCGCCGACGGGGTCACGTCGGTGATCGCCACCGTCCACTCGTCCGCGTAACGGCGCGAGGCCTCCCCCGCCAGGCCCAGCTGGAGCGAACGGTGCTCCAGGGGTCGCAGGTGCAGGTCGCGTTCGGGGTCCCACTGCACTCGGGCGGGGGCTTCGCGCAGCTGCCGCTTCCAGGAGTCCCGGTCGGTGTGCACGCCCGGCTTGTAGTGCGACAGCGCGGAGTTGCGCAGCGCCCACTCGAAACCCTCGCGGGTGATTTCCACGGCCAGGACGGTCTCCTGGTTCTCCTTCCGGCCCCAGCCGCACCGGTACATCATCCACAGGTAGGACGGTTTGATCCAGGTCATGCGCTCGCGCTTCCACGCGGCCGGGAAACGGCCCTCGCGTGCGGCGGGCACCCCGATGGCGGGGGTGTAGGCCTGGTAGACGGTGACCGTGGTGTCGGTGTACCGGGCGCGGATCTGGAACGGGGGAAGGCTCATGGGCCTCAAGAGTGCCGCCGGCCGACGGCCCGGGCAACCGGTTTTCCGTCGGCCGGCGTCGCGGTGACGGCGGTCAGCCCAGCTGCTTGAGCAGCTCCTGGGCCAGCGGGGCGGAGGAGGCCGGGTTCTGGCCGGTGACCAGGTTGCGGTCCACCACGACCTTCGGCGCCCAGGGCTCCCCCTCCTGGACGTCCACCCCGGCCTCGACCAGGCGGTCCTGGAGCAGCCACCGGGCCTTGTCGGCCAGTCCGGCCTGGGTCTCCTCGGTGTTGGTGAAGGCCGAGACGCGGTAACCGGCGAAGGTGTTGGTGCCGTCGCTGCGCTCGGCGGCGAGCAGCGCTGCCGGGGCGTGGCAGACCACGCCGAGCGGCTTGCCCGAGTCCAGTGCCGCGGTGAGCAGGTCGCCGGAGACGGAGTTCACCGCCAGGTCCTCCATGGGGCCGTGCCCGCCGGGGTAGTAGACGGCGGCGTACTCGTCGAGGTCGACCTCCTCCAGCTCGATCGGCGAGCGGAGCTCGGTGAAGGAGTCCAGGGTGGCGGCGATCCGGTCGGCGTTCTCCTGGCCGCCGTTGGCGTCCGCGGCCAGGCTGCCCCGGTCGACGGGGGGAACGACCCCGCCGGGGGTGGCCACGACGATCTCGTACCCGGCGCCCTTGAGGGCCTCATAGGGAGCGACGGCCTCCTCGGCCCAGAACCCGGTGGGGTGCCGGGTGCCGTCGGCCAGGGTCCAGTGGTCGGCGCCGGTCATCACGAAAAGGATCTTGGACATGCTGGGTCACTCCGAAGGTACGCGGGCGGTCGGCCTTGCTGTGTCGGTCCCCGACCGCTCGGAGGCGGAAGGGGTCGATGACGACGTCACCGACGCTAGTTGCCCACACAATTATTTTCCAATGCGGCACCCTATGTCTGTCATCGGAATCCTGATAGGTGCTGACCCAGGCCTTCGAGCAGCCCCGTGACCTCAGGAAACGTCGACCGCCTCACCTCGGAAGGTGCGCCGGTACGTGAGCGGGGACACCCCGATCGCGGCACGCAGATGCTGCCGCAGCGAGGTCGCGGTGGCGAAGCCGACCTGGCCGGCGATGCCGTCCACCGGCAGGTCGGTGGACTCCAGCAGGTGCCGCGCCCGCAGGACGCGCTGCTGGATCAGCCACCGCCCCGGGCTCGTCCCGACCTCCTCGTTGAACCTGCGGATGAAGGTGCGCAGGCTCATGTGGGCGTGTTCGGCCAGGTCCGCGAGGGTGAGGGGGTCGTGGAGGCGTTCCAGGGCCCAGTCTCGGGTCGCCGCGGTGCCCTCGCGGCCCTGCTCCGGAACCGGCCGCTCGATGTACTGGGCCTGACCGCCGTCGCGCCAGGGCGGCACCACGCACACCCGGGCCACGTGGTTGGCGAGCTCACTGCCGTGGTCGGTGCGGACCAGGTGCAGGCACACGTCCACCCCCGAGGCGGCGCCCGCCGAGGTCAGGAGGTCGCCGTCGTCCACGAACAGCACGTCGGGGTCCAGGTCCACCTTCGGGAACCAGGAGCGGAAGACCTCGGTGAGCGCCCAGTGGGTGGTGGCGGGCCGGCCGTCGAGCCACCCGGCGGCGGCCAGGACGAACGCCCCGGTGCAGATGGACACCACACGCGTGCCGGGACGGATCCTGTCCAGTGCGGATGCCAGCTGCGGGCTCAGTTCACGGCTGAGCCGGGCGGTGTCGAAGGGCGGGATCACCACCGTGTCGGCACCGGCCAGGGCCTCCGGGCCGTGCCCGACAGTGACGGAGAAGTCGGCGTTGGTCGGTACCGAGGGCCCGTCGACCCCGCAGGTCGACAGTTCGTAGCGGCCCCCGGCGGCGCCCAGGACCCGGTTGGGGATGCCCAGCTCGAACGGGTAGACGCCCGGCAGGGCCAGGACCACGACGCGGTGCGGAACGCTCATGGCACGATCCTATTCAAAGATGACAATCATGCCATGGTGTGGAATCCCCGAATCGGGAAGGCTGTGACCATGAGCGACGACAACAGCGCCACCATGCGCGCCATCAGCCAGAACGCCCACGGCGGCCCCGAGGTGCTCCAGGAGGTCCGGGTTCCCAGGCCCGCGCCCGGCCCCAGCCAGATCCTGGTCTCGGTCCGCGCCGCCGGGCTCAACCCGACCGACTGGAAGCACCGGTCCGCCGGGGTCTTCCTGAACCGGCTCCCCCTCACCCTGGGCTGGGACGTCTCCGGGGTGGTGGAGGCCGTCGGCTACGGTGTCACGATCTTCCGGCCCGGCGACGAGGTCTTCGGGATGCTGCCCTACCCGCACGGGGTGGGTTCGCACGCCGAGTTCGCGGTCGGCCCGGCGCGGGCCTTCGCGCACAAGCCCGCCGGGATCGACCACGTCCAGGCCGGGGCGCTGCCGCTGGCCGCCCTGACCGCCCAGCAGGCCCTGGTGGACACCGCGGGGATCCGCTCCGGCCAGCGGGTGCTGGTGCACGCCGCCGCCGGCGGGGTGGGGCACCTGGCCGTGCAGATCGCCAAGGCCCACGGCGCGTACGTCATCGGTACGGCGAGCTCGCCCAAGCACGACTTCCTGCGCGGGATCGGCGCGGACGAGGTGATCGACTACCGCGAGACCGACTTCGCCGAGGCCACCGGTGACATCGACGTGGTCCTGGACCCGCTCGCCGGTGAGGTGGCGGCACGCTCCCTGGAGGTGCTGCGTCCGGGCGGAACCCTGGTCTCCCTGCTGCCCCTGAGCGGGGAGGTCCTCGATCGGGCCGCCCAGCGCGGGGTCCGGGCCACGCCGCTGCTGGTCGAGGCCGACCACGCCGGGATGAACGCCATCGCCGACCTGGTCGAGAAGGGCGCCCTGAAGGCCCACGTGGAGGCGGTCTTCCCGCTGGCCGAGGCCGCCGAGGCGCACGCCCTGGGCGAGACCGGCCGCACCACCGGAAAGATCGTTTTGACCGTGGAGGGCCGCGAGCAGCCCCAGTAGTCGGTACCCGCCCCGGCCGGTCCGGGGCGGCCTGGTCCCCTCGGCTGTGCGCCGGTCCCTCCCCCGGGTGGGTGAGGGACCGGCGCACGCTCCCCTGTGAGGAGGAGGCCCGGACGAGGGCCGTGGGCGAACATGGGGGGTATGGCCTCCCGCAGCAGCACGGCACCCCGCCCCGCCGGATCGCGCGCCCTTCGCCTCTGGGCCCTGGGCGCTGCCGCCTGGACACTCCTCTACGTCGTCTCCAAGGTCGTCCACGCCGTGGAGGGACGCCTCGGCGTGACCGGCGGTCCACGCGTGGACCCCGACAGCTACGCCTCCTACGGCCCCGGCGACGTGGCCGCCGCCCAGTGGGCGAACGCCGGGGTGGGGACGGCTGTGGTGCTGCTCTTCGTCCTGTGCGCCCTGCCGGTGGTGAGGTCCCTGCCCCGCTGGCTGCCGGCCGTGCCGGTCGGACTCGTCACGCTCATGGCGGTGGCAGGCACGGTGGGCATGGTCGGCCGGGCTCTGCTCACCGCCTCCGGTGGAGCGGGGTTCGGCATCTACTGTGCGGTCTGGGCGGTGCTCGCCGCGGGGGTCCTCGTCTGTCTGCTCCGCCGGAGCTGACCCCCGCACAGGAGCCGCACGGAAGCTGGACGAAGCCCTCCCACGAGCGGAGCACCTCCATCCCGGTTTGAGGCTTTGCCGCTATCCGAGGGGTGTTGTGGCGGAAAAGTCTCAACCGAGTGTTCAGAGCTAGCGTTGAAGGTATGGCCACTGACATCACGGACAGCACCCTTGCCCTCGAAACCGCCTCCCTCCTGAAGGTCCTCGGGAAACGACCGCGGATCCTGGCCCTGGGCGAGCCCACCCACGGCGAGGACACCCTGCTCCACGTCCGCAACGAGCTCTTCCAGCAGCTCGTCGAACAGGAGGGCTACCGGACCATCGCGCTCGAGAGCGACTGCCTCATGGGGTTGGTCGTGGACGAGTACGTCACCTCGGGCAGCGGCAGCCTCGACGAGGTCATGGAGCGCGGGTTCAGCCACGGCCTCGGCGCCTCCGCGGCCAATCGAGAGCTCGTGCGCTGGGTGCGCTCCTACAACGGGGATCGCCCCGCGTCCGAGCAGGTCCGCTTCGCGGGGTTCGACGGGCCGCTGGAGATCACCGGCCCTGCGAGCCCGCGGCAGGCTCTCGCCGCGCTCCACGACTACCTGGCCTCCCATGTCGAAGCCGGCCTGCTCCCCCGTGCCGCGCGGGACCTGGACGACCTGCTCCGCGCGGACCAGCTCTGGATGCATCCCGACGCGATGATGGAGCCCGCCCGCTCCGTGGGACAGTCGGCCGAGGCCGCTCAGCTGCGGCTGCTCGCCGACGACCTGGTGGCGCTGCTCGAGGAGCAGGTCCCGCACCTGGTCAGGGCGACCTCGTGGGAGGACCTCGAGCGGGCACGCCTGTACGGACGCACCGCTGTCGGCCTGCTCCGCTACCACCACTGGATGGCCGACACCTCGCCCTCCCGCATGAACCGGCTGCTGAGCGTGCGGGACCGGATGATGGCCGAGAACCTCCTCGCCCTCGCCGAACACGGACCGGTCCTGGCCTTCGCGCAGAACGCCCACTTCCAGCGGGAGAAGAGCTCCATGGGGATGTGGCAGGGGCCGGTGGAGTGGTGGAGCGCCGGCGCGCTGGTCAACGCCCGCCTGGGTGATGACTACGCCTTCGCGGCCACCGCCCTGGGCACGATCCGGCACCGGGGCGTGGACGCACCGGCGCCGGAGACCCTCGAAGGGCTCCTGTACGCGCTCCCCGGGGACCGCTGCGTCGTCGACCCCCGGCGGTTGGCCACCGCCTTCGGGGACACACCGCCCGAGCACCGCGCGTCCCCGTGGTTCGGTTACGCCCCCTTCGACCCGAACCACCTGGCCGCCGTCGACGGCATCGTGTTCGTCAAGGACACCGTGCCGAACCAGGCAGCACAGGGGCAGGGCGCGCAGGCGTAGCACCGCGTCCGCGGAGCGCACCCCGCCCGGTGCGCCTACACCTCGGCGGGGAAGGGGACGCCCGAGGGGCGGCGCTGCGCCCAGGGGCTGGCCTCCTCCAACTGGGCGGCCAGGCGCAGCAGCATCCCTTCGCCCGCCGAGGGCGCGATGAACTGCACGCCCAGCGGCAGCCCGGATTCCGTCCAGTGCAGCGGAACCGACATCGCGGGGGTGCCGGTCAGGTTGGCCATGAGCGTGAACGGGGTCGCGGTGAGGTTGTTCATGACCTCGGTGGTCACCAGGTCGGTGGCGGTGACCACCCGCGCGGTGCGGGTGCGCACGAGCAGGCGCTCGGCCCGGCGCAGCCACGGCGGCGGGTCCAGGCGGCCGATGGTCACCGGCGGTCCCGCGATGGTCGGGGTGAGCAGCAGGTCGTACCGGGAGTGGAATTCGGCCAGGGCCAGGACGTGGTCGTTCCACCGGTCGTTGCCCCGCACGTAGTCGGCGGCGCTACGGGACCGGCCCATGGCGGCCAGCATGAGGGTGTCGGGCTCGAAGTCGTCGTCCGAACAGCCGGTGTCGGCCTTGATCCCGTCCACCAGGGCGGCCATCGAGCCGTACCAGAGGGTCAGGAAGTCCTCGGTGAGCGCCCGGCCGTCGACGGCGGGTTCGGCCTCCACCACCTCGTGGCCCAGTCCCTCCAGCAACGACGCTGCCTCGCGCACCGCCCGGACCGCTTCGGGGTGCACCCGGGTGCCCAACGGGGAACGGGTGGTGAAGCCGATCCGCAGACGGCCCGGGTCCCGGCCGACCTCCTCGGTGTAGGGGCGCTCCGGCGGCGCGATCGGGTACGGCGAGGTGGGTTCGGGCCCCGCCATGGCCTCCAGGAGCGCGGCGCTGTCGCGTACCGTGCGCGTGATGACCCCGTTGACCGAGGCGCCGTGCATGGGCTCACCCCAGTTGGGGCCGAACGGGACCCGCCCGCGCCCGGGTTTGAGCCCGAACAGCCCGCAGCAGGCCGCCGGGATCCGGATCGAGCCGCCGCCGTCGTTGGCCCCGGCGGCGGGCACGATCCCCGCTGCCACCGCGGCTGCCGACCCACCCGAGGAACCGCCGGGTGTGTGCCCGGGGTTCCACGGATTGCGGGCCGGGCCGAACTCGTCGGACTCGGTGACGGCCTTGGCCCCGAACTCGGGGGTGTTGGTCTTGCCGAAGGGCACCAGCCCGGCGGCGAGCCACCGGTCGACCACCTCGGCGTTGCGCCGCACCGGCACGTGCCGCAGTGCCTTGTTGCCCGCCGAGGTGGGGAACCCGGCGTAGTCCTGGAAGAGGTCCTTGAGCAGGAAGGGGACCCCGCCCAGCGGCCCTTCGGGGGAGGTCGCGGCCACCCGGCGGCCCTCCTCGTACATGGGGAGGACGATCGCGTTGAGCGCGGGGTTCACCTGAGTGGCCCGCTCGATCGCGCTCTCCAGGAGTTCGGCGGAGGTGACCTCCTTGTTCCGCACCAGCTCGGCCAGCCCGACAGCGTCGTGTCGCAGGTATTCGTCAACTCGCATGGCCGGAACCTAACACCGAACTGAAACCTGTTCTAGTTATCTGGGGCGTGTTGTTGCCGACGGCGCCCTCACCTCCGGTGTCAACCCGCGTCCAGGGACCGCAGTGCCTCCTCCCAGCGGTGGCGGCGTTCGTCGAGGCGCATCTCCCACCAGGGGGTGCCCCTCTCCCCCAGCCCTTCCTTGGCCAGCTGCACCCGCCTCCTGGCGAGCTGCTCGGCATCGGAGTCCTCGGCGCGCAGGGCGGAGCCGACGTCCCGTCGCGCCGACATCAGATGGGCGACCAAGCGCTCGCGGACCTCACCGGGCAGTTCCGGATCGCTGGCACGCCAGCGCCGCCCGCGGATCATGACGTGGCGGCCGTCAGCCGTACGTTCGGGGTCGGTCATGTCCGGGGCCTTCCCCGCCTCGCGCGAACACACACGGGCCGCGGCGCCCCGGAGCCGGACGGCGGGCTCAGCGGCCCCTCGCGGGGACCCTGGCCTTGAGGAGCATCTCCTCGTACTCCTCCTCCGGATCGGAGTCCAGCACGATCGCCCCTCCGGCGCCCACGGTGATCTCTCCCCCGGCGAGGACGGCGGTGCGGATGACGATGCTCAGGTCCGATTCTCCGCTGTGCGACACGTAGCCGAGCGCGCCCGAGTACACACCTCGCGCCGAACCCTCCAGCCGGTCGATGAGTTCCATGGTGCGCAGCTTGGGAGCCCCGGTCATCGAGCCCCCCGGGAAGCAGGCGCGGACGGCCTCCATGGTGGACACCCCGGGACGCAAACGGCCCCGGACGGTGGAGACCAGCTGGTGCACGGTGGCGTAGGACTCGGTGTACATGAAGGCGGGCACCTCCACGCTCCCGACCTCGCACACCCGGCCGAGGTCGTTGCGGAGCAGGTCCACGATCATCAGGTTCTCGGCGCGGGTCTTGGCGCCGGTTCGCAGGTCGGCGGCGAGCTGTGCGTCGGTGGCCGGATCCGGGTGGCGGGGGGCGGTGCCCTTGATGGGGCGGCTCTCGGCCACTCCTTCGGCGTCCACCCGCAGGAAGCGCTCCGGAGAGGCGCTCAGCACGGTTACCCCCTCCACCCTCAGCAGGGCGGCGTAGGGCGCGGGGCTCGCGGCGCGTAGGCGGCGGTAGAAGTCCAGGTCACCGCCCTCGCCGAGGTCGGGCAGGCGGACCCGGTCGGTCAGGCAGATCTCGTAGCTCTCGCCGTCGGTGAGGTGGCCCAGGCACGCCTTGACGTCGTCCACGTACCCCTCGCGCGGCTGCTCCAGGAGCGCGGAGAGGTCGAGGGCGGGAGCGGAGGGAAGCGGTGCGGGCAGGGGAGGCAGCTCCTCCAGGGCGGCACGGGTGGTCTCGACCCATTCCTGGGCGTCCGGGGCGCCGTCGGCGCAGACCACGTAGGTGCGGTCCTCGTGGTGGTCGACGGCCAGGAACCGGTCACAGCGCATCCACACCGCGTCCGGGGTGGCGGCCGTGTGGGCGCGGGCGGCCCCGCAGTCGGCCTTGAGCTCGTAGCCCAGGTAGCCCACGTACCCGCCGGTGAAGCCGAAGGGCAGGCCGGTCGCGGCAGCGGGGCGCCCCGTGCGGCGTTCGAGCGCCTCGAACACGCTCCCGGGCTCGGTCCGCGTTCCGTCGGCGGTGCGCACGCGTACGCCCTGGTCGCCGACGTCGTAGGTGAGCACCTCGGCCGTGGGGCCGGAGGCGTCCCCCAGGAAGGAGAACCGGGCGGGCCCCTCGGGGCGGGAGCTGTCCAGCCAGAAGGAGTGCTCGGAGCCGGCGTACAGGTGGGCGAAGGCGCGCTCGGTGTCCACGGCGTAGGGCAGCACGGTGAACCGCAGGTCAGGCGCGGGGTGGGCGGCCGCGGGGGCGCTTCCTGCCGCGTTCACCGCGTTCCCGGTTCCGGCCTCGCCCGGGCCGCGGTGCTTCCGGGCCAGTTCCAGGAAGTTGGCGACCAGCTCGGCTCCGTACTCGCTGGCGACGGACTCGGGGTGGAACTGCACGCCCCAGCGCGGCAGGTCGCGGTGGCGCAGCCCCATGACCACGCCGTCCTCGGCCCAGGCGGTGGCCGTGAGGCTCCCGGGCAGGGGCTCGGGCACGGCCAGCGAGTGGTAGCGCACGGCGGTGAAGTCCTGCGCAAGCCCGGCGAAGAGCCCTTCGCCGTCGTGCCGGATCCGGGTCAGGTGGCCGTGGCGGGGCTCGGGCGCCGAGGACACCTCGGCCCCGGCCAGGTGCGCGATCGCCTGGTGGCCCAGGCACACCCCCAGCACCGGGATCCGCGTGTGCTCCAGCAGCTCGGGCACCCGGCCCAGGTCACGGGCGGTCTGCGGGCGCCCCGGGCCCGGCGAGACGACCACGGCGTCCACGGAGGCGGGATCGAGGTCCGCCCAGCCCGGACCGTCGTTGGTCAGCACCCGGGGCTCCTCGCCGAGCACTCGGGCGAGGAGCTGGAACAGGTTGTACGTATAGGAGTCGTGGTTGTCCACGAGGAGAACGCGCATCCCGCCCTTTCTGGAACGGCTCACGGATCGCGACGTCCCAGGTTACGGCGTTTCGGGTGGAATCGGGCATGTCGGCCCCGTACCGGGGCTGCTCGGACGCTGGCGGCAGACCCCGGGGAGGAGTAGACAGGAGACAGGCAGGCCGGTTCCGGCCTCGCGCACCCGAAGGAGCTGAGCAGTGAACGTCTTCGTCGCCGCGATCTCGATCGTGGTCGTGCTGGGGTTGGCCTTCTTCTTCGTGCTCACCGTCACCGAGGTCGCTCGGTCCGTCAAGAACCGCGACACCGGACGGCCCCTCGGCCCCGCTCCGGGTTCCGCTCCCCCGTCCCAGGACCCGGCCGCTCAGGAGCTGCGGTTGCGCTACGCCCGGGGCGAGATCAGCCGCGAGGAGTACCTCCAGCGCAAGATCGACCTCGAAGAGTTCTGAGCCGCCCTTCCACCCGGGCCCGCCGCCGCACCAACACCGCGGGACGCGCCTCACACACGAAAGCCGGTTGACATCAGGGGCCGGGTGGGTACAGTACTCATCGTCCTGTTGTCTCCGATTGAGGTGGACGTTGCGCATCTAGGTTCGCGATCATCACGCGGTACGGCGCCGGTAACCGGCCTGCCCGTCGCGTGTACGGAACCTTGGTGCATGAGCCGTCCCTGTCTCGTCCAGGACCCTCTCGCCGCTCTTCCCGGCTGAACAGCCGCGTGGTGCTCGCATACGAAGCCCTTTTCCACACCGCTTCTGACTGCGAGAACACCCATGCCGAAAACCACCACCACGAGTGCCGCCGTCGCCTGCTCCGACCTGTCCTTCCAGTGGAAGGACGGCACCGTCGTCTTCGACGGCCTGTCCCTCACCCTGGGCAGGGGCCGCACCGGCCTGGTCGGCACCAACGGCGCCGGCAAGTCCACCCTGCTCCGGCTGCTGGCCGGGCGGCTGCGCCCCGCCCGGGGCTCGGTCACCGTCGGCGGGAGCCTGGCCTACCTGCCGCAGAACGTCACGCTCGACACCGGCATGCGGGTCGACCAGGCCCTCGGTATCGCCGGCAAACGCGCCGCCCTGCACGCCATCGAGGCCGGGGACGTCGCGGAGAAGCACTTCGAGACGGTCGGCGACGACTGGGACGTCGAAGAGCGCACCCTGGCGACCCTGGGTTCGCTCGGCCTGGGCGGGATCGAACTGGACCGCACCGTGGGCGAGCTCTCCGGCGGCGAGACCGTCCTGCTGCGCCTGGCCGCGGTCCTGTTGGAGCGCCCCGACGTGCTCCTGCTCGACGAGCCCACCAACAACCTGGACCTGTTCGCGCGACGCAGGCTCTACGACACCGTGGAGACCTGGCGCTCCGGTTCCCTGGTCGTGGTCAGCCACGACCTGGAACTCCTGGAGCGCGTGGACCAGATCGCCGAGCTGCGCACCGGCTCGGTGACCATCTACGGGGGCGGCTGGACCGCCTACCAGGAAGCCCTGGCCGTCCAGCAGGAGGCGGCCGAACGCACCCTGCGCGCGGCCGAGTCCGACGTGCGCCGACAGAAACGCGAACTGGAGGAGACCCACATCAAACTGGCCCGGCGCCAGCGCACCGCCAAGAAGGCGGCCGCCGAGCGCGGTATCCCGAAGATCGTCCAGGGTGCGCTGAAGCGGGCCGCGCAGGAGTCCGCGGGCAAGCTCCGCGGCACACACGAGGACCGGCTCGACGAGGCCCGCGAACGCCGCGAGGAGGCGGCCGACGCGGTCCGCGACGACGCCGAGATCCGAGTGGACCTGCCGCACACCGAGGTGCCCAACGGCCGCTCCGTGCTCAGTCTGAGCGGGGTGCGCACCCGCTACGGCCGGCTGCGCTCCGGCGATCTGCTGGTGAGCGGGCCCGAGCGGATCGCCCTGGTCGGGCGCAACGGCGCCGGCAAGACCACGCTGCTGCGCGCCGTCGCCGGCCAGCAGGCCCCGGTGGAGGGCGAGGTCCGGGTGTCCGTGCCGATGCGGTTCCTGCCGCAGCGGCTGGACGTGCTGGACGAGGAGCTGAGTGTCGCGGAGAACGTCTCCAACGCCGCTCCCGGCGTGGACGAACAGCACATCCGCGCCCAGCTGGCCCGCTTCCTGTTCAAGGGGAACCGGGCCGCGCAGATCGCGGGGACTCTGTCCGGAGGCGAGCGCTTTCGGGCCTCCCTGGCGGCGACGGTGCTGGCCTCCCCGGCCCCGCAGCTACTGGTGCTGGACGAGCCCACCAACAACCTGGACGTGGCGAGCGCGCGGCAGTTGACCGGTGCTTTGGAGGCCTACCGGGGTGCGCTGCTGGTGGCCAGCCACGATCTGCGGTTCCTGGAGTCGATCGGGATCACCCGGTGGCTCCTGTTGGACGAGCAGCTGCAGGAGTCCAGCGCCGAGGAGGTGCGCGAGATGTTCACCGGGACCCCGGCCCCGCTGTAGTCCCCGTGCCCCTCCTCCGCCCCCCGGGAACCCGCCGTTCGGGTCCCGGGGCGGAGGAGGAGCCTCTGAGCTGCTAACCCTGCATCTCCTCCAGGGTCTTGCCCTTGGTCTCCTTCACGAACTTGAGCACGAAGAAGAACGACAGCAGCGCGAACCCCGCGTACATCATGTACGCGCCCGGCAGGCTCCAGTCGCGCAGGCTCGGGAAGCTCACCGTGATCAGCCAGTTGGTCAGCCACTGGGTGGCGGTGGCCACGCCCATGGCGGCGGCGCGGATGCGCAGCGGGAACATCTCACCCAGCAGCACCCACACGACCACACCCCAGGACAGGGCGAAGAACAGCACGAACGAGCTGGCCGCGATCAGCGCCACCACACCCCAGGTGAAGGGGAGCACGACCTCGTCGCCGGTACCGGTGGCGTGGTTGAACGCGAAGGCCGCCAGGGCCAGGGCGATCGCCATCCCCGCCGAGCCCACCAGCAGCAGGGGTTTGCGGCCGACCCGGTCCACCAGCATGATCGCGATCACGGTACCCACGATGTTCACCACCGAGGTGAACAGGCTCAGCAGGAGCGAGTCGGACTCGGCCACACCCACCGACTGCCACAGCGAGCTGGAGTAGTAGAAGATGACGTTGATGCCCACCAGCTGCTGGAAGGCCGAGACCGCCATACCGATCCACACGATCGGCAGCAGGCCGTAGCGTCCGGTGAGGTCGCGCAGCCTGGGCCGCACCTCCGAGCCCAGGGCCGTCTTGATCTCCTCGATCCGCCGGTCGATCCGGGCCGTGCCGCCGCCCTCGACCTCACTCAGGATGTGCCTGGCCCTGTCCACGCGCCCGATCCGCACCAGGTACCGGGGGGACTCGGGAATGACCAGGCTCAACCCCAGGTAGACCAGGGCGGGCAGAACCTCGATGCCCAGCATCCACTGCCATGCCTGCACGGGGCCGAGCATGTTGTGCGCGCTGCCGTCGGCCGCCTGCGCGACCGCGTAGTTGACCAGCTGCGAGCACGCGATGCCCAGGACGATGGCGAGCTGTTGCAGGGAGGCCAGCCGGCCGCGGTAGGCGGCGGGCGAGACCTCGGCGATGTAGGTCGGCGCGATCACCGAGGCCATACCGATGGCCACACCGCCCAGGATCCGCCACGCGGTCAGGTCCCACACCGAGAACGGCAGGGCCGAACCGATGGCGCTGACGGCGAACAGCACACCGGCGATCTGCATGGCCCGGATCCGGCCCAGCCGGTCGGCGAGATTGCCCGCGGTGGCGGCACCCACCACACAGCCCAGCAGCGCGGCGGCGATGGTGAAGCCCAGAACCCCGGAGCCCACGTCGAACCGCTGCTGGATGGCGTCGACGGCGCCGTTGATCACCGCACTGTCATAACCGAACAGAAATCCGCCCATCGCGGCCGCTGCCGCGATCATCGTCACGTGGACCAGGTTGGCGTCCCCCTCGGAAACGCTTCCCCGGCCGTTACTGACTCCGCTCACTCCGGATTCCCTCCCCCTGGGCATGCCTGACGGCCCGGACTGGCACCACGATGCAGCACGGGCTGACGACATGCGTGTACGCAACGCTGAGGAGGCCAAACACACGTCGATGCTTGGCGCTCAGACAACCGACGAGGACCTTACTACCGAATATTTCCATAAGTACACACGGGGCCTCCCTAAGTCACCCAATAGTCATCCCATTTCACGAGGGTGATGCGGCGACCGGACCGGCCCCGACCCGGCGAGTCAGGGCACAGGACCGAACCGGACACCGTCCGGAGCGGGGCGCCACAGCGGCCCTCCTGGCGGGTGCCCTCCCGGAAGGGCGCCCAGCCGAGCACGCCGGAACGCCTTGTGACCGGATCCGGACACCACCCCTGGCGGTCTACCCCGCCAGGGGCACAAGACTTCGGCCGGTTTCTTGGCTGGTTCGACGACTGCGCGGGCGCGCTCCCAGCATCCAGGATCGACACCGTGACGACATTCGACACCCTGGCCGAGAAGGCCCTTCTCCGTGAGACGCCCACCCGAGACGAACTCCTGGAGGTGCTGACCAGCGCCGACGACGATCTGATGGACCTGGTCGCCGCCGCCTCACGGGTCCGCCGTCGCTACTTCGAGCGCCGCGTCAAGCTCAACTACCTCGTGAACATGAAGAGCGGCCTGTGCCCGGAGGACTGCTTCTACTGCTCCCAGCGCCTGGGCTCCCAGGCCGAGATCGTCAAGTACACCTGGCTCAAACCCGACCAGACCCGTGAGGCCGTCTCCCACGGCGTGAAGGCCGGCGCCAGCCGCGTGTGCCTGGTGGCCAGCGGGCGCGGACCCACCGACCGCGACGTGGACCGCCTCGCCCCGGCCGTGGCCGGGATCAAGGACGAGTACCCCGGAGTGGAGGTGTGCGCCTGCCTCGGCCTGCTCTCCGACGGGCAGGCCGACAAGCTCCGCGAAGCCGGGGTCGACGCCTACAACCACAACCTCAACACCTCCGAAGAGCGCTACTCCGACATCTGCACCACACACGAGTTCGCCGACCGCGTCGAAACGGTCGAACAGGCCAAGCACGCCGGCCTCTCCCCCTGCTCCGGACTCATCGCCGGGATGAAGGAGAGCGACGACGACCTCGTCGACGCCCTCTTCGCCCTGCGGGAGCTCGGCCCGGACTCGGTGCCGGTCAACTTCCTCATGCCCTTCGACGGCACCCCCCTGGAGGGCACCTGGGACCTGACCCCGCAGCGCTGCCTGCGCATCCTCGCCGCCACCCGGTTCGTCTTCCCCGACGTGGAGGTGCGCCTGGCGGGCGGACGCGAGATCCACCTGCGCTCCCTGCAGCCCCTGGCGCTGCACATCGCCAACTCGATCTTCCTCGGCGACTACCTCACCAGCGAGGGCCAGGCCGGCAAGGACGACCTGGAGATGATCGCCGACGCCGGCTTCGTGGTGCAGGGCGCGGGCGAGCCCACCCTCCCGGGCGAGCGCCACGACCTGCTCAGGACACGCCGGCGGGGCGCCGGAACCGCTCTTCCGCCCAACGCCTGACCACCGGTCCGACCGCTGACGCGCCCGGTGGGCGCCGCGCTCCCCCGCGCGGCGCCCACCTCTCCCCTCCTGGCCGGATCAGGATCTGGGCTGGGCCTGCTGGTCGCCCTGCCAGATCGGCAACTGCTGGTAGTACTGCGCCTGTTCGGCCAGTGCGACGTCCTCCTGGCGGTCGCGGACGCACTTGGCGAGCGTGAACGTGGACGTGATCACGAACAGCACGCTCATACCGAGGAAGGCGCGCATCCACAGGTCCACGGGCAGGTAGAGGATGCCGACGCCGACTCCGACGGAGGAGACCGCGAAGGCGATCATCGACTGGAGATAGAACTGGGGGGTCGACCGGGGCTGGGGGATCGGTGCGTTCATGCACCCATGGTGGCCGGGACCGCCGGTCAGCACCTGAGTACGGCTACTCATCAGTACGGAACGACTCGCCCCGAGGGCCGCGCGATCCTCAGAGCGGCACCTGGTCGCGGTCGGGGACGAACGCGGACAGGTCCAGCCCGGGGTCCTCACCCATCGCCAACCGGGCGGCCACCACCCCCTGGAAGGGGCCGTAGGTCAGCCCCTGCGAACCCAGCCCCGTGGCGACCAGCACCCCCGGCAGGCGTTCGACCGGGCCGAGCAGCTGCCGGCCGTCGTGGGTACCGGGTCGGAAACCCACCCGGGTCTCGACCACGCCGGCGTCGGCCAGCTCCGGCAGTACCTCCAGCGCCGTGGACAGGTTGTGCAGCATCCCGGAGGCGGTCACCCTGCAGTCGAACCCCGCCTCGGGCTCGGTCGTGCCACCGGTGACCACCCGGTCCGGAGCGAAGGCGCTCACGTAGTAGTCGCGTTCACCGAAGCGCACCACCGGCCAGCCGCGGGTGTCCCGGCCGGGGAGCGCGAAGTGGGTCATCTGGCCGCGCACCGGGTGCACCCCGAGTTCGACCCCGGCCACCGACAGCAGCTCCGCCGACCACGCCCCGGCCGCCACGATCACCGTCGGCGCCTCCAGGTCCTCGGAGCCCACCCGGACCCCGGTCACCCGGTGCCCGTTCCACAGCAGACGGGCATCACCCCTGAAGTAGCGCAGCCCGCGCTCCTCGGCTGCGTTGAACAGCGCGGCCCGGGCCCTGCGGCCGTCGAGCCGGGCCATCCCCTCGACGTACACCCCGCCGTAGGGTTCGGGCACCAACGGGAAGTGCTTTCTCGGCTCCCCCTCGGCCAGCCGCTCCACCCGCCCCATGGTCGCGAACTCGGGGCGCTCGGACAGCGTGCGCAGCAGCTCGAACCCCGCGTCGTCGCCCTCACGGTCCACCGACATCCCGCCGACCACCTCGTACCCGGTGACCTGGCCGTCCTCGGCCAGCTCGGCCATCAGCTCCGGGTAGTGCTCGGCGGCGCGCGCCTTGAAGCCCCACAGCGGCGGCGCGTCCCACGGGAACGGCCACGGGTACACGATCCCCGTCCCGGCCGCCGTGGCCTGCCCCAGGCGTGCGGAGTCCACCAGCGCCGTGGACACGCCCTTCTTGGTCAGGTGGAACGCCGCGCTGGCCCCCACGATCCCGCCGCCGACAACAATCACGTCCATGTGTCCCACCCTGCCCCCACCGACCTCTCCGGACAAGCCGTTCGACCCGCGTGCCGGTCCCCGAAACGGGGTAGGGGATCGCGATACGCTGCGGCTTTTCCGACGGAGCCCGGCCCCTTCGCTCCCTTTTCCCTTCCAGGAGGTCGCATGGACGGTTACACCTACTACGGGGTCGCCCTGATGCGTCGGCCCGGCCCCCGGCTGGCGGACGGCATCGTCACGCACATCGCCCGCACCCCGGTGGACCCGGTGCTGGCCGCGCGCCAGTACACCATCTACCAGGAGACGGTCGCCTCGGCCGGCTGGCGGGTGCACGAGATCGACCCGGCCCCCGAGCACCCGGACTCGGTGTTCGTGGAGGACCCCCTGGTGGTGTGCGAGGACCTGGCGGTCCTGACCCGCTCCGGTGCCGAGGCCCGGCGCGGCGAGATCGAGGGCGTGGAGGCCGCGGTCCGCACCCTGGGGCTGAGGGTCGCCCGGATCGAGAAGCCCGGAACCCTGGACGGCGGCGACGTCCTCCAGGTCGGCGAGACCGTCTACGTGGGCGTGGGCACCAGGACCAACGAGGACGGCGCCGACCAGCTCGAACAGCTCCTGGCCCCGCTGGGCCGCAAGGTCCACCGGGTCGCCCTGGGCGAGGTCCTGCACCTGAAGTCCGCGGTGACCGCGCTGCCCGACGGTTCGTTCGTCGGCCTGCCCGAACTGGTCGAGACCGCCTCGCTTCCGCCGATCCGCCGCGCCCCCGAGGAGCCGGGAGCCCACGTGCTGCCCCTGGGCGGACGCGACGTCCTGGTCAGCGCGGCCGCATCCGAGACCATCCACCAGCTGACCGCGGACCACTGGCGGGTACTGCCGGTGGACATCTCCGAGTTCGAGAAACTGGAGGCCTGCGTGACCTGCCTGAGCGTGCTGATCCCCGACCGGGACCGGCCCGACCGCGGGTAAGGGGTCCTCTCCGGGGCGGACGCGCCCCGGAAGGCCCGCCCGTCACCCTCCACCACCCTCAACGGTCGCCTCCGGCGCAGCCCTGCCCGCCCGTCACCCTCCACCGCCCTCAACGGTCGCCTCCGGCGCAGCCCAGCCCGCCCGTCACCCTCCACCGCCCTCAACGGTCGCCTCCGGCGCAGCCCAGCCCGCCCGTCACCCTCCACCACCCTCAACGGTCGCCTCCGGCGCAGCCCTGCCCGCCCGTCACCCTCAACGGTCACGCTTCGCGCGCGGCACCATCGGGCCGCGGCTCGACCAGCCCTGGTGGAGAACCTGACAACCGTGTCTTTCTGAATCGGCCCCGCCGGTCGACCCCCGTCCCGCCAGTGAAGTGAGCCCTGGACAGGTTGCCGCCATCGAAGACGGCGCCGGTGAAGTCCTTGCCTCGCCAGCGGGTGTCCCCACGCAGGTGGTTGCCGATGATGCGGATGATGGTGTGGCACACCTCGCGGAAGGAGCCGAACTCCAGCTCGCGCTTACGGTGTTCCTCCCGGCGGGCCTTGCCGGCGTCCTTGGTGGCGCTTCAGGAGCAGGGGTGTAGGGCATACGCAGGTAAGCGCAGAGCACGTCGATGACCGTCTGCACCAGGTCCTCGCGCCCATCGGGGCGTCATCGGCCGTGGACTGCGGCGTGCTCGCTGCCCAGCCGCTCGCTGGCGGTGGTGAAGCGTTCGGTGAACAGCTTGGTGGTCTCGCCCTTCTCACCGTTTTCGGTGGTGCGCCGGCGCCGGTAGGCGATCATCAGCAGCGCCACACCGCCCAGGTCGGCCATGACGGCGAAGTCGCGGGTGGCAATGGCGTCCAGGGCTTCGTGCAGGGAGTGGAAGCCCACCCCGGCGCGGCGCTGGCGATCGAGCTGCTGGGTGTTCTGGAGTTTCACTCCGACAACTCCGCGCACCGGCCCGTCACGACGCCCTGGACCTGGGCTCGCGTCCGGACCTCGGTGTGGGGGCGGGAGCGGGAGGCCCCGCCCCCGCGTGATCACCTGGTCTCAGCGGAACGCGGCGACATTACGGGCGGCCCAGTCGGCGAAGGGGTGCGGGGCGCGGCCGAGGACCCTCTGGACGTCGGGGCTGATGCGCAGTTCGGCCGGGTTCGGGGAACCGAGGATGTCCAGAGTGTCGTCGGCGAGTTCTGCTGGCATGCTCTGGGCCATGGCGGCCTTGGCTTCGTCGCGGGTGAACTCGTGAAACCTCACCGGTGAGCCCAGCGCAGCGGCGATGGCCTCTGTCTGCTGGCGCGGAGTGATCACCTCCGGGCCGGTCAGTTCGTAGACGCCGCCGGTGTGCCGGTCATCCAGCAGGCAGGCCGCTGCGACCGCGGCGATGTCCGCCGGGTCGATGATCGGCACCCCGATGTCGCCGAAGGGCGCGGCGACGACCTGTTGCGTGCGGACGGACTCGGCCCACCACAGGGCGTTGGAGGCGAAGCCGCCCGGCTGGAGGATGGCCCACTCCAGGCCGGACTCCCGCAGCATGTCCTCCAGTGCGCGCATCGCGATCCGCGTGGGGCCGAAGGGTCTGGTCACCACGCCCAGGGTGGAGAGCAGGACGACCCGGCGAACCCCGCTGGCCTCAGCTTCTCTGATGATGTCGGCAGGGTTGGCTCCCGTGGCGTGCAGGTCGCCGGACAGCAGCAGGAACAGAGCCTTCGCTCCGGTCAGCGCGGGTTTGAGGCTGGCCGGCTCGGACAGGTCGGCCACCACGTGGCGGCCGCCGTTCGGTACCGCCGCCGTGTGCCGTGACACCGCCGTCACCTGCTGGCCGGCCTCGGCCAGCGCCTGCGTCAACGGTCGGCCGATGTTTCCGGTAGCCCCGGTCACTACGATCATGATCAGCTCCTTGTCGGATGTCTTCTGTGGTCCTCATGCTAGGAGCGGGGGCTAACTTTTGGTAAGGGCATACCTTGAGGTAAGCTCATGACATGACAGAAGGCGCGCAGCACAGACAGGCCGAGGCGGGGGGGCATTATGACGTGTTTCATACCGACTGTCCCGCGCGTGATGTGGTCAACCACGTGACCAGCAGGTGGGGTGTCTGGGTGCTGATCTCCTTGCGGGGCAGCAGCCTCCGCTTCTACGAGCTGCGCGAGAGCATCCAGGGCATCAGCGAGAAGATGCTCGCCCAGACCCTGCGCGCGCTGGTCCAGGACGGCCTGGTCTGGCGGGAGGTCGAGCCGACGACGCCGCCCCAGGTCACTTACGGGCTGACCGGGTTCGGCCGGGACGTCGGCGAGCCGCTGACGGAGCTGTTCGACCGGATCACACGGCGGCTGTCGCCGGGCAGCGCAGGGTAGCGCGGCAGCGGCTGGTGCACACCCGCGAGGTGAGGGACGGCATGGGCGCACAGGATGGGCCCTATGGCACCCCGGAGCCCCACATCACCTGCTGCCTGTGCCGCAACCGCACCCGGCCAAGGACGACGCCCATCCCCTGGACGCCGAGTGGCAGCACCGGTTCCCCGCCAGGGTCGGGGCCCTGACCCTGTCACGAGTGCGCCCTGCGCACCGGGGCGTGGGCAAGAACCGCCTCACCGAGTGCCGAGCAACCCGCGGGTAGACCCGGTTCTTGCGAAGCCGCGGCGGTCTTCGCGGTGAGCCGGGCGGCGGGAATCGCGCCCCGTTCACCCGCTCAGGTGCGGTGAAGGGCATCCACTTGCCGGTGAGCCCGGCGTTGACCGGTACGGCCACCTCCTTGCGTTCGGTCTCGTTCTCGGCCAGGTTCACGCCGTGGCGCCAGGGGTGCATCGCCTCTGTCCTTTCGTTGCAACTGGCCCGCCGCGACGGCGCCGAGGCCACGGTCATGATGGGCTGCCGGCACCGAGGAGCCGTGGGCCGGCAACGCCCCCGTTCTGCGCAGGGGCGAGGATCCCAAGGCCTGGCTCGACACGCTCCGGACCCTGCCCATCGGCCTGGGCGGGCTGCCCATCGGCACCGCGCATCAGATGGGCGGCGCGTGCATGGGCACCGACCCGACCGCGCCCTTCCGCGGGCCCGGTCAGAGCGGCTAAGGACGAGAACTGGGTCCGCTGGGCGTGGAGGGGTTCACCACCTGCACAGCCGCCCAGTGCCGGCCGACCTCCTGCGATATCGGATGGCGCCGTTCGGTACCGGCTGGCACAGTGCCGTGTGAGCAGGCAGTACCAACACGAGCGGCCGTGGTCCGTGAGGGCCTTCGGCAGCGGAGAAGAGGATTCATGGGCGGCGCGGTCAAACTGATCCGCAACGACGAGCTCACTTCCGTGGTGGAGTACGCCTACGCGGCCACGGCCGAGGCCCCTGCCCGGGTGGTGTGGACCGCCGGGGCCTGCCCGTTGGACGAGCACGGCGCCACGGTGGCCGTGGGCGACTACGCGGGCCAGGCCCACCAGGTGATGCGCAACCTGGTCACCGCCCTGCGCGGAGCAGGCGCCGAACTCACCGATGTCGTGAAGACCACGGTCTACGTGGCCTCCGACCGGCAGGAGCACCTGGTGGAGGCCTGGGAGGTGGTGCGCTCCCACATGGGTGAGCACGACGCGCCCGGCACCCTGCTGGGCGTTTCCGTGCTCGGGTACGACGACCAGCTGGTCGAGGTGGAGGCGGTGGCCGTCACCTCCTGAGGCCGTCGGGCACCGCGGTGCCTCCGCGTTCTCGGAAGGTACGCCGGTAGGCCTGGGGCGGGACCCCGAGAGCGCGGTGGAAGTGCCTGCGCAGGGTCGCCGCGGTGCCCATCCCGGTGCGGGCGGCGACCTGCTCCACCGCGTCGTCAGTGGTCTCCAACAGTTCCTGGGCGCGGTGCACGCGCTGGTGGTGCAGCCAGCGCAGCGGGGTCAGGCCGGTCACGGCCACGAACCGCCGGGTGAGGTTCCGCGTGCTCATGCCGGCCTGCCGGGCCAGGTCCGATACGGTCAGCGGCTCGTCCAGGTGGGCGCTCGCCCACTGGATCAGGCCGGCGAGTGCGTGGCCGGGTTCCCCGGCCGCCGGTGCGGCGACGAACTGGGCCTGGCCGCCCGCCCGGTGGGGCGGGACCACGAGGCGGCGGGCGATCGCGTTGGCCACCCCCGCACCGTGGTCGGTGCGGACGATGTGCAGGCACAGGTCCATTCCGGCGGCTTTGCCCGCCGAGGTCAGCACCGTGCCCTCGTCTGTGTAGAGCACGTCCGGTTCCACCCGGACCCGGGGGTAGCGGGCGGCGAGCGCGTCGGTGTGCATCCAGTGGGTGGTGGCGCGGCGCCCGTCCAGTACTCCGGCGGCGGCCAGCACGAACGCCCCGGTGCACAGCGACACGATCCGCGCGCCCCTGCCGTGGGCGGCGCGCACGGCCTCCACCAGGTCCGGTGGCGGATCCGCGGCGACGTCGTCCAGGGCCGCGACGATCAGGGTGTCCGCCTCCGCCAGGGCGTCGAAGCCCTGGAGCGCCTCAACACTCAACCAGTCACCGAGCCGGGTCCGGCCCGGACCGCAGATCCCGAAGTCGTACCAGGGATCGGCCAGGCCGCGGTCGACCCCGAACACCTCCAGCGCGGAGGCGGCCTCGAACAGCATCGCGCCGTCGTACAGCGCCAGTCTCACGGACCCAGTCATGTCCGAAAGTGTACGCATGAGGTCGTTTCAGCCACTCGTGGAGGAGGCCTCGAACGGACAGCATGGACCCATGAGCCACCACCAGACCGTCGCCGTCTTCGGCGCCTATGGCCACACCGCCCTCTTCGTGCTCGGGGAACTACGCCGACGCGGCCTGACCCCCGTCCTGGTCGGCCGCGACCGCGACCGACTGCACGCCCTGGGCCGGGCGTACCCGGACTCCCCCGTCCGGGTGGCCTCCGTCGACGACCCCGCCTCCCTGGACCGCGCGCTCCTCGGAGCCGACGCGGTCGTCAACTGCGCGGGGCCCTTCGCCGACACCGCGCCCGCCCTCATCGACGCGGCGCTGCGCGCCCGCATCCCCTACCTGGACGTGGGCGCGGAGCAGGCAGTCGCGCTGGAGACCTTCCACAACCGGCAGGAGCAGGCCCGCGCGGCCGGGGTGGTGGTCGTCCCGGCCCTGGCGTTCTACGGGGGACTGGGCGACCTGCTGGCCACCACGGCGATGGGCGACTGGCCCGAGGCGGAGGCGATCGACATCGCGTTCGGGCTGGACAGCTGGGAACCGACCCAGGGCACACGGAAGACCGGGCGGCGCAACGCCGGACGGCACGTGGTCTACACCGGGGGCCGCTTCGTGCCTCCGACGGAGAACCCCGATCCGACCCTCTGGGAGTTCCCCGAACCCCTGGGGGTCCAGGAGGTCACCGAGTTCTCCACCGCCGACCAGGTCACCGCCTCCCGCCACCTGCGCACCCCGGACATCCGCGCCCACATGAACCTGGCGCCCCTGCGTGACGTGCGCGATCCCGCCACCCCGGCGCCGTCGGCGGCGGACGGGAGCGGGCGTTCGTCGCAGACCTTCCTCGTGGACGCGGTCGTGCACCGGGGCGGACAGCGGCGGCGGGCCAGCGCCTCGGGCCGCGACATCTACGCGGTCACCGCTCCGCTGGTCGCCGAGGCCACCGCCAGGGTGCTCGACGGTCGGATCCGTGAGGGCGGGGCCGGCGGCGTGTACGCAGCCGGAGAACTCTTCGACGCCGAGGACTTCCTGCGGGCACTGGCCCCGGAACACCTGAGCCTGGACCTGCCGGCCCGAGCCGAGAACAGCGCCTGAGGCCGGCTCAGCCGCGGGCGCGGTGGGCGGCCACCCGTTCCCTGGTGGCGCAGCGGCGCGAGCAGTAGCGGCGGCGGCTGCCGTGCGCGGTGTCGATGAACACCCGCTCGCAGCCGCGCGCCGCGCACACCCCGCCGGGCAGCCGCTGCCGGTCGCTGATCAGCAGGGCCAGCAGCATGCCGGCCGAGGCCAGGAACCACTCGGCCAGAGGCGCCTCCTCGTCGTCGCTGTCCACGTGGATGTGCCAGGTGAAGGCTCCGCCGTGGTTGCTCAGCCGGGGCGGGTGCGCGGCGCGGGCGAGGAGGGCGTTGACCCGTTCGGCGGCCAGGTCCAGGGAGTCCGCGGTCAGTACCGGGCGCAGTTCGCCGGCGGCCGTGCGCAGGTCCGCCACGTCCTCCGCGGTGGTCGCCGGGTCGGTCTCGCCGTGTTCGCGCAGGACCGCGGTGATCTCGTCGGGGGTGACCTCGGGGTCGGCCAGGGTGTTGAGCAGGTCGGTGGTCCGGTCGACGAGGCCCTGGATCGCTCCCACGGCGATGACGTGGGGTTCCGGCCTGGCGGGTTCCGGGGCGGTGGGAGTCGGCATGGGGCCAATGTAACGCCCATGGTGCGTTCTGGCGTTACTCCGTACCGTCAGGTGGATGACCCAGCGCCATGCCCTGCCCCGGTACCTGTTCGGGGCCGCCGCGGCCCGTACCGGTGACGAGATGTCCGGCCCCGCCCTGCTGCTCCTGGGGGTGGCGGCCACCGGCACCGCCACCACCGGTTCGGCGCTGCTCGCGGCGATCACCGCGACCGCCGCCCTCGGCGGACCCGCGGTGGGCGTCCTGCTGGACCGGGCGCTGCGCCCCGGCCGGGTCCTGGCCACCGTCCTGGCGGTCTACGCGGCCGGGCTGGCCGCCGTGGCCCTGCTGCTGGGCCGCCTCCCCCTCGTGCCCGTGCTGGTACTCGCCCTGGGCATCGGCCTGCTGGGCCCGGCGCTGTCCGGCGGGTGGACCGCGCAACTCCCCCGCCTCCTGCCCCCGGCACGCACGGCCGGGGCCAACGCCTGGGACGCGATGACCTTCAGCACCGCCGGCCTGGTCGGCCCGGCGCTGGCCGGGGCGGTCGCGATCGCCGCCGGTACCACCGTGGCGGTGGCGGTCTCGGTGGCGCTGGTCGCCCTCGCCGTCCCGGTGGCCTGGTCCCTGCCCGCCCGGGAGCGTCGTCCCGAACCCGCTCCGGTGCTCGGCGAACTGGTCGCCGGAGCCCGCGCGGTGCTGGGCAACCGGGCGCTGCTGCGGGTCACCCTGGTCACCACGGTGTCCATCGCCGGTACCGGCATGGTGGTGGTCAGCGCGCCCCTGCTGGGTGAGAGCCTGCTGGGCGGACCCGAGCGCGGCGCGATGCTGCTGTCGGTGACGGCCGTGGCCGCGGTGCTGGCCAACCTGGTCCTGGCCCGCCGCCCCCTGCCGCTCCGTCCGGACACCGTGGTGCTGGTGTGCGTGCTGGCGCAGGCGGTGGGCGTGGTGGGGTTGCTCCTGGCCCCCTCCGCTCCGTGGCTGATCCTGGCCGCCTCGGTGGTGGGTGCCGCCGAGGGCCCCCAGTTGACCCACCTGTTCGCGATCCGCCACCGGGAGGCGCCCGAACGCCTGTGCACCCAGGTCTTCACCACCGCCGCGAGCCTGAAGGTGAGCGCCTTCGCCGCCGGGGCCGCCCTGGCCGGACCGCTCGCCGACCTGGCCCTGCCCCTGTGCCTGGCCGCGGCCGCCGCGGTTCAGGTGTGCGCCGCTTTGGTCCACGTGGCGGTGCGCTCCACCCGTTCCCCGCGTTCGGCCCGCCGGCAGCGGTCCAGGCGCTGAGGCGGGCCCGAACAACGCGTTCCTGTGTCCGGGGCCGACCGTCCGGGTCAGCCGTACCGCTTCCGCTGTCGGTGAGTGCAGGACCGAAACTGACCTGCACCCCTGGCAGACTTCGGGCATGAAGTCGACATCGGCCCGGCTGCTCCAGCTCCTGTCCCTCCTCCAGACCCGCAAGGACTGGCCCGGCGCGGACCTGGCCGACCGCCTGGAGGTCAGCCCGCGCACGGTCCGCCGCGACGTGGACCGGCTCCGTGAGCTGGGATATCCCATCCAGGCGACCATGGGCACCGGCGGCGGTTACCAGCTGGGCGCGGGCGCGGCCCTGCCCCCGCTGCTCCTGGACGACGACGAGGCGGTGGCGGTCGCGGTGGGGCTGCGCACGGCGGCCCAGGGCGGGGTCTCGGGGATCGAGGAGACCTCGGTCCGGGCGCTGGCCAAGCTCCTCCAGGTGCTGCCCTCCCGGCTTCGCCGCCGGGTGGACGCGCTGGGCACGTTCACCGTCCCGATGCCGGGCGAGGGGCCCACGGTCGACTCCGAGGCCCTCACCCTGGTGGCGGGCGCCTGCCGTGACAGCGAGCGGCTGCGGTTCGACTACGAGCGCCACGACGGCACCACCGGCCGCCGGGTCGTGGAACCGCACCGGCTGGTCTCCCACGGGCGCCGCTGGTACCTGGTGGCCTGGGACACCGGCCGCGACGACTGGCGCACCTTCCGGGTGGACCGGATGCGCCCGCTGACCCCGACCGGCCCGCGGGTGCCCCCGCGCGAGGCGCCCGAGCAGGGTGTGGCCGCCTACCTGGCCGACCGCATGAACCTGCAGATGTGGCCGATCAAGGCGCGCATCCGCCTCAACGTGTCCGCCGAGGCCGCCCTGGAGGGGCCGGCCGCCCGCTACGGTCCCATCGAGGCGGTGGACGAGCACTCCTGTGTGCTGCTGTGCGCGGGCGAGGACCTGGTGGGCATGGCCTGTTACCTGGGCATGCTGGAGATGGAGCTGGAGGTCGTGGAACCTCCGGAGCTGCGCGAGGCGATGGCCCGCCTGGGCGAGCGCTTCACCCGCGCGGGCCGGGCCCCGGAGGAGTGAGTCCCACGGCCGGTGCTTGAGAGGTTCAGACCCTGTCCTGTACTTCGCTCAGGTCGATGTCGATGGGGTAGGGCTGTTCGACCTTGACCCGACCGTGGTGGATCCCGGTGACCACATAGCAGGACCTGACCGGTTCCAGCTCATGGACGTAGACCACGGGACTCCCGTCGTTGTCCTCGATTCGCCAGAAGTGCGGGATCCCGGCCTTGGCGTACAGCACCGGCTTCCGGAGGCGGTCACGTTCAGCGGACTCGGGTGAGACCACCTCGATCGCCAGGAGTACTGAGTCAGCCGTGTACCCGGTCTGGTCCTTGCCGGTGGAGGCGTCCGCCCTCACCACCATCAGATCCGGCTCGGGGCGCTGCCTCGGTGCCAGGGTCACCGAGATCTCTCGGCGGACTCTGTACTCGCGGGGGGTCACCAGGTACAAGGCAGCCACGAGTACGTCGATGAGGACGCTGTGGAAGACCTTCTGAGGGCTCACGAGGACGAGGCTCCCGTCGATCAGTTCGGTGTGCGGAGGCAGGTCGGGCAGGTTGTCCAGGTCCTCGGCTCTGAAGCCCTCCGTCGGCGGGATGAGCCAGTCCGGCACCGGCTGAGCGCACATCTTGCCTCCACTGATCGAGTCCTCGACACGAGAATAGCCTCAGACAGGCCGTTTCCACCCGGCTACGCCGAAGAGCTCGCCGGGCGCATGAGTAGGCGTACTCACGGAAAGTGGGTAGGAACGCTGATGAGCGGGCAGCTCTCCTCGCCTTAGGTTTCCGACATGACCTACCTCCTCGCCGGCCACACCGCGATGGTCCTCCACTACCTGTTCCTGGCCTATGTCGTCTTCGGCGGGTTCCTCGCCTGGAAGTGGCCGCGGATGTTCTGGCCGCACCTGTTGGTGGCGGCGTACGCGCTGGGGATCGTCGTCATCGGTTGGCCGTGCTTCCTCACCGACATCGAGAACTGGTCGCGGCTGAACACGGGCCGCGAGGTGATGGAGAACGGGTTCATCGACCACCACATCACCGGTGTCTTCTACCCGGACGAGCACCTGATGACCTCGCGCTACGTGATCGCGGGCATCGTCGCCACCGCCTACGCGGGGCTCGCGTGGAAGCTGTACCGGCGACGGTCGGCGGAGGCGGTGGGCACCGTGTCCGGGTAGTCCCGGGAACCTCCGCTTGGGTCAAGTCGACACGGGAACGCCACAAAGCCGCTACGTTAAGGAGTCGTTTACTTCCGTAGAGTGATGAAAGTGGGGCTTCCGCGTGCCCGACCAGACCCGACACCCCTGCCCGGAACTGCGCGAACTCAGTGTGCCCCCGGTGATCCGCCCGCTACGGCCGGGCTACCGCGTCGCCCGCTGGGACAACCCCACCGCGCTGACCCCGCAGTGCCGGGAACGCCTCCACTCCGCCCTGCGCGACCTGGCGGCCCGGGCGTTCGGAGCCGACCACTCCGGCTACTGGCGGACCCGGATGGCCTCCGGCTTCTTCGACCAGATCTCCTCCCTCGCCCTGATCCTGGGCCCCGGCGACGTCCCGGTCGGCTGGGGCGGCTACCACCGGCACCGGTTCGCCTCCCGCCGCGCCCTGTACCTGGACGCCACGGGAGTGGTCCCCGCCCACCGGCGCTTCGGGCTCTCCGCGGCCCTGATGACCCACTTCCTGCACCGCGAGGTGCTGACCCATCCCCTGAGCAACACCTACGTCGTCCTGCGCACCCGCCACCCGGCCGTCTACGCCGGTTGGCGCAAGGGCCTGGGCCGCGCACGCGTCTTCCCCCGCCAGGACCGCCCCGTCCCCGGCCTGGTCCGCAGGATCGCCTCCGACGCCGCCGACTGGCTGGGCGACGGTCCTCGGCTGGAGCCCGACACCCTGCTGGTCCGCGACGCCTACCGGATGTTCGACGGCGAGATCTACGGGGTGGCACCGCGCAGCGGCGACCGCGACCTGGACGCGCGCTTCGCCCGCGAGGTGGGTCCCAAGGACGCCGTCCTGGTCGTGGCCCGCATGGGCGTGCTGCCCCTGGCCCGGTGCGCCCTGGGCCGTCTGCTGAACTCCCGGCCGAGCCCCGCGCCCGCCACCGGCGGCCGACCCGTCCCCGGCGCGGTCCCCGAGAACCTCACCGCACGGGCCGCACCCACCGGTGCGGGCGCGGGCGGGCTCATCCCAGGGGGACGGCTTTGACGTTGGCGGGGCTGTAGACCAGCCCGCCCGCGTCCCGGATCTGGTCCATGACCACGGCCAGCCGGGCACTCTCCGCCCAGGGCATGTCCGGGCTCTGGCGCTCACCGGCGGCCAGGCACCGGGTGACCTCCTCGATCTCGTACTCGTAGCCGTTGGCCCGGAAGGGGCGGTGGAACCGCTCGGGTTCCCGCCCCTGCCGGTGCAGGACGAGCTCGCTGGCGGTCCAGAAGGCGGGGAGTTCGATCCACCCGGCCGTTCCGGCCAGTACCGCGCGGTTGGGCAGGGCGGTGCGCGAGGCGCAGCCGAGCGTGGCGCTCACCCCGTTCTCACCTCGGACCAGAACCGTGGTCTGGGTGTCGACCATCCGGTCCGGGGACAGCTGGCGGGTCGCGCCCACCACGGTCAGCTCGCCCAGGTACTGCGAGGCCAACGCGAGCGGGTACACACCCAGGTCCAACAGGGCTCCGCCGCCCAGGTCGGCGTTGAACAGGCGGTGGTCGGGGTTGTAGGGGACGTTGATCCCGAACTCGGCCGAAACCGAGCACAGTTCACCGATCGCCCCGTCGGCGACCAGTTCGCGGGCCAGCCGGGGGGCCGGCAGGTAGCGCGTCCACATCGCCTCCATCAGGAAGCGGTCGTTGGCCCGGGCGGCCGCCATCATCTCCGACACCTGCAGGGCGTTCATCGCCATCGGCTTCTCGACGAGTACGTGCTTGCCCGCGTTGAGCATCAGAAGCGTGTTCGGGTGGTGCCAGGGGTGGGGCGTGGCCACGTACACCACGTCCACCTCCGGATCGGCGGCCAGCTCCTCGTAGCTGCCGTAGCGGTTCGGGACGTCCCAGGCCCGCCCGAACTCCTCCGCGCGCGAGCGTGTGCGCGAACCCACCGCCGTGACCCTGGCCGAGGGTGCGGCCCGCAGTCCTTCGAGGAAGGAATGCGCGATCGCGCCGGTCCCCACCACGCCCCAGCGCGTCCCACTGTCTTCTTGTGTCATACGGGCATCCTAAAAACACGGTCATGTCCGGGTCGAGGCGGGTAAGGTCCTCGGATTCGGAGCGTCGGAACCGTACGGTGGCCGAGGAGGCCACAACACGCGGGATACGACGTGTGGAGGCCGCACACGTGAACGGAGGAGGAATGTCGGAGACACTCGCCCGGAGGTTGGGGGTCGAGCCAGGGGACCGGCTGCTCGTCCTCAACGCCCCGGAGCGCTACCTGCGCCTGCTGGACCCCCCGCTCGACATCCACATCGACCTCGGTCCGGTCGAGGGAGCCGAGTACGACGACGTGCACCTGTTCGCCCTGGACCGGGGCACCGTCGACCGGGAGGGTCCGCGTGCCCTGGAGCTCGCGGCCCCCCGGACCCGGCTGTGGGTGTGCTTCCCCCAGCGGGGCGGCACCATCATCACGGACCTGGCCGCGGACAAGGGCTGGGACGCCCTCACCGACGCCGGATGGCACAGCACCGCCCAGGTTCCGATCGACTCGGACTGGGCGGCACTGCGCTTCGAACGACGCTGACCCTTCGGGGGCGGACCGGGGCGGGACCTAGTTGCTGATCCGCACTCCGCCGCTGACGGTGCTGACGTCGATCCGGCTGTCGGAGTCCGAGGCGGTGTCCACGTCGAAGTCCCGCTCACCGGAGACCGACTCGCCGGTGATGTCGTAGGACTCGTCCGGCACCGTGGCCCGGACTCCGCCGCTGACGGTCTCCACCGACATCAGGTCGAAGGGGGCGTCGGTCCTGACCTCGATCTCACCGGAGACGGAGGAGGCCTCCAGGGCGGTGAATCCGCCGCCGAGCTTCTGGGTGCCGCTCACCGACTCGGAGCGGACCTCGTCCGCCTCGAAGCCCGAGGCGTCGATCCGACCCGAGGTGGTGGACAGGTCCAGCAGGTCACCGGAGCCGGTGGCCGTGATCTGACCGCTGGTGGACTCGGCCGTCACCGAACCCTCGACGCCGTCGAGCTCGATCGCTCCCGAGACCGTCTCGACATCGACCGCCCCGACCTGGTTCGCCACCTGCACGCTGCCGCTGGTGGTGTGCGTGGTGAGCTCACCCTCGATGTTGCTGGCGGTGATCCTGCCGCTGACGGTCTCCACCGTCACCCGGGTTCCGGCCGGGACGGTGATGTCGTAGTTCACCGAGCAGCCGGAGAAGAACAGCAGCCCCGAGCAGTCGGTGTCGATCTCCAGCTGGCCGCCCTCGGCCTCGATGTCCTCGTCCGGCTCCGAGACGGGGCTGCCGCTCAGCTCGCGCTCCACGACGACCTCGTCCCCGTCACCGCCCCGCAGCTCGACCCGGCCGCCGGTGGAGTTCTCCAACTCGATCTCGGCGACCCCGCTGAAGGAGTCCGTCCGGTCCGAGTGGTTGACCGTCATGTTGCCCAGCACGGAGAACGCGGTGAAGACCACCAGGCCCACCACGAGCACACCGCCCAGCAGCATCCACGGTCCCCGCCGGAACCGGCCCGGCTCCTTGCTCGAGGAGGCGTACAGGCCTCGTGCTTTGAACGTCATCTTCTTCCCCTTCTCGGAAGGCGTCGCCCTCCTTCTCAGTCGGTGCTCCGTCAGTCCTGGTCGGCGCCGCGCAGGTAGCGCAGCACCGCCTGGACCCTGCGGTGGTCGTGGTCGTCCTGACCCAGGTCGAGCTTGGTGAAGATGGACCGGATGTGTTTCTCCACGGCCCGTTCGGTGATGGTGAGCCGGTCGGCGATCCCCGCGTTGTTCAGCCCCTGGGCCATGACCTCCAGCACCTCGCCCTCACGCGGGGTGAGGCGCTCCAGAGACCGGTCCAGATGCCTGCTCAGCAACTGCGAGACCACTTCGGGGTCGATCGCCGCCCCGCCGTCGGCCACCCTGCGCAGCACGGTCAGGAACTCGTCGATGTCGGCCACCCGGTCCTTGAGCAGGTAGCCCACCTTGGAGGCCCCGCCCCCGAGCAGGTCGGCGGCGTAGCGGCTGACCACGTGCTGGGACAGCAGCAGGACCGCCACCTCGGGATAGGTCTCGCGGATCTTCAGCGCCGCCTGGATACCCTCCTCCGAGTAGGTGGGCGGCATCCTGATGTCGACCAGGCACAGGTCCGCGTCCGGGTGCTCGGCGACCACTGCGAGCAGCGCGTCGGCGTCTCCCACCGCCGCGACGATCTCCACCCCCGAGTCCTCCAGCAGCCGGACCATGCCGCTGCGCAGCAGCACGGAGTCCTCGGCGATGATCACTCGCGGCCCGGGCCGCTCCTCGTGTGTGTCGGCCGAGTTCACGGTCACGCCTCCCATGGAATGTTCGCGGTCAGGACGGTTCCCCCACCGGTCGGGCTGTGGACGGTCAGCACACCGTCGACAGCGTCCACCCGGTCCCACAGCCCGTAGAGACCGGTGCCCGCCTCGGGGTCGGCGCCCCCGCCCCCGTCGTCGGTGACGGACACCCGCAGCAGGTCCCCCTTGCCGCCGCGGCCCCCGACCCGCTCGGCGACCACGGTGACCTGCTCGGCCGCGGCGTGCTTGGCGACGTTGGCCAGGGCCTCGCAGACCACGTAGTAGGCCACGCCCTCCGCACGCGGGGAGGGGCGTTCGTCGAGCCGTACGTCCAGCCGGACCGGGACCGGGGAACGCCCGGCCGCGACCGGCAGAGCCGACCCGAGCCCGTGGTCGGTCAGGACCCGGGGGTGCAGACCGCGCGCCACCTGGCGCAGTTCGGTCATGACCTCCTTCGACTCCTCCTGGGCCTCGGTGATCAGCTCCCGGGCCCCGTCGGGGTCGTGGGCCAGCCGGGCGCGGGCCCGGGTCAGGGTCATCGTCAGTGCGAGCAGGCGCTGCTGGGCGCCGTCGTGCAGGTCGCGTTCGATGCGCCGGCGTTCGGCCTCGGCCTCGTCGACCATGCGCAGACGGCTGTCCTGGACGTGCAGGAGGCGGCGCCGCATCCGCACCTCGGGGGCGTCGAAGAGCAGCAGCCTGTGCAGCAGGACCTCCGAGGCGATCATGTACGGGGCCAGGCGCAGGCCGATCAGGGCGGCCAACGGGCCCGCCACGACCAGGACCAGCGGCCCCGCCAGGTCTCCGGGAGAGCCCTGGGCCAGGATGTACACGATGCCGAGGAAGGCCCCGGCCGCCGCGGCGCCGCCGCACACCACGAGCACCGCGACCAGCCCTCCGGCGAGCAGGCCGTGCAGTCCGGCGACGGTGCTGTAGACCACCATCGACCACGCCTCCCGGCCGAAGAGGAACCGCCACACGCGCGCCCAGGGGTTGTCGTCGGCCATCGGGTCGGGCGGTCTGGTCTCCACGATCCCGAACACGTTGGCGATCCGGTCGCGCTGGAGCCGGCAGGCGAAACGGGCCAGCAGGGTGGCGGCCAGGGGCAGGAACACGAGGAACCCGAGCGCGTCCCTGGCGATCCGGGCGACGGGGAAGTCGATCGAGACGTCCGACCAGGGCAGGTACAGCCCCACTCCGACCCAGGAGGCCGCTGTCACCAGCAGCGTCGCCGGGATCAGGTAGAACAGGGCCAGTACCAGGGAGGTCATCAGGTGCAGGACCTCGACCAGGAGACTCCGCCAGCCGTTCGTTCCCGCCCCGGGCAGGAAGGGCGCGTCGACCGGAGCGATCAGCCGGGTCCAACCCCGGCCTCCGCTCCGCTCCGCCTCTGGCGCCTGTTGTTCGTGTGTGCCGCTCACAGGACCAATCTAGGTTTCCGGGGGGTCCGGCACGAGGCCATCAGCACGAGGAACACGGGTGGTGCCAGCACTACCGGCCTGGTGACGGCCCCTCGAGCGGCGGGCGCCCCGGCGATCGGGCATGGTGGAGACCCGGCGGTGCGGGAGCCGGACACGGAGGCAGGGGGCAGTGGTGCTGGAAGAGGTGCTCGGGGACCTGGGGCGCGTCAACATGTTCTTCGGGGTGGGGGTCTTCGGGACGGGGGCTCGGCCACGGAGCCACGGTTGGGAACCGGTGTCCGCCCTGGCCGGGGAGCGGGTCGCCGAGGAGGTACGACGGGTGCGGGCCCAGCTCGGGGCGCTGTCGGGCGGGGGCGCCGAGGACGTGGAGTGGCGGGTGGGCGCGTCGCTGTTCCACCAGGGTCTGGCCTCCCGGCTGCTGTCCCCGGTCCTGGCGGCGGCGCTGTGCCACGGGGTGCGTCTGCGTGTCGCGGACTTTCACTTCGAACCCGTCCGTTCGGGGCCGCTGGTCCTGCGCACGGCACAGACCCGGGTCGAGGCGATCCCCCGGGACCCCGGCGAGATCGCGGAGTGGGTGTCCGCCACCGTGGTGGAGCGGGCCCTGGCCGGGGTCGAGGAGGAGCTGGCCGGCATCGGTCGGGTCTCCCCCGGTCTGCTGCGGGGCAACACCGCCGCGGCGCTGGCCGGTGCGGCCCGGTCCCTGGGCGGTGCCCGGCACGAGCAGCGGGCGGCGGCCGAGGAGGTGGTCCGGCTGACGCTGGAACGCCCCTCACTGCAGGGGACCGGCGGCTACACGGGGGTGGACCGGTCGGGACTTGCGGTGTTCCGGCGCACCACCTGCTGCCTGTACTACCGGTTGCCGGACGGCGGCCTGTGCGGGGACTGCGCGCTGCGCCCCTGAGCGGGTTCGGATGCGGGGTCCTCAGGTTCCGTCGGCGGCCCGGCGCACCATCTCCAGGTCGATGCGGCGCATCATGAGCATCGCCTGGGTGGCCCGGTGCGCCCGTTCGGGGTCGGGGTCCTCCAGCAGGGTGTTCAGTTCCTCCGGGTAAACCTGCCAGGACAGGCCGAACCGGTCCCGGAGCCAGCCGCACTGGCTCTCCTGGCCGCCGTCGGTGAGCCGGTCCCAGTAATGGTCGGACTCGGCCTGGTCGCGGCAGCTGACCTGGAAGGACACCGACTCGTTGAAGGTGAACTCCGCCCCGCCGTTGAGCGCGGTGAAGGGGTTGCCGTCCAGCTCGAACTCGATGGTCAGCACGGTGCCCTCGGGTACGGGCAGGCCGGGGCCGTAGTAAGTGGTCGTGAGCACGCGCGAGTCCTCGAAGACGTTCGTGTAGAACGCCACCGCCTGCTCGGCCTGCCCGTTGAACCACAGGCACGGCTTGATCGGGTGCAGGAGGGCCATGGCCTTCTCCTCTCTCCGCGGGTGTCTCCCTCTTCTCACCCGTACCCGGTTCCCCCTTCCAGCACCGGCCCACAGCGCCGTGCTCCGAGAACTTCTCTTTTCTTCCCCGAGTTCAGGTACAATTGGGGAACTTTAAGGATAAGAAGCCTGCGGGTGAGGAGAATCGTGGCCCAGCAGTACTACTCGGTGGAGCAGGTCGCGGACCTTCTGGGTCTGCACGTCAAGACCGTGCGCGCCTACGTCCGCGAAGGGCGCCTGGCGGCCACCCGGATCGGTAAGCAGTACCGGATCCGGCGCCAGGACCTGGAGGAGTTCACCGGCGGACCACTGGCCGGGGAGCAGCCGCCCGCAGCCGAGGCGGCCCCGCACGCGGAGGCGTCCACGGTCGTGCAGGTCGACGGGGTCGACCGGGGCACCGCCGACCGCCTCACCACCCTGCTCACCGTGACCGGACGTCCGGAGGAGCGCGGGCGCTCGCATGTCCAGGTCGTCCACGACCCGGAGCGCGCCCGGCTGAAGGTGGTCATCGTGGGCGACCTGGACACCACCGCCACACTCCTGGGGTACATCGACTCCCTCACCGGAGACCAGCCGTGAGCTCTCCAGGAAAACCCGACCAGCACCCCATCGCGAAGGATCCGGAGCCGATGCCCGAGACACTCCCCGAAACCCGCAGGGTTGGCCCGCACCCGGTCATGTTCTGCCCGGCGGACGGCCCGCCCCTGCGCGATGCCGGGGACGTGATCGGCGATGCCTTCTACCACGGCGTCACCTGGATCGCGGTGCCCGTCGAACGCCTCGACCCGGACTTCTTCCGGCTGCGCACGGGCGTGGCGGGCGAGTTCCTCCAGAAGTTCGCCAACTACCGGCTCCGCCTGGCCGTCGTCGGAGACGTCTCGCGGCAGGTGGCGGCCAGTGACGCGTTCCGCGACCTCGTACGCGAGTGCGACCGCGGCAGCCAGTGCTGGTTCGTCCCCGGCCCGGAGGCGCTGGAGGAACGGCTGGCCGGCGCCTGAACCGCGCGGACGCCGACGGCCGCACCGGCACGTGCCGGTGCGGCCGTGGTCAGCTCCCGGGCCCTTCGGCCCGGCCCTCCGAACACCAGTGCCGGCTCAGCCCTTCCGGCTCAGGGGCCCTGCCTCAGGGGCGCTGGCCGATCTCCTCGACCCACCCGGACCAGACGTAGCTGACCTGCGAGGACAGGACCGGGTACGTCAGCCCGTAGTCCTCGATCGGGGTGCTCGGGTCGTGCTCCTCCAGCAGGGTGGTGTCGCTGTACAGCAGCGATCCGTCCCGGGCGTCGTACAGGTACCGGTACTCGAGGGTCTGGACGCCGGGCTCCTCCACGCGGAACGAGAAGAGCTCGCCCTGCCTGTCCAGCGGGTCGGTGGCGGTGCCCAGGTACTGCACGTCGGCGCGGTCGGCGATGACCCGCTGGACGGCGGCCTCCTCCGCGCCGGCCAGCGGCCGGTTCTCGTAGAGGTAGGACACGGAGTGGAACAGGGACGCGTCGGTCTCCCGGACCTCCGCGGAGTCCTGGCCGATACCGGTGAGGACCTCCTCCATTCCCTCCGGGTCGGTGGGCAGCTCCTCGGGCAGGACCAGGCTGGGGTGCAGGGTCTCCTCGTGGACCTCGCTGACCTGGTCCAGGAACCACTCGTGGTCGCCTTCCTCGCCACCGGTCTCGGTCGGGGGCCGGGGGTGGCTCTCGCTACGGATCTCGCCGCCCGGACCCTGCCACCGGTTCCACTCGAAGGGGACGAACCCGTAGCCGTGGGTCTCCTCGGGGTCCTCGTCACCGGCGTTGGCGTTCATCCGGTACAGGGTGGTGCCGTTGGAGGCGACGAACCCGACCTCGCCCCGCCCCTCGGGCTCACCGCGCTCGGCCGTGGTCCCGGCCAGCTCCAGCAGCGGCTCGGTGCCGTCGACCGGCGGCCCGCCGGTCACCTCGATCGGCTCGGGCGGAGCGGCGTAGGCGACGGGGACACCGGCCGGGTGGTCCGCGGGCAGCAGAAGCGCGGCGGCCCCGACGGCCAGGGCCGCGGTGGCGGCTCCGGCGACGAGCACGGGGACACGGCGCCACAGGGGACGTGCCATGGGGGTGTTCTCCTTCAGGCGTGCGATGGCGTTGGTACGGGCCCGCAGGCGGTCCTCGGGTGCGGGTGCGGTGTCCTTGGCGGGGTCGGCGCCCTCAAGGGCGGCGCGCAGTGCGGTCAGGTCGTTCATGCCGACTCCTTCTCCTTCTCCTCGAAGGCGGGGGCCCGTTCGGGGCCGGGCGTCTCGGCCAGATGTGCGGTGAGCCTCTTCCGGGCGCGGTGCAGGCGCCCCCGGGCGGTGACGTGGGTGCATCCCACGACCTCGGCCGCCTGGCGGCTGTCCAGTCCCTCCCAGGTCACGAGCATCACGAGCTCGCGTTCGATCTCGGTCAGCCGGGCCAGGGCGGCCAGGGCCCGGTCGCGGTCGATGACGCGCTCGGCGTCGTCGGAGTGCACCCCCAGCCGTCCGGGCTCGCGGACCAGCGACTCCGCGATCCGGTCCTGTCGCTGGTCGCGGCGCAGGTGGGCCAGGGTGATGCGGCGTGCGCACGCGTACAGCCAGGGCAGTTCCCGTTGCGGGACCAGGCGCCCTCTCTTCTGCCAGGCCACGACGAAGGCCTCCGAGGCCACGTCGTCGGCCTGGTCCGCGCCCACCCTGCGCCGCGCGTACCGGTACACGGCGTCGTAGTGCTGCTCGAACAGGGTGTTGAAGGCGCGCTCGTCGGAGTAGTCCTCTCCGACCGTGCTGCGTCCCATGGGCGTTCCTCCCGTCCTCTCATCTGCTTGTGTCGGAACGGGAGGTGTGTGTTAGGTCGGCTCGGGAAGTTTTCCGGGCGGTTCGGAAAGAGGAGAAATCGTCTCGCTATATGAGAATTCCATCTCACCAGGAGAGACGAGGGGGTAGGGTCGACCCGAACCCCGGCACGAAGGACGGTACGCGATGGCGCGGTACACTCACGGACAGCACCCGACGGTCACCACCTCCTACCTGTGGCGTAACGCCGAGAACTCCGCGGCCTACGCGCTCGCGGAGATGCGCCCCGGCCGCTCCCTGCTGGACGTGGGCTGCGGCCCCGGCAGCATCACCGCCGACCTCGCACGCAGGGTGGCCCCCGGCCGGGTCACCGCCGTGGACTCCTCCTCCGAGGCGGTCGAGCAGGCCCGGGCCAACGCCGAGGAGGCGGGCGCCGACAACATCGACTTCCTGGTCGGGGACATCCACGACCTGGACCTGCCCGACGACACCTTCGACGTCGTCCACGCCCACCAGGTCCTGCAGCACGTGGGCGACCCGGTGCGCGCCCTGACCGAGATGGGCCGCGTGGCCCGGCCGGGCGGCGTGGTGGCCGCCTGCGACAGCGACTACTCGGCGATGCACTGGTACCCGGGCCTGCCCGAACTGGACTCGTGGATGGAGCTGTACCAGCGGATGGCCCGCGCCAACGGCGGCGAACCCGACGCCGGTCGCCGCATGCTCGCCTGGGCGCACGCGGCCGGGTTCGAGGACGTCACCCATGTCGCCGAGGTGTGGGACCACTCCGCTCCCGAGCGCCGCGCCTGGTGGGGCGGCATGTGGTCGCGCCGCATCCTGGAGTCGGCGATGGGCCGCGACGCCGTCGCCAGGGGCTACGCGAGCGAGGCGGACCTGAAACGGATCTCGGCGGGATGGAAGCGCTGGAGCGAGCACCCCGACGGGGTCTTCGTCATCCCCCGCGGCGCGATCCTGTGCCGCCTGCCCGGGTAGGAGCCGGAACTCAACGGATCCAGGCGATTCCTCCCGGGCGTGAACGCCCGGGCCTCCTCGCCAACAAACAGGTGAACTCCGGTGGCGGTTCGGGCATCTATCGGACTGGCGCCCCCTGACCCCCTGCCTTCCGGAGACGCACTGTGACCCGAGCCCCCCTCGTCCGAGGCGAAGACCCGCTGAGCATCGGTGGCTACTGGTTGGCAGGCCGCCTCGGCGTCGGGGGCCAGGGTGTGGTCTACGAGGCCTACGGCACGGACGGTACCCGGGTGGCGCTCAAGGCCCTGCGCAGTGAGGAGGGCTTCCACCGTCCCGTGCGCAGGGAGGTGACGGCGGCCCGGAGGGTGGCGCCGTTCTGCACGGCCCGGGTGCTCGCCGCCGATCTGGAGGGGGAGCGGCCCTACATCATCACCGAGTTCGTGGACGGGCCCACTCTGCGCACCGCGGTCAGGGAACACGGGCCGTTGCCGTCGCAGGACCTGTACCGGTTGGCGGTGGGCACGATCACCGCGGTGGCGGCCATCCACCAGGCCGACGTCGTCCACCGCGACCTCAAGCCGGGCAACGTGCTGATGGGCCCGGACGGCCCCAGGGTGATCGACTTCGGTATCGCGCGCATCCTCACCGACTCGGCCACGCTCTCCCGGTCCAGGCTCGTGGGCACCCTGCGGTACATGGCCCCGGAACAGTTCGCGAGGAAGCGCGCGGGCCGGCCCGCCGACGTGCACGCCTGGGCGGCGGTCGTCTTCTACGCCGCCACCGGCCGCCACGCCTTTCAGGGCAGTACCGATCGCGAGATCATGCGCGCTGTCCGGGAGAGCACCCCCGACCTGGATCCCCTCCCGCCCGGGTTGCGGCCGCTGCTGGCCGACGCCCTGGCCAAGGACCCCGAGCAGAGGCCCACCGCGGCCGAACTGCTCATGCGGCTCCTCGACCCCCCATGGGACGAGGGGTTCGAGAAGGCGGACACCGGAACGGACCGGGAGGAGGAGACCGACTCCGCGACGGTCCCTGTGTCAGGGGACATCAGCCCTTCGGACATGGAGACCCTCCCCCGGGCCGGCCAGGACCGCGCCGACCGCGCACCGGTCCCCCAAGCGGGCCAGGACGAGGAGACCGACTCCGCTACGGCCCCCGCGCCAGGGGACGGCGGCCCTTCGGACATGGAGGCCCTCCTGCAAGCCGGCCGGGGCCGGGCCGCCCACGACCTGGTCCCCCGAGCCGGCCAGGAGTCGTCGACGGACCTGGGCCGTACCGCCGAAGACCTCTACCAGGATCTGACCGAACAGCAGCGCCGGCTGATGCTCCAGATCCTTCTGCGGATGCTGGAGCCCGAACCCGGCGGCGGCATGGCCCTGCGCGGGGTGGCGCTCGCCGACCTGCCCGCGGACGACACCGCGGTGGCCGAGGACCTGGCCCGGCGCCTGGACGGGGCCGGGCTGGTCTCCTTCGACGGCCTCCGGCTGCACCTGGAGAACGCCGCCCTGGGAGTGGCCTGGCCGAGGCTGCGCACCTGGATCGCCGAGGAGGACGACGGCCTGCGTCTACTGGGCCGCATCGACACCGCCACGAGGTTCTGGCACGAGCACGGTGAACGTGAAGGCGACCTCCTCCAGGGCAGCCTGCTGGACCAGACCACGGCATGGGCGGACTCGGAGCGGACCCGGGTGCAGCTCAACACCACCGAGCACCGGTTCCTGACGGCCAGTCGGAACCTGACCGTGCGCCGCGAGCGCCGCCGCCGCACCGTGACCTCCGTCCTGGCAGGGCTGGTGGCCGTTCTGCTCGTGGCCTCGGGAGGACTGGTGTGGCTCAACCAGGCCAGGACGCAGGAGAGGGACGCCGCCCGGAGCCTCCTCGACGAGAGCATGTCCCGCGACCTGGCGGCGCGTGCGGCCGAACTGCGCAGCGGCGAACCGGAGACGGCCATGCTGCTCGCCGCCGCCGCATGGCAGTTCGCGCCGACCGTCGACGCGCGCTCGGCGCTGCACCGGGCCGTGACCCAACCGGAGGAGAGCTCCGTCAGGCAGCTGGGCACGCACCCCGTGATGAGTACCGGCGGCCGCCGGACCGCCGCCCTCACGGACACCTCGGTCGACGTCCGGGACGCCGACACCGGCGAGGAGGTGGGCGCAGTCGCCCTCGCCGATATCGCAGGAGCCGAGGAGGCGGTGGTGGACGTCGCGCTGAGCGCGGACGGGGAAACGGTCGCCGTGATGGCCGGCGACGGACCCCGGTTCTTCTCGGCCGGCGACGCGGCCCCCGACGGCCTCGACGTTCCCCTGGTCCAGGCGTGGCACGCACTGCCGGACATCGTCTTCACCGAGAACGACGACTACCTGCTGCTGGAGTACAACGACACCTACGTCGTCGAGGTCCAGGACCGGGGCCCCCGGTTCCTCGTCAGCGCGGACGACGGCTCCTACGTCCTCGGTGACGAGCCCGGCGTCCTGGATGTGGCCGTGGCGGCGGACAAGGATCTGGCCGCGGTGTACCGGGATGTCGGAGAGGGCGTGGAGATCGTCGACCTGTCGACCGGCGACACGGTGTCGACGGCGTGGCCGGACGGGGCGGGCGAACTCGTGGACCTGGCCCTCAGCCCGGACGGGACCCGGTTGGCGGGAGCGGTGGCCGACGGAGGGCTGCGGGTGTGGGACGTGTCGGACCGGGAATCGCTCGAAGCCTCATCGACACGACTGCGGGACGAACCCGCCCATGACAGGCAGACCCCGCGCGGTGTGCGCTTCAACGCCGACGGGAGTGTGCTGGCCGAGTTCAGCGGCGACCAGCTCACGCTGTGGGAGTCCTGGGAGCGGGTGGAGGAGCCGACGCCCGATTCCTTCCCTCCTTTCGAGGAACTGACCGGCTGGTACTCGCTGTCCCTGGTCCACACCCTGGAGGGCCGGATGATTGCGGACGCGGTGTGGCGGCCCGATGACGACGGGCTGCGCCTGCTCCTGGACAACGGGACGGTGACCACCCTCGACTGGCCGTGGGGAGCGATGGTCCGGGTCGACGACGGCCAGGGCGAGCTGCCCGACCCGCCGGAGTTCCGGCCCGTGGAGGGGGACATCGCACCCGACGTCTCCCCCGACGGTGCGGTCGCGGTCCGGACGGGCCTCGACGACCTGGTGTTCCTGGACGGGGAGTCCCTGGCTCCCCTCGCCCCTGTGGTGCGCCTGGGCGAGGAGTACTTCGACGGAACGGGCGGTGCCCTCGTGGCCTTCACCTCGGACTCCGAACTGATGGTCATGGTCAACAACGCCGGCACCCACTGGCGCAGGGACATCGCCAGGACCCTGCTACAGGTGTGGCACGTGCCGACCCGGACCCCGCTGGGGCCGCCGATCGTGGGGCCCGGGGTCCAGTACATGACGCAGGACAGCGCGGGTGTCGGGTTCGTCGACGACGGCTCGACGCTGAGGCTGGTGGTGACCGAGGAGGAGGACGAGGCGGGCACCTACGAGGTCTCCGTCGACCCCGGCGCCATGGTGCGGACCCTGTGCGAGCGTGTGGGCCGGGACCTGAGCGACGAGGAGTGGCAGGAACACCTGCCCGGTGTCGAACGGCGCACGATCTGCTGAGGGAGGGGACGGCGATCTCTGCCCGGGTTCGTGGTCAGTCGACGTCGTAGACGGTGACGCGCACGCCCCGGTCCAGGAGGTGCTCCTCGATCAGCGGCTGGACGCGATTCCACTTTCCACCCGCCAGACCGCACCCGATCCGGGGCATGTGCACCGTCGCGCCCAGTTCCAGGGCGTGCCCGGCCAGGAGCCCGAGGCAGTCGGCGAGCGCCTCGTAGCGGATCGGCGGCCCGCCGCTGCCGTGTCTGACCCCGTGCTGGGCGACCATGTTGGCCACGTGGAGGTCGGGGCGCACCCGGACCATCCGGACCGCCCCCAGGGCGAAGTCGTTGCCGGAGCGGCCGCGGTACCAGGCCCGGTAGTCGCGTTCGGGTTCGGGCCAGTGCCGGGACAGGGCGAGGACGAATCCCTTGCCCCAGCCGCCCCGGTTGTTGCACACGTGCGCGATGACCTTGGGGCCGGAGGCCTGCGGGTTGGTCGCGTCGCCGCGCACGAACCGGAGGCCGGTGGGTGTGTCGGACATGCGGGCAGGCTAGCCAACGCCTCCGACACACGCGCTCGAACACTCGGGGAGAACGGCGGCCGCGACGCCGTTCGGCGGCATATCGTTGGTCCATCGGAACGCAGTCATCGGCACTCCGGAGGAACCATGTCCGACCTACCGATCGGATTCTGGCTCAAGCACCTGGACCGACTCATCGAGAACGACTTCGACCGGACCCTGGCCTCGGAGTCCCTCGGACGCCGCCAGTGGCAGGTGCTCAACTCCCTGCACGGCGAACCCGGCACCGTGCTCCAGCTGGACCAGCGCCTGACCCCGTTCCTGGAGGAGGACGAGACCACCGTCGCTCCGGCGGTGGAGGCCCTGCGGCAGCGCGGCTGGGTGAGCGGCCTGGTCTCCCTGGAACTGACCCCCGAAGGGCGCCGGGCCCACGAAGAGCTCCTGGAACGGGTCAAGGAGACGCGGAACCGGATCTGCCAGGGCATCAGCGACCAGGAGTACCGGGACACCGTCAACGTCCTGGAGCGGATGTCGGCCAACCTGGAACAGGACTGACCGGCACCCCCGGCTCCGACCCGCCCCGCTCAGAGGTCGGCGGGCAGTTCCCGGGTGAGTTCGACGAAGGCCAGGTCGTCCTGCTTGGGCAGACCGAAATCGGTGTCACCGTAGGGGAAGGGTTCGGTCTTGCCGGTGCTGGTGTACCCGCGCCGCTCGTACCAGGCGATCAGCTCGGGGCGCTGCTTGAGCACCTTCATCCGCATCAGGCGGCAGCCCCACTCCCGTGCGGCCGTGCGCTCGGCCTCGGCCAGGACGACCCGGCCCAGCCCCGCGCCCTGGAGGTCCGGGCGCACCGAGAACATCCCGAAGTACGCCCCGTTGACACTCCGCTGGAGCTCACAGCAGGTGACGATCTCCCCCTCGGACTCCCCCACCAGCACCAGGGTGTTGGTCCGCGCCAACAGCTCGGCCATGGTGTCGGAGCCCACCCGCTGCCCGCCGAGGAAGTCGGCCTCGGTGGTCCAGCCCTGCCGGGAGCTGTCCCCCCGGTAGCAGGAGTTGACCAGGTCGACCAGAGCCCGGGCGTCGGTGGCCGTCGCGGCCCGGAACTCGATCTTGGTCCGCTCGTGCGACCCGTCCCCGCCGCTCTGTGTGATGCTCACGCCCTGCTCCCCCTCGGTTCGGCCCGACTGCGTCACCCAGTATGGCCAAGCCCCGGGACCGGGTGCGCCCGGGTCCCGGATCGCCCGGGCGGCCAGGGCCCCTCGGACAGTCGGAAAACCCGTGGCGGCCGCGTTTCCGGTTCCATGACATGCACCGCACGCATCCTGCTGACCTCTGTCCGCCCTCTCCAAGAGCGCTCCGCTGTTCACCCGCGGCCCCGAGTCCCTCCGGTCAGGAGGGGCGTTTCTGGTTCTCGATGTGGGCGAGGAAGGCGCGCAGCCTGGCTCTCGCGGCTTTCGGGGGGACCTGTGTCGGGGTGACCATCAGCTGCAGGGCGAGGCCGTCGATGTAGGTGTGCAGGTACTCGGACCAGGTCTCCACCCAGGGATCGGGGTGGACCTGTTCGGGTTCCTCCAGGGGCGGCAGTCCGCCGAGCCCGCCGACCAGCCGCCGGTAGAGGGACCGTTGCTGGATCCAGCGCTCCTCCGCTCGGGGGTCCATGGCCCCGAGGGTTCCGGTGGCCTCCCACGCGCGGTACTCGGCGCGGCGGGTCTCGTCCAGGGGCAGCATCTGCTCGGCGAACCCGGCGGCCCGCTCGACCATGGGCACCTCGGGGGTCAGGGTGAGCGAGTACTCGGCCATGCGCCGGCGCACGCGCTCCTCGGACAGGTCCATGGCGAAGAGCAGGAGTTCCTCGCGGGTCTGGAAGTAGTGGCGCAGCGCTCCCGCGGACAGTCCGGCCTCGGCGGCGACGGTGCGGATGGACACGGCCTGGGGGCCGGAGGAGGCGATCACCCGCCACAGGGCCTCGGCGAGCTCGCGGCGGCGTTCTTCGTGGTCGACGATCTTAGGCACCTCCCCTTTCTAACACACCTGTGTTATTTTATTTAGCACAGGCGTATTAAAACGAACGAGGAGAATCCCGTGCCGCCCCTGGAAGTACTGCTACCGGTCGCCGGACTGGCGATCCTGGACACCCTGAGCCCCGCCACCCTGGGCGTCACGCTCTTCGTGCTGCTGAGCGGGGCCCGCTCGATCGCCCGCCCGCTGTTCACCTACCTCGGCACGGTCGCGGTCTTCTACTTCGCCCTCGGGTGCGCGCTGATGCTCGGCCTGCAAACGGCCCTGAACCGCCTGTCCCACCTGGCCGACAGCCCCGCCGCCGGCTGGGTCGTGCTGGTCCTGGGCGCGGGCCTGTTCGCCTACTCCTGGGTGATGCCGACCAGCAAGCGGGCCCCGCGCCGCCCCGCGTCCTTGCGCACCGCCACCATGGTCGGCCTGGGCCTGGCCACGGGCCTCCTGGAGGCCGGGACCGCCCTCCCCTACTTCGGCGCCATCGGGATCATGGGAGCCTCCGGGCTGGCCGCCCACACCTGGATACCGGTGCTCGCCGCCTACAACCTGGTCATGGTGCTCCCCCCGGTCCTGCTCTACCTGGCCCACCGCGTCTTCGGTGAACGCCTGCGCCCGCGGCTGGACCGCTGGAGGGAGAAGATCGACGCGGGCTCGCGTGAGGCCATGGCCTGGATCATCGGCATCGTCGGCTTCCTCCTGCTCGTCAACGGCCTCCAGCAGGTGGGGTTCGTTCCGTTCCTCAGCAACCTGGGCAACTGAGTCCCCTCCAGCCCCAGGAGACACAGCCACCAGGCAGGGGGGTGGTGACAGCACCACCGTCGATGCTCACGTCTGCGGCCATGACGGCGAGGGTCCCCGAGCGTAGCGTCGACGCTATGAACGCCTCCCTCTTCACCGGACTCGGCCGCGACACCCGCTACGTCTTCCTGGGGTTTCCGCTCGCCGTGTTCTCCTTCGCCGTCGTCCTGACCGGTCTCGCCCTCGGGATCGGCACCTCCGTGGTCTTCGGAGGACTGGTGCTGTTGTCGGTGCTCCTGGTCACGGCCCGAGGGCTGGCGCACGTGGACCGCATCCGCCTCTCCGACCTCTACGGCCGACCGGTGATGCGCCTGCCCTACCGCACACCCCCGAAGAACGCCGGGCCCCTGCGCCAGTTACTGCACCCGCTGACCTGCTCCCGCAGCTGGCTGGACGCCCTGCACCCCCTGCTGCGCTTCCCCGTCTCACTGGTCACCTTCGTCGTCGCCGTGACCTGGTGGGCCCTGTCCCTGGGCGGTCTGCTCTACCCGCTCTGGGGCTGGTCGCTCTACCTCGTCCCCGGCTACACCGACGTGGGCACCTACGTCCTGCCCGAGTACCCGGTCCTGGCCACCCTGGCGTTCCACATGGTCGGCGGAGCGCTGTTCGCCCTGACCCTGCCCCTGGTCATGCGCTTCCTGGCCCAGGCCGAGGCCACCCTGGCCCGCGCGCTGCTGCTCGCCCCGGAGGACGCCGGCGTCCAGGTCCTCACCGCCGAGGTCCCCGCTCAGGCCCCCGCCGCACAGGGCTCGGACGACGTGCCCGAACCCGACCGGCAGCCCACCGTCCGCCGCTTCGTCTCCGCCCGTTGAACCGAGGAGAGCACCGGGGCCTGTGACAGGGCCCCAGGGTTCGTCGGGGAGCCGCCGCACACCACCGGGCGCCGCGCCCCTAGCCTGGGGAGCATGGGTCAGCGCATGGGTGTGGACGGGGTCCGTGTCGGACACTGGACCGACGAGGCGGCGAAGACGGGCTGCACCGTGATCGAGTTCCCCGAGGGGACCGTGGCCTCCTACGAGGTGCGCGGCGGCGCGCCCGCCTCACGTGAACTGGACCTGCTGGCCCCGGACAAGACCGTGACCCGTGTCGACGCCGTGCTGCTGACCGGCGGATCGGCGTTCGGCCTGGCCGCCGCCGACGGCGTCATGCGCTACTACGAGGAACAGGGACGCGGAGCGGGCACCCCGGCCGGACCCGTCCCCATCGTTCCGGCGATGGCGCTGTTCGATCTCGGCGTCGGCGACCCCCGGGTGCGGCCCACGAGCGAGTCCGGATACCTGGCCGCCCGGGCCACCCGGGGCGAACAGGTCCTCACCGGAGGCGTCGGCGCCGGGACCGGCGCCTACGTCAGCCACTGGCGGGGCCCCCGGGGCAGCCGGCACGCCGGACTCGGCTACGTCGAGCACAGTGTGGGTGACCTGGTGGTCGGCGCGCTGTGCGCGGTCAACGCGTTCGGGGACGTCGACGACGGCCGCGGTGAGATCTCGCTCGACGCGGTGCGCGCTTTGGCGGAGCCGTTCGAACTGGCACCCGAGCGCGCCCACACGACCATCGGGGTCGTCGTCACCAACGCCCGCCTCGACAAGGCCGGGTGCCGGATCGTGGCGCAGGGCGCCCACGACGGGCTCTCCAGGGCGCTGACCCCACCGCACACGCGCTTCGACGGCGACGGCTTCGTCGCCGCCGCGACCGGGCGCGTCGACGCGCACGTGGACACGGTCCGGATGCTCGCCCTCGCCTCGGTCGCCGAGGCGATCCGCTCGGTGTGACCCGCCGGGGCCGGGGAGACGTGAGCGCCGCCGGGCCCGTCGGCCGTCCCCGTTCCGCTCAGCGGCCCTTTCGGTAGAGCTCCGAGAGCAGCGCGACGGCGGCGTGTGTGGCCGGATGCGGGTCATGGCGCCGCCAGACCAGCCGTACCGGGATGAGCGGGGCGTCCCGCAGGGGGCGGAAGACGATTCCGTCGCGCCGGTACTGGGTGGCGGTGCTCTCCGGGGTGATGCCGACCGCCCGCCCGGTGGCGATCTCCGCCAGCCAGTCGTCGATGTCGTTGACGTGCTCCATGGCCGGGCGTGTGCCCTCCGGCCACAGGTCGGCGGTGGTGGTGCCGGTGCGCCGGTCGAAGAGCAGGAGCCGACCGGAGAGTTCGGCCAGACGCAGTGAGCGGCGCCGCGCCCAGGGGTCGTCGGAGGCCATCGCGCAGTGCCTCCGTTCGTGGCCGACCACGGCGCTGTCGAAGCGTTTGCCGTCGAAGGCCGCGCGCACCACCGCCAGGTCGCACAGGCCTTCGGCCAGGCCACCGGTGGGGGTGTTGGTACGGATCAGGTGCAGGGCCACCTCCGGATACAGGTCGGCCCAGCGGCGCTGGAACTCGGCGGTGTGGCGGCCCACCGCCGACCAGGCATGCCCCACCCGCAGCCGGGTGTGGCCGGTGGTGGCCTCGCTGAGCAGGTTGTCTGCCCCGGCCAGCAGGTGGCGGGCGCGGGCCAGCACCTGAACCCCGGCCGTGGTGGGGGTGACGTTGCGGCTGGTGCGGTGGAGCAGGCGCACCCCGAGGATGCTCTCCAAGGCGGCCAGGGTCCGGGAGACCGCTGCCTGGGAGATCCCGAGTTCGAGGGCGGCGTCACTGAAGCTTCCGGTGTCCACGATCGTGACCAGGCAGCGCAGGTGGCGGAGCTCGAGATCCATGACTTCAGCGTATAGACGCTCACTCGTATGCATTTTGCGTATGTGGAGGGGCGGAGGATGCTCGCCCCCATGAGGACTTCCACCGACACCGGTCAGGGCGGGCACACCGCCGCGGATGCCGACGCGGGAGCGGTTTCGAGCGCGGGTTCGGGCCGTTGGCGGGGCATGGCCGTGATGCTGCTGGGCGGCACCTCCAACCAGGTCGGTGCGGCCACCGGCGCCCTGGCCTTCCCGGTGATCGGCCCGGCGGGGGTGGTCGCGATCCGCCAGTGGGTGGCGGGCGCGGTGCTGATGGCGGTGGGGCGGCCCCGGCTGCGTTCGTTCACCTGGGGGCAGTGGTGGCCGGTGCTGTCGATGGCGGTGGTGTTCGGGTCGATGAACCTGACCCTGTATCTGGCGATCGACCGTATCGGCCTGGCCCTGGCGGTCACCCTGGAGTTCCTCGGCCCCCTCGCGGTGGCCCTGGCCTCCTCACGCCGCTGGACCGACCTGGCGTGCGCCCTGGTCGCGGGCGGTGCGGTGGCGGTCCTGATGCGCCCGCAGCCCTCCACCGACTACCTCGGGATCGCTCTGGCCCTGGTCGCCGCGGCCTGCTGGGCCGGGTACATCCTGCTCAACCGGACCGTGGGGCGCCGCCTGCCGGGTATCGGGGGCTCGGCGGCGGCCGCGGGGGTCTCCGCGCTGGTGTTCGTACCGGTCGGGATCATCGCGCTGTACCTGAACCCGCCCACGATGGCGGCCGTGGCCTGCGCGGCCGTGGCGGGCGTGCTCTCCTCGATGGTTCCGTTCCTGGGTGACCTGTACGCCCTGCGCCGGGTACCGGCCCGCTTCTTCGGGCTGTTCATGAGCGTGCACCCGGTGATGGCGTCGCTGGCGGGCTGGCTGGTGCTGGGCCAGACCCCGCAATGGGTGGAGGGGACGGCGATCCTGGCGATCGTCGCCGCCAACGCGGTCAGCGCGGGCACGGTCAGCAGGGTTGGCGCGAGTACGGCCGGCGTGGGCACCGGCAGCGCGGGCACGGGCGAGGGGAGCACTGCGAAGCCGGACTGAGCGTCCCGCCCCGGGCCCGATCTCGGGTGGCGCGGGGCGGGACGGGGCGGTTCTCATCCCCGTAGGAACTCCAGGACCGGCCCGGTCTGGCTCGTGAGGGCGTGACCGACCCCGGGCAGGACCCTGACCCGGGCGTTCGGGACGCACTCGCGTACCCGCCGTGCGGTCTGTGCGGAGTCGAACATCTGGTCCCGCTCGCCCACGGTGACCAGTACCGGCATGGGCAGGGAGCGCAGGGCCGCGTCCGGGAAGACCGGCAGGGTCTCGGTGCGCGGACGGAACTCGGCGAAGACCTCCATGATCCCGTCCAGCAGCGCCGTGCCCTCGGAGGGGCCCAGGCCGACCAGGAACCTGACCGACCGCTCCCGGGCACGGCGGCCGAACAGTGTCAGCAGACCCGCGCCCAGGATGCGCCACCGGCGCTGGGTTCCCAGCCCCGCGGGGCAGCCCAGGGCGAGGCGGGTGACCCGGTCGGGCCTGCGGATCGCGTAGTCGAGCGCCGTCCAGCCGCCCAGGGACATCCCCGCCACAGCGGCCCGCTCCAGACCGAGCCCTTCGAACACGTCGTCCAGCCACAGCGCGCCGGCCTCGGTGGACAGGTCGGGGCGGGAGGGTGCGCTCAGCCCGGGTTCGCCGACCAGGTCCACCGCGTACACCCGGAAGTGCTCGGACCAGGCGGGCAGGTCGGCGAACCAGGTGCTGCTGTTGGCTCCCGAACCGTGCAGCAGGACCAGCGGCGGGGCCTGCTCGGGGCCGCAGGCGAGCACGAAGGTCTCCCCCTCGCGGGTGGGCAGGTGCAGTTGCCCGGTCGGGACCGGCGCCTGGGCGAGGCCCTGGCGGTACTGCTCCCGGAGCCGCTGCCCCGCGGCCTCGGTTCGATAGATCGCACTCATGACTCAAATCCTCCTCAGAGTTCCTGAAAGTACTCTAACCTTCCCTGAGGAAGGGAAGCAAAAGGAATGAAGAGGGATTCACCATACGAACTTGACCTCAACATTAGTTGAGGTCATACGGTTCCAGGACAGCCAACCCAACGAACCGGTGGACGACCCATGAGTATGGAAATGGCCGCGTGGAACTCGATCTACCACGCGATGCACGCCCAAGAGGACCAGCGCCCCTTCTCGCTTCCGATCCTGCGCAGGATCGCCTCCTTCGCCCGCCCGCACTCCCGCCAACTGGGCTGGTTCCTCACCCTGAGCGTGTTCATGGCCGCTCTGGCCGTGGCCTCACCCCTCCTGGCCGGTGAGGTCGTCAACGCCATCGTCGACGGGTCCGCGCTCGACCCCATCCTCTTCCTGGCCGGGATCATCGCCCTGGTCGCGGTGGCCGAGGCGGGCCTGTCCCTGATCGTGCGATGGCTGTCCGCCAGGATCGGCGAAGGGCTCATCCTGGACCTGCGCACCACCGTCTACGACCACGTCCAACGCATGCCGATCGCCTTCTTCACCCGCACCCGCACCGGGGCCCTGGTCAGTCGGCTCAACAACGACGTCATCGGTGCCCAGCGCGCCTTCAGCGACGTCCTGTCCGGGGTGATGAGCAACCTCGTCACCCTGCTCCTGGCCCTGGTCGTCATGGTGACCCTGTCCTGGCAGATCACCCTGATCGCGCTCCTGCTCCTGCCCGTCTTCGTCCTGCCCGCCCGCCGCATGGGCGCCCGGCTGGCGAAGATCGAACGCGAGCGCACCGTCCACAACGCGGCCATGGGCACCCAGATGACCGAGCGCTTCTCCGCGCCCGGCGCCACCCTGGTCAAGCTCTTCGGCCGCCCCGACGAGGAATCCGCTGAATTCGCCCGCCGCGCCAGCCGCGTCCGCGACATCGGTGTGCGCACCGCCATGGTCCAGGAGGTGTTCTTCACCGCCCTGACCCTGGTCTCCGCCCTCGCCCTCGCCCTGGTCTACGGGCTCGGCGGCTTCTACGCCCTGAGCGGTCAGCTCGACGCCGGAACCGTCGTGGCCATGGGCATGCTCCTCACCCGCCTGTACGCGCCGCTGACCGCCCTGGCCAGTGCCCGCGTGGAGGTGATGAGCGCCCTGGTGAGTTTCAGCAGGGTGTTCGAGGTCCTCGACCTCAAGCCGCTGGTGGACGAGAAGCCGGACGCGCGTCCGGTCCCCGCCGGGCCGGTGTCCCTGGAGTTCGACGGCGTCACCTTCGCCTACCCCAACGCGGACAAGGTCTCCCTGGCCTCACTGGAGGAGGTCGCCGTCCTGGACACCACCGAACACGGCCCCGTCCTGCACGAGGTGTCCTTCCGCGTCGAACCCGGCCAGACCGTGGCCCTGGTCGGTTCCTCCGGGGCGGGCAAGTCCACCATCGCCCAGCTCACCCCGCGCCTGTACGACGTGGACGAGGGCACCGTCCGACTCGCCGGCACGGACGTGCGCGACCTCACCTTCGACTCCATCCGCGCCACCCTGGGCATGGTCACCCAGGACGGCCACCTGTTCCACGAGTCCATCCGCGCCAACCTGCGCCTGGGCGCACCCGAGGCCACCGACGGACAGATCTGGGACGCCCTGCGCCGTGCCCGCCTGGACTCCCTGGTCGCCGACCTGCCCGACGGCCTGGACACGGTGGTCGGCGAACGCGGATACCGCTTCTCCGGCGGCGAACGCCAGCGGCTGACCATCGCCCGCCTGCTCCTGGCCGGCCCCGAGGTGGTCATCCTCGACGAGGCCACCTCAGCCCTGGACTCCACCTCCGAGGCCGCCGTCCAGGCCGCTCTGGCCGAAGCCCTGGAGGGGCGGACCGCCCTGGTCATCGCCCACCGCCTGTCCACCGTCCGCGCCGCCGACGCCATCCTCGTGGTCGAGGCCGGGCGGATCGTGGAGCGGGGCACCCACACCGAACTGCTGGCCCGGGACGGGCGCTACGCCGAACTCCACCGGACCCAGTTCGCCGGCGGGGACCCGGAACCGGCCACGTCCGTCTAGCTCCTCACTCCACTACCGGGTCGTGAACGGTCGGGGTCGACCGATCGGCTCGTCCGCGCCGGTTCGCGCACGCGACTGCTGCACCACGGGGCGGTCACAGGTCGCGGTCCCCCTCATCCGGCCCCACGCCGGGTGCGGAGGGCCGCGACCCGCTTGCGGTGTTGCCGGTGGCGCACACGTGCGGCCGGGGTGCGGGCGGCGGCGGATCAGTGCGTGCGGCAGGTGGCGGCTCCGGGCCGGGGACACAATGAGCGCTCCCCAATCACCCCACCCCGAGGAGACCTGCATGGAGAGCGCACTGCCCGCGGCGGAGAAGGTCCTGGCGCCGCTGCCCGAACTGTCCCCCGACGTGGAGGAGATGTACAAGGACCTGCACCGCCACCCCGAACTGGGCTTCCAGGAGGTCCGAACCGCGGGTGTCGCCGCGAGGAGCCTGCGCGAGTGCGGCTACGAGGTGCACGAGGGTGTGGGGGGCACTGGTGTGGTCGGGCTGCTGCGCAACGGCGAGGGCCCGGTGGTCCTCCTGCGCGCCGACATGGACGGCCTGCCCGTGGCCGAGGACACCGGTCTGGACTACGCGGCCGCGGACGCCACCGGGGTGCGCGAGGGCCGCGGGGTCCCGGTGATGCACGCCTGCGGCCACGACGTCCACGTGGCGTGCCTGGTCGGGGCGGTGCGGTTGCTGGCGCGGTCGCGGGAGCACTGGTCGGGGACGGTGGTGGCGCTGTTCCAGCCGGCGGAGGAACTCGGGGCGGGCGCCCGCGCCATGGTGGAGGACGGGCTCTACGACCGGGTGCCGCGTCCGGACGCCGTGCTGGCCCAGCACGTCTCCCCCCTCGCGGCCGGGCACGCCGCCTACTGCCCGGGCGAGTTCATGGCCGCTTCCGACGAGGTGCGCATCACCTTCCACGGTGTGGGCGGGCACGGCTCGCGCCCGGAGGCCGCCAACGATCCGGTCCTGACGGCCGCGGCCTTCGTCCAGCGCGTGCAGATGGTCGTCTCCCGGGAGATCGCCGCCCGGGAGCGGGCGGTCCTGAGCGTCGGTTCCCTGAGGGCGGGCGAGGCGGCCAACGTCATCCCCGAGACCGCCGAGGTGGCGCTGAACGTGCGGAGTTTCGATCCGGCCGTGCGCGAACGGGTCCTGGCCTCGGTCGAGCGCATCGCGAGGGCGGAGTCCGACGCCGCCGGAGCCCCTCGGCACCCGGACGTGCGCCATACGGGCGCCTTCCCCGTCTCCCGCAACGACGCCGCGTTGATGGAGAGGGTCAACGCCGCTCTGCGGTCCCGGCTGGGAGAGGAGCGGGTACACGAGATGGCCCCCGTCACCGGCAGCGAGGACGTGCAGCATCTCGCCGACGCCGCCGGAGCGCCCCTCTACTACTGGTGGCTGGGAGGTTGGGAGCCCGAGGAGTTCCTGCGCGCCTACCGGGACGGCTCCGTGGACCGCGACATCCCCGCCAACCACTCGCCCCGGTTCGCGCCCGTGCTCCGGCCCACGCTCGACACCGGGGTGGCCGCGATGACGGTCGCGGCCCTGTCCTGCCTGGCACCGACCGGCTAGCGTCCGCACGTCCGGCTGCCGGGTCGTGGTGCGGCCGACCGCCCGACCGTGGCCCGGGCGGTGTTTCGGCCTCGGGCGGCTCCCACGGGGCACGTCCTAGACATCGGGGGCCGGGTCCGCCCAGAAGTCCATGGGGACGTGGCCGACGGCGCGGCCGGCCCCGTTCAGCAACCGCCCCGTCCGTTTGACCGAGCGCAGGCTGACCGCCCGGTCCACGACGCTGACCTCGGGGTGGGCGGAGGCGACCCGGTGCTCCCAGTCGGCGAGGTCCTCCAGGCGGTGCAGCCAGACGATCGCGATCACCGACGCCCCACCGGCCACGTGGGCCGACATCCTCGTCTCCGGCATCGCGGCCAGCCCGGCGCACACGTCGCCGATCCGCCCCACCGGTACGTCCAGCCACAGTGACACGTGTACGGGCCAGCCGGCCTCGGGCGCCGCCGTGTCGCACCGGATGGTCATCCGCCCCGACCGCACCAGGTCCGGGATCCTGCGCCGCAGGGTGCTGGAGGGGACCCCGGTCCGGTGGGAGAGCTCGGAGTAGGGCATCCGTCCGTCCTCCCCCAGGGCGAGGATGAGCTCGCGGTGCGGTGTCAGGGAGGGCGGCTGCCCGTTCGTCTCCGGCTGCTCCTCGCCGATGCTCCTGCGCTGTCCCGGGTCGAGGCTGTCCAGGCGCCAGGAGCCGGCGTCGCGCGCCATGCGCACGATCATCGTGGTCCGCACCCACTGCACGCCGAAGACGCGGGGCAGGACATCGAGGACGACGGCGGTCACCGCCTGCTGGGTGACCGCCGCCACGGTCACCAGCAGGTCCCGGCTCCCGCTGGTGATCTCCACGCTCACCGCGTGCGGACAGCGGGCGATCCGTCTGGCCGCCTCCTCGGCCTGGCCGGCCGCGCAGCCGATCTCCACGAGCGCCATTCCTCCCCACGACAGTTGCGAGGGCCCCACATAACAGGTGATCCACGCCGATCCCCCCGCCGTGAGCTGCGCCCACCGGCGCGAGAGCGTGGACGCGTCCACGCCGAGGGGCTCGGCCAGCTCGGTCCACGGCGCACGCGGGGAGAGCTGCATGGCGTTGATCATCATGAGGTCCAGCTCGTCCATTCGGCCCATCCGTGCAGTGTCGAACCCGATATGACCTTTTCGTGAATAAAAGCACCCTACCCAGTGACCGTGGCCATGCTGGGGTCCGTCCTCCCCACCTGGGGCCGGACGCGCAGTACAAGGCGGGGGCATTCCACACAGGAGGCATCGTGACTCGACTCAGGCGCAGATGGACGGCGGTCGGCGTGGTTCTGGCCACCGCGGCCCTCACGTCCTGCACCACCGCTCCGGAGGGCGCAGCCGACACGTCCCGCGTACGCGTCGCCGTCACGGCGGACGCCACATCCTTCGATCCCGCGCGGGGAAACGTCGCCGCCGACTACCAGTTCGCACGCCTGGCCCACGACACCCTGGTCCGCATGGACCCCGAAGGGGAGACGGTCCCAGGACTGGCGGCGTCGTGGGAGGAGAGCCCCACCGAGGTCGTGTTCACCCTCAGGGACGGCCTCCTGTGCTCCGACGGGACGGACCTGGACGCCGACACCGTGGCAGCCGCGTTGGAGTACCTGGCCTCCCCCGAGACCGGATCGCCCGTCGCCGGCAACGTCTTCGGAGCCGGGGAGCCCGAGATCTCCTCCGACACCGACGCGGGAACCGTCACCGTGACGTTGGAGAGCCCCTGGTCGGGCCTTCTGCCGGGGCTGTCCTCCGCACAGGCCGGAATCCCGTGCAGCACCGACCCCGAGGAACTGGCCTCGGGCCGGGCCCCGGGAACGGGGGCCTACACCCTCACCGACTCCCAGCGGGGTTCGGAGTACACCTACTCCCTGCGCGAGGACTACGACTGGGCACCGGACTTCGGCGCCCAGGGCTCCTTCCCCGAGACCGTCACCTTCCAGGTGATCGAGAACGAGGGCACCGTCGCCAACCAGATGGAGACCGGCCAGATCGACTACGCCGCCTTCACCGGCGCCGACAGCGCCCGCTTCGACCCCGAGGAGTACACCGTCGTCTCCCGACCGACGGTGTTCATGTTCCTGGTCTTCAACGAACGCGAGGGCAGGCCCGGCGCCGACCCGCGGGTGAGGGAGGCGGTCGCCCGGAGCGTGGACCGGGAGGCCTTCCGCAACGCCGTCACCAGCGAGGCCGGAACCCTGCTCAACACCGTGGTCTCCGCGGACTTCCGGTGCGCCCTGGACGACGCCTCGCTGCTGGCGGAGACCGACCCCGACACCGCCGCCCGAGCCCTCGACGGCGTGGAGATGAACCTGGTCGGGACGAACGCGATCGCCGGCGGGACCGGCAACGAGTACGTGCGCGCCGCGCTCGCCGAAGCCGGCGCGCGGATCGACCTGCGCAACGTGGACAACGCCACCTGGGGGTCCGAGGTCCTGGGCGCCGAGGGCGACTGGGACGTCACGGTGATGGCCGCCCTGAACCCCAGCGGCACCCTCACCCCCACGATGTCCCTGCTCGCCGGGCCGCCGCCACCGGACGGCCGCAACTTCGGCGCGGTGGACAGCCCCGGACTGACCGAGGGCTTTCAGAGCGCGATGTCGTCGGTGGACGCCGAGGACCAGTGCGCCGCGTGGCAGGACGCGCAACGGGCGATGTTGGAGGGACACCACGCGATCCCGCTGTCCTCGGTGGACGTCAGCTGGGTGATGGCCGAGCACGTGAGCGCGACGGCCTTCCCCACCGGTGTCGAGATCTCCACCCTGCGGATCACGGACTGAGGCCGGCCGATGTCCCCCCTTCCCACCGCACGCACCGGGACCGGCCGGCTCTGGGCCCGCTTCCTCCTGCGCCGCCTCCTCGGACTCGCAGCCGTCCTCGCCGTCCTGGTCACCGCCACCTTCCTGATCCTGCAACTCGTACCCGGGGACCCCGCCCGCGCGGCGATCAGCGTCGACGCCTCTCCCGAGGAGGTCGAGGCGATGCGCGCCTCCCTGGGACTGGACCGGCCCCTGGCCGAGCAGTTCGCCTCCTACGTCGGCGGCCTGCTCACCGGTGACCTCGGCACTTCCTTCCAGACCGGTGAGGCGGTCTCGCAGGTGATCGCCACGCGGCTGCCCTTCACCGCGCAACTGGCCGTGTTCTCGGTGCTGGGCGCACTGCTGGTCGCGGTCCCGCTGGGCGTCGCGGTGGCCGTGGCGTGCCGCGGCGGGCGCCGCCGCCCCCTGGACACGGCGTTCACCACCACGGCCTCCGTCGTCGGCTGCACCCCCGAGTACATCGCGGGCACGCTCCTGGTCCTGCTGTTCGCCGTCACCCTGGGCTGGCTGCCGGCCGCGGGCGCCGCCACACCGGCGTCGCTCCTGCTACCCGTGGCGGCGATCGCGCTGTCGCCCGCGGCGGCGCTGGCCCGCATCGTCCGGAGGGAGGCCGCCGTCGTGCTGGAGGAGGACTACCTCCGCACGGCCCGCGCCAAGCGCCTGGGCGCTTGGGCCCTGTACGCGCGGCACACGCTGCCGAACCTGCTGACCTCGACCCTGACGATGGGAGGTCTGCTCCTGGCCGGGCTGATGGGCGGCACCGTGATCGTGGAGTCGGTCTTCGCCTGGCCCGGGCTCGGGAGCCGGGTCGTGCAGGCGATCCTCGTCCGCGACTTCCCCGTCATCCAGGGCATCGTCCTGGTGATCGGGCTCATGGCCGCCCTCATCAACCTCCTGGTCGACGTCTGCCTCGGCGTACTCGACCCCCGCACACTCACCGGAAAGACCGAGGAGGCGAGTTCGTCGTGACCTCTCCCCCACGCACCCCGAATCCTGTCCGAAGGCCCGGACTCGCCGTGGGCACAGCGGGCCTGCTGGCCGTCCTGGCTCTGGCCGTCCTGGGTCCCTGGGTCTGGGGCGACCAGGCCGCGCAGCTCAGCGACAGCACCCGGGCCACACCCGGGAGCCAACACTGGCTGGGCACCGACGCGCTGGGACGCGACGTGCTGGCACGCACGCTCACCGCCACCCGGCTCACCCTGCAGACGACCGCCCTGGCCACCGCTCTGGCCGCGAGTATCGGCCTGCTGCTGGGCGGGACGATCTGGCTGAGCGGACCGCGCGTGCGGACCGCCGGGCTGCGGATCATCGACGTCCTGGTCTCCTACCCCGCCCTGATCCTCGCGCTCCTGGTGGCCGCGGTGGTCGGCCCCGGACCCACGGCGTCGGTCCTCGCGGTCGGCGTGGCGGGCAGCCCGGCCTTCGCCCGGCTCACCGCCAACCTCGCCGGTTCGGTCGCCGCGCGGGACTACGTCACCAGCGCCCGCATGCTCGGCGTGCCCCGGCACCGCCTGTTCCTCAGGCACATGCTGCCCAACATGGCCGAACCGCTGCTGATCCTGGTCTCGGTGGCCTTCGGCACCATCCTCGTGACCCTGTCCGGCCTGTCCTTCCTCGGCCTGGGCGCACAGCCGCCCCACTTCGACTGGGGATCACTGCTCTCCGAAGGGCTCCGGGAACTGCACACCAACCCCAGCCAGGCCCTGGGGCCGGCCCTGGCCATCGTCCTCACCGGGACCTGTGCCGGGCTGGTGGGCGATGCCGTCGCGGCCGGCGCCGACACGCGCTCGTCCGGCGCCCGCGCCCTCGCCCGCTCCACGGACGGAACCCCTGCGCCCGCCGCGGACGCGGGAGCGGACCACGGAGCGGGAGTGCTCGGCGTGCGTTCGCTGACGGTGTGCGACGCCTCCGGGACCCGGCTCGTCGACGGAGTCTCCTTCGACGTCGGTCCCGGGGAGATCGTCGGAGTGGTCGGGGAGTCCGGCTCCGGCAAGACGCTCACCGCGATGGCGGTGGCGCGGCTGCTCCCCGTCGGTCTGCGCTCCGACGCCGAGGTGATGCGCCTGGGCGAGCTCGACCTGCGCGGACACCCCGAGGCGCAACGGCTGGCCCTGGACCTGGGCGTGGTCTTCCAGGACCCCCTGTCCTCGCTCAACCCCGCACTGCGCATGGGCACCCAGCTCACCGAGGTCCTGCGCACCCATGCGCGGGCCACACCGGAGGAGGCGCACGAGCGGGTACGGCGCAGCCTGGTCGGCATGCGCGTGGCCGACCCCGACGCGCTCATGCGCAACTACCCCCACCAGCTGTCCGGTGGGATGCGCCAGCGCGCCATGATCGCCGCGGCACTGGCCGCCTCGCCGAAGCTGATCATCGCCGACGAGCCCACCACGGCACTGGACGTGACGGTCCAGGCCGACGTCCTGCGCCTGCTGAGGGAGGCCGGACGCGGCGGGCAGACGGCCGTCCTGCTGATCTCGCACGACATCGCGGTCGTCTCCTCGGTGTGCGACCGGGCCCTGGTGATGTACTCGGGCCGCATCGTGGAGTCCCTCGACACGTCGGCGCTCCGCGAAGGGGAGGCGGCTCACCCCTACACCCGTGCCCTGATCGGCGCGACCCCCGCCGCCGCCCTGGCACTGGCCCCGGCCGGCCGCGGGGCACCGCCCGAACGCCTGGCCACCATCCCGGGGCGCCCACCCCGTCCCGGCATGCGCCCGGCGGGGTGCGCCTTCGCGCCCCGGTGCTCACACGCCCTGGACCTGTGCCGCGACTCGGTTCCCGCGCCGGTCGGGACCGGGACGGGCACGGCCGCGTGCTTCGCGCCGGTCACCTCCCCGCACGACGACGTTCCGAAGGACGCACGATGACCACCACGGAGTCCGACCGGACCGCCCGCCCCGCCCTGCTCCGAGCCGAGGGCGTCACCGTGGGCTACGGTTCCCGTTCGGGACCGGCCCCGGTCCTGCGCTCGGTCGACCTCGAACTGCGGCAGGGGCGCACCCTCGGGCTGGTCGGCGAGTCGGGGTCGGGCAAGTCGACCCTGGCCCGCGCCCTGGTGGGCCTGCTGCGGCCCTCCGCCGGACGGGTCCTGCACGAGGGCCGCGACCTCGCCTCGGCGAGCCGCAGGGAGGTGGCCGCGCTCAGACGCTCGGTCCAGCTCATCCCCCAGGACCCCTACGCGTCACTGAATCCCCGGATGACCGTCGGGGCGGCCATCGCCGAGGCAGTTGATCCGCGCCGCGCGTCGCTGCGCAGGCACCGGGCCGAGGTCGAGCGCTGGCTGGGGCTCGTGGCACTGGACCCCGACGCGGCGGACCGCCATCCGCACGCGTTCTCCGGAGGCCAGCGCCAGCGCATCGCCGTGGCCCGGGCACTGGCCGCCCGCCCCCGCGTGGTGATCGCCGACGAGATCACCTCCGCCCTGGACTGTTCGGTCCAGGCCGAGGTCCTCAACGTGCTGGGCGACCTGCGCGCGGAACTCGACCTGACGATGCTGTTCATCTCCCACGACCTGAGTGTGGTGCGCCTGATCAGCGACGACGTCGCCGTGCTCTACCTGGGGCGCGTGGTGGAGCAGGGAGAGGTGCACGAGGTCCTGGGCCAGACCCCCGCCCACCCCTACACCCGGCTGCTCCTGGACAGCGTCCCGGACGGCCGGGAACTACCGCGCCCCTCCGAAGCCGCGGCCGAACCCCTCACTCCGCACCGGGTGGTGCCGGGCGGCTGAGGCGGAGCCCGTCCTCCCCGAAAGCCCCGCCCCCGCGAGGGGCCCTTGGCGAGAGGTCCCTGCACAGCGACCCGGCAGGGCGGTCACCGCTTGAGGGAAGGGCCCGCCCCCTGCGGAACAGGAAGCCGTTCGGTGTCCCTCCCCAGGTGGCGCCGCACCGGGGGACGGCCGCGTCCGGCGGGGGTGGACAAGAGGGCGGGTTCGATGGTGAGGATGGGGCCATGGCCAAGAGCGCTGAACGCCCTTCCCTCCCTCCCCTCCACCCCTCCCGCACCCATCACCTGATCGGTCGCTGGGTCCACGGCTGGGCCCTGACCCGCGACACACCAGCCCCCGTGCGCGTGCCCCACGGCCACCGCCTCGACGTCGGTGTCCGCGGCCACCGGGTCCGGCACGTGCTGCCCGACGCCCGCCACGCGGCCTGGCTGTCCCGTTCCCTGTCCGCCCCGGACAGCTGGTTGAAGGTGTGCGGGCCGCGCGAGGAGACCGTCGCCGCCCTGGACCCCAGGTGGCGGGTGGAGGACACCGAGTACCTCATGACCGTCGAACTCTCACCGGTCCCGGTTCCGGTACCGGCCCCCTACACCGCCAGGGTCTCCCGCCGGGGCTCTTCCTACGTGGCCCGCGCTCTCACCGCGGAGGGCGCCGGCGCGGCCGGCGCGCTGATGGCCACCTACGAGGGCACGGCCGTCTTCGACCAGGTGGTCACCGAGCCCGAGCACCGCCGCGCCGGCCTGGCGCGGGCGCTCATGAACGCCCTGGGCCGCACGGCCCGGGCCCAGGGCGTGTACACGGGCCTGCTGGTGGCCACCGAGGAAGGCCGGGGCCTGTACGAACACCTGGGTTGGGAGGTGGTCTGCCCCCTCACACCGGCCCGCCTGCCACGGCACGAACCGCCCCGGGCCTGACGGGTCCGGTCAACCGAGCAGGTCCCAGCGGTTTCCGGCGATGTCGAGAAAGACCGCGACACGACCCGAGGGCGGCGCGGCACCGGTAAATCCGGGGCCCCGCACGCGGTGGCCGTGTCAGGATCCCCGCCATGACAGCGAACGAGGCACACGAAACACCCCCGGCGAACGACACGGACCCGGTGCGCGGCACGGTCCTGGTGAGCGGAGCGACAGGCGGGATCGGCACGGCTCTGGTGGACGCCCTGGTGGGGCGCGGGTGGGCGGTGGCGGCACTGGGCCGTGACCCCGAACGCCTCGCCGGGCTCTCCAGCGGACGTCCGCGGGTTCACACGGTACAGGCCGACCTGCGCCACCCCGCGAGTCTGGCCGAGTCCGTGGCCGGCATCGGGGACGTGGACGCGTTCGTGCACTGCGCCGGGATCTCCCCGGTCGCCTCGGTGGAGGACTCCCCGGTGAGCCTGTGGCAGGAGGTGCTGGCGGTCAACTTGATCTCGGCCGCCGAACTCACCCGCCTGCTGCTGCCCGCCCTGCGCGCCAGCGCCGGGCACGTGGTCCTGGTCAACGCCTCCCCCGGCCTGCGCGCGGTGCCGCTCTGGTCGGCCTTCGCCGCGAGCAAGGCGGGACTGAGCGAGCTGGCGGGCTCCCTGCGCGAGGAGGAGGGGCCGCACGGGGTCCGGGTGACCAGCGTCCACCCCGGGGGGACCGCGACCGAACTGCTGCGCGAGGTCCGCGGCGCCTTCGGGCGCGACTACGACCCCGCGGCGTGCATCCAGCCCGCCACACTGGCCCGCGCCGTCGTCAACGCCCTGGAGTTGCCGCGCGACGCCCAGATCACCGAACTCCACCTGCGCCCCGGGATGGGACAGCGGTGAGCCCGCCCCCGCCCGCACCGGGCGGCCAGGGGTCTTTCCCGCAGGGCAGAGGCGCCTTCATCTACGGTTCGGTGCCTCCCCGGTGGAGAATGGGCCCATGCCTTCCTCCGCACGGGACGCCCTGTGGCCCCTGGTCGCCGCCGTGTCCGCGGGCGGGGCCCTGGGCGCCCTGACCCGCTTCGGCCTGGACACGCTCTGGCCGCCCTCCGCCTCCGGGGTCTCCTGGACGATCCTCGCGGTCAACATCAGCGGCAGCCTGCTGATCGGCCTGCTCATGGAGCTGATCGCCCACCGCCGACCCGAGACCCGTTGGGTGCGGCCCTTCTGGGGTGCGGGTTTCCTGGGCGGCTACACCACCTTCTCCGCCTACGCCATGGACACGGTGACCGCACTGGAGCGGGGCGCGCCCCAGATCGCGCTCGCCTACCTCGCGCTCACCCTGGCCGGAGCGCTCACCGCGGCCTGGGCCGCCTCGTCCCTGGCCCACCGCGTCCTGTCCCACGGCGGACGGGGGCAACCGTGAGCGCACTGCTGGTCGCCCTGGGCGCGGCCGTGGGAGCCCCCGTCCGCTTCCTCGTGGACCTGGAGCTCAAGCACCGGTTGGGGGCGGCCTTTCCCTGGGCAACCCTGCTGGTCAACACGGTGGGCAGCCTGATCCTGGGGGCACTGATGGCGCTTCCCCTGTCCCCCGGGGCGACGGCGCTCCTGGGAACCGGCCTGTGCGGCGCCCTGACCACCTACTCCACGTTCGCCTACGAGACGGTCCAGCTCACCCGAGCCGGTTCCCGCGGCCGGGCGCTGCTGTACGTGCTGGCGAACCTGTGCCTGGGCCTGGGTTCGGCGTGGCTGGGCCTGACCGTGACGGCTCTCCTGTTCGGCTGAGCCGCCAGCGCCTCACTACTCTGGTCCGCATGTCCCCGCTGACACCCCTGATCCGCCGACTGGACCGGTTCAACCAGCGTCATCCCTGGAGCCACAACGACCGGCTCGCCCCCTGGGTGGTGCGCCGGGTCGCGGCCGGCGGGGCGCGCGAGGTCCTCGATGTCGGGTGCGGCACCGGGAACCTGGTCGCCCTCCTGCACCGCCGAGTGGGTTCGGTCGAGGGCCTGGAACCCGATCCGGACACCGCCGCGATCGCTGCTGCCCGCTTCGCGCACACCCCCGGGGTCACCATCACCCGGGTGCGCTTCGAGGACCGCGACCATTCCCGGCGCTGGGAGGCCATCACCCTGGTGGCCGTGCTGCACCACCTGCCCCTGGAACCGACCCTGCGCGAACTGCGCGAGGCCCTGGCCCCCGGCGGGCGCCTGGTGGTCGTCGGCTGCCACCGCGACGAGGGGCCGGCCGACCACCTGACCGGCCTGGTCTCACTCCTGCTCAACCCGCTCGTGGGCCTGTTGCGTCACCCGGCCCCGGCCACCGGACCGCCACCGCACATGCGCGCCCCCACCGCGGAACCGACCCAGACCCTCGCCCGCGTCCGCGCCGCGGCCACCCGGGAGCTGCCCGGAGCGCGCGTGCGCCGACGCCTCTTCTGGCGTCACACCCTGGTCTACGACCGCCCCGCCTGAACCAGATTTTGCCGTTCCCGCAACAAACTTTGCCGCACCCCCGGCCGCCGGGGCACCTTGGGTGGCGGAGGCGGCCGACAGGGCACCTCCGCACCCCATCACCGAGGAGGCGCGGACCATGGACGCACAGTTCTGGGACGACAGGTACAGCAGTCAGGCCCAGCTCTTCAGCGGCGACCCCAACGGCGTCCTGGTGACCGAACTGGCCGACCTTCCGCCCGGCCAGGCCCTCGACGTGGGCTGCGGCGAGGGCGCCGACGCCCTCTGGCTGGCCCGGCGGGGCTGGCTGGTCACCGCGGTCGACATCTCCCGGGTCGCCCTGGAACGGGCGGCCGGCTTCGGAACGGACGTCGAGGAACGGGTGTCGTGGAAATGCGGTGACCTGACCACCGCACCACCGCCGGCCGACGCCTTCGACCTGGTCTGCGTGCACTACTTCCCATTCCCGCGCCGACCCGAGCACACCGCGCTCCACGGCCTGCTGTCCGCCGTCGCCCCCGGAGGCACCCTCCTCTTCGTCGGACACGACATCACCGGACTGCCCGAGCGCCTGGACGACGGCCACGCCCCCGCCGACTACTACCAGCCCGCCGAGGTCGCCGAACTGCTGGGCGGCGACTGGACCGTCACCGTCAACGAGACCCGCCCCCGGATCGTCCCCCCGCCGCCGGGGTCGCACCACACCCACGACACCGTCCTGCGCGCCCACCGCGCACGGTGACCCGGCCCCACCGCCCCTGATCAGGGTGGTGCTTCACCGGCGACCGGGGTAGCGTGGGAGACGGCGCGGTCCCGCGCCCAACCTCCGGCCCCGGCGCCCACGCCGCCGGCTCAGTGGAGGCAAAGGGGACCCTGGAGTTCTCGGGACGCCGGTCTGACGTGTGCAGCCCTTCCGGCGGGGCGGCGGGAGCGTGGGTGTCGCCGCGGACCGCCGAGGAGCCGTCATGACCAGCCAGAAGTCCTTCAAGCAGAGCGTGCGCGCCCGCATGGACAAGACCGGCGAGAGCTACACCGCCGCCCGCGCCCAGCTGATCTCGGACCCCGCACCCACCCCGGCCGCCTCCGCCGGCGAACCCGCTCCGCCCGCGGGCACCGGTGCGGCCACCATCCGCGAGCGCGTCTCCGGTGACAAGGTCGCCGAGGCCACCGGCCGCGACTACGGGTCCTGGTTCGCGCTGCTGGACGCCTGGGAGGCCACCACCCGCTCCCACACCGAGATCGCCGCCCACCTGACCGGCGAACACGACGTGGACGGCTGGTGGGCCCAGACCGTCACCGTCGCCTACGAGCAGGAACGCGGGTTGCGCGTGCCGGGCCAGAAGAAGGACGGCTTCGCCACCAGCGCCAGCAAGACCGTGAACGTCCCGGTCGAGCGGCTCTTCGAGGCCTTCGCCGAACCCGGGCTGCGCACCCGCTGGCTGCCGGTGGAGGCGGCCGAGCGCACCGCCAAGCCGGGCAAGCGGTTCACCGCGGACCTGCCCGAGGGCACTCGCATCGCCGTGACCTTCCAGTCCAAGGGCGAGGACAAGTCGATGGCCGGTATCGAGCACACCCGCATCGCCGACGCGGAACGCGCCGGCGAGTGGAAGGCCGACTGGCGCACCTGGCTCGCCGACCTCAAGAAGCTCCTGGAGGGCTGACCGCTCTCGCGCGGCCGCGGCCGGGCCGGGAAGCTCGGCCCGGCCGCGAGGAGATCCGTCAACGGGTTCAGGTCTCGGAGGCCGTACCGGTACGCAGGTGCGCGCGCACCCCTTGCGGGTCGAACAGGATGAGAAGCTCGACCGAGCCGCCGTCGGCGCTGCCCAGCCAGTGCGGCAGGGAGGTGTCGAACTCGGCCACCTCACCGGGCTGCAGCGTCAGGTCGCGCTCACCGGTCACCAGGCGCAGACGGCCGTTGAGCACGTACAGCCACTCGAAGCCCTCGTGGGTCTGCGGGGTCGGCTCGAGCGGTTCGGGCCGTGCCGGGATGATCATCTTGAACGCCTGTGTACCGCCTGGCCTCCTGGACAGCGGAACGAAGACCATCCCGAACCGCCGGATCGGCTTCAGATGGATGCGGGGGTCGCCCGTGCGCGGAGCGCCGACGAGATCGTCCAACGGGACGTCGTAGGTGCGGGCCAGTGGCAGCAGCAACTCCAGGGTCGCGCGACGCTGACCGCTCTCCAGCCGGGACAGGGTGCTCTCCGAGACCCCGATCGTCGCCGAGAGGTCGGCCAGGGTGATGCCCCGGGCACGACGCAGCGCACGAAGCCGCGGCCCCACCGTGTCGAGTTCGTCCTCTGTTCCGTGGTGCATGCATGCACCTTGCCATAACCGCAAGTTTTCGTGCCATATCACGGGGTCTCGGTGAGGCTGGGGGCAACCGACACAAGGAGTCCCGATGAGTACCACCGACGCGAGCACCTTCTGGGACGGCGTCCACACGACCCGGCCCGCGGCCACCGACCCGCGACCGAACAGCCGACTCGTCGAAGCGGTCACGGGCCTGGCGCCCGGCCGGGCGTTGGACCTGGGGTGCGGTGAGGGCGGCGACGCGCTGTGGCTCGCCCGCAGGGGGTGGCACGTCACCGCCGTCGACCTCTCGGCCGTCGCGGTCGCGCGGCTCGCCGCCCTGGCCCGTTCACACGGCCTGCAGGAGCTGGTGACCGCCGAGCGCCACGACCTGCACGCGGCCTTCCCCCGGGGCCGATTCGACCTGGTCTGCGCTCACTACCTGCACTCCCCCCACGACCTGGACCGGCCCACCGTCCTGCGGGCAGCGGCCCACGCACTGCACCCGGGCGGGAGCCTGCTGATCGTCGACCACGGCTCGACCGCACCGTGGTCGTGGAACCAGGACCCCGACACCTCCTACCCGACCCCTCAGGAGGTCGCCGCCGGCATCGGACTGGACCCCGCGACGTGGACGGTCGAGCGGGCCGACACGCCCCGCAGAATCGCGACGGGTCCGGGCGGCCGTACCGCCGAGGTCACCGACCACGTCCTGCTCATCCGCCGCACCGTCTGACCGGGAGCCAAAAGCCGCTTCCCGACGCAAGGAGTCCCTCATGTCCACCTTGTCCCACCGCGCCCGCCGCGCCGACTCCCCGCCGCCCCGGACCGGCACCAGCGAAGCCGAAGTCCTGCGCGGATTCCTCGACTACCTCCGGACCTCCATCGCGGCGAAGGTCGAGGACGCCCCCGAACCACAGGTCCGAACGGCCGGAGTGCCCTCGGGAACCAACCTCCTCGGTCTGCTCCACCACCTGACCTCCGTCGAGCGCTCGATCTTCCTGGGCGGCCGGGTCACCGACTGGCAGGCGACCTTCCAGGCCGCTCCGGCGGACAGCGTGAGCGACGTCGTCGCCCGCTACCGGCAGACGGTCGAGCAAGCGAACAGAGTGCTCGACGGGTGCACCGACCTCGGTGAACCCGTCCCCCGACCCGGCCCGGGACGTCCCGCTCCCAGCCTCCGCTGGGCCCTGGCCCACATGATCGAGGAGACCGGCCGCCACGCGGGCCACGCCGACATTCTCCGCGAACAGATCGACGGTGCGGTCGGACGCTGACCGCGGCGCCTGACCTAGACCCACACGTAGTTGTCGTCCGTGACCGCCGGCAGGGCGGCGTCGGCGACCACCGCGTGCGGGTCCGGCAGGGCGGCCAGGGCCGGCCCGATCAGCGGAAAGATCGGGAGGTCAGCGGTTCTCCGATGGTCCACCCACTCCACCACGCCCACCTCGTATCCACCGCCGGGCTGTTCGTCGTACTCCTCCGCGGCCAGCGTCTCGCGCACCTCCGGGGTGACGTGCAGGCGGTGGATCAGGTGCAGCTTGCGCGGTGGCGGGGTCGGCCCGGGACGGCTGACCCTCTGGTCCACCACCCACAGCAGCTCCGGTGAGCCGGCTTGGTCCGGGCGCAGGTCCAGCTCCTCGGCCAGTTCGCGCCAAAGCGCGGCCTCCAGGTCCTCACCGGGTTCGACGTTCCCGCCGGGCGGGGTGTAGTGCACGGAGTCGGGGCGGTCGCGGCGGATGAGGGCGACCTCGCTCTCGCAGAACACCAGTGCGCCGACCCGGATCTTGATCCGGGAGAACGGCACGGGGTCGGCGGCGGAAGGTGCGGCGGGAGTCGTCATGTGCGCCAGTATCGCGGGGCGGCCCCCGGTCCGGGTGCGACTGGGGGCCGCCGGTGCCGGTCAGTCCAGGACGGCGTAGGCCTCGACCTCCACGAGCACGTCGGGCTCGAACAGGTAGCTCACGCCGATCGCCGACACGGGCGGCAGCGGACGCGGAATCCCGAGTTCCTCGGTGACGTTCTCGATGCCCGCCATGAACGCCTCCATCGTCTCGGGCTGGTCGGGGCCCCAGTCGGTGAGGAAGAACCGCAGGCGCACGACATCGGCGAAGGTCGCCCCGGCTCCGGCCAGGCCGCGTGCGGCGTTGCGCAGGACCTGTTCGATCTGGCCGGTGAGGTCGCCGGTGGCGACGGGGCCGTTCGCTCCGTCGCGGGCGATCTGCCCGGCCACGTGCACGTGGCGGGTGCCGGTGCCGATCGCGACGTGGTGGTACGGGACGGGCTGGTACATGCCCTCGGGGGTCAGCAGCTGCACGGTCATGGTGGTTCCTCCGGTTGGCGTTCAGCAGGTATCCCATGTCTACTAGGTGTCCGAAGGGAACCTCAACGAGACTAGGTATCATGCTGGAAACCACCCCTGCCGCACCCGCCACCCAGATCACCGCGGAGCACCGCGAGCTGCTCGACCAGATCCTCGACAAGTGGTCGCTGCAGGTCCTGGACCGGCTGTGCGAGCAGCCCTCGCGCTTCAACGAACTGCGTCGGGCGATCCCCCTCATCACCCAGAAGTCCCTCACCGCGACCCTGCGACGTCTGGAACGCAACGGCATGGTCGACCGGGTCGTCGTGAACACGCGCCCGCTCGCCGTCGAGTACCGGATCTCAGCGCTGGGCACCACGCTCCAGGACCTCATCGACGCGCTCCTGCGCTGGACCACGGTCACCATGCCCGAGGTCGAGCGCGCCCGCGAGAGGTTCGACGAAGAGACCTGAGGTCAGAGCCTGCGGTACATGATGTGCAGCCCCACGTACCCGTGCTCGGGATGGCGGAACCCCTCCTCGAGGGTGCCGACCACCTCGAAGCCCAGTGACTCGTACAGGCCCACCGCCCGGGTGTTGGTCTCCACGACCGCGTTGAACTGCATGGCCCGGTAGTCCTGCTCGCGAGCCCAATCCAGCGAGTACTCGCCCAGTGCGCGCCCCACCCCCTGTCCGGCGCGGGCCGGGTCGACCAGGTAACTGGCCGAGGCGATGTGGGAGGCGTTGCCCATGTGGTTGCGGTTCATCTTGGCCGTGCCCAGCACCGTCCCTGACCCGTCCACGGCGACCACCGTCCGGTCGGGATCGGGCAGGAGCCATCCGTCGTGCGCCTGCTTCTCGTCCATCTCCACGGGGTAGGTGAACGTGTCCCCCGCCGCCACGATCGGACGGAAGAAGGACCAGATCGCGGGCCAGTCCGCTGCTTCGGCTTCTCTGATCTGCATGCGGCGATCATGGCAGAGGGCCCCGGCCGGGCGCCCGCGGTTTTCGGTACGCGAGCCCTCGCGGACCGGGCTGATCAGTCCAGGTTCAGCCAGATCGCCACGGCGTCCTTCGCGCCCTGGTTGGAGATGCGGTGCGGGGTGGTGGACGGGTAGGTGATGGAGTCACCGGGGTGGAGTTCGTAGGTGTCGAAACCGACGTCCACGGTGAGCACCCCGCTGACGACGTTGCCGATCTCGTGGCCGCGGTGGCGCACGTACTCGGCGTTCTGGCTGGAGTAGGAGCCGGGCGGGTACACGGACTCGAAGTAGTTCATCCCCGGAACCGGGCCCGGGGTCAGGCGCCGGTAGCGCACGCCGTGGCCGAGTTCGAGCGCGGCGGCCTCGGACCGGCGGGTGACCGCGACACTGCCCACGTCCGCGTCGGCGTCCGGATCCCAGCGAGGGCCGGGGGCCTCGCCCATCGGCGTGGTGTAGGCGTCGGGGGCCGCCGGTTCGCTGGTCTGAGGCCCGAAGGCTGCTGCCATCGGCACGTTCAGCTCACCCATGATCTGGTACAGCCGGGTGACCGAGGGGCGCATCTTGCCGCGTTCGATCTGGGACAGCGCGCTGGCGCTGATCTCCAGGCGTGCGGCCAGCTCACGCAGGGACAGGCCGCGTGCGGTGCGCAGTTCTCGGATGCGCTCGCCGAACCTCTGCTCGTCGAACCGTGGGGGCGCGGGGTGCTCGGTGAATTCAGCCATGGCGTGTTAAGTATAAGTGCCGGTCTTGTGAAGTCATTGCTTTAACTGTATTGAAGTAATAGCTTCATTTTGAGCGGGTCACCCCGCACGGCACCGGAAGGACCGCATGCGCATCCTGGTCGTCAACGTCAACACCTCGACGGACATCACCCGCGCCCTGGCCGAGCAGGCCCGCACCGTCGCCCGGCCCGGCACCGAGATCGAGGCGCTCACCCCCCGCTTCGGCCCCGCCTCGGTCGAGGGCAACTTCGAGAGCCACCTGGCGGCCGTGGCCGTCATGGACCGCGTCATGACCTACGACCGCCCCTACGACGCCGTCATCCAGGCGGGCTTCGGCGACCACGGCAAGGAGGGACTGCAGGAGCTCTGCCCGACCCCCGTCATCGACATCACCGAGGCCGCCGCGCACACCGCCTGCCTCCTCGGCCACCGCTACTCGGTGGTCACCAGCCTGGACCGCACCGTGCCCATGATCTGGGACCGCCTCACCCTGGCCGGAGTCAGCACCCGCTGCGCCTCGGTGCGCGCCAGCGGCCTGGGCGTGCTGGAACTGGAGAGCGATCCCACCGCTGCCGCCCAGGCCGTCGCCCAGCAGGCCCGAGCCGCCGTGGAACAGGACGGCGCCGAGGTGATCGTGCTGGGCTGCGGCGGCATGGCCGGTATGGAACTGACCTCCGAGGAGACCGCCGGAGCCCCGGTCGTGGACGGCCTCACCAGCGCCGTCGCCCTGGCCGAGTCCCTGGTCGGCCTCGGCCTGACCACCAGCCGGGTCCGCACCTTCGCCGCGCCGCGCCCCAAACCCCTCACCCACTGGCCCCTGAGCCCGGCCCTGGAAGCACAGCGCCCGCCCGTCGCCCCGGCCGCCGCCCCCGAGTCCCGTCTCTGACCCCTGAACCCCTGACCCTCCCCGAGGAGCACAGGCCCATGGACGCCACCACCCCCCGACGCAGCAGCTCGCCCCCGTCCGCCAACCACCTGCTCGAAGAGTCGATCCTGCCCACCTGGCTCAACCAGCGCCCCATCTCCCTGCTGGGCTTCGTCTGGATCTGGGTCGGCCTGGCCATCGTGATCGTGACCTTCCAGTACGGCGCCAACGGCGTCGAGGGAGGCCTCTCCCTGCCCGTGGTGATGCTCCTGGTGCTCGGCGCCACCATGACCCTGTCGGTCATCATGACCCTCACCGCCGACATCGGTACCGAACACGGCCTGTCCTTCGCCGTGTTCCTGCGCGCCCCCTTCGGCACCCTCGGCACGCACTTCCCCTCGGTCTCCCGGGGAGTGGTCGCCGCCTGCTGGTTCGGCATCCAGACCTACCTCGGGGCGCTGGCCATCAACGGCCTGGTCGAGTACTGGACCGGGTTCGCCTCCTGGCCCCTGTGGTACGCCCTGTTCCTGGTGGTGCAGATCGTCAACGTCGCCCTCGGCATCAAAGCCGTCGAGCGGCTGGCGTCCGTCGCGGCCCCGTGCATCCTGGCCGTCTCGATCTGGATGTACTACACCCTGGACGGCATCGCCGACCTGGAGGGGGCCAACATCTGGACCTTCGCCTCCGGCGGCGACCTGTCACTGGTGGCGTTCTTCCTCATCAACATGGTCGTCTGGGCGCCGTTGGCCGTGGACATCCCCAGCATCACCCGGTTCGTGCGCACCGTGCCCGGCGAACGCCGCTTCCTGCGCCGCAACCGCAACGTCCTGGTCGCCCAGTTCGTGGCCCTGCCCCTGATGCAGGCCTGGATCTCCTTCATCGGAGCGGTCTCGTTCGTCCTCACCGGCGAATGGAACCCCGTCGACGTCATCCAGGGCCAGAGCACCGGCTTCGTGCTGGCGCTGCTGCTGGTGATGATCATCCTGGCCCAGTGGTCCACCAACACCGCCGCCAACGTGGTGCCCGCGGCGCTCAACTTCGTCAACGCCGCCGCACCCCACCTGTCCTACCGCTCGGGGGTCGTGCTGGCCGGAGTGGTGGGCACCGCCGTCATGCCCTGGCTGCTGCTGGACAACCTGTTCACCTTCCTGAGCTACTACGGCGGGTTCATCGCGGCCATCGCCGGGATCATGATCTGCGACTACTACGTGCTGCGACGCCGCCGCCTGAACGTGCCCGCCCTGTACGACCCCCGGGGCCAGTACCGGTACGCGCGGGGCGTCAACCCCGCCGCACTCATCGCCTGGTTCGGCGCCTCGGCCGCGGCCCTGTGGCAGCCCGACTACGCCTACGTCATCGGCTTCCCCGTGGCCTTCGCCGTCTACCTGGTGCTGATGCGCACCTGGATCCTGCGCCACCACCCCCAGGCCGAGATCGACGACCCCGGCGACGCGTACCTGGCCACCAGTGTGGGCCGCAGCTGGGTCTACGACGCAGACTCACGCACCTTCAGCCGCCTGGCCGTGGACGAACTGCCCGCGAAGGGCGAGCGCACCGACATCTGAACCACTGCCCGACCCGCGCACCGTCTCCGCCCTGCCCCGAACCTGACCGCCGCCCTCCGTGAGGACCCCCGTGAGCAACCCTCCCCGACCGCACACCTCGGCCGACGCCACCGCCGGTGTCCCCGCCACCGGTGACGACGACCTGACCATCCACTCCCCCGACCCCTCCCTGTACAACGACGACCTCGCCCCCGTCCCCAAGAGCAAGCGCAGCTGGGGCGCGTTCGAGATCTTCAACGTCTGGACCAACGACATCCAGAGCCTGTTCGGCTACACCCTGGCCGCCACGCTCTTCATCTCCTACGGCCTCAACGGATGGGCGGTCTTCACCGGGATCATCCTGGCCGGGGTCATCGTGATGTTCCTGTGCGACCTCGTGGGACGGCCGAGCGTGCGCTACGGCATCCCCTACGCGGTCATGGCACGGGCCAGTATGGGCGTGCACGGCACCCAGTTCCCCACGCTCATCCGCGGTGTCACGGCCATGTTCTGGTACGGGGCACAGACCTACTTCGCCTCCACGGCGATGGCCCTGCTCATCACCGCCGTGGTCGGCCCCGGCCCCGAGGGCTCCTTCCTGGGGCTGTCCGCCGTGGGGTGGACCTCCTACGTCATCGTGGCCCTCGTCCAACTGGCGCTGTTCAGCATGGGCATCAAATGGATCGGTGTCTTCCTCAACTGGGCCGGGCCGGCCGTGTACGCGGTCATGATCGCCATGATGATCGCCCTGTGGGCCATGGCCGGCGGCGACCTGTTCACAGAGCTGGGCACGGTCTTCGCCGGAAACGGCGACTACCCGGGCGGCTCCCTGGCGGCCTTCTCCGCGGTCGTGGGCACGATGGTCGCCTACTTCGCCGCGGTCGTGGTCAACTACGGCGACTTCTCCCGGTTCACCCGCTCCGAGCGCGCCATGCGCCGGGGCAACCTGTGGGGACTGCCGGTCAGCCTGGCCCTGTTCTCCTTCCTCACCCTGGTCATCACCGCCGGAAGCTCGGTGCTGTACGGGCAGGCGCTGACCAACCCGGCCGACATCGTCGCGCGCGTGGACAACATCTGGCTGACCGTGGTGGCGGCACTGACCTTCTTCCTCGCCACCGTGGGCATCAACCTCGTCGCCAACTTCATCCCGCCCGCCTACGGGCTGGCCAACCTGGCGCCCTCGGTCATCAGCGCCCGCACGGGCGGGCTCATCACCGCCGCGGTGGGCTTCGTCGTGGGCGCCCTGTGGGTGGCCTACATCGACAACATCGGTATCGCGTCCTTCGTCGACACCCTCGGCGCGGTCCTGGCCCCGCTGTACGGCATCATCGTCGCCGACCACTACCTGCTGCGCCGCCAGCGGCTGAACCTGAACGCCCTGTACTCCGCCGCGCCCGGCTCCGAGTACTACTTCACCAAGGGATGGAACCTGCGCGCCCTGGCCGCCTTCTGCCTGGCCTCGGTCTTCTCGGTGACCGCCGTGTGGCTGCCCGCCCTGGAGGCCTGGTCCGGGTTCGTGTGGATCTTCGGAGCGCTGCTGGGCGGCGCCCTGCACTACACGATCGCCCGCGCCCGCAAGTCCGCCCCCGCCTCCTCCTGAACGCACAGGACCACCGGACCCCGCACAGGGTTCGGAAAACGCGTGTGGGCCCGCCTCCGGACGTCCTCCGGAGGCGGGCCCACCTGCTTTTGGGACCTTTTGGGACCTGCCGGGCGCTAGCGCCCCAGGTAGGTGCGCAGGTGGCGGGCGGTCAGGGTCTGGCCCCGCTCCACCAGTTCGGCGGGGGTGCCCTCGAAGACCACGTGGCCGCCGTCGTGCCCGGCTCCCGGGCCGAGGTCGATCAGGTGGTCGGCGTGGGCCATGACCGCCTGGTGGTGCTCGATCACCACGACCGTGTTGCCGTCCTCCACCAGGCGGTCCATCAGCGCGAGCAGCCGGTCCACGTCGGCCAGGTGCAGGCCGGTGGTCGGCTCGTCCAACACGTACACCGCGCCCTTCTTGGCCATGGAGATGGCCAGCTTCAGGCGCTGGCGCTCACCGCCGGACAGGGTGGTCAGCGGCTGGCCCAGCCCCAGGTAGCCCAGGCCCACGTCGTACATCCGGTCCAGGATGGTGCGGGCGTTGCCCGAGGCGAAGAAGTCACGCGCCTCCACCACGGACATGGCCAGCACCTGGCTGATGTCCTTGCCGCGCAGCTTGTGCTCGAGCACCTCGGCCTTGAACCGGCGCCCCTCGCACTTCTCGCAGGTGGAGGCGACACCGGCCATCATGGCCAGGTCGGTGTAGATGACCCCGGCGCCCTTGCACTCGGGGCAGGCCCCCTCGGAGTTCGCACTGAACAGCGACGACTTCACCTTGTTGGCACGGGCGAAGGCGGTGCGGATCGGGTCCAGCAGCCCGGTGTAGGTGGCCGGGTTGGAGCGGCGCGAGCCCCGGATCGCGGACTGGTCGACGACCACCACGCCCTCGCGGCCCGGCAGCGCGCCGTGGATGAGCGAGCTCTTGCCCGAACCCGCCACACCGGTGACCACGGTGAGCACGCCCAGCGGGACGTCCACGGACACGTCGCGGAGGTTGTGGGTGTTGGCCCCGCGGATCGGGATGACCCCCTTGGGGGTGCGCACCCGCTCCCTGAGCTGGGCCCGGTGGTCCAGGTGGCGCCCGGTCAGGGTGTCGGAGGCGCGCAGCCCGGCCACGTCACCGGTGTAGGTGACGGTGCCGCCGGTGGGTCCGGCGCCCGGCCCCAGGTCCACGACGTGGTCGGCGATGGCGATGGTCTCGGGCTTGTGCTCGACCACCAGCACGGTGTTGCCCTTGTCGCGCAGGCTGAGCAGGAGGTTGTTCATCCGCTCGATGTCGTGCGGGTGCAGGCCCACGGTGGGTTCGTCGAAGACGTAGGTGACGTCGCTGAGGCTGGAGCCCAGGTGGCGCACCATCTTGACCCGCTGGGCCTCGCCGCCGGACAGGGTGCCCGACTCCCGGTCCAGGCTCAGGTAGCCCAGCCCCACCTCCGCCAGCGAGTCCAGGGTGTGGCCGAGGGTGTCCGCGAGCGGCTTGACCGAGGGCTCGTCGATCTCGCGGACGAACTCCGCCAGGTCGCTGATCTGCATGGACGCACACTCGGTGATGGTGCGCCCGTTGACCTTGACCTCCCGGGCGGCGGCGTTGAGCCGGGTGCCCTCGCACTCGGGGCAGACCGAGAAGACCACGGCCCGGTCCACGAAGGTACGGATGGAGGCCTGCATCTTCTCGCGGTCCTTGGCCAGGTAGGTCCGCTTGATCTTGGGGACCAGGCCCTCGTAGGAGATGTTGTTCGTGCCGATCTTGACCTTGGTGAGGGGTTTGTGGAGGAAGTCCTGCCACTCCTCGTCGGTGTAGTCGCGCAGCTTCTTGTCCGCGTCCAGCAGCCCCGAGTTCGCGAAGACCTGCCAGTACCAGTTGTCCACGGCGTACCCGGGGACGGTGATGGCGCCCTCGTTCAGGGACAGGTCGCGGTCGTAGAGCTCCTCGACGTCGATCTGGTTGGTGCGACCCAGGCCCTCGCACTCGGGGCACATGCCCTCGGAGTTGTTGAAGCTGAACATGCTGGAGGGCTCCAGGCGCGGGGTGCCCACCCGGCTGAAGACGATGCGCAGCATGGCGTGGGCGTCGGTGGCGGTGCCCACCGTGGAGCGCGAGTTGGCGCCCATGCGCTCCTGGTCCACGATGATCGCGGCGCTGAGGTTGCGCAGCGAGTCCACGTCCGGCCGACCCACGCTGGGCATGAAGGACTGCAGGAACGCCGTATAGGTCTCGTTGATCAGCCGCTGGGACTCGGCGGCGATGGTGCCGAAGACCAGCGAGGACTTACCCGATCCGGACAGGCCGGTGAAGACGCTCAGCCGCCGCTTGGGGATGTCCACGGAGACGTTGTCGAGGTTGTTCTCCCTGGCCCCGCGGACCTGGATGGTGTCGTGGGTGTCCGCGGTGGCAGTGGGTTCGGAAGACAAGCTGCTCCTCAAGGTCCTGGAAATCCTTATGCGCTAAACTAACAGCCAGCGAACGTTAGTTTATTCCATAAGGAGATGCAAGTGGTTGTCTACGCCGGCCAGGGTGACCCCCGCCGCTCCATGGCACTGCTGTGGCGCGACCACGAACCCGTCGAACGCACCGGCCCCGGCCCCAAGTCACAGCTGAGCGTGGACCTGGTGGTGGAGACCGCCATCGAGGTCGCCGACACCGAGGGCATGCAGGCCCTGTCCATGCGCGCCGTGGGCCAACGCCTCGGGCGCACCGCAATGTCCCTGTACACCTACGTGGCCAGCAAGAACGAACTCGTCGACCTCATGTACGACCACGCCTTCGCCGAACTGGTCCGCGAGTGGGAGACCGAGACCACAACGCTAGAGGGCGCCACCGACAAAACGGTCTGGCGCGAGGAGGTCCTCACCTGGACCGGCAACCTGTGGCGCTTCTACCTGCGCCACCCCTGGAGCCTGGAGATCTCACAGGCCCGCCCGGTCCTGGGCCCCAACGAGTACCAGGTCTTCGAGTCCCTGGCCACGGTACTCCACCGGGCCGGACTGCCGCCCAAGGCCATCAGCGGCGCCCACGCCAGCATCTTCAACCTGGTCCGTGGCCTGGTGCGCACCGCAGCCGAGGCCCGCCAGGCCCAGGCCGTCACCGGCATCCCCGAGGACGAGTGGTGGTACGCCCGCTCCGCCCAGCTGGAGGAGGTCGTCGAGGACTTCGACACGCGCTTCCCCACCCTGACCCTGATGACCCAGGCCGGCGCCTTCGACAACGCCGACCCCGACGAGCCCTACCTGGAACAGGAGGCCTGGGAGTCCTTCCAGTTCGGCCTCGACGCCCTGCTGGACGGGGTACGGAACCAGATCGAGGCCGCCTCTCCCGAGCCGAAGGCCCCCTGAACCCCACAGCACGTACCCCCCGGGACCGGAGCCGAACCCGCGTGCCAGACTTCCGGTCATGGCAAAGATCCACGAGTCCATCGGACCCCGGCTGCAGCGGTTCCTCCTCACTCAGCCGGTGTTCTTCGTCGGCACGGCGCCTCTGGACGCCCACGGCCACGTCAACGTCTCCCCCAAGGGCATGGGCGGAACCTTCGCGGTCCTGGACGAACACCGGGTGGCCTACCTCGACTACACCGGCTCGGGCACCGAGACCATCGCCCACCTGCGCGAGAACGGCCGCGTCGTGCTGATGTTCTGTGCCTTCGAGGGGCCGCCCGACATCGTCCGCCTGCACGGCCGCGGCCGCGCCGTCCTGCCCGCCGACCCCGAATTCGACGAACTGCGCGTCCACTTCGCCAAGGAGCGCACCCTGGGGCAGCGTTCGATCATCGTGGTGGACGTCCACCGGATCTCGGACTCGTGCGGGTTCTCCGTGCCCCTCATGGACCTGCGCGGTGACCGCGACCTGCTGGACCGGCACCACGAACGCCACGATCCGGCCTACTTCGACGACTACTGGAGCAAGCGCAACGCCACCAGCATCGACGGCCTTCCCGGGATGCCGGGGTGAGCGGCCACACAGCTCCCAGGGCCCCCAACAGCGCCAACGGCTGTCAGAGGCCCTCGAACCGGTCCGCGGCGACCATCGCCGGCACGAACGCCCCGGGCCGGGGGCCGGTGAGAGCGCGGGCCGGTCAGATCCAACCGAGCAGGAACAGCAGCAGCAGGGTCAGGGCGGCCGAGACCAGGAGGGACGTCACGCAGCCCCACCGGCTGTTGTAGAAGAAGAACACGGGCACCTCCTCGAGAGCTCTTCACTGCCCAGTATCCTGCCCGATCGCCGTCGGCTCAGGCGGGGCGGGCGAAGGTGATGATCTCCTCGCTGGAGTCGGTGAGCGGGCTGCGGTCCCAGTACCCGTACTGGGCGCTCACCTCCAGCCCGGCCTCGGCGAGGAAGGCGTTCAGGCGCTCGGCGTCCAGGAAACGCAGGGTGCTGCGCACGGTCTCGGGTTCGGCCCAGCCCTCGACGCTGTAGTCGGAGGTGAAGGTGACCAACTCGCCCGCCACCTCGCGCAGGCGGTGCACACAGGTCGCCTTCCTGCCGCCGGGGCCGTCCACGGTGCGCACCCGCTCGGGGCTCCAGGCCTGCCAGCCGCGCACGGCCGGGTTGCGGGTCTCGAACACGAACCGGCCGCCCGGGGCCAGAATCCTGCGCACGGCGGCCAGGTTGGCACGCACGTCCTCGTCGCCGAGGAACACCTGGAAGGCGTGCCCGGACATGATGACCAGGTCGAACGCGCCGTCCCCCAACAGCTCGGCCTCTCCCTCGTAGGGGCCGGCGACCAGGTCGCCCAGAACCCACTCGACGTCGCCCCGGTCCCGGCGGCCGACCTCCAGCATCGCGTCGGCCGGATCCAGTCCCACCAGCCGCCCGGTGTGCCCCCGCTCGCGGGCGACCCGCTGGATCTTGCCGGTCCCGCACCCCACGTCCAGCACCGAACGGGCGCCCATCACCAGATCGAGGTAGAAGTCGTCCTGCGGTGAGACCTGCCAGTGGCTGAAGTAGTCGTAGAGCTCGGCCAGGTTGAGAACGGAGAAGTGTCGATCGACCATGAGGGCATTGTCGTGGCCCCGTCCCTTGCGGCCAAAGGGTTTTCACCCCCGAACCCACCAGCCGCCCTCCACCGGGTTCGGACACGAGGCGTCCGTGAGCCACGACACGGCACGCCGCTGACATTCCGCCAGCTCCTGGGCGTGGAATGATCATCCGATGACCGAATTCCTCACCCGAGAACAGCTCGCCGACCGAACCTCCGCGGCCGTGGACGCGGCCGTCGGAGCCGGACGCGACCTCGGACTCGACGTCCGCGAACCCGAGGTGCTGCACGACCTGTTCTCCGTCGTCGTCCACCTCGCGCCCTCACCGGTCGTGGCGCGCGTCCCCACCGTCCTGCCGGACTCGACGACCCTGGAGTCCCTGGCCCGGCGCCAGCGCGCGGAACTGGACGTGACCCGGTGGCTGGACGGACAGGGCGTCCCCGTGCTCCCGCCCAGCCCGCTCGTGCCGCGCGAGCCCGTACAGCGCGACGGGTTCTCGATGACGTTCTGGCAGTACGTCGAGGAGAACCGCGACAAGGAGCCCGACTACGCGGCCAACGCCGAGAGCACCGCTCACCTGCACGCCGCCCTGCGCGACTACCCGGGCCGACTGCGGTTCCTGGAGGCGGCCGAGCCGCACTCCCTCACCGAGAGCCTCGCCCGGCTGGAGAAGAGCCCCGACCTTATCTCCCCGCAGGACCTGGACCGCGCCCGCCGCGAGTGGCAGGTCCTCGAACCCCTCGCCGGTTCACAGACGGAGTTCGAGAAGGCCTTCCCGGGCGTCGAGCTGCAAACCGTCCACGGTGACTCCCCGCCCGCGAACGTCTTCGCCGCCGTGGACGGGGACCGCTACGCCGACTTCGAGCTGGTCTGCCTGGGACCGGTCGAGTGGGACCTGGCCGCGCTCGGATCCGAGCTGGAGGCCGCCTACAACCGCGGCGCGCGCCGTAACGGCATGCGGGAGCTGAACGAGGACGTGATGGACTTCGTGAACGCCGTGGGCAGGCTGCGCACCATCGCCGCCCTCGAGCTCGTCCCGAAGCTGCCCGTGCTGGCGGAGTACCTGAACCCGGCCGTGGACCAGTGGCGGCACACCCCGTTCAGCGTGAACCCGCCCGGCCGGGCCGACTGAACCCGCAGCCCGAACACCGGCTCCGGCGGCCGGGCCACGCCGCCCCGGTCCGCTCTCAGCGTGACCTGTTGCCCGTGAACCCGGCCCTGGGGCACCGTGGCCGTCATGACCCCCTCCAGCAGTACCTCCGTCGCACACCTCAGCGATCCCCACCTGACAACGGGCGCGCTCGCCGCCGAACCGGCCACCGGTCTGCACCGGGCGCTCAGCCGTGTTCTCGCCCTTGACCCCCGGCCGACCTGCGTGGTCATCACGGGTGACCTCGTCGAGCACGGCAGCCCCGAGGAGTACGCCCTCCTGGGCGAGATCATCGACCGTTTCCCGCTTCCACTGCACCTGGCCGCCGGCAACCACGACGACCGCCGGAACCTGCGCGCCGCTTTCGGGGACAGCTCCCACCTGGGCGGAGACGGCAGCAGCCGGTACGTGGTGGAGTACCCCGGGGTCACCGTCGTGGTCCTGGACTCCCTCGTGCCCGGCTCCCCCTGCGGGCTGCTGGGCGCCGAACAACTGACCTGGTTGGACACCGCCCTGGACCGGCGCCCCGGCGTCCCGGCCTTCGTGTGCCTGCACCACCCGCCGGTCCCCATCGGCGTCCCGTTCCTGGACGGTATGCGCCTGGAGGACGGCGAGGCGCTGGAGGAGGTGGTGGCCCGCCATCCCGACGTCGTCCGGGTCCTGGCGGGGCACGTCCACCGGCCGACCAGCACCGGATTCGGAGGCAGTGTCCTGGCCACCGCCCCCAGCACGTACCGGCAGAGCGAACTGGTCAGGAACGGGCGCGCCCCGATGGGATACGTGCACGAACCCACCGGTTTCCTCCTGCACCAGCAGACCGGCCGGGGGTGGGTGAGCCACACCGTCCAGGTCAGCCACACGGGCGGCCTGACCGGGCACTTCTGACCCGGTGCCGCCGACGCGCGGCCCCTGGCTGAACAGTCACTGTCCGCCGGGGTCTTCCTTCGCGACGACCTCGCCGACGCTGATCGTGGCACGGCTACCCGGCGCTGCGGCCGGTGCCGTCGCCGTCCGGGCCGGGGGTGTCCTGTCCCAGACCCCGGCGGATCGCGATCTCCACGGGAGAGTACGCGCCATCGGTTCGTTCCAGTTCGTACGGTGCGGCCGGCATCAGCGGTGGCTGCGCCATGAAGCGCGGCCGCACTCCATGGTGCGGCTGCGCGGCGTGCACCAGGAACGGATGGCACAGGAAGACGTCGCCCGGGGACCCGGTGGCATGGGCGAGTGGACGGTGGTCGGACGCCGCCACCAGATCGGGGGCGATGGCCAGCCCGCTCGCCCCGTCCTCCCCGTACTTGTCCAGCACCTTCGGCACATCGAGGTGCGATCCGACCCGGATCCGGGTCGGGGCGTCCTGTTCACCGACCTCGCTGAACAGGAACAGCATCAGCAGTGCCCGGCCCCGGGAGCGCAGGTTCGTGAAGTACCAGCTCTCGCCTTCCGGGAGATAGCTCCCGTCGATGTGCCAGCCCGCGTCGTCCGGCTCCTCCTCGTGCGGGAAGCGCAGTGGGAACGTGCCCAGCGAGTAGCGCGGCTCCCAACGTCCCGCGCCGACGAGCAGGTCGTACGCGCGATGCAGCGACGGGGAGTTGGGAGCGGCGGCGAACGGCCCCTGTGCCAGGCCACCCACCCAGTGCATGGGCTGCGTCCACGTCGACGGGTCGTCCGGGTCGCAGCCGGTCTCTCGCCACAGCAGCCGCGCGCAGTCCGCGGCCACGCGCGGCGCGACAGCGCCCTCCAACTTCACGAAGCCGTCGCGGAGGAAACGGGATACCAAGGTCGTGTCATCCATGCCCCCATCGTGCGGCGACCCCGGCCCCGGTCACCCGACAATCCTCGCACAGCCTTTGTCGGGTGACCACCGGAGCGCGCGCCGAGCGGCCTGCCCTGTGCGGTCAGCTGAAGAAAGCGGCGACGCCGCGTCCGAGGGCGGTGGCGTTGCGGCACCAGTCCATGCAGGACTCAACGGCCCGCAGCACCTCGGGTTCGAGGGCGGACTTGGCCTCGTCGGTGGCGGCCTCCCACTGCTCGAGAGCTGACTCGCACTCGGTGCGGCTCCACTCGCCGTAGCCCGGCAGGAAGTCCGGGTCGGGGATCGGCGAAGGAATGCGGCCGAAGCTGAACTCCTCGACCCTGACCGCGTTCACCCCCAGCGCCTTGAGGCCCTCGTCGACCACCCCCAGCCACTCGGACCTCATCGGGGAGAAGTCGTTGTTGAACTGGGCCCGTCCGTGGAACTCGCAGATCCACTTGTAGGCGTAGGCGTACATGGTTCCGTGCTGGTCGTCGAAGGGACCGCCCTCGATGACCGCGCGGATCGCGTCGCGGATGGTGGGACCGCCCTCGTCGATGACGCTGTCGAACTGGGAGTCGTCGAAATCCAGCCGCCGTTTGAAACGGCCGCCGATCATGCGGCGCAGTTTCTCGTCCTTGGACCCGACGGAGGCGTGCAGGACGTCGAGGTCGACCACGTAGGGCGTCAGCGCGTAACTCATGCGGGAACAGTATCGGCGGCCTACGACATCGCAGCACCAGTCGGCGAAGCGCCCGAGGAGGCAGCCCCCAGATCAGGTCAGCGCGTGACCGGTGGTGGCGTCCACGTGGTCGGGCACCTCCTCGTGCCGGTCGCCGACGCTCAGGGTCCCGGTGGGCTCGAACAGCAGGATGGACGCTCCGCCGTCGGACTCGGGGCGGTGTTCCGTGCCGCGCGGGACCACGAACACCGAACCCTGTTCCAGGGTGACCACCCGCTCCTCGGCGCCGTCGTGTTCGCGGAGCCGGATCCGCAGGTCGCCGGAGAGCAGCAGGAAGAACTCGTCGGTGTTCTCGTGGGCGTGCCAGATGTACTCGCCCCGAACCTTGGCCACCCGTACGTCGTAGTCGTTGACGCGGGTGACCACGCGCGGGCTCCACAGCTGGTCGAAGGTGTCCAGCGCGGCCTGAAGACTGATCGCTCGTTCGCTCATGTGCTCATCCTCGCGCTGGCGCCGTGCGCCGGGAAGTGCTAGGAATCGCACATGCCGCAAGAATCCTCGCACCGGGTGGCGCTGATCGTCGACGAGGGGTCCAACCCCTTCGAGATGAGCGTGGCCACCGAACTCTTCGGGCTGCACCGGCCCGAACTCGACCGCCCCTGGTACGAACTCACCGTGTGCTCGCCCCGCCCCGAGGTCCGCGTTCACCTGGGCATGTTCACCATGGCCGGCCTGGCCGGGCTGGACGCTGTGGCCGAGGCCGACACAATAATCGTGCCCAACCGCCCCGACCCATGGGTGCCGCCCGCCCCCGAGGTGGTCGAGGCCGTGCGGAACGCGTCCCTGCGGGGAGCGCGCCTGGTCAGCTTCTGCAGCGGATCGTTCACCCTGGCGGCGGCCGGGGTCCTGGACGGGCGCCGCGCGGCCACGCACTGGCGGTTCGAGGAGCTGTTCCGCCGGACGTACCCGCTCGTGCGCCTGGAGCAGGACGTGCTGTTCGTGGACGAGGGCGACGTGCTCACCGCCGCGGGCAGCGCCTCCGCGCTGGACCTGGGCCTGCACCTGATCCGCCGCGACCACGGTGCGGAGGTGGCCAACACCGTCAGCCGGCGGCTGGTGTTCAGCGGCCACCGCCAGGGCGGTCAGCGGCAGTTCGTCCCCCAGGCCGTCCCGGAGACGGCGGACAGCTCCCTCGCACCGCTCCTGGAGTGGGTGCGGGAACGCCTGGACACCCCGCTCACCGTCGCCGACCTCGCCGCTCGGGCGGCGGTCAGCCAGGCGACCCTGCACCGCCGCTTCCGCGCCGAACTCGGCACGACCCCACTGGCCTGGCTGCGTTCGGAGCGTGTGCTGCTGGCCTGCCGTCTGATCGAGGCGGGCGGGATGGGCTTCGACACCGTCGCGCGGGTCAGCGGCCTGGGCACCGGGGCCAACCTGAGGGCGAGCGTGCGGGCGCACACGGGTATCAGCCCGGCCCTGTACCGCGAGCGCTTCGGGCCGCGCCCGGCGAACCAGGCGGGCGGCGGCTTTGTTCCCGGGAGCGGAGGTTTTCCACAGGTTCAAAGTTCGCCCTTTCCCCTGGGATGAGCGCGTCCTAGCGTCTCTGATCAGTTAAGCGAACCCATGCGAACCGTAAGGTCTGGCGCGGGTTCTGCCCATCTGGGCGGGGTGGCGTGAGCGTGGAGATGGAATCCCGCGCCCAGTGCTGCTCCGCGTGGCCGATGTCGGCTGGTGGTGGGTGTACTGATCGTTGCCATGTGTGTGGCCACGCCCTGGTGCCGGTGGGCTGCGCGGGGCAGCCCTGGCCGGTCCGTTGGTGCGTGTCCCTCCGGACGCTTTCCGGCCGGGCTTTGGGGCCTGGCAGGCGAGGGAATCCCGCGTCGCCTGGGCGCGGGAGGGTGGGTTCGGGGCCGGGTGGGTCCGGTCTTGGACCGGTCTTTCCGGCTGGCTTTCGGGGTGGCCGTGATGACGGCTTTGGCTTCGAGTTTGTCGATGACCGTGCGGATCACCATGGTGGTGCTGGTGGTGTCCATGACGGTCTTGGCCTGGTGGGTCAGACCGCGTGCGGCGATGCGTCGCCAGGCTCCGTGGTCGCGGTCGCCCTGCCACCCGCAGCCGGTGTTCGGGCAGATGGCCCATTTCCAGCCTGGTGTGGTGGGCCGGTCGGGGGCTTTGCGGTGCCGCAGCCGGGTGAGGCAGTGCGGGCAGTGCTTGGAGGTGTTCTCAGCCGGGACGCTCACCACCGCGATGCCGACCTCGGCGGCCAGGTGCCGCATCCGCTCAGCGATGCGCCCGCGCACGGTCTGGGACAGGCGGGGGTTGTGCGTGCGGCCCATGCCGCCCGCTTCCATCGACCTCAGGTCCTCCAGGTAGATGACCGTGGCCCCGGCCGTAATGGCCTGGTCCACAGCCCAGCGGGCGGCCGATGCGGCCAGAGCCTGGTTGAGGTTGGATCGGCGGTCACAGACACGCTGGATCTCTTCGGCCAGGACGAGGGCCTTGCCCTCCAGAGCGGGGTCGGCGAGCCGGGCGTACTGGTCGGTCTTGGCGTGCAGGAACTCGCCCTGGCGGCGCAGCCGGTCCTGCTTGGCCAGCACACCCCCGGCCCGGAACTGGGCGCCGCTGCCCAGGGCGGTGATGCGCCCGTCCTCGCCCAGCCGGGCCGCTCCCGCTGAGAGCAAGGTGTTCAGTCCCCAGTCCACCCCGAGCGCAACCGTGTGCCCGGAGCGGGACGCCTTGGGCACGGGGTGGGTGTAGGCCAGATCAGCGCGTACCTGTTTGCCGACGGTGCGCAGGGTGGGCAGGTGGACCACGGCGTTCGCCGGGATGGTGGGCGCCAGCGTGATCGGGCAGGCCACCCACGTCCAGTCCCGGTAGGAGGCGGGGTCGGGGCAGGTGGGCAGCTGCAACCGCAGCAGGACCTTGGTCGGCTCGGTCACGGAGCGTTCGAGGGTGGCCTGCTGGGCGTCGCACGCGGCCAGCAGCAGCATGGGCGCGGCCGGTGGAACGCCCTCCAACTCGAACACGTCCGTGGGAAGGCGCCCGTTCTCGCGTGCGAACGCGGTGACCTGGCGGGTGCGGGACTTGATGACGCTGGAGGGCAGATGCTCACCGCCCGGTATCGCGACGCGGACGGCGTCCCACTCGGCCCGGGTGCGCTTGCCCGGATCAGCGGGCCAGGTCGCCAGAACCCCGGCCACCACACCAGTACGCCACTTCACCGACCGCAAGACGCGCCCGGCCGTCTCCTGGGCCATCCGAACGATCCGGTCGTTGACCCGCACACCCTCGGGCGGTGCGGTGGTCCAGCCCAGGCGGCGCAGCGCCATCCACGCGTTCGAGGGGAGTCTGCGGCCCTGGGCATCGGCCCCGGCGGCCAGCGTGTCCACGTCGGTGGAGTTCCAGTGTGCAGTCAGCAGCGCGCCGGTCATCTGGGCCACCAGGTCGGTGCACCAGCCCACACGTTCGGCCAGGGTGGAAGCGGTGAGGAGTTCGCCGGTCTTCTCATCCACACCGGAGTGGGCGAGCGTGCGGACACAGGCGGTGCGGGAGGCCTGGCCTTCGGCGAGCGGGATCTTGTGGTTCACCGGTCACCACCTCGCGCGGCCCGGATCGGCCCGCCCTGGCCGGGGCGGCCGCGCGCCCCGGCCAGGGGTGGGCTGTGGGCTGGGAGGGGGTGGACATGTTCGAATCATGGCACGGGGGAGTGACAAAGGGCGGGGGTTTGGGCCAAACCCAGCGGTCAGCACATCCAGGCCACCCGGAGCAGAACTGAGGGGAATGAGAGATCACTAAAAAACTGGATAGCCTGGGAATGTGGCCGACACTCCCAGCACCCCCCAGCAGGCACATCCCTTCGACGTCGACGCCTTCCTCGCCCGCCCCCTGGTCGCCCGGGTGGCCACCACCAACGCCGCCGGGGAGCCCACGGTCAGACCGGTCTGGTTCCTGTGGGAGGCGGGGTTCCTGTGGTGGATCACCGGGACGTACGCGGTCATGGCCAAGCACCTGGAACGCGACGCCCGCACGGCCGTGGTGGTGGACACCTGCGACCTGGAGCGGATGGAGTTCCTCCAGGTGATCATGCGGGGCAGAGCCGAGGTGGTGCCCTTCGACCCGGCCCTGAGCAGACGCAAGCTCCGCCGCTACCTGGGCGATGACGAGAGCGGCTGGCACCCGGACTTCCGGTACTTCGCCGACGACGCCCGCCTGGTCCGCTTCACCCCCGAACGCACCGTGGTCAAGGACCTGTCCAAGACCATGCCCTGACCGCTGCCTCTGAGGTTCTGCCCTTGTCCGCCCTCTGCGCAGGGCCCGAGCACCAGCGTCACCCGGAGGGCACCCCTGAACACCCGCCTCTCCCGGTGCCGCTGTGCTCGCTGTGTCTGGAGAGCACTGGCTTCGGGCGCGGCCGCTCAGGGCCTCCGGCGGAGTTGGCGGGCGGTCTCGCGTAGGGACGGCCTGCCGCGGGCTCCGTCCAGGAGCCGGGCGGCGTGGTCGAGCATGCGCTGGGTGCGTACCGAGACCACCTCGCCCCGGTGAGGCAGGACATCGCGCACCAGCACGGCCTCGGCCTCGTCCCAGGAGCGGGCCCTGGCCAGCGCGCACAGCAGGCTCGCCCGGTTGATGGCAGCCGCGCGGCCGTGGCCGGGCACGCCGTGACAGGCCTCGGCGAAGTGTTCGGCGGCCTGCCCCCAGGCGTCGGCGTCCGTGCAGATCATGGCCTGGTGCCAGCTGATCTCCGCCTCGGTCAGCCACCAGGTCCATGCCGGATCCCCTGACCGGGGCCCGTCCAGGTAGCGGCCGCGGGTGTGTCGGATCAGACGCCGGGCCTGCCGGTGTTCGCCCGTCTGCGCCGCGGCCCGTGCCGCACGCAGGGTGAACAGGGTGGCAACGCTCCCCCGGACACCGTCGGACAGGGCCGTGTCGCAGATCCGCGCGGCCTCGCTCGGCCGGCACAGGTGAATGTCCTGCAGGGCCAGCTGGCTGAGCACGAAGTACTCCATGGACCGGTCCCCGGCCGCCCGGGCCAGACTCAGTGCCGTCGCGCTCATGCGCCTGGACAGGCCCTGGAGTTCGGAGTCGAAGGCGACCCAACCGGCGATCTGGTGCGCCTCGGAGGCGGCGGCCAGGACGTCCCTGTCGCCGTCGAAGCGTGTCGCGGCGGCACGGTGTGCCCGTACGGCGGCCCCGACAGCCGTGCCCACCACGCCACGGGCGCCGAACCGGGTGTCCAGGGCGACGACGCGCGCGCTCGTGGCCCGCACCGCGGCTGCCGCCTCCTCGGCGGCGCCGCAACCGAGCGGGTCGACGGATCCGGAGCTGTGAACGGGGTCCAGGGGCATGCTCCGATCCTCTCCTCCGCCCTGGCGGGCCTCACCGCCGGGCCCTGCCCACCGCACTGTGTCCCCAAGCGTCACGCTCTGTCCCCCGACTCGGATACCTCATCGCGGAACACACGAAAATCTATATCGGTGACTGTAGACATCCCCTGGGAGTGCTGCTAGATTTCCTGTCGTAGGCACAGAGATCCACCAGCAGGACCACCGGATACGCCGGTGGAAGCAGTACAGAAGTACCGCAGGACCGGTCTTTCGCCCGTACGGGAAAGGCCGCGCAGCAAGGAGAAAGCGGGTCGGCTCGACCAGCGCGCACGTGTTGGAAGGTGCTGGGAGCCGGTAGGACCGCAGTACGCGTCACCGCAGTATCGAAGTATCGAAGTACCGCAGGATGTTTCACCGCAGTTGGGCTGTACGCAGTACCGCAGGACGGCCTTCCGCCTGTACGGGGAACGCCGAGCAGGAAGAAAGACGCAGGAAGGCTTGACCGGCGCATGGTTGTAGGCGCCGGGAGCCGGTAGCACCGTAGTAGTGAGAAGTGCACTGAGATCGAGAGGAGCAGCGCCATCAGGATCGCCTGGGCATGAGCAGAAACAGCCCGGGTACCGCAGGCCCCGGTTCGGAAGAAGGTGGTCCACGGTCACACAACCGCGATCCCCGCGATCCCGTCCCAGTTCGACCTCGGGAAGCGGAAGACCGGCAGCGGCCGGTAGATGGTTCTGAACTCTCGGGCCCCAGCGCCGTTCGGCGCTGGGGCCCTCGACGTGCGATCAGGAGAAAGAGAAACGCTTGTCCCGTCCCGAGACCGGCCACCGGTTCGACGATGACGACTACCCCGCCTACACCATGGGCCGCGCCGCGGAGATGATCGGCACCACGCCGGCCTTCCTGCGCGCTCTGGGTGAGGCCAAACTGATCGAGCCCCTGCGCTCGGAGGGCGGGCACCGACGCTACTCCCGCTACCAGCTCAGGATCGCCTCCCGAGCGCGTGAACTCGTGGACGAGGGCACACCGATCGAGTCCGCGTGCCGCATCATCATCCTGGAGGACCAGCTGGAGGAGGCGCAGCGCATCAACGAGGAACTGCGCGCCCGCTCCTCCGCCTCCCCGGTCGGCGGGGAGGGATCGTCCTGACCCGGAGCCGGTACTGACGGTGCTCGCGGCTCGGCCCCGCCCGCAGGGCCGTGCCCGGGCTTCCGGGTGGCTACTCCCCCGTGGCCCCGTCGACGCGTTCGCGGATCAGGTCCGCGTGGCCGTTGTGGCGGGCGTACTCCTCGATCATGTGCACCAGGATCCAACGGTGTGAGCAGTCCTCGCCGTGGCGCTGCTTCTTACCGACCGCGTCCAGTGAGAGCCCGGCCGAGACCTTCCGGGCGTGCTCGATCTCCGAGCGCCACAGCGCGAAGGCCTCTTCCGGGGAGGCGGTGTCCACGTCCAGGAAGTCACCGTCGGGGTTGGTGTCGTCGTCCTTGACCGGGGAGTTCCACTCCTCTCCTTCGAGGATCACACGGAACCAGACGTACTCCACGTGAGCCATGTGCCGGACCAGCCCCAGCAGGGACATCGGCGAAGGCGGCACGGAACGCTCACGCAGTTGTTCGTCGGTCAGGCCCTGGCACTTGACCGCCAGGGTCTCGCGGTGCCAGTCCAGCCAGTTGTCGAGCATGGCCCGCTCGTCGGCGATGAAAGGCGGGTCGGTGCGGGGATCGCTCATGGGCGATGACTCTAAGCCCTGACCGGGACCGGAGCAACGGATTTCTGTTCACCCGGACCCCGCGGCCGAGCTCGCCGCCGATCGGATCGGCGGCCTGTGGGACGCATCGCCCACCTGGTGGAGACCGAGCACGAGGGCCGGGGCGAGCGCGGCCTGGCGAGCTGAGCCCCGGGCCGGACCCGCTCAGGCGGGGATCAGGGGTGCGGGCGGCGCCCAGTGCACGACGTCCTTCCTCGACTTGACCACGGCGCCTGCGGGGACCAGCCGAAACGCGGAGTTGCGCAGCTTCTGCCGCCAGCCGCCGCCCAGGTCCGCTCCCCAACGCGCGACGACACGGGCCTGTCGGGCCAGGGCGCGGCGGCGCGGACGCCGGAGGGCGTCGAACCCGGCCAGGGCCCGCTCGAGGTCTCCCCGGCGGGCCGGTCCCACCAGCCGGCCCAGGCTGGCACCGTCCTCCAGGGCGCTGGCCGCGCCCAGCCCCCCTGTGGGCAGGGCGCCCTGGGCCGCGTCTCCGATCAGCACCACCCGCCCCCGGACGTAGCTCTGTGGGCCCTCCGGCATGTGGTGGACGTCGTGCCGCATGATCTGGTCGGGGGTGGTGGCGTCGATCAGGGCGAGCACTTCGGGTGCCCAGCCGGCGAAGCCGGCGCGCGCGGTGGCGAGCTCGTCGTCGAAGACCGCCCGCTCGGGCGCCTTGATGTGCCCGTACCAGTACACCTGTTCGGCGTTGACCTGCATGACCCCGAACTCCGTGCCCGGTCCCCAGTACTCCACGAGCCGCCCGTCCAGCCCGGTGCCCTGCAGTGCCGCCACGGGCACGATGGCCCGCCAGTCGGTGCTGCCGCTGTAGAGGGGGCGCACCCGGGGGTGGAGTGCGCCGCGTACGGCGCTCCGCAGGCCGTCGGCTCCCACCACCAGATCCGACTCGGTCTCGTGGCCGGTCGTGTCCGGGCCGGTTCCCCTCTGCTGCCAGCTGACCACGGCGGGCGCACCTTCGGGGCGACCGGCTGCCACACCTGTCACACGTGCCCCGCGCACCAGTTCCACGCCCTCCTGGTGCGCGGCCCGGGCCAGCAGTCCGTGCAGTCTCTGCCGGTGGAACCCCCACACGGTGGTGAACTCGCGCACCTGCGGGTCGTCGACGGGCATGGTCAGGATGGGCCGACCGAGGGTGTCCACGAAACCCGTCATCTGCGTGCGGTGGCCGGTCCGGTCGATCTCGGCGTCGTCGAAGCCCAGGGCGTTCAGGGCCACGACGCCGTTGCGCGGCAGGGCCAGGCCGGACCCGACCTCGGTCGTCCCCGAACGGGACTCCAGCACACGCGTCCTCCAACCGGCCCGGGCCAGGGACAGGGCCGAGGCCAGTCCGGCGATACCTCCGCCGACGACCGTCGCTGTGCGCTCACTCATGGGGCTCCCCCGTCTGCTCCCGGCGGGCGGATCGGTTCCGCCCCTCCTCATTCAATACGATAGTAGTGGTAACTTTCCGGGCCCTATAATCACCCCCATGCCTCCCGCCAACCTGCAACGACGCCGCGCCCTGGCGGACGCGGCCATCGCCCTTCTGGCCGAGCAGGGGACCCACGGGCTGACCCACCGCGCCGTCGAGGCACGCGCGGGCGTACCAGCGGGGACCGCCACCAACTACTTCCGCAACCGGGAGAAGCTCCTCATCACCGCCGCCGAGCGGATCGCGGAGGTCCACCTGGCCGAAGCCGCGGAGGCCACCGCCGCGGTCGCCGCCTCCTCCCCCCTGCCCGACCCGGACACCACCCCGCCACAGGAGCGGGCCGAGGCCACCGTCCGGACCATGGTGGACCTGCTCACCGAATCCCTGTGGACCGAGGTGACCACCCTGCGCGAGCGCTACCTGGCGATCTTCGAACTCCAGCTGGAGGCGCGCCGCCGCCCCGCGCTCGCCGCCGTCCTCGCCGAGCTCGAAGGCACCGCGTTCGCCGGTACCGCCCGGCTGCACGAGGACCTGGGCACCGGGGCCTCACCGGAGGCGATCGCCACCCTGATCACCCTGTACGGCGGCGCCCTGTTCACTCTCACCGCACGCCCCGTCGAGCTCCTGGACAAGGCCTCCGTGCGCACCCTCACCGAGGCGATGGTGCGCGGAGCGCTCGCCCCCGGCCCCGGTTAGCGTCGTTCCGCGGGCGGCCACGGCACCGCCCCGAAGGCCCGGACACCCGGGCCCGACGGGACCGGGCGCCTGCGGCAGATCCGGCCCCCAACCACCCAGGGCCGAAAGACCCTGATTGGGAGCGGTACCGGACGCTCTAGGATCACGGCTATGGACACACGCGAACTCGGTACCGTCGCCGACGTCGGCATCGTCGGTTTCGGCGCCTGGCAGATCGGCTCCGCCTGGGGCGAGGTCAGTGAGGCCGACGCCCTGAACGCCCTGAACACAGCCGTGGAGGAAGGCGTCACCTTTGTCGACACCGCCGACGTCTACGGTGACGGGCGCAGCGAAAGACTCGTCGGCCGGCTCCTCAAGGACCATCCCCACCTGACCGTGGCCACCAAGATGGGCCGCCGCATGGCCCAGGACCCCGCTCACTACAACTCGGGCAACTTCCGTGCCTGGAACGACGACTCCCGCCGCAACCTGGGCGTGGACACCGTCGACCTCGTGCAGCTGCACTGCCCGCCCTCGGCCGTCATCGACACCGACGCCGTCTTCGACGACCTGGACGCCATGGTCTCCGAGGGGCGCATGCGCGCCTACGGGGTCTCGGTGGAGACCTGCGACCAGGCGCTGGCGGCCATCGCCCGCCCCAACGTGGCCAGCGTGCAGATCATCCTCAACGCCTTCCGGCACAAGCCCCTGGAGCGCGTCCTGCCCGCCGCCAAGGCGTCCGGGACCGGGATCATCGTTCGGGTCCCCCTGGCCAGCGGCCTGCTGTCGGGCAAGTACACCGCCGCCAGCCGCTTCGGCGAGGACGACCACCGCAACTTCAACCGCCAGGGCGAGGCCTTCGACAAGGGCGAGACCTTCTCCGGTGTGGACTTCGAGACCGGTCTGGAGGCCGTCGAACGCCTGCGCCCCCTGGTGCCCGAGGGTGCCACCCTGGCCCAGTTCGCGCTGCGCTGGATCCTGGACCAGGACGGGGTGAGCGTGGTCATCCCCGGCGCCCGCAACGGGGACCAGGCCCGAGCCAACGCCGCCGCCGCGCGGCTGGCGCCGCTGGACGCCAAGACCCACGAACAGGTCCGCGAGGTCTACGACGAGCTCATCCGCCCCCAGGTCCACCACCTGTGGTGACCCCCTCCCGGGCCAGGGCCTGACGCACCTTGTCGGCCCCGGCCCGGGCCATTCCCGGATCGCGTCCCGCACCGGACCCAGCGGAGAAGGCGGCTTCACCAGAGCCGAAGCGGAGGAGCGGTTCCCGGCTCCCCTGATCCAGGGAGCGCCGCACGCGTTCCGACCGGCCCGGGTCCGCCTCGGCCGGCCACCCGGACCCGGCCGCGCGGTCCGACCCACCTTTCTCACGCACGCAAAAAAGACCCGTTCTCCGCAGAAAAACGGGTCTGCATTCCAGGGAAACCGGACACAACGCGAGGGGCGGCCCCGGAACCCGAAGGGGTTCGCGGGGCCGCCCCTGACGGCCTGCCCTACACGTGCCGTTCTTGGCGCTAGATGAGCCCCTGCGCGAGCATCGCGTCGGCGACCATCTCGAAACCGGCGACGTTGGCGCCCAGCACGTAGTCGCCCTTGGCGCCGTGCCGCTCGGCCGCCTCCTCGCAGCGGTCGTGGATCCCGGCCATCGTCTCGGCCAGCTCCGACTCGGCGTGCTCGAAGGACCACGAGGTGCGCCGCGCGTTCTGGCGCATCTCCAGCACGCTGGTGGCCACACCTCCGGCGTTGGCCGCCTTGCCCGGGGCGAACAGCACCCCGGCCTCACGCAACACCTTGACCGCCTCGGGGGTCGTGGGCATGTTCGCGCCCTCGGCCACCGCCAGCACACCGTTGTCCACCAGGGTCTTGGCGGCCTCGGCGCCGAGTTCGTTCTGTGTCGCCGAGGGCAGCGCCACCTCGCACGGCACGTCCCACACGCTGCCGCCCTCGACGTACTTCGCCGCGCCGCGCCGCTCGGCGTAGGCGCTGATCCGCTCGCGCTCGACCTCCTTGACCTGCTTGAGCAGGTCCAGGTCGATGCCCTTTTCGTCGACCACGTAACCACCGGAGTCGGAGCAGGCGACCACGACGGCGCCCAGCTGCTGGGCCTTCTCCACCGCGTAGATCGCCACGTTGCCCGACCCGGAGACCACCACGCGCATGCCGTCCAGATCGCGGCCGTTGCGCTCCAGCATCCGCTGGGTGAACAGCACCGTCCCGTACCCCGTGGCCTCGGTACGGACCGCCGAACCACCCCAGTCCAGGCCCTTGCCGGTGATGACCCCGGCCTCCCAGCGGTTGCTCAGCCGCCGGTACTGCCCGAACAGGTAGCCGATCTCACGGGTGCCCACACCGATGTCACCGGCGGGGATGTCGGTGTACTCGCCCAGGTGGCGGTGGAGTTCGGTCATGAAGGACTGGCAGAAGCGCTCGATCTCGGTGGCGGAGCGCCCCTTGGGGTCGAAGTCGCTGCCGCCCTTGCCGCCGCCGATACCCATCCCGGTGAGGGCGTTCTTGAAGATCTGCTCGAACCCCAGGAACTTGACCACGCCCAGGTTGACGCTGGGGTGGAAGCGCAGGCCGCCCTTGTACGGGCCCAGAGCGCTGTTGAACTCCACCCGGAAACCCCGGTTGACGTGCACGTTCCCCTGATCGTCACGCCACGGGACCCGGAAGATGAGCTGACGCTCGGGCTCGCACAGGCGCTCCAGCACCCGCTGGTCGGCGTACTCGGGGTGGCTGGTCAACGCGGGCGAGAGGCTGTCCAGGACCTCCAGAACCGCCTGCTGGAACTCCGGCTCGTCGGGGTTGCGGCGCGCTACGTGTTCGTAGGCGCTGCGGACGCCCGGGTGCTGGGCCTCCCGGGCACCATTGGAAAGCGGCATACGAGTGCGTTCCCTTCTCACTGCTGGAACGGGCACCCCGCACGCCGTTGTGCCGGGAACCGCGGTCGGTCGAGGAAGCTGGTAGGCACCGCCCCGAAGGGCTCCTACGGGCGGTAACCACCACTCATGTTGCCAGTGTATTTCCTTGATGTGAACATACTTCGCAGACCCGCTCTCGAGGCCACACCGCGTGCTTTCGCCGATCCTCGTCCGCGCATACGAGCCGAAAACCAGTTGCGCCGACACCGGGCGGCGACCACGATCGCACCATGCGCGTAGGAGTGGTGGGACTGGGGATGGGCCTGCACCTGGCGACATGGTGCGCAAGGCTCGGAATCGACGTCGCGGTCGTGTGCGACCGGGATCCGGCAGCTCTGGCCCGGGCAGCCGAGGCCCTGCCGCGCGCCCGGCGGGTCAGCGACTGGCGCGACCTGCTGGAGGAGGGCCTGGACGGGGTGGTCCTGGCCAACGACTTCGACGCCCACGCGCCCCTGGCGATCGCCTTCCTCGAACACGGTGTGCACGTCCTCTCCGAGACCGCCGCCTGCGCCGACGCGGCGGAGGGGCGCCGGCTCGTCGAAGCGGCCGAGCGCTCCTCCGCCACCTACTCGCTGGCCGAGAACTATGTGCTGCACCCGCACGTGCGCCTGATCCGCGAGGCGCTGCCCGAGATCGGCCGGATCACCCACATCGAGGCGGACTACCTGCACAGCATGTCTCCCGAGGGGATCGGCGGCCTCATCGCGGACCCGGACCACTGGCGGGGCAGGATCGCCTCCACCGCCTATTGCACCCACTCGCTCTCCCCGATCCTGGCGCTCACCGGCGCCCGCCCGGTCCAGGTCACGGCCTTCTCCGCGGACACCTCCACGCCCCGCCAGGCCAGCGTCATGGCGGTGCGCCTGTCCACCGGCGCCCTGGCCCTGACCCGCAACGGATTCCTGTCAGGAGAGCCGGACAGCCACTGGAGCTGGGTGTCGGTGCGCGGTGAGCGTGGTCTGGCCGAGTCGGTCCGCGCCCAGGGGGACCGAGCCTGGTCCGTGAGGGTCCGCACCGAAGGGTGGACCCACGCGGACGGGGGCGTCCGGGAGGAGGAGCGCGTGCCCCGGCCCTGACCCTGGAGGGCGCGACCCTCGACCGCGGGGCCGAGGGCACGGTACTGCTGCTCCAGGGCTTTCGGGCCACGGTCGAGGAAGGGGCGCCCCCGGTCACCGGGGCGCGCGAAGCCGTGGCGGCCTCGCTGGTGGGAGTGGCCGGGGCCGAGTCCCTGGCCCGGGGATCGGTTCCCGTCACCGTCGCCGACCTCACCTGAGAGGGCCTCGTCGCACCTTCGCCCGCCGACCGCGGTCAGCGTTCCCGCAACCGCCTCCACCGACAGGGATGGGCCGGCGGGGCTCATTCGGCGGGATCTCGGTGGCACACGCGTGCGTGGACGCGGCGGATCCGCTCCAGCCTTCGCGCGTCGGCCCCCTCCCGCCCCTGCGCTCGCACCCGGGCGCCGAGCTTCCACAGCACGTCCTGGGCCAGGGTGGCGTCGCGCCACTTGGACCAGACCCAGCGCTCGGTGGGCCTGCGCCCCTCGATCCGCTCCTGGGCCTCGGCGCAGGAGTCCGCGTCGAGCCCGCCCCTGGTCACGGCCAGCGCTTCGGCGGCCCGACGGCGGGGTACCCGCGCCTGGCGGCGCTTGTTGCGGGCGATGTTCTTACGGGAGCTCTTGTCGTTCTCCCCGTAGTTGTTGCGGCGGTCCTTCTGGTAACTCAGGAACTTCTTCTCCTGCGGTGAGCGGCGGCGCGACACGGTCCTCCTCCGGTCTCCTGCGGGCCCTCCAGCGGTTTCCTGTGCCTCGCAGAGCCACGACAGTAGGTTGGTTGCCTTCGGGGCGCCACGGGTTTTCCGTGCCGCGGACCGTTTCGAGGACGTGGAGGCCAGGCATGACCGCCGGAGACCAGGACCGGGACCAGCCGCTGAGCGGCGGCATGATGAACACCGTCTTCCGCCGCGGCGACCGTGTCGTGCGCACCGCACCGCCGCACGCCCCCGCCCTGCAGGCCTTCCTCGCAGCCCTGGCCGACACCGGGTTCGAGGGTGCTCCCCGGCCGCTGGCCCTGCACGGGGACGGTACCGAGGAGCTCACCTTCGTCGAGGGCGACGTGGCCGTTCCGCCCTTCCCCGCCTGGGCGGGGAAGGACTGGGTGGTGGGTGCTTCGGCCCGTCTGCTGCGCCGCTACCACGACGCCGCCGCGCACGTGCCCTTCGACACCGGGGCGGACTGGCCCACTGCCCTGAGCGATCCCCGGGGCGGCTCCCTGCTGTGTCATAACGACCCCTGCCTGGAGAACCTGGTCTTCCGCGACGGCGTGGGCCACGCCCTGATCGACTTCGACCTGGCCGCCCCGGGCCGCCCCGTCTGGGACCTGGCGGCCCTGGCCTTCTACCTGGGCCCGACCCTGCCGCCGGAGGCACTCGCGGAGTCGGAGTTCGCCGGTGCGAACGTCCTGCGCCGCCTGCGCCTGCTCGCGGACGGCTACGGCATGTCCGAGGCCGACCGCCGGGCGCTGCCCGAGGTGATCGAGCAGTACAACGAGGTCTCCCGCGTCTTCGTCAAGGACATGTTCGACCGCGGCAATCCGCTGTTCGTGCGGGACGTGGAGCGCGTCGGCGGCTGGTCCGCGTGGGAGCGCCGCAAGGACCGTCGCAGCGCCTGGCTGGCGGAGCAGCGCCCCGCCTTCCTCCGGTCCCTGACCCGCTGACCCTGCCGGCCTCGACCGCCGAACCCGGGCCGGTCCTTCGGGCACGTCCCCGGGGGCGACCGGGCGCTTCAGTCCTTCTTGCGGCGGGCCACCGCGTAGCCGTACTGCTCGGGCCAGGCGGGCTGGTCCCCGAGTTCGGCGCGGGCGCGGTGGGGCCAGTAGGGCTCGCGCAGCAGCTGGCGGCCGAGCATGGCGGCGTCGGCCCGGCCCGTGGCCACGATCTCCTCGGCCTGGGCGGGTTCGAGGATGAGGCCGACGGCCGCGGTGGGGAGGCCGGCCTCGGCGCGGACGCGTTCGGCGAAGGGCACCTGGTAGCCGGGTTCGGCGGGGATACGGGCGTCGTGGACCATGCCGCCGGTGGACACGTCGAGCAGGTCCACGCCTCGGGCGGCGACCTCCTTGGCCAGCCGCACGGTGTCCTCGGCCGCCCAGCCCTGGCGCGGGTCCTCGGGGTTCTCGCTGAGCCAGTCGGTGGCCGAGGTGCGGAACAGCACCGGCAGGTGTTCGGGCCAGACCCCGCGCACGGCCTCCACGATCTCCAGGGCCAGACGCATGCGGCCCTGGAGGTCACCGCCGTAGGCGTCGGTGCGGTGGTTGGCCACCGGGGACAGGAAGGTGTTGATGAGGTAGCCGTGGGCGCCGTGGACCTCGGCGACCTGGAATCCGGCGGCCAGGGCGCGTTCGGCGGAGGCGGCGAAGTCGCCCACCAGCCGGGTGATCTCGTCCTGGGTGAGTTCGTGGGGCGCGGGCAGGCCCTCGAAGGGCTCGGCACTGGCGGAGACCGTGGGCCAGCCGCCCTCGTCGGCGCTCAGCCCGCGGCCGCCGAGCCAGGGCTTGTCGGTGGCGGCCTTGCGTCCGGCGTGGGCGAGCTGGACGGCCGGGACCGAGCCGTGGGCGCGGACGGCGGCGGTGAGGCGGGCGAAGGCGGCCTGCTGGGTGTCGTTCCACAGGCCCAGGTCCCAGGGGCTGATCCGCCCGTCGGGCCGCACCGCGGTGGCCTCGGCCATGACCAGTCCGGCGCCGCCGGCGGCGCGGGAGGCCAGGTGGGTCAGGTGGAAGTCGGTGGGCGCTGCGGTGTGCGGGCCCTGGTCGGGCGCGGAGTACATGCACATCGGTGCCATCCAGGCACGGTTGGGGATCTCCAGGGACCGCAGTTTCAGCGGGGTGAACAGGGTGCTCACGGTCGGCGTCCTTCACTCGGGCGGGCATGGTGCGGACGGAGGGGAAGCACCCTCCAGCGTTCGTACGCTACATGTCGTACTACGAAGATTGTCAAACTACGACGCTTCTCGTACATTGACGGAAAAGCCATGCCGACGGAAGGTCCCAGCATGCCCAGGAGCACACGAGCCGTTCAGGGCCGACAGCTGGAGCACCCCGAGGCCGGCCAGATCCAGCTGGAGGCGGTGCTGAGCGCGCTCGCCGACCCGATCCGACTGCGCATCGTGCACGACCTCTCCCAGGGGCACGAGGACATGGCCTGCATCGCCTTCGAGCTCCCGGTGAGCAAGTCCACTTCGACCCATCACTTCCGGGTGCTGCGCGAGGCCGGGATCATCCGCCAGTACTACGAGGGCACCTCCCGCATGAGCCGCCTGCGCGAGCAGGACCTGCAGGAACGCTTCCCCGGCCTGCTCGCGGCCGTGCTGAACGCCCAGGACGCACGCCCCTCCCCGGACCGGGACACCGCTGCGACCCCGGGCCGGGACAGGGTCGGCAGCTGAGACCGCCCTATCCCCGGCGCGTGACGGCCACCAGGTAGCGGCAGGTCTCCTCGGTCGGGTTGTGGTACTCACCGGGCGCGGGCGCACCGAGCTGGAGGCAGTCCCCCCGCCCCAGGACGTGCTCGAGCGCCCCCTCGCGGTAGACGAGCGTGCCCGCCAGCACCCAGATCTGGTGGCGGGTGAAGGTGTAGGCCTCCACCGGGTAGGCCACCCGCGCGCCCGCGGGGAGTTCGACCTCGACCAGTTCCAGCGGGCCGCCCGAGGTGGGCGAGACCGCGCGCCTGCGGTAGCCGGTCTCGGGATCGGTCCAGACGGGCTGCTGGTCCCGGCGGGCCAGGCGGCGATCACCCTGCTCGGCCCGGGCGATGAGTTCGGACAGGGTGATGCCCAGCGCGCCGGACAGGCGGCCCAGCAGGGAGGCGGTGGGCTGGGCGTCCCCGTTCTCGATCCGGCTGATCATGGCGCGGGAGACCCCGGAGAGTTCGGCCAGGGCGGCGCCGCTCAGACCGCGCTCGCGGCGCAGGCTCTGGAGGGTCACGGCGAGGGCAGGTCCCAGTTCGTCGCTCATGCGTTCACCATAGTGGACACAATCGCTTATCATCTTCAATTATGAACTCTCTGCTGACACGCGCCGGCATCCGCGACGCCACCGGGGCCGACGCGGCGGCGTGCGCGGCGATCTACGCGCCCTACGTCACCGACACCTCCATCACCTTCGAGCTGGAGCCGCCCTCCCCCGAGGAGATGGCCGAACGCATCACCGCGGCCCAGCGCCGGCACGCGTGGATCGTCCTGGAGGACGAGGGGGGCGTGGCCGGCTACGCCTACGGCGGCACCTTCCGCACCCGCGCCGCCTACCAGTGGACCTGCGAGGTCAGCGTCTACCTGGAGCGGGGACGTCACCGCCGGGGCGCGGGCCGGGCCCTGTACGCCGAACTGATGCCCCGCCTGGCCGAGCGCGGCATGCGCACCGCCATCGCCTGCATGACCCTGCCCAACGACGCCAGCCTGGGCCTGCACCGGGCGATGGGGTTCGAGGACGTGGGGGTCATGCCACGGGTGGGGCACAAGCACGGCGCCTGGCACGACGTGGCCTGGGCCCAGCTGGACCTGGTCCCCGCCGAGTAGAGCCCCGCGGCCGACCTTCCCGGGGGAGGGCCCGAGGCCGGCGGCTCGCTCCCGGGGCCGCCAGGCCTATGCTCGACGAGGTCCCATCTCCCCATCAATCCCCTGGAGGGCTCCTTGACCGCGCACACCGCCCGCCACCGTCCCTCGGGGTTGGCCTTCGCGCTCGCCTCCGCCCTGACCTTCGGCGGTTCGGGGGTCTTCGCCCGCCCCCTGCTGGACGCGGGGATGGACTCGCTGCACGTCACCTGGCTGCGGGTGGCCGGAGCCGCGCTGATCCTGCTGCCCGTTGCGGTCCGCCACTGGCGGGTCGCCCAGCGCAGACCGCTCCTGGTCCTGGCCTACGGCGTCTTCCCCATGGCGGGTGTGCAGGCCCTGTACTTCGCCGCCATCGCCCGCATCCCGGTGGGGATCGCCCTGCTCCTGGAGTTCCTGGGCCCGGTGCTGGTGCTGCTGTGGGTGCGGGTGGTGCGACGCAACCGGGTCTCCCCCGCCGCGGTCGTGGGCGTGGTCCTGGCCGTGGCCGGCCTCGGCCTGCTGCTGGAGGTGTGGGCCGGGATGCGCCTGGACGCGATCGGAGTCGGCCTGGCCCTGGGCGCGGCCGCGGCCCAGGCCGCGTTCTTCCTGCTCGGGGACGCCATGGGCGAGGACACCGACCCGCTGGCGGTGATCGCCTTCGGCGCCCTGATCGCCACGGCCCTGCTGGGTGTGCTCGCCCAGCCCTGGACCCTGCCGTGGGGGCTGCTCGCTCAACCCCTCCCCCTGGGCGGGCTCTCCCTGCCGGGGTGGACCATCGCGCTGTGGCTGGGGCTGGTGTGCACCGCGGTCGCCTACTTCACCGGGGTCTCGGCGATCAAACGGCTGTCCCCGCAGGTCGCGGGTGCCGTGGCCTACCTGGAGGTGGTGACCGCCATCGTGCTGGCCTGGGTGCTGCTCGGTGAGGCCCTCACCCCCGTGCAGATCCTCGGCGCCGTGGTCATCGTGGCCGGTGCCTTCATCGCCCAGACCGCCGTGCCGAGCGCGCCGGAGGCCGCCCCCGCGGCCACGGGGGACGAAGAGGCCCCGGCCGTTGCCGACGCACCCGCTCCCGAGGAGGACCCCGCGACCCTGGACCGCCGCTGAGCGGCCCGCCGAGGGTGCCGCTGAGGCCCCGCCCCCGGAGCGCTCCCCGAAGGCGGGGCCCCGACACCGGCCCGCACCGGCCGGGAAGCGCTCCCGCAGGGGCGGAAACCGCCTGCTCCGGGGCCGTCTTCCGCTCCGACACCGGCCTCGGCTCCCCGGATCGGCCCTACCGCAGGGGCAGGCCCTCGAACTCACCGAAGGGGCCCGCGTCGAACGTCACCGTCTCCACGTCCAGCGGCGGAGCCGGGAAGTGCAGCTGGACCCGGTTGGTCGTGCCGCTCTCGATCAGGTAGGGGTAGCCCACCGGCTCCAGGTAGGGGGTGTCGTCGAACCGCGTACCCACCAGGGGGTTCTCCCCGTCCACCTCGGCCTGTCCGACCCGCAGCGACCGGTAGACGTCACCGCTGCCGGGGTCCTGGATCCCGAACGATCCGAACCGTCCGCCCTGGATCCCGTTCTCACCGAAGAACGCGCCCTGGGCCTGGGTGACGGTGTTGGACCCCGTGTTGGTCAGATCGAACTCGGCGACCACGAACGCGCCGTCGCGGCGCAGGGAGAACAGTTCGAAGTCGTAGGGGAAATTGGTCGAGGCCTCCGCCTGGCCGCGGGCCACCGCCTCCTGGGCGGGCTCGGCGTAGGGCGCGGGCGCAGCGACGTTGCCGGTGCCCACCAGGGACGAGGCGGTCTCCTCCTCCGTGCCGGTCTCCACGCTCTCCTCCACCTTGAGGATGTTGTAGGAGATCTCCACACGACGGTTGCGCGCCCGCGCCTGCTCGTCGTCCTCCCCGCCCTCCTCGGCCACGGGTTCGGTGGCACCACGGCCCTCGGCCGCGTACTCGTAGTCCGTACCCAGCTCCGCCTTCAGGTACCGCAGCACCGCATCGGCGCGGGCCTCGGACAGGGTCTGGTTGTGGTCGTCACCGCCCTGGCCGTCGGTGTGCCCGACGACGGTGATCGGCGGCAGTTCGGGGTCGGCCTTCTCCCGGGTCTCCTGGACCACCGCGTCCAGTGTGGCCGTGGCCTCGGGGGTGAGCTCGGCCTCGTCGAAGGCGAAGAGCACGTCGGCGTCCAGGTCCACCTGGTGTTCGCTGCCGGAGGTCCGGCTGACCGACTCGGCGCTCTCCACGACGCTGTACAGGTCGACGCCCTCCTCGGGGACCGGGCCGTCGGTGACGGGCATCGTGACGGTCTGACCGGGCTCGACGTCCGTGTAGGCGGGCGCCTCCTGTGCGGGGGCCGAGGCCGGGTCCCACGGGGAGTCGAAGGAGTCGTCCACCGCAAGGCCGGTGAAGATCCCCTGGGTGCCGGGGGTGGCGAGGCTGACCCGGCCGGTTCCGGCGGGCAGGGGCGGGAAGTGCGCCTCCAGCTCGTAGTGGGCGCCCACCACCGTTCGGGGGGAGATCTCCGAGCCCACGAACCCCGTGTCGTCCTGGGCGGGGTCGTAGACCCGCTGCCCGACCGGGTCGATGAGGGAGAAACCGATCGGGGCCTGGCCGTGCTTGTTCAGCGCACCCGGGGCGAAGGCGTTCAGGGCGTTGACGTCCTCACCCTCTTCGCCCTCGGGTGAGACGGTCAACCGCAGGACGGTGCGGTCGGCGTAGCCGACGATCTCGTCCACGCGCAGGGTGGAGTCGTAGCGGATGTTGCCGCCGCTGACACCCCGGCGCTCGTAGGGGCCTTCGGGGTAGTCCACGGAGAGCTCTTCGGGGGCGGCCTCACCGGACTCCTCGGGTTCGGAGCCGCCGACCAGGCCGCAGCCCGTAGTCGTGAGTGCCAGGACGGTCAGGGCCGCTCCCGCGCGCAGCCGAAGCCGGCCGGGGGCGGTCAGGGGCACGGGGGCAGAGCGGGTCGCCATGTCGAAAGCCTTCCAAAACGCACAAATACAACATGGCGTTGGACTACGGCAACACCCAGATGGTTCATGGGAGACAGGATTTTATGGATCCCTGACAGGCCAGGTCAGCGCCGTGCGGGCATCGCGATCCGGTCCAGGTCCGCGGCCAGCACCACCGGGCCGTCGAACTCCTCGCCGGCCTGGGCCACGAAGTCCCCCTCCTGCGATTCCTCGTAGCGCTCCGACAGATGGGTCAGCACCAGGAGACGCACGCCCGCCCGGGCGGCGATCCGACCTGCCTGGCGCGCGGTCAGGTGCCCGTACCCTTCTGCCAGATGCTCCTCGGAGTCCAGGTAGGTGGACTCGATGACCAGCATGTCCGCGCCCCGGGCCAGCTCCACCGCCTGGGCGCACACCCCGGTGTCCATCACGAACGCGAACACCTGGCCGGGCCGGGGCACCGCGCACTCGGCCAGCTCCACCACCCGCCCGTCCGCCGACTCCAGCGACCCCTCGAGCTGGAGCCGGGAGATGTCGGGCCCCCGCACCCCGAAGTGCTCCAGGCGCTCGGGCAGCATCCGCCACCCGTCGGGTTCGGTCAGCCGGTAGCCGTAGGCGGGCATCGAGTGGCGCAGCGGAAGCGCCGTGACGGTGAAGGGCTCCTCCGGGCCCACCACGCAACCGCCCGAGCCGCCCACGGGCTGGGGGACGATCACGTCGGTGTCGCGAAAGGACGTGGCGTGGCGCAGCCGGCGCCAGTACTGCTCACCGGAGCCGGGGTAGGCCACCCGCACCGTGTGCCGCACCTGGTCGCGGGCGATGCGCTGGATGATTCCGGGCAGGCCCAGGCTGTGGTCCCCGTGGAAGTGCGTCACACAGATCCGGGTGATGTCGTGGGCGGCCAGACCGGCCGCGCGCATCTGCCGCTGGGTGCCCTCGCCCGGGTCGAACAGCACACCGCGCTCACCCCAGCGCAGGAAGTAGCCGTTGTGGTTGCGCCTGCGGGTGGGCACGGCGCTGGAGGTTCCCAGGACCACGAGTTCGCGTACGGACATGGGGTGCATTGTTCCACCGCTCCCCCGCGCGGCGCTGCTCCGTTTCTCGGCTGCGGTCAGCGCACGCCCGTCGCCCTGGCCCGGATCACCGCCGCGCGGGGGCCGTCGGTGAAGGGGCCTCCGTGCCCGGGCAGCAGGAGGGTGCTGCGCGGCAGTGCGGCCAGGCGGTCCAGCGACTCCAGGGCCCGGACGCTGTCGTGCGTGGACATCCTGCTCACCACCCGCGGCCCCGCACAACCGACGCTGGGGTCGACGGTGACCAGGGCGTCGCCGGTGAACACCACCCCGCGATCCTCGAAGAAGACCAGGACACTGCCCGGGGTGTGGCCCGGCGCGGACAGCACCCGGGGACGGCCCGGCACCTCCTCCAACACCTCGTCGTCACCGAAAACGGTGTACTCGCGCACCCGGGCCGAGCTGAAGGCCCCGGCGTAGCCCAACCGCATCAGTGTCCGAACCGCGGAGGGGTGACGGGCCAGGTAGGGCAGCAGCGACCGTTCGGGGTGGGCGTGGATCATCGCGCTGGTGGGACCGTCCTCCAGGATCGGGGCGTCGCCCTCGTGCACCCACACCCGGGCCCCGCCCTGGTCGCGGGCCCGCTCGGCCAGACCGGTGTGGTCGGGATGGGCGTGGGTGAGCACCACCGCCTTGAGCTGGCCTCCGACCCAGGCGACCGCGTCCAGGAACTGGCCGCTGTGCGCGGGCAGCCCGGCATCCACCATGACCAGCCCGTCAGCGGTCTCCACCAGGTAGAAGTTCACCAGGGGATCGCCGATCCGGTACACGCCGGGAGCGACCTCGTCAGGGACATGGGTCATGTTTCCTCCCGGTGGGTCGTGGGTGGGAACCCGACATCGAACCCCACCCCTCACTTCTACCCGCGAACACCTCTTCTAGCGCTGTGCGACCCACCGGCCGCATTCGCCGCTTGTGCCACACCAGGCCCGCCCGCCTCCTGTTCGCCGACCAGGGCGTGCGTTCCCGTGCCGAGAGGGAGGGCCCGCCGGCGGCACCCGCGGCGGCCTCCCCCGAAGGCCTGCCTCCGGGAGGGCCGTCCCTTCGTCGGTCATATCGGGTTCGACGAACGATTCATCGATTCCGCCACGCGCACCCGATGAGGCGGCCTGAACGTGTCCGGTAAGTGCGGCTTGACACTTTCACCCCCCGTCAGAGACTTCTCGGGGGCTAGACAAACCAGCATCAAAAGCCCGAACACAAGAGGCATGCAGCGCACAGACCAGCCCCAATAATGCTCAAAAGACCAATTCCTGCTACCGTGCGGATCGCGAACTACGGGATGATTTAGGAGACCTGAACATGGGGCAACAGCCTCGCGAGCAGTGGGGGACGCGCGCGGGATTCCTGATGGCCGCGATCGGATCGGCCATCGGACTGGGCAATATCTGGCGATTCCCCTACATCGCCTACGACAACGGGGGCGGGGCCTTCCTCATCCCCTACCTCATCGCTCTGCTGACCGCGGGTATCCCGCTGCTCATCCTCGAGTACAGCATCGGGCACCGGTACCGTTCCTCGGCTCCGCTCGCCTACCGGCGCATCTCTCGCCCCGCCGAGGCCATCGGCTGGTGGCAGGTGGCGATCTGCTTCGTCATCGCCATCTACTACGCCGTCATCGTGGCCTGGGGCGTGCGCTACACCTGGTTCTCCGTCGGGCAGCAGTGGGGCAACGACCCCGACGCGTTCTTCTTCAACGACTTCCTCCAGGTCAGCGCCGAGCCCGGCATGGTCTCCGGCTTCGTCTCCGGAGTGGCCTGGCCGCTGATCGCCGTGTGGGCCGTCGTCCTGGTCGTGCTGGCCCTGGGCGTGCGCAAGGGCATCGAGAAGGCCACCAAGATCTTCATCCCCCTGCTGGTGGTGCTCTTCGTGCTGCTGGTCATCCAGGCCCTCACCCTGGACGGCGCCGCCGCGGGCCTGGACGCCCTGTTCACACCGGACTGGAGCGCCATGCTCGACGGCGGGGTGTGGATCGCCGCCTACGGACAGATCTTCTTCTCCCTGTCCATCGGCTTCGCCATCATGGTCACCTACGCGTCCTACCTGCGCCGCAAGGCCAACCTGACCGGTTCGGCCCTGGTTGCGGGCTTCGCCAACAGCTCCTTCGAGCTCCTGGCCGGCATCGGCGTCTTCGCGGCCCTGGGCTTCATGGCCACCGCCGCGGGAACCAGCGTCGACGAGGTCGCCACCTCCGGCATCGGACTGGCCTTCGTCGCCTTCCCGCAGATCATCTCCACCCTGCCGCTGGGCGGAGCGCTCTTCGGGGTGCTGTTCTTCGCCTCCCTGGTCATCGCCGGTATCACCTCGCTGATCAGCATCGTCCAGGTGATCATCTCGGCGGTCCAGGACCGCACCGGGATGGGCCGTGTCCAGACCGTCCTGCTGGTCGGCGGCGCCACGGCGCTCGCCTCCATCCTGCTCTTCCCCACACCCGAGGGCCTGTACATCCTCGACGCCTTCGACCACTTCATCAACCAGTACGGCATCGCGCTGGCCGGTCTGGTGATGGTGCTCGTGTTCGGCTGGGTCCTGCGCAAGCTGCCCCTGTTCGAGAAGCACGCCAGCTCGATCTCCTCGGTCCGCCTGGACTGGTGGTGGAAGATCGCCCTGGGCGGCCTCACCCCCGTCCTGCTGGGCTTCATGATGTGGGACAGCCTGCGCGCCGAGCTCACCTCCAACTACGAGGGCTACCCCGAGAGCTTCCTTCTGGTCGCCGGCTGGGGCATCGCCATCGGCGCGATCGTCTTCGGCATCGTCGTCGCCTGCATCCCCTGGAAGCGCGCTGACGCCATCGCCCGCCACGACGCCGAACGCGCCGCCGCCGTGCCGGACGGCACGGCCCCGGTCGAGCTGGAGGACCCCAGCCGGATCACGGCCTCCGGCGCGACCGTCCCCAACTCCGACCAGGAAGGGAACCGCTGATGTCCACCAGCGCCATCGTCATGATGGTCTTCTCCATCACCTTGCTGTGGGGCGGTTTCACCGCCGCCATCGTCCACCTGCGACGCCACCCCGACGAACTCGAGTCGGAGTAGCCCCGAGCTGAACCGCAGTTCCCGAGGGGCCGCGAGCCGCACCGAGCGGCCCGCGGCCCCTCGCCGTCGTCCGGACACCCGGCCGGGCCCCGTCACCGCGGGCCCCCGGCCCGGCTGGAGTCGGGGCCGGGCCGGGGACGGCTCAGGCGGCGAACTCCCGAACGATCCGCTCGCAGAACGCCGGAAGGTCGTCCGGGTTGCGGCTCGTGGTGATCCCGTGGTCGGTGACGACCTCCTCCTCCACCACGGTGCCCCCGGCGTTGACGATGTCGGTGCGGATGCTGGGGTAGGAGGTCACGGTGCGCCCGCGCACCGCGTCGGCCTCCACCAGCACCCAGGGCCCGTGGCAGATCGCCGCGACCGGCTTGCCCCGGGCCACGAAGTCGCGCACGAACTGCACCGCGTCAGCGTCCGACCTCAGGTTGTCCGGATTGATCGTGCCACCGGGAATGACCAGGGCGTCGTAGTCCTCGACACCGACCTTGGACACCTCCCGGTCCACATCGAACCGGTCGGCCGGCTCGATGTCGCCGTTCATCGCCTGGATCTGTCCCGGTGATTCGAGCGATCCCGGCAACGACACCAGCTCCACTTCGGCCCCGGCGTCGGTCAGCGCCTGCCTGGGCCGGACCAACTCCACCTGCTCGACCCCGTCGGCGGCCAGAATCGCCACTCGGCGGCCGGTGAGTGCGTCAGCCATGGTGTGCCCCCTCTTAACTGCTCGGATGCGCGGACCCGAACGAGTCCGCTACCACGTGCGGCCCTACCCGCCCAGACCCCTTCACTCACACCCGGGCCCCGCATATGCGACCGCGAACCCCGCGACCCTGCCCGGGATCGCAGAGGGCATCCGTACCCGAACGGCTCCCGTCCACGACCACAGAAGGGGCGCGCATGCCCGCCACCCGCCACCTGTACCTGGCCCGCCACGCCCAGGCCGACCCGGCCACCGGGGAACTCACCGCCGCCGGCCGCCGCCAGGCCGACCTGCTCGGAGCCCGACTGCGCGAGTTCTCCCCCCAGGCCCTGTGGCACGGACCGCTGCCCCGGGCCGAACAGACCGCCCGCCGAGTCGCCGCCCAGCTGAAGGGCGTGACGCCGACAGAACTCCCCGAGGCCGGGGACTACGCACCCCACCTGCCCGAACGCCATGAACTCCCCTCCGCCTGCGCCGACGGCGTCCTGGACTTCCTGGCCCGGATCCCGGACGCCGAACGCTCCCCGGAACTGGGCCGACGGGCACTGGATCTCCTGACCGGCCCCGTGGAGGGTGACTCGGAGCGCAGGGAGGTGGTCATCACCCACGCCTACCTGGTGGGCTGGCTGGTGACCGCGGCGCTGCAGGCCCCGCCCTGGCGGTGGGTGAGCGTGGGGGCCGCCAACGCCGGGCTCACGATCATCCGCCACCCGCCCCGGCACCCCTCCTCGGTGGTGGTGCTCAACGACCTGGCGCATCTGCCGCCCGAGCTGCACTGGACCGGTTTCCCAGCCCGCCTTCGCCCCTGAGCACCCGCACCCGCCCACGGCCCGCCCGGGAGGCCGGCGCGGTACGCGGCCTCACCCGCGGGTCCCCTCCCACACCTGGGCGGGGACCTGCTCGAGCAGGTCGACGAGGGTGTCGGCCCCGGCCACCACGGCGTCGGGCTCGAGTCTGCCGGTGCTCCAGGCCAGAACGTGCCCGCCCGTGAAACGGAACGGCGCCCGCTCCTGGGCCCGCTCCAACAGCCAGGCCCGCAGCTGCGGGCTCAGCACCGCCAGGGCGAAGGCGTCGTCCTGGGCCGCGATCCGGAAGGTGTCGTCGAAGGCCTGCTCGCCGACCTGGAGGTCGTGCACGCCCAGCAGGCCGAGCAGGGTGTGCCCGAAGTGCTCGGCCTTGACCTCCAGGACCGGGGTGGGCGGCGTGGACAGCGCGACGATGGTGTACCGGTGCGTGGTGGTGGTCGTGGTCTGACCGTTGTGGCTGGTGGTGGTGTAGGTGTACTCGTAGGCCAGGACACGGTGACCGCGGTGGTCGGCGCACAGGACGTGTTTGGCCTTGGCGTTGGAACGGCCCGACAGGAAGGGCGTCCCGCCGAACCGGTCGACCAGTTCGGGGCGTTCCCTGTCGTAGTTCCAGCCGTGCTCGCGGGCCCAGGCCGCCAGGGCCTCCGCCCGCTCCCGTTCCGCGGCTGCCGACATCACCGCGATCACGATGATGACGACGACCGCGATGGCCATGAATGCGACGGCGCCACCGGACATGGGGGACACTTCCTCTCAGTGGGGCTCTCCCATGACTGAGACGTCCCTCACTCGGTGCCTGGTTCCCCTCTGTTTCCCGATGTCTGCTTGGGGCGCACCCGTACGTGCGCGCGTTCGCCCTGGGGACCGAACAGGCCCAGGTACTCGACCGGCCCGGGCCCGGGATTGGCCAGGGCGTGCGGGATGCGGGTGTCGAACTCGGCGACCTCCCCGGGCTCGAGCACCATGTCGTGTTCGCCCAGAACCAGCCGCAGCCGGCCCTCCAGGACGTAGAGCCAGTCGTGGCCCTCGTGGGTGCGCTGCTCGATCTGGTCCGCGGGGGTGGTCAGCGGGGCGGTCGTCACCGGGTTGGTGATCCTGTACGCCTGGAGCCCGCCCGGCCTGCGGTTGAGGGGAACGTAGGTGACGCCGTCGCGGACGAAGGCCCCGCGCTGGACCCGGGGGTCCTGGACCCGGGGCTGTCCCACGAGCCGGTCCAGGGGCACCCCGTGCACCCGGGACAACGGCAGCAGGAGTTCCAGGGTGGGGCGCCGCCGGCCCGATTCCAACCGGGACAGGGTGCTCACCGAGATCCCGGTCTGCTCCGACAGCGCGGCCAGCGTGGTGTTGCGTTCCTTGCGCAGGGCTCGCAGCCTCGGACCGACCGCCTCCAGCACCGGTGTGAGTTCGTCTTCCATCCCTTGAATCTGCCACAACCTCCGCGCCCGGGGGCACACCCCCGCACCACGCCACCAGCCACAGCTCACTCACGCTGCTCCTCCCGCCACCGAAGGGGCTTCAGGCTCCGCCACGTCCTCGGGCGCAGCCCCTCAACAGCACCCCGTCCGGCCCTGGGCGGCCACCCGGCAGATCAACACCGCATCGGTCACCGACAGGGCCCCAACACCACGGTGAACAGCACCAACGACACCAGCGCCACCACCGGCACGAGCCCGAGCGTGAGCGCCACGAACACAAAGTGCAGGTTGGTCGTCACCGCGAGCTGCAGCCGGGCCAGAACAACAACGTCCACCGCCCCTCCTCTCGACCCGTCCAGCACACCGCCCGAGCAGCGACTCACACCAGCACAGGAAGAGGGGGCCACCCCCTACCAAGGCCGGGAAAGCCCCCTTCGGCCCCGCCCTTGGTCCTGAACAGAGCGAACACGGCAAAAATCAGAGGGCGGCGCCGGACCACCGGCACTATCGTGTCCACCGCTGTCCCACACCCCGGCCCCTGACCGAGCCGAGACCACCGAGGAGTCACGTTGATCGATCCCCGCCTGGCCGGGCAGACCGTCCTGGTCACCGGAGGAGCCGGAAACATCGGGGCGGCCATCAGCCGCGCCTTCGCCGCACAGGGCGCACGCGTGGCCGTCCACCACCTCGCACAGGACCCGCCCGCCCCCGACCGGGTCGAGTGGGCCCACATCACACCCGACACCGAAGCGGCCGCCCGGCTCGCCGACGAACTCGGCAACGGCTCCTTCGCCGTCAGCGCGGACCTGGCCCAACCCGACCAGGCCCACCGGCTCGTGCACACGGTCACCGAACACGCCGGGGCGCTCAACGTCCTGGTCAACAACGCCGCTCACTGCGAGTCACCGGACACCGTCGAGTCGTTGACCGCACCCTCACTGCAGCGGCACTACCAGGTCAACACCATCGCCCCCGCGGTCCTGACCGCCGAGGCGGCCCGCCTGCGCCGCGGCGACGACCCGCTGTCCGTCATCAACATCACCACCGACGCGGCCCGCGCCTTCCCCGGCCAGACCGGCTACGGCACCTCCAAAGCGGCACTGGAGGCCCTCACCCGCTCCAACGCACTGGACCTGGCAGCCCGTGGGATACGGGTCAACGCCGTCGCACCGGGCCCGGTCCAAACCGGCTGGATCACCGACGACCTCCTCCTCCAAGCCACCCGGATCGTGCCCATGGGCAGGGTCGGCGAACCGGACGACATCGCCGACGCCGTGCTCTTCCTCGCCTCCCACCAGGCCCGCTGGATCACCGGGCAGGTACTCCAGGTCGCCGGCGGCCACGCGCTCTGACCACCCCGCACACCGCAACCCCCACCAAAGTCGGGAATGCCCACCCAACCACCGCGACCTTGGTCGGTGAACACGACCGCCACACCCCCACACCGGGGCTCCCGTCCTAGGCTGACCCCATGCGACTCGGCCTGCCGCCACCCGCCCGGCACACCCTGGTGGACCTGGCCACCGTCGGCACCAGCGCCCTGATGGGCGCCTCCCTGGCCCGCACCGTCTGCGCGGACTCCCCCGTCCCCGCCGGGGCGGTCCTGACCGTGTGCCTGCTGCTCTCGGTGACCCTGCTGTGGCGGCGCACCGCACCGGCGGCCGTCCTGTGGGCCGCCACCGCCGCGGGCCTGCTCGCCATCGCGACCGCCCTGGCCACCGGCCCCCTCTTCGGCCCCGACACCGCCTCCACCCTGGCCTGGTTCCCGCCCACCGCACCCTTCGCCGCCTACACCGCGGCCCTGCGCACCCCGCCCGACCGCAGGTTCTGGCTCCCCTTCGCCGCCCTGGTCCTGGTCTGCCTGCTGGCCGCCGACCCCACCGGCATCAGCGAAACGGGGGTACGCACCGTGCTGTTCGTGGACCTGGCCGCCGCCGTGGCCCTGTACCTGTCCACACACCGACGCCTGGTCGAGGCGCTGCGCGAGCGGGCCCGACGCGCCGAGAACGAACAACACCTGCTCGCCCACCAGGCCCGCGCCGACGAACGCGCCCGACTGGCCACCGAGATGCACGACATCGTCACCCACCGCGTCAGCCTCATCGTGCTCCAGGCCGGAGCCCTGCGCGTGACCGCCCCCGACCAGACCGTGCGCACCGCCGCCGAGGAAATACGCGCCACCGGCCACCGCGCCCTGAGCGAACTGCGCGACCTGACCGGGGTGCTCTCCCAAGGACACGACCCCACCGACCCGCCCCTCCCGGGCAACGGCCTCGACGGCCCCGACCCCCGGCAGCTGGTTCAGGACACCCGCGCCACCGGCACCACCGTGGACCTGCGCACCCACGGCGACCCCGCCCTCGCCTCACCCCTGGTCGCCGCCACCCTGCACCGGGTCCTCCAGGAGTCCCTGACCAACGTGCACAAACACGCCCCCGGCGCCCGGGTGGGGGTCCGACTGCGCTACGGCCCCACCACGGTGCGGGTCCACGTCACCAACACCCCGCCCACCGGCACCCCCGACCCCGACCTCCTCTCCTCGGGATCGAGCCGGGGCCTGGCCGGGCTGCGCCGCCGGGTGGAACTCCTCGGCGGGCTGCTCGACGCCCGACCCACCCCCCAGGGCGGGTTCGAGGTGCTGGCCCGACTCCCCGCCCACGTCCCCCTCGGCGCCCGCACCCCGCCGGGACCGGACTCCCCCGCGTGATCGCCGCCCCAGACCACCCCCAGCCCAGGACGACCGCCTCCAGCGAAGGAACCCGCCGGTGACCCACGAACCCCACTCCACGACCCGCGTCCTGATCGTGGACGACGACCCCCTGGTCTGCGCCCACCTGCGCACCATCTTGGGCGTGGACCCGCACATCAGCGTCCTGGACCAGGTCCACGACGGCCAGGCCGCCCTCGACGCCGTCCGCCGCCACACCCCCGACCTCGTCCTGATGGACCTGCGCATGCCCGTGCGCGACGGCATCAGCGCCACCCAGGAGATCACCGCCCTGCCCGCACCGCCGGTGGTGGTCGCCCTGACCACCTTCGACGCCGACGAGTACGTGCTGCGCGCCCTGCACGCGGGCGCCTCGGGCTTCCTGCTCAAGTCCACCCCGCCCGAGGAGCTGGCCTCCCTGGTCCGGGTCGCCGCCCAGGGGCACACCGTCATGTCCCCCGAGGCCACCCGCCGCCTGCTCGCCTGCGCCCACACCGCCCAGTCCCACCGCCTGGACCGGGCCACCCTGGTGGCCTCCCTGACCGAACGCGAGACCGAGGTCCTGACCGGCCTGGGCGAGGGCCTGACCAACGGCCAGATCGCGGGCCGCCTCTTCCTGACCGAGGCCACCGTCAAAGGGCACGTCTCCCGCCTGCTGGAGAAACTGGGCTGCGACAACCGCACCCAGGCCGGGCTCCTGGCCTACGAGGCGGGCCTACGCTGAGGGCCACAGCACCCACCACCACACACGCGCGAGGAACACACGTTGGACGAGCCCACGCACCGGCTGCGCCCCGTCGACCTGGCCCGAGCCGCCGGCATCTCCACCCAACAGGTGCGCAACCACGCCGACGAGGGCATCCTGCCCCCGACCACCCGCACCCCTTCGGGGTACCGGGTCTTCACCGACGACCACCGCCGGGCCCTGCTCACCTTCCGCGCCCTGAGCGCGGGTCTGGGCAGCACCACCGCACGCCAGATCATGGCCGCCGTGCACGCCGAGGACCTGCCCGGGGCACTGGCACTGATCGACGCCGCCCACCACACCCTGCACGAACAGCGCACCGCCCTGCACACCGCCGGCCAGGCCCTGGAAGCGATCGCCGAACAGACCCCCCGAGCACCCGCCGCCCCCAGCGGTGACCTGCGCATCGGCGAGCTCGCCGCCCACCTGGGGGTGCGCACCTCCACCCTGCGCGTGTGGGAGGAGGCCGGGCTGCTCGCCCCCCGGCGCGAGCACCCCACCGGCTACCGCCTCTACACCCCCGCCGACGTACGCGAGGCCCGCATGGTGCACCTGCTCCGCCAGGTCCGCTACCCGCTGCCCGACATCCCCCCGGTCATGGCCGAACTCCGCCGCAGCGGCGACAGCCAGGCCCTGCACGCGGCCCTGGCCCAGCGCGGCGGCGAACTCACCCGGCGCTCGCGGGCCATGCTCACCGCCGCCGCCCACCTGGAGGACTACGCCCGAAGCCGCTGAGTCGAAGCAGCCGCCTCCTGCACGGCGAACACCTTGCCCGGGTTGAAGATCCCCTCGGGGTCCAGCGCGCCCTTGACCGCCCGGTGCATCGCCAACACGTGCGGGCCCAGCTCGTCGGCGGCGCCGCGCATCTTCAACAGGCCCACCCCGTGCTCGCCGGTGACCGTCCCACCCACCGCCAAGGCCTCGTCCACGATCACCTCGAACGCCTGCTTGGCCCGGTTCTTGGCCTCCTCGTCACCGGCCGGCACGATGAACAACGGGTGCAGGTTCCCGTCCCCGGCGTGGGCGATGTTGCCGATCTTGGTGTCGAAGCGCTCCCCGGCCGCCTCGATCGCCTCCAACATGTGCGGCACCTTCGCCTTGGGCACGCACACGTCCTCGGTCAGCAAGGGCCCCAACCGCTCCAGCGCCGGGTAGGCCAGCCGCCGCGCCTGGAAGAGCGCCTCGGCCTCCTCCTCGTCGGTGGAACGCACCGCGTAGACCGCCTTCTCCTGCTCGAAGCACTCCAGGATCCGGTCGGCCTCCTCCTGCCCCGAAGCCCCGGGCAGGTCGCTGCGGGCCAGCAGCAGCACCTCACCCTCGGCGGACAGCCCCATGTTCTTCCACTCGTCCACAGCCTGCAGGCAGAACCGGTCGATGAGCTCCAGCGCCGAGGGGACGATGCCCGCCGCCGAGACCGCGGCGACCGCCCGCCCGGCGTCCACCAGGGAGTCGAAGTAGCCCACCACCGTGTGCTCCACACCCCGGCGCAGCGGCACCAGCCGCAACGTCACCTCGGTGACCAGGCCCAACGTGCCCTCCGAACCCACCATGAGCCCGGCCAGGTCGTACCCGGTCACCCCCTTGGCGGTGGTCCTGCCCAGCCGCACCACCTCACCGGTGCCCACCACGGCCTCCATGCCCAGCACGTAGTCCCGGGTGACCCCGTACTTGACGCAGCACAGCCCGCCCGCGTTGGTGGCCACGTTCCCGCCGATCGTCGACCACGGCGCCGAGGCCGGGTCCGGCGGGTACCACAGACCGTCCTGGGCGACCCGCTCACGCAGGTCGTTGTTGACCACACCCGGCTGGACCGTGACGGTCTGCTGGACGGGGTCCACCTCCAGCACCCGGTTCATCCGCTCGAAGGAGACCACCACCCAGCCCTCGGCGGCGTTGGCCGCGCCCGACAGACCGGTCCCGGCCCCGCGCCCGACCAGAGCGACCCCGCGCCCGGCGCAGATGCGCACCACCCGGGCCACGTCAGCGGTGTCCCGGGGCCGCACCACGGCGACCGGTCCGCCGTAGGGCGCCCACTCGGCCTCGTCGTGCGAGTAGCCCTCCATCACCGCGGGATCGGTGACCACCTGTTCCGCTCCGATCGCGGCCAACAGCTCCTCGACGACCACGGACATGGGCACACTCCTCACCACTGTGTGTCGGCGCTCACTGCGCCGACGCTGCCCAGCACTCTAACCGGACAACCCACCACACAACCCACACCGGAGGGCGGGACCGGCCCTTCGAACGAGTGCGATCCCTGCCCCCGCAGGACCCGCGCCCCGGGCCGCCCACGGGGTTCGCACACCCCGGGCCACCCTGCGACGACGCGCACCGAAACCCCACCAAAAGTCCCCAAAATCACCCGTACGCGGTGTTAGCGTGGACCACCGAAGCCCGACAAGCGCCGACAACGGCCGCGGAGGTGGGGACGTGAACACGATCCTGGTCACCGGAGCCACCGGAACCCTGGGCGCCCCACTCGTGGAACAACTGCGCCGCACCGACCACCCGGTCCACACCCTGAGCCGCCACCCCGGCTCCCTGCAGGACACCGCCCACGCCGTGGACCTGCGCACCGGCCACGGACTCCACGACGCCCTGACCGGCATCCACACCGTCGTGCACTGCGCCACCAACCCCACCGGCGGCGACCTCCAGGCCGCCACCCACCTCATCCGCGCCGCCCGCACCGCCGGAGTCACCCACCTGGTCTACGTCTCCATCGTCGGCTGCGACCGCATCCCCCTGGGCTACTACCGCACCAAACACACCGTCGAGCAGGCCCTGCTCACCTGCGGCCTGGGCGTGACCGTCCTGCGCACCACCCAGTTCCACCAGCTCGTGGCGGCCCTGTGCGCCCGCGCGGCCCGCCTGCCCCTGATGCCCTACCCCGACATCGACGTCCAGCCCGTCGACCCGGCCGAGGTCGCCCTACGCCTGGCCCGCCTGGCCCAGGAAGAACCCGCCGGACGCGTGGCCGACCTGGGCGGACCCCAGGTGGAGTCCTTCCACGACCTGGCCGCCACCTACCTGCAGGCCACCGCGACCCCGCGCCGCCCGGTACCGCTGCGCCTACCCGGAGCGGTCTTCGCCGCCTACCGCTCCGGAGCCCACCTGACCCCGGACCAGGCCGTGGGCCGCACCACGTTCGCCCAGTTCCTCACCCGCACCTGACCCCTAACACCGAACCACCGACCCGCCCCGCCGGGGGCTCCCACCACACACCCGCCACCACGACCCGAGGAACCCACCCGCCGCCTCCACCACCCCACTGAAGCGACAACAACAGCTCCCACACCCCGCGAACGCCCGCTCCGGACGATAATCAGAACGTGATCCCCTCTCGCCTACGCAGCCTCGCCGTCCTCGAACACGTCAACATCGTCCTGTTCGCAGCGGTGCTGTTCGGGCTCCTCCACACACCCCCCAGCACCGCCAACCTGGTCGGCTTCGCCCTGCTGGCCCTCCTCCTGGGACAGGGCGGCACGTACTGGTGGCTCAAACTCCGCCAACTCCGCACCCGCGCACCACACCCACCGGGAATCGCCCTCCTGGGAGCGCTGTGCCACCTCAACACCGCCCTGTTCGCCCTGGGCGGCATCCTCATCGCCTGGTCCGGAGCCCAGGGCGCCCACGGCACCCACCTGTGGCCGGGGGCAGCCCTGTGGGCGTTCGCACTCATCGAGCACCTCAACTACTTCCACCTGCAGCTCTCCCACCAGAACCGAGCCGACCTGGCCCGGCTGCGCCGCACACGCCGCCTGCACCGCTCACACCTGGCCCGCGACCTGGCCCGCCACCGCGCTCAACGACTCAGCTTCCGATAACGCCGCAGCGCCAGCGGAACGAACACCGCCAACAACACCAACGGCCACACCACCGCCATGAGCAGAGCGTTCTGCGCCACCCACGACTCACCCACCACCGTGGTGTTGCCGAACAACTCCCGACAGGCCAACACCGTCGCCGAGAGCGGATTCCACTCGGCCACCGGCGCCAACCAGGGCGGAATCACCTCGGTGGGCACGAACGTCTCCGCCACCATCGCCAACGGAAACACCAGCGAGAAGAACTTCATCGCCGCCTCCGGGCTACGCACCAGCAACCCCAGGTAGATCCCGATCCAGGTGAACGCCAACCGCAACAGCAACAGCAAACCCAGCGCCGCCAACGCCGCCCCGGGACCGTTGTGCCACTGCCACCCGATCAGCAACCCCATCCCCACCAGGACCACCAGGTCCACCATCGCCGAGACCACATCGGCCATACTGCGCCCCACCAACAACGCCGAGGGCGCCATCGGCAGCGTCCGGAACCGGTCCACCACACCACGGCCCACATCCGTGACCACCGCGATCGTCGTGTTCCCGATCCCGAACGCCATCGTCAACGCGAACAACCCCGGCATCAGGAAGTCACGGTAGTCCTCACCGCCCACCCCCATGGCCGCACCCATCGCCTCCCCGAAGACGAACCCGAACAACAGCACCGCCAGCACCGGGATCATCAGAGTGCCGACCACCTCGTCGGGCTTGTACACCAGGTGCGCCAGGTAACGGCGCGCCACCACCGCCGAGTCGGCCACCGCCCACCCCGCACGGGCAACCCACGCGCGCGGCCCCCGCGGCTCACCCTCGGGAACCACCGCTTCGAAACCCTCCGGCCCGCCCACGCCCGGTCCCGCCGGTGTGACGCTCATGATGGCTCCTCCCCGCTCTGGTGCCCGGTCAGACTCAGGAACACGTCGTCCAGCGTCGGACGGCGCAACGCGATGTCCTCCACGTCCAGACCCGCCTCGTCCAGAGCCCGCACCACCTTGGCCAGCGCCGCACCCCGCCCGCCCATGCAAGCGCGCACGCTCAGCGCGTCCCGGTCCACCTCCGGCGGCGCCCCGGCCATTCGGCCCAGCACCTCCGCGGCCACCGCCAACTCCTCGGCGCGGGCCACCACGACCTCCACCCGGCCGCCGCCCACCCGCGACTTCAACTCCTCCGGGCTGCCCTCGGCGATCACCCTGCCCGCGTCCACCACCGAGACCCGATCGGCCAACCGGTCGGCCTCCTCCAGGTACTGCGTGGTCAGCAGCACCGTGGTACCCGCCGCCACCAGTTCACGCACGGCCCGCCACACCTCGGCGCGGCTGCGCGGATCCAGCCCCGTCGTGGGCTCGTCCAGGAACAGCACCCTGGGATCGAGCACCAACCCGGCCGCCAGATCCAACCGGCGGCGCATCCCACCCGAATAGGTCCGCACCGACCGGTCCGCGGCCCCCGCCAGGTCGAAGCGCTCCAGCAGTTCCGCGGCCCGCTCCTTGGACCGGCGCCGCCCCAGGTGGTAGAGGCGCCCGAACATCTCCAGGTTGCGGCGCCCGCTGAGGATCTCGTCCACCGCCGCGTACTGGCCCACGAACCCGATCCGCGACCTCACCAACCGGGCCTGGGTGGCCACGTCGGCCCCAGCCACCCGGGCCCGCCCCCCGTCGAACCCCAACAGCGTGGCCAGCACCCGCACCGACGTGGTCTTACCCGCCCCGTTGGGGCCCAGCAACCCGTGCACGGTCCCCGGCGCCACAGCCAGGTCCACCCCCTCCAGGGCGACCTTGCCGCCCGGGTAGAGCTTGCGCAGCCCCTCGGCCAGGATCACCGGTTCGCCGCTCATGACAACGCCACCTCCCTGACCTGCTCACTCCGGACCCGCCGCGGCACCGGCACCGTCACCGGGGTCACCTCGTCGTAGCGCCCCAGCGCGATCCGCGCGATGTTGCGCACCGACTCACTGCCCTGCAGGTAGTACGAGCAGTGCCCGGGGATGTCACCGGTCTCGAACACCCGGGCCCCGTACCCCCGCCGCATCGGTGAGGGCCCGTGCCCGACCTCGCCCACGTGCCCCCGGGGAAAGAACCGGATCCAGTCGCTGGGGCCCAGGGCCGCCCACAGGTTGCCCTCGAACCCCAGTTCCTGGCGGGTCCGGGTGCCCATACCGGGACTGCCCAGCGCCACACAGTCACTGACCCGCCCCTGTTCCAGGGCCAGACCGCACACCACCGTGCCGTAGCTGTGCCCCACCAGCGTCACCCGCGCCGAACTGGGCAGGAACCGCGTCAACCGGGCCAGATCCCGGGCCCCGTCCATGGCCGGGCGGCGCGAGACCGCCTCCCCGAACCCGCGCGGGGTCCGGTAACCCACCCACACCACCACCGCCACACGCTCACCGGGCGCCACCTCACGCATCGTGTTCAGCAGTGTCTCGGCGTTGGCGCGCGGCCGCGTGGCCCGCTTCTGGTTGAAGTAGTTGCCCAGGTAGTTGTCGTTACCCGGCACCAGGACCGCGACATGGTCCGCGGTGGCCGCGTCCCCCAGCTCCTCCACGATCCGGCCGTCCTCGGTGCCGTCACAGGCGAGCAGGCGCACGCCGTACTCCACAGTGCGCTCATAGCGCAGCGGGTCGGTGTCCGAGATGGTGGATGGGCCCGCCGCGACCATGTTTCTCCCCGAAGTTCCGCGTACAACAGGCTTTCTGATGTGTTCCACGCTAGAACCGCGGGTGCCCCTGGCACGATGACGCAGACACCCTCTTCCAGGTCCAGTCCTGCCCACCAAGAACGGTGGTGCCAGCACTACCGGAAACACGGCCCAACGGCCTGACCGGCACAAATCCGCTTGCCTGCCGACAACGCCCCTGCGAGCATGCACCCCATGCAGATCGTGACCCCGGCCCAGCGCCCGGACCCGGCCCAGGCACCGAAACGCCCCACCACCCCCACCGGAGGCTCACGTCGACGTCGCCGTCCGTACCCCACCGGAGCCACCCCGTGACACCACCGCCCCTGCCCCCGGTCCAAGGCCTCAACCCCGACGGCACCATCACCCGCGAAGGATCCCTGGACCGGGTCCCCGCCGCCTTCGCCCCCGTGGTCCAGACCCTGCGCACCCGCCTGAACGACGTCTTCGGGCCCCGGATGCACAGCGCCTACCTCTACGGCAGCATCCCCCGCGGCAACGCCGTCCCCGGAGTATCGGACCTGGACGCCCTGGTGGCCCTGCACACCGCCCCCGACCAGGACGACCGCGACCGGGCCCGCACCCTGGAGCAGGAGATCGACGCAGCCTTCCCCCAGGTGGAGGGCGGCGGCATCCTCCTGGACTCGGCACCCAACCTGACCAGCGACCTCGAACTCCACGACTCCGGGTTCTTCGTCTCCTGCCTGTGCACCCCGCTGACCGGCCCCGACCTGGCCCGACAGCTACCCGACTACCGGCCCACCAGCCTTGTGGCCCGTGAGACCAACGGCGACCTGCACCTGTCCCTGCCCCGCTGGCGCACCACCCTCGACCAGGCCGGCACCGACACCGAACGGCGCCGTCTGAGCCGGGGCATCTCCCGCCGCCTCGTCCGCGCCGGATTCACCCTGGTCATGCCCGCCTGGGGCGGCTGGACCAGCGACCTGAACCTGGCCGCGGACGTCTTCGGCCACTACCACCCCCAACGCCACCAGCAGATGCGCGCCACCGCCCGCACCGCCCAGCAGCCCACCGCCGACCCCGACCACCTGCGCGAACTCGTCGAGGACCTCGCGCCGTGGCTGTCCCAGGAGTACACCGCCGCCCACGGCCTCAAAGCACCCCGCCCCTGACCGGAGCGGCACAGCCTGCCGGCTGACCCCCTGCAACCGGGTCAACTCCCGGCTCCGCCCGGTCAGGGGACGGTGCGTCAACCAGGAGGTCGCCATGTGCCGCCGCCCCGCCCGGGGCGGGGCGGCCCGCCCCGGAGGGCTGTTTCAGCGACCCGCGGACCCCTGTTTTTCTCAGACCCGTTCCAGGGGCAGATGCGCCCCTTCGGGCTCCCACACCTGTACCGCCGTCCCCGGCTCGACCACACCGCCCTCCAACACCACACCCATCACCCCGGCCCTGCGCACCAGTTCGCCCCGCTCGTCCCGGTACACCATCTGCCTGAGCAGCCCCTGGGAGAACCCGTCGATCTGCGCACACGGGTTGCGCAGCCCGGTGATCTGCACCCGCGCCCGCCCCAGGCCGAGCACCGTGCCCCGGGACAACCCCAACAGGTCCAGACCGCGGGTGGTGATGTTCTCGCCCATCTGTCCCGGCGCGACCTCGAACCCGGCCAGGGCGACCTCCTCCAGGAGTTCGGCGTGTATCAGATGCACCTGGCGCAGGTTGGGCCGGGTGGGATCGGCCGCCACCCTGGAGCGGTGCTTGACCGTCGTCCCCAGGTGCGCGTCCCCTTCCACCCCCAACCCGGCCAGCAACCGGATCCGCGGCCGGACGGGTTTGCTGAAGGTGTGCTCGGGACTGCTGCTGACCGACTCCACGACGGGGGCCATGGCCACCCTCCTGAGGTGAGTTCCAACGGGCACCCCAGCCTAGAGACCACCGCACGGACAGCCCGATCCCACCCCCGGGCCTTTCTGGCACAACGGAACCACCAGCCCCCTGCCGGGTCTCGGGTCCCACCACCCGGGCCGGCCCCCGGGCCCGGCCCGCCACCCGCTCGCCCACCTGCCGAGGCCACCTCAACAGCCCCGGCCTCCCCCGTCCGGCGGAAGGTGATCAATACCCACGGGCGCTCGTACCGGCCAGGCATCGGCGTACTCCACCCCGTGCTCGGGTGCCAGCAGCCGCCCGGTACGCGCGTCCACGCACACCGAACGCACCAGCTCGGCCCGCCCCAGGGGGTGGAACCGGCCGGCGTGCACCCACCAACCGCACAGGTGCCGGCGTGGAACGGGACGCCCGTCGGGCCGCACATGAGCGGTGGCACCGGTGAAAGTACGCAACAGCACCCCCACCCGTTCCTGACCGCACACCGCGCGCCGCAGATCGGTGATCACCGCGGGGTCCTCGACCACCACCCCCCTACCCACACACCGCAGCACGGTACGCACTCTGGGACGGGTCCCCACAGTGAGCACGTGCAGATCGCCGGGGGCAGGGGCCACAAGGGGGACCACGAAGGCCTGATGCTGGCACATAAGAGCAGTATGGGCAGCCACACCACCCCGAACCGGGTTGTCCACAGGCCCACTTGCCCCACCCCGCCTTCGCACAGGAGCCGCACGCCACCCCCCGCGGCGGCAGGATCCGCACGGCCACCGCGACCAGACCCGGACCAGGCCGATGACCAAAGGGACCTCCGACAGGGCGGGCAAGACCCCGGCACCCGGTCAACCCCCGCCCAGACCCCCCACCGCGCGCAACTCGATCCGGTTCAGGCGCTCCAACGCCGCGGCGGCGGCCTCGTCAGCGGGCAGGTACACCACCAGGTACTGACCCCCGGCGTCCCACCGCTCGTAGGACAGGCGCAGCTCACCCACCCGGGGGTGGGACAACCGCTCCACCCCGGTCGTGGACGGCGACGGCGAAGGGGCGGCCATCCGTTCGGTGAAGGGCTCCCCACCCACGATCTCCAGCTCCTCCACCAGGTGCGCCAGGTGCGGATCCTCGGGGGCGGCCTCCGCACGCAGCTCCGCCAACCGGGCATCGGCCACACTGTCCCAGTCCGGGTAGGCCTGGCGGGCACGGTCGTCGGCGAAGACGAACCACACCCGGTTCGAAGGCTGCTCGTCCTCGGTGTCCAACAACCCCAACGGCCCCATCAGCCGCTCGTAACCGACCGTGTGCGCGAGCGTCTCCCCCAACCGGTTGAACAGCGCCGCAGGAGCGGGCTCCAACCTGTCCAACAGCGCGCGCGTGCTCGCCCGCACCCGCCGTTCGGGCGGCAACCCGCCCGGGCACAGCGCCCCCGCCCCCGAGGCCACCTTGGACAGGTTGCGCAACCGCACCCGCTCGCCCACCGACAACCCCATCGCGTCGGCCAACGCCACCAGCACCTGCGGCGAGGGGTTGTGGTCGCGCCCCTGCTCCAACCGGGTCAGGTACTCCACACTCACCCCCGACAGCGTGGCCAGCTCCGCCCGCCGCAACCCCGGGGTACGGCGCCGCGCCCCCGTCGGCAGACCCACCCGCTCCGGCGGCGTCGACTCACGGCACTCGCGCAGGAAAGCGCCCATTCCACTCCGGTCCATGCCGCGAGTCTACGAGCCCGCACCAGCACCGATCCTGGCCCTGCCAGGGCCAGTCTCCACACGGCCTTCCTCCCCACCCGCCCACCACCGCAGACTCCTCCTGTGAGCTCCCCACCCCACCCGACCGACCACCCCCGGAGCCCACTCCCGGGGCGAGCCGCCACCCACCACCCCTCAGAAAGGAACCCGACCTGATGCGCCACCAACTCCTGGGCCCCTCGGGCCTGCGCGTCTCCCAGCTCTTCCTGGGCGCCATGACCTTCACCGACCCCGAAGAAAGCCGCCGCATGCTCGACCTCTACCAGGAGGCCGGCGGCAACGTCATCGACACCGCCTCCGCCTACGGCGACAGCGAACAGATCCTCGGAGAACTCCTCCAGAAAAAACGCGACCACCTCGTGCTCTCCACCAAGTTCACCCTGCCCCGCGACCCGGCCGACCCCAACTCCGGCGGCAGCCACCGCAAGAACCTCACCCACACCCTCGAGCAGAGCCTGCGCCGCCTGCGCACCGACTACATCGACCTGCTGTGGGTGCACACCTGGGACGAGTACACACCCATCGAGGAGACCATGCGGGCCCTGGACGACGCCGTGCGCGCGGGCAAGGTCCTGTACGTGGGCGCCTCCAACCTGCCCGCCTGGGTCGTCGCCCAGGCCAACACCCTGGCCCACCACCGGGGATGGACCCCCTTCAGCGCCCTGCAGGTGCCCTACAACCCCCTCCAGCGCGACATCGAACACGAACTCCTGCCCATGGCGCGCGCCCACGGGCTGAGCCTGGCCACCTACAACGGCCTGGCCGCGGGGGTGCTCTCGGGCCGCTACACCGACACCGCCCCCACCGCCCCCACCGGCGGACGGGTCGATCCGGCCACCCTGACCGAACACCAGCACCACGCCGCACGCACCATCACCCAGGTGGCCACCGAGGTCGAGGCCACCCCGGCCCAGGTGGCCACCGCCTGGGCCCTGCACCGCTCCCCGCGCCTGCACCCCATCATCGGCGCCAGCCGCGCCCACCAGCTCAAGGACAACCTGGGCGCCGTGGACCTGGCCCTGCCCCCACAGGCCATGGAGCGGCTCGACGCCCTGGCCGGGTTCGAGCTCGCCTACCCCCACAGCCTGAACGCCGACACCCAGACCTGGCTCAACGGTCACCACCACGTGGCCCCACCGGTGCCCGAGCGCCCCTACGGCCGCTAGGCCCTCGACACCGCAAACGGGCGCACACACAAGGCGGAACACGGCCCGTGCCGTGTTCCGCCCCGGCCGCGCGCAGTCTCACCCGCACACGTGAACGACCGGTCCGCTCACACCGGACCGGTCAGCGCGGTGTTCACCTCTTGTTGGTGAGGAAGCCCGGGCGTTCACGCCCGGGAGGAATCGCCGTGCCCGCTGAACCTTGAGCGCAGGCGGCAGTGCGTGGCGGGTTTCGGGGGAGTTTTGTGGTTCGGCCCCGCGGGCGGGGGCGGGGTCGTTACTGTGTTCGATTATGAAGGTGGTCGTGCGGGTGAAACTGCTGCCCTCGCCGGTACAGGCGAGGGCGCTTGCGGCGACCCTTCACGCCTGTAACCGGGCCGCGAACCACGCCTCCCACATCGCGCAGAACACCGGGGCCCGCCGCAAGTACGCCCTTCAGGAGAAGGTCTACCACCAGCTGAAGGCCGAGTTCGGGCTCTCGGCGCAGCCCGCGGTGCGGGTGATCGGCAAGGTCGCCGACGCCTACACCACCCGTGCCGCGAACCTTCAGGCGGGGAACCTGGGCCGGAAGGGTTCGGTGAAGCGCAAGCGGGTGGAGGCCACCCCGATCGCTTTCCGTGCGGACGCCGCCCAACCCTTCGACGACCAGTGTGTGTCCTGGCGGATGGACGCCCGCACCGTCTCGATCTGGACGGTGTCGGGCCGGTTGAAGAACCTTGGCTTCACCAGCTCCCCTGACCAGCTCAAAATGCTGGCCGAGCACCGCCAGGGTGAGAGTGCCCTGATTTGCCAGGACAGGGCCTGGTTCCTCGCAGCAGTCTGCGAGGTCCCCGAGCAGCCCTTGAATGAAGAGCCAGAGGGGTTCATCGGGGTGGATCTGGGGATCGTGGAGATTGCCACCACCTCTACCGGCCAGCGCCATGGCGGGCGGCAGTTGAACCGGTACCGGCGCCGCCAGATGCGCCTGCGCGCCAAGCTCCAGGCCAAGGGCACCAAGAGTGCCAAACGGGTGCTCAAGCGCCAGCGCCGTAAGGAGTCCCGGCGGGCGCGGGATGTGAACCATCGGATTTCGAAGAGCATCGTGGGACAGGCCGAACGCACCGGCCACGGGATCGCCCTGGAAGATTTGAAGGGCATCCGTGGCCGGGTACGGCAGGCCCACCCGTCGCCCGCCACCACCCTCAACGGACGCCTCCGGCGCAGTCCTGCCAAGAAACAGCGAGCCGCGTTGCATGCGTGGAGTTTCGCGCAGCTGCGCGACTTCATCACCTACAAAGCGCGCAGGGCGGGGGTACCCCTCGTGGTCGTGGAGGCGGCCTACACCTCCCAAACCTGCTCGGAGTGCGACCACACTTCCAGAGGCAACCGGCCCTCGCGGGCCCGGTTCGTCTGTCGGGGGTGTGGAGTCATCTTGCACGCCGATGTCAATGCTTCACGCAACCTCGCCCATCGCGGTGAGGCTGTGTGGATCGCGGGGCGCCCGTCGACCGCCCCCGCACCCTCCGGTTAGGAGGGGTGCTGGACGCGGGAGGCCGGATCCACCTGCCAGGTGGGCGCCTACCTGCAAGCCCATGGGCTTCAGCCACGGGTAGTTGACAGCAGGAGAAACGAGAAGTCCGCTGTGGTCTTGCGCTTGAGTGGGATGTCGGTCTTGACCCGGCGCAGGACCTCGTTGCGGCTGATGCCCAGTCCGTGGGCGATGAGCCGTTCGGGGCGCACCGGGACCGGATCCTGGAAGGCCACCGTGACCGTCAGGGGCCAGGGGCCGTCGGGGACGGTGGGTGCGTGGAGTTGCCAGCACCCGTTCCAGTCGAGCGCGAACCGGTTGCGTCGGGCCAGTACCGGGTCCGCCAGGGTCGTGGCGACCAGGGCGGCGGAGTTGGCGGTGTAGCCCTGCAGCAGTTCGGCCGCCAGTGAGCGGACCGGGACGCGGTGGTGGACGGTGAGCTTGCTGGTGCGGTCACAGCCCACACAGTTGACCAGGAGCCAGACGTCGAGGAGTTTGCCGTTGGCGTTGACGCGGAACCTGCCATCGCCGGTGGTGGCCCGCTCCGAGGAGCAGTCCACACACGCGAAGGCGAGCAGGGGCAGGCGGGTGCGTCGCACGGCCCAGGGCAGCACGAGATGAGGAAGCGAAGACATGAACTCTCTTCAGAACTGACGGAAAGCACGGGGAAGGAGCCGACGGCGACGTCGGCGACCGATGCGTGAAGAAGTCAGATCCGAAGAGCGGGGGGCGTCATGTGCGCGCGAATCCTCTCGTGGGGGGCCAGGCCAACCTAAAGCGGTGCCTGGTTCGCACGCCACCGGTTTTCTCGCGCCCACAACAGGTGCGCGCCTGATGGCCCAGTTCTCCCGAAGCTACGGCGAGGGGCAAAGTAACCGGTGAGTAGCTGCAGCGAGCCCTGTCGCCTCACCGAAGGCGGGTGTAGCAGCGCGGGCAGGCCGGGGTCGTCACCGCGGCGGGGGCGTTCCAGGTGAAGCGGCAGTACCAGCGCCGGCACCGGCGCGACTCGGCCGCGGGGGAGTAGTCGTCGGTGGACAGCGGCGCGGTGTGGTCGCAGGCCGGGCAGGTCCATTCGTGCGGTGTGGTCTCGGTGCCGTGGGCGCGGGTCACCGACAGGTGTAGGCACATGTGGCCCGGGGCGGGGCCGTGCGGGTCGGCCACGTGGCCACAGGCCGAACAGCGCGGGTAGGCGGGTGGGGCGGGGTCGCGGTTGAGCCACACCATGATCAGGGACATCGACGCCTCCAAGGCGGCGGGGCAGTCAGGGCGCGGAGTCGAGGCCCAGTGCGCGCGCGGGCGGGCAGGGGTAGGTGACCTCGCAGGTCAGGCACCGCCGCTCGGTGATGTGGGCGTTGCCGTACAGGTAGGAGGCGTGCAGGGCGCACTCGGCCTGGAGCAGGACCAGTTCGGCTTCGGCCAGGGCCTCCATGGCGGCGTCGGTGCGCGGCGCCTGCTCTGTGAGCTGACGCTGCACATGGTCCTCCGCGCGCAGGGCGGGGTGGGTGTAGGTGGCGGCGTCGGTCTCGTCCAGGGCGTTGGCGTAGTGCAGGGCCGTCCACAGCGCCTGGGCCGGGACCAGCCACGTGTCGGCGTCGGTGTCCTGTCCGGTCAGGACGTCGGCCAGCTCCTGAAGGGCGGCCGGGAGCGGGGGCGGGGCGGGGTCGGTGCGGGCCAGGGTGTCCAGCAGGGCACTCAGGTGGCGGGGGTCAACGGCGACGGTCTCGGCGAACACGTCGGTCCTCCTTCTTCTTCGGGGCGGGGTGTCAGATGCTGATCATGAGTCGGTGGCCGGTGGGGAGGATGCCTTCGGCGCGGTAGCCGGACCAGCCGTGAGGAGCCGGGACTCTCATCACCGCGTGCTCGGCCAACACCGGCTCAAGGACGGACTCGTGCACCCGCACCAGCGCCCACAGTCCGGCGCCGTCCTGGGTCTCCTCCATCACGTCCAGCTCCCGCACGCTGGTGTCGAGCGCGTGCGCCCAGTTGACCAGGCAGCGCAGGAGCGCGGCGTGCGCCGCGGTGGAGGCGTCCGGGTGGCGCAACACCGTCCCGTCGGTGCCGGGCCCGGGAGCGGACATCACCTCGACGCGGATCCCGCCCACGGCGCCTTTGGCGCTCCATCCGTCGGCCAGGCTGAGCCGCTGGGCCGACCATCGGTGAGCGCGGGCGATGCGTGCACCAGGGTGTGTTGGTCCTCGACGGGCAGGTTGGCGGCCGGGCTGAGGGTCACCGGTGGCATGAGGCCGGCGTCAGGCGTCAGAGCGACGGTCAGGGGCGGGAGCTCCCCGGCCTTTTCCAACAGGTGGGCTGCGGCGGTGAGTAGGTGGGGCAGGGGATGGGCGTTCACTCAGTTCTCCGTCAGTTCGGTGCGGCGGCCGCCGGACAGCTCCGGCACGTGCTTGTACAGGGTCGACCTGCTGACTCCGAGCAGGCGGGCGATGGAAGCGACGCTGTTGTCGGGGCGGGTGAGTAGGTCGCGGGCGTGGCGGATCTGCTCCGAGGTCATGGCCGGGGGCCGTCCCAGGCGTTTTCCGGCGGCGCGGGCGGCGTCCAGGCCCTCCTTGGTGCCCTGGACGATGAGTTCACGGATGAACTCGGCCAGGGCGGCGAAGACGTGGAACACGAGCCTGCCGCCGGGGGCGGTGGTGTCCAGCGCTTCGTGCAGGGAGCGAAAGCCGATCCCCGCGCGGCGCAGGTCCCCGACCAGGGTGATCAGGTCGGCCAGGGAGCGGGCGAGCCGGTCCAGAGCGGGGACCACAAGGGTGTCGCCGGGGCGCAGGTAGGCCAGACAGGCCTTGAGGTCGGGGCGCTGAGCGTCTCGGCCGGACTTTTTGTCGGCGAAGATCTTGGAGCACCCGGCGGCTTTGAGGGCGGCGAGCTGGCGGTCGAGCTTTTGGCCCTGGGTGGAGACGCGGGCGTAGCCGACCAGCGCCCCGCCGCCGTGGGCGGGTTCGGGGGCCAGCGGATCGTCCGGCAGGGCGAGAGCGGGAGCGGTGTCCATCCCCTGAGTGCACGAAAAACGGTGCTCTCGGAATAGATGAACACCGGAAGTTTTCAACACGTTTTTCCGACACCCTCAGGCCCGGTTCGGCGCCCTCCGGCGGCGCTCGGGGCACCTGTCTGAGAAACGATCGATTCTCCGACAGATTCGGAGTTGGCCCGGATCGACTGTAGGGTCCTGCTCGTGGCAGATCATCAGGACGAGACCGGGGCCGCCTACGACGGGGTCGTCGAGCTCTACGCGTCGCTGTTCGCCAACCGGCTGGAGACACAACCGTTCTCCCGGGCCATGGTCGCCACATTCGCCGAACTGGTGCGCTCGACGGGCAACTTACGGGCAGCCGACGTTGGGTGCGGACCCGGACATCTGACGGCCATGCTGAACGAACTGGGCCTGAACGCCGTCGGGCTCGACCTCTCCCAGGGCATGATCGACCACGCCAGCAGAGCTCATCCGGCGCTGCGCTTCCAGCAGGCGCGGATGGAGTCCCTGCCGATCGAGGACGGCGCGCTCGGCGGCGTACTGGCCCACTACTCGATGATCCACACCCCTCCGGGGGACGTGCCGAAGCTGCTCGCCGAGCAAGTCCGCGTCCTGGCACCGGGCGGCCTGCTCCTCGTCTCCTGCTTTGGCACGGACGGGCCAGAGCCGGTCCGATTCGACCACAAAGTGGCGCCTGCCTACAGCTGGCCAGCGGAGTGCCTGGCCGAGCTACTGGCCGACGCCGGGCTCGTTCCCTTCGCGCGGCTGCTCCACGACCCGGCCTCCGAACGGGGCTTCCTCGACACCCACCTGCTGGCCCGCCGCCCGGAGGAGCTGGAGACGCTCAAGGAACGGGCTGAGGAGGCGGCCGAGGCGCTACGGGCCCGCGAGCCCTGACCCGACTCAGCGGACCCTGTGGAGTGGGGCCAGATCCTGGCGCAGGTCCACGACGGGCACTCCCTCGGGTGCGTCCACCGATCCCTTGCCGAAGCGCACCCACAATGCCAGAGCACCGGCGTCGCGGGCGAAGGCCAGCTTGGCGGCCGAGGAGCGGTTGGGCGCCGAGTCGATCTCGATCACGACCGGGGCGAAGACCGGGTGCCACAGCACCACGTCCAGACGTCCGTAGCGCTGGGCGCCCGGCGGTAGGACGGGCAGCCCCAGTCCCCGCCAGGCCCGGCCCGTCTCGGCGGGGAAGTAGGCGTCGGTGAAGGCGGTGATCTGCCGGGTCAGAGCGGTGGTGAGCCGTGCCGTGGAGTGGCCCTGGTGGGCGGGGTCGTGCTCGGCGGCCACCGCGCGCACCCACCCGGCCAGCCACGTGTGGAACGCTTCGCCCACCTGGGCGATCTCGGCGGTGGGCAGCGGGCGCGGGCGACGTCCGGTGAGGTGGCGCAGCCAGCCCTGGGCCCAGTGCCCGCGTTCCAGGAGGGTGAGCACCCCGTCGGCGGCCGCGGCCCGGCCCGCCTCGGCCGTGGTGGGCGCCAGGTGCCGGGCCCGCTCGGTGATCGTGGCCAGCACCTGCTCCACCCGCCCGGCTTGGTCCATGACCTGTTCGGCGGCCAGCGCGCCTTGGAGGTGTTTTGCCGCCCACCACCGCCACTCGGCCACCAGCGGGGCCGGCGCGGCGGGTTCGACCTCGATGGCGGCGATCATCTCCTGGGCCTTGCCGACGAAGCCGCGCGCAGCGGCGCCCAGGTCGGCCTTGAGGTAGCAGTCCGCGCACTTGGGCCGGTTCTTGACCACCCGCTCCAGGTGCGGCCAGGTCGCCGGCCCCTCATCGGGGCTGTACAGGCGCACCGCGCCGATGTTCTTCAACCGGGGCAGCAGCTTGAACCCGAGCAGCTCGGTGAAGGCGAACCCCACGATGGACGCGCCGTGGGTGTCGGTGTAGTTGGCCTGGACCTCTGCGTCGGTGCAGTGCCGCAGCACCCCTTCGATCATCGCCGCGACCTCGGAGGAGGAGCACGACTTGAGCTGGGAGTAGATGCACGCCCGGCCCTTGTCGACGTGCCAGTAGATCATCACCCCGTGCCCGCCGTAGCGGGCGTGGAACTCCGTCATCAGGTTCGACTCCCAGGACCCGAACCGCTTGGAGTCCGACGCCGTGGTGGTGGCGGTGCCCCACCAGGTGGCATCCCGAGCGGCGAAGGTCTCATTCACCACCGCGGCGATGGCGCGGCGCAGGTTGTCGCGGGTGATGTGCGAGGCCCGCGTGCGGCGCAGCGCCCCCTCGTCCTCGCCGTGGTCGCCGGTGGCGATCATCTGCTTGATGCCCATGTTGGTCCCCAGCGCGAACAGGCACAGCAACAGCCGCCGGTGCAGGGTCGACTTCGGGATGGCCTCGCGGGTGGCCACCGAAGCGAACTCCTCGCAGAACCCGGTCAGCAGCGCGGTGTCCTTGAGGATGTCGAGCAGGTCGATGGTGCCCCACCGGCGCTGCACCTCCCCCTTGAGCGCTCCCAGGTTCTGCGGCTCGGGCAGCGCCTCCAGCTTCGGCACGCTGATCCAGGGCTGGCCCTTGCGGGTCACGATCCGCACCCCGCCCGTGGTGCCCTTCGCCATCACCACATCGAGCCGGTCCAGGGCCTGGCGCATCCGGGTGCGCACGCCGTCCACGAACGCGTTGGGCTCCACCGGCTTCTTCAGCGCCGCGTAGTGCACGTCCCGGTTGTCCTCGAAGTCGCCGGGCAGGTCGGTGTCGGGGTTGCGCCACTTCCCTGCGCCCTCCACGTAGATCTCCCGCCGGCGCAGGGCCTCGCGCAGCGCGATGAGCACGCACAGCTCATAGGGGATGCGCTCCACCCGCCCCGAGACCTGGTCGGTGACGGCCTCGGCCCAGGCCTTGGGCACCACGCCCTCGATCGGCACGTGCTCGGCGCGGCCGTAGAACTTCTCCTTGCGGTCGACGTCGGTGTAGCGGCCCAGCAGCTCGATCGCCTCCATCACCGGCCGGTAGGCGGTGTTGTTGCAGCGGAAGGACAGGGCGGCCAGCAGCGGGGAGAGCATGCGTCGGTAGTGGTGGGAGTAGGAGCCGCGCAGCTGGTAGCGGACCCGCTCGGCCATCGCCTTCTCCGTGGCCATCAGCTCGCGCGCCAGCTTGCGCAGCGTCTTCTCCCCGCCCGGGACCGCGCTGAAGATCACCTCGGACACCGTCCCGCCGGGCTCGGCCAGGGAGGCGTCCACCATCCGGCGCAGGATGCCCTTCTTGCCCGGCACCGCGGTCAGCTCTCCGATCAGCTCCTTCTCCACCCGCTTCTCCGCGCGGGCGTTGATCCGGTGGATGAGGCGGATCAGCAGCTCCACCAGGGAGTCGATCAGCTCGGCCTGCCGGGTCCAGCACAGCGCGGCCAGCAGGGTGCAGCGCACCAGTTCGGCGCACTCGGCGAAGTCGGAGGGGTACATCCGGGCCGCCCGCGAGCGCCAGGCGGCCACGATCTTCTCCGACACGCCCCCGAACGGCTCATCCGGCAGTCCCAGTGCCTGCACGGTCTTGAGCTTGTCAATCTCGGTCAGCAGGGTTTCCAGCCCCAGCGGGCCCGGATCGGACTTCACGGCCCCCAGCACGCCCTCGGTGCCCAGCACCCGGCTCTGGAGCCGGTCGCAGATGCCCGGACCCAGGCGGGTCATCACGCTGGTGGTGAAGGTCTCCTCGAACCTGCGTACCCCGGAGGCGACGATCCGCTCGACCTGCCCCTCGCGCGGGCTCGATCTTCAGGGTGCGGCACCGGCGCACCACGGCCTGGGCGAGTTCGTCGCGGTCGACCTCCACCGGGCACACCTGGTCCGCCAACCAGTCGGCGAGCTGGTCCTCTTCTTCCTCGGTGGCCGCGTGGGTGCCGTACTTGTCACGGATCTGGCTGCGGTGGTACTTCACCGACCGGGTGTTCCAGGGGTACTTGCCGAACAGGGCCGCTTCCACGCCCACCTGGTCGGCGACGAAGTCCACCGCGGCGGCCGGGATCTCCTCGGCGTAGGAGGGGAAGCGGCCCTCGATCTGGAAGAACTTGAGCTTGAGTGCGAACCCGAGGCGGGTGGCGCCGCTCTTGTTTCCGAGTAGCTTGCGGTCGCCCTCTTCCAGGGTCCACTCGTCTACGAGCTGCTCGGGGGACCGGTCCTGGCGCATGAGGGGTGCCCCCAGATCGTGGCGGTCGGTACTCGACAGCGCACACGATCGCGGACAGGTTCCGGGTTACCGGTGGGTTCGCCCGATCCGTGACCTCAGACCGCTCCCGAAGCTACTCACGGGTTACTTTGCCCCTCGCCGTAGCTTCGGGAGAACTGGGCCGTCCAGGGGCGCGCGGGGGAAGGGGCGGGCGGGGCAACGCTCGAGCCGCCCCCGTGCCGGGGCTCAGTGGTCGGTGACCGTGATCCCCGTGTTGGCGGCCAGGGCGGGGGCCAGCGCGAGCAGTTGGGCCTGGCCGATGACCGCGCCTGCCAGTGAGTCGAAGCCCGAGGCGAGGTCGAGTTCGCTCGCCCCGCGCAGGTCGACCTCGCGCAGCCGGGCCCTGGTCAGGTTCACACCGCGCAGGCTGGACCCAGGGAAGGCGATGCGGGTCAGGGAGGCCGCGCCGAAGTCCACGTCGGTCAGCACGCAGTCCTGGAAGAGCACGTCGACCATGCGTGAGGTGCGGAAGTTGACGCCGTTGAACTTGCACGAGGAGAAGACCACGCGCTGGATGTCGCAGCCGAAGGAGGCGGTCGCGGCGAACAGGCTGGCCAGGACGTGGCTGTCCAGCCAGGTGCATTCGGCGATGTCGGTGCCGCTCATGCGCACCGTGTGCATCCACACGTCGGTGAACCTGCACCGGCGCATGGCCCCGCCCTCCCACCGGGTGCCGGTGAAGGCGCTCTCGATGAACCGTGCGCCGGTGAGGTTGATCCCCTCGAAGGTGTCGCCGTCGAAGTGGACCACGTCGTGGGGGTCCTCGTGGAGCTGGTCCATGGTGAAGGGGCGCAGGTCCTGGGCGTAGGGCAGGTCCGAGAGCGCGGTGGGGACGGTGCGGTCGTTCACGGGGTCCTCTCCCGAGGGCGGCCCTGGGGGCCGCGGGGTGTGGACACGGGCGGGGCGGCGGATGCACACCTGGGCACCACGGTCTGTTGCCTGTGGAACCTACCACCGCGCACCGCCCGGGCCGGCCTGTGCGATGGCCGGGCCGGGGTCGGCACCCCTCCGGAATAACGTTTAGTTGATAACGTTTCTAAGTAACGTTAAGCACTTTGGACAACGAAACGAATCCCCGCGGGGCTGGAAATCCTGACTTCCGATAAGTCAACCTTCTAGGAAGTCAGACCTTCAGGGGTGCCCCAAGCCCCTCCAGACCCCCGATGCGGCCCGCCAACGTTATTGAACCCAGGTCAGGACCCCGCACAAACGAGACGGGTACACCCCAGGCTGTACTGTCCTGGGGTGTACCCGTCTGCTGTGTCCCGCGCCTCGCCTACTCCGGGGCGGAAGGCGCCTCCAGGACGAAGAAGAGGAACCCGATCTTGGTCGAGAGCTCCTGGAAGTCCTCGGGGAACAACTCACGGGCGGCCGGGTCGGGCTGGGGCTCACTGATCACACACAGCCGAAAACCCGCGGCGGTGAAGGCATCGGTCATCGCGTGCAGAGGCCTGCGCCAGAACTTCATCGCCGCCGACCGCCCACCGAAGGAGAACTCGTCGCGATAGCTGGTGGTCGCGAAGTAGTCGGGCCGCGGATCCTGGATCGCGTAGTCCACGAACGGGTGGTGCACCGAAGCGATCAGCCGACCGCCCGGACGCAGCACCCGCCGCATCTCGGCCAGCGTGGGCCCCCAGTCCCTGAGGTAGTGCAGCACCAGGGAAGCGACCACGTCGTCGAACGCGGCGTCGGGGAAAGGCAGGGGATCGGCCAGATCACCCACCCGTAGATCCGCCTCATCGCCCAGGCGCCGCCTGGCCAACGCCACCATCGAAGCACTGGCGTCGATACCGCTGACCTGGGCGCCGCGCTCACGCAGAGCCGCCGCAAGCGGGCCCGCCCCGCAGCCGGCGTCCAGGATCCGCCGCCCCGACACCTGACCGGCCAAGGACAGCATGGCGGGCCGCTCGTAGTAGGCGTTCTGGACACCGCTTTCGTTGTGGGCCGCGTAGTCCTCGGCGAAGCCGTCGTAATCGTTGACCCGAACCGCATCAGAAGGCGCAGCGGGGGTGTCAGTTACTCGATCCATCACCGGAGCCTAGTGCGCACCCGCCCCACCCGACAGGACCACCGGGCGCCCCCACCCCGGGCGGGGCACCTGCCCGCCCCACCCCGCACAGGTACCGCATAGGCCGGTAATCCGGTGCACCACAAGAAGTGCACCCACCAGCTCCGCTGCACCCGCCGCCCCACCGGTGGACGAGCGCCCCCCTTCCCGGACCGGAAACACCTCTGGCATCGGCGGGCGGGCACTGTTACTGTCCGAACAACGACCTACCTGAGCCCCAGGGGAGTCCGCGCCGTTCGGCGTGTTCGATTCCCGGAGGCAGGCATGTTCCCCATCAACGCCCCACATCGGTCCACCGCACTGTGGGACATGGTCCAGGGCCCGATGCCGCGCGGACTGCTGGGCGTCGGCGACCCCGACCTACACGTGATCGACGGCGTCCCCACGATGTACCTGGGCGGCTTCTCCACGACGTTCCGCAACCGCCTGTACCGTGCGCGCCTGGCCCCCGGCCAGGCCCTGGACAGCGGACGGTGGGTGTGGGACACCGACACCCGCGGCCGGGTACGGCCACTGGTCCAGGACCCTCCCCGGCACGGGTGGGACCGCGCGGGAATGCACACACCCTCGTTCGTGCCCGGCACCGACGACCACCCGCCGCGCCTGTACTACACCGGCCGCGCCTCACCCCAGCACTACGGAAACCGCAGCAGCTACGCGATCGGGGTCCTGGAGTACCGCCAGGGACGCTGGGAGCGCCGTGCGGAGCCCGTCCTTGTCGGCAGCGCACCCCGCAAAAGCGTCCTGGAACCTCTCGTGATCCATGACCGGGGCCGCTACGTGATGTGGTTCCAGGCCAACCCCAACGAGATCGGACCGGGTGAACTGCCCGACTACGAACTCCGGGTCACCGAGAGCACCGAGAGCACCGACGGGATCGCGTGGTCACCACCCCAGGTCTTCGCAGGACCCCAGGAGGGGTTCTTCGACAACGCCGTCCACCGTGTGGGGCAGCGGTGGGTCATGGTGCTGGCCCGGGGATCGAACCTGCACAACACACCGAACTTCCCCCACCAGGGCCTGTGGGTCATCACAGCCCCCGAACTCGTTGCGGACCGGTCGGAGTGGACGGCCCCGGTGCGGATCCTGGACACCGATCGCGCGGACACACCCCAGTGGATGGGACGTGGTGTGTACGGGCCCGCGCTGCACACGCTGGAGGGCACCGAAGAAGCGGTCCTGATGTACACCGCCGTCAGGGCCGCCCCCACCTGGGCCGCGTTCAACCTGCGCCGCCTGCTCGGCGGCAAGCGCCCGGTCGTGCCCTCCCCCTTCTACCTCGCGGTGGGGCAGTCGCGGCTGAAGACAGCGCCCCACAGCACGGACGAAGAAGAAGGGTGAGAGCGGCCGGGGCCAGGCCACCACCCCTGCACTGATCGCACCGACCCACCGGCAACGCTTCGCCCCCCGGGCCGCGACAACACCACCCCACCAGCGCCGAAAAACCACAGGCGCCACCCACCCGGGCGTGCGAGGATCCCAGCCCATGGAAGCCGTCCCCGCCGCCGCGTACACGATCGCCGCACACCACCACATCGGCCCCGAACACATCCGCCCCCTGCCCCGAGGCGGCGCCAACCACGTCCTGGCCCTGGGCCCCGACCTGGTCCTGCGCATCCCCCGCACCCCCGACCACTTCGCCGACCTGCGCAAGGAAGCGACCCTGATCCCCCTCCTGGTCCGCGCGGGGGTGCGCACCCCCGCCCTGGTGGACTGGGCCGACCCACCCCATCAGGCCCCTCACCTGCTGCTCCGACGCGCCCCGGGCACCGACCTGGCCCACCCCGGCGGCCACCGCCCCCCACCACGGGTCCTGGCCCAGATCGGCCGCCAACTGGCCCGCATCCACACCATCCCCACCACCGCCCTGCCCGCACTCGCCCACCACGGCGCCCTGACCGAGACCGCACCCCTGCTGGAGCGCCTGCAACACCAGGGCCTGCTGGACGCCCACAACGCCCACTGGCTGAACTCCTGGTGCGAGCGCCTGGCCGCCCTCCTTCCCCCCGACCCCGCACCGACCCTCGTGCACGGCGACCTGGCCCCGCAGAACCTGCTGGTGAGCACCACCGACGACCGCACCGGCGCACTCACCGCCCTCGTGGACTGGGGCGATGCCGCCCTGGCCGACCCGGCCACCGACTTCGCCAAGCTCCCACCCCACTGGCTGCCCCCGGTCCTGTCCGCCTACCGCCACACCCTCGGAACACCCCCCGACCACCCCTGGGAGGCCCGCGTCCTGTGGCACCACCTGACCTGGGCCCTGGCCCGCCTGGCCGACCCCCTGCCCCGACCCGGCGAGCGCCACTGGAGCGCCCCACCCGCCAGCCGCCTGCTCGGGCTGCTGCACCTGTTCACCTGCCCGCCACCCGCACCCTGGCCCGACCTGACCTGACCCCGCACACACCCCACAACCTCCCTCCCCACACCCCGCACATCGGCGTGTGGTAGCTTTCCCCCGCAGACCACGACCGAGGAGGTGGGACCCATCACCGCAGTAGCAGGCTGGGCGCGCCCACCCCGCGGTCTTCGCCCCCACACGGTGTAGGCGAGCGCGGGAGCGCCCTCGGGCATCCCGAAAGGCTCCCTTTGTCACCTCACGCGTCACTGCTCTCTCCCACCGCCCTCATCACCCAGCTGCGCCAGGCCGGATGCGTCTTCGCCGAAGAGGAAGCGGAACTGATCACCGCCACCGCCCGCACCCCCCACGAACTCGTGCGCATGGCGGACGCGCGCAGCACCGGACTGCCCCTCGAACACGTCCTGGGCTGGACCCGCTTCCACGGTGTGCGCCTGGTGGTGGAACCGGGGGTGTTCGTCCCCCGCCCGCGCACCGAGTTCCTGGCCGAGCAGGCCCTGGCCCTCACCCGCCCCCAAGCCCTGGTCGTGGACCTGTGCTGTGGCACCGCCGCCCTGGGCGCGGTCCTGGCCACCCACCGGCAGGGGGTGCGCGTGCACGCCGCCGACATCGACGCGGCCAGTGTGCGCTGCGCCCGCCGCAACCTCACCCCCCTGGGCGGGCAGGTCCACCACGGCGACCTGTTCGACCCGCTGCCGCCCGCCCTGCTGGGTCGGGTGGACGTACTGGTCGTCAACGCCCCCTACGTGCCCACCCGCGAGATCGGTCTGCTCCCGGCCGAGATGCGCGAACACGAGTCCCAGCGCTCCTTGGACGGCGGACCCGACGGCCTGGACGTGGTGCGCCGGGTCGCCGCCCGGGCCCGTGTGTGGCTGGCACCCCGAGGCCACCTGTTGGTGCAGGCCCACCCCGACCAGGTGGCGCAGGCCTGCGACGCCTTCACCCGGGGCGGCCTGGTGGCCACCTCGGTGACCTGCCAGGACACCGACACCTCCGTGGTCGTGGGCCGGCGCCCGCCCGCCTGAGCGCCGGGGCGCCCACCCGCCCGCGATTCCACAGGTGCGCCTCGCCCCCGGAGCCCGAGCGCACACGTGTTCCCGGCCCCGCCCCTCGAGCCCTCCCGGGGGGTGTCGCCGGTGAGCAGGGCGCCCTCATGGGTGCCTGACCCCTGCGGCGGCTCGGCCCTCACCTGCGCCGCCGGTGCGGGCCGAGCCGCTCCCGCCTGCCCACCGGCCCGCCGGTCAGGGCGGTCCAGCTGGACGCAGCGGGCCCCACAGCCCGCGGCCACCGACCACAGCCCCTATCCCAGAGCTCTCACAGGTGGGCCAGAACCCGCCCCAGATGGTGCTCGGCGATGGCGAGCATCTCCTCGCGGTCGGGGTAGTCGCCCTCCAGCAGGCGCAACGGGCCGGCCACCAACGACAGGTGCTGAGCCAGCGTGTACAGGTCCATGCGCGCCGGATCCAGACCCGGCCGCGCCAGATGCTGCTCATACAGGCCTGCGAAGCGCAACCTCAGGAAGGTGTGCTCCCACTCGGCGTCGAAGTACATCAGCCCCTCGATGTCGATGAGCACCGGCACCCCCTCCCCGTCCACCAGGACGTGGTCGGGACCCAGCTCACCGTGGATCACCCCGTGCCCGGAGCGAGGCCGCACCCGCTCGGCCAACGCACGCAGGTGCTCACCCAGTCGGGGAGCGACCCGGGCCAGCTCCGGGCGCCGCCGAGCACCCTCCTCCACATCGTTCAGGGCCCGCTCCAGAACGAGGCTCTCGCACGAGCGGCCCCGCACCAGCGGCCGCGACACCTTGCCCAACCCTTGGTGGGTGGGGGCGGCCATGGCCGTGAGCGCCTGACCCAACCGCTCCAGCACCCCGCCCACCCAGGCGGGGTCGCTGCGTGCGATGTGCTCCTCCAAGGTGGGGCCGCGCACGTCCTCGACCAGGGCCGCGTCACCGGCCAGCCCACGGTGGTCGCGTTCGACCAGGTACACCCGGGGCGAGCGCACCCCCAACGACTCCAGGACCCGGGCCGCGCCCACGAACAGGTCGACCCCGTCGGCGTGAGCGAAGGGATCGGTGCCGTCCTCACCCGGGGCGGGGTCGGGCCAGTAGTTCTCGGCACCGCTCCACACATAGGCGACCACGCTGGAGCCCTGGTCCAGTTCCAGCCGGTACACGCCCTTCTTGGTGCCACCGCGCAGCCGCTCCACCCCCACCACGCTCACCCGGGAGCCGAACGCCTGACGGGCCAGGTCCTGCAACGGGGCAAGGTGGGCGAACCCTCGTATGGTGCTCATGGTCACGACTCCCGGGGGTGAAGGAACAAAGGGGGGTGAGAGGAGCGGCGGACAGGGCCTTCGGATCATGAAGTACACCACCGCCCTGCGGCTGGGCACCACCGAGGCTGAGCAGGTCCTGCGCCGCTTCACCAGGGGCGGCCCCCAGCACCTGACCTACCAGGCGATCGAGGAGCTGGGGCGCGTAGTGCGGACGGCGTTCATCTGCGACTACCTGTCGGAGGCGAAGATGCCCAAGGAGAACGGCGAGGGCTTACAGGTGGTGGAAAGCTGGAACTCGGCGAACTCCGACTGGACTTTGCGGCCACCGGGGCCACGGTGCCCGGCCCGCGCGCTCCGCAGGTGGGGACGGCGGGCGGTTGCGGCTTGAGACCTGGGCCGGTCCTGGCCGGAGTCCAGGCCACGTGCGCGGGTCTCACCAAGGGTACGGGGGCAGTCACGAGGGGGACGCGTGACTTCTGCCGGCCGCGGTGGCGCTTTGGACGCAGTCGCGGAGCAGGGCGCGGCGCTGGTCATGTACCTCATCGGGTTCTTGGCTGCTGGCCGCGTATACGTTGCTGACCGGTGACCAGGCCATGGACATGGCGATGACCATGGCCATGATGTCGAACGGGTCACCCGCACGAACCCGCCCGGCGTCCTGGGCCTCGGCGATGGCCCTGAGCTTGCGGTCGTCGTAGTGCTGGTGCATCTCGACGAGGTGCCCCTGGGGACGGCGCTCCAGTCGTGTCCAGGTCGCCAGCCGGATGAGGTCGGGGCGGCGCAGGTATTCGTCGTAGAGACGGACAGCCCAGTCCGCGAGATCGTCGGCGTCGATGGGCACGACGTTGGTGATGCGCTCCAGCGAGCCGAGGAAGATCGCGTCGAAGAGCCCTTCCTTGTCGCCGAAGTAGGCGTAGAGCTGTGCCTTGTTGCTGCGCGCCGCCGTCACGATGCGTTCGATGCGCGCCCCGGCGATGCCGTGCTGGGCGAACTCTTCGGTGGCGGCGTCCAGGATGCGCTGGTAGGTCGCGGCGCCTCGCGAGGTCTGGGGCTGTTCCGGCATGCCCGCACTCTACCAAACAGAACAGTTGGTTTGCTTTGGGGTGCGGCCGCGCTTACGCTAAAACAGACAGAACAGTCTGTTTAAGGAGACACGTATGCGAACGACCACCGGATGGCAGGCCACCGGCCCGACGGTGCTGCGACGCGCGTCGCTGGAGCGCCGTGACCTGCGCCCGGACGACATCGCGGTGCAGGTCGACTACTGCGGCGTGTGCCACACCGACCTGCACGCCCTGCACACCTACGACCAGCACACGAAAGCCCCCCTGGTGCCCGGTCACGAATTCACCGGCGTGGTGACCGCGACCGGCGCCATGGTGACCACCTTCTCGGTCGGCGACCGCGTCGCGGTGGGCAACATCGTCGACTCCTGCGGCGTGTGCACCATGTGTGAAGCCGGACAGGAGAATTTCTGCCACTCCTTCCCGACTCTGACCTACGGCGGCACCGACCGGCAGGACGGAACGACCACCCTGGGCGGCTACTCCCGCGAGTACGTGGTACGCAACACCTTCGCCTACCCGCTCCCCGGCGGCCTCGACCCGGCCGCAGCCGCCCCGCTGATGTGCGCCGGCGTCACCGTGTGGGAACCCCTGCGCTCCCTGGGCGTGGGCCCCGGCAGTCGCGTCGCCGTGGCCGGCCTCGGCGGCCTGGGCCACCTCGCTGTCAAAATGGCCGTGGCACTCGGCGCCACCACGACCGTCATCAGCCGCACCCAGGACAAGCTCGACGACGCCCGCAAACTCGGCGCTCCCGACCTCATCGACTCCACCGACCCCCAGCAGATGGCCACGGCACGCGACACCTTCGACGTCCTCATCGACACCATCCCCGCCCCGCACAACCTCGCCCCGTATCTGAAGCTGGTGACGATGGACGGCACCCTCAGCCTCCTCGGATACCTGGGCCCCCTCACCGTCGAGGCCACGGACCTGCTCATCGGCCGCAAGAAGCTCAGTTCCGCGGGCAGTGGAGGACGCACGGCGACAGCCGAGATGCTCCAGTTCTGCGCCGACAACGGCATCGCCGCCGACATCGAAGTACTCCCCTCCTCACAGGTGGACACGGCGCTCGACCGCCTCCAGCGAAACGACGTCCGCTACCGCTTCGTGCTCGACATGTCCGACCTGGACTGAAGAGACAGCCAGCCGGGCCATTCCGTGCCTACCGGACAACAGCACGCGCACGGCCCGGCACCCCGCCCTCCGCGAGTCCGGCGAGCAGATCCAACCCGACCTGATCATCCCCACCGGCAAGCGCAAGGGGCAGCGTCCCAGCGTCGCCGGCACCTACCGGGCGATCGCCGAGCGCCAGAAGGCCCAGCGCCCACGCGCACCACCGCCCCGCCCACCCCGGGTACGCTCCTGCCACCACAGCCCCCACCACAGGAAAGGACCACTCGTGCCGGCCCGCACCACCCACCCACCCGCCCCCGCAGGCGGACCGGACCCCCACCCCCGATGAGAGCGGCCACGGCACTGGTCCTGCTGGCCGCCTGCGCCGGAGGCATGGACCTGCTCTCGATCGTGGTGCTGGGCGGGGTGTTCAGCAGCGTCATCACCGGCAACCTGGTACACGCCGGCCACGGCCTGGGCGCCGGACACCTGCTCGGGGCGGCCACCGCGACGGCGGCGGTGACGGCCTTCGGCGCGGGCGTATGGGTCTGGGCCCGCCTGCTGGGACCCCCGACCGCGCTCTCCCACCGGCGCCGCACCGCCCTGCTGGCCGCCCACACCACCCTGCTCGCCCTGTTCGCCCTGGCCTGGGGCCTGCTCGGGGGCGACCCGCCCACGCACGGCGCGACTCTGGCGCTGCTGGCACCGGCCGCCTTCTCCATGGGAGCTCAGAGCGCGTGGACCCACACCGCGGGCGCCTCGACCACCTACCTGACCGGGACCCTGACCTCGGCGCTGGCGGGGTGGGCCCTGGGGGACCGGCTCAGTGCCCACGGCGGTGCCCTGGCCCGCCTGGCCGCCCTGGTCACCGGGGCGCTGGCCACCGTACTCCTGTGGGAAGCCGTGCCCTGGGCGGCACCGCTGTGGCCCTTGGCCTGCGCCTGGGGGGCACTGGTGCTGTGGTGGCCCTCCCACCGATCCGGCGCGAACACCCCGGCGTGAGCCCGGCCTCGCCCCGAAAGCGCCCCCGTGCCGGGGATCCCGGCCACGGCTCACCCCAGGCCTCCCACCCACCCCAGCCTCATCTCGTCTTCGTGCGGGGCGGGGATGTTCACCCGCCGAAGACCCACCGTCCACCCTCGTTCACGTTCTGTTACCTGCGGCTCGTTAGCGTCACCACCGCCCGCCACCCCCACAGGAAAGCGAGCCCCCATGACGGCGTCCCCCCGCTCCGCGGCCCACCGAACCCCGACCCCTCGCCCTCTCCGGCACGCACTGGCGCTGCGCGGCCTGGCCCTGCTCGGCGCCGGCGCCGTGGCGCTCACACCCGCCGTGGCCCTGACCCCCACGGCCGCGGCCGCCACCCAGGGCACCCCCGAAGGGCTGACCCTCTCACCCACGGCCGACCCCTCCTCCTCCCAGACCGTGACCTGGCGCGGCGACCACGGCCAGGACGCGGTGCTGGAGATCGCCCCCGCCTCCGACCCCGACCGCGCCGAACGCGTCCCGGGCCAGGTCAGCGGCCAAGCGGGCGCCACCCACTACGCGGCCACCGCCACCGCCCTGACCCCGGGCACCGACTACCGCTACCGGGTGGGCGACGGCGCCCGCACCACCGGCCAGTGGCACACCTTCACCACCGCCGCCCAGGGCGCCCGACCCTTCAGCTTCCTGTACTTCGGTGACATCCAGAACGACATCACCGCGGGCGCCGCCCCGGTGGTGCGGGCCGCCCTGGCCGCCGAACCCGACGCCGCCCTGGCCGTGCACTCCGGTGACCTGGTCAACAACGCCAACAACGACTCCCAGTGGGACCAGTGGTACGACGCCTTCGGCTCCCACACCACCGGGGGCATCAACCACGTCACCACCCCGGGCAACCACGAGTACTCGGGGCTGAGCCTCAGCGACCACTGGTCCCTGCAGTTCCCGGGTGCGGGCAACGGCCCCGACCAGGGCACCGACCTGGCCGAGACGGTGTACTACACCGACTACCAGGGGGTGCGGTTCGTGACCCTCAACTCCAACTACCGCAACACCGCGCCACTGCTGCCCTCGCGCTGGTTGGACCGCCAGCAGCAGTGGCTGGAGGACGTGTTGGAGGACAACCCCAACGAGTGGACCGTGCTCACCTTCCACCACCCGGTCTTCTCCAACAACCCCGGACGCGACAACGGGCCCCTGCGCCGCTCCTGGCTGGAGACCTTCGAGGCCTTCGACGTGGACCTGGTCCTGCAGGGCCACGACCACTCCTACAGCCGCGGCAACCTGATCGCCAACCGCACCGAGGACCCCCACACCCACACCGGCCCGGTCTACGCGGTCACGGTCACCGGACCCAAGATGTACGACGCCGGCGACGACAACTGGACCGACCACGGCGCCGAGGCCCGGGTCCAGCTCACCGACACCCAGACCTTCCAGACCGTTCAGGTGGACGGCCACACCCTGCAGTACGTGGCCCGCACCGCTCAGGGCCACACCGTGGACGCCTTCACCATCGTCAAGGACGACCAGGGCAAGCGTGTGACCACCACGTCCTGACCTGCGGTCCCACCCCAAGGCCCTGGCCGGGCCCTCACAACCCTCTCCCCGGGGGTGCCCGGAGCCGCGTGCGGGCGGCCCGGGCACCCCGCCCCGGACGCACCCGCCCGCACCTGCTCAGGGGGCAGCGGCTCAGAGGGCGGGCGCGCCCTGTTCGGCCCGGGCCCGCTCCAGGGCCCGCTCGGCCTCGGCCATGACCAGGTCGGCATTGATCATCGCCCCGGCCTTGTTGCCGGCGGCGGCCGAGCCGATCACCTGCTCGCTCACCGAGGTGACGTTGCCCGCCACCCACACCCCGGGCACCGCCGTGGCGCCGGTGGCATCGGCCGCCACATAGGTGCCCATGACGTGCTCGCCCATCTTCTGCTCACTCACCTCAAGACCCAGGTCGACCAGCAGTTGCGAGCGCGAACGCATGAACGTGGGCACCACGACCGCGTCGACCGCCACCACCGAACCGTCGACGGTACGCACCCCGCTCACCCCGCCCTCCTCGGAGAGCACCGCCTCCACGGGGCTGTCGACCACGGTGATCCCGCGCGCGGCCAGCTTCTCCCGCTCGAGCGAACCCAGAGTCCGGCCCGGGTGGGCGAACAGGGTCACCTTCTCGGTCCACTGACGCCACAGCAGTGAGGCGTGCACGGCCACCGGACCGGAGGCCACCACCCCCACGGGCCGGTCGCGCACCTCCCAGCCGTGACAGTAGGGGCAGTGCAGGACCCCGGTGCCCCAGTGCTCGGCCAGGCCGGGGATGTCGGGGAGCTCGTCCACCAGCCCGGTGGTCACCAACAGCCGCTGGGCCGCCACCACCGAACCGTCCTCCCGTTCCACGGCGAACCCCCCTTCGGTGCGTTTCAGGCCCACCACCTGCCCCTGTTCGACCACACCCCCGTAGGAGGTGACCTCGGCCCGGCCCCGGGCGAGCAGGTCGGCGGGGGAGGTGCCCTCGCTGCCCAGGTAGGCGTGCACCCCCTGGGCGGGGGCGTTGCGCGGCTGTCCGCCGTCGATCACCAGCACCGAGCGGCGCGCCCGGGCCAGGGTCAGCGCCCCGGCCAGTCCGGCGGCGCCGCCACCGACGACCACGGCCTCGAAGCTGCGTGTGGGTTCGTTCATGAAGGTCTCCCTTGTGCTCATGCCCCCATCCTGCGCACCACCCCACAAACTGACAACTATCGTTGCCAATACGGCAAAACCTCAGATCGTGGCGCACCCGCCCCGGGCCCGCCCCGTGGAAGCCCACCCACCACAGAGGGCCGGCGCGCACCCACCGCACCAGCCCCCCGTGAACACCCGGGCCCCACCGCCCACAACCCCCTCAGGGAACGATCCCCTCGCTCTGGGGACGCACGTTACCCAACACCCGCTTGACAGCGATCTCGATCACCACCCGCTCCGGGTTGGCACGCGGCTGCCGGTACCGCTGGGCGTAACGGCGCACCGCCTCGGCCACCGCACCCTCCTGACGGCTGACCGTGGCCTCACCCTCCAAGGTCGACCACCGCGCCCCCTCCACCTGGCACACCGACACCCGCCTGCCCGGATGCGCCTCCAGATTCAGGGCCTTGTAACTGGTCCCCGAAGAGATCACCCGCGCCAGGTGCCGTTCGGGGTCATAGGTCACCCCCACCGGAACCTGGTGGATGGTCCCGTCCGGGCGCGGCGAGGCCAGCGTGCACAGGCGGCGCTCACTCCAAAACACCAGGAACGGATCCTGGACACCCGGGTCCTCACCCACCGAACCGGTCTGCTCGGGCACGGTCTCCTCGGGCACGCTCTCGTCGGGCACGGGAACTCTCCTCCATCGTCGGCGAACTGGCCAGGACACCAGCTTCCCAGCCCTCCGACACCACCCCGCACCAGGTCAACCCAACCTTGCCCCCGCTCACCCTCACCGCCCAGGAAAAACCCCACCCGCCACCCCACCCCACAGCACACTCAGACCTGGCGCACACCCCGGGCCGCACCCGCGTGCCGCAACCGGATCCGCACCGCCCTCTGCGACTCGGGCCCCAACACGTGCAGAGCCGACACCAACTCCCCCACCTGCTCCAAAGCCTCCAGAGCCCGCTCCGCACCCACCGAACCCGCACCCTGCCCCACCTGCGCACCCACCAGAGCCGCCACCACCATCCGCCCCAACCCGGCCGCGTCCACGAACTCCTGCACCGGGCTCTGCGCCAACACCCGCACCAACACCCGCTCAAAAGCCACCGACCACACCCCCACCGCAGCCGCCACCGCCCGCTCCCCCACCACCGAACCCGACACCTGCGACACCACCCATCCCACCGACCCCACATCGGGCACCACACACCACGAACGCCCCACCCGCACCAACTCACCCACCGTGCGCACCCCCGCCAACTCCCCACCACAGGCCCGCACCCGCCCACGCACCACATGCTCCACCGCGGCCGCCACCACCTCCTCCACCCCACCGAAGTGCTCCCACACCACAGCCGCAGACACCCCCGCACGACGGGCGATACCATCAGCGCCGATCTTGGCGGCGCCCTCCACACACAACGCCTCCACAGCACCCTCGAGAACACGGGTTCGCATCGGATCGCTCATCGGCACACACGGCCCAGCACACACCCGGGGCCGCTACCCCCCTCCAGGAACGTTGACGCCAGCACACCGTGCCCTGACCCCCACAAGACACCGCGGTGAACACCCCGGACTATACGACCGCACCCCCACACCGCCTACCCCCTGCCCACAACCGGCCACCAACCCAGGACGGAACCCACCCCATGCACCCCACCAGCCACCCCCACACCAGCGCCCACCTGCCCCGACCCGGCGGCCACCGCCTGTTCTGGCAAGAACACGGCAACCCCCACGGCACCCCGATCCTCTTCGTCCACGGCGGCCCCGGCTCCGGATCCAACCCCCGATGGAGCGCCTTCGCCGACCCCGACCGCTACCGCATGATCCTGCTCGACCAACGCGGCACCGGCCACAGCACACCCCACGCGGGCGCACCCACCACCGACCTGTCCACCAACACCACCCCCCACCTCATCGACGACATCGAGGCCCTGCGCACCCACCTGCACATCGACCGCTGGCACCTCCTGGGCGCCTCCTGGGGAACCTGCCTGAGCCTGGCCTACGCCCAGACCCACCCCGACCACGTCATCTCCCTGGTCCTGTTCGCCGTCACCACCGGCACCCGCCAAGAGATCACCTGGATCACCCACCACATGCGCCGCGTCTTCCCCGCCCAATGGGAGGACTTCCGCGCCGCCGCAGGCCCCGGCGCGGACCCCCACGCCCTACCGGCCGCCTACGCCCGCCTGCTCGCCCACCCCGACCCCCGCATCCGCCACGACGCCGCCCTGGCCTGGTGCCGGTGGGAGGACACCCACGTGGCCACCACACCCGGCTTCACCCCCGACCCCCGCTACACCGACCCCGACTTCCGCCTCACCTTCGCCCGCACCGTCACCCACTACTGGGCCAACGACTGCTTCCTGGCCCCCCGCCAACTCCAGAACCAGGTGCACCGGGTGGCGCACATCCCCGCCGTCCTCATCAACGGCCGCCTGGACATCAGCAGCCCCAGCGACACCGCCCACGACCTGGCCCGCGCCTGGCCCGCCGCCGAACTGGTCATCGTCGACGACGCCGCCCACACCAGCAACACCGGCGGCATCGGCACGGCGGTGGTGGCCGCCACCGACCGCTTCGCCCACCTGCGCTGACCCCCACCCTCGTGCGCTCCCCTGCGGGCAGCCCCCGCCGACCCACCACCCCCGGGCAAGAACCCACACAAAAACCCCCGGAGCTCACCCGCTCCGAGGGCCCACACACCCACCCCACCCCACCGTCTCAGGGCGCGGTTCAGGTCAGCTCACGCACCAACCCCACCACCCGCTCCACCTCCTCCTCGGTGTTGAAGTAATGCACCGAAGCCCGCACCAACCCACCCGCACCACCCACAGGCTCCGCCCACCGCTGATCCCCAGGCCGCGACACCCCGGTACGCACCCCCCGCTCACGCAACGCCTCCACCACCCACCCCGACTCACGCCCGACCACCGAGAACGTCACGATCCCCGACAACTCCCGCCCCCGATCGTGCACCACCACCCCGGCCATCTCCCCCAACCCCTCACGCAACCGCCCCGCCAGAGCACCGATCCGCTCCCGAGCCCACCCCATCCCCACCCGGCGGGCATAAGCAGCAGCCACCCCCAACCCGATCTGCGCCGCGACCGCGTGCTCGAAGGACGCAAACCCCGCCGCCCCCTCCCGCACCCGATACTCCCGCGCACCGGACCACTCACCACCGATGTGGTTGACCAGCAACGGCTCCCCCAAAGGAGTCCCCTGGCGCACGTACAGAAAACCCGTCCCACGCGGGCCCCGCAGGAACTTACGCCCCGTCGCCGAGAGCAGATCACACCCGATGCGCTCCACATCCACCTCCCACTGCCCCACCGACTGACACGCGTCCAACAGGTACACCACCCCGAACCTGCGACACAGCGCCCCCACCGCCTCAGCCGGATTGACCAAACCACTGTGCGTGGGCATGTGATTGATCGCCACCAACCCCACATCCCCGCGCTCCAGCTCCGCCTCCAACACAGCCACGTCCAACACCCCCTCGGCATCGTCGGGCACCACCTGCACCCGCACCCCCCGAAGAGCCGCCCACCGCAACAACCCCACCCCGTTGGAGGCGTACTCACTGGTGGTGGTCAACACCCGCTGCCCCGGCTCCACCACCACCGCACCCAGAGCCTGCGACCACGCCTGAGAAGCACCCTCGAAGAAAACCACCTCACCCGCACCGGCCCCGATCAGCCCCGCCACCTCCACACCGGTGCTCTCCAACAACCCCGCCGCCCGATCCTGGGCCTCATAACCCCCCACCCGCGACTCCAACTCCAGGTGGGCCACCACAGCCTCATGCACCTGCCGGGGCACCAACGACGCCCCCGCACTGTCCAAGAACACCCACCCCGCACACCCCGGAGTGTCCGCACGAAGCCCACCCACATCCACCACGAACCCACCCCTCGACACCGACCGACCACACGTGGCCCGCATCCTGCCACACCCCCCGCACACCCAGCGGGCCAACCCCGCCCCCCGCACACCCGGCCCTCCCACGCGCAGAGGATCCCACCCCCACCCCGCCCCGCACTCTCACCGCGGTGTGTCCCACACCGCCCCCACCAGCGACCCGAACACCCCCCACCATCAGCAACAATGGCCAACAACCACCCCCCACACACCACCTGCCCACTCAACGAAATAGGTGCCCGGCAGCCATGGCCCTCCCCAAAGCCGAACTCCACATCCACATCGAAGGCACCCTGGAACCCGAACTCGCCTTCCACCTGGCCGACCGCAACGGCATCACCCTGCCCCACACCCACGTCCAAGCCCTGCGCGACGCCTACTCCTTCACCGACCTGCAGTCCTTCCTCGACCTCTACTACGAGCTCATGGACGTCCTGCGCACCGAAGCCGACTTCCACGACCTCGCCCAGGCCTACCTGGCACGCGCCGCCGCCCAAGGGGTCCGCCACGCCGAGATCTTCTTCGACCCCCAGGCCCACACCAGCCGCGGCATCCCCCTGGACACCGTCATCGCCGGCCTGACCTCAGCACTGGACACCAGCCAGCAGCGCCACAACATCTCCACCAGCCTCATCCTGTGCTTCCTACGCGACCGCCCCGCCACCGAAGCCATGGACACCCTGATGGCGGCCCGCCCCCACCTGGACCGCATCAGCGCCGTGGGCCTGGACTCCGCCGAGGTCGGCAACCCGCCCGAGAAGTTCACCGAGGTCTTCACCGCCGCCGCCCAACTGGGCCTGCGCCGCGTCGCCCACGCCGGCGAGGAGGGCCCCGCCTCCTACATCTGGCAGGCCCTGAACCTGCTGGGCGCCGAACGCATCGACCACGGCATCCGCTGCCTGGACGACCCCGAACTGGTCGCCCACCTGGCCGCCACCCAGACACCGCTGACGGTGTGCCCCTTCTCCAACGTGCGCCTGCGCGCCGTCAACACCCTGGCCGAACACCCCCTGCCCGCCCTGATGGAAGCCGGCCTGCTGGTGACCGTCAACTCCGACGACCCCTCCTACTTCGGCGGCTACGTCCACGACAACTACCTGGGCCTGCAGGAACACCTGGGGCTGGACACCGAACAACTGCGCACCCTGGCCCGCAACTCCTTCACCGCCTCCTTCCTGCCCACCGAACGCCGCCAGGCCCTGATCGCCGAGGTCGACGCCTACACCTTCTGACACCGAACAAAAAAGGGGGCCCTCGCACCACGCGAAGGCCCCCTTTCCGGTCGTGTGCCCACGGGGCGCTGTGTCAGCGCCAGGTCAACGACTGGCCGTGCTCACCGGTGTAGGCCACCACCCGCCCGTCCACCGCCAACGTGAAGTCGGTCGGCTCCGGCGCCCGCACACCCTCCCAGTGGGGAAAGACCCGCCCACCCTCGTTGCAGACCCAGTGCCCGGGCAGCCCACCCATCATCTGCTCCAACCGCTCACGCTCCTGCACCGACAGGTAGGCCGCCACCGCACTGTGAAAAACCACCAACGTGGCATCCCGCGGCGCCTGCGCCACCAGCCCCGGCAACGCCTCCAACAGGTTGCCCCGCACCAACAACGGCGGCTCCGCCGCGGCCACCGACGCCGCCGCCCGCAACCGCTCCACCCGCGCCTGCCGGGTGTGCCCGGGCCACACCAGCGACTCCAACCAGCGCACGTCCGCCTCACTGCCGGCATCGAGCGGATTCAGATCCACCCCCGCCCGCCACACCACCCGCGGCACCCGCTCAGGGACGGGCACCGCACCACGCGTGGCACACTCCAACAACACCGGGCTCTCCACCGCACCGATCGGCGCACCCCCGTCATAGGAGTAGCGGTACCGGTCCGGATACAGACACAACCCCGCCGAGGCACCCACCTCGACCAACGCCAACGGCCCCTCCAAGGAGGCCAGCACCGGCAGCAGCGTCGCACACCGACGCACCTCGTTGGTCTGGGTCATACGCTCCAGCACCACACCGCGCACCTGCTCCCAGTGCTCCACCACCCACCCGGCAAACCCCTCGAAGGAATCGGTGGGCCCACCCAGGAAACGCACCGCACCCAACAACAGGTTGGGCTGGCGCTTGTTGCCCGCCGGCAACCCCACCACCAGATCCAACAACCGCTCGTCCTGAGCCACCCCCAGGGCGATCCGCTCGTACTCAGGAGAGCCACCACCGGCGTAACTGGCCGCGAAACGCCGGTAGACCGCGACCATCCGGCCGCGCTCGGAGTTCACATCCACACTCAAGCCGCCACCCTCTCTCACCACGACAGCACGTGCGCGGCAACCTACTCCGAGCCACCTCCCGCACCCGCCACCGCCCCCACCCGAAACCGCTCCCGATAGACCGAGGGCGCACACCCCAGCACCCGCACGAACGCCTTACGCATCCCCTCCGCCGTACCGAACCCGCACCCGCGCGCGATCGCCGCCACCGGAGCCGTCCCCTCCTCCAGGCGCCTGCGCGCCCACTCCACCCGCACCCGCTCCACGTACCGGCCCGGGCCGCACCCCACCTGGGCGGTGAAGACCCGAGAGAACTGGCGCACCGACAACCCCGCCGCCCGGGCCAGCACCGCCACCGACCACCCCCGGCCCGGGTCGGCGTCCACCAGGTGCTGCACCTGACGCACCTCGGCCCGCTCGGCGCGCTGGGTGGCCAACTGGGTGGAGAACTGCGCCTGCCCCCCGGGCCGGACCAGGAACACCACCAGGGTGCGGGCCAGGGCCAACGCCACCTGCCGCCCCAGGTCCTGCTCCACCACGGCCAACGCCAGATCGATCCCCGACGTCACACCAGCAGAGGTCCACACCCGCCCCGAGCGCACGAACACCGGGTCCGCATCCACCTCCACCCCGCGAAACTCCCGCGCCAGGCGCTCGCAGTGCCGCCAGTGCGTGGTCGCCCTGCGCCCCTCCAGCAACCCGGCATGGGCGAGCACGAACGCCCCCGAGCACACCGAAGCCACCCGCTGCGCCCGCCCGGCCAGCTCACGCACTGCCGCCACCAGCGCCGGGTCCGGGTCGTGGGCGCCCTCACCCCCGGCCACCACCAGGGTGTCCACCCGCCCCACCTGCTCCAGCGCCACCGAGGGCACCAACCCCAACCCGCTGGAGCAGCGCACCACCGCCCCGCCCAGGGAGGCGGTGCGCACCCGATAGCGCGAACCCGGCGCCTCGGCCGCCCCGGCGAAGACCTCCAGCGGGCCGGTGGCGTCCAGGCTCTGTAGACCGTCGAAAACAACGATGACCACCTCGTGGTGGGTGCTGTGCTCCATGGCTGCCATCCCACCAAGCCCCCGCCGACGGCCACAAGGTCGCACACCCCAACCATGCGGCCACCGACCCCTACAACGGCCCCACCACGCTCACGTTCTCCTCACCCGCCCACACCTACCCTGAACAACGACACCAAGGACACGAACAGATAACAAGAACTCTCACAGGCCCGGGACGATCCCAGGCAGGAGACAACCACCCACACGAACGGACACCCGTGAGGCTCTCCACCCGCCACCACCTACGGCGCACCCACCCCACCCCGCCCGTACCACCACCCCTGCTCCAGCTCCACGACGTGTCCCTCACCCACAACCACCACACCCTCCTGCACCACCTCGACCTCACCCTCCACCCCGGCCAACACATCGCCCTCATCGGCCTGACCACCACCGCCGCCACCACCCTCACCCACCTCCTCACCCATCCCCCCCCACCCACCACCGGCCACATCACCACCCACACCAACATCCACACCAACATCCACACCACCCACCCCAACCCCACCCTCGCCCAAACCATCACCGGC
>NZ_ANBA01000007.1 GCF_000341085.1 Nocardiopsis ganjiahuensis DSM 45031 | reverse complement strand
CCCCCAGACCCACACCCACCACCGCCCACCTCACCCTCACCCACCACCCCGCCATGGCCCGCACCGCCGACCGCATCCTCCTCCTACGAGACGGACACACCACCGAAACCGGCACCCACCACCAACTCCTCGTCCGCGGCGGCGCCTACGCACGCCTGTACGCCCTCCACAGCACCCCGGCCCCACCCACCACCACGCCCTAAACTGGGCCCGTGCCACCCATCACCAAGGAACTCACCGTCGGCCAGGTCGCCGAACGCGCCGGAGTCGCCGTCTCCGCCCTGCACTTCTACGAACGCCAGGGCCTCATCCACAGCCGCCGCACCACCGGCAACCAACGCCGCTACCGCCGCGACACCCTCCGACGCGTCTCCTTCATCCGCATCTCCCAACGCGTGGGCATCCCCCTGGCCCGCATCCGCCAGGCCCTGGAACAACTCCCCGAGAACCGCACCCCCACCCGCGCCGACTGGGCCGCGGTCTCCGCACAGTGGCGCGACGAACTCGACGCCCGCATCACCCAGCTCATCCGCCTACGCGACGACCTCACCGGATGCATCGGCTGCGGCTGCCTGTCCCTGGACACCTGCGTACTGTCCAACCCCGACGACGAACTCGCCTCCGCCGGCCCCGGCCCCCGCCGCCTCATGGTCGACCCCTTCAAGGACGAGGACTGAACACCCCACCCGCACCCTCCCCCGCACGGGGGAGACACACCCCACCCCGGAGGGAGGCCCCACCCCACCCCCAACACCCACCCTGAAAGACATGACCACCGCACACACCCACCCCGCACCACCCACCACGCGCCCACACCAGGACCCACCCCGCGCCCTCGTCCTCACCACCCTGCTCTGGGCCGCCCTCTACACCGCCCTACGCCTGTACTGGACCCTCACCCACACCCGCCCCCACCTGCCACCCGTGGGCGACGACCTCCTCATCGCCTCCGACTGGGGCATCATCACCCTGGGCGCCACCACCCTGGCCCTGACCCCCCTCCTGGCCCGCACCCACCCCCCACGCCTGCCCAAGACCCTCATCACCGCGGCCGCCACCACCGCCGCACTCACCACCGCCACCACCGTCCTCCTCCTGCTGGACGTGGTCGGCCTCCTCCTCCTGAACTCCTCCGGCATCGCCCTGCACCCCCTGGCCCTCGCCACCCGCCTGGGCGCCCTGGCCCTGGCACTGCTCCTGGCCGCCACCACCCGCGCCGCCCACCGCCGCTGGATCGCCGACTGCACCACCTGCGGACGCACCCCCCGCACCCGCCCCGCCCTGCACCACACACCCCCCTGGGCCTACGCCGCCGCCTACCTCACCATCGCCGCCTTCATCACCCGCCTGAGCGCCCAGGCCCTGACCACCGGCCCCGACACCCCCATCACCCCTCCCGACCCCACCACCGCAGCCGCCGCCATGACCGGCCTCCTCCTGCTCCTGGCCTCCGCCGGCATCCTGCTCCCCCTGGCCCTGGTCCACCGCTTCGGCCGCATCTGGCCCGCCTGGGTCCCCCTCCTGGCCCACCGCCCCCTGCCCCGACCCCTCCTGCTCCTGCCCGCCCTCTTCGCCGCCATCAGCATGAACCTCTACTTCGGCCTCAACCTCGCCGGTCTGATCCTGCGCGGCACCGACGCCTACGACCCCAGCTACCCGGACTGGTTCTGGTGGGCCAGCATCGGCTCCTACGTCATCTGGGGCGCCGGCCTGGCCGTGGCCACCTACGCCTATGCCCGCCGGACCCGACCCGCCTGCCCCACCTGCCAACGGCGCTGAACCACCCCCGCACACGACGAAGCGGCGGCACCCCCACAGGGCACCGCCGCCACACACTCCTGCACCCGCCCGCACCCCGCACGGGCTCACGCCCCCACCAGACCCATGACCCGACCGGGCCGGGCCGGCCCCGGGTCGGCGCCTACAACCCGGCGGCCTCATCACGCCCGCGCCGGGCCAACTCGTCGGCGCGCTCGTTGCCCTCGTCGCCGCTGTGCCCGCGCACCCACTTCCACTCCACGTCATAGCGTGCGGCCACCTCGTCCAGGCGCTGCCACAGGTCCACGTTCTTCACGGGTTTCTTGTCCGCGGTCTTCCACCCGCGCTTCTTCCACCCGTGCACCCACGAGGTGATGCCGTTGCTGACGTAGGAGGAGTCGGTGTGCAACAGCACCGGCACCTCGCGGGTCAGGCTCTCCAACGCCTGGATGGCCGCCATCAGCTCCATCCGGTTGTTCGTGGTCTGGGCCTCGCTGCCGAACAGCTCGCGTTCGTGTTCTCCGTAGCGCAGCCACACCCCCCAGCCCCCCGGGCCGGGGTTGCCGCTGCAGGCCCCGTCGGTGTAGATGACCACGCGTTCCGTCGACCCCTGGTCGACCTCGTCCCCGTTGTGCATGCCGGGCAATCTACCGCCAACCCGGGTCACAAAAAGGCCACAGCCCCCACCACAAGAGCCACTTTCGGCGCCAATCCACACCAGTGGAGCCCACAAACCAACCATTGCGGACCACCGGCCCGACCAAAGGCGCCCCCGGGACCCGACGCCACCGACCAGTTGATGACCACCACCCCACCTACCCACAGTGATCACCCCTGAACACGAAGACGGGGACGCGCCGGGAAGAACCCGACACGCCCCCGCCCAGGACCGAAGAACTACCCGGCCAGTTCACGCTCCAACTCCTGGGCGCGCTCCTCGCGACGGGCGAAGACACTGTCGGCCATCTCGTTCATCTTCTTCAGCACCCGCTTGCGCTCACGCGCCGAGAGCCGGTCGATGTAGAGCTTGCCGAAGGTGTGGTCGGTCTCGTGCTGCAGGCACCGCGCGAAGTAACCGCTGCCGGTGAGCACCACCTCGTTGCCGTCCTTGTCCACACCCCGCACCGTGGCGCGCTCGGCCCGCCCCAGATCCGCGTGCGGCCCCGGCACCGACAGGCACCCCTCGCTCTCCACCACCACCGGATCGTCCAGATCGCGCTCGTCCAGAACCGGGTTGACCACGTGCCCCACGTGCCGCACCCCGTCGTCGTCGGGGCAGTCGTAGACGAACACCCGAAGGTCCACACCGACCTGGTTGCCGGCCAACCCCACACCCTCGGCGGCGTACATCGTCACGAACATGTCGTCGATCAGCTGCGACAGCTCGGCGCCGCCCAGCATCGACTCGGGAACATCGGCGTTGACCCGGTGCAGGACCTCCTCACCGGTCACCGTGACCCGCAGGACACGGCCCCGGGCGGCCTCGGGGGCCAGCTCCGGAAAGTCCGACACCTCCCGGCCCTGGACAACGGTAACGGGCACGGGCATGGACTGCTCCGACATGGTCCTTCTCTCAAGGCGGGCTCAAGGGGATCTGGCGGCCACAACACCACCAACCATGAAAAATAGCACGAACCGGCAGGTCACCAGCGCACCAAGGCCCCACACCCACAACTAACGGAACCACGCGTTGCCCTGGATGAAACACCGAGCCAGGTAGTCCCGCAACGACACCACCACCAGCCGCCTGCGGTCACTCTCATGATCCCACACCACGATCCCCGGACCGTAGTCCGTGTGCACGTAGGCGAACTGCGGACCCATGTCCGAATCACCGAAGAAGATCATCTCGTCGAAGGGCGCGTACAACTCCAGATAGTCCGGCTCCCCACGCATCGCCAGGTTGTCCTCCACCAACCGGCGAGCACTCCACACCACCGCGTCCCCGTACTCGTTGGTCACCCCGTCCGTCTCCCTCAACAAAGAGGCCAACTCGAACGGCAAGGGCAGCATCAAGTGCTTCTCGACCTCGGCCAGGGTCACCTCGTCAGCCGGATCACTCAGATCGGCCTCGGGATACATCTCCAGGATCAGTTCACGCCACACACCCACGATCATCACAGGTCGTGGCAAGACACGGGAAATCGCGGGCGGCGAGTTGCGCCGAAAATCCACCGAACCCCCACCCCCAACCCGCACAAAACACCATCAGGACCCCACAACCACCCACCCCCAAACCCCCGAACCAGCACCCCCAACCCCCGCACCTCCCGCACCTTTCACCCACCAATGCCCCAGAACCGCCAAAAAAGTCACCGTGCGTGCACACAACACCACCAATCGCACACAATGAAAACCACCAACCCCACCACACCCCACCCACCAACAAGGGGAGCCACCACCCCCGAAACCACCCACCCCCACCCCCCAAAATAGAAAAGGAAGGCGCACCACCCACGACGGAAGAGACCACCATGGCCACCGCCAGCCCCCACAGAGCCGGCCCCCTCACCACCCTGGCCTACATCCTCCTCCTCATCTCCCAAAACATCGCCGCCTTCCTCCTCCTCCCCCTCGTCATCGCCTCCGCCCTCCTCACCTTCATCTGGATCGGCCTCCCCTTCACCATCCTCACCGCCACCACCCTGCGCACCATCGCCAACGCCCAACGCACCACCCTCACCCGCATCAACCCCCACCAACCCGTCCACACCGCCTACCACCCCCTCCCACCCACCGGCGTCCACGCCCGCGTCCGCATCATCCTCACCGACCCCGCCACCTGGCGCGACCTCCTCTGGCTCACCTCAGCCCCCCTCCTCACCACCCTCGCCCTCACCAGCTACGCCCTCTACGCCCACGCCCTCTACCAAACCCTCTACGCCCTCCTCCTCTGGCCCTACCTCCCCGACCTCTACGGCTTCATCACCCCCCACACCCCCCTCCAAGCCCTCATCATCCTCATCCCCGCCACCCTCACCCTCCTCCTCGCCTACGCCCTCTCCCCCCTCACCATCAGCGCCTACACCAAACTCACCCGCCTCATCCTCGCCCCCTCCGAAAAAGCCCGACTCACCGCACGCGTCGCCCACCTCGCCACCAGCCGCGCCGACACCATCGACACCCAAGCCGCCGAAATCCGCCGCATCGAACGCGACCTCCACGACGGAGCCCAAGCCCGCCTCGTCGCCCTCGGCATGAACCTCGGCATGGCCGAACAAATCATCGACACCCAACCCGACACCGCCAAACACATGCTCGCCGAAGCCCGCGAAACCACCCGCCACGCCCTCACCGAACTCCGCGACCTCGTCCGCGGCATCCACCCACCCGTCCTCGTCGAACGCGGACTCGACGGAGCCGTCCACGCACTCGCCCTCACCCACCACCTCCCCATCACCGTCACCACCCGCCTCCAAGGACGCCCCGGCGACCCCGTCGAATCCGCCGCCTACTTCGCCATCGCCGAACTCCTCACCAACACCGCCAAACACGCCCACGCCACCCACGCCTGGGTCCACATCAACCACGGCCGCCAACGACTGGTCATCACCATCACCGACAACGGACAAGGAGGCGCCAGACCCACACCCGAAAGCGGCCTCTCCGGCATCGCACGCCGCCTGGACGCCTTCGATGGCACGATGAACATCACCAGCCCCACAGGCGGACCCACCATCGTGACCCTGGAGATCCCGTGCGCGTTGTCATCGCCGAAGACCTTGCCCTCCTCCGCGACGGACTGATCCGACTCCTCGAAGCCCACGAATTCACCGTCGTGGCCGCCGTCGACAACGGACCCGACCTACACGCAGCCCTCATCGAACACCGACCCGACGTCGCCGTCGTCGACGTCCGCCTACCCCCCACCTTCACCGACGAAGGCCTCCAAGCCGCCATCGGAGCCCGCACCCAACTCCCCGGCCTGCCCATCCTCGTCCTCTCCCAACACGTCGAACAGCTCTACGCCCGCGAACTCCTCTCCGACGACGGAGGCGGCGTCGGCTACCTCCTCAAGGACCGCGTCTTCGACATCGGCCAGTTCATCGAGGCCATCCGCCGCGTCGCCGCCGGCGGCACCGCCATGGACCCCGCCGTCATCTCCCAACTCCTGGCCCGCCAGGACCAGAGCGGCCCCCTCGCCCAACTCACCCCCCGAGAACGCGAAGTCCTCTCCGAAATGGCCGAAGGCCGCTCCAACTCCGCCATCGCCGGACGCCTCTACATCACCGAAAAAGCCGTCAGCAAGCACATCAACAACATCTTCACCAAACTCGACCTGCCCCCCTCCTCCGACGACAGCCGCCGCGTCCTCGCCGTCCTGGCCTACCTCAACGGCCAATAGAAAAAGGCCGCGGTCCCCAACGGACCGCGGCCACACACCCACTCAAGAACTACACACACCACACCACGCTAATCACGACGCACCCGGTACAACCCGTCGATCTCCTCGGAGAACGCACGCAACACCGCCTCACGCCGCAACTCCCCCGTCGGATGCACCAACCCCGACTGCACCGTGAACTCCTCCGCCAACACATGGAACGACCGCACCGCCAAATGCCGCGGCACACTCCGATTGGCCTCGTACACCAACCCCTGCACCTCACGCAGAAGATCCCGATCCCCCGCGATCTCCTCCGGCGCCATCGACAACGGACGCCCGTTCACCAACCGCCAGTACTCCAACTGGTCACGCACCAACGTCACCAACGCACTCGCGAACGGCCGACCCTCCACGATCACCAACACCTGACTGATCAGCGGATGCGCCCGCAACCGGGCCTCGAACCCCGCCACCACCTCGGCATCGTCCAACCGCTCACCACCGGCCACCGCCGCGAACTCACCCGTGCCCGCCCGCGACCGCTCCACCGGCTCAGCCACCGGAGCCACCTCCAACTCCCGCGTGGCCTCCACCGCCGGCAGCGCACCCGCAGCCCCCGCCCGGGGCTCCGGGCGAACCACGGGCTCAGCCATCACCACCGGAACCGCCTCCACAGCCGGAGCCGCACCCCGAGGCACGAACCGCCCCGGCACCTCCGCCATCGACGCCTGCGGCCGCAACCGCCCCCGCACCCGGACGAACCCCTCATCATCCGTCTCGGCCGACACCCCCGTGGCCAACCAGCCCTCACGGAACGCCGCCCGCGAACCCTCACCGTCCGCCCAGTAGCCCAGGAACACCGCACCACCGCGCACGTACAGCTCACCCTCGCGCGACACCCACACCTCACGGCCCGGCATCGCCTGCCCCACCGTGCCCGGCACCCGATCCCCCGGCGCGTTGGCGGCGAACACACCCGCCGTCTCCGGCAACCCGAACACCTGCATCACCGGCACACCCACACCGCTGAAGTAACTGTCCAACCGCTCCGACAGTCCGCCGCCCCAGCACACGGCCAGATGCACCCGACCACCCAGCAGGTCCCGGATCTTCGAGAACGACCAGTCGTACATCGACCGCGACAACCGCTGCCAGGCACCCTTCTTCGGCGACTGGTCGAACTGCACCGCCGCGTCCATGGCCGCGTTGAACGTGCCCACCGAATCCCAGTCCGTGGAGTGCGCGCTCTCCCGCTCCGCACCGTGCACCCGCTCGAACAGACTCGGCTGGCACACCAGCACCGTCGGCTTGAACCGTGTCAGCTCCGACCGCAACCGCCCAGGAGCCACCAGCCCCACCCGCACCCGGCCCACCACACACGCCACCAGCGAAGCCAACCCCGGCAGCTCCGACAACGGCAGATCCAACACCGCACTCGCCCTGCCCGAGGGCAACTCCGACAACCGTGGCCACATCCGGTCAACCAGATCCGCGGCCGCCACCAACAGCGCACCGTGCGAGAGCACCACACCCCGCGTCTGCCGCGAGACCGTACTCATCGGGTACAGCACCACCGCGGCGTCCTCGGAGACCACCTCATCGCGCCGGAACCGCACCGCCGAGGCGTCCATGTACGTCCCCAGGCTCACCAGCTCGGGCAGCCCCTCCTCCAGGCGCCACACACGCCCCAGGTCCGGGAGTTCGCGCTGCAGCCCCACCGCGGTCCGGTACTGGCGCTCACCCTCGACCACAGCGGCCGCCGGGCGGGTCTGACGCACCACGTGCGCCACCCGCTCGGCCGAGGCCACCGCGGGCAGCGGCACCAGGACCGCCCGCACCGACCACACCGCGTAGGCCACCCGCACCCAGTCGTGGTGGGAACCGGCCACCAACAGCACCCGGTCGCCCTCCGCCACACCGGCCGCGACCAACCCCTTGGCCAGGGCGGTCACCTCCGTCGCGAACTCCCCGGCCGTCCGGCGCTCCCAGCCCTCGCCCTCCAGGACCGAGAACACGTGCGCGTGCGCGTCAGAGGTCGCCACCTCATAGATCACGTCGCTCAACCCGGAATGTGCTCGAGCCAACGAACCAGGGGTCTCGCCCATACCCACTCATCCTCTGTTACGTCAGAAGGCGGGTCCAACACGATTCCCGCCCGCCTCAATCGGGGAATTGTGCCCTACTGTGCCCATTTCCCCACCGAACGGCAACCTCAGCGTTTAGGCGAAAACCACAAGACACCTGGGCTCATCGGACCTTTACCCGAGCCGCCCACACGAAGGCCAGCAACGACAGCACCGCCACAGACGCCATCACCACGGCCATACTCACCAACGAGGCCTCACCCGAAGGCGTCAGCCCCGCCATCGCCGCCACCGAACCACCCAGAGCGAACTGCAACGACCCCATCAACGCAGAAGCCGTACCCGCCACAGCCACCGGCTGCCCGTCCAGAGCCGACACCGTCGCGTTCGGCATGATGAACCCGACACTGAGCATCATCAACGCCAGCAGGGCCACCACGACCCACAACTGCGAAACCCCGAGCAGAGCCACCACCAGCAACGACACCACAGCGACCAGCGCCAGGACCAGACCCATCAACAACCGGCGGGGAGTGTCCACCCGGCCCACCAGCAGACCGTTGCTCTGCGTCCCGGCCATCAACGCCAACGAGTTCACCGCGAACAACCACGCATAGGTCTGCGGCGACACGTCGAACTCGTTCTGCGACACGAACGAGAACGCCGAGACATACGTGAACAGCATGCCGAAGCTCAGCCCCAGCGTCAGCACCGGACCGACGAACCTCCGGTCACGCACCAGCCCCCACACGGTCGAGGCCAGCTGACGCGGCCCCTGACTCCGCCGCGACTCCGGCGGCAGGCTCTCGGGCAGCCACAACAGCACCAGCACGAAACTCAGCGCCGACATCGCCGCCAGCACCCAGAAACTCAGCTGCCACGGACCCACCAGCAGCAACTGCGCACCCACCAGCGGCGCAAGCAGCGGGGCCAACATCATCACCAGCGCCAGCCGGGAGAAGAACCGCACCGCGTCATCACCCTGGAACATGTCACGCACCACGGCCCGGGCCACCACCGCACCCGCGGCGCCGGCCACACCCTGCAGGAAACGCAGCGCGATGAACACCGTCACGTTCGGCACGAACACACACAGCACCGAAGTCACCGTGAACAGGGCGACACCCACCAGCAGCGGACCGCGGCGGCCCCAGGCGTCACTCATCGGACCGATGATCAACTGCCCCACGGCCAACCCGAGCATGATCGCGGTCAGGGTCAGCCCGATCTGTCCCTCGGTCGCCCCCAGTTCCCGGGTGATCTGGGGGAAGGCCGGAAGGTACATGTCGGTCGCCAGCGGCCCCGTGGCCGTCAGCACACCGAGGACCAGCACCAACAGCGCGAGCGACTTGCGCGACCGCGGCGGATTCGGACGTGCCTCTTGCTCAGGGGCGACAGAGGGGGACATTGGGGACTGCACAGGCACTCCAGTTCGAAGTCAGGCGAGGGGTGGTGGGAGCGTGCCCACAGACATGGACCACTCCATATCAACACCGAAAGGGAGGTTTTCGCTCCCCACCCGACCCCCGAAAACCCTGTGACGTCCCTTACGTCCGAGCCGCGGTCACCGCACCAACCGGTCCAGCAGCCTCTCCACCTCGGCGGCCGGATCCGCCGTCAGACCGCCGTGGATCGGCCCCGGCTGCACGATCGTGCTCCTGGGCGCGGTCAGCCACCGGAACCGCTGCCCCGGCCGTTCACGGCCGGCCGGCCCCGCCTCGGCACCGCCCCGGCACATCACCTCGACCGCCTCCAGCGCACGCCGCACCCCCGCGACGTCCACCTCCGGGTCCACGGCCCGCAGCCTGACCTCGTCCAGGGCCGAACGCGACGCCAGGAACGCCCGCTCCTGGGAGTAGACGATCACCCCGGCGTTCACGCACTCACCGCGCTCCAGCCGCGGGATCACCCGCAGCAGCGCGTACTCGAACACCGCGCGTTCCCGCTCCACACCCACCTGTCCGGTGGTCACCGTGGTGTACCGCTCGCTCACGAGGACACCTCCGGCAGCCAGGAACGGTCCGCCACACGGGCCACCAGGTGCTTCACGTACGCCTCACGCACTTCCCCGGCCGAGGCGAAGCCCGGCTCGTCCACCAGCCACTCGTCGGGCACCAGACCCACCACCTCCCGCAGCAGGTCCTCGTCCACCAGCGGGGCCAGGGCCGCGTCCGCCGCGGCCAGGTCGGGGGCGGCCCCCGACAGCACGTGGTCGGAGGCGTCGTAGGCCCGGCCGACGAACTTCTCGGCGTTGGCCCAGCTGTGGTGGAAGATCAGCGTCGCACCGTGGTCGATCAGGTACGGCCGCCCGTGCCACAGCAGCATGTTCGGATTGCGCCAGGAACGGTCCACGTTCCCGGTCAGGGCGTCGAACCACAGCACCCGCCCGGCGAAGGCCGGGTCCACCTCGAAGGTCAGCGGATCGAACCCCAGGGAACCGGGCAGGAAGTCCATCCCCAGGTTCAGCCCGCCGCTGGCCTTGAGCAGCACCTGGACCTCCGGATCCGGTTCGCCGCGGGCGATGACCGCGTCGAACTCCACCAGGGCCAGTTCCGGAACCGGCAGCCCCAGGGCCCGGCCCAGCTCACCGGCGACGACCTCGGCCACCAGGGTCTTGCGCCCCTGACCGGCACCGATGAACTTGACCACGTACATTCCCAGGTCGTCGGCCTCGACCAACCCCGGGAGCGAACCTCCTTCGCGCAGCGGCAGCACGTACCGCGTCGCGATCACCTTTTTCAGCACGCTGGCCAGCATAGGCACCGCACGGAGCCCTCGCGTTCCACCGACGGCGGGATCGCTGTAACGGACACAGAAGACCCGTCCTCCCCGACCCACCCGGACACTGCCGAACCCTTCTCCGCGTCCGGCTAAACAAGGCTGAACACGTTCTAGGTACCGGTGCTCCTCGCCCCGACACGCCGAACCTCTCCGGAACGGAAAGTTGGGAAGCGGGCGGCGTAGCCGCGCGAATTCGTTTTTCACTACTACTCGTTCTATAGAACAGCTGCACCACCTTTACGACGTAGATTTACAGAGGAACACGAACGGCAGCGCACCCGAAACGCGCACCTCCGAAACCCTTCTTCACGTGGCCTTGTGCCCTCTTCTCCGCCGAGCGGAACGGGGAGCCGCATTCTCCCCTCCCCTCCTCCCTTCGCCTCAGCATTCGCACCGCTCTCCCCCACCGGACACACCTCCGCCGCAACCGCCCCGCTCCCCTGCCCCGGCACTTCCTCCTGCGCGCCCGTCGCTGCCGCCCTGGCAAGCTGGGGGCATGGACGACGCCCTCGACGAAACCCTCTCCGCGGTCGGCCCGCGGCTGCGTGAACTGCGCCGACGGCGCGAGGTCACCCTCGCCGAGCTGTCCGAGGCGACCGGTATCTCGGTGAGCACCCTGTCCCGGTTGGAGTCCGGGGACCGCAGACCCAACCTGGAACTCCTCCTCCCCCTGGCCCGGGTCCACAGCGTCACCCTCGACGAACTCGTGGACGCGCCGCCCACCGGGGACCCCCGCGTCCACATGCGCCCCGTGACCCGCCACGGCATGACCTTGGTCCCGCTCACCCGCAGGGTCGGCGGTATCCAGGCGTACAAACTCGTCATCCCCGCCGGCACCGCCGGCCGGGAACCCGATCCCCAGACCCACGAGGGCTACGAGTGGATCTACGTACTCGACGGGAACCTGCGGTGCCTCCTGGGCCGGCACGACATGGTGCTCACCCCCGGCGAGGCGGTCGAGGTCGACACCCGCATGCCGCACTGGTTCGGGGCCGCCGACGACGAAGCGGTGGAGCTGCTCGTGCTCTTCGGCAGCCAGGGCGAACGCGCCCACCTCAGAGCCCGTCCCAGGCGCAAGGAGAACACACAGGAGCCGCCCGGTGCTGAGCGGCCGACCACCCGTGACTGAAGCCACGGGCTTGCGGGGAGGCGCTCAGCCGGCCGGTGGGTCCGGCCTCCCGCGTCCGACACCGCTGCTCCTGTCTGGAGGGCGCGGGCGCGGTTGACGGGCGACCCGCGATCCACACCGCCTCGCCCCGGTGGGCGAGGTCGCGTGAAGCGTTGACATCGGTGTGCAGGACGACACCACACCCCCGACAGACGAACTCCGCCTCTTAGAGGTTGTCCTCGGGCTGTTCGCCCCACTCGTCGCCGCCGTCCTCACCCGGGTTCGGGACGGTGGGAACCGGGCTGGCCGGTTCCCCCTCACCCTCCTCCGAGGAGGGACTCGGCTCGGTCTCCTCGGCGGGCTCGGACTGCTCGAAGTCGGGTTGTCCCGAGGTCGGCATCTCCGGCGGCGGGAACTGCATCATCCACGCGTACAGGAAGAACACCAGCAGCAGGAGCAGCAGCAGGAGCGCGCCCAGGCCTCCGATCAGCCACCAGTTGGCGTCACCGGTGGCCACCGCGCTGTCCCGGCGCCCCGCCCAGGGCGCCCAGCGCACCGCCGACCCGCCCCGCTCCCCCGCCCAGTGCGGCATCACCACAGGGCCCTGCCGGACCACGGGTCCGCCCCGGCCGGCCTCCTCCAGGAAGTGGTCGGCCCCGGCGCCGCCCTCCTCGTAGGGCACCGCCACCCACAGCGCCGAGCGTCCGCTCGTCCGCGCGGACACCACTCCGGAGCCGTCGCGGACCGCGCGCGCGAACCGCGCCCGGGTGGGTTCGTCGATGCCCGCGGCGTCGTTGAGCATCGCCACGCTCATCTTCTCCCCGGCGGCATCCCGGCCCAGGTAGACCACGCCCAGCCGGGACTCGTGCAGCCTTCCCAGCAGCCGGTACCCGCCGAGCTGACGCGGGTCGACGTCGTTCAGCCCTCTTGTCGGCGCCGTCATGTCACGTCCCTTCCCCCGTCGGGGCCGATCCCATGCGTTCCCTGCCCGGTGCTGTACCGCGTACCCGTGCCGTTCTCCGTGTCCGTGCCGTTTTCGCTCCCGCGTCCGCCACCGGACCGGGAGCACCTCAGCGGGTGGTGCCGCCACAGTTGATCCACAACCTACTCCTCATCGGCGTCCGTACACGGGGCACCGGGTCCGGGAAGGCGGGACATGGCAGAAACCTCACCCGGAAACGGCTCCGCTCCCGCAGGGGCGCCACCTGCCCTCGGACCCAGGCTCACGGCCTCCTCCCCCGCCGGCCGCGTTCGGGGCCCAGTTCGGACATGGCCGTCAGGACGAGCCACACGACCGTGACGGGCACGACGAACCACAGCATCACCGCACCGTAGAGGTCGAGCGCCCCGTACCCCCCGGCTTCCAGGAGCAGGTAGCCGATATAGGCGCAGTAGAAGACCAGGAGCAGCGCGCCCTCCCACCGCGCCACGGCGAGGTGGGTGAAGGCGATGGGCAGCAGTATCAGCGCCACCGCGAACATGATCGGTATATCGAACCGAAGAGCGCTGGCCGCCACCTCGATCCCCTCGGGGGCGACCACGGCGCTCAGTCCGAGCACAGCTCCGATGTTGAACACGTTGCTGCCGACCACATTGCCCAAGGCCAGGTCGCGCTGGCCTCTGACCACCGCCACGACACAGGTCACGAGTTCCGGCAGCGACGTGCCGACCGCCACGACGGTCAACCCGATGACGAGGTCGCTCACCCCAAGCTGAGCCGCGATCTGGCTGGCGGCGTCCACCAGCAGCCTGGCACCCGCCACCAGCAGGGCGGCCCCCAGGACCACGAGGCCGAGGTCGGCCAGGGCGCGGAGCGCACGTGCGCCGGAACCGCGTTCCGGGCCCGGCGCGACGTCACCGGTCCCGGGAAGCGGAGCGGTAACGGCGAAGGCCCGACGCCGGGAGAGCACCACCGTGACGGTGACGTAGGCCAACAGCGCGGCGAACAGCAGGACGCCGTCGAACCTGCTGATGGTTCCGTCCAGTGCCAGGAGGAACATCCCCGCGGACAGCACGATCATCACCGGGATGTCGGTGCGTACGACCTGCGACCTCACCGCCAAGGGCGCGGCCAGCGCCGCCGCCCCCAGCACGAACAGGATGTTGGCGATGTTGCTGCCCACGACGTTGCCCACGGCCAACCCCGGGTAACCGTCGAACACCGCGCCGACACTGACTGCGAGCTCAGGTGCGGACGTGGTGAACGACACCACGGTCAGCCCCACCACCAGCGGGGACATCCCCAGGGTCCGGGCCAGCGAGCTCGCTCCCCGAACGAGCGACTCTCCTCCGACTATCAGGAGCACGAAACCCAGGATCAGTCCCAAGGCCGTCAGCCCACTCAACTCAGCCCTCCACAGGACGCCCGGCACACCGCGCCCAACCTATCCCGGGTCGGGTCCCTCCGGAGGGTGCCCCACCCGGTGGCGCCGTCATGTCACGCCCCTCCCCGGCTCGTTCGGGTCCCACCGTCGGTCCCTGTCCCGGTCTCGCGTTGTCTACCGGACCGAGAGCACCTAAACAGGTAGTGTCGCCACAGGTGAACCACAAGCTACTCCTTACCGGCGTTCCCACACGGGGCGCCAAGTCTGGGAAGGCGGGACATGGCAGAAACCTCACCCGGAAACGGCTCCGCTTCCGCACCGGGGCCGGAGAGCACTCCGGGCGAGCCGACCCGGCTGCTGCGCGCGGCTCTGCACGAGGTGTCCACGGTCATCGTCGGCCAGGAGCGCATGGTCGAGCGCTCCCTGATCGCCCTGGTCGCCCAGGGGCACTGCCTCATCGAGGGCGTCCCCGGCATCGCCAAGACCCTCGCGGTGTCCACCCTGGCCAAGGTCACCGGCGGTTCGTTCTCGCGGGTGCAGTTCACTCCCGACCTGGTCCCCTCCGACATCGTCGGCACGCGTATCTACCACCCCTCCACCGAACGGTTCGACGTGGAGCTCGGACCGGTCTTCGCGAACTTCGTGCTCGCCGACGAGATCAACCGGGCCCCGGCCAAGGTGCAGTCGGCCCTGTTGGAGGTCATGGCCGAGCGGCAGGTGTCCATCGGCGGTACCACCTACCCGCTCCCCTCCCCCTTCATCGTCATCGCCACACAGAACCCGGTGGAGTCCGAGGGCGTCTACCCGCTCCCCGAGGCGCAGCGCGACCGGTTCCTGATGAAGGTCACCGTGCGCCACCCCCAGGCGCACGAGGAGATGGAGATCCTGCGCCGGATGACCTCGACGCCGCCGACCGCGCACCAGGTCCTGGACCCGGTCACCCTGGGCGAGCTCCAGGCCGACGCCGAGCGCGTCCACGTCCACCAGCTGATCGCCGACTACGTGGTGCGCCTGGTCATGGCCACGCGTGAGCCGGAGAACTACCAGATGGCCGACCTGCGCCAGTCGCTCGAGGTCGGTGCGAGTCCGCGCGCCACCCTGGGCCTGGTCGCGGCCGCCCGGGCCCTGGCGCTGTTGCGCGGGCGCGACTACGTGCTCCCCGACGACGTGCGGGTGCTCGCCCACGACGTGATCGCGCACCGCCTGGTCCTGACCTTCGACGCCCTGGCCGACGGGATCACCCCCGACCAGGTGGTCGACCGCATCCTGTCCACCGTTCCCGCGCCCCGGGTGATCTGGGACGAACCCCCCACGGGTGAGACCGCCTCCTTCGCCTCGCAGAGGTAGAGGAGGGGAGGTGATCGTGTGAACACACCCGCTATCGGTACCGATCCCCGGCTCCGTGCGGCGCTGCGCCGGCTGGACCTGCGCATCGTGCACCGTCTGGAGGGGCTGCTGCACGGTGAGCACCTGGGGCTGCGGTTGGGGCCGGGCTCCGAGGCGGCCGAGGCGCGGCTGTACCAGCCCGGTGAGGACGACGTCCGGCACATGGACTGGGCGGTGACCGCCCGGACCGACACCCCGCACGTGCGTGACCTGGTCGCCGACCGCGAGCTGGAGAGCTGGACGCTGCTGGACCTGTCGCCGAGCATGGACTTCGGCACCGGTCTGCGGTCCAAGCGTGACGTCGCGGTGGGTGCCCTGGTCGCGGCCAACCTGCTCACCCAGCGGGTGGGCGACCGGTTCGGCGCCCACTTCCTGCACCGGGGGCAGGTCCGGCGCTGGCCCGCCCGTTCGGGCAAGGAGGCGCTGCTGTCGCTGTTGGCGACGGTGGCCGCGGCCCCGCGGGGCGACGAGCGGTCAGCGGACGACAGCCGGGCCACCCTGGCCGACGCGATCACGGATCTGGTGCGGACCCGGCGCAGGCGGGGCCTGCGGGTGGTCATCTCCGATTTCCTGGACACCCCGGCCTTCGGGGGCGAGGTGGGCTGGGAGCGTCCGCTGCGCCAGCTCGCCTCGCGCCACCAGGTGCTGGTGGTGGAGGTGCTGGATCCGCTGGAGCTGGACGTTCCCGATGTGGGTGACGTGGCGTTGCGTGATCCCACCACGGGACGGGTACGGGACGTGCGTCTGACGCGTGCGGTGCGCGAGCGCTACCGTCTGGCGGCGGAGGCGCAACGGGCCGCGGTCCGGGGGGCCCTGCGCCGCTGCGGGGTGCAGCACCTGGTGTTGCGCACCGACCGGGACTGGGTCCTGGACACGGCCCGGTTCGTGATCCACCAGCGCCGGACCGCGCACCACATGGCCAGGCACACCCCGGGGGTGCCCCGGTGACGGGTTCGGGGGACGCGGGTGCGGGGCACACGAGGGTGACAGGGGCGCGGGAGGTTCCCGCGTCGGGACAGGCAGCACGGGGGACGTGAGGCAGCCATGACCTTCCTTGAGCCGCAGCGGCTGTGGTGGCTGCTGGCACTGCTGCTGCTGGTGGGCGCGTACGTGTTCGTGCAGCGTCAGCGGCGCGAGTACACGGTGCGTTTCACCAACCTGGAGTTGCTGAACCAGGTGGTGCCGCACCGGCCGGACATCCGTCGGCACGTGCCCGCCACCCTGTTCACGCTGGCGCTGGGGGTGCTGATCGCCGCGATGGCGGTGCCCGCCATGCCGGTGGAGGCGCCGCGGGAGCGGGCGACGATCATGGTGGCGGTGGACGTGTCGCTGTCGATGGCCGCCAACGACATCGAGCCGGACCGGCTGCACGCTGCCAAGGAGTCGGCGCGCGGGTTCGTGGAGACGTTGCCGGACCGGTTCAACGTGGGGCTGGTGTCGTTCTCCTCGACCGCGACGGTGGTGGCGCCGCCCACGCAGGACCACGCCTCGGTGATGGGGTCGATCGAGAACCTGCGGCTGGGCCCGGGGACGGCGATCGGCGAGGGCGTGTTCGCCTCCATGGAGGCGATTCGCAGCTTCGACGAGGACGCCGAGGAGGACCCGCCGCCGTCGGCGATCGTGCTGCTCTCCGACGGGGAGAACACCAGTGGGCGCGACATCGTCCAGGCGTCGGCCGCGGCCGCGGAGGAGGAGGTCCCGGTGTCCACGATCGCGTTCGGGAGCGGGTCGGCGATGATCGAGATCGACGGTTACCAGGTACCCGCCGACATCGACAAGGAGGCGTTGCAGGGGTTGGCCCAGGACACCGGGGGTCACTTCTACGAGGCCGAGAGCGAGACGGAGCTGAACGAGGTCTACGAGGACATCGGTTCCTCTCTGGGTTCGGAGCTGGTACATGAGGAGATCGTCACTCGGTTCGTGATGGTGGCGATCGTCCTTGCGCTGGCCACCGCATTGACCTCCCTGCTGTGGTTCCAGCGACTTCCCTGATTCGAGGAGACCCAACCTCCGACATGGGTGATGTTGGTCACATCCCTTTAGGTCGGGTTTACACCTTTTCCTGTACAGCCACCAGTTAGCGTTGGCATGTTTTGTCATGACCATCCACTTCGAGGAACGATGCCGAACACACCCGCACCCCCGGCCGCGATCTGTTTCGACCTGGACGACACCCTCATCGACGACGTCGCCGCCTCGTCCGCGGGTCTGCGCGCGGTCATGGAGCGGCTCGGCCACCCAGACTTCGGCGCCGCCCGCGCCCTGTGGGACGCCCAGACCGAGATCTCCTTCGGCGCCTACCTGCGCGGTGACCTGAGCCTTGAGGAGCAGCGCCGCCAGCGCATCCGCGCCCTGGCCGTCCAGGCCGGCCACGCCGACATCGCCGACCACCACTGCGACGAGCTCTACCGGATCTACCTGGACGGTCACCGCTCCGGCTGGCAGGTCTTCCCCGACACCTTCCCGGTGCTGGCCGCCCTGTCCTCCGCCGGCTACCGGCTGGCCGTGCTCACCAACGGGATCGAGTCCCTCCAGCACGCCAAGCTCCAGGCCCTGGAGCTGACGCCCTACTTCCACGCGGTGGTCTGCGCCGACACCGTGGGCGTCGGCAAGCCCGACCCGCGGATCTTCCACGCCACCGCCCAGCGCCTGGGCGTGGAGCCCGGAGCCTGCTGGCACGTGGGCGACCAGATCCAGGCCGACGGCGTGGGAGCCGTGGCCTCGGGCATGCGCCCGGTCATCGTCGACCGCCAGGCCCGTCAGCCCGTGGAGGGCGTCACCACCCTGAGCAACCTGGACGAGCTCCTGAGCCTGGTCGGCCTGCCCAGCAGTGTGGCCGCGACGGGCCTGCTGTGAACCCGATCGACGACTGGATGGCCCGCAGGGTCACCGTCCACCTGATCACCTCGGGCCCCCAGGGGCCGGTCCTGGTCGGCGCACGTGTGCTGTTCGGCCAGGACCCCGAGGAGGTCGCGCGTGCACTGGGCGGGCTCTCCCCGCAGGCGCCACTGGTGGCCCTGGACGTGGTCACCGAGACCGTGAGCCTGTACCGCGGGTGCGCCCTGCACGTGGACCGCGTGGTCTTCGCCGAGCCCGGCCTGGTCTCGGCCTGGCCCGCGGTCGTACCCGTCGAGGGACTGACACCCTCGGTTCCCGCCCTGGTCGCCGAGGAGGATCCCGCCCCGGAGGACGCGCGCCCCCGGCTGCGCCGGTTCGCCTCCTACGGGATCGTCACCGATCCCGCCGGACGCGTCCTGCTGAGCCGGATCGCCGAGGGTTTCCCCGGCGCGGGGACCTGGCACCTGCCCGGCGGCGGTGTGGACACCGGCGAGGACGTGCGCGCGGCGCTGCGGCGCGAGGTGCTCGAGGAGACCGGTCAGAGCGGTGTGGTCGGCGAGCTGATCACCGTGGCCAGTCACCGGCGGGCCGGCTCCACGGGGACCGACATCTACGCGGTGTGGGTGTTCTCCCACGTGCACGTGGCCGACCCGGGAAAGCCCTGGGTGAACGAGGAACACGGCTCCACCGCCGACTGCGGGTGGTTCACCCCCGCCGAGCTGACGGAGCTGCGGCTGTCCACCACCGCCCGGCGCGGCATGGAGTTCCTGGTCCGGCACCGGCGCCGGGGCTGACCCCGCTCAGGCGAGCACGTGGTGGCGCAGCCACCACAGGCCCGCGCCCAGGCCCAGGACCAGGACCCCGGCCCCGACCACCGGGAGGGGCAGGCTGGTCGCCAGGACCACGCACCCCACCAGGCCGGTGACCGGAGCGATCAGCGGCGGACGGTTCTCGTCCGGGCCCAGGCGCAGCGCCGAGGCGTTGGTGATGGCGTAGTAGACCAGGACGCCGAAGGCGGAGAAGGCGATCGCGCCGCTCAGGTCGGCGACCAGGATGAGGAGGACCACCACCGCGGCCACCGCGGCCTCGGCCCGGTAGGGCACACCGTGGCGTTCGCTCACGGCGGCCAGAGGGCGCGGCAGGTGTCCGTCGGCGGCCATCGCCGCGGTGGTGCGCGAGATCCCCATCAGCAGCGGCATCAGGGCGCCCAGGCTGGCCAGGGCCGCCCCGGCCACCACGATCGGCACCATCGCGGGGAACCCCGCGACCACGACCGCGTCGACCATGGGCGCCTCGCTGGTGGTGAGGCGTTCACGGCCCAGCACGATGAGCAGGCCGGTGCCGATCAGCATGTACACGACCAGGACCGTGCCCAGGGAGAGCGTGATCGCGCGCGGGATGGTGGTCTGCGGGTCGCGGACCTCACCGCCCAGGGTGGCGATGCGCGCGTACCCGGCGAAGGCGAAGAAGATCATCCCGGCGGCGCCCAGCACGCCGAAGGACCCGGGCCAGGGGCCCAGCCCGTCCACCTCGGCGACGGCGGCCAGGCGCCCGCTCATGAGCATCGCGACGAACACCGCGACCAGGACCCCCAGGACCAGCAGCACCAGCACCTTGACGACCAGGGTGGATCTGCGCAGCCCGCGGTAGTTCACGGCGGCCAGGACCACCACGGCGGCCACCGCGACCGGTTTCTCCCAGCCCGGGAGCGCATAGGCGGCGAAGGTCAGGGCCATCGCCCCGCAGGAGGCGATCTTGCCGACCACGAAGGACCAGCCCGCCAGGTAGCCCCACAGGTCGCCCAGGCGCTCGCGCCCGTAGATGTAGGTGCCGCCGTTCTCGGGGTGGCGGGCGGCCAGGCGTGCGGAGGAGATCGCGTTGCAGTAGGCGACCAGCCCGGCGATGAGGACGGCGACGGGCAACCAGGCCCCGGCGCCCAGGGCCGCCGGGGCGAAAACCGAGAACACTCCGGCGCCGAGCATCGCCGCAGCACCGATGGCGGCTGCGTCGACGGTTCCCAGCGTCCGGGCGGGTCTGGCCTGCGGTCCGGAAGAGGTGGCCAACAAGGTCTCCTAGGAATCAGTGTCTCCGGCCTTCGACCGGCGAACGCGCTTCCCCCTCTCCCCTGCGGCCCTGTCGCTTCTGACGGGGGCACGGGCCGCGGGGACCGGGAGGCCCGCCGGGGCGGGACGAAGGTCGTGTCCGACTTCCGAGTGTGCCCGATACCGGTGACCGCCGGGTGCGAACCCCCCGTGATGGCGTGGCCGGTTCCGGTCCGGCGCCCCTTCCGGGAAGGTCCCGCTCCGGGACAGGAAAGGGCCCCCGGCCGTGGCCGGGGGCCGCTCGACGCGCGGCGCCGCCCGGGTTCGCGGGCGGCCCGGGTCAGGTGGGACGCCAGGGCGAACCGGTGTTGTCGTTGATGTCCTCGGCCGCCACCTGGCGCAGTTGACGTGAGAGGTCTGACAGAGCCCGTGAGACGGCGAGCTCCTCTCCGATCTCGGGCACGTCCAGGTCGGCCGGGTGCTTGCGGGCCATCCCGTGGCCGCGCAGGGCCGTGCCGTCGTCGGCGATCAGGCCGACCTCCGCCCAGGTGCGTGCGGCCTCGCCTTCGTTCTCCTCGGCGACGACCACGTCGACGTTCCAGCGCTTCATCGTCTGCATGGCATCCGCTCCCTCTCCGTCCGCCTCCGTCCGCGCCCGGGGCGGGCGCGCGTTCGGCTCACGCGGGTCCCCCACAGTCCCCGCCTGCCTCCATCTTCCGTGGTGTTTCGCCCCTGGGCAGGGGGTTGATCCTTTCGTTTCCGGTGGTATGCGAGGTTTTTGCCGTCCTGACACCCCGTCCGTCCCTGGTAGCGTCACGGCGTGGCCCAGCACTACTTCGACTCCGATCCCGGCGCCGCCAGTCGGCCTTCCACCGCCGACCTGGTCCTGCCCGACCTGCACCTGCGCCTGCACACCGACCGCGGCGTGTTCTCACCCGACAAGGTCGACCTCGGCACCCGGGTGCTGCTGGAGAGCGTTCCGGCGCCTCCGGCCGAGGGCCGTCTGCTCGACCTGGGCTGCGGTTACGGTCCCGTCTCCCTGACGATGGCCTCGCGTTCCCCGGGGGCCCGTGTGGTGGGGGTGGACGTCAACGCCCGGGCCGTGGGCCTGGCCCGGCGCAACGCCGACGAGCACGGGCTGGACAACGCCCGCTTCGCCGTGGTCGCCCCCGAGGGCGGCCTGGCCGTCGAACAGGGCGAGGGGCGGGCGCCCACCGCCGAGGACCTGCTGGGCCCCTTCGACGCGATCTGGTCCAACCCGCCGATCCGGGTGGGCAAGGACGTGCTGCACTCGATGCTGCGCACCTGGCTGAACCGGCTCACTCCCGAGGGCGTCGCCCACCTGGTGGTCCAGCGCCACCTGGGTTCGGACTCCCTCCAGAAGTGGCTGGACGCGCAGGGTCTGCCCGCCGAGCGCGTGGCCTCCAGGGCCGGTTTCCGTGTCCTGGCCGTGCGCAGAGCCGAAAAGCCCTGACCACGGCGGGTCCGGCCCGGACCGAAGCCGGCCCACGGACGAGCCGGGCCCGAATATCCGAACTTACCGGGACGTGTCACGGGTCATACGTGCACGTGTGACCCCCGACCGGTAATCTGTACCGACAGCCGCCGGGACCGCCCGGCCCACACCCGCGAGGAACACACCGCAGTTGAGCACGCAGTTGCGTCCCACGGACGTCAAACGCCTGAACCGCCAGTGGCGCAGGCGCACCGAGGGGCGTCTGGCCCTACTCGTCGAGTCCGTCACCCAGCCCTACAACCTGGGATCGATCCTGCGCACCTGCGCGACCTTCGGCGTCGACCAGCTCTGGCTCACCGGCAACAGCGCGGACCCCGACGACCCCAAGGTCGGCAAGACCGCCCTGGGGACGGCCGCGAAGGTCCCGCACACGCGCCTGTCCACGACCGCGGAAGCCCTGGACGCCGCCCGCGCCGACGGTTACAAGGTCGTCGCCGTGGAGCTGGCCAAGGGCGCCGTGCCACTGCACGCCGCCCCGTTGGAGCCCGACGTGTGCCTGGCCGTCGGCGCCGAGGACCACGGCTGCTCCCCCGCCCTACTGGCCGGTGCGGACGCCGTCACCTACATTCCGCAGATCGGCCGGGTCGGATCGCTGAACGTGGCCGTGGCCACCGCGATCGCCCTCGCCGAGGCCCGCCGCCGTGAGTGGGCCACCTTCGACGGCGAGGCAGACGCCCCCGTCGGGAACTGAGCCGGGGGAATCTTTTCCCTCCGCCGTACGTCCCCTCATTGACCAGAACCACATATTTCGCACACCCGACGCGCACAGGCGCAGAGAGAGGAACAGTGGACCCGTCCCGAAGTACCAGCAGCATCCCTCAGGGATGCTGTGACCCAGACTCCGACGAGCCCCCTTCTTGTAAGGGCGCACACCTTCGCAGGACCTTTGCCGGCAGGCGGAACCAGGCGGTGTGTGCCCGATGATCAGCACCGTCCTCAGTATCCTCCTGGGCTTCTTCGTCGTCTTGCTGCTGATCGCGGCGAACGGCTATTTCGTCGCCCAGGAGTTCGGCTACATGGCTGTGGACCGCTCGCGCCTGAAGGCGCGCGCCGCGGCCGGTGACACGGGAGCCAAACGCGCCCTGGCCGTCACGAACCGCACTTCGTTCATGCTCTCCGGTGCCCAACTGGGCATCACCATCACCGGTCTGCTCGTCGGTTACGTCGCCGAGCCGATGATCGGTGACGGCATCGGTGTGCTGCTCGGCGGCGTCGGCGTACCGCTCGGTACCGGTGTCGCGGTCGGCACCGTGTTCGCGCTGCTGCTCTCCACCGTCGTCCAGATGGTGTTCGGTGAGCTCTTCCCGAAGAACCTCGCCATCGCGCACCCGGAGCCGGTGGCCCGCTGGCTGGCCCTGTCGACAGGGATCTACCTGAAGGTCTTCGGCCCGGTCATCTGGCTGTTCGACCAGGCCGCGATCTGGTTGCTCAAGCTCGTGAGGATCACACCGGTGGAGGACGTCCAGCACGCGGCGACCCCGCGTGACCTGGAGCGCATCATCGCCGAGTCCCGCGAGACCGGCGACCTGCCGGCCGAGGTGTCCACCCTGTTGGACCGCACCCTCGACTTCCACGACCGCACCGCCGGGCACGCGATGATCCCGCGCCCCGAGGTGACCACCGTCGAGGAAGGCGACCCGGTCAGCCGGGTCGTGGAGCTCATGGCCTCCGACCACTCCCGTTTCCCGGTCCTGGGCGAGGGCGTGGACGACATCGTGGGTGTGATCTGCCTGCGCGACGTGCTCGCGCTGGGCGACCGCGACCTGTCCGGTGTCCGGGTCAGCGAGGTGGCGCGGCCGACCGTCATGGTCCCGGCCTCGCTCCCGCTGCCGGGTGTGCTGGACCAGCTGCGCGAGGCGGGCGAGGAGTTCGCCTGCGTGGTGGACGAGTACGGCGGCCTGGCCGGGGTCATCACGACCGAGGACCTGGCCGAGGAGCTGGTCGGTGAGATCGCCGACGAGCACACTCCGGAGGAGGAGGCCCCCGCCCACCTGGACGGGGAGAACGGCTACCTCGTCCCGGGCGCGCTGCACATCGACGAGGTGGAGCGGCTGATCGGCCACGACCTGCCCGAGGGCGACTACGAGACCATCGGCGGCCTGGTCATCCACGAACTCCACCGGCTGCCGCAGGTCGGCGACCGGGTGGACCTGCCGCTGCCCAGGCCCTCCAGCGCCCATGACGGCGATCCCGACATGGCGTTGGCCCTGACCGTGAGCGGGGTCCAGCGGCACGTTCCCAACACGGTGGAACTGCGGCTGCACGAGCTCACCGAGAACAGGAACGGCAAGCGGGAGGTGCGGGCATGAGCGACATGAACGTGTGGTTGGCCCTGGGGCTGACCGTGGTACTCATCGCCCTGAGCGCTTTCTTCGTGGCGATCGAGTTCGCCCTGGTGGCGGCACGCCGCTACCGGCTGGAGGAGGCCGCGCACACCAGCGCGGCGGCGCGCGCGGCGCTCAAGAGCGCCCGCGACCTGTCGTTGCTCCTGGCCGGCTCCCAGCTGGGGATCACTCTGTGCACGCTGGCCCTGGGCGCGATCTCCAAACCGGCGTTCCACCACATGCTGGAGCCGTTGTTCGGTGCTCTTCCGCCCTCGGTGGGTTATGTGCTCTCGTTCACCTTCTCGCTGATCCTGGTGACGTTCCTGCACCTTGTCGTGGGCGAGATGGCACCCAAGTCCTGGGCGATCTCGCACCCGGAGAAGTCGGCGACCATGCTGGCGATCCCGATGCAGGCGTTCATGTGGGTGACGCGCCCGTTGCTCATGATGCTCAACGGCATGGCCAACTGGGTGCTGCACCGCTTCGGTGTGCAGGCGGTGGACGAGCTGGTGAGCGGGCACAACCCGGAGGACGTCCGTGAGCTGGTCGAGCACTCGGCCAAGGCGGGCGCCCTGGACTCCGAGCGCCGTGACCAGCTGGCCACGGCCCTGGAGGTCAACTCCCAGCCGCTGAGTGAGCACTACACCTCGCGTGAGGAGATCGCGTGGGTGGCTCCGGACGCGGGCGTGGAGGAGATCAAGCGGGTCTCGCGCGAGTCCACGCACCTGCGTCTGGTGGTGATGGAACGAGGCGAGCCGATCGGCGTGCTGCACGTGCGTGAGGCGCTGACCAGCCCGGCCGGGACCACCGCCGCCGACCTCATGCGCCCGGTCCTGACGCTGGCGGCGGGTACGCCGATGTACGCGGCGATGGGCATCATGCGGGAGAGCCGGAGCCACCTGGCCCTGGTCGAGGAGGAGGGGGAGCTGATGGGTCTGGTGACCCTCCAGGACATCCTGGACCGGCTGTTGCTGCTGGACACCGCCGCCTAGGCGGGGTGAACGACAGATGGGGCGAAACCAGTTGGTTTCGCCCCATTTTTCTGTGCTCCGGGTCGGCTCCGGACCATCTTCCCGCTCTTCGAGCTCCAGCGGACGCCCCCCGCTGTTCGGGCCCGACGGGGTCGTCGCGCTCACGGGGACGGGGCCGGTCGCACCTGTTGGTGCGGCCGGCCCCGTGGGCACCTGTGGACCTAGGCGGTCTTGGTGATCAGCTCGACCTCGATGTTGCCGCGGGTGGCGCGGGAGTAGGGGCACATCTGGTGGGCGGCCTCGACCAGCTTCTCGGCCTCGGCCTGCTCCAGGCCCGGGATGGTCACGGTCAGCACGACGGCGATGTCCAGGCCCTCGTCGGACTTGCCGAGGCTGACCTGGGAGTCGATGGTGGCGCCGTCGACCTTGGTCTTGGCCTGACGGGCGACGTTGCGCAGGGCGCCGTGGAAGCAGGCGCCGTAGCCGACGGCGAAGAGCTGCTCGGGGTTGGTGCCGGGGCCGTCGTCGCCGCCCAGGCCCTTGGGCACGGACAGGTCGACCGCGAGGCGGTCGTCGTCGCTGCGGCCGGAGCCCTTGCGGCCCTCGCCGGTGACGGTGGCGTTGGTGGTGTAGAGGACGTCGTAAGCCATGCTTGGTTCCCTCTCTCGGCTCGGCGCGCGCCGAGCCTGTGTGTGGTGCTGGTGTGGTTCAGGTGTCGGCGTCACGGGCGGCGCGTGTGGCACCGCGGCCCGAGGCGTCGGTCACCGAACGGGTGACGTGGTCGAGCAGCGCCCGGAGTTCCTCGACCCGCCCCGCCGACAGGTCGGTGGCGCACAGGACCTGTTCGGGGACGTCCCCGGCTCTCTCGCGCAGCCGGGCCCCCTCCTCGGTGACGCTGACGTGGACGATCCGCTCGTCCTCGGGTCCGCGTCGGCGGGTGAGCAGCCCGGCCCCCTCCATGCGGCGCAGCAGGGGGGAGAGCGTGCCCGAGTCCAGGCTCAGGGCCAGGCCGAGGTCCTTGACCGGCAGGGTGCCGCGCTCCCACAGCACGAGCATGACCAGGTACTGCGGGTAGGTCAGCCCCAGGTCGGCCAGGATCTCCCGGTAGAGCCCGGTCAGGGCCCGGGAGGCGGTGTACAGGGAGAAGCACAGCTGCCGGTCCAGGGCGAGGGGGTCGCCCTCGTCGGTGCCCGCCATGGTTCCTCCCCCGTGTCCGCTCGCCGTCTCCGCCACCGTAACAGAAAACGGTTGTGCACAACAGTGTTGGACACAACCGTTTTGGGGCGCGCGGGCTCCGGGCAGCGGGCCCGGGTTCGACGCCCCGGGCCCGCCGTCGCCTCCGCAGGAGGTGCGCTCACGCCCCGAGCGGGCTCAGAGGAAGCGCACTCCCTGGGCCAGGGGCAGCTCTCCGCCGTAGTTCACGGTGTTGGTCGCCCGGCGCATGTACGCCTTCCAGGAGTCCGAACCCGACTCCCGGCCGCCGCCGGTCTCCTTCTCCCCGCCGAACGCGCCACCGATCTCGGCCCCCGAGGTGCCGATGTTGACGTTGACGATGCCGCAGTCGGACCCGGCCGCGGACAGGAAGCGCTCCGCCTCGGCCTGGTCCTGGGTGAAGATCGCCGAGGACAGCCCCTGGGGGACCCCGTTGTGCAGCTCCACCGCCTCCTCCAGGGTGCGGTAGGTGAGCACGTACAGGATCGGCGCGAAGGTCTCCTGGCGCACGACCTCGGTCTGGGCGGGCATCCGGACCACGGCGGGCTCGACGTAGTAGGCGTCCTCGGCGTCCTTCTCCAGGCGCCGCTCACCGCCGACCAGCACCTCGCCGCCGTCGGCCTGGGCCCGCTCCAGGGCCTCGCGCATGGCCGTGTGCCCGCGCTCCCCCACCAGCGGCCCCACCAGGGTGGACTCCTCGTAGGGGTCGCCGATCCGCTCGCGCAGCTGCTGGTAGCCGTTCACCACGCGCTCGACGACCTGGTCCACCACGTCCTCGTGCACGATCAGACGGCGCAGCGTGGTGCAGCGCTGCCCGGCGGTCCCGGCCGCGGCGAACACGCTGCCGCGCACCACCAGGTCCAGGTCGGCCGAGGGGCCGACCACCGCCGCGTTGTTCCCGCCCAGCTCCAGCAGGTACCGGCCCATCCGGGCGGCCACCCTGGGCGCCACGGCCCTGCCCATCGCCGTGGAACCGGTCGCCGACAGCAGCGCCACCCGATCGTCGTCCACGAGCACCTCGCCGACCTCGGCGCCGCCCAGCACGACCCGGTGGACGTCGGCGGGCGCCCCCACGTCCGCGGCCGCGCGCATGAGCAGGCCGTGGCAGCCCAGAGCGGTCAGGGAGGTGAGCTCGGAGGGCTTCCACACCACGGTGTCACCGCACACCAGTGCCACACAGGTGTTCCAGGACCACACGGCCACGGGGAAGTTGAAGGCGGTGACGACACCGACCACGCCCAGCGGGTGCCAGGTCTCCATCAGCCGGTGCCCGGGCCGCTCGGAGGGCATGGTCCTCCCGTAGAGCTGGCGCGAGAGCCCCACGGCGAAGTCGCAGATGTCGATCATCTCCTGGACCTCGCCCAGGGCCTCGGAGCGGATCTTGCCCGCCTCGATGGTGACCAGCTCGGCCAGGTCGGCCTTGTGCTCGCGCAGCAGCTCACCCAGACGGTGCACCAACCGGCCCCGCACCGGGGCGGGGGTGTCCCGCCAGGCGGAGGTGAAGGAGGCGTGCGCGGCGGCCACGGCGCGCTCGGCGGAGGCGGGGGTGTCGAACTCGACGGGGAACAGGTCCTGGCCGGTGATCGGTGTACGGGCCGCGCCGGGTGCCCCGTGGGGGTCGGGCAGGCGGGTCGCGCCGCACCGTTCCAGAGCGGTCCGCGCGCGCTCGGCGAGGACCTCGGTGTCGGGAAGGGCACCAGTGTGCATGTGTGTTCTCTCTCCGTTGAGAGGGGGAGGCGGTCACCTCACACCTTGCCAACTCCGAAGCCCCCGGTCCACCCCTGCCGTCCAGTTGCGGGGCGTGTTCGGCGGGTGGTGCCCGTGCCCCGCACCGGAGTGCCGCGGGGCGGCGCGCGGCAGGGCCGGCGCCCGCCGGAGATGCCCTAGACTCGCGGAGCCCACCCCGCCCGTAACCGAACCAGACAGCTGGCCCGTGCACCACGACACCACCCTCGAAGAGGACCGCGCCGACCGCCCCGAGTCCCGCCGGATCCTGGCGCGCTCGGGTTTCGGCGCCGCCGATCCCCTGTTCGCCGCCGACCTGCGCGCGAGCACCGATCTCGGACAGGCCCGGGAGGTGGTCGCCTCGCACGCCTCCCGGCTGTGGACCGAGTCCACCCGCACCGGACCCGACCCCGTCGACGACCGACCCCTGTACTGGGCCCGTCTCGTGCTCCGTTCCCGGCTGCGCGCCTGGGAGCCCTCCTTCCCCCTGCCGGAGGCGGACCGCGCCGAACTGCTCCACCTGTTCGAGACCGCCTCCAGGGGCATCACCGACCTGGACTTCCCCCCGGGCGACCGGTGGCTGCGCGTGGTGGTCACCGGGTTCGACCCCTTCCACCTGGACCAGGATCCGGAGTGCTCCAACCCCTCCGGGGCGGCCGCCCTGGACCTGCACGGGTGGACCTTCCCCGTGGGTGAGCGCACCGCGGTGGTGCGCGCCGCCGTCTTCCCCGTCTCCTGGAGCGACTTCGACACCGGACTGGTGGAGGAGGCCCTGGCCGACCAGTACGGGGTGGCCGACGCGGTCGTCACGCTCAGCCGGGGCCGCCCCGGGCGCTTCGACCTCGAGGTCTGGAACGGGGTGTGGCGGGGCGGCGGCCCGGACAACCTCGGGATCTCCCGGACCGGGCGCGCTCCGCTGCCCGGGGAAGGGGCCCCGGAGTGGACGCGTACCTCCCTGCCGGTGGAGCGGATCCTCGACGCCGCGACCGGGCCGTACGAGGTCGTGGCCAACACCGAGGTGACCGAGGTGCCCGACGGCGGCGACGAGCCGGTGACGCGCTCCGAGGGGCCCAGCGAGGGTTCGGCGGCGCGTCGCGGGGGCGGGGGCGACTACCTGTCCAACGAGATCGCCTACCGCAACACCCTCCTGCGCGACCGGGCCGGTGCGAGGGTGGCGGCCGGCCACGTCCACCTGCCCCTGACCTCGCGCCCCGAGGAGCACACCGACACCCTGGCGCAGACGCGTGCCGTGGTGGCCGTCGTCGCGGCCGAGGGTCCCGAAGGGCTGGGGGAACCCGTGGAGTCCGAGGAGCACTGAGGCCGCGGTGTTCCGCCGGGGGTCCCGTGGCCGACCGGGCCCCCGGTGACACGCCCGAACGCGGGTACTGGACGACAAAACGCATGTTCCGGCCAGCCCGGGGCAATTCATCACTCTGGGACACCATGTCGTCGCTCTGAGGTTGCGACTTCCTCGCACGACCCCGATATGGTCCCCTCGTGGCTGCTATCTCTCTGCAACGAAAACTCACTGTCAGTGCCGCCCTGGGCCTGCTGTTGGTCCCCGGCTGCCACTCCGTGGAGCAGGCCCTGCCCTACGCCGAGGCGATCCAGCTCTCTCCGGACACGTTGGAGAACCTGGCCACCCAGACGGTGTCGGTCCAGGTCGACCACAGCACGGTGAGCTACCGCTACCCGGTCCTGGGCGAGTCCCATCCGCTGACCATCGAGGCCCGCACCACGATGGCCGAACGCCAGACCGCGTTCCTGGAGGACCTGCCCGACCACGGCGACCCGGCACTGGAGCAGGACGTGGAACTGCTGGCCGTCTCCGAGCACGTGCTCGGAATCAGGATCACCGCCGACTCCTCCGGGACACGCGGCGAGCACAGCGCGTCCTCGACCCTCTGGTACGACACCGCCGGCGGCGAGGTCCTGCCCTGGACCGCGCTCTTCGAGGACGAGGCGTCCGTGGAGGCCGCGCACCTGGAGGTCGCCAAGGTCCTCCAGGAGGGCTACCAGCTCTCCAACGAACAGCTCCCCGGCCTCGTGGGCGAGGTCCACGCTCGCGCCGCGGAGGAGGAGGACTCGGTGTCGGCGGGGGCCTCCCCGCCGGCGGAGGAGCCCTCGGAGGCCGCCGGGGAAGCGGCCGAAAGCCCGGAGGGGAACGCGGCCGAAACCGGCGACGCCGACCTGCGCGATCCCGAACAGGCCTGGGAGGCCGCCGAGCGCTGGGCCGCCTCTCCCCTGGCCGACCTGGCCTTCAGCACCGCGGGCGGGCTGGCCGTACGGATGGACCCCGCCGATGTGCCCAGCGCGGGCCGGGTCAGCGAGGTCCTGCTGCCCGTGGAGCCGGAGGAGACCGAACCGGTCCTCTCCGAACTGGGCTACCACGCCCGCAGCGCGGCCGTGGCCGGTCACACCGACCCCGAGGACCTCGCCTTCGACGGGACCCTGACCGCCAAGGGCAGCACCCTGGACTGCCAGCGCCTCAAGTGCGTGGCGCTGACCTTCGACGACGGCCCCGGCGAGCACACCGAGGAACTCCTGGACACCCTGGGCGAGTACGACGCCAAGGCCACCTTCTACATCCTGGGCTCACTGGTCAGCGAATTCCCCGAGGTCGTGGAGCGCACCCACGCCGAGGGCCACGAGATGGGCAACCACACCTGGAAGCACGACGACCTCACCACCCTGTCCGCCGACGGGGTGACCAAGGACCTGGAGCGCACCGACAAGGCGATCGCCGAGGTCACCGGACAGGCCCCGCCCACCCTGCGCCCGCCCTACGGGGCGCTCAACGGGGACGTACGCAAGGCCACCCCGCACCCGATCATCCTGTGGGACGTGGACACCATGGACTGGCAGAGCCGCGACACCGCCGCGGTGGCCGGGCACGCGCTGGACGAGACCGTCCCGGGCAGCGTGGTCCTGTTCCACGACATCCACAAGTCCAGCGTCGACGCCATTCCCGCCGTCCTGGAGGGGCTGCACGCGCAGGGGTACCACTTCGTTACCGTCAGCGACCTGTTCGGACTCGACGGCATGACGGCGGGCGAGGTCCACACCGACGCCCGGGTCGGCTGAGCCGCTCCCGAAGGTAAAAGAAAGCCAACCGGCCCCGGCCGCCGCAGAGACGGCCGGGGCCCCGCGCTGTCCCGTGAGAGCAGGCGATCCCGCGTTCCATTCCCCGACCGGAACAAAGAGTCCTTGCTCACTTCACAGCTCTGAGCTGGGCTTACCTTTGCCCTCACGAAGGTCTTCACATACATTTCGACGCGTGAACGTTACCTCTCTGATGCACAGGACCACTGTCGGTACGGCTGGCGGGCTACTGATCACCTCGGGGCTCCTCCTGGGCGCCGCGGCCCCCGCCGCGGCCGCGCCCTCCGACGTCTCCGCGAAGTCCCCTGACTGCAGCAAGGTCAAGTGCGTGGCGCTGACCTTCGACGACGGTCCCGGCGAGTACACCGACGAGCTCCTCGACATCCTCGAGGAGCACAACGCCAGGGCCACCTTCTACCTCCTGGGCTCCAAGGTGGGCAGCCACAAGGCCGAGGTGCGGCGCATGGCCGAGGAGGGGCACGAGGTCGGCAACCACACCTGGAAGCACGACGATCTGGCCACGCTCTCCGCGGACGAGATCAAGGACGATGCCGAGCGCACCGACGAGGCCATCGCCGAGGTCACCGGTGAGAAGCCCCGGACCATGCGCCCGCCGTACGGTTCGCTCGACGACACCGCCCGCGAGGCCGTCGAGCAGCCCATCGTGCTGTGGGACGTGGACACCCTGGACTGGCAGAACCGCGACGTCGACAAGATCCTGGACATCACCAAGGACGAGACCGCCGACGGCAGCGTGATCCTGCTCCACGACATCCACGAGACCAGCGTCGACGCCGTGCCCGGCCTCCTGGACGAGTTGAAGGGGGACGACTTCCACTTCGTGACGGTCAGCTACCTGTTCGACGGAGACCTCGAAGCGGGCACCGCCTACAGCGACGCCCGCTCCGGATGACAGGACCGGCCGGCACCCCTGCCGCGACGGAACGCGGCGGAGCCGGACAGGTCAGAGCATCCTGCGCAGGATCTTCTCCTTGACCTGGCTGATCGGCGCGTAGGCCACCCGCATGGTGTCCATCAGCAGGGACTTGTCGAGCACCGACTTGGTGTGCGAGAACGTGTCGATGGACGCGGCCGAGTGGTAGGCGCCCATCCCGCTCTCCCCCACCCCGCCGAACGGCAGGTCGGGGACGGCCAGGTGGGCGATCGGCAGACCGAAGCCCAGACCACCGGAGGAGGTCTCGGTGGTCAGGCGCCGCTTGGTGGCCTCGGAGTTGGTGAACCCGTACAGCGCCAGGGGCTTGTCGCGCTCGTTGACGAACCGGATCGCCGCGTCCAGGTCGGGAACCCGGATGACCGGCAGGATCGGCCCGAAGATCTCCTCGGCCATCACCGGGGTGTCGGGGGAGACGTCGCCGAGCACCGTGGGGGCGATGTAGAGGTCCTCGCGGTCGGTCCGACCACCCGCGACCACCTCGCCGCTCTCCAGCAGAGCGCGGAGCCGGTCGAAGTGGCGCTCGTTGACGATGCGCCCGTAGTCGGGGCTCTGCGCCGGGTCGGACCCGAACATCTCCGTGATGGCGGCGCCCAGCTCCTTCTGGAGCCCCTCAGCGGTGTCACCGATGGCGAGCACGTAGTCGGGCGCCACACAGGTCTGGCCCGCGTTGGTGTACTTGCCCCAGGCCAGGCGGCGGGCCGTGGTGGCCAGGTCCACGCCGGGCTCGACGATCGCCGGGCTCTTGCCGCCCAGCTCCAGCGTGACGGGGGTCAGGTGCTTGACCGCCGCCGCCATGACGATGCGGGCCACCGCGGCGTTGCCGGTGTAGAAGATGTGGTCGAAGCGCTCCTCCAGCAACGCGGTGCTCTCGGTGACACCGCCCTCGACGACCGCGATCGCCTCGGGGTCCAGGTAGCGCGGGATCAGGTCGGCCAGCGCGCCCGAGGTGGCCGGAGAGAGCTCCGACGGCTTGACCACGGCGCTGTTGCCCGCGGCGATCGCACCGACCAGCGGGGACAGGGCCAGGTTCACGGGGTAGTTCCACGGGCTGACGATCAGCACGACGCCCAGGGGCTCGCGCACGCGGCGGGCCTTGGCCGGGGCCAGCGCCATCGGCACGGACACGCGCTGGGGCCGCAGCCAGGAGGCCAGGTGCTTGAGCGTGTGGTCGATCTCGTTGACCACGAACCCGATCTCGGTGGTGTGCGCCTCCACGGGCGGCTTGCCGAGGTCGGCCTTGAGGGCCTTCTCCAGGGTGGGCCGCTCCTCGACGAGCAGGCGCCGCAGGGCGCGCAGCTGGGCCCGTCGCCAGGAGATCGGTTTGGTCCGGCCGCTGTCGAAGGCCATGCGCAGCCTGCCCACGACCGGGGGGATGTCGGTGGTCAGAGTCAGGGGCTCTGAGATCTCGGTGTTAGCCATGCCACAAGACTAAACGAAAATGTTTCGTTTCCAATAGACACCTGGCATAAGATCTCCCCATGACGACGGACCATCTGCCGGAGACGTCCGCCCGGGCCGCCCCACGGGGCCGGCCCCGCGACGCCAACCGGGACCGCGCGCTGATGGACGCCACCCTCACCGAACTCCAGCTGAACGGCTACAGCGGGCTGACCACCGCCGCCGTGGCCCGCAGGGCGGGGGTCTCCACCGCCACCCTGTACCGCCGCTGGCGTTCCAAGGAGGACCTGGTGGTCGGCGCCGCCCGGGCCTGGGCCGAGAACCTGGGCCCCGACCACGACCACGGGGACCTGGCGGCCGACCTCGGCGCGCTGCTGCGGGACAAGGCCACCGCCCTGGAGGGCCCCTCGGGCCGCCTCCTGCGCGCCGTGCTCGGCGAGGCCGCCCACAACCGGGCCCTGGCCGACGTACTCTTCGGCGCCTTCGTGATCCCCCTCCAGGAACGGGTCTTCGCCCTCCTGGAACGGGCTGTGGAACGCGGGGAGGTCCCCCCGGTGGAGGATCCCCTGGTCGTCGCTGAGATGGTCATCGGCCCGATGGTCAGCCACACCTTCCTCGTGCCGCCGGAGGCCGAGGGCGCTGCCGGCTCCTCCCCCGGCGCCGACATCGCCCAGCGCCTGCTCCCCTACCTCCTGCGGGCCCTGGGGGCGCGGGAGGCGTGAGGAGACCGGGCCGGGGAGGGCGCAACGCCCACCGGAAGGGACGAACGCCGCAGCCCGCCGCTCAGTGCCCGCCCCGCTCCGAGCCCCGGTCGTGGTAACGGGCCATCTGTTCCCAGTACACGAGTGTGAGCGCCATCTGCACCGCACAGGCCGCCCCGGTGGTCCAGGGCCTGCGGTACCGGGCGCCGACCACCGCGACGACGGAGGCGGCCGCGGCCGCGGCGTTGACCGCCAGCGCCGCGTCCCTCGGGCGGTCCACGATCCACTGCTCCTCGCCGAGCATGGCCCTCGTGGACCACGCCCGTTCGTGTGCGGGCCGGGGGAAGACCACCGGGTTGAGGGCGAACCAGACGGCGAGGACGCCGGCCTGCTTCCAGCTGCGGTTCCACACCGGGACGGAGATCAGCGGAATGCTCGCCCACCTGGTCCACGCGCTCCACGGGTTCGAGTGCCGGGCGAACACCGCCCGGCGCAACCGGGCGAAACCGCCTCGGGGCTCCTCGGCCATCGATCCTCCGCTCTGAGTGGTCCCGCCCCATGCCGGGGAGGACGGGAGAGGCACGGTACACCCCCCGCAACACCTCGTGCGGGGCAGGCGCGCATCCTTGTGGAGCGGCCCCGGGTCAACGGGTGCGCGGCGGCCCCGGGTCAGCGGGTGCGCGGCGGCCGACTCAGCGGACCCAGCCGGTGTAGCCGCGGCCGACCTGGCGGCCGGTGCCGGTGCCGCGCCGGGCTTGGCGGCCGCCGGACTCCAGGGCCGTGGTGACCGACCGCACCAGCCAGGCGTTGACGGACTGCCCTTCGGTCTTGGCGGCCTCTTCCACGAGCGGTTTGAGGTGGTCCGGGAGTCGCAGGGTGATCCGCGAGGTCTTGCCCTCCTCACCCTCGGCCCGGATCGGGGCCACATGCCCGTGACGCTCCGGGGAGAGGGCCGCGGCGTCCCCCGCCGCGGTGTCGAAGGTCTCGTCGGTCCGCGGTGACGTCACGATGAAGTCGGTCCGTCCGCCGCGGAGCCGCACCTCGACCGAGCCGGGGGCCAGTTCCCGGGTGATCTCGTCCGCCGCCGCGGACAGGGCGTCCATCAGCGCCAACCGGGCGGAGGACTCCAGTACCGCGGCCAGGCGCTCGGCGGTGGCCCGGGTCTCCTCTCCCCCGGTCTCGGCGGCGACCAGGAGTTGGCGGCGGAGTTCGTCGACATACGGCATCAGATCCATGACACTAATTCTGACGTCATGGCGGACGTGATCCGTCATCGGGGAAAATAGAGCACCGGCGGCACCTGTACGACGTAGATTCATACATCGCTCGGTGCGGCGCCGGGTCGTGCCGGGCCGGGCAAGGCCGGCCCGAGCGGCATCCCGCGACTTACCACCACACCCACGGGGTGCGGTACTTCCACGGTTGCTACTCGATCGGCGACGACACCCTCTGGGGCGTCAACCGCCGCAGGAGGGTGCCGCGAACACCCTGGCTGCACTGAAGTCGATCCGGGCCGCCCGCCCGGACGGCGCCCCGATCCACGTGATCCTGGACAACCGGTCCACCCACAAGCGCAGTGACATCCGCCGCTGAGCGAAGAAGGACAAGGTCGAGTTGTGCTTCACCCCGACCTCCGCCGGCGCAACGCCAACGCCCGCCACCGCGATGTCCTGGCCGCCGACAGCACTGGCGAACAGGGGGTCACCGGACAGGCGAACCGCTCGTGACCATGGACTCATGCGGGCGAGAGCATCTCCTGAAGAATGCGCTGCAGCTCGGTGCGGTCCCGCGGAGTGATCCTCGCCAGCCTGCGGTCGTACTCCGCCGCGAGGGCTGCAAGTGCACGATCCCGTGCCTCTGTGCCCTCAGCGGTCAGCACGAGCCGGTGACGCCGCAGGTCCGCGTCGTCGATCTCGCGCCGGATGAACCCCTTGGCGACGAGGTTGCGGACGTAGACCGTCACGCTCGCTTTGGGGAGCAGCAGTGCCGTCGCGATCTCGGCCGGATACGGCGATGCCTCCACCTCGGCCAGGACGAAAAACTCCTTCGTCTCCAACCCGAGCTCGGCCAGCTCTCCCGTGCAGGCATCCATCACAACACCCAGCAGCCGCTGGTTCAGTGTCCACAGCTGCGCCCCGTCAACTGACATGCGACCCCTCCGCCCATAAGGTACAGTTTCGTATTAGTTTCAGATCGTACAATGCATTGGCTCGTACTGGACTCCTATGGAACAACAATCTCACGAAGGAAGCCAGGCATGCTTGAGCACCTCACGATCCCGCGCGGTCCCATCAACCTCGCCGCGGACCTCCACCTGCCCGACAACGCCGACAGCAGCGCACCGCTGCGCGCCGTGGTGCTCTCCACCCCGGGCAGCAGCGTGAAGGAGCAGATCGGCGCCAATTACGCCTCCCGTCTCGCCGCCCGCGGCATCGCGGCGCTCGTCCTCGACCCCGCCCATCAGGGTCAGAGCGAGGGCGAGCCCCGCGACCTCGAAGACCCCTACCGCCGAGGTGAGGACATCTCCTACGCCATCGACGCGCTCACCACGACCCCCGGCATCGACCCGCAGCGCATCGGCGTCCTCGGCATCTGCGCCGGTGGCGGCTACACCGTGCACACCGCTCGCACGGACCACCGCATCAAGGCGGTCGGCACGGTCGTCCCCGTCAACATCGGCGCCGCGTTCCGCAGCTTCTCCCCCGACGGTCCGGCCGCAGCACTCGACGCCCTCGCGGACGCACGGACCGAAGAGGCCCGCTCCGGCGAGACGACCCGCGTGAACTGGCTGCCCGTCACCCTGGAGGACGCCACAACAGCGGGCCTGACCGACATCGACACCATTCAAGCCGTCACCTACTACCGCACCGAGCGCGGCGGCAACAAACACTCCACGAACCGGCGCCTCTTGCGCAGCGACTCCCTCCTGCTGGGCTACGACGCGTTCCACCTGGCCGATCGACTCATGACCCAGCCACTCCAGGTCATCCTCGCCGGACGCATCGGCAACACCGGCTCCTACGACACCGGCATGCGGCTGTGGAAGCTGGCCCCCGACCCCGTCGACCTCATGGTGATCGACGGCGCCGGCCACTACGAGATGTACGACGAACCCGAATACGTCGACGCTGCCGTCGAACGACTCACCGGCTTCTATGCGAACAACCTGTAAGGCATCCGAACCGGCGAGCCTTCCCGGTCAGAGCACCAGCGAACCGGTTCGGGGGCAGGGGCGGGGCCCTCCGGCTCTGGACCGATCCGGTGCTTAGGACCTTCCGGGGCCGCGGGTACCCCGGGCTGGTCAGGCGCTGTCCCCGCGAACTCCGGCCTGGGTCTCGAGTTCAGCGTTGATCGCGGCGCCGAGCAGCACGACGAACGACGACAGCCACAACCAGATCATCAGCACGATGACCCCGGCGATCGTCCCGTAGGTCGCCCCGAAGTCGCCGAACCGCTGCACGAAGAGCGCGAACAGCCCCGAACAGGCCAACCACAGCACCATCGCGATGACCGCGCCCGGTGTGAGCCAGCGGACCGTCGACGTCCGCCGCCGGGGCGCGACCCGGTAGACCACCCCCAGCGCGGCAACGGTCACCACGGCGAGCAGGGGCCACTGGCCGATCCGGATCGCCAGGGCCATCTCCTCCCCCAGGCCGACGCCGTGCAGCAGCATCGGGAGCAGGGTGATCAGGCCGACCACGGCGAAGACGAAGGCTCCCACGCCCAAGGACAGGAGCAGGGCGACACCGCGCTTGACGAGGAAGGGACGGTGGTCCACCTCGCCGTAGGCGGTGTTGCAGCCCTCCATCAGTCCCGCCATGGCCCCCGACGCGTTCCACAGCGCCACGGTCAGGGCGGTGGCGAACGTGAACCCGAGCGTGCCGGTCTCGGTCTCGGCGATCGCGGTGAGCTGTTCGCCGACCAATGTGCTCACCTCGTCGGGCGCGGCGGCCATCCAGTCCCGGATCTGGTCGGTGAGCTCCTCGGGGTCGGCGAGGATGCCGAAGACGCTGACCGCGGCGAGCAGGGCCGGGAACAGGGCGAGCATCGCCTTGAACGCCATGCCCGCGGCGAGCAGACCGGCACGGCCCTCCTCCAGCTCCGACCAGACCCGTGCCACGACGGCGCGCCAGCCCGCCGCCGGGATCCGGGTCGGCCGGGAGACCGCGGCGTCCGAGGTACCGCGCGCCCGGCCGCGCCCGCCCTGTGTTCCCACGTCCTGATCCCACCCTCCAGCGGCCGAGGTGCCCTCTCCGGCCCGGGTACCCCCGGGGACCCCCAGTATCCACGTCTCCGTCGGAGCAGCAGGCGCTCAGGGGCAGCGGTGGGGCCGCGACGGCGCCGGGACCAGCCGGACCGAGCGGTGAAAGGCACGATTGTTCTCTTTCCCAGAAACGGGAAACTCTCGTTCTCGTGTGGACCGCGATGGGGAGACGGTGACCGGGGTGAGGGTTGTGGCGCCCGGGGCCAGGGGAGAACCGTGGGGCGACACCCTTGGCAGCACTGATCCGAAAGACGGGGGACCCTTTGCTGCGCTCACCGATCCTCGACTACCTCGACGCCATCGTGGAGCAGACCGGCCACGTGGACTCCGGTGCCACGGCCGACTACATCCCCGAGCTCGCCGCCGCCGACCCGAACCGTGTGGCGGTGGCCCTGTGCACGGTCAACGGAACCGTGTACGCCAGCGGGGACGCCGACCAGGAGTTCAGCATCCAGTCGATGTCCAAACCGTTCGCCTACGCGCTCGCGATCGAGGACCACGGCCTGGAGTACGTCCTCGACCGCGTGGGGGTGGAACCCAGCGGTGAGGCCTTCAACGAGCTGTCGCTGGACCCGGAGACCGGCAGACCGCGCAACCCGATGATCAACGCGGGGGCGATCGCCACCCACGCGCTCATCCGGAGCGAGGAGGCCCCGGCCGTGGAGCGGCTCCTCGGCCTGTTCTCCGACCTGGCGCAACGGCCGATCGGGATCGACGAGTCCCTGGCCGCCTCGGAGCTCGCGACCGGGGACCGCAACCTCGGGCTCGCCTACCTGCTGCACGCCTCCGGCCGCCTGGCCCGGGACCCCTCGGCCGCTGTCGAGGGCTACATCCGCCAGTGCTCGGCCACCGTCACCGTGCGGGACCTGGCGCTCATGGCCTCCACCCTGGCCAACGGCGGAGTGCAGCCCAACACCGGCGTCCGGCTGTTCAGCAGGGAGACCACACGGCACCTGCTGAGCGTGATGGCCTCGTGCGGCATGTACGACGCGGCCGGGGACTGGTTCACCAGCGTCGGGATCCCCGCCAAGAGCGGCGTGGCCGGGGGCATCATGGGGGTCCTGCCCGGCCAGGTGGGGGTGGCGGTCTTCTCACCGCGCCTGGACGCCCACGGCAACAGCGCGCGCGGCGTGGTGATGATGGAGAAGCTCTCCAAGGACCTGGGACTGCACCTGATGGAGACGGGCAGGCCCGCGCGCTCCTCGCTGCGCGGAACCCGCAAGGAGACGGTGGAGGGGGAACCGACGACGGTCTACGTGCTCCAGGGCGACATGGTGCTGAGCAGCATCGAGTCACTGGTGCACGAGCTCGTGGAGAACCCGCCCTCGACCGAGCTGGTGGTCTTCGACATGAGCCGGGTCGACGAGGTGCTGCCGGTGGCGCGCACCACCTCGGCGGCGATGGCCACCAAGCTCATCGACGCCGGGCACCGGATCATCCTGATCGACCCGGAGGAGACCGTGCCCGAGTTCCAGGACAGCCGGGGCCGCGCGGTGGAGCGCTGGACGAGCGAGCGCCTGGAGCAGGGCCTGCTGAAGGAGCCGGCCGGGCCGATCGGTTGACGGGCGGGGCCCGCCCGCCACTCCTCACGAAACCGGACAGGAGAGCCGAGAGGTCGGCTCCGGGCGTGCCGCCCGGGGACACGCTCGGCTCGCGCCCCCAGAACCCGGCGGCACCGAATCCCGAGAGGGAGGAACCCCGATGCACTCAACGATCCTGGACTACCTCGACGAGATCATCGCGGAGACGAGCCACGTCGACTCCGGCTCCCTGCCCGAGGGCATACCGGAGCTCGCCGCCGCCGACCCCGACCGTGCGGCGGTCGCCCTGTGCACGGTCAACGGAACCGTGTACGCCAGCGGGGACGCCGAGGACCGGTTCAGTATCCAGTCGATGTCCAAACCCTTCGCCTACGCGCTCGCGATCGAGGACCGGGGGTTCGACGCGGTGCTGGAGCGGATCGGGGTCGAACCCAGCGGCGAGGCCTTCGACGAACTGTCGTTGGAGCCCGGGAGCGGCAGGCCCGCCAACCCGATGATCAACGCCGGCGCGATCGCCGCGCACGCGCTCGTCCGGAGCGATGAGGCCCCGGCCGTGGACCGCCTGCTCGCGCTGTTCTCCCGGCTGGCGCAGCGGCCGATCGAGGTCGACGAGTCCCTGGCCGCCAGCGAGATCGCCGACGGGGAGCGCGACCGGGACATCGCCCGCCTGCTGCGCGCCGCGGACCTGCTGCCCCGGGACCCCTCGACCGTCGCCGAGGGGTACGTCCGGCAGTGCTCGGCCGTGGTCACCGTCCGCGACCTCGCGCTCATGGCCTCGACCCTGGCCAACGGCGGAGTGCAGCCCGACACCGGCGAGCGGCTGTTCAGCCGGCGCACCACCAAGCACGTGCTCAGCGTCATGGCCTCGTGCGGCATGTACGACGCGGCCGGGGACTGGCTCACCAGCGTCGGCATCCCCGCCAAGAGCGGGGTCTCCGGGGGGATCATCGGGGTGCTCCCGGGGCAGATCGGCGTCGCCGTCCGCTCCCCCCGCCTGGACCCCCACGGCCACAGCGTTCGGGGGATCGCCATGATGGAGCACCTGTCCGACGACCTGGGCCTGCACCTGATGGAGGTGGGCCGACCGGCGCGGTCCTCCCTGCGGGAAACGCGCAGAGTGTCGGTCGAGGGGCGCCCGGCGACGGTCTACACGCTCCAGGGCGACCTGGGGCTGAGCGGTGTCGAGTCGCTGGTGCACGAGATCGTCGACCGCCCTCCGCGGACGGACACCGTGGTCCTGGACATGAGCCGCGTGACCGGCGCCCTGCCGATCGCGCGCAGGACCACTGCCGAGACCGCGGCGAAACTCGTCGACGAAGGCCGCGAGGTCGTCCTCGTCGACGCGGAGGAGACCGTGCCCGAGGTCCGGGCCGAGCGGGGCCGCGCGGTGGAGCGCTGGACGAGCGAACGCCTGGAGCAGAGCCTGCTGAGGGACCCGGGCGAGTCAACGGGCTAGAGCCTGCCGGGCCACCGCCCGGGTTCGGCGGGCCGTTCCGGGCTCGCGACCGCCAGCCCCGTCTGACCGGTCCTCGGCCGGGCCCGGCCTCGGTTCCACGCGATCCCCGGCCCCGCTGAAACACTGGACAGATGTTCGAAAACATGTTCGAATTGAACCCATGCGCTGGGAGAACCTGAGAGCGGGAACCACTGCCGAGCAGGACACCCTGTTCGACTTCACTCCCGCCCCGCCGGTGCGCGGCACCGGCCGGGCGGGGGTGCACACAGCCGGTCCCGGGCCGGTGCGGGCGGGCGAGAACGGCGAGCCCGTCGCTCCTGGCGCGGCGAGCACATCGCGATGGGCACCAACACCGACCCCTACCAGCGGGTCGAGGGGCGCTACCGGCTGATGCCGCAGATCATCTCCGCCCTGCGCGACGCCGCCAACCCGTTCTCGATCCTCACCAAGGGCACCCTCGTACTGCGCGACCTCGACCTCCTCGAACAGGCCGCCCGGGTCACCGAGGTCGGCATGGCGGTCTCGGTCGGCTCGGTGAGCGAGACCCTGTGGCGCACGGTGGAGCCGGGCACCCCCGGCCCTCGCGCCCGCCTGAACGTGGTGCGCCGTCTGGCCGATCGCGGTCTGGAGTGTTCGGTGCTGATGGCCCCGATCCTGCCCGGGCTGAGTGACTCCGCCGAGCAGATCGAGGAGACCGTCGCCGCCGTCGCCGAGGCCGGGGCCACCCGCCTCACTCCGGTCGTCCTGCACCTGCGCCCGGGTGCCCGCGAGTGGTACCGCGCATGGCTGACCCGCGAACACCCCGGCCTGCTGCCGCTCTACCGGGAGCTGTACGGCCGGGGCTCCTACGCCCCCGAGTCCTACCAGCGCATCGTCACCGAGGCCGTACGCGAGATCGCCGCCCGCCACGGCCTCGACCGCCCCGGGGGCCGGAGCGGGAAGGGGAAACCGCCGCCCCGGGTCGAGGTGCCCCCGGAACCCGCCGCACAGCTGCCCCTGGACCTGCCCCGGTCCTAGATCCTTGATCGCTGATGACCACTGACCAGGGCACATTTTCCCATCAACGATCTGGACCGTGCGGAGCCGACCGGGCGCCTGAGCACCGGTAACCGGCTCGACCCGACAGACCCGGACGGCTCCGGACGGCGGCCCCGCGCCCCGGCGCCGGCCGCGACCGGTGCGCGGGTCGGGCCACGCCTTCCGGCCCGTGTCCCCCGGGAGAGCTACGCGCAGGTGTCCACCCCGGGGTGACGACCGCGCCCCCTCCGGATCAGTAGCGTTCTCACCAGTCGCGGCACCCTGTCCGCACCTATCCGGAAAGACCCCCATGAGACTTCTCTGGCAGCTTCTGGCCGTCGCCGCGGTCGCCTTCGTCGGCGGACAAACGCTCTTCGCGGTCCAGGACCACCCCTGGCTCAGCCTGATCCTGGGCCTTGTGTTCGCCGTCGCCTCGGTGTTCGTCTACCGGTGGGTGGTGCGCCGCACCGAGAAGCGCGAGGTGACCGAGCTGGCCTGGGCGGGCGCCACCGCCGCCACCGGCTGGGGAACCCTCCTCGGTGTCGGCCTGTTCTCCCTGGTCATCGTCAACATCACCTTTCTCGGCGGCTATCAGGTCCACGGTCTGGGCTCCCCGATGGGCGCCCTGGGCCTGGTCGGCTTCATGGTCGCCGTCGCGGTGTCCGAGGAGCTGATGTGGCGCGGTGTGCTGTTCCGCGTCATCGAGGAGTACACGGGGACCTGGATCTCCCTCGCGCTGACCGGACTGGCCTTCGGGCTCGTGCACCTGATCAACCCGCACGCCACCCTGTGGGGCGCCATCGCCATCGCCATCGAGGCCGGCGGCATGCTCACCGCCGCCTACATCGCCACCCGCAGCCTGTGGCTGCCCATCGGCCTGCACCTGGGCTGGAACCTCGGCGGATCCGCGCTCTTCAGCACCGCGGTCTCCGGCAGCGACACGCCTCCGGGGCTGCTGGACGCCACCATGTCCGGCCACCCCCTGATCACCGGCGGCTCGTTCGGCCCCGAGGGCAGCGTGTACTCCGTGGTGTTCTGCGTCATGGCCACGGTGGTCTTCATGTGGATCGCCCGCCGCCGCGGCCGGATCGTCCCCGCCCGCCGGCGTGGCGCACGGACCGCCGCCGCTCCCACACCCCAGTGACCTGATTCCAGCGCCTCCCCCGCCACCGGTAGCCGAGTTCTCCGGGCACGGATGGCGAACGCTCCCGCGGGTACACAGACGGGGCCCCTCCCCCTGTGCAGAGTCAGGAGCCCGCCGTGCCCCGGGAGAACATCGTCCCGTTCATCCTCCAGGTCGTGTTCCCGTGGATGGTCGCGTTGGCCGTCGTCGCCGGCGCGGTGGCGGGCAACGCGTGGGTGGTCCACAGGGTCTACTTCGCCGAGGAGAACCCCGAGGACTTCAGGGGCCGCGCCGAAGCGACCGTGACCGACCGCGATGAGCGAGGCGGCGGAGGGCCCAACCCGCCGGCGGTGAGGGTGTGGGTGGACTACACCGCGGGGGAAAGGACCATCACCGGCGCCCGGCTGCGCGGTGACGGCGCCCTCGGCCATTCGGTGGGCGACACCCTCGTCGTCGCCTACCACCCGGAGGACCCCCGGATACCGTTCACGCTGGAGACCCTCGACCGGCCGGGACCGATCAGCAAGGCGACGAGCCTCCTGGCGCCCCTGCTCTTCGGAGCGCTGTTCGTCTGGGCCGGTCCGGCCTGGGCCGCCGAGGTCTCCGCCGTGCGGACACGGTGGTGGACCCGCCGCCTGCCCCGGTCCAGGGCCGAAGGTTGCGGCTAGGACCCCCCGAGCGGATCCCCGGGCGCCCGGCCTGTGGGGCGCGTTCGCGGTGGCGGACCGGCACGGCGGTCACCACGCATCGATGAGGGGGTCGCGGTGACCGCCTCGCCGCCACTGCTCGGTGAGGCGGCCGAGCCGGGACGGGGAGGCGATGCCGTGCATGGCCGAGATCCTGCCCTCGCGCACCCCCAGGACCACCACGCCCACCACTCGGTCGTCGAGCACGGCGACCAGGGCGGGGGAACCGTTGACCACACCGGCGTGCATCGAGGGGGAGCCACCGACCAGCCGCCGCTTGGCCGGGGTCGGCTTGAAACCGGCCCGCAGGGCGGAGGCGACCCGCTCCGGGGTGGTGTACCACAGCAGCTTGTCGGCCATCCCGGCACCGTCGGCGACCCCGGTCGCGTCGTCGGTCAGCAGCGCCACCAGCTGCCCGGTGCGGCCGGAGGAGGCGGCGTCGACGAACGCCTCGACGACGCGACGCGCCGTGGCCCGGTCGACCTCGCCGGCCTTGCGTTCGGCCGCGACGCGCTCGCGCGCCCGGTGGGCGTGCTGCTGGCTCGCGGCCCGGGAGACGTCGAGGATCTCGGCGATCTCGGCGTGGCTGTAGGAGAAGGCCTCACGCAGGACGTACACGGCCCGTTCGACCGGCGAGAGGCGCTCCATCAGCAGCAGCACCGCCAGGGTCACCGACTCGCGCTGCTCGGCGGTCTCGGCCGGGCCCAGCATCGGGTCCCCGTCCAGGAGCGGTTCGGGCAGCCAGGCGCCGACCGTGCGTTCGCGCCGCGCCTGCGCCGAACGGAGCCGGTCCAGGGCGAGGTTGGTGACCACCTTGGTCAGCCACGCCTCGGGGACCCGGACGTGCTCGGTGTCGGCGGCCTGCCAGCGCAGGAACGCGTCCTGCACCGTGTCCTCGGCGTCGGCGGCCGAGCCGAGCAGGCGGTACGCCAACGAGGCCAGCCGGGACCGGTTGGCCTCGAAGCGCTCCACGGTGAGGGAGTCCATGCGTGCCACGTTAGTCGGCGACCGCCTTCGCGGCACGGACCGGTCCGGGGGTCAGGCGGCGCCTGCGCGAGGGCAACCCGTAGGTGGGGTTGCCGGTGTTCCAGGTGACGGTCCTGAGCACGGCCGCCTTGACCCGGGTGGCCGCCCAGCCGCGCAGGGCCCAGGACTTGGACCTGGCCTCGCCGTCGACCACCTGGAAGAGCGCGTCCTTGCCGCCGAGGCTGACGCAGTTGCCGGGGTAGAAGAGCGGGGCCTTGGACACCTCTCGGCCGGTCAGGTCCCCGACGACGGTGGCGGTGGCCTGTGCCCTGGTCAGGTTGGCCGAGGCGCAGGACATCGGCAGCGGCGCACCGTTGTCCCCGATGGCGTGGGCGCTGTCCCCGGCGGCGTAGACCTCCGGGTGGGAGACCGAGCGCATCATGCGGTCGACGGTGATCTGGCCGTTCTCCTCGACCTCCAGGCCACTTGCGGCGGCGATGGGGTGGGTGGCGAACCCGGCCGCCCACACGGTCACGTCGGCGGGCAGGACGCTGCCGCCGTCGACGTGGACACCGGCCGCGTCGACACCGTCGACGGTGGTCTGCTGGTGGATGGCGATGCCGAGCCGGTCGAAGGCGCGCAGCAGGTGGCGGCGGGCCTTGTCCCCCAGCCAGCCGCCGACCTCGCCGCTGGTGGCGAGGGCGACCCGCAGACCGGGCCGGGACTCGGCGATCTCGGTGGCGGCCTCGATCCCGGTCAGGTTGCCGCCCACGACCGTGACCCTGCCCCGGTCGCCGAGTTCGTCCAGGCGCTCGCGCAACCGCTGCGCCGAGGGCCGGTCGGCGACGTTGAAGGCGTGCTCGTCGACTCCCGGTACACCGTGGTCGGCGCTGGTGCTGCCGAGCGTGTACAGGAGGGTGTCGTACTCGAGCTGGTCGGTGCCCTTCCCGTCGGTGACGGTGACGGTGCGCCGATCGGCGTCCAGGGCGGTGACCCTGGCGACGCGCAGCCGGATGCCGGTGCCCGCGAACATGCGTGTCAGCGGGAGGCGGCGCAGCTCCTGTCCGGCGGCGAGCTGGTGCAGGCGCATCCGCTCGACGAAGTCGGGGTCGGCGCTGACGACGGTGATCTCGACGTCGTCGGGGTGCAGCCGGCGGGCGAGGTGTCCGGCCGAGGCGGCTCCGGCGTAGCCGGCGCCCAGGACGATGATGCGGTGCCGCATGTGCTTGCTCCTGTCCGTTCGTGTGCCCTTTGAACGGGACAGGCGCCGTGTCCCTGACAGGATGCGAATGTGACCTGCATCACTGTCGATTGAACAGCGTGGACACCTTTACGTCGTAGATTCACTACTGATTGCCTTAGGGGCGACCGAGAAACCCGCCCCCATCCCGGGACGGCGGTTCACACACCTCCCACGGGCTCCTGCCGACGGCTCACCATCTCGTTGATCCAGACGGGGGCGAACGGGGACGTGCAGCCGGGCGGGGTCGGGTAGTCCTTGAGCACCTCCAGGCGCTCCCCGATGCCGACGGCCCGAGCCCGGTGTTCGGCGTGCTCGATCCCGATCTGTGCCAGACAGGTGTTCATCGCCCACTGCAGGCGGTCCGGCGCGTCCCGCATCCGCTGCTCGATGAGGTCGAGCAGCCCCGGAAGGTCCAGGTCCTCGGGTCTCTTGGCCACCAGGTCGGCGGTGAGCGCCCACCCGGCGCTCGCCACCACCGGGTCCGAGTCGGCGAACCAGGCCAGGCGCAGCTCCTCGGTGTGCGGGCCCTTCTTCACCACGTAGTTCACGAGCCAGTCGTGGACCTTGGGGGCGCGGGCCTGGCGGAGCATGGCGTCCAGCTCGTCCGAGCCGAACGCCTTGGGCCGGCTGATCAGGATCGCCAGCAGTTGCGCGGCGCTGTCCCCGGTGGCCCAGAGCTCCACCGCCAGGTCCTGCTGCTTCTTGAGCCGTTTGGCCACGGCCCGCAACTTGGTGAGATTGACGCCGTGATCGTCACCGTGCTTCTCGTTGACCGCCCGAACCCTGGGGTCCTCCAGTTCGGCCAGCTCGGCCATCACTTCATCCGCCGTCGTCTCAGCCACCTCGGCCGCCCCTCCCCTGTTCGTGCCATCCAACCTACGCCGCAGGTCGGACACTTCCAGCAGGCCCGCGACCAACTGCGGGGCGTTGCGGGCGCGGTGCCCGCGATGGCCGACATCACCGGCTGGGTTCCGCTGAGTCAGCGAGCGCGCCGGTAGTGCATGGCGACCGCGCCGCTGCGCAGCGGCTCCGCCGAGACCAACTCGAGCCGTCGCGTGCTGGGCAGCCCGCTCTCGTACAGGGTCGGGCCGTGCCCGGCGATCCTGGGGTGGACCAGGAACCTGTACTCGTCGATCAGGTCCAGCCGGTCCAGCTCGGCCGCGAGCTTGCCGCTGCCGAGGAGCACTCCGTCCGGGGTCGCGTCCTTGAGCTGCTGCACGCCCGTGCGCAGGTCGCCCGCGATGTGATGGCTGTTGGCCCACGGGAAGTCCGTACGCGTCGACGACGCCACGTACTTCGGCTTCGCCTCCAGCTTGAGCGCCCACTCGCGCATCGCCGGAGGCGCCTCCTCGTCGCCGCGGGCGACCGCGGGCCAGTAGCTCTCCATCAGCTCGTAGGTGACACGGCCCCACAGCATCGCCCCGCCCTCGTCCATGAGGCGGGTGAAGAAGGCGTGTGACTCATCGTCAGCGATCCCCTCCTGATGGTCGACGCAGCCGTCCAGGGTGACGTTGATGCTGAAGGTCAGGAGTCCCATGCGGCGAATCTAACCGATGGGGTCCCACCGCGTGCCGCACATGCGGGCCTTCTCCAACTGCTCGCGTGCCCGGTCGGCCCACGTCCGGGCTCTGGTCGTCGGCCCCGCACCGGAGGAGGCCCGGCGGACGTTCCGTGGGACCGGCTCGAAGCTGTGGGCACGCCCGGCCCCGCTCAGGGATTCGCCCATCCGTTCCAGCAGCTCCGAGTCCAGGGCGGCCTTCTCTTCCGGGGAGAGGCGGTCCACGGCCCTCAGCACCGACACGCCCTCGGGCAGGGCCGCGGCTCCAGGCACGGGTTCGTGCACGAGCTCGCCGGGCACCGAGCGGCAGAGCCGACCGCAGATCGCGCAGGTGCCGCCGGGGACGTTGCGCACGGTCAGGTGCTCGGGGCAGGTACCGGTGGCCTTCCCCTGGCTGTCCAGCGGGAACTGCTCCGGCCGGGCGAACGGATCGTCCTCCTCCGGCTCCAGCCGCGGCGGCACCGGCAGCCCCGACCCGTGGATGCCTCGGCCCAGCGAGCCGTTCAGGTAGTCGCATGCGGCCTTCACGTGGCGCAGCCGCCACATCAGCGCCGGGAAGGGGCGGCGCAGCCGTTCCATCCCTGAGAACAGGGCGCGTACGTCGGCCTCGCCCAGCCCCTGGCGCAGGAGCTTGTCCACGGCCAGCGCCAACCGCTCCCGGTCCGCCACCGGGTCGGCCAGAAGTGTGTTGGGTATTCGATCAATGATCCCGAATGGACCGCTCCGTGGCTTTTGTCGATTTTGCTCTCCTGTACTCGAGGTGCCACGGACGGAACTGTCCACCTCGGCATCAGAACCGTCTCCAGGGAAACAGTCTGTGGGTCGATCTGAGCTGGGGGCGGGTTCAATCTGAGCTGGGGTCCGGCGGCGCTTCAAGCGCGGACGATTGTGCGCGGTGAGCGGCTCCTCCCCCAGCCGTGCGCGGCAGGCGTTGATCTCTTCGAGCACCAACTCGGAGTAGTCCTCAGCCGGAACGAGGAGCTCCAGCACGCACGGCAGCCGGTAGGGGGAACGGCCCTTCCGGATGTCCTCGGCGAAGAAGTCGATGGTCTCCGAGCGCGTGAGCTTGCGAACGATACCCGCCTCGGCCAGGTCGTCGATGGCGCGCTTGAGGCTGCTGACACTCAGGGTGCCGCTGGAGCGCTGGGCCAGGTTCTCCAGGAGGAAGAAGCACCAACGGCCGTCGGCGTCGACCGCGTTGGCGATGGCTGTCAACGCCGCCAGTGAGCGCAGCGTGGGCAGCAGGCCCTGGCTGAAGATCTGCACGACCCAGATGGGGAGGATGAACCCGATCCCCTTGAGTGCACCCTGGGGGCGCTTGCGGGGCGCAGAGAACCCGGGCGGATTCGGAGTTTCGCATGTGCTGGAGGGGCGCGCGAGGGTAGACTCCACGACGAGTCGCCTTCCTGGGGTTAGCAGGGAGTGGCTCAGTCGACAAACCTGTTTGCGCAGGCGTCGGCCACGACCCGACCGGGTGTTGACGCACCGGGTCGGGTTTTTTCTTGACACCGTCCAACCTAGCGAGCCGAACAAGAGTTCGCGGGGTTTTCTCTCAAATCCGCACACGCGAGAGAACCGAAGAAAAACCCGCACACCCAAAAAGCGAAACTCGCCCCTTTTCAACCCTTTGTGCGAGAGCTCCCCGTCCGCGCAAGAACAACCCTCCGCCTTCTGGTACTCCAGCCGTGGATCGTGGTCTTGCGACTGGGGGGCGGCGCGGAGGCGGCCGGAATCGCCGACCTCACACCATCGACTCACACTGGCGGCCCGAAAGTTCGCCGACTGTCGGAGCGCACTGTCAAACTCCTCGGTGTGAGCACCTTCTACGATTACTTCAGCGCACCCGGCGATCAAGCAGCGGCATCAGCCCTTGCAGAGGGACCCGATGACGCCGGCTTCGACACGCTCAGCGTCAAGACGATCGACCCCGCTGTCCTGCTCGGGCAGGCGGTGGCGCTGCTGATTCGTGAACCCGTGTCACGGGTTACCGGGCATCCCCGATTCGTTCATCTGGTGACGAGTCCGGAGGCAGAGAGCGCCTGGATCGTCACTCTGCCCGACGAGCTGCGCGACGCCTTGGCGGACGCATCCTCCGAACGGTTGGCCGAGATCTCTGTACCGTGGTCGCAAGCGGAGGAGTTCTACGGCTGTGCCGATCCCGGTACTCTCGCGGACCTCCTCGACGAGCTTGCCGCACTGGCTGGACGGGCTCGGTCGCACGACCGTGGCCTCTACTGCCGCATGGCGCTCTGACCGGGCTTTTCCACCGTCGGCCGACGCTCACAGGGCCCAGCAGCCATCTCTCGATCGGCGGCTGAGGCCGCCCACACGGCCGATCAGATTCCGTGTGGGCGCCCCCGCTCACGGACCACTGTCCGGTGGCGCTCCGCGCGGGGCGGAAGCGGATCCGTCAGACGGCGCTGCTGTCGTCGGACCGCATCCAGACGGTGCGCTGGGGGAACGGGATCTCGATACCCGAGGCGTCGAGGGCGATCTTGACCCGGCGGCGCAGCTCACGGGTCACGCCCCACTGCTCCAGGGGAACGGTCTTGGCGGCGACGCGCACGACGACGCCGTCCGCGTCCAGGGACTGCACACCCCAGACGGACAGGTCCTCCAGGAAGAACTTCCCGAACTCCGGGTCCTCGCGCATCTCCCGACCGGTCCGCTCCAGGACGGCGTAGACCTTCTCCAGGTCGGACTCGTAGGCCACGGAGACGTCGAGGACGGCGCGGGCCCAGCCCTGGCTGTCGTTGCGCACCCGCTGGATCTCACCGTTGCGGATGTGCCACAGGCCGCCGTTGATGTCGCGCACCTGCGTCAGGCGCAGACCGACGTTCTCGACCTCGCCGACCGCCTCGCCGAGGTCGACGACGTCACCGACGCCGTACTGGTCCTCAGCCATGATGAGCAGGCCGGACAGGTAGTCGGCGACCAGGCTCTGGGCACCGAAGCCGATCGCCAGGCCGACCACGCCCGCGCTGGCCAGCAGCGGGCCGAGGGCGATGCCGACCTCGCCGAGCACCATCGCCATGGCCGTCACCACGATGACGATGGTCGCGAAGCTGCTGAGCACCGAGCCGAGGGTCTTGGCGCGCTGCTGGCGCCGCTCGTCGGCCCGCGCCGGGTCGCGTTGGAGGACCGCGGGGCCCCGCGCGGGGCGGCGCTGCCCGTTCCGGCCCTCCCCGGACCGCAGGACGCGTTCCATGAGGCGGGAGATGGCGCGTCTGGCCAGGGCTCGGACGACCAGCGCGACGACGACGATCAGGAGGATCCGCAAGGGGACACCGATCAGCACATCGAGGTTGCCTTGCAACCACGCGGGCAGGGCGGTGGCCTGATCAACGACTTCGCTGTTCACCAGGTCGAGCTCGGCGGGTGTCACGGAAAATGCTCCACTGTGTCGGAGGGATACGAGCGACGATCGACGTAGAACGTACTTGCGCATCTCCGCGCTGGTCAAAGCCTGTGCGATTGGTCTCCGCTCCACCACGGGCCCGCCGGGGCGAAGGGCCCTTGAGGGGTTCGAGGGCCGGTACTACTGGGAGCGCGTTCCGCTGAGCGGGGCCACCCACTCGGGGAGCCCGTTCCCGGTGGTCACGGATCGCCAAGTGGCCAACAACGCCCCCTCAGCCCCAAGAGCATCGTTCAGGGCTTCCACGTTGTCCCGCTTCGGCAGCGAACCACCCTTTTCCCATCGATTCACGGATGCATGAGCCGTCTGGGACTGCTTGGCCAACTGCAACTGGGTCAGACCCACTCCTCAAGGCTGGAGCACAGAGCGTCCTGACGCGCCGGCTGCTGTCCCACCAGCAACTGCCCCAGTTCCTGGGTGCATCGGGTGAGCGCGACGTACAGCCCGTTCCAGCCCCGCGGTTCGGCGACGATGCCGGGGGCGTCCACGAGCAGGGTGGCGTCCCATTCCAGGCCCTTGGCGTCGGTGGCGGAGAGCACCGCCACCTCGGGCAGCGCTGCGCACAGAGCGGGCACGCGTTCGAGGGGAGCGATCACGCCGACCGTCCCTCCCGCCCAGCGTTCCGACAGCTCCTCGACGGCACGTGCCGCCTCGGTCTCGAGGTCGCTCTCCTCCACGGTGCGTTCCCAGGGTTGGACGCCGGAGGCGCGGACGGCGCGGGGCGGTTCGTTCCGGCTGCCCGCGTTCCGCAGGACCGGCCCGGTGAGGGCCATGACCTCCAGCGGAGTGCGGTAGCAGATGGTCAACCGGGCTTCGGCCCACCTGTCCCCGAAGGCCGCGCCGACCGCCTCCTCCCACGTGGTGTGCCGGTGCGGGGCTTCGGCCTGGTCGATGTCGCCGACAGCGGTGACCGACCGGGAGGGGCTTCGGCGCAGCACCATCCGCCACTGCATCTCCGAGAGTTCCTGCGCCTCGTCGACGACGACGTGCCCGTAGACCCAGTCCCTGCGTGCCGCGGCGCGGTCGGTCAGGAACTCACCCTGCTCGCCCTGTGGAGTCACCTCACCCAGCAGGTCGTCCAGGGCGTCGAACAAGGGGATGTCGCTGCTCGCCCAGGTTCGCGGTTCGCCGGCGACCCTTCCTCTTTCGGCCTCGGTCAGCTCCGGTACCCAGCGGCGCAGTAGTGCCTCGTCACCCAGGAGCCGACGGAGTTCCGCCTGGGTGTCGCGGGTCGGCCACCACTTCTCCAGTGTCGCGGCCACGCCGGGGTCCGCGGCGATCCGGTCGTGCAGGCGTTCCAGGTCCTCCTCGGTGAGTTCCCCGTCGACATCGACGCCGGTGGTGCCGTTGCTCGCGGCGCGGTCGTCGGAGTCGGCGAGTCCGGCGTCGAGTCGGCCGAGGATGTCCTCGAAGCCCTCCTCCATCCGTGCCAGCACCTCTTCGTTGCGCTCGGCGATCGCGTCGGTGAGCAGGTGGTGGATCTGTTCGCTGAAGACGGCGCGCGCCGCGTGGTAGGAGTACCCCGAGGTGGCCGAGGCGAGGGCCCTGGCGATCCGTTGTTCGCCGATCGTGTACCGCTCCCCCTCCCACACCAGTTCGAGGTCGGCGGGCCGGGGGACGAACGAGGCCGCGTACCGGGAGAGCGCCTGTTGCCAGGTCGCCCGGCCCTTGATCTCGGCGATGTCGCGCGACTCCGCGTGCTCCACGCCGATCCCCGGCACGAGGGTGTCGCAGGTCGCCGATACCACGGCGGTCTCCCCGAGCGCCGGCAGCACCTGGGTGATGTAGTCCAGGAAACGCTGTGAGGGCCCGAGCACCAGGACGCCCTGCGCAGCGAGCTGCGGATGGGTGAAGAGCAGGTACGCCACGCGGTGGAGGGCCACCACGGTCTTGCCGGTGCCCGGTCCGCCCTGCACGACCAGCGGGCCCCGGGAGTCAGCGCGGACCACGTCGTCCTGCTCGCGCTGCAGGGTGGCCGCCGCGGTACCCATCCGGCCGGTGCGCCGCTCGTCGAGAGCGGCGAGCAGTGCGCCCTCGCCGACCAGCTCACCGGCCCCCGACCCGTCGAGCGGCTCGTCGTCGACGCCGGTCACCTCGCGCCCGTCGACGCGGATGTGGCGGCGCCGGGCCTGACCCTGGGGGTCGACCGGTGTCGCGGTGTAGAAGGCCCGTGCGGCGGGCGCACGCCAGTCGATCACCAGGGGGTCGCTGTCGTCCCCTTCGCTGGAGATACCGACGCGCCCCAGGTGGAGGACGGTCCGGTCGAGCGCGTCGAGCCGACCGAAGATCAGGCCCTGGTCCGCGCGGCGCAGCTCCTCGCGTTGGTTGAGCATCATGCGCATCCGGGCGTGCCCCGTGGCGTCACGCGCCGGGATGGCCAGCTCGGTGTCGAGGTGGCGGAGGATCCCGTCGCGGCGTTCGAAGGCCTCGTCGAGAACCAGCTGTTCCTCGGCTACGGCCGCCGCGTGTGCGGCCGAGTCCTCGTTCTTTGGTGTGGAGACACTGTGTGGGTGCACTCGCACTCCGTTCTCTGCGTTTCACCATGATCGGAAGGAGCGAAACATCACGACGGTGCCGCCGAATATCCGGGGCGGTCGCAAGGAAAGGCACATCTGAGGCGCATTGCGGGAGAGGGCACATCTTCGGCGCCAATGCAAGCTGACGGTGCGGCTTCTCCCGGCTCCGCGATGACTGCCGATGGAAGTATACGTATCCCGGGGCGCTCCTCGACCCGTGGCGTTGATCGAGGTGATCTGTTGGCGAATATCACAGCCTGAATTCTTGACGCCGCCGACAAACCGGTATCGCCTGCCGGAGGCCACGGAATACGGTGGGGCCGCCTCAGGGGCAATTCTCGAAGAACACAAAAGGGACCCTTTGTCAAAGCGAGGGATCGCTGTTCCTGGGGCACAAAGGAATCGATCGGGCAAGCCGAAGGCGAACGAGGCGGCGTTCTGCCCCGCGAACGACGAGAACCGGCCGTACCCGGTACCGGACCCGGGATCCGTCGCACGCGGCGGTGTGCTCACCGTTTCTCCAGGGGCCGTCCCGATCCGGGCGGGCGCTCAGAGGGCTTCCAGGAGCGACCTGAACGCGGTGGCGAACTGGGTGGGGCGCTCGATCGGGCCGAGGTGGCCGCCGGGGAGTTCGGTCAGGGGCAGGCCGAGCCGGGTGGCCAGGGCGGCAGCGGAGCGGTAGGGCAGCTGGCCGCGGGAGTCGATGCCGGCCACGGGGACGAGTCGGCCGGTCTGCGCCTCCAGCGCGGCCAGGTCGGGTTCGTGGGTGGTGAACGGGAGCAGGATGTGTTCCAGCATCACCGGCTTCAGACCACCGAGGACGGCGAAGAGTTCGACCAGTGCGGGGCCGGGCGGCTCCGGGCGGGTGTCGGCGTAGCCGTCGAGCCAGGTCCCGGTGTGGCGGAGCTCCGCGGACCCGGTGTCGGCGCCGGGGACGGTCATGGCGGTGAACATGAGTGCTTCGGCTTCGGCCAGGTCCTGGGCACGGGCGGCGGTACGGACCGATTCGAGCGCGGCGCGGTGGCGCGCGGCGTCCGGCAGCAGGTTGACCAGCGGCGGCTCGTGGACGACGGCCGTGCGGACGTGGTCGGGGTGGCCGGCCAGCAGTTCGACGGTGGTGACGGCGCCGGAGCTGAAGCCGAACACGACCGGAGGCTCGTCGAAGAGCGCGTCGATCAGGCAGCGTGCGTCCTGGGCGTGGTCTGCGGGGCGCTGTTCGCCGGGCGCGGAGACGGGCTGCCGTGTGGAGGCCACGCGGCTGGACATGGAGACGACGTCGTAGTGGTCGGCCAGGTGCGCGGCGAACCGGTCGAACACGCCGCCGTGGCCCACGCCGCCGGGGATGAGCAGCAGCGCGGGGCCGTTGCCGCGGCGGTCGTAGTCGACGGTGGTGTCGTTCAGGGTGAGGGTGTTGGTGGGCATGGGTGGCTCCTGTGTTTGCGGGTTCAGATCCGCGACCAGTGGGTCAGGGTGTGGTGGAGCGCGTCGACCGCGCGTCGCCATGAGGTGTCGAGGCCGCGGTCGGCGGTGAAGCCGCCGAAGGACTCCAGGTCGCTGAAGCCGTGGAAGGTGCTGCGCAGCAGCCGGACCGCGTCGGTGGCGTCGGGATCGGTGAGGCCGTAGCCGCGCAGCAGTGCGAAGCACGCTTCGACGATGCGGGTCACGCCGGTGGACTCGGCGAGCCTCTCGGGTGGCACCGGGTACCGGGTGGCGGCGTACCGGCCCGGGTGCCCGGTCGCGAAGGCACGGTAGGCGTCGGCGAAGGCTTTCAGGGCCTCGTGGCCGGATCGCCCGGCCACCGCCTGCCCCAGGGTGTCGGCCCATTCGTCGTGTGCCAGCAGGGCCACGCTCTCGCGGAGGTCGGCCAGGCCCCGCACATGCGTGTACAGGCTGGCGTCGCGGACGCCGAACCGCTCCGCGAGTAGCGCGAGAGTCAGGCGGTCGAATCCGATCTCGTCGGCGACGTCGGCGGCAGCGGACACCAGTGTGTCCCGGGTGAGTCCCACACGCGGCATAGTGATCCTAAGGTTCCTAGGTTGATTCCTAGGATGGTTAGGATGCGTGGCGCAGGCAAGTCCTTTTTCGCCCGCTGAGCGCGCGGGCGGTGCGGGTGGAGGCGGGGAAGTGGTCGGCCCCGTGTTCGTACCGGTGGTGCGAGCGGCGGCATCCGGTCGGCCCCGCACCGGCGGAGGTGAAGAACGCCGATGCCGGCCCCGTTCCTGAACTGCCCTCATGTACGCCATGGAGGGAGGGGCGGGACCAGCACGGCTGGGAGCGCACTCCGCTGAGCGGTTGCGCCCGCTCAGAGCGGGCGAAGGACCGCCTCCGGCTATGCGCGGGCGCCGGGGACGGATATCGGCGCTGGACCCTCGACCTCCGAACCGGTCTCGGGCTCGGCGCCTTCCCTACCAGGACGTGCCGCGGGTCCGGGGACGGTTCGTCCGGTGTTGCCCTTGGTCCTCCGGCGCCCGGCCGACGGCTTCAGGACGCGCTGGACGATGAAGTACTCCGCGATGAGCACGTTGACGACCAAGGAGGCCCAGGCGCTCGCGTGGTAGACGTCGTCGAAGCTCAGGGAGGGGAAGAAGCTCTCCTGGAGCGCCAGGCCGGTCATCAGGTAGATCCGCAGGCTGACCGCGGCGAAGGTGAGCGCGTAGTTGCGGATCATCCAGACGCGGTGCAGTTGGACCTCGCCGCGGCGGATGGTGGTGTAGGCCTGGTAGAGGGTGTACAGCCAGGCCGCGGTGAGGATGTAGAAGGCCACCTGCACCGAGAACCCGCTGACCGAGTAGGTCGCGGCGAACAGGGCCGCGATCGAACCCAGCACGATGGACACCATGTAGACCTGACCGGAGATCCGGTGCGCCTTCGGGTGGCGGACACGGATCCAGGTGACGAACTGGAACGGGCCGATGAGGAGTGCCAGGGAGCTGGGGATCGCGTGCACGGCGATGGACACGTAGTGCGAGGCGAACAGGTCGTTGAGCGGGATCCGGTTGCGTTCCACGTCGCCGACCAGATAGGGCTCCGCCGAGTACACGGCGATACCGATCGCGGACGCGGCCAGAAGGATCCAGAGGGCCCACCACCGTCGTCGGCGCTTCGATCCGGTCATGGTGCTGGTCATGGTCTCCCCCACGAAGGAGTAGTAGGCGGTTGTCACCGTCATGCTCCTGCGGGGGCGGGCTCGTTCGCGTCGGTGATCGTCGCCTAACCGACCGCTTCCCTCGGTTCGCCGAGCTCCGGCAGGTCCCTGAGCTGCCTGCGGGAGGTGATGTCGAGTTTGCGGAAGATCCTGCGGAGGTGGGCGTCGATGGTGCGCGGGCTCAGGAACAGCCGCGCGGCGACCTCCTTGGAGGTGGCGCCCGCCGCCACCTGCCGGGCGACGTGGATCTCCTGCATGGTGAGGCGGTCGATGGGCCGCTCGGAGCGATCGCCCACCACCTCGCCGGTCGCCCGCAGCTCGTCGGCGGCCCGGTGGGCGAAGGCCTCCAGTCCGAGGTCGGACAGCATCCGGTGCGCGGTGCGCAGCTGTTCGCGTGCGTCGCGGCGGCGGTTCCGGCGGCGCAGCCATTCCCCGTAGCGCAGGTGCGACCTGGCCAGCCCCGGTCGGGCGGGGCTCCGTTCCAGCTGTTCGATGCCCTCACGGTGGTCGGCCTCCGCTTCGGTGACCAGTGCCCGGGTACTCGCGAGGACACCTCCGGCCCAGGGGGTGTCCACCGGTTCGGTCCGCTCGGTGAGGGCCCGCAGCGCGTCCGCGGCGAGGTCCCCGCGTCCGCATCGGGCCGCGGCCTCCACCAGTTCGGGGAGGAGGGTCCCGGTCAGGAACAGGCCCCCGATCCGCGCCCCGCGCACGGCCGCGTCCAGCGCGACCGGGTAGTCGCCGAGACCGTTGTGGAGCACGGCCGTGGCCCAGTGCATGTTGGCCGGGAGCTGCCCTCGGCCCCGGTGCCGTGCGTCGGCCAGGAGCGCCTGCGCCTCCTTGTGGCGGCCGCGCATCGCGGCCAGCTGGACGCGCGGGTACATTTTCGGCGCGTCTCCGACGGCGTCGGCGATCGCCTCCTCCTCGGCGATCGCGGCGGTGGCCCGCCGGAAGTCACCGGTGAGCACCGCGGAGATGGCCGTCTGGGACAGGGCGAGCCTGGTCAGGATCAGTGATCCGCTCCGTTGTCCGGTGTCGGTCATCCATGCGGTGATGGCGGTGTGGACGCCGTGGTCCCACAGGTCGGCCGAGAGGATGCTGGCCAGCCCCGGGTATCGGGTCCACGCGGCGGCGTCACCGGTGAGCACCCGGCGGATCATCGGCACGCCCTCCCCGTAGCGCCCGTTGTGCAGCAGGCCCAGCGCGTCCAGCAGGTCCGGGGCGCGTGTGGTCGGCGGGGTCGGGTCCACGGCTTCGAGGACCCGGTCCATGACTCCGGCGGGCCTTCCGATCGCGAGTGCCGTTTCCAGCGCCCGCACCGAGTAGGAACGGGACAGCTCCGGGTCGGTGGCAGCCAGTCGGCGCGCCGCCCGCAGGAGGAGGCGCGGCCCGTCCTCGACCCCCTCCCCGCCTCTGAGCAGGGCGAGCTCGCCGCGTAGCAGGTCCACGGCGGCTCGGCGGGGTGTGGGCAGCGTGTCGGTGTCGACGCTGTTCAGCAGGTCGGCGGCGGTGTCCGCCTCCCCTGCGTCGAGTGCGGCCCGGACCGCCGCGAGGGTGCGTTCGACACGTCGGCCGGGGTCCAGGGACAGGGTCGCCGCGCGTTTGAGGAAGGCAGCCGCGGCCGCGGCTCCTCCGCGCGCCCGGGCGCGGGCGGCCGCCGACTCGAGTTCGGTGGCCACCTCCTCGTCCGGTCCGGCGCTCGACTGGGCCCGGTGCCAGGCCCGCCGGTCCGGTGCGGTGGCCGGGTCGGTGACCTCGGCCAGGGCGCGGTGCGCGGCCCGGCGGCGGTCCGACCCGGCTTCCCAGTACACCGAGGAGCGGGCCAGGGGGTGGCAGAAGCGGACGCGTGTGCCGAACTCGACCAGTTCGGAGGCCTCCGCGGCGGGTCCGGCCTCTCGTAGATCGATCCCGGAGCGCTCGGCTGCGGCCCAGAGCAGCTGCGGGTCGCCGGTGGGGTCGGCGCCGGCCAGGACCAGCAGTCGCTGTGCCGGTTCGGGGAGTCCTTCGAACCTGGTGCGGAAGCTCCGCCGGATCCGCTGGGAGAGCGGGGAGGGGGACGGCGGGACGAAGCCGCCCGCCTTGGGCAGCTCGATCAGGGCGAGCGGGTTGCCCCGGGCCTCGGTGAGGAGGCGTTCGCGTACCTGGGTGTCGAGTGTGGTGGCCTTCTCCGCGGTCAGGAGCGAGCGGGCCTCGGTGTCGCTCAGGCCGTCGAGGGTGAGGCCCGGCAGCTCGTCCAGGCGGTGTTCGGCGGACTGGGCCCGGATCGCGAACACCATGGCGACGGGTTCGGCGGCGATGCGCCTGGCCAGGAACACCAGCGCCCGGGCCGAGGCCGTGTCCAGCCAGTGGGCGTCGTCGATGACGCACAGCACCGGTTGTTCGCGGGCGGCGGTGGCGAGCAGTTCCAGGGTCGCCAGGCCGACGCGGTGCGGATCCGGGTCGCCTCCGGCCAGGCCGAACGCGACTCGGAGGACCGCGCGGTGATCGGGCGGCAGTCGGTCCAGGTGGGGCAGGACCGAGACGCAGAGCTGGTGGAGCCCGGCGAAGGGCAGCTCCTTCTCGAACTCCGATCCGGTGCCGTGGAGGGTCCGGAAGCGCGGCGCGGCGATCTGCGCGGTGTGCTCCAGCAGCGCGCTCTTGCCGATGCCCGGCTCGCCGCGCAGGACGAGAACGCCTCCCCCGCCCCGTTGGGCGGTGTCGAGCAGGGTGCGCAGGCGGCCGGTCTCGTCGTGCCTGCCGACGAGGGGAGGGCGCGGGGAGGTAGGCATGGGTAGAACGATAGTGAGCGGGCACGCGCGGTCCGCCACCGGTGAGCGGACCGGCGTGCCCTACCCGCTCCTCAGGTGGTGTGCGGGCGGCGGGTCAGCACGAGGACACCGGGCGCCACGGGCCCCACTCGTTGGACTCCTCGGGTGAGCTGTCGCTGTTCCACCACTGGGCCTCGTACTCCGTCCCGTCGTGGACGACCCGAGAGCCCTCCGGGTAGACGTCGCCCTGCGACCAGCCGCCGGAGGTACAGGGCTCCGGCTGCTCCGACTCCCCCGGCTCGGGCTCGTCGGGCTGGTCCTGGTCCGGCGGTGCGGCCGCCGTGTGCCCGTCGTCCTGGTCGCCCTCCGCCCGGGGGTTCTCCTCCTCCGGGGTCTCCTCCTCCTCGTCCTCGTCCTCCTCCGGCCCCGTGGAGACGCCGAGGACGACCAGCGTGCCCTCCTCGACCACGGACCCGGCTCCGGGGGAATGGTGGTCGACCTCGCCCGCGGGGCGCGCGGAGTCCTCGACCTCCTCCACAGCGGATTCCAGGCCCAGTTCGTCCAGGGCGCCGACCGCTTCCTCCTCCGTGCTGCCGACCAGGTCGGGGACGGTCACGCCCTCCACGACGGTGAGCACGACGGCGGTGTCGTAGGGCACCTGCTCGCCCTCTTCCGGGTCGCTCCCGATGACGGTTCCGGCGGGCTGTCCCTCCGCGGGCTCCTGGACGATCTCGACGTCCGTGAACCCCGCCTCGGACAGGGCCAGGCGGGCCTCCTGTTCCGGGGAGTCGACCACCTCGGGCATGAGGACGGTCAGCGGACCCGCGGCCACGGACAGCCGCACGTCCGCTCCCTCGGAGAGCTCTCCTCCGCTCTCCGGGCTGGAGGAGGCGACCAGCCCGGCCTCGACGTCGTCGCTGCGCACGTCCTCGTAGGAGATCTCCAGGGGGACCGGGAGTTCCGCGAGCCGGTCGGCCGCCTCTGAGGGGGTGGTTCCGACCAGGTCGGGCATGCGCGCGCCGACCGGGTCCGAGCCCTGGTTGGTCACGGCCCACAGCGCGGCGGCGCCGAGCAGCGCGATCACGAGCGCCAGGGCGGCCCAGAGCATCCGGCGGCGGCGGGGCGCCGGCTCGGGCTCGTCCTGGACGTGTTCCTCTTCGGCGGGCTCACCGCGGGCCACGTGCCTGCCCGCCGGGGCGGGCAGGGCGTCGGCGGCCCGGCGCACCAGGGCGCGGTACTCGGAGGCGTCGGCCGGACGCCGCCGCGGGTCGGGGTCGGTGCCGTCGGCCACCAGGGCGCTGATCGCCTCGCCCACCGCGTCGCGTCCGGCGGGTGAGTCGCCGTCGTCCCCGGGCTCCTCCCCCGCGACCATGGTCTCCAGGAGCTCGGCGACGGCGGCCACGTCGTCCTGTGGGCCGAAGGCGGCCCCGCCCTCACCGGGGGGCGGCGGTGTCGCCAGGAGCAGGAGGTTGACTCCTCCGTCGTCGGCGAGGGAGAGGGTCCGCGGGCCGATGTGCCCGTGTACCAGGTCCCGTTCGTGCAGGGTCTCCAACGCCCCCAGGAGCACGTCGGCGATGTCGAGCGCCTCCCTGCGGGAGACCCTCTCCCGGAAGCGTTCGCCGACCAGGTCGCCCACCCAGGCGCCGTGGTGGGGCTCGGTGACCGTGTAGGCGCTCCCCCCGCGCATCCCGCCGGACAGCACGGGTGACAGGACCGGGTGTTCGAGCTCCTCGAAGGCGCGCAGCCGGGTCCGGAAGTCCTTGACCAGCTCGGCGCCGTCGGACCCGGAGACGTCGAACAGCTCCACGCGGACCGGGCCCCGGGTTTCGAGGTCGTCCGCTTCGAGCAGGGTCGTACGCCCGGAGATCCGGCGCTCGCCGTGTACGCGGAAACGCCGACCGAGCGCCGCACTTCCGGAGGTATGGGGGGAAAGGGGGTCCATATAAGGATTTTATGGACTCTGCGGGGTCCGGAAGACCGCCGTTCCCGGGTGTTCGCGCCGCCGTCAGCTCTGTGCCGCGGAATCCAGCAGCCAGTTGTACCGGAGGCGCAGTGCGCGCTCCACGCTGGCCGTCGCGGCACCGAGCCCGAGCACGACGTTGAGCCAGAACGGCAGCTGGACGGGCGAGGTGAAGGTCCCGAGGCGCTGAGCCACGGGAGGCAGCTGGAAGGCCGCTTCGACGAGCTGCGGAATGAGGAGCAGCGCGGGGACGACCAGCAGGGACAGCGAGAGGACAGCGATCCAACGGCTCAGCGCGGGGCGTTCCCGGTGCAGGTGCGCCCGGCGGCCCTCGCCGGACCTGCGGTCCGGGACGAGTTGGTGGTCGGCCCCCTCCGCGGTGACGTAGTGGCAGCGCTTGAGGCCGAAGTCCGTCGCCGCCACCTCGATCGTGCCGCCCTCGACGGGAAAGGCCGCGGGGAGCTCGGACTCGGCGTGATGCCTGCCGTCGAGGTACAGGTGGGCCTCCCCCTTCCCCTCCTCGGAGAAGAACCGCTTCACGTGGTCGGTGTCGACGGCGTAGACCACCTGCCGTCCGTCAGCGTTCCTCAGCGGAAGATAGAACAGGGAGCGCGAGGTCGGCTGCCACCAGCGGTAAGGCTTCAGTGCGCGGCCGTCACCGGGTTTGACCCGAAGTGCGGCGCGACGCCGTCGCCATTTCTCGAACATCCCAGGATCCCTGTCTTCGCGCGGAGGCTCTTCGATGCCCCACCCCGGCGAGGGCTCGGCGGCGAGGCCCGTATCGAAGGAGAACGTGTGTCGTTCGGGCCCGTACTTCGAACCTAGCCGGGATCCGGGCCGTGACAGAGTGTCACCCGTCATGGGTTTTCTCCGCGTTCCGCAGGGGCCGGGCATGACAGGTGTCATGCGTCGACCACCGATCACCAGGAGGTGCAGCCGTGTCCGTCCGCCGAGTCGTGCCCGACATCCGGTCCGAGGCCATGGAGGAGAGCCGGGGCTTCTACGAACACCTGGGGTTGGAGACCGTGATGGACCTCGGCTGGGTCATGACGCTCGCCTCGCCGTCCAACCCGACGGCGCAGATCACGTTGACCAGCCGGGACGAGTCCGCTCCTGTCGTGCCCGACATGAGTGTGGAGGTGGACGACGTGGACGCCGTCCACGCGGTGATGCTGGAGCGGGGCGCGGAGATCGTGCATCCCCTGCGGGACGAGGAGTGGGGGGTGCGCCGGTTCTTCGTCCGCGACCCCAACGGCCGTGTGGTCAACGTGCTGACCCACCGGTGACCCCGGACGGGCGCCGAAGGGCCCGGGAAAAGTCTCCGCCGGGGTGTCCGGTTCGCGCCCCCGGCTTCGACGTACCGGGTGAGAGCGTCGGAGGGACGCCTCATGTGGGAAGGACAGAGCCATGAAGTACCTGATCATGATGCACGCGACCCAGCAGGACCTCGACATGCTGGAGGGCACGCCGAACCCGGATCCCGCGCGGAACATGAGCCCGGAGCAGGTCCAGGACCTGTACACGTTCATGGAGGAGTACCACAAGAAGCTCGAGGAGTCCGGCGAGCTGGTGGACGCGCAGGGCCTCTCCGCGCCTTCGCACGCGCGCCGGGTGACGCTGCGCGGCGGCTCGACCGTGGTCACCGACGGCCCCTACGCCGAGACCGAGGAGGTCCTGGTCGGCTACACGATCGTGGACTGCGCGAGCTACGACCGGGCCACGGAGATCGCCGCCGACCTGCTCCACCAGGGGTTCGAGGGCGAGTACGTGGACGTGCGGCCGATCTCCGGCGGCATCGAGGACACCGAGGTCTGAACGCGTGCCCGACTGCGGGATCGAGGACCTGTGGCGCGAACTGGCGCCGCAGGTCCTGGGCGCGCTGGTGCGGCGCTACGGCAACTTCGACACCGCCGAGGACGCCGTCCAGGAGGCCCTGCTGGCGGCTGCGGAACAGTGGCCGGAGCAGGGCCCGCCCGAGGACCCCCGCGCCTGGTTGATCACGGTGGCCTCGAGGCGGATGACCGACCTGCTCCGCCGCGACCAGGCCCGCAGGCGCCGGGAGGAGCGGGCCGCGGAGTGGGTGCTGCCCAAGGACCGCGCCGCTCCCCCGGCGGACCGGGCTGGGACACCGCCGGACGACACCCTGGTCCTGCTGTTCCTGTGCTGCCACCCGTCGCTGCCCCGGCCCTCGCAGATCGCGCTGACCCTGCGCGCGGTGGGCGGTCTGGAGACCGCCGAGATCGCGAGGGCCTTCCTGGTGTCCGAGGACACCATGACGCGCAGGATCAGCCGGGCCAAGCAGCGGATCCGGGAGGACGGGCTGACCTTCCGGATGCCGCCCGCCGGTGAGCTGCGCGCCCGCCTGGACTCGGTACTGCACGTGCTCTACCTGGTCTTCACCGAGGGGTACGCGGCCACGTCGGGCCCGCGCCTGCTCCGGGCCGAGCTCTCCGCGGAGGCCGTACGACTCACCCGGCTGCTCCGTCACCTGCTGCCCGAGGACGGGGAGGTGACGGGGCTGTTGGCGCTGATGCTACTCACCGACGCCCGTCGCGCGGCGCGCACCGGCCCCGGCGGGGAGCCGGTGCCGATGGCGGAACAGGACCGGGGACTGTGGGACGCGGAGATGATCGCGGAGGGGGTCGCGCTGGTGGAGGAGGCGCTGTCGCGCGGGGACGCGGGCGCCTACCAGCTCCAGGCCGCCATCGCCGCCCTGCACGACGAAGCGCCCTGTTTCGAGGAGACCGACTGGCCGCAGATCCGGGCGCTGTACGGACTCCTCGCGGAGCTCTCCGACAACCCCGTGGTCTCCCTGAACCACGCCGTCGCGGTGGCGATGGCCGAAGGGCCCGAGGCGGGCCTGCGGCTCCTGGCACACCTGGCGGAGGACGGCCGCATCACCCGGGACCACCGTTTCCACGCGGCCCGCGCCCACCTGGCGGAGCGCTCGGGGGACCGGGAGTCGGCGAGGCGGGGCTACCTGGAGGCCGCCCGGTTGGCGCAGAGCCTGCCGCATCAGAGGTACCTGAACGCCCGGGCGGCCCGACTCGAGGAGACCTGAGCCGGACCGCCCGGGGTCATGGAAAGCGGAGCGGCCGCGGCCTCCGGCGTTCCCGAAGGGCCGAGGCGGTCCTCCCTCCCCGGCCCCGGCACCGGCCCCTGTCCGGTGCCCACGCGCTGTCCCGGTCGGCCGGGTGATCAGGCCGCCCCGTCAGGAGTGTCAGCGCTGGGCCGCGGGCCGCACCACGATCTCGTTGACGTCGACCTCCTCGGGCTGCTCGACGGCGAACGCGATGGCCCGGGCGATCGCCGAGGGCGGGATCGCGTTCGCGCGGTAGGCGACCATCGCCTCGCGTGCCGTGTCGTCGGTGATGGTCTCGGCCAGCTCCGACTCGACCACTCCCGGGGTGACCGTGGTCACCCGCAGCCAGGGTTCGCTCTCCAGGCGCAGGCCCTCGGTGATCGCCCACGCGGCGTACTTCGTGCCGCAGTACACGGCGGCGGTCGGCGACACCTCGTGGGAGCCGATCGAGGCGACCGTGACGACGTGGCCGCCGCGCTGGGCCTCGAACACCGGCAGGGCGGCGGCGATGCCGTGCAGCAGCCCGCGTACGTTGACGTCCAGCATCCGGTTCCACTCGACGGTCCTGAGCGCGGCCAGCGGGGACAGCGGCATGACGCCCGCGTTGTTGACGAGCACGTCCACGCGGCCGTGTTCCTCGGCGGCGCCCTCGACGAAGGCGCGCACGTCGCCCGCGTCCGTCACGTCCAGGGAGCGGGCCCGGGCCCGTCCGCCGGCGGCATCGATGCGCTCGACCAGCGACTTCAGGCGGTCGAGGCGGCGTGCCCCGAGCACCACCGTGCAGCCGCGTTCGGCCAGGTGCAGTGCGGTGGCCTCACCGATACCGCTGGACGCTCCGGTGATGAGCACGATCTTGTCCATCAGGTGTTCTCCTTCTCGGTGCGGCGGGTGAGCACCATGCCCGCGTGGTGCAGGGTGTCGGCGTCGACGAAGTCCCCGTCGGCGCTGAAGCCGGTGTCGTCGACGTAGTCGATGTGGGTGCCGGTGACCGTGTAGCGGCCCGTGTAGGCGCGTTCACGGTTTCCGCGGGCCTCCACGTAGCGGCCCCGCGGCAGTAGTTCGTGGCGGATGCGGCCGTCGGCGGTGACCCACAGGCCGACGTAGGGGTGGTGGTCCGTCATGGTGCTGCTCGTCCCTTTCTCGGAAATCTCCGGTGTGGTAACCACACTCGGCTCACCTCGCGCTCCGGACCAGGCCGGTGTGAGCCTGGGTGCGACGCACCCTCCCTGTCCGGGGCGGCCCGGGGTAGCGTCGCGGTATGACAGCACCGGCCCTGGCCCAGTTCCTGCGAGCCCGCCGCGACGCGACCGCGCCGGAGAGCGTGGGGTTGCGCGGCAACGACCGGCGGCGGGTACCGGGGTTGCGCCGGGAGGAGGTCGCGATGCTCGCCGACGTGAGCGTCGACTACTACGTCCGCCTCGAACAGGGACGCGAGACGGGGCCCTCGGCCCAGGTGCTCGACGCCCTCGCCGACGCCCTGGCCCTGGACGACGACGGGCGCGGTCACCTCTACCGCCTGGCCGGGCTCGCTCCCTGCCCGCGCGCGGACCTGGCCGGCGAGAACGTGGACCCGCACCTGTTGCAGCTGATGGACTCCTGGCCCGGCACACCCGCGCTCGTCGTCAACGCCGCCTACGACGTGCTCGCCCACAACGTGCTCGGCAACGCCCTGTTCAGCGGTTTCACCGTCAGCCGCAACCTGCTGGAGAAGGTGTTCCTGGATCCGGCCTCGCGGAGCTTCCACGCCGACTGGCGGCTCGCCGCGGAGAACTCCGTGGCCGGTATCCGCCTCGCGGAGGGGCGGGCTCCGGAGCACCCGCGCATCCGCGCCGTGATCGACGGCCTGATCGAGGCGAGCCCGGAGTTCGCGCGGCTGTGGGCGCAGAACCGGGCGCGGGGCAAACGCATGGAGGTCAAGGAGTTCGCGCACCCGGCCGTGGGTGGGATGACCCTGCGGATGCACACCTTCGACGTCGCCCAGGCGCCGGGCCAGCAGCTGCTCTGCTACCAGGCGGAGCCGGGGAGCCGCAGCGCCGAGGCGCTGAGGCTGCTGGGCTCGGTCTCGGCGGGGACGTACACGCCGCCCGCTGCCGCCGGGGATCGGGCGGCGGCCGAAGCTCCGTCGGCGGAGAGACGGTCGACCTGACACCGGGTGTCCGGGTGGGAGGTCGTGTGGGCGGCTCGGGACCGGGCGGGGAGGTGCGCGGCTGGGTTCGGGACCGGATGAGGGCGTACCCGGCCGGAGCGAACCCTCGAAAAACGACCCTTAATTCATCCCATCATTCCATAATCGGTCTTTTCGAGTGGCTGATCACGGCAGCGGCGGAACATAACAAAACGGTCAATGAATCCTGCCGTTCTCCGGTCTGGACCAGCACTCGGCATTCAGCGCTCCCCTTCCCCCCGATCCCTTGACCTGCAAGGGATCGGGCCCGATGAGCGCCACAGTGTCATCACTGATGACACAGCGCTCTCGCCCTAGTGTTGAACACGGGGCAAAAGTAAAGCTTCGTGACCTGTGCCTCAGATGACACTTTTTGGGCCTAGTATCCCGAAAGTGAAGTTCCGCTAAACGTCGGCCATAGGCGCGCTAAACCCGCCGCCTCCGGCGAGGGCAGGAACCTCGTCCCACCATTTCCGTCCGACGGAGCAGACACGGCCGCCCACAAGGAGGCCGTGCGGTCCCCAGCGCCCGACCACCGGGCCGCGGAACCGCCCTGACCGTCATGTCCGGCCGAAAGGTGCGCTACATGCACAGCGCTGACGCCGTCCCCCAGGAAGGGGGCATCGGCAGTTCCATCGAGAACGCCGTCGATGTCGTCTTCAATCCCATCGCCACCGCGCTCAGCAACATGGTCTTCGCCGAGGTCACCGTGTTCGGGGCCTCGTTCCCCTGGATCGTCGCCTGGCTCATCGCCGCGGGCGTCGCCTTCACCCTGTACTTCGGGTTCGTCCAGTTCCGGCACCCCCTCACCGCCCTCAGGATCGCCCGCAAGGGCCTGGGCCAGGGCGCTCCGGGCGAGGTCACCCACTTCCAGGCGCTCACCGCGGCCGTCTCCGGCACCGTGGGCCTGGGCAACATCGCGGGTGTGGCCATCGCGGTCACCATCGGCGGCCCCGGCGCGACCTTCTGGATGGTCCTGGCGGGCCTGCTGATGATGGCCGTCAAGTTCGCCGAGTGCACCCTGGGGGTGAGGTACCGGGAGATCGGCCCGGACGGAACGGTCAGCGGCGGCCCCATGAAGTACCTGGCCAAGGGACTGGCAGAGCGCGGAATGGCCGGCGTCGGCAAGGTCCTGGCCTGGATGACCGCGGCGTTCATCCTCATCTTCGCCGTGGCGGGCGGCAACATGTTCCAGGCCAACCAGACCCTGGAGCAGTTGCGGTCGGTCACCGGCGGCGAGGAGGGCCTGCTCGGCGGCAGCACCGGTTCCTTCGTCTTCGGCGTGGTCCTGGCCGTGCTCGTGGGTGTCGTGGTCATCGGCGGCATCAGCAGCATCACCAAGGTCACCAGCAAGCTCGTCCCGAGCATGACGATCGTCTACGTGCTCGCCTGCGCGATCGTCATCGGCACGAACGTCCCCATGCTGCCCGACGCGGTCGGCCAGATCATCAGCGGCGCGTTCTCCCCGACCGGTGTCGCGGGCGGCGCCCTGGGCGCCATGGTCATCGGCTTCCAGCGCGCGGCCTTCTCCAACGAGGCCGGTATCGGCTCCTCGCCCATCGCGCACGCCACCGTCAAGACCAACTACCCGGCCAGCGCCGGCCTGGTCGCCATGCTCGGCCCGTTCCTCGACACGGTCGTCATCTGCACCATGACCGCGCTGACCATCGTCATCGCCTCCCCGCAGTCCTGGATCGCCGCGCGTGAGGCGGCCGCCGCGGGCGAGGCCCTGCCCGGCGGCGTGAGCCTGACCTCGGACGCCTTCGGAACCGTCATGCCGTGGTTCCCCTACGTCCTGACCGTCGCGGTCGTGCTGTTCGCCCTGAGCACCGTCATCACCTGGAGCTACTACGGCCTCAAGGGATGGACGCACATCTTCGGCGGCGGGCAGCGCAGCGAGCGCGTCTACCTGGTCATCTACTGCGTGTTCCTGGTCATCGGTTCGGTCCTGACCCTGGGTGCGGTCCTGGACATGGCCGACGCCCTGGTCTTCGCCGCGGCGCTGTTCAACATCATCGGCCTGTACCTGCTGGCCCCGGTCGTCAAGAAGGAGCTGGCCCGCCTGCTCGCCCACCTGCGCGGCGAGGGCGAGAAGGCCCCCGAGGCGTCGGCGGACAAGCCTGAGGGCCCCGCCGAGGAACTGGTCAGGTAGTCACGGCCTCCCCGGTTCACCGCACCACCCTGTGAGAGTGCCCGCCCGGTCCCCGACCGGGCGGGCACCGGTGTTCCCGGTCCGGCCCCGGGCGGTCCCGGGTCCGGTCCGCCGGGATTCCGCCGGAGGCAACAGCCGGCTCCTCAGGGTTTGCGGGCCACTCCGCAGTACTGGTCGACCTCGGTGACCTCGCCGGCCTCGGTCTCCGCGGGGCGCCACAGGGGAGCGGAGACGACCCCGGGCTCCACCAGTTCGAGTCCGTCGAAGAAGTCCTCGATCTCCTTCGGGGAGCGCAGGTGGTAGGGGATCGCCGCGGTCTTGTTCCAGCGGCGTGCGGCTTCGATCATCGGCTCGCTGGTGTCCGTGCCGTCGCACATGGCCAGGAAGCTTCCCGAGGGCAGCGCGTCCACGTAGGCCCGCACCACGGCACAGGCCTGCTCGTGGTCGGGGGTGTGGCCCATCGTGCCCAGGATGGTCAGGGCGATCGGCTGCGAGAAGTCCAGGTGCTCCCCGGCCGCGGACAGCACGGTCCCGGGCCGGTGCAGGTCGGCGTCGACGTAGTGCACCTCGCCCAGGCCGCCCCCGGTCAGCAGGGCGCGGGCGTGGGCCAGCACCATGGGGTCGTTGTCGACATAGACCACTCGGGCGCCCGGCGCCACGGAGTGCGCCACCTCGTGGGTGTTGTTGTGGGTGGGCAGGCCGGTGCCGATGTCCAGGAACTGGCGGACGCCGCGCTCCCGGGCCAGGTAGGTGACGGCTCTGATGAGGAACTGCCGGTCGGCGCGGGCGGCGCCGACCATCTCGGGATAGGCCTGCAGGACGTAGTCGCCGACCTCCCGGTCCACCGCGAAGTTGTCCTTGCCGCCCTGCCAGTAGTTCCACACCCGGGCCGAGTGGGCCTTGGTCGTGTCGATCTCGGGGGGCCGTTCGCTCATGGGGGGTTCGCCTTCCTTCGGGGTGGACGACCGTGTTCTCGCGCCCCGACGGTAGCGGATGGGCCCGCGCCCCGAAGGGATCCGGGAAATCACCCGTTCGGCTCCGACCCGTCTGTGCCCCCGTTGTGGGGGGATTCCGTGCGCTGTACGTTCGCCGGGCCGACCGGGAACGGGCGCGCTCCCACGCGCCGGAGGTCCAAGCACCAGAGACAAGGGTGATCGCTGTGACAGCTTCCGCACGACGACTGGGGGCAACCGCCTCCCTGGGCCTCGCACTCGCGCTGACGGCCTCGGCCGCCTCGGCCGCTCCCGCACCCGCGGAACCGATCCCGGTGCCGGTTCCACAGGTCGAGGGGCCCCTGCCCGGGGAGGCGCCCGGCGACCCCGGCTCCGACCGGATCGAGGACACCTACCCGTTCTTCGCGACCGACGCCGACCTGGACGCCCACGGCTACGTCGAGGAGGAGTTCCTGGTCTCCGGGACCGCCAACCGCTACTCCGACGGCGCGGTGGCCTCCGAGCACCCCTACCTGACCCGGGTGCTGGTGCGCCGCCCCGCCCAGGAGCGCGACTCGAACGCGACCGCCCTGGTCGAGTGGCAGAACGTCACCGCGGGCAACGACCTCGACGCCCTGTGGGTGCCCAGCGCCGACCACATCATGCGCTCGGGCTACACCTGGGTGGGGGTCTCGGCGCAGAACGTCGGCGTCTCGCAGCTGACGGAGTGGAGCCCGGCCCGCTACGGCGACCTGGACGTGACCGACGGCGGAGCGGTCGCCGGCGACCAGCTCTCCTACGACGTGTTCGCGCAGGCCGCCCAGGCACTGCGGGTGCCCGGCGGCGGCCCGCTGGCGGGAGGCCTGGAGTACGAGCAGGTCCTGGCGATCGGCGCCTCGCAGTCGGCCGGCCGGATGACCGCGTACTACGAGCAGGTCCTGCCGTACACCGAACCGGTCTTCGACGGCTACGGGTTCATGGTCGGCCCCGCCCCCGAGGGCGACCGCCCGGAGCCGGTCTTCCAGGTGCTCTCGGAGACCGACGTGGTCGGGACCGTCCCCCGGGAGGACACCGACACCTTCCGTCTGTGGGAGGTCGCCGGTACCGGGCACTCCGGCTGGGAGGGCCGGGCCGCACGGGCGGGCGTGGAGGAACGCGACCTGGGCGGCCAGACCGAGTTCGACTGCACCCTGCCGCCGTTCAGCCGGGCGCCGCTGGGCCAGACGCTGAGCGCCTCCTACGACCACCTGCGGGCCTGGACCGCGCGGGGGACCCTGCCGCCGTCGGCGGAGCCGATCGAACGGTCCGCCTCCGGTGAGGTCCTGCGCGCCGACGACGGGCACGCGCTGGGCGGGATCAGGCTCTCCCAGGTGGAGGTGCCGACCGCGCTGAACACCGGCGAGAACAGCGGGGCCGCCCCCGAGAGCGCGTTCTGCCGCCTCTTCGGCAGCCACGAGCCCTACAGCGAGGCGGAGCTGTCCGAGCGCTATCCGAACCGGGGCTCCTACCTGTCCGAGGTGGTGCGTGCCGAGAAGGAGAACGTGCGCTCGGGCTACGTCACCCGTGAGGACTCGCGGAAGAACTGGCAGGAGGCCCGCGAGGCCGGCATCGGCGGCTGAACCGCCCGGAGGCCGCGGGAGGGGCGACGGCACTTCGGCGCCGCCGCCCCTCCCGCTTCCCGTACCGGCTACCTCGCGGGGAGGATCCTGCCGGTGACCTCGCCGAAGTCGATCCTCGTGCCGTCCGGGCCGGGGGCCGTGGCGGTGATGGTGACCTCGTCGCCGTCCTCGAGGAAGGTGCGCTCGGTGCCGTCGGGCAGCTTGAGCGGTTCCTTGCCGGACCAGGTCAGCTCCAGGAAGCAGCCGCGCTGGGAGGCCTCGGGGCCGCTGACGGTGCCGGAGGCGTACACGTCGCCGGTGCGCAGGGAGGCGCCGTTGACGGTCATGTGCGCGAGCTGCTGCGCGGCGGTCCAGTACATCTGGGAGAACGGCGGCTCCGAGACCAGGTGTCCGTTGAGCCGGACCTCCAGGCGCAGGTCCAGGCCCCAGGGCTGCGAGCCCCGCAGGTAGGGCAGCGGCTCGGGGTCCTGGGCGGGCTGCTCGACGCGGGCGGACTCCAGGGCGCTGACCGGGACGATCCACGGCGAGACCGAGGTGGCGAACGACTTGCCGAGGAACGGGCCGAGCGGCACGTACTCCCAGGCCTGGAGGTCGCGGGAGGACCAGTCGTTGAGCAGGAACACCCCGAACACGTGGTCGGCGAAGTCGTCCACCGCCACGCGCTCGCCCATGGGGCTGGGCGTCCCGACGACGAACCCGACCTCGGCCTCGATGTCCAGGCGGGCCGAGGGGCCGAACACCGGGACGGGCTCGGTCGGGGGCTTGCGCTGGCCGGTGGGGCGGACGATGTCGGTGCCCGAGACCACGATGGTGCCCGAGCGGCCGTGGTAGCCGATGGGCAGGTGCTTCCAGTTGGGGGTGAGCGGCTCCTGCTCGGGGCGGAAGATGCGGCCCACGTTGGTGGCGTGGTGCTCCGAGGCGTAGAAGTCCACGTAGTCGGCGACGGTGAACGGCAGGTGCAGGGTCACCGAGGCGCGGTCCACCAGGTGGGGGCGCACGTCGGCTTCGTGGGCGGGGTCGGTGAGCCAGGTGGTGAGCGCGGCGCGGACCTCGTCCCAGACCGGGCGCCCGGCGGCCAGGAGGCCGTCCAGGTCGGGGCCGGAGACGGCGGCGGCGAAGGGGGCGCCGAGTGCCCGGGCAAGGGCGCCCAGGTCCAGCACGTGGTCGCCGATCGCCACACCCGGGCGGGTGTCGGGGTCGGCCTCGGTGGAGAACACACCGTAGGGCAGGGTGGCCGGGCCGAACTGCGCGTCCGGGGCGATGTCGAGCCAGCTGTCGGGCATGGAGTGGGGCTTTCTGCGAGTGGGCGGGACGGGCGTGTGGTCAGTCGGTGATCGCGCCGAGGACGACCAGGTCGTCCAGGGGTTCGGTGATGCTGCACGTGCCGAAGGAGCGGAAGCCCGAACGGACGCGCCGCACCTGGTCCGGGGTGAGCGCTCCGGCGCGGGCGGCCAGTGCGGGGCCGTCCCGGTCGGCGAGGACCCCGGCGGCGTCGGCGGCACCGCCCCCGGCGAGGAGGGTGTGGGTGGCCAGCAGCACGTTGAGGAAGCCGTGCTGTTCGAAACCCTCGGGGGTGGTGTGGCGCACCGCGTGGTGCAGTCCGGCCGTGCACTTGAAAGGCACTCCGGCGCCGACCGCGGCGGCGAGCATCGAGGCGAGTTCGGGTTCGTCGGGGTGGGCCTCGGCCCTCACCCCGCCGGTGCGGAACTTGGCGTTGGCGCCGGTCCCGGCGAGGGCGGCGATGTCGGCGGCCGCGTTCTCCCCGCGGGTGACCTCCACGTAGCCCTCGGCGTCGGGCGTCCCGCCGGTCCCGGCCGCAAGGGCCTTGACCACAGTGGCGGCGGTGTCGGCGGCCCGCCCGGGGGCGGCCGCGACCTCCACGCCGACCAGGTGCAGCGCGGGGTCGGAGCGCACGGCGTCCACCGCGGCGGCCACGTCGTCGGCCCCGCCGGGGACGGTGACCCCGAGCGCGAGCGGCGCGTGGTCACCGTCCTCACGGGCGAGCACCGTGCGCAGTTCGGCGATGCGGGCGTCCGCCACCAGGAACGGGCCCACGTAGGCGGAGCGCCGGGAGGCCCGGTGCGCCCGGTGGGCGGGCAGCGCCTCGCCCATGGGCGCGTTGCCGGGCGGGAACAGCGCGGCGTCGTCGAACAGGGCCCGGTAGAGGGTGCGGCTGGGCGGTGCGCTCACGCCGTCCCCTCCCCCTTGTTCAGCCGGTCCCGCTGGCCCTTGGCCCAGGTCCAGGCGTAACTGCCGTCGTCGACGGCGGTGCCGCCCTCACCGAGGTCGAGCGGGCGGAAGGTGTCGACCATGACGGCGAGCTCGTCGAAGGCCTGCACGCCCACGCTGCGCTCGTAGGCGCCGGGCTGGGGGCCGTGCGAGTGCCCGCCCGGGTGCAGTGAGATGGAGCCCTGCCCGATCCCCGAACCCTTGCGGGCCTCGTAGTCGCCGCCGCAGTAGAACATGACCTCGTCGGAGTCCACGTTGGAGTGGTAGTAGGGCACCGGGATGGAGGCGGGGTGGTAGTCCACCTTGCGCGGCACGAAGTTGCAGATGACGAAGTTGTGGCCCTCGAACACCTGGTGGACGGGCGGCGGCTGGTGGATGCGGCCGGTGATGGGCTGGAAGTCGTCGACGTTGAACACGTACGGGTACAGGCAGCCGTCCCAGCCCACGACGTCGAAGGGGTGCGTGGGGTAGGTGTAGCGGGTGCCGGAGATACCGCCGGGGCCGTCGCCGCGGTGCTTGATGAGCACGTCCACGTTCTCGCCCTCGACGAGCAGGGGCTCGGAGGGTCCGCGCAGGTCGCGCTCGCAGTAGGGGGCGTGCTCCAGGAGCTGGCCGTAGCGGGACAGGTAGCGCTTGGGCGGGGCGATGTGGCTGTTGGCCTCCACCACGTAGGCGCGCAGCGGTTCGTCGCCGGTGGGCACCCAGCGGTGGGTGGTGGCGCGCGGCAGGATCACGTAGTCGCCGCGGCCGACCTCCAGCAGGCCGAACACCGTCTCCACGCGGGCGGTGCCGGACTCGACGTACACGCACTCGTCGCCGATGCCGTTGCGGTACAGCTGCGAGGGCGCTCCGGCGACCACGTAGGAGATGCGCACGTCGCCGTTGCCCAGGACGAGGCGGCGGGACTCGACGACGTCGGCCGCCTTCCAGTCCTGGCCCTGGAAGAGGTCGTGGAGCCTGAGGTGGCGGGGCACCATCGGGGCGTTGCGCTTCAGGGACTGGTCGGGGACCTCCCACTCGGCGGCGTCGACGATGGCCGAGGGGATGGCCCGGTGGTACAGGAGGGAGGAGTCGGCGGAGAAGCCCTCCTCCCCCATCAGCTCCTCGTAGTACAGGCCGCCGTCGGGGTTGTGGTGCTGGGTGTGGCGGGTGCGGGGCACCTCGCCGATCTTGCGGTAGTACGCCATGTCCGGCTCTTCCTCCTTGGATGTGTCCAGCGGTCTGTGAGAAGCGCGGCTCGGCGCCGCCTCGCCTGTCCGTCCCGGTCCGCGCCGTCGGGGCGCGTCCTGGTCGTTCCTGCCCGGGGCCGGCTAGGCCGGCACGGTGTCGGCCGTGTCGGCCGCCGGGTGGCCCAGGGTGGTGCGGACCGCCGCCCGGACGGCGTCGAGGTCGGTGCCGGGGACGACGGCGGCGACGTGGGCGTCGGGGCGCACGAGCCAGACCTGGCCGGGTTCGGGGGCCAGGGCGCTGTGCAGGGCTCCGGTGGGATCGACGTCGGCCATGTGGAACGTGGTGAGGGGGGCCGGGGTCGCCTCGGTGGCGGCGGCGTGCACCGCGGCGCGCAGGAGTTCGACGTCGGTGCCCTCGGCGGCGGCGCCCACCAGCAGGGTCAGGCCCTCGCGCAGCAGCGGGCGCAACCGGGGCAGGTCGGGGCGGTCGGCCAGGGCCAGGGGTACGTCGGGCATGATCACGCCGGGGCAGGGCGCGGGGGCCCGGCCGCGCGGGGGCCGGCCGCCGAAGGGGCGTTCGGGGCAGGCCGTGGTCAGGGCGGAGTCGGTGTACCAGAACGGTTCGGCCAGGCGCCCGGAGTCCACGTGCGGGTGGGCCAGGGCGTCGGTGACGGCCTGTTCCAGGACGCTGACGCGCCGTTCGCGGGCGGCGTCGTCCTGGGGGACGAGGAAGCGCATGGTGGCGCTGGTGACGTCGGCGTTCTCCAGGGCGGCGGCGTGGCGTTCGGTGTGGTAGCTCTCCAGGAGCTCCTCGCCCGCCCAGCCGTTGCGGACGTAGGCGAGTTTCCAGGCGGCGTTCTCGGCGTCCTGGACCCCGGAGTTGAGCCCGCGGGCGCCGAAGGGCGCGACCAGGTGGGCGTTGTCCCCGGCGAGCAGGATCCGCCCCGAACGCATGCGGTCGGTGACCCGGGTGTGGAAGCGGTACACCGAGTGCCACACGATCTCGTACGGGGTGTCGCCGATGATCTGTCGGATGCGGGCGTCCAGGCGGCCGCTGGACTCCTCGGTTTCGAGGTCGAAGTCGGAGGGGACCTGCCAGTCGATGCGGAAGACCGAGTCGGGGCAGGGGTGGATGAGGACCTGGCGGCCGGGGTTCCACTCGGGGTCGAAGTAGAAGCGGCGTTCGCGTTCCCAGTCGCCGAGGTCGGCGCGGATGTCGCAGATGAGGAAGCGGTCGTCGAAGCTGGTGCCGGAGAAGTCCAGGCCCAGGGCCTTGCGGACGACCCCGCCGTGGGCGCCCATGCAGGACAGGGCGTGGGAGCCGCGCAGGCGCACCGGGCCGCCGGGGGTGGCGCACTCGACGGTGACCCCGTCGGCGTCCTGTTCGATGCCGGTGACCTCGTGGCCCCAGCTGACGTGCACGCCCGCCCGCGCGAGGAGGTCGTCGAGGACCTGTTCGGTGCGGGACTGGGAGAGGTTGACGAAGGAGGGCAGGGACGAGGCGCCCGGGTCCGGCAGGTGCACGCTGAACAGTTCGTGCCCCCGGTAGAAGGTGCGGGCGGTGTCCCAGGTCAGCCCTTCCTCGATGATGCTGCCGCCGCCGAGCCAGTCCCAGACGTCGAGGACGTCGCGCTGTTGGCAGATGGCCTTGGAGCCGACGGCGTCGCGTTCGGGGCGGCCGTCGACGACCAGTACGGGGACCCCGCGGCGGGCCAGCAGCAGGGCGGCGGTCTGGCCGACCGGCCCCGCACCGAGCACCAGGACGGGGTCGGTGGCGGTGTCGGCCGGGGTGCGGGGTGCTGGGGGACGCATGGCGGGCTCCGTTCGTGGGGCGCCCCGTACGGGCGCGGTGGGCGGTGGAGGAGGGACCGTCCCGGGCCCGGGCCGGTCGGCCCCGCGGCGGTTCGGTCCCGGCCGGGTCAGCCCTGCAGCTGGTCCCAGACCTCGCGGTCGCGGTCCGCGGTCCAGATGACCGGGCGCTCGATGCCGCGGAACTCGTCCCACAGGCGCGAGACGTCGAAGGGCAGGCAGTGCTCGAAGATCGGCCAGTGGCCGTAGTCGTCGACCAGGGCGTCGTGGGTGGCGGTGAAGGCCTCCTTGAGGGTGCCGCCGCGCTCGTGGACGGCGCCGACCTCGCGGATCATCACGTCGAGGAAGTTGCGGGTCTGCTCGATGGCGGCGTCGACCTCCTCACGGCCCCGGCTGACGGCGCCGCGGCCGCCGACGAGCATCTCGGCCTCCAGGGCCTTGACGCTGTCGAGGGTGGGCCCGGCCCAGTCCTTGTGGAAGGCGTCGCCGGTGTAGAGGGCGGCCTGGGCCTCGACGAGGTCGCCGGCGAAGAGGATCTTCTGCTTGGGCAGCCAGGCGACGATGTCGCCCTCGGTGTGGCCGCGGCCGAAGTACTCCAGGACCAGTTCGCCTCGGTCGCCGCCGAGGTCGATGGTGGTGCGGTCGGCGAAGGTCTGGGTGGGCCAGGTCAGACCGGGGACGGAGTCGGCGTCCTTGGCCAGGCGGGGCATGCGGCCGAACTCGCTGGCCCAGTCCTCCTTGCCGCGCTCGCGGATGAGTTCGTGGGTCTTCTCGTGGGTGAGGACGACCGTGGCGTCGAAGGCGCTGGCGCCCAGGACGCGGACCGCGTGGTAGTGCGAGAGCACCAGGTAGCGGATGGGCTTGTCGGTGTGCTCGCGGAGCTTGGCGAGCCACTCCTTGGCGGCGGTGGGGGTGGCCAGGGCCTCGAAGGCGACCACGAAGTCCTCACCCTCGATGGCGCCCACGTTGGGGTCGCCCTCCGCGGTGAGTGCGTAGACGCCGTCGGCCAGGACCTCGAGGGTCTGCTCCTTGGCCTCGGTGTCGGCGGATGAGGCGAACGGCTTGGCTGCCATGGTCGAAGGACCCTTCACTCGTCGCGGGCGGCTGCCGCCACCCAAATGATCAAACGTTTGATGAATCTGACCATAACGTGCCCTGCGCCACAGCACCAAGAGGCGTACGACCGCTTGGTGCGTGATGCAGATCACAACACCAGGCTATCCGCTGCCCCCTCGTCCCCCCGGCCGGACATCCCCGCGTGAACATCCCCGCCCGGGCGAGGACAACGGACGGGTCCGCCCGGGGGTCCGCGAAGTAAAGCCAGAGCAAACGCCGGACACACCCCTCGTACTAGGCTGGCTGGCGTGACTCACAACACCGCACCCCCCGACGAGCTCACCTTCTGGTCATTCGTGGACTACGCGGTGCAGAAGGCCGAACGGGAGCTCCCCTCGGTCAACGCCGAGGCCATGCGCATGGTCCTGACCCTCAACCGCGCGACGAGCATGGTCGTCTACGACCTGGAATCCTCCGTCCACCGACCCCGGGGCTGGACCTGGCCCGGGTTCCGCGTGCTGTTCGCGCTCTGGCTGGCCGGCCCCATGGAGGCCAAGACCACCGCCGAGATCTCCGGCATGAGCCGCGCCGCGCTGTCCGCCCTGCTCAACACCCTCGAACGCGACGGACTGCTCAGCCGCCAACGCGCCACACACGACCGCCGGGCCCTCCAGCTCAGCCTCACCGAGGCCGGGTACGGAGCGATCCTGGGCGTCTTCCGGGCCCACAACCGCCGCGAGAGCGCCTGGGCGGAGGCCCTCGAACCCGAGGAGCGCCGCGAACTGGTCCGTCTGCTCAACAAGCTGATGGCCGGTTCCACCGACGCGCAGGCCAAGTTCCGCAGCTGACCCCGCGGCCCCGCCGGGGTGATCCCGCGGCCCCGCCGGAGACAGCCCTCGCAGCAAGTGGTCTGCCCACCCACCGGAATTGGCCCTTGAGCGCGTGATCCGCGCCTGTGAACATCGGGCCATGGACCACACCGGCCGCGCCCGCCTGCGCGAAGCACAGAACCAGTTCTCCGCCGAGAACACCTACCTCAACACCGCCACCCACGGCCTGACCCCGCACGCGTCCCGGACGGCCCTCGAGGCGCACGTCCGCGAGACGGCCGCGGGCCGCTTCTCCGCCGGTGCCGTCGACAGCGTCGTCGACGCCGCCCGGACCTCCTACGCCCGTCTGGTCGGGACCGCCCCCGACCGGGTCGCCGTCGGAACCCACACCTCGCAGTTCGTCGGAACGATCGCCGCGATCCTGCCCGCGGGATCGGAGGTCCTGCTCGCCGAGGGCGAGTTCACCTCGGTGGTCTTCCCGCTCATGGCCAGGCAGGAGCACGGGGTGCGGGTCCGGGAGGTGCCGCTCGACCGCCTGCCCGACGAGGTCGGCCCGGGCACCGCCCTGGTCGCGGTCGCCGCCGTGCAGTCGGCCACCGGGAAGATCGCTCCCGTCGAGGACCTGATCACCGCCTGCGCCGACCACGGAGCCCGGCTCATGCTGGACACCAGTCAGGCGGCGGGCTGGCTGTCCACTCCCCTGGACCGCGTGGACTACGTGGTGTGCAGCACCTACAAGTGGCTGCTGGGCCCCCGAGGGGCGGCCTTCCTCACCGGAACCGGGGAGGCCCTCGCCGAACTCTCCCCCCTGGCCCCCGGCTGGTTCGCGGGAGCCGAACCGTGGAACTCGCTCTACGGCGGGCCCTTGCGCCTGGCCGAGGGGACGCGCCGCCTGGACCTGGCCCCGGTGTGGCCCGCGTGGATCGGCCTGGCCCCCAGCCTGGACCTGCTGAACGAGGTCGGGGTGGCGACGATCCACGCGCACGACGCCGCCCTGGCCGACCGGTTCCGGAGCGCGATGGGGCTGGCGGAGACGGGTTCGGCGATCGTGTCGCTCCCGGTGCCCGAGGGCACCACCGAACGCCTCGCCGAGGCCGGGATCGCCGCGGCCATCCGTGACGGGCGGCTGCGGGTGGGCTTCCACCTGTACAACACCGAGGAGGACGTCGACCGCCTGGTCAAGGTGCTGTCCGGGGGGCGCTGAGGCCCCCGGACACAAACGGCGGGACACCGGCACCGGTGCTGCCGGGGGCGGAGACGGCGGTGCCCGCGGGGGCCGGGCGGACCTGTACCGGCGGCGGGCCCGGCAGGCGGCCGGACGGGAGGACCGGCCGCCGGCCGGCGGATCAGCGGGTCAGCGGGTCAGCCGGTGGGCTCGACGACGAACACGGGGATGAGCCGGTCGGTCTTCTCCTGGTAGTCGGCGTAGGGCGGGTAGGCCGCCACGGCGCGGTCCCACCACCTCTGGCGCTCCTCGCCCTGGACCTCCCGGACGCGGGCGGCGAAGGGTTCGGGCCCGTCCTGGAGCGCGACCTCGTCGGGGGCCGCTCGCAGGTTGTGCACCCAGTCGGGGTCCTGGGGCGCGCCGCCCTGCGACCCGATCACCGCGTACTCGCCCTCGTGCTCGACCCGCATGAGGGCGACCTTGCGGACCTTTCCGCTGTTGCGGCCGCGCATGGTCAGGATGACCACCGGCATGCCGGTGTCCATGAGGGTGTTGGCCTCACGGCCGCCGGATCGCTCGTACTGCTCCACCTGGTCGCGGACGAACTTCGACGAACTCGGTTCGTACTCGCCCTGTAGGACGTCGCTCACGGACATCGCTCCCCTTGGTGATCGGATACGCAAGACACACCGATCGTGCCACGTCCGCCGTCACGCGGGGGAGCCCGACATGCCCTGGAACCCCACCCCGCGCAGGGGCGCACGCGGTACGCACAGGGCGGTCCAGGTCAGCGCGGCGGAGCCGCCGACGGCCCCTAGGACTCCCCGTTCGGAGACCTGTGGGGAGACCCCGCCGCTAGAACGCCAGGTCGCAGAAGGGGGCGTCGGGGCGGAAGAGGGCGGTGTCGAGGCCTCCCACCGCCCCCGGGGTGTGCTCGGTGATCAGGCCGGAGCGCAGGTATCCGGTGAGGGTGCGCCCGCCCAGGTGGACGGCGCCCAGGTGGGACACGTCCAGGGACAGGTCGGGGGCGTCCTCGGTGGGCTCACAGGTGGCACCGGAGCGGTCCGCGCGCAGCCGCCACCGCCCCTCGTTCCACGGCGCGTGCCGGTCGGAGACCTCCAGGACCACGTCCACCGGCGCCGCGTAGGAACGCTCCGCCAAAGCACCGGGCACGTCCACCAGCCGCAACCAGAGGGAGTCGTCGAAGGTGACGGACAGCCGCTTGGGATCGGCGATCAGGTGCCGGAGGGGGTCGTCCTGGGAGGTGGGGGTGAAGACCAGCCTGGTGACGAGGTCGCGGCTGAACAGGTGCTCGTACAGGGCGGTCCGGGCGGCCGGAGCGGTGGCGAGGACCTCCTGGACGTACACCTCCCTGTTCCCGGTGCGGTAGAGGGCGTATCCCTGGGGCCCGTCCGGGCCGGAGACCACGACCGCCTTGAGGGGGCTGCGGCCCTGCCGGGAGTCGGGGGTGTCGCGCAGGGTGGTGTCCCAGAAGGCACGCGAGCGCTGGACACGGCCGACCTCGCGGTCCGCGACCGCCGCGTGCACCCGCTCCAGGGCGGCGCGGGCACGGAAGACCCGGACCAGTTCGGTGGTCAGGCCGGGGTCGCGGGGCGCGTCGGGGCGCAGCCGGGCGTGGGCGGCCTCGACGCCGATCTCGTACGCGCTGGTGGCGGGCGCGTAGCCGAATCGGCCGTAGATCGCGCCCTCGGAGGCCCACAGGACGGCGAGCTTCTCGCCGCGGTCGCGGATGTCGGCGAGCTGGCGGCGCATCAGGGCGGTGAGCACGCCCCGGCGTCGGCGGGTGGGCCACACGCCGACGCCGGTGACCCCGGCGGCCGCGCGTGTGCCGCCCGGAACGCTCATCCGGAAGGAGAAGGCGTTGACCGCCCCGATGACCCGCCCGCCCTCGACGAGCCGCTCGTCCCCGGACTCCGCGGCCCCGCCCGGCCGGTCCGTTTCGAGGGCCAGCAGCTGGCGGCCGTAGTGGTCCTCGGCCAGGACCGGGTCCAGGCGATCGACCCAGAACCCGGGCTCCTCCTTGGTGAGCAGGGCCTCTGCGACGACCTCGACCACGGCGGGGAGGTCGTCCTTGCCGCCCGCGCGGATCGTCCAGCCGCGCTCGGCGAACCCCTCCGGTACCGTCTCGACCCGCTCCGACCGCTCGGCCTGGCCCATGCCGCTGTCCCCTCTGGCTTCGTGTCCCGTACCGCTGTGTGCGGGCCGGAGGTCCTCCCCGGCCGACCGGTGTCGAGTCCGCGCACCGGTCGGCCGGGGAGGTGTACCGACCATGATCCGTCCCTGCCCGAAGGACCGGGCGAGGGGGACCCTAGAAGACGACCCCGCAGAAAGGCGCGTCGAACCGGTGCAGGGCCGTGTCGAGGCGGGCGACCGTGCCCGGGGTGTGCTCGGTGATCAGGCCCGCGCGCAGGAACCCGGTGAGCGAGGTCCGGCCGAGGTGGACGGCACCGAGGTGGGCCGCGTCCAGGGACAGGTGCGGCTCCTCGTCGGTGAGCTCCACCCGCGCGCCCCCGGTGTCGGCCTTGATCCGCCAGCGCCCGGCGTTCCAGGGGGCGTAGCGGTCGGTGACGGCCAGGACCCCCTCGAAGGGCGCGGCGTAGGGCCGCTCGGACAGGGCCCCGGCCAGGTCGACCAGGCGCACCCACAGGGCGGACTGGTGCGTGGCGACGGCCCGGTCGCGGTTGGCGAGCAGGTGGTGCAGCGGGCAGTCGGCCGGTAGGAAGTCGAAGACCACCTTGCTGACCAGGTCGCGGCTGAACAGGTGCTCGAACAGGGCGGTCCAGGCGGCGGGAGTGGTGGCGGTGATCTCCTGGACGTGCACCTCGCCCTCGGAGCCGCTCGTCTCCCACTTGTTCCTGACCCGGTACAGGGCGTAGCCGAGGGGGCCGTCGGGTCCGCCCACGACGGCGGCCGCCAGCGGGGCCTTGTCCCCGCGCTGGGCCGGTGTGTCGCGCAGGAGGCGGTCCCACCAGGGCTCGGTGCGGCGGAACTGGCCCACCTGCTGCGCGGCGACGGCTTCGTGCACGCGTTCCAGGTCGACGCGTACCCGCTCCGGCTCGCGCAGGACGACCCGCAGGTCCGGGTCGCGGGGGGCGTCGGCGCGCAGCGCGCCGTGCGGGCGGGTGACGCTGGTCTCCACTTCCGTGAAGGCCATGCCGTAGCCGAAGCGCTCGTAGATGGAGCCCTCCGAGGCCCACAGGGCGGCGTAGCGCACCCCGTCGGCGTGGATGTCGGCGAGCTGGCGGCGCATGAGGGAGCTCAGCACCCCCTGGCGGCGGTGGGTGGGCCACACGCCCACGCCGGTCACCCCGGCCACGGGGAAACGGCCGCCCGGCATGGTCATCTCGAAGGGGAAGTGGTTGGCGGTGCCGATGACCTCCTCCTCGCCCTCGCGGTCGTCCACGGCGACCAGCAGCCGCTCGTAGCCCACCGCGTCGTGCAGCGGACGCATCCGCTCCAGCATGCTGTCGATGTCGTCGGTGATCAGGAGGGCCTGCCCGAAGACCCTGGCCACCTTGGGGAGCTCGTCGGCGTCACTGTGGCGCACGGTCCAACTCGGCTTGGGCGCGCCGGTATCCGCGTTCTGGTTCTTGCTCATAAGGACAGGCATATCAGCGGCCCCGGAGCTCGGGCCACTGGTTTTGACCGTGGTGCCGGCCCTTCGGGCCCGCTCCCGCGGCCCGGGCGTCGGTCCGGGGCTCAGAAGACCTGGCCGCAGAAGGCGGTGCGCGGCACGTACAGGGCGGTGTCCAGGCGTGCGGCGGCGCCGGGGGTGTGTTCCTGTACGAGTCCGGCGTCGACGAGGGCCGACAGTGAGCGCCCGCCGAGGTGGACCGAGCCCAGGTGGGCCGCGTCCAGCGTCAGGTCGGCGGGCCGGGGGACCCGTTCGCAGGCGGACCCATCGCCGTCGGCGCTCAGGTGCCAGGTTCCGGTGTTCCAGGGCGCGTAGCGGTCCCGGACGGCCAGGGTCACCTCCACCGGGGCGGCGTAGGGGCGGTCGGTGAGGGCGCGGGGCAGGTCGACCAGCCGGATCCGCAGGGAGCCCTCGGTCTCCTCCACCAGGCGGTCGCGGTCCTCGACCAGGAGGGTGAGGGGTCGTCGACCGGCAGGGCGCTGAAGGCGACGCGGGTGACCAGGTCCCGGGAGAAGACGTGCTGGTACAGGGCGACCCGTGCGGCCGGGGTGGCGGCCACGACCTCCTTGACGGTGAGGCGGGCGTCGGTGCCCTCCCGCGACCGGCCGTTGGCGATGGAGTAGAGGGCGTAGCCCTCGGGGCCGTCCGGGCCGCTGACCACGGCCGCGCAGGCCGCGCCGTCCTTGAGGAAGCGCCCCCACCAGGAGTCGCCGCGCTGGAACTGGCCGATGCGGGTGGCGGCGGCCTCACGGTGCAGCCGGGTGAGGGACGGAAACGCTTCCTCGGCCGTCAGGAGTTCGACGGTGAGCTCGGGGTCGCCCTGCGCGTCACGCAGCACGGCGTAGGGGTTCCGGATCCGGGCGGAGAGCCCGAAGGCGGCCAGGCCGAAGCCGTAGCGGCCGTAGATGGCGCCCTCGGAGGCCCACAGGACGGCGACGGCCTCGCCGCGGGCGCGGATGTCCGTGAGCTGGCGGCTCATGAGGGCGGTGAGCACGCCCCGGCGGCGGTAGGTGGGCCACACCCCGACCCCGGTGATCCCGGCGACCGTGCGCGGACCGCCGGGCAGGGTCATCTCCAGGCTGTAGGCGGCGGTGGTGCCGACCATGCGCTCGCCGTCCAGGGCGACCAGGATCCGGTCGTGTTCGGCGACCGGGTGCCGGCGCTCGGCCTCGAGTTCGTCGGCGGCGGAGACGAGCATGGGTTCGGCGTAGACCTCGACCACGTCGGGGAACTCCTCGGCGGTGGTTCCCCTGACCCTCCAGCCGGTGCCGTCGGGGTGCTCGGGCCGGGGGGTGCGCTGCGTGTCCATGACCTCACCCTCACAGTCCCGAAGCGGTCCGGGCCACCCCTTTTCCCGCACGCGGTGCCCGGCCCCGCGAGGCTTCCGGAACCCGGTTCCAGAAGCGGGTTCCCGGGCGCATAAGGCGACCCGGGGCAGGGCAGGCTCCGGATGTGACGAAACGACAGACCGATGCCTCTCCCCCGCCCCCTTCCTCCTCCGCCCCCGCCCTGGTCGTGGGGGTGGACGCCGGCGGCACCGCCACCCGCGCCCTGGTGACCACCCTGGACGGTGAGCGCCTGGGCGAGGCCTGGGCGGGCGGCGCCAACCCCAACACCCACGGCCCCGAACACGCGGGGGAACAGCTGACCGAGGCGATCGGCGCCGCCCTGGACCGGGCCGGGCCCTCCGCCCGCGACGCCGTGGCGGCGACCGTGGTCGGGTTGGCCGGGTACTCCGGGCTGCGCGACGACAGTGTCCGGACCCGGTTGGACCGCGCGCTGGCCAAGGCCGGACTGGCCCCCACCGGGCAGGAGTTCACCGGAGACGACACCGTCGCCTTCGCCGCGGGCACGCTCGAGCGCGACGGCACCGTCCTCATCGCGGGGACCGGGGCGATCGCCGCCCGGATCGAGGACCGGCGCCGCACCAGGTCCGCGGACGGCATGGGCTGGCTGATCGGTGACGAGGGCTCGGCGTTCTGGATCGGTCACCAGGCGGCCAGGGAGACCGCCCGCCAGCTCGGCCGCGGCGGTGAGCTCAGTCCGCTGGCCCGCGCGGTGGCCAAGCACGTCATCCCCGGCCAGCGTCCCAGCGGGCCCGACCGGTGGCCCGAGGAGCACGCGCGCAACTTCGCCCGCACCCTCACCGCGGCTCCCCCGGTCAGCCTCGCCGAACTCGCCCCGCTGGTGACCGACGCGCACGCGCTCGACGACGGGGCGGCCGTGGTGATCGTCAACGCCGCCGCCGGACACCTCGCGCAGTCCGTGCACCAGGTACGCGTTCCGGGAGAGCCACTTCCCGTGGTCCTGTCGGGCGGGGTGCTCCTGGGTTCCGCCCCGGTCCGTGAGGCGCTGACCCACAAGCTGACCATGGGCACCGGTGCTCCGGTGGTCATGGCCGGCTGCACCGCCGGGGGCGCGGCCTGGCTGGCGGCGCTGCAAGCGGGGGCGGACGAGCGCGACCCGGACCTGCACGAGGTGTTCACGCGCCCGGAGGGCTGAGGGGGCGGGATCCGGCCCGGTCGGTGACGCGCAGGCCGGGCCCTGAACAGCGGTGATTCGGTCCTCTGGACTCCTGTCGGTGGGATCGACGCGAGAACGGGTCACGCCCCAGGGCCTCCGACGCTCCCACCACCGAAAAACCCGGTTTGCCCCGCTCCGACGCGGTGTCCTACTGTGTGTCTGGTTAGGTTTGCCTAACCTTGACGAGAGGGGACGCCGTGACGGAACGGCAGGCGCGTCCGAAGAGGACCGTGCACACCGGCCGGGTCGAGCGCGTGGAGCAGCTGACCCCGCACATGATCCGGGTGGTCCTGGGCGGAGAGGGACTGGCGGAGTTCGCCACCGACGGCTCCACCGACAGCTACGTGAAACTGCTGTTCCCGGCGCCCGGCCCGGACGACCCCGAGCCCTACGACCTCGACGCGATCCGGGCCGAGCGCCCCCGCGCGGAGTGGCCGGTCACCCGCACCTACACCGTGCGCTCCTGGGACCCGGGGTCCCGCGAGCTGACCCTCGACTTCGTGCACCACGGCGAGGTCGGCCTGGCCGGGCCCTGGGCCGCGGGCGCCAAGCCCGGCGACCGGCTCCGCTTCCTCGGCCCCGGCGGCGGTTACGCCCCGGCCCCCGAGGCCGACTGGCACCTGCTGGCCGGGGACGAGAGCGCCCTGCCCGCCATCGCCGCCGCCCTCGAACACCTCCCCGAAGGACGCCCGGCGCACGTGTTCGTCGAGGTCGAGAACGCCGAGGAGGAGCAGCCCCTGACCGTGCGCGAGGGCGTCCGGGTCACCTGGCTGCACCGCGACGGCGGCGCCCCGGGGTCGCTCCTGGTCCCGGCCGTGCGCGCCCTGGAGTTCCCGCCCGGGGACGTGCAGGCCTTCGTGCACGGCGAGGCCAACTTCGTCCGCGACCTGCGCCGCCTGCTGCGCATCGACCTCTCCCTGCCCAAGGAGCGCCTGTCGGTCTCCGGCTACTGGCGTCTGGGCCGCGACGAGGACGGCTGGCAGGCCTCCAAGGCCGAGTGGAACCAGAGCGTGGAGGCCGAGGAGGCCGCGGCCCTGCGGAGCTGATCCCCGCGCCGGGCCGGGTTCTCTCCGGAGCCGGTCCGTTCGCGGGGCCGGTCCCGCTCCGGGTCCGCCGCGCGTCGGGCCCGAAGCACCTGCCCGCCCGGTCCGCTCCTGGTCCGCCCTCAGACGTCCAGTGCCTCCAGCGCGATCAGGTAGCCCTCGTTGAAGGTCGGGAACTGCGGAATCGTGTCGCGCAGGGCGACGATCGGCAGCCCCATGCGGATCGCGAGCGCGGCGGTGTGGATCCACTCCGAGGCCAGCGGACCGAACGCCCAGGCCCCGACCAGGACCCCGCGCTCGCGGTCAGCGACCAGCCCCAGCGTGCCGCGCGGGTCCGTGTCCATGGTCCAGGGACGGGCCAGGGCCGCGGTCAGGTCCGTCTCGGCGGTGGCGACGTCGATCCCCCGCTCCCGCGCCTGGGCCTCCGTCAGCCCGACCGCCGCGATCTCCGGATACGAGAACACCACGCGGGGGACGGCCGTGTAGTCGGCCACCTGGTCCGTGCCGAGGATGTTGGCGCTGATCACCCGCCCCTGGTACTTGGCCACGTGGGTGAACATCGACCGCGCGGTGACGTCCCCTGCGGCCCACAGCCCGGGGGCGACCCGGCAGTGCCCGTCCACCGGCAGCGCCCCGCGGTCCGGCTCCACCCCGAGCTCGGCCAGGCCCAACTGGTCGCCCCGGGGCACCCGGCCGGTGGCCAGGAGCATCACGTCGGCCCGGACCCGCTCACCGCCGGAGAGGACCGCGGAGATCCCGTCGCCCTCCCTGGCCACCGAGGTGACCTGGCTGCCCAGGTGCACGGTGACCCCGTCCCGCTCGAACTGCTCGCTGACCAGTTCGCACAACCGGGGATCCTCGCGGTCCAGGAGCCGCGGTCCGCGCTGGACGATGGTGACCTGACTGCCCATCCGGGCCAGGAACTGGCCCAGCTCGACACCGACCGCGCTGCCACCGACCACCAGGGCGCGTTCGGGGATCTCGGTGAGGGCGGTCGCCTCACGGTTGGTCCAGAGCACGTCGGGGCCCAGGCCGTCCAGGCCATCGATCGGCGGGACCAGCGCCCTCGCACCGGTGGCCACCACCACGTGGTCGGCCGTGTGCTCGGTGTTGCCCACCGCCACCCGCCAGGGGTCGCGGCCCACGATCCGCGCCTCGCCCCGCAGCACCAGGGCACCGCGTTCCCGGTACCCCTCGACCTGCTTGGAGTCGTCGAGGTGGCGGATCATCTGGTCCCGGTAGGAGCGCAGGGCGGGCCAGTCCAGCGCGGGGTCGGCGACCCCGGCGGCGCCGACCGCCTCCTCGCGCACCTCGGGCGGGCGCAGCAGCACCTTCGTGGGGATGCACGCCCAGTAGCCGCACTCACCGCCGATGAGTTCGCGTTCGACCACCGCCACCCGCCTGCCCGCGGTGAGCAGGCGGTCGGTGACCGTCTCACCGCCCGGCCCCATCCCGATGACGATCGCGTCCAGGTGCTCCATGTGCCTCGCTCCGCCCGTGGTCCGGTGGTTCACTCCCCCGATGGTGTCGGGTCCGGCGGTGCACGGGAAGACCCGACACGCACACACCGTGCCCGGGCGGCCGGACCGCTGTCCCGCACGGCCCCTGCTCTTCTCTGCCGGGCCTGGGCCGTGCGGGTCAGGGTCGGCGGCGCCGAGGGCGGGGGCGTACGGGTCAGGGTCGGCGGCGCCGGGGGCGGAGAGACCGGGGACGGGCAGTCGGGAGAGGACGGGTCGAGGGGGTCAGGCCTCGCTCCGCCAGATCCGGGAGGGGATCCCGGCGACGAGGTCGCGGCCGCGCAGGACCTGGATCCGCCACGGTTCCAGTCGCAGCACCTGGAACTTCGGGTCCTGGGGCCCCTTCCAGAAGCCCTTCGGGTCGTAGCCCGCACCGGGCGGGCTCCCGTAGCGGTACAGGTTCCACACGTGTTTCCTGATCCCGGGGTCGTCGACCCACTCCGCGGTCACGTCCACGGACACGGTGTTCTGGGCCGGCGACCAGTACGAGAAGGTTGCGTGGGGGTTGTCGGCCAGGTGCGCGGCCTTGACCGGGGTGCGGTAGGTGCCCAGCCAGCCGGTGGGCTCCTCCCCGTCGGTCTCCCACACCGGGATCAGCACACGCGAGCGCGGTCGGCCCCGGGTGTCGACGGTGGTCATGGTCGAGTAGACGACGGACCCGACGATGGCGTCGAAGTCCTCCCGGATGTCGGCGAAGGCGTGGACCCGCCCGCAGGTGCGCAGGGCGTGCTCTCCGTGCTCGTTCACGGCCGTGTTCATCGTTGCTCCTCAACGCGTTCCAGGACCAGGACGGGGATGTGGTGGCGCGCGGTCTCGGCGTGCCTGTGGTAGACGGGGGACGCCTCGGCCATCATGTGCCAGAGCCGCCGGTACTCCTCGCCTCGGACCTCCCGGGCCCGGACCCGGAACCGTTCGGCGAGCACCTGCGCCTCCGCCTCGGGTTCGGCCACGAGGTTGCGGTACCAGTGCGGCGGTTCGAGGTGTCCGAAGGTCGCCCCGGAGGCGACCAGGACGAGGCGGTCGCCGTCCCTGCCGAAGAAGAGCCCTGTGCGGCGGCGCAGTCCGGTACGCCGGCCCACGGTGGTCAGGACGAGGTTGGTGGAACCGCCCTCCATGTAGCCGCTGGCGCCCCCGGTGGCGAGGTAGCGCCGCACGTGCTCGGCCACAGAGGGGTCCGGGCTGTCGGTGACGGTGACCGTGCCGCCGACGGAGCCGCCGGGGGCGCTGCTGTGTTCGTTCGCGATGTCGTTCATGACCACAGACTGCGCCCGCCGGCTTCGGACCTCCTCAGGATCGGCTCAGGATCGGCTCAGGATCCGTGCAGGGACCGCGTCCCAAGGGTGGAACGGAAGCGGGGCGGGCGGGGCCCGCACGGGTCAGGAGCGGCTCGCGACCCGCCCGTTCTCGGCCTCGGCGAGGGCCCCGGCCAGGTCGAGGGTGCGTCCGTGGGCGCGTGCGCGTTCCCGGGGGCCGGGCGCCAGGGCGGCCGCGATGCGCGCCTCGACCCGGTCCACGTCACCGCGTTCGGCCTCGGGCAGTGGTGCGCCCACCGACGCCCGCAGCGCCTCGGCCGCACCCAGCAGCCGGACCGCGTGCTCGGGGGCTGCGCCCAGCACACGCGCGCCGGCCAGCCCCTCCAGGGCGAGGGCGACGGCGCGCGGGTCCCCGGTCCGACGAGCCGCCTCCAGCCCTCGCAGGTGCAGGTGTTCGGCCTCGCCGGGGTCGCCGCCCAGTTCGGCGGCGAAGCCGAGTTCGGCCAGGATGAGCGAGGCGCCGAAGTCGGAGCGCATCCGCAGGTGCCACCCCAGCCACGCCTCCAGGTGGGACCGGGCCGTGTCGAGGTCGCCGCGGCGGCGCGCCACCATGCCCAGGCCGAGGACGGCGGCCTCCTCCCCCACCACGTGTCCGTGTTCCACCGACAGCAGGCGCGCCCGCTCGTGGAGTTCCTCGCTGCGTCGGAGGTCGCCCTCCAGCAGTGCGATCCGGCCGAGCGAGATGAGCCGTTCCCCCATCTCGGTCCACAGGCCCAGGCCCTCGGCCACGCGCAGCCCCTCCCGGTGGTGGCGGGCCGCGGCGGCGTACTCCCCGGTGACCTCGGCGTGGGTCCCGAGGAGGTCGCTGGTCAGTGCCTGCCCCCAACCGTCGCCGGTCTCGGCGAACAGGGCGGCGCCGCGTACGGCGTGGGCGCGCAGCGCGTCCAGATCGCTGCGGCCGAACGCCCTGCGGGCCAGGGTCACCTCGACGGCGGCGGTCCCCCACGGGTCGGACCGCTCCTCGAACTCCGCTGCCAGGCGCTCGAGGCGGGGCCCGTAGCCGTCGTGGTCGGCCGGGGAGAAGCCGGTGCGCGCGTCCATCAGGAACCAGCGGGCCCGGAGTTCGGAGGAGGCCGGAACGGTGTCGGAGCCGGGCTCCTCCGGTTCCTCGGCCTGGTCGGGTTCCAGGGCGAACCCGTGGACGAGGCAGGCCCGCCACAGCCTGGCGGTCCGCCGCCGGTCGGGGTCCCCGCCGTCGAGGGCGAGAGCCGAGGCCAGGGCCCGGCTGCCCTCGCAGAGCCGGCCGCGGATCAGCCAGTACCAGGCCAGCGCGTCGGCCAGCCGCAGGGCGTGGTCGGACGCGCCGGCTGCGGTGGCGGTGGCCAGGGCCCGGCGCAGGTTGGCGGACTCGGTGTCCAGCCGGTCCAGCCAGCCGCGCTGGACGGCGGTGCGCAGGTGGGGATCGGCGCGCTCGGCCAGGTGGAGGTAGTACTCCAGATGACGCGTTCGGGCCCCTTCCTCCTCCCCCACCTCGCGCAGCCTTTCCAGGCCGTAGGCGGAGACCGACTCCAGCAGCCGGTAGCGCGGCCCTGACGGGTGGTCGGTGACCGCGACCAGGGAACGGTCGACCAGGTCGGCCAGCAGGTCCATGACCTGGCCCGGTGCTGTGCCGGGGGCGGAGCAGACCGCCTCGGCCGCGGCCAGGGTGCAGCCCTCGGCGTGCACGGAGAGCCTGCGCAGGACCGCGCGTTCGGGGTCGGAGAGCAGGTCCCAGCTCCAGTCGATCACCGCGCGCAGGGTGCGCTGGCGGTTCGGGGCGTCCCGGTAGCCGGAGGAGAGCAGGGAGAAGCGGTCGTCGATCCGTTCGGCGAGGGCGTGCACTCCCAGGCTCCGGACCCGGGTCGCGGCCAGTTCCAGGGCCAGGGGGACACCGTCCAGGTGGCGGCAGATCGCGGTGACCGCCTCGGTGTTGGTGTCGGTGAGCGCGAATCCCGGCGAGGTCGCCGCGGCGCGCTCGACGAACAGCCGGACCGCGTCGGAGCCCCGCGCCGTCTCCGTGTCGGCGCCGGGGGCGGGGAGCGAGAGCGGCCGCACCTGCCACACGTGTTCGGCCGCCAGTGCCAGCTGGGCCTGGCTGGTCACGAGCACCCTCAGACCGGGGGCCGCGTTCAGCAGGGCCGCGATCACCTCGGCGACCGGGGCGACCAGGTGTTCGCAGTTGTCGAGGACCAGGAGGGTGTCCTGGGAACGCACCGCCTCGGCGAGGCGGGCCAGGCCCCGTCCGCCCGGATCCGTGGGAGCGACGGGCGCGGGGGCGGCGCCGGTGGAGGCCGTGTCGTCCCGGACCCCGAGCCCGGCCGCGATGGTCTCGACGACCTCGGCCGTACCGGTGCCGCCGCGGTCGGGGCCGGCGCGGTCGGCGTCGGGGTCGGCTGCCCCCAGGCCGGACAGATCCACCCAGCGGACACCGTCCGACGCGGTGGCGCGCGCGGCGACGGCCAGGGCCAGACGGGTCTTGCCGACCCCGCCGGAACCGGTGAGGGTGACCAGGCGGGCGCCGTCCAGGACGGACACGACCCGGTCGGCCTCGGCGTCCCGGCCCACCAGGGAGGTGGCGGGTTCGGGCAGCCCCGGCCGGGGCACGGCCAGTGCGGTGGGGGCCGCTGGGGGCGCGGAGCCGGCAGAGGAAGCGGGGGCGGGCGGTCGGCCCGGGCCCAGTTCCTGGGTGAGGACGGCCCGGTACAGCTCGGTGATCCCCGGCCCCGGGTCCAGACCCAGCTCGTCGGCCAGGTGGGCGCGGAGCCGGTGGTAGCTGTCCAGTGCCTCGCTCTGGCGGCCGGAGCGGTACAGGGCCCGCATGTGGGCGGCGCGCATCCGCTCGCGCAGCGGGTGGCGCTCGATGAGGTCGCCGAGCTCGTCGGCGACCAGATCGTGTTCGCCCAGCTCGACCCGGATCTCGGCCTGTTCCTCCAGCGCGGTCAGCCGCTGGTCCTCCAGGCGGGTGGTGACCGCCCGGGTGAACTCGTGGTCGGCGAAGTCGCCGAAGGCGGGTCCGCGCCACAGGGCCAGGGCGTCGGCCAGCAGGGCGGCGCGGGTCGACGGGTCGGCGGCCGCACGGGCCCGGGCGAGCAGCTCGTGGAAGGCCTGTGAGTCCACGGAGCCGGGTTCGGCGTCGAGCAGGTATCCGGGCGGACGGGAGACCAGCAGGGTGCGGCCGCCCTCCTCCGCCTCGCCCAGCGCCCTGCGCAGCTGTGAGGCGCGGGTCTGGAGGGAAGCGGCGGGGTTGGCGGGCAGGTCACCGCCCCACAGGTGTTCCACCAGGCGGTCGGCGGGGACCAGCCGCCCCGGGTCGGCCAGCAGGCCGGCCAACAGGAGCCGCACCTTCAGTTCGGGTACTCGAACGGGGTCTCCCCCGTCGGTCCACACCGCCAGTGGCCCCAGCACCCCGAAACGCATGGGATCACGATAGCCCCTGGGACGCGGGTGTTCTCCGCGGTCCACGGCGAAGGGACGGCCGGGGCGGCCGCTGCCCGGCAGGCCGCCCCGGCCGCCGGAGCGCGCTGACGCACCGGTCCGCCACACGGCCGGGCGCAGGACCCTGAGCCGGTCCTGAGGGTGTCCGAAGCGGGGTTCGCGACGGTGGTTCCCGTCTCCACCGAACCTCTGGAAGGAACCCACCGATGTCCACCGAGACCTCCGATGCCTCCGCGCACCGGGCCACACCGCGGGAGTGGCTGGGCCTGACCGTTCTCCTCTTCCCGACGGTCCTGCTCTTCCTCGCCATGACCGTCCTCTTCCTCGCCACCCCCTACATCACGGCCGACCTGGGCCCGAGCGGCTCCCAGGTGCTGTGGATCAACGACATCTACGGGTTCGTCATGGCCGGTTTCCTCGTCACGATGGGGACCCTGGGCGACCGGCTCGGTCGGCGCCGGCTGCTGTTGACCGGAGCGGCGCTGTTCGGCGCCGCCTCGGTGGGGGCGGCCTACGCCCCCAACCCCGAACTGCTGATCGCCGCACGCGCTCTGATGGGCCTGGGCGCGGCGGCGCTGATGCCCGCGACCCTGTCGCTGATCACCGTCATGTTCTCCGACGCCCGCCAGCGCGCGATGGCGATCGGTATGTGGGCGGCCTCGGTGTCGGTGGGCGTGGCTCTGGGACCGCTGGTCGGCGGCCTGCTGCTGGAAGCCTTCTGGTGGGGGGCGGCCATGCTGGTCGGGGTACCGGTGATGGTGCTGGTCCTGGTCGCCGTCCCGCTGCTGGTCCCGGAGTACCGGGCTCCCGACAAGGGCAGGCTGGACCCGCTGAGCGTGCTGCTGTCGCTGGCCGCGCTGCTCCCCTTCGTCTACGGGATCAAGAAGCTGGCGGAGGCCGGGCCGTCGGCGATGACGGTGACCGCTCTGGTCGCCGGTGTGCTGTTCGCGGCCGTGTTCGTCCGCAGGCAGCTGCGCCTGGCGGACCCGCTGCTGGACATGCGCCTGTTCGCCGACCGGACCTTCAGCGGGGCCCTGGGCGTGTACATGCTCGCCGCCGTGGCCCTGGGCGGGGTGTACCTGCTCTTCACCCAGTACCTCCAGCTGGTCGCGCAGGAGTCGCCGCTGCGGGCCGGGCTGTGGATCCTGCCCGCCGCCATCGGGCTCGTCGTCGTCTCCACGGTCACCCCGGTGATCGCCCGCCGGGTGCGCCCCGCCTACGTCATCGCGGTCGGCCTGGTGGTCTCCACCGTCGGCTACCTGCTCCTGACCCAGGTGGACAGCACCGCGGGGATGGCCCTGCTCATCGTCGGCTTCTACGTGCTCTACCCCGGTATCGCGCCGGTGATGGCACTGGTCCCCGGCATGGTGATGGGCTCCGCCCCGCCGGAGAAGGCGGGTGCCGCCTCCGCGGTGAACAGCACCGCCAGTGACCTGGGCGTGGCACTGGGCGTGGCGCTCCTGGGCAGTGTGGGAACGGCGGTGTACCGCTTCCGGATGGACGGTGCCGCTCCGGAGGGCGTCACCGAGGCGCAGGCCGCGGAGGCGGCCGACACCCTGCCCGGAGCCCTGGACGTCGCCGAGGGCCTGCCCGCCGAGGCGGGCACCGCGCTGGTCGAGAGCGCGCAGGCGGCGTTCGCCGGTGGACTGAACGGCGCGGCCGTCGTCGCGGCGGTCCTGTCCGCGGCCGGCGCGGTGCTGGCGATCGCCCTGCTCCGCGACGTGGCACCCACCGGCACCGCCGAGGCCACCGCGGCAGGTACCCGCGAAGCGGAGGAGGAGCGCGCCGGGGTCTGATCGTCCGGAGGTGGTCGGCCCGTCACGGGGCGGGTTCCCGTGACGGGCCGCCGTTCGGGCTCCGGCAGCCGCTCGGGCCGGATCCGCGGGTTCAGGCCGGACCCGCCGGTTCGGGCGGGGGTGCTGTGGAGGCGCGTTCGACCAGGTCCACGCCGAGGGTGACGGGGGCGTCGGGGCGTTCCTCGCCTTCGATGGAGTCCACGAGCAGGTTCACGGCGACGGCGGCCTTACGCTGGACGTTCTGTTCCACGGTGGTGAGCTGGGGGGTGACGTAGCCGCCGATGTCGAGGTTGTCGAAGCCCACCACCGAGACCTCCGCGGGGACCGCCACGCCTGCGCCGACGAGCCCGGCGATGATCCCGACCGCGAGTATGTCGGCGGTGGCGAAGACGGCGCTGGCCCCGGGGTGGAGTTCGGGCAGGCGGGTGCCCAGGTCCAGGCCCGGAGCGTAGGTGGTGGACCCGACCGCGACCAACAGGCCCTCGTCCCAGGTCACCCCGGCTTCCTTGTGGGCGTCGAGGAAACCCTCGAAGCGTTCGCGGACCACGCCCACGTCGGAGAAGCCAGGACCGGCGAAGACGATCCTACGGTGGCCCAGGGCCAGCAGGTGGGCGGTGGCCAGGCGGGCGCCGGTCCGGTCGTCGGAGCGCACCCCGGTGGTGAGGGGGTTCGGGGAGTAGCTGTCGATGGCCAGGACCCGCACGTTCCCGGTGGTGGCGGGGGTGAGCCGGTCGATCTCCCGGTCGGGGAAGCCGAGCAGGACGGCGCCGTCGAGGTTCCAGGACTTGAGGGCCTCGTCCACCTCGGCCTGGCGGGAGATGCCGCGCAGGATCAGGTGGTAGTCGCGTTTGCGCAGCTGGCGTTCCATCTGCCCGAGCATGGCGGTGTTGTGCGGGCTGAGGGTGAGGCTGTCCTCGTCGGCGGCCGGCATGAGCAGCCCGATCAGGCGGGAGGAGCTGGAGGCCAGGCTGCGGGCGGAGGCGCTGGGCACGTAGCCGCGTTCGGCGACGATGCGCTCCACCTTGGCGATGGTCCTCGCGGAGACCCTGGCCCGGTTTCCGTTGATGACGTTGGAGACGGTCATCGTACTGACACCTGCCTCCTCGGCGATGTCCTTCAACGTGACCCGCACTCGCCGGGCTCCCCTCTGATCGATTTTCCCTCATCGTACGAGGGATTCGCGCTGTCCCGGTGCCGCGGATCATTTGCGTTCACCCCCTATTGACACGCCGGAAACCGGCCCGTACTTTCACAAGGTATAGCGCTAAACCTACCGGGCGCGCCAACGCTACCAGCGACGACGACGCGTCGGCTCGGAATGCTCTGAAAGCACCGAGGATCTCCCGCGCTCCGCCCGAACCCGACTCCCCCGAAACGGAGCCCGATTGAACTCCCCACACTGGTGGCGCGACGCGGTGGTCTACCAGATCTACCCGCGCAGCTTCGCCGACGGCGACGGCGACGGGATCGGCGACCTGGCCGGGGTCCGGGCCCGCCTGCCCCACCTGCGCGACCTGGGCGCGGACGCGGTCTGGTTCACCCCCTGGTACCGCTCCCCGCTGGCCGACGGCGGCTACGACGTGGCCGACTACCGCGCCATCGACCCGGCCTTCGGCACCCTCGCCGAGGCCGAGGCGCTGATAACCGAAGCCCGTGAGCTGGGCCTGCGCACCATCGTGGACGTCGTGCCCAACCACGTGTCCGACCAGCACGCCTGGTTCCAGGAGGCGCTGACGGCCGGCCCCGGCTCCCCCGAACGCGAGCGCTTCTGGTTCCGGGAGGGGCGCGGGGAGAACGGCGAGCTCCCGCCCACCGACTGGACCTCCAGCTTCCAGGGCGGTACCTGGACCCGGGTCCCCGACGGCCAGTGGTACCTGCACCTGTTCGCCCCGCAGCAGCCCGACCTCAACTGGAACCACCCCGACGTGCGCCGCGAACACGAGGACGTCCTGCGCTTCTGGTTCGACCGCGGCGCCGCGGGCATCCGGGTGGACTCGGCGACGATGCTGGTCAAGGATCCCGAACTGGGAGAGATCCCCCAGCGCGAGGGCTCCCCCGGCGCCCACCCCTTCATGGACCGGGACGGCATCCACGAGATCTACCGGGGATGGCGACGGGTAGCCGACTCCTACGACGAACCCCGCGCTCTGGTGGGCGAGGTGTGGTTGGCCGACCCCGGGCGGATGGCCCGCTACCTGCGCCCGGACGAGATGCACACGGCGTTCAACTTCGACTTCATGACGCGCCCGTGGGAGGCCGGGGCGCTGCGCGCGGCCATTCGCGACACCCTGGCCACACACGCCCCGGTGGACGCCCCGGCCACCTGGGTGCTGTCCAACCACGACATCACACGGCCGGCCACCCGCTACGGGCGCGAGGAGACCTCGTTCGACTTCGCGGCCAAACGCTTCGGAGTGACCGCCGACCTGGGCCTCGCTCAGCGGCGGGCCCGGGCCGCCGCCCTGCTCACCGCGGCTCTGCCCGGTTCGGTGTACGTGTACCAGGGCGACGAGCTGGGCCTGCCGGAGGTCGAGGACCTGCCCCTGGACGCCCTGAAGGACCCGATGTACTTCCGTTCCGGCGGAACCGACCCGGGCCGCGACGGGTGCCGGGTTCCGCTGCCCTGGACCGAGGCGGGTTCCTCCTTCGGTTTCGGCCCGGACGGCGGCGCAGCGCCCTGGCTGCCGCAGCCCGAGGGGTGGGGCGCCTATTCGGTCCAAGCCCAGGAGAACGACCCCGGATCCATGCTGTCCCTGTACCGCTCCGCGCTCGCCCTGCGCCGCGCCGAACCCGCACTGCGCGGGTCCGAGCTGGCCTGGTTCGACGGGACGGACGAGGGAGACGCGCTGGTCTTCACCCGCGGCTCCGGAGCCCAGGCGCTGGTGTGCGCGGTCAACCTCGGCAGCAAACCGCTGCCGCTGCCCCCGCACAGCCGCGTTCTGCTCTCCAGCGGCCCCCTGGACGGTACCGACCTGCCGCCGGACACCGCCGTCTGGCTACGCCCCTGACCGACTTCCCGAGACCCGGACCCGCTCCCGCTGCCTGCATTCCCCCTTCGCCCAGCAAGGACGACCATGATCAGCGCCCCCCGAAACCGAGCCCTCCGAAACCCGTCCCCTCGAAGCCGCCTCCTGCCGGCCACCACCCTGGCCCTGGCCCTGGTGGCCACCGCCTGCGGTTCGGACTCCGACACCGCCGGCGAGGACGGCACCGTCCGCCTCGTCGTCTCCATCGACGCCGGGCTCGAGCAGGGCGCCGTCGATGCCTTCAACGAGCGCGTCGCCCAGTTCGAGGCCGCCAACGACGACGTCACCGTGGAGGTCCAGGAGTACACCTGGACCGCCACCACCTTCACCGCACAGCTGGCCGGAGGCACGCTCCCGGACGTGTTCACGGTGCCTTTCACCGACGGGCGCGGCCTCATCGAACGCCGTCAGGTCTCCGACATCAGCGGCCAGGTGGCCGAGCTGCCCTACGGGGACTCCTTCAACCCCACCGTCGTCTCGGCAGGGACCGACGACGACGGGAACGTGTGGGCGGTGCCCATCGCCGCCTACGGACAGGCCCTGCACTACAACCGCACCCTGTTCGAGGAGGCCGGGCTCGACCCGGACACCCCGCCCACCACCTGGGAGGAGGTGCGTGAGGCCGCGGACACCATTTCCGAGGAGACCGGCCAGGCCGGGTACACGATGATGACCTCCGGCAACACCGGCGGCTGGATCCTGACCAGCATGAACTACGCGTTCGGCGGGCGCACCGAGGTCCTGGACGGCGACGACGCCACCGCCACGATCGACACCCCGGAGATGGCCGAGGCCCTCGAACTCGTCCGGACCATGCGCTGGGAGGACGACAGCATGGGCGCCAACTTCCTCTACGAGTGGGAGTCCATCAACCAGGACTTCTCGTCCGGGCGGATCGGCATGTACGTCTCCGGCGGCGGCAACTACGGCAACCTCGTCACCCAGAACGCCATCGACCCCGACGACTACGGGGTCGCGGCGCTGCCGCTGGCCGACCACCCCGATGCCGGGGTACTGGGCGGCGGAGACCTCGCGGTGGTCCGCGCCGACGCCGAGCCCGAGGTGGTCGACGCCGGGGTGCGCTGGATCGACTTCTACTACCTGGCCAAGCTCACCGACGAGGAGGCCTCGGTCCTGGACGCCCGGACGCTGGCCGAGGCCGGGCAGCCGGTCGGTTCCCCACAGCTGGCCGTCTTCGACCAGGAGACACACGAGGCCAAGCTCGGCTGGCAGGAGGAGTACGTGAACGTGCCTCTGGAGCAGATGACCCCCTACACCGATGCCATGTTCGAGCAGCCCCTGGTCAACGAGCCCACGCGTTCCACCCAGGAGGTGTACGCGCTGCTGGACCCGGTGGTGCAGGCCGTGCTGACCGATCGTGACGCCGACGTGGCCGCCCTGCTCGCCGAGGCCGAGGCCGCCGCCCAGGCCCAGATCGACCGGGAGTAGCAGCCATGTCCCTGACCCGAACCGCCGAGCCGGCCACCCCGCCGCCCGGTCCCCCTCCCGCCGTGCCCGCTACACCGGGCCCGCGCCGCCGTTCCCCTCGGTCGTGGGCGCGCGGCGGAGGACCGGCCTGCCTGGTCTTCCTCCTACCCCTGTTCCTGGTGTTCGGGGTGTTCTCCTGGTGGCCGATCGTCCGCGCGGTGGTCATGAGCTTCCAGCGGACCAACCTGGTCAGCGCGCCGACGTTCGTGGGGCTGGACAACTTCGCCTACGTCCTGTCCGACCCGCTCCTTGGGACAGCGGTGACGAACACGCTCTACTTCGCCGTGCTGTCGCTGGTGTTCGGCTATCCGATCCCGCTGCTGGCGGCGGTGCTGATGAGCGAGGTCCGGCGGGCGCGGGGGCTGTTCAGCGTGCTGGCCTACCTGCCGGTGGTGGTCCCGCCGGTGGTGTCGGTGCTGTTGTGGCAGTTCTTCTACGACGGCGGTTCCACCGGGGTGTTCAACACGGTGCTGGGCTGGTTCGGGTTCGGGCCGGTCGGGTGGCTCCAGGATCCCGTGATGGCGATGCCGTCACTGGTCCTGGTGGCCACCTGGTCGGCGGCCGGGGGCACGGTCATCATCTACCTGGCGGCGCTGACCTCGGTCAACCCCGACCTGTACGACGCCGCGGAAATGGACGGGGCCTCGATCTGGCGCAAGGTGTGGCACGTGACGCTGCCGCAGCTGCGCGGGATCCTGCTCATCACGTTCATCCTGCAGATCATCGGGACCGCTCAGGTGTTCCTGGAGCCGTTCCTGCTCACCGGGGGCGGGCCGGCCAACTCCACCACCACGGTCCTGCTGCTCATCTACGACTACGCCTTCGCCACCAGCCTGGGCGGCGACTACGGGGCAGCCACCGCACTGAGCCTGATGCTCGCGGTGTTCCTGGCGGTCCTGTCCGCGGTGTACTTCCGCCTCACCCGTTCCTGGAGCAGCTCGTGAGTACCCGACCCCTGTCCGCTCCACGAACCCCCGCCGCGGCCGGGCGCCGTCGTACCCGCCCCGCGGCCGAAGCCGGGTTCCGCGGCGTCCTCTCGGCGGCCGACTGGGCACACGAACGCACTCGCCGGACCATGCGGCTGGTGCTGGGCGCCCTGTTGGGACTGCTGTTCCTGGTCGGTCTGGGGCCGATGCTGTGGCTGGCCCGGGCCGCGGTCACTCCCACCCAGAACACGCTCCGCGAACCGCTGTCCCTGTGGTCGAACCCGCTGGACTGGGCCAACCTGTACACGGCCTGGGCGCGGTTCGACATCGACCTGCACATGTTCAACACGGTCGTCATCGCGGCGGGCGCGTGGCTGGTACAGATCGTCGTGGCCACGACCGCCGGGTACGCGCTGTCGGTACTGCGGCCCCGCTACCGCAAGGCCGTCACCGGGATCGTGCTGGCGACACTGTTCGTGCCCTCGGTGGTCCTGTTGGTGCCGCTGTACCTGACCGTCCTGGACCCGCCGCTGCTGGGCACCTCTCTGGTCAACAGCTTCTGGGCGGTATGGCTCCCGGCCGGCGCGAACGCGTTCAACGTGCTGCTCGTGCAGCGCTTCTTCGACAACCTCCCCCGGGAGGTGTTCGAGGCCGCACGAATGGACGGCGCAGGCCCGTTCCGCCTGTTCTGGTCGGTGGTGCTGCCGATGTCCAAGCCGATCCTGGGCGTGGTGTCGGTGTTCGCGGTCATCGCGTCCTGGAAGGACTTCCTGTGGCCGATGCTGGTGCTTCCCGACCCTGCGGTCCAGCCGCTGTCGGTGCGCCTGCCCGCCCTGCGGAGCTTCGTCGAGCTGGACGTGTTCCTGTCCGCCCTGGCCCTGTCCAGTGTCATTCCCATCGCGCTGTTCCTGATGTTCCAGCGCACATTCCTGCGCGGTGGCGGGTTGGGGGGTGCGGTCAAGGGTTGAGCGCCGGGCGGCCCCCGCAGCCGATCGGCCGCCCGGACACCACCTCACAGAACTCCCGGAAACGGAACCCCCCATGCACCGACGTGCGAACCACACCCCGGCCGGAACCCGAACCGGCGCCGCCCTGGGCGCCCTGACCCTGGCCGCGGCCGCCGCCTGGACCATGACCACCACGACCGAACCCGGAACCGAGCTGGTGTCCGCTGACGGCAGCGGAGCCGTCTACGACGTCGGCACCGCCTTCCTCACCGGAGAGGGGGAAACCGTCACCACCATGGCCGGGTCTTCGGGAGACTCCTACACGACCCTGGGCGCCGATGCCCGGGTGGTCGTGCCGGTCGCCTCCACCTCGGCCCTCGAGCAGACCCTCACCCTCACCTACGCCTCCGACACCCACAGCGCCCCGGAGCTGCTGGTCAACGGGCGCTCACTCGGCCCGGTTGACCTGCCCGCCACCGATGGCTGGGCCGAGACCGACACAGGGGTGACCGTCCCGGCCGGGCTGGGCAGCGTGGAGCTGCGCGGCGACGGCGCGACGGCGATCGCCCTGGACCGGATCGCGCTGTCGTCCGGGGCCCGGCTGGACGAGCGCGGCGCGACCGTGCCCTACACCGCCTACCAGGCGCAGGACGGCGCAACGAACGCCCAGGTCCTGGGCCCGGGCCGGGAGTTCCGCACCGTGGAGGCCGAGGCGTCCGGGCGCCAGGCGGTCCGGCTCTCCGAGACCGGCGACCACGTGGAGTTCGAGCTCACCGAGGACGCCGACGCGCTGGTCGTGCGCTACTCCCTTCCCGACGCGGAGAACGGTGGCGGCGAGCGGCACACCCTGGGCCTGTACGCGGATGGCGAGAAGGTCGAGGACCTGGAGCTGACCAGCGAGTACAGCTGGGTGTACGGCACGTACCCGTACTCCGACGACCCGCGGGAGGGTGGTGCCCAGCGGTTCTTCGACGACTCGCGGTTCCGAGTAGGCCCGCTCCCGGCCGGGACCACCCTGCGGCTGGAGAAGGACGCCGGTTCCTCGGCGGAGTACTACGACATCGACCTCGTGGAGACCGAGGTCGTGCCCGACCCCCTGGAGAGCCCCGAGGGTTTCGTGGACCTCACCGACCACGGTGCGGGTTCGGGTCCGGACGACACCGAGGCGCTGCGCTCCGCGATCGCCGAGGCCAGGTCCGAGGGCACCGGCGTGTGGGTGCCCGAGGGCGAGTACACCATCAGCGACCGGGTCGAGGTCGAAGGTGTGACCGTGAGCGGGGCCGGGCCCTGGTACTCGGTGCTGCACGGCCTGGACGGCAAGGGCGGGTTCATGGCCACCGGCTCGGACGTGGTGGTGACCGACCTGATGATCGACGGCGACAACCGGTACCGCGACGACGCCGGGTTCGACGCCGCCTTCGAGGGTGACTTCGGCACGGGTTCGCTGATCCAGAACGTGTGGATCGAACACACCAAGGTGGGGCTGTGGGCCGACCACGGCACCGACGGGCTGCTCGCCCTGGGGCTTCGTATCCGCAACACCTTCGCCGACGGGGTCAACCTGCACGGCGACGTCCGTGACACCGAGGTGCGCCAGAGCGTGGTGCGCAACACCGGCGACGACGCCCTGGCGATGTGGTCGGACGGCTCGCCGGTCACCGACAGCGCGTTCTCCTTCAACACCGTGTCCACACCGCTGCTGGGCAACGGCGCCGGGATCTACGGCGGGCACGGCAATCGGGTGGAGGACAACCTGTTCTCCGACACCCTGACCGGCTCGGCCGGGATCGCCGTGGGCACCCGGTTCGACCCGGTGCCGCTGAGCGGCGAGACGATGCTCCGGCGCAACACGCTCACCCGCACCGGCGGGTACGAGCCGAACTGGGAGACCGAGCTGGGCGCGATCTGGGTCTTCGCCGACACCGCCGACATCACCGCGCCGATCACCGTGGCCGACACCGAGATCGTGGACAGCTCCTACCAGGGCATCCTGGTCAGCCACCAGCGGCTGGTGGAGGGGCTGAGCTTCGAGAACGTGACGGTGGACGGTACCGGGAGCCACGGCGTCGAGATCGAGGCCGAGGGCAGCGCGTACTTCGAGTACGTGAGCGTGTCCGGGGCCGGCGGTGACGGGCTGGTCTCCTCCGGCGGTTTCGAGGTCGTGCGCGGCGAGGGCAACAGCGGATTCTGACCTCTCAGCCGTCCGCCCGTGAGGCCCTCCGCACGACCCGTGGGGGGCCTCACAGCGCTGAGGTGCGGAAACCGGCGTAGTTTCGTGATCTACTTTCCGGTTGGCACCCGTCCGACCGAAGGGAACCGCCGCTTCCGGCGCACACCTATGTCCACGCTCGACATCCTCCTCGTCCTCGACCTGATGGGCATCTTCGCGTTCGCTCTGGACGGCTCCCTCACGGCGATCCGCACCGCGCGGGTGGACATCGTCGGGGTGATGGCCCTGGGCATGGTGACCGCCATCGGCGGCGGCGTCATCCGCGACGTCCTGCTCGGTGAGACCCCGGCGACCTTCCAGGACTGGCGGTACCTGGTGACCGCGCTGGCCGGGAGCATGCTGGCGTTCTTCCTCAGCCGCCAGCTCACCCACCTGAGCAAACCCATCCTGCTGTTCGACGCCGCCGGGCTGAGCCTGTTCGCGGTGATCGGCGCGACCAAGGCGCTGGAGTTCGGGTTCGGCCCCCTCCAGGCGGTGATCCTGGGCGTCATCACCGGGGTGGGCGGCGGCACCATCCGGGACGTGCTGCTGAACCGGGTACCGACGGTGCTCAGCGCCAACTCGCACCTGTACGCCATCCCGGCGATGGTCGGGGCGGCCTTCGTGGTGCTCGTGGACCTGACCGGGTTCGGCCCGGGCTGGATCGCGGTGGTCGGCTCGCTGCTGTGCTTCGCCATCCGGATCCTGGCGCTGCGCTACCGCTGGAACGCCCCGAGCCCGCCGGGCGCCCCTCCCCTGTAGGGGCGCGCCCGGCGGGGCGCACCGCGGGGCGCGCGCTCAGGGGGTGACCAGGACCTGCCAGACGTGCCCGTCCGGGTCCGCGCACAGGGCCGTGTACCCCCAGGGCTGGTGGTCGGGTTCGGCCAGTACCGCTCCCCCGGCGTCCCGGACCCGGGCGACCAGGTCGTCGACCTCCTGCTCGGTGGCCACCGCCATCCCCATGAGGCACTCACTGGTCCCGGGCGGGGCCAGTTCGCGGCCGTCGCCGAGCACCCAGCCGAAACCGCCCCTGGGGATGAGCAGCAGCACGGTGCGCTGGTCGATCCGGAACATCAGCGGCTCGGGCACGCCGTCCTCGGCGGATTCGCCGACGGGCTCGAACCCGAAGGCGTCGCGGTAGAAGACCATCGCCCTCATGCGGTCGTCGATCGGCAGGGCCACCGAGGGGCTGGGTGGGGTCGTGGACATGGCTGCTCCGTTCGTCGGGGTGCGGACACACCGCATCGTCTCCCGTACGGACCGGTGCCGGCGCCGAAACTCATCGGGTGCCGGAACCGTGTCGCGCGCCCCGGGGCGGGAGGCAGCGGCCCTGAAGCGGGGCACCGGCCCTGGGGCGGGGCACCGGTCCGGAGGCGGGGCGCCGGCCCCCTGCCGCGTCTCCCGTTTCTCCTGGTTGGTGACGTAGGGCACTCTGTGTGCGGCAGGTCATCATTACTGGTCGGTCACCATTACATTGAGGTCGGCCCCGTCCGACAACAAAAAGGGAGAACACGTGCTCTACGGTGCGTTGCGGCAGACCGCGGCGGTCCTCGCCCGGACTCTGTGCCGACCGACCATCGAGGGCCGTGAGAACGTCCCCGCCACCGGACCGGTCCTCCTCGCCAGCAACCACCTGTCCTTCGTGGACAGCGTCGTCATCCCCCTGTCGGTCACGCAGCGCCCGGTACGCTTCCTCGCCAAGTCCGACTACTTCGAGGCCCCGGGCGTCAAGGGCAAGCTCACCAAGACCGTGTTCAGCTCCCTGGGCGCCATGCCGGTCCGGCGCGGCAACGCCCGCGACGCCATGGTGTCGCTGGAGATGATGCTGGACCGGCTCAACGAGGGCGAGGCCTGCGTGGTCTACCCCGAGGGCACCCGGTCCCGGGACGGCCGCCTCTACCGCGGCCGCACCGGCGTCGCCCACCTCGCCCTGGAGTCCAAGGCCCCCATCGTCCCCGTCGCGGTCTCCGGCACCCAGCTGGTCCAGCCGATCGGCGCCAGCATGCCGCGCCCCCGCCCCTTCACGGTGCGCTTCGGCGAGCCGATGGACTTCTCCACCGGGTTCGACAGCATGGCCCCCGGCAAGGCCCGCCGCGTCATCACCGACCGGGTCATGGACGCCATTCACGCGCTGTCCGGCCAGGAGCGCGCCGACCAGTACAACGACTTCAGCAGCGAGGAGTAGGCCGGTCCGGGCCTACGGCGGTCCGCGGGCCTGCGCACAGCCGCCCAGCCGCGGCCGGAGGCGACCGCCGTCCCCGTGACGGCCGCCTCCGTTCCCGGTGCCGTGAAGGCGCCGGGGCACTGCGTGCTACTTCACCGCGCCCATGGAGAGACCGCGCACGAGCTGGCGCTGGGCCGTCCAGCCGATCACCACGATGGGCAGGGACGCCATGACCACGGCCGCCGACAGCTGCGCCACGAACAGTCCCTCACTGGTGATGAAACCGGTCAGGAACACCGGGACCGTGGCGGCCTGGGCCGCGGTCAGGTTCACCGCGAAGAAGAACTCGTTCCACGAGAAAATCATGCAGATCAGGGCGGTCGCCGCGATGCCCGGCGCCATGATGGGCACCATCACCGACCACAGGACCCTGGGCAGCCCCGCGCCCTCCATCCGGGCGGCCTCCACGATCGCCGCGGGCACCTCCAGGAAGAACGAGCGCAGCATCCACACCGCGATGGGCAGGTTCATCGCCGTGTACAGCACGACCAGGGTCCACACGTTGTCCAGCATCGACAGGTGCGCGGCTGCCACGTAGATCGGCACCACGACCGCCACGACCGGCAGCATCTTGGTCGAGATGAAGAAGAACAGCACGTCCTGGGTGCGTTTGACCGGGGCCACCGAGAGCGCGTAGGCGGCGGGCAGGCCCAGCACCAGGACCAGCAGCGTGGACGCCAGGGTGGCGATCGCCGAGTTGCCCAGGTACGGCAGGAAGTCCGCCCCCAGCACGGTGGCGAACCGGTCCAGGGTGGGCTGGAAGAAGAGCGTCGGAGGGTCGGTCGCGGCCTGGTTCTCCTCCTTGAACGCCGTCAGCACCAGCCACAGCACCGGGGAGACGAACAGCAGGCCGATGACCCAGGTGAGGGCGGTCAGGACGGTGCCGCCCGCGCGGGTGGTGGCGCCGCGCCGGATGCGCGGTGTGCGGGTGGTGGCGGAAACCGTGTCCGCCGTGCGTCCGGGGGCCGGAGCGGTCATGATCGCGCCTCCTGTGCGTTCATGAAGGTGCGGAAGATCAGTCGCAGGGCCAGCATCGCCACGATGATGGTGCCGACCACCACCACGACGCCCATCGCCGCCGACTGGCCGATGTCGAACCCGAGGAAGGTCCGCTGGTACACGTAGAAGGGCAGGTTGGCGCTGGCGGTACCGGGACCGCCCTGGGTCATCATGTAGATCGTGTCGAAGGTGTTGACCACGTACACCGACCCCAGCAGCACACCCAGTTCGATGTAGCGGCGCAGGTGCGGCAGGGTGATCCAGACGAAGATCTGCCGCTTGGACGCGCCGTCGACCTGGGCCGCCTCCAGAGCGTCGGTGTTCTGGCTCTGGAGTCCCGCGAGCACCAACAGCATCATGAACGGTGTCCACTGCCACACCAGCGCGACCACCACCGAGAACACCGGCATCTGGGAGACCCAGTCGAAGGTGTCCACGCCCAGCGGTGAGAGCACGAAGTTGACCAGTCCGAAGACCGGCTCGAACATGATGTGCTTCCACAGCAGCGCCGTGGCCACGGGCAGCACCAGGAACGGGGTGATGACGAGTGTGCGCACCACGCCCCGCCCCCAGAACCGGCGGTCCAGCAGCAGGGCCAGCCCGATGCCGAGCAGCATGGCGACCACGACGCAGGACGCGGTGACGAGCACGGTGTTGGCCGCGGCTCCGAGGAACTGCCTGTCGGTGAAGACCGCCGCGTAGTTGGCGAGTCCGACCCAGGCCTGGGAGTCGGGGCGCAGCAGGTTCCACGACCTGAGCGAGTACACGACGGTCGCCAGGAACGGCAGCTGGGTGACGACCAGCATGAACACCAGCGCGGGAAGCAGTGGTGCCCGGCGCGCCCACCCGGTGGCGCGCCCGCTCCGCGTGGGCCGGGCGGAACGGGCCGCTTTCACGGGCGCCTCGGACGGGGGCGCTGTCGCCGTACTCATCGGCCTTCCTCCCTGTAGGTGGCGCCGACCGTCTCGGCGTACTCCTGGCCCTGCGCGAGCGCCTCCTCGACGGTGATCCGCCCGGCCACGGCAGCGCTGAGCTGCTGGCTGACCCTGGTGCCCAGGTCCTGGAACTCGGGGATGGCGAGGAAGCCGATGCCCTCGTAGGGGACCGGGCGCGTTCCCGGGTCCTGCGGGTCGGCGCGTTCGATGCCCTGGAGCATGGGTTCCGCGTAGGCCCCCGCGACCTCCTGGTACTCGGGGTCCTCGAAGGTGGACATCCGGTTGCCCGGCGGGACCCGCTGCCAGCCGTACTCCTCGGCGACGGTGCGCACGTACTCCCGGTCGGTCATCCACTCCAGGAAGGCCCAGGCCTCGTCCTTGTGCTCGGACGTGGCGGGGATCCCCAGGGTCCAGGCGTAGAGCCAGCCGCCGTAGTCGCTCTCGGACACCGGGGCCGGGGCGTAGCCGTTGAGCCCTGCCACGGTCGCGGTGCTGTCGTCCTCGATGGTGCTGACCATGGAGGTGGAGTCGTAGAACATGGCGGCCCGTCCCTGGGCGTAGTGGTTCAGGCAGTCGCCGAAGCCGCTGTTGGCGGCGCCCGGCTGGCCGTGCTCGCGGACCAGGTCCACGTAGAAGTCGGCCGCGCGCCGGAACTCGGGCGAGTCGAGCTCGGCGTTCCAGTCCTCGTCGTACCAGCGCCCGCCGAAGGTGTTGAGGACGCTGTTGAACGGGCTGAGGACCTCGCCCCAGCCTGCGAGGCCGCGCAGGCAGATCCCGGAGACCCCGGGTTCGACCCCGTCGAGCTCGGCGGCCAGCTCGGCCACCTCGTCCCAGGTGGGGTCCGCGGGCATCTCGACCCCGGCCTGTTCGAACAGGTCCGTGCGGTAGGCGAGGAAGGAGGACTCCCCGTAGAAGGGCACCGAGTACATGTCACCGCCCAGGGACAGGTCCTCCCGCAGGGAGGGGACGAAGTCCTCGTGGTCGTAGTCGCCGGAGGCGTCGATGAACGGCTGCAGGTTCTCCAGCCAGCCGTACTCGGCCCACTGGCGGGTCTCGTAGTTGCTGATCATGACGGCGTCGAACTCTCCCCCGCCGGTCGCCACGGAGGTGGTGATCTTGGCGCGGGCCTCGTTCTCGGGCAGGGAGACGAAGTCGACCTCGATGCCGGGGTGCTCAGCACGGAAGCGCGACTGCAGGGAGACGGCGTCCTGCATCTGCGGGTTGGAGACGATCGCGACGGTCAGCCGGACCGTTCCTCCGTCGGAGCCGGTGGAGCCCGCTCCGGCGCATCCGCTGAGCAGCAGCCCGGCGAGAACCACCGCGGTCGCCGCAGTGGTGCGGGCGGCGGGGGCGCGGGGACCGGTTGTGCGGGAAGTGGTGGTGCGGGGGGTGGTGCGCACGGTGCTGCACTCCTTGCTCAGGCAGACGTTTCGGGAACAACCTGGATCTTCACCCCGGTGCCCGAGCGCATCATGGCCAGCGCCTCGGGGAACTTCTCCAACGGCAGGGCGTCAGTGAGCAGCGGGGCCGTACGCACCGCCCCTGAGGCGATGAGGTCGACCGCCGCGCCGTAGCTGTTCAGCACCGCCATGGAGCCCACGACGGTGATCTCGTCGTTGTAGACGCGAAACGGCGGCAGCGAGACCCGGGCGGCCTCGTCGGCGACACCGAAGACGAGCAGGCGCCCTCCCCTGCGCAGGGAGTCGAAGGCCGCCTCGATGGCCTGGGGCGCGCCCGTGACGTCCACCGCGGCGTCGAACCCCCCTCCGCTCACCTCTGCGGCGTCGGTCGCGGTGGCCTCCGCTCCCAGGTCCGCCGCCAGGGCCAGGCGACGGGTGTTGCGGTCGACCACGGTGACGCGTGCGCCGGAACGCTGGAGCAGCTGCTGCAGGAGCAGGCCCATGGTCCCCGCGCCCACCACGAGGAAGCGTTCACCGACCTCGACGCCGATGCGCCGGACGCCGTGGACCGCGCAGGAGAGCGGCTCCACGAGGGCGCCCTCACGCATGCTCATGGAGTCGGGCATGCGGTGGCAGTTGGCGGCGGGGACCGCCACGTACTCGGCGAAGGCTCCGTCGACGGTGTCGCCGATCGCCCCCCAGTTGGCGCACAGGTTGCCTCGCCCGGCACGGCAGTACCCGCAGTGCCCGCAGAACAGCGAGGGGTCCACAGCCACCCGGTCCCCCGGGCGCAGCTGGCCGGGCGCGCTCTCGCCGACCGCGGTCACCGTCCCGGCGAACTCGTGGCCGGGCACCAGCGGGTAAGGGCTGGGCGGGAACTCCCCGTCGGCGATGTGGAGATCGGTGCCGCAGATCCCGCATGCGCCGACCCGGACCACGACGCCGTCCGGGGCGGGTGTCGGCTCTGGTCGGTCGCCCACGGTGAGAGAACCCGGTTCGGTGATGATGGCGGCGCGCACGGTTGGAATCCTTCCGGCAGGGTCAGCCGCTCGTTTGAGCGACCTGCATCACAGATGCTCGTTCATTGAAGACCCAACCGAAACACCCTGTCAATGGAAAGAGCACAATCGAGTACACTCCTGCACATATGAGCGATCGGCGTAGTGAGACGGCGGCCCCGAGCGGCCCGGCGGAGATGGTGCGGCTCGCCGCGATCGCCCGCAGGTTCTACCTGGAGGGGCGGTCGAAGGTCGAGATCGCCGAGGAGTTCGGGCTGAGCAGGTTCAGGGTCGCCCGGGACCTGGAGGCCGCCCGGGCCGACGGGATCGTGCACATCGACATCCGGCTGCCGGAGCGGTTGGACCCGGAACGGTCCGAGCGCCTGCGCGAGGCCTTCGGGCTGCGCCGGGCGATCGTCGTGGACACCTTGGAGGATCCGCTGGAGACGCGCCGGGCCCTGGGCTCGGTGGCGGCCCGGCTGCTGGCGGAGATCGTGCGTCCGGACGAGGTGCTGGGGCTCGCCTGGAGCCGTGGACTGCAGGCGATGGGCGCTGAGATGACCGAACTGCCGCGGTGCACGGTGGTCCAGCTGAACGGGGTGCTGTCGGAGCACACCGAAGCGGGCGGATCGGTCGAGACGGTGCGGCGGGTGGCTGCCCTGTCGGGCGGGCCCGCCTACCCGATCTACGCTCCGCTCATCCTGCCGGACGCCGCGACGGCGGCGACGTTGCGGGCGGACCCGGGCATCGCGGCCGCGTTCGCGCGCTTCGACCGCCTGACGACGGCCGTGGTGGCCGTCGGCGGCTGGGACGAGCGCAACTCGACCGTCTACCCGGCCCTGTCCCCCGAGGCGCGGGAGCGGTACAGCCGGATGGGTGTGTGCGCGGAGATGTCCGCCCAGCTCTTCGACGCCGACGGAAACCAGGTCCGCAGCGACCTGGACGAGCGGGTCATCAGTATCAGCGCGGACCAGCTGCGCGAGGTCCCTGAGGTGGTGGCGGTCGCCGGGGCGGGCGACGAGGCCAAGGCCCTGGCGGTCGGCGCGGCACTCCGGAGCGGGCTGGTGTCGACCCTGGTGACCGACAGCGCGGTGGCCGAGGTCCTGCTGGCCCGGAAACCGCGCGGGTAGCGGGTTCTGGTCCTGCCGCGACCGGCAGGAACCGCCCCGGCCCCCGGCGAGGGAGCCCGCGCCCGGGAACCCGCGGACTCGGCCGTGGGCAGTCGGCCAGGTCGTGTTGGAGAAGTTGACCATCTGGTGTGTCCGCCAGCGATCGCGGCGGACTTTCAGCAGCATCCGAAGGCACCCGCCTTCCGCACTCCGCAGCCCGGTCTGTCGGATGCGAAGCGGATGATGGTTCGGTGACGAACATCAGTGACGACCACGTGAAGGTCCATTTCCGCATGGAGGCAGACGAGGACGGCTGGCCGCCGGCGAGTGTCGAGAGCCTGTGGGCTGTAGACCTCGGCAACTGCACGGTGCGGCTGGACAACACACCCTGGTTCGTCCGCGGAGTCGCCAGCGGAGACATCGTCAGGGTGCAACCGGATGACGAAGGTGTTCTGTGGGCCGGGGAAACGGTTCAGGCCTCGCAGAACTGCACCATCCGGCTCATCGTGTTGAAGGACGACGGCTCTGCCGCCGCCCGGCAGAGCGCACTGGAGGCCTTCCACAGCCTCGGCACGACGGGCGAAGGCATCGAGCAGTTCCGGATGGTGGCCTTGGATGTCCCGCCGCAGGCGGACCTGCCGAAAATCCGCAAGCTGTTGGAGCACGGCGAGACGAAGGAGTGGTGGCACTGGGAAGAAGGGTGTGTCACCGCTGCCTGGCACGCCGCTGCGCGAGCGTGAGGACGGCGGCGCTTCGTCCTGGCAGACGGTGCGCCAAGAGCCTGGTTCTCGTGCTGGTGCAGGAACCGACTGCTCAGGGCTGTCATATCCACTCGCTGATAGCGGCGATCAGGACAGTGGCCTCGAAGCGGACCGCAAGTTCGTCGAACCGGGTGGCCACCCCTCACCCGCAGTGGCCGGGAACGGGGTCGGCCGGGTCCGGCCCGGGCCATGGTCGTCGGGCTCGGTGCGGGATCCGCCGGGTGGTTCCTTCTGGGCCTGACCGTCACGGCGAGCGCCTGCGGCGTGCTGATGGGCCCGGCAGATTGTGGAATCGACATCGACCTTCCACCTGATCAGCCCTGTCACATGAGCCCTTGTCCGCAGCCGGGTCGACAACACGAGCCGGGTGCCCCCGCTCCGCGCTCCCCCGGAAGACGACCGCCGTACGGCAACTGGCGACCCTCGAACGCCTGAGCCCTGACCGACCCACCCTGACGGATCCGGCCCGCCCGCCTCCCCCTCCAGGAGACCGGCGGGCCGGACCGTTTTTCGGCGAGTCCGGGGAGCACCCCCTTGCCAACCGGTCATTGACGATCTTTCCGCAGGCAGAGAGTTGATACGCAAGCAGGGACTTGCCTATAGTGGGGGCATGGCCGACGAGATGTTCAAGGCCCTCGCCGACCCGACGCGCAGGAAGATCCTCGACGAGCTCACGGAGCGGTCCGGGCAGACCCTGTTCGAGATCTGTGCGCGGCTGGTCAACAAACACGGGATCAGCATGTCCCGCCAGGCGATCTCCCAGCACCTCGCGGTCCTGGAGGACGCCGGACTGGTCGAGAGCCGGCGCGAGGGGCGCCAGAAGTTCCACACCATGAACCCGGCCCCGCTGAGGCACATCACCGAGCGGTGGATCGAGCCGACCGAACAGGAGAGCAGCCCATGAGGATCAACATCAACAGCGTCTTCGTCGACAGCCAGGTCAAGGCCCTGGACTTCTACACGAACGTGCTGGGCTTCGTGAAGAAACACGATGTCCCCCTGGGCGAACCCGGGGACGAGAACCGCTGGCTGACCGTGGTCTCACCCGAGAACCCCGAGGGCGCCGAGCTCCTGCTGGAGCCCGCCGGCCATCCCGCGGTGGGACCGTACCGGGAGGCCCTGGTCAGCGACGGCATCCCGGCCACCCAGTTCGCCGTGGACGACGTGCGGGCCGAGTACGAGCGGCTGCAGGGGCTCGGGGTGCGCTTCACCCAGGGGCCGCTGGAGATGGGGCCGGTCACCACCGCGGTACTGGACGACACCTGCGGCAACCTCATCCAGATCATCCAGGAGGGGTAGCCCCGTCGGCCGCCCCGCGCGACCCGGCCGACGGCCCGCCCCGGAGCGAAAAGCCCGGAGCCGCCGTCACCCGCGGTCCGTCACGGTGTGGCGGAGCGCCGACGCACCCGTTGCGCGCACCATTCCCCATCAGGTACGACTCCTCGGCCCAGATGGTCACAACAGTGAATTTCGGCGTGGCGCCGACCGTGAACCGCTCCCGGATGCTGTGGGGTGAGCCTTGTCGGAAGGCGGGCGGCAGCGGAGGGGAAGACCATGGGCTCGACCGGCGGGGGGACCGCAGGACCGTGGGCGCCACCGGACCGGTGCGGACACCGGGGGAGGCCGCTGGGCGGTGACGTGACCGGCGGGTCGACGCGGTCGGTGCCGACACCCGGGGCCAGGGGTCGCACCGCCCTCCCCGGGACCGCGCGGGTCGCGCACGAGCGGCTTCGCGACCCCCGGGGCCGAGCGTCGTGAGAGGTCTCGGACGAGGGTGGTTCCGTCCTCTGCCCGCGCCGCCGGGACTGCGGCCCGTGGGCGGGTGGTCCGCCCCGCTCGTGGCCAAGGACGTCTTCGTCGGCGCGACGGTGGCGGCGGTCGCCGTCCCGGCCGGGCTGGCCATGGGTGAGCTGGCCGGGCTCTCCCCGGTGGCCGGGGTGTACGCCACGATGCTGCCGCTGCTGGGCTACGCGCTGTTCGGCTCCTCACGCCATCTGGTCGTGGGACCCGAAGGGGTGCTGTCGGCGCTGACCCTGGTGGTCATCGCCCCGCTCGCGGGCGGGGACGCGGCGCGCTACGCCGCGCTCGCGGCCGCGTTGGCTCTGCTGGTCGGCTCGGTGTACCTGGTGGCCGCGCTGCTCCGGCTGGGGTTCATGGCCGACTTCCTGTCCCGGCCGGTGCTGCTCGGCTTCGTCAACGGCACCGCGCTGCTCATCGCCGCGGCCCAGCTGGACAAGCTGATCGGGATCGAGGGCGATGCCATGGGGTTCTTCCCCTCCCTGTGGGAGGCGGTGACCGGTCTGGACGACACCCATGTGCCCACCCTGGTCCTCAGCGCCGTCCTGCTGGGGGTGGCCATGGCCCTGCGGTGGTTCGTTCCGGTCGTCCCCGGCGCCCTGGTCGTGGTGGTCACGGCCGGGTGCGCCTCGGTACTGTTGGATCTGCCCGGCAGAGGCGTGTCCGTGGTGGGCGAGGTGACCGGCGGCCTGCCCGCACTGCGCGTTCCCGACGTGGGTTGGAGCGACCTGTCGGTTCTGTTGGTGCCCGCGTTGGGGCTGGTGATGGTGGGGTTCGCCGACGGGGCGGCGGTGGCACGGAGCTACGCCCGGTCCTTCCGGTACACCGTGAGCCCCGACCGCGAACTGGCCGGACTCGGCGCGGCGAACCTCCTCTCCGGGCTCACCCAGGCCTTCCCCATCGGCTCCAGCGCTTCGCGCACCGCCCTGAACGGCTCAGCGGGGGGATCCTCCCAGGTGGTAGGTCTGACCGCCGGCGTGGTGGTGGCCCTGGTCGCGGTCTTCGCCATGCCGCTGGTGGAGCCCCTCCCCACCGCCGCCCTGGGGGTGGTCATCATCGTGGCCTGCGCGAGCCTGGTGGACGTGCGCGGCTTCGGCGAGCTGCGCCGGGTCTCCTCCGTGGAGGCGCTGCTGGCAGCGGTCACCCTTCTCGCGGTCCTCCTCCTGGGGGTGCTCAACGGGGTGGGGGTGGCGGTCGCGGTGTCGATCGGGGTGTTCGTCTACCGCGCGGTGCGCCCGCACGACGCGGTCCTGGGCACCGGTGAGGGCATCGACGGCTACCGGGACATCACCACCACGAAGGCGCTCACGCACGAGGGGCTCATCGTCTACCGGTTCGACGCGCCCCTGTTCTTCGCCAACTCCCCCTACTTCGTCTCACGTGTGCGGGGCCTGGTGGCGGAGTCCCGCCGGGACGGGAAGCGGGTGCGCTGGTTCATGGTGAACATGGAGTCGGTCTCGCACATGGACTCCACCGCCGTGGACGCGCTGCGCGACCTGAGAGCCGACCTGGCCGAGGACGGGGTCGAACTGGCCCTGGCCCGGGTGAAGGCTCCGGTCCGGGAACTGCTGCGACGTGTCGGAGTGCTCGACGAACTCGGTCCGAACCGCGTGTTCTGGTCGGTGCGCTCCGGTGTCCGCGCCCTGGGGGTGTGGCCTCCACAGTCCCCCGAAACCGAAGAGTGACCCGGAGGTACCGTGCTCAACGCTCTCACCCAGGTGCTGCCCTTCGTGGTGGGCCTGATCGCCGCGCCGCTGCCGATCGTCGCCGTCATCCTGCTGCTCATGGCCCCCGCGGGGCGGGGCAAAGCACTGGCGTTCGTCCTCACCTGGGCCGCCGTCGTCCTGGTGGTGTCCGCTGCGGTGGGCCTCGCCGCCGGGACCGGCGACACCACCGCCTCGGGGGAATCGCCGGTCTGGGTGGGTTGGGCGCAGCTCCTGCTGGGCCTGCTTCTGCTCCTGGTGACGGTCAAGAACCTGCGGGACCGCCTGGGGCAGCCCTCGGGGACCGAACCGGAGCCTCCGGCGTGGTTGACCGCGATCGGTTCCATGGGAGGCGGCAGGGTGGTGGGCCTGGCCGTACTGCTGGCGGGGGCCAACCCCAAGAGCCTGGCGATGATCCTCGGCGGCGGTGCCGCCATCGCCGCCTTCGACCTGGGTACCGGTGGTACGGCGCTGGCCGCCCTGGTGTTCGCGGTGCTGGGCAGCCTGGGCCTGCTCGCACCCGTGGTCGCGGCCGCGGTGTGGGGCGAGCGCGGCGCGCACGCCCTGGAGCGAGCCCGCAGCTGGCTGACCGCCAACAACGACACCGTGACCATGACCGTGCTGTTCGTCTTCGGCGGCGTGTTCGCCGCCAAGGGCCTGGGGGTCCTGCTCGGCTGAGCCGCGTGCCTGTGCTCGGGTGCCCGCCGCCGGTTCACTCACTCCCGCAAAGACGGGAGCCCTCGGGTGGGCGGCCCGAGCGGGCCGCCCACCCGGGTCGTTCGTTCTGGCCTCATCCGACCGCCGGTGTCCACCCGACCTCCGGAACAAACGGGCCCAGCACCGGGTGGTCCTCCACCCACCAGCCGTTGTTGCAGGTGCGTCCCTGGTAGCTCTCCCCATGGGCGAAGTGCCCCTCGCCCGTGGTCTCGCCGTTGGGGCCCGGGTACATGCTGCTGTAGGCCTGAGTGCACCCCTGATCGCTCTCTGCGGCGGCGGGCACGGCCGCAGCAGTGAGGGCGGCGGACAGGGACAGGACAGCCAGGACACGACGCATGGCGCTCCGATCATCAAGGAAACCGACAGTCACTCTAAGTATCAGATCGTGCACGAAGAGGCAACGGTCCGTGCTCGACCCGTCGCAGAACCGACTGGCCGATTCCCCCAGGCGATCGGCAGGCACTGTTTTCGCAGTAGGAGCGATGCGGGCTCTGCCCTGGCAGGCTCGGCGAACGCGCCCGGACGCCACCGATGCAGGCCCCTGGACGACACCCGGAACAGGATCACCGACCGGCTGCGGATCGACACGGCCGGCGGCGAAGAACTCGTCGCGGGCGTGGCACCGAGACCTCCGAGTTCGACTGGAGCACTAGGCAGTGACGACCTCAGCAATGATCGCCGTCGCCAGCACAAAATAAACGGCACTCGCCGCATAGTTCAGCACAGCCACCGCTTTTGACGAACCGGAAAGGCGCGCATGAAAAGATCCAGCCAGCACCCCGACACCCCCATAAAGAACCATCTCCACGAGAACGTCAACTGCACCGAGCATCGCCAACTGCAAAGTATAGTTATCCGCACTTCCCGTGAACTGCGGGAGCACCGCAAGGAAGAACAACATGAGCTTCGGGTTTGCCAGGCTGACGAGCACACCCCGGAGATACCACTCACCGGCCTTGAGGTCGCCATGATTTCCGATCGTTCGACGCGCATTGCGTGTTGTCACATATGACAACCACAGCAGATAACCCGCGCCAAAAATCCGCACTGCGTCAAATACCAGCGGGTGCAATTGGGCGATGCCCCCTATCCCCACCACGACGACGGCGGCGTAGACACTCATGCCCGTGCAGATACCGAGGATGGCTTTTACCGCTGCCCGTCGGCCACCTGCGAATCCCACTGCGATCATGTAGGCCATATCAGGACCGGGCGAAACAAGAAAGAGCAAGATCGCTGCGATGAAGGCCGGCAGCACCGTCAGATCCAGCATCGTCGAACACCTCCGGCCCTGACGTGGAGTACGGGAACTCCGCAGCACTGACAGTGATCACTCCATACTGGGATACCGCCGCTGGAGGCCACCAACCCAGCACTGACCTTGGAGGGTGTCATGAGCTCCCCAAGTCGAAATAGAACCATCTATGGCGGTTCTATCATGCTTGCACCCCCAGAGGGAACCCTCTATGATGGTTCCATGGTTGCTATGTCTTTCCCTGATTTCCGTGATGGCAGCGTGCTGGCGACCAGCTTCACCGGGACCCTGACGGAACGTTGCGGAAAAGCAGTGGAACGCATTCCTGTGCCGCTGCGACTCGCGGACTGGCTGGCGGCCAATGGGCTCGCGGTCGACTCCTGCGCCCAGCCCCAGCTCGACCGCGCGCGAGAGCTGAGGGAGTCGATTCATGCAGCACTTACCGCCGTTGCCGAACAGGAACCGATTCCCTCTTCAGCCACCCGAGTACTCAACGACTGCAGTACTCACGGTCAGGCATCGGCGATCCTGACGCCCGAAGGAATGCGGAAATGGCAATTGGGTTCCGCTTCTGTTGATGACGCACTCAGCGTCATTGCCGCAGATGCGATCAGCATCATCGCGGGAGAACGTGACGGAAGGGTCGCTTTGTGTGCATCGCCAACGTGCCGGGCCGCATTCTTCGACACCAGTCGAAGCCGTACAAGGAAATGGTGTGACATGGGCACGTGTGGGAATCGCGAGAAGAAGGCGCGCTTCCTCGCCGGCAAGCGCAACAGCTCTCTTCGAACTTGATGCTCAAGCCGCGCTCGGAGAGCTCGCCCTGAGGAACCCCCGGGCATGAGGCGGCCACCGCCGTGATCAGGTGGGTACCGCCACCGGCCCGCCGATCAGGCGGGGCCAGGCGACCGTTGGTCACGCGGAGCCTCACTACCCAGGGGCCGACCCACAGGGAGGATGCACGGGCCGCCGCCGTCGTCGTCCAAGACGAGCACGGGCGCGTTGCGGCCCTGGATGTCGGTGGCAAGGGCGTCGAACAGGCCGCGGATGTGGTCTGCGGTGATCTTCATGGTGTGCCCCCGGATGGACTCCAGGAGGTCAGCCGTTCGGCCTTGCCACCTCAAAGAGTCGCGCCAGCCCGTCGTCCAGCTCGTCCACGATGCCATAGCCTTCCTGGCCGGGCGCGGGAAGCTGAAACAGGAAGGACGTGCCGATCACGGTCCTCATGACCCTGTCTTCGGACTGCAGGCAGCGGTTGAGGAAACTGAGCACTCCACGCCAGTTGAGCCTTTCCTCGACCGGTACACCGCTGACCTCCGCGACATATGCAGCGACAACCTCGGGGGTCACTTCAATCCCGAAGAACACGTGCGCGAGAAAGTCCTCCGGGCCGTCGTAGTAGAAATCGATGTTCTGCCCGAGCAGTGGAAATCTCTCGACGAGATCCAGGGCAAAGCACTCCGCAACCTGAGGCATCTGCAACCACCGCCGCTTCCGTATCGCACCACCTTCGCGAATGAACCTCAACGTGCTTCGACCGGGGTCGCCTGTCCGCAAGGCTCACTCTGGCAGACCAAGGCTCGCTTTCCCGTAACGCGGTCCATCCCCGCGCGCGGGGGGCTCACTGGTCGCGCTTGGGCGTGGGGCTGGTCTTCTTCGGTCCATCCCCGCGTGCGCGGGGCTCACTAGCGGTCCGTCACAGCGCGCGCTCCCTTGCTCGGTCCATCCCCGCGTGCGCGGGGCTCACCGTTCGTCGTCGAGGTCGAGCTCGAACGGCTCCGGTCCATCCCCGCGTGCGCGGGGCTCACCCCTGGGCGTGCAGCTCCTTGACGCGGCGGATCGGTCCATCCCCGCGTGCGCGGGGCTCACACGTAGACGTTGCCGCTGATGGCGCCCATGCCCGGTCCATCCCCGCGTGCGCGCGGCTCACACGTAGACGTTGCCGCTGATGGCGCCCATGCCCGGTCCATCCCCGCGTGCGCGGGGCTCACATCAGCTCCGCGTCCTGGGCGGACAGGGACACCGGTCCATCCCCGCGTGCGCGGGGCTCACCCGCTGGCGCGACCAGGCGCCGCTGTAGCGGCCGGTCCATCCCCGCGTGCGCGGGGCTCACTTCGGTTTGGGTGGTGGTCATGACCCTCCCCCCGGTCCATCCCCGCGTGCGCGGGGCTCACTGGGCGAGGTCCCCGGCGCGGCCGGTCGTGTACGGTCCATCCCCGCGTGCGCGGGGCTCACCGATGGGCGCGATGATGAGCGCGAAGCGGGCCGGTCCATCCCCGCGTGCGCGGGGCTCACCGGACTCACAGGGAGAGGTTCGCCGGGATCTCCGGTCCATCCCCGCGTGCGCGGGGCTCACACGAGCGTGTTCGCGGAGAACCCGAAGAAGTCCGGTCCATCCCCGCGTGCGCGGGGCTCACGGCGACGGGCCACACCTGCACTCGGGTGGTGCCGGTCCATCCCCGCGTGCGCGGGGCTCACCGCGCCCGCTCGGGGTCCATCGTGTGCCGGTTCGGTCCATCCCCGCGTGCGCGGGGCTCACTGTTCTCCGAGGGCCGGTTCCAGTGGCAGCGCCGGTCCATCCCCGCGTGCGCGGGGCTCACCGGTGGTCAGCAGTCACGAGACGGTACGGGGCAGGTCCATCCCCGCGTGCGCGGGGCTCACGCGACGGGCGGCGAGGTCATCAAGCGCGTCTCCGGTCCATCCCCGCGTGCGCGGGGCTCACGGGTCTGGCCGGGGGTGATCCGTCGCTGGCGTACGGTCCATCCCCGCGTGCGCGGGGCTCACGGACGCGGCGGCCGCCGCCCCGACCCCGCCGTGGGTCCATCCCCGCGTGCGCGGGGCTCACCCTCCACCAGCATCATCGCCCGCTCGATGCTCCGGTCCATCCCCGCGTGCGCGGGGCTCACTAGGGCTGGACCCAGGCGGAATCGGTGTCGGCCGGTCCATCCCCGCGTGCGCGGGGCTCACCGACCGGATCACGGCCGCCCGCGAGGCCGGTGCGGTCCATCCCCGCGTGCGCGGGGCTCACAGGGCCTGGAGGAGAACGACGACGGAGACGTGCGGTCCATCCCCGCGTGCGCGGGGCTCACTGGCCGCGCGCTACCGCTCCCACACCCTGGCTCGGTCCATCCCCGCGTGCGCGGGGCTCACTACCAGATACTCAAAGCCGACCCCAACGCCACCGGTCCATCCCCGCGTGCGCGGGGCTCACAGCCGATCGGGCGAGAGGTCATGAGGCGTTGGCGGTCCATCCCCGCGTGCGCGGGGCTCACCCCACTCATTCCAATTTGTCATGGACATGCCACGGTCCATCCCCGCGTGCGCGGGGCTCACGGTCGACTCGTCGGGGCCTGGGGCCGTTGGGCCGGTCCATCCCCGCGTGCGCGGGGCTCACACCACCAGCAACACCATGCGGCGCACCGAGATCGGTCCATCCCCGCGTGCGCGGGGCTCACGCGGCCACGGTGTCCAGCTGGCCGCGCACGTCCGGTCCATCCCCGCGTGCGCGGGGCTCACGATGACTGCGGGCCGGGACTCCACTCCCGGCCCGGTCCATCCCCGCGTGCGCGGGGCTCACGCGGATGTGCGCAGGTATCTGCGATCACCGGTCGGTCCATCCCCGCGTGCGCGGGGCTCACGAACCGGCACACGATGGACCCCGAGCGGGCGCGGGTCCATCCCCGCGTGCGCGGGGCTCACACTTAACGACCTGCAACGATGCGGGCCGTTATCTTGCCGCAACCTAGCCTCAGGCCACGGTTTCCGAGACCTCGATCCTGCACTGAATCACATGATAGAGGGCCGTAGTAGGCCGGACAGGGGTAATGCTGCCCGGCCCTTGCTGTCAACGGATGGAGGCGAGGGCCTCGCGCAGAGCAGTGGGCGTGGACGCGGTGACTAGGTCCGGCGGGCACGGGCAGCTACGGCGGAGCAGGGTCGCCACGAACACCGGCTGGCCGTGGTGGTTGTGGAGTTCGCAGATCAGGTGGTGCGGGAACTCCTTGCGGAGCTGCTGGATCTCGTGACTGGGGAAGACGCTGTAACCGACCATGCTCATCCCTGCCGGTGGGGCAAGCGGGTGAAAGCGGTCAGAGGCCGGGGTTTGGGCGACGGTTCCGAGGGCTCCCAGTCGAGGGTGAAGTAGACGGCGGGGCCGTTGCGGGTGGGCTCGCTGCCCCAGGTACTGGCGAGGGCGTTGACCAGGAGGAGACCGCGACCGTGTTCGGCATCGGGGCTGACCGGGAGCACGCGCAGGTGGGGTGCGCGGGTTCGGGCAGCACTGACGCTACGGACAGAAACGCGCAGGCAGTGGGTGTAGAAGAACGCGGAAACGACGAACGCCCCGCGCCGGCCCGCCGAGAGCGAGTGGAGCAGGGCGTTCGTGGTGATCTCGCTGGTGATGAGCAGCACGTCCTCGGTGATGGGCGCGGGTATCCGAGCTGCCGTGGGCCGCAGGTTCAGAGGAATATGCGCGGATCGTCATCCGCACCATGGTCCCCGAGGCCACCACGGAGGAAGTCGAGCGTCAGGTGACCGCAAGGATGGAACGCCAAGGAATCCTTGCTCGGAAGGAACCACCACAGGTGTTCGCGGTACTGGACGAGATCGCTCTGCGTCGAGGAGTCCAGCCGGAAACAGCTCAGAAGCATCAGCTGGCGCGACTCGTTGATCTGGCAAAACGTCCGAATATCACCATTCGGATCATCCCCTTGGACGCCGGCCTGTACATGGGCCAATGGGGACAGTTCACTCTCTTCGAGTTCCCTGACGCAGAAGACACTCCTGTCGCTTACCAGGAAGGGCTTTTCGGTGATGTGTACGTGGAGGATCCCGGCGATCCGGCCCGGTATAAGGTGTGTGCCGCGCATACCTCCGATGCAGCGCTGAACCCCACAGAGTCCCAGGCGCTGATCGAGAAGCTAGCTGAGGAGAGTTACGGGTGAGTGACGTCGAGTCCGACCGTTGGCGGAAGAGCAGCTACAGCGGTGGCGGCAAAGACTGCGTAGAGGTTGCCGAGGCTTCGTCGAAGACACTGGTGCGGGACTCCAAGCAGCCCGAGCTGGGGCACCTGGCGTTCGCCTCTGGTGGCTGGAACGCCTTCCTCTCCTCCGTGAAGGCTCCACACACCGGCTGACCCCTCCCCCATCTCACTCTTCGAGCCCCGGGGCCGTTTCCACGGCCCGGGGTTCGCCTGCAGAGAGACCTCAGGTGAGCCTGAGCAGGCCCGCCCGTGTCGGGCCGAAGCCGCAGGCCTGCCGGTAGAACGCTTCGAGATGGGGCTCGTAGTCGACGTGCACCCACTCAATACCTAATCCCCGCAGGTCCTCCAGCAGTGCGGTGACGACCCGCCCGCCCACGCCCGGGTCCCTCATGTCCGGGGCCACCGCGGTGTCCAGGAGAAACGCGTGCTTCCCTCCGTCCCACACCGCGTGCACGAAGCCGACGAGCCGCCCCCGGACGAACGCCCCCGCCCAGGATCGGCTGTGGCGCTCCAACCTCTCGGACCAGGGGACCAGGTCGAACTCGTGGGCGAAGGCGTCGGCGTGCAGGCGGGACAGTTCCTCGTCGTCGACGGGGAACCGCAGCCGGATCTCCTCGTGCATACGGGGAGCCTATTCACCGCCTTCCGACAGGCGTGTCCTCCGGGCACACCGTTGCCACCCACGGTCACTGCTGGTTCAGCTGTCCCCCGGAAGCCGGTTCGCCCGGCGAAACGGCGGGTTCCCGCAGTACCTGGACGGTGCACAGTCCGGCGAAGGCCACCGCGAGGGTACCGACGACGGTGAGCGCGCCGGCCGCACCGAGTGAGGGGCGCCAGTCCGCCGAGGGTGAGCGCACCGGCGGAATCTCCGATGGTGGCCTGGGCGGTCCACACCGAGTTGACCCGTCCGCGCAGCCGGTCCAGGAACAGGAAGGCCGCCGACACCCAGAGCGACGGCATCTCTCCAGCTCAGAACCGGTTCACGAAGAACGGGGCCGACCGGCCCCCGCCCGGGAGAAGCCCTTCGGCGCCACCCGGGAGCGACCTTCGGAAAAGGTGGCCTAGCCTGATCGGAGTCCGGGAGAGGATCCCGCGGCCACCTCCTGAACAGCGACGACGAACCCGAGGAACCCCGTTGAGCATCACGACCCTGACCGCCCGATCCTTCCGAGTGGTGGCCGTCTTCGAGGCCTTCACCTGGGCCGGCCTTCTCGTCGGCATGTACTTCAAGTACCTCGGCAACGGCAGTGAGCTGGGTGTGCAGGTCTTCGGGCCGCTGCACGGCGGAGCGTTCATGGTGTACGTGCTGGTGACCCTGGTCGCCGCCTACCGGCTGCGCTGGGGCGTGTGGCCGACCCTGGTCGCGCTGGCCGCCTCCATCCCGCCCCTGGGCACCCTGCCCGCCGACTGGTGGCTGCACCGCACCGGGCGCCTGACCCCGCCGACCGAGCACGCGGACCAGGACGGGAAAGAGCCCCGGAAGGTCGCCTGAGACCACTCCCCCTTTCTCCTCTGAGAGCGTGTTTGAGAAGGGTCAGAAGGTGAGGGGCCTTCGCTCGTCCCTGGCATGCACAGGTGCAAGCTCAAACATGTTCTGACTGAATAGCATTCGAGTGGCCTATGATTCTCTGTGCCGCCACTCCTGTGGTAAATGATATGGCAATTCCGAGAAAGATGCCAGCGCTGGCCGAAACATAATCGAGCATGCTAGCTGGCCTTCCTGTGCCAAAGAGCGCCTGAGCAATCTCGATACCCAGAGGGAACCCAAGGACAATCAACCCCCACGCCTTGTAATCTTTCAGGACGGAAGAAGCAAGGATGCCCACTGGCAAAAAAAGAGTTCCATAGACAATGGATTCTTCTGTAGCGCCACTAAATGAAAGCGCCTCCTCTATGCCAAGGATGATGCGAGGAGGATAATTGCCAATCTCCATCCATCCGAACCACGGGCGAATTGCAGCAATAAAGTAGCCCACTAGCATGAATCCCACCAGGGCATACGCCGTTCTGGGTCTCATGTCACCCCTCAAGCGGTACGCGAGGCCCCAGAAGGCGGATACAAATCCGCATGCCACAATAAATAGGGGGACGAAATAAAATGTGTTTACGCTGTCAGTGAGCTCCGTCATTGTCTTCCTTTATACGACAAAGCGCCCAGGCAGCCAAGGCCCGGACGCTATCGACCCTCGGTCGCAGCAGGGTAGCTAAAGTACCCCCGCTAAGGCTAGTCGCAGCGCACTGCCGGCGTGTAGAAGGTTCGCTGACCAGTCACAGTCATCGCCCCGATCACGTCACCGCTGAGATTCTGGTTATTCCAGGTCTCTGTGATTCGGTCCCCAGTGTTCATGGTCTCATATGCAGCGTTCGGCGCCTTGATTCCGGAAACATATCCGAGCGACGCCCTGATCTCATACCCGCCAGACTTGTAGAAATCCACCGTCACGATATCACAGTACTGAGTATAAACCGAAAGGGTGCCGTTGGTAAGGTATCCTTCGTCGTAGTCGAGAGTCTCGTACTCGCTCTTCTCAACCATCTCTCCGCTTTCCAGAATGACAATTTCAACAGAGGCGTACTGGCCTGGGTCCGCTGAGGCGGGCGCCGCCATGGTCAGAACCGCAATGACCGCTGAGAACGCGACTGTCAACATGCCAATAAAACGTTTCAAGCTGATCCTCCGATTGGCATTTGGCTCCTTTGGAAGTCATCCCAACCCTTGCATGCATAGCGCCACACAGTCAACATGAAAGGCATTCACCCCATAATGCCTGGTCAAGCCGACTGCGCTCCTTTTTGGATTTCCAGCTGGTCAATTCAGGAAAATTTTATTTTTATTTCCATTGCTGCTCGCATAAAACCTGCGTGGCCACATCTGGCCCCAGGTGCGAAGCTCAACCTCCGTTCCATGGTCTATGCAGGTAAGTGCAAAGGGAGTTAGGCCAAGTTGCCGAACGATCAACAGGAGCAGGCTGCGAGCCTGTTTGAGGAGGATCAGGAAACAGGGCCCTGACCCGTCCATGCCTGCTGGTGGGTAGCGTTGCGGCCGCGGGTCAAACGACGGGCCATCTGCCCGTTCGCGGCCCAGCGCACCATCTCCTCGGCCACCTGGGGCTGGCGCTGATAGTCCAGGGCCAGTCCTCGGTGGGAGGTCAACCAGGCCAGGGTCCGCTCCACCACCCACCGGGGCTGAATCACCGCGAACCCCATCTGAGCGGGGTCCTTGCGCGCGATGTGCAGCGTCGTGGCCAGTAACCTCGCTGTCCAGGCCACCGGGGCCCGGCGAACCCCGCGTTGGCGAACACGAACCGCACCGGCGTAGCCAGATACATGCTCGACAGCGTGGTCTCGGCCCCTCGCGGTCCTGGGCCGAGGCGGCCATCACACACGATGAGCAGCAGCCCCAGGGTGTCTGTGACGATGAACCGCTTGCGGCCGTTGATCCTCTGGCTACGTCGGTGAGAACGGACGGCACTTGTCGATGACTTCTGAGAGCGCTTGACGCTGTCAGTGACCGACAGTGCCGATGAGTTCCGACAGCGACGGTGCCTTCCTCGTCGCCGAGTATGGCCGTCGATCGTCGCACGTCAAGGTCGTTCGTCCTCGCTTCGCTCCGATCGCTCCACCTTGACCTGCGACGTCGCGCACGGCGGTGTGGGCAACTATCGAGGAAGGGCAAGGTTTGCTCTGACTCATGGGGTGCTCCCAGAACTCATCGACACTGCCCTGAGCTGAAAACAGGTGCTGTCGAAACTGATCGAGAAACGCTGTCAACTTTCACCGACAAAACCAATCCTCTTGGCCGCGTCGTAGCCCCGTGTCGTTTCAGGGACGGTGTTGGCTCCTTTGACGCTTTGCGAGTCGATGATCCCCGCCGAGGGTTCTTGGTCGCGGTCGGCGGCCGCGCGTACCTGTTGGCGCAGAGCGCCGGTGATCTGGTCGGTGACACCCGCCTCCTTCCAGCGGGTGAAGTGCCAGTACACGGTTCTGCCAGGACGGCAGATCGGTGGGCAGGTGCCGCCAGGAGCAGCCGGTGCGTACCACGTACAAGATCGCGTCGACCACCTCGCGGCGGGAGTGTTTCTCCAGGCGGCCGCCGGTGTTGGCCGATGGGAGCAGGGGCTCGATCAGGGCCCAGTGGTCATCGGTCAGGTCCGAGGGGTAAGTCGGATCACCGGTCATGAAGGCCTGGCTCACAGGGCCTGGGGGTGGGTCAGAGCGAAGTGTTCGGACCGTTAGCCACCCTTCTCAAACACGCTCTGAGGCATCAGAAAGGTGCCAACAAAAGGGGCGCATGCATTTCCGGAAAACCGGGACACGAACGGGCCGCGGAACCATCCGCGGCCCGTTCTGCATTCCATGAAGAAGAACAGGAAAACCACAGGCAACACGGGAATCACCACGACTCCCCTACCTCAGGAACCCCATCCTGGATAGGGGGGTAAGAAGTTTACATGTGACCGATGTCGGACAAAGAAAACTTTCGGGTGACCCTTTGCGCACGGTGAGCGATCCATGTTCAGTTGGCAACTGGCAAGCAGCCCCCACCGACCCAGAAGGGCTCCCCGCATGTCACAGCACCACGGACCCGACCGGCGAACCCTCCTCCAGGGCGCGGCCGCCGCCTCCGGCGCCGTGCTCGTGGGAGGCGCGTTCGGTGTCTCCACCGCGCACGCCGCCACCGGCACGGCCGCAGCCGCCGAACCGCCGATGTACTTTCGCGCCGACTGGGGCGCCCGCCCCCCGTCGAGCCCCGTCCAGGTCCTGGCGACCCCGCCCGCCTACGTGGTCGTGCACCACACCGCGACCGCGAACAGCACCGACTACTCCGACGCGCACGCCCTCGCCCTGTCCAGATCCATCCAGAACTTCCACATGGACAGCAACGGCTGGGCCGACGCGGGCCAGCAGTTCACCATCAGCCGCGGCGGCCACATCATGGAGGGCCGTGACCGCGCCGTCCCCGCCGTACGCGAGGGCAGCCACTGCGTGGGCGCGCACGTGGCCAACAACAACAGCACCTGCGTGGGTATCGAGAACGAGGGCACCTACATGGACGTGGGGCCCACCCAGGCCCTGACCGACTCGCTGGTGGCCACCCTGGCCTGGCTGTGCGGCGCCTACGGGCTGAACCCGCACAGCGCCATCCTCGGGCACCGGGACTTCAACGCCACCGCCTGCCCGGGTGATGTGCTCTACGCGATGCTGCCGGACCTGCGCAACGCGGTGGCCGGTGTGATGCTCGCCCAGGGACTGGAGATCGGCGCCCGCACGGTGCCCGCCGAGGACCGGCCCACCTACCCGCCCGTACCCGAGGACGAGCCCCGGCGCGAGTTCCACCACGGTCCCGGCCGAGGAGCCGACGACTTCACCCGCTGATCCCGAGGGCTGACCCGACCACGGTGCCGTGAGGACGTCTCCCCGTTCGACGCCGCTCACGACCCGCCAGGAAAGCCCGACAAAAGAAAAGGGGCGGTGCCCGCTGTCAAAGGCACCGCCCCACAGTTTTCCCGGGCGGCATCCGCACCCCCAGGCGAAGGGGATTTCGGTGACACCTGCCATCGGAAACTCCGTCGGTTCGGCAAGGGTGGAGGCCTTCCTACGGCCGCGACGCTCCGGCTCCCGGTGCCGAGGGCCAGCACCCGCTCCGGGGCGCGTCGATCGCGCTCCTGTCACTCGAACCGGGCGGAGGCGGCGCACACCGCGCGGAAGAACAGGTGGCGGTGACCGTTCCCCGAGCCGCGCGGAGGCGGCCCCGTCCGACCCCGCGCCCGAACGGCCCGACACCGATCAGGAGCGCACCGGCCCTGGTCACGCCGGTCCGCATGCCCTGACAGCCGTCCGCACGAGCGCGGTGGCGTCCTCCGGCAGTCGACCGTCCGTGGAACCGTCGGCCCTCCTGGCTAGGATCGGTGCGCCCGATCCCGTGCGGGGCCGGGCGGGCCGCGACGGAGGGACAGGAATGGACGTGCAAGGACCGACCGAGGAGTTCGCGTCGAGCGCGGGGACGGTGCGCTGGGGCGCCGTCGGTGCGGGGGAACCCGTGGTCCTGTTGCACGGCACCCCGTTCTCCTCGTTCGTGTGGCGGGACGTGGCCGCGGCGCTGGCACCGCGCTACCGGGTCCACTTCTGGGACATGCCCGGTTATGGGACCTCGGAGATGCGTTCGGGGCAGCCGGTCTCCCTGGCCGCTCAGGGGCGGGTGTTCGCCGAACTGCTCACGCACTGGGGCCTGCGGAGCCCCAGGGTGGTGGCGCACGACTTCGGCGGTGCGGTGGCACTGCGCGCGCACCTGCTGCACGGGGCCGCGTACTCGCGGCTGGCCCTGGTCTCGCCGGTGGCGCTGGCCCCGTGGGGTTCGCCGTTCTTCCGCCTGGTGGGCGAGCACACCGAGGTCTTCGAGCAGCTGCCCCCGGCACTGCACCGGGCCCTGGTGGCCGAGTACGTGAGTTCGGCCAGCGCGCAGGGCCTGCGGCCCGGGGTCCTGGACCGGCTGGTGGAGCCGTGGACCGGCCCCGAGGGGCAGGCGGCGTTCTACCGCCAGATCGAGCAGGCAGACCAGGCGCACACCGACGAGGTCCAGGGGCTGTATCCGGACATCGCCATGCCGGTCCTGCTCGCCTGGGGCGAGCAGGACACGTGGATCCCGCCGGAGCGCTCCCGCCGGTTGGCCGCGATGATCCCCGGTCTGCGCACCTGCCCGATCGAGGGCGCCGGCCACCTCGTCCAGTTGGACGCCCCGGCGCAGCTGACCGCCGCCCTGGTCGACTTCCTCCAGGCGTAGGCCCTGCCGGTCTCCCCGGGGCCGGCGAGCCGCGTGCCGGCCCCGGTTAGGCTTCGCGGTGTGGAGCTACGACATCTGAGGCACTTCGTGGCGGTCTGCGAGGAGGAGCACTTCACCCGGGCCGCCGAGTACCTCGGCATCACCCAGTCCGGTCTGTCCGCCTCGATCCGCGCCCTGGAACGCGACCTCGACGCGCAACTGCTGCTGCGCACCACCCGCCGGGTCTCCCCCACCCCGACGGGGCGGTTGCTGCTGGCCGAGGCGCAGAGCATCCTGGCCGCCACCGACGGTCTGCGGGAGCTGGTCACCGACGACCACGGGGTCCGGGGAACCCTGTCCCTGGGCACCGAGCAGTGCATGGGCGTGGTGGAGGCCGCACCCCTCCTGCACGAGTACCGGGAACGCCACCCCGAGGTGGCGATCAACCTCCAGCAGGCAGCCACCGGTCAGCTGCTGGACCTCGTGCGCGCGGGCCGGCTCGACGCCACGCTGGTGGCCGGGCCGCTCGACGCGGGCGAGGGTGTGCGGCTGCTGCGGATCACCGAAGAGCCCCTGATGCTCCTGACCTCGGCCGACCACCCGGTGGACGGGGCGGCCCTCCCCTCGGCCCTGAGCGAGGAGGAATACGTCGACCTGCACCCCGGGTGGGGCGCCCGCGACTGCGCGGACCGGGCCTTCGCCGACTTCGGGATCGTCCGGCGCGTGGCACTCGAGGTCAACGACGTCTACACGCTCCTGGACCTGGTGCACCGGGGGATGGGGGTGGCGGTGGTCCCCCGTCCGGTCACCCGCAAACCGCAGGCGGCGGGGCTCCGGAGCGTCGCCCTCCCGGGGCCGACGCGGTGGCGGGTGGCCCTGGCCCTGCCCGAGGCCGCCCGGTCGTCCGCGGCCACACGCGCCTTCCTCCACCTCCTCGGAGAGAAACATCCGATTGATGACTCCCACTGCTGAATCCCATGCTTTCCACATGTTGGACACGCCTACCGCCGGTGGGGCAGGGTGACCTGAGACGACGCCCTCCGGCGTCGGCGGCCACGAACTCCAGGAAGTGTTCTCATGTCCCAAAAGGTGCAGGGTGTGATCTCACGTGCGAAGGGCGCACCGGTCGAACTGACCACCATCGTCGTTCCCGATCCCGGGCCGGGTGAGGCGGTGGTCCGGATCCAGGCGTGCGGGGTCTGCCACACCGACCTGCACTACCGCGAGGGCGGGATCAACGACGAGTACCCCTTCCTGCTCGGCCACGAGGCCGCCGGCGTGGTGGAGTCCGTCGGCGAGAACGTCACCAACGTCGTCCCCGGTGACTACGTCGTCCTCAACTGGCGGGCGGTGTGCGGTGAGTGCCGCGCGTGTCGGCGGGGACGGCCCCAGTACTGTTTCGACACGCACAACGCCGACCAGAAGATGACCCTGGAGGACGGCACCGAGCTCTCCCCCGCCCTGGGCATCGGGGCGTTCGCGGACAAGACGCTGGTCGCCGCCGGCCAGTGCACCAAGGTCGACCCGGCCGCCTCCCCGGCCGCGGCGGGGCTGCTGGGGTGCGGAATCATGGCCGGGATCGGCGCCGCCGTCAACACCGGCGGGGTGACCCGGGGCGACTCGGTGGCGGTGCTCGGCTGCGGCGGCGTGGGCAGCGCGGCCGTGGCCGGGGCCCGGCTGGCCGGAGCGAACCGGATCATCGCCGTGGACCTGGAGGACCGCAAACTGGAGTGGGCGCGCGGCTTCGGCGCCACCCACACGGTCAACGCCGCGCAGACCGACCCGGTCGAGGCGATCCGCGAACTCACCGGCGGGTTCGGCGCGGACGTGGTGATCGACGCCGTCGGCATCCCCAAGACCTACGAGCAGGCGTTCTACGCCCGCGATCTGGCGGGCACCGTCGTGCTGGTGGGCGTGCCCACGCCGGAGATGCGCCTGGAGCTGCCGCTGCTGGACGTGTTCGGCCGCGGCGGGGCGCTGAAGTCGAGCTGGTACGGGGACTGCCTGCCCTCCCGCGACTTCCCGATGCTCATCGACCTCTACACACAGGGCAGGCTGGACCTGGACGGGTTCGTCACCGAGGAGATCGGTATCGGTGACGTCGAAGAGGCCTTCGCCCGCATGGAGCGGGGCGATGTACTGCGATCGGTGGTGCGACTGTGAGTGACGCGCGAGTGGAACACCTGACCACGTCCGGGGTCTTCACCCTGGACGGCGGTTCCTGGGAGGTGGACAACAACGTCTGGCTGGTGGGTGACGACGAGGAGGTCGTGGTCGTCGACGCCCCGCACGACGCCGAGGCGATCCTCGCGGCGGTGGACGGGCGCCGGGTCGTCGCGGTGCTGTGCACGCACGGGCACAACGACCACGTGAACGCCGCCCCTGCGGTGGCCGACGCGACGGGCGCCCCGATCCTGCTGCACCCCGATGACCGGGTGCTGTGGGACATGACCCACTCGGACCGGGCACCGGACGGCGAGCTCGCCGACGGCCGGACGGTGAAGGTCGGGGGCACGGAGCTGACCGTGCTGCACACGCCGGGCCACGCGCCCGGGGCGGTCTGCCTGTACGCGCCGGAGCTGGGTGTGCTGTTCAGCGGCGACACCCTCTTCCAGGGCGGCCCGGGTGCGACGGGACGGTCCTACTCGGACTTCCCGACCATCGTGGACTCGATCCGCAGCAGGCTCCTGACCCTGCCGGAGGAGACGGTGGTCAACACCGGGCACGGCGACTCCACGACCATCGGCGCGGAGGCCCCGCACCTGCAGGAGTGGTTGGACCGGGGCCGGTAGGGACCGCCGGAACACCGACGAGCGGGGCGGGGGTCGGCACGGACCCCCGCCCCGCTGGTTCTCGGCGCTCAGTCGAGGCTGATCTCGATCGGCTCCTCGAAGCTCCAGATGTCCTCCACCTCCAGAGCCACCGCCTCGGTGCCCTCCGGGACGTCGAAGGCGGCCGTGCCCGTGGCCCGGTTGCCCGGGTTGATCTGTTCGAGGAAGAACGCGTCGTCGCTCAGACTGGTCGTCGCGGAGTGCCTGTTGCCGTCGGCGTCGATCAAAAAGAGCGCGGAGTCGTCGAAGGTGGTCGCCTCGCTGCCGTCGTTCTCCACCGTCAGGTCGACGATGACGAACTCGCCCTGCGCCTGCTCCTCGAAGTACTCGTCTCCCATGGTGGGGGCGGTCTCCGTTCCGTTCACGGTGACCCTCCAGTCACCCACCTGACCGGCCTCCCCGATTCCCAGGGCCTGGGTGCTCTCCTCCTCGGCCGCTTCCTCCGTTCCGGCCTTTTCCTCTCCGCCGCCCGAAGCGGTCTCGGTGTCCTCCCCACCTCCGGCGCTACACGCGAACATCCCCATGAGGAGCACGAACACGGCCAGCAGAATCCAGGGCCACTTCTTCCTCTTCCCCGGCGCGGCTACCGGCGGCGGGACGTTCGGAGGGTACCCGTACTGCTGCGGAGGCCCCTGGGGCGGGCCGTACTGCTGGTATCCGTACTGCGGCTGGCCACCAGGCGGGGGACCGTAGGGCGGCTGGCCACCAGGCGGGGGACCGTAGGGCGGCTGACCACCAGGCGGGGGACCGTAGGGCGGCTGACCGCCCGACCAGGGGTCGTACTGCGGCTGACCGTCCTGCTCACTGCTCATCGCTCACCTTCCCGAAACCGCACCGGGGTGAAGAACCCCTCTCTCCAGAGTCACCCTCTTTCCTGAAACAGAAGGGCACCGGAAGGGCAGTTTTCGCCTCGAAAAGAAGAGAACACAGGCATCGGTGCACAATTGAATCCGACGGGCAGCAACCTTTTTCCGCATTCCCTGGAAATGAGCTCTGCATTGGCCGGAAGCGGCCGGAACAAAAGGATTTCCGGTCAGTGGATCAGGCGGCTCCGGTCCGGTTCGTGCACACCTGCTCCGAGGGGGCGATCTCGTCGACGCTGAGGACGGCGATGACGATGAAGCAGTACTCCCGGCCGGGTTCGAGGCCGCTGACCCCAGCCTGCGCGGCACCGGGATCGGCGTCGGCCAGGTTGCCGGGCGTCTCCCCCTCCGGGCCGCCGACCACCTGGTGGGCCGCGGCGGGGTCGGTGTTGTCGGTCCAGCTCACCAGAACGGTGTGGCCGGAGTCCTCCAGCGCGAGGTCCGTGGGAGCCGAGGCCTCGATCAGGTCGGCGGGGGGCGCCGGGCCGTCGCTCTGCCCGTTCTGCGAGGCGTCGGTCCCCGACCCCCCAGAGTCGTCCGACGCCTCCGGAGAGGCCGGGGTGTCCTGCCTGACCTGCTCCAGGAGGTCTCCGCCGGCACCGGGCCGGAGGACGGCGACCGCGCCGAGGGTGACGGCGACGAAGGCGATGGCCGCGACGGTGACGCCGATGAACAGGGGGCGTCGCGGGCCCGGCCCGTGCGGCCGGGGCGCGGTCTCGGGCGGTTTCGGGGGTTCGGGGGGCGCGGGTGGCCCGGATGGTGTCTGCGCCCAGTGGTAACCGGGGGATCCCTGTTCCGGCTCGGACGGTTCCGGTGCCGGGTCCGAGTCCGCACCCGGAGACTGTGCGGCGAGCGGGGGTTCGGGGGTGGAGGTTCCGGCCCAGCCGGGCAGGGCCGCCCAGGCGAGCTCCGGGCGGTCGGCCAGGAACCGGTCGACCGATGTCGGAGCGGCTCGGCCCTCCGCGGGCACCGGGGGTGCGCTGGAACCGGTGCTCTCGGCCTCGGTGGGCGCGGGGTCGCCGGGAGCGGGGTGGGTAGCCGCGGGGTCGGTAGGCGCGGGGTCGGTGGGCGCGGGGTCGCCGGGGGCGGAGCCAGTGGCCGCGGGGTCGGTAGGCGCGGGGACACTGGGCGCGGGATCGGTGGCCGCGAGGGCAGTGTCCACGGAGGTGCTGAGAGCGGGTTCGCCGGGGGCGGTCTGCCCGTCCGGGACCGCGGACTCCGTCTCGGGGTCGGCGCAGGCCTCGTCAACGACCGGAGCCGTGCCGGCCGCGCCCTCGGCGCCCGTGTCGGCCGGGTCCGGGCCGACCGCGACCGTGCCGGGAGCCACTCGGTCCAGGTCCGCGGCGAGGGCCGCGGCGTCCTGGCGTTCGGCGGGGTCCTTGGACAGGGCCCGGTCCAGGACCTCTCGCAGCGGTGCGGGCAGGTCGGCGCGCGGCAGTCTCGGCGGGTCCTCGGCCAGGACCCGCTCCCGGTAGGCGAAGGGGTCGCCCGTCGTCCCCGCTTCCCGGGCGAAGGGCGGATGCCCGGCCAGCAGGGTCCAGAGCACCACCGCGAGCCGGTAGACGTCGGACGCCGGTGTGAGGGGGTGGGCGCCGCTCAGCGCTTCAGGGGAGGCGTAGGCGACGGCCACGGGTTCGAGCCCGACCGGTTCGGGCCGCTCCTCCGCGGGCAGCAGCCCGCCCACGTCCGCCAGGACGGCGCCGTCCGGGCCCCGGAGGATGTTGCCCGGTTCGATCCGGTGGTGGAGCAGCCCTCGTCCGTGCAGGGCGGCCAGTGCCCCGGCCACCGACCGGCCCACGCCCAGGACCTCCTCCAGCGGCAGCGGGCCCCGGTCGTCCAACGCGGACGCGTAGTCGCCCTCCGGGTGCAGCTCCATGGCGACGAACGCCCGGCCGGAGGAGGTGCGTCCGCCGCCCAGAGCGGTGACCAGGCCCGGGGTTCCGGACAGCTCGACCAGCCGGTCGGCCTCCCTGGTTCCGGCGTCGTCCCGCATGACCTTGAGTGCGACCGGGGTGTCGTCCCCGTCGCGCCGCGCCCGGTAGACGGTCGAGGCCGATCCCCGGTACAGGACCTCCGTGGAGTGGAATCCCGGAGCCAGTCTGCTCTGCTGTTCCTCGCCGCTCATCGGCGTCCCCTCCGTCGGCGGTGGTCGCTCGGGCCGTCCCGCCAGAACAGCGGGCGGGGGTCGAACCACCAGGTCAGTCTCCCGAACCGGGGCCGGCCCCGGCGCAGCGCCCGCTGGTGGGCCCGGACGGTGTCGGCGGTCCCGGCCGCCACAGCCGCGTCGATACCGGAACCGCCGCCGAAACCGGCGCTGTTGACGGCGTCCGCCAGCTGGTCCAGCCCGGACGCGGGCGTTCCGGAGGAGGCCAGGACACGGGCGGCCGCCACGGTCTCGGTGACGGTGTTCCCGGGTGCCAGGTGCACCCGGCTCATCCTCAGTGCGTCGCGCAGTTCGCGCCAGGCGCCCAGGACGCGGTCGGCGGGAGGCCCGCTGCCCAGACGTCGCGCGCGGCGCACGAGCCTCAGGACGGGGACCAGCAGGACCAGGGTGATCGGGATGCCCGCCGCGAACGCCGCCCATCCCCATGCGTCGCCGTCGTCGTTCCCGTTCCCGGAACCCGTGTCCCCCTGGTTCTGTGGGCCGGAGGACCCGCCGAGCTCCTCGGCCTCGGGGCCGTCGGAGCTGTCCCCGCCCTCGGGGCTCTGGCCGGAGCCGGTGTCGTCCTCACCGCCGGGGGTGACGTGGAAGGGCACCCAGCCGAGGCCGTCGAAGTAGACCTCGCCCCAGGCGTGGGCGTCGCCGGTGCGCACCTCGTACCGCCCCTCACCGTCCGGTGTTCCGGGGGCGAAGCCGACCGCCACCCGGCTGGGCAGGCCTGCGGCGCGCGCCAGCATGGCGAAGGCGCTCGCGAACTGCTCCGAGGTGCCGCCGCCCCCCTGTCCGCCGGGCGCGGCCAGGAGTGCGTCGACGTGGGCGTAGCCGTGTCCGCCGGAGGTTTCGGGGTCGAAGGTGTGGGAGTCGCGGAGGTAGTCGGCGATGGCTCGCGCGCGGTGGTGGTAGTCGCCCTCGGAGGCGATCGCGGAGACGACCTCGTCGAGGATGGGCGGTGCGCCGGGGGGCAGGTCGCGGTAGAGGTCGTACACGTCTCCGATGGGCGGGGCGGACCTGGAGGGGTCGGCCGTGCCCCAGTCGGCCACGTCGCCGACCGCCTCGTAGCTGCGGCCCGCGACGTCGCCGTCCATGGTGACGACCGTGCCGGTGAGGGCGTCGTAGCCGAGGTCGTCGAGGCCCACCTGGCGGGGTGCCCCGACCACCGGCGCCCAGCTGCCCGGGAGGTCGTCGCCGACGGTGATGCGCGCGCTGACCTCTTCCGCTCCGGGCGGCGGAGGCACGGGTGCGGGCAGGATCCGGTCCGCGTTGCGGTATCCGCTCTCGGGGAGCCAGGTGGTCCCGGTGAAGTCGGCGAGGGCGACCCAGCGCAGTTCGACGGGGTTCTCGGACTCGACGGTGATCAGGTGTGCGTCGGGTTCGGCCGCCCACCCGGGCAGGTAGCTGAGCGGGTTGAGGGCGGCATGGGGGTCCAGGGGCGGTGTCATGACGGCGCGCGGGTCCCCGGGCTCGGCGGCCCAGCCGGCGAGCAGGAAGGGGCCGCCGAACACCGCCGTGGTGGCGGTGAGCACGCAGATGGCTCCGGTGACCGCCGTGTCGCGGACCCGGGAGGGGCCCGCCGGGCGCTCGTCCACCTGGATTCCCAGTGCGGCAGAGCCCGCGGCGCCGTGTGCCGCGTTCGCGGGGCGGACGGACATGACCAGGACGGCGGCCACGCCGAGCAGCGCGATCGAGGGGAACCCGGGCGGGGCGGCCGGACCGTTGAGGACGACGGCGCCCACGAGCAGCAGGAGCCCGGGGAACAGGGCGAGCGCCCGGCGTTCGGCGCGCCAGACCAGTGCGGTGGCCGTGCCGGTGAGCCAGGTCGCCAGCAGCGGCAGGGTGAGGGTGTCGACGCTGAGCGGGGTCGGGGCGGTGCTGGTGAGGATGCGCGCCCCCGAGTGCAGCAGTGCCTCTCCCGCGCCGCGCAGGGCGCCGTCCCCCTCCCCGGGGATCCACACGGCGCTCACCAGGACCGCGGTCAGGGGCAGCGGAACACCGGTCAGGACCGTGCGGAGCGCGCTGAACCTGGAGCGCAGGAGAAGGGCGAGGACGACGGAGGCGGCCGCGCAGACGGTGAGGACCGCCAGGAGCGTGCGGGGTGAGGCGTAGGAGAACGCCAGCGCCACCCCTCCCGCGCCGGTGGACAGGACCAGCCCGATGTGGGCCGCGAGCATGCCGAGGCGGGGCCGGAAGGCACCTGCGGGGCCGCGCCGGGGGGCGCTGGGCGCGGGGCGGGTCGTGCTCCGTTCCGGGGCCGGGGCGGTCATCGTGGCCATGGTGCCTCGTTCCAGCGGTCCGCGAACGACGCGGCGTCCCCCGCGGTGATGAGCGTGACGGAGGCGGGCGCGACCGGGCGCTCCTCCTGGCCGATGACGGCCGCGAACAGGCCGGAGTAGCGGTCGCCGAGCTGGCCGAGCAGGCGCAGGTCGGCGGCGTCCAGCGATCCGCTGACCAGGATGGCGGTGTCTCCCTGGCTCTGGGTGCGGGCCAGGTGGAGGGCGTCGGCGAGGTCCGCCCCGGGGGTGGGCGCGGCCTCGGCGAGCAGGTCGAGCAGGGAGGGCAGGCCGCCGCTGCTGTCCCTGCCCCGTCCGCTGACCAGCCGCAGTTCGCAGTGGAGTGCGGCCCGTACCCCGGTGGCGAGGAGGGAGGCCGCCGCTCCGGCGACCTCGTCGAGCCGGTCGGCTCCCTGCTCGGTGGGGCGGTCGTCGACGAGGACGCACACACGGGTCTGGGAGGTGTCGACGTACTCGCGGACGACGAGCCGGTCCAGCCGGGCGGAGCTGCGCCAGTGGACATGGCGCAGGTCGTCGCCGGGCGCGTAGTCGCGCAGGGTGTGGAAGGTGAGGGTGCCCGCCCGGGCGCCGTCGACCTCACCGTCGGGGTCGGCGACGTTGCCGACGGGGATGGCCCGCAGGTACTGCCAGGCCGGATGGACCCAGACCCGGTCGGTGGTTCCGTGGGCGCGCACGCTCCGGGCCAGGCCGAGCGGATCGGATCGGCCCGCGCGCAGGGGGCCGAGTTCGATCAGTCCGCGCCGGAAGGGCTGGAGCCAGTAGTCCGAACCGCCGGTGCCGCCGCCGGGCAGGGGTGCGAGGGGGACGTCGTGTTCGCCGTCGGGCCCGACGACGCGTTCGCTGATCCTCAGGTTGCGGCGGCCGGTGTTGCGGGCTCTCATGTGCACCCGTACGGAGCGGCCGGGGCCGGTACGGGTGCCCGTGGGCAGGGAGCGTGTCGTGGTCACCGCGGCGGGGCGGCCCACGGACAGGGCCGCGACGGCCACCGCGAGGGCGGCGAGCGCGCCGAGCAGGGCGAGTTCCTGGTACTGGGAGAGGATCCCCACGGCGAGCAGCAGCGCGCCCGACGCGGCCACCAGCCAACCTCTCGTGGTCGGCATCAGCGGACCGCCGTGGCCCCCGGGTGGCCCGGCTGGGGGGCCGGGGTCGCCTCGAGGATCTCGGCGAGGACGTCGGTTCCGCTGCGACCGCCGACGGAGGCCTCCGGGGAGAGCACCAGCCGGTGCGCCCACACCGGCTGGGCGAGGGTCTTGACGTCCTCGGGTGTGGCGTAGGGGCGGCCGGAGACCAGGGCGAGCGTGCGGGCCGTGTGGGCCATGGCGACGGTGGCACGGGTCGACAGGCCGACGCTGAGCGCGGGGTGGTCGCGGGTGGAGCGGGCCACGCGCAGCACGTACTCGTAGACGGCGTCGTCGACGTGGACGCGGCGGGCGACCCGGCGTACCTGGTCCATGCGTTCGGCGTCGGTGTGCGGGAGCAGGGCTTCCGGGGAGGTGAGGCGGTCGCCGCGGATGATGGCCAGTTCGGCGGCCGGGTCCGCGTAGCCGACGGTCAGGCGCATCAGGAACCGGTCGAGCTGGGCCTCGGGAAGCCGGTAGGTGCCCGACATCTCCACCGGGTTCTGGGTGGCGACCACGAGGAAGGGCACGGGGACCGCGTGGCGGACGCCGTCCACGGTGATCGCGCCCTCCTCCATGACCTCCAGGAGCGCGGACTGGGTCTTGGGGGAGGCCCGGTTGATCTCGTCAGCGATGACGACGTTGGCGAACACGGGCCCCGGGTGGAACTCGAACTCGCGTGTGGCCTGGTTGAAGACGGTCACGCCGGTGACGTCGGAGGGCAGCAGGTCGGGGGTGAACTGCACGCGCCGCCAGACGCCGTCGACGGTCGAGGCGATCGCACGGGCCAGGGTGGTCTTGCCGGTGCCGGGGACGTCCTCCAGCAGGATGTGGCCCTGGGCGAGCAGGGCGACGAGGGCGAGCCGCACCACCTCGGCCTTGCCCAGGAGGGCGGTCCCGACGGAGGAGGCCATGGTGTCGAAGGCGTCCGCCTGGACCGCCGCCTCGTCCACCGAGACCGGCACGTTCGGGCCGGGCCCGCGGGAGGAGGATCCTGCTTGGTCGTTGGTGTTCACTGGTGTCTTTCGGATGTGCGAGGGCGATCAGGGTGTCTGGTCCGACCCCTGTGGGTCCCTCTCCTGCGGGGTCACGGGCGTCAGCGGGTTCTGGGTCTGTCCCTGCCCGCGCTCCTCGTTGAGGTCGCGTTGGGCCTGGAAGGCACCGAACACCACGATGACCGCGGCCACGACGGCGGCGATGATCAGGCCGACGACAACCGAGGGCCACACGCGCTGGCGGGCACGCCAGTAGCGGCTGGATCCGTACAGGATGGCGGCGCGCAGCTGCCTGCGGCGCAACGCGTCCGCCTGGAGGACGTAGCGCTCGCTGTCGGGGGTCGTCTGGAACGCCTGGGGAAGCTGTGTGGGGGGCGGCAGGACCGGTTCCTCCGGCACCGCCCCCTGGGTCCGGGGTGGGTGGGACATGTGCGTCAGGGGCCGTCAGCCGGTCAGTCGAACAGGCCGTCGAGGTACTTCTTGGTGTTCTGGTAACCGTCCACGGTCCCGTCCACGGCGTCGATCATCTTCGTGAAGCCGCGGTTGGTCATGTCGAAAGCGTTGTTGAACTCGGTGGCGCGGGCCTGGAACTTCTCGTCGCCGCCCTCCCACTTCTCGACGAGGCCCCTGGCCTGGGTGTCGATGTCCTGCATGATCGTGCGGAAGTAGCCGAGGTACGTCCGCTGGTCGATGTTCAGGTCGTTGAGCTGGTCGATGTCGGCGCCGACCTCGTACCTGTTCACGCTCATGGGGTGGTCTCGCTCTCTAGGTGGCCTGCTCCGGAAGGCCCGGCTCCGAGGGACCGGGCAAGGGGAGTCAAGATCAGTTGATCGGCTTCATGTAGCTGAGCTCCTGCTCGGCCTTGGCGAAGGCCTGCTCGCTGTCGCCGTCGGTCTCGTTGATCCTCGCCTGGCCGAGGTTGAGGTTGACGCCGTACTTCTCGCACCACTTGAGGAGTGCGTTGAAGCCGGTGACCAACTCGCCCTGGCCCTCCCGGTAGGCCCGGAGGGCACCTCCCTGCAGTGCCTGTCCGTCCTGCTCGAGGACGTCGAGAAGCGACCGCAGGCGCTCCGTGAGCCCCTGGCTTTCCTCGTCGAGGCGGTTGCCCCCCTGTGAAAGGGAGGTGGTCTCCTCGGTTCCGACCCTCTGACTCATGTACCGGTCCTTTCCCCGCCGACCACCCTGACCTGCGTTCACCGCCGGTTCAGGGGCGCTGTCACTCCGCGGAGTTCTGGGTGCCGGTCCGGTTCGGCTCTGAAACCACTCGAAATCGGAAGGTAGTGAACCTTCGCACCCCTGTCAACGCGTTAGGGATCGCGCCAACCAATGCGGTGTTCCCGGCATCCCAGGCGGATGACGGTGACTCCGGGTGAAACCGCGGCGAGGTCGCGAGCAGCCCGGGATCGGCGTCGCCGCGTGTGACCACCGCCACCACCGGCGGTACGGGGCGCACTGGAACACCCGAGGGGGATTGCCTACTCTCATAGGGTTCGCGCCCCCACGGCGTCGGCCGGCCCCTCGTGCCCCAGGCTCCGGCTGCACCGGTCGGACATCCCATCGAACCAGGACGAGGAGGGCCAGCCATGGGCGACGCATCGACAGTCGCGAGCAACACCGAGGCGGGCAAGGCCGCGGGCCGGATCAGCGCGCGGATCAACGGAGCGCTGGAGGGGCTCCCCAACGCCTTCAGGACCGCCATGGAGAACCTCGACAGCGAGTGCGTGGAAGCCAAGCTCAACAAGGCCTTCTCGGAGTACTACCTCAACCACAAGAAGGCGGTGGAGACGGTGCAGAAGAACGGTGTGACCATCTCCGAGAACGTCGTGGCGGCGGCCGCACGTGTGGAGGGGACCGACGTCGAGGTCAAGGGGAAGTACAGCTCCGCCTTCCCGTACCTGAACCCGTTGCTCGTCCCTGCGCCCGAGAACCTGCCCGTGGGTGTGCTGGCACCGGAGTACTACGACCGCAACATCCTCCTGCGCGAGATCAACAACAAGCCCTGACGTCCAGGGAAACCCCCGGCGCCCCGGCCCGTATCCGGTCCGAAGGGCTCCCCCACTCCACGTACGCACCTTCTCGCGCCACGGAAGGCACCCGATGACCTCCACCGACCCCTCGCCCTACTTCCTGCCCGGCGGCCCTCCCCAGCCCCAATACCCCCTCCAACCCCACAATCCTCTCCAACCCAACAGCCCCTTCCCGCCGGCCACCTCCGTGCCGGTTCCCGAGTTCGACCCCCCGGACACCGACGTGAAGCTGGCCGACCTCCAGGCGGAGGCCAAGGCGGCGTGGAACCTCGCCGACCGGGCCCTGGGAGGCGCCGAGGGAGGCCGCAAGGCCATCACCGGATCCGCCACGGAGTTCAGCGAGCTGATCAGCACCGACATCAGCACCGCCGGCGACTACAACGAGCAGGAGTGGCGGAAGGCCTGCATGGTCCTCACCTTCGCCGCCTCGATCGCCGATCTGTGGCACAAGGACGTCACCGCCTTCCGGAAGGATCGGGAGGACCTGATCTCGGACTACCGGAGCGCGATCACTGCCGCGCGGCTGGCGCACACCCCCGTGCTCTCCCCCTCGGCAGGCGGGTCCGGCCTTCCCCTCAACCCGTCGCAGCCGCCCATGGCGCTGCCCCACGACCCGCACGCCGGCCTGCGCGCTGCCTACATGGAAGTACTCGCCCGGTTCAACAAGAAGGGCAAGGACCTCAAGAGCGAGCTCCTGGACACCGCCGGGGAGCGGGCCGCCCTTCTGGACGGCGGCCCCGAGCCGAGCAACCTGAAGGCCCTCGTCGAAGCCGGCGTCCTCGGCTGGGGCGCGTACAACGTCCTGGGCCCGGAGCACGACACCCCGCTCCCGGTCTCCTCGGGCGAGGCCAAGAAGATGGCCAAGGAGCTGGAGGCCTACCTGAGCGGGGACAAGGAGCCGGACGCCCGTTACCACGAGATCCTCGCCGCGGTCGGCGCGGTCTCGGCCAAGGCCAAGGCGCTCCAGGAGGCCGGCAGGGCCACCACGGGACTGCCGTACGGCGCGGTCTCACACCGTCCCAAGCTGGACGAGGACGAGCTCGACTTCCTGCGGACCTTCTACGGTGAACTCGAGGAGCAGTCGCCCTACGGCGTCGTCCGACTCATGCCGTGGCTGAAGGGGAACGACGGTCCCGGCTGGAGCGAGGCGGAACGCGAACAGTTCGCCGGAGCCATGGCCGACGGTCTCCTGGTGCTCTCCGACGAGAAGGTCGGCGGCGGCCAGGACCTGCTGCCCGAGAGCGTGCGGAACTTCGCCGGCGGTATCCCCACCATGGACGGCGACCACGTCGACGGCAGGATCTTCGCCAACGACAAGCACAACTGGATGAAGGACGCCCGAGATCTGGGAGACCTGTTTGAGCACGCCGACCCGGAGCTGCGCGGCGGAACCGAGTTCTCCTCGAACACGACGCTGGCTCTGGGCCACCACCTGAACCAGGGCGACCGGATCGGCGGACCGAACCCGGAGGAGGACACGTCGATCTCCCACCTGCTCGACGTGACGACCCGCAACGAGGAGGCCAACCACCGGATCCTGACCGATTCGGCCGCTCCGCCGTGGGAGAACAGCGACAACCCGCGCTACCGGGTCCCGTCGATGCCGGACTTCGGCTCGACCTCCGACGCGCTCCTGGGCCTGTACACGCACGACTGGGAGGACGGCGGGAAGGCGGCGGCAGGGCTCACCGGATGGATCCCCGAGGCCGCCGAAGGAGAGTTCGGCGGCATGCAGAGGCTGGCCCGGGAGTCCGCCGAAGGCCTGATCCGGATGACCGCCGGGGACAAGGACGTCTACGACGCGCTGACCAACACCGGAATCACCGTCAAGGAGAAGATCGAGGTCGACGGGGAAAAGATCGAGGTGGAGTACCCGGACGCCGCCTTCGGTCGGGTGAACCCCGAGTTGTCCCGTGTCTTCGGCGACGTGGCGCTGGCCTACCTGGACGACTTCAGCTCCTACGACAACTCCAACCAGCCCAAGGACGATGACGGGATACAGCTCGGGTTCGAGGAACGCCAGCGGTTCCTCCAGTTCGCGGCGGCCGAGGACACCACGGTGCAAAAGCTCTACGGAGCCGCGGGCGCGCTTGACCTCGACAGCACACACCGTCTCCTGGGGGAGGACGAACAAAAGGACATCGCCTACCGCAACTCCACGTTCCGTGCCCTCTTGGACGCCGCTGTACGCGGCGACACTCTCGACCGCAGCATCGACATGGACAACGCCGAGGCCCAGGCCGCGGTGGACAAGAAGCGCGACATCGCCGTCGCGAGCGGCCTGGCCTTCGGTGTGGCCAACGTGCTGCCCTCCGCTCCGGGCGGCCTGGCGATCGCCGGCATCACCGCGGCGACGTTCGAGTTCAACGATCGGGTCGACCAGTCGGTGAACAGTGACAACTACGAGAAGGCGGTGGACGCCGGGGTCGGGGACGACTCCACGCACGCTTTCGGCGCGAACAAGCACGGCCGGACCTACTCGCAGGTGAACCACGACTACAAGACCAAGCTGGACCTCCTCGACGCCATGGTCCGCAGTGGCCGGATCGACGTCCAGCAGGTGGAGGACGTCAGCCCGCAGCTCCTCACCGACGACGGGAAGAAGGTCGTGGATTACTACGAGTTCGACAAGGGCGACCGGACCGGCAAGCGGGACAGCGAGACCGGTATCAGCCCCGACACCGCCCTCGACCGTCTGTTGAAGAGCGAGAAGGCGTCCATCGCCTTCCCGGACGGGACCGAGCGCGAGGCCCACGAGGTGGCCGACCAGTACTCACGGGCCTATCACGCCGGCTACTACGAGGTGATCAAGGGCCTCAGCTCCGACATCGACAAGGAGGACTACAAGGAGAACGCGAGCCGGTGAGCCCTTGACGATCAGCGGTGGGCCGCCCGCACCCCACGGCTGGGGGCGCGGGCGGCCCTGCTGGGTCAGAACGGCAGGTCGATCGAGGTCACGGCCTCGTAGACGCCCAGTGCCCACACCGCGGCGACGCACATGCCGATGACGGCCGCGACCTCCACCCCGTTGAGGATCCGCCTCAGGGAGGCGCGGGGCACGTCGGTCAGGCGCACCGCGCTCAGGGCCGCGACCGCGGTGCCGAGCAGCAGGGCCGCGGCGGGTGCCAGGGCCAGGGACCAGCCAGCCCCTGACGCCGCGACGGCGCCGGTCACGGCCAGCCCGCACACCCCGCCCAGCCGGATCGGCAGCACGTGGGAGACCCGGTCGAAGAGCCGGGAGCGCAGGAGCAGGACCAGCGACACGAGGGCGGCCAGCACGAGGTCGCGGGCCCCCTCACCGGTGGCCGCCAGGAGCGCCACCGCGGCGACGGCCGCCGCCACCGATCCCAGGAGCGTTCCCAGCAGCAGCCGGTCACTGGTGGCCAGGCCCGACTCGAACCTCGCGGTGTCGGTCCGGCCGACCTGGCGCACCTCGTAGTCCAGGCCGGAGAGCCCGCCCAGGGCCAGGGCCATCCGGGGCAGGCCCCCGATGCCCAGGACCAGCAGGACCGCCAGCAGCCGCAGGGCCATCGGGCCGTGCACGAACAGGCCCAGGGCCACGAGCACGACCGACCCGCCGGTCACCACGCTCAGCCCGGCGAGGTAGGGCAGCATCGCCTGGTTCAGGGCCCATCCGGCCGCGGCGGCGGCCAGCGCGCCGGAGCAGGCGAACAGGGCCAGCGCCACGGGTGCGGGCGGGGCCCCGCCCACCGCGAGAACAGCCAGGACCGCGGCCAGCGCCCCCCAGCCGCAGGCCGCGACCTGGACCGCGTGGGCGACGCCGGGCAGGGAGCGTCGACCGGCCAGCCACAGCGCCGCCAGGGACACCAGAAGGCCCAGGGGCGCGACGGCCAGGTCCACGGGCGCGGTGCGGACCACGGCCATGGCCAGGGCGAGCAGCAGGGGTCCGAGGGCGGCCAGGGCCAGGCCCAGCCCGAGGGTGGTGGAGGGCCGCCACAGCCACGCGGTCCCGTCCACGCGGTCCTCGACGGAACCGCGCACGTCGTCGACGAAGGTCGGGCGTTCGGGTGCGGCCTCCCTGCGCAGGACGAGGACGTCGCCGTCCAGGACACCGGCCTCACGCAGGGATCCCCCCGCGGGCAGGGGGGTCCCGTCGACTCGCGCCAGGCTCCACTCGGCGGCCTGGAGCCCTTCCGGTCCGGGTGAGCACACCCGCACCACCTGGGGCATGAGCGTGGCCACGGAAACGGTGCCCGGCAGGGCGAGGTCGGCCCACTTGTCGGGCCCCGTGACCGTGACCCGGCAGTATCCGCTCACGAAACGCACTCCGTTCTCGGGTTCTCGGATCAAGCGCGTCCGGCGGAGAACCGGACACCGGGGGATGGGATCCCACGAAACCGCGGCCGGTTTTCCACAGGGCCGCGAAAGCAGATTTGTCCGGCGCCGGGGCGGCGCGGGATCATCAAGGTAGCAATCGGTGCGTCCCGGACCTTCGGGGCCCACACGACCGGAGAGGCCCTTCGTGTCCACAACGCTGGTTCACCGGCCCGCGCGCCATGCGGTCCCGGACCCCGGGCGCTCGCCCCTGGTGATCGCCACGCCCCCGCAGCTTCCGGAGAACCCGCCGGCGTCGAGTTCCTCGGCGATGATCATGATGCCGATCATCACGGGTTCGGGTTCCCTGCTGATGACGATCACGCTCGGGAACCGTCCGCTGTTCGCCGTGATCGGGGCGATGGTCATGATGGCCAGCGTCGCCGTGGGCATCGTGATGTTCGTGTCCCAGCGCAACGGCCCCCGGCGGCGCATCCGCGAACAGCGCGAACGGTACCTGGACTACCTCGACCACCTGCGTGAGACGGTCCGCGAGGTCGCGGGGCTCCAACGGGCGGCGGCCCTGTTCCGGCACCCGGCCCCGCGCCTGCTCGCCGAGGCCGCGCGGCTGCCCGCCCGCAGGTGGGAGCGGCGTGTGGGCGATCCCGACTTCCTGCACGTGCGGGTCGGTGAGGGCACCCGACCGCTGGCGCGGCGGCTGAGCCTGAACATCGACAGGGCCAACCCGCTGATCGTCTACGACCCCGTCTGCCAGGGCATCGCCGAGCAGCTGGTCGACCTGTACGCGGAGGTGGCCGAACAGCCCCTGGTCCTTCCCCTGCGCGACTGCGGCGTGGTGTCGATCGTGGGCGACCGGGCGGCGGCCAGAGGGGTGGCCCGGTCCGTGGCCGCCCAACTGGCGACCTTCTCCGCACCCGGAGACGTGCGCCTGGGCGTGGTGCGCCACCAGCGGCTGGTCCCGGAGTGGGACTGGCTCAAGTGGCTGCCGCACAACACGCTCGAGGGCGTCGACGACGGCCCGATGCCCGCGCGCCTGGTGGCGGCCAACACGGTGGAGATGACCGAACTGCTGTCGGCGGAGATCGAGCAGCGCACCATCGACATGCAGCGCAGACGGGGCGCTCCCCCCGGGCCGGGGACCTCGCGGCTGGTCGTGGTCGTCGACGGCGAGTTCCAGGCCACCCTCTCCGGGCTGGCCGCCGAACCGCCGGTGCACTCCCTGGCCGACATCGGCATCCATCTGATCTTCCTCGTGGGCGAACGCCGCGAGGAGCCCGGGCACGTCGACACGCGCCTGTACGTGGAGGCGGACGGCTCCCTCCGGGAGGACCGCGAGACCGCGCAGCCCCCTCCCGGCCAGGTCGGCCCGGAGGAGGCCGACCCGCCGCTGCGGGGGCGCGCGGACCAGGCCGACCGCGACCAGCTCACCACCCTGGCCCGAACCCTGTCCCCGGTACGGCTGGCCGCCGCGGACAACGCCGACGCCATGCACGCCACCGTCGGCCTGCCGGAGATCCTCGGTGTGCCCGACGTGGCCCAGCTGGACACGGGCCGTACCTGGCTCCCCCGGGGGACCGGCGACTTCCTGAGGGTGCCGATCGGAGTGGGACCGGAGGGGAACACGGTCCTGCTCGACCTGAAGGAGTCCGCCTTCGGCGGGATGGGCCCGCACGGGCTCGTGGTGGGCGCCACCGGCTCGGGCAAGTCGGAGATGCTGCGGACCCTGGTCACCTCCCTGGTGATCAACCACTCCCCCGACCAGCTCGCGCTGCTCCTGGTGGACTTCAAGGGCGGCGCGACCTTCGCCGACACCGACCTGCTGCCGCACAGCGCCGGACTGATCACCAACCTCGCCGACGACGACTCCCTGGTGGAGCGTTTCCGGGAGGCGATGTTCGGTGAGCTGACCCGCCGCCAGCAGGCGCTCAAGGACGCGGGCAACCTGCCCAACCTGCACGCCTACGAGAGCGCGCGGGGCCGCCGCCCGGAGCTGGAACCGCTCCCCCACCTGCTGGTGATCATCGACGAGTTCTCCGAGCTGCTCACCGCGCACCCGGACTTCGCGGAGCTGTTCGTGGCCATCGGCCGGATCGGCCGTTCCATCGGCGTGCACCTGCTGCTGGCCACCCAGCGGCTGGACTCGGGGAAGATCAAGGGGCTGGAGTCGCACCTGTCCTACCGGATCGGCCTGCGCACCTTCTCCGAGGCCGAGAGCCGCGAGGCGATCGGTGTCGGCGACGCCTACCACCTGCCCCCGGAGCCGGGTTCGGGGTACCTGAAGGTGGACACGACCGTCTTCGAGCGGTTCAAGGCCGCCATGGTCTCCCAGCCGTACGTGCCGCCCAGCCAGGACCGGGAGGACGAGGTTCCGCAGGTTCTGCCGCTGATCTCCTTCAACGGGCTGGCGTCCCTGACCCGGCCGCCGGACTCCGCACGGGACGAGGGACCGCAGGCGGGGCAGGACGCCGGTGACGACGAGGAGGAGACCCCCACGACCCTGCGGGTGACGGTGGACCGGCTCGTGGCATCGGGTGCGTCGCCGGTGCGGCCGGTCTGGCTGGCACCGCTGCCCTCGGTGATGACCCTGGACGGGCTGCTGGAGCAGTTGGGAGAGGACCTGACCGGGCCCGAGGGGAGCCCTGTGGAACCCGACCCGGCCGAGGCGCGGGCGATCATCGGGCTGGCCGACCTGCCACGGGAGCAGGCGCAGACCGCCGCCGACCTGGACTTCACCGGAGGCGAGAGCAACATCGTGGTGCTGGGCGGCCCGCAGTCCGGCAAGTCCACCCTGCTTCGCACCCTCGTCGCCAGCCTGGCCTGGCGGTACCCGCCCGGGCGGATCGCCGTCTACGCGATCGACTTCGGCGGCGGTTCGATGGCCCCGTTCGAGGAGCTGCCGCACGTGGCGGGTGTGGCCGGGCGCTCGGACCTGGAACGGGTCCAGCGCATCCTGGCCGACGTGCGGAGCCTGCTCGAACAGCGCGAACGCGTCTTCCAGCGGTCCCGGCTGGACTCGCCGGCCGATCTGCGCCAGGCCCGGGCCGAGGGCCGGGTGCCGTCGGGGATCTACGGCGACGTGTACCTGCTCATCGACGGCTGGGCAGGGCTGCGGGAGGCGTTCCCCGACGTGGACGACATCCTCACCGACATCGTCTCGCGCGGCCCGGCCCTGGGCGTGCACACGGTGCTGACCGCCTCGGCCGGGAACCAGGTCCGCTCCAAGATGCAGTCGCTGTTCGGCGGCAGGTTCGAGCTGCGCCTGACCGACCCCTACGACTCCCAGCTGGGCCGCAAGGTCGCCGAGCAGATGCCCAAGGACGTGCCGGGCCGCGGCCTGCGCTCCGACGAGTCGTTCGTGCAGATCGCCCTGCCCCGACTGGACGGGGTGGCCGAGGACGCCGACCTGGGCGACGGGGTGCGCGACGCGGTGCGCACGCTCTCCGAACGCTGGCCGCACGACCCGGTGCACCGGGTGCGGGTGCTGCCGACCCAGGTCACCCTGGACGAACTGCTCCCCCGCCACCAGGGTCCCGGGCTGGTCATGGGGCTGGGCGAGAGCGACCTCGCCCCCTCCCTGTACCGGCCGGACGAGGATCCGCACCTGGTGGTCTACGGCGACCCGCAGACCGGCAAGAGCACCCTGATCCGCACCCTGGTGCGGCAGGTGGCCCAGAGGCCGGAGCGCGAGGTGGGCATCGTCATGGTCGACTACCGGCGGGCGCACCTGGGGCTGGTGCCCGAGGACCGCCTGCTGGCCTACAGCACCAGCCCCCAGCACACCAGGGGGATGGCCGGGGAGCTGGCCGGGATGATCCGGCAGCGGCTGCCCGGCCCGGAGGTCACCCCCCGTCAGCTGCGTGAGCGCAGCTGGTGGGACGGGTTGGAGGTGTTCGTGTTCGTCGACGACCTGGACCTGGTGGCCGGGCGCAGCAACCCGCTGGAGCCCCTGGCCGAGTTCCTCAGCCAGGGGGCCGACCTGGGACTGCACATCGTCACGGCCAGACGGACCGGTGGCGCCTCGCGGTCGATGTTCGACCCGGTGACGCAGACGATCGTGGACATGGCCACCCCGGGTCTGCTGTTCTCCGGGGACCGGATGGAGGGGCGGCTCGCCAACGGGGTCGCGTCCCGGCGCCTGCCCCCCGGCCGCGCCCTGCTGGCCCGCCGCGGAGTCCCGCCGGAGCAGGTCCAGGTGGCCTGGACCGACCCGGAGGGGTGACCGGCACGGGAAAGTGAAAGGGGCGCCCGCCGATGCGGCGGGCGCCCCGGGTTCACGTCGGAGGAGCCGGAGTGGAGAGCCAGACGGGAGGGGTGAAGGTCAGGGGCGACGGTTCGAGCGTCCCCATCCGGTACGAGGCTGAGCCCGAACGCCACGCCCGACGGCACAGGCCGGACACCGTCCCCGGCCACCGCTCAGGCGGGGCGGCCGGGGACGGTCAGGTCTCGCAGTTCGTGAATCCGGAGATCACCGAGCGCTCCCCAACCGCTGCGGTGACCTGGACGCACACACCCGGGGCGTGGATCAGCACGGGCTGTGTCGAGGTTCCCGATGACTGGATGTCGGTGACCGGTGTCCCGCCCTCGGTGCGGATACCTACGTCCAGATAGGTGGCACCACCGTTGGAGACCGCGATCGCGCAGTTGTAGCCCCGTACGGTCTCGTAGAAGAGGTGCACCTGTCCTCCCGGGTCCCCCGGGATAGGCATCGGCCAGTTTCCCTCCAGGTTCTGGGTGTACCTGGGGACATCCGCTTCCCCCGCGTTGGGGTGGGCGTCACTGCACACCTGCGCCGGGTCCTGGCCTTGTGCGGCGGTCGCCCCGCTCAGCAGGAGACCGGTCACGCCCAGAGCGCAGGCGGCCGACCACACCGCCCAGCGGCGCGGCCCTCTCATAGCGGTCATCGACTTGGATCCCTTCAAGGGGTGGTCGTGATTGCTGGTCACTGGAACGGTGCGAGGCATGCCGGGGCGCTTCGTACGGACCCGCCTTCAGTGGCTCCCGTTCCCAGGGCCGTCACGGTGAAGGAGAAGCACCGCTCGTTGCCCTTGGTGAAGGAGTGAGTAGTGGCCTCCGCTCCCGTGGTCGCCTCCTCGAAGACCACGGCGCCGTCGCCGTGGGGGGTGATCCGGTACCCCTCGGCGTTGTCGGCGGCCGTCCAGGTGACGGTCACCGTGGCGCCCGAGACGCTGTGGGTGACGCTCCCCGGTGTGCCCACCTGGGTCTCGGGCATGGTCACCGGGTCGCTGGTGGAGGACTCACCGGTCACCCCGCCCGAACCCCGTGAGGTGACCGTGAACGTGTAGGTGGCCCCTGCTGTCAGCCCGGTGACCTCCAACGAGGTCTCCCCCGTCGTGCGGTTGCTGGGAGCGGACGCACCGCCCTCGGCGGAGGCGGAGACCTGGTAGTCGACGGCGTTCTCCGCGCCGTCCCACGACACGGTCGCGCTCTCGCTGCCGGTCACCTCCACCGAGACGGCCCCGGGTGCGCCGGGAGCCTCCTGGCTCGGGGTGACCTGGGGCGACTGCGCCGCGGGGCCGGTTCCGTGCTCGTTGACGGCGCGGACCCGGAACCGGTAGGCGGTGCCGTTGTCCAGACCGGTGACCACGGTGTCCAGCTCGGAGCCGTCGACGGTGATCTCGCTGTCCTCCCAGGTGATCTCGTAGGACTCCACGGGGGCGTCCGGCGAGTAGGCCTCGGGCCAGCTGAGTTCGACGCTGCCGTCACCGGCCTCGGCCGTGACGGGTGTCGGGGCCCCGGGCGGACCGGTCGACTGCTCCCCGGGGCCGTCGCCCTCTCCGGCGCCGTCTCCGGAACCGCCGCCTTCTCCCGAACCCTCGCCCTGGTCGCCGGAGCCGCCCTCGGCCTGGGGGTTCTGGCCGGTCTGGGGCTCGGGGGCCGGGGCTCCGGGTTCGGGTTGGGGTTCGGGGGCGTCTCCCCGGATCTCACCGGGTCCCGGCGGAACCTCCTCGGTGTCCACCAGGGTGGCCTGGCCGGTGTCGTCCACGACCGCGGCCACACCGGTGTCGGGGGCGTTGACGAACAGGTTGCCCTCCCGGGCCTCCAGTTCCAGCGGCCCCTCGGCGCCCGGCAGGGTGACGGTGTCGAGCTCGCGGCCGTTCGGGGCGTAGGAGCGGACCAGTCCTTCGGCCTCGAAGGGCACGTAGACGCGCCCGGCGAAGGGCACCGCGACCCCGCTGCCCGGCTTCTCCACCGGGAAGAGGGTGGTCTCGGCGGCGCCGTAGGGGTGCAGGAGGGTGACGATCTCGTCGTCCTCGGTCTTGGTGACGGCCGCCATGTCGCCCCGGGTGCGCGCGGGCATGACCGAGTCCGTCATCGGCGCGGGCATCCTGACCATCACGGGGTCGTCGCCCTCGCGCATGGCCACCACCTGTTCGCCGCCCCGGTCGACGGCGAGCGCTCCGTCGTCGAAGACCGTGACGCCGATGTCGGAGCCCGGGGAGGCCACGGCGACGGTCTGGGTGACGGTCGCCTCGCCTTCGGCGACCGTGATGCCGACGGCGTGCCCCTGGGAGGGTGCGCCGACCCACAGGGTGTCGGAATCGTCGAAGGCACCGCCGACCAGCGGCCCCTCCAGGGTGAGCGAGGCACCGGTGGCCTGGAGTGTGGCCGGGTCGACGGCCCTGATCTCGCCGCCCTGGCGATCGATGACCACGGCGCTCTCCCTGCCGAGCACGACCCCGAAGTCGCCGGAGCCCAGTTCGAGTTTGCCGGAGAAGCCGAGCTCGTTGAGGTCGACCGAGGTCACCTTGCCCGTTTCGGGGTCGGTGAGGATCAGGTAGTCGTCGTTCTGCTCGACCTGGACCCGGGCGCCCCCGGCCTCGGGCAGAGAGGCGACCAGGTCGATCTCCGCGTTGTTGCCGTTGACCCGGACCGCCTCGTTGCTGACGGCGTTCCACAGCCAGGAGGCGCCGTCGGACACGTCGTCCGACTGCCCCAGCGCTCCGACGCCGAAGGCGGTGCTGACCAGGGCGGTGGCCATGAGGCCGAGCACCAGACCCGAGGATCCGGCGCGGGTGCGTCGGGCGAGGGTACCGAGCAGGCGCCGGGAACGGCCCCGCTCGGCGGGGGCGGAACCGGTGGGCGCCGTCTTACGGCTCACCATCCACGTACTCCTTCGGCTACCGCGGACGTGTCCGGCCTCCGGCGGCAGGGGAGGTGGGATCGGTATCGCATGTGTGTGGGGACCCGCGGGGGTTCGGGGGCCCTTGGGGGACGGGCATCTGTACGAAACCAGACGGCGGGGTCCGCGTCAACGCGTGTTCGAGGGAACTGGGTCACGTCCCTTCGGATGCCGCGGACCCGGCCTGCGGTTCCGGATCCGCGTGTGGAATCCCTGCCGTTGCGGGGCGGGCGTGTCAGCCGAGGAGGAGTTCGCCGATCACCTCTCCGTCCTCCACCCGGCCGGTCTTGTGGAAGCCCATCCCCAGGTAGAAGGCCTCGGGGCTGCCCTCACCGGGGACCCAGGAGACCGTGATCCGCCCGAATCCCCTGCGGCGGGCCTCCTCCACTGCGGCCTCCACCGCGAACCGGCCGTATCCCCTGCCCTGCTGCTTCTCACCGATGTTGAGCCGCCAGATCTCGGCGCGGAAGTCCGGGTCCTCCTCCTCGGGGTCGAACTTGACCATGAGGAACCCGACCGCCTCGTCACCGTCCATGAGCAGGCGGGGCCAGGCGGTGCCGCGGTTCGTGTACGCCTGGGCCAGGGAGTACAGGACCGGGGCGACGAAGCGGTTCTGGTCCTCTCGGACCTCGACCTTGACGGCCGCGTCGAAATTGTCGTCGGTGATCTCGACGAGCCGGAGCGAGGGGGTTTCTGTCATGAGGCGCACCTTATGGCCCCCTTCGAAGGGATGCCACGTTTTTTCGGCGGGTCCGGGGGCTCAGCGGGCCAGGCGGGCGAGGGCCCGGTCCACGTCGAAGCGTTCCGGTGCGGTGAGGGGCGCCCCGGTCCTCTCCCGAACCCGGGTGGCTTCGGCGAGCAGGGCGGCGGCGGTCTCACCGGCTCCGGCCAGGGCGTGGGCCCCGGCCAGTCTTTCGAGCGCGGCGGCGACCGCGCGGGGGTCACCGCTGGCCCAGGCCTCGGTCCGGGCCCGGGCGTGCAGGTCCAGGGCGGCCTCCGCGTCCCCGCGCTGTTCGGCGACATAACCCAGCTGGGTGAGCAGGAACGCCGTCCCGATGTGGCTGTCCGCGCGCAGGTTCCAGTCCACCCAGCGGCGCAGGAGGCGTTCGGCACGGTCGAGGTCGCCTCGCCGGCGGGCCGACAGTACCGTTCCGGCCTCGGCGAACTGTTCGGCCCCGGCGTCCGAGTGCTCCGCCGCCAGGGCCGCGGCCCGCGCGTGCAGGACGTCGGCCCGGTCCAGGTCACCGCGCAGCAGGGCCACCCGGCCCAGGCCGGACAGGGCGAGCGTGGCGTTGCCCCACAACCGCAGCTCCTCGGCCAGCCGCAGGGCGCGTTCGTGGTGGTCGGCGACCCCGTCGAGGTCGCCGAGGGACTCCAGTGCCTGGGCGAGGGCGTCGGTGGCCTGGAGGGCGCCCCAGTTGTCGCCGATCTCCCGCAGCGCCTTCTCCGCCTGCCGTGCCGCGTCCAGGGCCTCGGCGATGTCACCCCGGCGCAGGGCCGCGTAGGCCAGGGTGACGCGGGAGACCTCGGTGCCCCAGCGGTCCCCGGCCGCGGCGGCCGCCTCGTGGGCGGATCGCACGAGACCGGCGGCGCGGTCCTGGTCGCCCAGCCCCCAGCGCAGGTGTTCGATCAGCCAGAGGAGCCGGGCGCGCGTGACGGGATCGCTGACCTGTTCCAGGTGTTCCGGGACCCGGGCACGGCGGCTCTGCTCGTCCTCGGTGGCGGGCACGGCCAGGGCGGTGCGCCACAGGGCGGCCTCGGCACGGGCGGAGGTGTCCGGTCCAGGCAGGGCGAGGGCCCGGTCCAGGGCGGCGCGCGCCTGCCCCGAGCGTCCGCGCAGGTAGCGGTGCCAGCAGGGGGCGACGGCCAGTCGCAGGGCCAGGTCGGGGTCGTCAGCGGCCACGGCGTGGTCCAGCGCGCTGGTGAGGTTGGCGCTCTCGCGGTCCAGGCGCTCCAGCCACCGGTGCTGGTCGGGGCCGCGCAGGTGGGCGTCGGCACCGGCGGCGAGGTCGGCGAGGTGGCGGGCGTGCCTGGCACGGACGCGGGTGCGGTCTCCTGAGGCGGCCAGGTGTTCCAGGGCGTAGGCGGCCACGGACTCCAGGAGCCGGTAGCGGGTGTGGGAGGAGGCGGTCTCGACGGTGACCAGGGAGTGGTCGGCCAGCGCACCGACCACGTCCAGGACCGTGTTCGCGGGCACGTGCACCTGTTCCGCCGTCCCGGTTTCCGCGCTCGGTCCGGGTCCGGAGCAGAGCGCCTCGGCGGTGTCGGGTTCGCAGCCGTCGGCGGTGACGGCCAGGCGGGAGAGCACGGCCCGTTCGGCCGGGTCGAGCTGGTCCCAGCTCCAGTTGATCACCGCGCGCAGGGTGCGCTGGCGCTCGGGGGCGTCGCGGCGACCGGTGCCCAGCAGGGCGAACCGGTCGTCCAAACGGGCGGCGATCTCGTCCGCTCCCAGGTGGCGCAGGCGGGTGGCGGCCAGTTCCAGGGCCAGGGGGATCCCGTCCAGGCGGCGGCAGATTGTGGCCACGGCAGGGGCGGTCGCGGCGTCCAGGACGAAGGCCGTGCGGGCGGCGCGGGCCCGGGCGGTGAAGAGCCGGACCGCGCCCGAGGCGGAGAGTTCGTCGGGGTCGGTGGTGCCGGGGGCGGGCAGGTCGAGCGGGGGCACCGCGTACAGGTGCTCCCCGGCGATGTCGAGGGGCACCCGGCCGGTGGCCAGGACACGCAGGCGGGGCAGGGCGCCCAGGAGGTGGGAGACGAGGGCGGCGGTCGGGGCGACGACGTGCTCGTGGTTGTCCAGGACGAGGAGGGCGCTGCGGCCCCTCAGCATCGCCACGATCCGGACGAGCTCCTCGGGTTCCTCCCGCGCGCTTCCGTCCCGCACGCCCAGGGTGGCGGCCAGGAGGGGCACGGGATCGCCGTCGGGGGCGAGCCCGCCCAGTTCGACCAGCCAGGCGCCGTCCCCGGCCTCGGCGCGGCGGGTGAGCGCGGCTCCGGCCGCCAGAGCGAGGCGGGTCTTGCCGACACCGCCCGGGCCGGTGAGGGTGACGAGCCGGTGCTCGGCGAGCAGGTCGGCCAGGTCCCGTAGAGGGCGGTCGCGGCCGACCAGTGTGTCCACGGGTTCGGGCAGGCGGCCGGGCGCTGGGGCCGGGTCGGGCACCGGGTCCAGGGCGGGATCGCGGGCGAGCATGGCCTGGTGCAGGTCGAGGAGCTGCTGCCCGGGGTCCGCGCCCAGTTCCTCGGCCAGCCGGGAGCGCAGGCGCGTGTAGGCGACCAGGGCCTCGGCGTGGCGTCCGGCCCCGTGGAGGGCGCGCAGGTAGGCGGCGTGCAGGCGTTCACGGTAGGGGTTGCGGGCGACCGGGTCGGCGAGCTCAGCGGCCAGAGCGCTGTGTTCGCCCAGGTCCAGGCGGGTTTCGGCGAGGTCCTCCAGGGCGGTCAGACGCATCTGCGTCCACCGGGTCAGCTCTCCGTGTCCGTCGGGGACCGACCGGGACGCGGTGTCGGTGAACTCGGCCGGCGCCGGTTCGCGCCACAGGTCCAGGGCGCGGGTCAGCAGTTCGGCGCGGGTGCGGGGGGCCGGGTCCTGGGCGGCCCGTCCGACGAGCTCCTCGAACTGCGCGGCGTCGAGGTGGTCGGCCACCAGCAGGTAGCCGGGGGCGCGGTGGCGGACCAGGGCGCGGGCGCCGGGTTCGGCCGCGTCCAGTGCGCCGCGCAGCTGGGAGATGCGGGCCTGGAGGACGGCGGTGGGACGGCTGGGCGGGGTCTCGCCCCACAGGTGGTCCACGAGCTGGTCGACGGGGACGGGGCGCCCCCGGGCCAGGAGGAGGCGGAGCAGCAGGGCGCGGACCTTGGTGTCGGGGATCGGGACGGGTTCGCCGTGATCGGTCCGTACCGACAGTGGTCCGAGCACCCCGAATCGCATGTCCTCACCGTAGCCGCCCCGCCGAGGCCCCGCGGCGGGCCCGTGGCCATCCCGTAGCGGACCCGTGGGGAACCCGTGGCAGTGCCCGGCACCGTGGTCACCAGTCGGGGCGGTCACCAGGCCGCCCGGGGAGAAGGAAGAGGGTTCGGACATGGGTGCCTACGAGGGCAAGCGGGCCGTGGTGGTCGGCGGGACGCACGGTATGGGCCTGGGTGTGGTCGAGGAACTCCTGGCCGGTGGAGCGCGCGTGCTGCTCACCGGCAACAACGAGAAGAACCTGGAGGAGGTGCGGGGCAGGTTCGGGCCCCGGGTGCAGGCGGTGCGCGCGGACGCCGCGCGGGTCGGGGACGCCGACGTCCTGGCCGAGGCGGTGCGCGAGACCCTGGGCGGGATCGACTTCCTGCACGTGAACGTGGGCGTGGCCGCCCTGGAGCCGTTCACCGAGGTCACCGAGGAGACCTACGAGTGGATGTTCGGGATCAACGCCCGGGGCGCGTACTTCACCGTCCAGCGGTTGGCCCCGCTGATCGCCGAGGGCGGGTCGATCGTGTTCACGACGTCGGTCACCAACGCGACGGGGACGGGCGGGATGAGCGTGTACACCGGAACCAAGGCCGCAGTGGCGGGCTTCGCCCGGAGTTTCGCGTCCGAGCTGCTGCCGCGCGGGATCCGGGTGAACAGCGTCGCCCCGGGGTTCGTGCACACCCGGTCGGGCGGGTTCACCGGGGCCTCCGCGGAGGAGCGCGCCGCGATCGAGGCCGCCGGTGACCAGGCCACCCCGATGGGCCGCCACGGGACGGTGGCGGAGGTGGCGCGGGCGGTGCTGTTCCTCGGATTCGAGGCCACCTTCACCACCGGCGCCGAGCTGCCCGTGGACGGCGGTCTGGGCCCCGCCCTCCAGCCGTTCGACTAGCGGCACCCCGGACACTCGGACGAAGTACCAGGGGAAACCGCCTCGGCAGGAGGGGCCGAGGTGGTTTCCCCGCGAGAACTGGCGCCTGCCCCTGGTTCAGGAGATCCCCGGGAGGGGGTTCTACCGCACTTCGGTGCCGGCCTCCGCCGAGGTCCAGAAGAGCGCCTGGGCCACCTGGCCGAACAGCCCCTTGGGGTGGTTGCGGAACAGCGGTTCGGTGCCGAAGAGCACCACGGAGGCGCCCGGTGCGGCCACACCGCTGACGACGGCAGCCTGCCCGGCCGCCGAGTCCTGGCCGCCCGAACCGTTGGCGTCGGGCCGCCAGTGACCGGCCACCAGCGGGCCTTCAGCACCGTAGGACTGCTCGACCGTGACCTCCGGGCCCAGGTCGGTGAACCAGCCCGGTGAGTACACGAACCCGTATCCGCCGGTCCCGGCGAGCGCTCCCTCGCCGTCGTCCATCAGGACCACGCCGTTGGCGTCCGAGCGTCCGGCCCCGTGCTGGACCTCCAACAGCCCGGCCTCCTCGTTGAAGCGTGCTCCGGTCGTGCCCCGGGCGACCACACCGCCCTCCTCCAGGAAGGCGTCCAGGCCGGTACGGGCCTCGTCGGTCAGGCTGGAGTACACCAGGCCGCTCGACACGTAGAGCACGTCGGTCCCGGACCAGTCGAAACCGTCGTTGAGGACGGCCGTGGACACCGTCTCGACGTCGAAGCCCAGTTCGCCGAGGGTGAGAACCTCGTCGGCGGCTCCGGCCACGGCCACGTTCACCGTGTCCAGCGCCGGGGCCCCGGTGGCGGCATCGGAGACGGCGGGGTGGAAGACCGCGCCGTGCCGGTCGGCCGCCTCCGCCACGGCGCCGGCCGCGTCGGCGGAGACCCGCACCGTGCCCGAGCCGCCCCAGGTGGCCTCGGCCCCCGCGGCGACCAGGTCGTTGAGCGCGGCCACGTCGGCGGCGTCGTCCAGGCGCAGCGTCCAGCCGCCGTCACCCTCGACCGCCCCGGTGGGGGCTGCCTCGCTCACACGCTCGGTGGCGCCCGGCGGGGCGGACTCGGCGGACTCGACGGTCGCGCCCCACAGGCGTCCGTGGCTCCACCCGGAGATGTCGTACATCGCCTCGACGTCGCCGGTGATGTCGCGGCCGTCCTCCAGCAGGACGTTGGCCATGCCGCGCTTGGGCTGGTGCATGTCCACCACGTAGGACCCGGCGGGGTAGGAGGTGCCGTCGAGCTCGAACGCGTTCCCGGCGCGCTCCACACGCACGTCGTTGGCGATGAGGAAGTCCACCAGGCGGGCGGCGGCCGGAGCGGAGCGCTGGCCCTCCCCCGCCGGGATCACGTAGGCGCGCGGGAAGTCGGTGGTGTACACGTCCTCGGGGCCGAAGCCGGGCACCCACTCCTCTGGCGGTACCACCTGCTCCTCGCCCGCGGCACCGCGGCGGAACACCTCGATCTGGTCGCCGACCAGCTCCTCGCGGTTCTCGTGCGCGAAGTCGAGGGTGGCCTCGATGGTGGCGGCGGAGATGTCGGTGTTGATCGCGGTGCGCCGCCGCAGCTCCTCCTCGGCCAGGTCGTAGGCGGCGTTGTTCACCCGGAGCGGGAACTCGATGGTGGCCGCGGCTACGGCGCCCTGGTAGGGGGCGTACATGGGGGTGAAGATCGGCGGCCAGTCGTCCCAGCCGTCCTCCCGGTCCCGGAAGGGGATCTGCGGGGGCTGCACGCCGTCGTCCTCGGGGGTGTACCCCAGGTCGAGCACGGCCTGCTCCATGGCGATGCCGTTGGCGTAGGTGTTCTTGATGAACAGGTCGTACTCGTAGTTCTGGCCGTGCGGCGGTGTGGCCGGCTCGATCAGGGTGCCGTTCACGTACCCGTGCTGGTCGATCATGACCAGCGGCTGGGTGTCCACCATGACCTGGCGGATCGCGGCCGTCTCGGGCTGCGAGACGGTGACGAAGTCGCGGTTGAGGTCGAACCCGGCACTGTTGGCGCGGGTGCCCGCCACCCGCCCGTCCGGGTTCGCGGTGACGGTGAAGTACAGGCGCGACCCCTCCAGGAGCTCCCGGGTCCGCTCGTCCTCAGCGGTGGCCAGCTCCTCGATGATCCGCAGGGAGGCGTCGGTCCCCTCCCACTCGTTGCCGTGGATGTTGGCGTTGACGTGCACGGGGGTCTTGTACCGGTCCGGCAGGGTCCGGTCGCGGGCCGCGCGGTCGGGGTTCTCCGCGATGAGCTCGCGCATGCGCTGCTGGTGGCGGGCCTCGGCGCGGGTCTCGGGTTCGGTGAGGGTGACCAGGTACAGGTCGCGGCCTTCGACGGACTCCCCGACGACCTCCACGCTGACCCGGTCGGAGGTCTCCTGGAGGTCGTTGAGCGCGGGCGCGATGCCGTGGTACGGGAGCAGGCCGAGTTTGACCGACCTGTCGTCGGGGTCCTCGGGCGGCTCCGGCAGTTCGGTCCGACGGGGGTAGGCGGCGTCCGGGTCGACCCCGACCGCGTCGAGGGGTGCGGCCAGGGGCTCCGCGGCCAGCGCCTCGGGGCCGGCGGCGGTCTCGTTGCGTTCGGCGCCGTTGGCGTCCTCACGCGGCTCGGCGAGGGCGGGTGCGGGCGCGGCGACCAGACCGAGGGCGACGAAGGCGGCCGCGAACCCGGCCAGGGAGACGGCGCGGGCTCCCCGTGGTCCCGAAGCGGACGCGGCGGGAGCGGGCGGGGTCGCGGGGGACGGGGCTTCGGAGCGGGCTGCGTCGGGGGGCTGTGACACGAAGGTTCCTCCTGTGGTCTTCGACGTTCCTACCGTCCCGGCCGGGCCGAAACAAGACATGAGGCTGTCAACAGCGTGTTTCGTCGGACATCCACGCCTGTGGGAGGGGCCCTGCCCGGCACCGGCGTTCAGTACGGGACCCGGTGCACGCACGCTCCGCGGTTCGGCGGCTCCGGACTGTCAGTGCCCATGACTAGGGTGACCGGCACCACTGGACACCACCCGGAAGGCATGCCATGGATGCGCGGAACCCGCGGGCCGAAGCCCTGACCGACGACTCTCCCGGGGCTTGGGAGGAGGTGCTCGACCACCTGGCCGGGGTGGACCGGACGTACTGGCTGACCCTGAACCGGGAGGACGGGACCGTGCACACCCGGCCGCTGCTGGCGGTGTGGGTGGGCGGGAGGCCCTACTTCGCCTGCGGGGACGGCACCCGCAAAGCGCGGCTGCTGGCCGGTTCCCCGCCGGTGAGCCTCGCGGTGGCCACCGGCCGCCTGGACGTGGTGATCGAGGGACGGGCCGAGCGGATCCGGGAGGAGAGCCTGGTCGAGGAGGTGGCCGGGGCCTACCCGGCCGTCTACGGGTGGGAGCCCGTCGCGGAGGGGGCACTCATCACCGGCCCGGAGGGCGCCCCGACCGCGGGTCCCCCGCCCTACGCCGTGTACGGGATCGTGCCCGAGACCGGCTACGCCTTCCCCGCCGACGACGTCGGTCACGGCCCCACCCGGTGGCGGTTCGGCCCGCAGCCGCGTTAGCCGGGCCCGGACCGCCGGTGGGCACAGAACCATCCCGGGACGCTTCTCGTCACAGCCGGAGTCCGCAAGCGGCCACGGCCGTTCGGTCGGATCCGGCCGAACGGTGACCTGCCTCCCGTTCCCCTGCCCCGGGAGGACTCCCAAAGGGTGGAGGAGGTCGCGGCGCTGACCTCCGGTGCGCTTTCCCCGGACGAGGCGGGGCGGCGGGTCGCCGAGCGCGACCGTGTGTTCGTCTCCTGGCAGGAGGAGGCGGAGCCCGGCGAGTACACTCTGCACAACCACGCCTGGCACCCGAACAGCGGAGAGGACGTACTCCCCGACGGCCTCGACCACTACCGGGCGGTGCCGCATCCGCACGGTGAGGTGATCGCCGCCGTCACCGCCGACGACGGCCTGGACCTGCTGGACCCGGACACCTTCGAGGTCGTCGGCACCATCGTGGACTGAGCCCGCACGACCACCCGGGCCGAGCCCCACGACCAGCGTGGACCGGGCAAGCGCGGCGCCCCGGGCCCGAAGCCAGGTGAGGAAGGAGACCTGGCGGGTATGAGGCCCCCACAGAGCCCACGCGTCCGGCCGGAACGGAGCGGCTCAGCGCCGACCCCGTCGACAGGACCCCGGCGACCGCATAACGCCCCACCCCCCAGGAGGCAACAGTGCGTACCAGCATCACCCTTTCGGTACTCGTCCTCATCTGGTTGGCAGTCGGCGTCACAGCCGCTGTCCAACGCGGATACTTCAGCACTTCAGAGGCCTCCTGCTCATCACTGGGCAGTACTGTGGCGACCATCTTCATCGGTCCTCTGAACTACATCGGTGTCAACCCGGCCATCGAGTGCCCGGATCTTCCCGAGCCCTCCGAGTAACCAGGGACCCCCCATCCGGAACCCGCACGGGCCGGACCGATCACAGGGGCCGCGCACCCCGAGCAAGGGTGTGCGGCCCCGACCCGTGCCGAGCCCTCCTCCCTTCCGCAGGCCGCCGTAGCCCTTCGCCCTGAGTACGGACGCCGTTTCGGCCCCCAGTAGTCTGCCGACGCACATGCCACAGGGGACACAAGGGGAGATGATGGGCGAGCCGGACGAGCGGCCGAACCACGACGGTTCCGAGTCGGAGGGGGAGGGGCGACCAGCTCCCACTGATCCAGGCCATCGCCTCGAGGCCGGAAGGGCCGCAGGAGCCGAGGGGCCGAACGAGGACTCCGAAAGCGCTCCGGACACGGACACCCCAGCGGACCTGTCGGTCGAGCAGCACACTCCGGACCTGTTCGCACGGGTGTTCCGGGTCTACGTCCGGAACCTGTGGGCGCTGCTGGTCGTGGCGGGCCTTCCGCTCGTGCCCCTGGTGCTGCTGAGCCAGATCTACGTGGTGTGGCCCGCCAGCGAGGGTGCCTACCTCAACGGGGTGCTGGAGACCGCCACGGACCCGGTGGGAACGACCGCCCTGGTCATGTTGGGCGCGCTGTGCGTGCTGGGGCTGCTGGTCGGACCGATCCCCCTCGGCGGCTCTGTCCTGCTCGGCGGCGGGGCCCTGCTGGGGCGCCGGGTCACCGTGCGCGACGCCTGGCGGGGAGCCCTGCGCCGCTACTTCACCACTCTGGCCTGGGCACTGATGGTCCTCCTCCTGATGGCCGCGGCGCTGGCGCCGGCACTGTGGCTCCTGTCCCGGGACTGGCCCCTGCTCGGGATCGCGATCGTGGCCCTGCCCCCGCTGCTCCTCCTGCTGACCCCGCTGTCGGTCATGCTGCCCGCCGCCCTGCTGGAGGGGCACGGCCCCTTCCGAGGGCTGGCAGCCGCTTGGCGGATCGGCCGTTACCGCAGGGGAACACACGTCCTGTTCGTGACCGTCTCCTACGGCGTGTCCGTGCTGTTCGGGACCGTTCTGGAACGGTCCCTGCTGCGTTGGACCGAGATGGCCGAAGGCGATCTCGCCTTGCTGGGCATCACCGCGACGGTGTCGATGCTGACAGCGCCGCTGTCCCTGCTGCTGCTCTGCGCCCCCGTGCTCTACGCCGGGGACGGTATCGGCCAGACCCCGGTCCACTTCTCGGCCTACGACAGCCAGGGCCGCCCGATCGGCGAACCGGTCACCCCGGCTCCGGCTTTCGGCGTGCCGAGCGGCCCGCTCACCGACCTGGACCTTGCCCGGGTCGGCAGACAGTTGCCCGGTCCCCGCTCTGAGACGGCCGGATCGCGCGTCCACCACCTGGCGACCGTGCCGTTGACGGTCGCGGCGCTGTTCGCGCCCCCGTTGCTGGGCCCGGCGGCCCTCGCCGCCAACCCCTTCGGTCTCATGGAGCTCACCGCCAGCTCGCTGGAGAGCGTGCGCGCCGACGACCTCACGGTGGACGTCGACGCCACCGACGCCGGAGCACTGATCGGTACGGCCCGGCGCGGAACCCAGCTGGAGTGGTGCGACCCCGACTGCGCGGTCGGGCCCGGCTCCCAGACACTCAGGGGTGGCAGCGGGGTCTCGGTCGAAGGCGGGCGGCTGCTGCAGACCCACTGGCAGGAGTTCGAACACGACGAGGACTCCGACCAGGACCGCTACGCCCCCCACCCCGAGTCCGGCCTGTACCTGACGGTGTGCGAGGACGCCCTGGAGTGCGACCACGCCGACGCGGAGCTCCTGCGCCCCTTCGACGGCAAGCTGTACGACATCCACTCCGCGGTGGCACCGCTGGCCGACGGCGGAATGGTCGTGGCCTCACACGTGCGCCACGACGACCGGCGCGACCTCGACGAGGTGGTCGACGGCGACAGCGGCGGGCTGCGCCTGCACGTGTGCGGGGACGCCGCGTGCGCGGACCCGCACATCCTGGACCTGCCCCCCGATCTGACGGTGGGCGGATTCATCACCGACGGAGCCTTCCTGCACGCGGCCGGTTCCCCTGAAGGCGGGTTCGGTGTGGCGGCGGTGGACCCCAACTTCGGCTCTTTCTCCCTGGTGCTCTGCGCGGAGAACGAGTGCGCGGAACCGGAGGTCGCCGAGGTGTTCGGGGACCGGTTCCGGATCGAGTACGAGTCCAGGCTCAGGCCGAGGTTCGGAGCGCGGATCGAGTACCGCTCCGACGGCACACCGGTGGCGGCCTACCGCGACGTCCGCACCGGAGAGGCCCGGCTGGTGGACTGCCACGACGCCGTGTGCTCGGAGTTCACCGACCGCGCCGTCACCGGGCCGGGCTGGGCCCGCCCCACACCGGGGTTGGCCGTCGACTCCCAGGACCGGCCCCAGCTGCTGACCCCGGACATGGCGGGACAGGAGCTGGTCCTGTTGTCCTGCCTGGACCGGAGCTGCACGGAGACGGTGAGCACCGGGCTGGTCGGTTTCGAGAGCGAGCCCGCGGTCACCGCCCTGGCCCTGGACGCACGCGACCGACCGCACATGGTCTGGGGCGAGGGTGCGCAGGGCGTGTTCGGGGGCGGGTTCGACGCCGAGTCGCTGTACCTGAGCTGCGCGGAACCCTACTGCGGGGGTGTCCCGGCCACACCGTAGTCCACGGCGAACAGACGGGGTGCGACACACTCGGGTCCCCCGGTGGGCGACTCCCAGCCGAGCTCGCGCACCCCGTCAGGGGCACAGCCCCGGTACACACCGACGTACTCCCCCTCCTCCGTCTGATACGAGGCCAGGTGGCGGATTCCGGCGGCCGTGTCGATCTCGAAGCGCTCCGCGTTCGGCCCCTCGGCCGTGACGGGAGGGGTGTGGGGGTCGAGTTCTGAGGTGTCGACACCGTCGCGGTACCAGTGGTAGTCGACCCCGTAGCTCTCCGGCGGGAATCCGAGGGCCCGGTCGTCCACCTCCTCGCCGGTGCGGGCGTCCACCAGCCAGTGGTCGTCGCCCCGGCTCAGGTGCAGCAGGCCGGGGTCACCCGCCACGACCCGATGGAACTCGCGGCCGCCGTCGAGGGTCCACAGCCGTTCCCCGGTCCCGGTGTCCATGACGGCCCCTCCGGACACGAACAGGCCGCCGCCACCGACCGCGGTGAGCTCGTTCGCGTCCAGGCCCTCGGGGACGGGGAAACCCTCTGACACCCGCCCGTCGGCGAGGTCGACCCGGTGGACGAGGTCGGGTTCGCCGCTGTCGTCGCCGGACCGTTCAAGGGTGAAGAGGGTGTCCTCGGTCAGGGCGTCAACGTCCACCCGGCCGGGCAGTGGGGCGGTCCACTCGGTACGGCCGGTGGAGGCCGCCACGAGGGCGTACACACTGTCCTCCCCGGACCCGATGTTCCGTTCCGTGGTGACCAGGAAGTGGGTGTCGTTGGCGGGGATCCCCTCCCGGAGCGCGGTATGCGTCTCCAGGTCGAGGAACTCCCACTCCAGGCCGTCCTCGGCGGGGTCGAGCAGGTAGAGCAGGCCCATCCACTCACGGTTGTCCCGGGCGACCATGACCAGCCGGTCCCCCACCGGATGGAGGCCGAGCACGCTCTTGTTCCGGTCGGGGTCGACCTCCTCGGTCCACAGCGGCTCGGCGCTCTCCAGGTCGACCGCGAGGATCTGTTCGTGGTCGTGGTGGTAGAGAACCCCCTCGTGGACGGTGGCCCCGGGATAGGGGTGATCGCTGGAGGTCGCCTGCCCCCGGGGAAGGACCACCGAGGAATCACCCGGGTAGGTGTACATCATGTACTCCCCTTCCAACGGCAGGGACCAGCGCACCGAACCCGGCTCGCCGCAGTCGCCGGTGCTTCCGGCGTCTGCGGGGTCCTCGCAGGTGACCAGTCGGTCCGGACTGATCGCGGAGGGCGGCAGGAGCTCCGGGGCGGCCTCCTCCCCGTCGGAACAGGCGGTGAGGGCGAGGACGCAGACCAGTCCGAGCACGGGGAGGGTCCGGGCCGGGGAGAACGAAGGGAACGGGGCAGGGGAAAGCATGCGCGCATCGTAGCGAGCCGGGCACCGGGTCCCGACCGGCACCCGCCCTCGTGCGTCCCCGTGACCGCCGCCGGAACGGCGGGTGCGGGTGTGCGACCGAACCGGTCAGGAATCGAGAAGCACCGCCGACCAGGGCGGAACTAGTGTCGTGGACATGACCTCAGACCTCACTTCCATCGAAACCCTGATCCTCGACGTGGCCGACCCCGGGGCCGCCGGGCGCTTCTACTCCGACGCCTTCGGGCTGGGCTCCGAGGTGACTCCGCGGGCCGCCGAACCGGCGACCTCCGGCTTCCGCGGGTTCACGATCTCCATGGTGGTCTCGCAGCCCTCCACCGTCGACAGCCTGGTCGGCACCGCGCTGGAGGCCGGGGCCACGGTGCTGAACCCGGTCGCGAGATCGCTGTGGGGCTACGGCGGCTCCGTGCGAACCCCGGACGGGGCGATCTGCACGATCGCGTCCTCGTCGAAGAAGGACACCGGTCCGGCCACCCGCGAGATCGACGACCTCATCCTCCAGCTGGGCGTCACGGACGTGACCGAGAGCAAGAAGTTCTACGTCGGGCAGGGCCTGGCCGTGGCCAACAGCTTCGGCGGCAAGTACGTCCAGTTCGCGTCCGGGTCCGGTGCCGTGAAGCTGGCGCTGTACAAGCGCAAGGGCCTGGCCAAGGTCGCCGGGGTCGCCCCCGAGGGCACCGGTTCGCCCCGGCTCACGGTCGGCAACGACACCGCGGCCTTCACCGACCCGGACGGGTTCGCCTGGGAGGCCGTCCGGCAGGACGCCCGGCACTGAGCCGCGGGGAGCGCCACGGGGATTCCGACCCCAGGGCCCCGCCCACCCGGTCAGCTGTCCTCGGGGCGTTCGGGCCAGTCGGGGAGGACGTCCCGGTACTCGTCGATCCGGCCGGGGAAACGGGGCGGGCGCTTCTCCAGGAACGACAGCACCCCCTCGGCCGCCTCCGGGCCGCCGCCGAGCCGGTGGATCGTCCGGGAGTCCATCCGGTGCGCGTCCCACGGGCCGTCCGCGCCCAGCATCGACCACAGCATGCGGCGGGAGAGCGCCACCGACACCGCCGAGGTGTTCTCGACGATCTCGCGGGCGATCCCGTGCGCTGCGGCGAGCAGCCCGTCGGCGGGTTCGATCCGTGAGACCAGCCCTCCGGCCAGGGCCTCCCTGGCGTCGAAGACCCGCCCGGTGGCCACCCACTCCATCGCCTGGGAGATCCCCACCACCCGGGGCAGGAACCAGCTGGAGGCGGCCTCCGGGACCAGGCCGCGGCGGGTGAACACGAACCCGAACCGGGCGCCGTCCGCCGCGATCCGGATGTCCGCGGGCAGGATCATGGTGGCGCCCACCCCCACGGCGGGACCGTTGACCGCGACGATCACCGGTTTGAGCGAGGCCGCCACGCGCAGCGCGAGCACCCCGCCGCCGTCGCGGGGCACCCCGTCCACCGTCTCGGTGTCCGCCGCCGAACCCGGGTGGCCCTCGTCGGCGGCGTCGAAGGTCCTGGCGCCCCGGCCGAGGTCGGCCCCGGCGCAGAACCCGCGGCCGGCACCGGTCAGCACCACGGCCCGGACCGCGTCGTCGGCGTCGGTGGTGTCGAAGGCGGCGAGGAGTTCGGCCGCCATCACGGCGGTGAGCGCGTTGAGCTTCTCGGGACGGTCCAGGGTGATCGTGGCGATGCCTTCGGCCACCTCGTAGCGGATCTCGCGGTGGTTCATCGGGCGGCCTCCGGGGCGGTGTCGGGCAGGAGGCGGTCGGCGAGCACGCGCGCGGCGTCGGAGGGGTCGCCGAGCAGGTGTTCCAGGGTCCTGGCCCGTTTGTAGTACAGGTGAGCGTCGTGTTCCCACGTGAAGCCGATCCCGCCGAGCACCTCGACGGCGCGGGCGGCGGTGCGGAAGGCGGCCGCGGGGACGGTGAGCCGGGCGTGAGCGGCGGCCACGGGGAACTCGCCCGGGGCGTGGTCGGCGGCCCAGGCGGCGTGGCGGAGCACGGACTCGGACAGTTCGAGGTCGACGTGGGAGTCCGCGCACAGGTGTTTGACCGCCTGGTAGGAGCCGATGTAGCGGCCGAACTGGATCCGGACCTTGGCGTACTCGACCGCGGTCTCCAGTGCGTGGGCGAGGACGCCCAGGGATTCGGCGGCCACGGCCACCGAGGCCAGGTCGCGGACCCGTGACAGGGCGGCACGGGCGTCGGGGGTGGTCAACCGCCGGGCCGGAGTGGCGTCGAACCCGATCCGGGCGAAGGCGCGGGTGGGGTCGAGCGGCTCCAGCGGGGTGCGGGTGAGGCCTCGCGCGTCGCGGTCCACCTGGAAGAAGCCGGGCCCGTCGGGGGTGTCGGCGAGGACCAGCAGTACGTCGGCCCCGGCCCCGTCCAGGACCGTCTCCTTGCGTCCGGTGAGGACCCAGCCGGCCCCGCCCGCCGGGTCGTCGGAGACGGGTTCGGCGCGGGTGGTGACGGCCTCGGTGTCCCAGCGGCCGTTCTCGGTGACGGCGACGGCGACCAGCCGTTCCCCGGCGGCGATCGAGGGGAGGAGTTCGGCCCGGGCGCGCTCGTCGGCCAGGGACGAGAGGGTGTCGACCGCGAGGACGGCGCAGGACAGGTACGGGACCGGGACCAGGGCGCGGCCGAGTTCTTCCAGGGCCACGGCGCGTTCCACGTGTCCGGCGCCGGAGCCCCCGTGGGAGGCGGGCACGGTGAGCCCGACCAGGTCGAGCCGGTCGGCCAGTCCGCGCCAGAGCCCGGGGACAGGGCCGTGGTCGCCGTCCACCACCGCGCGGAGCACGGACCGGGGCGCCTCCTCCCGGGCGAAGGCGCGCACCGCGGCGCGCAGGTCTTCCTGTTCCTGTTCGAGGACCAACTGCATGGGGGCTCCGGAGTCTGCTCGGGTCACAGGGGTCGCCGGCTCACGCCGCCGGCTCATTCGGACCTCTGGGTGCCGACCCGCAGTTCACGGAAGGGCACCCCGCGGTCGGCCGAGGGCTCCTTGGGCAGCCCGAGGACACGCTCGCCGATGATGTTGCGCTGGATCTCGTTGGTGCCCCCGGCGATCGAGGAGGAGGGGGCTCCGTTGACCGCCAGGGCGCGTTCGGTCGCGCGGGTGTCCGCGCTGTCCCAGGCCAGCGCCGTGGGTCCGGCCACGTCCCCGGAGAGCTCCACGGCCAGCGCGTCGTTGAGGGCCCCGACCAGTTTCGCGACCGAACCCCGCGCTCCGGGCGGGCGACCGGCGTCCGCCTCCTGGCGCATCCGGCGGGTGAACAGGCCCAGTGCCCGCTGCCGGGCGTACAGGCGGGCCAGCCGTTCGCGTACGACCGGGTCCCGGTCGACGCCCCGTTCGACGGCCAGTCCGGCCAGGGCGGTGAAGGACAGCGCGTCGGAGCGGCGGGAGGCCATCCCGCCGATGAAGACCCGCTCGTGGCCGAGCATCGTCACGGCCGCCGCCCACCCCTGGCCGACCTCGCCGATCACGCTGTCGGCGGGCAGGCGCACCCCGTCGAGGAAGACCTCGTTGAAGACCGACCACCCGGTCATGTCGCGCAGCGGTCGCACGGTCACCCCGGGGGCGCGCATGTCCAGCACGAACATGGTGAGCCCCTGGTGTTTGGGCACGTCGGGGTCGGTACGCACCAGGATCGCACCGAAGTCGGAGTGCTGGGCCCCCGTGGTCCACACCTTCTGGCCGTCCAGGACCCATCCGTCGCCGTCCCGGACCGCCCGGCTCTGCAGGCCGGCCACGTCCGAGCCCGCGCCGGGTTCGGAGAAGAGCTGGCACCAGATCTCCTCGCCGCGCATCAGGGGGCGCAGGTAACGCTGTTTCTGCTCCTCGGTGCCCAGGTCGGCGAGGGTGGGGCCGCACATGCCCAGGCCCACGACGAACGGGCCGACCGGCGGGGTGAGGTCCCGGACCGCGTCGTTGAAGGCCTGCTGGTGGGCCTGGCCCAGTCCGCGTCCGCCGTACTCGGCGGGCCAGGTGATCCCGGCGAACCCCGCGTCGTACAGGGCGGCCTGGAAGGCGCGGCAGTGCGCGAGCTCCTCGGCCGGGGTACGGGGCTCGCCCTCGGCTTCCTCGGGGAGGTTCTCGGCGAGCCACTGCCCGGCCCGGGCACCGAACCCCTCCGGGCTCTCCTCGGTCGCGGCCCCGGAGGGTCCGGTCGCTGATTCACCCATCACGTCCGCCTGTCGTCGTCGCGGGTTCGCGCCGCCACCCCCGGTGCCGGCGCCGACCGGGCCTGCGCCAGAAGCTATCCAACGACCGCCGACCCGGCAAGGCTCCCCCGCGGACTTTCCCGAGCGGACCCTTGACGCTCACCGAACCCCGTTCTAGTGTCCGTGGCCAGCACCCGCGCGACAAGGAGCCCGCATGCACCCAGGTGTCCATGCCGTTCACTCCCCCGACAAGCCGGCCGCCGTCCAGGCCGAGACCGGACAGGTCCTCACCTACGGCGCCCTGGCGGAGAACTCACGACGCCTGGCACGTTTCCTGTACGACAGCGGCCTGCGCCCCGACGACCACATCGCCCTGCTGACGGACAACACCCTGCGCGCCTTCGAGGTCCACTGGGCGGCCCTGCGCTCGGGCCTGCACATCACCGCCGTCAACCGCCACCTCGCCCCGGCCGAGGTCAGCTACATCGTGAACGACTGCGGGGCCGGGGCGCTGGTCGTCTCCGCCCGGTTGGCCGACCTGGTCGGGCGGCTCGACGTCCCCGGGGTCGGCGTCCGGCTCGTCTACGGCGACACCGCCGACGCCGACGCGTCCGCGGACTCCCCCGCAGGCCTCCCCTGCGGATCCCCCGCGAGTTCCCCCGGTGACGCCCTCGACGGCTTCACCTCCTACGACGAGGCACTGGCCGCGGCCTCCGACGAACCCCTGCCCGAGGACCTGCCGCGCGGCAACGACATGCTGTACTCCTCCGGGACCACCGGACGGCCCAAGGGGGTCCGCAAACCGCTCCCCGGCTGTCCCGTGGGCGAACTCCCCACGATGGTGGCGAGCATCATCGCCCTGAACGGCTTCGACCGGGACACCGTGTACCTGTCCCCCGCGCCGATCTACCACGCGGCGCCGCTGCGCTTCGCCGAGGCGGTGCACTCCCTGGGCGGCACGGTCGTCCTGATGGAGCGCTTCGACGCCGAAGGGGCGCTGGCCGCGATCGAGCGCCACCGGGTCACGCACAGCCAGTGGGTGCCCACCATGTTCGTGCGCATGCTCAAGCTCGACCCGCGCGTGCGGGAGGCCTACGACCTGTCCAGCCAGCGGTTCGCCGTGCACGCCGCCGCACCCTGCCCCGTGGAGGTCAAGCGGGCGATGATCGACTGGTGGGGGCCGGTGGTCAACGAGTACTACTCCTCGACCGAGGCCAACGGGCTGACCTTACATCGGCTCCCAGGAGTGGCTGGAGCGGCCCGGTTCGGTGGGGCGGGCCCTGCTCGGCACCGTGCACGTGTGCGACGAGGCGGGCGCCGATCGGCCCGCCGGAAAGGCGGGCGTGGTCTACTTCGCCCGCGACGAACCCGTGTTCAGCTACCACAACGACCCCGAGAAGACCGCCCGCGCCCGGCACCCGGACCATCCGGAGTGGAGCACCACCGGGGACATGGGCTACCTGGACGAGGACGGCTTCCTGTTCCTCACCGAGCGCACGGACTTCATGATCATCAGCGGCGGTGTGAACATCTACCCCCAGGAGATAGAGGGGGCCCTGGCCCTGCACCCCCGGGTGCTGGACGTGGCGGTGATCGGTGTCCCCGACCCGGAGATGGGCGAGTCGGTCAAGGCGGTCGTGCAGACGCCGCCGGGGGTGGCGGGCACCCCCGAACTCGCCGACGAACTCCGCGCCCACCTGCGCGAGCGCATCGCCGGGTACAAGGTGCCCCGCTCCTTCGACTTCGTCGGCGAACTCCCCCGCACCCCCAGCGGCAAGCTCCTCAAACACCGGCTCCGGAGGCGGTACACCGAGCCCGCCGCCGCACCGGCCGAACCGTGAGGATCCGCCCCGGGCGCGGGCTCGGTGAACACAGCCAGTAGTCTTCCGTCGCACACACGAGCGAAGCGGGAGATCGATGGACAGGCCGGACGGCGACGACGCGGCGCAGCGGAACCGACCGAACGAGGACGGGCCGGACACGGCCGGCACCACGGCAGGGGCACAGCCGGACCCACGGGAGACCCCGGAGACCGCCGAGACCTCCGAGGTTCCTGGGGTCCCCGCGGACTCCGAAGCCCCAGATCCCCCCGAGGCAGCCGAGACACCCGAGGTCCCCGAAGCTCCTCTCCCCGACCTCGACCTGCAGCCGAACCCGTCCTCCCTGTACAGGCGGGTCCTGTCCACCTACCTCCGACGGCTGTGGGCCCTGCTGGTGGTGTCGGCCCTGCCCGCCGTTCCCGTGGTACTGCTCGGCCAGGTCCTGGGGGTGGCTTCCGCACGTGACGGGGTCTTCCTCAACGGGGTCCTGGAGTCCGCCACCGACCCGCTGTCCACCGCCGTGCTGGTCACCACCGGCGTCCTCCTCCTGCTCGGGACCGCGGTCGTCCCGGTCGGCGTGGGCGGGGCCGTCCTGCTCGGCAGCGCCGACCTCCTGGGCCGCCGCCTCTCCCCGCGGCAGGCCTGGCAAGGGGCGCTGAACCGCTACTTCACGGTCCTGACCTGGTTCTTCCTGATGATCGCGTTGATCGCGGCCGCCGTGGGCCTCCTCCTGTCGACGATGCTCTCGGACTGGCCCACGATCCTGACCGCGATCCTGGTGCTCGGGACGGCGCTGTTCCTGTGCGTTCCGCTCATGGTGTCCCTCCCCCTGGCGCTGCTGGAGGGGCACGGCCCCTTCCGCGCCGTGTGGGAGGCCTGCCGCATGGCGCGCCACCGCTTCGGCACCCACCTGCTCATGGTCGGGTCCTCCGTCGCGCTGACCGCGCTGGCCGGTACCGGCCTGGAGCAGGGACTGGTCGCCTGGACCGACCTGCGGGAGGGCCTGCCGCTGCTGTCCGTGATCACGGTGACGGTCGGTATCCTCGTCGCTCCGCTGTCCCTTCTGCTGAGCTGCGCACCGGTGGCCTACTCCTGGCGCCTGACCGACTCGACGCCCGTCTCGCAGGGCTACACGGGCACGCCGGACACCCGCGACCTGGACCTGGTCCTGGTCTCCGACCGGCTTCCCCAGAGCCCGCCCCGGCGCGCCGGGCGCGCCTCCGACTCGGCGTTCGACGGCCCTCCGGGACTGGTGGTCCCGGCACTGGCCCTGGCCGTGTTCGGCCTGCCGCTGCTGGGCCCCGGCCTGGTCGCCGCCAACCCGTTCGGGCTGCCCCGGATGGAGGCCCACCCGGTCACCAGCGTCGGTTCGCGCGGGAACCACGACGAGGGCACGGTGAGGATCGCTCCGGGGCTGATCGGCAACGCCGCCTACCAGGTGTACGCGGAGGTGTGCGATCCCGAGTGCGAGCCCTACGAGCTGGACCACGCCAGGTACGGCAGCGGCATCCATGTCGGTGACGACGGCGTCCTGTGGACGGCCTGGCGGGAGTACGAACACGAGGAGATCGACAAGGACGAGAACGAACGCTACGACCCGCACCCGGACTCGGGGCTCTACCTGATGTCCTGCGCGGACGCCGCCGACTGCGAGACCCCCGACACCGAGGTCCAGGTCCGATGGTTCTCGGGCAGGCAGTTCGACCTCTCGTCCTCGATCACCCCGCTGGCCGACGGCCGACTGCTGGTGGCCTCCCACGCGCGCCACGACGACCAGCAGGACGCCGAGGTCACCGGCGACCGGGGCGGGGCCTACCTGCACCTGTGCGAGGACACCTCCTGTGCCGCCCCCGAGACGGTGGAGCTCCCCTCGGACCTGGCCGCGGGCGGCTTCCTCACCGGCGGCGAGTACCTCGCCACGGCTGCCTCCCCCGCGGGCGGATACGCCGTGGCCCTGTCCGACCCCGCCCGGGGCTCACTCGCCCTGGCGGTCTGCGCCGACACCGCGTGCTCGGAACCCGAGGTCACCGAGGTCCGCGGAGACAGCTTCCTCCGAGAGCACGAGGGGCGGCTGCGCCCCCGCTTCGGGGTCCGCGTGGAGTACCGCTCCGACGGCACCCCCGTCCTGGCCTACCGGGAGCCGCAGGGCGGCCGGGCCCACCTCGTGGACTGCCACGACCCACTGTGCGCCGGGTTCACCGACACCCCGGTCAGCGGTACCGGCTGGGCACGGCCGGTGCCGGGGCTCGCGGTGGACTCCCAGGACCGGGTCCACCTGCTCACCCCGGACTTCGACGAGGGGCGGCTGACCCTGCTGACCTGTCTGGACCGGAGCTGCGAGGAGTCCCTGGCGACCCCGCTGATGGAGCTCGGGGAGAACGAACCGTTCATGACCGTGCTGGCCCTGGACGAGCAGGACCGCCCCCTCATGGTGCGGGGGGACGGGAACTCCACCACCAGCTTCTCGGGCATGGTCGGCTTCGAGGGAGACGCGGTCCGCCTGCGCTGCGAACGCCCCCACTGCGGTGCCGCGCCGCCCGCCTGACCGCCGGGCGGGGGCTCCGGCCCAGCGCCCCCGGCGCCCGCCGACCCGGTGGCCGAGGACCGGAACGGCCGGGTCCCCGGCCGTGCAACACGTTCGACCGATCCCCGAAGAGCGGAGGAACCATGGGCACACACCCGGCGGGTTACACGGAGGCGGACTACGGCGCGGTGCGCGTGCTGACCGGCGCCGAACGGGGTGCCTACCCGTACGCCAATTCGCTGCTCGTCCGCGGCACCGGGGCGTCGCTGGTCGTGGACCCCTCGCTGTCGCTGGTCGAGGGGGCGCCGCCCGCGGACCTGGTGCTCGTCAGCCACGCCCACGAGGACCACATCGCCGGGCTGGGGAGCTACGACGTCCCGGTCCACGCCCACGAGCGCGAACTCCGGGCCCTGAGCTCACCCGCGGCCCTGGTCGCCTCCCTCGACCTGCCTTCCGAGGCGGCCGCGGAGGCCGACACGGCGATGCGGGAGCGGTTCCACGTGCGCGGCCGCCCCGACGCCCGGGGCTTCGAGGACGGCACCGTGTTCGACCTGGGCGGACGCACGGTGACGGTCGTGCACCTGCCCGGCCACACCGCCGGGCACTGCGGCTTCCTGGTCGAGCCGGACGGGTTCCTGTTCGTGGCCGATGTCGACCTGACGTCGTTCGGCCCCTACTACGGGGACCCCGGCAGCAGCCTGGAGGAGTTCGAGTCCTCGATCCGCCGCTGCCGGGAGATCGACGCGCGCTGGTACGGCACCGCGCACCAGAAGGGCGTGATCGAGGGCGCCGAGGAGTTCAGGAGCCGTCTCGACGCCTATGCCGGGGTGATCCGCAGACGCGAGGAGGCCCTGCTGGAGTTCCTCGCCGAGCCGCGCACCGTCGAGGAGATCGTCGGACACCGGCTGGTCTACCGGCCCCATGTCCGGGGCCCGCACGTGGACCCGGTGGAGCGGCGCACGGCGCGGCGGCACCTGGAGCGTCTGACGGCCCAGGAGCGGGTCACCGAGACCGCGCCGGGCCGGTTCCGCGCGGTGTGACCTCCGACGGCCCCGGCGACACGCCCACCAGGGGTTTCGACGCGAACCTCCTGGCCTGAGCCCGCCGGGCCGGACAGACTCTGTACCACCGCGCGTCGGCGTGTACCGGTGGAGGAGGCGGACGGCCCGCTCGAGGCGGGCGCCGCCCGGAGAACGGAGTTCATGTGCAAGCACAGTGGCCAGGGGTCAGTTCCCTTGTGAACAAGTGGAACGCCGCCCGCAGGGCACGTGCCGAGCGCGGCGCCCGGCGGGAGGCCGAGCGGGAGGAGCTGGCGGCCGAGCAGGACACCCAGGACGAGGCGCACGCCGGCGACCTGCTGCGAACGGTCAGCGACGCCTCCTGGCGCATCCTGGTCATCGGTGTGCTGGCGGGCCTGGTGGTCTACGCGGTCGCCTACCTGTCGGTGGTCACCCTGCCGCTGATCATCGCCGTCTTCCTCACCGCGCTGCTGATGCCCCTGGCGAACTGGATGCGCCGGCCCAACGTGATCAGGCGCGCGGGGTTCGGCCGGGGGGCGTCGACGGCGTTCACCCTGCTGATCGCGCTGATCGTCTACAGCGCCGCCATCACCCTGATCGTGACCCCCGCCGTCGCCGGTTTCAACGGTCTGGTGGACAGCGTCAACCACGCCGTCGTCCAACTCCAGACCATGGATCTGCCCTTCGGGCTGGAGCCGGCGCTGTTCACCGAGACGATCGACAGCGCCTGGGCCCAGGTCCAGTCGCTGATCACCGAGAACAGCAACCAGATCCTCACCGGCGCCTGGACGGCCACCACCGCCGTGACCCGCATCGTGCTCGGGGTCGTCCTGATCCTCGTCCTGACCATCTACTTCGTGCACTCGGGCGACAAGCTCATGGACTGGATCGCCAGCCTCCTGCCGCCCGGTTCCCGCCCGGGTCTGCGCCACGGCGCGCAGGTCTCCTACCGGGTGATGGGCAGCTACGTGCGCGGGGTGGCCCTGGTGGGTGTCTTCGACGCGGTGGGCATCGGCATCGTGCTGCTCCTGTTCCTGGACACCGCGTTGGCGATCCCGTTGATCGTGCTCACCTTCGTGGGTGCGTTCCTGCCGATCATCGGCGCCTTCCTGAGCGGACTGCTGGCCGTTCTGGTCGCCCTGGTGACCGAGAACTGGGTCGTGGCCCTGGTGGTACTGGTGGCGGTGCTCGTCGTGCAGCAGCTGGAGAGCAACGTGTTCGCGCCGCGGATCTACGGGCAGGCCCTGGAGCTGCCCTCGGCCGTGGTCCTCATCGCCCTCACGGTCGGCGGGATCCTCGGCGGGGTGGCGGGCCTCTTCCTGGCCACTCCGATCGCCGCGGTGCTCGCCGCGCTCCTGCGCAACCGGCCCGCGACGCCCTCCGAGGGCACGGCGGAGCCGCGGGGCACGTCCCCGGACGCGGGCACCGGAGGGGAACCGGAGCAGGCGGGGACCGGACCGGCGAAGGACGGTCCGGCCGCCGAGCGCACCTGAGCCCCGGCCCGCGTCACGGCGCGTCCGCTCACCCCACCGGCAGGGGGCGGGCGGCCCGGTCGGAGGCCCCGTGGACGCGGGCGATCGCGTCGGCGAGCCGGTCGAGGCGGTGGGCGGGGGTCCCGGCCAGATTGATCCGTCCGGAGGGCAGGCCGTGGATCGCGTGCTCCTCGCGCAGACGCCCCATGTCCCGCTCGCTCAGGGGCAGTCGCAGGAACATGCCCCGCTGTTCGCGGAGCGGTTCGAACACCGTCGTGCCGGTCCGGTGGGCGAGGGCGTCGGCCAGACCGCCGCGCAGAGCGCCCAGGCGCCCGCGCATGCCCTCCAGTTCGGCCCGCCAGTCCGTGTACAGGCCGGGGTCCCGGAGGATCTCGTGGACGATCCGCGCTCCGTGGTCCGGCGGCTGGGAGTAACCGGCCCGGGCGACCGTCTCCAGGATGCCGTAGGCGTGGGCCCGGCGGGCGGGGTCGTCGGAGACGACGATCGCGCAGCCGGTGCGTTCGTTGTACAGGCCCCAGGCCTTGGAGGCGCTGACCGCGACGACCGCTTCGGGCAGCAGGTCGAGCATGCGCCGCATGCCCTCGAGGTCGGCGTCGAGCCCGTCCCCCAGCCCGAAGTACGCCTGGTCGACGAAGGGGACCACCCCGCGGGCGGCCATGGCGTGGGCGAGCTCCTCCCAGCGCCGCGCCGGCATCGCGGTGCCGGTGGGGTTGTGACAGCAGCCCTGGATCAACAGGACGTCGCCGGGAGCGGCGGTGGCGATCGCCTCGATCGCGGCGCCGGGGTCGGGGCGGCCGTCGGCGAGCAGCATCGGGTACTCGCGTACGCGCAGCCCGGCGGCGGTGAGGATCGTGCGGTGGTTGAGGTAGGCGGGGGTGCCCAGGTGAACGGTCCGGTCGGGCCCGGTCTCGGCCAGCAGTTCCGCCAGGAGGCGCAGAGCGCCGGTGCCCGCGACCGACTGGACCGCCAGGGTGCGCTCGCGGACCTGCTCGGAGGGGAACAGCATCTCGGTGAGCGCGGTGCTGAAGGCACGGTTGCCGGCGGGGCCCAGGTACGCCTTGGAAGGTGAGCGTTCGGCGATGCGGCGCTCGGCCTCGGCCACGGCGCCGAAGACGGGCGAGGCGCCGGTGTCGTCCCGGTAGACGCCGACGATGAGGTCGAGCCGGTCGGGACGCCGGTCGGCGTCGCAGGCCGCGGTGAGCTGCCAGAGGGGGTCGGTGCGCGGGGTCCGCATGGTCGGCATCAGCATGAGGGCTCCAGTTCGGTGCGGCGGTCCGTGGCCTCGGCGGCGCGCGGCGCGGACGGCAGGGGCGGGGCGGGGCGGGCGGCGAGGAGGTTGAAGGCGATCACGCCGGACAGCACCAGCAGCAGGGTGACCGTGGTCGCGACGGTGACGGACTCGCCGAACAGCGGTACGGCGAGGATCAGGGTGAGGACCGGGCTCAGCGCGCCCAGGGTGGCGGCGGCCGGACCCCCGAGGGCGTGGATGGCCGTGGCGTAGCAGAGGGCGGCGAGCACGCCGACGCCGACACCCTGGACGGCGGCGAAGGTCAGGACGTCGCGGGCGGCGGCGCCGTCGAACAGGGCGGTCGGCACCAGTCGCAGCAGGACCGGCACCCCGGCCAGCAGGGCGGAGGGGGCGCAGAGCACGATCGCGGCGCTGACGGGGTCGAGCGTGGTCTCCCGCAGCGCCAGGGTGTACACCGACCACACCAGTCCCGCGCCGAGCAGGACCGCGACCCCCGTGACCTGGTCGGGGGAGGTGGCGGCGACCACGGTCACCGCCACGCCCAGGACGATGAGCACGAGCGCGCCCAGTTGGGCGGGGCGGGCCCGGGTGCGCCAGAGGAAGAACACGAGGAGGGTGACGAACAGCGGCACCGTCCCGGGGATCACGATGCCCACGAGGGCGGCGCTGGTCAGTGCGCCGCCCCAGGCGGCGATCAGGAAGTACGGGAGTCCGGCGCCCACGCAGAGCGCCAACAGGACGCCCCGGCGTTCGTGGCGCACCCGGCGCAGGGCGCGGGGGATCCAGGGGGCGAGGACGACCAGCGGGGTCAGGAAGCGGAGGAGGGCGGTGTCCAGGGCGGTGAGGCCGGAGGCGCCGATACCGCGGATGCTCAGGGCGAAACCGGCCCACAGCACCACGGTCGCCGCCATCGCGGCCAGCCCGACCACGAGGGTGGGGGCCGCGGCGGTAGGTCTGCTCATACGAGCGAAGGTACGGGGAACGACGGGGCTGACGATTGCCAGATATTGCCCTTCGGAGGGCTTTTTTGGCAGAATCTGCCACATGCAAGGACTGGACGAGATCGATCTGCGGATTCTGCACGAGCTCCAGAGCGACGGGCGGATCAGCAACCAGGAGTTGGCCGACCGGGTGGGGCTGTCCCCCTCCCCGTGTCTGCGCCGGGTGCGGCGCCTGGAGGAGGCCGGTGTGGTGGCCCGCTACACCGCCGTGGTCGACCCCGCCTCGGTCGCGCTCGACATCACCGCGTTCGTGCGGCTGCGCCTGGAGTCCCACGGGACCGGTGTGGTGGAGCGGGTGGAGGAGGCCATCCGCGGGATCCCGGAGGTCACGGAGGCCTACCTCCTGGCGGGCGACCACGACTACCTGCTGAAGGTGGCCGCGCGGTCGTTCCCCGCCTACGAGGAGCTGATGCGCGCCAAGCTCCGCGCGATCCCGGCGGTCGCCTCGATCGAGACGACCTTCGCCATCAGCGTCACCAAACCCAGTTCCCCGCTGCCGATCGGCTGAGGGGCGCCCCCGTGCCGGGGCCGGGGCACGGTGTCCGGTGTTCGGGTCCGGGGCGCTGGTTCAGGTCGGGTCGGGTGCGGCGGAGCGGGCCCGGGCCAGCCGCTCCCCGTTGACCCGGCGCCAGGCGTAGACCAGCAGGGGCAGGTGCACCGCTCCGGCCAGCAGGAACGGCAGGCGCAGCGCCCACTCGCGACCCAGGCCCGGTTCGAGGACAACGGCCAGCAGACCGCCCAGGAGGGTGCCGACGGAGATGGTGCCCCAGCCGAAGAAGCGGTAGACCGAGTTCACCCGGCCCAACAGGTGGTCCGGGATGATCCGCTGGCGCAGGGAGACCGTGATGACGTTCCACACCACGCCCGCCGTTCCGCTCAGCGCGCTGACCAGCCAGACCACACCCACGACCGGGACGAACCCCATGACGGCGGAACTCACGCCCATGAGGCCGATCGCGCCCAGCAGGCAGCGGCCGTCACCCAGTTTCGCGGTGATCCGTTCGGCCAGCAGTGAGCCGAGGATCGCACCGGCGGCCCCGCCGGTGATGACCAGACCGAACTGCCAGCCCTGGAACAGGCCGAGCACGTCCTGGACGTAGAGCACCATCAGCGCGAAGGTCATCGCGGAGACGAGGTTCAGCGCGCCCAGGAGCAGGGCCAGGGCCCGCAGCACGGGGTTGTCCCACAGCCATCGGAAGCCGGTACCGATCTCGGCCCGCCAGGCGATGCGGCCGCTGCTCACCTGCTGGCCCCGGGGGCGGTAGGTCCCGGCCAGGGCGAACAGCAGTGCGGCGCTGACCGCGAGCAGCCCGGCGTTGAACAGGAACGGGACCGCCAGTGCCAGGCCCATGAGCACCCCGGCCAGCGGCGGTCCGACGAACTGGTTGGTGGTCACCTCCATCCCCCACAGGCGGCCGTTGGCCTTCTCCAGCAGGCGCCGGTCCACGACGGAGGGCAGGAGGGTCTGCGCGGCGTTGTCCCGGATCACCTCGGCGCAGCCGACCAGGAACGACATCGCGTAGAGCCCGGCGAGCAGGAGCGTCGCCGAGGCGGGGACCCCCTCACCGGCGGCCAGTTGTCCGGGGGTGGGCAGCCCGCCCTCGGTGAACAGCACGAGCACCCCGAAGGCCGCGACCACCGCGAACCGGGCCGCGTCCGTCCAGGCCACCAGCAGGCGCCGGTCGAAGCGGTCGGTGATCACCCCGGCGGGCAGGGAGAACAGCAGCCAGGGCACTCGGGTGGCCAGGGCCACCAGGGCGATGAGCAGGGGGTCGCGGGTCAGGGCGGAGGCGAGCCAGAGCACGGCGACCGTCATGAGGCCGTCGCCGAGGTTGGTCATTCCGCCGGCCGACAGCAGTTTCCAGTAGTCGCTGCCCAGCCGGGGCGGGGCCGCCGGTTCGGGGACGGGTTCGGAGGCGGGTTCGGCGGTGCTCACTCCGTCCCCTGTCCGTCCTCCGACGCCTCCCCGTGCTCGGGCAGCGGGGCCCGGCCGGTGGGGTAGAGGGCGAAGGCCAGCGCGTAGGTGGTCTCCCCCGCGCGCGGCTGGGTTCCGAACTCCGTCAGCAGATCGTGCAGGCGCTGCTCCCACTCCTCGTACCGCGCCTCGGGGATACGGGCGTACCGGAGGTTGACCTTCGCCTGCCAGGCCTGTTCCTCGGACAGCTGGGCGACCTCGGCGGCCACGTCGGCGGCGATGCGCTGGGCCTGGCCGCGGGCCTCGTTGACCGGGGCGTAGTAGAAGGTGCGCGCGGTGCGCCCGTAGTACTTGGCCTCCAGGGCCCGCACCTTGCGGGTGCGCACCACACGCACCAGCCCGGCCTCCTCCAGCACCTTGAGGTGATGGCCGACGGTGCCCTTGGGCCGGCCGAGCGTCTCGGCCAGTTCGGAGGTGGTGGCGGCGCGCTCCAGCAGGAGCTGGACGATCTCGGTCCGGGTGTCCTCGAAGAGGGCCCGGTACTGCTCGGGGGTGGAGAGCTCCAATGACTCGGCGAGCTCGTAGTCGGGGGTGACCGCCATAGGGGACTCCAGTGGTCGGGGGCATCGAATGCTCGAATGGTCGGGATTCGCCGACCATTCGACAGAGACCGTATGGTCGGCCGATCCCGACCATAAGTCAAGTCCCCGCCCCTCGCGGGCCCGTGGAGCCGTGTGCGAATGTGGTCCGCGAGTACACCCGGCAGCGAAGGAGCCCCATGCCCGCCTACGACCTCGACTCGTTCCGGTCCGGCTTTCCGTCCCTGAAGTCAGGCATCGCGTACTTCGACGGCCCCGGCGGCACCCAGACCCCGACGCGGGTGGGAGAGGCGATCCTGCGCACCCTGACCGGCCCCCTGTCCAACCGGGGGAGCTCACTGGTCTCGCAGACCAACGCCGAGGAGGCCGTCCACGCCTTCCGCAGCGCCTACGCCGACCTCCTGGGCGCGGACCCGTCGGGGATCGTCCACGGACGCAGCGCCACCCAGCTGACCTACGACTTCTCCCGGCACCTGGCCAAGGGCTGGGGGCCGGGCGACGAGGTCGTCGTGACCCGGATGGACCACGACTCCAACGTGCGGCCCTGGATCCAGGCGGCTGAGCGGGCGGGGGCCGCCGTGCGCTGGCTCGACCTGGACCCGGCCACGGCCGAACTGGACCTGTCCGACCTGGACGAGGTGGTCAACGAGCGCACCCGGCTGGTGGCGGTGACCGCCGCCTCCAACCTGCTCGGAACCGAACCCCCGGTGCGCACGATCGCCGACCGCGCGCACGCGGTGGGCGCGCTCGTGTACGTGGACGCCGTGCACTTCGCGGCGCACGGGGTCGTGGACCTGCGGGAGCTGGGCGCCGACCTGCTCGTGTGCTCCCCCTACAAGTTCCTCGGCCCGCACTGCGCGGTGCTGGCCGCCTCCCCCGCGCTGTTGGAGACCATCACCCCCGACAAGCTGGTGCCCTCGTCCGACGAGGTTCCCGAGCGCTTCGAGTTCGGCACCCTGCCCTACGAGGTCCTGGCCGGGGCGACGGAGGCGGTGGAGGTGCTCGCGGACCTGGCCCCGGGCCGCGGCACCCGCCGGGACCGGCTGGTGGCCGCGCACGCGGCGGTCGCCGCGCACGAACGGGCCCTGCGGGAGCGGGTGGAGGCGGGACTGGCCACCCTCGGCGAGAAGGTCGTCCTGCGTTCCAGGGCGGCCGAGCGCACCCCCACCCTCTTCATGACCTTCCCCGGTCGGCGCAGCCTGGACGTGTCCCGGGCCCTGGCCGAGCGCGACGTCCTCGCCCCGGCCGGAAGCTTCTACGCCCACGAGACCTTCGCCCGGCTGGGCCTGGACGACGACGCCGGTCTGCGGGTGGGCATGGCGCCGTACCTGTCGGAGGAGGACGTCGACCGGCTGCTCGACGCACTGGGCGACCACCTGGCGACCTGACCGCCCGAGGCCCGGCCCGGCGACGGAGACCGGGGCGGCACCGGCCGGAGCCCGCTCCGACGTCGGAGACCGGAGGCGGCGTCCGCGCGCTCCCCGGTCAGTGGTCGACCGTGAACAGGCGGGGCGCGGTGCAGGGGGCGCCACCGATCGCCGCGCCCATGGAGGCCTCCCCGACCCCGTCCGGGGCACAGCCGAGGTAGACGCCGACCACCGGGCCGTCGGGGGCCGCGTAGGCGGTCAGGTGCTCGGCCCCCACCGCCAGTCCGTCGAGGGGTTCGGCGTCCACACCGGGACCGGTCGGAGTGATCGGGAGCAGGTCGTACTCCTCCAGCGCCATCTCCTCCCTCACCTTCCCGGACTCGGCGCCGAACTCGGGCAGCAGGCCCGCCGGGGCGACCTCGTCGTCCTCGGCCAGGACCTCACCGGTGCCGGCGTCCAGCGCGCGGTAGCCGACCTCGTCGCGGACGTACACCAGGGGCTGGTCGTCCACGGAGACGGAGACCACCTCCCCGGGCTCGGTGTGGCTCCACAGCACCTCGCCGCCGGCGGGGTCGACGGCGGTGATCCGCTCGCCGTCGCACCCGCTGCCGAAGGGCGCGCAGCCCGGGGTGTCGAACAGGATCGGGCCGTCGGGCACTTCGAGGAGCAGGGAGGCGTCACCGGCCTCCTCGGGGGCGTCGAACTCCGCGCCCGGCTCCCCGCCGGTGACGGCGACGACGTGGGCGCGGGCGTCCTCCGGGTCGTACTTCAGGTACGCGGTGTCGCCGACGAGGAGGTGGGCGTCGGCCCGAGGCAGGCTCACCGACCAGTCGACCTTCCCGGTGGCGGCCTCCACCAGGTAGTAGCGGGGATCGGACTCGTCGTCGGGGGGCAGGTACTCACGGAACAGCAGGTGGGAGCCGCTGGTGACCTGGGCTCCCAGGTGCTCGAAGTCCTCCGGCAGGTCGGCTCCGAACACCCGGGCGCCGTCGCGGTCCACCTCCAGGAAACGGACGTCCTCAACGTCGCCGCCGTACTCCGGGAGGTGAGCCACCAGGGTGGGGCCGACCATCCGCAGCAACCCGATCTCCCGGCCCAGCGCCTGGGTCCACAGCACCTCCGCGTCGGCGGTGTCCACGGCGGTGACCGTGTCGGACGTGCTCAGGTAGAGGACCCCCTCGGACTCCACGGCCCGCGGGTAGGGGTGACCGTGGTCCAGCCAGACGCCGGCCGGTTGGACCACCGGGGCGCTCGATTCGGACCGCTCCACGTAGAAGTCGCCCTCCAGCGGCAGTGACCAGCGCACCGCCCCGGCCTCACCGCAGTCCCCGACGTCCTCGCAGGTGACGGTGGTGTCCGGGCTGATGGCCGAGGCGGGAAGGACCACGGGCTCCTCCTCGGCCAGGAGCGAGCAGCCGGTCAGGGAGAGGGCGAGGAGGACGGTGAGCACAGGGGTGGCGCGGAACAGGGGCGGGGTGGGCATGCGCGCATCGTAGCGGGGCGGTGGCGGGCACCCGAGCGCACCCCGGCCTCCACGGCCCGGCCCCGGCTCCACGGCTCTGTCCGCGCGGGTCGACCGGCCGCGCACCGCACGCCACACGCCCGGCACCGTTCACTCTTCGCCATCCCGCAATGACACAATGGCCGACATGTCCTTCCCTCTCCACAACCAACCCCCGCCACCCCCTGCCGCCGCTCAGGCCACAGGCGAGCGCCGCCTGCGTAAGGGGTACATCGCATGCCTGGTCTCGCTGGCCACCACCCTGGCGGTCTTCGCCGTCCTCCTCGTGATGGGGGTCGACGCGCGCCAGCCCGCGCCGGACTTCCTGGCCGAGCCCGACCGCGAGCTCGAGGTCGAGTTGGAGCTCGGCGAGGAGCACGTGGGCGAGCTGGGGCTCTACAGCCAGCTGTACGAGGGCGGGTGCGCGTTCACCACCCCCTCCGGGGAGCCCGGGCTGAGCAGGTCGCAGACGGTGACGCAGTTCGACTACGGCGACGAGGAGTGGCATCTGATCCGCACCATGGAGATCCCCGAGGCCGGCACCTACCGCTTCGTCTGCGACAACGAGAACGCGGACTTCGGCATCGCCTCCACCCACGTGGCCGACACCGCCAGGAACCGGCAGCTCGTATGGGGGCTCACCTGGCTCGGTCTGCCCGCCATCGGCCTGATCACCACCGCGACCATCGCCGCCGTCACCTTCCTGCGGGACCGGCGGGAGAAGGCCGCCGCGCCGGTACCCGGCTGATCCCACCCGAAGCGTCCGGGGCCCGCAGGCGTGCGGGCCCCGTGCCCTGGCCGGTCAGGGGGCCTCGTCGCTGCCCTCCCGGGGGTCCTCGGCCCCGGCTGCGTGCTCGCTGAGAAGCTCGTTGAGGCGTTTGAGCACGCGCAGCTGCGCGTGGTTGTACAACTGCGTCACCGCCTCGGCCATCGTGTCCGCGGCGTGCCGGGCACCGCCCGGCGCGTCCGCCGTCGGGGCCAGTGACCACGGGTTCTCCGCACGGCCCTTGAGGACGACCGGCAGGAAGCGTTCGGCGAGGGTCTCGATCACGGCGTCGTCCGCGTCCGGCGGGAGCGCCTCGAACTCCTCGTCCATGTCCTCGGGTTCACTGATCAGCTCCCGGAACTTCCCGACGGACTCCTCGCTGAGCACGGCCGAGAAGACCATCAGCAGGGACCGCTGCCGTTCCGAGAGGTCCCGGGAGATCGGAGCGAACTCCGGGGGGACGTAGGCCGGCGCGCGGTGGCGCAGGATGAGGGCCAGTTCCTCCCGCACCCGGTTGAGCCGGTCGACCGTCGCCTCCAGTTCCCTGTCCAGGACACGGATGGCCTCGTCCGGGTCCTCGTCTGCCCGTTCCATGGCCGCCACCTCCGACAGCGGCACCCCCAGATCGCTCATGCGCTTGATCTGCAGGAGCCGGACCAGGTGGGGGACCTCGTACCGCTTGTATCCGTTGGCCGCCCGCTCGGGCACGTCCAACAAGCCGATCTGGTGGTAGTACCGGACCGCCTTGACCGTGGTCCCGGCGAGCTCGGCGACCTGCTGGGTGCTCCAGGCCACGGGTTGCCTCCTCCTGCGCCGCGCCGTCGCGGGGGTTCCGCGCCGTGCCCACAGTCCACACCCTGCCCCCGGGGCAGGGTCAAGTGTCCGCCTCGGGCTTGACCCTGCCCCGAGGGCATAGTGCGCAATGTCGGTGAAGGGGTTCGAGCGACCGGCCGCCCCTCCCGACCACGGAGCAGGAACCATGACCATCCTTCGCAGGCCCTTCCAGATCATCCGCGCGAACCTCGGCGCCTACCTCGTACTGAACGCACTCGTGTACGGCGTGCTGCTGGCCGGTCTGGCGGTGGGGATGCTCTTCCCCGAACTGAACACGTCACTGGCTGACGGTCTGGACGAGGACGGGACGGCGGACCTCGTGGTGTCGCTGCTCAGCAACGTCTGGCTGTTCGCCCTGACCATCTTCGGCGTCAACGTGCTGACGGTCGGCGTGCTCAAGATCCTGTTGCCCTCGCTGGTCGTGCCCTTCGCCGGGATCGCCTTCCTCCTCCACATGGCGTTCGAGAGCGGTGTGATCCTGGCCCCGGTCGACGAGACCATAGCGACGGTCCTGATCCCGCACTCCGTGACCATGGTCGTCGAGTTCCAGGCCTACATCCTTCTCGCTCTCGGCTCCTACGTCTTCGCGATGGCCTGGCTGCGTCCCGGATCAGTCGACGCGCCCAACCGCCGCCGGGGGTACGTGCGCGGACTCCAGCGGTTCGGTTGGCTGAGCCTGCCCGCCCTGGTGCTGTTCGTCGTCGGCGCCGTCTACGAGGCCTTCTCGATCATCTACCTCATTCCCCGGATGCTCCTGGGCTGATCCGGCCTCAGGCCCCCTTCGGCTCCTGCGCCGACGGGACGGCGCCGCGGTCGAGTTCCCGCTGGAGGGTGTCGAGTTCGGAGCCGCCCGCCATGTGGTGGGCGAGCTGGTCCGGGCTCAGCCGCTCCCGGGGCCGGTCCAGTTCGACACGGCCCAGTTTGAGGATGACGAAGCGGTCGCCGACCATGTGGGCGTGGTGGGGGTTGTGGGTGATGAACACGACCCCCAGTCCGGCGTCGCGGGCGGCGTCGACGTAGCGCAGGACCACCCCGGACTGTTTGACGCCGAGCGCCGCCGTGGGCTCGTCCAGGATGAGGACGCGGGCTCCGAAGTACACGGCGCGGGCGATGGCCACCACCTGGCGCTGGCCGCCGGAGAGGTTGCCGACGGGGGCGTCGATGTCGGGCAGGTCGATGCCCATCCGGCGCAGTTCGGTGTCCGCGATCGTCCTCATGCGGGCGGTGTCGAGCATCGACAGCGGCCCCCGGCCGCGGCGGAGTTCGGAGCCGAGGAAGAAGTTGCGCCACACCGGCATGAGCCGGACCAGGGCCAGGTCCTGGTAGACGGTGGCGATGCCCCGGTCCAGGGCCTCGCGGGGGGAGGACAGCGCCACCGGCTCGCCGTCCACGAGGTACTCGCCCGAGCTGGGCGGGTACAGGCCGGCGAGGATCTTGATCAGGGTGGACTTGCCCGCGCCGTTGTCACCGAGGACACAGGTGACCTCTCCGGCACGGACGAGCAGGTCGATGCCGCTCAGGGCGTGGATGTTGCCGAAGGACTTGTCGATGCCCCGCAGCTCCAGCAGGGGCTCGTGGTCGTTCACCCCGTTCACCTCCGGTTGGCCTGGGTGCGGACCCACCCGTTGATGACGACGGCGGCCAGCAGCATCGCGCCGACGAAGAACATGACCAGGTTGTTGTCCCAGCCCGCGTAGACGATGCCCTGGCGGGTCATGCCGTAGATGAACGCGCCGATGGCCGCTCCGATCACGGTCCCGTAGCCGCCGGTGAGCAGGCACCCGCCCACCACGGCGGCCATGATGTAGAGCAGTTCGTTGCCCACGCCCTCGCCGGACTGGACGGTGTTGAAGGCGAAGAGCAGGTGCATGCCGGAGAACCAGGCGAAGAAGCCCACCGTCATGAACAGGCCGATCTTGACCTTGGCCACCGGCACGCCCACGGCGCGGGCGGCGTCCTGGTCACCTCCGACGGCGTAGATCCAGTTGCCCACGCGGGTGCGGACCAGCACCCAGGTGGCCAGGGCCACGAACAGCAGCCACCACAGGACGGTGACGCGCACCGAGACCCCGCCGAGGCTGAAGGTGGACGCGAAGACGGCGCGGGCGGAGTCGAACCCGTCCATGTCGGCGATGTTGCGGGTGGACACGCCCTGGGTGACCCAGCGGGTCGTGGCGATGTTGATGCCCTGGAGCATGAGGAACATCGACAGGGTGACCAGGAAGCTGGGCAGCCGGGTGCGGGTGAGGATCCACCCGTTGAGGAATCCCACCGCCAGGGAGACCGCCAGCGCGAACAGCGCGCCCACCCACACGTTCAGCGAGAACCACCACGCGAACATGGAGGCGGACAGCGCCGAGGTGATGACGGCGACCCCGGCGGAGAGGTCGAACTCGCCGCCGATCATCAGCAGGGCCACGCCCACGGCCATGATGCCGATGGTGGAGCTGGCGTAGAGGATCGTGGCCATGGCCGCCCCGGTGCGGAAGGGGTCGGCGATGGTGAAGAACACCGCGAAGACGACCACGGCGCCCAGCAGCGAACCCACTTCCGGGCGGGTCAGGAAGCGGCGCAGCGGGCCCCTGCCGCTGACCCGCAGCGCCCGTTCCCCTCCCGCGCCGTCCGGTGCCCCTCCCCCGTCCGCGGTGGGAGGCGCCGGAGGTACCGCAGTGTGTCCCATGGCTAGCGGGTGCCCCTCTCGGCGTACTCGGCGACCTCGTCGATGTTGGTCTCGTCGATGAACGCGGGGCCGGTCAGCACGGGCTGTCCGCCGCCCAGGGTGTTGCCGTTGGTCTTGAACAGCCACAGGGACTCCACCGCCAGGTAGCCCTGGAGGTAGGGCTGCTGGTCCACGGCCCAGAGCACCTGCCCGTCCTGGAGCGCGGCGACCAGTTCGGCGTTGGTGTCGAAGGTGGCGACCCCGGCGTCGCTGCCCGCGTCGTCGACCGCGTCCAGGGCGGTGACGGCGATGGGGGCGCCCAGGGTGGCGACCAGTTCGGTGTCGGTGGACTCCTCCAGGCGGGAGGCGATGCTGGAGCGCACCTCGGGCATGTTGGCGCTGTCGACGTAGAGCGTCTCGGAGTCGCCGTCGAACTCCTCGGCCAGTCCCTCGCAGCGGGACTCCAGGCCCACGTTGCCCTGTTCGTGGATGACGCAGACGACGTCGCCCACGCCCTCCTCGTTGAGGCGTTCACCGAAGGCGACGCCGGCCAGGTACTCGTCGGTGCCGAAGTACTGCTGTACGCCCATCTCCTGCCAGTGGTCGATGCCGGCGTTGAGGGCGACCACGGGGATCCCGGCCTCCTCGGCGGCGGCGAGGGCGCCCTCCATCGTGTCGGGGCTGGGCAGGGTGACGGCGATGCCGTCCACACCGCGGTCGACCGCGTTCTGGACCAGGCTCGCCTGTTCGCGGGCCTCGGGGTCGGAGGAGTACTCCAGGTCGACACCGCTCTTGGCGGCGGAGTCCTCGGCACCGGTGCGCACGATGTCCCAGAAGGTGTCGCCCTGCACCTGGTGGGTGATCATGGCGATGGTGAGGTCGGGGGTCTCGGGGCCGTCGGCGGGCTGTTCGCGGCCGCCCTCGGAGCTGCAGGCCGTGGCGAGCAGGAGCGCCCCGGCGGCGCCCAGGGCCAGCGCGGGGGAATACCGTGCGTGTTTCATCAGTGACCTCCGAGAGATCTGAGGGATGTGCGGCCCGCCTCACGGTACGGGCACGGTGTCAGGGTCGGTGCTGGTGCCGGGCGCCCAGGCCGCAGCTGTTGAGGTAGCGGCGCGTGCGTTCGGCGATGGGCTTGGGGGTCTCGAAGTCGCAGGGGTACAGGTCCTGCTCGACGATGACGAACACCCTCGCGTCCACCTCGGCGAGCGCGTCCACCACCGCGGCCGGTGCGGGCTCCCCCGCGGGCGGCTCCACACACACCCCGCGACGGACCGCCTCACCGAAACCGAGCTGCTCCTGCCGGACCTGGCGGATGATCTCCGGGTCCATCTGCTTGATGTGGACGTAGCCGATCCGTTCACGGTATCGGCGGATCAGGTCCACCGCGTCGCCGCCACCGTAGGCGACGTGGCCGGTGTCCAGGCACAGCGACACCAGATCGGGGTCGGTCTCGTTCAGGAGGCGTTCGATCTCCGGCTGGGTCTGGACGTGGGTGTCGGCGTGCGAGTGCACGCACAGCCGCACGTCGTAGTCGCCGAGCAGGACGCGGCCGAGCTCGTCGGCGGCGCGGGTCAGGTGGGACCACTGGCCGGCGTCCAGGGTGGGCGACTCGGTGAAGGCGCCGGTGCGCTGGTCGCGGTACATGGGCGGGATGAGCACCAGGTGGTGGGCGCCGACGGCGGCGGTGAGCTCGGCGACGGCCCGCACGGTGGCGAGGGTGTCGTCCCAGTTGCGGGGGTTGTGCAGGTCACCGAAGACGGTGCCGCCGCTGACCCGCAGCCCGCGTGCGCCGACCTCCTCGTTGAGGCGTGCGGGGTCGGTGGGCAGGTAGCCGTAGGGGCCGAGTTCGAGCCACGCGTAGCCGGAGTCGGCGAGTTCGTCGAGGAACCGGGGCCAGGGCGTCTGGAGGGTGTCGTCGGGGAACCACACGCCCCAGGAGTCGGGTGCCGACCCCAGGACGAGGCGGTCCTTCGCGGTCCGGAGTGCGGTGCTCGTGGTGCTGCTGGTCATGGCGCTCCTCGCGGGGGCTCAGAGGTGGTGTCGCTGCTCGCGCCGCTGCCGCTCGTACTCGCGGCGGGCGCTGCGGGTGGTGTCGAGTTCGGAGACCTCGCTGACGGGCACGTCCCACCAGGCGCTGGAGGGCGGGCCGGGGGCGTGGGGGTCGGTCTCCACGTGGACGAGGGTGGTGGTGTCGGCGTCCCTGGCCTCCTGGAGGGCCTTGCGCAGGTCGGCGGGGTCCTGGACCCGGATCACGCGGGCACCGAGGCTGGCGGCGTTGGCGGCCAGGTCGACGGGGAGCGGGTCCCCGTCCAGGAAGCCGGTGGCGGGGTCGCGGTAGCGGTAGCCGGTGCCGAAGCGCTGGGAGCCGACGCTCTCGGAGAGGGCGCCGATGGAGGCGAAGCCGTGGTTCTGGACCAGGACGACGACGACCTTGACCGCTTCGGCGACCATGGTGGCGATCTCCTGGGCCATCATCAGGTAGGAGCCGTCGCCGACCAGTACGAACACCTCACGGTCGGGGGCGGCCATCCGCACCCCCAGCCCGGCGGCGACCTCGTAGCCCATGCAGGAGTAGGCGTACTCGACGTGGTAGGCCTTGGGATCGCGGGCGCGCCACAGTTTCTGCAGGTCGCCCGGCATGCTTCCGGCGGCGTTGACGACCACGTCGCGGTCGTCGAGCACGTCGTTGAGGGCACCGATGACCGCACTCTGGGCGGCCAGGCCGCCGCTTCCCCCGGCCCGGTGGGCGCGGTCGACCTCGGCGGCCCAGTCCCGGGCCAGTCCGGTGGAGCGGTGTTCGTGGGCGGGGTCGGCCCGCCAGCCGTCCAGCGCCCCGCGCAGCGCGGTGAGCGCCTCGCGGGCGTCGGCCACGACCTGGACGGCGGAGAGCTTGGCCGCGTCGGTGCGGGCCACGTTGACGTTGACGAACCGTACTCCGGGGTGGGCGAACAGGGTGTGGCTGGCGGTGGTGAAGTCGCTGTAGCGGGTGCCCACGCCGATGACCGCGTCGGCCTCGCGGGCGAGGGTGTTGGCGCTGCGGGCGCCGGTGGAGCCGAGCCCGCCCACGGCCTGCGGGTGGTCCCAGGGCAGGGCGCCCTTGCCCGCGTGGGTGTCGGCGACGGGGATCCCGGTGGCCTCGGCGAACGCGCGCAGCTCCCGGGTGGCCCGTGAGTAGACCACCCCTCCCCCGGCCACCAGCAGCGGGCGGCGGGCGCCCCGGACCACCTCGGCGGCGCGGGCGAGCGCGTCGGGTTCGGGGAGCGGTCGGCCCACGTGCCAGACGCGTTCGCGGAAGAACTCCACCGGCCAGTCGTGGGCCTCGGCCTGGACGTCCTGGGGCAGGCACAGGGTGACCGCGCCGGTCTCGGCCGGATCGGTGAGCACCCGCGCCGCGGCCAGTGCCGCGGGGACGAGCTGTTCGGGGCGGGTGATCCGGTCCCAGTACTTCGAGACCGGGCGCAGGGTGTCGTTGACGGTGGCGTCCCCGGCCCGGGCGTCCTCCAGCTGCTGCAGGACGGGGTCGGGGGCGCGGGTGGCGAACATGTCCGAGGGCAGCAGCAGGACCGGGATCCGGTTGGTGGTGGCCAGGGCGGCCCCGGTGACCATGTTGGTGGAGCCGGGGCCGGTGGAGGCGGTGCAGGCGAAGGCGGACAGGCGGTCGCGCGCCCGGGCGTAGCCGACCGCGGCGTGCACCATGGCCTGTTCGTTGCGGGCCAGGTGGTAGGGCAGGTCGGCCTCGCCGGTGGTCGCGGCCTGGAGCAGGGCCTGGCCGAGCCCGGCGACGTTGCCGTGTCCGAAGATGCCCCACACCCCGGCGAAGAGGCGGTGGCGCTCCCCGTCGCGTTCGGTGTGCTGGGCGGCCAGGAACCGGACCAGGGCCTGGGCCGTGGTGAGGTGGACGGTGTCGGCGGGCGTGCTCATCGTCGGCCCTTCCGGCCCTCGGCGGTGCACAGGGGCAGGCGGGGGTCGGTCTCCTGGTCCTCCCAGGTGCCGCGCACCCAGGCGTGGTCGGGGTGGTCGCTGATCCGCCAGGCCCGCTCGTCCCCGGGGCCGGCCATGACGTTGAGGTAGTACAGGTCGTAGCCGGGGGCGGCCATGGACGGACCGTGCCAGCCGTGCGGGACCAGGACGACGTCCTCGCGGCGCACCTCGGCCAACACCTCGACGGGACGGCCCGGGGTTCCGTGGACCCGGTGGTAGCCCACGCCGTGCCCGTGCGGGCCGTCGGCGACCTCGAAGTAGTAGATCTCCTCCAGCTCGCACTCGGTGGCGGTGGCCTCGTCGTGTTTGTGCGGCGGGTAGGAGGACCAGTTCGCGGCCGGGGTGAGGACCTCGCAGACCAGGAGCCGGTCCGCGGCGAAGGTCCCGGGCAGGCAGAGGTTGTTGACCTGGCGGCTGGACTGCCCGGCCCCGCGCAGCTCCACCGGCACGTCCTCGGCGGGGCCGTAGCGGGCGGGCAGGGTCCGGTCGCAGCGGGCGGCCGGGAGCGCGAACCGGCCGCCCGAGGCGCTGGCGACGGTGGCGCGGGCCCCCCGGGGCAGGTAGACGAAGTCGCTGACCCTCGAGAACACGTCCGGGCGGCCCTCGACCCGGAAGGACCCCGAACCCGCTCCCGAGCTCTCGGACAGGGTGACCGTGCACCCGCCGTCGAGCGGCAGCACGAGCGTCTCGGAGTCCCCGGTGGTGATCTCGGCGGAGTGCCCCGGCTCCAGTTCGAGCACGCGCAGCCCGGAGTACCCCCATCCGGCGGTGTCGGGGGTGACCACGGTCCGGAAGGGCGGCTGGGCGGTGCTCAGCGCGGACAGGTGGAGTTCGGCCGGCCGGCGCGCGGCCGGGCCGTGTTCGTTCGGACGGTGTTCGGTGTGTGTCACAACAGCCCCACTGCGGTGTCGACGGCCGTCTCGACGTCGTCGTCGGCCGGGTACAGGAGTGAACGGCCCACGGTCAGGCCCACGACGGTCGGGAGTTCGAGCGCCTCGGCCCAGGCGGCGAAGGCGGCGTCGGGGTCGGCGGAGACCTCGCCGCCCAACAGGACGGTGGGCAGGGTGGTGGCGGCGGCGACGCGTTCCATGTCGGCCACCACCGGCAGTTTGAGCCAGGTCCGCGCGGAGGAGTGGCCGAGTCCGGAGGCGATGGCCGCGGACCGGGTCACCGCCTCGGTGGACAGGTCGTTGCGGACCACGCCGTCGGCGCGGTGGGCCACGAACGGCTCCACCATCGCCACCCTCCCGGCGTCGCCCAGGGCGTTGACCGCCCGGGCGCAGCTCTCCATGGTGCGGGCGGTGCTCCGGTCGGCGTAGTCCAGGCGCAGGAGCATCTTGCCGCCCTCCAGCCCCGAGCGGACGATGGCCTCCGCGGTGTAGCCGGTGAAGCGGTCGTCCACCTCCCAGCGGGCCCCGGACAGCCCGCCCCGGTTCATGGAGCCGAAGACCGCCTTGCCGTCCAGGGCGCCGAGCAGCAGCAGGTCGTCGACGATGTCGGCGCTGGCCAGCACCCCGGTCACGCCGGGCCGGGCCAGGGCGGTGCACAGCCGGTCCAGCAGGTCGGCGCGGTCGGCCATGGCCAGGGGCCGGGCGCCCGAGCGCAGGGTGCCCCGGGCGGTGTGGTCGGCGGCCACGATCATCGCCCGCCCGGAGGGTCCCACGAGGGAGGCGGGGCGTCTGCGCGCGGCGGCCGCCTCACCGAAGGCGGCGGGGCGGTGCAGCCGGGTCCGGGTGATCTCGCGCAGGCGGTCAGCCAGCATGGGCGGCCTCCTCCAGTGCGTGCCACACCTCTGCGGTGGTGGGCATGGCCTCCGCGCAGGACAGCCGGGAGGCGACGACGGCGCCGGCGGCGTTGGCGAAGCGCACGGTGCGCCCGAGCGGCCAGTCCGAGAGCAGTCCGTGGCACAGCGCCCCGCCGAAGGCGTCCCCGGCGCCCAGGCCGTTGACCACCTCCACCGGCAGCGGGGGTTCGCGGTGGGAACCGGTGCCGTCCACGGCCAGCACGCCTTCGGGGCCCTGTTTGACCACGGCCAGGGAGAGCCCCAGGTCGCGACCGCGCCGGGCGGCCTCGTCGGGGTCGCGGGTGCCCACGGCGGTCTCCCACTCGTCGAGGTTGCCGCAGGCCACGGTGGCCAGCGGGAGCGCCTCGGCCGCCCAGCGCCGGGCCTGCTCGCGTGAGTCCCAGAACGCGGGCCGGTAGTCCAGGTCCAGGACGGTGGGGTGGCGGCGGTCGCGGGCGCGCAGGGCGGCCAGGGTGGCGGTGCGGCCGGGGTCGCGGCACAGGCCGGTGACGGTGGCCCAGAACAGGTCGGCCCCGGCGATGGCGGCCAGGTCCAGCTGGTCGGTCTCGATGAGCAGGTCGGGGGCGGGGTCGCGTCCGTAGAAGTACAGGGGGAAGTCGTCGGGCGGGAAGATCTCACAGAGGGTGACGGGGGTGGCGGTGCCCGGGACGGCGGTGACGAAGCGGTCGTCCACACCGAAGCCGCGCAGGGCCCGGTGGACGAAGCGGGCGAGGGGGTCCTGGCCGGTGCGGGTGATGACCGCACTGGTGCGGCCGTGGCGGGCGGCGGCCACGGCGACGTTGGTCGGGCTGCCGCCCAGGAACTTGCCGAACGACTCCACCTCGTCCAGGCCCGCGCCGACCTGCTGCGGATAGATGTCGACGCCGACCCGGCCCATCGTGACGACCTGCGGCGGCCGCGCGGGGACGGGCCCGGGTGCGGCGACGGGTCCGGGTGCGGGTGCGGGTCCGGGTGCGGGGGTACGGTCCACGGTCACTCCTCTCCTGCGGTCCTGCTGTACCGGGTGCGGGTCCGTCGGGTTCAGGGGCGCACCTCCGCCAGGCGGACGGGGCGGTGTTCGCGGCGGGAGAGGTCGGCGGCGTCGGCGACCAGCACCGCCTCCAGGGCGTCGGTGACCGAGCAGGGGCTGGGGGTGCCGTCGCGGACCATGGCGATGAAGGCGGAGATCTCGGCCTCGTAGGCGGGGGTGAAGCGCGACCAGAACTCCTCCCAGGGGTCCCCGGCGGGGAAGGCCGCGCCGGGTTCGGCCGAGCGCAGGGGGACGTGCTCGTCCAGGCCCACGGCGAGGGTCGAGCGTGATCCGGCGAGCTCCATGCGGACGTCGTACCCCGCGCCGTTGTAGCGCGACCCCTGGAGTGTGGCCAGGGTGCCGTCGTCCAGGCGCAGGACCGCGGCGGAGGTGTCCACGTCACCGTGCTCGGCGAAGAAGGCGGCGCCCCGGTTGGCGCCGTAGGCGAAGACCTCCTCGACCTCGCGGCCGGTCACCCAGCGCAGGATGTCGAAGTCGTGCACGTGGCAGTCGCGGAACAGGCCGCCGGAGGAGGCCACGTAGGCCTCCGGCGGAGGGGCCATGTCACAGGTGGTCGCGTGGACGCGGTGCAGTGCGCCCAGTTCGCCCGAGCGCACCGCGCGGTGGGCGCGCACGTATCCGGGGTCGAAGCGGCGCATGAAGCCGATGTGGACGGGGGTCTTGGCGCGGTCGGCCTCCTCGCGCACGCGCAGGGTCTCGTCGACGGTGGGGGCGACGGGCTTCTCGCAGAAGACGGGGATCTCCGCGGCGATCCCGGCGAGGATCAGGTCGGGGTGTGCGGGGGTGGCGGCGGCGATGACCAGGGCGTCGATCGCCCCGGGGTTCAGGAGTTCGGCGACGCTGTCGGCGGCGCGGGCACCGATCCGCGCGGCGGTGGCCCGGGCGCGTTCGGGCTCGGCGTCGGCGAGCAGGAGGTCCTCGACCTCGGGGCGGGCGCGGAGGGCCGCGGCGTGTGACTGTCCGATGCGTCCGGTTCCTACCAGGCCAATGCGCAAGGGGGCTCCCTGGGGACGGCTGGAGTGTGGCGGCGGTGTAGCGCGCGTCACATTCAGGGCCTCATGCTCACCCGCCCGCCTTCCCACTGTCAATACTTTGTCCAGACATACTGATGTAAGGGCGCCCGACCCGTATGACCTCGAAGACGCCAACCGCGAAGTTTCTCCTTGCATTGCGCCCGTTCGTTCCCTTGGCTGTCCCCACAAGCCGGGGACAGCCGTTCCCGGCACCGAGGGGGGACTTCACATGGCGTTCGTCAAGGTCGACCAGGAGAACAGCACCGACATCGAGATCCACTACCAGGACCACGGGCAGGGGAGGCCGGTCGTCCTCGTCCACGGCTACCCGCTCGACGGCGACAGCTGGGAACTGCAGACCCGCGAGCTGATCAGGGCCGGACACCGGGTGATCACCTACGACCGCCGTGGGTTCGGCCGCTCCAGCAGGGTCGTCCAGGGATACGACTACGACACCTTCGCCGCCGACCTGAACGCGGTCCTGGAAGCCCTGGACCTGTGGGACGTCACCCTGGTCGGCTTCTCCATGGGCACCGGGGAACTGGCCCGCTACGTACGCAACCACGGGCACGGGCGCGTGGCGAAGCTGGCCTTCCTCGCCTCGCTCGAGCCGTTCCTGCTCCAGGCGGAGGACAACCCGACCGGGGTGCCCCAGAGCGTGTTCGACGGCATCGCCGAGGCGGCCTACAACGACCGTTACGCCTGGTTCACCCAGTTCTACAAAGACTTCTACAACCTCGACGAGAACCTGGGCACCCGGATCAGCCAGGAGGTGGTGGACGCCAACTGGAACACCGCGACGGGCAGCGCCCCGGTCGCCGCCTACGCGGTGGTGCCGACCTGGCTCGAGGACTTCCGCGAGGACGTGGCCGCGGTCCGGGCGGCGGGCAAGCCCACCCTGATCATGCACGGCACCCGGGACAACATCCTCCCGATCGACGCGACGGGGCGGCCGTTCCACGAGGCCTTCCCCGAAGCCGAGTACGTGGAGATCGACGGAGCGCCCCACGGCCTGCTGTGGACCCACTCCGCCGAGGTGAACGAGGTCCTGATCCCCTTCGTCACCGGGTAGGCCCCGACGCCGCGCGGGCACCCCGGCGGGGGTGCCCGCGTCCGCCCGGCGGCCGCAGGTGCGTCCCGGCAGCCGCGTGGGGTCGGCGGAGTCCCGGCTGCCGGGCGGAGTCGCCCGGGTTCCGGCAGCCGGGTGGCGCGCACCGAGCGTTACTTTGTCCGGACATTCTGATATCCGGGCAACCTTGTTGTAGCTACACTTGCCTTCGGGGAGCCCCGACATCCAGGACCCGAAGGACGTGACCGTGACACAGCCCGTGCCACAGACCCCGCTGTCGATCCCGCTGGACCGCACCAGCCCGGTGCCGCTCTACTTCCAGGTCGCCCAGGAGCTGGAGCGGCGGATCATGACCGGCGAGATCCCCGCGGGCACCCGGCTGGAGAACGAGGTGGTCCTGGCCGGCCGGCTCGGGTTGTCGCGCCCCACGCTGCGCCAGGCCATCGAGTACCTGGTGGACCGGGGCATGCTGGTGCGCAAGCGCGGCGTGGGCACCCAGGTGGTGCGCCCGCGGGTGCGCCGCCCGGTGGAGCTGTCCAGCCTCTACGACGACCTCGACCGGGTCGGCGAACAGCCGCGCACCCGGGTCCTGAGCCTGGCCGTGGCGGCCGCCCCGGACCCCGTGGCCGCCCGGATGGAGCTGTCCCCCGGTACCGAGGTGTACGTGATCGAACGGCTGCGCCTGGCCCGGGACGAACCCCTCGCCCTGATGCGCAACCACGTGCCGCTGGGGCTGGTCGACCTGGACGAGGAACGACTCTCCGCCAGCGGCCTCTACCAGCTGCTGCGCGGGGCGGGCGTGACCCTCAAGATCGCCTCGCAGAGCATCGGCGCCCGCAACGCCACCGCCGCTGAGGCCCGCGCCCTGGACGAGCCCCGGGGCGCGCCCCTCCTCACCATGGACCGTGTCGTCTACGACGACGTCGGCCGCGTGGTGGAGGTGGGCTCGCACGTCTACCGCGCCTCGCGCTACTCCTTCGAACTCACCCTGACCGGTTGACCGGGGACCGGTCCGACCGGAGCCCGTGGCCCACCGGAACCGGCTGACAAGGACCGGTGCGCCCGGGCCCGGGCCGAAACCGCCTCGCCCCCGCACGCCCGGTTTGCTAGCGTCGGCTCAGGTCGGCCGTGGGACTTGACCGCGACTTCCGAGAACTGCCTCTGCAAGCACCCTTCACGCTGTTCGCGCCGCCGCTCCCCGGCCGGCCCCCGACCACCCCGGCGGAACCGATGAGTGACACCTACACCGACCTGCTGGCCTGCGAGGACCTCCTGCTGTTCGCCGGCGCGGCGATCTCCGCCACCGGGCAGCGCGAGTTCCACTCCGGGGCCGACCACCAGCGCCTGTCCCTGGACTTCCTGCACGAGTACGTCCACCACTGCCTCCCGGACCTGTACGCGGCGACCCTGGCCCTGCACGTCAACGACCACAACGCGCTGCGCATCGTGTACACCCTGCTCGCCGATCCCCGCCCCGACGCCCCCGCCCACGAACGGGCCCGCGAGAACGCCCTCATCCGCCGCCGCCTCGCCCGCACCCCGCCCCAGCGCGTCTACCGGCTCTTCCGCCGGCTGGCCGCCGACCGGGTCAACAACCGGCGCACCCGGGCCACCATCCGCGAGTGGCTGGCCCGGCGCCCCGACCTGACCCTGGACGCGGTCAAGTACCGCAGGGGGCTGCGCGACGCCGCCCGCCACGCCCGGCTGCGCCTGCCCGAGGACGTCGGCCGCTTCCTTTTCTCCTCCCCCGCCGCACGGCGCCGCCACCGCTACCCGTCTTGTCCGGGAGTGCTCCGGCCTTCAGACCGGTGGTGCACCGGATCCGGACCAGCACCCGCCTGGCAGGGCGGGTAATCCTGGTTTGTCTTAGGCGGGTGCGAGGATTCAGGGCATGCAGCTTCGATACACCTACCGCCTCTACCCGGACGGGGACCAGCGCGCCGCGCTGGCCCGCCTGTTCGGGTGCGTGCGGGTGGTGTGGAACGATGCTCTGGCACGCCAGAATCCCGTGAAGGCGTCGAACAAGCTGCTCGGCAACCCCATAAAGCGTGTGGCGGAGGGTCCCTATCAGCGGGTGCCCAAGAACGCCGACCTGTCACGGGAGCTGATCGCCCAGGCCAAGCAGACCCCGGAACGGGAATGGCTTTCACAGGTCTCAGCGGTCCCGCTCCAGCAGACCTTGCGCGACCTGGACCAGGCATGGAAAGCCCACGAGGATTCCAAGACCGGCAAGCGCAAGGGCGCGAAGGTGGGGGCGCCGCGGTTCAAGTCGCGGCGTGACCAACGCCAGTCGGCGCGCTTCACCGCCAACGCCCGTTGGAAGATTACCCGGGCCGGGAAGCTGTCCCTGCCCAAGATCGGTGACGTCAAGGTCATCTGGTCACGGGACCTGCCCTCGGCTCCGGCCTCGGTCACCGTGATCAGGGACGCCGCCGATCGGTACTTCGCCTCGTTCGTGGTCGAGACCGGCACGGGTGAGGTGCTGCCTGAGACCACGCCGGAGGTCGGGATCGACCTCGGATTGTCGCACTTCGCGGTGCTTTCTGACGGAACGAAGGTGGCCAACCCGCGATTTTTGCACCGTGTTGAACGCAGGCTGAAGAAGGCCCAGCGCGCCCTGTCCCGCAAAGCCAAGGGCTCGGCCAACAGGGCCAAGGCCCGCCGCAGGGTGGCCCGTGCTCATGTGCGAGTGGCCGATGCCCGTAAGGACTTCCACCACCAGCTGTCCACCCGCTTCATCCGTGAGAACCAAGCGGTGTATGTGGAGGACCTGTGTGTGAAGGGCCTGGGCCGCACGAAGCTGGCCAAGAGTGTGCACGACGCCGGATGGTCGGCGTTCGTGCACATGCTCCAGTACAAAGCCACCCGGTACGGGCGCTACTTCGCCAAGGTCGACCGGTTCCTGGCCTCCTCGCAGACCTGCTCGCAGTGCTGGGCCGTGGACGGTCCCAAGCCGTTGCAGGTGCGTCAGTGGTCCTGCAAGGCGTGTCAGACCCTTCATGATCGGGACGTGAACGCGGCCCGTATCGTCCTGGCGGCCGGACGGGCCGACAGACAAAACGCCTGCGGAGGGACCGTAAGACCAGCCGCTTGAGGCTGGCAGGACCTGGTGAAACAGGAACCAGCGCGCGCTGTGAGGCGCGAGCACCGACCCGCCCGCGAGGGCGGGTCGCAATCCCTGTCGTTCACGACGGAGAGGACGTCAATCCTCTGTCGGCTCACCCGCCCGACGCAACCGGCCGCTGGCCGTCGCCCTGGCCTGCCACCACCTGGTCTCGGTACTCTCGCCCGGTGCCGCCACCCACTGGCTGTCCGGGCGCACCGACCACCTGACCGTGCACCCGCTGGGCCCCACCCATCTGGCCGAGGCGGTCCTGGACGCGCTGGGGGGCGTACCGGAGCGGGTGGTGGTGGTCTCCGACGGACACGACTCCGAACCCGCGCTGCTCGCCGACACCCTGCTCCTGTGGCGGCAGCGGCTGGACCCGGACCGCGCCACCACGCTGGTGCACCTCAACCCGGTCTTAGACGCCGCCGGCACGGGCCTGCGCACCCTCTCCCCGGCGGTCCCCACCATCGGTCTGCACGACCCGGCGACCCTGCCCTCCCTGGTGGAGCTGGCCAGGTTCAGGGAGGGCCGGCTGGGCCTGGCCGACCTGCGCGCGCACATGGACGCGGCCGCCGCCGCCTACCTGAGCAGCTTCCGCCTGTCCCCCGCGCAGATCCGCCGGGGCCACCTGCTGCGTGTGCTCGACGAGTCCGGGTGGCGCACCGACCTCGCCGCCCGGGCCCTGGGCACCGGCCACGGTGACCTGGTCACCCGCCTGGAACGCACCGGTCTGGCGTACCTGCTCAACCCGGACGTGCTGCTCCAGCACCGGTCGGCCCGGCTGCGCCGGATCGGCCGCCGCACGCCCTGAGGCGACGGCGCCGGGTTCGGAACTCCGAGTCTCCCAGGCCGACTTCACCGCCTGTAGGGGTACCCGGCGTGACCATCGCCTGCTGCCGGCTACCGGCCATCGGTCCCGTGTCCACCACGCCGTACACGTTGTGGTCCGGGGTCCCCGCCGTCATCCGGAGGGGAAGTAATGACCGTTGTCCAGATCGGCGAGCAGGCCGGGCTGAGCGGGTTCCCAACCGAGGGTCCGGCGCGTGATGAGGTTGGACGCCGGATAGCTCTGCGTAACTATGTTCGCGAGGAACCCGAAGTATCCCGGCACCATCAGCTCGTCCGCGGGAATGCTCACGACGGGCAGGCCCAGACGGCCCCCGAGGGCCTCGGCGATCTCGCGGAACGGGATGCCCCCGTCCCCGACCGCGTGCCAGTACCTGCCGGCCGCTCCCTTCTCCAACGCCAAGCGGAACAAGGATGCGACATCGCGGACGTGCACCGCGTTCCACAGGTTCGCGCCGTCTCCGGGGTAGCCGACGAAACCCTTCTCCTTCGCGAGCGCGGCCAGCTGCACGATGAAGCCGGCACGATCGGTCGTGCTGTGCGCGATGTTGGCGATCCGCACGACCGAAGACCGTACTCCCCGTTCGGCGAGGCCGACTACAGCGGTCTCCACAACGTTGCGCGCCCGCAGGGTGCCCTTGTGCTCATCGCCGGTGGGAAGGGCAGGGTCCTCCTCGGTGACCGGCCGGCCCAGACTCCCCCCGTTCCCGGGCGATCCAATGCTCCCCGCCGCGACCAGGGGCTTTCCGGTTCCCGCCAGTGCCTCGCCGTACGCGAGCACGACCGGGAGCTCCGCTGCGGCCACGGCGTCGATCCCGCCGGACGGAAGCAGGTCTTGCCTGTGCGCGACGTGGATGACGCCCTCGGAGTCAGCGGCCGCCTCCTTGAGCCCGTCGAGGTCCCGGAGGTCACCGCGGCGCACCTTCGCGCCCAGCGCGGACAGCGCCGCCGCGGCCGTGTCCGACCGGGCCAGGCCGGTGACCTCGTGCCCGGCGGTGACGAGCTCGGGAATGATGTACGAACCGGAATGGCCGGTCCCGCCAGTGACGAAGACGCGCAAGCTACTTCTCCTTGTGAGTGGTGCGGCGGACGAGATGGTGGTGCGGGACGCGGTCAGCCGGGGAAGTCGGCGCCGAGGGCGACGTCGAAGGTCCCCGCGCCGTGGCGGGCCAGGCCCATCAGCAGCGGTCCGACCCCTTCCAGCCAGCGGGCCATCTCCAGGCCGCCGACGTCGAGCGGACGCAGTCCGAGGCTCACGATGAACGCCGACACGTCGGCCTTGGCCCGCGGGTCGTCTCCGGCGAAGAACACGTCCAACGGACGCCCCTGGGCCAGGACATGGCCGAAGACGGTGTTGAACGCCTTCACGACGTGCGCGCTCGCCGGGGCCGCCTCGGCGATCTCCCGCGCACCGGAAGTGCCGTCAGGGACGACGAGCCCCGTGGCGTCGGCGTCGAAGGTGTTGGAGATGTCGATGATGGTCTTGCCGGCCAGCGCTTCGCCGTACTGGGCGACGACCGGCACCGCAGCGGCGTACGGCACGGCGAGGACGACGATGTCGCCGGCCGGGGCGGCGCCGAAGCTCCCGGCGGTGGCCCCACCGCCGAGCTCGGCGGCCAGGCCCTTGGCCGCGACCGGGTCGCGGCCGATGAGCTCGACGGTGTTGCCGCCCGCGACCGCGCGTGCGGCCAGGGCGCGGGCCATGGTCCCCAGGCCGATGAAACTGATGCTGCTCATGGTGAGTGCTCTCTTTCTCTGGTACGGATCGAACGGCGTGCCCGGCCCGTCGTCGTCGACGGTCCCGCTGTCGACGCCGTCGTACGGCGCGATGGACGGGGATCGATTCCTGGCGTGCTCGTTCTGTTTCCGGGAACTGTCAGTTCGGATCTTTTACCGCGCGGGGCGATGCGTTTTTCGGCAGCAGATACCGTGGTTTCTGCGGCGGCCACGACCGGACGTTGCGTGCGATCACCTGAATGGCGGATACGAGCATCTGGTCAAAGTGGGTGAATGCCGCGGAGAAATCGAAGAATTCCTCACCAACACCGCGCTCGGCGTACCTCTGCGACGTGTCCGCGAGCGAGTCGGCGGACGCGCCCGGTCCGGGGTCGATTCGCATGGCCGTCTTCAGCGAGTCGATGACGAATCAACCATTTCCAGGGTGCACGGCCCCCTGTTCGCCGACTGTTCGGCGCCGGGGGTCAGCCGGTGAGTTCGTCGGCTCCGAGGGCGAAGTTCCCGTGGCCGACCCCGTTGCCGGCGAGGCCCACGGTGACCACCCCCATTCCTTCCAGCCAGTGCGCCATCCTCAGGCCACCGACGTCCAGCGGGCGCAGCCCGAGGCTCTCGATGAACGCCGCCACGCTCGCCTTGGCCTGCGCATCGTCACCGGCGACGAAGACGTCGGGCCGCCCCTTCTCCAGGACGTCACGGAAGATGGTGTTGAACGCCTTCACCACGCTGGCGCCGGCCGGAGCCACCTTGGCGGCTTCCTGCGCGATCGAGGTCTGCCCGCTGTGGGCCAGCCCGTCGAACGCGGCGTTGAAGGGGTTGCTGATGTCGACGACGACCTTCCCCGCGAGGGCGTCTCCGTACTCGGTGACGACCGGGACGACACCGTCGTAGAGCAGGGCCGTGACGACGATGCTCCCGACCGGAACGGCGCCCCAGTCGCCCGTCGACGCGCCGCCTCCCAGGGCCTTGGCCAGGTCATCGGCCTTGGAGCGGTCACGTCCCATGACTTCGACGGTGTTGCCGCCCGCCACCGCGAGCGTGCCGATGGTACGGGCCATGTTCCCCGTGCCGATGAGGGTGATGCTGCTCATGAGGTGTGCTCTCTTCCGGTTCTTGAGGCGTCGCTCTGTGTCGTTCGTGCCGGGGCGGGCGCAGGGCGTCGGCCCCGGCATTTCTGGTGTGGTTCAGATGGCGGTGGCACCGCCGTCGGTGACCAGTTCCATGCCGTTGACGTAGCTGGAGTCGTCGGAGGCGAGGAACAGGGCGACGGAGGCGATCTCCTCGGGGCGGCCCATCTTTCCGCGGGGGATGAGGGACTCGAACGCGGCCATGGTCGCCTCGTCGAACAGTTCCTCCTGTTTGGCGGTGGCGACCTGGCCGGGGGTCAGGACGTTGACCCGGATCCCGCGGTCGCGCAGTTCGTTGAGCCAGACGCGGGCCCAGGCCTGCTGGACGGCCTTGCTTCCCGCGTAGAGGCTCCAGCCGGGAAAGGCACCGAGCGAGGCGTTGGATCCGGTCATGAAGATGGACCCGTTGTCGTTGATCAGCGGCAGTGCCTTCTGCACGGTGAACAGGGTGCCTCGCGCGTTGAGCGAAAAGGCGCGGTGGAACTGTTCCTCGGTGATCTCGCCGAGGACTGCGGGTTCGCCCGTCCCGGCGCTGGCCCACAGCACGTCGATCGAGCCCTTGTCCCGCTTGACGGTGTCGTACAAGCGGTCCAGGTCGTGCAGTTCCGCCGCGTCACCCTGGACGGCGGTGACGTTGCGACCGATCAGCTCGACGGCGTCGTCCAGCACTTCCTGTCGCCGGGCCTGGATGAAGACGTGCGCTCCTTCCTCGACGAACAGTTTGGCGCCGGCCAGTGCCATGCCGGTGGATCCACCGGTGATCACCGCCACTTTGCCATCGAGCTTTCCCATGATCACTCCGTTGAATTGATGGATATGGCGATCAAATCCGGATGCAGAATTCCTGAAACGAAATTGCTTGCCCTCCATGAACAATGTCATTGCTGCGAGCTGGTGTCCAAGACCCTTTTCAGCCGTGGTGATACCTTGAGGGCATTGCCGGACCGGGAGGCCCCATGGATCTGGACCTGCGCAAACTGCGCTACTTCGCCACCGTCGCCGACAGGCTGCACTTCGGCCGTGCCGCCGAGGAGCTGCACATCGCACAGCCCGTGCTCAGTCGTCAGATCCGCGCACTCGAAAAGGATCTCGGCGCCGCGCTGTTCACCAGGGACAGCCACGGCGTGGCGCTGACCGACGCGGGCCGGCAGCTGCTGGAGGACGCCGGTCCGCTGCTCGCCTCCGCACACGCGGTCCGCCGCCGGGTGGCCGTGGCGGCCTTCGGCAGCCGACGGCTGGTGGTCGGCTTCCGGTCCGGGATCCCGGTCATCCCGGCGACGCGGGCGTTCGAGGCACAGCACCCGGACGTGGTCGTGGACGTACAGCGGATGGAATGGGACGACCAGGCCCCGATGCTGCTCGACGGCCGCGTCGACGTCGGCTACGTGCGGCTGCCCATCGACGGGACCGGCCTGCGGCTGACGCCGCTCTACACCGAGCCCCTCATGGTGGTGCTGCCCACCGACCACCCGTTGGCCCACAAGGAGGAGGTCACCGAGGCCGACCTGGCCGGTGAGCCGCTGGTCTGGCACGCCGACGCGAGCACGCAGCCCACCAGCCGCCCGCACCCCGACTCCGGACTCCGGGTGCGCGGGGTGGAGGAGAAGCTCGAGCACGTCGCGGCCGGCCGCGGCATCTCGTTCGTGGGGCGCTCGGAGACCGTGTTCTACTCACGTCCGGACATCAGCTACGTGCCCGTCACGGATCTGGCGCCCGACCAGGTCTACCTCGCGATGGCGGCGTCGCGCGCCTCGCCGCTGGCCGACGACTTCTTCGCCGCGGCTCGGGCGACGGCCGAGATCACGGCGGAATGCGGGAACTACGAGATGTGGCGGCTGGCGGACGAGACCATTTCACAGCCCGGTTGACCAGTTCGAACGCCGCGCCCCGGGCCGGGGACGATGGGCCGCCCCCACCCGCGCTGGGCCCCCGCGGGGGTGGGTCGGAGACCGCCCGCCCCGCCCCTCAGGGGCGTTCGGCCGCGGGCGCGGGCTCCCCGGTGGAAGCGGAAGCTCCGGCCCCCACCTCGCCGTCGGCCCCCGGAACCGGCTCCGCGATCGCGGAGGACGGCAACCCGAAGACCTTGTCGAAGGCCCAGTTGTAGCCGAACGTGTAGAACGGGATGTAGACGATGAACACCAGGTCCAGCAGGAACGCCTGGACCAGGCTGATGTCCAGCCACCAGGCGATCAGCGGGATCAGGTAGCACACCAGCGTCAGCTGGAACGCGACCGCGTGCAGGATTCTGCGCCCCACCGTGCGCTCGCGGCTGACCTGTCGGCGCTCCCACGCCTCGAACAGGTAGTTGAAGGCCACGTTCCACAGCGACGCCACCGTGGCGATCATGATCGCGAGCGGGGCCGTCGTCCCCGGGCCGCTTCCTGTCAGGGCCGTCATGACGGCGGTGCCCACGGCGAAGCCGATGACCTCGTAGCCGCCCACGTACACCAGCTTGCGCTTCAGACCTTGCACTTCGCACTCTTCTCGGGATCTTCCGGATGCAACGGTTCCGACGCTAACGTCAGCTACGGTGATGAAAAAAGTCAGCTTCTTTCAGATCGGTTGATAGAACGTGGGCCTGTCCAGCGACAACATCGACCTCTTCCTCGCCGTGGTCGACCACGGTTCCTTCTCGGCCGCCGCACGCGCGCTGAACCGGGTCCCCTCGGCGGTGAGCATGGGCATCGCCAACATCGAGGCCGAACTCGGCTACCCGCTGTTCGACCGCTCCAGGCGCGAACCCGTCCCCACGGCGCGGGCGCAGGCCCTCGTGCCGCACGCCCGGCTGGTCGCGAGCAGGCTGCGCCTGCTCCAGGCCCACGCGGTCGAGCTCTCCGACGACCTGGAGAGCACGCTCACGGTCGGGGTGTCGGCGGGGGTCGACCACCGGCCCCTCCTGGACGCGGTGGCGGAGGTCGCGGCGCGCCACCCCCTGCTCTCCGTAGAGATCGCCGACGCCCCGCAGGACGACGTCCGGGAGCGGCTGCACTCGGGGGCCGTGGACCTGGCGCTGATGTTCGCCCGCACCCGCAACGACCGGGAGGAGGTGTTCCTCAACGTGGCGGAGGAGACGTTCGTGGCGGTGGCGTCCGCCTCCGTGGAGACCTTCGGGATCCCCGCCGGCCTGCGCCGCCTGGAGGACCTCGCCGGGGCCCGCCAGATCGTGGTGTCCAGCCTGGAACACCGGTTGACGGAGCGGCGGCTCGTGGTCTCGGACGCCTACTGGCGCGTGAACTCCGTGGAGACCGCGCTCGGCCTGGTGGAGCGCGGGATCGGTTGGGCCAACCTTCCCCTGCCCGTCGTGCGGGGCCGGGCCGCAGCGGGGGCGGTGCGCGTGATGGAGTTCGAGAACCTCGTGAACGGCCTGGCCATGCCGGTGCAGCTGGTGTGGCTGCGCGGCAGCCCGCTCCGGAAGGCGGCCGGGGAGCTGGTCGACCGGATGGGTCGAGGCACCGTCAGTCCCGGGCGGTCCGGGCCTCGGTGATCCTGCGCTCGACCCCGTCCAGGAGCCAGGCCAGGGCCTGCTCGAAGACCTGGACCGGTCCGGGGGGCGACTCCAGGCGCTCGATGGCGGGGAAGCGGTCCGGCTCGATCGCGCGGGTGGCCAGGTAGCTCTCCTGCACGTTGGCGAACGACCGCCCCTCGGGATCGGTCCAGCGGTCGACCCGGTCGGCCGCGACCACCTTGGCGACGTGCCCCTGGACCAGGCCGTCTACGGCCTCCACCACGGCGAAGGCCTCATCGGCGCTCAGGCCGGTGCCGTCGAAGACGCGCAGGGCCGAGTCCATCCACGCGAAACCGTTGGGTCCGACGAACGGGCCCCCGGTGATCTCGACGAGCCAGGGGTGCTCCCGGAAGGAGGCCAGGTCCTCGCGGGCCCAGGCCTCGACCTTCTCCCGCCAGTTCCCGGGCCGGGTGTGCGGCAGGGGCGCCTGGCCGGTCATGTCGTCGACCACAAGGGCCAGCAGGGCGGCCTTGTCGGGCACGTAGGTGTACAGGGTGGCGGCGCCGACCCCCAGGCGGGCGGCGACCTTGCGCATGGACAGCGCCTCGACCCCCTCCTCCTCGGCGACACCCGTCGCGGCCTCGACCAAGCGCTCCACGGTGAGCTGCTGCCGGGGGCCGCGCCGGGGCTGCCCCAGGCCGGACCACAGCAGGCCGAGGGTGGTCTCGACGCTCTTGCGCGTGACGCCCATCCGGCTCCTCCTCGCCCCTTGTTCCCCGTCCCCTTGCCAAAACTCCGTACACCGTTCTACCTTAATCGAACAGTGTACGGAGTTATTGAGGAGACCCATGTCGCAACCCGAACCGACTCGGCTGCGCGGCCACCTGGCCCGGGCCGGGTTGCTGGTGCTCGCGTTCACCCTGGTCACCGCGGCCGCGCAGGCCCTGGCCCGCGCCCTGGGCGCCGACCCCTCCCAGCCCTTGGGACTGGCGGTGCAGTCGGCCGCCTTCCTCCTGGTCCTCCTGCCCCTGGCCCGGCTGCTGTGCCGCACCGGAGGCGCCACCCTGCCGGAGCTCGGCCCGGCCACCTGCGGACGTCCCTGGACCCTGCTGATCGCCGGCGCCCTGACCTGCGGGGTCGCGACCGCTCTGATCGTGGCCGGCGCCCTGCTCACCGGCAACGCCTCCCTCGGTTCCGCCGCCCCGGTCCCGGCCGCCCTGCTCCTGCTCCCCCTGGTGCTGACCGCGCAGATCCTGCCCGAGGAACTGGTCTTCCGCGGGTACGTCCAACACCTGCTGGGCTCCCACCTCTCGCAGCTGAGCACGGTCCTGGTCCAGGCCCTTCTCTTCGCCGGAGCCGTCTCCCTGGTACTGGGCCACGCCGGGGCGCTGTTCGACCTCGCGCTGGCGGGCGTCTTCTTCGGAGTGCTGCGGATGACGACCGGCGGGATCTGGGCCGGGCTGGGAACGCGCACGGCCCTGACCGGGACCGCCCTCGTCCTGAGCCACGCCGACTTCACCTTCACCACGAGCGCCCCGCTCTGGAACCTGGGCATGAACATGGGCGCCGGCCTGGCCGTCTACCTGGTGATCCGCTTCCTGGTCGTCGCCCGCCCCGGACTCGTGCGGACGCCCGCGGAAGGCAACGCGCTGCCGCGCAGGAGGATCCCCGTCCGCGGGATCATGTACGACCTCGGCACCAGCTACGTGCCCGGCCAGCACTCACGCGAACGCTGGAACCCGGACGCGGTCCGCGAGGAGATGCGCGTCATCCACGAGGACCTGCACTGCACCGCCGTCTCACTGTTCGGCCCCGACCTGGACCGGATGGGACAGGCAGCCCGCTTCGCCCTCGACCAGGGCCTGGACGTGTGGCTGCAGCCCCGCTCCCTGGACGCCGGACACACCGAACTCGTCGAACACGTGGGCCGCGCCGCCGAACTGGCCGAGGAACTGGCCGCCGACCGCCCCGGCCGGATCGTGCTCAACGTGGGCTGCGAGCTGACCGTGCTCAACCGCGGCATCCTCCCCGGGCGGAACATGGACCGCCGAGCGCGCGCCCTGTCCGTGTTCGGGGCGTTCCCCTCCTACTACAACCGGCGACTCAACACCCTGCTCCGCCGCCTGGCCGCCACGGCCCGGGAACGCTTCTCCGGCCCGCTCACCTACGGCTCGGGCACCTGGGAGAGCGTGGACTGGACCCCCTTCGACCTCGTCGGGGTGGACTACTACCTGGACGAACTCACCCAGGGCTCCTACCGGCAGGGGCTGAGGTCCCTGAGCCGCCGGTGGGGAAAACCGGTCGTGGTCACCGAGTTCGGCTGCTGCTCCTACCAGGGCGCCCAGACCAAGGGCGGTTCGGGCGCCGACCCGCTGGACTGGCGCGACCTGGACGACCGCCGGGTGCGCGGCGGCCTGGTCCGCGACGAGAGCGTGCAGGCCGACACCATCGAGAGGCTGATCGACGTGTACGAGACCGAGGACGTGCACGGGGCGTTCCTGTGCATGTTCGTCGAGGGGGACTGCCGCCCCTCCGCCGACCCCGCCCGCGACTGCGACATGGCCGGATTCGGGATCGTGCGCCCGCCCACGCTGGAGTCGGGCCTGTCCCCCGACGACGGCCACTGGGAGCCCAAGGAGGGTTTCCACGCCCTGGCCCGCCGTTACGGCGCCGACGTCGAGGCCGCCCCGAACGGTTCGGGCCAGGGCTGAGGGGCCCGGGCCGGGCGCCTCGAGCGGCCGCGGATCAGGCGGTGCTGTCGCGGAGCTCGCGTTTGAGGATCTTCCCGGAGGCGTTGCGGGGCAGTGCGGTGACCACCCGCACCGACTTGGGGACCTTGAACGGCGCGAGGTGTTCGCGGACGTGGGCGACCAGGAGGTCCGGCAGGGCTTCGGTGTCCGTGCCGGGGGCGGGCACCACGTAGGCCGTCACCGCCTCGATCCACTTCTCGTCGGCCACCCCGACCACCGCGGCCTCGGCCACGTCCGGGTGCGCGAACAGCACGTCCTCGATCTCCCGGGAGGCCACCAGCACCCCGCCGGTGTTGATGACGTCCTTGATCCGGTCGACCACCTCGATGTACCCCTCGGCGTCGGCGCGCACCAGGTCACCGGAGTGGAACCAGCCGCCGCGGAAGGCCTCCTCGGTCTCCTCGGGTTTGTCCCAGTAGCCCAGGCACAGCTGGGGTGAGCGGTAGACCACCTCGCCGAGCTCGCCCGGCGGGACCTCCTCGCCCTTGTCGTCCACCACCCGCAGTTCCACGAACAGCGCCGAGCGGCCGGCCGAGGCGGGCCGGTCCGCGTGCTCCTCGGGGCGAAGCACGGTGGCCAGCGGACCGACCTCGCTCTGGCCGAAGCAGTTGTACAGGCCCAGTTCGGGCAGGGCGGAGCGGAGCTTGTCCAGGACCGGGCCGGGCATGATCGAGGCACCGTAGTAGGCCTTGCGCAGGCTGGACAGGTCCCGTTCGGCGAACTCGGGGCGGTTGGCCAGCGCCACCCACAGCGTCGGGGCCGCGAAGAACGCGCCGTGCCCGTCGGCCTCGATCCGGTTCAACAGGTCGGCGGGGTCGGGCGCCTCCACCAGGGTGTTGCGGGCGCCCACCGCCAGCCACGGCATGAGGAACACGTGCATCTGGGCGCTGTGGTAGAGCGGCATCGCGTGCAGCGGGTTGTCCCCGGCGTCCAGGTCCAGCCCCACCAGGCAGGACAGGTACTCGTGCACCAGCGCCCGGTGGGTCATCATCGCGCCCTTGGGGCGGGAGGTGGTGCCGGAGGTGTAGAGCAGCTGGACCAGGTCGGTGTCGGCCACCTCCACGTCCAGTTCCGGGACCGGCCCCTCGCAGGCCTCGGCCAGCAGCGACCCGGCGCTGTCGCGCAGCTCCACGACCTGCTCCACGCCCGTCTCGGTGCGCAGGGCGTCCACCGCCGAACGCAGCGCGGGGTCGGCCAGGACCACGGTGCTGCCGGACTGCTCCAGCAGGTAGGCGAGCTCCTCGCCCTGGAGCGCGAAGTTGACGGGAACGTGCACCAGACCGGCCCGCGCGCAGGCCAGGTAGCCGATCAGGTAGGCGTCGGAGTTCTTCCCGTAGGCCGCGATCCGGTCGCCCTTGACCGCGCCCAGGCCCAGCAGCCGCGCGGCGGCCCGGGTGACCGCGTCGTCCAGGCCAGCGTAGGTCCACTCGCGGCCGCCGAAGACCAGCGCGGTGTTCGCGGGGGTACGGGCCGCGCTCCGCCGGAGGATGTCGTCCACACGGCTGGAGGTCGTCAGAACGCTCATGGCACCTGTTTCTCTTCCGTTCGTGCGGCCCGTCGGGAGCCAGGCCGCGCACACGGCAACCATCCTGCGCCCCCGGGGATCGCACCGGCAAGCCCACCGGGTGGACGGGGTGACGCACTCGCCGGGGAAGCTCTCGTCCGGCGCCCGGGCCCGGGATGCGCCTCCCGGGCCCGTGGGCAGCGTCCGACCGGGGAGCGCGCGTGCCGGGAGGCCGGCCCGGTGCGTGGTTCCTGCTTCTGCCACGCCCGGGCGAGGGGCCGGGGGCCCGAGGCCTCTCAGTCCCCTGCCGAGCGTCCGCCGTACCGGTGGTCCGGACGGGTCACGTGCCGGTGCCGGACTCCGCGTCCGGCTGGGGCAGACGGGCCTTCAGCCGCCCCTCCACGACGGAGGTGTCCAGACTCTCCAGAGAGGCGGTCGCCGGGCCGTGGGCGACGGTTCCGCCGTCCGCCCGGAACTCGCTCCCGTGCCACGGGCAGCGCACGCACCCGTCGACCAGCTCTCCGTCGGTCAGTGGAGCGCCCATGTGCGGGCACACGTCCAGGAACACGGCCACCGAACCGCCCGTGCGGGTCACCACGACGGGGACACCCTCGATGTGGGCGGATCCGAGGTCCCCCTCGGGGAAGTCCTCCAGCCGGCCGAGGTCGTGCCACCCCTCGGGCACCCGGTCGAGCAGGTAGTCGGCGCTGTTGGCGCCTCCGGCCCGGTAGTAGGCGATGTGGCCGCCGAGGGCACCACCGAGACCGACGGCTCCCATCCCGGCCAGAGCGAGGGTCCGTCCCCAGCCCTGGCGCCCGAAAGCCCTCGCCGCGGAGGACGCGCCGAACAGCAGGGCACCCGTTCCGTTGGCCACCGCGTGCGCGACACCGACGCGCTGCTGTCGTTCGTGCTGGCTCGACCAGTCGGCCAGACCGCTCACGGCGGCGGGCAGGGAGGCGAGCAGCCCGACGTTGACCAGCGCCCGGGCGCTGCGGCGGTGATCCCCCGGCAGGGTGTCGAGCAGGACGGCCGCGAGCCACGAGCCCAGGGGAAGATGCACCATGATCGGGTGCAGCGGGTGGCCCAGCTGCACACCGTGCAGGATGTCCCGCACCGGCCCCGCGGGCAGCCGTTCGGCGAGCGCCCTCATACGGGAGGCCGCCGGGTCCAACCTGTCGTCCTCTTCGATCTCACGGATCCGTTCACCGAGTCTCATACCTGGTTGGTTACCCGGGTCGAGCCGCTACAGTCATCCGAACGGCACCCGGGGAACAGCTCAGTGGTAGGTCGGCATCTCCAGGACCGCGGCCCCGAAGTCCACGGCCCGCAGGTCGTCGTACCGGATGATCCAGAACGGGCACGCGGTGAAGTCCGGGTCCTCGTGGACGGGGAACTGCCCCTGGGCCAGGAGGACCCAGCCGCCCTTCCCGTCGTCCCCGGAGGATCCCATGGGCACCGGGTCGTGCGGCGAGCAGGAGTAGCCGCCCAGGAGCAGGTCGACCTCCCAGACGGGACGTCTCCTGTCCAGGTGCTCGAGTTCGTACTCCTTGTAGAGCCGCCGTGCCTCCTCGTCCGCGAGGACGGCGTCGTCGCCGCTCATCGGCAGGCTCCAGACCGCCCGGGCGTAGAGGGGGCGGGGCTCCGTGCTGGGGGCGCCCTCCTCTTCGGGCTCCCGTTCGGTCGTGGCCGCTCCGGCCGGAACGTGGACCACGCTGCCCGCCCGGTCCGCCGGCACCGCCCCGTCGGCGTCGGTCCTGGTGGCGAAGAAGAGCAGCTGCCCGTCGCGTGGCAGCGGCAGGTCGAGTGCGTCCGGCGGCAGTGCCGCGCAGTCGACCGACGCGATGAAGTCGGTGTGGTCCTTGCGCGCGATGTCCGCGGGAAGGCTCGGGAGCCCGCCGTACCGCCCGGCGAGGACACCGCCGCCCTCAGCCGACGAGCTCAGTTCGATCTGCGGGCGGGCCAACCGGAGCGCCAGGTCGACGGCCTCCTCGGGGACGCCGTTGCCGCGAGCGTGATCACGGTAGGTCTGAAAGCTGTCCATGCCGAACATACTGCCGCTCGTGAACGACCTTCCCGCTCCCCGGAACCGTCCGGACCCGGTGTCCCCGCCCCCGGGAGCCGACCCCGGCCACCGGGGGCCGAGGACGGGCCGGAGCGCCGGGCCCGAGCACCGGGCCCGGGTTGTCCACAGGCCGGCGGAACCCCACTTGCCACCGCGCGTCCCATCGTCATACGTTTTGCCTGATTCATCGGGCTGGGCGAACGCAGGAGAGACATGAAGATCCTTGTCGTGGGTGCTGGAGCGGTCGGCGGATACTTCGGCGGGCGGCTCGCCCAGGCCGGACGCGACGTCGACTTCCTAGTCCGGCCCGCGCGCGCCGAGCTCCTCAACGAGCACGGCCTGAACATCCGCTCCGTCGACGGCCGCAGCGAGAACATCCCCGTCCGCGCACTCACCAAGGACCAGCTCACCCCCGACTACGACCTGGTCATCCTCTCCGTCAAGTCCTACGGGCTCGACGGCGCCGTCGAGGACCTCGCCCCGGCGGTGGGGCCGCGCACCGTGGTGGTGCCCTTCCTCAACGGCATGGGCCACCTGGACGTCCTGGTGGAGCGCTTCGGCGAGGACCGCGTCTACGGCGGGGTGTGCATGGTGATGACCCGCCTGGACGAGGACGGCGGGATCATCGAGGTCGGCAAGATGGGCGAACTCGTCTACGGCCCGCTCTCCGACACCCCCGTGGCCGGCCTGGACCGTGTCCACGCGGCCCTGGAGGAGGCCGGGTTCACCGCCCGCCCCACCAAGGAGATCCGCCAGGAGATGTGGGACAAGTGGGTCTTCCTGGCCAGCCTGGGCGCCGTCACCTGCCTCATGCGCGCCCCCATCGGCCGGGTCAACCGGGCCCCGGGCGGCTCCGAGTTCAGCGGCGGGATGTTCGCCGAGGCCATCGCCGTGGCCACCGCCGCCGGCTTCCCGCCCAGCGACAGGATCAGAGGGTTCGCCGACAAGGTCATCTCCGACACCGAACGCGAGACCTCCACGTCCATGTACTGGGACCTGACCCACGGCAACCCGGTGGAGGGCGACCACATCGTCGGCGACCTGGTCGCCCGGGGCCGCGAGCTCGGGGTGCCCACCCCGCTGTTCTCCCTGGCCCACACCCATCTGAGCGTCTACTCCGCCGCCCGGGGCTGAGGAGGGGCCGGGGGCGCCGCCGAGGGGAAGTCCGGAGGACGCCGAAGGGGACCCGGGGAACCCCGGACGGGTGCGGCCGCCGGGGAACCCGCCCCGGCGGCCGCACCCCGGATCAGCCCTTCAGCGCGCCCGCCATCAGACCCCGCATGAAGTACCGCCCCAACACCAGGTAGATGACCAGGGTCGGCAGCGAGGCCAGCACCGCCGCGGCCATCTGCTGGTTGTAGGGCACCACCATCGAACCGGCCACGTTGTTCAGCTGCACCGTCACCGGCCAGCTGTTGGGGCCGGTCAGGAAGACCGCGAACAGGAAGTCGTTCCACGCGGAGGTGAACTGCCAGATGAGTGTCACCGCGAACGCCGGAGCCGACACCGGCAGCACCACGTAGGCGTAGGTGCGCAGCAGCCCGGCGCCGTCCACCCGCGCCGCCTCGATGAGGGTCTGCGGAATGCTCGCGTAGTAGTTGCGGAAGATGAGCGTGCAGATCGGGATGCCGTACACCGTGTGCGCCAGGATCAGCGGGAACAGCCCGCCCATCAGGCCGGCGCTCACCAGCAGCTGCTGGAGCGGGATCATCACCGCCTGGTAGGGGATGAACATTCCGAACAGGAACAGCGTGAACACGGTGTCCGCCCCCGGGAACCGCCAACGCGCCAGCACGTAGCCGTTCATCGACCCGAGCACGGCCGAGATGACGGCGCTCGGCACCGCCATCAGCACGCTGTTCCACAGCCCCGGAGCCAACGAGGACCAGGCCGTCGACCACCCCTCCAGGCTCCAGTTGCGCGGCAGCTGCCATGCCTGGGCCGCGGTGGCCTCCTCGAAGGGCTTGAACCCGGTCACCGCCAGCACGTACATCGGCAGCAGGAAGAAGGCCGCCAACACGAACAGCACGGTGAACTTGACCGCCTGGCCGCGCCGTGTGGTCCCGGTCCCGCCACCGCCCGGTGCGATCACCCGCTCGGGTGCGCTCTGGGTCATCGGCCCTCGCTCCGTTCCTTGCGCACGGTCCACACCAGGTAGGGGATGACGAACACCGCCACCGTGAACAGCAGGTACGACGCGATCGTGGCCCCCTTCGCCGGGTCGCGGACCTCGAAGACCATGGCCCACATGTACACCGCCGGGACGTCGGCCACGATCTGCTGCCCCGCCACCGCGATGATCAGGTCGAAGACCTTCAACGACATGTGGCCCAGGATGATGACCGCGCTCAGCACGACCGGGCGCAGCTGCGGCATGACCACCCGCCAGTACACGCCCCACTCCGAGCAGCCGTCCACCCGGGCCGCCTCGCGCAGTTCCTCGGGCACTCCCCGGAAACCGGCCAGGAACAGCGCCATGATGTACCCGGCCAGCTGCCAGACCGCGGGCAGCGCCATCGCCGCCATCCCGAGGTCGGGCGCGGTCCACCAGTCGTTGACCAGGAAGTCCATGTTCAGGTGCACGAACAGGGCGTTGAGCCCGGTGGCGCGTTCGGCGGGGGCCGGGTTCATCAGCCACCGCCACACCACCCCGGTGGCGATGAACGAGACCGCCATCGGCGCCAGGAAGAGGGTGCGGAAGACCGCCTCGCCCCGGATGCCCTTGTCCAGCAGCAGGCCCAGGAGCCAGCCCAGGAACAGGGCACCGCCGACGAACACCACGGTGAACACCACGGCGTTGCCCACCGCGGCGGGCCACCGGGCCTCCTGCCACAGCTGGACGAAGTTGGTCAGCCCCACGAACGAGCCGTCCTGGATCGGGGCGTGCTTGTCGCTCAGCGCCAGCCGGGTGTTCCAGCCGATCATGCCGTAGACGAACACCCCGATGAGCAGGATCGACGGGGAGACCAGCAGCAGACCCGGCAACCACGTGCGGGACCTGGTCACCGCGCGCCGCAGCCGCCCCTGCCGGACGGGGCGGCCCGCACGCGGGCGTGCCGGAGCGGAACGTTTCGTGTGGCCGGGGCCGCCGCGCGCGGCGGCCCCGGTTGCGCTGGATTCGGTCATTCTGTCTGCGCGGCCTCGTGCAGGGCCTCGTTGAGCACGTCCAGGTCCCCGTTCTGGAGGTAGAGGCCGACCGCGGTGTCGATGTCGTTCTTCCACCGGTTGCCCACGGTCACCCCGTGCCAGAAGGAACCCGCCAGCTGCGGGCCGGCCTGCCACTCGGCCAGCGCGGACTCCAGGTAGGGACTGTCCGCGTACTCGGCCGGATCGGCGTCCTCACGCGCCGGGATGGAACCCTTGACCGGGTTGAACAGGTCCTGGCCCTCCTGACTGGCGACCAGCTCGAGCCAGGAGAGCGCCTGCTCCTCGTTCGGAGCCCCCTCCGGCAGGGTGAAGCTGTCCGACAGCCACATGTACGTGCCGTCCGTGCCGGGCGAGGCCGCCCAGTCGTAGTCCTCGCCGGGGAGCGCTCCCAGCTCGTCGAAGTAACCGGCCGCCCAGTCACCCATGATGTTGAAGGCCGCCTCGCCGTCGGAGACCCGGCGCGCGGCCTCCTGCCAGTCCTCGGCCGCCGACTCCTCCTGGGTGAAGGCCATGATCGTCTCGAAGGTCTCCAGGGCCTCGGCCATCTCCGGGGTGTCCCAGTTCGCGCCCGGCTCCCACAGGGCGTTGTAGGCGTCGGCGCCCAACGAGCCCAACAGCACCGACTCCAGCAGGTGGTCGACGGTCCACTGGGCGCCCACCGCCACCGGGATCGCGTCGGTCTCGGCCTCGACCGCCTCCAGCGCCTCGACGAACTCGTCCAGGGTCTCCGGCGGCCCGTCCACCCCGGCCTCCTCCAGCAGGGCGGGATTGAACCACATCACGTTGGAGCGGTGGATGTTGACCGGGACCGAGTAGACGCTGCCGTCGTAGGAGATCTGCTCGACCAGCTGGTCGGGGTAGGCGTCGTGCAGCCCCTGCTCGTCGAAGAAGTCGTCCAGCGGCTGGATGTAGCCCGCCTCGATGTAGTCCTGCAGCTCCGCGCCCGCGTGCCCCTGGAAGGAGTCCGGCGGGTCCTGGCTCTGCAGCCGCCCCTCCAGCACCGCCTGGGCGTTGGTGCCCGAACCGCCGGCGACCGCGGCGTTGACGAACTCGACCCCTTCGTTCTCCTGCTCGAACCGCTCGATCAGCGCGTCCAGCCCGGCCTCCTCGCCGCCGCCGGTCCACCACGAGAACACCTCGACCTGCCCGCCGGCCCCGTCGTCACCGCCGCCGTCACCGCAGGCCGAAGCGACGAGCACCAACCCCAGCCCCGCGGCCGTGACCGACCACCGCCGTGAACGCATACGCATCCCTCTCCGGGCGGCCGACCCGTCCCACGGCGACGCACCGCCCCATGTGTCTCACGTCACCAAAATCCGACTTTGCCATCCTTTGCACCACGAGTAACAAAGGTCAAGGGCGGGGCGGATCACGAATCGAAGACGCGGTCCCGGAGGGTTCCGGGGCCCTGGCGGGGCTTCTCCGGGGAAGCCTCCGCCAGGGCCCCGGGCCGCGGGTCAGACCTTCCGGCCGACACCGCCGTACTGGTCCACCTCGGCGGGCGGGTTGTCGCCGGTCACCACGGGGCGCCAACGGGTCACCGACACCACACCGGGCTCGACCAGCTCCAGCCCTTCCAGGTAGCCGCCGATCTGCTGGGGGCTGCGCGGGATGTACGGCACGGCGCCGCTCTCGTTGTACTCGTCCTGGGCCTCGACGTTCTCCTCGCTGTGCACGTTGCTGCCCTCGCTGACGGTGAGGTAGCTGCCCGGGGGAAGGCCCGCGAGCAGGCGCCGCACGATGGAGACCGCCTCGTCGTACTCCTGCACGTGCCCCAGGACGCCGAGCAGCATCAGGCCCACCGGCTGGTCGAGGTCCAGGAGCTCGCCCGCCTGCTCGAGGATCGCCTCGGGGTCGTACAGGTCGGCGTGGACGTACTGCGTGCGCCCCTCGGGGGTGCTCGTCAGCAGGGCCCGCGCGTGGGTGAGGACGAGCGGGTCGTTGTCCACGTAGACGATGCGCGCGTCAGGCGCCACGGACTGGGCCACCTCGTGGGTGTTGTTGTGGGTGGGAAGCCCCGTGCCCACGTCGAGGAACTGCCGGATGCCCAGCTCACCCGCGAGGTGGCGGACGGCCCGCTCCTGGTAGGCGCGCGAGGCCCGGGCCATCTGCGCGATCCCCGGAAAGGCCTGCAGGAACTGGTCCCCCGCCTCCCGGTCCACGGGGTAGTTGTCCTTGCCGCCCAGCCAGTAGTTCCACACCCGCGCCGAGTGCGGGACGGTCGTGTCGATCGCCGGTTGGTGGTCGTTCATCGGGTTGTGCCTCACTGCCCATAGCCGTTCGGGGACCCCGATCATACGGCCTGCGGCAATACCAGAACCCTTGCGCCCCAGGGGATGCGTGCACCGCCCGCCCGCCCGGCCCCACCTGCGCGGGCTCGGGCGGAGGGGTACGTGGTCACGGGGGCCGGCCCGTCGGCCCCCGTTGAGGGAGGACACGCCGAAGCGAGCGCGCGCGGAGGATTCCCCGCAGGCCCGACGTGACCTGTGTTCTTCGTGCCCGCGAGCCCCCGGACACGCCGCGTGCCCCGCACGGCGCGCGACACCGGTTGGCACAATCGCGGCATGTCAGTCCTCGACAGAGCCACCCTCAGACATCTGGCGTTCCTGGCCCCCGCGTGCCTCCTCCTGACATCGTGTGCGGCCGAGGGAGGAGCCGTGGGCGCGGTCGCCACCGGGCACTTCTCCGCCCGTCACCAGTTCCCTGTCGTCATGGTGTCCTGGTGCGGGGACAGCCCTCCGGCGCGCATCGACCTGACCTCGGAGGAGCACGGGTGGCGGTTGAACGCCGTCCGCGAGTTCCCCGGCAACGAACTCGAGGTGGACCTGTCCGCCCCCGGTGAGGACTGGAGCATCACCGATACCGACGGGGCCCCGGCCTACCGGGTCGTCCCGGCCGCGGAGGACATCGAGTACACCCTGGGGGTGACCTCCGTCGCCGCGCTCGAAAGCGACTCCGAGCACGATATCGCCTCTCTGCGCTTCGACACCGAACTCATGGCGGAGGATGACGGCGTGTACATGGGCACGGACGCCGGCGGAGACGGCACACTGGTGGGAGCCGACGACTTCCCGCCCGAGTGCTGAGACACCCGCGCCCGGCCACCGGTGGTTCCCGCCGTCGTGGTCACCACGCCCGCCGCGCCGCCCCAAGCTTGGTGTGGGGCGGCGCGGCAGCCAGGCGAGGCGGGCCCTCGGGCGCCAGAGGCGGGTCAGCGGGGCCGGGGAACTCAGAGGAGTTCGCGCAGGGTCTCGATCACCGGCGTGGTGGGACGGCCGATCAGCTTGGCCAGGGTCCCCGGGGTGGCGGCCAGCTCACCGTCCCGGGTGTTGCGGTCCAGTCCGACGACGAACTCCGCGGTGCCCGCGTCCAGGCCGACGCCGGTCAGCACGGCTCCGTGCTCCTCGGGGCTCAGGTCCCGGTAGAGGACCTCGCGCCCCAGTAGCTCGCTGATGTACCCGGCCAATTCCTTCCTGGTCCAAGCGGTGTCGCCGGTGAGTTCGTAGACGGCCCCCGCGTGCGGCGCGGGGTCGACCAGCACCACGGCAGCCGCCTCGGCCAGGTCCCGGCGGGCGGCACTGGCGGTCCGCCCCTCGCCCGCGCTGCCGATGAGGGCCCCGTGCTCGCGGGCCTGCTCCAGGTCCTGCTGGTAGTTCTCGTTGTACCAGCCGTTGCGCAGGACGGTGTGGCTCAGCCCGGAGGCGGCGAGGATCTCCTCGGTCGCCTTGTGCTCGGGGGCCAGGATCAGCGTGGTGTCGTCGGCCTTGGGCGCGCTGGTGTAGACGAGGTGGCCGACCCCGGCCTCCTCGGCCGCCTCGATGGCGTTGCGGTGCTGCGCCACACGCTTGCCGAGCTCGGCGCCGGAGACCAGGAGCACGGCGTCCGCGCTCCGGAAGGCCTCCCGGAGCGAGGCCGGGTCCTCGAAGTCGGCGCGGCGGACGTTCACGCCGCGTTCGGCGAGGTCGGCGATCTTCCCTGTGTCCCGCCCGGTGGCGGTGACGTCCCCGGGCGCGTACCCCCGCTCCAGGAGGGACTCGACGACGAGGCGGCCCAGGTGGCCGGTGGCACCGGTGACGACGACGGACATGCGGTTTCCCTTCGAGGTGGGCCGGGATCTTCTCCCGGCGGTTCGTCGGTGTCAACGAGCCGTTCCAGCCTCACATTCCACAAGTAGGGTACGCACCTTTTGGTAAGTTGGAAGCATGAGCGCATCCGAGAGGAAGAACCCGAAACCGGAACCGACACCACTCCCCCGCATCGGTGGGCACAGCCTGCCCGCGGACTGCCCCCAGCGCGCCCTGCTCCGCGACGTCACCAGCAAGTGGGGGGTCCTGGTCCTGGTGGCGCTGTCCGAGGGGCCCCGGCGCTGGAGCGACCTGCGTCATGGGATCGACGGCATCAGCGAGAAGATGCTCGCCCAGACCCTGCGCACCCTGGAGGCGGACGGCCTCCTGTTCCGCGACGCCAGGCCCGTGGTCCCGCCGTACGTCGAGTACGGCCTGACCTCCGACGGCGAGGAGGTCACCCGCCTCCTCCTCCCCTTGCTGGACTGGGTCGAGGTCCGCACCTCCCAGGGCCGGAGTTCCGTCTTCCCGGGGTGACTCCTGTCCGTATTTGACACACTTCGCCACCTTTGCGCTGTAGATCACGAAGGTCCGTCCATCTGACCGCGGAAGTCCTGTGGTCCTGGATCGCCGGACGCTCACGGAGTTCCGGCTCCGTCCGTGGCACCGAGGGTCAGGCGCGCTCGGATCGGCGCCCGCGGAGCGGCGCACCGGCCCATAGGCCCTCCACCGGGCGACTCACAGTCGCAGCCCGAGGGAGGACGCGCAGAGGCCGTGTTCGGTTCGGGGTCCACGGTCGGTGCGACCCGCACCAGGAACCGGCTCCGCCCCGCAAACGTCCGATCCTCGGCCCCACCGTTTCCCGAAAGGCGCCCCACCGTGGCGAAGGCACGCTTCCTCCCTCCTCTCCTCCCACCGCTCCTGACCGCCGCACTGGTGTCCTCCTGCGCGGCCCCCGCACCGGGGACGGACGAGGTCGTCACCGTCGGGGACGGTACGCGCATCCTCGTCCACGGCTTCTCGTCCGCCCCGGAGGCCCTGGTCCACGGGGAACTCGCCTACCTGCCCGAGGAGCGCTGCCTCCTCGTCCTCGTTCGGGACGAGGAATCCGGGGAAGTGGTGGAATCAGCGGCTCCGCTCTGGCCGGACAACGTCGTTCCCTTGGAGGACGGGCGCGGCGGGGTGGAGGAACCCGCGCTGGGGGCGATCCTGGACGGGGACCGCTTCACCGCCGCAGGCGGCCACCGGGGCGCCGACCCGGAGTGGGACGTCGACCTGCCCGAGGCGTGTGTGCCGAACGGCGCGTTCGTCATCCTCAACGAGGACTCGTTCGAGCCGGGCCGCCCCTGAGCGATCAGTACTCCCGAACACGCACAGGAGCGGTGCCGGGCCCCTCACCCGAGCGACACCGGAAGCGCGGTCAGACGGCTCCCCTGGATACCGCCGATGTCGGCCTGGCGGAGCTCGGAGTAGGGCACCGCCAGGCGCGCCCGGGGGAACTCGGCCTCGAGGACCTGCACGAGCACGGTGAGTTCGAGCTGGGCCAGCCGGGCACCGGTGCAGTAGTGCGGTCCCACCCCGAAGACCAGGTCCGGACCGACCCCCCGTCCGGGAGCGGTGTTGATCCCCTGGAGGTCGACCAGCACCGGCGACCGGGCGGGCAGCCGGACCCCGGCCAGTTCGACCTCGGCCGCGGTGAACCGCCAGAGGCTGAAGGGCGCCGGCGAGTGCGTCCTCAGCGCCTCCCGGACCCTCTCCTCGGCCGGGGCGCCCCTCACCGCCTCGGGGTCGGCGGGGTCGAGGAGCCGGGCGAGCAGGAACCCCAGCGCCGGGTCGGTGGTGAGCTGGCCCGCGTAGACCAGGGTGAACAACAGGTAGTGCAGGTCGGCCTCGGTGAGGTCGTCGGGGACCCGGTCGCGTAGTTCGGTCGCCAGACCTGGCCGACCGCCTTCCAGTGCCGCGGCGGCCAGGTCGGCGAAGGCCGCCATGGCCTCCTCCACCTCCTCCGGGTCGTCGGAGTGCATGCGCCGGCACGCTCCGACGGCCTGGTCGACCCGGTCGGCGGGCACACCCAGCACGTCGCAGACCACGGTGAGCGGGTAACGGGTGGTGAAGTCGGCCGCCAGGTCCACCACTCCCCCGGCCTCCGCGAGCCCGGTGAGCAGGGATCGGGCCAACCCGGTGATCCGATCGGTGTAGGCGGCCGTCCGACGCGCCGTGAACAGCGGGGCGTGCGCCCGGCGGAGCCGTTCGTGCGCGCCCCCGTCCGTGGTGGTCAGCGAGGGCTGCGCGGCGGCGGCCGGTTCCAGTCCCGCTGTCCACCGGTCCCATGCGGGCGGCGCCTGAGCCGGGTCCTTCACGATCAGGGGGTGGACGAGGACCTCGCGGGCCAGGGCCTCCTCGGTGACGATCCACACCGGGCCCCCGGCGGGAGCCTCGGCGCGTACGAGCGGACCCGCGGCGCGCAGGGCCGCCCGTGCGGGGTGGGGCTGGTCGAGCCCGCGGACAGTGGCGGCGAACGGGTCGGCGGTGAGGCGTGCTGCTTCGGTCATCGGGGTCACTCCTGATCGGCGTCGGCGTGTCGTGGAAGGAGGAGCATCAGGGCCGCCGCCGTGACGTAGCAGGCGCACTGCCAGGGCAGGGTCGCGGCGAGGGCGTCGGCGTAGGCGGCGGGCTCGGCGGTGCCCGCGGCGAGGGCGTGTTCCAGGCGGGCGAAGAACACGGCCCCGAGGGCGGCGACGCCGAGGGCGTTGCCGACCTGGGTGACGGTGGTGAGGACACCGCCCGCGGCACCGGCGTCCCGGGCGGGCACGCCCGCGAGGACGACGTTGATCAGGGACGGGGCGGTGAGCCCCAGCCCCAGGCCGCCGACGAGCAGCGGTGCGGCCAGGGCCCAGTAGGAGGGATCGGGGAACGCCCGGACGACGAGGAGCAGGAGGAGCTGGGAGGCGGCCAGCACGAGCGCTCCGGAGACGATGAGAGCGCGACCCGCGCGGTGGGCCAACCGGACCCCGGCTCCGGAGGTGATGACCGAACCGATGGCGTAGGGCAGGATCACGAGTCCGGTTTCCAGAGGGGTGCGCCCGGTACCGAGTTGGAGGTGCAGGGAGAGCAGGAGGAAGTAGGAGCCGAGCGCACCGAAGAACAGCAGGGAGGCCGCCAGCCCCGAGGCGAAGGCCTTCGTCCTGAGGAGCGCGGGGTCCAGGAGGGGCTGGCCCCCGCGTGCGCGCAGGCGGCTTTCCCACCGGAGGAAGAGGGCCGCGGTGGGCGCGGACAGGGCCAGGAGCGCGAACGCCCACCAGGGCCAGCCCCAGTCACGCCCCTGGACGAGGGGCAGGAGCAGGAGGGTCACCGTGGCGGCGACGAGGGCCGCGCCGGGCAGATCGAGCCGGTCGGCGCCCGGGACCCGGGACTCGGGCATGAAGCGAACACCGAGCGCCAGCCCGGCCACCGCGACCGGGACGTTGACCCAGAAGACCGACCGCCAGCCCAGGCCCAGGACGTCGGCCTCGACCAGGAGTCCGCCGAGGAGCGGGCCCGCCACCGAGGCCAGGCCGAGTACGGCGCCGTAGGCACCGAGCGCCCGGGCCCGCGCACCGGGTTCGAACGAGGCCCGGATGACCCCGAAGACCTGCGGAATCATCAGCCCGCCCGCCAGCCCCTGGGCGATGCGCATGCCGACCAGCGTTCCGGCGTCGGGGGCCAGCCCGCAGCCGGCCGAGGCCGCGGTGAAGCCGGCCAGCCCGAGCAGGAAGACACGGCGGCGGCCGTACTGGTCGCCGAGTCGGCCCCCGGTGATCAGGCCCGCTCCGGCCGAGAGCGTGTATCCGGCGACCATCCACTGGAGTGCGGCCTCGCTCGCGCCGAGGTCGGCCGCGATGGCCGGGGCGGCGACACTGACGATCGTGGCGTCGAGGAGTTCCATGAAGTCCGCGACGAGGATGACCGCCAGGACCACGACGGCTGTACGCCCACTGAGCAGGGCGCGGTCCGCGATACCGCCGCGGGGAGATGAGGAGGTGGTCAAGTCGGTGCTCCTTGCCGGGGTGGCCTCGTGACATATTGCTGCGTCACACAGTTACTGTGTCGCGCAGCTAAAGTAGCATGGGTTCACTGCACAACACAGCAAAGATCGGAGTGGCCTCCCCGATGGCGAAGCCGAAGCGGGACACGTTGGTCGACGAGCTCACCGGAAGCGCGATAGCGGGATGGGCGATCACGGTCGTCCAGCTCAACAGCGTCGTCGCCGCCCGGCTGGGCGTGACCGACACCGACGTGCAGTGCCTGCACGTACTGGGCAACCACGGCCCCGCGACCCCGGGCGCCCTGGCCGGGCGCGTGAACCTCACCACCGGCTCGGCCTCGCGCATGATCGACCGGCTGGTCGCGGCCGACTGCGTCCGGCGGGTACCCGACCCCGACGACCGCAGGAGAGTGCTCATCGAACCCACCCAGGAGGGACTGCGGCGGGTCTCCGAGGCCTACGCCGGACTGGTCGCGGACACACGCGCCGATCTGGCCGGCTTCGACGAAGCGGAGCTCGACGCCGTCCTCCGCTTCGTCCGAGCCGCCGAACACAGCACCGCGGACCAGGTCGAGCGTCTCCGTGCCGCCGGCGGAGAGGACTGAACGTCGGCCGAGGATCCCTCAGCCGACGTGCGCTTCGACGGCACCGGGGTCGCAGTGTTCCGCCCCGGACGCCAGAATCGTGCCCATGGACACCCCCCGATCTCCCGAAGACGGCTCACCCCCGGCGGTCGAGAACACCCTCGGCGGCGACGTGTACGGCGGGACCGTCGTCCAAGGCGGGTCCGTGCACCTGGACGCGCCCGTCTACGGCGGCGACCACCACGACTACCGGGGCAGCACCTTCCACACCACCGTCGTCGGCGACCGGGACCGCCGCTCTCCCGGTGCCGGGGGCCGCGTCCTGGTCGGCACCGTCCCCGAGCCCGCCGCCCACTACCAGCACCGCGCCGTGGCCGACCGGATCGAGGAGGCCCTCCACGGATCGGGGACCGTGGTCGTACGGCAGGTGCTCTCCGGTATGGGCGGGGTCGGCAAGACCCAGCTGGCCGCCCGCCACGCCCGCCGGGCCCTCGACGGGGACGGTGTGCCCCGTGTCGACGTCCTGGTGTGGGCCGACGCCGGGAGCCGCGGCTCCGTCGTCCACGCCTACGCGAGTGCGGCACGGGCGCTGCGGCCGGACGCCCCCGACGACGAGGAGGACGCCGCGGGACTCTTCCTGCAGGAGCTGCGCGAGACGCACCTGCGCTGGCTCGTGGTGTGGGACGGCCTCGCCGAGCCCTCCGAGGTACGGGACCTGTGGCCGCCCCGGGACCGGCCCCCGGGCCGGGTCGTGGTCACCACCCGCCGACGGGACCACTCCCTCACCACGCAGGGACGGCAGGTCGTCGACGTCGGTGTGTACTCCCCCGAGGAGGCCCGCGCCTTCCTCTCCCGCGCGCTGGACGAGGCGGACGTCCCGTACACACCCGAGGAGGTCGACGCCCTCGCCGGGGACCTGGAGTACCTGCCCCTGGCGCTGGGGCAGGCGGTGGCCTACATGGCGGAGATCGGCCTGGGCTGCACCGGCTACCTGGACCTGTTCCACGACAGGGTGAGCACGCTGGAGCAGGTGTTCCCCGACTGGGACGGGCCGGTTCCGCTCGCCGCGACCTGGGAACTCTCCCTCGAGCAGGCGGACACCCACGAACCCCGCGGTCTGGCCAGGCCCCTGATGGGCCTGGTCGCGCTGCTGGACGGGGCGGCCGTTCCCGTGGACGTCCTCACCGCACCGCCGGTCCTGGCGCACCTGTCCGTTCGGGAGACCGGGCCGGGCGTCCCCGGAGACGGACCCGGGGTGACCGAGCACGGGGTGGCACGGGCCCTGGCCTCACTGCGCCGGTCGAGCCTGGTCGACCGCGCCGTGTCCGGACCGTCCGGCCCCGCGGGGCCGACCGTACGCAGTCACGCCCTGGTCCAACGGGCCGCCCGCGAACACCCGTCCACCCGCCCCACTCCCGAGGGCGTACGGGCGCTGTCCGACGGACTCCTGCACCGGTGGGGCGCGCCCGTGGGCGCTCGGGCCCAGGTGCTGCGGTCCAACGCCCTGACCCTGACCTCGCACACCGCCGGCGGCGTCCCGGTGGAGGAGTGGCTGTGGGGCGTGCGCGGGCCGGTGCTGCTGTTCCAGGTGGGGGTCGACCTCCAGGAGGCCGGACGCGACGCCGAGGCCCTGCGGCATTGGCGCGGGCTGGCGGACCGGGCGCGCCACCACCTCGGCCCCCACCACGAGGCCACCTTCATGTGTGAGAGCAACGCCGCGCAGTCGCTGGCCTCGGTCGGAGACCCGGCCGGGGCGATTCAGGCCTACACACGGCTGATCGCCGAGCAGGAACGGAGTCCGGGCCGGGCGCGGCCCGCCACCTTCACCGCCCGCAACAACCTGGCCCTCGCCCGGCTCCGGGCCGGAGACCCGTCCGGAGCCGTCCGGGACCTGGAGGACCTCCTGGTCGACCGCACGGTGATCCTGGGCGCGGACCACCCCTCGACCCTGTCGCTGCTGAACAACCTGGCCATGGTCCGAAGCGAGGCCGGAGACCTGGAGGGGGCGGCCCAGGCCTTCGAGGACCTCCTGGACGACCAGATCCGGCTCCTGGGACCCGACCACCCGGACACGCTCGCCTCCCGCCACAACGCCGCCGACCTGTGGGGGCACAGGGGCGACCCGGCCCGGGCCGCGGCCGAACAGCAGGCCCTCCTCACCCGGCGGATCGAGGTCCTGGGCCCGGACCACCCCACGGTGCTGCTCAACCGCAGGGCGGTCTCGGCCTGGCTCGGTCTGGCGGGCGACCCGGCCGGAGCGGCGCGGGCGAACGAGGAACTGCTCGCCGACCAGGAACGGATCCACGGCCCCGACCACCCCACCACTCTGGAGGTCCGCAACTCCTTGGCCCACTGGTGGGGCGAGAGCGGGCAGGCCGCCAGGGCCGTGTCCGCCTTCGAGGCGCTTCTCACGGACCAGTTGCGCGTGTTGGGGGCGCGGCACCCGAACACGCTGAGCACCCGTCAGAACCTCGCCCACTGGCGAGGGTTCCTGGGCGACGCGCGGGGAACGGTCCTGGAGCTGGAGGCGCTTCTGCCGGACCTGACCGCGGTGGAGGGCCCCGACCACCCCAGCCTCCTGCGCGTGCGCAACAACCTGGCCTCCTGGAAGTACGAGACCGGGGACCCGGAGGGGGCGCGCGGGGACCTGGAGCGCCTGGCCGAGGACCAGGAACGGGTGCTGGGCCGGCTCCACCCGGACACCCTCAGCACCCGCGCCGACCTGTGCGTGATGCTCCACGAGACCGGTGACACCACGATCGCTGCGCTGAAGCTCCTGGAGGTCTCCCACGACCAGATGACGGTCCTGGGCGGGGACCATCCCCGCACACGCATGAGCATGCAGATCCTGGACCGGTGGGGAACCGCCCCCGAGGGGGACCGGCCCGGACCCACCGAGGGGTGACCCGGGCCCATGACCGCAGGGCGCCTCGACGGCTCCCCCGGGTCAGCCCTGCCAGCTGCGCCAGAGGCGGGCGTAGCGACCCTCGGAGGCAACCAGTTCGTCGTGGGTGCCCTCCTCGACGATCCGGCCCTGGTCCATGACGACCACGCGGTCGGCCGTCTGCGCCTGGGTGAGGCGGTGCGCGACCACCAGGGTGGTGCGGCCCTTGGTGGCGGCGACAGCGGCGTTCTCCAGTCGGCGCGCGCCGGAGCTCCCGGCCTCGGCGGTGGCCTCGTCGAGCACCGCCAGGTCCGGGTCGGCCAGGACCAGGCGGGCCAGGGCCAGGTGCTGGGCCTGTTCGGCGGTGAGCGCGTGGCCGCCCTCGCCGACGACCGTCTCCATCCCCTCGGGCAGGGCCCGCACCCAGTCGAGGGCGCCGACGGCCTCCAGGGCCGCCTCCGCCTCTTCCGGAGCGGCCTCGGCACGGGCCAGGCGCAGGTCGTCCAGGAGGGTCCCGGCGAAGACGTGGGTCTCCTGGCTGACCAGGAAGACGTGTTCGCGGACGCGCTGCTCACCGAGTTCGTCCAGGGGGATGCCGCCCAGGAGGACCGTCCCCGAGGTGGGGGTGCGCAGGCCGCTGACGACGGCGGCCAGGGTGGTCTTGCCCGCGCCGCTGGCGCCGACGAGGGCGACCCGTTCGCCGGGGGCGACCTTGAGCGACACCCCGTCCAGGGCCTTGGGGGCGCCGGGGGCGTAGGCGTGGCTGACCCTCTCCACGCGCAGGGAGGAACCGGCCGGGCCCTCCTCGGCGCGCGGGTCGTCGGCGACCGGCAGGTCGACGACCCCGGCCAGGCGGGCCAGGCTCGCCCCGGCCTGCTGGACGTCGTTGAAGTTCATCACGAGGAAGCCCAGCGGGCCGAAGAGCCGGTGGAAGTACAGGGCGGCGGCGGTGACCATGCCGACGGTGACGAGGTCGCCGCGGACCAGCCAGAAGCCCACGACCAGCACGGCGCCCAGTCCCACGAACTCGGAGCCGTTCATCCGCGCGCCGAGCCGGGTGAAGAGGCGGAAGACGTCGAGGGTCAGCTGCATCGCGGTGCGGGAGCGGTCGGCGATGCGCTGCTCGTGCTCCTCCTCCAGGCGGTAGGCGCGGACGGTGCCGCGGCCGCGCAGGGAGCCCATGAGCGCGTGCGAGCGCTCGCCCATGGCGATGCGCTCGCGGGCGTAGTAGGGGCCCGACAGCGGCATGTACCAGCGCACCGCCCAGACGTAGAAGGGCATGGCGGCCAGGCCGGCCAGGCCCAGGCGCCAGTCGAGGGCTGCCATGCCGGCGGTGGTGAGCACGACCATGGCCAGGGCGGTGACGACCTCGGGGCCGTTGCGGGCGATGGCGTTGGTGACCACGGCGACGTCGTCGCCCACCCGCGAGAGCAGGTCGCCGATGCGCACCTTCTCCAACCGGGCGGCGGGCATGTGCAGGACGCGTTCCATCACGCGTTCGCGCAGCCGGGCGAGGATGGTCTCGCCGACCCGGCTGACCTGCCAGGCGCCGAGTCCTACGAGGACGCCGCCGACCAGGGCGGCCCCGGCGATGAGCCCGGCCGAGCGCAGGATCGCGTCCAGACCCGAACCCGCGGAGATGTCGTCGACCATCGAGCCGAGCACCCAGGGCGCCACGAGTCCGGCGGCGCTGCCCGAGAGGACGGTGACCACGGCCAGGGCGGTGGCCCAGGGGGTGGCCCGGACACCGTCGCCGAGCACGGCCCAGGTGCGTTCGGCGGTGGCGGTGGGCAGGAGTTCGGGACCGTCCCCACCGTGCTGCTGGGGGGTCTCCCCGTCCTGTGTCCGGGGTCCGTCCCCGTGCTCCCGGGGGTCGGTCCCGGTGGTGGGTTCCGTGCTCAACGCAGCACCGCCTCGCGGTAGTGGGGGTCGTCCTCGGCCAGTTGTGCGTGGGTGCCCAGGGCGTGCAGCCTGCCTTCCCGCAGGACCACCACGCGGTCGGCGCGGGCCAGGAGCGCGGGGCTGTTGGCGATGACGAGGGTGGCGCCCAGGGGTGCGCGCCCGGCACGCAGCGCGGCCGTGCCCTGGGCGATGGCCTCCTCGGTGACGGCGTCGACCGCGGTGGTGGGGTCGTGCAGGACCAGCACCGGCGGGTCGGCGGCCAGGGCGCGGGCCAGGGCGACGCGCTGGCGCTGGCCGCCGGAGAGGTTGGCGGCGCGGTCCGTGACGGGCCGGTCGAGCCCGTCGGGGTGGCCGGTGACCAGGTCCTCGGCGGCGGCCGCGGCCAGGGCGGTGAGCAGGGGGCCGTCGTCCGCGACGGCCCCGGGGCCGTCAGCGGTGCCGGCCCGGGAGCCCCGGCCGACCTCCAGGTTGGAGCGCAGCGTTCCCTCGAACAGGACGCTGCCGTGCTCCTCCACCAGTACGGCGGCGCGCAGCGAGGCGAGGTCGAGTTCGGTGACGGGGATCCCTCCGACGCGGACGGTGCCCCCGGCGCCCTCGGCGCGTCCGGCGAGGACGTCGACCAGGGCCTCGGCGTCGCGCGGATCGGTGGTGAGCACCCCGACGAACTCCCCCTGGGCCAGGGTCAGGTCGACCCCGTCAAGTGTGCGGTGGGTGAGCCCGTGGAGTTCCACGGCGTGCGGGACCTCGGGCAGGACCTCGGGGAGGAGGCGGTCGCCGGGGTCGACGGCGGCGGGCGCGTTGAGGAGGCGGACCAGGCGCTGGGCGGAGGCGCGGGCGATCGCGAACATCTGGCCGACCATGCCGAGCACCTGGACGGGTTCGGCGAGGAACTGGGCGAGGCCGACCACGATGACGAGTTCGCCGACGGTGAGGTGCCCCCGGAGGGCCATCCAGCCGGCGGTTCCGGCGACGCAGGCGAGGAAGACCGCGCTGGTGGCGGTGACCAGGCCCTTGTAGAGGCCGTTGGTGGCGGCGGCGCCGACGGAGGCGGTCAGGGCCCGGTCGCTGGAGCTGCGGTAGCGCAGGGCGGCGTTGTGCCGGGCGCCGATTCCCATGAGGACGCGCAGGCCGCTGACGAGGTCGGTGGCCATGGCGGTGGCGCGGGCGGCGGTGGCCTGTTTGGCCTCGGTGCGGCGGGTGATGCGGGCGGCGGGTACGCGCAGCAGCAGGAGCATCAGCGGGACGCCGAGGAGCACGCCGAGGCCGAGGGGGACGTTGATGGTGAGCAGGACGGCGGTGGTGACGACGATCCCGGTGACCTGGGCGATGCCCACGGCCCAGGCGCGCGCGTAGGTGGCGGCCTGTTCGGCGTCGGAGGTGGCCACGGCCAGGACCTCGCCGGAGCGCAGGCCGCTGCGTTCGCCCCGGGGATGCAGGACGCGGCGGGCGGACTCCAGGCGCAGCAGGTGCGCCTCGCGTTCGACGGCGCCGAGGGTGAAGCGGGCGCCGAAGCGGTAGGCGGAGGCCAGGACGGTGAAGAGCAGGGCCAGTGCGCCCACGCACCACAGGAGGGCGGTGGTGTCACCGGTGGAGACGGCGAGGTCGATGGTGAGGCCGATCGCGACCGGGACGAGCGTCTCGCAGACCTGGTGCAGGGAGAGCAGGAGGACGCCGAGGGTGATCCGGCCGCGGTGGCGGCGCAGGGTGCGCGAACGCAGGGCCTTGGCGGTGGCGGGTGTGGGTTCGGCTGCGCCGGAAGCGGGTTCGTCGGCGGTGGGGACCGCGGTCACGGGGCGACTCCGTTCGGGGCGTGGGGGGCCTGGGGGTCGTCGGGGCAGGGCGGTCGGCCCGGTCCCTCACGCGCGGTCATCCGTTTCCCGTCCCCTCGGTTCAGCCGTCCCAACTGGCCCAGCCTAGCCATCCTGTGCACGGGCTCCGACCACAGGATGACCCGCCTTGTCTCGTATGAGGTAATTTTCCACCGGCCATGATATTGGTTAGGCTAACCTCACGTTCCACCGACGCACACGTCCGCGAAGGGTCACCCGCTTGCGCATCCAGCCCCCGAGCCACCGCCAGATGATCCGCGCCCGGGTCGTGCGCGCCGAGCGGACCACCGACCACTTCGTCACGGTGACCGTCGGCGGTCCCGACCTGGCCCGGTTCGAGTTCCTCGGCCTGGACCAGTGCGTGCGGGTCTTCCTCCGCCGCCCCGGACAGGAGCGGCTGACCCTGCCGGACTCCGACCCCGACAGCTGGTACCCCGAGTACCGCGAGATGGCCGAGGACGTGCGGCCCTACGTGCGCAACTACACGATGCGCCGGTTCGACCCCGAGGCTCTGGAACTGGACATCGAGTTCGTGGCCCACGACGACGGGGGCCCGGCCTCCTCCTGGGCGGTCTCGGCGAGCGAGGGCGACGAGGTCGGCCTCTACCCCGAAGGCATCTACTACCTGCCCTCGACCGACGCGGACTGGCACCTGCTGGTCGGCGACGAGAGCGCCGTGCCCGCGCTGCTGTCCATCGTCGAACAGGCCCCGCGGGACCTGCGCGCCCAGGTCTACCTGGAGGTCCCCTCCCCCAGGGACGTGCGCCCGGTGCAGGCCCCGCCCGGCGTCGAGGTGCACTGGCTGCCGCGCGAGGACGCGCACGCCACCCCGGGGCGCCTGGCCCTGGAGACGGTCCGGTCGGCGACGCTGCCCGAGGGGCGACCGTACTGCTGGGTGGCCGGGGAGAACGCCCTGCCCACCGGGCTGCGACGCACTCTGGTGAAAGAGCGCTCCGTCCCCAAGGACGACATCACGTTCGTGGGCTACTGGCGCGCGGGCGTGGGCGGGATCGACTGAGCGCGGACTCGCGACACGTCACGCTCCCCCCAGTGGTCACGCCATTCACAAAAGGCGCTAGCCTGGTCAAATCCGGCTTAGGCAAGGCTAAGCTCACCGTCATCAGCGAGGTCCCATGAACTCCGGTCTTCCCGCCCGATTCGGCCTGGTCGCCGCCGGTGCCCTGTCCACCGTCCTGCTCGCCGCCTGCGGCGGTGGCGGCTCCGACGCCTCCTCGGAGTCCTCGGGCGAGACGGCGGAGGGCTTCCCCGTCACCGTCGAGACGATCTTCGGCGACGTGGAGATCGAGGACCGGCCCGAGAACGTGGTCGCCCTCGGCTGGTCCGACGCCGAGGCAGCGCTCGCCCTGGGCGTGCAGCCGGTGGGCGTGGCCGACTGGCAGGGTTACGGCGGTGCCGGGGTGGGTCCGTGGGCCGCCGACCTGTTCGACTCCGAGCCGGTCCTGCTCGACACCATGGAGCCCAACGTGGAGGCCATCGCCTCCCTGGAACCGGACGTCCTCCTGGACACCCGGTCCGACAACTCCGACGAGCGCCACGGCCTCCTCGAGCCGATCGCCCCGGTGGTCGGCCCCCCGCCGGGGGTGGAGGTCACCTACGGCACCACCTGGCAGCAGCAGACCCGCCAGGTCGCACAGGTCGTCGGTGAGCAGGAGCGCGGCGAGGAGCTGGTCACCGAACTGGAGGACCGCTTCGCGCAGCTGCGCGAGGAGAACCCCGAGTTCGCCGACCTCACCATCGCGGTGGGCGCCTACTTCGACGGCCAGTACGGCGCCTACGTGCCGGGCGACACCCGCGCGGACGTGCTCACCGACCTGGGCTTCGAGTACAAGCCGGAGCTCGTGGAGATGGCCGACGGCGCCTTCTACGCCGACCTCAGCGCCGAGCGCGTGGAGGAGCTGGACGCCGACCTGATCATCGTCTTCCCGATCGGCGACGTCGTGGAGACCCTGAACGAGGACCCGGTCCTCCAGGGCATCGGCTCCGCCGAGGCCGGCCGCCTGATCGTCCTGGACGACCCGGAACTGGCCAACGCCTTCTCCAGCGGTTCCACCCTGGGCATCCACCACGCCCTGGACGAGATCGTCCCCCTCCTCCAGGAGACCCTGGAGGACTGAGGCCCGAAGGACCGAGCAGCCATGCGGGGCGCTACCCTTCGACGGGTCACTGATGCCGGTGTGATTCGGGGGTGGATGGACCGATGGCTCGCTGTCCGCTGTGCTCCGCTCAGGACCGGACCACCAAGGTGTCCGCGGTGGTCCGGTCCGGGACGACGACCACACGAACGACCGGTTCCTCGAAGATCCGGGCCAGAGACCAGTTCACCCGGTTGAACCACACCGTCGGGCACGTGCGGCACAACACCACGACGCGCTCCCAGAGCAACCTCGCGGCACAGTTGAGCTTCCCCGCAGGGCCGAGGGCCCCGGTTCGGTTCGCCAGGGGTTTCGGCATCCTCCTGTTCGCGGTGGCCACGATGGCCATGAGCGTCAACGGCGTCCTCGCGCTCGTACCCGCGGTGGCCGCCGGTCTGCTCGTGCACCGTTGGGGAGGCGGGTCAGCGAAGACCGCCCTCCTCACCGCAGTCGGCCTCTTCTACCTGCTGGGCGTACTCTCCTACCTCCTCACGGACCTGAGCGTCCATGGGACGGCCGACTTCCTGCTCACTCTGGCCATGAGCCTCACACACGCCGCACTGGGTCTGGCCCTGATCCTGTGGGATCTGCGCAGAACCGAGGCCAGGAGGAAGCGGGCCAACGCTGGCAGCGCCCACCGTGAGCGCGCCTGGCAGGCCTGGCAGCGGCTGTACTACTGCTCCCGCGACGACGTGGTTTTCGACCCCGCCACCCGGTCCTTCGCCCCTCCCAGCGCCATGCGAAGGCTCATCGGCCACCCCGCCGCCTGATCGTCCCGGACGACCCGGAACCGGCCGACGCCTTCTCCAGCGGTTCCACCCCGGGCCTCCACCACGCCCAGGACGAGATCGTCCCCGCGTCCAGGACACCCCGGAGGACCAGCTCCCACCGCTTCCGGCCCTCGGGCCCAGGCCCCCGTGACGCTCCGGTGCCACGGGGGCCTTCGTGTGCGTCCTCACCCTCCCTGACACACATCGATATTTGCCTAAAGGCTTTAGGCAAAAGTAGGATCAGTTTCGGAAAAGGGGAGGAAGCACATGGCACGGGCAGGACTGACTCCGGAACGCCTCACCCTGGCGGGGGCGGAGCTCGCCGACGAGGTCGGCTTCGACCAGGTGACCGTCTCGGCGCTGGCCCGGCGGTTCGACGTCAGGGTCGCGAGTCTGTACTCGCACGTGCGCAACTCCCAGGACCTGCGGACCAGGATCGCCCTGCTCGCCCTGGAGGAGCTCGCCGACCGTGCCGCCGACGCGCTCGCGGGCCGGTCCGGGAAGGACGCCCTGGTCGCGCTCGCGAACGTCTACCGCGACTACGCGCACGAGCACCCCGGCCGCTACACCGCGGCACAGCTCAGGCTCGACCCGGAGACGGCGGCCGCCAGCGCCGGGGTCCGGCACGCCCGGATGACCCGGGCGCTCCTGCGCGGCTACGACCTCACCGAACCGGACCAGACCCACGCGGTCCGCCTGCTGGGCAGCGTCTTCCACGGCTACGTCTCCCTGGAGATGGGCGGCGGGTTCAGCCACAGCGCCCCCGACACCCAGGAGACCTGGTCGCGGACGCTGGACGCCCTCGACGCCCTGCTGCGGAACTGGCCCGCGCCCTGAGCGCGGCGCGGCCCCGGCCGCCCCGGGGCACGTCCCGCCGCGTGCCCGGACCCGTCCCGACCACCACACCGACCCACAGGTGGAACCATGCACACCCACTCGCACACACAGCAGGACTGGACCGCGGTCCCCCTCACACCGGAGCTCGTGCGCGGCGCGATCGAGTTGGAGCGCACCGAACGCGGCTTCCTGCCGCACCGGCTGCCCGCCCGGGCCCGCGCCCAGAACACCGACCCCCAGCTGGCCATGGCCGAGGCCCAGCCCTCGGGGGTACGGCTGCTCCTGCGCACCCGCGCGAGGGCGATCGAACTGGACACGGTGCCCACCAAGCGGGTCTACACGGGCCTGGAGCCCCGACCCGACGGGGTGTACGACCTGCTCGTGGACGGCCGCCTCGCCGCCCGGACCAGTGTGGACGGCGGCGACACCCTGACCGTCGACACGGCCACCGGCGGTGCCGAGCACCGGACCGGGCCGGTCGGCACCGCGCGCTTCACCGGCCTGCCCGACCGGGTCAAGGACGTGGAGATCTGGCTGCCGCACAACGAGACCACCGAGCTCGTCGCCCTGCGCGCGGACGCCCCCGTCGAGCCGGTCCCGGACCGGGGCCGCAGGGTGTGGCTGCACCACGGGAGTTCGATCAGCCACGGCTCCGACGCCGCCGCCCCGACCGAGATCTGGCCCGCGGTCGCGGCCCTGGCAGCCGACGGGCGCGAGCCCGTGGAGCTGGTCAACCTCGGTCTGGGCGGAAGCGCGATGCTGGACCCGTTCACCGCCCGCGCCATCAGGGACGCCCGGGCCGACCTGATCAGCGTCAAGATCGGCATCAACCTGGTCAACGCCGACGTGATGCGGATGCGCGCGTTCACACCCGCGGTGCACGGTTTCCTCGACACCGTCCGGGAGGGCCACCCCACCACGCCGCTGCTGGTGGTCTCGCCCGTCCTGTGCCCCATCCACGAGGACACGCCGGGCCCGTGCGCCTTCGACACGGAGGCCCTGGGCTCCGGGGAGAAGCGGTTCCGTGCGACCGGGGACCCCGGGGGCCGCGCGGCCGGGCAGCTCACGCTCACCGCGATCCGGGAGGAGCTGTCCCGCATCGTGCGCGAGCGCGCGGCCGAGGACCCGAACCTGGGCTACCTGGACGGCCGCGACCTCTACGGCGAGGCGGACCACGCCGAACTGCCGCTGCCAGACGGACTCCACCCGGACACCGCCGCGCACCAGCGCATCGGCACCCGGTTCGCGGAGCTCGCCTTCGGCAGCGGAGGCCGGTTCGCCACCCGTACCGGCTGAACCGCCGGCGGGGACGCAGGCTATGCTCGCCGACGGACCCAGGGGTTCCGCGGACCGACCGGTCGGCGGACCCCGCCACCCAGGTGGCCCACGAACCCGAGGAGCTCCTGCTGTGACCGCACTCCCCGACATCGACCTGGTCGTCTTCGACGTACTCGGGACCATGGTCGACGAACCCGGCGGCATCAAGCGCGGTCTTCGGGAGCTACTGCCGGGCATCGGGGACGCGGAGGCCGAGGCGCTGGTCGAGCTGTGGCACCGGTACGTGGACGAGCAGCAGCAGGAGATGCTCGCGGGCCGCCGTCCCTACGCCGACAGCACGGTGGTCGACGCGGAGGCGGCGGCACGCGTGGCGGCCGGGTTCGGGATCGAGGACGAGGAGGCGGTGCGCTCGCTGGCGTCCGCCGCGCGGCGCCTGGACCCGTGGCCGGACTCCGTCCGGGCGCTGGGCCGGCTGGCCTCGCGCTACCCCGTGGTCGGCCTGTCCAACGCCAGCCACGCGGCGCTGACCCGGATCAGCGCGCACGCCGGACTGCGCTGGCACCAGGTGCTCTCGGCCGAGGACGCGCACGGCTACAAACCCCACCCCGACGTCTACCGGCTCGCGATCGCCAACGCGGGCTGCCCGCCGGAGCGCCTGCTCATGGTCGCCGCGCACGCCTGGGACCTGCGCGGCGCGCAGGCGCTGGGTATGCGGACCGCCTACGTCGAACGCCCCGTCGGCGACCCTCCGCGTACGACGGACTCCTTCGACCTGACCGCGAAGAACCTCGACGACCTGGCCATCCAGCTCAACGCCATCTGAGGCGTCCCGTCTCCGGAAAAGCCCCCCACCGGGGCTTTTTTCGTGTGTCCTCCCCCTCCTGTTCCCTGGCGGTCCTGAGCCGAAAGTGGACGCAAGCGGTCAAGTCTGTGATTAGAATGAAAACCGTTTTCATATCCACTGGTTCTTCCGTCCCCACAGAAAGAGAGGCCGGATGCGGCACGTCCCCGCTCCGCCCGGGGAGGACACCGGGCCCCCGCCCGACGACGCGTCCTCCGGCCGGGGCGACGACCCCACGTCCCCCGACACCCCCACACCCCCCGGACCCGCTCCGAAGGTCCGCCGGCTGGCCACCCCCGCAGGCACCGCCACCGCCGCCCTCGTGCTGGCGCTCGTCCTGGCCGTGTCCGTGGTCCTGGCGATCGGCCTGGGCTCGGCGGTCGTCCCCCCGCGTGAGACCGTCCGCTACCTCTGGGCCGCGCTGAGCGCCGGGAGCATCCAGGCCGACGAGGTCACGCGCTACCAGATCATCTGGCAGATCCGCACCCCCCGGGTGCTGCTGGCCGCGATCGTCGGCGCCGGCCTCGGCGTGGTCGGCGTGGCCATCCAGGCGATGGTGCGCAACGCCCTCGCCGACCCCTACATCCTCGGTGTCTCCTCCGGAGCGTCGGTGGGCGCGGTCCTGGTCGGCGTGCTCGGCGGGTTCTCGTTCCTGGGCATCTACGCGGTCTCCGTCGGCGCCTTCGCGGGAGCCCTGGCCGCGACCCTGCTCGTCTACGCCATCTCCTACTCGCGCATGGGCATCACCCCGCTGCGGCTGGTGCTGACCGGGGTGGCGCTGTCCTTCGGGTTCCAGGCGGTCATGAGCGTGATCGTCTACCTCGCCCCCAGCAACGAGGCCACCAGCACCGTCCTGTTCTGGACGATGGGCAGCTTCGGCGCGGCCACCTGGGGATCCCTACCGGTGGTCGCGGCCGCCGTGCTCCTCGGTGTGGTCCTGCTCCGCTCCCTGGCCCGCTCCCTGGACGTGACGGCGCTGGGTGACGAGACCGCCGCCAGCCTCGGCGTGGACTCCGACCGCCTGCGCCGCCGGCTGTTCGTCCTGACCGCCGTGATGACCGGCGCGATGGTGGCGGTCAGCGGGGCGATCGGGTTCGTCGGCCTGGTCGTCCCGCACATCGTGCGCATCCTCGTGGGCGCCGACCACCGCCGTGTGCTCACGGTCGCGCCGCTGGCGGGCGCGCTGCTGATGGTGTGGGTGGACCTGGTCTCCCGCGTGGTCGTGGCCCCGCGCGAACTCCCGCTCGGCGTGATCACCGCCCTGGTCGGCGTGCCGGTGTTCATCGCCCTGATGCGCCGCCGCGGCTACCTGTTCGGAGGCCGCTGATGGACCTGCGCATCGACGAACTCTCCGTGGAGCTGGGCGGCGCCCGCATCGTGCGGCAGCTGACCCTGGACGTCCCCGACGGACAGGTGGTGGGGCTGGTCGGCCCCAACGGTTCCGGCAAGTCCACCGCGCTGCGCTGCGTGTACCGGGCGCTGGCCCCCAGCGCGGGCCGGGTCCTGCTCGGCGAGGAGGACCTGTCCGCGATGGGCCTGCGACAGAGCGCCCAGCGGATCGCCGCGCTCACCCAGGAGAGCGGGAGCGACCTCGACTTCACGGTCGAGGAGCTGGTCGCCCTGGGCCGCGCGCCCCACCTGCGGGGGAACCAGCCCCTGAGCGCCCGCGAGCGCGACCTGTGCCGGCGTTCGATGGAGCTGCTGGACGTGGCCCACCTGGCCGGGCGCGGTGTGCTCGAACTGTCGGGCGGCGAGCGCCAGCGGGTCCTGGTGGCCCGCGCCCTGGTCCAGGAACCGCGCGTACTGGTGCTGGACGAGCCCACCAACCACCTGGACGTGCGCCACCAGCTCGAACTGCTCTCCCTGCTGCGCGCCGCGGGTGTCACCGTGCTCGTGGTCCTGCACGACCTCAACCTCGCCGCCTCGGCCTGCGACCTGCTCGGGGTGCTCTCCGAGGGCGCCCTGGTGGCCGCGGGCTCCCCCAAGGAGGTCCTGACGCCGGTCCTGCTCCGGGAGGTCTTCGGGGTCGAGGCGTCCGTGGTCCCCCACCCCCTCACCGGGGACCCCCAGCTGCTGTACCAACTCCCACCCGCGAGGAAAGGCCTCCGATGAACCCCCGGAAGAACACCCGAAGGAACCCCCTCCCCCGGACCGGCCCCTGGTCCGCCCCGCTCTCCCTGCCCCGTTCCGGCACGTGGTCCGGCCCGCTCGCACGGCCCCGCGCGCTCCTCCCCCTGGCCGCCGCCTCGGTCCTGCTCGCCGGGTGCGGCGCCGAGGTCGAGGGGGTCTCCGAGGCGGGCGCCGGACCGGTCACCGTCCAGCGCTGCGGCGAGGAGGTGGAGTACACGACCCCCCAGCGCGTGGTCGCCTACGAGGGCGGCAGCGCCGACAAGCTGTTCTCGCTGGGCCTGGTCGACCACGTGCACGGCTACGTGATGCCCCCGGCCAACCCGCCGGTCTCGGAGTCGCCGTGGGCCGAGGACTACGAGGCGGTCGAGTTCCTCAGCGACGACCTGCTCAACCGAGAGCTGGTGGTGGACGCGGAGGCCGACCTGGTCGTCGCGGGCTGGAACTCGGGCTTCAGCGACCAGCGGGGCATCACCCCGGAGATCCTGGACGGGATCGGCATCCAGAGCTTCATGCACGCCGAGTCCTGCTACAACTACCCCGGGCACCCCGAGCAGGTGAGGCCGTTCGAGGGGCTGTACACCGACCTGGAGCGGCTCGGTCGGATCTTCGGCGTGGAGGAGCGCGCCGAGGAGCTGGTCGGTGAGCTCGAGGAGCGGGTGGCGGCCGTGGAGGAGCAGGCGCCCGACGGCGAGCCGGTCCCGGTCTTCCTCTACGACTCCGGCACCGACCAGCCCTTCACCGCGGGCAACCAGGTCCCGCCCGACGACATCATCGGCCACGCCGGGGGCGAGAACATCTTCGGCGACCTGGAGGAGCGGTGGACCCAGGTGGGTTGGGAGGCCGTGGTGGAGGCCGAGCCCGAGGTGATCATCATCCTGGACTACGGGGACCAGCCCGCCGAGGAGAAGATCGACTTCCTCACCTCCTCCCCCGCCATGGCCGAGGTGCCCGCCGTGGTCGAGGAGAACTTCTTCGTCCTGGACTTCAACGAGGGCATCTCCGGGCCGCGCAACATCGACGGCCTGGAGAAGTTCGCCGAGTACCTGCGTGAGCTGGAGGGGTAGGCGCACCGGGTGAGGACCCGGGCCTGAGCCGCCGCTCCAGGGCGGAGATGTACGAGATCCCAGACTCTTTCTGCTCTCAGGCCCGGGTGTCCCGCGTCACGTTCTGCTTCACTGCCCGGAATGTTCCCATTTCAGAGGCAGTAGGAGACCACGTGAGCGACAACGCCACCGCTGGGAGGACGACCGGCGCATGGCGCCTGGCCGTCTACGGCGGTATCGGCATCTTCATGTTCTTCGTCCCGATCACCGTCGGCACCCAGAACGCCATCCCGCTGGACCATCTGGTCACCCTCCTCAAGACCGCGCTCGGCCCGGCTCTGCCCTACGTGATCTGGCTGATCATCGCCGCCGGGACGGTGCTCCCCTTCGCCACCGGGAGCTGGCGGCAGAGCCGGGTCAAGCTGGTGTTCGCGCTGCTGAACATCGTGGGCCTGGCCGTGGCCTCCATGGTGGTCCTCGGGATCGGCCCGGACTGGTTCATGGGCGAGGACCTGGCCCCCTTCCTGTTCAACGCCGTGGCCGTCAACGTCGGCCTGCTGGTCCCGGTCGGCGCGGTCTTCCTCGCGATGCTCGTGGGGTACGGGCTGATGGAGTTCGTCGGGGTGCTCCTGCAGCGCGTCATGCGGCCCGTGTGGCGCACCCCGGGCCGGTCGGCCGTGGACGCCGCGGCCTCGTTCGTCGGCAGCTACTCGCTGGGACTGCTCATCACCGACCGCGTCTACCGGTCCGGGAGGTACACGGGCAGGGAGTCGGCCATCATCGCGGTCGGATTCTCCACGGTCTCGGTGACGTTCATGGTCGTCATCGCGAACACGCTGGACCTGATGGACATCTGGCTGACCTACTTCTTCCTCACCTTCTTCGTGACCTACGCGGTCACCGCGATCCTCGTCCGCATCCCTCCGCTGAGCCGCGTCCCGGACGACACCTTCCCCGGGGCGGACCCGCGGCCGGAGGAGGAGATCACCGGCAACCGCCTGGGCCACGCCTGGGAGGAGGCCGCGCGGACCCTGCGCGCGGCGCCGTCCCTGCCGCGCAACGTCTGGGTGAACTTCACCGACGGGCTGCGGATGTCCATGTCGATCCTGCCGTCGATCATGTCGGTGGGCACCATCGGCCTGGTGCTGGCGCACTCCACCCCGGTCTTCGACCTGCTGGCCTACGTCTTCGTGCCCTTCACGTGGGTGGTGGGGCTCTCCGACCCCGTGCTGGCCGCGAAGGCGCTCTCGGTCGGGATCGCGGAGGTGTTCCTGCCCGCCACCGTCGCCGCGGGCTCCGAGGACCTGGTGCTCCGGCTCGTGGTCGGCGTCGTGTCCGTGTCGGCGATCGTCTTCTTCTCCGCCCTGGTCCCCTGTGTCCTGGCCACCCGTATCCCGCTGACGGTGGGCAAGCTCGTGGTCATCTGGTTCCAGCGGGTGGTCCTGAGCGTCCTCGTCGCCGGACCGCTCGCCTACCTGCTGGTCGGCCTCTGACGGCAGGAGGTGAGGACCCCGAGCGCGCTCGGGTGAGTGCGTGGAAGCCCGAGGGCGCCGGGCCGGGGCAGACATTCGGGACGCCCGAGGCAGAGTCGGGGTGTCTGCCCTTCGGAGGCGGATTCAGGAAAACCCCTCCGCCGCGGAGCCACCGCCGCTCTACCCGACGGGAAACGCCACTCCGGTGAGCTCTTCGGAGACGGTCCACAGGCGCTGCTGGACGGCCTGGTCGTGGGAGTCGGGGCTGGAGGCGACCAGCTTCGGATACCCCCGGATCTCACCCCGGTTGCCGGGACCGTAGTACTGCCCGCCGAGGACCGCCGGGTCGGTGGCGGCGCGCAGGGTGGGCAGGGCGCCCATCTCGGGCTTCTGGGTGAGCAGCGGCGCGAGCCAGGTGATGGGCCCGCGGAACACGGCGGGTGCGTTGCGGAGGAGTTCGGTGTCGGACACCCCGGGATGCGCGGCCACCGCGACCGTGGTGCCGTGCGGTGCGAGCCGGCGCTGCAGTTCGTACGTGAACATCAGGTTGGCGAGTTTGGCCTGGCCGTAGGCGGCGACGCGGCTGTAGGAGTTCTCCCACTGCAGGTCGTCGAAGTGGATGGCGGCGCGGATGCGGTGGCCGGTGCTGCTGACCGTCACGACGCGGGACCCGGGGACGGGCAGGAGGCGGTCCAGCAGCAGTCCGGTGAGGGCGAAGTGGCCGAGGTGATTGGTGCCGAACTGCAGCTCGAAGCCGTCGGCGGTGGTCTGCCTCGGCGTGTACATCACGCCGGCGTTGTTGATCAGGAGGTCGATGCGCGGGTGGCCGGCACGCAGGTCGGCCGCCGCGGACCGGATCGAGTCCAGGGAGGTCAGGTCGAGGGCCTGGACAGTCACGTCGCCGGTGATGCGGGCGGCTGCCCGCTTGCCCTTCTCGACGTCGCGGACGGCCAGGACCACCGCCGCCCCGTGCGCGGCGAGCATCCGGGCGGTCTCGAAGCCCAGCCCGGTGTTGGCGCCGGTCACGACCGCCACCCGGCCGTGCTGATCGGGGACGTGTTGCTCGGTCCAGTCGTCGCTCATGGCACACTCCTAAAAGACTACCGGTCTGTTATTGCGGCAAGCATAAGGGACCGGTGGTCTTTTGCCAAGGGACCGGCGGTCTCCAAGCTAGGCTGAGGGCATGGCATTCCAGCGGGCGCGAAGCGAGGAGCAACGACAGATCCGCCGCCGGGCGATCCTGGACACGGCGGCGGCGATGCTCGACGAGATGCCCGTGGCCGAGGTGAGCCTCAACGAGCTCAGCCGGAGGGTGGGCCTGGCCAAGTCGAACGTCCTGCGGTACTTCGAGTCGCGTGAGGCCGTGCTGCTCGAACTGCTGGACGACTTCCTGGGAGACTGGCTCGCCGAGCTGGCGGAGGATCTGGCCGCGGGTGTCGAGGCACACGCGGCACCGGAAGAGCGGGCGAGCCAGCTGGCCGAGGTCCTCAGTCGGTCACTGGCGAGCCGGGTGGTGCTGTGCGACCTCTTCGGCGCACAGGGCGGCGTCCTGGAGCACAACGTCTCGGTCGAGGTGGTCAAGCGGCACAAGCGATCCTCCCTCACCAAGCTCGCGGCCATGTCCGAACTCGTGCGCGGCCATGTGCCCGAGCTCGGGGACGACGCGCAACTGTTCTGCCTGACAAGCCTCGTCTCGGCGGGCGCCCTGTCGTCCTACGTCCCGCCTCCGCCCAGCCTCCTCGCCGCCTATGCGGACGAGCCCGCCCTCGGCGCGCTCCACATGGAGCTGCGTGACGCTCTACGGGTCTCCTTCACCTCGACGCTCCTGGGCGTGCTGCCGCGCACCTGAGCCCCCGTGCGCTGGGAGGGCAGAGCCTGAGAACAGGGGCCCGGGCTCCTCTCCCCCTGAGCCCGGGCCCCTGCCTTCCGTGGTCCCGACCTCAGTCGGCCCGGTGGACCGCCTGGTCGGGGGCGGTCCGGCGCCCCCAGTCCATCCGGCACCAGGGCGGAGAGAGCTCCTCCAGGTCACCGACCTCCCGGGGGGAGAGGTCGTCGACGGCGAGCGCCTCCTCGTGGCGGGCGAAGACCGTGTCCACGTACCGGTGTCCGGTGTCGGCGGCGACGAACACCACCCGCCGCTCGGGGTCGGCCGCCGCCTCCCAGCGGGCCACCAGGTAGGCGGCGCCCGCGGAGAGTCCGGCGAAGACCGCGTGACGGCGGAGCAGGTCCACGCTCCCGGCCAGGGCGGCGTCGAAGCCGGTCCAGTGCACGGTGTCGTAGAGGGTGTGGTCGACGTTGCCGAACGGGATCGAGCTGCCGATGCCCGCGATGATGATCTGCGGGTCGGTGACGCGGTCGCTGCCGAAGGTGACGCTGCCGAACGGCTGGACGCCCACCAGCGGGGTGTCCGGGGCGCTCTCCCGCAGATAGCGGGCGAGCGCCCCGGTGGAGGCCCCCGAACCCACCCCGCCCACCAGCCTCAGCGGTCCGTCACCGGCCTCCTTGCGGATCTGGTCGGCCACCGCGCGGTAGCCGAGGCCGTGGACGACGTCGTGGTACTGGCGCATCCAGTGGTAGTCCGGGTGCTCCCGGAGCACCTGCTTGACCCTGCGGACCCGGCGGTTCTGGTCGAGCCGCAGGTCGTCCGAGGGCGGCATCTGCTCCAGGGTGGCGCCCAGGACGGAGAGCTGCAGGCGGAGCGGGTGGTCGATGGTGGTGGAGCCGATGATGTGGCAGCGCAGCCCGTACCGGTGGGCGGCCAGCGCCAGCCCGTAGGCGTAGATGCCGCTGGAGCTGTCCATCAGGGTGTCACCGGGTCGGACCACCCCGGTGTCGAGCAGGTGGCGTACGGCCGCCAGGGCGGAGGCCACCTTCATGGACTCGAAGCGCAGGCACAGCAGGCCCCCGCCGAGGTCGATCAGGTCAGGTCTGGCAATGGCTTCGGAAACATGGTCGTCCAAGATCGCTCCCCGGTGCTCTGGGTCGGAGGGGCCGGTGCTGACGAGACCGCCGCGAGGGCGGCCGGTTCGGGGACGGTGGGTGCGGATGCGAAGGCGGCCGCTCCGGACGCGGCAGCCGTGGAGAAGACGCGGTGGGGGGTGAGACCCGCCCCGCAGAGCCGGTCGACGGCCGCGTCGAGCCGGACGCCGAGTTCGGGGTCGGCGGCGTCGAAGAGGATCCCGGCGACGTTGCCGCTGTGCGCCACCTGGATCCCCACCGCCCCGCAGCCGCGGGCGATCTCACGCAGCGTGCCCAGTTCCTCCTTGGGCAGCACACGCTGGTTGAGCACGGCGCTCTCGGTGCACACGTGCCCGATTCCGGCCACGTCGCGTTCGGTGATGGCGGTACGCAGCGCGGCACGCAACCTCTCGTAGACGGCGATGTCCCCCCGTCGTGCGGTACCCGCCAGGGAGAGGGTGTCGACCGGTTGGCCACTTCCGGTCAAACACCCCACAACCGCCATCTCCGGCAACTCGGGCCCCAACTCCTCCAGGACCCGGCCCTCGCGCTGGGCGAAGAGCAGCGGCCGGTCACCGAACATGACCGGGTCGCTGGCTCCTTCGGCGGCGACCGCGACCCGGGCGACCGAGTCCGGCGGAAGCTCCACCCCGAGCCCCGCAGCGACCGCGCGCACCGCCGCCGTCACGTCGCTCGTGGAGGACCCCATGCCCAGGCCGGGCGACGCTCCGCCCCGGACGCTGAGGTATCCGCCCACCGGCCGCACCCCGCCCACGCGCGCGCACTCGGCGACGGCGAGCTCGGCGGCCCGGGCCGCCTTGGCCCGGTCCGGCGGGTCGACGACGACACGGCGCGGCGCCCTCGCGGAGAACGGGGTGAACAGCGCCCGGGTGCGGGGGTCGGCCATCGGCAGGGTGACCAGACCACGGGTCGGGCGTCCCCGCCCGTCCAGGAACACGCCCTGGAGGATCTCGCCGTGGTGGCAGGTCGCCTGTCCAGTTCCAAGGGTCACTCGTCGGTTCCTTCTCGATATCGGTAGAGGTGGGTCGGTTCTGCGCTGAACTGCGAGAACGGGAAGGGCTCGGCGGACACCGCGGTGACACCGGAGCCGAGGAAGGCCCGGGCGACCGCGCTGCCGCTCTGCGCGTAGAGGACCAGCGGCACCCCCCGGTCGCGGCAGCGTTCCAGGATCCGGTCGAAGGTGCCGTTGCCCAGGGTCATGCCGGTGGCCACGACGGCGTCGGCCTCGGCGAGGACCTCCTCCATGTCCGGGCTGACGGGGTCGCCCCACTGGGTGCGGCGCAGGTTCAGGTCGCAGGGCAGGCACTCGCCGCCCCGCTCCCGGATGGCGGCCACGAGGGGGTTGACCACACCGATGAGCGCGATCCGCCGCCCCTCGGGTTCGGGGAGCAGGCCGGCGATGGCGCGGTCCCGGGCGACGGCGCGCTCCTCGGGGGTGCCGTACGGGAGGGTGAGGCGCTCGGCTCGGGGGTCCTCGGAGTGCGGTCGGGCCTGGCCCAGGTAGGCGTCCAGAGCGGCCAGCCGTACCGGGGCCGGGCCTCTCAGGAGGTCGGCCACGGGTCTGCCGGACAGTTCGGCGCACACCTCGGGCTCCAGGCTGCCCGCCTCGAACGCGCACGCGCCGAAGGCCCGGCCGATGCGGACCAGGACGTACTGGTTGAGGTAGGTGACGTCGCCCCCGGCCAGGCGGGTGCCGTGGTGGACCCAGAACACGCTGGTGGCGACAGGCAGGTCGGGGGTGGCGAGCACGGACAGGCGCAGCTCTTCGAGGTCACGCGGGCCGCTGGGGGGCCGGGGGGCGTCAGGGCTGCTGTCGCTCGGGGCGGCGGGGGTTCGGGGGTCGCTCACTTGCCGGTCTCCCTGGTGAGGCGGAACAGGTAGGTCAGGACGCCGTCGTCCCAGTCGTGCAGGTGGTGGACGTGGGCGGTGAATCCGCAGTCGGCGGCGTGGCCGATGATCTGGCGCAGGTCGGCGGTGTTGGAGGCGACGAAGTAGACCTCGCCCCCGGGTGCCAGGAGGTCGCGTTCGGCGAGCTGGGTGAAGAAGGCGTCGGTGACGGGGCGGCCCGCGCAGACGTTGCGGACGATGTCGGGGTCCTCACTGACCGGCTGGCTCACGGCGGGCGGGTTGAAGGTGACGACGTCGAGCCGGGGTCGCGGGGGGAACCCCGCGAAGAGGTCGGAGACCAGTGGGACGAGCTCGGTCCGGCTCTCGGAACCGACGAGCCGCCGGTAGTTGTGCTCGGCCGCCTTCACACTGGCGGGGTGGACGTCCGCGGCGAGGACGCGTTCGGCCCCGCGCAGACCGGCGACCACCGCCTCGACCCCGAGCCCGACGCCCATGGCGGCGTAGACGCGGCCGCGCACGTCGATGTCGTCGTCGAGGATGCGCTGGTGGATCATGCGGCTGGTCGCACCGGGAAGGAACACCTCAGGGGGGACGTCGAACTCCCACCCGTTCCAGGAGTAGCCGCGGAGGGTGTGCAGGTCGACCTTGGGCCGGTTGAGGCCGATGATCTGCTCGGCCGGCAGCGGAGGGGGGAGCTGGGCGATCTGGGAGGGGTGCACGCGATGCCTTTCGGGGCTCGTCTTTCGGGGGCTCGACTGACGGAGGGGCGGGTTCTCGGGTGTCCGCCTTTCCGGTGGCAGGGCTACGGCAGGGCCTACTGGGGAGGGGTTCGGGCAACGGCCCGTCCGATGGGACACCGGTTTCGGACCGACCCGGGAACCATAGCGAAAATGAAAATCGTTGTCACCGTAAACCCACTCGTTCCACGAAATCGTTGCCCCCTCCGCCCGGACGCCAACCCCTGCAGAGAGGTACATCTGGCACCTGGCGGACCTATCGCCCGAAGCACCCCACGCCTTGGCAGCGAGTCAGTTGGCCAATTATTGCGCAAGTGATTATCGTTTTCACTAGAGTAGGACCAACACACCCCGATCCGAGATGAGTACTCTTCGTGTCCCCGACCACACCGCCGAACACGACCAGCCAGCTGGAGCGCCGCGGCACCCCTCTGCTCCGGCCGTCCTTCGTCCGCCTGTGGTGCGGAACCACCGCCTCCGGACTGGCCACCTGGGCCATGCCGTTCATCCTGGGCCTGGCGGTCCTGGAGGGTTCACTGAGCGCGGTGGGGCTCGGCCTGGTCCTGGCCACCCGCACCGCCGGGTTCCTGGTCGCGGTCCCCCTCGGCGGGCTGCTCGCCGACCGCCACTCGCGCCGCGCGGTGGTCCTGTGGTCCGGGCTGGCGGCGGCCGCCGCCAGTCCCGTCCTCGCCGCGGGTCTGGGCACCTCCACGGCGCTGATGGCCGTGGCCGCCGCCGTCGTGGGCGTGGGCCAGGGGGCCTGCCGGCCCGCCTTCCAGGCGCTGACCGCCGAGGTGGTCGCCGTCGAGGACCGCCAGCAGGCCAACGCGGCCCTGACCTTCTCCGTACGGGGGGTCACCTTCATCGCACCGGGGCTGACCGCCCTGCTGTCCACGGTCGCCGGACCCCAGGCGCTCCTGCTGATCACGGCGGCCCTGTGGCTCGCCGCCGCACTGCTGCCCCGGGGCGGCGGGGCCCCGCCCCCCGACCGCCCCGCCCGGGCACCGTTCCACGTGGAGTTCGCCGAGGGCCTCACCGAGGCCCGCCGCCACACCTGGTTCCTCGCCGGGCTGGGCGCCCTGACCGTGGTCATCGCCCTGGGCTACTCCGCGACCAGCGTCCTGCTCCCCCTCGCCAGCCGCGACCACTACGGCACGGAGGCGGTCCTGGCCGGAGCCCTGACCGCCTACACGGGCGGTGCGCTGATCGGCGCGCTGCTGGTCGCCCGGTGGAAACCGCGCGCCCAGGGCTGGTGGGCCCTGTTCGGTCTGGCCCTGTACGCCCTGGCCCCGCTGAGCCTGGTGTTCCCGGTCGGCGCGTTCTGGGTGTTCGCCGCCTACGCGGTCGTGGGCGTGGGCGTGGAGCTGTTCAACGTCCCGTGGTTCACCGCCGCCCAGCGCGAGGTCGCCCCGGACAAGCTGGCCCGGGTGTCGTCACTGGACTTCCTGTTCGCCTACGGCTTCGCCCCGGTCGGCCTGGCCCTGATCGCCCCCGCCGCCCAGCTCTTCGGCACACAGGGCGTCCTCCTGGCCTGCGCCGCCCTGTGCGTCGCCGCCCCCGCCCTGGCCGCCCTGGCCCCGGGGGCCCGCGACTTCCGCACGCACCGCGCCTAGACTTCCGCCTCTGGAGACAAAAAGCCTTTCATGCGTTTCCGGGTGTCCATCGCCCCGACCGACTGAACCCGAGAAGATTTCGCACGGATTCGCGTCTCGGACTCAGCTGTTCCGCATGTACCGGATCAAGCCGATCGTGCCGCCGACGATCCCGATGACAGCGAGGGTGAGCATCAACAGGGGGGACATGGGGGAACCCTTTCGCATGAACGCCGACAATGGGCTTCACCACCATAGGTCAGGCTTGCGCCGAGGTCGATTTCGCAGAGGAGCCGTTCGTGCCAGTGCAGTTGGAACTCACCGCCATCACCGTTGACTGTCCTGATCCACGGGTCTTGGCCGCCTTCTATCAGCGGGCCACCGGATGGGAGCCGCATCCGGACAGCGGTGCGGAATTCGCCGCTCTCCGGCGGCCGGACGGGTTGGTGGTCGGTTTTCAGCGGGTTGACGACTATCAGGCGCCTCAGTGGCCTGATCCCGGGGCTCCGCAGCAGTTCCACCTGGACTTCGCGGTCGACGACCTGGCGGAGGCCGAGGCGATGTTGTTGGGGTTGGGGGCCGTCAAGGCCGAGGAACAGCCCGGGGGTGACCGGTGGCGGGTGTTGGTGGACCCGGCCGGTCACCCCTTCTGCCTGACCGGGAACTGACGGCGAGTCGACGACGTCACTCCGGGTACCGCCCGACCAGTCCGCCGTGCGCGCGAGAAGGGAGAAGGAGGTTCCCGGACTCTCGTGGTAAGCGCTATCCAGTGGCGGATGCAGCAGTTTCCACGGGCCCCGGAACCGGCGAAGGGCTCAGACCGTGGGCTGAAGCCTCACCACGCCGTCGGAACCGGGGCCCGCGCCCTCGCCGGACCCGCCCTGGGGCGTCACGACCTCCAGCCCGACACCGAGCTCACGTATCGCGCGCGCGGACGAATCCGCCAGCCGGTCGTCGGTGATCACCGAGGAGAAGCTCTCCAGCGCGGCGACCTTGAACGTTCCGAAGGCCCCGTACTTGTCGGCCCCGGCGACCAGCACCGACGCCGAGGCCGCCGCCATCGCCGCGCGCTTGACCGCGACCTTGGCCCGGGAGGGCGTGGTCGAGCCGCGCCCGATGTCCCACGAGCTCGTCGACACGAAGGCGACGTCGATGTTGAACTCGGAGACGGTGTCGGCCGCGATGTCGCCCACCGCCGAGCGGTTCTCGCGGTCGATCTGCCCGCCGACGAAGTACAGGGACAGGTCGGGGTGGTCGCTGAGGGCGGCCGCCGTGGTGAGGTCGTTCGTGATGACAGTGAGGCCGGTGACCCCCCACAGCGACGGCACGAGGTGGCCCAGTGTGGTCCCGGCGTCCAGGTAGACGGTCTGGCCGTCCCCGACCAGGGCCGCGGCCGCCTGGGCCATCGCGCGCTTCTCGTCCAGGTGGACGCGCGACTTGTCCAGGTAGGAGGGCTCGGAGCGCACCTGTGAGGCGAGCTCGACCCCGCCCGGGACGGAGCGGACCCGCCCTTCCTCCTCCAGGGTCATGATGTCGCGGCGCACCGTCATGTGCGAGACGCCGAGGATGTCGCACAACTCCTTCACACTCAGCACGCCTGTGCCGCGGAGCTCCCTCAGGAGCAGCTCACGCCGTTGCGCCGGGATCATCGTCCTCCTTCGTCTTCATTCACAGGACCATGGTAGCGAGTGTTACCAGATGATACGAGGCGTGATAATTATTGACTCACATGTTCCTCTGCTGTTAAACAGGGCGTGTTGCCGTCACGGTTGCGAGCACCGTGCTCACCGTGACGTGAGAGAAGGAGAACCATGCAAGCCACCAGCACCACGGGCACACCGCTGCCGACCGTGCGCTACGCGATCACCGGGGCGCGAGGCGGGTTCGCCCGCACCCTGCTGACCCAGACCCCGCGCATGGACCGGCTGCGCCCCTCCGTCCTGTGCGATCTGGACACGGCGGGGACCATCGACCTGTGCGTCGAACTCGGTTACCCGGCCGCCTCGTTGAGGACGTGTTCCACCCCGGGCGAGCTGGCCGCGCTGACCGGCGACCAGATCGCCGTGATCGCCGACGCCGACCTGCTCGGGCACGCGGACTACGACGTGCTCGTCGAGGCCACCGGCAACCCGGTGGCGGGGACCGGGGCGGCCCGCCTGGCCATCGGAACCGGCCGCCACGTGGTCATGGTCTCCAAGGAGGTCGACTCCGTCGCGGGCATCGCCCTGGCGGCTCTCGCCGAGGAGCGCGGCGTGGTGTACACGCCCGGGATCGGCGACCAGCCCGCCAACCTCGTCGAGTGGTACGAGCGCACCCGGCTCCTCGGACTGGACGTCGTCGCGATCGGCAAGTCCGGCGAGTACGACCTGGTGTTCGACCCCGACACGGGGCGGGTGCGCCAGCTCGACCAGGAGATCGACGCCCCGGAGCTGGGCTCCCTGCTCACGCTGGGCGAGGACGTGCCCGCCACGCTCGCCGCCCGCGCCCGCGCTGTCGCCGGGATCCAGCGGTCGGCCGCCGCCGACTACTGCGAGATGGGTGTGGTCGCCAACCACACGGGGCTGGTGCCCGACGTGGAGACGCTGCACTACCCCATCGCCCGCACAGCCGAGCTGGCCGACGTCTACTCGCTCGCCGACGACGGCGGGATCCTCACCAGGTCCGGTGTCGTGGACGTCTTCAGCGTCCTGCGCCTGCCGCAGGAGGCCTCCTTCGCGGGCGGGGTGTTCGCCGTCGTACGCACCGGCGACCGCGTCACCTGGGAGCTCCTCGAACAGAAGGGCCACGTCGTCTCGCGCTCGGGACGCTACGCCTGCCTGTACCTGCCCTACCACCTCATGGGTGTGGAGACCCCCCTGAGCGTGCTGGCGGCCGCCGACCACCACCGGGCGGCGGGTGCGCGGCGCCCGGCCCGGCACGCGGTCCTGGCCGGACGCGCCCGCACCCTCCTGCCCGCCGGCACGAGGCTCGACATGGGCGGGCACCACCACGACGTCACCGGGGTGGCGCCCGTCCTGCTGGACGCCGCCGACTCCCCCGCCGGCGTCGCGCCCCTCTACCTGGCGGCGCACGCCACCCTGGCCCGCGACGTGGCAGCCGGCGAGCTGCTGCGCCTGGACGACCTGGCCGACCCCGAGGACACGCTCCTCGACGCCTGGAGCCACAGCGCTCCGCTCGACAACGGAGGGCAGTGACGTGTCGGACCTCTTCACGCTCCTGGCGTTCCTCGGCGCCATCGCCGTGCTCGTACTCTTCATCGCGCGCTTCAAGGTCCACCCCGTGGCCACGCTGTTCATCGTCGTCGTGGTTCTGGGCCTGGTCCTGGGCATGGGCGGCACCGGATCCATCGAACTGGTCAAGGAGGGCTTCGGGAGCACGCTCGCCAGCGTCGGCCTCCTGATCATCTTCGGCTGCGTCCTCGGCAAGATGCTCGAACTGAGCGGCGCGGCCATGAAGATCACCGAGACGGCCCTGCGGCTGTTCTCCGAGAACAAGGTGCCCTGGGCCATCGCCCTGGCCTCGACCGTCCTCGGCATCCCGCTCATCGCGGACACCGCGGTGGTCATGCTCATCCCCATCGTCTCCGCCCTGGCCTACCGCACGGGCATCTCGATGATGAAGCTCGGCCCGATCCTCTACCTCGGCGCCTATGTCATGACCTCGGTCATCCCGCCCGGCCCCGGTCCGCTCGCGTCGGCGTCGCTGCTGGGCGTCAGCATGGGCGAGGCCATCGTCTACGGCCTGGCCGTGGGTGTCCCCGGCGTCCTGGCCGCCACGCTCTACCTCTCCCGGACCAAGACGTACGTGCCGCCCAAGCCCGAGTTCGTCGAACACCTGGCGGGCGCCTCCGGCGGCGGACCGGCCGAGGCCTCCGGGACCGGTGGTGACGGCGCCGGATCCGACAGCGCCGGGGACGCCCCCCGCGTCAGCCTCCTGGGCTCCCTGCTCCCGATCCTGACCCCCATCGCCTTCATCGTCTTCGCCTCCCTGGCGGGCCCGGTGCTGCCGGAGGGTTCGTGGATCACCGCGACCGTGCTGTTCATCGGCGAACCGACGGTGGCGCTGTTCATCGCGTGCCTGCTCGCCCTGCCCCTGTTCCGGGGGCGCTGGCGGGACAAGTCCACGCTCAACGACCTCTTCGAGGCCGGTCTGCGCGTCGCGGCGATGCCCCTGGCGCTGACCGGTGTCGGCGGCGCGCTGGCGACCATCATCCGGGAGACCGGCGTGGCCGAGAACGTCGCGGGGACCATCGAGAGCACCGGGCTGTCCCCGGTCATCATCCCGTTCCTCATCGCCGCGGCGGTGTGCACGATCACCGGCTCCAACATCCTGGGCGTCATGACCTCGGCGGCCATCATGCAGCCGCTGCTGCCCGCACTCGACCTGCAGCCGCTGGTGGTCTACCTGGCCTGCGCGACCGGCGCGCAGATCATGAAGCACGCCAACTCGTCGGGCTTCTGGGTCACGACGACGCTGTCGAACATGACCGTGGGGCAGGGCATCCGCTCGATCGGGGTGGCCTCGGTCATCTCCGGCGTCACCGGGTTCGCCGTCCTCAACGTCATGATCGCGACCGGCCTCGTCTAGGGCCTGTTCTTCTGGCCCCTTCCGCGCTCGCGACCCACACATTCGACCCACAGGAGAAACCATGGTGGCTCTCGGCGCGATCGCCGACGACCTCACCGGGGCGACCGACCTCGCCATCACCCTCACGTCCGCCGGCTACCGCACCACCGTCGTCCTGGGAACGGACGCGCACGGTGAACAGCGCACGGCCGACGCCGTCGCCGACGGGGCGGACGCCGTCGTCGTGGCCCTGAAGTCGCGCACGATGCCCGTCGACGAGGCGGTCGCGGTGTCGCTGGACGCCCTGACGTGGCTGCGGCAGGCGGGCTGCGAGCGGTTCTACGTCAAGTACTGCTCCACCTTCGACTCGACGCCGACCGGGAACATCGGTCCGGTGGCCGAAGCGGTCCTGGAAGCCCTGGGCGAGGACGTCACGGTCATCGCCCCGGCCTTCCCCGCGAACCGGCGCACCGTGTACCGCGGCCACCTGTTCGTGGGAGACGACCCGCTCGACGAGTCACCCATGCGCCACCACCCGCTCACGCCCATGACCGACTCGAACCTGCTCCGCCTCCTCGCGCCGCAGGTCAGCCGGGGCGCTGACGACGTGGCCCTGGTGCCCTGGCCGGTGGTGTCCCGGGGCGCCGACGCCGTGCGCACCGCCATCGAGGAGGCCCGCGCCGCCGGGGCCCGGTTCGTGGTCGTCGACGCCCTGTGCGACGCCGACCTCGCCACGCTGGCCGCGGCGGCGGACGGCCTGCGCCTGCTGACCGGCGGCAGCGCCCTCGCCCAGGGGCTCGACGGCCCCCGGGACACCGGGCAGGAGGCGATCACCCTGCCCGGCGGTCCGCGCGTGGTGCTGGCGGGCAGTGCCTCACAGGCGACCCAGGGCCAGGTGCGGCACGCGCTCGCCGCGGGCGGGGGAAGGCAGATCCGCGCCGCTGACCTGCGTGAGGACTTCGAGGCCGTGGTCTCCGCCTCCGTCGAGCAGGCCCTGGCCGGCGGGGCGGCCCCGTTCGTCGTGTACGCGACCGCCGCGCCCGAGGACGTCACCGACGCCGCGGACGCACCGGTCATCGAGGAGGCGCTGGCCGAGATCGCCGAGCGCCTGGTCGCCGCCGGGGTGCGTTCGCTCCTGGTCGCCGGCGGTGAGACCAGCGGTGCCGTGATGCGGCGCCTCGGTGTCGGATCCCTGGCGCTGGGCCCCGAGGTCGACCCGGGCGTCGCGTGGACGCGCGGCCACCGCGACGGCGAGGACATCCACCTCATGCTGAAGTCCGGGAACTTCGGTGCCGAGGACCTCTTCGTCCGGGCCTGGGAGGGCGCGTGAACCGGGAGACACGCCGGGCCGCGGAGGAGCTGTGCGCGGCGGGCCACCGCGCCGTGGACCTGGGGCTGAGCCCCGGGGCCTCGGGCAACGTCTCGGTGCGCGTCGGCGACCTCACCCTGATGAGCCCCACGGGGGTCTCCCTGCGGGACCTGGAACCCGACCGCCTGGCCGTGCTGGACGACTCGGGGGCGCACACCGCCGGTCCGCCGCCGTCCAAGGAGTTCCCGCTCCACCTGGAGATGTACCGCAGGTCCGAGGGCTCCCGCGCCGTCGTCCACCTCCACTCGCCGTACGCCACGGCGGCCTCCTGCATGCCCGCGTGGTCGGCGGCGTCCGCGCTGCCGCCCATCACGCCCTACCTCGTCATGCGTGTGGGCCAGGCGCCGCTGGTTCCCTACGCGGCTCCCGGCAGCGCGCGGTTGGCGGAGAACCTCGCCGGGCTGCCGGGACGGTCCGACGCCGTCCTGCTCGCCAACCACGGCTCCCTCATGGCGGCCGCGGACCCAGCCGCGGCCCTGGACGGGGCGGTCGAGATGGAGGAGGCCGCGCGCATCGTCGTCTCGCTCAGGGGAAGCGGGTTCTCGGTGCTCTCCCCGGAGGACGTGCGCGAGCTGACCGACCGCTACGGAACCGTCTGGGACGTGTGACCCCGCCAAGGCGGGCCATCTGCCTGATCACGGCCTGACCGCGGCTGTCGCGAGTGCGCGACAGCCGCGGCGGCTCCGTGCGGGCGCTCCCTCAGGGGCGGACCAGGGCCTTGAGGACCTCGCGCCGGTCCATCAGCCGGTACCCCTCGGGAACACCGTCGAGGTCGGTGTGGTGGTCGAAGACCAGCCCCGGTTCGACCCTCCCCTCCAGGATGTCGGGCATCAGCTCCTCGATGTAGGCGCGCACCGGGGCCGGCCCACCGGTCAGGGTGACGTTGCCGCCGAACATCGGGGCGAAGCCGATCGGCCCCTGGTCGTACTGGGGCACACCGACCCGGCTGACGGTCCCGCCGGGGCGGACCACGCCCAGGGCGGTCTCGTAGGCGTCGAGGTGGCCGACGGCTTCGATCACCGTGTGGGCGCCCTCGCCGCGGGTCAGTTCACGGACACGCTCCACACCCTCCTCACCGCGTTCGGCGACCACCTCGACGGCCCCGAACTCCCGTCCCAGGTCGGTGCGGTCCTTGTGACGGCCCATCAGGATGATCTCCTCGGCCCCCATCCGCCGCGCGGCGAGCACGGACAGCAACCCCACGGCGCCGTCCCCGACGACGGTGACCGTGGTGCGGGGACCGACACCGGCGGTCAGGGCCGCGTGGTGGCCGGTCCCGTAGACGTCGGCCAGGGTCAGCAGCGAGGGCAGCAGGGCGGAGTCCTCCCGTACGGGAAGCCTGACCAGCGTTCCCTGGGCCCGGGGCACCCGGACCACCTCCGCCTGGGCCCCGCTGAGCAGACCTCCGTTCGGGCAGGAGGTGTGCAGGCCCTCCCGGCAGAGGACGCAGGTGTTGTCGGCGTAGGCGAACGCGGACACCACGAGGTCGCCGGGTTTGACCCAGGACACCTCCCGGCCGACCTCCTGCACCACACCCACGAGCTCGTGCCCGGTCCGGACTCCCTCGGCGGAGGCGGCCATGGCCCGGTAGGCGTGCAGATCACTGCCGCACACGCAGGTGCCCACCACTCGCACGAGGGCGTCGGTGGGCTCCACCAGCACCGGATCGGGCACGTTCTCCACCCGCACCTCGCCGGCGCCGTACATCAGGGCCGCTCGCATCGGGGCTCTCCTTCGGATCAGACCGCGGTCGGGGGGTGTGACCAGCGGTGACTCTTCGGTTACCAGTGGCAAGATAGCGTTTCCCGACCCGCCCCGGAGAGCGTTTCCCGAGGTCAGCCCCGGCGCGCCGCCCGGAACGGCGGAAGTCCGGGGTCCAGCGCTCCGCAGTGGCACAATGAGCAACGTGACCAGTTCATCCGCAGCGGAACGACACCTCAGCGACCTCGCCCGCCTGCGCCGGGTCCGCGACCGCATCGACCGCGAGTACGCGCAGCCGCTGAACGTGGAGGCGCTGGCCCGTGACGCGCACATCTCGGCGGGACACCTCAGCCGTGAGTTCCGGCGCGCCTACGGCGAGTCGCCGTACTCCTACCTGATGACCCGCCGCATCGAGCGCGCGATGGCGCTGCTGCGCCGCGGCGACCGCAGCGTCACCGAAGTGTGCTTCGAGGTCGGCTGCTCCTCCCTGGGCACCTTCAGCACCCGGTTCACCGAACTGGTCGGGATTCCGCCCAGCGCCTACCGGCGCCAGGTGGAAGCGGAGCCCGAGACCGAGGGCATGCCCTCGTGCGTGGTCAAGCAGGTGACGAGACCGATCAGGAATCAAGAAGCGCGGACGAGGGGCCGGTCGTAACATCACCGGCATGGACATCACGATCAACGCCAGTTTCCTGCCGCACACCGACCCGGACGCTTCCCTGGCCTTCTACCGGGACGTCCTCGGCTTCGAGGTCCGCGACGACGTCGGCTACAACGGGATGCGCTGGATCACGGTCGGCCCCGTCGGCCAGCCCGACACCTCCGTCGTCCTGGAGCCGCCGGTGGCCGACCCCGGCGTCACCGACGAGGAGCGCCGGACCATCGTCGAGATGATGGCCAAGGGCACCTACGCCTTCCTGAACCTGGCCACCCCCGACGTGGACGCCGCCTTCGAGCGGCTGGAGGCCGGCGGCGCCGAGGTGGTGCAGGAGCCGACCGACCAGCCCTACGGCGTCCGCGACTGCGCCTTCCGCGACCCGGCCGGCAACCTCCTCCGGATCAAGGGGCTGAAGTGACCGCGGCCGCGCGCACCCGCGCCCGAACCGTCCGATCCGCCACGGCGACAGCTGCCCCATGCCCGAGGACAAGATGAGCGAGAACACCAGCACGCCCGAGCGGCACGTGGCCGACAGCCACGACCTGATCCGGGTGCACGGAGCGCGCGAGAACAATCTCAGGGACGTCAGCGTCGAGATCCCGAAACGCCGGCTGACGGTGTTCACCGGCGTCTCGGGGTCGGGCAAGAGCTCCCTGGTGTTCAGCACCGTCGCCGCCGAGTCCCAGCGGATGATCAACGAGACCTACAGCACCTTCGCGCAGGGCTTCATGCCGACCATGCCCCGGCCCGACGTGGACGTCCTCGACGGTCTGACGACCGCGATCATCATCGACCAGGAGCGGCTGGGCGCCGACCCGCGTTCGACGGTCGGCACCGCCACCGACGCCAACGCGATGCTGCGGATCCTGTTCAGCCGCCTGGGGCGGCCCTACGTCGGTTCCCCGCACGCGTTCTCCTTCAACGTCGCCTCGGTGCGGGCCAGCGGCGCGATCACGGTCGAACGCGGTGACCGCAGGACCGTGAAGCAGACCTTCAGCCGCACCGGCGGCATGTGCACGAACTGCGAGGGCCGGGGCAAGGTCACCGACTTCGACCTCACCGAGCTCTACGACGACTCCAAGTCGCTCTCGGAGGGTGCGTTCACCATCCCCGGGTGGAAGTCCGACGACTACTGGACGGTGCGGACCTACAAGGCGTCGGGGTTCTTCGACCCGGACAAACCGATCCGCGACTACAGCGAACAGGAGATGCGCGACTTCCTGTACCACGAGCCGGTCAAGGTGAAGGTCGACCGGTCGAACCTCACCTACGAGGGGCTGATCCCCAAGCTCCGCAAGTCGTTCCTGTCCAAGGACAAGGAGGCGATGCAGCCGCACATCCGGGAGTTCGTGGAACGGGCGGTCACCTTCACCGACTGCCCCGTGTGCGAGGGGACCCGGCTCAGCGAGGCCGCCCGGTCCTCGAAGATCGAGGGGATCAGCATCGCCGACGCCTGCGCGATGCAGATCACCGACCTGGCCGCGTGGGTCCGCGACCTGGACGAGCCCTCGGCCGCTCCCCTGCTGACGGCGCTCCGGCAGACCCTGGACTCGTTCGTGGAGATCGGCCTGGGCTACCTCTCGCTCGACCGCGCGGCGGGCACGCTCTCGGGCGGTGAGGCACAGCGGACCAAGATGATCCGCCACCTGGGCTCCTCGCTCACCGACACCACCTACGTCTTCGACGAACCCACCGCCGGCCTGCACCCGCACGACGTCGAGCGGATGAACAACCTGCTGCTCCGGCTGCGGGACAAGGGCAACACGGTGCTGGTCGTGGAGCACGAGCCCGACACGATCGCGATCGCCGACCACGTCGTCGACCTGGGCCCCGGCTCGGGCGCCGAAGGCGGCACCGTCTGCTTCGAGGGCACGGTGGAGGGGCTGCGCAGCAGCGGCACCGCCACTGGCCGCCACCTCGACGACCGGGCAGCCCTCAAGGAGAAGGTGCGCACGCCCTCCGGCGCCCTGAAGGTGCGCGGCGCGGACACGCACAACCTGCGCGACGTCGACGTCGACATCCCGCTGGGGGTGCTCACCGTCGTCACCGGTGTGGCCGGTTCCGGCAAGAGCTCCCTCGTGCAGGAGTCGCTGATCAAGGGGGCCGGGACCGCCGACGCGGGTGTGGTGTCCATCGACCAGAGCCCGATCCGCGGTTCGCGGCGCAGCAACCCGGCCACCTACACCGGACTGCTCGAGCCGGTCCGCAAGGCGTTCGCGAAGGCCAACGGGGTCAAGCCCGCGCTGTTCAGCGCCAACTCCGAGGGGGCCTGCCCGGTCTGCAAGGGCATCGGGGTGGTCTACACCGACCTCGGGTTCATGGCCGGCATCGCGACCACCTGCGAGGAGTGCGAGGGCAAGCGGTTCGACACCTCGGTGCTGGAGTACCGCCTGGGCGGGCGCGACATCAGCGAGGTGCTCGCGATGTCGGTGTCGGAGGCGGCCGAGTTCTTCGGCGGGGGCGAGGCGCGCACCCCCGCCGCCCACAAGATCCTGGCCCGGCTGGCCGACGTCGGTCTGGGCTACCTCAGCCTCGGACAGCCGCTGACCACGCTGTCCGGCGGTGAGCGCCAGCGGATCAAGCTGGCCACGCACATGGCGGACCAGGGCGGCGTCTACGTCCTGGACGAGCCGACCACCGGTCTGCACCTGGCCGACGTCGAGCACCTGCTCGGCCTGTTGGACCGGCTGGTGGAGTCGGGGAAGTCGGTGATCGTGATCGAGCACCACCAGTCGGTCATGGCGCACGCGGACTGGATCATCGACCTCGGTCCGGGGGCGGGTCAGGAGGGCGGCCGGGTCGTGTTCGAGGGCACCCCCGCCGACCTCGTCGCCGACCGCTCCACCCTCACGGGCCGGCACCTGGCGGACTACGTCAGCGGCTGACCGGAGCCGGAGGTGCGGGGGTCTCGGCCGCGGTGCCGGTCCACCGGGCGGGCACCCGTCCGCGTCAAGGATCTGTCAACCCCTCCCCTCCGGCGAACGGGCACCGGCCGCCCGCCCCCGGGAGACGGACCTCCCGGGGGCGGGCCGGTGTCAGTCCGCCCGTGGCGGCCCCGACCGCACCTGGGCCGGCCCCAGCTCGGAGGCGAGGAAGCCGCGCAGGTGGGTACGCGCCTGTTCCAGGGACAGGGGCGGGGCTCCGCGCAGACGGCGCAGGGCCAGGCCGTCGACCAGGGCGTTGAGGCGGGTGGTGGTCTCCTGCACGTCCGGGCAGCGGAACTCGCCGGAGTCCCGCCCGCGTGTGATCAGCTCGGCCACGCGGTCCGACCAGTGCTCGTAGCGGCGGTGCTGGTGGGAGTCGGGCGCGAGCGTGGCCGAGGAGAGCCAGCTGTCGAACCACAGCCGCCAGTGGCGGTCGGTCTCGGCGTTGAACACACCCTCGACCAGGATTTCCAGGCCTTCGGCCGCCGTGGGCGCGGACAGCATCCGCTCACCCAGCGGGCGGTAGTAGCCGTCGATCTCGATCGACACCGCCTCGCTGATGATCTCCTTGACCCCGGCGAAGTGGTAGGTGACCGTGCCGACGGACACCCCGGCCGCCCGGGCGATGTCCCGCAGTCCCACCCGGCCGGCTCCGTGCTCGGAGACCAGCGGCACCGCGGCCTCCAGGATGAGCCTCCTGCGGACCTCGGTGGGCTGCCTGGTGCGTTTGTCCGGGGCCACCGCCCGACGCTTGGGCCCCGGACCACCGGGGGCGGCGCCCTCCGGCGCGGCCGTCATCCCGACGTCCTGGGGATCTCCCGGCGCCACTCCTTGACCTCGACGACCTCTCCCCCGTTGAACGCCTCCAGCGTGCTGTGCACGACGAAGTGCTCGGCGGTGGCGCTGAGCTCACTGGATGTGCGCACCAGAACGTCCCATCCCTCACGGCGTAGGCTGATCTCCCACTCGGATCCTGCCACGGCCGACAGCGGGTCGTCGACCCGGATCCGGTAGCGCTCGCGGGCGCTCTCGGTGTAGACGAGGCCGTCCGGGTAGGTGCGCGTCCCCCCGTAGTTGGGGTCGACGTCGAGCACCCACTCCCCCGTGCCGACGTCGTGGGTGACCAGGCGCTCGGGGCGCTCGGAGGCGGTTCCCCGCACGATCGGCAGCGGTGCGGCCTGTTCGGGCTCGTCGAACTCCACCGGAGCCCGGCCCGTGTCGGTGCCCTCGGGGCGTTCGGGCAGGAGCAGGGCGCTGTCGGCGGGCCACAGGGTCAGGGTCGGGTCGTCCGGCTGGGGCCACACCCACGGCCAGTAGGCCGTGGACACGGCCACGCGGACGCGGTGACCGGCCGGGAAGGCGTAGCCGGTGCCGGTCAGCTCGACCTCGACCTCTTCCGGGGTCCCCGGGGTCCAGGGCTCGGTGCGGTCGCGGCCGCGGCGGCCGGCCAGGTTCAGCACGCCCCGGGTGACGAGGGTGGAGGAGCCGTCGGGGGCCACGTCGCACACGCGCACGATCACCGTCCCCTTCGGCCGGTCGGAGTCCATTCGCAGGCGGACCCGGGCGCGGCCGAGGATCTCGGTGCGCCGGGTGAGCGCGGGAGTGTCGAAGCAGGTGGAGCGGCCGTCCTCCTCTCGCTGGTCGGGCGGCAGGTCGGTGGCGTTGCCGTAGGGGAAGAACCGGCCCGCGTCGATTCCGGTGTGCTGCGGGCTACGCACCTGGACGGGGGCGCCGCCGCCGAGCGTGTGCTCGGTCCACCGGGTGTCCGGCGAGGGCCAGGCGTCGTCGGTGACCCAGCGGCCGGGCCGCTGGTCGTAGGCGGTGGCGGGCGGGACCGGTTCCTGCATCCAGGAGCGCAGGCGCGGTGTGTCCATGGCGCCGTTGTCGGCGTCCTTGAGCCAGTGGTCCCACCAGCGCACGGTCTCCTGCAGGAATCCGATGTGCGGGCCCGGGGGCAGCGCGATGTCGGGGTACTGGTGGGCCCAGGGGCCCAGGATGCCGCGCACCGGACCGGGCAGGTTCTCGGTCAGCCGCAGCACGGTGTCCCGGTAGGGGTCGGCCCAGCCGCCGACGGCCAGGACGGCGGCGTCGATGGCGGAGTAGTCCTCGCACACGCTGCCGTGGCGCCAGTAGTCGTCGCGTTCCTGGTGGTCCAGCCACGTGTGGACGAACGGTTCGAGGGCGTCGAGGCGTTCGCGCCACATGGGCAGCCAGGCGTCACCGACGGCGGTCGGGTCCGGCGGTCGGGCGGTGAAGGCCAGCATGGTGCCGGACCAGCCGATCATGTCGATGCCCAGGACCGAGCCGCCGATGTAGTGCACGTCGTTGTCGTAGCGGTCGTCGGCCGAGCACACGGTGACGATCGCCTTGAGCGGTTCGGGGCGCCGGGCGGCGATCTGGAGGGAGTTGAACCCGCCCCAGGAGATCCCGAACATGCCGACCTTCCCGGTGCACCAGGGCTGGGCGGCGAGCCACTCGACGACCTCGACGCCGTCGGCGAGCTCCTGCTCGGCGTACTCGTCGCGCATCACGCCCTCGGAGTTGCCGGATCCGCGCAGGTCCACCCGTACCGACGCGTAGCCGTGGCCGGCGTAGTAGGGGTGGCGCTGCGCGTCGCGCGGCGCGGTCCAGTCACCCTTGCGGTAGGGCAGGTACTCCAGCAGCGCGGGGACCGGGTCCTCCAGCGCGTCCGTCGGCAGCCACAGGCGCGCGTGCAGGCGTGTGCCGTCGGCCATCGGAATCCAGGCCTCTTGTACCTCGACCTCTCTGTCGAAGTCCTCGCGGTACCGCATGCTCCCCCGTTCGTACTGTGTGGTGTTCGGTGTGCGGCGCCGGTTCGCGGCGCGCGGTGTCAGGTGGCGTCGGCAATGGCGCCGTCAGGGGCGTCGGGGTCCCAGCGGCGGATGCGGTGGCCCCCGCCCAGGTCGATCCAGTCGGGGTCGTCCGCCCCCTCGGGCGACCCGGCAGGCACCTCCTCCGAGGCCCCGGTGAGAGGGCGCGCCTCTTCGGGAACCGAAGCGGTTCCCCCGCCCCCGACCGGTTCCGGTTCCAGGACCGCTGCCATGAGGCGACTGGTGTAGGGATGGTTGGGCCCGTTGAAGACGGCGTCGACCGGCCCCTCCTCGACCACGCGGCCCTCACGCATGACCGCCACCCGGTCGGCGATGCCGCGGACGACGGCCAGGTCGTGGCTGATGAAGACGAACGCCAGGTCCCGTTGGGCGCGCAGGTCGTCCAGGAGCGCCAGGACCGATGCCTGGACCGACACGTCGAGCGCGGTGGTGACCTCGTCGGCGACGACCACACGCGGGTCTCCGGCCAGGGCGCGGGCGATGCCCACGCGCTGGCGCTGACCTCCGGAGAGCTGTTCGGGCAACCGGTCGGAGAGTGCCGGATCCAGGGCGACGTCCCTGATCAGCTCGTGTGCGCGGCCGTCGACCCCGGAGCGGTCGGCGAGTCCGAAGAACCGGAGGGGTCTGCGCACCGCGTCGCGCACGATGCGCCGCGGGTTGAGCGAGGTATCGGCGTTCTGGAAGGCCAGCTGGATCCGGCGCCGGACGTCCAGGGGCCGGCCCCGCGCCCCGGTGGCGAGGTCGTCCCCGGCTCCGTCGCCGGTGTCGCCGAACAGGCGCATGGTCCCCGAGGTGGGCGGGCGCAGTCCGGCCAGGGACCAGGCCAGGGTCGACTTGCCGCTGCCGGACTCCCCCACCAGAGCGAGGACCTCTCCGCGGCGCAGACCGAGGGTGACCCCGTCCACGGCGCGGTGGGACCCGTAGTCGATGGTGACGTCGCGCATGGACACCACTTCGGGCGCCCCGTCCGGTACGGGTCGGCGCGCGCGTACGGTGCGGGTGCCGTCCTCTCCGACCTCGGCCAGGCCGTGGTCGGAGATCCGGGGCACGCTGGCGAGCAGGTGCCGCGTGTAGGCGTGCTCGGGGGCGGTGAACAGGGCGGTGGTGCCGGCGGATTCCACGACCTCGCCCTCGCGCATGACGACCACCCGGTCCGCCATCCGCGCCACGACGCCGAGATCGTGGCTGACCAGGACCGAGGTCAGGCCGAGTTCGTCGCTGAGTCCGGCGACCAGGTCGAGGATGCGGGCCTGGGTGACCACGTCCAGCGCGGTCGTGGGCTCGTCCAGGACCAGTACGCGCGGTTCGGCCGCCAGGGCCATGGCGATCGCCACGCGCTGCTGCTGTCCGCCGGAGAGCTGGTGCGGGTAGCGGCGGACGATACCCACGGGGTCGGGCAGCCCGACCCTGGCGACCAGGGAACGGACCCGCTCCTGCCGTTGGCCGCGGGGCAGGCCCAGGGGCAGCAGCGACTCCTCGATCTGCCGCCCGATCCGCATCGACGGAGTGAGCGCGTTCCCCGCGTTCTGGCCCACGAGTGCGACGTCGGTGGCGCGCAGGTTCCGCAGACCGCGGGCGTCGAGGGCGAGTACGTCGCGGCCGGCCACCTCGACCCGGCCGCCGGTGACCCGGGAGCCGTGCCGCAGGTGCCCCAGCAGGGTCCCGGCGACGGTGGACTTGCCGCTGCCGGACTCCCCGACCACGGCCACGGTCTCCCCGGCGGCGGCCTCGAAGGACACCTCGCGCACGACGGTCACGTCGGCTCCGCCGGACCGGTAGGCCACGGAGAGGCGGTCCACCCGCACCACCGGTTCGCGGGAGGCGGCGTCGGTGCGCCGGTCGGCTGTGGTGGGTCGGTCAGCGGTGCTCACGAGCTCTCCTTCACGCGGTCGACGCCCCAGGCCTTGGACAGGCCGTCGGCGGACAGGTTCAGCCCGACGACCAGGGTGGCCAGGGCCAGGATGGGGGCCAGGCTCGCCCACGGCACCACGACCATGGCGGTCCGGTTCTCCGACACCATCAGCCCCCAGTCCGGGGTCGGCGGGTTGGCGCCGAAGCCCAGGAACGACAGCGAGCTGATGAGCAGGACCACCCAGGAGGCGCGCATCGCGAACTCCACGGCGACCACGTTCACGATGTTGGGCAGGACCTCGCGCACGAGGATCGGGAGTGTGCGCTCACCGCGTGCCCGGGCCGCGGTGACGTAGTCGAGCGGGGCCACGCCCAGGGCGGCGGCGCGGACCACGCGGACCACCTGGGGCGCGTAGACGATCGTCACCGCCAGGACGATCACCGCCGGTCCTGCGCCGAGCACGGTGACGACCACCAGCAGGGCCAGGATCGGCGGGATCGCCAGGACGGCGTCCAGCACGCGCATCAGGGCGTCGTCGAACCAACCGCCCCGCAGCGCGGTGACGCAGCCCAGGAGGGTGCCGAGGGCGACGGCGCACGCCGTCGCGGCGAAGGAGACGACGAGCGCGTACTGCCCGCCGTAGAGCACGCGGGTGAGCACGTCGCGGCCCAGGGCGTCGGTGCCCGCCCAGTGGTCGGCACCCGGACCGAGGAGCGCCTGGTCCGGGGTGTTGGCTGTGGGTGAGTACGGGGTGAGCAGTGGCGCGAACAGGGCCAGCAGGACGTGCAGGGCGACCAGGCCCAGGCCGACCATGGCCGGGGTGGACCGGGTCAGCGATCGCAGGGTCCGCCGCAGGGCTCCGGTGGCCGGGGCGGGCCCGGCCCCCTGCCCGCCGTCTCCGGCCCGGTTCTGGCTGGGGTCGCTCATCGGGTGCTCCTCTCACCGGTGCGCAGGCGCGGGTTGAGCGCCATCGCCCCGAGGTCCGCGGCGAGGTTGCACAGGACGTACACGACCGCGCTGACCACGGCGATGGCCTGGAGGACCGGCAGGTCGCGGTTGTGCACGGCCTCCAGCATCAGTTGGCCGACGCCCGGGTAGTTGAAGACGTTCTCCACCACGGCGACGCCGCCGACCAGCCAGGCGACGTTCATGGCGATCACGTTGAGGGTGGGCAGCAGGGCACTGGGCAGGGCGTGGCGCACCACCACCCGCGCGGTGCCGATGCCCTTGAGCCGGGCGGTGGTGACGAACTCGCCGGCCATCACGTCGATGACGCTGGTCCTGGTCATACGCACGATGTAGGCGGTCATCACGACGGACAGCGCGACGGTGGGCAGCACGATCGCGGGCAGCAGGTCGGCCACGGGCGCGGAGGCCTCGTCCAGGACCACGGCGGGCAGGACGGGGACCGTGATGGACAGGGCGAGCACGAGCAGGGTCGCCACGACGAACTCCGGGACGCTCATGCCGATCAGCGTGAGGGTGGAGATCACGGTGTCCGGCCAGCGGTCGCGGTACAGGCCGGCGAGCACGCCCAGCACGATGGAGGAGGTGACGGCGACCGCCACGGTGGCCACCGCGATCAGCATGGTGTTGCGCAGATGGAGCCAGAGCGTCCCGGCCACCGCTTCGCCGGAGACCAGGGAGACCCCGAAGTCGCCCCGGACCACACCGGCGATCCAGTCCAGGAAACGCAGGACGGCGGGGCGGTTCAGGTCCATCTGGTCGCGCAGGGCCGCCACGGCCTCGGGGGTGGCGTCCTGGCCGAGCACCTGGGTGGCGACGTCGCCCGGCAGCAGCTGCACGGCGGCGAAGACCATGACCGATGCGAGCAGGACGGTGACGACCGCGGACAGCAGTCTTCTCGTGACGTAGAACAGCATCAGGGCCTCAATCCGATGTTGAGGTAGTCGAACTCGAACCCGTACTCGCGGTAGTTGAGGACGTCCCGGGACAGGCCCACCAGGCGGTCGGCGAACATCGGTGTCATCGCGCCGCCCTCCTCGACGACCAGGAGCTGGGCGTCCTGGTAGAGGGTGCGGCGGCGGTCCTCGTCGGCGGTGCGGCGGGCGTCGTCGAGGAGGGTGTCGAAGTCCGCGTTGGACCAGGCGGTCTCGTTGTAGGAGGAGCCGCTGCGGAAGACCTGGTTGAGCAGCTGGTCGGCGGGGCGGCCGGTGTACCAGTAGGTGGCCATCAGGGGCCGCTGCATCCAGATCTGTGTGTAGTAGGAGTCGGCCGAGGCGTTGCGCACGGTGACGTCGATACCGGCCTCGGCCACCGAGTCGCGGTAGGCCAGCGCCATCGGGGTGAAGACCGGGTCGTAGCTGGAGGTGTAGAGGTCGACCCGCAGGTTCTCGTGGCCCGCTTCGGCGAGCAGGGCGCGCGCCCGGTCGGGGTCGTGTTCGAGCGCGTGGTCGGTCCAGTAGGGGGTGTCGGGCGGGACGGGGTTGTCGTTGCCGACCACACCGGTGCCCTGGAGGGCGACGTCGATCACGAGCCGGGGGTCGTAGGCGTGTTTCATGGCCCTGCGCACCCGGGGGTCGGTGAACGGCTCCGCGGTGGTGAGCATCGGCAGGACGTACCACTGGGCGTTGACCGAACGGGCGATGGTCGCCCGTTCGGAGGCCCCCACCACGCGGGCGGTGGCGAAGTCCAGGTTGGTCTGGGAGACGAGGTCGACCTGTCCGGCCATCAGCGCGTTGACGCGGGCCTGGATGTCGGTCATCGCGAACATCTCGACGGCGTCCAGGACGGGCGGGCCCTCCCAGTGGTCACCGTTGGCGACGACCCGGCCCCGGCCGCCCGGTGAGAAGGTGTCGAGCCGGAACGGCCCCGTTCCGATGCCGCTCCGTCCGATCGTGTCGCCGCTGTCCTCGGGGATGACATAGCAGTGATAGCTGGTCAGCAGCGCGGGGAACTCGAAGTTGGGTTCCTTGAGCCCGACCACCAGGACACCTGGTTCGGGGGTGCCGAGTCCGTTCGGGTCTATCAGGGGCTCGAGCACGGTGCCCTGGGGTGAGGCGAGGCCGGGGTCCACGATGCGGCGCAGGGTGTAGGCGGCGTCCGCGGAGGTGAACGGCGTGCCGTCGTGGAAGGTGACCCCGTCGCGCAGCCGGAAGGTCCAGGTGGAGCCGTCCTCGCTCGGTTCCCACTCCGTGGCGAGGTCGGGGGTGACCTGACCGGACTCGTCCATCCTGACCAGCCGGTTGTACAGCGCTCCGAGGTACTCGTAGGCCGACAGCGAGCTGGCCGGATCGAGCGTCTCGGCCTGGGAGGCGGGCGGTCGTGCCATCCTCAGCACCCCGCCGTCGGCGGTGGTCCCGGTGGCCGCCCCCTCCGGGATCGGTGGTGCCTCGTCCCTGCCGGAGGAACCGCAGCCGGGCAGCAGGACGGCGGCACCGAACGCGCCCGCCCCTCCCAGCAGCGCGGTCCGGCGCGGGACCTGTGGCGGGTTGCCCGCGGAACCCGGTGAGCGCGGCATGACTTCCCCTCGGTGTCCTGGAATCTCACTGTCCTGGCGTTCCCTGAACGGATTAATCGTTCATTGAACGATTAATGCGATCCTTGAACGATAGAGGGTCGGACGCCGGGGTTCAACGTCGGCTGCGCGCCGGAGAGGGGCTCCGGACAGCGAAGAGGGGCCCGCTTCCCCGGTGTCACCGGGTGTGCGGGCCCCTCGACGGGTCCTCGGAAAATCCTCGGTCAGCCCGCCGGAACCGCGCGGTGGTGCCTGCCGATGGGCAGCATCAGCGGCTTGCCCGAGGTGGGGTCGGTGATGATCTGGCTCTCCATCCCGAACACTGACCGCACCGTCTCGGGGGTGAGCACCCGCTCGGGCGGGCCCGCCGCGTGGAGCCTGCCGTCGGCGAGCGCGATCAGGTGGTCGGCGTAGCGCGCCGCGAGGTTGAGGTCGTGCAGGACCAGCACGATCGTGGTGCCGCGCGAGGCGTTGAGGTCCGTGAGCAGGTCCAGGACCTCGACCTGGTGGCTGACGTCCAGGAAGGTGGTCGGCTCGTCCAGGAGCAGCAGGTCCGTGCGCTGGGCCAGCGCCATGGCGATCCAGACGCGCTGGCGCTGCCCGCCGGAGAGCTCGTCGACGGGTCGGTCGGCCAGCTCCACCGTCTGCGTCGCCTCGAGGGCCTCGGCGACCGCCTCGTCGTCCTGCCTGCTCCAACGCGCGAGCATCCGCTGGTGGGGGTGCCTGCCGCGCCCCACCAGGTCGCTCACGGTGATGCCCTCCGGTGCGACCGGCGACTGCGGGAGGAGTCCGAGCGTGCGCGCGACCGCTTTGGGCTGCATGCGGTGGACCTCCTCCCCGTCGAGCAGGACCCGGCCGGCCCGCGGCGCCAGGAGCCGCGACATCGAGCGCAGCAGCGTGGACTTGCCGCAGGCGTTGGCACCGACGATCGCGGTGATCCGGCCGGGCGGGACGGCGAGGTCGAGGGAGTCGATGACGTCGCGGTCCTTGTAGCCGAGCGTCAGTTCCTCGACGAGGAGCGAGTGGTCCGTGGTCACAGGGAGCCTCCCACGCGGTTGCTGCGGATGATCAGGTAGACGAGGTAGGGAGCGCCGAGCACGCCGGTGACGACCCCGACCGGGAAGCGGGTCCCGAAGAGGAACTGTCCGCAGAAGTCGGCCACCAGCACCAGGAGCGCGCCGACCAGCGCGGAGGGCACGAGCAGGGACCCGTCCGAGCCCACCAGGCGGGCGGCGATGGGGCCGGACAGGAAGGCCACGAAGGCGATCGGGCCGGCCGCGGCGGTGGCGAAGGCGATGAGCCCGACCGCGCCGACGACCGCCAGGAGCCGGGTGCGGTCCACGCGCACGCCCAGCGCCGAGGCGGTGTCGTCGCCCAGCTGGAGCGCGGAGAGGTTTCCGGACAGTCCCAGCAGCATCGGGGCGAGCACGGCCAGCGCGACGACGACCGGAAGGGTCGCGTTCCAGCTGGCACCGTTGAGGCTGCCGGTGAGCCAGCGCATCGCCTCCTGGAAGTCCCAGGTGGCCGCGCGGTCCAGGATGTAGGACGTGATGCTGTCGAGCATGGCGGCGACGCCGATGCCGATGAGGATGAGCCGGGTCCCGGAGACCCCGCCCTTGTACGACAGCGCGTAGATGACCAGGGCCACCCCGAGCCCGGCGGCGATCGCGAAGACCGACACCCCGGCCCCGTCCAGGGAGAGCACCACGATCGCGAAGGTCGCGGCGGCGCTGGCGCCCGCGCTGATACCGATGATGTCCGGGCTGGCCAGCGGGTTGCGCAGCATGGTCTGGAAGGTCACCCCGGCGAGCCCGAAGCACATCCCGGCGGTGATCGCGAGCACGGCCCGGGGCAGGCGGAGCCGTCCGACGGTGAACGAGGCCCCGGGGACGTCCTGGCCGAGGACGACCCGGGCGACGTCGCCGGGCGGGTAGAAGGTCTGCCCGACCATGAGGGTGACGGCGAAACCGGCGACGATGAGGGCGGCGAGGGCGCCGATCACGAGGTGCCGTCGGCGCGCGCGGCGCACCCGACCGCGTGCGACGGTCTCGACGGTGGAGATGCTCACAGGGAACGAACCTTCTGACGGCGGACGATGTAGATGAAGAACGGGGCGCCGATCAGGGCGGTCACGATCCCCACGTCGATCTGTCCGGGGCGGGCCACGATGCGGCCGACCACGTCCGCCGCGGTCAGCAGCGCGGCGCCGGTCAGGGCCGAGAACGGCAGCAGCCAGCGGTGGTCGACACCGACGAGCAGGCGGCACATGTGCGGGATGACCAGACCGACGAAGCCGATCGGCCCGGTGACGGCGGTGCTGGCACCGCACAGCACGACGGAGCCGACCGAGGCGGTGATCCGCGAGGCCGCGACGCGCTGGCCCAGCCCGGCGGCGAGTTCGTCGCCCAGGGCCAGGAGGTTGAGCCCGCGTGCGGAGAGCAGGCAGACGACGAACCCGACCACCAGGAACGGGAGCACGTGGGAGATGGTCGCGAACGTGCCGCCGCCGACCCCGCCGATCTGCCAGGAGTGGGCGCCGTCGGCGATGTCGTTGCGCGGGAGCAGGAGGGCCCGGATGAACGACGCCAGAGCTGCCGAGGTGGCCGCACCGGCGAGGGCGAGTTTGAGCGGGGTCGCGCCGCCCCGGCCCATGGAGCCGATGACGTGCACGAACAGCGCGGTCACCCCGGCGCCGAGGATCGCCGACCAGATGAATCCGGTGGCGGTGGCCAGGCCGAAGAACGCCATGCCCACCACGACGGCGAGCGAGGCGCCCATGTTCACGCCCAGGATGCCGGGGTCGGCCAGCGGGTTGCGGGTCACGCCCTGCATGACCGCGCCGGAGACACCGAGGGCCGCGCCGACGATCACGGCGAGCAGGGTCCGGGGGATGCGTTTGGCGACCGCGGCCTCGTTGAAGCCCTCGGCCGAACCGCCGAAGGCGGCGACGATGTCGGCCCACTGGACGTCGCGGGAGCCGACCGCGACCGAGAGGAACATGAGCCCCAGCAGGACGGCCAGGACGAGGAGCAGCCAGAGGGATCTGCCCCGGCGCGGGGGCCGCACGGTGGCGGCCCCCGCGTCGGTGGGTGCCTGTCGGGTGATCACTGCGCCCCGTCAGCGGCCTCGGCCAGGAGCGACAGGTAGTCGTCGAGGACCCACGAGATCGACAGCGGGGTCGGGTTCGCGGCCGTTCCGAGCGGGCTGTCACCGGGCAGGCTCACGACGGCGGAGTTCTCCACGGCGGGCATCTGGGACAGCAGCGGGTCGGCCTCGAGGGAGGTCACCAGCTCCTCGCCGCCGTAGGTGACGATGATGTCGACGTCGTTGAAGGCGTCGGCCTGCTCGGCGCTGTGGGTGAGGGAGAACTGGTCGGTCTCGGCGGAGGCGGTGGCGACGCTGTCGGGAGTCGTCAGGCCGATGTCCTCGAAGAACAGCGCGCGGGTGTCGTGGACGGTGTAGAAGCTGACCTCGCTGAGGTCGCTGGTGTCGACGTGGGTCAGGAACATCGCCGACGAGCCCTCGATCTGCGGGTGGTCGGCGACCGCCTCCTCGATCTCGGTCTCCAGCTCGGCGATGAGCCCGGCGCCCTCGTCGGCCATGCCGAGGGCGGCGCTGTTCAGCTCGATGGTGTCGCGCCAGGAGGTGCCCCAGGCGGTCTCCGGGTAGGCGACGACGGGGGCGATCTCGCTGAGGGTGTCGTAGTCCTCCTGGGTCAGCCCGGAGTAGGCGGCGAGGATGACGTCCGGCTGGGTGTCCGCGACCGCCTCGAAGTCGATGCCGTCGGTCTCGTCGAAGAGCACGGGGGTCTCGGCGTCCAGTTCCTGGAGCTTCTCCTCGACCCACGGGAGGACGCCGTCGTCGTTGTCGTCGCCGAAGGTGGCGGCGGCCATGCCGACCGGGACGACGCCCAGGGCCAGGGGGACCTCGTGGTTGGCCCAGTTCACCGTGGCGACCCGCTCCGGCTCGGAGTCGATGGTCGTCGTGCCGAGCGCGTGCTCGATCGTGAGGGGGGTCCAGTCGCCGGAGTCCCCGGAGGCGCCTTCGGAGGCCGAGGAGGAACAGGCGGCGAGGGAGAGGGGGAGGAGGGCGGCCGTGGCGAGCGCGGCCAGCCTGGAGACGCGGGGCATGGTTTCCTTCCGGTGGTGTCCCTGTGCACCCCCGGAAACCGGGAGTTAGGTTTGCCTTACCGAATTTAGGGTGCACTCAGTAGGTTCGCAATCGCGCGAAAAGGACACTGTTCCTCGCAGAACGGACAAAACCTCTGTCCGCTTCCGCCCGCTGCCACCTGCTACCTGTCTTGTCCGAGAGTGCCCCGGCGTTCACGCCGGGGGTGAAGCGGATCCGAGCCCGTACCCGCCCGCCTGCCTGGACGGGTCGTCCCCGGATTGTCTTAGGCGGGTGTGAGGGTTTTGGGGTGCACCTTCGATACACCTACCGCATCTACCCGGACGGGGAGCAGCGCCTGGCGCTCGCCCGCCTGTTCGGGTGTGTGCGTGTGGTGTTCAACGACGCCCTGGAGCGCACCGCCGCGATCAAGGCCTCCAACAAGCTGCTCGGCCCGCCCCGGGCGCGGACTGCTCAGGGCCCCTACCAGCGGGTGCCCAAGAACGCGGACCTGTCACGGGAGCTGATAGCCCAGGCCAAGAAGACCCCGGAGCGGGAATGGCTTTCGGAGGTGTCGGCGGTCCCGCTCCAGCAGGCGCTGCGGGACCTGGACCAGGCATGGGCGGCCTACGAGGACTCCAAGACCGGAAAACGCAAAGGGCCGAAGGTGGGGGCGCCACGGTTCAAGTCTCGCCGTGATGGCACCCAGTCGGCCCGTTTCACCGCCAACGCCCGCTGGAAGATCACCGACCAGGGCAAACTGCCCCTGCCCAGGGTCGGTGAGGTCAAGGTGAAGTGGTCCAGGGCGCTGCCCTCGGTCCCGTCCTCGGTGACCGTGATCAAGGACGCCGCAGGGCGGTACTTCGCGAGCTTTGTGGTCCAAACAGACGACAAGCCCCTGCCTGAGAGTACCGATGATGTGGGCATCGATCTAGGCCTGTCGCATTTCGCGGTGCTGTCCGATGGCACCAAGGTCGCCAACCCCCGGTTCCTGCGCCGCGCCGAACGCAAACTGAAGAAGACCCAGCGCTCGCTGTCGCGCAAGGTCAAGGGGTCGGCCAACCGGGCCAAGGCCCGGGTGAAGGTCGCCCGCGCTCATGGGCGGGTGGCTGACTGCCGCCGCGAGTTCCACCACCAGCTCTCCACCCAGATCATCCGCGAGAACCAAGCGGTGTTTGTGGAGGATCTGTGTGTGAAGGGGCTCGGGCGCACCCGGTTGGCCAAGAGTGTGCATGATGCCGGGTGGTCGGCGTTCGTGCACATGTTGGAGTACAAGGCCGCCCGGTACGGGCGGGTCTTCATCAAGGTGGACCGGTTTCTGGCCTCCTCGCAGACCTGCCATGTGTGCTGGGTGGTGGACGGACCCAAACCCTTGCAGGTGCGCCAATGGACGTGCCGGTCCTGTGGGACCCTGCTTGACTGGGACGTGAACGCGGCCCGGATCGTGCTCGCCGCTGGACGGAAACTCGCCCGAGAGCGAGAAGCGGAGAGTTGAAACGCCTGCGGAGGCGGGGTAAGACCACCATCCTTTCGGGTGGGGCACCGGCCGGTGAAACAGGAACCAGCGGACGCTGTGAGGCGCACCGCGCCTATAGCCGCGAGGCTGTGGGAATCCCCGGGGTTCACCCCGGGGAGGACGTCAATGCGCGCGGAAGCGTCCCGGACTCATCCCCGTCACCCGCCGGAAGACCGTGCCGAACGCGCTCGCCGAGTGGTAGCCGACCCGCTCGGCGACCTCCTCGATCTCCTCGCCCCCGGCGAGCAGCGTGATCGCGTGCTGCACCCGCGCCGTGGCCAGCCACTGGCTGAACCCGAGCCCGGTCTGCGCCCGGAAGGCCCGCGTGACGGTCCGGCTGCTCACGCCGAGCCGCGACGCCCAGGCGGCCAGGGTCGTGCCGTCGGCGGGGTCCGCGCGAACGGCGTCGACGATGGGAGCCAGCAGCGGCGCGTCGGGGATCTTCAGCAGCAGTTCGACCGGGGCGGGCGCCATCAGGTCGAGCACCACCGCCTCGGTCCTCGCACGCGAGTCGGCGGTCAGGCCCTCGGTGTTGAGCCGCTCCAACAGGAGCCGCAGGAGCGGGGTGACCTCCACCGCGACGGGGGCGTCCGAGATCGCCGGGGCCGCGTGGATGCCGAACTGCGCGGCGTGGTGCCACGTACCCGCCGACGTCCACCCCGAGTGGGGCGTTCCGGCCGGGATCCACAGTCCGAGCGACGGCGTGATCGTCCAGACCCGCGCCCCGACCGTCGCCGTGGACGCGCCCCGCTGGTTCCAGAGCAGCTCGTGCGTGGGGTGCGAGTGTTCCTCCCAGTAGGTGTCGCGGGAGATGACCTCGTCCGTTCCGTGGACGACGAACGGCACGTCGATCTCGCCCGCGGCGTACCGGGGCAGCCTGCGGCTGTCGACCGCGCCCGCGCGCCGGCCACGCCCTTTCACAGGGTTCTTCACCGTGTCTCGTATGACCACGTCGCCAAGGTTATGCCCCGATGGTCACCCCCGAAAAGAAGAAGGCTAGCCTTGCCTTATTTCCACCAACAGGAGGTTTCCGGTGACAGGAACGAACACGGGCCGATTCCGGACGACGGGTGCCCGTGCGGCGGCCGGGGCGGCAGCCGGCGCGCTCGCGGTCCTGCTGGCCGCGGGGTGCAGCACGGCCCAGGACGCGGAGGAGTCCCCGTCCGAGGCGAACGCCTCGGACGGGACGTACCCGGTGACGGTCGAGACCGCTTTCGGTGAGGTCACCGTCGAGCAGACCCCCGAGCGGGTGGTCGCGCTGGGCTTCGCCCCCGCCGAGGCGGCCCTCTCCCTCGGGGTGGAACCGGTCAGTGTGGCCGAGGACCCCGACGCCCTCGAACAGAGCGTCCCCTGGATGGCCGAGGAGATCGCCGACACCGCCGACCCGGGCCTGCTCGGCGCGGACGGCGAGCCCAACCTGGAGGCCATCGCCGCCGCCGAACCGGACCTGATCCTCGCCCAGACCTACCAGGTGGCCGACCAGACGGCCTTCGACAACCTGAACGCCATCGCCCCGACCGTCCTGCCCGCCACCGACGCCCTGAACGTGGACTGGGACGAGCGCCTGCTCAAGACCGCCGAAGCACTGGGGCGCCCCACCGAGGCCGAGGAGCTCATCAGCCAGATCCGGGCGGAGTTCACCGAGATCGGCGCGACCGTACCGGACATCGAGGAGCGGACCTACCAGTGGGTCCGCGCCGACGCGGACGGCTACGGCTTCGGCAACGGCTCCCTCTTCGAACTGTTCGGACTGCGGCCGGCCGAGAACCAGGACAACACCCAGGGCTCCGACCCCCTGTCCCGCGAGCACACCGCCGACCTGGACGCCGACCTCCTCGCGGTGTGGGCGCCGAGCCAGGAGGAACGCCAACAGCTCGACGACGACCCCCTTTTCCAGAACCTGCCCGCGGTCGAGGCGGGCACCGTCTACTACGCCGACCTCGCCTTCGCCAACGCCATCAACTCCGCGGGCCCGATGAGCCTGCGCTGGATCGCCGAGGAGCTGCGCCCGGTCGTCGAGGAGCTCGGCTAGGGGCGGGTCCGGCCCCTGCTCCCGGACTTCAACGCAGGTCCCGGCGCAGGGGGTGGTCCTCGGGGATCTGGACCAGGACGATCCGCACCCCGTCGGGGTCGGCGATCCACGCCTCCACCAACCCCCAGAACTCCGTCCGGGGCTCGCGCAGCCCCTCGGCCCCGGAGGCCACCAGCCGGGCGTACTCGGCCTCGACGTCGCGCACCTGCAGCCACAGGGAGAGCGGCGGCACCCCGGAGGGTTCGGCGCTGCCGGAGACCTCCAGCAGCCCGTTGCCCAGGAAGAACACCGTGCCGAGGGCCTCGGGGTCGCCGAACTCACGGTGCACCGCCAGTCCCAGCACGTCGCGGTAGAACTCACGGCTGCGCCGGAGGTCGGTGGGCCGCAACAGGATGCGGCTGCTCAGAACGTCCATGCCGGGCATGCTCCCATCCCCTCCCCCGCACGGGGAAGCCCCCCGGCACGCGGTTCGGCGGTCCTTCGAGCGGTGCCGGACCCCGTGCCCGGGTGCCGGTGCCGGGTACCGGGGCCCGGGCTCGGATCCGGGCGCCGGTCCGGTCGGGCTCAGAGCCCCGGACGGACACGCGGCGGGGAGGCGGTCGAGACCCCGCCCGGGACCGCGGCCAGGGGGTCGGCCGAAGGCTCGGACAACAGGACCGCCCGGCCCTCCTCCAGCCTGAGAACGTGGTCCGCGTCCCGCGCCTCCTCGGCGAAGTGGGTCGCGTGGACGACCGTCACCCCCTCGGCCGCGACCTCGGCGACCGTCTCCCGGATCCGTTCCCTGGCCTCGCGGTCCAGACCCGCCGAGGGCTCGTCCAGCAGCAGCAGATCCGCCTCCTGCGCCAGGCCCTGGGCGATCAGGGCGCGCTGGCGCTGGCCTCCGGAGAGCTCCCCCAGCCGCCGGTCGGCCAGGTCCGCGACACCGGCCCGCTCCATGCAGCGGGCGATCACCGCGCGGTCCCGGCGGGTGAGCGGACGCCAGAGCCCCCGGTGCGCCCAGCGCCCCATGGCCACCGTGGCGCGCACCGTGAGGGGCAGGGCGTCGGGAACCGAGCTGCGCTGCACCACGAAGGCGGGACGGGCGCCCCGCTCGGGACTCACCGTGCCCGCTCTGGGGGTGAGCGTGCCCGCCAGGACCCCGAGCAGCGTGGACTTACCCGCTCCGTTGGCCCCCACGAGGGCGGTGACAGCACCCTCGGGGATCTCGGCGGTGACACCTCTGAGGACGTCCGTCCCCCCGTATCCCGCGTACAGGTTGTCCAGTCTCACGCCTCGCACCCCTCTTCTCACCGATCGCCCGGAGGACGATGACCCGACCCGATGTGAAAACGACAATGGTTATCGTTATAGAGTGTCCCACTATGGAAGCACTGATCGAACCCTTCGGGGTCACCTTCGTCCAGCGTGCGCTGTGGGCTGGGCTCCTGGTCTCGGCGATCTGTGCGATCGCCGGAACCTGGGTGGTCCTGCGCGGTATGGCCTTCCTGGGGGACGCGATGTCACACGGCATGCTGCCCGGGGTGGCCCTGGCCTCCCTGCTCGGGCAGAGCCTCTTCCTGGGCGCCGCCCTGGCCGCGGGGGCCATGGCCGCCGGGGTCACCGCGCTGAGCCGCTCTCCCCGGCTCTCCCAGGACACGAGCATCGGCCTGCTCTTCGTGGGCATGCTCTCCGTGGGCGTGATCCTGGTGTCGCACTCGGCGTCCTACGCCGTGGACCTGACCGCCTTCCTCTTCGGCGACGTCCTCGGCGTACGGGAGCAGGACCTGCTCCACCTGGGGCTCTCCCTCGCGGTGGCGCTGGTGGTCGCGGTCGTCGGCCACCGGTCCTTCGTCGCGCTGGCCTTCGACCCCCGCAAGGCGCACACCCTGGGCCTGGCCCCGCGGACGGCGCACTTCGCCCTGCTGGGCCTGGTCACCCTCGCGGTGGTCGCCTCGTTCCACGTGGTCGGCACCCTGCTGGTGTTCGGTCTGCTCATCGCCCCGCCGGCCGCGGCCCTGCTCTGGGCCCGGCGCATCCCCGCGATCATGCTCACCGCGGCCCTGCTGGGCGGCGCCGCGACCTTTGTCGGTCTGCTCGTGTCCTGGCACTGGGGCACGGCGGCCGGAGCGACCATCGCGGCCGCGGCGGTGGTCTTCTTCTTCGTCTCCGCGCTGGCCGCGGCGCTGCACGCACGGCTGGCCGGCGGGCCCCGGACCGAGCCCTCTCGGTATCCCGACTCCCCCGCCCCAGCCCCCACCCCCTCCCTGACCACAACTACGGAGAGGCCGGTGACGTCTTGAGACACACCGCTATCGCCCCGTTCGCGGCGGCGCTCATCACCCTGCTCGCCGGCGGCTGCTTCGGCGGCGCGCCCGACGAGTCCGAGGCCCCCGAGGCCGAGGAGACCCCCCACGGCTACGTGGAGGGGGCGGAAGAGACCGCCGAACCGCAGTCCCGGCTGGTACTGGCCGACAGCGACAGCGGCGACGTGGTCCTGTTGGACCTGATCACCGAGGAGATCAGCGAGCTCGGAAACGTTCCGGGGGTGGACGGCATCTCCGGGGACAGCCGATTCGCCTATCTTCAGTCATCCGGTAATGGGATGTCCGAGGTCTTCGACAGCGGCGCCTGGACCGTGGACCACGGCGACCACAGCCACTACTACAGAACCGGTGCGGGCCGCGTCGGCTCCCTGGACGAGGCGATCGGCTCCGAGGTGGTCACCGATACCGTCCTGACCTCCCTCACCGGTGCTGACGGCGGCTCCCTGGTCCTGACCCGCGAAGGACTGGAGGACGGGTCGGTCGAGACCGCCGACGTCCTCCCCGACGAGCGGACCGCGGCCTACCCCTACAAGGGGGTCCTGGTCACCGTCGACACCGCTGACGGCACCGTCCGGACCCTGGAGCGGGACGGCGAGCCCGGACAGACGCTGTCCCAGACCTGCGCCTCACCCCAGGGAGCAGCCGTCACCCGGAGGGGCCTGGTCGTCGGATGCGAGGAGGGGACCCTCCACCTCACCGAGGACGACGGCTCCCTCGACGCCGAGACGGTCCCCTACCCGGGGCCCGGACGCACCGAAGCCTTCCACCACCGTTCCGGCTCGGCCGTCCTCGCGGCGCTGTCCACCGAGGGCGACCCCTGGGTCCTGGACCTGGCCGCCGGGGAGTGGCGCTCCATCGACCTCGACGACACGGTGGCGGTGACCGCGGTCGGTGAGGACATGCCGTTCCTGGCCCTGACCGGGGACGGAACCCTGCACTCCCTGGACCCGGAGACGGGCGAGCAGGAGGCCGACACCCCGCTGCTGGAAGGGCTGGACCCCGAGCACCCGCCCACACTCCAGGTGGACACCTCCCGCGCCTACGTCAACGACCCCGAGGCCGGGACCATCCACGAAATCGACTACAACGACGACCTGCGCGTGGCCCGCACCCTCGACGTGGGCATCGCACCGCACCTGATGGTCGAGACCGGACAGTGACCGACATGAGCCCCCGACGCACACCCGCCGGACGCACCCTCCCCGCCCTCGTGGCCACCGGCCTCGCCCTCACCCTGGCCTCGTGCTCCAGCGAAGGCCAGGACACCGGGATCGTCGTGACGACCAACATCCTCGGTGACATCACCGAACAGATCGTCGGCGACCAGGCCGAGGTCACCGTTCTGATGAGACCCGACACCGACCCGCACTCCTTCGCGATCTCCGCCCAGGAGGCCGCGACCCTGGAGAACGCCTCACTCGTCGTCCACAACGGCCTCGGCCTGGAAGAAGGGGTCGCGCACAACGTCACCGCCGCCGAGGAGGAGGGCGTACCCGCGCTGGAGGTCGGCGCGGGCGTGGACCCCCTCCCCTACACCTCCGACGAGAGCGAGGGCGAGCCCGACCCGCACTTCTGGACCGACCCCGAGCGGGTGCTGACGGCGATCGACCTGATCACCGAGAACGTGGTCGAGGAGGTCCCGGGCGTGGACGCCGACACCGTGCGCGCCAACGCCGAGGCCTACGCGGCCGAGGTGGCCGAACTCGACACCTGGATGGGCGGGGAGTTCGCCGCCCTGCCCGAGGAGAACCGGAAGCTGGTCACCAACCACCACGTCTTCGGCTACCTCGCCGACCGCTACGGCTTCGAGGTCATCGGCGCGGTGATCCCCAGCGGCACCACCCTGGCCTCGCCCAGTACCTCCGACCTCAAGGAGCTGTCGGACGCCGTCGCCGAGGCGGGCGTCTCCGCCGTCTTCGCCGACTCCTCCCAACCCGACCGCCTGGCCACGGTCATGGCCGAGGAGGCCGGGGTGGAGATCGACGTGATCCCGCTCTTCACCGAGTCCCTGAGCGCCGAGGGCGGCGGTGCCGAGACCTACCTGGAGATGATGCGCTCCAACACCGAGGCCATCACCACCGGGCTCAGCGGCGAGTGAGCCCCTCCCCGCGGCCCGGCCCCACCACGTACCCCCCGTTTTCCGTTTCCCGCACGACACACCCCTGAGAGAGAAGCAGCATGCGTACGAACCGAATCACCCGCGGGGCGGCCCTGCCCGCCCTGCTGTCCGCAGGTCTCCTGCTGACCGCCTGCGGCACCGGCGCCGACAGCGACGACGCCGCGGCGGACGCCGACGCGGAGGGCACCCCCGCGGAGATCGTGGCCACGGAGCCCGTGGTCACCACCTACGACGGCGGCCTGTACGTCCTGGACGGGCAGACCCTCGACGTGGTCGCCGACATCGAGCTGGAGGGCTTCAACCGGATCAACCCGGCCGGGGACGACCGGCACGTGTTCGTCTCCACGTCCGACGGCTTCCAGGTCCTGGACGCGGCGGGCGCCGAGCTGACCGACACCCTCTTCAGCGCCGACGCCCCCGGGCACGTGGTGCGGCACGGCGGCCGCACCGTCCTGTTCGCCGACGGCACCGGGGAGATCACCGCCTTCGACACCGACGCGCTCGGCGAGGGGATGCCCGAGGAGACCGAGGTCCACACCGCGGAGGAGGCCCACCACGGGGTCGCGGTCGAACTGGAGAACGGTGAGCTCCTGCTCACCCTCGGGGACGAGGAGGAGCGTGTGGGCGCGCTCGTGCTCGACGCGGACCGGGAGGAGATCGCCCGCAGCGAGGACTGCCCCGGCGTCCACGGCGAGAGCGCGGCCCAGGACGAGGCCGTCGCCATCGGCTGCGAGGACGGCGCCCTGATCTACAAGGACGGCGAGTTCACCAAGGTCGAGAGCCCCGACGACTACGGGCGCATCGGCAACCAGGCCGGCTCCGAGCAGTCCCCGATCATCCTCGGCGACTACAAGACCGACCCCGACGCCGAACTGGAGCGCCCCGAGCAGATCGCCCTGATCGACACCACCGACGCCGACCTGCAGCTGGTCGACCTGCCCTCCAGCTACACCTTCCGCTCTCTGGGCCGGGGTCCGGACGGCGAGGCCCTGGTGCTGGGCACCGACGGCGCCCTGCACGTCATCGACCCCGAGGCCGGGGAGATCACCGAGAGCATCGAGCTGATGGACGAGTGGGAGGAGCCCCTGGAGTGGCAGGACCCGCGTCCGGCGCTGTTCGTGCGCGGCGGCACCGCCTACGTGAGCGACCCGGCCACCAACCAGGTCCACTCGGTGGACCTGGGCTCCGGTGAGGTCACCGGCACGGCCACGCTGGACGAGGCGCCCAACGAGCTCAGCGGGGTCTCCCACTAGGGCCTGTTTTTCTGGATGCTTTCGCTCGTGTCGGCGGAGCCGACATCGATGCGAGCGGCCGTCCAGGCAATCTCTCGCCAGACGATGAGCGAAGGTCAGCCCGGGTTTGGCTGTCCGAGCACCTGCCAGCCAGGATTGGCGGCGCAGCGAGAGGCAGCCTGGTGGCCGCGAGCGCGGAATGATCCAAAAAACAGGGCCTAGGACCTCCGGAAGCCGCGGAGCCGGGCCGCCCGGGTACCCACTCGCGTCTGAGTGCCGGTACTCAGGCGGCCCGGTCCCGGTACGGGCAGCATGTCCCTATGAGCGACACCAGCGACACCGCCTTCCGTACCCCCGCCGCCCTTCGGCGCTCCCCCGCGCACGCCCTCCAGGCCGCGGCGCTCTTCGTCGGATCGGCCGCCGCGGGCTGGTGGAGCACCCACGTCCCCGAGAAGCAGGCCGTCCGGGAACTGGGCCTGCCCCTGGAGGAGGCCGACCACGCCTTCGAACCCTGGCCGGTGCCCGACGGGGCCGTCACCGCCGTCGGCGTCGCGGGGCTGCTCGTCGCCCTGGTCGCGGCCGCACTGCTGGTGCGGGCCCTGGCCACCGGACGGCTCCGCCGACTGCCGGGGATCGCGATCCTGCTGTCGGCGCCCCTGCCCCTGATGCTCGGTGCCTGGTGGGGGATCGCCACCGCCCCGGTGATCGGCGCCAACATCGGGGTGGGACTCGCCGCGTTCCTGTTCGTTCCCGTGGGACTGATCCTGCTGGCGGCGTCGGTGACCCTGCTCCTGGTCGACCGCCTCCGGCGTCCCCGCACCCCCTGACCCGCACGGGAACACGCCCGCGGGCCCCGGTCACCTCCCTGCGGCGAAGGAGGCCAAGAAATGGTCCACCACACGCTGCGCCCTTCGATGCGGATCGGGTTCCCCGACGATTCCCGCGACGGCGGAGAAGAGAAGGGCCACGTCGTCCAGGCGGATGTCCGCGCGCACCGCGCCCGCATCCCGGGCGCGCCCCAGGATCTCCTCGATGCGCGCCCGGGTCGCGCGCGTGTGTTCCGCCTGCTGCACGGGGAACCGCTCCGCGAACTCCGGTGAGCACACCCGGCCCCGCACCTGCAGGGCGGCGCTGCTGCGCAGTGCGTACACCAGCCCCTGCAAGGGGTCGGAGTGGTCCCGCGCAGCGTCGAAGATCCGCGTGTAGGAGTCGACGGTCTCCTCGAAGAGCTCTCTGACCAGTGCGTCCTTGGTGGGGAAACGGCGGTGGAGCGTCGCCTCGCCGACCGCGGCGCGACGGGCGACCGTGGACAGGAGAACGTCCAGCCCGCCCGCGTCGAAGCTCTCCCGGGCGGCCTTCAGAATCCGTCGGCGGTTCGCCACCGCATCACGTCGCACCATCTTCGGGGAAACCGCTCTCCGGGGGAGCCCATTCCCGCCGTTCGGGTTCTGAGGGACGACGGTGCCTCCGCCCCTCACTTACACGTTTTCGGCCATGGACTCGGGAACACGGCGTGTTCGCCCGGAGGCAAGCGCGATCGCGCCCGCCGGGAACCGCGGAACACGGGGGCGGGGCGATCGTGGGCTCCACCGCACAAGAGGAGAGATCACCATGGAGACGACCATGCGAGCGGTCCGTCACGACCGGTTCGGCCCGCCCGAGGTCCTGGAGATCGAACGGATCACGGTCCCCCGTCCCGGCCCCGGCCAGGTCCTCGTCCGGGTGCACGCCGCCAGTGTCAGCGGTGGTGAGACCGCGATCCGGGAGGGCAGGCTGCGCCGGGTCATGCGGTCGAAGCCTCCGCGCGGGATCGGTGTGGACTTCAGCGGGCGTGTCGTCGGAGTGGGGACGGGGGTCTCCCCCGAGCAGGTCGGGCGGGAGGTCTGGGGCCTCATGCCCCACATGGCGTTCGGAAGCACCGCGGAGTACGTCGCCGTGCCCGTCGGCAGGGTCGCGCCCGCGCCGCGCGGCCTCGATCCGATCAGGGCCGCCGCCCTTCCGGCCACGGGCACCACCGTGTTGACCGCCCTGGTCGAGAAGGCACGGCTGGCGGAGGGAGAGCGGCTGCTGGTGCGCGGTGCGTCCGGAGGTGTGGGAAGCGCGGCCGTCGAGGTCGGCCGTGCGCTGGGGGCGCACGTCACCGGGCTGGCCGGGGCGCGCAACCTCGACTGGGTGCGCGAACTGGGAGCGCACGAGGCCCTCGACCACCGGCGGACCGGCCCGGAGGACCTGGGCCGGTTCGACGTGGTCCTGGACGTGGTCGGGACCCGCCTGGAGTCGTACCGCCGGCTGCTCGGACCCGGCGGGCGGATGCTGCCCCTGGCCATGGACACCTCACGGCCCCTGCGCTCGGCCGCGTACGTCCTGTGGTCGGCGGTGGCCCACCGCCGACAGGTCCTGCCGTTCAGCAACGACCCCTCGCCCGAGACCCTGGCCGAACTCACGCGGTACGTGGAGTCCGGCCGGCTCACTCCCCACGTCGACGAGGTGTTCCCGATGAGCCGGATCCGGGACGCCCACCACCGCATGGAGCGGGGCGGGGTCCGCGGCAAGCTCGTGGTGTCGATGGCCGAGGACGCGGCAACCGGCTGACGTCCGCGGTCAGGAGGCCGGAACGGGACCCGTGGAGTCGCGGATGACCAGGTGGGTGGGGAGCACCACCCGCTGCGGCGCCGGGTGGTCGGCGGACAGCGATCCCTTCCTCAACAGGAGCTCCACCGCCACCCGGCCCGCCTCGTCCTCCGGTCCGGCGAGGGTGGTCAGCGCGGGGACGCACAGGTCGGCGCCGAAGATGTCGTCGTAGCCGACCACGCTGACCCGGCCGGGCACCGGCACTCCGCGTTCGGCGAGCCTGCGCAGGACGCCGATGGCGAGCAGGTCGTTGTGGGCCACCAGCGCGGTCGCACCGGAGACCAGGGCGGCGTCGGCGGCGGCACCGCCGCCGCCGACCTTGGGCGGGAACGGGCCGAGCCGGGAGACGGCGACCCCGCGCCGGCCCGCCGCCGCCCGCAGCGCCTTCCAGCGCTCGCCGGCCAGCCAGGACTGGTGCGGGCCCGACAGGTAGACGATCGACCGGTGCCCCAGCGAGGCCAGGTGCTCGACGATCTGCCAGCTGCCCGGGCCGCTGTCGACCACCACGCTGGGCAGGCTGTCGACCTGGCGGTTGACCAGCGCCAGATTGTGGCTCTGGGCGATCCCGACGGTCGTCTCGTCGCTCATGCGGCTGGCGGCCAGCACGAACCCGTCCACCGAGTGGTCCAGTCGTTCGATCTGGTTGCGTTCGTTGGCCGCCGACTCCTCGGTGTTGCCGAGGATGAAGGTGACACCCGCTTCGCTGGCGCGCCGCTCCGCCCCTCGGATCGTGCCGAAGAAGTGCGGGTTGGTGATGTCGGGGACCAGCATGGCGATGGTCGCCTTGTGGCCGGACTGCAGGGCCGTGGCCAGGGGGTTGGGCCGGTAGCCGAGGCGTTCGGCGACCCGGAGCACGTGTTCGCGGGTGGCCGCGTTCACCCGGCGTGGATTGCTGAAGGTCCGGGAGACCGTGGAGGCCGCCACCCCCGCCTCGGCGGCGACGTCGTAGATGGTCGTGCGTTTGGGAGTGTTCATCTCCTCCTCTTCCTACCGGCTCGTGACAACTTTTGGCAATCGCTTGCCATCCTCACGAACGGAAACCTAGAGTTCACGAAAGTTTGACGCACGTCACACCCTCGGCCGCTGATCAGCGAAAAGCCGTGTTCTCCCGACTGGAGCCGACTGGGATGAGCCAATCCCCCGAAACAAACGACACCGGGCCGCCGCGCCCCAGACCGGCGGTGGTCCGGTGGCTGGAAACCGCTGAACTCGTCACCGGTGCCCTGCTGCTGGCGGTGATCTTCACGCTGATGCTCGTCCAGGCCACGCAGCGCCACCTGCCGGTCTCCGGCTGGGTCTGGACCGGCGAGCTCGCCAGGTTCGGACTGGTGTGGCTGACCTTCTCCCTGGCGGGCCACCTGGTCGGCAAGGACGAGCACGTCACCCTGAAGCTGGTCGATCACGTGGTCGGCGGCCGGGCCCTGCGCGCGGTCTGGATCCTGGCCAACCTCGTCGTCGCGGCGGTGGCCGTCGGGTTCGTGTTCGAAGCCGCCGAACTCGTCTTCGGCGGTTCCCCGCAGACCACACCCGCCCTGGACATCCCCCTGTCCTGGACCTACGTCATCCCCATGGTCGGGCTGGCCCTGGCCGCACTGCGGGCCCTGGCCAACACCCTCCTGCCCGCACCTCCCGTGGTGGAGTCCGTCCCCGAGGAGCGTGCCGAATGAGCGCCGCGCTGGTCATCACCGGAATCCTCGTCCTCATGCTGCTGCGCGTCCCCGTGGCGTTCGCGATCCTCGGTCCCACCCTGCTCTACATGGTCGTGACCGACCAGTCCACGGGCCTGAGCCTGCGCACGGCGGCACAGGAGGTCAACAGCTTCCCCCTGCTGGCCGTGCCGCTGTTCATCCTGCTGGGGGTGGTCGCCAACCACACGGGGATCGCGGACCGCATCTTCGCCTTCGCCCAGGTGCTGTTCGGCCGGGTCCGCGCGAGCCTGGGTTATGTGAACATCGGCGTCAGCGTCGGTTTCTCGTGGATCAGCGGCACCGCCCTGGCCGACGTCGCCGGCATGGGCAAGATGATCGTCCCGGCCATGACGAGCCGCGGCTACCCCCGCCGTTTCGCCCTCGGCCTGACCGCCTCCTCCAGCCTGGTCAGCCCGGTGATGCCGCCGAGCATCCCCGCGATCATCTACGCCTCGGTGGCCGCGGTCTCCACCGCGGCGCTGTTCGCCGCGGCCGTGGTCCCGGCCCTCCTCATCGCGGGCGGCCTGGCGCTGTACGTCTTCGTCTGGAGCCGCAAGCAGCCCCAGCTCGCCGGGCGCCGTTCGCAGCCCGGCGAGTTCCGCACCGCGGCCGTGCGCGTCATCGGCCCGCTGGGCGCGCCGGTCCTCCTTCTCGGAGGCATCCTCAGCGGCCTGTTCACCCCGACCGAGGCGGCCGCCGTCGGTGTCGCCTACATCCTCGCCCTCGGGTTCTGCTACCGGCGCCTCACCCTGCGTTCCCTCTGGTCCATCACGGTCGAGACCGCGACCACCGCGGCGTCGATCACGCTGATCCTCGCCGCCTCGGGGCTGCTGGGCTGGGTCCTGGCCCGCGAACGGGTGCCGCAGGACATCGCCTCGTTCCTGCTCGGCTTCACGGACAGCCCCGTGGTGTTCCTGCTCATGGTGAGCGTGGCGCTCATTCTCGTCGGCACCGTCCTGGAACCCGTCGCCGCGCTGGTCATCACGGTCCCGGTCCTGCTCCCGATCGCCGTGCAGTTCGGCGTCGACCCCGTCCACTTCGGTGTGCTCACCATCGTGAACCTCATGCTCGGGCTGCTCACGCCTCCCCTCGGCGGTGTGCTCTTCGTGCTCGGCTCGGCGACCCGCACACCGATGCACGAGGTGTTCCGCGGCACCGCGCCGTTCCTGATCCCGCTCCTGGCGGTGCTCGTGCTGCTGACTCTCGTCCCCGACCTCGTCCTCTTCCTGCCCCGCCACCTGGGCTTGTAGGGGCACTGCTCACCCCGATCCCCTTCCCGCACCCACTCCCCGAGAAAGGTTCCGCCATGAACACCGGAATCCGTGTCGCCGCACTCCTGCCGGCCGCAGCGCTCCTCCTCACCGCCTGCGGTTCGGGCGGCGACGACAGCGGCGGCCCGACCCTGACCTTCTCCACCAGCTACACCGACGACCACCCGCACACCCGCTGCGGCATCGATCTCGTGGCCGAACGGGTCGCGGAGTCCGACGCCGGCTTCGGCATCGACACCTTCCCCGGCAGCCAGCTCGGCGACAACACCGAGACCTTCGCCTCGGTGATGTCCGGCGACATCGACATGGACGTGCAGGGGTCGGCGGCACTGGGCTCGGCCTACGAGCCGATCGGGGTCTTCGACGCCGCCTACGCGTTCGACGACGCCGACCACATGTTCTCCTTCTTCGACTCGGAGGCCTCCGACGACATGAAGCAGGGCTTCGAGGAGGCCACCGGCGCGAAGATCCTCGACGTCTGGTACTTCGGCGACCGGCACTTCACCGCCAACCAGCCGATCCGCACCCCCGACGACCTGTCCGGCCTGCGCATGCGCTTCCCCGACTCCCCCATCTACCTGGCCAACGCGGAGGCGATGGGCGCGAACCCCACGGCGGTGGCCTTCGAGGAGGTCTACATGGCCCTCCAGCAGGGGACCGTCGACGGCCAGGAGAACCCGATCGCGACCATCGACGCCGACAACTTCGACGAGGTGCAGTCCCACCTCAGCCTCTCCGGACACCAGATCGGGTCGCAGATGATCGTGGTCTCCGGCCAGACCTGGGAACAGCTCACCGAGGAGCAGCAGCAGGTGCTCCAGGAGGCGGTGACCGAGGTCCGGGAGGAGAACCGCGCCTGCATCGAGGAGGCCGAGACGGAGATCCTCGCCGAGTGGGAGTCCTCCGGCGCCGTGGAGGTCGTCGACGACGTGGACGTGGACGCCTTCCGCGACCAGGTCCACGAGTACTTCCTGTCCCACCTCGACGGTGCGGACCTGGAGCTCTACGAGGCCTTCCGGGACGCCGCGTAACCCCTCGGGGCGGCGGCCGCGCAGGACCGCCGCCCCTCCTCCCCCCCGCTCGTCCCGTCACCATCACCCCCCTTCGGCGCCAGAACGGGCCGCCCGCGCACCGGGCCGCCCACGAACAGAACCGGAGTCTGAACGACATGCGGCGATCCATCGCCACGGTTTCCCTCAGCGGAACCCTGGAAGAGAAACTGAGCGCGGCCGCCGAGGTCGGCTTCGACGGCGTGGAGATCTTCGAGAACGACCTCATCGCCTCGCCCCTGGCCCCGCGCGAGATCCGCGCCCTGGCCGGGGAGCTCGGGCTCACCATCGACCTCTACCAGCCCTTCCGGGACTTCGAGGGGGTGGACGACACCCGCCTGGCGGCCAACCTGCGCCGCGCCGAGGCCAAGTTCGCACTCATGGTCGAGCTCGGGGTGGACACCCTCCTGGTCTGCTCCAACGCCACACCCTCCGCGATCGGCGACGACGCCCGGTCCGCCACCCAGCTGCGCGCCCTGGCCGAGACCGCCGAACCCTACGGTGTGCGCGTCGCCTACGAGGCTCTGGCGTGGGGCAGCCACGTCTCGACCTACGGGCACTCGTGGCGCATCGTCGAGGCGGCCGACCACCCCTCCCTGGGCGTGTGCCTGGACAGCTTCCACATCCTGTCCCGGGATGACGACCCCGCGGGCATCCGGGACATCCCGGCGGAGAAGATCTTCTTCCTCCAGCTGGCCGACGCCCCTCGGATGGACATGAACGTCCTGCAGTGGAGCCGCCACCACCGCTGCTTCCCCGGGCAGGGGGGCTTCGACCTGACCGCCTTCACCGACCACGTGATCGCGGCGGGCTACCGGGGCCCGCTGTCCCTGGAGGTGTTCAACGACGTCTTCCGCGCCTCCGACCCCGACCGGACCGCGGCGGACGCGCTGCGGTCGCTGTCCGCGCTGGAGGACGCGGTGGCACGGACGCGTGAGGCCCCCGAACAGGGCGGCGGGGCCGCTTCCCCGGATGCCGGGAACGCTTCCGTGCGCCTGAAGCGGCTGCCGGACCTCGTACCCGCCGAAGGGCTCGGATTCGTGGAGGTCGCCGCCGACGACCCCGCCTCGGCGCGCACCCGCGCCGTGCTGTCCGCCCTGGGGTTCGCGCACACCCGCGACCACCGCTCCAAGCCGGTGGAGCTGTGGGAGCACGGGCGTACCCGGATTCTGCTCAACTCCGCCGACCCCCGGCTCGGTCACACCTGGAGCGGCGACGCCGCCGTGACCGCGCTGGGCGTGGACGTGGCCGACCCCGAACAGGTGGCGGCCCGGGCCGAACGCCTGTCGGCCCCCGCGCTGTCCCGCCGCCGCGATCCCTCGGAGGCGCGGCTGCGAGCCGTGGCCGCCCCCGACGGCACCGCCGTGTTCCTGTGCCCGCCCGGATCCGCCGGGGGCGCGGACTGGACGGAGGACTTCTCCGCGCCGGCGGTGGACCACCGGCGCGAGGGGGCGCCGACCCCGATCACGGGGATCGACCACATCGGGCTGCACCAGCCGTTCGACCACTTCGACGAGGCGTCCCTGTTCTACCAGGCCCTGTTCGGCCTCTCCCCGTCGGAGAACACGGACCTGGCCTCGCCCGACGGCCTGGTCCGCAGCCGTGTCCTGACCCGGCCGGGCCCGGAGCCGGGGCCGCGGATCGCCCTGAACGTGTCCGTCCTGGGCCGCGGACCGCAGGCCGACGCGGCCGGGGGCGCCCAGCACATCGCTCTGGCCTGTGACGACATCGTCGCGGTCGCCCGTGCGATGGCCGCCGCGGGTGAACCGCCCATCCGCGTCTCCGACAACTACTACGACGACCTGGCCGCCAGGACCGGCCTGTCCCCGGCCCGGTGCGAACTCATGCGCGGTCTGGGCCTCCTGTACGACAGCGACGGCGCGGGCGAGTTCCTCCACCTCTACTCGCCCCTGCTGGACGGCCGACTGTTCTTCGAGGTGGTGCAGCGGATCGACGGGTACGAGGGGTACGGGGCGGTCAACACGCACGTCCGGATGGCCGCGCACCGTGCGGAGCGCCGCGCGGAGCACCGTGCGGAGCGCGGGGCATGACGGGCCGGGCGAGGAACGGCGGAACCGTTCGAGCACCGTCCCCCGCGGAGGACTCCCCCTCCTTCCTGGTGGGGCTGATCGGTTCGGGGATCGGCCCGTCCCTGACCCCGGCCATGCACGAGGCGGAGGCCGCCGAGCTCGGGCACCGCCTGGTCTACCGCAGGATCGACCTCGACACCTGGGACCTGCCGCCGTCGGCCGTGGGAGAACTCGTGCGCTCGGCCCCGCGCTACGGGTTCGACGGCCTGAACATCACCCACCCCTGCAAACAGCTGGTCCTGCCCCACCTGGACGACCTCACCCCCGACGCCGCGGCGCTGGGAGCGGTCAACACCGTCGTGTTCGACGGTGACCGGGCGGTCGGGCACAACACGGACTGGTCGGCGTTCGCCCGGTCCCTCGAACTCGGCCTGCCGACCGCCGGCAGGGAGAGCGTGGTCCTGCTGGGCGCGGGCGGAGCGGGTTCGGCCGTGGCCCACGCGCTCATGACCTCGGGAGTGCGGAACCTGGCGATCGTGGACACCGACACCGGGCGCGCCACCGGTCTCGCCCTCGACCTCGGGGAGCGCTTCCCCGGGCGCCGCTGCCGGGCGGCCTCCCCCGACGAGGTCGGCGGGCTCCTCGCCGACGCGGACGGGCTGGTGAACGCGACGCCGATCGGGATGGCCCACCACCCCGGCCTGCCGGTCGGGGCCGAACACCTGCGCCCGTCCCTGTGGGTGTCCGACGTCGTCTACCGGCCGCTGCGCACCGCGCTGCTCGCCGAGGCCGAGCGGATCGGGTGCCGGACCCTGGACGGCGGCGGCATGGCGGTGTTCCAGGCGGCGCAGGCCTTCGAGCTCATCACGGGGCTGGTCCCGGACCACGACCGCATGATGGCCCGTTTCGCCGCGGTCACCGGGGCCTGACGTCCGGCTTCCCGGAGGGGGAAGGGGCGGGTGGGGCCGCACCCGGTGTCCGGGGGAACGTACGCTCGTGCTGATCGACACCCGGCGCCCTGTGGCCCCACACCCCGGAAAGGAGCCCCGTGCTCCCTCTCGTCAGCGCACCCGGCGGCGGCCCCGCCCTGACCTTCGGCGAACGCACACTCTCCTACGAGGAGCTCTCCGGAGCGGCCTCGCGGTTGGCCGCCGAACTCCCACGGGACGGCCGGGTGGCGGTGTGGGCGACCCCCTCGCTCGAGACCTGCGTGGCGGTGACCGCCGCGACCCTGGCCGGGGTCGCGGTGGTCCCGTTGAACCCGCGCTCCGGGGAGCGGGAACTGCGGCACGTGGTCGACGACAGCTCCCCCGGCCTCCTGCTCCGCGCTCCGGACGCCGAGACACCCGGCTTCCTGGGGCCGCTGCCCCGCCTGGAGGTGGACGCCTCCCCCGCCCCGGGCGCCCCGCCGTTCGTACGCGAGGTGGACGACGAGGAGACCGCCCTGGTCGTCTACACCTCCGGCACCACCGGCCCGCCCAAGGGGGTGCTGCTGTCCCGGCGCGCGGTGGCGGCCAACCTGGACGCCCTCGCCCGGATCTGGGAATGGACCGGCGACGACACCCTGGTGCACGCCCTGCCCCTGTTCCACGTGCACGGCCTGGTCCTGGGCGTGCTCGGTCCGCTGCGCCTGGGCGGCCACCTGGTCCACCTGGGCCGGTTCGACACGGCGGAGCTGACCCGGGCCCTGGCGGCCGGCGCGACCATGCTCTTCGGCGTCCCGACCATGTACCACCGCCTCGCGGAGGCCGTGGACGAGGACCCCGAGCTGGTGAAGGAACTCTCCCGGGCACGCCTGCTCGTCTCCGGTTCGGCCGCCCTGCCGCTGCCCGACCACGAGCGGCTGACCGCGGCCACCGGGCAGCGGGTGGTCGAGCGCTACGGGATGACCGAGACCCTCATGAACACCAGCGTCCGCCCGGGCGACCCGGCGCGGCCCGGCACGGTCGGCACGCCCCTGGACGAGGTGGAGCTGCGCCTGGTCGACGACCACGGCGTACCCCTGCGGGCCGGCGCCGAGGAGATCGGCGAGGTCCAGGTGCGCGGACCCCACCTGTTCAGCGGTTACCTCAACCGGCCCGGGGCCACCGCCGAGGCGATGGCCGACGGGTGGTTCCGCACCGGCGACATGGCCGTGCGGGACACCGAGGGGCGGGTCCGGCTCGTCGGACGCAAGAGCACCGATCTCGTCAAGAGCGGCGGGTACAAGATCGGCACCGGGGAGATCGAGAACACGCTCCTGTCCCACCCGGGCGTCGCCGAGGCGGCGGTCACCGGAGAGCCCGACCCCGACCTGGGCGAGCGCGTCGTCGCCTGGATCGTCCCGGCGGGGCCGGTCCCGCCGACCCTGGAGGAGCTCGCGGACCTGGTCGCCGCGCAGCTGGCCCCGCACAAGCGCCCTCGCCGCCTGCGCGTGGTCGGGGCCCTGCCGCGCAACGACATGGGCAAGGTCCTCAAGCGGGAGCTCCGGGCCTGAGCCGCGCGCCGGTCACAGGTCCGCGTCCTCCCCGAACCAGGGCTCGGTGATCCGGTCGTAGGTGCCGTCGTTGAGGGCCGTGTTCAACCACTGGTCGACGTAGTGCTTGAACACGTCGTCGCCCCGGGGCAGCATGAACGCCTTCTCGAAGTAGTCGAAGGGCTCTTCGGGGTTGACCGCGCACAGCTCCTCGTACTCGTTGGCGACCCAGAGCACCTCGGAGGCGTCGGTGGTCATCACGTCGGCGTTGCCCGCGACGATCTCGTCGAAGATGGTGTTGTTGTCGTGGCGGATGAGCTCGCCGTCCGGGTAGTGCTCCTCGGCGAAGATCTCGTTGGTTCCGCCGCTGGGCACGATGGAGCGCACCCCCGGCTGGTTGATCTGCTCGATCGTCCGGTAGTCGTCGACGTTCTCGCACAGGGTGATCGGGGTCTTGCCGTCCTCCATGAGCGGGGCGGAGAAGTAGGCCAGCCGGGCACGGTCGGTGTTGACCGAGATGCCGCCCACGGCGATGTCGCAGTGAGCGAGGAAGTCGTCCATGAGGTCGTCCCAGCTGGTCTGGGTCCACTCGATCCCCACGTCCAGGTCCTCGGCGAGGTCGCGGGCCATGTCGACGTCGATCCCGGTGAAGCCGTCGCCCTCCGGGTCGAGGTAGGCGGCCTCGTCCGCGTCGGGGTCGAGGTAGGTGAAGGGCCGGTAGTCACCGGTCGTGCACACGTCGAGGGTGCCCCGGTCGAGGATCTCGTCGAGCCTGCTCGCCTCCCCGAGCTCGGGGCCCGGCTCCTCTCCGGTGTCCGGCGCCGAGCAGCCGGCGGCGAGGAGCACGGTCAACGAGGCGGCGAGGGCGGTACGCGACTTGGCTGGCATGACTGGCACGTGCGGGTTCCCAGCTTCTGTTCGGTGGAGTGATCCGGGTCATGTTAGTCACCGCTACGGCGGGGCGATCCGGCCGGGCTCCTCACCCCGTTCGTACTGCTGGCGGAGCATGTCCTGGTCCACCGGGCTCATCTGCTCGTAGCCCGGGTGCTGCTGGACCCGGCGGTCCAGTTCGCTTTCCTGGGCCATCCACGTGGCTCCCCAGGAGACCGTTGCCGCCAGGGCCACGGATCCGACCATGATCAGGGCCATCGCGCCGATCGGGTACGAGTCCAGGTGGAGCCGGACGAGGATCAGCCCGAACGCCGCGGTCAGGGTGTGGACGGAGGCCCAGGCCGCGGCCGCCAAGCCGGAGTCCTCCCACCTCAGAACGCCCGCGCTCTGCGCGTGGAACACACCCAGCAGCGAGGCCGACAGCAACAGCACGGTCGCCGGCGTGGGGTTCGGGAACCCGGTGGACCTCAGGTGGCGGCGGAGAAGCAAGGACACCGGTCCGAACACCAGGATCAGTGGGATTCCGAAGAGCAGCGGAAAGAACACCTGGTCGACGAGGAACATGAGCGCCAGGAGCGCACCGAACCCGACGATCAGCTTCCCCACGTAGACCAGGAGGACCGGGTAGAGGAGCGCCTGGAGAACGATCGCCACCACGGCGGATCGGGGGACGGGTGGTACCCCCTCGGCGGAGTTCTCCTCCGGGGGAGGGCGGTCACTGGGGCCGGAGGGCGGGGAGGACAAAATCGCTGCTCCGATCTGGTGGGGGCCAGTTCGAGGTCCGGTCAGCGGGGGCCTGCCCCATCGGGCCGGCTCCCGGCTTCCTCCGACTCCAGCACCGGGCGGTCACGGACCGGTGACCCGGGCCGCTCGTTTCCGTCAATTCCGGAACAGCGGGGGGCGCACATCCGGTAGACGCCCGGTCCGGCGTGCCGGCCTTGCTTCCCTTCACCCGCGCGGGTCCGCGCTGGACCCCGGGACCGAACGACGGGCTGTCAGCGAAGTTCAGCCGCGCTCGGCCTCCCGTGCGGCACGCGATCGCCACAGGTCGTGCTGGCTCCCGGCGGCCTCCCAGAGCCGCTCCACCGCACCGGGGCCGAGATCTCCGAGCGCGATGAGGAAGGTGTCCCGCAGGATGGCGGCGAAGTCGTCGGAGTTCGCGATCTGCGATGGGGCGCTGTCGCTGCCGAGCACGCGGACCGTGCGCGAGAGCAGGAGGTGGGTGTGCCGGGATACGGGCCGCGCCGCCATCAGTGTGGTGACGTATGCGGACTCCGGGGACGAGGAGAGCCGGTCCGAGTGTTCGGCGAAGTCCGTGATCTCGCGCGGCTCCAGCCGGAAATCGTAGGAGGCGATCGTCGCGCCGGGACGGTGGTGGAAGCGCCAGGTGTCCGGATCGAGCCGCTCGAGGCGGTATTCCTGGTCGCTCTGGACATGGGGCCCCTCGCGCAGAGGCAGCGGTTCCAGGAAGCCGTCACCGATCCCGGCGTCCGCGAGCCACCGCTCGTCGCCGACATCGACCAGCAGCGCGCAGTGGTTCCCCCACATGGCCTCACCGCGCGACTCCCGCAGAACCGCGCCCTCGACCACCGTCACCCTGAACCCGGCCGCCCGCAGCAGCATGGCGAGGGCGGCGTTCTGTTCGTAGCAGTAGCCGCCGCGCCCGCGCCGGACGAACTTGTCGAAGACCGCCTCCCCGTCGAGCCTGATCGGCCGACCGAGCTGGATGTCGAGGTTCTCGTACGGGACCGCTCGGCGCCACGCCCGGTGGAGCGCCTTCAGCGTGTCCGCGTGCACGGACAGAGCACCGTGGTAGTCGATCCGCGTCAGCATCTCGTCCAACATGACCACACCCCCAATCGATAGACATCCCTCCACTTATGGACAATATACAGTAGAGATCCCTCCGGATACAGTGGGATCATGACAACGAAGCAACCACAGCGCGGTATGCGGGCCGATGCCCGCCTCAACCGTCGGCGCATCGTCGAGGCAGCACGTGACCTCATCGCCGAACGGGGAGCCGAGGTCCCCACCGAGGAGGTGGCCCGCCGCGCCGGCGTCGGGGTCGGCACGGTCTACCGCCACTTCCCCGACCGGTCCGCGCTCATCCGCGGCGTGGCGCTCGACAGTTTCGAGCGGGTGGTGGAGATCGCCCGGGCCGCCGAGGACGAGGAGGCCGACGCCTGGAGCGGGCTGTCCCGGTTCGTCCGCCGGGCCGCCACCGAGCTGCGGCTCGCGACCTGGCTCTCGATCTGGTTCGCCGGCACCTGGGCCGAGCTCAGGGAGGACCCCGAGAACCAGCGGCTGCGCCGTGTCCTGATGCGCGTCCTCGACCGGATCGTGCGCAGGGCGCAGGAGGAGGGTGACCTGCGCCCCGACATCGACGCGGCCGATCTCGTCATGGTGCTCGCCGCACTGCTGCGGCCCGTCCCGGGGCTGCCCGTCGAGCTGGCACGACAGAGCACGGACCGGCACCTCGTCCTCATGCTCGACGGTCTGCGCGCGGGTGCCCGGAACTCGGGGCTGCCCGAGCAGGGCGTCACGTTGTCCGAGTTCCTGGAGCCCTGAGTCCCGGGCGGCGGCTCACCCGCAGTCCGCGTCGGCGAGCCACTGGCGGGCGTCGTCCTCGGCCGCGTCGGTGGGATGGTCGGGCCGGATCGGCTTTTCGTCGAGGTTCACGCCGTCGCGGTCGACGTAGACGCTGTTGGTGAGGACCAGCTCGGCGCCGTCGTAGAGGGTGTGCACGGTGTTTCCCGAGGTGTACCCGGCGCTGTCGGATCCGAAGGACTCCACCGGATCCAGCCCTCGGAACGCGGTGAGGACCGCCTCGCCGCTCGAAGCGGTCCGTTCGCTCTGGAGCAGGGCGATCGGCTGGTCGGTGACCTTGGGCGCCTCCTCGACACTGATGATGCTGTTGCCGTTCATGCCGACCCCGTCGTCCTGGACGGTCACGTCCATCTCCGCGCCGAAGGCCGTCCGGAAGTGCATCGCGGTCCCGTTCGGCAGCAGCGGGGAGAGCCCCGACAGCATCGGGTACATGTTGCCGCCGGTGTTGTCGCGCAGGTCGATGACCCACCCGCACACGTCCGGAGCCGCTGCGGCGACGTCCGCGGCGGCCACGTCGGCGTAGCGCTGCTGGAGCTCCTCGGAGACGCTGCCGATCTCGGGTACCACGACGGTCGCGACCGAGCCGTCCACGGTGACCGCCGGAGCCCGGAAACCGGTGGCCGCGGAGTCGGCCGAGTCGACGGCCTCGTCCGGGGTCAGGAAGAACGAGTGGTTCCCACCCGCGACGTCCGCGGCCTCGGCCAGGACGCCGTGGAGGTCGGCGTAGCCTTCGGCGCCGTCAGCGGCCTCCAGCACCCGTTCCCGTGCGTCCCGCCACTCCGTTCCGTCCGCGTGGTAGCCCTGCTCCATCAGGTCGAGTGCCACGTCCGCGTACCTCTGCGGTGAGGGCGGGAACAGGTGGAAGCCGAAGTACGGACCGTACGTGTGGACCAGCCAGCCCCCGCTTCCGCCCAGCAGGAGCACCACGGCCGCGGTGATCACCAGGACCCGTCGCCACAGCCTCCTCCGCGGCCTGGCCGGGCTTTCCTCACGAACGGGATCGGGCGCTCCACCATCATTGATCGTCTTCACCGGGGCAGCGTAACGAGGCGCTTTCGAGCGCCGACACCCTCCAAAGTCATGGCCTTTCATGCCCGGCCCCCATCCAAAGTCATACGCCGCACGCGGTCGGGGGCGCGGGCCACGTGCGCCGTCCGCGGTCGGCGCGCGGGCACCGCCCGCCCTACCGCCGGGCTTCGGGGGAGCGGACAGCACCGGACGGGAAACCATGTACTACCGTGATCCGTTGATTACCGACACAAGTTCATTTCGTCGACGTCGCAGTGCACGGGAAGCCGGTGGAAATCCGGCGCGGTCCTCGCCACTGTGACCGGAGGGCGCCTCCCCGACACCACCGGACCCGCACGGGTCCGGGAAGGGGGGAGGTCGCGGGGCGCACAGCCCGACTCCGGGAGCCAGGAGACCGGCTGCGACCGTCCGCGTCATCAAACCACGAAGGATGGTTTGTTCGATGAAGCCCACCAACGCACGGGCGGCCCTGAGCCGTGCCCGTTCCGCCGCCGCCCTCGCCCTGCTGCTGGCACTGACCGCCTGCGGTGGAACCCCCTCCTCCCCCACTCCCGAAGCAGCCGGGGACACGGTCCGCAACTGCGACGTCGACGTGGCCGTGGCGGGCCCGCCGGAACGGGTGTTCGCCGCCTACCAGCCCGCCATCGAGACCGCCCACGCGCTGGGCATCAGCGACCGGCTGGTCGGGACGGCGTTCCTGGACGCCCAGGTCATGGACGCCTACACCGGTGCCCAGGCCGACCAGGAGTACTACCCGAACCTGCCCAGCCGCGAGGAACTGCTCAGCCACGAACCCGACTTCGTGTTCTCCGGGTTCAACGACGCGTTCACCGACGAGAGCTTCGGCACCCGGGCCTCCCTGCGCGAGCTGGGCGCCGAGAGCTGGATCCTGTCCCCGCTGTGCCCGAGCGAGGACGGCCGCACCGACGAGACCATCGATCCCGCGACGGTGACGATGGACAGCGTCTACGCCGACCTGCGGGACCTGGGCGCGGTGTTCGGCACCGAGGAACGGGCCGAACAGGTCATCGCCGACATGGAGGCCACCGTCGAGGGGGTCACCCAGACCCTGGACGGCCGGGTGGCGCCGGAGGACCGGCCCACCGTGATGATCGGCCGGCCCAGCGACGAAGGGTTCCGGGTCGCGGGCGGGCCGGACTTCTCCACCGAGATCATCGACCTGGCCGGCGGGGTCAACGCCTTCGCCGACCTCGACAGCAGGCGCAACCACACCGTGGCCACCGAGGACGTGATCGAGCGCGACCCCGACTTCATCCTGGTCGACGTGTGCTGCGACGCGCAGATGACCTCCGCCGACGCCGCCGACCAGATCGGGCAGATCATGGACGATCCCGCACTGGCCAACCTGACCGCGGTCACCGCGGGCCAGGTGGAGGGCTTCACCTTCGCCGACCGCTCCGCGGGCGTGCGCAGCGCAGCCGCGGTGGCGACGGTCGCCGGGATCATCCACTCCGACCTGTTCGAGTAGGCCGGCCGATGGCTCACCACGTGGCCGAAAGGCCCGCCTCCCCCGGCCCCGCCGTGCCAGGGGGGCGGACACGGCCCCGGGCCGGCGGCACCGGGCTGCTCAGCGGACCCGGAGCACGCGGCACCGGGCTGGCCGCGGCAGTGGCCGTGCTCGTCGCGCTCGCGCTGGCCTCCGTACTCATCGGCTACCAGACGCTGTCCGCGGCCGACGTGTACGCCGCCTACGCGGCTTTCACCGGTTCCGACACCGATCTGGTCGTTCGGCACCTGCGGGTACCGCGCACCCTCGCCGGGCTGGCCGTGGGAGCGGCGCTGGGCGTGTCCGGAGTCCTGGTGCAGGGCGTGACCCGCAACCCCCTCGGGGACCCGGGGATCCTCGGCATCAACGCGGGCGCCGCTCTGGCGGCTGTCGTCGCGATCAGCGTGCTCGGGGTGTCGACGCTGCTGGGCTACGTCGGGTTCGCCTTCCTGGGCGCGGCCGTGGCCGCCTGCGCGGTGTACGCCGTGGGTTCGCTGGGCCCGGACGGGGCCGGCCCGGTCAGGCTCGCGCTCGCCGGTGCCGCGATCACGGCCCTGCTGGGTTCGCTGACATCGGCGATCGTGCTGCGTGACCGGGCGAGCCTGGACGAGTACCGGTTCTGGATCGTGGGGTCCCTGGCCGGCGCCGACACCTCGGCGCTGTTGCAGGCGCTGCCGTTCCTGGGGGCCGGGCTGCTGCTGGCCGCGGCGCTGGCGCGTCCGTTGAACGCGGTGGCGCTCGGCGACGAGCTCGCCCGGTCGTTGGGGACGCGGCTGTGGCTGGTTCGCGGGGCGAGCGCGCTGGCAGTGGTGTTGCTGGCGGGGGCCGCTACGGCGGCGGCCGGTCCGATCGGCTTCGTCGGCGTCGCCGTGCCGCACATCGCACGTGCCCTCGTGGGCCCCGACTACCGCTGGGTGCTGCCCTGGTCGGCGGTGCTGGCGCCCGCCTTGCTGCTGGCCGCCGACATCGTGGGCCGTGTGGTGGTCCGCCCGGAGGAACTCCAGGTCGGTATCGTCACCGCGTTCGTCGGGGCGCCGTTCTTCATCCTCCTGGTGCGACGGCGAAGGACGGCGGGCCTGTGAGGGGCTCTTCCGGGGTGCTGCCCCCGGGCACGGGGGTCGTCCGCGCCGGCGGCCTCTCGGTGCGGGTCCACTGGCCCGAGGCCGCGCTCGGCGCCCTCCTCGGCGCTCTGGCCGTGTTCATGGCCCTGGTCTCACTGGCCGCGGGTGATTTCGCGATGGGCCCGGAGGAGGTGGTGGGAGCCTTCACCGGACACGGAAGCGTGATGGCCACGCACGTGATCGTGGAGATGCGGCTGCCCCGTGCTCTCACCGGGCTGGGGGTGGGTGCGGCCCTGGCCCTCTCGGGGGCGCTGCTGCAGAGGTTGGCGGGCAACCCGCTGGTCAGTCCGGACATCGTCGGGATCAACGCCGGTGCGACGTCCGGGGCGGTACTGGCCATCGTCGTCTTCGGCGGTACGGCGCTGTCGATCGCGGCCAGCGCGCTGGGCGGGGCCGTGGCCACCGCCCTGCTGCTGTACCTGCTGGCCTACCGGCGCGGGGTCAGCGGTCAGCGGCTGGTGCTGGTGGGGATCGCGCTCACCGCGATGCTGGGCGCGGCGACCTCGTACCTGCTGACCCGGGCGGAACTGACCACGGCGCAGCGGGCCATGCTCTGGATCACCGGAAGCCTGGCGAACCGGGAGTGGGCGCACGCGGTGACGGTCGGGGCGGCGCTCGCCGTCCTGATGCCGGTCGCGCTCGCGCTGGGCCGGTCCCTGTCCCTGCTCCAGCTCGGGGAGGACACCGCGACCGCCCTGGGCGGCAGGGTGCAGCCGGCCCGGGCCGCGCTGCTGCTCACCGCGACCGCGCTCGCGGCCATGGCCACCGCCGTCGCCGGTCCGGTGGCGTTCGTGGCGCTGGTGGCCCCGCAGATCACGCGGCGGATACTGCGCGAGCGCTCCGCCGGGCTGTGGCCCGCCGCGGCGTGCGGTGGGCTGTTGGTGGTCTGCGCGGACCTGATCGCGCGTACGGCCTTCGGTGGAAGCGAGCTGCCGGTCGGGGTGGTCACCGGGATCATGGGCGCCCCCTACCTGCTCTACCTGCTGGCGCGCGGCAGCAGGGTGGGCCGGAGCGGGTAGGCGGACGCGGCCCGGCCGCAGGCCCGGGTTCGGGTCGGTATTCGGGTTCGGGTCCGGGTCGGAGTCCGGCACGGTCTCCTCGGTCCGGGCCCGACACCGTGGGGCGGGGCAGCGGGTGCGGCCCCGCCCCACGGCCGGTACCGGCACGTCGGCGGAATCACCGTGTCCAGGCGCGTTCGCGCAGCAACCGGATGCCGTTGAGGGCGACGATGACGGTGGACCCCTCGTGTCCGGCCACCGCGAGCGCCAACGGCAGGGTGGCCACCAGGTCCCAGGTCACCAGCACCACGATGAAGGTGCCCGCGACGCACAGGTTGGCGATCACGAAGCGGCGCGCCCGACGGGACAGGGCGACCAGACGGGGCAGGGTCGTCAGGTCGTCGCGCACCACGATGGCGTCGGCGGTGTCCAGGGCCAGGTCCGAGCCGCGCCTGCCCATGGCGACACCCGTGGTGGCCGCGGCCATCGCGGGGGCGTCGTTGACCCCGTCGCCCACCAGCAGCACCTGGGAGCCCGCCTCCTCCCGCTCCTTGACCAGGGCGGCCTTGTCCTGGGGCAGCAGCCCCGCGTGCACGCGGCCGACGCCGACGGCCCTCGCCACCTGATCGGCGGTGGCGGCGTTGTCCCCGGTGAGCAGGTGTACCGGTTGGCTGGTGAGCGCGTCCATCTCCTCGACCGTGCGAGCGGCCTCCGGCCGCAGGGTGTCGGTCAGGCTGATCCGTCCCCGTACCCGACCGTCCACGCTGACCTGGACCCGGGTGCTCGCCGGCCCCTCGGGGTCGACGGGGGCGCGCTCCACCCGGACCCGCGCCCCGTCCACGGTCGCGCTCACCCCGATGCCCGGCAGGGACTCGAAGTCCTCCACCGAGGCCGCCGGTGCCGCGCCGTGCCGGTCGGCGTGGGCGCGGATGGCGCGGGCCAGCGGGTGCTCGCTGTCGCGTTCGGCGGCAGCGGCCGCGGTCAGGACCTCGTGTGCGGTGTGTCCCGGTTCGGGCACCACCTCGGCGACCTCGGGCTCGCCCCGGGTGAGGGTGCCGGTCTTGTCGAAGGCCACCAGGTCGGTGCGCCCGATCTGTTCCATGACGGTGGCGGACTTGACGAGCACTCCGTGGCGTCCGGCGTTGGCGATGGAGGCCAGCAGGGGCGGCATGGTGGACAGCACCACCGCGCACGGGGAGGCGACGATCATGAACACGATCGCTCGCAGCAGGGCCGCCTCGAAGTCATGGCCCAGGAACAGCAGCGGGACGCCGAGCACGAGCAGGGTGCCCACGACGACCAGCACGGAGTAGCGCTGTTCGATCTTCTCGATGAACAGCTGGGTCCGGGCCTTGGTGGCCGAGGCCTCCTCGACGAGGGTGACGATCCGGGCGATCACCGACTCCGCCGCCGGGCGGTCCACCCGCACCCTGAGGGCTCCGGTGCCGTTGACGGTGCCGGAGAGGACCTCCTCGCCCGCGCCGCGGGGCACCGGGACCGATTCCCCGGTGACGGCCTGCTGGTCGACCTCGCTCAGGCCGTGGACGACGGTGCCGTCGGCGCCCACGCGCTCGCCGGGGCGGACCAGGATGGTGTCGCCGACCCGCAGCTCTGAGGTCTCCACGACCTCCTCTTGCTCCTCCTGCCGAGCGCCCGGGGCGGTGTTCAGCCGCACGGCGCGTTCGGGTGCCAGGTCGAGCAGGGCGCTGACCGAGTCGGCGGTGCGCTGGGTGACCACGGCCTCCAGCGCTCCGGAGGTGGCGAAGATGACGATGAGCAGGGCTCCGTCGAAGACCTGGCCGATGGAGGCCGCGGCGACGGCGGCCACGATCATCAGCAGGTCCACGTCCAGGGTGCGCTCCCTCAGGGCGCGCAGCCCGGACAGGGCGGAGTCCCAGCCCCCGGTGGCGTAGCAGGCCAGGTACAGGGTCCACCACACCCAGGCCGGGGCGCCCAGGAGCTGGGCGGCCCAGCCGGCCAGGAACAGGACCAGTGCGGCGGCGGCCCAGCGCACCTCGGCGAGGCGGGCTCCGGTGGTGAACAGTGACGGAGTGCGGACCCGGGGGTGTTCTGAGGCGGGGGCGGCCGGGGACGAGGTGACGGTCACGAGCGGCCGTCCGTTCCCTGGTCGTCGCGCCGCGGGGCCGCGATGCGGGCGCGGTGGTGGGCGGGCTCGACCTCCAGGGCGTGCTCGGCCTGGAAGACGGCGTCGGCGACCAGCTTGCGCGCGTGCTCGTTGGCCAGGCTGTAGTACATCCGGTTGCCGTCGCGGCGGCAGGCCACGACCCGCCCGATCCGGAGCTTGGCCAGGTGCTGGGAGACCGAGGGGCCGGGTTTGTCGAGGCGGGCGGCCAGTTCGTTGACCGACAGCTCACCGCCGCGCAGGGCCAGGATGATGCGGACCCGGGTGGCGTCGGCCAGGAGGGAGAGGATCTCCACCGCGTACTCGACGTAGGGGCTGTTCTCGTCGAGACTGCATGGATGCGCATCTGCGTTCATACGCAGACACTATGCCTACGCAGGTCACAAGACAACCTTTCACCCCCGCCACCGGCTCCGGCCCCCCCGGAGCGTCTTCCGACCGGCGGTCACCGCCCGGCGGCAGGCCCTTGCGGTGGGAACACCGTTCAAATTAACATGATAATCGTTTTCACCCCAGTCGCCCGCGGCGCCGATCCCGCCCGGAACCGCGTCCGCCCCGGCGGACGTCCCCCGTGACCGACGCACGGCGCGTGCGGCGGAGCGGGGCGGACGCATCCGCCAGGAACGCGAGGAGGGCACACCATGAGCAGTGCCGACGCACACGGCTCGGACACACGCCAGGTCTCCGTCGTGGTGGCGGTCGTGTTCGTCACCTACCTCGGCCAGATGACGCTCAACCCGATCATCGCCCCGCTGGCACGCGAGGTGGGCCTGGCCGAATGGCAGATCGGGGTCACCATCAGCACTGCCGCGCTCATGCTCGTCCTCACGTCCGCCCTGTGGGGGCGGCGGTCCCAGACCTGGGGCCGCAAACCCGTGCTGGTCGCCTCGATGCTCACCGCGCTGACCGCCATGACCCTGTTCGTGCTCGTCGCCCACCTGGGCATGTCCGGGGTGCTGGCCGGCGGCGCGCTGTTCGCACTGTTCGTGCTCCTGCGCGGCGCGCTGTTCGGCATCGCGATCTCGGCGGCCGTCCCCACCGCGCAGGCCTACGTCGCCGACGTCACCCACGACGAGCGGAGCCGGGTCTCCGGCATGGCGCGCATCGGCGCCGCACAGGGGCTCTCCATGATCGGCGGCTCCCTCATCGGCGGCCTCCTCGCCGGGTTCGGCGTGATGGCCTCCCTGGCCGCGGTCCCCGTTCTCCTGGCCGGAGGCCTCCTCCTCGCAGCGGTGGTGCTCGAGCGCGAGCCCAGGGCGACGCTCATCGAGACGCCCGTCCCGGTCAGGCCGGCCGATCCGCGCGTGTGGCCGTTCCTCGTCGCCGGGTTCGGCATGTTCACCGCACTCGGTTTCATCCAGGTGATCACCGGGTTCATCGCGCAGGACCGGTTCGGCCTCGACGCCTCCGCCACCGGAGTGGTCACCGGCGGGGCCCTGCTGACCGCCGGGGTGGCCATCGTGATCTCCCAGGCCGTGATCGTGCCCCTGTCACGGTGGTCGCCGCCGGCTCTGCTGCGGGTCGGCACCGCGACCGCCGTCGTCGGGTTCGCCGCCCTCGCGGTCGACGCCCGGATCACCGGGTTCGTCCTCGCGATGGCCGTGATCGGCCTCGGTCTCGGAATCGCGATGCCCGGCTACACCGCGGGCCCCACCCTGCTGGTGTCCCGGGAGGAACAGGGCGGCCTGGCCGGACTCCTCAGCGCCAACATCGGACTCACCTTCATCATCGCCCCCACCGCGAGCACCGCTCTGTACAGCCTCTGGCCACCTCTACCCATCCTCACCGGCGGGGCCGTCATGCTCAGCGTCTTCGCGTTCGTCCTGCTGCACCCCCGGCTGCGCCGCGTGCCCGGACAGCCGTCGGCCGAGACGCGGCGGTCGGAGGAACCGCGGTGAACCGGACCGGCTCGGGCGCCGGCGCGGGTGCGACCCGCACCGGGGCGCGGCCCTCACCCGCACACCCCCTTCCTCTCCCACACCCGTGAGGGAACAGCGGCTCCGCCACCGGAGAGCCGTGACCGACCACCGAAGGAACGATCGAACATGGACCCCGCCCAGTTCTGGTCCACCGGCGACTACGCCGTCGTAGGAGACCTGTGGAGCGCCCCCGGCCGCGACCTCGCCGCAGCCCTCCCCGTCCGGGGACGCGACGTCGTCGACCTCGCCACGGGCACCGGCGCGACCGCGATCGCGGCGGCCCGGCACCGGGCGCGCTCCGTGGCGGGCGTCGACGTGGCACCGCCCCTCCTGGAGGTGGCACGGCACCGGGCCGACGCCGCGGGCGTCGACGTCACCTGGCTCGAGGCGGACATGGCCTCCGTCCCCCTGCCGTCGGAATCCGCGGACCTGGTGACGTCGACCTTCGGGATCATCTTCGCCGCCGACCCGCGGGCCGCCCTGTCCGAGGCGCGCCGCCTGACCCGTCCGGGCGGGCGCGTCGTGTTCACGAGCTGGTCCGGCACCGGCCTTTTCGGCCGTATCCGCCAGACCCTGGCGCCCTACTTCCCCGACTCGCCCGAGCCGTGGCACGAGACCCCGGAGGAGATCGGCTCCGTCGCCGGGCCGGGTGCGGAGGTCACCGAGCAGGCCTTCACCATGACCGTGGCCTCACCGGAGGGGTTCGTCGATCTCATGCACCGTCACAGCGCCCCCATCATCCGCGGAGCCCACACCATCGGAGACCGCTGGCCGCAGGCCCGCGCCCGACTCGTCGACGTCGTCCGCGCATCGGGTGAGGAGCACCGCGGCGCGTTCAGGATCCCGGTCGGTTACCTGGTGACCACCCTGACCGTGTGACCGCCTCCGGTCGGCCTCCGGGCGGTTCGGCAGAGGTTCGGCCCCTGCCGTCTCAGACCCTCCGGCAAGGGGCCTCCGGGTACACGCACGGGCGCTCGTGCCGGGCGAAAACCACAGGACCGGACGCCCGCCCCTCTGGTAGCTTGCAGCGCCATGAGCACACCCACCCCGCCTGACTGGCGCTCGGCCAACCGGGCCCTCTGGGACGAGCGCGTCCCCCTGCACGTGGCCGGCGACTTCTACGACCTGGAGGGGTTCCGGGCCGGGGCGGAGGCACTGCGGGACTTCGAGCTCGCCGAGGTCGGCGACGTCACCGGAAAGACCCTGCTGCACCTCCAGTGCCACATCGGGACGGACACGATGTCGTGGGCGCGGCACGGAGCGGCGCGCGTGGTCGGCCTGGACTTCTCCGGACCGGCCGTGCGGGCGGCCCGGGAACTCGCCGCCGAGATCGGCCTCTCCCCCGAACGGGCCGACTTCGTCGAGGCCGACATGTACGACGCCCCCGCGGCGGTACCGGACGAGGCGTACGACATCGTCTACACCGGTGTCGGCGCGCTGTGCTGGCTGCCCGACATCGAGCGCTGGGCGCGGACCGCGGCGTCACTGCTGGCCCCGGGCGGGTTCCTGTACCTCGCCGAGTTCCACCCGCTCACCGACGTCCTCGACGACGAGACCGGCACCCGGGTCGTGCGCGACTACTTCGCGCGAGGGGCCCAGGTGGAGGAGGCGCCCGGAACGTACGCGGACCTGGGGGCCCAGACCGTCGACAACCGCAGCGTGGAGTGGCAGCACCCGCTCGGCGATGTGGTCTCCGCGCTCGCCTCGGCCGGGCTGCGGCTGGAGTTCCTCCACGAGCACGACGCCTCGCTCTTCCCGCGGTTCGCGTCCTTCGAGCGGTCGGCCGACGGGTACTACCGCTTCCCGGACACCCACGCCCGCATCCCCCTGATGTACTCGCTGCGTGCGAGCAAGCCGTAGACCAGCCGTCGATCGCGCCGTACGGGCGCGGCCTCCCGGGGCCGTTGGGGCACCACCGCCCCGACGGCCCCGTCCCGCTCCCCTTCACTCCCGTCCCGCCCGGCACTCCGGCACCCGATACCACTTATGGGAGCGTTCCCAAATTCTTCCCGGAAACCCCTTGTTCCGACACGGAGCGCGATCGTACAGTCGCTTAACACTTGTTCAGCAAGGTGCTTTCGGGCCCCTCGGTCCGTGCGCGACCCGCTAGCCCGCGCGTACCCCCGGGGCTCGTCTCCCGCACCCCCGCAACCCCCTGGAGTGCAACGATGAGCAGCCGAACGACCGCGAGCAGGAAGAACGGAAGGAACCGGGGAAACACCTGGACCGCCCGGCGGACCGTGACCGCCACCGTCGGCTTGGGAGCCGCCGCGGCTCTCACGGCCACCGCCCTGACCTGGACCGGAAGTGACGTGACCGACAACAGCGAACTGACCTCCACAGAGACCGCGCAGGCCGCGCTGGTGTGGTCCGACGAGTTCGACGGAGCGGCGGGCGCCGCCCCCGACCCCGCGAACTGGAACCACGAGACCGGCGACCACGGCTGGGGCAACCAGGAACTCCAGAACTACACCGCCGACCGGGAGAACTCCGCCCTGGACGGCGACGGCAACCTCGTCATCACCGCCAGGCAGGAGAGCGACGGCGGCTACACCTCCGCCCGCATGACCACCCAGAACAACGTCCAGCACGCCTTCGGCCGGATCGAGGCCCGGATCAAGGTGCCCACCGGACAGGGCGTCTGGCCCGCCTTCTGGATGCTCGGCGCGGACTTCCCCGACACCCCGTGGCCGGACTCGGGCGAGATCGACATCATGGAGCACATCGGCAGCGAGCCCGGGACCGTCCACGGCACCGTGCACGGCCCCGGATACTCCGGCGGCGGGGGCGTCGGCGCCTCCTACGAGCACCCCGGCGGCGGGGCGTTCCCGGACGACTTCCACGTGTACGCGGTGGACTGGACGCCCGACTCCATCACCTGGTCGGTCGACGACGTCCCCTTCAACACCGTCACCCCCGCCGACGTGAGCGGTGACTGGGTCTTCGACCAGGAGTTCTTCATGATCCTCAACGTCGCCGTGGGCGGGGAGTGGCCCGGGTACCCGGACGGATCCACCCAGTTCCCGCAGGAGATGGTCGTGGACTACGTGCGCGTCTACGACACGGAGTGATCCACGGAGCGGGGTGACGCCGCACCGGACCGCCCCGTAAGAACCCCAGGACTCCCCAACGGGGCCCGCGGCCGTCGCCGCGGGCCCCGTTCCCGTGTGCCCGGAGACCTCTCGCCGTCTCGGCCCTGTCCCCGCTTCCTTTGTGCACCCGTGAGTATCCGATACCGGTGGGAATGCTAGTTTCACGTCATGGACAGCCCGCCGGGCACGACACCGCGCACCCCCCGGGAGGAGGTGCGGCGCGGGCTGCTCACCGCCGCGCGCGTGTTCACCGAACACGGTCACGCCGACAGCCGGCCGGAGGTCGTCACACGCGCCGCGTGTTCCGCCCGGGGTGCCGTCCACTCCGGCTCCGAAGGCCGACAGGACCTCTTCGCCGCCGTGCTCGACGCCCGCTCCGACGAGTTCGACTCCGCCGCGCACGCCACTTCGGCCGGGTTCGCGGCCCACCCCGAGCACGAGGAGTCAGTATGAACCCGCCCTCCACCCGCACCGCTCTCGCCACCGGTGGAGCGCTGCTGGCCCTGGCCCTGCTCTCCGGGTGCGGCCAGAGCTCCGAACCGGACGAGACGGAGGAGAAGACCTACGACGACGTACCGGAGCTGCTCATCGTCGAGGTCGACGACGCCGACCTGGAGATCGTCCCCGACGACACCGAACAGGTCCGGGTCACGCGCACGGAAACGGGCGGCGCGGGCGGGGACTGGGAGCTGACCGGAGAGACCCTCAACCTGGAGACGACCTGCGCCGCGCTCTCCGACTGCCGGGTCCGGTACCAGGTCTTCGTCCCGGCCGACACCGGGCTGGCGGTGCGGACCGACAACGGGGACGTCACCGTGTCCGGGTTCAGCTCCTCTGTCGAGATCGCCTCGGACAACGGCCTCGTCGACGTCTCCGACGTCACCGGCCCCCTCGCCCTGACCTCGGAGAACGGGGACATGAACCTCTCGGGGATCGGCTCGGAGAGCCTGAGCGCGGCCACCGACAACGGCGGCATCGACGCCACCTTCGCCAGGGAGCCGGAGGAGGTGGAGATCAGCACCAACAACGGCGACGCGACGGTCGCGCTGCCCGGCGGCCCCTACGCGGTGTTCGAGACTTCCGAGAACGGCGAGATCGTCAACGACCTCCCGACCGACCCGAACAGCGCCAACACCGTCAACGCCCGCACCGACAACGGGGCCATCACCCTGGCCCCGACCGGCTGACCCGCGCCCGCCGGACCCGGTTCGTCCCGGGCGCTACCTCCCTACGGCCGGGCCGGGCGGAAGGCCCCGCAGGCATGTCCGGGAGAGGGCTCGCCGCCGGACCCGGGAGGTGACACGGCCGGGTCCGGCCACCCCGGCACGGCCGGATGCCATGGGATCGGGCCGGGTGGTGGCTTAGACTCGCGGCGCGTGCCCGTGATCGACCCGAGCGTGCTCCTTCGCCCCCGGAGCTCTGACCGGTAGACCGCCCCCGACGGGAGCCCGCATGTCCGCCACCGATCCCGCACCCGTGCTCGACCTGGCCCTCGGCTGCCTGCCCGCCCTGGTCGGGCTGGTCGGGCTCTGCCTGGTCGGGCGGCTCCCCCGGCCCAGAGGCGCCGCGGTCACCGGCCTGGTCCTGCTCCTGGCCGCGCCGCTGACGGACGTGCTGCTCCACACCGTGCTCGGCCGGTTCCTGGTCGCCGCGGGACCGGCGGACGCCGTCTTCGCCCTGAGCCACCTGAGCGTGCTCCTCCTCGCCGCCGGGCTGCTGTTCCTGGCGGTGGCCGCCACCCGCGGCACGCGGGTGCCGGAGGACCGGCACGCGCCCGGGGACCGGCCCTCGAGCAGGGGCGAAGTCCGTTCCGGTCCTTTCGAGGAGCACCGCGCTCCCGGGTGGCAGCGCGATGACACCCCCGGCCTGCACCGACCGTACGGAGGTGTCTGACCGTGCTGTCCCCACTGCTCTTCACGGTCCTGGCCCTGGCCGCGTCACTGTTCTTCGGGGTCACGGGCGTGCTGGTGCTGGTGCGCTCCGGAAGGGCGCCCCGGGCGCGCGGGCTCCTGCTGGCCGCGGGGGCACTGGTCTGCCTGTACGCGGTCTGGTCCGCGGCCATGCGGATCCTGTGGCTCGTGTACCCACCGGTCCTCGGCGCTCCCGAAGCTGCCGTGCCGGCACGGCCCCCGCTGCACGATCTCACCTACGACGTCCTCCAACCCGCCTGGTACCACACGAACGATCTGCTGGTGCTCGGCGCAGCCGTGCTCCTGCTGGCCGCCCTGCTGCGAGCCCGCACGCCGGACAGGGTGCCCCGGCCGAACCCGGCCGCCCGGCCCCCTTACCCCGCGGGGCCCCACACGGGTCAGCCCCCTCACCCGGCCGATCCCCACGCCGGTCGGCCCCAGGGGGAGCTCGCACACGGGGAGCAGTACCGAGGTCCCCGGCCCCAGGGGCCCGCGCCCCACGGCGGACCGCCCCGGCAGCCGGTCGCGCCCGGGCACGGGCCTTCGGCCGCGCCGCCCCCTCGGACCGGCCCCGCGCGTTCCGGCCCGGACCGGGGCGGGCCGGAGCACTTCGGCACCCCTGGGTCCGGACCGCAGGGCCCACCCGTTCCCCAGACCCGAGCGAACCCACCCGTTCCTCAGGCCTCGTCAGGCCCACCCACATCCCAGGCCCGGCTGAGCCCACCCACATCCCAGGCGCACCAGCGGAACCGGGACCCCCAGGCACCACAGGGTCAGCAGGGGGCACAGGAACAGTCAGGGTCTCAAGGACAACAAAGGCCCCACACGCCGCACACCACGGCCTGGTCCCAGGCCCCCGGAGCACCCTCGGGGGCACCGTCCGGACCGCGCCCGGGTCCGCGGCCCGAGCCCTCACCTGAACGACCTTCCGCACCACCGGCGGGCCCGTTCACCGGGGCGACGGCAGGACCACCGCACGAGCCCTTTCCGGGACCACTGCCCGAACCACCTCCCGGACCTGCGCCGGGGACCCCTGCCGCACCGCTCCACCGGTACGGACCTGCCTGGAGTCCGGCGTCCCGCGCTCCTGGCGAGCCCGCCCCTCCGGAGCTCTCGGATCCCGGCGGGCAACAGCCTCCACCTGCGTCCCAGGGGCAACCCGAGCAGCCACCGCCCCGTCGGCGCCCGGGCCGGCACCGCGCTCCCGAACCCCCGGAGTAGGTGCGGCGGCCTTCGTGCTCCCCCGTGCTTCGGTGGACGGGCAAGGGGGCACCCGGGGAGATCGTCCGCGCTCCACCCCGAAACACGGTCCCACCCGGGCCGAACCCGCGCGTGTGGGAGCTGCCCGTGTGGGAGCTGTTTCGACACCGCGGCGAACGCGTCACCGCGTTCGGAGCAGGCCTCCCCCCGAACGCGGAAGCCATTTGCCCTATGTCCTAGAATCCTCCTCATGTCCGGTACCGCACGCTTCCTGCGCATGGCTCTGATCTCCATGTCGCTCACGAGCACCGATGACGGCCTCTGTCGCCGCCGGTGTCGTCTCCGCGTGCGCTGACCCGAACCGTCTCCCGCACTCCGCCGCGGCACCGGTGCGCCCCCTGACCTCCTTCACGGCCCGGACCCCTGCCTTCCGGCCGTCCCCGCCCCGTCACGTCTGGACACCATCCCTGTGACCGCAACACCCACTGCAACGACCGGGAACACCGACCCCACCGACACCCCGCCCGACGTCTCACCCGCTCTGGCACTGAAGTGGCGCCCCACCCTCTCGGTCCCGCCGCCCCGGGCCCCCGCGGCCGAACCGGTCCGCTGGTGGCCGCTGGGCGTCGCCCTGATGGGCGCGCTCGGCCTGGCCGCCTTCGTGTGGTCCGAGCACGGCGCACTGCCCGCCGTCCTGCTGCTCCTGGGCACCGGCCTGGGCTTCACCCTGTTCCACTCGCGGTTCGGGTTCACCTCGGCCTGGCGCCAGTTCCTCGCGGTGGGCAACGGCACCGGCCTGCGCGCCCACGCCGTCCTGCTCGGTACCACCGCCACCCTGTTCACACTGGTCCTCGGAACCGGCACCGGACTGTTCGGAAACGAACCGGCCCCCTCGGCCGGGCCGATCGGCATCGCCCTGTTCGCCGGAGCGTTCCTGTTCGGGATCGGCATGCAACTCGGCGGCGCCTGCGCCTCGGGCACGCTCTTCGCGGTCGGCTCCGGCCAGTCCGCCATCCTCATCACGCTGTTCGGATTCATCGTGGGTTCGGTGATCTACAGCGCCGCGTGGCCGCTGGTCGCCGACCTGCCCGCGGTCCCGCCGGTCCTGCTCTCCGACCACGTCGGCTGGGGCGGGTCCTGGCTGGTCACCGTCGCCGCGCTGGTGGCCCTGGTGGTGATCACCCGCGCCGTGCAGAACCGCCGCGTCCCGCCGCCCGTAGGCGCGCCGCCCTCGGCCGAAGGGCTGCTGCGGATCGTGCGCGGCAGCTGGCCGCTGCTCGTCGGCGCGCTGGTCCTGGCCGTGCTGGGTGCCGCCGTGCTCACGGTCTCCGGTGGCGCCTGGGGCATCACGTCGGCCTTCAACCTGTGGGGCGCCAAGGCGCTCCAGCTGGTCGGCCTCCAACCCGAGACCTGGGCGTTCTGGAGCCAACCAGGACAGGCCGAGCAGCTGGCCGGCCCGGTCCTGCAGGACAAGAACAGCCTGACCAACATCGGCATCATCCTGGGCGCCGCGGTGGCCGCCGGGGCCGCGGGCACCTGGAAGCTGCACAGCGGACTGAGCTGGAAGCTGGTCGCGGCCGGGCTGGTCGGCGGTGTCCTGATGGGCATCGGCGCCCGGCTGGCGGGCGGCTGCAACATCGGCGCCTACCTGGCCGGGATCGGTTCGGGCAGCCTGCACGGCTGGCTGTGGGCGGTCTTCGCGCTCGCCGGGACCTGGGCCGGGCTGCGCGCCCGCACCCTCTTCGGCCTGGGCGTGCCCAAGCCGGGCGACAGCGTCTGCTGAGGCGTTCGCCCCCTGCGCCGTGACCGGACCGCCGGGCCGCACCGGCCGCCCGTTAGGGTGTGCCCGCGTACGACATCCTGCACCACGGCGGCGATCCGGGCCGCGTCGGCGGACAGGAGGACAGGTTCATCGACGCGGCCGTGCGGTCCACGGCCGAGAAGGAGTGAGTCGCCTGATGCCGCTTTCCCGCGAACGCGCCCGTGCCCTGTACCGGGCACGCGCCACCCGAGAGCCCGTCGAACCGTTCACCGACGCCGACCCGGCCCTGGGCACGGCCGAAGGCTACGAGATCCAGCGCGAGCTGGTGTCGATGCTGCTGGCCGACGGTGAAGAGATCGTCGGGTACAAGGTGGGGCTGACCTCCGTGCCGGCACGGGAGCAGATGGGGGTCGACTCCCCGGACCACGGTCCCGTGCTGGCCTCGGCGGTCCTCTCCGACGGCGCCACCGTGCCGCTGGATCGATTCGTGGAGCCCAGGATCGAAGCCGAGATCGCCTTCCGGATCGGTTCCCGGCTCCAGGGGCCGGGGGTGACCCTCGAACAGGCCCGCGCGGCGATCGCCCGGGCCCACGCGGGGCTGGAGATCGTCGACTCGCGGATCGCGGGGTGGCGCATCAGGTCGGCCGACACCATCGCCGACCTGGCGTCCACGGCCGCCGTGGCCGTCAGCGGCCACGGGGTCGCGGTGGACGCCCTGGAGCCGCGACTGGTGGAGATGGTGCTGACCCGCAACGGCGAGGTCGTCGGGACCGGCACCGGAGCGGAGGCCCTCGGTGATCCGGTGGCCGTGGTGGCCTGGCTGGCCAACGAACTGGGTGAGCACGGGGCGGCCCTGGAACCGGGGCACCTGGTCATGACCGGCTCCCTGCACGGGGCCGTGCCCATGGCCGACGGCGACGTGTTCACCGCCGAGTTCGACGGCCTGGGATCGATCACCCTGAAGGTCGTCCGGAGCGGGTGAGCGTTCGTGCGCCCCGGGGACACGAGAAGGCGAACGGCGACAGGAGGAACAGCGTGGGGTCGGACAGCGGTGCGGGTTCCAGGACGGGTGTCGAGCTGACCGGGGAGATCCGGGAGCGGGCCCGGCTGGTCTGGGACTACCAGCACATGGACCAGGAGCCTCGCCGGTGCGACGTCGCGGTGGTCCTGGGCAGCCACGATCTGGGCGTGGCCGCATGCGCCGCGGAGCTGTACCACCGGGGGTTCTTCCCCTTGATGGTGATCACCGGTGCCAACAGCCCCTCGACCCTGGCCCGCTTCCCCCGGGGCGAGGCGGTGCACTACCGCGAACACGCACTGGGGCTGGGCGTCCCCGACGAGGCGATCCTGGTGGAGGACCGGGCCACCAACACCGGGGAGAACCTCCGCTTCGCCCGCGCCCTGCTCGAACGCGAGGGCGTCGCGGCCGAGAGCGTGATGCTCGTGAGCAAGCCGTACATGGAGCGGCGCGCCCACGCCACCGCACGGGTGCTGTGGCCCGAGGCGGAGACGGTGTGCGCCTCGGCCCGGACCGGGTTCGACGACTACCTGGGGAGCGTGGGCGACGACCGGCTGGTCATGGACACGATGGTCGGTGACCTGCAACGGGTGATGGAGTACCCGGCCCGCGGTTTCTCCGTGCCCCAGGAGGTCCCCCACGAGGTCAGGGAGGCCTACGCCTACCTGGTGGCCGCCGGTTTCGACGGCCACCTCGTCCAGGACTGAACGGACGCGCGGGCGGCCCCGGGCCGGACCGGCTCCCGCGCTGAGAGGACCGGTTCCGTCCGGGGCCGCACCAGCCGTCGGCCCGCGGTTCGTGTTCAGACGGGCCCGGGCCCGGAGCCGGGGGCTCTCCCCGGCCGGGGGACGCTCAGAACAGGTCCCGCCGGCCGGCCAGGGAGTCGATCCATCCGTGCAGGTGGCCCGTCCAGTCGCGTCCGGCGCCGTCGTGGTGGTCCACGGTGAACCGGTGGAAGGTGTCCCGTCCCTCGGAGAAGAGCAGGCCCGGCTTCTTGTCCAGTTCCAGTACCACGTCCACTCCGCGCTCGTCGGTGACCATGGACAGTTCCAGTTCGTTCAGTCCCCGGTAACGGCTGGGAGAGCGGAACTCCAGCTCCTGGTAGAAGGGCAGTCTCTGCCGGGTCCGCGCGATGCGGCCCCGCTCCAGGTCGGCGTGCTTGAAGGTGAATCCGAGAGAGGTCAGTGAGTCCAGGACCGCGGCCTGCGCGGGGAGGGGCTCGATAGCGACCGGGTCCAGGTCCCCGGGGTCGACGGCCCTGGCCACGTGCAGCCGGGTGTTCACACCGAGGTTCATGCGGTGCAGGTGCCGGCCGCGGTAGGCGGTGATGGGCGTCTCCCAGGGCACGGAGAGCTCGAAGGGCACCTGGAACCGCTGTCCGGGGGTCAGGGTCACACCCTCTCCCAGGCGTACCCGGTGGAACTCCATGTCGTTGTCGACCTCGCGGTCGCCGACCTCCGTCTCGACCCGGGCCTGGAGTCCGACCGTGAGCTGCTCGACCTGCTGTTCGATGTCGCCGCCCTCGATGACGACGGTGCCGCGGAGGGAGCCTCCCGGGACGGACACCGACGAGTCCAGGGAGGTTTCCACCGTTGCCCCGCCGAACCCGATTCCGGCGAGCAGGCGCTTGATGACCATGGATACTTCCTTTTCGTTCTTCCCGGCGGATGTACGACCGGGGACACAGGGAGGGTGGAGCGTCCGGAGTCCGGCGAAGGGCTCTCGGGCAGGCTGTCCTGGGAGGTCTGTGGACAGGGGCCCTCAGGCCGGTGAGCGGCCGTCGGGAGAGGGGGTGCCGGGCTCGGCCCGGTCGTGCTTCACCAGCGCACGGTTGCGAAGGAGGTGGCCCCGTACCGGCCGACCCGCGGCGCCCGGACGGGGCCGTCGGGGATCGTCTCTGCGGGGACACTGGTGAACGCACGCCTGAGGGTCAAGGCGACTCTTCCTACCCGGACCCGCTTCCTGGGAAGGAACGCGGGTGAGGGGACCGATGGGAGTCCTCGGGGAATCCGGCACTGCCGGTAGGACGCAACGCCGACGGTACCGGTTCCGGGTGACGAGGAGTTTTCCGCGCCTGCGCGGGTCCCTCGCCGCGCGGGGGAAGCTCCACGGAACCGGTTCGGCCGCGGGTCCCGGCGGGCACTCCACCCGGTCGTGAGCAGAGCGGGCCCTTCAGCAGCTAACCTCCCGGCCATGCCACCCACCGGTTCCCCCGACACCAGACTGATCGTGCTCCGAGGCAACTCCGGTTCCGGCAAGAGCACGACAGCCGCGGCCCTGCGCACGCTGTACGGGCGCGGACTGGCCGTGGTCGGCCAGGACAACCTGCGCCGTGACATCCTGCGCGTGCGCGACCGGCCGGGGTCACCCCATGTCGGGCTGATCGACCAGACCGCCCGGTACTGCCTGGACCAGGGCTGTCACGTGGTGGTCGAGGGCATCATGTACGCCGGCTGGCACGCGGAGATGCTCATGTCGCTGGTGGCCGACCACCGCGGGACCTCACGCATGTACTACTTCGACGTGCCCTTCGAGGAGACGCTGGTCCGGCACGCCACGAAACCGAGGCTCGACCACGTCGGGGAGAAGGAGCTCCGCGAGTGGTGGGCACAGACGGACCTGTTGCCCGGCGGGGTCGAGGAGATCCTGGGGCCGCGTCCCTCAGCGGAGGAGCACGCCCGACAGATCCTGGGAGCGGTCGGCCTGGAACCGCGCGGCGGACACGGCGCCCGGGGCTGAGCGGTCAACGGGCAACGGGTCGCCCGCGAGAGCGCCCCGGCGCAGCGCTCCCGACGACCCACCCCCGGAAAACACGAAAGGAGAGGGGTTCAGAGAACTCCTCTCCACTCTCAATTTATACCGCGCCCGGGGGCTTGCGGCAAGACCCGGGTCATGCCGCACAATCGACCTTCGCAGCCGCGAACCCCCAGGTGAGGGGGCTCGACTCGTGTGCCGTCAAGGGCGCGCGGGCGTGTGGGGCGGCTGCTCGGGCCCGGGGACGGGCCCGTCGAACGGGGGATCCCATGATGGACGTGATCGTGGTCGGCGGCGGTCCGACCGGCATGATGCTGGCCGGCGAGCTGAGGCTGCACGGCGTGGACGTGCTCGTGCTGGAGCGGGACGCGGAGCCGACCGAGGTGGTCCGCTCGCTCGGCCTGCACGCGCGCAGTATCGAGGTGATGGACCAGCGCGGTCTCCTGGAGCGGTTCACCGAGCACGGCCGGCAGTACCCGATCGGCGGTTTCTTCGCGGGCATCGCCGCACCGGCGCCGGAGGGTCTGGACACCGCGCACCCGTACGTCCTCGGTCTTCCCCAGCCCGTCACCGATCGTCTGCTGACCGAACGCGCAGTGGAGCTCGGCACCGGCATCCGGCGCGGATGCGAGCTGGTCGGGCTGGCCCAGGACGAGGACGGGGTGACCGCCGAGCTGGCCGACGGCACCCTGCTGCGCTCCCGTTACCTGGTCGGATGCGACGGCGGCCGAAGCACGGTGCGCAAGCTGCTCGGCGTCGGCTTTCCCGGTGAGCCCTCCAGGGTCGAGACACTGCTGGGCGAGATGGAGGTGACCACGTCGCCGGAGACGGTGGCCGCGGTGACGGCCGAGGTCCGCGAGACCGAGAAGCGGTTCGGTGTCGGGCCCTCCGGGGACGGGGTCCACCGCGTCGTCGTACCCGCCGAAGGGGTGGCCGAGGACCGCGCGGTCCCGCCGACCCTGGAGGAGTTCAGGCGGCAGCTGACCAAGTACGCCGGAACCGACTTCGGCGTGCACTCACCGCGCTGGCTGTCCCGGTTCGGCGACGCCACCAGGCTGGCCGAGCGCTACCGGGTCGACCGGGTGCTGCTGGCAGGCGACGCGGCGCACGTCCACCCGCCGACCGGGGGCCAGGGACTCAACCTCGGCATCCAGGACGCGTTCAACCTGGGCTGGAAGCTGGCCGCCGAGATCAACGGCTGGGCTCCGGAAGGGCTGCTGGACAGCTACGGGACCGAGCGCCGCCCGGTCGCCGCCGACGTGCTGGACAACACCCGAGCGCAGATGGAGCTGATGTCCACCGAACCCGGCCCTCAGGCGGTGCGGCGCCTGATGACGCAGTTGATCGGGTGCAACGAGGTCAACCGGTTCCTGACGGAGAAGATCACCGCGCTCGGGGTCCGCTACGACTTCAGCGGGGGCGTGGGTGACGCGGAGAACACGGGGGACGGCGGGCACGAGCTGGTCGGGAGGCGGATGCGGGACATCGGTCTGACGCGGGGGCGTCTGTACGGGTTGCTGCACGACGGCCGCGGGCTGCTCCTCGACCGGACCGGACGGCTCTCGGTGGAGGGCTGGGCCGACCGGGTCGACCTCGTCGTCGACACCGGCGAGGAACTGGACGTGCCCGCCGTGCTGCTGCGGCCGGACGGCCACGTGGCCTGGGCCGGCGGGGACCAGCGGGGACTGGCCGCCGCGCTGCCGCGCTGGTTCGGCGCCCCGGACCCGGCCGCACTCGGATAGCGTGCGGTCGGAAGCGAAGAAGGGATCAGCATGGACGAGGTCAAGGACCTGCCCGAACGCAGCCGCCGGGTGGCGGAGGCCCTCAGCGCACTCGGCATGGACGGGCGGGTCCGTGAACTGCCCGCCTCCACCCGGACCGCGGCGGAGGCCGCCGAGGCCCTGGGCTGCGAGGTCGGCGCGATCGCCAACAGTCTGGTGTTCATGGCCGACGGGAAACCGCTGCTGGTGATGACCAGCGGTCGGCACAGGGTGGACGTCGCCCTGCTGGCCGAGCGCCTCGGCAAGGCGAAGATCCGGCGCGCCCGCCCCGAGGAGGTCCGGGAGGCGACCGGCCAGGCCATCGGCGGGGTCGCACCCGTCGGCCACCCGGCCCCGGTGGAGACCGTGGTGGACCCCGCCCTGGCGGACTACCCCCGGCTGTGGGCGGCGGGCGGAACCCCGAACACGATCTTCCCCACCGACCACGCCGAACTGGTCCGTGTCACCGGCGGCGCCGAGGTCCCCGTCAACTGATCCACCAGCGAGGCGGTCGGCGCCGGGCGAAGGACCCGTCCGGCACCGACCGCCGAGCCTTCGTGTCCGTGCGGGGAGGGCAGACGACCCGCAGGCGGCGCTCCCGTCGCGACGGCTTCCTGGCCGCGATGGACCGGCTCGGCGCGAGAAACCCCCGGATCGTCCTCCCGGGTTTCCGGTCAGCCGTCCCTGGGGAATCCGTTCTGCTCCAGGCAGGCGTCGTTGTCGACCAGCCCGTGGGCGTCCTCCTCGCAGGGGTCCATCCCCGGCGGCCGGTGGTACGGATCATCGGAGGCGGGGTCCTCGGGAGCCGGCTCCTCGGGGACCGGTTCCCCGACCGGTGGCGCGGGCGGTCGGTACACGCTCGAACCCGTGCCCGTGGCGACCGCCGGGTCCTCCGGTTCACGCGGCTCCGGCGCCTCCCGCTCCTCGGTTTCGACGAAGAACTCCTGTTCCGGTTCCTTCGCCTCCTCCGGGGATTCGGAAGCGCAGGAGCTGAGGGTCAGGGTGAGGGCCGCCAGGGCGACCAGGAACGTACGCATATGTCTCCTCCGTCACTGGAGAAGACGTCGACCCCGACGCCCCGGTTGCCCGTGACGGCCCCTCGCCCCTCGAAAGGCCGGTTCGGCTCCACCGGCCTCGCGCTCAGCGGTGGATCAGCCTGCCCGCTCCCCAGGCGACGAGGCCGCTGACGGCGCCCACGAGAGTCCCGGTGACCAGGCTGCTCAACCCAGCGAAGCCGCGCACGATCAGCTCCTGCGCCCCGGGCGCGAGTCCGCTGAGGTTCCCGCCGAGGGTCGGCGGGTCGCCCTCCCAGGCCGTGTTCCACAGGATCTGGTGGCCGAGCATGAGGAACACCCCGTACAGGACGCCCACCACCAGGAGCGTCAGGAACGGGTTCGGTACCCGGCGCCACAGCACCACCGCGATCCACACCAACGGCGGCACGAACACGAACAGGGAGTTGACGAAGGTGCCCTCCTGGATGATCCCGAGGTCGTGCAGGACCACCCGGGGCGCCGCCAGCAGGGCCAGGCCGACGACGGCCGCGAAGGGCAGGCCCAGGCCGGTGCGCCGGGCGGACCGTTCGGGCCGGGACGGTGTGGAGCGTTCTGGTGAGTTCATGTCCTCCACGCTAGGAACGCGGCGGGCGGAGCGCGTCAGCCCCAGGTCTCGACCCCCTACGCCGGTGAGCGTCATCGGCCCCCGCCTCCGGGCGTCCCGTCCCCCGTGCCGTACCCGCTCCGGCCGGGCGCCGTGCGATACGGTCACCCTGAGCTTCGGGCCCGCGCGCCCGCCCCGGGAAGGACACCCCCACATGACCAGAACCGGTTGGATCGTCGCCGCGGTCGGCACCGCGGTCGCCCTGATCATCGGGTTCGGTGCCGGCTGGTGGGCCCGGCAGGCCTCCTCGGAGCCGCCCGAGCCCCCGTCCGCCGCCCAGAACCCCCACCCCGACGACGTCGAGGACCGGCCCGAGAGCGGCTTCGACGCGGTCACCGTCGACCTGGACGAGACCCACGACTTCGGGGACGGGTTCAGCATCGGCCTGAGCCGTTTCGAGCGCGGGGTCGAGGAGGGCGGGGTGGACCCGTCGACCGGCGAGGAGGGCGACCTGCCCTACCTGTCGTGGACGGTGGAGCTCGCCAACGAGGGCACCGAGACCGTACCGACCGGTCTGGTGACCAGGTCGTGTTCGGTGGGCGACCCCCTGCGGGAGTCCGGGTCCCCGGTCCTGGGTGACAGCGTGAACCCGCCCGACAGCCTCGCCCCCGGCCAGTCGGGGTCCTGGGACGAGGACTGTTGGGCGGACGAGGACGACCGGCAGATCCAGTACACGGTCGAGTTCCACGACCAGGACTTCGTCCCGCTCTACCCGCCGGTCACCTTCGTCGGGACGGTCGACTGAGACCGGCGGTCCCGTGCCGCGCCACCGGTGGGGCGCCTAACCGGTGAACAGGGCGGCCGCCTGGATCGCGGTCCGCACCACCCCGTATCCCAGGGCGGCGATCACGACCACCCACAGGAAGATCGCGGCGGCCTTCGACGCCTGGTCGCGCGCCCTCCGTTCGGTCGGGCCCTGCTCCGGCGGGCTCTGTTCCATCGGGTTCTCCTTCACCGACTCCATCGGCCTCTCCTCTGTCTGCGCGGTGGGGGTCCGGGTACGGCGCCCCGGGGCGGGAACACCGCGTGCTGGGGTTCCGTCACACGCGTTCACGGGCCGGAGCGCCGGCCCCGGGGGCGGGTGCGGCCTCGGGGTCGGACGCCTCCCCGATCGCGGGCGCCGTCTTCGGCAGGGGGCGCACCAGCGCGTTGGCCGCGAACCCGATCACCATCACGACCACGATGAGGTAGAGCGAGAAGGTGTACAGGTCGGCACCGGAGTGGCCCGCCGCCAGCTGGCGGTCGGCGATCACGTTGACGATCAGCGGTCCGGCGATCCCCGCGCACGACCAGGCGGTGAGCAGGCGGCCGTGGATGGCTCCGACGTTGAAGGAGCCGAACAGGTCCTTCAGGTAGGCGGGGATGGTCGCGAAGCCGCCGCCGTAGAAGGACAGGATGACACCGGTGACCGCGACGAAGAGCACCACCGAGTTGGTGCCCGCCACGGCGACCAGCAGGTAGAGCAGGCCGCCGATGCCCAGATAGCCGATGTAGGTGCGCTTGCGGCCGAGGACGTCCGACGTGGAGGACCACACGAAGCGTCCGAGCATGTTGCACAGCGACAGGAAGCCGACGTAGCCCGCGGCCTCGGCGGGGCCGACTCCGGTGAAGAAGTCCTGGACCATCGGCGCGGCCTGCTCGAGGATGCCGATGCCCGCGGTGACGTTGCAGAAGAGCACGATCCACAGCAGCCAGAACTGGCGGGTGCGGAAGGCCTTCTCCACGCTCACGCCCTCGGTGGCCGGGTCCGTGGTGGGAGCTCCCGCGGCGGCCGCCGGGGGCTCCCAACCGTCCGGCCGCCACCCGGGCGGCGGAACCTTGACCGTCATCGCGCCGAGCATCATGGCCGTGAGGTAGACGGCGCCGAGGACGAGGAAGGCCGGGACGATGGCGTCTGCGGGGGTGTCGCCGAAGCGTTCGAGGAGCGCGGCGGACAGGGGTGAGGCGATGAGGGCACCGCCGCCGAACCCCATGATCGCCATGCCGGTGGCCATACCGGGGCGGTCGGGGAACCACTTGATCAGGGTGGACACCGGCGAGATGTAACCGATGCCGAGCCCGATCCCGCCCAGGACGCCGTAGCCGAGGTAGAGCAGCCACAGCTGGCCGGTGGCCACGCCGAGTGCTCCGACCAGGAAACCGGCGCCCCAGCAGAGCCCGGAGACGAACATGGCCTTGCGGGGGCCGTTGCGCTCCACCCACTTGCCGCCGAAGGCCGCGGACAGGCCCAGCATGACGATGGAGATGCTGAAGACCACGCCGATCGCGGTCAGCGTGGTGTCGAAGCGCTCCACCAGCGGGGTCTTGAAGACGCTGAACGCGTACACCTGCCCGATGGACAGGTGGACCGCGAGCGCGGCGGGTGGAATGAACCAACGGCTGCAACCGGGCGGAGCGACACTCTTATCACGATCGAGAAACGACAGCACAACCCATCCTCACGATTGTTTTTCGACCGGAATACGCTTCCGCTTTCACTGCTTTTCCGCTTCGGCGGGAACAAGCCTGAGCCATCGTCACACCTGATGTGACGAGAATCAAATACATGTTTATTGTCGGGCGATAAGAGTTGGTTATCGAGGGTTGCCCGGGGTGCTGTCGGGGGGTCGGATTCCGGAGGGCCTCGCGATCCGGCCTGCGTCAGAGGGTGACCCCCGGAGGGAGGCCGGCGGGGTGGTAGCGGTCGAGCCGCGCCTCCAGGTCGGCGGCGGCCACCGCGTCCAGGAGGGCGCGGGCCAGCACGGGCTCGGGGTCCCGGTCCGCGACGATCAGGCCGATCTCCTTGCAGACCTCGGGTTCGACCAGGGGGATGGCGCGCATGCCCTCGGGAACGGAGTGCAGCGACAGCCACGCGTGCGGCATGACCGCTGACCAGCGGTTCTCGTTGACGTACGAGCAGAGCGCAGTCACCGAGTTGGTCTCGACCCTGGGTGTGGGCTCGACACCCGCCCGGCGGAACGCCTGGTCGACGATGCGGCGGTTCTGCATGTCCGGGGAGAGCAGGCACAGCGGCAGCTCGGCCGCCTCGGCCCAGGTGATGGTCTCGCGGCCGTCGAGCAGCCCCCGCTCGGCGGTGAGCAGCGCGTAGCGCTCCCGGTAGACCGGCTGCTTGCGCACGTGCTCCACGGGTTCGTTGTCGACGTAGGTGAGCCCGACGTCGATCTGGAAGTCGGCCAGTCCCCGCTGGATCTCGTTCGAGGTCATGGAGACGACGGACAGGGTGACCAGGGGGTGGAGTTCACAGAAGGCACCGGTGATGAGGGATATCGAGCTCAGGGCCGTGGGTATGGCCCCGATGCGCAGGCGGCCGCTGAGCCCCTCGCGCAGGCTCCGGACGTTCTCGACCAGGGTGTCGTGCTCGGCCAGGACGCGCTGGGCCCAGGCGACGATCCGCTCCCCCTCGTGGGTGAACCCCATGAACCGGTTGTTCCGCCTGACGATGGGGACACGGAACTCCGCCTCGAGCTTGCGGATGGCGGCGGACAGGGCGGGCTGGGACACGTGGCACGCCTGGGCCGCACGGGCGAAATGCCGTTCCTTGGCCAGCGCGGTGAGGTACTTCAGCTGGCTCAGCAACATCGCGCAAGAATACAGTGCCGGAGCCCCCTGCAACAACAACGTTCAAATCCTTGATATCGTTCGCCCCATTCAAGGCCACAATCATTCGGGACCTCTGGACAGAGGGCGACTTGGTGAGAGAATTCGAACTGTGACACACCATGACTCGGACATGCCCGATCCCGTCCAGGACGCGCCGGAGGTAGGACTACCGAAGGAAAGTGCGGCCGGGATCCCCGCGGTGCTCAACAGCGTGCGCCACGTGAACGACCAGGCCGGGATCCGGCGCGGCTTGCCGGCGATGCTCGCCGTCAACCAGAAGAAGGGCTTCGACTGCCCGGGATGCGCCTGGCCCGAGCCGGACAAGCGGCACAAGGCGGAGTTCTGCGAGAACGGCGCCAAGGCGGTCGCCGAGGAGGCCACGCGCAAGACCGTGACCGGGGACTTCTTCGCCCGGCATCCGGTCGCGGAGCTGTTCGACCGCTCCGGGTACTGGCTGGGGCAGCAGGGCCGCCTGACCGAACCGGTCTACCTGCCGGAGGGCGCCACCCACTACGAACCCGTCTCCTGGGACCGGGCCCTGGACATGATCGCCGACGAACTGCGCGGGCTGGACTCGCCCGACAACGCGGTGTTCTACACGTCGGGGCGCACCAGCAACGAGGCGGCCTTCGCCTACCAGCTGTTCGCCCGCCAGCTCGGCACCAACAACCTTCCCGACTGCTCGAACATGTGCCACGAGTCGTCCGGGTCCGCCCTCACCGAGACGCTGGGGGTGGGCAAGGGCAGTGTGTCCCTGGAGGACATCAACCAGGCCGACCTCATCATCGTGGCCGGTCAGAACCCGGGGACCAACCACCCCCGGATGCTTTCGGCGCTGGAGAAGGCCAAGCGGTCCGGTACCAGGATCATCACGGTCAACCCGCTGCCCGAGGCGGGCATGAAGGCGTTCCGCAACCCGCAGTACGCCCGGGGCCTGGTGGGGCGCGGCACCGAGCTGACGGACCTGTTCGCGCAGATCCGGCTCGGCGGCGACCTGGCGCTGTTCTCGGCCGTCAACCGGCTGCTGCTGGAGACCGACCAGCGCGGTGAGAAGGTCCTGGACCACGGGTTCGTGAACTCCTTCACGCACGGGTTCGAGGAGTTCGCCGAGGCGCTGCTGGCCGAGCCCGAGGACGAGTTCTGGTCCCGGACCGAACGCGACACCGGGCTCTCCCGGGAGCTCGTCGAGGAGATCACCGCGATGGTGGTGGCCTCGGAGCGCATCGTGGTCTGCTGGGCGATGGGGCTGACGCAGCACAAGCACTCGGTGCCGACCATCCGCGAGGTGGTCAACTTCCTGCTGCTGCGCGGCAACGTGGGCCGGCCGGGCGCGGGCGTGTGCCCGGTGCGCGGCCACTCCAACGTCCAGGGCGACCGCACCATGGGCATCTTCGAGCGCCCCGCCGAGTCCTTCCTGGACGCGCTGGGCGCGGAGTTCGGCATCGAGCCCCCGCGCGAGCACGGTCACGACACGGTGAACGCGATCCGGGCGATGGCGCGCGGCGAGGTGGGCGTCTTCTTCGCGATGGGCGGCAACTTCGTGGCCGCCAGCCCGGACACCGAGGTGACGGAGGAGGCCATGCGCCGGGTGGGGCTGACGGTGCACGTGTCCACCAAGCTGAACCGCTCCCACGTGGTGACCGGTGCGCGCGCCCTCATCCTGCCCGCGCTGGCCCGCTCCGACCGCGACCTGTACGACGGCCAGCAGCGGTGGGTGACGGTGGAGGACTCGATGGGGCTGGTGCACTCCTCGCACGGGGTGCTGCCACCGCTGTCGGAGGGCATGCGCTCGGAGGTGGACATCGTCCGCGAACTCGGGCGCCGGCTGTTCGGGAACGACCCGGTGGACTGGGACCGGATGGCCGACTACGACCGGGTGCGCGACCACGTGGCCGCGGTCGTGCCCGGGTTCGAGGACTTCAACGCCAAGGCGCGCCGGCGCGGGGGGTTCGCGCTGCCGCACGCCCCGCGCGACGACCGGCGCTTCCCGACCGCGACGGGTCTGGCCAACTTCACCGTGAACGGCACCTACGCGCCGCAGGTTCCCGAGGGGCGGCTGCTGCTGCAGACGCTGCGCTCGCACGACCAGTACAACACCACGATCTACGGGCTCGACGACCGCTACCGGGGCATCCACCACGGCCGTCGGGTGGTGCTGGTCAACCCCGAGGACGCCGGTGAACTGGGGTTGGCCGACGGGGCCTACACAGACCTGGTGGGTGAGTGGTCGGACGGCCGGGAACGGCGGGCACCGCACTTCAGGGTGGTGCACTACCCCACGGCCCGGGGCAGCGCGGCCGCGTACTACCCGGAGACCAACGTGCTGGTGCCCCTGGACTCCACGGCGGACGTGAGCAACACGCCCACGTCCAAGTCGGTGGTGGTGCGCTTCGAGCCCTCCACCCAGCCGGCCTAGGGGTGGCGGTTCCCGGGGGACCAGGCTCGTCGTTCCTGGCCCCGGGGGTCGTCGATCAGGGTCCACTCCGCGTCGATGCGCATGGTGGCCCGGCGCTCGGTGGTGTACGGCTCCCAGCCGGGGTCTCCGGTCCGGGCGAAGCGGACCCAGGCCCCGTGCATCCGCGCGGCGAGGTCGGCAGGCGGCCGCTGGGGGCCGAGCAGGCCGTGCGGGCCGTGCAGCCGGGGAAGGTGCGTGCGATCGAAGACGAAGGGGAGTTCCACCGTGTGGGCGGCGCCGAGTGCGCCTCCCATGGCGGTGGAGCGCCAGGCGAATTCGTAGCCGAAGGTGCGGGACCGGGGGTGCGTCGCGTGCGCGTCGGCCAGGGCCCGGCTGCCCGCACCGAACGCGGCGTCACCCAGGATCGCGGACCTCAGCTCACCGGGGGACGCTTCCGGCCGTGACGCGCGGTACGCCTCGACCAGCCGCTCCGGATCCGGGTGCGTGCGGGCCGCCACCGCGTGGACGTCGGCCGTTGTGGAGGCGGCGTGCTCGCCCACGGGGACGAGGTAGAGGTTCCCCTCCTCGGCGTTGGTACCGATGAGCAGGTCGACATCGGCACCGAGGCCGGCGGCGACGGATCGCGCGGGCTGCGTGTCCAGGACCAGGCCGACGGGGCTGAGCCCGACCAGGGGGTCGAAGTGGGTCCCGGTCCGCAGGTCGACGGCCGCGAGTCGGCCCACGGCCTCGACCAGCCGTTCGTCGGAGACCTCCGCGAAGGCGTCGGCGTGGCGCTCGACGCCCAGGGCCTCGGCCGCCGCCTCGCTGACGCGGCGGGCCTGCTCGGGGGTGAACGCCCCCGAGCCGCTGCCGCTCTGGACGATCGCCCGCTGGAAGAGGCCGGTGGCCTCGGGGGCGGCGAGGACCCCGCCGACGATGGTGGCCCCGGCCGACTGACCGAAGATCGTGACATTGCGGCGGTCACCGCCGAAAGCGGTGATGTTCTCCCGCACCCAGCGCAGCGCGGCCACCACGTCGAGCAGGCCCCGGTTGGCGGGCGCCCCGGGCAGGTCGAGGAAGCCCGGGATGCCGAGCCGGTAGTTGACGGTGACGAGGACGACGCCGTGGCGGGCGAAGGCGGCGCCGTCGTAGAGCGCGGAGCGGGTCGATCCGGCGACGAAGCCGCCGCCGTGGACGAAGACCATGACGGGCAGGTCCCCGTCCGCGTCGGCGGGTCTCCAGACGTTGACGGTGAGGTGGTCCTCCCCTCGGCTCCAGCCGGTGCCGAAGTAGGGGGACATGTCCACCTCGCCGAGCCCGCGCGCGGCCTGCGGTGCGTTGGGCCCCGGCGCGGTGGCATCCCGTACGCCGTCCCATGGTTCGTGCGGCCTCGGCGGGGCGAATCGGCCGGCGCCGCGCGGCGGAGCGGCATAGGGAATGTTGAGGAAGACGGTGGCGGTGTCCTTCCGCATTCCGCGGACCGCCCCCTGAGCGGTGGTGACGACGTCGGTGTCGTGGTGCACGACGGTTCCTTTCCCCGGGCCCGGGTGGGCGGCCGGAACGAAGGTGTTCGAGACGAAACCGGACCGGGGTCCGGCCTCCGGCATCGGCCGGCAGGCCGGGACCCGGCCTCGGGTCAGAGCCGGTCGAGCGCGGCCCACCGCTTGATGCCGAACGAGCCGCCACTGCGTTCCACTTCCAGCGCGCCGTGCCCGGTGAAGTGGGCGGGCAGGACCAGCGCACCGGTATCGGCGGCCCAGCCGAGAATCTCCTGCCGGGTCCTGCGGGAGGCCTGGGCGTCCTCGCAGAAGCAGCTGTTGTGTTCGGGGTGCATGATCTGGAACGGGGAGTGCAGCAGGTCCCCCGCGAACACCGCGCGCTCGGTGCCGGAGTCCAGCATCACCACGCTCGACCCCGGGGTGTGGCCGGGCGCGGCCCGCAGACGCAGGTTCGCGTCGATGCGGTGGTCCCCCTCCCAGAGCGTCACCTGGCCGGCGGCGTGGACCGGCGCGACGCTGTCCTCGAAGACGTTCTGGTTGACCCCTCCGGCGATCCTGGGGTTGTTCGCAGGGTTCCAGAACTCGAAGTCCGCTCTGGGCATCAGGTACGAGGCGTTGCGGAAGGTCGGAACCCAGGACTGGCCCTCCAGGCGTGTGTTCCAGCCGACGTGATCGACGTGCAGGTGGGTGTTGACCACGATGTCGACATCGTCGGGCTGGACGCCCGCCCGTTCCAGGTTGCCGAGGAAGTCCAGATCCAGGTGCCCCCAGGCCGGGGCGTAGGGGCGTTCCTTGTGGTTGCCGATCCCGGTGTCGATCAGGATGGTCTTGCCCTCGCTGCGCAGCACCCACGTCTGCACGGCGATCCTGCAGATATCGGTCTCCTCGTCGAGGAAGTGCGGGGCGAGGACGGAACGGTGTTCGTTCCACTCCTGTTTCGTCGACGTGGGGATGAAGACCGCCGGTGTCATGCCGACCGGCCCGTGCATTTCCTCGACTCGTGTGATCTCTACGTCACCGAGAGTGATGTTACTCATGGCGTTTCTCCTGATGTCCGTGGTTCGTCCTGTGCCGGGCGAGTGGGGCCCGGCACCGTTCAGTGGTGGTCCTGCGGAGTGCCGCACCCGTGGTCAGGCGTGCGGGCATGCCGCGGCCCGGTGGGGGCCCGGCGGGCGCAGGCGGCACCGTGGCGGCGTCGCCCCGCTCCTCGGGCGCGCCCGGCCGCGGAAGGGGTGGGTGAGGGCTTCCTGGGTGGTGAGGGCTTCCTGGGTCAGGCTGGTCGGGATCCGGTGCTCTCGCGGAGCGGGGCCGCGCCGCTCGGCTCGCCGGCGTGGGCGAGGAGAGCCAGGGCCGCCGCGGACGGGGACCCCGGTGCGGCCGTGGCGATCACCACGGCCGGTCCGCTTCCCTGCGGGCTCTGGACCGTCTGCTGGGTCACGGTCAGGGCCCCGACCGTGGGGTGGCGCATCTCGTAGTCGGCGACATCGCAGGCCAGGATCCGGTGGTCCGCCCACATGGCGGCGAACTCCGGACTGCGAATGATCAGCTCGCCGACGAGACCGGCCAGCAGGGGATCCTCCGGGTGGCGGCCGGCGGTCAGACGCAGATTGCCGACCACGGCCCTGGCCTTGGCGGGCCAGTCCGCGTAGAGGTCGCGGGTGTGGGCGTCGAGGAACACCATCCTGGCCATGTTCGGCCGAGTGCCCGGTTCGGCGGGGCCGCCCCGGTCGAGATGGCCCGCGAACAACGCGTGGCCCTGGGTGTTCCAGGCCAGAACGTCACTGCGGCGGCCCATGACGATGGCGGGGGTGCCTTCGAGGGCGGTGAGCAGCGCGCTGGTAGCCGGGGTGACGTGCTCGGGGCGGGGCCGGGGCGCGGCCCTGCCCCGTTTCGGTGGACGGGCGAGCTCGTGCAGATGGGCCCGCTCGGACCCGTCCAGACACAGGGCGGTCGCGATGGCGTCGAGCACCTCGGGTGAGGCGTTGCGCGACCGCCCCTGTTCGAGCCGGGTGTAGTACGGAGCGCTGATGCCCGCGAGCATCGCCAGCTCCTCCCTCCGCAGCCCCGGCACCCGGCGGCGCTCGCCGTAGGTCCGCAGCCCGACGTCCTCGGGGCGCAGAAGGCCTCGGCGTGCCTGGAGGAAGTCGGCGAGCTGCCCGTGTTTGTCCATGGGACCGAGTATGCGCGGCATCGCCGAGCCGCGCCTCACCCTGTCGGGGTACGGATCCACAGGGTGTGGCCGCCCACCGCGCCGGTCGCCATGATGAGCCGCACACCCTCTCTCACCTTCACCCTTGGGGACCCCGATGAGCACGACCACATCCGAGAACACCACCCCTGACTCGCGGGACCCGCTGGCCGACCTCGATCTGACGCCCTTCGCCTTCACCAGGCGGTGCTGGGTCGACGCGCCGCCGGACTTCGTCTATCCCCTGATCAGCGACGTGTCCCTGATCGAGACCTGGAGCCCGAGCGCCGGCGCCGTGAGCTACGCGCCGGGAGACGGCCCTTGGGTCGGTGCCCGGTTCAGCGGACGCAACCGCCGCGACGGGCGTGAATGGATCACCCGCTCCGAAGTGGTCCAGGCCGATCCGGGCTCAGCGTTCGCCTTCGTCGTCGGCGGCGCGGAGCAGGGCATCGTTCGCTGGGACTGGCGCCTGTGCGCCCAGGGCGCCGGCAGCGTCGTCCAGCAGTCCTGGCGCCTGCTGCGCGCAGATCCGGTCCTGGGCGACACACCCGAGGACATCCGTGCCCTACGGGACCATATGGCGAGCAGCGCGGAGACCACTCTGGTGTCCCTGGCGGAGTGGATCGCGGCACACCGGTGGTCACCGCCTGCCACCACCGGCGGCACGGTCCGGTCCGGGGATCAGGAGGGCCGTGGCGCCTGAAGGAGCGGCCCGCGGGGCGGCGGTCAGCCGGCCCCCCTGCGCCGGGCCTCCCGCACCGCGTCCGGCCTGCGCTGCCTGAGGCCGGACCGCAGCGCCGCGGGGTAGCCGAAACAGGCCGCGACCAGACCGACGACGCCCAGCACGGTGAGCGGTACCCACGCCAGGGCCACTCCGGCGCCGACCGCGCCCAGGCCACCGGACAGGAGTACGCCCACCCACCACCACCGCGGGCCGCCCAGCGCGATCCCGCCGCAGACGGCGGCCCCGACGATGGTGCCCCCGAAGAGGAGGACGCCCAGGCCGCCGACGCCGAGGACCATGGGGAGCGCCCAGACCGGAGGATCGGTTTCTTGGTACATGGCGAGGGGAAACCCGGCGACCAGGAGGCACAGCAGGCCCAGGACGGTCCCGGCGGTGGCGGCCAGGGTGAGCTTCGCGGTCGTGCTGAGCGGTTCGGAGTACTGGTCCAGCGTCGCCGACCACGAACCCCACATGATCCAGCCCGCGATGGTCAGCACGCTGCCCAGGAGGACCGGCACCACGAACACGGGGCTGTTCAGGCCGTCCTCGACCTGGTTCATCACCAGGCCGATCGGTATGGACAGCCCGAGGAGCGCCAGGCCCGCCAGCGCGCCGTAACCGAACCCGCGCTCCATCCGACGCGCCGGATGCTTCTTTCCCACTCCGCGCTGCACGGGCCCGCCTCTTCCGCCGACGTTCTGTTCTGGTCGATGCTCCGCCACTGTAGGAGTGCGGAGGCCACCATGGCCAGGTCGTGTTTTTCTGAAGGCTTTCGGATGAGCTCGCGGTCGTCAGGCAATCTCTCGCAAGCCGATGTGCGAAGTTCGGCCTGGTGGTGCTGCACGAGCGCAGATGCACAGCGAGAGGCCTGGCGGTCACGCGCCCGGAATGCTTCAAGAACACGGCCTAGCGGTCCTGCCGCAAGGTCCCTGCCCCACCCCGGGGCCCCGGTACCGCACCCGGGGGCCCCGGGCGCGACTCGGCGCGTGGCATGGGAACCGTTCGTGAGGGCCCGCTCGACCGTGCCCGCTCGACCGTGCCCGTTCAACTGGGCCCGCTCAGCTGGATCCCTCCGTCGGGGGACCTTCATCGGGACCGGGACGGCGGCGGCCCGGCCGCCGCCACTCCGGGCGCCACCGGGGGCGCCAGCGCAGCCAGGGCAGCCACGGCTCCCCCTGCGGATGCGGGACCGTGGGGTCCTCCAGATCGCCCAGGAGGACGTCCTCGACCTCGTCGAACCTGATCCCGGCGAACACCATGATGTCGCTGGCGACCATCTCCACCGCGAGGTGGGTCGCGTGGGTGACGGGGTCGTCCTCCGGGGAGCCCGCTCCGTAGGTGCGCGCCGCCATCAGGGCCTGTTCCACCGCCTGTTCACGGGCCTCGCGGCTGCTGAGGTCGTCGGCCAGGGTGGCGAGCACGTCCGCCATGCCGCTCACGATCGGCGCCAGCTCCTGGCGTTCCTCCACCCCCATGGACGTGGTGGTACGGGACAGGAACAGGCAGCTCTCGCCCAGCAGGATGAGCCGCTCGATGACCTCGTCCTCGTCCAGTACCGGCTGCGGGTCGCCCCAGCGGATGGTGGAGAGCCGGATCGTGGACCTGCTCCCCTCCCGGGCCTTGCTGAGCTGGGCCATCGGTCTGCTGAGGTCACCGAGCCGGTTGACCACCTGCTCGCTGGAGGTGTCGCCCTCCTCTCCGAGGGACTGGCCGACCAGGGCGAGCATGCTGGCCATCTCCTTCAGCGCGTCCTCCTCGATCCGGCGCAGCATGGCCACGAGCCGGGCCGGGAAGAAGAACTGACTGAAGGCGAGGGCCACCCCCGCCCCGATGAGGGCGTCCACGAACCGGTCGATTCCGGGGCTGGCCGCCCCGACGAAGATCGTGGTGAGGATGGCGCTCGCGGCGGCCTGGCCGACCACGATCCGTTCGGCGTTGATCGCCGCGGCCACCGTCATGGCGCCCGCGGTGGCCAGCGCCATCGCCACGTCGTTGCGGTCGGTGACCAGTAACGCGAGCTCACCCGCGAGGATGCCGACGAACACCCCCATGAGCAGCCGGAGCGCGTTGGCCCCGCGTTCGGCGCCCGAGGCGTTGAGCGCGATGACCGCGGCGATCGGCGCGAAGAAGGGGCTGTGGTCCTTGATGAGACCGCCCGCGATGGTCCAGGCCAGTGCGGCCGCGATGACGGCCAGCACGATCAGGGAGGCGTGGGAGGACACGCGCTCGCGTGTCTCCACCGCCACGGCCCGGACACGGTGCCGCAGGGTGCGACCCTCCGGGGGCAGCTCTCCCATGTTCTCCTCACCGACGAAGGGACAGTCCTTCGGGGGTTGGGGGGCCGCCGGTTCCATTGATACCGGCCAGAAGGGGAGAAGTGTGGTTCCCCGGCCCGGTGTTTCGCGTCGGGAGAGGCCACCCGTACTGTGTCGGCATGCCAACGATCTACCTGATCCGCCACGGTAAGGCCTCCCCCGAGGCGGCGGACTACGACGAACTGAGCCCCACCGGATACGAACAGGCGCGCCTGCTGGGCGCCGAGCTCAAACGGCGTGAGCTGGACGTGGGCCCCGTGGTGTCGGGGTCACTGCGTCGCCAGCGCCAGACCGCCGCCACCGCCCTGGCCGAGGCCGGGATCGACGTCGAGCCCGTGGTGGACGACCGGTGGAACGAGTACGACCACCTGAACCTGCTGGACCGCTATCCCATCGAAACCGGATCGCTCCAGCAGCGGCTGGACGCCGCCCTGACCTCCTGGACCGGTACGGGTGAGGCGGGTGAGGATTCGTGGCCGCTGTTCCGTGACGGTGTGCGGGCGGCCCTGGGCGAGGTCGCGGCCGCCGTGGGCAAGGGACGGACGGCCCTGGTGTTCACCTCGGCCGGAGTGATCGGCGCGGTCTGCTCGACGCTGCTGGACACCCCTGCCGCGGGGTTCATCGCGATGAACCGGGTGGTGGTCAACGGTTCGGTGAGCAAGCTGGTGCACGGCCGCGGCGGCACGCAGCTGCTGTCGTTCAACGACCACGCCCACCTGGAACACGGCGGCCCGGAGCTGATGACCTACCGCTGAGCGGACTTCTCTCGGGCCCATCACATACCGACCAGTCGGTTCCGGATTTGCGGGTGTCCCGGAACCGACCTCGGCGTCCTGGGGGGTGAGGAGCGCGGTCGAGGCGGGGCACACCCCTCCCCCGCGCCTCTGCCCGGCCGCGTGCCCGGGTGCGGGTCCGGCCCCGGCACGGCATCCTGGAGGGCATGACCGAACACCCCGCCTCCGAACCCGCCCCTGCCCCCGGCCCCGCTTCCGCCCCCGCCGGACCCGACGTCGAACACCTAGCCGCCACACTGCGCCGCCGCCGTTCCGAACTGGCCGGGGCGAAGGCGGCCCGGATCGGCGACGGCAGCATCGTCCACGAACTCACCACCCGGGTGTGGGTGGGCGTGGAGATCCCGGCGGTGGTGTGCGCCGCCGCCCCGGACCCGATGCGCCTGCGCCCCTCGGGCGGCCCGGTGACCTGCCTGCGCTGCCGCTCCAGGAGGTCGGGCAGCGGCGGCGAGCAGGTCCCCGGCCAGGAGCGGCTCTGGAGCTGACCCCGCTCCGGAGCGCCCCTCGCGGGCGGCGCCCCGGCCGGCCTCAGGCTCCGGACTCCGCGGCGCGCTCGGCGGCGCGGGAGAGGGCCGCGCGCAGGCCGAGTTCGTAGCCGAGGACGCCGCACCCGGCCACGTACCCGGCGGCGACCGGAGCGGTGACCGAGGTGTGGCGGAACTCCTCGCGGGCGTAGATGTTGGAGATGTGCACCTCGACCACGGGCGCCTCGACCGCGTCGACGGCGTCGCGCAGGGCGATGCTGTAGTGGGCGTAGGCGCCCGGGTTCATCACCACACCCGCGTAGTGCCGCGCGGCGTGGATGTGGTCGACCATGCCGCCCTCGCTGTTGGACTGCGCGCAGACGACCTCCACACCCAGCTCCTTGCCCAGGGCGGTCACCCGACGCTCGACCTCGGTGAGGGTGGTGGTTCCGTACTGCTCGGGGTCGCGGGTGCCCAACAGGTTGAGGTTGGGGCCGTTGAGCAGCAGGACGGTGGGCGTCTTCTCAGTCATGTGCGGCTTCCTGTGTCGGATCGGATGGGACCAGGTTAGACCCGCGGCTCCGCGTGGCCCCGGTCACCTGGGGATCGTTCGGGCCAGGTAGCATACCGACCAGTCGGTTCATCACTTTGGGAGGCAACCCGTGGCGTCCACCCTGCTGTCCGCACGCGACCTGCAGTTCCTGCTCTACGAATGGCTCGACACGGAGGCCCTCACCCGGCGCCCCCGGTACGCGGACCACTCCAAGGAGACCTTCGACGGAGCCCTGGAGCTGGCCGAACGCGTGGCCACCGACCACTTCGCCCCGCACAACAAGACCAACGACGCCAACGAACCCCACTTCGACGGCGAGCGCGTGCACGTCATCCCCGAGGTGAAGAAGGCCCTGGAGGTCTACGCCGAGACCGGGCTGTCCTCCATCGCCATGGACGCCTCCGTGGGCGGCGACCAGATCCCCCGGGTCGTCTCCAGCGCGTGCAACGCCTACTTCCAGGCCGCCAACCTGGGCAGCTCCGCCTACCCCTTCCTCACCTCCGGGAACGCGTCCCTGCTGGTCGCGCACGGCTCCCCCGAGCAGGTCGAGACCTTCGTCCGGCCCATGGTGGAAGGGCGCTTCACCGGCACGATGTGCCTGTCCGAGCCGCAGGCGGGCAGCTCCCTGTCCGACATCACCACCCGCGCCGAGGACGCCGGCGACGGCACCTACCGGATCTTCGGCAACAAGATGTGGATCTCGGCGGGCGACCACGAGCTGACCGAGAACATCGTCCACCTGGTCCTGGCCAAGATCCCCGGCGGTCCGCCCGGGGTCAAGGGGATCTCGCTGTTCATCGTGCCGAAGTACCTCGTCGAGGAGGACGGCTCCCTCGGCGAGCGCAACGACGTCGTGCCGGCCGGGCTCAACCACAAGATGGGCTACCGGGGCACCGTCAACGCGCTCCTCAACTTCGGTGAGGGCCGGCACACCCCGGGCGGCTCCCCCGGTGCGATCGGCTACCTCGTGGGCGAGCCCCACCAGGGCCTGAAGTACATGTTCCACATGATGGACGGCGCCCGGATCGGGGTGGGTGCGGGCGCGATGGCGGTCGGCTACACCGCCTACCTGAAGTCGCTCCAGTACGCCCGCGAGCGCCTCCAGGGCCGCCCGCTCGGGGCGAAGGACCCCGCGGAGCCGCAGATCCCCATCATCGAGCACACCGACGTGCGCCGGATGCTGCTCGCACAGAAGAGCTACGTGGAGGGCGCCCTCGCCCTGGTCCTGTACTGCGCCCGCCTCGTGGACGAGAAGGCCAGCACCGACGACCCCGAGGCGGCGAAGAACGCCCAGCTGCTGCTGGACGTGCTCACCCCGATCGTGAAGAGCTGGCCCTCCCAGTGGTGCCTGGAGGCCAACAGCCTCGCCATCCAGGTGCACGGCGGCTACGGCTACACCCGCGAGTACGACGTGGAGCAGCACTACCGGGACAACCGGCTCAACGCCATCCACGAGGGCACCCACGGCATCCAGGCTCTGGACCTGCTGGGCCGCAAGGCCGTCCTGGACGGCGGCACCCGACTGTCGCTGCTGGTGGACACGGCCCGTGCCACCGCGGAACGGGCCCGCAAGCTCGGCGGCCGCGAGGCCGAGTACGCCGACCTGCTCGACGCCGCCCTGAACCGCACCGCCGAGACCGCCGCGGCCACCTGGTCCGAGGGCGACCCGGCGGTGGCCCTGGCCAACGCGACCCCCTACCTGGAGGCGGTCGGACACGTGGTGGTGGCCTGGCTGTGGCTGGAGCAGCTCGTCACCGCCCACGGCAAGGAGGGCGGGTTCTACGAGGGCAAGCGGGCCGCCGCCGCGTACTTCTTCCGCCACGAGCTGCCCCGCACCGGCCCACAGTTCGACCTGGTCTCCTCCCGCGACCGCACCGTCCTGGACGTGTCCCCCGAGGTCCTCTAGGTCCTGTTCCGTCAGATACCGGTGGGACAGAGCACGAGCTCAGTGACGGTGAGGCGGACCCAGGCCCCGGGGAGGGGTCTGGGTCCGTCCGTCTCCGTCATGAGGAGGCCGCCGCCCACCCGCAACACCACGATCGGGTCCTCTCCGACACCGACCTCCTCCACACGTCCGCAGAGGCGGACCCCGGCGGGGAGGCTTCCACCGGGGGCGCCGAGCACACCCTCGACACGGTCCAACCCCGGCTCGCCACGGTCGAACACGGAAACGGTTTCGGGAACGTCCAGTTCCACGTCGTGATCACCGAGTCCGGGGCGCACAGCCCCCGCCCAACGGGCGGTCGCCCTCCCTGCGGCGCAGCGGAACTCGACGAGGGGCCCGGCGCTGGAACCGGGTTCCTCCAGTACCCGGGTCACCGTGATCAGCATCGCCCGCTCACCTCTGCTCCTCCTGTCGGTCCCGGTCGGCTTCAGGCGGCGCGCAGACGTCCGGGCTCGGGGACGTCGAGGACGAACACGTGCCCGATGTCAGCCTCCTCGTACCCGTAGTCGGCGTTGGCCACCCGCATCCGCTCGGGGGTGACCTCCACGATCCGGACCGTGACCGGCTCCTCCCGTCCGGGAAGGGTCAGGAGCCACGGCCCGGCCAGGTAGGACAACCCCAGTGCGTCCAGGGCGGCCCTGGCCTCGGCCTCCGGGACCGGTCCGGCGACCGGGTGCCCGAACGGGGTGACCGGTACGTGGCCGCCGCCCTCAGGGCGCAGGTAGCCCAGTACCTCACCGTCCTCCTCGCGGCGGTGGGGCCTCCAGTGAGCAGGGATCACGTCTGCCCCTCCGGGTCCCGGCCGCCGCCCAGTCGCTGCTCGGCGTAGACCTCCATGGCCTCGCACTGGTAGTCGGCCAGCCCGGGGGCGACCCGCTCGTACGCCTCTCGCCAGGGGCCGTCCTCGGCATAGACCTGTCCCAGGTGGGCGAAGGCCTCCGTGTCCGGGGTCCACATGAGGCAGACCTGCCGGTAGTGGAGGTCGATCTCCGCCTGGACGGCCGGGGAGTCGGGCGGGATCCCCGTCCTGAGGTGTCCGGCCATCCGGTCCATCTGCTCGGCCGCCTCGGCCCGGAGCCGCTCGGCGTTCTCGGGGGTGACCCCCTCCCCCGCCGCCCTGGCCTGCTCCCACTGCTCGGGCCACTCGGTGCGTGCCCGCTCGGAGTAGTGCTCGGTGTCGAAGCCCGCGAAGAGCTCCTCGGGTCTGCTGGCCATGTCGTTTCCCTCCAAGGCGTCGACGGTGCGACGCACGGTGTCGACGAGCACGCTGAGACGGTCGCGTTCGGCCTCGAGGTCGTGCAGGTGCCGGCGCAGGGCCGCCACCTCGTCGTGCTCGGAGTCCAGGACCCGACGGATGTCCGCCAGCCCCAGTCCGAGTTCGCGCATGACCAGGATCCGCTGGAGTCTGCGCAGTTCGGGCTGTCCGTACCGGCGCAGCCCGCCCGGCCCGGTGCTCTCCGGGAGCAGCAGCCCCACGTGGTGGTAGTGGCGCAGTGTCCGGGAGGTCACTCCGCTCATCCGGCAGACCTCGCCCATCGACCACGACATACCGTCTCCCCTCGTCCGGCCGGTCCGTCCGGCCTGGAAACGACGTTAGGCGTTGACGTTACGTCAACCGCAAGTCGGTGGAACACGCCCTCACCGGAGCGGTGGTCACCGGGGTTCGAGCCCTGGGGTCAGATCGCCTCGCGGCGCTGCAGGTAACTGAAGGCGGCCCAGCCGGGCAGGACCGGGAACCAGAAGGTCAGTACCCGGAACAGCAGCACGGCGGGCAGGGCCACGGCGGCGGGGATCGCGGCCACCGCGGTGAGTCCGCCGATCAGGGCGGCCTCGACCGCGCCGAGCCCGCCCGGGGTGGGCGCGGCCGAACCGACCGCGTTGCCCGCGAGGAAGACCACGGCGACCGCGACCAGGCTCACCTGCAGTTCGGGCCCGGCGAAGGCCAGGACCGAGAAGTGCAGGCACAGCACGAACGCCACGGTCAGCAGCAGGGTGCCGCCCACTCCGAGCAGGAGGCTGGCCGGGCGCTGGAGCAGGTCCAGCACCTGGGGCAGGACACCGCCCAGGTAGGGGCGCAGCCGTGAGCCGACGGCGCGGCGCAGCTTCGGGTGCAGCAGGACGGCGGCGACGCAGGCGGTTCCGGCGATGACGATGCCGGTCACGGTCGGAGAGGGGGTGAAGCCGGTCCAGTACGAGGTGCCGGTCAGGTAGGCGCACACCAGGAGCAGCGGAACGTGGACGAGGAAGCCCACCAGCTGGGTCAGGCCCACCGCGGACAGGGCCAGGGAGGTGGGCACGCCCGACTTGATCACGAACCGGCTGTTGATCGCGATCGACCCCAGCCCGGCCGGGGCGGCGATGCGCACGAACGACGCCGCGTACTGCACCAGGACCGTCCGCCACCAGAGCAGCGGCGCCGGAACGAAGCCGACCAGCACCATCGCGGCGGCGACCATGCAGGCGGTGGCCATGGCGAGGGCGGCCGCCGCCCAGGCGGGGTCGGCGTTGCGGATCGCGCCCAGTTCCACCCCGGAGAGCTGGTAGACGAGCACCAGCCCGACCAGGGTGACGACCACGACGCTGACGATGGTGCGCGGGCGCATCCGTTCCAGGCGTGCCGGCTGGGCGGGGGCCTCGGGGGCGACCGCGGCGATCTGCCGCCGCAACTCGCCCAGGAGGTTCCGGTCGGAGCGGCGGAGTTCGGCGCGGAGCCCGTGCGGCAGCCCCGGTGCCTGCAGCAGGGGGAGGACGGCGGCGGTGGCGGGCACGCCCAGCGCCCGCACGGCCGAGGCCACCGCGCGTTCCGAACCCACCCGCAGCGCCAGCAGGGTGATCATCGCGGCCGTGTCCAGGGAGGCCTGGATCTGGGGCGCGGCCACCGCGCCCCGGTCGACCCCGGCCAGAGCCGCGGTGCAGGGGGTGTCGGCGAGCACGCCGACGGTGGTGCTGTCGAGGTCGCCGTGGGCGATGCGCCGCCGGTGCAGCAGGCCGAGCTGGCGCCAGAGGTCGTCGATCAGGGCGTCGGTGATCTCCGGCGGGTCCAGGGCGGCCAGGCTGGTGAGGCGGGGACGCTCTCGGGCCAGGAGGACGGCGCCCGGGGCGAGTTCGCCCAGCGCGAGGACGCGGGGGGCGTCCACCCCGGCGTCCCGGACGGCGGAGCTCATCAGGGCGGCGTGTTCGGCGCGTCTGCGCGCGCCGTAGAGCATGCGGGGGGCGACGGGGCCGCGGAGCATGAGCAGGGCCAGCAGCCGCTGCCAGAACCCCTTGGTGTTCTCGGAGTTGAGCACGGAGAGCTCGATCTGGCGGCCGTCGGCGAGGTCGGCCAGGTAGAGGGGGTCTCCCTCGCGGTCGGTACCCGCCAGGGTGATCCGGTCCGCGGTCATGTCGAAGCGGTGGAGTTCGGCGTGGATGCGACCGGTGGCGGGCGGCGGCACGCTGGAGCCGACGGTGTACCGGGCCAGGGCTGCGAAGGTCAGGCCGACGAGGAGGGTGAAGAGGACGGCGAGGATGCTGGTGACCCCGGCCATGAGCGCGGTGACCGCTACCGCGGCGTTGGTGCCCCACAGCAGGGAGCGCACCCGTGGCAGTCCGCTGGGCATGGTCCGGGTGAAGGCGATACCGGCGGCGACGTAGCCGAGGGTGGCTGCGGTCAGGACGTCGTCGGGGAGCCCGGGGAGCGGGTCGGCGCTGTAGGTGGCGGTCTCCAGCACCGAGTTGACGAAGGACGTCATGGCGTAGGCCGACACGGCGGCGACGATCGCTCGCAGCAGGTCGCGCAGGTCCCCGGCGAACAGGGTGCGCAGGACGACGTAGACGATCAGGACGATGAGCAGGAGGTTGGCGCCCAGAGCGGCGGCGAAGAGCAGCCACGACGGGATCACCGCGCGGAGCTGGGTGGCGTCGTCCGTCGGTGCGCCGTCGGAGATCGCGTCGCTGACCAGGAGCAGGACCAGGAAGACCAGAATCAGGCCGGCGATCCCCGCCAGCAGGTCGACGGGGCTGCGCGGGGCGCGTGCCGCGATACGGCCCGGGGCGGGGGGCGGTGTGTCGGTAGGGGTTGTTGTCACGGGTTCAAGACTGCCCGACTCATGGGGATTCGGGCACCAGGGGTGGGGGTGTTTCGTCCGGTCCGTTCCGTCAGCCTCCGCCGATCCCTCCCGGACGGGACCGGAGCGGGCGGCCGGGCACACCCGCGGCGCCGCCGGAAGAGGGCCGGCGGCGCCGTGGCGTGAGTTCGGTTTCGCCCCGTGCGGAGCTACTCGGGCAGGGGGAGGAGTCCGCTCTGATAGGCGCGGACGAGGTTGCGGGGGACGCGGTACTCGCCGCCGCGAATGCGGACGGTGACCAGCTCGGGGGCCTTGGCCTTCCACTGGGAGCGGCGCGTGCGCGTGTTGGACCGCGACATCTTGCGCTTGGGTACGGCCATGTGACCTGTTGCCTTTCTGCTGGGGTTCCGGAGTCGCGTGACTCCGGGAGCGGGGCCGCGGACGCGGGCCCGGGGTCAGGGTGCGGGAATCCGTCCCGGCGGCGGGTTCTCAGCCGTACACGAGGGCCGGGGCATGCGCGGGAAGCGGGTGAGCGGTGGGCACGGACCCAGCGGTCCGTGCCCACCGCCCGTGGTCCCCTGCCGGAGGGACCCTGCCGCCGGCGCCCATTACTTGCGCTGGTAGCGACGCTGGAAGCGCTCCACCCGGCCGGCGGTGTCCACCACGCGGGCGGTACCGGTGTAGAAGGGGTGGCTGGCGCTGGAGATGTCGACGTCGACGAGCGGGTAGGTCTTGCCGTCCTCCCACTCGATGGTCTTCTCGCTGCTCCGGGTGGACCGGGTGAGGAAGGCGAAGTCGGCTGCCTTGTCGCGGAAGACGACGTGCTGGTACTCGGGGTGGATGTTCTTCTGCATGCGGGTCTCCGTAGGTTTCGGGCCGTCGGTCGGCGTTCCTCGCGGGGTCAGCGCTCCTCGCGGAACTCGACGTGGCGGCGGAGCTTGGGGTCGTACTTGCGCAGGACCAGGCGGTCGGGGGTGTTGCGACGGTTCTTCCGGGTCACGTAGGTGGTCCCGGTCCCCTCCGTGGACTTGAGCTTGATGATGGGCCGAACGTCGTTGCGTGCCATGGGCGCCTCCTCGGGGTGTCAAGCGTGTCAACCGAATGATAACCGTTTTCATTCCCATCTGAGCACGCACCCCGGCGACACCACATGCCCGAATACACGGGAAAAACTACTTTGTGTGATTATCTCATCACACATGATGGTGGTCGGTGCGGCACGCACCCCCGGCTCGAGGAGAACCATGGCGCCCGGATCCAGACCCAGCCGACGACAGGTCCTGCGCGGCGGAGCGGCGCTCGGCGCCCTCACCGCCGCGGCTCTGCTGGGTGATACCTCCCTTCCCGCCCTGGCCTCCCCTGACACCGGTTCCGCGCCCACCTTCGCCGGGGTCCCCGTCGCCCGAGCCGACACGGTCACCGTTCCGACCGGCTACACCGCGAGGGTCCTGCTCCCCTGGGGCGCACCGCTGCACCGCGGCTCCCCGCGATGGCGGGCCGACGCCACCGACACCGCGGCCGCCGCCGCCCGCCAGGCGGGTACCGGACACAGCGGGCTGCGCTACGTCCCCCTCCACCCCGGCCACGACGGGGGGCGGCGCGGGCTGCTCGTGGTCAACCACTCCTGGATCGATCCGGTACTCCTGCACGCGGACGGCGGCCGCTCCGCCGACGCCGCCCGCACCGACAAGGAGATGGCCTCCCTCGGCATGACCGTGGCCCGCGTGGAGCTGACCGACGGGCGCTGGAGGGTGATCGACGACGAACTCAACCGCCGGCTCACAGCCACGTCACCCACCGTCCTGTCCGGCCCCCTCGCCGACCACAGGTCCTTGGAGAGCGACACCGAACCGGCCGGGGTCATCGGCGGCTCCGCCCACGCCATCACCCCGTGGGGGACCTATCTGACCGGTGAGGACACCCTCGCCGACGTCTTCGGAACCGATACCCGGGGCTGGTCCGCCACGCCCTCCCAGCGCCGCTACGGGTTCACCGCGGAAGGGTCGTCCTACGGCTGGCACACCCACCAGGAGCGGTTCGACCTGGCCCGGAACCCCAACGAGGCGCACCGGTTCGGCTGGACCGTCGAGGTCGACCCCATGGATCCCTCGGCGGCCCCGGTCAAGCACACCGCGATGGGACGGCTGGCCCACGGCGGAACGGCCGTCACCGAGTCACGCGGGCGCGCGGTGGTCTACATGAGCGACCGGACCCACCTCTACAAGTTCGTGGGTGAACGGCCCTGGCGCGAGGCCCGGGGCCGCACCCCGGGGCCGTTGGCCGAGGGCACCCTCTACGCGGCCCGCCTGACCACGGACGGCCTGGGCACCTGGCTCCCCCTCGTCCACGGCAGGTCCGGTCTGACCTCGGACCAGGGTTTCGCCGACCAGGCCGACGTGCTGTTGCGGGCCCGCGAGGCGGCCGACTCGGTGGGCGCCACCGAACTCCAGGGGCCGGGCGGCCCGACCGTGCACCCCGAGACCGGAACGGTGTACTGCCCCGAGACCTCCGGGAGCGGGAGCGGGCGAGTGCTGTCGTGGACCGAGGGATCGAACGACCACGGCGCGACCCTGTTCTCCTGGAACGAGTTCGCGCGGGCCGGAGCACCGTCCGGAGACGGGCAGGGCACGGTCTTCGCCGCCCCGGGCGGGGTCGACTGCGGAGACGACGGCCGTCTGTGGATCCGCACGGACGTGGCCCGGCTCGGCGACATCCCCGAGGAGGCGCGCGAACAGGCGGGCAACAGCGCGCTGCTGTGCGCCGACCCCGTGAGCGGGGAGGTCCGGCGCTTCCTGACCGGGCCGCGCGGCTGCGGGATCGCCGGGACGACGGCCACACCCGACCGGCGCACCCTGTTCGTCACCGTGCAGGGGCCGGGCTCGGCCGCGGAGCGGCTGGGCGAGCCCACGGTGGACGACCCCCGAGCGGTGAGCAACTGGCCCGGATTCGATCCCGCGGGGCGTCCCCGGTCCGCGGTCGTGGTGGTCCGCAAGGACGACGGCGGGATCATCGGCACCTGAACCGGCCGGGCCGACAGGCCCCGGGTAGGGCAGGCCCGTAGTCGGAGGGTGGGGCGTCCCGTCTTCATCCGGGGCGGTGGCTCCCGTAGTTTGGGCCCGTGAGTGAGGAGAGCGCCGCCCCGGACCCGTACCGGGGAACGCAGCCGGAGATGGGCCGGGAGCCGCCACCGCCCCGCACACCCCTGGAGGCGCTGCGGCGGCTACCGCATCGGCGCTTCCTGCTGTCGTCCTGGCCCTGGCGGAGCCTGCTCCACCTGGCCTCGACCGCGGCCGTCGGGGCCGTGCTCGCCGGGCTGATCGTCCCGATCACCTTCCCCCTCCTCGTCCTGGCCGACGCCGTGGAGGAGATCGCCAGGGGCCACAGCCGTCCGGACTGGTTCCTGGCGGCCCTGCTGGGATCAGGGCTGGCCCTCCTGCTGGCTCTCGGCCCCCTGGTCGCGGTGCCCGTCGCCGCACTGGAACGGTGGCGGCTGCGCCTGGTCCACCCCCGGCTGACCAGCGGGCACCGGCCGACCGGCAGGGGCGTGCTCCGCTGGGCCCGGATCCGCTACACCGAGGCCGCGACCTGGCGCGAGTTCGCCTACCTGCTCCTGCTGATCGTCGTCGTCGACGTCCTCAGCTGGACCGTGCTGTACTGGTTCGCCGGTGTGGGCCCCTTCCTGATCGCCACCCCGGTGATCACCGCCCTCGGGGAGACCGTGGCTGTCTTCCCCTGGGAGTTCGACACCCCGCTGAGCACGCTCCCCCTGGCCGCCCTCGGAACCCTCCTCCTCCTGCTCACCCCCTACGCCGCCGCCCTCGCGGCCCACGCGAACGCCGCCCTGGCCCGTGTCCTGCTGGACGACCGCGGCACCGAGGAGCTGCGTTCGGAACTGGTCGAGGTCACCCGGTCCCGCGCCCGCCTGGTGGACGCCTTCGAGGCCGAGCGCCGACGCATCGAACGCGACCTGCACGACGGCGCCCAGCAGCAGTTGATCTCCCTGGCCATGCAGGTGGGCCTGGCCCGCATGGACGCCCCGCCCGGCAGCGAGATGGAGCGCACGCTCGCCTCGGTGCACGGACAGGCCAAGGAGATCATCGGCTCCCTGCGCGAGATCGTCCACGGCATCCACCCCAAGGTCCTCAGCGACCGAGGGCTGCCCGCGGCCCTCCCGGAGCTGGCCGACCGCTCCGCCGTCCCGGTGCGCACCCACGTGAACCTGCCCGGGCGCCTGCCCGCGCACGTGGAGAACACCGCCTACTACGTGGCCGCCGAATCACTCAGTAACGTCACCAAACACGCCGGGGCCACCGAGGTCCGGTTGAACGCCGTACTCGACGGTGACACGCTGGTCCTGGAAACCACCGACGACGGCCGGGGCGGCGCCGACCCCGGAGGGGGCACCGGGCTGACCGGTCTGGCCGACCGGGTCGCCGTCGTGGGCGGCCGGATCTGGCTGTCCAGTCCCCCCGGCGGTCCCACACGGCTGCGAGCGGAGATCCCTTGTCTTCCATCCGGGTAGTACTGGCCGAGGACGGCGCCCTGCTGCGCGAGGGTCTGGCCGGCCTCCTCCAGAGGTTCGGGTTCGAGGTCGCCGCCGCGGTCGGGGACGCCGAGGCCCTGGTCGGGGCGGTCGACGAACACGAACCCGACCTGGTGGTCACCGACATCCGCATGCCGCCGGGTTTCAGCGACGAGGGTCTGCGCGCCGCCGTCCGGATGCGCCTGCGACGCCCGTCCCTGCCCGTGGTGGCGCTCAGCCAGTACGTCGAGTCCAGCTACGCGGCGGAGCTGCTCGACTCCCAGAACGGCCGCGGCATCGGCTACGTGCTGAAGGAGCGCGTGGTCGACGTCGCCGACTTCGCCGACACCCTGCGCCGCGTCCACGGAGGCGGCACGGTCATCGACCCCGCCGTCGTACGCCAGCTCGTCCGCCGTCGCAGCACACCCCTGGAACGGCTCTCCGAACGCGAACGCGAGGTCCTGGCCCTGCTCGCCGAGGGCCACTCCAACGCGAGGATCGCCCGGGACCTCGTGGTCTCCGAACCCACCGTGGGCAAGCACATCGGCAACATCCTCGCCAAACTGGACCTCCCCCCGGACGGCACCGACGTGGACCGCCGCGTCATGGCCGTCCTCACCTACCTCCGCGAACAACCCGAGTAGGGCGCGGCCGGCCGCGGACCCGGTCGGGGTGACCGGATCCGCGGCCTCGGGGCGCGGGAGCGGCCCCGGGCGGGAGGCACCGCTCCGGGCGCCGTCTCCGTCAGTCGGTTCCGGGGCAGGGCGCGATCACAGGTTCTTCTGCTCGACGTCCCACTCGGGGTCGGCGCACAGGCCGCAGTCGTCACCGACGAACAGTTCCGCGGCCTCGGCGTCGTCCTTGAGGTACCACTTGAGCCAGGCGGTCCCGACCCGCCCGTACTCACCGCCGTCGGGCTCGGGGAAGGTCCCGTAGTGGCCGACGTCGAGGTGGCCCATGAAGGCGGGCAACCCCTCCGGCAGGTCCCGCCAGTCGTTCAGCGAGTTCTCGTAGGCGATGTCGCTAGGACCGCCGGTGAAGTAGGCGACGGGCGCGTGCAGGTGCGAGAGCCGGTGGGGATCGCGGTCGCTGAACATGCCGCTGTTCCAGATCACCGTGGTGGTGATGCGGGGGTCGTCGGCGACCTCGTAGGTCTCCAATCCGCCGCACGACTGGCCCATGACCGCCACCCGGTCGGTGTCGATACGGCCGCGGTACTCGCTGAACAGGCGGGTGTTCGCGGATTCCGCCCAGTCGACGGCTTCGGTGAGCATCTCGGCGTCGGTGCTTCCGGAGCCGCCCGGCCGGCCGTTGGCGATCACCAGGAACCCGTGCGAGGCGAACTCGGTGAGAATGTTCTCGAACCACGTCCCGTCGGCACGGCAGGCACCGTTGCCCCAGGCCACGACCGGCAGCGGTTCGTCGTCGGGCAGTTCCAGGGGGCGGTAGACGGTGTGGTCGCGCAGCCGCCAGTCGGTGACGTACCCGGCCTCGTAGGGTCCGGTGCCGCCGAAGGTCTCCACGGACTCGGTCTCCGCTGCCGCCGACGGCGTCGAGACGAGTGCCGCGGCCATCAGCGGGCCTGCGAGGACGGCCAGACAGCGTCGGGCGAGGTTCCTGTTTCCCATTGCGTTCTCCTGCGGGTGGAGGACCGCACCGGCGTCCTCCGGTGCGTCGGGAAGCGAATATCCGCCGCCCTGACACGAGTGTCAACGGGAGTTCCGGGCCAACGGGTGACATCACCGATGCCCTCGCGCAGGGCCTTCGGAAGCACGGTCGTTCCACCGATGCGCACGGTGCCCACCCCGCCCCACACTGGGCGGCACCCGCCCCCGACGAGGGAGAACCACCGTGGAAGAAAGCCCTCTGCGCATCTACGACATCATGGCCTGCGACGTCTACTGGGACTTCGACGGGAGCCCGCTTCCCAAGGAGCAGCACAAGTTCCTGGTCTCCTTCCACCCCACCCCCGGTACACCCACCCCCGAGCTGGTGCACTCCATCACCGCCCGCGGACCGGACGGATACCGGGTGGAGTTCACCAACCAGCTGTTCACACCGGCCGACACCGACGGCTACATCTACGACCGCACCCTCGACTACTACTGGTACATGGTCAACCTGCCCACCGGTTTCCTGCCGGGCGGCGTGTACACGATCGAAGTGATGGGGACCGACGGCAGCGTCCAGAGCCGTTCGCGCCACCAGGACATCACGGCCTCCCGCTCGATGGTCGAGCACTACACCGCCCGCCGCGACGAGCTGGTCGCGTCCTTCCGCCCCGCGGCCCGCGAAGAGCTGGCCTCCGTGCCGGTCGGCGGTGAACTCGAGTGCTCCTGGCAGACGCTGAACCGGTCCCGGGGGCCGGACGCCTACTACATCTACCGGTTGTCCACCGGCGGGTCCGCCCGGGAGTTCGACACCCAGAACCTGACCTGGTGGGACAACATCTTCGTCGAGCGCATGCGCGGCCGGGCCGACGCGGGCCTGAACCGCTCCTCGGTCCGGGTGGAGGCCGACCTGGCGGCCGGGACCCCCTACTCCTACTTCGTCGAGGTCACCGACGCCAACGTGCAGAGCGAGACCAACATCTGCGTCTTCCAGCCCCACCAGTACTTCCGGACCCCGGCGGAGTCGGACGTGGCCTCGAACGCCTGAGTCCGGAACGCCGACCGCGGGCGCATCAGCCACAAGGGACGGACAGCACGACAGCCCGGCTGTTCGGTTCACCAGGCGGCGGGGCCGGGACCAGAGGTGTCCCCCCACACAGGGTCCTGGCCCCGCTCCGACCCGATCAGGCCTGTGGACAACCCGTTTCAGCCTGCGCGACCGGCACATACTGGGGAGATGCTCTCCCCGAACGCCCACGCCCTGCTGCGTGCCGTCCTCCGCGACCTGCCCGGCGACCACCACATCCTCACCCTGAACGCCCGATACCCGATGTCCACCGCCGTCGACCGAAGGGGAGAGGCCTTCGAGGTCGAGCACCCCGAGGTGGCGGAGCGGCTCTACACCGCCTTCACCGGTGACTCCCCCGCCGCCCTGGTCCTGCGCACCTTCACCGACCGGACCTCCCACACGCTGCCCCACGGGGTCGCCGTCCCGGTCAAGCTGGTCCGCGGCTGGCGCCTGGGGGCACGTTCCCTGATCCCCCTGGACGAGGCGGAGATGTTCGACGCCCACTGCACCGACTCGGCCTCGGGCGAACCCCTCCCGCCCGAACGCGGTGTGGAGTACACGAGTGCCCCCGTGGTGGAGCTGCCCGCCTTCGACCATCCCTGACCGGACCGAGGGCCCCGTCCGCGGGCAGAGGCCGGACCGCCGTCGGGCCCAGCGGTTCGGGCAGGCGTACCGGGACGCTGTCGACAGGCCCGGGGCCCGGGAGCGGTGACTCCCGGGCCCCGGCAACCGGACCTGCCGACCCGGGGCTCCTAGCCGCTGACGCTGAGGTTGGAGCTGCCGCTGCTCTGGTAGCCCTCGGTCGCCAGGATCATGTAGTGGCTGAACGCGCCCAGCTGCATCCCGGCGCCGCCCCAGGCGTCGAAGTGGTTGCCGCTGGTGATGGTCCCTCCGGTGCGGGTGGATTGGCGGACGCTCCAGAACTGCGGGAACGTCTCGCTGTCACCTTCCACGGAGGGCGAGTCGTAACGCATCGTGTGGTAGATGTCGTAGGTTCCGCCGTCGCTGTAGACCGTGCCGCGGAAGTCGCCCTCGGGCCGGTAGGTCCCGAAGTTGTCGACGATGTAGTACTCCACGAGCGGGTTCGAGGTCCAGCCGTACAGGCACAGGTAGCCGTTGCCGGACGGGCTGAAGCTGCCCGAGTAGTTCACGTTCCTGCGCCCGCCGTTGCTCCAGCCCTTGCCGCAGACGAAGTTCCCCGTGTCGGTCCACGAGGTGCTGTAGTTACCGCCGGAGCCCAGGGTCATGGACACCGAGCCGCCTCCGTCGGTCCAGAACGAGTAGAAGTAGCCGTCGTGGGTGCCGGTCTGGTTCTCGGTGATGGTCTGGGCGTGCGCGGTGCCGGGGAGCAGCAGCGAAGGCGCCGCCGCCGCGAGGGCTCCGGCCCCGGCGAGGCCGATGAAGTTCCTGCGGCTGAACGGGGGTCTGGGGATGTCGTTCACGGTCAGCTTCCTCCTGGTGTGGCCCGGCTGCGAGGCCGGACGGCGCGGTACGGACGGGAGGGACCTCCGGAACCTGGGAGAGGCTCACCGGGTGTCGGTGCCCTACCGCGCGGCGGGGGGTGGCGGATTGCCGTGCCACGGAGTATCTGCTCCACAGGACCTCTCGTCAATAACTTCCGGAATATTTCGGAAACATTAACGACCATTAAGTTGGCGTTTTCCCTGATCAATCCGCACCCTCATGGGACACGAAAAGGAACGCTACTGAGATCCGGTTCCACAACGGTCCACGACCCACGTCGATTGCCGAAACTTTTCGATACCTCTTCCGGAATCACACATCTGCCCGGGCACTGAAGGGGCGGGCTCCGGAGCCCAAAAGGGCTCGAGGGCCCGGGGGCTCAGGGCAGATCGGCGTAGCGGCCGGTGAGCTCCGCCCCGATCCGTGCCAGCTCGTCCCGGACACTGCGCGGCCCGACCACTTCGACCGCCGAACCCCACCCCGCGAGGTTGCGGGCGATGTCCAGGGGGGTCGGCGCGGCCAGGCGGACCCGGACACGCCCGTCACCGCCCTCTCCCCCGGCCTCCACGTGGCAGTGCCTGCCGAAGTGGGACCTCAGCACCGGAACGGACCCGGCGTCGGCGAGGACCGTGGCCCAGGTGCGTGAACGCCGTCGTTCCATCTCCTCGACGACCTCCTCCCAGGCCGCCGCGACCGTGAAGTCGTCCGGGCGCTCGGCGGGACGACCGGTCGGCTCCACCCCGAGCATCCGATCGACCCTGAAGGTCCGACGTCCGCGTTCGGTCCCCGCGAGCAGGTACCAGGTCCCGTCCTTGTCGACGAGGCCCCAGGGGTGGACCAGGCGTTCGCCGGGCTGACCGGACCTGCCCGCGTAGGTCAGGCGGAGCTCCGTTCGGCGGACCACGGCGTTCTGGAGGACCTTCAGCGTTTCGGGGCTCCGCCGGTCCCGCTCACCCCATCGCACGGGGTCGACCACCGTGGCGTCGGCCGCGGCTTCCGCGTCCTCCCGCAGGGTCCTGGGCAGGGCCCTCAGGAGTTTGCGCAGAGCCGACCTCGTCCGGTCCGAGCCGGACGCGGCCGGCCCCAGGAGCAGGAACAGCGCCTGCGCCTCCGGTGCGGTCAGGCCCGTGAGATCGGTTCGGGCCCCGCCGACCAGCGACCAGCCGCCGCCGCGCCCCGGCTGCGCGTACACCGGGATGCCCGCGGCGGACATGGCCTCGAGGTCGCGCCGGGCGGTGGCCAGGGACACCTCCAGCTCCTCGGCCAGCTCGGCGGCGGTCACCGTCCCCCGGGACTGCAGGTACAACAGGCCCGCGACGAGCCGGTCCGCGCGCATCGCGCCCCCTCGAAAGTTCCCGTGGAAAGTGCTCAGTCGATGAGCACTTTAGAAGGAAGGATCGTTCCTGTCACCGAATCGACAGGGAGAACCACCATGCTGCGAGGACCCGCGACCATCAGCTTCTGGGCCGACGACGTGGAGGCCGCCAAGGACTGGTACGTGGAGGTACTGGGCGCGGAGCCGTACTTCGAGCGCCCCGGCGGCGGCGAGCCGGCCGCCTACTACGAGTTCAGGATCGGCGACCGGCAGACCGAACTCGGCCTCATCGACCGGCGCTACGCCCCGGCGGGAGCCGCCACGGCCCCGGGCGGAGCGGTCCTGTACTGGCACGTCGACGACGTGGAGGCCGCCCTGGACCGCCTGCTGTCCCTGGGGGCCGCACCGCACACGCCGCTCACCGAGCGGGGGCCGGGTTTCGTCACCGCGTCGGTGGTCGACCCGTTCGGCAACGTGCTGGGCGTCATGTACAACCGCCACTACCTGGAGGTTCAGGGTCGATGATGCACTTCGACGACGCCGCCGCGTGGGAGGCGTGGCTGGACCGGCACCACGACGCGGGCGAGGCCTGGCTGAAAATCGCCAAGAAGGGCTCGGGCGCCCTTTCGGTCACCGCGCGGGAGGCTCTGGACGTGGCTCTGTGCCACGGCTGGATCGACAGCCACCGCAGGTCCCACGACGAGCGCCACTACCTGCAGCGGTACTCCCCCCGCCGCAGGGGCAGCGCCTGGTCGCGGGTGAACGTCGAACGCGTGGAGGCCCTGATGCGCGCGGGCCGTGTGCGACCGCCCGGACTGGCCCAGGTGGAGGCCGCCCGGGCGGACGGCCGATGGGACTCGGCCTACGCCGCCCAGCGCGACGCCACCGTCCCACCCGACCTCGCCGAGGCCCTGGCCGCTCGGCCCGAAGCGGCCGCGCGCTTCGCCGAACTCGACAGGACCAGCCGTTACGGCCTCGTCCTGCCGTTGCTGAAGGCCAGGACCCCGGCCGGAAGGGCCGCCCGCCTGGACAGGGCCGTCTCAGCCCTCCTGGAGCGGTGAGCCCGCCCCTGGTCCGGCCGGACCCGGGCCCCCGGTCCGGCTAGACCAGTGCCGCGACCACCGCCTGCTGGTCCGCCCACCGCGCGCGCAACCGTGACCGCCCCTCCGGGGCGTCGTCCAGCACGTGGGGCAGCAGCAGCTCCCCGCCCCGAGACGCCCCGGTGTCGTCACCACCGGTGCCGTTCTCCCTGGTGACCACGACCTGCTGCGCTCTCCGCTCCACGGGACGGTCGCCCTCCCAGACCTCCAGCTCCGCCTGCTCCTGCTCGCCGTTCAGGGCCCGCCGGAAACACGCGAGAGCCACCTCGTCCGCGGTTCCGTCGTAGACCCATCGCTTCCCCAGGACGGAGTGCTCCACGGTACCGACGAGGTCGCTGTCGTGGCCGTCGAGCGGAGCGCCGCGGTAGGTCAGCGGAAGGTGGAGCAGCCGGCCCCCGCGCCGGAGCAGGAACGCCTCCACGCCGACCTCGCCCTCCGGGTCGTCGAACCGGTAGGTGCCCAGCACCTCGTCGGGCCCCTGGCCCGACCCTGGCCGGGTGTCCAGCCAGGCACTGATCAGAGTCGGCTTGTTCGGTGTGAGGGTAGCTCTGTAAATGATCGCCATGGGGGCCAGTATCCGCCAACGCGGCCGCGCGCCCAGACCCGGCGCCGGGGTTCGGGGAGATCTGCACCAGGGCTGTCGACTACGCCAACGCGCGCTCCACGGGGCAAGCGCAGCCAACAGCCGTCGCACCGGCTACTGCAGGGTCCACTCGCAGCCCCCGGAGAGTTCCAGGGCGACATCGTCTTCGGCGACCACCACGGTTCCGGGGCCTTCGATGTTGTTGTTGGAGATGATGTCGTCCAGCTCCCCGGACAGGCCGGACAGCCGCGCGTAGTAGCACATCGGAAGGAGGTCGTCGGGGTCGGGCCCGTCGGTGGAGTAGGTGCCGGGCTCGATGTCGTCCCCGACCCGGTGGACCCCGTTACCGATGGCGGCGGGCCCTTCGGGCTCCGGTTCGGGCTCGGGCTCCGCCTCCTCCTCGGGCTCCTCCTCGTCCGCGGCGGCCTCCTCCTCCGGCTTCACGGCCTCCTCACGCGTTCCGGCGTCTCCCCCCTGGGTCGAGGAGGTGTCCCCGCTGAGGACGGACACGCAGCCGGCGAACATGAACAGGACGAGCAGGAGACCGAGGCAGCCGCCGCATCCGAGGCCGAACTTCTTACCGGTGGACATGCCCGGCTTCGGGGGCACCGGCGGACCAGGCGGCACGGGCGGGCCGAAGGGGGGCTGCTGGGGAGTGGTCATGGTGGTCTCCGGTGTGAGTAGGGGGCGACCCGGTTGTCGGGTCGTCCGGAAGGGATGCGGCCCGCCCGGACAGCCGAACGCGTGCCAGGCGCGCCGGTCAGGACAGGTGCCGCCACGGGAGAGGAGAGCACCCCTCGGGGAACGAACCCCTCCAACCCTCGTACACACACCATACACCTAAGCCTGTTAACTACGCCAACAGCATCCATCAGGCTCGAATGAATCCCCGTTCGCCCAACCGTCCACCCGAGACACCCGCACCCCGTGCGCCGTGCGCCGTGCCCCGCCGACGTGTCCCCGGGCCACAAAACCCAGGAACACTTTTGACGCTTCCGCCCGAGAAACCCATAACCACAGCGGCGTATGATCAATCAACCACCAGAGCGGAAAATAACACCGCCGGATCAGCACGGGAGGACTCCGGAAGCACCGAGGGAGAAAGCCATGCGCGCCAGGATGACCGTTCGCCCGGGGGCGGACATCCCCGAACCCACAGCACCGCCCACCAGGCAGGAGATCCAGGACCGGATCGATTTCAAGTCGAAGTCCGGCTGGTTTTTCTGGATCGCCTCGGCCTCCGCTTTCTTCGCCGTGATAGCGCTTCCCCCAGCGGCTCCCGTCATCATCGTCCTTCTCGTCGCACTCATTATTCTTATGTTCCGGTGGTACTTCCGACCGAAATCACAAATGGAGCTCCGGAACAAGCAGCTCCGTCTGCTCGCAGAGGCGGCGGGCCGGGACTACGTCACGTACGAGATGCTCACCGGCCAGGACCAGAGTCTGCTGGGCCAGGCGCAGCGCGCGGTCGACGCCGTCCTGGACTCCCCGCTCCACCGGTCAGGGCAACTGCTGGACACCACACGCAACTCCGTCGTACTGCACGACCTCGAATGGCAGATCGCCTCCGATCTGCTCAAGGCGTCGGACGCGACGGTGGGTCTGCTGAGGATCGGCGCCCCGCGCAGTGAGCAGGAACAGGCGAACCTCGCTCACCGAAGGGCGGTCCAGGCGGTCGATAAGCTCCGGTCGGAAGCCGACCGGCGGGTGCAGGCGATTCGCGGTTACGCGGGCCGGGTCCACAAGGCCCAGCTCCTCCTGGATGATCTGGGGCGAGTCGGTGAATACGATCGGATCGCCGACGAACTCCTGGCCGAGAGCGCGGGTGGCCGGCAACAGGACGCGGCACTGGCCTCACTGGTCGACGCGCAGAAGGACGCACTGCGCATCGCCCGTATCCACGACGATCTCGTCCTCTAGATCCGCGCGGCCTCACCTGGAACACCTGGGCCTCGGCGCTGCGTGACCCGGGGTCGACGGCCGAGGCAGGGGACGCCCTCCCCGCTGGCAGCGGATCCGTGTCTTGTTTACACAGCAAACAATCCGCCTCCGAACCGGAGTTAGCCACCCGTGTACTGTGACCGCATGGACTCCCGCGATCACGGCACCACGGACGAGCAGCAGATCACCGCCGCTGACATCGCCCGGCTGGCCGGTGTCACCCGTGCCGCCGTCTCCAACTGGCGGCGGCGGCACGACGATTTCCCCTCCCCCACCGGCGGCACCTCCTCCAGCCCGCTCTTCCCCCTCGCCGGTGTCCGGACGTGGTTGGACAGCCAGAACAAGGGGACCGAGGAGTCCACCGAGGTCCGCATGTGGCACACCCTGCGCGGCGACTACCCGAGCCGCATGCTCGGCGGATTGGCGGACGTCGCCGAGTTCCTCGACGGACAGGGGCCGGGCGCGCTCAGCGAGGCGGCCGTCGGCCTGATCCGCACGCTGGCCGAGGAGGGTTCCCCGGCGGAGGTCGTCCGCGGGCTGACCGAGCGCTTCCTCAACTCCAACGAGCGCGCGGGGGCGGCGTCGGCTTCGACCACCCGGCTGATCCGGGCGGTGGCCCGGCTGACCGGTCCCGACGCGTCCAGCGTCTTCGATCCGGCCTGCGGCACCGGCGCCCTCCTGTTCGCGTTGGGAGGGCCCGGCGCGCGGCGGACCGGACAGGACCTGGATCCGGACGCGGTCCGCTTCGCGTCGGCGCGAGCCGCCCTTGAGGGTTCGGGTGAGGTCGAGATCCGCGAGGGGGACGCCCTGCGTTCGGACCGGTGGACCGGCCACCAGGCCGAGCTGGTGGTGTGCGACCCGCCGCCCTCACACACCGACTGGGGGCGCGAGGAACTCCTCATGGACCCCCGGTGGGAGCTGGCCCTGCCCCCCAAGGCCGAGAGCGAACTGGCCTGGCTCCAGCACGCCTACGCCCACACCGCACCGGGCGGCCGGACCGCGATGGTCATGTCCACCTCCTGCGCCTACCGCAGGACCGGTCGGCGCATCCGCGCGGAGCTGGTGCGTCGGGGACTGCTCACCGGCGTCATCGCCCTGCCCGCCGGACTGGCCGCCGGCCACTCGCAACCCGTGCACCTGTGGCTGCTGCGCCGTCCCCTCCACGAACACGACACCGCCTCCTCGGTGCGCATGCGGGACCTCACCGGCGCCGACCCCGACGGCACCTGGGATCTCTCCGAGAGCACCGAGGCCGAGGTGCCCCTCATCGACCTGCTCGACGACGAGGTCGACCTGACCCCGGCCAAACACCTGGCCCCGGACCTCACTGACCTGCCCCGCGCCTTCGAGGACGCCCGGGAGCAGCTGCGCCGCGCGGCCACCGGGCTCGGCGGGACCCTGCCTCCGCTGGAGGGCGGCACCGCCCCGGTGGCCGGCACCCAGATCAAGGTCTCCGACCTGATCGACGCCGGGATGGTGGAACTGGACGGGAACCGTCTCCGCGCCACGGACGACCGGGTGGACAGCGACTTCCTCAACGGATTCCTGCACAGCCCGGTGAACACCCGCCGTTCCACCAGCGCGAGCGGCACCTTCCGCACCGACGTCCGCGCGGCCCGGATCCCGCAGATGGGTGTCGAGGAGCAGCGCCGCTACGGTGCCGCCTTCCGCGCCGTGGCCGAACTCGAACGCAGGGCCAAGGAGCTGTCGGCCCTGGCCGACCAGGCAGCCCGGCTGGCCCGGGAAGGGCTGACCTCCGGGGCCCTGGCACCTGAGGAGAGCCCTTGAGCCTCTCCCGCGGGACCGGGCTCCGGGGTATCAGGCTTCGACCAGGGCCTGCGGCGTCGGCGGTGCGGCGAGCAGCTCCTCCGGCGCGGTCAGGTACCAGGCCTCCAGAGTGAGCTCGCTGAGTTCGTCCAGGTCGATCCCGTCCAGGTGGACCACCACCCAGCCGAACCCGCCCGCGGTGAACTGCACCTCGAAGACCTCGGGCCGTTCGGCCACCAGCGCGGTCTGTTCCAGGAGGGTCTGCTTCAACCCCACGGTGGCGGTGCGCGGCCACAGGTAGCCGAAGGGCCTGCCCCGCACACGGAACGTCGTGTACCGCTCCGACTCTTGGGCCGCGCTCTCCGGAAGTGCGCCCACCAACCGCAGAAACCGCTCGATCTCAACACTCATGGGACGAGACAACCACACCCCACCGACACCGCAGGCCCCTGTCACCGGTCCCGGTCGGCTCGTGACCCTGTGGTGGCGTACCGGTCATCCGATCACCGGGCGGTGTCCGCCCTCCCCTCGGCGATACGCGCGGACGCGGGGACACCGAACGCGAGGAGCGCGGTGTCGTCGTCAAGGCCTTCGCCGAAACCCCTGAGCAGATCAGTCAGGGCGGTGATCACCTCGAACGGGCTGGAGGGTGCGTGCTCCTCGGCGAAGGCGAGCAGGCTGTCCTCGCCGTACAAGGTGTCGCGCCGGGGTCCCGTGCGGGCCTCCGTCAGGCCGTCGGTGTAGAGCAGAAGGGTGTCGCCCGGCTCCAGGATGGTCTCTGCGGAGGCGAAGTCGGCGTCGGACAGGGCACCGACGAGCATCCCTCCGGGGGTGTTCAGGAGATCGACCCGGCCGTCGGCGCGCAGGACCAGGGCCGGGGGATGGCCACCCGAGGCCAGGCGGACCCGCGCGGGTCCGCCGTCGCCGCCGGGTTCGAGGGTGCCGAAGGCGACGGTGCAGTAGCGGGGCTCCTCCTCGTCGGTGTGACCCTCCAGGAAGACGGTGTTCAGCGTTCTCAGGGCTTCGGCGGGATCGCGGACGTGCAGGGCCGCGGCGCGCAGCGCGTAGCGGGCCCGGGAGGTCAGGGTCGCGGCCTCGGGTCCCTTACCGCGCACGTCGCCGAGGAAGAACACCCAGCGCGTGTCTTCCAGGTGGAGGAGGTCGTAGAAGTCCCCGCTCAACCGGTCGGGAGAGGCCGGGTGGTAGTAGGAGGCCGCTTCCATGCCCGGCACGGCGGGCAGGACATCGGGGAGGAGGGCCTTCTGCAGAACGGTGAGCGTGTTCCGCAGACGGGCCCGGTCGGTGTCGGCCTGCTGCCGCGCCCGCTCGGCTTCGGCCCCGGCCCGCTCGGCTTGTGCCTGTGCCCCTTCCGCCTCGCTCCGGGCCCGTTCGGCCTCCTTGCGGCGGCGCAGCAGTTCCTCCTCGTAGGCGCGGCGCTCGGTGGCGTCGAAGACGTTGGTGTGGATCAGCAGCGGCTCGCCCTCGCTGTCGTGCTTGACCACGGAGGAGACCAGCACGGGAAGACGTGCGCCCTCGAACGTCCTCATCTCCAGGGCGATACCGCTGGCCTGGCCGCGCATGTGCAGCAGCGGCGCGAAGTGCGTCTCGTGGTAGAGCCTGCCGCCCACGGTGAGGAGTTCACTGAAGCGCGTACGGCCCACCACGGCGTCGCGCTCCAGGCCCAGCCATCGCAGCAGCGTGGCGTTGATCCGGACGACCGTTCCGTCCATGAGCGTCGACAGGTAACCGCAGGGCGCGAACTCGTAGAGTTCCTCCGCGCCCTGGGCCAGCAGCGCGCCGAGGGCCGTGTCGGCCGGGCCGCGGTCCCCGGTCGGTTCGGGTGTCCCGTTCACGCTCTGTCCCGCAGGGTGTCGAGGAAGTCCAGCATCGCCTCCGCGGTGGCCTGCGGCGCGCTCAGCTGCGGGCAGTGCCCGGTGGCGTCGAGCGTGACCAGCCGGGAGAAGGGGATCGCCTCGTGGACGAAGGCGCCGACTCCGCGGGGGGCGATGAGGTCCTGGGAGCACTCCAGGACAAGCGTCGGCACCTCCACGCCCTTCAGATCCGCGCGACTGTCGGAGAGGAAGGTGGTCCGGGCGAAGACCCGGGCGATGCCGGGATCGGTGGCGCAGAAGCTGTCGACCAGCTCCTGTCCCAGCTCGGGCCGCTCGGGGTTGCCCATGATCACCGGTGCCATGGCCGAGGACCAACCCAGGTAGTTGGACTCCAGCGAGGCCAGCAGTTCGTCGATGTCCTGGTGGGTGAAACCGCCGCGATAGCCCTCGTCGTCGATGTAGCGGGGCGAGGGGGTCACCATCACCAGGGCCCCGATTCGCTCCGGCACCGCCGAAGAGGCCAGGACACCGACCATGGCGCTGACCGAATGGCCCACGAACACCGCCCCTTCGAGGTCCAGTGCCCGGCACAGCTCCACCACGTCCTGGGCGTAGCCCTCCAACGAGGAGTACTTCTCCTCGTTCCAGGAGGACAGGTCCGACCCGCCGGAACCGACGTAGTCGAAGAGCACCACCCGGTACCGCTCGGCCAGGGCCGGCACGATCAGGCGCCACATGTTCTGGTCACAGCCGAACCCGTGGGCGAGGACCACCGTCGGCCCCCCGGCCGCTCCGGTGATCGTCACGTTGTTCCTTCGGAGGACATCCAAGCCGCTCACCCCTCACACCTGGTCCAGCGCACCGGAAGAGGTATCTGATCCCATCAGACCATGTTTGTTACCGAATCCCGCGTGTTGGATCCCGAGGGGCGACGCGGTTTTCCGAGTCGACGCCGCGACCGAACCCGGCGTTTACTCCCGACCCGGGAACGATCACTTCGGCCTTGAACAGCGAGTTGAACGCCTCGGCCAGGGCGTTGTCACAGGAATCACCGGTGGACCCGACCGAAGCCGCCGGCGGCACATCCTCCCAGATTGGTCGGATCCCCCCTCACACCCGAGGGGATCCACCCGTCGCCTCCGGTTCACCGGGAGCGGGTGTCATCCGTCGGACCGCCACCCCCAGGATCTGATTCTCGGGGCAGGACCCGTGGTCGCGGGAGTCCGAACTCAGCACGTTGTCGCCCAGCAGTGCCACATGCCCTCGCGGACAGGTTCCCCGGAGGCCGACCTCCACCGGGTACCGGTCGCCTCCCATGGCGACCACCCGCTTGATGTACCACCTCCGGCCGGTGACCATGCCGTCCAACGGGTCCGACTCGCGCCAACCGGTCACCGGGTCGGGCTCGCCCACGACCACCACATCGCCCGTCACCAGGCCGGACAGGCCGCGGCGGACCAGCACCCGGTCCCCGGGCCGGTAGGTCGGTGTCATGCTCGTGCCCTGCACGGTGATCACCACATAGTGGCGGTGCAGCCACCATGCCACCGGCCCAAGGGCGGTGAGGACCAGCACCACCAGACCCAGCAGCGTACCCAGGATCACGCCATCACCCCGTCGGATTCCGCGGGCGGGGCGCCGGGTGCGTCGTCGCCGGTGTACCCCTCGGCCTGGAGGGAGAACAACCGGGCGTACTCCCCGCCCCTCTCCATCAGTTCCCCGTGGTCGCCCCTTTCGGTGATCACACCGTCCTGCAGCACCACGATCCGGTCCGCGCCGCGTACCGCCCCCAACCGGTGGGAGATCATCACCGTCGCGGCCCCGTCGCGCAGGGTCCGCAACTGGTCCTGTACCCTCCGCTCGGCCTCCGGGTCCAGTCCCGAGGTCGGCTCGTCCACGATCAGCAGGTCACGGCCCCGCCGCATCAGCGACCGCGCGATCGCGAGCTTCTGCCACTGACCGCCGGACAGGGTCGTGCCCGATGCCAGGTCTCCGTCCCCGTCCTCCGACTGGTAGAAGACGCGGGACAGCACCGTGTCGTACCCGTGCGGCATCTCCTCGATGAACCTGTCCGCACCGGCCGTCCGTGCGGCCTCACGAACCCGGTCGGTGTCGTCCTTGTCCTCCAGGGCCCCGAGCGCGATGTTCTCCCGTACCGGCAGTTCATACGACATGAAGTCCTGGAAGACCGCGCTCATCCGGTTCCGCAGCGCGTCGAGGTCCATCTCGCGTACATCCGTCCCGTCCCACAGCACCCGGCCCCGGGTTGGGTCGTACATGCGGCACAGGATCTTGACCAGGGTGCTCTTGCCTGCGCCGTTGAGTCCCACCAGTGCCAGCGCCCCCTCCGCGGGGATGGTCAGCGACACCCCCTTGAGCACCCATGGTCCGTCGTCGGTGTATCGGAACCACACGTCCTCCACCTCGATTCCCTCACGCAGCCGCGTGACGGGGCGTGGATCGGCCGGTACCGGAAGGTCCGACGGGGCGGAGACCACGTCCTGGTAGTGGCCCATCAACAGCAGCGACTGGTAGGCGCCGGTCAGGCTCCCGACGATGCCGCCCAGGGACGACTGGACCCCCGCGACCGCCGCGATGAACGCCGCCACGTCACCGATCGTGAACTCGCCGCGCAGCGCGCCCGCCACCATCCACACCAGGCCGCCAGCGGACACCAACGCGCCCAGCAGGGCCAGGGGCCCGTGGGTGAGGACCATCTTTCGGTCCAGGCGCTCCTCGGCGTCGTTGATCCGGAGCAGCTCACCGCGCATCCGTCCCAGCAGGAACCCCCCGGCACCGAACAGACGGGTCTCCTTGATCGCTGCCGGGTCCAGCATCAGCTGCTGGTAGAACATCTGCCGACGCATGCGGGGACTCATCTGCCACAGCATCCCGGCCCGCTCGCGGTTGAGCATCATCTGCACGAACAGCATCGGCAGGGCGGCCACGACCGTGATCGCGGTGATCACCGGGCTGATGGTGAGGAGGATTCCGAGGAAGCCCGTGATCGTCAGGGCCCAGCGCACGGTTCCGAACAGTGACCCGAGGATCTCCTCCGGTGCGGTGGTCGCCGACGTCTGCGCCATCCGCAACCGGTCCAGGAACGCCGGGTCCTCGAACCGGCGCAGCCCCGCGATCCGGTTGACCGCGCCGTACAGGCGCTGCTGCACGAGCAGCGCCACCGCACGCCTGAGCCGGGAGCTGAGGTAGGTCAACACGTACTCGGACAGCGCGGAGACCAGGGTGAACGTTCCGAGGAACACCACGAGCAGCAGTGGCGCCTCCACCAGCGGCCCCGGCACACCCCCGGCGCCGTCACCGGCTTGGAGGACGTCCAGAAGCCACTTGGTGAAGAGGGTGATCCCGGCCGGGAGGACACCGGTCACCACTGTGAGGGCGGAGTACAGGGCCAGCGACCAGGGGGCCGCCCGCCAGGCGATCTCCAGCGAGCGGAGGGCCCGCACACACGCGGTGCGCAGGCCCATCCTGTCCTGGGTGGCGGACTCGTGTGCGTCCGAGGGCATCAGGTCTCCAGGAAGGCGGCCGCGACGTTCTTGACCTCCACACCGGAGCGGACCACCACACCGCCGGAGTCGGCGAGGATGATGGCGGGGATGCCACCGGGTGAGAACGCCTGGCCGACCTCGTCGCCGAGGCTCTGCATGACGACGGTGGTGTGCCCCTCCAGGACGGAGGTGTAGGCGTCCGCGTCGGCCTCGGGGTCCTCGTGCCCCACGAACGCGATGACCTGCTCGGGGGACAGACCCGCGTCCTTGGCGAAGTCCACCAGGGGCTGGAGCTGCTTCTTGCAGGTGCCGCAGCTGGTGTCGAAGAACGCGTACACCGCCCGGTCGCCGAGCCGCTTCTTCGAGGAGACCTCGACCCCGTCCTTGGTCGTGGCGGTGAACTCCGGCACGGCCCTACCGGCCGGGACCTCCTCCAGGTCCGGGAACACGGGGAACGCCCCTCCATGCCCAGGGTCCTCCAACCGGCGCAGGCGGCGCACCAGGGCCATGGTCAGCACCAGGTTGAACAGCGTGAGAGCGGTCAGCACCACGACCGCCGCGATGAGGATTCCCATCACGTTCTCCAGGTTCTATGCGTGGGGGAGAGGCGTGGACGGCGTACCGCCCGCTCCGGGACTGAAGAGGTCGACGAGGTCGTCGAAGTAGAACGCCGCCGCCGTGACCGCGACGGCGGCCGCCAGCGCCACGGCCGCCCCGCCCAGGGTCGGAAGCTCGGGACCGAGCGCGAGGGAGCACCCCAGGCCGGCGGCGGCAAGCGCGGTCAGCACGGCGTTGCGCCACACGTGCGGCCACCCCAGCACGGATTCGGCCTTGCCGAAGCACGAGCACGTGACGGCCTTCTCCGCGCGCACGGAGTACAGGGCGAGTAGGGCGAACACCGCGAACAGGACGGTGGCTGCGACGAGGGCGGGCACCCGTACCCACGTCCCGGCGAGCAGGGCGACACCCACGAGCAGTTCGACCGCGATGTGCGTGTGGGAGGCGGCGCGGGCGGGGAAACGCGGAACAGGAAGGCGTTCGGCCAGGTCCGCCCAGGTTCGGAGGTTGGCCTCACCGCGAACCTTGGACAGTCCGGAGGTGAGGAAGATCCCGGCGACCGCGGCCTGCAGGAAGAACGTGGTGAGTACGAGCAAGGGGATCCGCTTCACAGGTCACGGGGGATCGGAGGAAGGGGGACCGGCGCCGGCCCTGCCCCGTCACAGGGCAGGGCCGCGCCGACCGGGGGTCAGCAGTCGCAGGCGATGGTCACCCACGAGCTGCAACGGGCGTCGCCGCCCTGCAGGCAGCACTCGCGGCGCTGCCTGTACACGCCGCGGGTGCAGGTGCTGCTGACGCAGCGGTACTGGTAGCCGCACGGCGCGGCGGCGGCCTGGGCTTCGGCCCGGGGGATGAAGCGTTCGAGAATCCGGTCGGCGAGACGAAGGAGGGGGGCAGCCTTCATGGAACAGCCTTTCTCTCATCGCGCCCTGCTGTGGGGCGACAGCAGAACCATAAAGGTTTGATGTGCCCTTGCGCCAGGTCCATTGGCGCAGTCACCGGAAATTAACAGAAGCAACAAGGAAAACGGGTGGCGGAGTCCGTGCATTCGATGATCCCATCAATCGGAGCGTGACGGAATCCGGACCGCCGGTGCGGAAATGTCGGTGCCCGGCGTTGAGTCGCCTCGCCGAGTGGGCCTCGTCCGCTCCTTGGGCTGGGTGGCCGCACCCGTCCGCAAAGGAGGGTCAGGCCGATGACTCCACTGAGCCTTTTCCAACCTGAAGGCGCAGGTCACCACCCCGTACCGGTCTGACGAAACCACCCCTGAACAGCAAGAAGCCCCTGGCACAGGAGTTAACGACCAAGAAAACCCAGCACCAGACGCTCCACATGCTGTTTTACCGCGCCTGCCTGCCGTTGCCGCGCCGGACATTGAACTCGGCCGCCCGCACCATCCGCACCCATAGTAAGAACACCGGTTCCCGATGGCGCCGCTTGGGCCCCGCACAGCAGGCACTGCTGGCGGGAGTCCACCTGTACAAAGGCAATTCCTTCACCCAGGTCGCGGCCGGTTTCGAGGTGGGAACCACGACCGCATAGCGCTACGTGCGCGAGGCCACGGACCTGCTCGCCCAGCAAGCACCCACCCTCGGACAAGGGGTACGTGAGCCTGTCGGATGTGCTGTTCTGCCCGTTCGAGGGCCGGGGCAAGCCGCAGTGGAAGAAGAACGCCGACTCTGACCAGGCCAAGCTCCGCGGTCCCGGGGAGCGGGCCATCGCTCACGGACGATCTCACCCGGGCCAAGGTCTTTCCGGTGGGCCCAAGAGCACGCGAGGCTCCGTCCAGGCACGGCCAGAGCGAACTTCCCTTCCCCTAGGTCCAGCTCCACTCACACCCGGCGGACCGGCAGCGCTCATCGAACACAGCGTGCCCCGGCCCCAAGACAGTTGCGGGCCGGGGCACGTCCGGAATCAGCGGCTCGGAGACAGGGGCTCGGAGTCAGGGGCTCGGAGTCAGCGGTTCGGGGTCACCGGATGTTGACGTCGATGCAGACGTAGAAGGCGTTGGCCGTGTCGGCCACGTTCCACCGGGCCAGAACGGTCTGCCTGCCGCTGTACCCGGACAGGTCGACGTTGTGGCTGAACCTGGACGGGGGCTGGGCACCGTGGTCGTTGAAGCTGGCCACGAGGTTGCCGTTGATGAAGTACTCCCACGTGGCGGTGGAGTGGTTGGCGGTGATGATCCAGTCGAAGGTGGCGTTGGTGCCGACGTCGGCGACCTGCCAGCCGTAGTTGTCGTCGTCGAGCTCGGAGAAGCGCGCGTTGCCGCCCGAGCAGCTCATCAGGCCCTTGGGGCCCTCGACGCTCTGCGGCTCCCACTGGATGCCGCCGCACTGGACGACACCGGCGGCGCACTGGGCCTGGCGGCTGGCGGGGTTGGAGACGTATCCGTGCGCGTTGGCCGTACCGGCCGGCATGAGCGTGAAGATGAGCACGGCGGAGGCGGCCGTCGCGGCAAGGGAGCGGAGCTTGCGGTTCATCATGGGCTTTCGTCCTTCTCGGGGGTCACGGACTTGTCGGCACGTGCCGACAAGCCGTAGCGGGGGACCGGGGCCGTTCTCCGGCCCAGGAAGGCTCGGTTCGCGGCCACAGGGCTCGGTTCTGCCCGGTGCCGTGAAGGGAGGTGTCCGCAGGAATTCCGAGTTTCCCCGGAATTCCTCGAACCTGTTTCCGAGCAGGGTAAGCATTCCCGAATTGTGCGGTCAAGGCCTGTTCCCGCCTGGTAATCGGGTACCGTTGAACCGGACCGGTGAAGCCCTCCGGGTCGCATTCGCACTGGTACTGTCGACTTTCGCGGACCACAGCCCGCCAAACTGGAAAGACTCTTGCCAGATCCCCCACCGGTCTACGGAAAGCCTTCCCGAATTCCCTTACCGCGGCGCCGCGTCCGACAGAAAGAACTGGCGCCGAGGACAGATTCCCTTTACCTCGGAGGAAGCCTCCACCCGCCGCTGACCACGGCCGCCCCCGCTCCGGCCGCCGGGGAAGACGGGGCCCCCGGGAAGGGCACTCCCCCGGCGGACCGGTGAACACGAGAAGGAAAGCGGCATGCCCAGACCCTCCGGGAAACAGACGCCGACAGCCCCGCCGAGCCGCGCGCTCCTCGTCTTCCTGGCCGCGCTCTCGGTACTTCCGGTCACCGTCCACCTGCCCGCCCTGCCGGACATCGCGGACGCGTTCGGGGTCGGCTTCGCCCTGGTCAACCTCTCGATCGCCGGATACGCGGTCGCGACCGTCCTGGTGGAGGCGGCCGCCGGCGCCCTGTCGGACCGCTACGGGCGCCGACCGGTCGTTCTGGTCTCCGTCGCGGTCTTCACCGCCTCCTCCATCGGCTGCGCGCTGGCACCGCACATCGGGGTGTTCCTCGCCTGCCGGATGCTCCAGGCGTCGATCGCGGCGTGTTTCTCGGTGGCCATGGTCGCCATCAAGGAGACATCGAACGGGAGCGACGCGACAAGGAGAATGGGCTTCGCGGGCATGGGATGGGCGCTCGCCCCCATGCTCGGAGCCCCACTGGGCGGTATCGCGGACGAACTGTTCGGATGGCGTTCGATCTTCGCTGCCCTCGCGGTCGTCGGCGGAACCGTTCTCGTGGTGTCGCTGCGGAGAATGACGGAGACCTCCTCCCCAGCAGCGAATTCCCAAGGGAACTTCCCCTCCTCGGTCCGGCAGGTGCTGAGCTCGCCCCGGTTCTGGGCCTATTCGCTCTGCATGGCCTGCTCGATGGGGACGCTCTACGTGTTCCTGGGCGGAGCGCCCCTGGTCATGGGCGACCGATCCGGCGGATCGAGCGCGGCGCTGGGCCTGTACATGGCGCTGGTACCGGCCGGGTTCGTCCTGGGCAGCTACCTGACCGGCACCCTCGCCCCCAGGGTCTTCAGGAGCCGCGTCCTCGTCCACGCGCGCGCCCTGACCTGCCTGGGGTTGTCGGTCGGCCTGCTCCTTTCGGCATCGACGGCGATCCCGCCCCTGGTGTTCTTCCTCTGCTGCGTGTCCATCGGCGTCGGCAACGGTCTGACCACTCCCGTCGTGAACACGGGGGTGATGTCCGAGCGCGACGATCTCGCGGGGACCGCCCTGGGCCTGTCCACCGCGGTGTCCATCGGGGGCGGCGCGCTGATCTCCTCCGCGTCCGGCCCCTGGCTCAGTGGCACGGGTTCGCCCCAGGGCCTGTTCGCGCTGCTTCTGGTCCCGGCCTCACTCGCGCTCCTGGCGGCGTTCTGCACCGCCCTGGTCGACCGGAGCCCTCGCGCCCGGAAGGCGGAGGATCAGGGGACGAACGACCTCCTCCCCGAGGAGGACCCGGGCCGATCACGTCCTCGGCCGCAGGAGCGGCAGCAGCGGACAGTACTCACCGATCAGGCGGCACACCAGCACCAGGCCCGCCAGGAGGGCCACCAGCACGGGCGGAAGCAGGCCGTAGGGGGCGGGGAGCTCCTGGGCGAGGACGAACACGCCCATGAACAGCACGAACACCCCGAAACCCTTGCGCAGGGCGGCTTCGGGCACACGCGAGGTCAGGAGGGATCCGATGAGCGACCCCGCGACGGCGAGAGCCGTGACCGCGGCCACGAGGGCCCAGTCCAGGCTGACGGTCGTCAGGTACCCGGTGAGACCGGCGAAGGACTTCATCGCGATCACGAGCAGGGAGGTGGCGACGGCGGCCCGCATCGCCAGACCGCCGAGCAGCATCAGGGCGGGCACGACGAGGAAACCGCCGCCCGCGCCGACCAGGCCGGTGACCGCCCCCACAGCCAGACCGTCGAGGACGACTCGCCGCAGCGGAAGCGCTCCGGTCTCCCCGCTCCCGGCGGGCACCTTCCGCCTGCCCCTGATCATGGTCACGGAAGTGGCGACCATCATCAGGGCGAAGGCGATCATCAACAGGCTCCCGGGGAGATATCCGCCCGCGAGGCCGCCGAGGAAAGCGCCCGCCATGCCCGCCGCCCCGAACACCAGCCCGGTGCGCCATCGGACGTTTCCGGCACGTGCGTGCGCGAAGACGCTGACCAGTGAGGTGGCTCCCACGACGAACAGGGAGGCGGCCACGGCCTCCTTCGGTTCCATCCCCGCGACGTAGGTGAGGAGCGGAACCATCAGGATGGAACCGCCGCCCCCGAGCAGCCCGAGCGCGAGTCCCACCCCCACGGCCAGGCCCAGGACGAGGACGATCTGAAACTCCATGTGGACTCTGCTTCCATGGTTCGCGGCCGCGCACGGACGGCCGTTGACGGAGTGGAAGGGGCGTAGCACCCCGGAAACGGCAGGGGCGGTGCCCGCCTTCGTCCGGCCCGCACGCTCCGGCGCGGCAGGCACCGCCCCTGCCCCCGTTCAGCGGCCGGCGCTCTGCGCGAGGGCCTGCGAGTCGCGCCTCCACTCGGCCCAGCCCGGGTAGCCGCGGTCGAGTTCGACGACGTCGAGTCCGGCGCGGCGCAGGGCGGAGGCCGCCACGGAGCTGCGGGCACCCGACTGGCAGTAGCTCACGACGGTGCCGCCGACCGGCAGGGCGTCGAGGTTCCACAGCACCCGGCCCGCGCTGATCTGCCGTGATCCGGGGATGTGCCCCTCGGCGTGCTCGCTCCTGCCGCGCACGTCCAGGACGAGTTCGGGGTCGGACTCCGCCAGTTGTTCCGGGGTGATGCGGCGCGGCACGACCGTCGGCAGTCCCTCCATGCCGGTGGTGTAACCGATCACGTGGTCGACACCGACCCGCAGCAGGTGGTCGCGTACCTGTCGGGCCGTGTCCCCGTCGGGTGCGAACAGCACCAGTGGCCCGGTCTCGACCTCGGGGTCCCAGGCCCATGCGCCGAAGGTGGCCGCCTTGGCCGGGCCGGGGATGTTCAGCGCCCCTGACACGGTGCCGCGGTGCACCTCGGTGTGGGTTCGGGTGTCGACGAGGACGGCCGCGTCCTCGTCGAGGGAGCGCCGGACCTGCTCGCCGGTGAGCTCGGGCGGCGCGGTCAGCGCGCCCAGGACGCGCGGCCCCTCCTTGTTCTGGCGCTTCATCCGCGCGAAGTAGGCGTGGGCGTCGGGCTGCCCGTCGAGCAGCTCCCGGACGAAACCCTCCCTGTCGTCGTCGCGCAGGTAGGGCCCCCACCAGGCGTTGAGCCGCTCGTATCCGACCGTGGTGGCCGGGAGCGCGCCGAGCGCCTTGCCGCAGGCGCTGCCCGCGCCGTGCCCGGGCAGGACCTGGACGTGGTCGGGCAGTTCCAGGAAGACCTCGCGCAGGCTGGTGAACAGCTGGTGCGCTCCCTCGAACCGGGTGTCGACACCCCCGGCGGCCTCGTCGAGCAGGTCGGGGCGGCCCAGGTCTCCGGCGAAGACGAAGTCCCCGGAGAGCAGGTAACCCGGGTCCTGGCTGAACGCTCCGTCGGTGATCAGGAACGACAGGTGTTCGGGGGTGTGCCCCGGGGTGTGACGCGCCCGGACGGTGAGGCGGCCGATGGTGACGGTGTCGCCGTCCAGGAGGCGTTCGGCGTCGAACCCGTACTGCCAGTCCTGGCCGCCCTCGCCGGACACGTACACCGTGGCGCCGGTGGCAGCGGCGAGTTCGCGGGTGCCGGAGAGGTAGTCGGCGTGGATGTGGGTCTCGGTCACGGCCACGATCCGCATGCCGTGTTCGGCGGCCAGGTCCAGGTAGTCGCCGATGTCCCGGCGGGCGTCGACCACGAGGGCCTCTCCCCTGGCCTGGCAGCCGATGAAGTAGCCCGCCTGGGCGAGATCGTTGTCGTAGAGGCGTTCCAGCAGCATGTCCTTCTCCTTGTCAGGTGATGTGTCCGTGCTGTTCAGATACTCCGGGGAGTATCCAGAAGACAGAGGGGTACCCTGCCCGCGGCGCTCATCGGCGGGCACCGATGCGCGCCAGGGACTCCTCGATGTCGACGTCGTTGCTCGGCTGGTTGTAGGGCAGCCGGGTCAGGGCCATGCCCATGGCGCAGGTGTCGGTGACGGCCGCGAAGGCCAGTCCCGCTCCCACGAAGCCCGCGACCGCGACCGCCGAGGGCCAGACCAGGGAGGCGAGCACCGAGGCCAGGACGATTCCGCCGGCCACCAGCCGCACCTGGCGTTCCAGGGCCCAGCGCTCGCGACCGCGTTGCACCGGCGCGCCCTGGGACTCCCAGGCGTTCATGCCGCCGTTCATGACGACCGTGTCGACCAGACCGGCGGAAGCCAGCTTGCCCTGGCACTGCGTCGCTCTGCCGCCCGACTGGCAGACCAGGACCAGGCGGCCCCCGGCGTCGGCGACGATCCGCTCCAGGTGGGCGTCCACCCGCCCCAGCGGCAGGTTGACCGCGCCGGGAATGTGGGAGCTCTCGTACTCGGCGGGGGTCCGCACGTCGACGAGCAGGGTGTGGGGATCGGTTTCGAGCAGCCCGCGCACGGTGTGCGCGTCGATGGTGTGCTCTCTCATAGGAAACTCCTTGAGTGGTGACAAATTTGCTTCTTATACTCCCGGGGGTACCCCTCGAACACAGGAAGGCCCGGGATCTAGAGGACTTCAGACCGTCGAGCACTCATCTTCATATACTGGGGGGAGTATCCAGAGAGCAGAAGTGTGCCGTGGTGCGACCGAAGGGACCACGAGGACAAGGGCGCGAGAGCCCTCGCACCGGGGTGCGGCGCGAGCACTCGGCCCGGCGCCGACCCCCAGGAGCCTCAGGCCAGAGCCAGGAAGAGCTTCTCGAGCTCCGCCTCGGTGAGTTCCGGCTCCTCGCCGTTCTCCCGCGCGGTGTTGCAGTGCCGCATGCCGCTCGCGACGATCTTGAACCCGGCCCGGTCCAGGGCACGCGAGACCGCGGCCAGCTGCTGGAGGACGGCGGCGCAGTCCTCGCCCTCCTCCATCATCGAGATGACCCCGGAGAGCTGCCCCTGGGCGCGCTTGAGTCGCGTGATGGCGTCGCCCACCATTTCAGGCTTCATGTGGCCTCCTTTCGACCGGCGAGCCCCAACATACCCCCGGGTGTATCCGGAGGCAAACCTCGCCCAGGTTCGGCCTCCAACACCCTGCACAGAAGCGACGTGGTGGAGGTGGACGCCGCACCGCCTCCCGAGGCCGTAGTCCCTGCCGTTGAGCACGTGCACCCGAACGTAGACGGTCGTCCTTCACAACGCGGGCGGGCATTCGACGTCAGTGGTGCAGTCGGTCACGGTGCTGCCGTGGTGCGGCGAGCCCAGGGTCACCAGGTCGTCGACCATGCCCCTCGTGTCAGGCCAGAAATGCCCTGGATGCCCTTATGGACACCGCTCGCGAGCACCGCGCACAGCTACCGACGAGCCACACGGGCTGATCCTGACGGCCTTCCCGCTCCCCCAACCCGGTCGATCGCGCGTGCCGGGCCCCGACGCCCTCGAACAACGGTGTTCCACCCGCCGTACGACGCGCAGTGTCGCTGTTCACCACTGGCCATCGTTGATGAGGCGGCTGCCGGCATGCCACTCGGTACCGACGCAGGACGAAGCGTTGGTGCCGGGTGGCATGCTCTGAGTTCGGTGGAGTCGTGTTCGCGGGTTCGCCGGTCACGGCGGTCGTGTGCGGGCGAGGACTGGGCGGTGGAGTCCGAACGCCCGGGCCGTGAGCGTTTCGGTTTCGGGGTCAGTGCACCTAGGATCCAGCCGAGCGGTCGGGCAGCGCACGGGTGATCCGCGACAGTTTGCCCTGCCGGTCACTGACGTAGATCCGCCCGTTGGCGCCGTCCAGCGCGAGACCGCAGACCGGGCCGAGACCGTCCGCCACGACACGGCGGAGGCCCTTGGCCTCGCCTTCGGCCACGACGACCTCGTGCAGCCTGCCGGTCGAGTCGCAGACGTAGGCGATGGCTCCGTCGTGCAGCGCCACGCGGACGCTGTACCCGAGGTTGGTGGCCACCTCCCCCGGAGCACCACCCTCCGTGCTCAGGTCGATCTCATACAGCCCGCCGCGGTCGTACTGTCCCACGTACGCCTTTCCCCCGTTCAGCGCCACCCCGGCGGCGTTCGGCACACCCCAGGCACGCTGCCGCTGCGCGGTTCCGCCGCTCAGATCGAACTCGACCAGCTCGCCACGTGCGTAGTCGGAGGCAAAGAGCCTGTTACCCGGCAGATCCAGTGCGAGGCCGTACACGCGGATGCCCTCGACGACCGTGACCGGGGAGGCGGTGTGGTCGGACAGGTCCACCGTGAACACGCGCCGGCCGCCGTAGTCGGCCACATAGGCCTTGTTCCCGGGCAGGTCCAGCGCCACGTCGTTGACTTCGCCGAGTTTCTCCAGGGCCCAGTCGGTCCCACCGCCGGCAAGGTCCACCTTGTAGAGCTTTCCGCCGTTGTACCGGTCGGTGACGTAGGCCTTCTGCGCCACCGGGTCCAACGCCAGGCCGTCCGCGGTCCCCAGACCGGTGCGCACCTGGACGGGGGCCTCCTTCGGGTTCCTGGCCTCTTCACCACCGTCTTTGTGCAGAGGGTGGTCCTTCATCTCGAAGTGGAGTTTCTCGAGCTCGAAGACCTCGTGCACGCCGGCGAGCGTGGAGACCAGCTCGGCTTCGCCCTTCTGCAGGAACGGCCTGCCCTCGTCGTTCAGGTCGAAGGTCTTTCCCGCAGCACCGGATTCCCCGAGTTCCCACGGGATCACCTGCGAGTACTCCGGTTCCTTCGGCGGTGGCCCCTCCGGTCGGGCCCTCTTGACCTCCACCGGCTCGGGGTAGTACACAGCGACTCCCCCGCCGAAGGAGACGGGGTATTCGTAGTCGAACCTCCTCACCTGGCGCCGCTGCGTGGCCAGGACATCGACCCGGCTGCCGACCTCCCCACTCAACGTGGACGAGGTCTTGAACGAGGTCGTCAGCGAACCGCTGACAGAACCGGTGATCCCCAGCATCAGCTGCGCCGACAGTTCTCCGGTTCCCGTGGCGCTGCTGGTGGCCGTGGTCGTGCTGGTCGACTGCGACTGGGACTCCATGTCGACACCCTGGTTGTCCTTGCTGTTCTTCAGGGTGGTCTTCTGGGAGTTGTTCAGCGCCATGCTCTTCTGCAGCTGCTGCTGCAGCGACGCGATGGCCTTGGCCCCGAAGGTGAGCTGCACCTGTCCCTGGAGCGACCAGCTGATGGTGTTCGCGACCGAGAACTCCACCGTGTGCGACCAGGTGGTGGGCTTGGGGTCCGTCCGGTTGACGTACGTCTGCTTGGAGACCACGTCGGGCGGCGGCTGCACGATGTCGTTTCGTTCTTCGACGAGTGGAACGCCCACCGTCATGTAGGCCCGCCACCCGCGCTGGTGCGCCGTGTCCTCTGCATGGGGATACTCTTCGAACCGTCCCCTGTTCAGGGAGAACCCGGTGGGATACACGAATCGGTCCGATCCGTCGGGCGCCTTCCTCTCAGCCTTCGCCTTCAGCCTTTCCCTGTTCCGCTCCAGGATGCCCGGCGCCTTTTCGGCGATTTCGAGCTCCTTCAGATTCCTCCCGGTCAGCGGGTGCCGCATGAACCGTTCACCGAGATAAGCAGTGCTCACGTGGTTCTTGGTGGCCTCGCCCATGAACATCGACCTCCTTGCAGAGCAGAAATCAAGCATCTGCCGGTTCTTTGGAATACTTCCGTTCCGGCGCGACCGGACGCGGCACCGCCGGGGCAGCGGTCGAGCCGTTTCCCTCAGACCTGGTCCAGACCGGAAAAACGGCCCCTGTGAACGTCTCTCCGGATCGAGGAGCAGGCTGTTGAACTTCTCTCACCCCTCGGTGAACCCTTTTTCGGTCCTCTTGAGGTTCCCGGTGGACTTCTGGTTGTCCTTCTTCAGGTTCGCCCGCTCTTCATCGGTGATCTCGGGGCGGTCCTCGTCGCTGATCTCCACCTCCACCTTCTCGAATGCCTCGTCCTTGGCCGAGGACGCCATCGCGGTGGTCGATGCGGGGTCTTCGCTGGTCTCCCGCTGCTCGGCGGCAGCGGTCCGGGTGTTCCTGAACATCGGGGAGATGAAGCTGCTCATGACGTTGAGCGCTTCAGGCGACGTCTCCCGAACGATCTTGGGGTCGCGCTCGACCTCGGGGATCCCCTCGGTGAGCTCCGGGTCGATCCCCTCCCGTTCGGGCCGCGCTCCCGGGATCCTGTCGTACACGGCGCGGGCCGACTCCTCCGCGGCTCCGGCTTCGTTCTCGCCGTTGTCGAAGATGTTCTTGAAAGACATGGATTCTCCTCATGATCTTCTCGAGACACGACCAGCCCTGGTTCCATCTGATGGCACGCCCGCCCCCGCTCGAATGATTTCGGACAGGGCCCGGAGCTCGCACCGGCCGCGGCCCCCTCCGTCCCAGGCCCAGGGAATGGCCCGTTGCCCTCCTGCGAAAAGCGCCTGCCTCCGGCAACGGAATGAGTTCTCCTGGTTTTCCTGGGGCCGTTTCGTCTCAGCCTCAAGGAAAGATGGGTCTGATTCCGCAGGAGCCTGAACCGAACGAACCACGGCAACCGCCGAGACCGTTTGCCTCGATCACCGGAGGCACCGCTGCCCCAACACTCGGCGGAGGCGGGAATTCCAGGGCGGCAAGAGCGGAGACTTTCATGATTCCCCAGGGGCATTGGGCGGCGGATCACTCTTCCACCATGCCTACGGGGACGCAGCAAATCAATAGGTTCGGCGAATTTGTCGCATCGACATAACAGACAATGCGGTTAAATTATAATGATCCATGCATCTCCGAGGATTCCGGATGTGCATCAAATTATTTTCCGATCCCCACCGAATGCGGCTGAACCGCAAGGCGGCGAAGGGCCGCACCGGGACAGAACATCCCCGCGCCGCTTCGCCGTGGGCGCTGCGGTGGCTGTGGTGGCTACGGCAGCGATGTGGTCGTAGACGGACTCGGACAGCGGGGCGCCTGCCGCCTCGACCATCTCGGCGAAACTCGTCTGCACCTGGTCCTGGACCTGATCGCGAAGCCAACGCCCAGCGCCGAAGCGTCGAACCCCGGGCCGCCAGACGGGCGAGCCCTGTTGTCACGCCACGGAAGAGACTCAGGCGGAGGCGAAGTCGGTCAGCGGTGCGCTCTCCCGCGTCGCGTCGAGGGTGGCGCGCAGTGCGTCGACCTTCGCCGTTGCGTAGGCGTGCGAATCCGAACCCAGCACCTGGCGAAGCAGCCCTCCTCCGGTGACCACGTTGGTGATGATCTGCCGGGCTCCCTCGACCGGGTCTCCGAGCTGGCTGCCCTGCAGATCGAGGTGGCTCCGCACCATGTCGCGAATCGCGGGGTAGGCGTCCGAGGTCGCGGCGGGCAGAACCAGCGAGTCGGGGGTCAGGAAGTCCGTGCGGAAGTAGCCCGGTTCGACGATGGTGACCTCCACACCGAAGTCGGCGATCTCCCCGGCGAGCGCTTCGCTGAGCCCTTCGAGGGCGTACTTGCCCGCGCAGTACAACCCCCAGCCCGGCATCGAGGTCAGCCCCAGGACCGAGGACACGTTCACGATGTGCCCGCTGTTCCTCGCGCGCAGGATCGGCAGGGTCGAGCGCAGCACGTTCCAGACACCGCAGATCTGGAGGTCGAGCATGTGCCGAACCTCGGCGGCACCGGTCTCCTCGACCGCGGCGAGAAAACCGTAGCCGGCGTTGTTGACCACCACATCGAGTGTGTCGAAGCGGGCGAGGGCCTCGCGCACCGCCCGGTCGACATCGTCCTCGTCGCGCAGGTCGACCTCCAGCGGAAGCAACCGCGTGGTGTCCACCCGCCGCCCCCGCAGAGCGGTGGAGAGCCGCTCGGCGGACCGGGTGGTCGCGGCGACGCCGTCACCGCGCTCGAGCAGCTGGGCGACGAGTTCGAGGCCGAGCCCGCGGGAGGTGCCGGTGACGAACCAGACCGCGGGACGGTCAACGGGGTAACTCATGGCGGATCCCTCTTTCCTGAAGCGGCGAGCGGGCCTGTTCCCGTCGCCGGTGTGTGACTTCCACCCTGGAACAGCGCGGGCCGTCGGGGGAGGCCACAGCACGCCTTGCTGGTCCTGGACCGCAGCAGCCTAGGACTCACAGGTCCAGGCGGGCCCTCCCGCCGCCCTGCACAATGGAAGACATGGCCGAGAAGAAGAACCGGGAGCTCGCGGACTTCCTGCGGCGTGCCCGCAGCCAGTGCGAACCGTCCCGGTCCGGACTGCCCGTCGACACCCGTATCCGCCGTGTCCCCGGTCTCCGGCGTGAGGAGGTGGCACTGCTCGCGGGGGTCTCGTCCGACTACTACGCCCGACTCGAACAGGGCCGCCGTATCACTCCCACCCCGGCGGTGCTCGACGCCATCGGTCGGGCCCTGGAGCTGGACGCGGCCGGCCGAGCCCACCTCAAGGACCTCATCGGGCCGGCCGGCGTCGGTAAGCGCGCCCTCCCCCACACCGTGCAACGTCTCCGGCCCGGCCTCCATCAGCTCCTGGACGCTCTCGACGGGGAGCCGGCGCTCGCCCTCGGCCGACGCACCGACGTTCTGGCCACCAACCGGATGGCCCGCGCGCTGTTCACCGATTTCGACGCCCTCGGCACCGGTCGGCCCAACTACGCACGGTGGATGTTCTGCGACGAGGCGGCACGTGCGCTGTTCGTCGACTGGGAGATCCAGGCCCGCGCGGTGGTCGAGAGCCTGCGACTGGAGTCCGGTGCCGTCCCCCACGACGAGGAGCGGGCCGCCCTCGTCGACGACCTGCGCGGCCAGAGCCCGGAGTTCAGCCGGTGGTGGGACGAACACCGTGTCTACCAGCGCACCTACGGAGCGAAACGCCTGCGCCATCCCGTCGTCGGAGACCTCACCGTCGATTACGAGACACTCACCCCGCCCGGGGACCCGGACACCACGGTGTACGTGTACACGGCGGAACCCGGGTCACCGGCCGAACGGGCCCTGGGCCTGCTCGCGAGCTGGTCTCTACCGGGGGCCGCATCTCAGACTCCGACGGTCTGAATGCTTCTCCGGATCCATAGGGCCTGCGGTGAAGGCGACCCGCGAGGCGTGGGCCGCACGGGTGAGGCGATGGGAGCCGCGACGGAAAACCGACCGGCGTCCGGATGCAGGCGCAGGAGGGCTTGGCTCGAGACAGATGCGGTCGATGAGGGTGCCCGGCGGGTGTCTCCCCGCGACCTTCGACGCTGGTTTCGACCGTCATACGCAACCAGGTCCTGCGCTGACGCCCCGGCGGATCCGGTGGCGATCTGAACACCGGCCTCCCGGCACCGCGTGGTCGAGCAACCGCGTCTCAGTCCCACCAGAAGTTCCAGACGGGGCGGTCGACGAGGCGTTCGGCGTAGCCCCGGAGCGTGTGAGGGCTGCTTCCCTGCCAGACGAGGTCGGGGCAGAACGCGAAGTGCTCAGCGGCCACACGCAGCGCCCGATCGATATCGGTGGGCGCGGAGGCGACGCTCAACAGCAGGGTGTCGAACCCCAGGCCCAGGAGGCGCGCTCCGAAACGCCGCTCCCAGTCGGCCACGACCGCGGCGAACACCGCGGTGTCGTTGTCGTAGTTGACCGGCCCCGACCATCCGCACGAGAGGAGGGCCTGCGCTCCCGAGGAGGCGCGCACCAGGCCCAGACGTTGGGGGCGTCCGTGCTCGACGAGGAGTTCGGCGCACTCCGAGGCCGTTGCCTCGGCCGCGCCCTCCGCCAGGGAAGCAGCGGGAACCGTTCCGGGCCAGGTCCTCCCGAAGGGCGCGGTCTCCGGGTGGGGATCCGGCTCCTCCGCGCCGGGCTCGGAAGAGCCAGTGTACTCCCCCCACCACGCGGCGAGGAGCCCGGCCGGATCGTGGTCCGTGAGCGCGGTGGACCGTTCGATCGCCGACGTCTCCAGGAGCAGGTCCGGGTCGCGGTCGAAGCCCTCCACCAGCAGGGGCCACCAACCCGAACGCGGGGACTCGGCGAACAGCCGGGACCACAGACCGACCGCAACGGGCTCCTCGCTCACCCAGAGGAAGGGCTCCCCCTCGGGAGAGGAGAACATGCGGCCAGCGGGAAGGGGAACGGACAGCGACGCCTGAGGGTTCATGGCAGCCAAGGTAGAGGGCCGGGGTGACGTTCAACGGCACCCTCTGACCACTGCGGCAAGCCGCGCGCAATGAGTTCGGGAAGACGCCGTCGCGCCCCGAACCGGCAGAGGACCTGGCGCGCGTGATCGATGAAGCGTGGGCATTCGTCCGGCGGTTGCGCATGGGGCCACCAGGACTCTCTTTCAGCGCCGGGGAGCGTACGGGACCGTCCGAGGAGCTGGGCGCCTATCCGGACCGGCCGAACACCGGTGCGATCCCGAATCCTTCCTCCCCGACCGCCGTGAGGTCCTGCTCGACCTTTTCAAGGAGTACACCGACGAGTGGGACCTGCCACCGGTGGTCGAGGAGTTCAACGAAGGCTGGCTCCGCCGCACGTCCTTCTGGAACGGCCAGGGCTGGATGAGCGTGGTCGCCACCGCAGGACCAGCCGCCATGAACTGCACCGCCCCGGCGCGGCAAGCACTCTTGTGGAGTCCGGCTGGCTACGGCCGTCCCTGAGCCGCGCACGAAGCGGTGCCTTGCCAGGCAAATCGGCCTAGCGTTCGCGCGGAACCACGGACTCGCGGTGGTACTCGGGGAGCCTGAAAGGCGACACGGCGACCGCCCCCGCCCAGGGCTCAGCCCAGGTAGTTCCGCACCGATGCGCGGATCTTCTCGGCGTGGAGGTAGATCTCGTCGACGGAGGCCAGCGGGTGGCGGGTCTCGTTCTTGTCGGCGTCGAAGGTGCCGAGGTACTTCTTCGACCTGGCGTTGAAGTGGAGGCGCGCGATCGGCCTCCGGTTGTTGTCGTCCAACAGGACGGCGAAGTACCTCTTGGAGTCGCGCTGCGAGATCCGCTGGGGCTTGACCTCGCTGCACGCGATCGCCTTGACCACCTGGTAGCCCTCGAGCTCCTCAAGGGTGGTCTCGATCCCCGTCCCGCGCTCCAGGTCCTCGTCCGCGACGTCCTCGCTGCTGATCTCGTCCTCCTCGGCCTGCGGGCGGGTGGACTCCAGCGCCTTCTTCAGCCGGACGTTGACCTGGTCGTCGAGGAAGGCGGAGACGGCCTCCTGGACGAGCGGTGTGAACTGCTCGCGCGCCCGCTTGGTGAAGGCCTTGTCGTAGACGCGGCCGGCGAGGAACTTCACCCATTCGTCGTCCGGTTCCTGGAACTGTTCGGTCAGCGTGCGCTTGATCGCCCCGATGTACTTGAGCTTCTCCGCCGCGTCGACGACCGAGCCCAGGTCGAAGGAGGCCTTGGTCAGCTTGCGCAATTCGGGCAGGAGGCTCTCGTCGACATCGTTGAGGTCGAGCACCATGAACGGCTTGGAGTCCATACGGTTCGGCGCGTCGAGGTCGGTGTAGAAGTGGTACTCCACCCCGTTGGTGAGGACCGCGATCCGCGCGTTGGTGACGGAGAAATACCGGTAGAGCTGTGACGCGTGCTCGACCTTCAACTCGCCGTTGGCCTTCTTGCATTCGATGAGCATCTGCACTTCGTTGGCGTGCATGATGGCGTAGTCGACCTTCTCGCCCTTCTTCACCCCGACGTCGGCGGTGAATTCGGGGACGACCTCTCGGGGGTCGAAGACGTCGTATCCGAGAACCGTCGCGATGAAGGGCATGACGAACGCGTTCTTCGCCGCTTCCTCCGTCTGGGTCACATCCCGCTGTTTCTGCACCTTGGCGCTGAGGGCGGAGACCTTCTCGTCGAATTCCATTGACGACCCTTCTTCGTGGCTGGTCAGCGAACCCTAGCAAGGGGAAAAGGCGGTATCCACAGATAGACGAGTTCGTTATGTCCACCGGTTCTGCCATTTGTTCCAGCGGGAAGGAACCCGTCTCCGTCTCTTACGGAGGCGGGTGATGGACGCTCACCGACTCCACGCGGAAAACGGCGGAACGGTCCGAAGCGGACAACGTGCGCCCGGCTCGGGCCCTAAGTCCTTCACATGCACCAGTTGCGGCGGCTGGGTAAACCCGCCTTCCTTGCTCGTCGTCCTGCTCGTCAGGGGCTCATTGCGACGTCGCGGACCCAACCTACACGCCTTGCCTGTTAACCGGGTTAACAATAGGATCTCGGTGATCGGCGGATCACCGCCGTCGGCCCTAGTGTTATCCCTGTACGGCGCAGCCTCCCGAGCAGCCATTTCGGAGCTCCGGCCTCGCCCTCCATGCCCTCTGACAGGCGCGAGGTAGTCCAAGAATGCCGACAACGACCGACGAGCTCCCCTCATCGAGTGCGCTTGTCGTGACGCGCGGGGTCGCGATGTCGGTGGTGGTGGAGACCCTCGCCGGAGCGGGCGGGGCGATCAGCGGCACCGAGCCCGGGCAGGCCTTCACCGGAATCGGCGGGGTCGGGCTGTGGCACTGGCCGGCGGGCCGGCGTGAGGGCAGGGGGGCCAAGGCGCACGCCAAGCTCGCGGTGGCCGACCGGCGGACGCTGCTGGTGTCCAGCGCCAACCTCACCCAGTCCGGGGTGTCCACCAACATGGAGGCCGGGCTGCTGGTCCGCGGCGGGGCCGCCCCGCAGCGGGTGGCCGAGCACGTCGCCGAACTCCGCTCCCGGGGAGTACTGGAACGGATCAGGGTGGGTGACCACTGATGGCGAACGAGAACACCCGGGAAGAGGCCGAGTACAGACCCCCGGCCGGGCAGGCACTGCTCGGGGCCTCCGACATCGCCCGGCTGACCGGGGTCAAGCGGCCCGCGGTGAGCAACTGGCGGCGGCGGTTCGGCGACTTCCCCGAACCCGTCGCGGGGGCCGCGTCCCAGCCCTTGTTCTCGCTGGAACAGGTCCGGGAGTGGTGCCGCAAGCACGGCAAGCCGTTCGAGGCCGGTGACGCCGACCTGCTGTGGCAGCGGGTGCGGGCCGAGGTTCCGGACGTGCGCCGGGCCGAGTTCCTGGCCCATGTCGGACGGCTGCTGATCGGTGAGCTCCCGCTCCGGCCGTCCGTGCCGGGGATCCCCGAGCCGTGGACCGTCCTGGCCGAGGCCGTTCTCGAACCGCAGGAGCCGAACGGACCGGAGGAGCTCTACGCGCGGTTGTGCGCGCGGTTGACGCGGGAGCGGGGCGGGACCGAGGTCCCCTCCGAGGTGGCCTCGTGGATGGCGGACCTGGCCGGGATCGGTGCGGGCTCGTCGGTGCACGACCCGGCCTGCGGGACGGGCGGCCTGTTGGCCGAGGCGGTCAGGCACGGGGCGGGTTCGGTGTCCGGACAGGAGCGGAACCCCCATCTGTGGCAGATGGCCACCGCCTTGTTGGCCGCGCTTCCCGGGACCAGTGCCACCGCTGTCGGTGACTCCCTGCGCGCGCCCGCCCCGCGGGGTCAGGGGTTCGACGCGGTCCTGTGCGACCCGCCGTTCCGGGACCGGGAGTGGGGGCACGAGGAGCTCGCCGAGGATCCGCGCTGGACGCACGGCACCCCGCCCAAGACCGAGGGCGAGCTGGCGTGGGTGCAGCACTGCCTGTCGCTGCTGCGCGAGGGCGGACGCGCGGTGGTCCTGCTGCCCGCGTCGGTGTCCTCGCGGCCGAGCGGCCGCAGGATCCGTGCGAACCTGCTGCGAGCGGGAGTGCTGCGGGCCGTGTTGGAGGTCCCTTCCGGTGGTGAGGCCGCCAGCCACCACCTGTGGGTGGTGGTCCGCCCCGAGGAGGGCGTCGAAACCGGGGAGCGGCTGCTGCTGGTGGGGCGCGGAGCCCGGACCGGGGACGCGGTCCGGGTGTGGGAGTCCTTCGCCTCCGGGAGCCTTCCCGAGGGCGAGGAGGGACCGGACTGGACCTGCGTCGACACCGTCGACCTCCTGGACGGCGACGTGGACCTGCGGCCCGCGCGGCACCTGGAGTCCGCACGCGCCGGCCGGGCCGCCCACCTGTACCCGCCACTGCTGGCGGAGCTGTCCGAGGCCCTGGAGCAGGCGCGCACGCTGACCGGGGACCTCACGTTGGTCGCACCGGCCGCCGAGACGGCGCGGACCACGTTGGGGGACCTCGTCGACGCGGGGTCGGTGGAACTGCACCGGGCTCCGCTCGCGACGGCCACGGACGAGGGGGACATCCCGGTGCTCACGGTTCGTGACCTCCGGGAGGACCGGCCCCCCAGCGGCCGGTGCTCGGAGGTGCCCGGGCTCGTGCGCGCCCGTGCGGGAGACGTGGTGGTCGCCGACACCGTGCGCGGCGCACCCACCCGGGTGGTCGCCGAAGGGGTCGGGGAGGGCGCCGCGCTGGGACCGCGTCTGCTGCTCCTGAGGCCGAAGGGCGGGGTGGACCCTGAGTTCCTCGCCGGGGCCCTGGCCTGGGCGGCCGAGGCCCCCGACCGCACCTCGAGCGGGCGGCTGGACGTGCGGGCGGTGTCCCTGCCCGCGCTGTCCCCGGTGGAGCAGCGCGCGCACAGCGGGGCGGCGCACCGCCTGCGGCGGATGGAGGGGTTGTTGCGGGACATCGCCGAACTGGGCGGACAGCTGGCCCAGGTGGGACACCATGGGCTGCGCAAGGGTGACTTGAGGCCACGGGAGTTGAACGCATGAGGTTGACCGAGAAGCGGATGCTCGCCGATCGGTACGAGCTGACCGCGCCACTGGCGCGCGGCGGCATGGGCCAGGTGATGGTGGGCCGGGACGTCCGGCTGGACCGGGAGATCGCGGTCAAGTTCCTGCGGTTGCCCGACGGCGAGCAGGATCCGGACATGGTGCGCCGGTTCGTGCGCGAGTCGCGGATCACCGCGGGCCTGCGGCACCCGGGCGTCCCGGCCGTGTTCGACGGGGGCTCCGAGGACGGACACCACTACCTGGTGATGCAGCGCGTGCACGGGATCGGCCTGCACGACCTGGTCTCCGAGCAGGGGCGGCTCTCCGTGGGGTGGTCGGCCTGCGTCGCCGCGCAGGTGTGCTCGGTGCTGTCCGCGGCGCACGGCGCCTCGCTGGTGCACCGCGATCTGAAACCGGCCAACATGATGCTGGAGCGGGAGGGGACCGTGAAGGTCCTCGACTTCGGGTTGGCGGTCGCCCTGGACCGCGCGGACATGTCGCAGATCACCCGGACCGGTCACACCCCCGGGACGCCCGCCTACATGGCGCCGGAGCAGCTCCTGGCCGGGTCCAGCACCCCGTTGAGCGACCTGTACGCGCTGGGCTGCACCCTGCACGAGATGCTCACCGGGCAGCGGGTGTTCACCGCCTCGACCTCGTTCGCCCTGGCGTCCAAGCAGGTGAACGAGGCTCCCACGGGGGTGCGCCGGTTGCGGCCGGACGTCCCCGCGGATCTGGCGGAGGTCGTCTCCGCGCTGTTGGAGAAGCGCCCGGAGGACCGCCCGGCCGGCGCCGACGAGGTGTACGGGCGGCTGATCGGCTTCGCCACCGGCCTGGAACACATTCCGGGAGAGCTGAACCAGCCGCACCTGCCCAGCCCGCACCGGATGTACGGGGCCGCGGTGGCCCGGGTGTTCGGTCCCGCGGGCACCGGTGCCGACACCTCCGCCGACTCTCGCGCCGGGGACGGCGCGCCCGCCGCCCCCGATACCCCCGCCGACCAGGCCCCCGAGAGCACGGTCGACGCGGTTCCGCTGAGCCGTGTGGAGGTCGAGCGCACCCGCGACGAGGCGGCGGAGCTGGGCAGCTCCGCCCGCTACCAGCAGGCCGCACAGACGCTGCGGGAGGCGGTCTCCTCCGCGACCGCGTCGTTCGGGCCCACTGACCCGGACACGGTGCGGCTCCGGATGGACTGGGCGAACGTGCTCTTCGAGGGCGGGAACTTCCGCGGTGCCGCCCCGGTCTACGGGGAGCTGGTGGAGGATCTGGAGGGGATGGAGGGCGAGGAGAACCAGAGCCTGGTCTTCCGCTGCCGCCTGCAGAACGCCACCTGCCACGCCCTCTCCGGCCGGACCGGCGCCGCCCTGTCGATCCTGTCCGACCTGCTCGACGACGAGGTCGACGTCTACGGGCACGACGACCACCGGCCGTTGGAGCTGCGCAGGCAGATCGGGCTGCTGGAGCTGGCGGCGGGGCGCCGGAAGGACGCCGAGCACACCCTGCGGGACCTGCGTGAGGACCTGGTGCGGCTGCACGGGCCGGGGCACCCGACCGTGGCCCAGCTGAACGACCAGTTGAACGGATCCCTGACGCAGTGACACTCCGGGCGCCGTGTCGGTTCTCCATCAGGGTCGCCCGGAGATCTCACCGTGGCCGTGCGTGAGGGAGCACGCCCGGCTAGGTTGGAAGGACTTGTTGGTACCCGGAACCATCTTTCCGGACTCCCCCGACCGCTCGTACGCCCCCGTGGCTCCCGGCCGCACCCCCGCGGTTCCGGGGCCTGCCCCCACGACGAGGAAAGCACGCCGTGCCCCAGCTCGCCATCGCCAAGGAATTCCTGGCGGAGTTCGCCGCCCTCGAGAAGCCCGTCCGTGAACGCGTCATCCAGGTGTTCGCCAAGTTCGAGCAGGCCACCCACACCGGCCTGCACCTGGAGAAGATCACCGGTGCGCGCGACGACCGCTTCCGCACCATCCGGATCGACCAGTTCTACCGGGGTGTGCTGCTGGCTCCGGAGAGCGGCGACACCTACCTGCTGCTGAAGGTCCTGCCCCACGACGACGCCTACCACTGGGCCAAGACGCGCAGGGCAACGGTGAACCGCGCCACGGGCGGCATCGAGCTCCGCGACGTGGCCGCGCTGGACGCCAGCCTTCCCCACCTGGAACGCCTGGCGCGAAGCGTCCCGACCCGGCTGTTCGAGGACGTGAGCGACGCCGACCTGCGCCGTCTGGGCGTGGACGAGCAGACCATGGTGTTCGCCCAGACCCTGACCGACGTCTTCCAGCTGGAGGCGGCCCGCGGGCTGCTGCCCGCCATTCAGTGGGAGGTGCTCTACGGGCTGGCGGCGGGGCTCACCCCGGAGCAGGTCTGGGAGGAGATGAGCACGGCCCTCGTCGAGGACGAGGTCGACCCCGAGGACCTGGACGCGGCGGTGCGGCGCAGCCCGGACCGCGTCCTGCTGGTGGAGGGCCCCGAAGAACTGGTGGCCGCGCTGGAGTCGCCCTTCGACCTGTGGCGGATCTACCTGCACCCCGCCCAGCGCGCCGTGGTCGAGGCCTCCTACGGCGGCCCCGCCCGGGTCAGCGGCGGCCCGGGGACCGGCAAGACCGTGGTGGCACTGCACCGTGCCCAGAGGCTGGCGGAGCGGGGGGACGGCGAGGTCCTGTTGACCACCTTCACCTCCACGCTCGCGGCCTCCCTGGAGACCCAGCTGCGGCTCCTCGTGGAGTCCCGGTGTGAGCACCCCGAGGAGGTCATGGGTCGGATCCGCGTGGAGCACGTGGATCGGCTGGCACACCGTGTGTTCAGGGAGGAGCACGGCCAGCCCGACCTGCTGGACCACTCGGGTGAACGCAGGCTGTGGCAGGAGGTCGTCGACGGCCTGGGGGTGGACCTGTCCCCCTCGTTCCTGGCCGAGGAGTGGCGGCAGGTGGTGCTCACCCGCCGGGTCGGGGACGCACAGGCCTACCTGGAGGCCAAGCGCACCGGCCGCGGGCGCGGGCTGAACGCCGCGCGCAAGGCCAGGGTGTGGCAGGCGGTGCACGCCTTCCGGAACCTGCTGGCCGAACGGGGCCTGTGGACCCACGAGACCGTCAGCGAGGAGGCCGCCCGGATCCTGGCCGGGCGTGCAGAGAAGCCGTTCCGGCACGTGGTGGTGGACGAGGCGCAGGACCTGCACGCGGGACAGTGGCGGCTGCTGCGGGCCGCGGCGCCCGAGGATCGCGACGACCTGTTCATCGCGGGCGACACCCACCAACGGGTGTACGGCCCCAAGGTGAGCCTGGCCGAGGTCGGCGTGAACATCCTCGGCCGGTCCAGCAAGCTGCGGATCAACTACCGGACCACCGCACAGATCCTCGGCTGGAGCCTGGGGCTGGTCCTGGGAGAGCCGGTCGACGACATGGACGGCGGCCTGGACTCGATCGCCGGCTGCCGGTCCGAGATCCGCGGGGCCGAACCGGTCCTGCACGGGGCCGCCACCTGGGAGGCGGAGCTGGGGCACCTCAAGGAGACGGTGCTGTCCTGGATCGAGGCCGGCGTGCTGCCCGACGAGATCGGGGTGGCCGCCCGCTCCAACCACGCGGTGGACCAGGCCGCCCTCGCGCTGGAGGAGGCGGGGATCTCCGCCCGGTCGCTGGCCAAGGGGCAACTCACCGACAGCGTGTCGGTCGGCACGATGCACCGGATGAAAGGGCTGGAGTTCCGCTGCCTGGCCGTGGTGGGCGTGGGCGGGGAACAGCTGCCCGCCCCGCGGAGCATCACCCCCGAGGACGAGGACCCCGGGGCGCACTCCCGCGACCTGCTGCGGGAGCGGAGCCTGCTGTTCGTGGCGTGCACGCGGGCGCGGGAGCAGCTGAGCGTGAGCTGGCACCGCGCCCCGAGCCCTTTCCTCGAAGCGGTCCTGGAACGTTGAGGTCCTCCCGGGCCCATTGAGACCCCTCGTGCTTGCCCCTCACACTGGTTGAGGCCCCCGTACCCGACGTAGAACCCCCAGACGAGAAAGTCAGCCCTATGGCGAAACTGTCCACCCTTCTCGACCAGATCGACGCGGGCACGGTCCTGCTCCCGGAGTTCCAGCGCGGCTACGTGTGGAATCGGGACCAGGTACGCGGCCTGATGCGGTCGATGTACCTGGGCCACCCGGTGGGCAGCCTGCTGCTGTGGGAGACCTCCGCCGAGGAGATGGCGGTGCGTGGAGGCACCACCGGGAGCGGTACCCATCTGCTCCTCCTGGACGGTCAGCAGCGGGTCACGTCGTTGTACGGGGTGGTCCGAGGGCGGGCGCCGGCGTTCTTCGAGGGTGACGACATGGCGTTCACCGGGCTGTACTTCAACGTGGACACCCAGGTCTTCGAGTTCCATCGCCCCCTGAAGATGAACGACAATCCGCACTGGGTGAACGTCACCGAGTTGTTCGATCAGGGCCCGTTCCACTATCTGAGCCGGTTCTCGGAGGACCCGGAGAGCGCCAACCTCTACCTGGGTCGGCTCAACACCCTGCGCCAGATCCTCGACAAGGACTTCCCGCAGGAACAGATCACCGGCGCCGAACGAACCGTCGACGAGGTCGTGGACATCTTCAACCGGGTCAACTCCGGCGGTACCAAGTTGTCCAAGGGCGACCTGGCCCTGGCCAAGCTGTGCGCGCAGTGGCCGGAGGCGCGCTCGACGATGCGGGCCAGCCTGAACCACTGGGAGGAGTCGGGGTTCAACTTCACCCTGGACTGGCTGCTTCGCAACGCCACTGCCGTGGCGACCGGCCGTGCCTTGTTCACGTCGCTGGAAAAAGTGACGGCTTCGGAGTTCCAGCGGGCGTTGAAGGCCTCCGTCGACCACGTGGGGACGTTCCTGGAAGCGGTCTCCGGGCGTCTGGGCCTGGACCACGACCGGGTGCTGATGAGCCGTTACTCGTTTCCGGTGGCCGCCCGGCTGCTGGAGCTCAACGGCGGCCGGTTCGACGATGCGGCCCACCGGGACCGGGTCCTCTACTGGTACGTACACAGCGCCCTGTGGGGGCGGTACGCGGGGTCCACGGAGACCTTCCTCCAGCTGGACTACGACGGGATCGCCGAGTCCGGCGTGGAGGGGGCCATCCGCCGCCTGTCGCACTGGCGGGGCGGCAACCTGGATGTCCGGCCGGACGACTTCGGGGGTTCCACACGGGGCTCCCGGTTCTACCCTCTGCTGTACATGCTCACCCGGGTCAAGGGTGCCCGGGACTTCGGCAGCGGGCTCGAACTGAAGGCGGAGTCGCTCGGCAAGCTGTCCTCTCTCCAGGTCCACCACATCTTCCCCAAGCGCGTTCTCCGGGACGAGTACGAACGAGGTCACGTCAACGCGATCGCCAACTTCTGCTTCCTGACCCAGCAGACCAACCTCGAGGTGTCCGACCGCAGGCCCGAGGAGTACTTCCCGGAGGTGGAGGAACGCCACCCGGGGGTACTGGCCTCGCAGTGGATCCCCACCGACCCCGAACTGTGGAAGGTGGAGAACTACCTGGACTTCCTGGCAGCGCGCCGCGAGCTGCTGGCCCAGGCGGCCCAGTCGTTCCTGAACGAGCTGGCCACCGGGGCGCGGCCCTCGGCGGAGGAGGCTCCGCTGCGCCCGATGACGGTCGTGGCCGGCGAATCCGACGACGCGCGCAGCGTGCAGGTTCGGGAGATGGTCGGGGAGCTGTTGCGCCAGGGCTACGCCGAGCCGGAGCTGGACGCCGAGATCAACGACCCGGAGCGGGGCAGGGCCATCGCCGAGGCGGAGGCGTTCTGGCCGGACGGGCTCCAGCACGGCATGGGCAAGCCCGTGGTCCTGGAGCTGGATCCCGAACAGGCGGATCTGCCCAGGCTGCAAGAGCTGGGTTATGAGGTCTTCACCTCGGTGGACTCCCTGCTGGGCTTCGTCAACCGACTGGGCCAGGAGGCGGCCGGGGAAGCCACCGTGGGGCCGGGGCGGGAGGAACTGGAGGAGGACTTCAGCAGCGGTCCCGAGACGGCCGACTTCGGCCGGGCGATGCTGTCGGTGTACGAGAGGGCCAAGAACGAGGCCGACTACACCGCTTCCTTCTTCCTGGGCATGATCTCCGAACTGGGACCGCTGGGCACCGCCCGCAAGCTGCTGAACTCCCCCGCGGTCTCGGACGGGTTCGCCAACCTGTGGGAACGGGGCCGTCTGGACCTGACCGTGGAGGCGCTGGTGCTGCGGTCGGAGTTCGCGCCGCTGTTCACCGAGGAGGAGCTGGCGAGGGCGAGGACCCGGCTGGAGCAGTTCGGGTACCGCTTCATGGACGCGTAGGGCCCATCGACCCCGCTCGGGTCTCTGCGGGGCAGTCCCATGCGGGGAGAGCACGGGTCCAGCCTCATCTTGTCCACCGGGGTCAGGAATCCCCGGAGCAGACCTCGGCGGGCACATCCGAAGGAAGCGCACCGGCCTCGTCGGCGGTGAGTTCGCGGCCGGTGACGACGCACAGGTGCCGCTTCCACAATTCCGGATCGAGGCGGAGCAGACTCATCCAGCCACCCTTGAGAGGTGTCCGCAACAGCGCCCGGCCGTCCTGGGTCACCGCTGAGAAACCCTGGGGCTCGTCGAACTGGTAGGTCTCCCTGCGCGTGGGGTCGTCCGCCCACAGGAACTGCGCGGTGCTGTCGCTGGCCAGGAAGAACACGGAACCTCCAGGCGTGGTCAGCGACCACCGGTTCGACTTCAGAGGCCCTAGGGAGCCGAGCACCCTGGCGGGGTCCTGGTCAGGAGGCACCGACCACAGCTCCACCATCCTGCCCGTGGTCAGTACGGCCATGTAGTGCGGATCCTCGAGGAAGATCGCCGCTTCGACGTCGTCGAGTCGGACATCGAGTTCTTCCTTCCTTTCACCGTTGGCCAGGTCCACCGCGTGCAGGAGCTGTTTCCCGTCGGCGATGACACTCACATGCCCTGGCTCGGGATGGCTGGTGACGGTGTAGTACGTTTCCTCTTCTTCGGTGAGTTGCAGGCCGTCCAGATCCAAGAAGGACAACCGGCGCCCGGTGTGAGCGTCCCAGCGCTCGAGGTTGCCTCCGGAGACCGTCACGAGCTGGTCCGCGTCGTGGAACCGGATACTCAGCCAATCCGCGTTCTCCACCGCGTCGGAGGGTGGCGGAACTGTAGTGAACTCGCTCACCCGTCGCAGCGAGGGCAGCTCGTAGACCGTGATCCGGTTCTGGTCAGATATGTCCGCCACCAGGGTCTCGGTGCGGTTGACCTGGAGTTCCTGCTCTATCTCCGCGGGAACAGGGATGTCACGGTCCACGCTGGCCAGGGTCCGCCTCTCGCCCTCGGTCTCCAGGACACTCAGGTTGTCGCCGTTCCGGCCCAGGCGGACCACCATGGTGCTCCCGTCACCGATCAGTTGCGGATTGCCGTGGGCGGTCTCACCGCGGTCTGCGGCCATCTGCCATCCGGTAACCCTGTTCGCCTCCCAAGTGACGAGGGTCGGTGCACTCGCCGTCCCCAGCAGAAGCAGCGGAACCCTTCTCATATATAGAAGACCTTTGTCCATGAACCTCAAAGGACCGAGGAACCGTGCTGCCTCCTCCTGCCCCGAGGTGTCGACGAGCACCCACTCCTCGTCCGTGTCCGGGACCGCGAACCGATCACCCCGCTCTGAAACGGTTACGTCGACACAGGAGGAATATTCCTCTCCACTGTGCTCCCTCAGCACCTGCCCGTCCGCCACTCGTACGGCCTGGTAGCGGGCCTCGCCCGGCGCGTACCCGTCAGAGTCGTCGATGCCCTCCTCCTCCCGGCAGACCACCACCACGCTGCCGTCCCCCGCGATCCCGGCATACTGGGTTTCGGCACCCTCCGCAAGCTCACGTACCGTCCCGGTAGCGATGTCGATGGTCACTACCGACCCTCCCATCGAACCGGGGTCGGCGGTCACAGCCACCAGCGTGTCCTCGTCCGGGCCGAACCACACCTCCGTCAGCCGGGGGGTGTCCTCCGGCAGCGGTCGTGGCCGCCCTGTCTTCAGGTCCCAGACCTGGACCGGCTGGTCCGACTCCGCTGCCGGTGCCCCGACCAGCTGCCGACCCTCGGGGGAGAAGTCCATGATGTGCATGTCACCGAAGAACGTCACTCCCAGCGAGCGTTCCGTCAGCGCCCCCTCGAGCCGGTTCGGCGGGCCGAGCAACCGCTGGCCTCCTGGTGTCACCTCGTGCCAGACCACGGTCCCGTCCACGTCGTGCACGTAGGCGATCCGCCGACCGTCCCGGCTGACCACGGGGACCAGGACGTTCTGGGTGAGTCCGAGCTGCTCCTGCCTGACCCCGCCCTCGGCCGTACGCACGAACAGAGTCGCGCGGCCGCCTTCGGTCCGAACCAGTGTCACCATGCCGTCCACGCTCATGTCCGCTTCCCGGATCTGCCCCTCCGCTCCGGACAGGGACCACTCCGCCTCCTGGAACCCCAGGTACCGGCGCATCAGCGCGCTGCGGGCCTCCTGGGTCGGGGCGGCCTCGTAGGCGGCGAGTGCCACCAGGGCCGCTTGGACGGGATTGCCCTCCACCATCTGGTCCGACTGGATGGCGAGCGAGCGCGACAACCCCTCGGCTTCCCGTTGCGATCGCACGTTCGACTCCTGGACCAGGAAGACGGTCAATCCGGCGATCAGCGCGAGGGCCAGGGCGCCCGCGACTACGCTCCCCCTCCTGGCATTCCGGTGCCGCCGACGGCGCCGACGCGCCTGCGCGAGGAACTCCCGCTCTTCCCCGGTCAGGTCTGTCTCCCGCTGGCGGAGGCTGGACTCCAGAGCCGTGAGCTGGAGAGGGCCGGGTAACAGGTCCGCGGGACGGCCCGCGCTGCGCCATCGTTCCAGGTCGTGCTGCACCTCCGCACGCCCGGCGAGGAAATCGGCGCTGGCCCGGGTCTCCTCGGCGAGCTCCGGCCAGGCGGTGATCAGTGCCTCGTGGGACAGCTCCGCGCTCTGGGGGTGTCCGTCACCGCCGTGCAGGACCAGCAGGCGCCAGTCGGCCCGAGCGAACGCCCGCACCAGTTCCCAGCGACGCTCACCGACCTCTTCGCGGGTCAGGACGCGCCGCAGCGGTGCCTCTCCGCCGGGGAGGACGCGCACCAGCCCGGTCAGCAGCAGGCGCGCCTCGGCCTCCTCCCCCGGTCTGACACAGGCCTGCCACGCCTGTGCGGCGTGGCGGCGCAGCGCGCCCGGTACCCGTCCCAGCTCCTCGTACGCCTCGGCCCGCAGCCGCCCACCGCTCCGGTTCTCCCAGAGCTTGGCCAGGACGAAGCCGAGCAACGGGAGGGCTCCCGGGTCGTGGCCCGCGTCGTCCAGGATGCGCTGCTCCAGCCCGGGGTCGTACTCGACCCCGGAGACACGTCTGACCGGTTCGGTGATCACCGTACGCAGTTGGTCCCGCGTCATCGGGGTGAGCGGGAGCGTGGTGCCGCGCCTCAGCGCCGGGCCGAGCTCCGGATGGCTCAGAGCGGTGTCCATGAAATCGGCGCGTAGGGTGAGCAGCACCCGAAGGCCGTCCGTCCGCTGTTCAGGGAAGAGCAGCGCGACGGCCCGCGCGATCTCCGGTTCGGAGAGGTTCAACAGCGCTTCGGCCTGGTCGAGCACGACCAGGACGTTCGTTCCCTGACGCCCGGTCACCCGGTGGAAGGCATCCGCGGGTCCCAGCTCGTCCAACCACCGCCGTATGCGGTCCGGATCGGCCTGCTCCGCGCGCTGCGCACCGTACCGGCCCGACGCCACCAGGGCGGAGAGTTCCGTCGCCAAGGCGGCCGCCGTGGAGGAGGTGCGCCCCGCGTCGAGCACCAGGACCTCGTGCCCCTCCTGACGCATCCTCGGCACCACACCAGCGAGGGCGAGGGAGGATTTACCGCACCCCGAAGGGCCGTACACGGTGACGGCGGAATGTCCGCCGTGCAGCACCGTGACCACTCGCTCGACGTCCTCGTTGCGACCGAAGAAGACGTCCGCGTCCTCCTCACCCAGAGGGGCCAGCCCTCGGAAGGGGGCCGCCGGCAGCAGGACGGTTTCGAGTTCGGGCAGCTCACGCAGGAGTGTTCCGGTACGCAGCACGAAGACCTGTTGGGCTTCCCGTTCCGCCTGCGCCGCGACCACGAGACCGATCACGGCACCCAGTTCGTCGTCCCAGACAGGCCCCCCGCTGAACCCCTCCCTGGCGTACGCCGTCTGCCCGTCGGCTCGGGAAAGCTGAACCCAGCCCTCCTCCGTCGTCCCGCTCAGCAGCCCGCGGAACCACAACGCGGTCGGCTCGCCACCGGTGAACCCCACCGTCCGGGCCCGGTGCTCCCACATGTCTTCGGGGTCGGCCAACGGCAGGGGGTGGGTACCCGGGACGGGTTCCCGCATCCGCAGGAGCGCGACGTCCCCCGTACGGTCGGCCCGGACCGGTATCCACCGCTCCACCTGGGCCACCCTCGGGCCGAGGTCGCGAGCGTACTGTCCGGCCAGAGGAAAGTCGACCATGACCCCGGCCCCAGACTCCACCAGGTCCCGTCGGGGAGTCCCCAAGCAGTCCGACACCACATGGGCACAGGTCAGAACCAGATCAGGCGCGACAAGGGCGCCCGTGCCGCACGGCTGCCCGTCCTGGTCTGAGAGCCGGACGACTCCCGAGGCCAGAGTCTGGTCCGTGCTCCGCGGCAACGCCCCTGTCATCGTTCTCCCAACGCTCCGGGGTCGGCTCCCGGTTTCCGAAAACCCGGGTCATCGGCTGAACTGGCAGGTCACCCGTTCTTCCACTTCAGGCTCACGGAGAAATTGGCCTCGGTGGTCGTACTGGCTATGACCACGTCCGCTTCGGCGGACAGCGAGATCCCGAACTCCAGAGCGATCTCGTCCGGAGCATCGGCCATGCCCTTGAACCGTCCGACGAAGTTCTCCGCCACAGGTCGCACGGTGTCGAGCATGTGCCCGAAGGTCTGCTTGGCCCGTGCCACGGAACGGTCGCCACGTCCCACCCGCACAAGGGAGTCGTCCGTACCGACGATCTGCACAAGGACCGTTTCCGTACCACCGTCGTCCAGGGGGACTTCAACCGTGCGGGAAAAGCGTTCATTCATTTCGGACTCCAGCAGTCTGGGGGTGAAAATTCTAACGAATCCGATGTTCTCCGCGCCACCATTCGTGAAAAACATAGCCCTGCCTCGAGCCGCCATCACTTCCACCTGCGCTTTTCCGGAAAAACCAGAAGCGGGAGAAAGACATCTCCCTCCGGCCGAAAAACCGGAGAGCGACGAACGACCTCGGTACAACCTTTCCGATTCACCCTCTCCGACGTGCGCGAAAGCATCCCGACGCCGTGCGGACCGAACAACTCCTCCGGCGTCAGGCGGCAGGAGCGGGTGTCGGTTCGCCAGGTGCTGATCCTTCCTTCGGACCGGAGCCACTGCCACAGCGGGCCCGTACCCGAGCGAGGGCCGTGGGGACGGCTGTCCCGTTGCCCGGGAACCTGCCCGAAACGGGGTGGGGCGGTGGGGAGGGCCACAGGGGCGGCTTCCCGCGGGCCGTGATGACCGGGCGACAAAGGGAAGGTGGGTGACATGAAGGACACCTCCTCCCCCACGAACGACAGGACGAACATCGGCGTGCACACGGGGCGCTGGCTCTGGGCCCACCGGTACGCGCTGGTACTGGCCTCGGTCATCGCGCTCATGCTGGGGGCCTGGATCGCGCAGAGCGCGGAACCGCCGGGGGTGTGGTTGGCGGGCGCGCTCGTGGTGGCCGCGGCGCTGTGGTGGGCGCGGGGGTACGTGAGGCTGTCGCGGCAGCGACGGGCCCTGGAACTGGTCGACCTGTCCGAGGTGGACCTGATGCCGGGCACGGAGTTCGAGGAGCACGTGGCCGGTCTGATGCGGGTGCACGGCTACACCGCCGTGACGGTCGTGGGCGGCGCCGACGACGGGGGCGCCGACGTGGTGGGGCGCTCCCCCGACGGACATCCGGTGGTGGTGCAGTGCAAGCGCTGGGCCGTTCCGGTGCCCCCGAACGAGGTACGCGCCTTCATCGGCGTGCTCCACAGCGGCTACGAGGGTTACGAGGGGCTCTTCGTCTCCTCGAACGGTTTCACCGAGGCCGCGGCCCAGGAGGGGTCACCGCACATGGTGCTCGTGGACCGGGAGGGTCTGCGCCGATGGATGGCGGGGATCGAGGCGCCGGAGCCGCCCCGGGGCCGATCCCGGTAGCAGAGGACTTACCGCAGTTCAGGGCAGGGTTCCGGATTTTTTCGAGATGGTGCTCCGAAACCTTTGGGGTACTCCGACCACGGGAGTCCTTGGGACTCTCGGGGAAGTCCCGGTCCCTCTGCTGCTCCTCACAGCTCAGGGGTTGGGGCGTACGGGGCAGCCGTTGGCTCGGGTGCCCCGTGGGGTCCCGGTCGCGGCGGGGCCCGTCCGGTCCTTGAGCCCCGAGTTTCTCCGGCAGATTCCCGTGTTGGTACCCCCGCCGCCCGTCGGCGGGGGTCAGCGGCATGTTCGGGGACATGGAGGTGCCGGGACCCTCGTGGGCCCCGGCCCGGCGGGTCAGCGGGTCGGCGGAGGGCATCTGTCGTCACGGGGTTGGGGTAAGCCGGGTCTTCTGGGTGAGGGGGCGTGCGGCACGCTCTTCCTTTCCGGGGTCACTGGTAACCGCAGCGGGGAGGCCGTCGCGGGTGGGGGACGTGGACGCGTCCGGGTGGGCGGCGAGGGCCCGGGCAGAGGGCGGGCGCGGAGGCGTTCGGCGGGTTCGGGGGCGGCATGCACACGACAGGGCGTTCGACGAGGGCACCCGGGGCCGCCAGGAGGGCGAGCACGAGAAGCCCGGAGCAAGGGGCGAAGCGTCGGTGGCGCTCAGGCATGGGATCAGCCTTACAGCCACAGCGTGCACGCGTGGTTGCTTCGGGTGAGCACCGGTGACCGGTTCAGGTCAGGGCCACGAGGTGTGGAATCCGGGATTCGTGGAACTCCGCACCGCTTGACGTGCGCCTATCCGGGTGAAGTGGGGCATACGCGGCCGCCTAGCCGAAGAGCTCCAGCAGTAGCACGACCAGGCCGATGGCGAGCATCGCGAAGAACATGAAGTAACAGCCCACGTTCCCCGTGGGGCCCGGGTCGCGGGTGGGGCCGCGGTGGATGTCGTTCTTCCCGCGTCCGGGCTTGCGCTTCTTCTTTCGGGCGGCCACGTGATCCGTCCTCGTGTTGCTCGGGGGATTCCGGAGGCAGAGCGTGTCACGCGGGCCGGGGCCGGGGCAACCCTCGGCGTGTCAGGAACGCTCGGCTTCCTCCGCGGGCTCCGCGTCCTTGGGTGCCCTGCGGGCCCAGTAGGTGGCGACGGCGGCACCGGACAGGTTGTGCCAGACCGAGAACAGGGCCCCGGGCAGCGCGGCGACGGGTTCGAAGTGGGTGGTGGCCAGGCTGGCGGCAAGCCCGGAGTTCTGCATGCCGACCTCCACGCTCACGGCGCGGCGGGCGGTTTCGGGCATCTTGCCGAAGTAGCCCACCAGGTAGCCGAGGAGCAGGCCCAGGGTGTTGTGCAGGATCACGGCCAGGGCCAGCAGCAGTCCGGTGGTCAGCACGGCGTCGGAGTTGGCGCCCACCACTCCGGCGACGACCAGCACGATGCCGGTGACCGAGACCAGAGGCATCAGCGGGAGGACCGGGGTCACGAAGCGGTCGGCGAAGGTGCGCAGCAGCAGGCCGGCGACGACGGGGAGCAGCACGACCTGGAGGATCGACAGGAACAGGTCGCCCGCGGAGACCGGCAGGGTCGAACCGGCCAGGCCCAGGACCAGCAGCGGGGTCACGAACGGCGCCAGCATCGTGGAGATCGAGGTCATCGCGACGGACAGCGCCACGTCACCGCGGGCCAGGTAGACGATCACGTTGGAGGAGGTGCCGCCCGGTGAGGCGCCGACCAGGATCATGCCGACCACCAGCAGGGGCGGCAGGGCGAAAGCGTGGGCGATGCCCCAGGCCAGCAGCGGCATGACCGTGTACTGGGCGACCACGCCGAGCAGGACGGCCTTGGGGTGCTTGGCCACGATCGCGAAGTCCACCGGGCGCATGGTCAGACCCATGCCGAACATGATGATCCCCAGCAGCAGGGGCACGTGGGGGGCGATGAGGGCGGTCTGCGCGGGGACGAGGAGCCCCACGATCGCGCCGACCAGGACCAGGACCGCGAACCACTTGCCGACGAAGTCGGCGACCTTCTTGATGACCTTCATCGTCCACTTCTTCCCACGTCGTACCCGGGGTGTCCCGTCCGAGTCCACGGCACACTACTCCCCGCGCCGCGAACGGCACCCCACCGGGGCGGGCAGGAACGGTCACCGCTCCGTTACGGGGACTCCGTATCCTCCGAACGGGTTTCGGAGCGCTGGGAGGCACGTGGTCGTACGACGTGGAGGACGCAGGCGCCGGGGGCGGCGCGGGAGGAAGTGGACTCGAAGGCTCCGGGGCGTGCTGCCGCTGACGGTGGTGGCGCTCTTCGTGGGGCTGGGGTGGCTGTACGAGAACGCCGATCGCCCGCTCGTGTGGCTGTTCGTCGCTCTGGTGTCCGTGGTCGCGGCTGCCGTGCTGGGCTGGTGGGCGTGGTCGCGGATCCGGCGGGCCCGGGAGCGCTGGATCGTCTCGCGCACCGGGATCGCGGGGATCGACACGATGTCGGGGACGGAGTTCGAGGAACACGTGGCGCGGCTGCTGCGCACCCACGGCTACACGCGGGTGGCGGTGGTCGGCGGCGCCTCCGACGGAGGGGTGGACGTGCGCGCGCAGACCCCCTGCGGCAGGCCGTTGGCGGTGCAGTGCAAACGCTGGCGCAAGCCGGTTCCGCCCAACGAGGTCCGGGCCTTCCTCGGCGCGCTGGCCGGTAGCCACCGCGGTTACGTGGGGATGTTCGTCGCCTCGAACGGGTTCACCAGGGAGGCCGTGCGCGAGGCCGGAGACGGAATGGTCCTCGTGGACCGGCATGACCTGGGGCTGTGGATGGCCGGGGAGCGCGCCCCGGAGCTGCCACCGCTCTGAGGCCGGCGCATCCGCTCCAGCGGCCGGTACCGGGCGTGGGCCCGTCCTTCGGTACCGGTGCGGCGCCGCGTCGGGTCGGTGCCGGGGACACGGGGGCGGGCCCCGCGGGTGGAGTGAGCCCGCGGGGCCCGGGACGGCCGGGAGCGGTCGGGAACGAGGGAGTGTGACCGGGGCCGTCTGGTTCGGGGGGCCTTCTGCCGGGTCTGCTGCGGGGACCTACTTCCCGGAGCCGGCGAAGACCCCTTGGACGAAGTGGCGCTGGAAGGCGAAGAAGACCAGCAGAGGTACCAGCATGGACAGGAAGGCTCCCGAGGCCAGGACGTCGATGTTGGTGCCGAACTGGCGCAGTTGCGAACGCAGTGCCACGGTCAGCGGGGCCGAGTCGGGGCTGGTGAACACCAGGGCGACCAGCATGTCGTTCCACACCCACAGGAACTGGAAGACCGCCAGGGAGGCCAGGGCCGGGCGGGCCACCGGCAGGACAACCTTGCGGAAGATCCGCCACTCGCCGGCGCCGTCCATGCGGGCCGCCTCCAGCAGGTCGCGGGGGATGTTCACGAAGAAGTTGCGCAGCAGGAAGACCGCGAACGGCAGCCCGAAGGCGACGTGGAACAGGATCGCGCCGGTGATGGAGCCGAAGATGCCCAGGGCCCCGTACAGCTGGGAGATGGGGATCAGAGCTGCCTGGATGGGCAGGACCAGCAGGCCGACGACGGCCACCATGATCCAGTCCCGGCCGGGGAAGTCCATCCACACCAGTGCGTAGGCGGCCAGGGCCCCGATCCCCACGACCAGCAGGGTCGAGGGCACCGAGATGTAGACGGTGTTGAGGAACGACTGGACGAGGACGTCGTTGTCGACCAGTGTCCGGTAGTTGTCCAGCGTGAACTCGGTGGGCTTGAGGAGGACCGTCCACCAGCCGCTGTTGGTGTTGTCGGCCTCCGAGCGGAGCGACACCAGCAGCAGGCCGATGATCGGCACCATCCAGAACAGGGCGACCAGGGTCAGTGCGGTCTGGAGGGTGCCCGAGCCCAGGCGGGAGACGAGCCGGGAGGCCGGTCCTCGGCGTGGAGCGCCGGAGACCGACACCTCCACGACGGAGGGAGACTGCTGGGACGTGGTGTTCACGAGCGCTCCCGTCGGAATCGGCGGATGTTGAAGTACATGATCGGCAGGACGAGGACCAGCAGGAGGACCACGAGCGCACTGCCCAGCCCCTGGTTGCCGCCGGCGCCGAAGGACACCTGCCACATCTGCAGGGCGATCACGCCGGCCTCGGACTGGACCGACCCCGGTGCGATCACGAACACCAGGTCGAAGATCTTCAGGACGTTGATCATCAGGGTCACGAACACCACGAGCAGCAGCGGCCCCAGGAGGGGGATGGTGACCTTGCGGAACACCTGCCACTCGGTGGCGCCGTCCACCCGGGCCGCCTCCAGGGCGTCCCTGGGGATGGCGGCCAGTCCCGCCGCGATGAACGTGATGGCGAAGCCGGTCATGATCCACACCCACGAGGAGATGATCACGGGGGTGATCAGTGTGGGCCCCAGCCAGGTCAGGCCTCGGAAGGGTTCGGTGAAGTTGTCCGCGGCCAGGTGGACCTCGTACTCGCCCGGCTCCAGCCCGGTCAGGGTGAAGCGGCCGTCGTCACCGCTCGTGGTGCTGGCCACGGTCTGGCCGTCCTGGAGGGCGTCGACGGTCATGCGGGGCATGCCGTTCTCGCCGTCCTCGATGACCCCCGCCTCGCCGCCGAGGGCCACGTCCAGCCAGACCACGCCCTCGATGGTGTCCCCGACCGGTTCGGGATCGGCGGCCTGGACGGCCTGTTCGGGCACGTCCGTGGGGCGGATGCCGACCAGCGGCAGGGTGGCGGTCTCCCCCGGCTCGTAGCCCCGGGTGGTGGTGAACCCGCCGCGGGTGGTGTCCGGGGCGAGTTCCTCGCCGCGCGGCCGGGCCCCGGGGTACTCGGAGGGCGAGGCGAACGTGTCGTGCACGGTCACCACGGCGGCGTTGACCACGCCGCGGTCGGGGTTCTCGTCGTAGACCAGCCGGAAGATGATGCCGGAGGCGAACAGGGAGATCGCCATGGGCATGAACAGCAGCACGCGGAAGGCGGTGGCCCAGCGGACGCGCTCGGTGAGCACCGCGAAGACCAGGCCCAGGCCGGTGACCAGCGCGGGGGCGACCAGAACCCAGATACCCGTGTTGCGGATCGCGGTGAGGGTGCGGTCGTCGGTGAACATCCGGGCGTAGTTGTCGAGTCCGACGAACTGCGAGCCGGAGGCGTCGAAGAAGCTCCGCACCACGGAGTACACGGCCGGGTAGGCCAGGAAGACGCCGAGGAAGAGCAGGGCTGGGAGCAGGAACAGGGTGGCGGGGCCGAACAGGCGCCGCCAGCCGGGGCGGCTGCCGTCCGGCGGACCGCTGCGCGGGTTCCCCGGCGGGGTCCCGGCGCCGCGGGTCGCGCCGTCGGCGGCCTTGGGGTCGTTGGTCGTGGTCATAGCGTCGGTGAGCTCCGGTTGGTTCCCATGGGCGCGAGTCGGTTCCCGTGGGCACGGGCGTCGGTTCCCGTGACCGTGTCGTCGGTTGCCGAGGGCACGTCAGTTCCCGTAGGCGCGGGTGGCCTCGGCCTCGAGCCGCTCCATGGTCCCCTCGACGTCGGAGGGGTCGGACAGGAAGTCCTGGAGGGTCTGCCACATGCCGTCTCCGACGGTGGCCCCGAAGGCGGCGGGCTGGAGGTCGGACAGGTCGAAGCGCACGCTGTCACCGGCGAGGACGATCTGTTCGGCGACCTGGCCCAGGACCGGGTCGGCGTAGTCGTCGGCGGTCAGGTTCTTGTTCGGGGAGACGAACCCGCCGATGGCGGCCCACTCCAGTGCGGCCTCGTCGGTGGCGAGGAAGCGCAGCAGCTCCATGGTGGCCTCCCTGTCGCTCATCGCGACCGCCGCGTCGCCGGCCACGACGACGGCGTCGCCCTCGCCCCCGGTGCTCGGGAAGGGGAACACCCGGGCGGTCTCACCCACGGCGGCGTTGGTGCTGGCGGTGACGACCCCGCCGATGAAGTCGGCACCCACCACCATGGCGGCGTCCGGGTCGTCGCTGTAGACGTTGACCACGGAGGTGGGGAAGTCGGTCTGGAGGCTGCCGCTGCCGCCGCCCAGCATCAGCTGTTCCTCGGCCCACACCTCGGCGAGGGTCTCCAGGGCGACCTCGACGCTCGGGTCCGTCCACGGGATCTCGTGCGCGGCGAGCTGGTCGTACATCTCCGGGCCCGCGGTCTGGAGGTAGACGTTCTCGAACCAGTCGGTGAGGACCCAGCCGTCGGCGCCGGCCACGGACAGCGGGCTGATCCCGACGTCGGCCAGGTTCTCCGACAGCTCGACGAACTCCTCCCAGGTCTCCGGCGGCACGGCGCCGGTCTCGGCGAAGAGCTCGTCGTTGTACCAGACGAGGGACTTGTTGGCGACCTTGAGGTAGACGCCGTAGGGGGTCTCGTCGACGGAGCCGATGTCGGCCCAGGCCCCGGCCATGTTCTGGTCGAGGGTCTCGACGACCTCGTCGGAGAGCGGCACCAGGACGCCCTCGTCCGCGAAGTGCTCGATCAGCCCCGCCTGGGGGATGAGCGCCACATCGGGCTCGTCGCCGCCCTGGATGCGGGTCTGGAGGACGGTCTGGAGGTCGTCCCCGGCACCGCTGTAGGAGACGGTGGCTCCGGTCTGCTCCTCGAAGAGCGCGAGGACCTCCTCGAAGGCCTTCTGCTCGTCGCCGGCCCAGGGACCGACGATCTCCAGGCTCTGGCCGTCGAGGTCGGCGCCGGAGGCGGCGGAGTCTCCGTCGCCGCACGCGGTGGCGGCGAGGGTGAGGCAGAGCGCCGCGGCCGCACCGCTGAGGAGACGGTGGCCGCCGAGAAGACGGGAGTGGTGAAGGGTGGTACGTGCTGACATGGGGGGAACGCTCCTCAGGAGTCGTGGATCGCGGTGCCCGTGGCCGGGTCGAAGAACTGGAGTCGTTCGGTGTCGACGGCCACGGAGATGGTCTGGCCCTCGAACACATGGGTGCGGGGGCTGAAGCGGCCGACGAGTACGACGCCGTCGGCGGTGGCGGGGAGGGTCTCGTCGGTCCCGGCGTCACGGGCGAGTTCGCGGGTGTCCTCGGTGACGACGGGCGCGGCGTCCAGGGGGAAGTGCACGAGGACGTCGGAGCCCATGGCCTCGACGAGGTCGGCCGCCGAGGTGAGGGTGGCCCCTTCGGTGGCGCCGACGATCTCGGCGTCCTCCATGTCCTCGGGCCGGATGCCCACGACGACCTTGGCTCCGGCGTAGCCGCGCAGGGCGGGGCGCCGGTGCAGGAGGCTGTCGGGCAGGTCGAGGTACTGCTCGCCGATCCGGACGCGGAAGCGGCCGTCCTCCTCGTGGAGTTCGACGCAGATCAGGTTCATGCCGGGCGAGCCGACGAAACCGGCGACGAACAGGTTGCAGGGGTGGTCGTACAGCTCCTGGGGCGGTCCGACCTGCTGGAGGACGCCCCGCTTCATCACGGCCACCCGGTCGCCCAGGGTCATCGCCTCGGTCTGGTCGTGGGTGACGTAGACCGTGGTGACGCCGAGGTCGCGCTGGATGCGGGCGATCTGGGCCCGCATCTGTACCCGGAGCTTGGCGTCCAGGTTGGACAGGGGTTCGTCCATCAGGAACGCCCGGGGCTCGCGGACGATGGCCCGGCCCATGGCGACCCGCTGGCGCTGTCCGCCGGAGAGGTTGCCCGGCTTGCGGGTGAGGTGCTCCTCCAGTTCGAGGACGCGCGCGACCTCGCGGACGCGCTTGTCGATCTCGGCCTTGGGGACCTTGCGCAGGCGCAGCCCGAACGCGATGTTCTCGAAGATGTTGAGGTGCGGGTAGAGGGCGTAGGACTGGAAGACCATCGCCACGTCCCGGTCGCGGGCCGGCATGTCGTTGACGACCTGCTCACCGATGCGAACGGTGCCCTCGCTGATCTGTTCCAGGCCCGCGACCATGCGCAACGCGGTGGTCTTGCCGCAGCCGGAGGGGCCGACCAGCACCAGGAACTCACCGTCCTGGATGTCGAGCGAGAGGTCGTTGACGGCGCGGGTCCCGTCCGGGTAGACCTTGCCCAGGCTGTCGATCACGATTTCTGCCACGACACCTCCGTGGAACGGGCACGGGAGCGCCCGGTAGTAGGTCAGGCCGGTGTTGGGGGAACGCGCCCCTGTGACGCGCACCACCACCGGCGATGTGTGACGACAGTAATGTCGCGCTCCCTAAGGAAGCCTTAACGCAACATCTCTATCGACTTAAACCGAGCGGCCCGTGCCACGGTCGGGTCACAGCTTCGTTTCGCCTGCCCAGATGGGGTTCCCGGGCTCGTGCGGGCGTTCATCGTTGGTTAACGTGTGCGCATGGCAACGGTCTTGCTGGTCGAGGACGACCAGACGGTGCGGGGAGCCCTGGTTCGGGCGCTGAGCGGTCTGGGGCACGTGGTGCTGCCCGTGGGCACCGCCCTGGACGCTCTGCGCGAGGCCGCCGAACACGAACCCGACCTGGTCATCCTGGATCTGGGGCTGCCCGACCTGGACGGCGCGGCGGCACTGCGGATGCTGCGCGGGCACAGCGACGTCCCGGTGATCGTGGCGACGGCGCGCGGCGACGAGCAGTCGATCGTGCGCCTGCTCAACGACGGGGCCGACGACTACGTGGTCAAGCCCTTCTCCAGCACCCAGTTGGCCGCGCGGATGAACGCGCTGCTGCGCAGGTCGGGCAAGTCCTCCTCCGGCGCCGCCTCCCCGGGCGACCTGAAGGTCGGGGAGCTGTCGATCAGTCTGACGCGTCGCCAGGTGACGCTGGCGGGACGCCCGTTGGAGCTGTCGCGCCGCGAGTTCGACCTGTTGGCGTACCTGGCGGAGCACACGGGCCGGGTGGTGAGCCGACGGGAACTGGTGGAGGCGGTCTGGCACCAGCACCCGTTCGTGGGCCACGACCAGACCATCGACGTGCACATGTCGTGGCTGCGCCGCAAACTCGGGGAGAGCGCGAGCCGGCCCCGGTACCTGTACACGGTGCGGGGTGTGGGGTTGAAGCTGGTGGAACCGGTTTGAGACGGCTGCTGGCCCGCGCCGTCAGCCTCGCCACGGTACTGGTCGCGATGGTGATGATCGGCGTGACGGGGCTGTGGGCCTGGTGGGAGGCGCGCGAGCGGGCCGAGGCGGACGTGCGGGCCCAGGCGAGCGCGGTGGCCTCGGTGGCGGAGGTGGACCCCGACCCCGCCCTGTTGCGGCGCGTGGTGGCTTCGACCTCGGCGGGGGCGCGCGGCCATCTGGCGGTGCACCTGCCCGACGGCACGACCGTGGGGGCCAGCCGGGCGCGGGGTTCGGACGTGGCGGCCGTGCGGGGCTCCGGCGCGGGGTTCGAGGACGTGGTCGAGGCCGAGGACGGAACGGCGTACCTGGTGGCGGTGGTCGCCACGGAGGACGGTGCTCGGGAAGGCGGGGCTTTCGAGGGCGGCGCGTCCGTGGTGGAGGTGTACCAGCCCCGGTGGGAGGCGACCACCGGTCTGGGCAGGGCCTTGGGCGGGCTGGTGCTGGTGGCGGTGCTGGCGGTGCTGGGGGCCGTACTGATCACCGACCGCCTGAGCCGGCCCGCGCGGCGTGCGCTGCGCGCCCTGGCGGACACGGCGGTGGCGATCGGCGGGGGGCGGTTGAACGCCCGGATACGGGTCCACGGGCCGCGTGACCTGGTGGTGCTCGGCGAGTCGATCAACGCCATCGGTGAGCGTGTGCAGGGGCTGTTGACCAAGGAGCGGGAGATGGCCGCCGACGTCTCACACCGGCTGCGCACCCCGCTGACCGCGCTGCGGTTGGACACCGAAACCCTGCCCGGAGCGGAGGGCGAGCGGATCAGGGAGGCCGTCGCGACCCTGGAGCAGGACGTGGACGCCATCATCCGCGACGTGCGCCCCCACGAACCCGCGCCGGAGGCCGAGCGCGCCTGCGCCCTGTCCGAAGCGGTGGCCGACCGGATGGGGTTCTGGTCGATGCTCGCCTCCTACCAGGGGCGGGAAGTGACCCTGGAGCTGCCCGAGTCCCCTTGCCGGGTGGCGCTGACCAAGGACGAGTGCGTCGCGGTCCTGGACTCCTTGGTGGGCAACGTCTTCCGGTACACCCCGGCGGACGGGCCGTTCGCGGTGGCACTGGTGGAGTACGCGGGATGGGTGACGCTCATCGTGGAGGACGCGGGGCCCGGTTTCGCGGACCCCGCGGGGGCGCTGCGGCGCGGCACGAGCGGGGGCGGCTCGACCGGGCTCGGGTTGGACATCGTGCGGCACGCGGTGGAGGCGACCGGAGGCACCGTGCACCTGGAGCGCGGGAAATTGGGCGGTGCCCGAGTACGGGCGCGGTTCGCGCAGCTGGACGTCGCGCACGAGGAGGAGCAGCCGCGGGCGTGGCGGCTGCACCGCTCGGGCTGAGGCGGAGGCGGGTCGGGGCGTAGGCGGGTGGGAGCGGGCACGGCGGACGGCGGACGGCGCGGAGCCGGCGGCGTAGGCGGGCACAGCGGACGGCGGCCGACGCGGAGCCGGCGGTGTCGACGGGGACGGTGGAACCACTGGACCTCTGGACCGGCGGGGGTCCAGAGGTCCAGGGTTTTCTGCCCTGCGTTGTGTGACGGCGGCCGCTCCCGCCGCCGCGGGTGCGGGGGGGGAGAGCGACCGCCTTCGACCGGTGGGGCCCGCGTGCCTTCCCCGGCCGGGGTGGGGCGGGCGCGGAAGCTAGTGGCGCAGGTCCAGGAGTTGGGCGCAGCGGATCAGGCCCAGATGCGAGTAGGCCTGCGGGTGGTTGCCCAGCGCCCGCTCGGTGACCGGGTCGAACTCCTCGGGG
>NZ_ANBA01000006.1 GCF_000341085.1 Nocardiopsis ganjiahuensis DSM 45031 | reverse complement strand
GCCCCGCCCGTCCCGCCGGCCCCCATGCCGGCTTGCCGCCGGGCAGGCCGCGCTCCCCGTTCTGGCCCATCAGCATCAGGAAGAGGCTCTTCAGCGCGGCCAGCCCGCGGGCACGCCGGACCGTCGCCTGGTCGGCCTCCGCGTACACGGCGAAGAAGCGCGCGGCCGCGCCCTCCGGCAGCAGGACCCAGGCGGCAGCCAGGTCCGTGGCCGGATCTCCGACGGACAGGTCGCCGAAGTCGACGATGCCCGCCAGCGTCCCGTCGGCGACGACGACGTTCGCGGGATGCAGGTCGCCGTGCACCCACACGGGCGGACCCTGCCATGCCGGGGCCGCGACGGCGTCCTCCCAGACAGCCCGGACGTCGGCGGCGTCGGAGCCGATCGCGTCGGCGTCGAGGGAGTCGAAGAACTGGTCGAAGCCTTCCGCGCAGTCCTCGGGGTGCGCGCCGCGGCCCGTGACGACCGGTGCGTCGGCGGGCGCCGGTGTGTGCAGCGCCCGCAGGAACGCCGCCAGGGTGTCGGCCGCGTGCTCGCCGCGGGTGATCGAGCCGCGGTCCAGGGGAAGACCCGGCACCCACGTCATGACCGTCCACACCTTGGGGAAACGCGCGGAGGGAGCACCGCTGCGCACCGGGACGGGGACGGGCAGCGGCAGATGCGGGGCGAGCTGCGGAAGCCACCGGCGCTCCTTGAGCTGGAGGCCGGGGTCGGTGTCCATGCGCTGGATCCGCACGGCCAGTTCGTCCCCGAGGCGCCACATCTGGTTGCCCCAACCGCCCTCCACCTCGCGCAGGCGCAGTTCGGCCAGGTCCGGGTGCTGGTCCCGCAGCAGGTCGCGGACGAGCTCCGCGGTGATCTCGGTCATGCGGAGGAACGATACCGGGGTCGGCCGCGACCCGTTTGCCTACGGGTTCTCACCGGTACTGCACTTCAGAGACCTTGAACGTCGACGCCCCCGACCGGTATCGGAGGCCGGGGGCGTGTCCGTTCTGGAGGGCTCAGAACTGGTCGGCGCGGATGGCGCCGAGAGCGGCGGTCCACTCGGCTCCGGCGAAGCTGAGGTGCCCGGCGTCTCTGTTCTGGGTGTCGCGCACCGCAGCGCCGGCGGGGAGGTCGGCGACCTCCACGCAGTTCTGTGTGGTGGAGCCGGAGTAGCTGGACTTGCGGAACGTCAGGTGGGATGTCTCAGGCATGGTGCGCCCTTCACTTCAAAGGGATGCGAGTCGGTCAGTGATCAGCTGGCGTGATTCCGCCACGGACAGGGCCTCGGCCTGCATGTAGTCATACACGTGCTGGTACCGGGTGATCTCCTGCGGTTTCTCCAGGTAGATCTCCTCGGACATGGCTTCAAGGTAGACCACGGGAAGATCCGGCGGCGGAAAGTCCATGATGACGAAGTTCCCGTTCATCGCCGCGTGTGGCCCCCTGCTGATGGGAAGTACCTGGATGCCGATGTTCGGGCGGTTTCCCATCTCCAGCAGGTACTCCAGCTGGCCGGACAACTCCGGGGTTATACGGAGGAGCGCGAGCTCATCGAGCACGGTCCAGAACGTCACCGGGCTCCGCGCCGCTGGAAGGAGTGGCCCGCGGTCGCCGTGAGCGCCACACTCCTGCTCGGACTGGCAGCCGCGGAGACGATCGGTCAGGAGGTCCTCCGGGCAGCCGGACTCCTCTGAACCCCACCCCACCCACACGGGACCCCGTTTTCCTGCGGGTTTCCGTGGACGTCAGCCTTCGTATCCCGGGCCGTCACACGGGGCCGCGAGTCTGGTCTCCTCGTGAATGCGATCAGACCCGACTCGCCCCCCGTCGTCCCCCGCGTCGGCAGCGCCCTTCCTCCGAAGACCGGCCATCGGCAGGAGATCGACGGCCTGCGCGCGGTCGCCGTCCTCCTGGTGGCCGTCTACCACGTGTGGTTCGGACGGGTCTCCGGCGGCGTCGACGTCTTCCTGCTGCTCACGGGATTCCTGGTCACCGGATCGCTGGTGCGGGCCGCCGAACGCGGAAGACTCGACTACGGCGCCTTCCTCGGGCGGCTCGCGGCGCGGCTGGTGCCCACCGCGGCGCTGGTGATCGTGGTGTCCCTGGTGGGCGCGCGCCTACTCCTCCCGGAGGCGCGTTGGCGCGACACGATCTCCGAAGCCCTGGCCGCCGCGTTCTACCACCAGAACTGGCACCTGGCGCTCGGGTCGGTCGACTACCTGGCCCGCGACGACGGCATGAGCCTCTTCCAGCACTTCTGGTCCCTGTCCATCCAGGGACAGTTCTACCTGTTGTGGCCGTTGGTGATCGGCCTGGCCGTGTGGTGGTCGGCCCGGAAGGGGGCGTCCCGGCGCCGGGTCCTGGTCATCGCGCTGGGCGCGGTCTTCGTCCTCTCCCTGGCCTATTCGGTGCTCATGACCCGTGCGGACCAGCCGTGGGCCTACTTCGACACCGGCGCGCGCCTGTGGGAGTTCGCGCTCGGCGGGCTGCTCGCTCTGGTCCTGCCGTACCTGAATCCGCCGCGGGCCGTCCGCCTCCTGCTGGGCTGGCTCGGCCTGGCCGCGCTGGTCCTGTGCGGGGTGCTCCTCCAGGTGTCCACGGTCTTCCCCGGCTACGCGGCCCTGTGGCCGACCCTGGCGGCGGCCGCGATCGTGGTCGCCGGGACCACCGGCTCCCGCTGGAGCGCCGACCGCTGGCTGACCCTGCGCCCGGTGCGCTACCTGGGTTCGATCTCCTACGCCCTGTACCTGTGGCACTGGCCGGTGCTGGTGTTCCACCTGTCGATCACCGGCCGCGATCTGGCCGACCCGCTCGGCGGCGCCGCCGTTCTGGCGCTCTCGGTCGCCCTGGCCGCGGTGACGACACCGCTCTCGGACCGGATCGTGGAGGCCGGCCGCGGCGGGTCGCGGCTGCGCGCTCCGGTGGTCGCCGCGGCCTGCCTGGTGCCCGTGGTGCTGTCCACAGGCCTGTGGACAGCCCGGCTGGACGCCCAGCAGCGCCAGCTGGAGGAGCTGCTCGCCGACCCGACCCGCTACCCGGGCGCGGCCGCGCTGCTCAGCGTCGGTCACGGCGACCACGGCGAGTACCCGGACCCGGTCCACCCGCCTCCGGCCTCGGCGGCCCAGGACGTCCCCGTCACCTACGACGACGGCTGCAACCAGTCCACGGCCGGAGCCGAGGCGATCACCTGCGTCTACGGTTCGGACGACCCGGACCGCACCGTCGCCCTGGTCGGCGGCTCCCACGCCGCACACTGGTTCCCCGCCCTGGAACAGATCGCCGAGCGCCGGAACTGGCAGCTGGTCAACATCACCAAGGGCGCCTGCCTGTTCACCGACGCACCCCAGCTCTACAAGGGCGAGCCCTACACCGCGTGCGCCGAGTGGAACCGCAACGCCATGACCGAACTCCGCGCCCTGCGCCCCGACGCGGTCTTCACCACCGGCACCACCACGAGTCTGGACGCCTCGGCGGGCTTCGGCGAGGAGGTCCTGGTGGACGGCTACGTCGACCGCTGGCACGAGCTGGCGGACCTGGACATCGAGGTCGTCGCGGTCCGCGACACCCCGCGCCTGCCCTTCGACGCCCCCGACTGCCTCTCCGAGTCCACTCCGCGGGAGTGCGCGGTCCCGCCCGCGGAGTCGATGGCCGAGCAGTCACCGCTCGACGGCGTTGGACTCCCCGCCAACACCGTCCCGCTGGACCTCACCGACCTGCTGTGCGAGCCCGACGCCTGCCATCCGGTCGTCGGCAACGTGCTCGTCTACTGGGACGCCGGCCACATCACCACCACCTACATGCGCACCCTCGCCCCGGAACTGGAGAAGCGCCTCCTCGCCGCCACCGAGTGGTAGCCGCCGCCGGGTGGTGACACGAGAGCGGCCGCCGCACCCGTACGGATACGGCGGCCGTGCAGGCGATGTCGAGGGCGGTCCTGACCCGTACGCTCCGGTGCTGTCGTTCCCCTGCTGGGGAGGGCGGCCCGGAGCCCGGCCTCAGACACCGGTCGGCGCGATCTCCCGGCCGGTCTCGCCCGTGTCGGTTTCCGTGCTCCGCCCGGCCGGAGCCCTCTCACCCTCTTCCGCCCGGGGGGTCTGCTTGAGCAGCAGGGCGGCCAGCACCGCCATGATCAGGGCGGTCACGCCGCCGACGGCGGCGGTGACGTGCAGCCCGCTCACGAAGGCCTCCCTGGCCGCGGCGAGCAGTTCCGTTCCGAGCGGGGCTTCCAGGCTCCGAGCGAGGTCCACCGCGGCGCCCAGGGACTCGCGGGCGGTGTGGACGTCCACGCCTTCGGGCGCCCACTCGGAGATCCGGCTGCGGTAGACGCCGAAGCCGATGCTTCCCATGACCGCGATACCCAGGCCGGCGCCGAGCTCGGTCGCGGTCTCGGACAGGGCCGAGGCCGTTCCCGAACGCTCCACCGGCGCCGATCCCACGATGAGGTCGGTTCCCAGAGCAGCCATCGGACCCAGGCCGACGCCCATCAGGGTGGAGGCCGCCACCAGGATCAGCAGACCTCCGGTGGCGTCGACCAGAGTCAGCGCGGACAGGGCTCCCGCGGTCAGCCCCAGGCCTCCCGCGATGACCAGCCCCGGGCGGGTCCTGGCTGCGAGGGCGGGAGCGCTCATCGCCCCGACCATCAGCCCGGCGGCGTTGGGCAGGGACCACAGGCCGGCCTGGAGGGGTGAGAGTCCCTGCACGAGCTGGAGGTACTGCAGCGTGAACAGTTGGGACCCCGCCATGACCATCAGACCCACGGTCAGCAGCGCGGCCGCCGTGCTGAAGGTTCGGTCGCGGAACAGGGTGAGGTCGACGAGCGGGTCGGCGAGGGTGCGCTGGCGGCGGACGAAGACCAGACCCGTGATCAGCCCGAGGGCCAGGAAGGCGAGCGGTGCGGTGCCCGGACCGTGCTCGGCCAGCACCTTGAGGCCGTAGACGAGCGACAGGATCGCGGCGAGGGAGAGCGCCGCGCTGGGCAGGTCCAGGTGTCCGGCGTCGGCGTTCCTGTGCTCGGGCAGCAGGAAGGGGGCCAGGACCAGCAGGAGCAGCATCACCGGCACGCCGAGCAGGAAGACCGATCCCCATTCGAAGCGGCTCAGGAGGAGCCCTCCGAGGAGCGGGCCCAGGGCGCCGCCGACGGCGAAGCACGCCATCCAGACGCTGACGGCGACCGTGCGCTGCGCCTGGTCGCGGAACATCGTCCGGATGAGGGAGAGCGTGGACGGCATCAGGGTCGCGCCCGCGACGCCGAGCAGTGCCCGGGCGAGGATCAGCATCTCGGCGCTGCTGGAGAAGGCGGCCAGAACGGAGGTGGCACCGAACGCGGCGCCTCCGATGAGGAGGAGTCTGCGCCGTCCGATGCGGTCGCCCAGGGTGCCCATGGTGATCAAAAACCCGGCGATGAGGAAGCCGTAGACGTCCAGGATCCACAGCATCTGGGAGGTCGTGGGTCTCAGGTCCGCGGTGAGGGAGGGGATGGCCAGGTGGAGGACGGTCATGTCCATGGCGAGCAGCAGTGTGGGCAGCGCCAGGACGGCGAGACCGGTCCACTCTCGGCGGCCCGCGCGGGGTGGGGAGTTGGCGGCCACGGGGGCCTCCTCATGTTCGGGGGTGATATTGAGGAGGCTAAAAGCTCAACTAATATTGATGTCAATGCGGTGAGGCGCGGGTCACGCCGGGGCGGCGGCCCGGAGGAGGCCCCGCCCCGGGTCCGGCCGGCGACCGGTGGCCCGCAAACGGCAGCAGCCTCCTGGTGAGGGACCCGTGTGGCGTGCGGGGACGGCGGGTAGTGTCCCCGACCACCACACCGCGCGAGACCGGGGGCCCGATGCGATCCGACGAGCGAATGATCCAGGCGGGCGGCGTCGAACTCTGCACGCAGGCCTTCGGGGAGGCCGGGCACCCGCCGATCCTGCTGATCGCCGGGAACGAGACGTCGATGGACTGGTGGGAGGACGGGTTCTGCGAACTCCTCGCCGCCGCGGGGCGCTTCGTCGTGCGCTACGACAGCAGGGACACCGGGCGGTCGACCCGCTTCCCGGTCGGTGAGCCCGGCTACTCCGGAGAGGCCCTCGTCCACGACGCCATCGGTGTACTGGACGGTTGGCGGCTGCCCCGGGCGCACGTCGCGGGGATCTCCTCGGGCGGCGGAATCGCCCAGTACCTCGGTGTGTGGAACGCCGACCGGGTCGCGTCGCTGACCCTGATGTCCACCACGGCGGTGAGCTCCGGGAACCAGCACCAGGAGCTGCCACCGCCGGCCGAGGCGGTCTCGCGGTCGTTCGCCGAACCGCTGCCCGAGCCCGACTGGAACGACCGTGACGCGGTGGTGGAGCACATGGTCGCCACGGAGCGCGTTTTCGCAGGAGGTGCTCCGGTCGACCCGGACCGGATCCGCAGGATCGTGACCCGGGCGATGGAACGCGGCGGCGGCATGGCCTCCGCGGCCAACCACTGGCTGGTCGCCGCGACGCCCCTGGGCGACCGGCTCGGCGAGATCACCGCGCCCACCCTCGTGCTGCACGGGCGGGAGGACCCGCTCTTCCCCTACCCCCATGCCGAAGCCCTCGCGGCCGAGATCCCCGGCGCCCGCCTGCACCCGCTCTCCGGCGTGGGCCACCAGCACCCGCCGCCGGCACTCTGGGACGAGGTGGTCGGGGCCATCGCCGAACACACCGCGCCTCTCTGAGCGCGCGGAGACGGCCGGGACAGCGCGAGGGCCGGACACGCGAAGGGCCGCCGTGCCCTTCACGGGTACGGCGGCCCCCGGCCTTCGAGCGGACCGCGCGGTTACCTCTCGGATCCCCGTTCGATGGCGGTGCCGATCTCGCCGACACGGTCGGCGAGCAGGCCCATCGCACCGATGGCCCTGGTCATGGGGTCGTCGTCGGACCCGCCCAGGGCACGGCCGCGGCAGAAGCCCTCCTTGACCTCGCGCCAGCGCTCCTCCTGCTCGGGGGTCATCACCCCGCGCAGTTCGGCGAGCTTGAGCAGGTTGGCCTCGGCGCCGGAGGTGAGGGTCTGGGCCTCGCCCAGGTAGTGGTCGTCGATGACGGCCTCCACCTCGGCCTCGTTCATGACCGGCACGATCTTCTCCGAGAGCCGGTTCATGTTCCGGTACGAGCCCTGCAGCTGGAACGGCGGTTCGGTCCGGGCGTCCTCGGACTGCGCGGCCGAGGCGATGTAGGCCTGGTTGTTGGCCAGGACCACCTCCTGGACCCGCAGCATCTTCTGGAGCACCGACACGATCCGGTCCACCTCGGCCGCCGAGTAGGGGTGCTTCAACCGATCCGTGCCGACCGAGTCGTCCCCCTGGGCCATCCGCACGAACGTGTACACGTCCTCACGGTCCCGGGTGGACAGCGGCGACAGGGTCTGGTTGGAGGTGAGCGCGTTCTCGATGTAGCTGAGCGCGAACAGCTCCTCCTTGCCGGACAGCACGTCACCCAGGTTGTACACGTCGGCCCGGTTGGCCAGCATGTCCGGGATCCGGAACCGCTTGCCCTGCTCGGTGTAGGGGTTGCCGGCCATGCAGACCGCGAACCGCTTGCCGCGCAGGTCGTAGGTGCGCGTGCGGCCCTCCCACACGCCCTCCATCCGGCGCTGGCCGTCGCAGAGCGAGATGAACTTCTGCAGGAGCTCCGGGTTGGTGTGCTGGATGTCGTCCAGGTACAGCATCGTGTTGCTGCCCATCTCCAGCGCGAAGGAGATCTTCTCGATCTCCTGGCGGGAGGTGGCGTCCGGGGCCTCGGCCGGGTCCAGCGAGGTGACCGCGTGCCCCAGCGCCGGTCCGTTGACCTTGACGAACACCAGCCCGAGACGGCTCGCCACATACTCCATGAGCGTGGTCTTGCCGTAGCCGGGCGGGGAGATGAGCAGCAGCAGACCGCTCTGGTCGGTGCGCTTGTCGTCCCCGGCCGCACCCAGCTGCTTGGCGAGGTTGTCGCCGATCAGCGGCAGGTACGACTCGTCCAGCAGCCGGTTGCGCACGAACCCGCTCATCACCTTGGGCCGGTACTCCTCCAGCCGCAGGCGCTCGCGCTCGTCGGCCACCAGGGCGTTGCGCCGGCGCTGGAAGTCCCGGTAGGCGGGCACCTCGACGGTGCGGAACCGCCGGGTGCGCGGCAGGATCTCGTCCAGCCGCACCTCCAGCGAGCGCTCGCTGATCCGCGGGTGCGAACCCAGCAGCCCGGAGACCCGCTCGCCCACCGCCGCCGAGGACTCGTACCGCTCCACGTCCCCGCCGGTCAGCTCGATCGCCGCGGCCTCGGGCAGGTCGCCCGGGGCGGGCGGCTCCTCCAGCGTGGTGGCGTACGCCTCCAGCCACGCCGTGACCAGCTGGTGCCGGGCAGCCACGTCGCCGCCGAGCCTGCGCAGGTCCTCCTCGAAGGCCTTGCGGGTGGTCTCCCGCGTGCTGCCCAGCGCCCGGTGGAACCGGTCCAGCAGCTGACGGGCGCCGGCACCGGAGACGAACCCGCGCTCGGAGGGCCCGTCCGCGGCCAGTTCCTCGAACAGGTAGTCGCCCACCAGCTCCAGGTCGGTGTCCTGGTACAGGCCGGTCTCGGTGAGGAAGGTGTCCACACCCTCGGCGAGCTCGGCGCGCAGACCGTCGATCGCCGCCGACTTCCGTGCTCCGAACACGCTCCGGGCACGGGCCAGCGAGGACGCCCTGGTCCTCCAGGCCCCCCGCCGCTCCCGCCCGGCGTCGCCCTCGCCCGTGCCGTACGCCCAGAACAGCTGCGCGACCGCCCGGGCCCGCCCGGGATAGCGCAGCAGACCGGCGCCGGCGCGCAGCCGCAGCAGCGAGGAGAGGATGCGGGTGGCGTCGTGGTCGTGCACGCCCCGCTCGTACCCCTCGTCGTACCGGGACTCCGCGACCCCGCGCACCAGGGACTGCAGTGAGTCCCCCTTCTCGGCGTGCAGCTCGGCGTCGCGCAGGGCGTCCAGGCTCAGGCCGTCCGTGCCCTCCTCGGCGGCGGTCAGGATCGACGTGGCCAGGTACTCGGCCCGGTACACCTCCGGGCTCTCCGAGACCAGCAGCCGGTCCCACAGGTGCTTGGTCTCCTGGAACGCCTCGTCCCTGACGGGCGCCCGGAAGTCGGTACCGGTGATGGCCACCGACATGTGACCGTCGTGCGGGGTGAGGGTGAGGTCGATCGGCTGGGTGTTGACCGCGAACCGGTGCTTGCCCAGTCGGATGGTCTCCCCTCCGGCACCGCCCTCGAACAGGTCGGTGCGGTCCTGGAGCGCCCGCCCCGCCTCCTGCCGGGCGGCCAGGATCTGGCCGTCCAGCTCCTCGGCGCGCACGGTGTCGCCGAGCTCGCGCATCTCCTGGGAGGTGCGGCGCAGCCGCGTCACCATCGCGTCCGAGGCGAAGTAGGTGTTGATGTCCTCCAGCGTGGTCAGCGCCGCGACCCGCCGGTGCACACCCTCCAGGACCCGGGCGGCGGAGGACGCCAGCCGGTCGGCCCTGCGGGAGCGCTCGTCGACCAGCGCCTGCTTGCGGGTGGAGAACGCCTCGTAGACGTCCTCGCGTTTGTCCGACAGCTCCTGGAGGAAGTCGTCGAACTCGGCGAAGCGCGACTCCAGGTTCTCCAGCTGGAGCATGATCCGGCCGAGCTGCTCGTCGCAGCGGTCCGGGGTGTCCGCGGCGGCGATCGCCCCGGTGATGGCCTGACCCAGCAGGGCGAACTCGGCGGCGAACTCGGCCCGGCCCTCCAGGGCCAGCAGTTCCCTGCGCCGTGACTCCAGCGTGGCGCGGGCCCGGTTGACCCCGGCCATCACCTCGCTGATCCGCTCCAGGATGCGGGTGCGCACCTGGGCGTCGCCGATGTCGAGGGAGCCGATCACCTCGGTGACGACCTGCAGGCCCTCGGTCTGTTCGGCGATCCGCTCGCCGACCGCGGTGGCGGCGCTGACCGCCTCCAGGGCCTCGGCCTCCTCGACCAGCCGCTCCACCTCGGAGTGGTAGCCGTCGAAGGCGTCGTCCTGTTCGAGGAAGGCCACGGTGCGGCGCCCGGCGGAGGCGATCTCCTCACCGAGGTCCTCCTCCACCGCGTCGATCCGGCCGGTGTCCACGTAGCGCATCTCGCGCAGCGTGGCCGCCTGCCCCTGGGCGCGGCGCAGGTCGGTCAGCCGGGTCACCCACCCCTCGGCCGAACGCGGGGTCTCGCCCCGGGAGCGGCGGATGAGCGCGGTGACCTTCTCCTCGGTCTCACGGAGGTGGCCGGCGGCCTGCCGGGTGAGTTCCTGGACGGTCTCGAACTCGTCCAGGACCCGCTCCGCCGTGGAGCGGACCTCGCCCAGCGGCCCCGCGAGGTCGCCCAGCTCCTCCTCACCGAGCCAGTGGAACCGGTCCAGGACCCGGCGGCAGGAGGCGATGAGCGCCTCGAACACCTCGGTGGAGGGCCGCATGTCCTCGGCGATCCGCGCCACCGACAGGCACTCGGACACACCCTGGACCAGCTCGGCGTTGCCGATCCGCTCCAGCGGCCCGGTGCCGACCGGCTGCGCGGCCGCGTACACGTCGGACACGTACGGGGTCTGCCACACCTGCATGGGGTGCACCCGGGTGGGCTCACCGGAGGTCTCGCGGAAGACCGTCATCGTCCCGTCGTCGAACAGCGAGTAGCCGTGGCAGACGATCGGGTTCGCGACCTCCTTGCGGATGGTGTTGTACGACAGCAGCAGGCTGCGGCCGTCCGCCCTCGAGTGGAAGACGTACAGGACGTCCTCGCCGTTGGGCGAGCGCACGACGCGCTCGAACTCCAGGTCGGTGACGTCGGTGTCGAAGGTCCGCGCCACCCCGGTGGCCAGGTAGTAGCCGCCGGGGAAGATGAGCCCCTGGTCGTCGGGCAGGCGCTGGCAGGACTGGCCGATGCCGTCGAGGCGCTCGACCTCCTTGGTGCGCGTGTTGAAGACCAGGTGGCGCCACGCGGACTCGTTGTACGGCAGGACCTTCAGCAGGATCAGCGCGCCGACCTGCGCGTGGAACACGGACGCGTCGGCCAGGCTCTGCAGCGGCTCGTCGACGGGCTCGCTGTAGATGCCCTCGCCGACCTCGGTGTTGTTCTCGACCTTGATGGTCAGGTCGCCGCCGACCGTCTCCACGAACAGTTCGTCGCGGATCGAGATGTGCGGGTGCCGGCCCGTCACGTGGTTCTCGCGGGTGGCCTCCGTCCACGAGAAGTCGTGCGAGGGCGGGAACACGTGGTCGCGTTCGCCGCGGTCGTCGAGGTAGGCGATCTCGCCGGTGGGCGAGACCGTCCACCGCAGCACCCGCACGTCCTCGGTGCGCGGGCCGATCTGGAACACGGCGAGCAGCCGCTCCTCGACCCGGCGCAGCTGGAGCAGGCGGGCGTCGCGGTAGTAGCGGTAGAGCTGAGCGAACTCCTGCTGGAACCGCTCGTCGGCGAGCAGGCCGGGGACGTCGCCCTCGGCCGCGTCGGTGAACTCGAAGGAGTCACCGCCGTGCTCGTACCGGTGCAGGGAGAACACGTCGGAGACGTGCGTCCGGCTCTGCATGCCGATGTAGACGTTGTAGCCGAAGAGGATCATGTCCCCGTCGGCGTCGGCCCCGACGGAGCGTCCGACGCTCACGATGTCCCGGGGCACGCAGTTGTGTTCGGTCCGGATGCGCTCGGTGCCGCGCAGGGAGAGCTCGGTTCCGCCGAACACCTCCAGACGGCGGTTGTTGAGTTCCTCGGTCCGCCGGGCCAGCTCACCGGTCTGTTCGCGGAGCCGGGCGCGGAGCACCTCGTAGGTGCCCGCGTCCAGCGACCGCGCGTCCTCGGCTTCCGGCCCGGGGCCGTCGGTCTCCCGGGTCTGTGTTTCCTGGGAGTGGGCCTCGGTCACGGAGGACTACCTCACTGCTTCACGGGGGCGAGAGCGTTCACGGGAAGCTGGTCCAGGCCCATGGAGCGGGCCGTGGTGAGCAGGTTGTCGAGCTTGCCCGCCTGGGGGCCGCCCGCCGCGATGAGCTTGAGCAGCAGCGCGGAGACGGTGAGGTTCTTGACGTCCTCGGTGTCGGCCTCGGCCAGGATCTTCTTGATGTCCTCGGCGAAGTTGCCCTCGCCGTTGAGCCAGCCGCTGCCCAGCGCCTGCACGGTGTCGGAGCTGCCGACGAAACCGTCGACGGCCTTGCCCATGCCGATCGAGTTGACCATCCGGTCGAAGAAGGCGCCGTCGCCGCCGACGATGCTGATGTCGGCGCTCTCCAGACCGGCGGCCATCGCCGTGGCCTGGGCCTCGGCGACCTGACGGTGCACGTCGATCCCGGCCAGGCGGACCTCCTTCTCGGCGTCCAGGCGCAGGCGGTACTCCTCGTGCTCGCGGCTGACCTGGTCCAGGGCGGCCATGGCGGCGGCCTTGTCGGTCAGACCGGCGGCCTCGGCGCGCAGCTTCTTCTCGACGGCCTCGGCCTCGACGTCGGCCTTCTCACGGGCCACGACGGCCTCGGCGCGGCCGAGCTTCTCGACGGCCTCGGCGTCCTGCTCGCGGACCTGGACCTCGGCCAGACCGGCGGCCGCGGCCTCGGCCTGCAGGCCCTCGGCGAGACGGATCTTGGCGCGGGTGTCCAGCTCGGCGGCCTGCTGGCGGGCCTCGGCGAGCGTGAGCTCCTCCTGGGCCTTGTGCTTGGCGGCGGCCTCGGCGGCCTCGGCGGCCTTGATGTCCTTGACCAGGTTCTCCTGGGCTTCGGCCTCGGCGTGGATGATGACGGCCTGGCGCTGGCGCTCGGCTTCCTCGACCGTGCGGAGCTTCTTGATCGCCTCTTCCTGCTCGGCGACGGTGCGGTCGACGGCGATCCGCTCGCGGACGACGTCGGCGACCTCGCGCTTCTCGGCCTCGACCTCCTTGTCCTTGGCGATGCGGCTCAGCTCGGTCTCGCGCTCGCGGCCGATGACCTCCAGCAGGCGGTCCTTCTCGATGCGCTCGGTCTCGATCGCGATGACGCGCTCGCGGTTCTTCTCGGCGACGGCGATCTCACGGCGCTGGTTCTCGGACTGGACACCGAGCTGCTCGTCGGTGCGCAGGTTGGCCGTCTGGGCCTTGAGGCGCTCCTCGGCCTGGACCCGGGCGGTCTCGGCCTCCTCCTGCGCGCGGATGATCTCGATCTCGCGCTTGGCCTTGGCGGCCGCCTCCTCGCGGCGCTTCTCCAGCTCGGCGAGGGTCTCGGCGGTCTCCGTGTTCTGGCGGTCGAGTTCCTTCTTGCGGTCGTTCTCGAACTCGTTGGTGCGCTTGTGCTCCTTGGCGGTGCGCTCCGTGATCTTCGAGATGCCCTGCGCGTCGAGGATGTTGTTGGCGTCGTGCTGGTGCAGGGGGGTCTGCTCCAGCTCGTCGATGGCGACGTCCTCGAGGATGTAGCCGTTGAGGTCGGTGCCGATCAGCGACACGATCGCGTGGCGGAACTGCTCGCGGTGGGTGAACAGCTCCTCGAAGTCGAACTGCTTGCCGACCGTCTTGAGGGCCTCGGAGAACTTGGAGTTGAAGAGCTCCTGGAGGGTGTCCTGGTCGCTGGCGCGCTCGGTGCCGATCGCCTTCGCGACCTTCTTGACGTCCTCGGCGGTCTCGTTGACCCGGACGTAGAAGAACACCTTGATGTCCGCGCGGATGTTGTCCTTGCAGGTCAGGCCTTCGCGGCCGCCCCGCTCCAGGGTCAGGCTCTTGAGGGAGATGTCCATGATCTCGGCCTTGTGCAGGACCGGGAGGACGATGGAGCCGGTGAAGGTGACGTGGACGTCCCGCACCTTGGAGATGATCAGGGCCTTGCCCTGCTCGACCTTGCGGAACAGTCTCGTCACCATCAGCAGGAGGGCGATGAGGACGACGATGCCGACGGCCAGGGCGACGCCGACGGTCAGGAAGGCCGCGTCGGCCGCCTCCTGCCCGGTGGAGGATGCACTCAGCAACACGTAGGGGTCTCTTTCTGCGCAGGGAACGGGGGCCGCTCGGCACCGTGGGGGGTCGGGCGGTGGAGGGGCACCGGCCCGAGGGGCGAGGAGCGTTCGTTGTGGGGGTATGACGCGCCCGGAGGGCGAACGGTTCCGGCGGAGACGCAAGGAACGTCCCTGGTCACCGCGGGCGAAGGGGAGCGTGCGTGGTCAGGCGGCCGGGGAGCCCTCCGGAGGCTCTCCGGGCCCCGGGTGCTACTGGCCGGGGTCGAGCGCCGCGTCGAAGGCGGTCACCAGGAAGACGTCGTCGTCCGGGCTGTGGTCGAAGATCAGCGCGGTGCTGCCCAGGGGGAGGACCTCACCGCTGGTGGTGCGTACGGGGATGGAGATCGCGGCGCCGCCCGCGGTGGTGATCTCGGCCTGGCCGAAGTCCTCGCGGGCCTCGCCGATCCGGATCACGCAGGTGCGCCCGACCAGTTCGTGCTTGGAGTCGCTCCTGCGCTTGGGCAGGAAGCGCTGGAAGCCCATGACCACACCGCTGGTGACCGCCCAGGCGGCGACCAGCGCGATGAGCAGGACCACGGCGCCGAGCGCGTACAGCAGCGGTGTGGAGGAGGTGTCGACGAGGCTGGTCAAGATGCTTCCCATCATGCTCACGAACCAGGCGACACAGATCAGCATCGTCAGGGCCACGGTCACGGGAATCCTTCCCAAGCCGGCCTTGCTCAGCACCGCGCTCAGCCCGGCCGCGTCACCGTCGGCGTCGACGCTGTCGAGCATCTCGGTGTCGGCCGCGCCGACGACCACGAAGACCCAGTAGCCCAGCACGACGACGAGCATCGGCGTGAACAGGACCGTGGGGAACCCGAAGGCCGCACCGAGGAAAAGCCCCATCCCGTGCACCCACTCCTACCGTCGCGACCGTGCCGGAACTCTACCGAACGCCCCAGATCAGCCGATGCTTCGGGGCCCGTCCTGACCACTTGTGGACACTGCCCGAGGCTGTCGTCGGGCCGGCGTGCGGGGTAGTCGTGGATCAGGCGTTCCACGGACGGCTCACGCGCGAGGTGTCCGAGAGGAGTCATGGACCCTGTGCCACGAGGAGATCAGCGCGTGTTCGGAAAAACCGAAGAGGTCGGTGAACCCGACCGTGGTCAGGGTGCCGAGGTCGGTGAAGTCGCCCTCCACGACGACGGTCTCCCCGTCCGTGCGCCGTCGACGGATCCGGTGCATGCCCCGGCCGCTGAGGTGTGTGCGGGCGAGCGCGCCCGACTCGGCCTTTCCCCGAGCCGTCCTCCCCAACGGGAGGTGGAAGCTGGCCCCTGTGTCCAGGAGTGACATGCAGCTGTCGAGGTCGCCCAGGTCGAGGTAGTCGTAGAACAGCAGCACGTGCTCGAGTCCGATCCTGGCCACCTGGTCGCTGCGCTGTCGTCGTCCTCCGGCGGTGTCCCGCACGGTGTGCCTCCTCTCGTGATCGCCCTCTGCCTGCCTCCCGTCCCCTGAATGATCGTCCGCGGGCATGTTCATTTCTTATTTCCCGACTATCGTTGTTGCTTTTGGGGTTTTGTGGTCGAATGGTATTTCTTTGTCTGCGAGCCGCTCGTGCGCTGAGTTCCGGGATCCGAGTGTGAGTGTTCCGGGACGGGTGGCCATGAAAGGCGGGGTTCGTCATGGGTGACCTGTTGTCGGAGAAAGTGCTGTTCCGTGCCCTCGGGCCGCTTCTCGTCGAGAGCGGCTCCGGCCCTCTGAAGGTCCCTTCGGGAAGGCAGCAGGCGGTGCTTTCCTCGTTGCTCCTGGAGGCCGGACACGTGGTTTCGACGCACTATCTCCTCGACGTCCTCTGGGAGCACGACCCGCCGGAAACCGCCCGCACCCAGGTGCAGATCTGCGTCTCCCGCCTGCGCCGCCTGATCGTCTCCACGGGCGCGGTCATCGAGACCAGGAGCCCTGGCTACGTGCTGCGCACCCCCGAGGGGACGGTCGACCTCCAGCACCAGCGCCTGCTCGCGCACAGGGCCGACGACCTGCTCGCCCGGGGCGAGGACGAGGACGCGGTCCGGCTTCTGCGCCGCGCGGTCGGGCTGTGGCGCGGGCCCACCCTTTCCGGGGTGGACTGCCGGGCGGTCCAGGCGAAGGCGGTCGAGCTGGACGAGGTGCGGGCGGGCCTGCTGGAGAAGGTGCTCGACGCCGAGCTCCGGCTGGGTCGGCACGCCGAGACGGTGGCCGAGGCCGGCCGCCTGGTGGAGGAGTACCCGTTCCGGGAGGGGATGCGCGCCGGACTGATGTTGGCGCTGTACCGCACCGGGCGGCGGGCGGAGGCCCTGGAGGTCCACAGGGTCGGCCGTGAGCTGTTGCAGAGGGAGCGGGGAGTCGCCCCCGGGGAACGCCTGTGCTCGCTGGAGAGGGACATTCTCGCCGGGGACCCCGGCCTGGCCGCACCGGACCGGACCGGGCGGCGTACGTGGTGGAGGCGGTGGCCGCGGCGCGGCCCGCACCGACCGAGGGCTCCCCGACCGAGGGCTCCCCGGCCGAGGGCTCCCCGGTCGGGGGCCCGGCGCGGAACGGGGCGGGGCCGTCCCGGATCACCTCGGGCGGACCGGTGCCGCGCCAACTGCCCCACGCGATCGCCGACTTCGTGGGGAGGGAGGACGTCCTCGCGGTGGTGGGGGACGCCCTGGTCGGTGACCGCGCCACCGGGGTGGCGGTGCTGGTCGGCAGGCCCGGCGTCGGCAAGAGCTCCACCGCGGTCAGGGCGGCGCACCTGCTCGCCGGACAGAACTATCCCGATGGGCAGCTCTACTGCGACATGAGGGGGACCGGGGGCGAACCGGTGGACTCGGCGGACGCGCTCGGACGGTTCCTGCGCTCCCTGGGAATGGCCGGCCAGGAGGTGCCGGACGACACCGACGAGCGGGCCTCCGTGTACCGGGGGCTGCTGGCCAACCGCAGGGTGCTGGTCGTGTTGGACGACGCGGCTTCCGAGACACAGGTGGTGCCGCTGCTGCCCGGGCACCGGCGCTGCGGAGTGATCGTCACGTCCCGCTCCCGGTTCACCGCTCTTCCCGGTGTCGTCCCGGCCGAGATGGATCCACTGACCGCCGATCAGGCGGTCCGGCTCCTGTGCCGGGTTCTCGGCGAGGAGCGGGTGGCTCGGGAGGAGGGTGCCGCGCGCACACTCGTCCGTATGGTCGGCCGGCTCCCCCTGGCGCTGCGCGTGGCCGCCGCCCGGCTGGCCGCCCGGTCGCACTGGCCGATCGCGGCCATGGTGGAGCGGTTGGCGGACGAGCGCAGCCGTCTGGACGAGCTCACCCACGGGGATCTCACGGTCCGGGCCAGTCTCTCGCTCACGTACGAGAGCCTCGGGGAGGCGGAGAGCCGGGCCTTCGCCCTGCTCGGCATGGTGGCGGGGCGGACGATCCCCTCCTGGACGGTGGGGGCGGTGTTCGACGACCGCCGGACGTGGCCCTCCGACCTGGCCGAGCCGTTGGTCGACGCCTACGTGCTCGATGTCGTCGGCCGGGATCCGGCCGGGGAACCGGTCTACCGGTTCCCCGACCTGGCACGGGCCTACGCACGGGAGAAGCTGTACCAGGCACAGGACGAGTCGGCGCGGTCGCGCGCCCTGGAACGGGTGGCCGGTGGCTGGTCGGCCCTGGTGGAGGCGGCCAACCGGAGGAACGGCGGGGGCGGGCACGACCGTCCCGGCGCCGTCCACGCCCCCTGGAGCCCGCCGGACCTCCTGGTGGAGCGCCTCGTGGCGGACCCGGCGGTCTGGTTCGAGCAGGAGCGCGCCAACCTGTTCCAGACGGTGGAGCACACCGCGCGGGAAGGGCTGCACCGGCAGTGCTGGCGGCTGGTGACGGGGCTTTCCGAGTTCCTGGTCCGGAGCGGGGGCGTCGAGGACCTGCGCGGTGTGTACGAGAGCGCGCTGCCCCTGACGGAAGCCGCTCCCCGGGCCGGTGCGGCGCCGAGGAGCCCCGGGTCCGTCCAGGGACCCGGCCGCGAGATCCCGCGGTCCGTGCACGAGCGGGCTCTGTCGGTGTTCACCGAGCGGGGGGAGGAACAAGGGCGCGCGCTGGTCCTGCGCCACCTCTCCCACCTGGGGACACGGGAGGGGGAAGGGGCGGTCACCGGGTTCCGGAGGGACGCTCACCTCTCCCCCTGAGGCCGGTTCCCGCGGAGGCCGACAGTACGCATCGGATCTCCTCGGAGGTCGGTTCCGTGTGGTCGTGCGGCTGTGGGCCAAGGTAGGGGTCCGCGCTGTCCCCTTCCTATCCCTCCGCTATTCCTACGCTGTTCAAAGGCGGGATCGGCGCCCTCCGGTAGTTGTCTTTGTACGTGGAGTTATTTTTTGGTTGCCGGGCTCGGAGTCCCGGGGTTCTGCTTGGGCCCCTTCTTGTGAAAAGTGGCGGTGAAGGGCGTTCTGTCGAGCTCTCGTCCGGAGAATTTCCCGTTCGGTGATGCGTTCGCGAACGTGAGATGTCATCGCGATTTGTTCGTCTACCTTTGGTTTCTCGCTGGCTGTGGAATTTCCTATTCGCCCGCCAGCGACCCGTGCCGACGCATGGGGTACTTTTATTCGGGAAGCCCGGGCTGGTTCGATCTTGAGTAGGTATGGGGACGTGGCCATCACTTCGGTTCAGAGGTTCCACGGTGACGATGACATCACCTTTCGAGTTCTGGGCCCTCTGGAGGTTCGCGGTCCGGTCGGGCTGATCCGGGTGCCGTCCGGGCGCCAGCAGACGGTGCTCAGCGCGCTTCTGCTGGACCTCAACCGCGTGGTCGCCACCGACCACCTCGTCGACACCCTCTGGGCGCACCAACCGCCCGAGACCGTCCGCACCCAGGTGCAGATCTGTGTGTCCCGCATCCGGGGCCTGCTCCAGCCCACCGGCGTCACCATCGAGACCCGCCCTCCCGGCTACCTGCTGGCGGCCGAGGCCGACACCGTGGACGCCCACGTGTTCCGGGCGCGCGTGCGGGAGGCGACCGACCTGATCCAGGAGGGCTGCCAGGAGGAGGCCGCGGCCGTGTTGCGTTCCTCCGTGAGCCTGTGGCGGGGACCCGCGTTCAGCGGCATCACGGCGGAGGGGCTCAGGGTCCGGGCCACGCACCTGGACGAGGAACGCATGGCGGCCATCGAGTCCTATCTCGGGATCGAGCTGACCCTGGGCCGGCACAACCACCTGATCGGCGAGATCAACACCCTGGTACAGGAGCACCCCCTGCGGGAGGGTCTGCGCGCCCAGCTGATGCTGGCCCTGTACCGGTCGGGGCGCCAGGCCGACGCCCTGGAGGCCTACCGGTCCGGTCGCGAGCTGCTGATCGACGAGCTGGGGCTCGAACCCGGTACCGACCTGCGCGAGCTGGAACAGCGCATCCTCGCGGGCGACGAGTCCCTGAGGGTCGCGCCGCCCTCCGTGGCGCTGGGGAACGCCGGGGGAGCGAGCCGGCAGGCCGAACCGCCCGCGCCCGCCCCGGCAGCCGTCGCCCCCTTCCAGCTGCCCACGGACACCGCGGACTTCGTCGGACGCACGGAGGTCACGCGAGCCGCGGAGCGGACCCTGGTCGAAGACCGCGGGAGGGTCGGTGTCGTCGTCCTGGTGGGGCGGCCCGGCGTGGGCAAGAGCTCCACCGCGGTCCACATCGCGCACCGGCTCGGCCCGGAACACTTCCCGGACGGCCAGCTCTACTGCGACATGCGCGCCATCCGGGACAACCCCCTCACGCCGGCTGACGCGCTCGGGCGCTTCCTGCGCGCTCTGGGGGTCCCCGGCCAGGCCATCCCGGACGACACCGACGAGCGGGCCGCCATGTACCGGGGCCTTCTGGCCACCCGGCGGGTCCTCGTGGTCCTCGACGACGCCGCCACGGAGACCCAGGTCCTCCCCCTCGTCCCTGCGGGCCCCGGGTGCGGAGTCGTCATCACGTCCCGCAGCAACCTCACCGGTGTGCCGGGTGCCTCCCTCGTGCAGATGGAGACACTCAGCGGTGACTCCTCGCTGAAGCTGCTCGAGCGGGTCCTCGGCGAGGAGCGGGTCGCCGCCGAGCCCGATGCTGCCCGTGCCCTGGTCCGGGCGGTCGGCAGACTGCCGCTGGCCCTGCGCATCGTGTCCGCCCGGCTGGCCGCCCGGCGGCACTGGTCGATCGCGTCGATGGTGGAACGCCTGGCCGACGAGAGCCACCGGCTGGACGAGCTCGCCCACGGCGACATGACCGTTCGGGCCAGTCTGTCGATGACCTTCGACGGTCTGGAGGACCAGGGCGCCCGGGCGTTCGGGCTCCTCGGCATGGTGGACGGCCCCACCATCCCGGTCTGGTCGGCGGCGGCCCTCCTGGACGACGGCCGCCCCTTCCCCTCGGACATCGTGGAGCCCCTGGTCGACGCCCACCTGCTCGACATCGTCGGGTCCGGTCTCAACGCCGAACCCGTCTACCGCTTCCACGACCTGGTCCGCGACTACTCCCGCGAACGGCTCCTCCAGGCGGAGGGCGACACCTCCCGCCGACAGGCCCTCCAACGTCTCATGGGGGGCTGGCTGGCGCTCCTGGACGCGGCCAACCGTGGGCTCGTGGGCGGTGACTACCTCCTGGTCCGGGGGGACTCCCCGCGCTGGAACCCGCCGAGGTCCTACGTCGAGCGGGTGACCGCCGACCCCTACGCCTGGCTGGAGGCGGAACGGGCCAACCTGCTGCACACCGTCTCCCAGGCCGTGGACGAGGGGCTGGACCAACACAGCTGGGAACTGACGGTCGGCGTCTCGATGTTCCTCATGCGGCGCGGCTACATGACCGATATCGCCGATCTGTACGACCGGGTCGAACCGCTGGTCCGGCGCGGCGGGGACCGCTTGGGGGCGGCGGCGATCGCGACCCATCTGGCCAGCCTGCTGAAGAGCCGCTACGACGACTCCACCCGCCGCGCCCAGCTGGAATGGGCACTGGGTGAGTACGTGGAGCTCGGCGAGGTGCGCGGTGAGGCGTCGGCCCGCATGCACCTCGCCTTCGCGGACCACCTCGCCGGGGACCACGACACCGCCCTGCGCGGCTGCGAGAAGGCGTTGAAGGGTTTCTCCTCGCTGGGTGACCTGGCCGGCCAGCGGCGCGGTCTGATGCTCTCGGGCTACCTGCGGATGCGGGCGGGGGACGTGGACGAGGGCCGACGCGAACTGGCGGAGGCGCTGTCTCTGGCCAAGGAGTGCGGGGACGTGCGCGCGCAGGCCCAGGTACTGGAGCAGGCGGCCCAGGCCGACACCCTCCTCGGCGACCTCGACCGGGCCGAGGAACGCCTGAACACGGCACTCGACCTGGTCAGGGACCTGGTCGACCCGCTGGGGGAGGCGAAGGTCCTCCTGGAACTGAGCCGCGTCCACCTGGCACGGGGACGGGTGGACGCGGCTCGGGCGGCGCTGGAACGGACCCGGGAACTCGGGGAGCAGCTGCGGCACGAACGCTGGATCCGGGTGGCGGACCGGGCACTGGCGGACCTCTCCGCGCAGAAGATCTGATCCCGGACGTCTTACCCTTCCCACGGGTCGCTGTTGGGGCAGCTGGGGAGAATGTTGCCGACGGTGCCGCAGACGCTCCCCACCACGTCGGGCAGGAGGACCGTGCCGATCCCGGTCGGGAGCGCGTCCACGGCCGAGGCCGAGGCGGGGGACGCCGCCGCGGCGGAGAGCACGAAGGCGGTGGCGAGGGTGGCGACGACGGTGGTGGCCTGCTTGACGATCCGCATGGAGAACTCCTGATGTGGGGGAAGCCTGCTCCCGTGCTTTCGGGATGACCACATCCTGTGGCAGAAGCGTCGAAAAGGTTTATCGTCGAGCTATTCGCCGGATGTCCCGGTCCGCGTTCTTTCCGATAGCCGCCGGGATAGCGGGATAACGGAGCGAAAAGTCCGAGGTGGCGGGGTGTCCGCGGCTCCGCCGGCCGTGCCTGGGATGGCAGGGATCGGTATTTCCCCAGCTCAGGGCGGTATTTCCGGGCCGTTCGAGGGCGGGATAGGGCAGGGATAGCTGTCGGATGTCACCTGCGGCGAGGATCGGGACCAGTCGGAAGCACGAATACGTCCCTTGGTCAGGTAACTACTGGTCGCCCTCGAACGCGGAGTGAAAATGAACGACCTTCCCATGGTGCAGACCCTCGGAGAGTGCCGTGTCGGCGGTCAGCCCGTCCGGCACCGCAGAGCCGTGGAGCTGGCCGCCGCACTCGTGCTCTCGGGCGGATCCGCTCCGCGCGACTGGCTCCTGTCCGTCCTCTTCGAAGGGGAGGCCTCTCCCTCCAGCCTTCCCACGCTGGCGATGAGGGCCCGCAAGCTCGGGGTCGAGATCCAGTACGAACGCGAGATCGGCGCCTACCGGATCGACGAGGACGTCCGCTGCGATGTCGCGGAGTTCCTCTTCCTCCTCTCCCAGGGGTACCTCGCCCAGGCCCTGGAGATGTACAAGGGGCCGTTCATGGCCCGGAGCACGAGCCCGTTCGCCGTCCAGACACGGGCCCAGCTGGAGCGGCACATCGTGCGCTCGGTGGTCGAATGCGACGACATCCGGCTGGTCGAGGCCGCGGACAGGGTGGTCACCTCCCCCGAACTCACCCGGGAGCTCGCGCGCCGGGGAGCGCAACGGGTCTCCGTGTCCGTGACGCGTCGCGCGGTGCCGGCGGCCGCGAAAGCGGTGGGATAGGGACCCGGGTCCGGGTCCGGGGCCGGGCCCCAGGCCCCGGACAGGCGAACGGGCCCACGGATGATCACCGTGGGCCCGGAGAAGGGACAGGGTCTCAGGCTCCGCGACCGGGTCAGGGAGCGCCCAGCATCAGCACGGAGGGGACGCGCTCCGGAAGGGCCAGGCGCAGGAGGTTGTAGCCGATGCCCGAACGGCCGTACATCAGGCCGAGGGAGGCCTGGGTGTCCAGCGGGGCGATCCGCCAGCCGTGCGTCCGGCCGCGCGCGCACAGCGCCGCGACCACACGGCGCAGCCGAACGGTCGCCCCGGTGTCGTTCCGGTGTTCGGCCGCCGCCAGCAGGAACTCCAGGTTCCCCAGGTCTCCGTGGCACAGGCCGTTGTCCCCGGCGGAACGGAAGACGCCGGGGGAGGGGAAGTGCAGGGCGGTGAGCTCGCCCTCGACGACGGCGAGGTCCTCCGTCGCCATGGACCGCGCGGACGGGACGGCAGAGGACTCCAGGAGGGCGATCCTCGACAACCCGATGCCGGTGACGCCCCGGCACCAGGACGGATCCATGGAGGGCGCCCGCCTGAGCAGCCCGTGCTCGTGCCGGAGCAGTTCCTCCAGGGCCTCCTGGTAGCGGGGAGAGGGCGCCGCGGAGTCGAGGCACAGGAGCGCGTGGACGACGCCGGTCGTCCCGGCGACCATACCCGGCCGGAATCCGGAGAGGGGGCCGGTACGGGTCTCGGCCGGTCCTCGCGTGCCGATCCGGTCCAGTGCGCCGAGCTGGTCCAGAAGTCTCGACGCGGCCTGCCGTGCCACGTCCAGGGCCTCGGAACCGGGGTGGACGGCGTGCACCGACAGCGCTGCCAGAACCGTTCCGGCGAGCCCTCCGCCGAGCTCCTCACGGGCGCCCCGGTCGACGCACCGCCGCAGTGCGGTCAGACCGACCTCCATGACGCCCGGCCACTCCCGGGCGCCGTGGACCGCGTAGGCGTGCGCGAGGTGGTACACCGCTCCGCCGATCTGGCCGAGAAGACCCGGATCGGGGGCGTCCGCACCCCCGTGCTCCGTCCGCCGGTCCGCCGAACGGGCCATCTGGAGCACCTGGCGGGCAGTGCTCCGTGCGGAGCGCTCCCCGGCCCTCCCCGCGTCGCGGTCCCCGGTCACCTCGTGGAGCCGGGTCAGGAACAGGCCCACCCCCGCCGAGTCGGAGCACAGGCGGAAGGAGTCCGGCGCGCTCTTGCCGAGGAGCCCGCGGGCGATCTCCAGGGAGGAGGCCACCGACTCCTCCACACCGGCGGGCGGGTCGGTCAGGGCCAGCGTGTGCGCGTCACCGGGGCGGGGTGTCGGCGGCTCGGCGGCGCGCCGCAGAGAGGTGACCCGATCGCTCAGGTCGTGTCCGCTCAGGGAGAGCAGGCGCTGCCGCACCGTCTCCGCCGGCGGTCGGTCGAGGACGTCGGGCAGGAGGTGGCCCCTGCTGTCCTCGAGGTCCGTGGATCCCGCGACCCCGCTGAAATGGGGCAGGTCGCCGTTGCGCAGGTCGGTCATCTCGGAGGGGATCAGGGCCTCCCAGGGCTGGTCGCCGTCCGCGCCCGACGCCACCCGGGCCAGGACCCGGTCCCGGTCCCGCCCGTCCCTGAGGAACTCCGGCCGGTCGCCCTCCGCCAACAGGGCCGTGTACAGCGACTCCGGGTACAGGACCTGCCGCAGCTGCGCGGAGTCCAGGTGGCGCAGGGGTCCCCGCTCGGACAACCAGGTGCTCCGGTCGCCGAAGAGGGACCGGTAGGTGAGGACGAACCCGGCCTCGAAGGCTTCGCTGTGGTCGCTCGGGTCGAACTCGGCGCCGTCGGCGTACGGGCGGTGCCGACCGGGATCGGGTTCGTCGTCGAGTCCCTCGTCGGGGTCCTCCTCGTCGGTCCCCTCGTGGTCGGCGCCCTGATCCCCGGACGCTCCGTCGCGGAGCCCACCGGTTTCCGGACCGGGGTCCGCCGACCGGTCCGGTCCGGTCCACGTCCCCCTGAGGATCTCCTCGGCGTCGACCAGCACCGGGTGGGACCCGGAGGCGATCACGTTCGCCTGGTCCGGAGGACCGCCGCTCAGGGCGTGGGAGAGCGCGTGGACCGCGCCCAGCCGCCAGTAGAAGGCGTCCGCCTCCTCCCGGGGGCAGGGCAGGTGCTCGACGAACTCGGACCATCCGTGGCGCCCGCGCCCCAGGACACGGGGGGCGGTGATGCGGTGGGCGGGGCCGCGGGCGTTGAACCACTCGACGATCCTGCCCCAGGTCTCCTGGGCGTCGAGCGACCACGGCCGGTGCACGAGGCGGGTGTCGCCGAAGGAGGCCACGGCGGTGCGCAGGCCGCCGCGACGGCGGTCGTAACCCGAACCGAAGTCGACCTCGGTGAGCTCGCCGAGGCCGGATCCGTTCAGGGCGTCCAACCCGGTGAGGTCCTCGACCAGGTGTTCGGCGAACTCCGCGCGGGTCCGCGCCCAGCGGTACAGGAGGTCGTCGACGCGGTGCAGCAGCACGACGTACTCCGCCCACAACTCGCGCTGGAAGCCGTCCTCGGGGAGCAGGCGCAGGTAGGCGAGGAAGCGCTCCTCGCTCCGGTCGCCGTCGACCCGCCCGCTGATCTGGGCGACGTTCATCTCCATCATCATGGTCGAGGTCATCGCCAGGCTGAGCTCCTCGACCGGCCAGTCGCGGGCGAGCAGGTGGGGCAGCCGCGCGATCCGGGCGTCGTGCCCGTGCAGGATGAGCTCCACCCTGGCGTGCAGGGCGCGCTGGTAGCCGTGGACCAGGTCCAGGGCGGGCCTGAGGAACCCCATGGAGTCGGCGCGGGCCAGATGGGGCTCGCGGTCGGACGCGGTCTCACGGCCCAACGCCAGGTGCAGGTCGGCCCTGCGCACCCACTCGGGTGTCTCGGCCTCCGGGGGCGGGCCGTCGTTCTCGACGATCCCGCGGAAGTCCTCTGCGGCCAGGCCCAGGGCCGACACGGCACCGCGCACCCCGTTCCGGCCGAATTCCTCCACCCATCTGCGATAGGCGTGCGCGTCCGAGGGGGCGCCCTCGGCACGCGGGTGCACACGGGAGCTGAGGTCCAAGGCGTTGTGCCAGGGAAGCTCGGCCACCGTCCACGTATTTGCCATGATGATCTCCTGCCCTTTCCCGAGCCCTTCCGGCGGGTTCTCCGACGTGGGGCCTTTCTTTGCCACGAATCCTCGCCCCGGCGCTTCACACCGGGCTCACGCGGCGCGGTCGGGGGATAGGCCAGGGATAACCGGGGGATCGCGGCCGGTGCGATGGTCGGGGTCCAGGACCGGTCCAGGTGCGGCTCGGCCCCCGGAAGAGGAGACGGAGATGGCTGAGAGGATCGAGGTCGCGACACTGGGCCGGTGCACCGTCGGCGGGGTCGCGGTGGCGAGCCGGCGGGCGGTCGAGCTGGCGGCGCTGCTGGCGTTGCAGGGCGGGCGCGCCCACCGGGACTGGGCGCTGGTGAGTCTGTTCGAGACCGCCCCGGCGCCGTCGAGCCTGCCGACACTGGCGATGAGGGCTCGGAAGGCGGGGATACCGGTCCGGTACGAGCGCCTCCGCGGCTGCTACCGCCTGGAGAAGGGCGCGGTCTTCGACGTGGTCCGGGTGCTGAAACTCCTGGACCAGGACCGGGTGCGCGAGGCCCTGGACCTCTACAAGGGGCCCTTCCTCCCCAAGAGCGGCAGCCCGTTCGCAGTGCGGACCCGCGCCAACCTGGAGGACCGTATCGTGCGGGCCGTGGTGGAGACGGGGGACGTCTCACTGATGACCAGGGCCGACCGCCTGGTCAAGCATCCCGTGCTGAGCGAGGAGCTGGTGCGCGGGGGCGCTGACACCGCCACGGTGTCGCTGAGCCGGACCTGGCTGTCGGTTCTGAAGGCCGTGGGCTGACCGGGAGCCCCTGACCCGAAGGACACGGGTCACGAAGGACACGGGTCACGAAGGACACGGGCAGGGCCTGAAGGAGCGGCCCTGCCCGTGTCCGCGGTCCGGCTCCGAGCCGAAGCGCCGTCCGGTCCCCCTCCGGTACGGGAACGCCTGAGTGAGCACCTCGGACCACCGTGAGGCGGACCTTCCGGGTGCTCTTCTCAGCGATCTCGGCGCGTGTGCGGCCGGGTGCCCCGGACCGCCGTGAGGCGGACCTTCCGGGCATCCCCGCCAGGTGCTCGCGCCTGTTGGTCATTCGGGGACGCGATGGGCCGGGAAAGCGGTGGGGCAGCGGTGGGCAGGGCTGCACGTGGGTCTCGGGTCGGCGTGGTGGGTGACGGTGCCTCCCCTCCTTCTGGACACCATCCTCGTCGGCCCTCTTCGCATGTCCTTCACACCGCTCGCGGTGTCCGCGAGGTCCCGCCTTCCTCCCCGGCCGCCTGCGGTGACCTGTCCGGATGTGGTCATTTCCGGGGTCGCTCCCACCCTGCGTGACCGGTCGTGAACAGGGCGGAGGCGCCTTCCGGTGGGAGCCGGGAGCGCTGCGGGTCCTGTACCGGAAGGGTTCCGTGACCCGGAGTTGACCACGTCCGGGGAGCCTGGACCCGGCCGGACCGGTTCACACCTTGTGAAAGGGACACCCCCAGTGAACAGTGCACCCCCCGCCCGGGAGACCCCCGGGAAAAAGGCGAGACCCCCGATGGGCCGGGACTTCAACCGGTTCTGGGCGGGCAGCCTGTCCAGCAACCTCGGCGACGGGATGATGCTCGTCGCCCTGCCGCTGGTGGCGGCGATGCTCACCAACGACCCCCTGCTGGTGGCCGGGTTGACCGCGGTCCGGTTCCTGCCCTGGCTGTTGGTCGGCCTGTTCGCCGGCGTGGTGGTGGACCGGGTCGACCGGGTGCGCCTGATGGTGCTGACCAACCTCGGCCGGGGCGGCGCGCTCGTCGTCCTCTCCCTGTTGATCCTCACCGGGAACGCCTCGATCTGGGCGCTGTACGCGGTCATGTTCACCGTGATGGTCTGCGAGGTGTTCTACGACCTCGCCGGGCACGCGATGCTGCCGGACATCGCGCCGGCCGGTGCGATCGACCGGGCCAACAGCCGCCTGGTCGGCGGTCAGACGGTCACGCAGCAGTTCGCCGGCGGTCCCATCGCGGGTTTCCTGTTCGCGGTGGCGGCGTTCCTGCCGCTGGCGGTCAACGCCGGGGCCTACGTCCTGGGCGCGCTGGTCCTGCTCGGCCTGCCGCTCGCGGTGCGCCGCCCCCGGAGCCCCGAGGGTGAGGCGGCCGAACCGGATGGCGGGGCCGGGAAGGGGAACGGGAAGGGCGCGGTGCGCTCGGTCTTCGCCGACATCGGCGAAGGGCTGGCCTTCGTCTTCCGCGGCAGCTCCCTGGGGCCGATCCTGGCGTTCAACGTGGTCATGAACATGGCGTTCGTCGCCCAGTCCGCGGTCATGGTGCTCCTGGTCCGCGAGCACTTCGGGGTGCCCGCCGCCCTCTACGGCGTCTTCCTGGGCACCTCCGCGGTGGGCGCGCTCCTGGGCGCGTCCACGGTGAGCCGGATCGTGGGCCGGATCGGCCGGTTCCGCACGGAGATGGTGCTCTTCACCCTGGCGTCCGTCTCCTGCGTGGCCTTCGGTCTCTCCCCCAACGCCTACGTGGCCGCCGTGGCCTGGACGGTGATCGGCTTCGCGCTGACCTCGTCCAACGTCGTGATGATCAGCGCCATCCAGCTGATCGTCCCCGGCGCGCAGATGGGCCGGGTCATGTCCTGCATCCAGGTGTCCGGTGCGGGGTTCTCCCCGATCGGCGCGCTGCTGGGCGGGATGCTCGGCCGGGTCGAGCTGTACTACGTGCCGGTGGCCGCGGGCGCGGTCGTCTTCGGCGCCCTGCTCCTCTCCGCCTCCGCCCTGCGCCGGGTCACCGCCCAGGCCGACGAACGCGAGGCCGAACAGCTGGCCGCTGCCGCGCGCGGGAGCACGGTCTCCGAGGCCGGTGAGAGCGCCGTCTCCGAAGGGGACGAGGGCGCCGCCGAAGAAGAGAACCGGTCATGACCAGGGTGAACACAGGGATGAGCGGGGCAGGGACAAAGGTGGAAAAAAACTTCGGGAAGGGTGTCGAATCGGCGTCGACCCGTTCGACGTACAGGTGAGAGCGGGGAACAGACCCCGCGCAGCACCCGGAAGAGGACGATCATGCGTTACCTGATGTCGATCATGAGCACCCCCGAGACCGAGGCCCGGGACTGGGGGCCCGCGCCCGAGGTCTACGAGGCGATGGGCGCCTACAACGAGGAGATGGCCAAGGCCGGGGTCCTGCTCACCGGAGAGGGGCTCACACCCACCGCCGAGGGCGCCGAGGTGGTCTTCCGCGACGGTGAGGCCACGGTCGTCGACGGCCCCTTCACCGAGGCCAAGGAGTTCATCGCCGGGTACTGGGTCATCCAGGTGTCCTCGCACGCCGAGGCCGTGGAGTGGGCCAAGCGGTGCCCGCACCCGCCCAAGGGCGACCCGACCGAGATGAAGCTCCAGCTGCGCCGGATCGGTGAGCTGGAGGACATGGAGGGCATGTCCGAGGAGCTCAAGGAGCGCGAGTGGAACCTGCGCGCCCAGCAGGAGAATCTCAACAGCTGAGCCGGGATTCGGCGAAACGCTGTTGCGCGGTGTGGCCCGTGGTGCTGAGATGGTGCCGTGGGCCACACCGGCGTCGAGAGCGAGGTGGAGGCGGTCTGGCGCATCGAGTCGGCCCGCCTCGTCGCCGCGCTCACCAGGATGGTCGGCGACGTCCGACTCGCCGAGGAGTTCGCCCAGGACGCCCTGGTCAGCGCCCTGGAGAAGTGGCCCGAGGAGGGTGTTCCCCGCAGCCCCGGTGCCTGGCTGACCACCGTCGCCCGCCGCCGCGTGCTCGACCGCTGGCGGCGCGACGAACGCTTCCGGGACCGCATGGTGGAACTCGGCCGCGAGATCGCCGAACGCGACGGGCAGGCCGAGTTCGACGCCGTCCTGGAGGAGGACTACGGCGACGACCTCCTCAAACTCATGTTCGTGTGCTGCCACCCGGTGCTGTCCACCCCGGCGCGGACCGCGCTCACCCTGCGACTGCTCGGCGGGCTCACCACCGACGAGATCGCCCGCGCCTTCCTCGTGCCCGAGGCCACCGTCGCCCAGCGCGTGGTGCGGGCCAAACGCACCCTCGCCCGCAAGAAGGTCCGGTTCGAGGTGCCGGTCGGACCGGATCGCGACGCCCGGCTCTCAGATGTCCTCGAAGTCCTGTATCTGGTCTTCAACGAGGGGTACACGGCCACCTCGGGGGAGCGCTGGCTGCGCCCCGAACTGTGCGAGGAGGCCATGCGCCTGGGCCGGATCCTCGCGGAACTGCTGCCCAAGGAGCCCGAGGTGCACGGGCTGCTCGCGCTGATGGAACTCCAGGCCTCCCGGTTCCGCGCCCGAACCGGACCCGACGGCGAACCGATTCCCCTCGCCGAACAGGACCGCTCCCGCTGGGACCGGCTGCTCATCGGCCGGGGCCTGGCCGGGCTGCGCCGCTCCCTGCCGACCGACCCCGCCCGGCCCCGGGGCGTCTACTCCCTCCAGGCGGGCATCGCCGCCGAGCACGCGGTCGCCGTTCGGACCGAGGACACCGACTGGCACGGGATCGCCGCACTCTACGAGGCCCTGGTCCGGCGCACCGGGTCACCCGTGGTCGAGCTCAACCGGGCGGTGGCCGTGTCCATGGCGCTCGGCCCGGGCGCCGCCCTGGGCATCGTCGACGCCCTGCTCGGGGTCAAGTCCCTGGCTGACTACCACCTGCTCCCTGCGGTCCGCGCCGACCTGCTGGAACGCCTGGGCCGCACCGACGAGGCCCGTTCCGAGTACGAACGCGCCGCCGGCCTCACCCGCAACGAGCGTGAACGCGAACTCCTCCTGGAGCGCGCCCGGACCTGAACGGCCAGGAGTGCCCCGCTGCCCTGCGAGCGCAGGGCCGGTTCTGCTGTGGGCAGGCAACCCTGGTGCTCGGTGTCCTCGGACGCCAGACTGTCCGCATGACAAGACTTCTGGTTCTGGGCGGTACCGAGTTCGTGGGGCGCGCGGTCGTGGAGGAGGCGCTCTCCCGAGGCTGGGAGGTCACCGTCTTCCACCGGGGGAGGCACGAGGCCCCCGCGGGGGTGGAGGCCCGCCACGGCGACCGGACCGAGCCGGGTGGCCTGGCCTCGCTGGAGACGGGGGAGTGGGACCACGTCGTCGACACCTGGTCGGGCAAGCCCTCGGCGGTGACCGCCACGGCCCGGCTGCTCGAGGGCCGCGTCGGCCACTACGCCTACGTCTCCAGCCGTTCCGTGTACGTCTTCCCGACCGGACCCGGCCGGGACGAGGAAGCGCCGGTCGTGGAGTCCTCGCTCGACAACGACGGCACCGACTACGCGCGGGCCAAGCGCGGCGGCGAGATGGCCGCCGAGGCGGTCTTCGGCGATCGCGCCCTGTTCATCCGGTCCGGGGCCATCCTCGGCCCGTACGAGAACATCGGCCGCCTGCCCTGGTGGCTGAACCGGATCGCCCGTGGCGGCCCCGTCCTGGCGCCGGGGCCGCGTGATCTGCCGATCCAGTACATCGACGTCCGCGATCAGGCCGTCTGGACCCTCGGCGCCGCCGAGAAGGGCCTGGTCGGGCCGTACAACATGGTCAGCCCGCCCGGCCACACCACCATGGAGGGCCTCCTGACCGCGTGCAAGGAGGCCACCGGCTCCGACGCGGAGCTCCGGTGGACCGCCCCCGAGGTCATCGAGGAAGCGGGGATCAAGCCCTGGACGGAGCTTCCGGTCTGGCTGCCCCCGGGCGAGCTGCACGAGACCCTGTACCAGGGCAACGTCGACAAGGCGCTCGCCACCGGACTGGACTGCCGTCCGGTGGCCGAGACCGTCGCCGACACCTGGAAGTGGCTGCGCTCCCTCGGCGGCGAGGCCCCCCAGCGCCCCGACCGGCCCCAGGTCGGCCTGGACCCCGAGGTCGAGGCCCGCGTCCTGGGCCTGTGACCCCGACCCGTTCGAGCCCTCCCGGGCGGGTCAGCGGCCGTATCGCTTGAGGCCGTCGGTGTTCAGGGTGACCCCGACCCCGGGGATCTCGACGGTGTGCCCGTAGCCGAGCGTGGCGATGCTGCGGTACCTTCCGCCCTCGGGCTCGCTGTGGACCGTGACGCTGTCGTCGTCGCGGTCCACGAGCAGGTAGACGCCGATGCCGCAGGCGGCGTAGGCATGGGCCCTCTCGGCCCGGTCGTGTGCGTTGGTGTCGGAGTCCCATGACGTGACCTCGACGACCACCAGAACCCCTGCCGGGTCAGCCCACTCACCCTGTCCGGCGAAGTGGTCGACCGGTGCGAGGATGCCGTCCGGGCGTGCACGGCCCTTGCGGTAGGAGTCCACCTTCAAGCCCTGGCCGGTGACGTTCAGGTCCAGGTCCGCGCGCTGGACCATGAACTGGCGCTTGACTTCCTCCTCCTCGTGAACGGGGAGGATTCCCACCACACCCCAGCGGGTCTGGTGGGTGCTGTGGGCCTTGCGGCTACAGCTGGTTCCTACTTCGTTGACATGGCATCCCAGAGGTCTCCGTAGGCTGGCACGGTTCACCCGTCAGGGTTAGTCCATCCGCGCTTTTTGGTGTTCTTGGCCGCGTTCACGTCCGCGTGATCTGTGTGTCGGCAGTGGGTGCACCGAAATTTCGCTTGGCTCTCGCGGGATCTCGGGTCCACGTGCTGACACTCGAAGCAGGTCTGCGAGGTGTAGGCGGGGTTGACTTCGACGATCCGGGTGCCGGTGCGGCGGGCCTGGTTCTGACAGGCCACCTTGAAGCCGTACCAGCCCTTGTCCAGGATGGCGCGGTTCAGCCCTGCCTTCTGTCGAACATGCCGCCCCGGCTTGTCGGTGGTGCCCTTGGCCGAGCGGGTCATGTTGGCGGTGTTGAGCTTCTCCAGCACCACGACGGAGTTCTTGGCGCACAGCACATGAGCGGTCTGGGCGTTGAAATCCGTGCGCCGGTCGCGGACCCGGCCGGTGAGCCTGGCCAGCGCGGTTTTGGTCTTGGCCCGGTTGGCCGAACCCTTGCGCTGACGGGACAGGCGGCGCCGCATCCGGACCTCACGCTCGGCTTCTTTGAGGGTGTGGAAGGTGGGGTCGAACAGGTCACCGTCGGAGGTGGCCACCGCGACCATCACGCCCCGGTCCACCCCCACCACCGAGTCGGGTACCTGGTGCTGGTCGGGTGTGTGCTGACCGTCCTCGCACAGCAGGGAGAGGAACCAGTGGGCGCCCTGGCGCGAGAGGGTGGCAGAGCGCACGGTACCGCGTGGCGGGCGGGACCAGCGGAAGCGCACCCACCCGAGCTTGGGGAGTTTCACCTGCCCCCATTTGCGGCCCAGCCGCTCCACCCGGATCTGTTTCGGGTCGGGGAAGCGGAAGGAGGGCTTCCAGCGGCCTTTGGCCCGGAAATTGACCTTGCGGACACCGTGCTCCCGGCAGGCCCGCTCCAGGTCCCTCAGGGTCTGTTGGAGGATGTGGGAGGGAGTAGCTGTGAGCCAGGGCTACGACGTTCGGAGGACAAACGGCTGACACCGCCCTGAAGAACAGGGTCAGCGCCGCCAACAAACCAGATCAACCACATGAGGATCGCGTTGTGGTCGCTGTCGGGCACGGTCCGGGTCTCCATCTGGCCGTTGAGGTACTCGAGCGTGACATCCTCACGGGCAGCAGCCTGGGCGATGACCTCGAACTGTTCGACACTCAGCTTCTCGGCGGCGGGTCTGGGCGAGGAGTGTTCGAGCCCGGTCATGGTGTGCGGCCCGTTCCGGTGTGGGCACGGGTCCCGGAACGCGGCGTCCGGGCACCAGACGACAAGGCTGGCCCCCTCGGCGCCGGGGTTCGTGGCACACCGGTCGTGACACGCCGAGGGACCGTGCCCGGGCGGGCACGGTCCCTCGGCGGTGACCCCGGTCAGACCCCGAGTCGGGGTTCACCGGCCTTCCGGGTGGTCACGGACAGCTTGTCGCGGTCGTCGTCCACGTCCACCAGCACCGTGTCTCCGTCGGTCAGCTCGCCGGAGAGCAGCTCCCGGGCGAGCGGGTCGCCGATCGACGACTGCACCAGGCGGCGCAGCGGGCGGGCCCCGTAGTTCGGGTCGTAGCCGGTCAGGGCCAGCCACTCGCGGGCCCCCGCCGTGACGTCCAGGGTGAGCTGGCGGTCGGCCAGGCGCCGGGCCAGCTTGTCCACCTGCAGGTCCACGATCCGGGTCAGGTCCTCGGTGGACAGCGCGTCGAACATGATCACGTCGTCCAGGCGGTTGAGGAACTCCGGCTTGAACGTGGCGCGCACGACGTCCATCACGCGTTCCCGGCGGGTGGCCTCCTCCAGGGACGGGTCCACGAGGAACTGCGAGCCCAGGTTCGAGGTGAGGACGAGGATGGTGTTGCGGAAGTCCACCTGTCGGCCCTGGCCGTCGGTGAGGCGCCCGTCGTCGAGCACCTGGAGCAGGGTGTCGAACACCTCCAGGTGGGCCTTCTCGACCTCGTCCAGCAGCACCACGGTGTACGGTCGCCGCCGCACGGCCTCGGTGAGCTGGCCGCCCTCCTCGTAGCCCACGTACCCGGGGGGAGCGCCCACCAGGCGGGACACCGAGTGCTTCTCCGAGTACTCGCTCATGTCCACGCGCACGATCGCGCGCTCGTCGTCGAACAGGAACTCGGCCAGCGCCTTGGCCAGCTCAGTCTTGCCCACGCCGGTGGGACCGAGGAACAGGAACGAACCCGTCGGCCGGTCCGGGTCGGAGATGCCCGCCCGGGCCCGGCGCACCGCGTCCGACACCGCCTGCACGGCGTCCTTCTGCCCGATCAGCCGCTGCCCCAGCTCGCTCTCCATGCGCAGCAGCTTGGAGGTCTCCCCCTCCATGAGCCGGCCCACGGGGATGCCGGTCCAGGCGGAGACGACGTCGGCGATCTCGTCGGCGCCCACCTCGTCCTTGACCATGCTGTCCCCGGGGACCGCCTCGGCGTGCTCCTCGGCCTGGGAGGCCTCCTCGATCTGCCTCTCCAGCTGCGGGATGTCCCCGTACATCAGCCGGGAGGCCTCCTCGAAGCGGCCCTCGCGCTCGGCCAGCTCGGCCTTGGTGCGCAGTTCGTCCAGCTGCCCCTTGAGGTCGCCGACCCGGTTCAGCCCGGCCTTCTCCTGCTCCCACCGGGCCACCAGCCCGTTGAGCTGCTCCTGGCGGTCGGCGAGGTCGGCGCGCAGCCGTTCCAGCCGCTGCCGGCTCGCGGGGTCGGACTCCTTGTCGAGCGCCATCTCCTCCATCTTGAGGCGGTCGACCGTGCGGCGCAGCTCGTCGATCACCAGCGGGCTGGAGTCGATCTCCATGCGCAGGCGGGACGCGGCCTCGTCGATGAGGTCGATCGCCTTGTCCGGCAGGAACCGGGCGGTGATGTAGCGGTCGGAGAGGGTGGCCGCGGCCACCAGCGCGGAGTCCGAGATCTGCACCTTGTGGTGCGCCTCGTAGCGGCCCTTGAGGCCGCGCAGGATCGCGATGGTGTCGGTGGCCGAGGGCTCGCCGACGAACACCTGCTGGAAGCGGCGCTCCAGCGCGGGGTCCTTCTCGATCTTCTCCCGGTACTCGTCCAGGGTGGTCGCGCCGACCATGCGCAGCTCACCGCGGGCCAGCATCGGCTTGAGCATGTTGCCCGCGTCCATGGCGCCCTCGGCCGCGCCCGCGCCCACCATGGTGTGGAGTTCGTCGATGAACGTGATGACCTGGCCCTCGGACTGCTTGATCTCCGCGAGCACCGCCTTCAGCCGTTCCTCGAACTCACCGCGGTACTTGGCGCCGGCGACCATCGCGGACAGGTCGAGGCTGATCAGGCGCTTGCCGAGCAGCGACTGCGGCACGTCCCCGGCCACGATGCGCTGGGCGAGCCCCTCCACCACGGCGGTCTTGCCGACCCCGGGCTCACCGATGAGCACGGGGTTGTTCTTGGTGCGGCGGCTGAGGACCTGGATGACCCGGCGGATCTCGCCGTCCCGGCCGATGACCGGGTCGACCTTGCCCTCGCGGGCGCGCTCGGTGAGGTCCACTCCGAACTTCTCCAGCGACTGGTAGGTGTCCTCGGGGTTCTCCGAGGTCACCTTGCCGGTACCGCGCACCCGCTCGAAGGCCTCCAGGAGCGCGTCCGGGTCGGCCCCGGCCCCCTTGAGCAGCCGGGCGGCCTCACCGCCGTCGGCGGCCAGCCCCACCAGCAGGTGCTCGGTGGAGACGTACTCGTCCTCCATCTGCTTGGCGCGCTGGGCCGCGGTGTTGATGGAGACGATGAGCTGGCGTGAGGAGCTCGGCGAGCTGACCGTCGAACCGGCCGCCTTGGGCAGGTCGCCGATCGCGGCCTCGACCTTGTCCTTGAGCTGGTCGGGGCTGGCACCGACCTCCTTGAGCAGCGGCCGGGTGATGCCCTGGGCCTGGTCCAGGAGGGCGTCCAGCAGGTGCAGCGGCTCGGTCTGCGGGCTGCCGTCGGCGGTGGCCTGACGGATGGCGGCGGCCAGCGCCTCCTGGCTCTTCTGCGTGAGCTTGTAGTTCATGTCCGGCTACTCCTTCCACATATGGCGTTACTCAGAGTGACTCCGCCGGGCCGGGGTGCACGGTCGCGGAGTGCGGGGCCCGTCAGTCCCGGGTGGGCCCACCCGTACCGGGCTCCCCCGGGCCGCTCGGACCCGCCGGACCCGCCGGGCCGCCCTGGCCTCTGCCCTGGTCGGGGCGTTCGCCCTCGGCCTCGGCGGTGTTGAAGATCGTGACGCGGGTGCGGCGGACCAGCTCCCCGCGGACCGGCCCGCCCTCGGGGCGGCCCCGCCGGGACACCGCCCGGCGGGCCGCCTCGAGTTCGTTGGCCAGGTGGAACACCTGCTCGCGCAGCTGCTCCACCTCGTGCTGCAACTCCAGGATCCGTTTGATCCCGGCGAGGTTGATGCCCTCCTCCTGCGACAGGCGCTGCACCTCGCGCAGCGTCCGTACGTCGCGCATGGAGTAGCGGCGTCCCCGGCCGGACGTGCGGCCCGGAGACACGATCCCCAACCGGTCGTACTGCCGCAGCGTCTGCGGATGCATCCCGGCCAGCTCAGCGGCCACCGAGATCACGTAGACCGGTGCGTCGGCGCCGAAGGCAGGATCGTTCACGTTGTTCACGCGCCCTTCGCCCGCGCTTCGAGCCCGTCGCGCGGGTCGTAGTCGGAGGTCGCCGCGCGGAACTTCTCCAGAGCCTCGCGGGCGTCGCCGTTGAGTGTCTTGGGCACATCCACCTCGAAGGTGACCAGCATGTTGCCCACGGTGCCGTCCTTGCGGGTGGCACCCTTGCCGCGGACCCGCAGCGTGTGCCCGTTCTGCGTGCCCGGCGGGACCTTCACGGTCACCGGGAAGCCGCTGAGGGTGGGAACCCGGACCTCGGCGCCCAGGGCCGCCTCGGGGAAGGTCACCGGGACCGTGATGGTCACGTTGTCGCCGCTCCTGCCGAACACCGGGTGTCCCTTCACGTGGACGACGACGTACAGGTCACCGTTGGGGCCGCCGTTCTCGCCGGGGGCGCCCTTGCCCTTGATGCGGATGCGCTGACCGTCGCTCACCCCGGCGGGGATGCGGGTCTGTATGGTGCGGGTGCTCTTGCCGCGTCCGCTGCCGGTGCAGGTGGGGCAGGGGTCGTCGACCACGAGGCCGCGTCCCTTGCACTCGCTGCACGGGTCGGACAGCGAGAAGCCGCCCAGGTTGGTGCTCTCGTGCCCGGTGCCGCTGCACTTCGGACACATGCGCGGGGCCGTGCCGGCGCGTGCTCCCGTGCCCTTGCAGGTGGGACACGGGGCCTCGCTGCTCAGCTGGAACGAACGGGTCACCCCGTCCGCGGCCTCGCGGAAGCTCAGTGTGGTCTCGGTCTCGACGTCGGCCCCGCGCCTGCTGCGGGTGGTCGTGCCGCCTCGGCCGCGGTTGCCGAACAGACCGCCGAAGAGGTCGCTCAGGCGTTCGCCGCCAGCGGCTCCGCCGCCTCCGCCTCCCTGCCCGAAGATGTCACTCATGTCGAACCCGCCGGGGCCGGCGCCACCGGGACGGTACGCTCCGCCGAACATGGAGCGCGCCTCGTCGTACTCCTTGCGGCGCTTGTCGTCCGACAGGACGTTGTACGCCTCGGAGATCTCCTTGAAGCGGTTCTCGGCCCCGGGGTCGTCGGTGTTGGCGTCCGGGTGGTTCTCCCGGGCCAGCTTGCGGTAGGACGTCTTGATCTCGTCCTTGGAGGCGGTCTTTGAGACTCCCAGGACCTTGTAGTAGTCCTTCTCCAGGTAGTCCTTGGTGCTCATCGACTGGTGCCTTCTCCCGCTGGTGCCGGTTGCGTCCGATGTTTCCACGTGGCCCCGGACCGCGTGGGTCCGGGGCGACCCGGGGCCGTGACCGACGCTCTCACGTCGGCCACGGCCGGGTCTACGGGTGCGACCCGCTGCTACTTCTGGTCCTCGCCGCTGTCGCCGGCGGCCTCGGTGGAGTCCGCGGAGTCGTCGGAGGACTCGTCGTCCCCCGCGCCCTCCAGCGGCTCACCGACCACCACGCGGGCGGGGCGCAGGACGCGCTCGCCCATCCGGTACCCCGGCTGGAACACCTCGATCACCGTCTGGACGGAGATGTTCGGGACCGGGACCAGGGTGAGGGCCTCGTGGACGTTCGGGTTGAACTCGTCGCCCTGCTCGCCGTACTTCTCCAGGCCCAGCTTGGTGGCCGTGGCCTCCAGGGCCTCACCCACCGCCTTGAACCCGCCGTTGAGCTCGTCGTGGTCACGGGCCCGGCCGATGTCGTCCAGGATCGGCAGGAGTTCGCCGACGACCTGGGAGGTGGCGACCTCACGGACGGCCACGCGGTCGCGCTCGACACGCTTGCGGTAGTTGGAGTACTCCGCCTGGATCCGCTTGATGTCGTTGGTGAGCTCGATGACCCGCTCGTCCGCGTTGATCGCCTCGGTCACCACGGATTCCGGGGTGTCCGGAATCTCGAGGACGTCCTCGATCTCGGCCTCGACGACCTCGGGCTCCTCCTCGGTGGCCTCGGCCTCCTCGGCGGACCCGCCCTCCGGTTCCCGGACCTCACCGGTCTCGGGGTCGACCTTGCGGTTGTCGCGGATCACCGGACCCTGGTTCTCGTCACCGTCACCGGTGTCGGGACTGTTCTTGTCCGACGCCATGTCCGACGTTCCCTCCTTCCTCGGCTCTCACCAACTCGCGGGTCAGGAACCCTGGTTGCCCTTGCCGTTGTCCTCGTCGACGATCTCGGCGTCGACCACGTCCGCGTCCTCGGTGGAGGCGTCGGCGCCGGCCTCCTCGGAGCCGGGCTGGGCGGCACCCTCACCCTGCTGGCCCTGGCTGTAGATCGCGGAACCGATCTTCTGGCTGGCCAGCGCGACCTTCTCGCTCGCGGAGCGGATGGCCTCGACGTCGGTGCCCTCGAGAGCGGTCTTCAGCTCGGCGACGGCGGCCTCGGTCTCGGAGCGCACGTCCGCCGGGATCTTGTCCTCGTTGTCCTTGATGACCTTCTCGGTCTGGTAGACGAGGGACTCGGCGTTGTTGCGGACCTCGGCCTCCTCGCGGCGCTTGCGGTCCTCCTCGGCGTACTGCTCGGCGTCGCGGACCATCTGGTCGATGTCGTCCTTGGACATCGCCGAACCACCGGAGATGGTGACGGACTGCTCCTTGCCGGTGCCCAGGTCCTTCGCGGTGACGCTGACGATGCCGTTGGCGTCGATGTCGAAGGCGACCTCGATCTGCGGGACGCCGCGCGGCGCCGGGGGCAGACCGGTCAGGTCGAAGACGCCCAGCTTCTTGTTGTACTGGGCGATGTCACGCTCGCCCTGGTACACCTGGATCTGCACGGACGGCTGGTTGTCGTCGGCCGTCGTGAAGATCTCGGAGCGCTTGGTCGGGATGGTGGTGTTGCGCTCGATGAGCTTGGTGAACACCCCGCCCTTGGTCTCGATGCCCAGCGAGAGCGGGGTGACGTCCAGCAGCAGGACGTCCTTGACCTCGCCCTTGAGCACACCGGCCTGGAGCGCGGCGCCGATGGCCACGACCTCGTCGGGGTTGACGCCCTTGTTGGGCTCCTTGCCGCCGGTCATCTCCTTGACGAGCTCGGCGATGACGGGCATACGGGTCGAGCCGCCGACCAGGACCACGTGGTCGATCTCGCTGAGCTGGATCCCGGCGTCCTTGATGACCTGCTGGAACGGGGTCTTGGTCCGCTCGACCAGGTCGGCGGTCAGGCGCTGGAACTCGGCGCGGGTGAGCTTCTCGTCCAGGTGCAGCGGGCCCTCGGCCGAGGCCGTGATGTAGGGCAGGTTGATCTGCGACTCGCTGGAGCTGGAGAGCTCGATCTTGGCCTTCTCGGCGGACTCGCGCAGGCGCTGGAGCGCCATCTTGTCCTTGGACAGGTCGACGCCGTTGGAGTTCTTGAACTTCTCGACCAGCCAGTTGACGACGGCCTGGTCCCAGTCGTCACCACCGAGGTGGTTGTCGCCGTTGGTCGCCTTGACCTCCACGACGCCGTCGCCGACCTCGAGGAGGGAGACGTCGAAGGTGCCGCCACCGAGGTCGTAGACGAGGATCGTGGCCTCGTCCTCCTTCTCCAGGTGGTAGGCGAGCGCGGCCGAGGTGGGCTCGTTGATGATGCGCAGGACGTTGAGGCCCGCGATCGTGCCGGCCTCCTTGGTGGCCTGGCGCTGGGAGTCGCTGAAGTAGGCCGGGACGGTGATGACCGCGTCCGTGACGTCCTCGCCCAGGTAGGCCTCGGCGTCGCGCTTGAGCTTCTGCAGGATGAAGGCGCTGATCTGCTGCGGGTTGAAGCTCTTGTCGTCGATCTGCACCGACCAGTCGGTGCCGATGTGACGCTTCACCGAGCGGATGGTCCGGTCGACGTTGGTGACGGCCTGACGCTTGGCCACCTCACCGACGAGCACCTCACCGTTCTTGGCGAAGGCCACGACCGAAGGGGTGGTGCGGGAGCCCTCGGCATTGGTGATGACCGTCGGCTCGCCACCCTCAAGGACCGCGACACACGAGTTCGTCGTACCGAGGTCGATTCCGACCGCACGTGCCATGGTTGTTTCCTCCGTCAAAGTTGAGTCGTTCAGACGTAAGTTTGCTTCGTCGGGTGGGGGCTGTCAAGTCAGTTGAGTCGACCCGACTCAAGTCACTTCCTACGCCCTGACAACGGGCGGCCGAGCGGGGATGTTCCCGACCTGGGGTGATTTCACGAGGGAAATGGGGGAACCCCGGGTCAACTCGGGGACATCCTTGACCCGGAAACCAGGGGAGCCGGCGCGCTCTCGGGGTCGGTTCGGGGTCGGCGCGTCGTGACACGACTGGTGCTCCCACCGATGCCCTGGCGGTCCCTCTTCGCTCCGTTGTCCGCTTACATAGAGGTGAGTGGTGTGTTCGGCGGCGACTCGGGTGTACCCGCGTGATTCTGTTGCGCTGGGGCTGACTACGGTTGGCAGTCGCGCGCTCGCGCGGAAGGGCCCCGCAGCCCGGCCGTGCGGGGCTCGGTCCGGTGAGGCCGAGGGTCGATGGCAGTCGTGCTATTACTCGCTAGTAACATGTATATGGACCACCGGTGTGTGGCGCACCGGATGACACAAGCAGGATGGGAGGCCACGGACGATGCATCCTCTGTACTTGACGCTGGGCATCATCACCTCGGTCTTCGCCGTGGTCGCGCTTGCCTTGTTCGCCCTGGGTGGATACCAGATCTGGCGAACGGTGAGTGTGGGCCGCCCGGTGGAGCCGGAGCGCACGGAGTCTCTGGGCAAGCGGCTCACGATGACGCTCATCGAGATCCTCGGACACACGAGGATGCTCAAGCGGCCGTGGGTCGGCGTGGCCCACTGGTTCGTGATGGTCTCGTTCCCGCTGCTGTTCTTCACGGTCGTCGAGGCCCAGGGCGAGGTCTTCAACCCGCACTTCAAGCTGCCGCTGATCTACGACTGGGCCGTCTACGGCCTGGCCATCGAGATCATCGCCGCGGCCAGCCTCCTGGGCATCATCGGCCTCACGGTCTACCGCCTGCTGAACGGCCCCGGCCGCAAGGGCAAGCAGTCCCGCTTCTACAACTCCAGGACGTGGACCGCTTACTACGTCGAGGCCTACCTGTGGGCCCTGCTGATCTCGATCTTCGTGATCCGCGGCCTCAAGGTCGGCATCGAGGACTTCCCGTTCCCGGTCTGGGCGACCCCGGTCTCGCACGCCTTCGGCGCGATCATGCCGACCGACGCCGCCGTGGCCGAGCCCGCCATCGCGCTGGTCGCCGCGTTCAAGCTGGTCATCAGCTACGCGTTCTTCGTGGTGCTGTACTTCAACCTCACCATGGGTATCGGCTGGCACCGCTTCGTGGCGCCGTTCAACATCTTCTTCAAGCGCAACGCCGACGGCACGCCGACCCTGGGCGGCGCCAAGCAGATGATGGACGCCTCCGGGAAGAAGCCCCTCGACTTCGAGGAGGCCGACCCGGACGAGGACCCCTTCGGTGCGGGCAAGCTCGAGGACTTCACCTGGAAGGGCCTCCTCGACTTCAGCAGCTGCACCGAGTGCGGTCGCTGCCAGTCGCAGTGCCCCGCCTGGAACACCGGTAAGCCGCTCTCGCCGAAGAAGGTCATCCTCGACCTTCAGAAGCACACCTACGAGAAGGCCCCGTACCTCCTCAAGGGCATCACCGAGGAGACCCTCGCCGAGGCCCCCGACAACAGCCACGCGGGCGTCGACGTCCTCGCCCTCCTCAACAGGCCGCTGGTCGGCACCGAGGAGGAGGGTGGCGTCATCCACCCCGACGAGCTGTGGGCCTGCACCAACTGCGGTGCGTGCGTCGAGCAGTGCCCGGTCGACATCGAGCACATCGACCACATCCTGGACATGCGCCGCTACCAGGTCATGGTCGAGTCCAACTTCCCGTCCGAGGCCAACACCCTGCTCAAGAACCTTGAGAACAAGGGCAACCCGTGGGGCATGGCCGAGGACCGGCGCATGGACTGGATCGGGGAACTCGCCTCCCAGGAGAACCCGGTCGAGGTCACGGTCGTCGAGGACAAGATGCCCGAGGACACCGAGTACCTCTTCTGGGTCGGCTGCGCCGGCGCCCTGGAGGACCGCGCCAAGAAGACCACGAAGGCCATCGCCGAGCTGCTGGACATCGCGGGCGTCAAGTTCGCCGTCCTGGGCGGCATGGAGGCCTGCACCGGTGACCCGGCTCGCCGCCTGGGCATGGAGTACGTCTTCCAGATGCTGGCCCAGCAGAACGTGGAGACGCTCAACGAGGCCGGCGTCACGAAGATCGTGGCCAGCTGCCCGCACTGCTTCAACACGCTGGCCAAGGAGTACCCGCAGCTGGGTGGCACCTACGAGGTCATCCACCACAGCCAGCTGCTGGCCAAGCTGGTCGAGGAGGGTCAGCTGACCCCGGTGAACTCGATCGACGAGAACATCACCTACCACGACCCGTGCTTCCTGGGCCGCCACAACAAGGTGTACACGCCTCCGCGCGACATCATGGCGCAGGTGCCCGGCATCAAGACCCAGGAGATGCACCGCCACAAGGAGCGGGGCTTCTGCTGCGGCGCCGGCGGTGCCCGCATGTGGATGGAGGAGCGGATCGGCAAGCGCATCAACACCGAGCGTGTCGACGAGGCGCTGACCACCAACCCGGACACCGTCTCCACCGCGTGCCCGTTCTGCCAGGTCATGCTCGGTGACGCGATCAACGAGAAGAAGTCCGCGGGCGAGGCCAAGGAGTCGCTGGAGGTCGTCGACGTCTCCCAGCTGCTGCTCCGTTCGGTCAAGGGTGAGAACCCGGCCGAGGGCGGCGAGCAGAAGGAGACCGCCGACGCCTAGGCGCACTCACCCGTGAGGTGAGGTACGCGAGGGGCGGGACGCCGAGAGGTGTCCCGCCCCTTTCGTGTGTCCGACGGGGTGCCGGTCCGCTCAGAGGACGACCACCTCCGTGTCCACCGGGCCGTAGACAGCCGGACCGACGGTCGGGCAGCTGATGGTGGTGGTTCCGCTGCCCTCGACGGTCGCGGAACGGGCCGGGAAGCCGCCGTCGTGGAAGTAGGAGAGGCATCGGCCGGTGACGTACCAGCTGATGTCCGGGGTCTGCGTCTCGCAGGTGTAGTCGATGCCCGGGAAGATGACGATGGGGCTGGGTGTGGCGACGCAGGAGATGCGGTCGTCCTCGGCCGCGTGGGCGGTGCCGGGGGCGGCGGCGACGGCCAGGGTCGCGACCGCGGCTGCGGCCAGGGCGGCGAGGGGGCGTGTGGTGGAGCGGACAGAACGCATGGTTCTCCTCGGGGTTCGGGGGTGGGCTGTTCCCTGACCAGAGTCGTCCCCGCCGCTATCCGCGCGGTTTCCCCGCCCTTTCCGAAGGCGCCCCCGGTACGGCCCACGGGGTCAGTGGTGCTCGCGGAGAAACGCGTCGACGGAGTGCCGGGTGATCTGGCTGGCGAGGCCGCCCCAGTTGAGGTCGTACATGTGCTCCGCCCACGGCAGTTCGACGTGGCGGTACGGGACGCCCTGCTCGGCGAGTTCGGCGGCCATGCGCCGGTTGTCCTCGGGGCTGAGGAAGAGGTCGTGGCCGGCGGTGAGCAGCAGGGTCGGCGGGGTGTCCGGTCCGACCAGGCGGATCGGTGACATCGCGGCGTACTCCTCCGGTACCTCCTCGACGGAGCCGCCCATCATCCGCTCCTCCAGTTCGACGAGTTCGTCGTTGACCGGGGAAGCGAGCAGGCGCCGGGGGAAGGCGGCGGCGTCGGCGGTCACATCGGTCCCGGCGTACCAGGCGATCACCGCGTCGACCTCGGGGACCTCGGTGTCGCAGCTGGGCCGGTGGTCGTCGCCGTAGGTGGCGAGCAGGGCCAGCAGGGCCCCGGCCGACTGGCCGCTGACGGCGATGCGCTCGGGGTCGCCGCCGTGTCCGGCCGCGTTCTCCCGCACCCAGCCGAGGGCGCAGCGGACGTCGCGCACCGGCGCCGCCCAGTCGTCTTCGGGGAAGTAGCGGTAGTCCACGTCGAACACCACGCGCCGCTGCGGGTCGGCGTCTCCGCCGCCGGAGGGCCCGGTGGCGGGGTCCCCGCCGTCGGCCAGCCAGGTGTCCCAACGGGGGAGCAGGCTCTGGGGCAGGTCGTCCGCACCGCCGTGGATGTTCACCACCACGGGCAGGGGTTCGTCGGACGGCTCGGCGGGTTCCCAGACGTCGAGGACCAGCGGTACGCCGTCCGCTTCCGCGTACTCCACGGTGAGCGGTTCGCGGTCGGCCGAGGTGGCCGTTCCGGCGGTGTACTCGGTCAGGCTGAGCGTCGCCCCCTCGGCGCGGGCGGCCGACCACAGGGACGCGGCGGGGACCAGGGAGGTGGTCAGCAGGACCGCGTTGAGTCCGGCGAGGGCGAGGGAGGCCCTGCGGCGGAAGCGGTACGCGTACAGCGCCAGGACCAGGCCGAGGACGGCCGGGAGGGTGAGGAACAGGGAGAACTCCAGGGCCAGCAGCGCGTACTGCCACGCGCTCCAGGACACGGGCGGCAGCAGGACCAGCGCGGTGGCCGCGACGCCGGGCAGGGCGAGCAGTCCGGAGAGGACGAGGAGCGCGGTGCGGGGGCGGGGAGCGAACTCGGGCTCGGGCATGGGGGGACCTCTTTTCGATACGGTCGTACCGATACGACTGTATCAAAACGCGGGGGGTGTGCCAGAATGAGCGGGTGCCGAAGGTCGTAGACAGGGAAACCCGCCGAGGTCAGGTCGCCGAGGCGATCCACCGCATCGCCGCCCGGGACGGGCTGGAAGGGGTCAGCGTCCGGCTGGTCGCCGCGGAGGCGGGACTGTCCGTGGGCGCGGTCCAGCGCGAGTTCGCCTCCAAGGACGAACTCCTGCGCTTCGCGCTGGCGGCCAGCGTCGACGAGGTGTTCGCGCGGTTCGGCCGCTTCCGCATCGGCCCCGAGGGCCTCACCTTCACCGAAGGCCTGCGGCAGGTGCTCCTGGACCTGCTGCCCACCGACGAACGGCGCCGCGCGCAGGCGCGCATCTGGGCCGCCTTCTACGCGCGCGCCGCCGTCGATCCGGGCTTCGCCGACGTGCTGGCCGAGCTGGACGTCCGGACCAGGGAACATCTGCGCAGGGCCTTCGAGTACGCCCGTGAACAGGGTGGACTCGCCCCCGGCCACGATCCCGCGGCGCTGGCGGAACTGCTGATCGTGTTCGTGGACGGCCTCTGGCTCACCTGCGCCCGCCTCCCGGAGGACGCGGATCTGGCCCCCCAGCAGGCGGCGATCGAATCGGTGGTCCGCGCGATCACCGGCTGAGAGCGACCGTGTGAAGGCGGTGAGAGGGTCGCCGCCGACGGTGGAGGGGTCCGTGAGAAGCGAACCTGCGAAAGGAACCCCGTGCGCCTTCCCCGAACCCCGAAGACCGGCTTACTCCTGGCGACGACCGCCCTGCTCCTCCTGTTGTCCCCTCTGCCGGTCCTGACCTGTGCTTCGGCGCCCTCCTCTGCAGCAGGGTGACCGTCGTGGAGTGACCGGTGGGGACGGGGCCAGGCGTGCCGATGGCGGGGAGGGCCGGGAGATCCGGCCCCGCGGTCCGCGACGGGGGCCTGCCCGGCCCCGGAGTTCAGCTCAGGACGCTGAGCTGGTGGGAGCGCACCGCCGAGCCGCCGAGCACGTTGCTCGGGCAGGTCATCACGGCTGTCCCGCTTCCCTGGACGATGTCGGAGGAAGCCCCGGTGAAACCCCACGGCAGGGTGCACAGCCCGACGACCCGCCAGCGCAGGTCCTCGCTCTCCGTCTCGCAGGTGTAGGAGACGGACCTGAGCAGGAGGCCGGGGGTGGCGACGCAGTCGTAGCGGTCGTCCTCGGCGGCGGCGGTGCCGGGCGCGAGTGCGAGGGCCAACGAGGCGGCCAGGGCGGTGGCCGCGGCGAGGGTTCGGGCAGGCAGGGGCTTGCGCATGGGGATCTCCGTGAACGGGGGTACGGGGTGCTCCGGACAGCAACCATGGTGCGCGTCCCGGCTATCGCGCGGCTATTGCGCGGCTTTGTCGAACCGGTGCGCCCCTCACCCCGTCCGGCTCGCCCGGGTCACGACCCCTCGAAGGTGTCCGCCCAGGTGGCCAGCCCGTAGCGGTAGGCGTACACGGCGGCCTGCACCCGGCTCTCCACACCGATCTTGGTGAGGATCCGGGTCACGTGGATCTTCGCGGTCCCCGGCGCGATCCCGAGGTCCTCCGCGATCCGCGCGTTGCTGTGGCCCATCGCGACCAACCGCAGCACCTCGCGTTCCCGTTCGGTCAGGTCCGCTGCCCGGGTCGGCGGTGTCCGGGGCGAGGTCTGCGCGAACCGGTTCACCAGCCGCGGCGTCACCTTCGGGTCGATCACCCCCTGCCCCTTGTACGCGGCACGGACCGCCTCGACGTAGAGTTCCGGCTCGCTCTCCTTCAGCAGGAACCCGACCGCCCCGGCCTGGAGGGCCCCGAACAGGTACTCGTCGATGTCGAAGGTGGTCAGCATGACCGTCGGCGGGACCGGGTCCATCCGGGCCAGCTCCCGCATCGCGGTTACCCCGTCCATCCCCGGCATCCGGATGTCGGTGAACACCACGTCCGGTCGCAGCCGCCGCGCCATCGTCACGAGTTCGCGGCCGTGTGCGGCGACACCCACCACCTCCACGTCCGGCACCGACCCGAAGAGCAGCCTCAGCCCCTCACGCGCGGCGGGCTGGTCATCCGCCAGCAGCACCCTGATCACGCTCCGACACCTCCCCGTTCGTCGATCCGCCGAGAAGGGTTCCCTCCGCCGGCGGCGGTTCCGAACGGCCCCCGTCGGCGTTCGGCGCCCCCACGTCGGCCGTCGGCCCCGCTGCGGTGCCGCCCGGCCCGTGCCCGTCCTCGTCCGGCCGCCACCCGTCGAGGGACTCGGAGACCGGCAGCCACGCCCGGACCCGCCAGCCCCGCCCCGGACGGAACCCGGCCTCCAGACGGCCGCCCAGACCCTCGGCGCGCTCGCGCATCCCCCGCAGTCCTGTTCCGGTCGCCTCCGGGTTCCCGAGCGGTGGGGAGCCGTCGTCCTCCACCGTCACCACGAGCTCCCGCACGTCTCCGGCAGCCCTGTTGCGTCGGTGCAGGTGTACGTGCACATGGCGGGCGGAGGAGTGGCGCAGGACGTTGCCCAGGGCTTCCTGCACGATGCGGTAGGCGTCCGCCTCCACCCGGGCGGGCACCCCGTTGCTCACCCCGTGCGGCATGACCAGGACCGCCTCCACCCCGGTTCCGTCCAGCGCCGACACCAGGAGTGAGACGTCGTCCAGGCGTACGCCCGGCGGAGCGGGTTCGTCGAGTCTGTCCTCGCGCAGCAGCCGCAGCAGTTCCCGGACCTCACGGACCGCTCGGCCCGACGCCTCCGAGATCGCCGCCAGCACCGCGTCCGGGTCCGAGTCCGGCCTCTTCAGCGACTCCCGGCCGCCCACGGCGAGCAGCCGGATGGCGCTCAGGTGGTGTCCGGCGATGTCGTGCACCTCGCGGGCGATCCGGGCCCGCTCCCGCGCACGCTCCCGTTGGGCGCGGTCGCGGACCTCGTGCCGCCGCTGCTCCGCCCGTTCGGCCCGCAGCCGCATCAGGTAAGCGAACAAGGCGGGCAGGGCTCCCATGAGGCCGAGGACCAGCTGCTGGGTGAGGGTCCCCCAGGCCAGCATCCGGCCGTGGGTCGTGATGTTGAAGAGCAGCAGGATCCACACCGCCGACAGCGGGGTGACCAGGGCGACCTGCGCCCCGTGCCGGACCGCGGACCAGGCGGCGAAGGCGGCCACCCAGATGGTGAACGGGTCGCTGACGTCCAGCACGACATGCTGGAAGAGGACCGCCGAACCCACGGCCAGCGCGGAGGGGAGCGGGTACCGGCGGCGCCACACCAGCGGTAGGCAGCACAGGACCTGGACCAGGCCCGTGACCCAGGTGGGGAGCGTGTTCGTGCCGTGGGGCCAGGCGAAGACCAGCGCGACCGCCAACAGCGCGGTCAGCACCGAGTCCGACACAGTCACCGGCAGCCGTCGCCACCGCTGCCGGATCGCCCTGACGAGCACCTTCCCGCCCTGCCCCGATGTCTTCATACGTTCCATGGTGCGGCAAGGCCTCACTCCGCTCGTCTGCCGAACGGCATACGGGTCGGGCTCTGCCTTTCGGCAGACGCGCCCGGACGGGGCCGGGCCGCAGGCTGCCCGGTATGGACACCTCACCGACGCCCCCGAACAGGGAACTGCCTCTCCGGCGACCATCCGAACCCGCACCGGCCCCTCCCGCACGGCCCGCCGCTCCCCTCCCGCCACCCCGGCTCCTGCTCCTGGACGTCCTGCGCGGCGTGGCCGTACTCGGCACCCTGGCCGCCAACGTCTGGCTCTTCCACCCGGGGAGCCCGGACGGGTCCGGGGCCCTCCGCTCTCTGCTGGACCCCCTGGTCAACGGCAAGTTCCTGGCGATGCTCGCGATGATGTTCGGCGTGGGTCTCGCGGTCCAGCACCGTACCGCCGCCGCCTACGGGCGGTCCTGGCCCGGCCGGTACCGGTGGCGCCAGGTCTTGCTGCTGGTCGAGGGCGCGCTGCACACCCTGCTGCTGTTCGCGTGGGACGTCCTCATGGGGTACGCGGTCACCGGTCTGGTGGTGATCTGGCTGTTGCGGAGGTCGGAGCGGGTCCGTTCGGTGGTGATGTGGTCGGCCCTGGCGGTGCACACGGTGTTCTTCACAGGTGTCTCGGTGCTGTTCGCCCTGACCGAACCGGGGCGGCCGACCCCGCAGGGGCAGCGCGGGATCGAGGAGGGCGAAACCGTCTTCCTGGAGGGCGGATACCTCGAACAGGTGGCCACGCGCTGGGAGGGCTTCCTCGGTACCCGGATCGAGATCCTCGTCAGCTTCCCCGCCTTCCTCTTCCTGTTCCTGCTGGGTGTACGGCTCTACCGTTCGGGCGTCTTCGGCGACGACCAGCGCGGGCGCGAACTCCGGAAGCCTCTGATGCGCTGGGGTATCGGCCTGGGGCTGCCGCTCTGCGTGCTGGGCTCGCAGGTCCATGAGCTCGGCCAGCTCCACAGGTACGGGTTCGCCATCGTGCTGATGCTGGGCTACGTCGGACTGGCCGGGTGGCTGCTGGACCGGGTCCGAAGGCGCGGGCAGGTGGTCCGGTCCCTGAGCGCGGTGGGACGGACCGCCCTGACCTGTTACGTCCTCCAGAACCTGCTGGGATCGGTGATCTTCTACGGCTGGGGGCTGGGCCTCGCCTCGTACCTGGAGGCCAGGGGCGTCGGGGGGACCGCCCTGGAGGGCTGGGTGCTCGGGGCCTGGCTGGTGATCGCCCTCGTGCTGGTTCTCGGCGCGCGGTTGTGGTTGCGCCGGTTCGACCGCGGGCCTTTGGAGACGGCCGGGGCGCGATTGGTGTCTTTGGTCCCTGAACGCCGGTCCGCTCCGGAGCGGACCCCGTGACCGGCTCGGTTTACCCGGCAACCGATTTCCGTTTTCAGTCCCGCGGGAAAGCCTTTTCCGCTCCCTTCGGGGGTTTGTGAAAGAGGGTTGCCTGAGGCCTTTGGGGTCAGTGTTACCACTGGTCAAAGCGGTTTTTTCTGGCCTCGTGTCGAGGTGGAGCCATCCCCCTCAGGACGATGTTTCCTGAGAAGAAACCAACTCAGCGTCAAGGTGCGTATTCGATCCGTCGGAGAATGGTGCATTTCCCCGGCATGTCCGAGAAAAGTCGTGTAGAACATTGATAACCGCCAAGGGGCCGCGCCCGACGTGAGTAGTGAGGGGACGGGCGCGACCCCGGCCGGCGGCAGCGACCGCGCTCGCACGTGAGGTGACGAAGGGGCACGTACGGGCGCGGTCGCACCCCTTCGTGCCCCCGGGATGACATTTGTCAGCACCACCACCGGGTGAAGCGCACGGGCGACGGGTGACAGCGGCGTCTGTCGGCAGAGGCCCCGCTCACGGGACCCTGGGGGTATGACGACGACAGCGAACACCGGACCGGCCGCAGCGACACAGGACCCCACTTCGAACGCGGGACCGTCGGTGGTCGTCCGCGACCTGCACCAGCGCTACGGCGACTTCGAGGCGGTCAGGGGCGTCTCCTTCGAGATCCGCCCCGGCGAGCTCTTCGCGCTCCTCGGCACCAACGGCGCCGGGAAGACCACCACCATCGAGACGCTGGAGGGCTTCCGGCGGCCCAGCTCCGGATCCGCCCGGGTCTTCGGCCAGGACCCCTTCGGCCAGCCCGCCGTGATCCGTGACCGGGTCAACGCCGTCCTCCAGGGCAGCGGTCTGCTGGAGGACCTCAGCGTCGAGGAGAGCCTCCGACTCACCAGCGACCTCGCCGCCTCCCCGCGCGACGTCGACGAGGTCCTCCGGCTGATCAACCTCGTGGACAAGCGCAAGCTCCGCATCCGCCAGCTCTCCGGCGGGCAGAAGCGCCGCCTCGACCTGGGGTCGGCACTGATGACCCGCCCCGAGGTCCTCTACCTCGACGAGCCGACCACCGGGATGGACCCCGAGGCCCGGCACGAGACCTGGAAGATCATCAACGAGCTCAAGGAGAGCGGGGTCGCGATCCTGCTCACCACGCACTACCTGGAGGAGGCGGAGCGCCTCGCCGACCGGCTCGCCATCATGCACCGCGGTGAGATCCGCGTGGAGGGCACCCTGTCCGGGGTCCTCGCCGGGTGGGGCGACCGGGTGAGCTTCCTGCTCCCCAGCGACGTGCGCACCGCCGACCTGCCCGACGTGGACGGGGCCGCGATCGAGGTGGAGAGCCGCGACCAGGACCTGTGGGCGACCTACACGGTCACCGGCGGCGACGTCACCGCGCGGGCCCACCACGCCGTCGCCGCGCTGATCGCCTGGTCCGCCGAGCAGGGGATCGTCCTCCAGAACCTCCAGGTGCGCGGAGCCTCCCTGGAGGACGTGTTCCTCCAGGTCGCCGACGGCGCCGCCGACCTGATCACGGAGTGAGGGGCGGGTCCGCCGACCCGCCCGGCCCCAGCACCTCTTACCCGCCGGGACCACGCGCCTTCGCGCGACCCCGGCCCCAGAACCCAGGAGAGACACGATGAGCACGACCACCACCCGATCCCCGGCCGCGCAGGCCTCCGCGCGGACCGCACCCGGCCTGCTGAAGCAGACACTGCGCCTGGCCCGGACCGAGTTCACCCTCTTCGTGCGCTACAAGACCGCTCTGATGTACCTGGTGCTCCCTCTGGTCCTCTTCCTCCCGCTGATGTCGACACCCAGCGTGGAGGTCCTCGGGGAGTTCACCAACCGCGACCTCACCTTCGCCGCAGCCCTCGTCAGCATCGGACTGATGCTGGGGATCGGCCACGCCTCCAACGTGTTCGCCGCCCGCCGTGAGTCACTGGTCCTCAAACGGCTCCGGGTGAGCGGGGTCCCGCAGCTGGCGATCTTCGGCGGTATGACGCTGGTCGTCGTCCTCTTCACCCTGGCACTCGCCGTGCTGATCCTCGGCGCGATCGTCGCCCTCTCGGGCACCATGCCGGCCGACCCGGTGCTGCTGATGGTCGCGGTGCTGCTGAGTGCCGTCGCCATGACCCTGGTGGGTCTGCTGATCACCCCCCTGGTGCGCAACGCCGAGTCCGCCCAGATGTTCTCGGTCGTCCCGATGATGGCGCTCCTGCTCACCGGCGGGGTCTTCTTCCCGCTCGACCTGCTGCCCGACCCGGTCCGCACGGTCGTCCAGTTCCTCCCGGTCGCCCCGGCGTCCGAGATGGCCCAGGCCGGCTACAGCGGTTACGACGTGTTCGGCGGGTACGAGGGCGCCGAGGCGCTGGGCACCGCGGCCCTGTGGGCCAACGCGCTGCCCTCCATCGGCGTGATGCTCGCCTGGATCGTGATCCTGTCGCTGCTGGTCCGCCGCTACTTCAAGTGGGACCCCCGCCAGCCCTAGGGCCAACGGCGATCCGGCCCGTGCCCGGTGGAGTGAGTGAGCCGGGAGCGCCCAGGACGGGGCCTCCCGGCCTTTCCGTGCGGAGATCGGGCCTTCGGTGAGAACAGGCCTGTGGACAACGCTCCGGACGCCTTCCGGCGCTCTAACGTGGAGACGACATGGGCGGGACCGAGGAGGCGGACACGGTGGAACACGGTGAGCGCGCGGCAGCCGCGGCGCCGACGGTACCCGGGTCGGGGGCAGGGCCCGGTTCGGCGCCCGTCGCCGATCCCGACACCGGGGGCACGGAGGAGCTCACCCCGCCGGCGATGAGCAAGGGGTTCGCGCGGAGGATCCGCAGAGCCCGGCAGTTCTGCCTGGTGAGCATGGCGGTGTTCGCGTTCCTGATCCCGTTCCTGGCCGGGGCCAACCTCATGACGGATTTGGCCCTCGCCTCGGACATCCTGGCCGACCGGCCCCGGTACCTCATGGTGCTCGCCCTGGTCCGATCCCTGGTCATGTTCGTCGCCTCGATCCTGTGCGCGCTGGCCGCCTTCCGGATGATCCGGGAACGGTTGGACGGCCGGCAGAGCCCGGAGCGGCGGCTCTACTGGTACGCGGCCTCCCTCTTCCTCGTCCTGTGCCTCTTCACGTGGTACACCCCCAACGTCTTCTCCCTCTGCGCCACCGCCTGGGTGCTGGGCACCTTTCTGACACCCAGGGAGCGGATCCCGCACCTCACCGTCGTTCTGGTGGGCCTGCCGTGGCTGAACGCCCTCCTCTCCCCGCTGGAGACCCCGGTGCTCCCCGCTCGGAACAGCGGCGGAAGCACCTTGGCGGCGTTCGACCCCAACCTGCTGGGGCTCACCCTGATCATGGCCGTGTGGTCGGCCTTCCTGTGGATGGGGTGCCTGTACACCGTCTGGCTGTGGGACGGGATCCGGCAGGTGACCGACGGACAGCAGGCCCGCGCGCAGCTGGCGGTGGACGGGGAGCGGCTCCGCTTCACCAACGACATGAGGGAACTGCTGGGGCACAGGCTCGACGCGCTGAAACTCGGTGCCCGGCGGGCCGGAGAGCTCGTGCGGGCCGACCCGCGGGGGGCCGAGGCGGAGATCGGCCAGGTCCACGACCTGGCGCGGACGACGCTGAGACAGGTGCGCTCCATGGTCCGGGGGTACCGGGACATCGACCTCGGGGCGGAGGTGAGCTCGGTCCGCGCGGTCCTGGAGGCCAACGGGACCGCCGCCGCCGTCACCGGTCTGGCGGGTCTGACCCTACCGGCGGACACAGCGGCCCTGGCCGCCTGGGTGGTGCGGGAGGGCGGGACCAACGTCCTGCGGCACAGCCGCGCCCAGAGGTGCCGCATCTCCTTCACGGTGGTGGGCGACCCGGGAGAGGGGTACCGGGAACTGGTCGTGGAGGTGGCCAACGACAGGGCCCGGGACGACGAACCGGAGGGGGCGGAGTCCGGCAGCGGCCTGGCCGGGCTGACCGAGCGGATCTCCGAGGGAGGCGGCGCACTGTCGGCGGACCGGACCAACGACGGCGGCTTCCTGCTCAGAGCCGTCCTCCCCCTGCCCGACGGTCCGCTTCCCCCGGGAGCCGGGGGGAACGGGACCGGCGGGCCCCCGAGCGCCGTGCCCGGACAGCCGGGAGGCGGAACCTCCGTGCCCGCCTCCCCCTCCCAGAGCTCTTCCGGGGCCCGTGCCGCACGACGGTCCGGTGCTGACCGGCCGGGTGCGGGCCCCGCAGAGGGCACCTCGGTGGTTCGGGCGAACGCGGTCCCGGTCGGCGCCGTGCCCGGGGATCCCGGCGCCGGTTCCGACCCGGCCACGGACCGGCCCGACGACCGCCGGGTCCGGATCGCCCGGCGCATCATCACGGCCATGATCGGCTTCAACGGCCTGGTGGTGGTCGCACTGGCCCTCTCGGACCTCGTCGCCGGCCCCGGACTGAACCTGCCGCCGTGGCGTTCGGCGGTCGGTGTCGCCATCTCCGTGGTGGTCGCCGTCCTGCTGATCGGCCTGCTCCGGGAGCGGCTGGACGGCAACCGGCAGCCGAGCCCGAAGCTCCTCTGGTCCTCCGTGGGGCTGCTGCTGTTGTGCGCGGTGTTCCTGAACACCCCGCCCGCGGCACTGATCATGATCGGGTCCTGGTGGGGGACCGGGATCTTCTTCGCCTCACGCCGGGACGGCGTCCTCATCACCGTCCTCCTGCTGCTCTCGCCCCTGCCGCTGCTTCCGACCTTCTCCACCTTCTTCGAGCGGGCCGGGGGGATCAGCCCTCTCGCCTACGGCCTGCTCTGGCTCGCCGCCGTGGTCTTCGCCCTGTTCTTCGTCCTCAGCACGTTCGGCACGGTCTGGCTGTGGGACATCAGCCGTGAGGCGGTCGCCGGAGAGCGGGCCCGGGCCCAGTTGGCGGTGACCCAGGAGCGGCTCCGCTTCGCCCGCGACATGCACGACCTGCTCGGGCACAGCCTCTCCGCGCTCGCGGTCAAGGCCCAGCTCGCCGGGCGGCTCGTGGACCGGGCCCCGGAGCGGGCGTCCACGGAGATCGCCGAGGTCCAGGCGCTGGCCCGGCAGGCGCTCCAGCAGGTGCGGTCCGCCGTCATCGGATACCGGGAGGTCGACCTGGAGGGCGAGGTGGAGGCGGTCACCGCGGTCCTCGACTCCGGGGGGACCCGGACCGTGGTCACCGGCCTCGACGGTCTGGAACTGCCGCCGAAGGTGGCCGGGCTGGCCGCCTGGGTGGTGCGTGAAGGCGGCACGAACGTCATGCGGCACAGCGACGCCGAAGAGTGCCAGATCAGCTTCACGCTCACCAGGGAGATCGGCGACCGGCTGAGGCAGCTGGTCGTGGAGATCCACAACGACAGCGCCCGGGAGGAGAAGGGCGGACGGGGTGACGGCAACGGGCTGGCCGGGCTCTCCGAGCGCGTCGCCATGAGCGGTGGAACCCTTTCCAGGGCCCGGACCAAGGACGGCGGATTCCTGCTCCGCGCGATCATCCCGCTCTGAGCCCTCGCTCTGGGCCCCGGCCCTGTTCCGCGGCGCCCTGGACCGGGGCGCCGCGGAACGTCCGGGGGGCCTGCGCCGGGAGTGTCACTGTCGGAGGAACGGCGCCCGGGTGGCCGGGGTGCCCGGCTAGATCGTGCCGACCGAATCGAAGGCGGCGTCGATGCCCGTGGTGGCCTCGTCGCCGCCGCCGGTGTTGAGACCGAGCATGAACGCCCCCCGGTCCTCGGTGAGCTCGACCACCAGGAAGCGGCCGTAGCCGCTCTCGCCGTCGTCGGAGTTGCTGCCCATGGTGGCGCCGAAGGCGGGCAGGCCGTCCAGGTCGGTCTGGCCGGAGGGTTCGACCCACACGTCGCCGCTGTCGGTGACCAGGCCGCCGACCATGTCCATGGCCAGTCGCGCCCCGGAGACCGCGACGGGCTCCAGGGGACCCAGGTCCTCGGTACCGGTGACGATGATCGCGTCCGGGTCGTCCGCTGACCCGTACACCGCGTACGAGGAGTACTCCGCCGGGACCTGGTCGTCGCCGAGCCGGGCCCAGCCCTCGCCGGGCAGGTCGTAGGCGAGTCCCGATCCGGAGTCGGTCACGGTGCCCTCTCCGCCGGCGGCGGGCTCCGATCCTGTGCTCGTCTCGGCCTCCTCCGACCCGTCGTTCGCGCCGGAGCCAGCGGCCGAGTCGTCCCCGGACAGAGGTCCGCCGCTGGAGAGGAACCAGCCGAGTCCGCCCGCCGTGATCAGGAGGAAGAGGAAGGTCACCACGATGGCGACGGCGAAGGTGACCCGGCGTGCGTTGTCGGGCTCGCCGTCGTCGAAGCGGGGGCGACCGGGGCGGCGGGCGGCGGGGGCGCGCTCTTCCTCGCGTTCCGGCCTGTCGGATCCTGCTTGCATCTCGGCTCCTGAGGGGCGGCTGGCCGTTCTGGGGGCGGTGGGGTCCAGAAGGAGTACTACCCAGTACGGGTGCACGCCGAGCGGGGAGGAAGTGGCCGGATCAGGCCGTTCCACGGCGGGGCCGGGGCGGAGGCCGGACGGAAGGGACTCAGATGTGCCAGGCGCGCCAGGGCATGAACCGGGGCGGGAACGGTCCGCACAGTGAGTGGGCGGCCCGGGTGCTGTCCGCGAGCGCGTTGTGGAGAGGGAGGCCGGCGGTCGTCGGGTCGTGGCCGTTCCGGGCCGGGGGCACGGGGCCGACGATCCTGACCCCGGGGGCGGCGGGGCCGTCGTCGGCGGGGTCGGGGACGCGCCGGGCCTCCTCGTCGGGGACGCGCGGGGCCCCTTCGTCGGGGCGCGCCGTGCCGGGGGCCGTGTCACCGGGGGGAGGGGGTTGCGGGGGGTCGTCCGGCAGGGACCTGGAAGTGAGGCCGAGGACGCGGTCGATCTCGGCGGGGCTGAGCGGGTGGTCGGTGTCGGCCACGGCGATGAGGACCTCAGCGTAGAGCTCGATCTCGTCCAGGGCGACGTGGTCGTGGAGCCGGTCGCGCACACCAGGGCTGTGGGCCACCGCTCACCTCCCGGGACAACGGCGTCGCAGGACAGGACGGTAACCCCGGCGCCGGGGCGGTGTGGGCGCGGGCGCGACGGAACCGATCCCACAGGGAGAGAGGACTTCCAGGGTACGTCCGAGAGGGCCTGGGGCGCATGACTCTTGTGGACCAGTGGGCAGCTCACCCGGGTTAGCCACGCGGTGCGGGATCCGCAGTCCGGAGTGACCCTCCCGCGGAATCCGGTAGATCCTTCCGAGTGGTCATCGGCCTCCCCCGGCGCGGGACCAACGTCCGCGCTCCACGCGATGTCAGGTGCCCCCACCGCTTCCGGGCCCTGTCAAGCCTCGAGTGAGGAACTGAACACTCTGCGTTCGTGTGACGGCGGTGTGAACGGGCCGGGGAACCGTTGGATACGAAACGGAGGGATGACCAGGCAGGGGTTTCGGGAGCCGCTACCTCGACTCATGGGATCCCCTCCCCACAGATGAACCGAAGAAGAGGTGAGGAACCATGTTCGAGAAGAAGAGCACCGCTCACAAGTCCCTGATCGTCCTGTCCGTCGTCCTGCTTGCCGCCAGCTCCGCTGTCGCTTTCCTCGACCCGTTCACCGGTGCCCGGCTGGGGGGCTCGTTGGTCGGGGCCGCTTCCCTTCTCGGATTCGCCATCCTGAGCGTTTCCGGCCAGCGCGGCAAGGTCCAGCAGTCGGCCTCGTGACGGAACCGGAGTGATTGGTGGAAAAGTAGGCACCGCCACCGGTGCGAGCACCCGACTAGCACCGAAGGAACCCCTCCGCTAGGAGGGGTTCCTTCGGTGCTAGTCGGGTGCTCGCTCCTTCCCATGCCCGCCCCGATTTCGGTGCGCGCCGCGTGATGGTCGTGCGACCGGCGTTTGGAATCTTTCCCGTACATCGCCCGAGCTGGGAGACCACACGGATGAGCACTGAGAACCCGAATGAAAAGGACACGATCCGCATCGGCCTGTGTCTCGGAGGGGCCTTGCTGACCCGCCGAATCCGGTCCGTACTGGAGGCCAAGGGGTGGCACACCACCGAACTGGTGGAGGGGTCGGATGATCTGGACACCGACGCACTCGACCGGTTCGACGCCGTCATGCTCGGCAGCGGCGTCGCCCTGAGCATGTCCCTGCCCGAGGGACAACCGTTCGAGGAGCGGAGGCCGAAGTCCGTAGTCCTCCTCAACGGGGAATCCGACCCCCGTTTCGCGGAGGTCACCCAGTGGGGGGCCAACGCGATCGTCGACCGTGACGACCTGGACGGCAACATCGCGCACGCAGTGGAGCAGGCGCTCGGCGGGGCCGTATGGATCTCTCCGACCTTCGCCGCCCGTTGGATGGCGAACATGCGCCCGGTCCTACGCGCACACTTCGGTTCCACCGAACCACTGTTCGGGGAGCAGCTGACCCGGCGCGAACGCGAGGTCCTGGACCTCCTCGTCCAGGGGATGTCCAACGCCCAGATCGCGGGCCAGCTGATCCTCAGCATGGGCGCGGTGAAGTTCCACGTCTCGAACCTGCTCCGCAAGTTCGGTTGCCAGCGCCGTTCCCAGCTGATCGCCCAACGCCAGGGCGGCCCCGTCCGGAACGGGGAGCGCACCCTGGCCGCGGTCTGACGCCTTTCCGCGGGGGACGCCGTACATTGGCGGGCGAACTAGCTCGCCCGGACACCGCGATTTCCCGTTTCTCCGGCCCGCCCCGTAACGACACTCGCGCACGCGTATCCCGCGTGCGCGTTGTCATGTCCGCCTGTTCCACCCGCTCCGCCCACCCTGTTCCGGCCGTCTTGCTGGCCCTGGCCGCCCGGTCACCCGGACCCGGAGTGTGCGACACCGGGCCGCACACTGTCGGTCCGGACGCCACCGGATCGTGTGTTGACGGTCCGGGGAACACCGAAGGGCGCCCGGTGGGGGAACGAGAAGCTCGTTCCCCCACCGGGCGCCCTTCGTCGGGCACGCTGAGGGCTCACCGGCCGGTGGCGGTCTCCAGGGCGGGGGTGCTGGACGCCGGGGAGGCGAACTGATGGGACGACAGCTCGATGTAGAGATCATCCACGGCAAGAAGCTCCTCATGGGTGCCCGCGGAACGGATACAGCCGCGTTCCAGGACGAGGATCTGATCCGCGTCGCGCACGGTGGACAGGCGGTGGGCGATGACCATCACGGTGGTGACGGCGGAGACGGCTTCGATGGTCTCCTGCAGGGCCTGCTCGTTGATCGAGTCCAGCTGCGAGGTCGCCTCGTCCAGGAGGAGGAGCCGCGGTTTGCGCAGCAGCGCCCGGGCGATGGCCACGCGCTGGCGCTCGCCACCGGACAGGGTGACGCCGCGATGCCCGACCTCGGTTTCCAGACCCTGCTCCAGTCGGCTGACCAGCGTGCCCAGACGCGTGCGCTCGATGACGTCGTGCAGCTCGTCCTCGGAGGCCTCCGAGGCCGCCATGAGCAGGTTCTCCCGCAGGGTGCCGGAGAGCACGGGTGCTTCCTGCTCGACGTAGCCGATGCTGTTCCGCAGCTCGGCTAGGGGCCACTCGGCCACGTCCCGGCCGTCGAGGCGAACACTCCCGGCCTGGGGGTCGTAGAACCTCTCCACGAGCGAGAAGATCGTGCTCTTGCCCGCAGCGGAGGGGCCGACGACGGCGGTCATACTGCCGACCGGGGCATCGAAGGTGAGCTCGTCGAAGACCGGCGGTCCGCCGGGGTCGTACCCGAAGCGCACGTTGCGGAAGGACACCGACACCGGACGCGGGTGCCGGGCCAGCTCCGCGCTGGCCAGGGAGACCTGCGTGGACGCGCTCTCCTCGTACTCGTAGGCCTCCACCTCACGGATCCGGTGCAGCGCGGCCAGGCCGGCCTGCAGACCGCTCACCGCGCTGGTCACCTGGGTGGCCGGGCCGGTCAGGTAGAAGAGGTAGAGCAGGAACGCGACCAAAACGGCCAGGTCCAGTCCGCCCGCCGCGGCGCGTGCGCCGCCCACGCCGAGGATCACCAGGAACGAGACCTGCACCAGAAGACCGGTGGACATGCTTCCCGCGGAGAACCAGATGGCCGCCCGCTTGCCCTCGTCCAGGGCCTTCCCGGAAGCCGCGTTGACGGTCGCGATCTCGCGGCCCTCGGAGCCGCTGGCCTTGATCGTTCGCAGCGAGGTGATGGAGCGCTCCAGGGTGCCGCCCATCTCGCCGAGCGCTTCCTGGACGAGCAGGCTGGCCCGCTTGATCCTGGGCACGATCGCGGCGAAGGCGATACCGACGACGACCACCACCGCCAGGACCAGGCCCAGCAGGGCCAGGTCCAGGTAGGCCATGAGGACCAGGATGCCCGCCAGCTGGAACAGGCCGATGACCAGGTCGACCAGGTTCCTGGTCGTGGCGGTGCGGAGCTGGTTGCTATCCGAGACCACGCGGGAGAGCAGGTCACCAGGGCTGCTCCGATCGAGCACCGTCATGCGCAGTCGCATGATTCGCTCGACCATCTGCCGGCGGACACCGAAGACGATGTTCTCCGCCGTGCGCTCGGTCAGGTAGTTGCCGATGGCGGCGAGAACGGTCGCGAACAGCAGCAGGGCGGCCAACAGGACCACCAGGCCCAGATTCGGTCCGCCAGAGGCCATGTCCTCCAAGAAGAACTTCGCCACCAACGGCTGTGCGAGGGTGAGCAGCGCCGCGACGATGGTGATCAGCCCCCCGGTCCACAAGGTCAGACTGTAGGGGCGGGCGTACTGGAGCAGGTGTCTCAACCCGGGCCGTTCGACTCGCGGGTCCGGTGCTTCGGTGTTCATAGGGCCACCTTCTCGATCAGTTCGTTGTCGGGCGTGGGGTTCGGGATCAGAGCCGGGGAACCGAGGAGCGAGGCGTCGCCGCAGACCACGCCGGTGAAGCGCTCGGGGGCGAAGTACTCCCGCGCCACGTCCACGACCTCGTCGTAGGTCACCCGGGAGAGCAGGGCCCCGAACTCGGTCAGCTCCATGGGGTCCGCACCGTTCAGGGCCAGATCGATCAACGCCGAGGCCACCTCGGCCTGCGAAGTGAGCCGGGTCCGCATGCACCCGGCAGCGAAGCGCCGAGCGGCCTGGAAGTCCTCCTCGCTGGGCGGGTGGTCTGCCATACCGCGCAGCTCCTGCGCGATACCGGCGAGGACCTCGTGGGCGGTGGTGATCGACGTCTCGGCCTCGACCGCGATCAGATTCGCCCCGGGGAAGGAGTCGATGAACGCGTTGGCGCCGTACACGTAGCCGTTCTCGTTGCGCAGGTTGCGGGTGAGCCGGGTCGAGACCGCGCCACCGCTGAGCGTGTTCAGGGCCAGGAAGAGCGGCGCGTAGAGCTCGTGGTCGTGCGGAACGGCCTCCGCGCGCAGCCGGACATGGGCGCGAGAGGAGCCCGGGACGTCCATCACGGTGGGCGGGCCCGGGCGCAGCGCGGGCACCTCGGGGACCACCCACCCCGGAGTGGAGCCCTCCCAACCGCCGAAGTGTTCCTCGACGTGCCGGAACACCTCGGCCGGATCGAGGCTGCCACCGACGACCAGGAGCAGGGCTTCCTGCGGACCGAGGCCGCCGGAGGAGGCGACGGAACTGTCCTCGTTCGGGGCGGTGGCTTCGTACCGGGCTGTGCCGGCCCGATTGCCCGCGGCGTGCTCCCCGTAGAGGTGCTGGTAGAGGCCGTCGACCGCGAGAACGTGCGGGTAGGCGGCCGAGGCGCACGCCTGTGCGGCGAAGGTTTCGTACTCCCGGGCGGTGGCCTCGGCGGAGACCACGGAGTACGTGACCGCGCCGGACAGGTAGCGCAGCAGTCGGGGCAGGTCGTCCGCGCCGCAGCTTCCGCTGAGGACGGTGGCCCAGGGCGAGGCGCTGCCGCCCAGGATCACGGCTGACTGCTCCAGGTCGGGGAGGCTGACCGAGGGGTCGCCCTCGTGCAGGGTCACCAGGTGTGCGCGCAGCTGCGCCTCGAAGAGCGCACGGGGGGTCTCGCTCAGTTCGGGGACGACCAGCCGTACCTCCGCCAACGGAGCGTCTCCATGGGGCATGCAGATGGTGCGCAGGCCGTTGGCCAGGGAGCGCTCGTGCAGGTCCGACAGGCGCATCAGGGGGTGTCCTTTCCCTCGGGGGAGAGGTGCAGCAGCGCGCGCCCCTCCCGGGTCAGCCACCGGGCTGCGTCCGCGACATCCTGCTCGGTGGCCTCGGTGAAACCGCGGTGGATGGTGCGGGGCAGGTCGCCGTCGCCGAAGAGGAGCGCGCCGCGGCCCACCACGCGGGTGCGGGCCCCCAACTGGTCGGTTTTACGGTGGAAGGAAGCGAGCCTGCGGGCTCGGGCGCGGGCCAGGTCGAGGCTGTGGACCCCGTGCTCGGCCAGGCGTCGGATCTCGGTGTCCACGAGGTCGAGGACGAGGTCGCCGCTGACCTCCTCCGGGTGGATCGCGGAGAGGATCCACATGTCGGGGTCCCTCGCGTCGAGGAAGTCGAACAGCCCGCTGCGGGCGGAGACGCTGACCGGCTCGCCGGTCCGCTCGCGCGCCACACGTGCGAGCAGGGGGTCGGGCCCGCTGGTGAGGATGTCCGCCACCAGGGACAGCGCGAAGTGCGGGGTGAGGGACAGCGACGCGTCCGGGGCCCGGTACCCGAGGGCGAACCCGGGACGGGTGGCCAGGGGGTCGTACGCGGTGCCGGTACGCAGGCGGTCGGGCACCGGTTCCCACGCGACTCCGGTGTCCGGCGCGGGCAGGGCGGGAAGCGAACCGAAGTGGGTCTCGGCGAGGTCGAGCGCTCGCTCGGGGTCGATGTCCCCGCTGATGGTGAGGACGGCGTTGGACGGTGTGTAGAACCGGTGGAAGAAGTCGAGGCAGTCGGACAGGCCGGCCTCGGCGAGGGCTCCGGTGTCCCCGTAACCGTCGTGGGCGTTGGGGTAGGCGTCGAACAGCACGGGGGAGATGAGTGGCCACGGGAAGCGCCCGTAGGGGCGTCGCGACTTGGCTTCGATCTCCTCACCGATCACGTTGATCTGCGTACGCAGGCCCACCTCGGTGACGCGGGGCTCCCTGATGCGTCGGGCCTCCAGAGACATGACGTCGTCGAGGTGGTCCGACGGGACGATCGTGTAGTAGTCGGTGTAGTCCTGTCGGGTGGACGCGTTGCAGAACCCGCCCATGGCCTCGACCCAGGTGAAGTGGTCGGACTCGCCGGAGCCCGCGCCCTGGAACATGAGGTGCTCCACCAGGTGAGCCATACCGGGATAGGCGACGGGGTCCGAACGGAAACCGACCCCGTAGTGCAGGGCGACCCCCGCGGCGGTGACCGACCCGACCGGGACCGTGCGGACACGGAGGCCGTTGTCCAGAGTGCGGGCGGGGTTGTGTTCCGTTGCTGTCGCGGTCATGGCCGTCGGTCCTTCGGTCGCAGGGGCTGCTTCAGGAGCGCGCTGTCGGCAGCATCGATGGCGTCCGCCAGGAGCGCGAGATGGGTGCGGACGGACTCGTGCCACCCCACGTAGGTCGCGAAATCGTGGACGTGGACGAACATGCGCAGCACGGCGGTCCGGGCGACCGCGTCCAGGTCCGCGGTGGCTCCGTAACCCGTGAGAAGAGCGTTGATCAGCGACTGCTGTTCCTGGCTGTCGCCCGCGGAGACCTCCCGGTGTTCGACGAGCTCACCCGCTATCCAGCCCAGGTCGAACTCGGCGGGACCGGTGGTCAGCTCCTCTCCGGTGAGCAGTACCGCCGAAGAACCGCCGGTCCCCGGTTCCACAGAGGGGATGAGCAGGCCGAGGCCCGGTGCTCCGTGCAGGAGGACACCGGACAGTCGTACGTTCTCGCCCTGCAGGTCGGCGCACCAGAGCCGGGCCGTGCGCATTCGGGATTCGCCCAGGAAACGGACGGCCTCCTCGCGCAGGCGCCCGGACGCCCGGTGCCGCGCGCTTCCGCCCAGCCACCGCGTCAACCGGGCCGGCCCTTGGGGCGAAGGGAGGACGGGCGGTCCGGGAACGACGTGCGCATGCAGTTCGGCCAGGGCGGCCCCGGCCGACTGCAGCAGATCCGCGGTGCCGGAGGTGCCCTCCTCCTGCAGAAGCAGCTGTTTGGCCACTGAACTGGGGCCCGGGGCGGGAAAGACCCGCCAGGTCTCGTGGGTGTGCACGGCCTGGTGCGGCTGGAAGGTGACGGGTCCCTGGATCGAGGCCAGGAGGGGGCGGATCCGGTCCGGCAGCGCACCGATCGGCAGGGGCCGGTCGATCCCGCTGCTGCGGACCCAGAAGAACCCGTCCGTGACGGTGTGCACCACGGTGGTGTGCACGTAACCGGTACCGAAGTCGTCGACGATCTTGGTCAGCACGGCTCGGGCACCTCCGCCAGCTCGGTGCGCAGCCTTTCGACCTCGACGATGACCTCCTGGAGCGGGGCTGCGACGGCGGCGTCGAACTTGCCGGTGTGCGCGCTGAGCCCTGGGACAGGGGTGACCAGGGTCACGTTGGTGCGCTCTTCGAGTGCTCGGACGTGCCTGCGGTAGATCTCGGAGTCCGCCGCGCCGGGCGGTAGGGAGGGGGCGAGGCCGATCACGGCCGACGTGCACTGCAACCCGAGGGTCGCGGGCGTGTCACCCAGCCCCACCGCGAACCGCGCGAGGAAGTCGAAGGTCGCGGGATAGACGATGACGGCGTCGGGCCAGGTGGCCAGGTCCACGTGCAGGGGGCCCGCGGCCGGGTCGTCGGACCAGACGTCCAGCTCCACCGGCCGCTTCTCCATGGCGTTGAGCGCGACGTGCGACACGAACTTCGTTGCGCTCCTGGTCAGCACCAGGCGTCGGTCGATGTGGGGGTAGCCCATCTCCAGCCAGGTGCTCCAGGAGGGCAGATGCGCCGCGGCCATGGAGCCGGTGCCGATGATCAGCAGGCGTTCGGCTCCGAACTCGGGGAAGAGGTCCGGAGAGGGGACCGACTCAGACACGGGTCTCCTCCCACGCTGACACGATGTCCCGGACGTCCGCGACGGCGGCCCGGACGCCCTCGGTGTTGACCACCCCCGCGGGGTTGAGGACGATCTCGCTGACACCGGCCTGCTCGTACTCCAGAAGGCCCTTGGCGATCTCCTCCGGTGACCCGTACAGGTAGACGCCCTTGTCGAGGATGGCCGCGGCGCCCTCCTGCGGGCGGTCCGGGTAGGCGGGGACCCCGGCCTGGCGCAGCATGTCCGTGTAGTGCGGAAGACCGAGGTGGCTTCCGGCTCCCAGCATGGCGAGCTTGCGGGGGTCGCGCGCGGGGCGGGCGACGGCCGCGTGGACCATGGTGGCGACCCGGGGGGTCCGGTCGCGCCCGGCCTGCTCGGCTCCCTCCGCGAGCTTGGGGATGATCGTGTCGCGCACGTAGTTCGCCGGGGTCAGCCAGCTGATGGCGACGTCGGCGGCCCCGCCGGCCTTGCGTGCCATCCCGGGCCGCAGGACGCCCATGCCGACCTCGACCCGGGGCTCCGGGGTGAGGGGCTGCAGGCTTATCCCCTCGCCCAGGTGAAAGGCCTCATTGGTGCGTTCGGCGACCGGACCGCCGTCCAGGAGGTCGCGGACCGCGCGGGCGTACTCCGCCGAGGTGCGCGCGGGCGTCGCGTAGGGCTCGCCGCGCAATGAGGCCACCAGGCCCGGTGTGGCGGGGCCGTAGCCGACCACGATCGGCTTCCCGGTCAGCCTGCCGAGGCTGCGGGCCTGCACGGCCGCGTCGAACGGGTGCCGGAGTGGAACGAGGGTCACCCCGATCCCGGTGGGGATCCGGTAGCCGCGACCGGCGAGGTAGGCGAGCACCTGGTGGGTCTCCGCGTTCAGGGACTGCCCCGTCCACAGGCGGTACAGCGGGGTCTCCTGGACCAGCTTGGCCAGCGGCTCGACCTGTTGGGGGCGCTGGGGCTGTTGGGGCTGGATCACGCTCAGCAGTGCACGGGCTGACATGTGGTTTCTTCCTTCCTATGGGGTGGGGTGCCGCGGTCAGCCGAACGTCCGGTTCTGGGCGTTCTCCTGGCAGCGGGCCAGGTCCGAGCCCGACGCGCGCCGGGTCATCCGTCGGAGCAGGGGGACGGCCACCGCCAGCGCCAACGCCGTCCAGGCGCCGGTGAGCAGCAGCGCGAGCAGGGGGTTCCAGTGGTTGCCGTTGATTTATCCAAGAGGCACGCCTGCGGTGAGGCCCGCGTCGATCCCGTTCACGATCCATTCGAAGGGCAGGAAACGGAGGGCGTACTGGAGGGGTGCGGGGAAGTAGGCGATCGCTCCGGTGCCCGCGGCGGCGGCCACCGCGTACACGCCCAGGGAGGTGTAGCCGATCAGGTCGCCCCCGTCCGGGAGCACCGCTCCCAGAACCAGGCCGAGGGCGATGAAGAACAGGAAGCCGAGGGTGAGGAAGCCCAGGGCCGTCAGCCAGGAGGCGAACGAGGTGTGGGGCGTCATCCCGCCGACCGTGAAGGCCGTGAGCAGCAGAGCGGTCAGGGACACCAGACTCATGCAGAGTACGTGCAGGCACTTCTCCACGACGTAGGCGGCCAGTCCGCCGGGGAGCAGGCGCAGATGCAGCAGGGTTCCGCTCTCCCTCGCCGAGATCACGCTCTGCGCCACGGAGAAGGTCCCGCCCTGGGCCAGCACCAGCATCATGAACGTCATGGCCAGGGTGGAGGGTGAGGTCAGGAACTGATCCGAGTCCGCGTCGGGCGAGGCCAGCAGGCAGGTCGTCACGTAGATGGCGACGAACAGCAGCTGGAAGTTCAGCAGGATGCGGTTGGGGTCGCCCAGGATGATGCGGGTCTCGGTCCGGAAGCGGTCGGCCCCCGCTCGGAGAATTCGGGTGTTCATGCTGTCGAGGCCTCCTTCCGGGACTGGACGTGCGCCAGGTAGCAGTCCTCGAGGTTCTGGCGACGGACTTCCAGGCCGGGCACGTTGGAACCCAGCCGGTTCCGCAGCCCGGTGATCAGGGCTGAGGGGTCCGAGGTGAGTTCCCGGTGGCTTCGGCCCCCCTCCGTCCAGCGGACGGAGGTGTCGCCGGCGCCGTGCAAGCCCGAGAATTCCTCGCGCGTTCCGGTGAAGGTGACCCGTCCGCCGGTGAGGATGGCGATCCGATCGGACAGACGGTCGGCCTCGGCCATGTCGTGCGTGGTGAAGAGTGTCGTGACGCCTTCCTCGGCGGCGACCCAGGACACGACGTCGTGGAAGGCGCGCCGGGCTTCGGGGTCCAGGCCGACGGTGGGCTCGTCCATGAAAAGGATTTCCGGCCGGCCCACGAGGGCCAGTGCCAGGTCCATGCGTCGCCGCTGGCCACCGGACAGGTGACGGATCTTCTGGCCGAGGAAGTCGGTGAGTACGATCCGTTCCGCGAGTTCTTCGAGGTCGACGGGCTTCTCGTGGTACAGGGACGTGTGACGGAGCAGGGACTCGACGGTCCAGTCCCGTTGGTCCCGCCAGGTCTGGAGGACGACGCCGATTCGGCCGCGCCAGGCGTCGTCGGCTGATTCCGGGTCGCGGCCGAGGACTCTCACCGTGCCGGAGCCGCGCCCGCGCAGGCCTTCGAGGATCTCCATCGTGGTGCTCTTTCCGGCACCGTTGGGGCCGAGAAGGGCGAGGGTCTCGCCCTGGCGGACGTCGAGGTCCACACCGTGCAGGATCTCGCGCTGTCCGTAGGACGTTCGGAGGTCTCTGACCTCGATTCGGGGGGACATCCGTGCTCCTTCCTTCGGTGTCCGCGGGGGACCGCGGGGTTGCCAGAGCCTCTCGGCGTCGGCAACCCCGGCGGTTCATCCCGTCATTTGATCGGTGCGATCAGGGTGCTCAGCAGCCCCAGTGTTGGGTCGCGACGATCGAGCCGACGCTGAGGGCGATGCTGGCCGGGGTGGCCTCGGGCTCCTCGACGTCCTGGTCCTTGGTGATCTCGGCCGGGTCGGTGTAGTTGTCGACGCCTTCGAACGGGGTCTTCTCAGCCATGGGGTTTCCTTCTTTCTTGAGTGAATTGCTGGGGTGAATGACTGGTCGGTGGTCTGGTCGCGGTGCCGGATCAGCAGCCGATGCGAACCGTGGCCGTCACCGAGATCGGCGGAATCGTGATCGTGATCGGGCCGGGGACGACGGTGGTGACGACGACCCCCGGCTCCTCGACGTCCTGGTCCTTGGTGATCTCGGCCGGGTCGGTGTAGTTGTCGGCGCCGTTCATCAGGGTTTCGGTGCTCATGGTGTTCTCCTTCGGGTGGAGTTGGTCAGCAGCCCCAGTGTTGGGTCGCGACGATCGAGCCGACGCTGAGGGCGATGCTGGCCGGGGTGGCCTCGGGCTCCTCGACGTCCTGGTCCTTGGTGATCTCGGCCGGGTCGGTGTAGTTGTCGACGCCTTCGAAGGGGGTCTTCTCGCCCATGGGCGTTCCTTTCGGTTGTTTTCTGCATCGGACGCGCCGGGATTGGGCGCCCGAAGTCTGTACGGCCTCAGAGGCCGATGTCGGGGGAGTGGTAGCTCCGGTGCGGGCTTTCTGGCGGAACACCGCTGTCGGCGAGCGCCCGGGCCACCTCGTCCTCGCGGTCGGAACCGTTCTCCTGTGCACGGATCAGCGCCTCGGCGATGATCCGGGAACGGTGCTGGCCGAAGCTCAGGTTGTTCTTGTCGACCTGCGATCCGTCCGGTTCCCAGGCCCACCCGATGCCGGGGGCCAGACGGGCCACGTAGAGCGAGCCCCCGTCCCCCAGGCCTTCGGTTCCGGCCATCCCCTCGACCAGGCCCGGAACGGCCAGCCACGAGGACTGGCCGAGATAGACGACGATCGCGTCGTGCCTCGGATAGGAGGAGCGCGAGGACAGGACCTTGGCCTGGTAGCCGACCCCCGACCCCTCCAGGAGGGTGAGGAGGCGCCCCCAGACCCGGGGGGCCCAGGTGTGCTCGGGGACGCTGAAGTAGAGGCGGAGGATCTCCTGGTCCTGCAGGGAATGCCCGCCCGAACCGTGCACCAGAAGGAACCCGGGGGAGCGCTTGGGCAGGACCGAGGGCACGCGGACCTCGGCGGTCTCCGGACCCATCATCGTGACCAGGTCCCAGGGCACCCGGACCCGGACCCCGCCCAGCAGTGCCAGTGCCTCGTCCGGGGAGTCGGAGCCGGCCACACCGTGTGCGGTCATGACGCTGGTGGAATGGGGGACCGCGGACCGGAGGTCCTTGACCAGGCGCGGGTCGGTGATGGCCGGGGAGCGCTTGCCCTTGCGGGCGGGCTGCCCGGTGTGGAAGGCGGTGTAGAGGGTGTGCGCGAGGCTCCGCTGCAGGAACCTGGGCACATCGCCCTCGAACCTGTGCTCGCCCACCTTCCCGAACCGGAGGTCGGGTGCGAAGGTGACGGTTCGCAGTGCGTCGCGCAGCCTCTCCGACAGGGCCGGGCGTGTTCTCAGCTCCGTGGTCACGGTCGTCCTCCCAGTCCGATGGCGGTGGTGTAGTCCTCAGGCTTCAGCAGGGCCTGGCGGCCCACTCCCGCGGCGGCCTTCTGCAGCGGGGTCAGGTACGAGCTCTGTTGCGAGGCGGCGAGTACCCGGGTGAACAGGTGGTGTCCGACGTGGGCCGTGGCGCGGACGGGCAGCTGGAGGTCCTTACCGGCCTCCGGCCGCGCTGCCAGGTAGGCGGCCCAGAACTCCTCGACGTTGCTGCGCAGGAGCTCGAAGCGACGAGTGCCGCCGGCGACCGGGTCGTCCTCCGCGGTGCTCATGGCGAGGACGCCGCGGTGCAGCCACTCACCGGCGAAGGCGCCGATATCGGCGGCCGGGTCGCCCGGCCTGGCCTCCTCCCAGTCGGTGAGATAGAGGATGTCGCCGTCGCTGAGGAACTGGTCCAGGCGCAGATCGCCGTGGATGAGGGAGGAACGGATCCGCTTCGGTCCACCGATGGGGGAACCCAGAGCGGTCGCCACCTCCTGGTCGTCGTGGAGCAGACGCCACAGGTCCAGCTCCCCGGCGCTCGCCGACGCGTACGTCTCCAGGTCGATGGAGGTGAGCGGGCGGGCCGGCTCGGGTCCGTCGAAGGCGCCGTCGGACCCGAACCCCTCAGGCACGTCCAGGGAGTGCAGTGCGGCCAGGACACGACCGGCGTCGGCGGCCAGTTCCTCCGTGAAGAGGTCGTCCTTGGCCAGTTCGGCGCCGTTGACCACGTCTTCGAGCAGTTCGAAGGCGACGAGGCCGGTCTCGGTGTCCACCGCGTGGCACTTTGGGGTCGGGAGGTCGTCGCGGCCGCTGATCAGCTCATCCACAGCGGCGATGCGCCTGAGGCGGGAGCGCACGTCCGCGGTCGGACCGGTGACGCGCTTGACGAAGACCTCCCGGCCCGACTCGGTGCTGCCGGCCCAGATGTCGTTGCGTCCGAGGTAGGAGGTGAGGGTCTCCTCCACGAACGGGCCGAAATCGATCCGTTCGAGCAGGGCGTTGACCTCCGGTGCGTCCTCCAGCGGAATGGGATCGAAGGAGGTGCGGTTACTCGTCATCGCCGGCCACCTCGTAGACGGAGACGAAGTGGCCGGTGTGGTGGGTGACGGGTTCCTCGCGCCAGCCGGCGTAGCGGCCGCGCAGCCGGAGTCCGACGAGACGGGCCATCAGGTCGAGTTCGGAGGGCCACACGTAGCGGCTGAGCTCGACGACCCGGCCCGGCGATTGGTCGGAGCCGAGGAAGGTCTGGACGACGACGGCGACCTGGGAGGTGCGGTCGACGTAGGTCGTGTAGATACCGACCTGGCCGTCCTGGAGGTGCCGGGCATCGGTCTTGGTGCCGTCGGCGAGGCCGTGGTAGACCAGCGGGTCGTAGGTCTCCAGGATGACCACACCGTGGTCGGCCGTCCGCTCTCGCATCAGCCGGAGGGTGTTGAGCTGCTTCTCCGCGTCGGGGACCATACAGAAGGTGTTGAGCGGATTGACGGTGACGTCGAACTTGCCTTCGGGCAGTTCTTCGGAGAAGTCGCCGAGAGTGCTCTGGACCCGGCCTTCGGGGTCGTTCTCCTTGAGCTTGCGGAGCATTTCCTCGGAAGCCTCGACACCGTGGACCTTCAGGCCGCGGTCCGCCATCGGCAGAGCCACCCGGCCGGTGCCCACACCCAGTTCGAGAACGCTTCCCTGGGGTGCCAGCTTGCTGATGTACTCCGCCGCGTAGTCGGCTTCGGGGGTCGTCGGGTAGATCATGTCGTAGATCCCGGCGAGCGAATCACCGTAAGTATTCACCGTCTGCATCGTTCTCTGGGCTGATGCCCTGTCCCCTATCTCTTCGTTCCTGCCTGCTTCGTTCGATCTGGTTCCCATCTTGTCGGAATTTGCTGCATATGTGCGCTAGCCCTTTTTCTTCTGTTGGCCAATCCAAAGTCGAGGCCGGTGTTGGCTGGAATTCCTGTTGTCGTGTGAAGAGGTTGCTTCGGAGGGCTTCGTGGTTCCTGTATTGGCAGATCATGGCAGGTTTGACCGGGGGTGATTGGTCGCCTCCTGGTCTTGTGTCCAGGGCGAATGCTGGTCGAACGGCTAGTGCGCGAAACCGTTTTCGATGGTATTTGTGCGGCCGATCACAAGAAAGAGTTCATTTTTCCTGGGTGGCTTGTTTTCGGTTGATTTTGTCATTTCCGTGGGTAATCATTGGGTCATGATCACAGCGCGCAGGAAAAACGAAACGAACGATGTCTCGGCAGGTGGAAAGGGCGTCTCCGGCCCCGTCGTGGAAGTACGCGATCTACGTCAGCGCTACGGCGACTTCGAGGCCGTCAAGGGCGTGTCCTTCGAGATCGCTCCCGGAGAGCTGTTCGGGCTGCTGGGCACCAACGGCGCCGGCAAGACGACCACCATCGAGACCCTGGAGGGTTTCCGCAAACCCAGCGGTGGAACCGTCCGGGTCTTCGGGGTCGACCCCTACAAGCAGCCGCGTGAGCTGCGCGAGCGGGCCAACGCCGTCCTGCAGAGCAGCGGCCTGTTCGAGGACCTCAGCGTCCAGGAGGCCCTCGACCTCTCCATCCGGCTGGCGTCCCGCCCCCGCCCCCTCGACGAGCTGTTGGAGGTCGTGGGGCTCACACACAAGCGCTCCACACTGGTCCGACAGCTCTCCGGTGGTGAGAAGCGCCGCCTCGACCTCGCGTCGGCCCTGGTGACCAGGCCCCAGGTGCTCTACCTCGACGAGCCGACCACCGGGATGGACCCCGAAGGCCGTCGGGATACTTGGCGCATCATCGACGACCTCAAGAAGCAGGGTGTGGCGATCCTGCTCACCACTCACTACCTGGACGAGGTCGAGCAGCTGGCCGACCGCTTGGCGATCATGCACCGGGGCGAGGTCCGGGTGGAGGGCACCATTCAGTCCGTGCTCGCCGAACGCGGCGACGAGATCGCCTTCCGGGTGCCGGACAGCGTCCGCCGCGACGACCTGCCGTCCCTGGAAGGGCGCGAGCCAGACTTCGCGGTGCGTGACGGCCACCCTCGGGCCAGCTACACCGTCCTCGGTGAAGAGAGGAGCTACCGGGCGCACCGCGCGGTCCGCCAGCTCATGGATTGGTCCGATGAGCAGGGGGTTGAGCTCGCCGGGCTCCAGGTGCGCGGCGCGACCCTCGAAGACGTCTTCCTCCGGATCGCCGACGGCAGCACTGACAACAGCACCGCCGAGTAGAGAACCCGAACCCTCCCAGCGCTCGCCCCTCAGACAGGATTGGCACGATTCAGATGGCACACACTCTGACCTCGACGAAGAACACCCCCGACCTTCAGCCGGATGCCGCGGCGGAGTCCGCGCCCACCGTCCCCATCGCCCCCGCTGAGTCGGCCGCCCCGGCCTACGCCCCTCGGAGCTCTTTCAGCCAGGCACTGACGCTGCTGCGGACCGAGTTCACCCTCTTTGTCCGCTACAAGACCGCACTGCTCTACCTGATCCTGCCCGCGGCTTTCATGATCCCCTTCTTCACGATGGAGAACGAGGAGGTCGCCCCCGGCGTCACCATCATCGGCTACCTCATGTCCGGAAGCCTGATGGCGGTCTCCATCGCCCTCGGCCTCATGCACCCGTCCAACGTCCTCACCACCCGGCGCGAGAACCTGGTGCTCAAGCGCCTGCGTGTGGGCGGTGTCTCCCCGGCCGCCATCCACGGCTCGATGATCGGGCTCATCGTTGTGCTGTCACTGGCAATGGGACTGGTGTACGGCGCGGTGCTGGTCTACATGTCCGGCAGCACGCCCTCCAACCTCGCCATGATGCTCCTGGCTCTGTTCCTGAGCGCGGTCTCCCTGACCCTGATGGGAACCCTGATTACGCCGCTGGTCCGCAACGGTGAGATCGCCCAGATGGCCGCGATGGTGCCGGTACTCCTGACCCTGGCCATGGGCGGTGTGATGGTGCCCCTGGAGGCGGTGCCGGACTCCGTCGCCGCGGTCCTGCGCCTCCTGCCGATCGCTCCCGCTGTGGACATGCTCCGCTCCGGGTTCCACGGCATGGACTTCTTCGGGCACCCCGAGGACGCCCAGGCGGTCGGCACCCTGGAGCTGTGGACCCTCGCCCTGCCCGGTATCGGTGTCCAGCTGGTGTGGATCGCGGTGCTCGGCTACCTGGTGCACCGCTACTTCCGCTGGGACCCCCGCAAGGCCTGAGACCGTTCCGATGACCGGACCCGACACCGCCCCACGACCTCTTCGCACACGGAACCCGGTACACGGCACCGTCCGCGCACCGGGTTCCGTCGTGTCCGGGAGGGCCGCCCCGGCGGGTCACCGCCAGACGACGTCCTGGTGCTGGACGGCGTAGGCCGCGTAGGCGGTGGGAGTGTGCTCCAGCACGAGGCGGTCGTCGTCGTTCAGCTCGCGGACGACCTTGCCGGGGACCCCGGCCCAGAGGGTGTCCGGCGGGACGACCTTGCCCGGTGCGACCAGCGAACCGGCGGCGACCAGCGCGCCCCTGCCGACCCGGGCGCCGCCCAGGACGATGGCGCCGATGCCGATGAGGGCTCCCTCCTCCACGACGGCGCCGTGCACCATCGCCTTGTGGCCCAGGCTCACGTTGTCGTGCAGGATCGCGGGCTGCCCGGGATCGGAGTGGAGTCCGCACTGGTCCTGGATGTTGACCTTGTCACCGACCACGATGTCCTCGGTGTCGGCACGCAGCACCGACCCGTACCAGACACTGCTCCCGGCGCCCAGCCGGACACGTCCCACCACGACCGCCCCGGGGGCGATCCAGGCGGTGGGGTGGATCTCCGGCTCACCGAAGGGAGCCCCGCCGACCCGCGGTCCCGGATCCCGCTCCGCCGCAGGTCCGTCCGTCGCGCTGCCCATGTCAAGGTCCTCCCGAACGTAGGTCCCCCGGGGCTGGAGAGCAGGAAGTTGACCGCTCGGCCCCCGTGCGGGGATGATCGCGCATACCTTAGTAAGAACGTGACCGGGGTCCGCACGGCGATGTACCTGTCAGGGCTCTTGACGCCGCGGCGCAGCGCGTGCCTACCTTGGTCGTTTGGACGGTGCCCACGGCGTTACGCTCCGCTCTCGGCCGGTGCCCCTCATCGCGCCGAACCGGAGTACGAAAAAGGACACACCCGGGCAAATCTCGCTGAACAGGCTCGATGGGTGTTCTGATGACAAATGGACACGGGGCAAATCACACCGTCTGCGACGCGCAGTCAACGGTGTTAAGGACATGAAAGGCACATGAGCGATATGTTGCCGGGCGGCGGACTGCAGCAAGACAGGTTCCCGACAGTGCGCAAGGGCGGCTACGACAAGGCGCACGTCGACGACTACTACGTCCGAATGGACAACCAGTTCAAGGACCTCCGCGAGCGTCTCCAGCGGATGGACGACGAACTGGAGCAGTACAAGCGCGACCTCGCGATCGCCCGCGAGAAGGCTCAGGTCAAGCCTGAGCACGAGCAGATCAGCGAGCGCATGGCGGAGATCCTCCGTATCGCCGAGGAAGAGGCCAAGGAGCGTCGCTCCCGGGTCGAGACCGAGGTGAAGGAGCTCCAGAAGAAGGCCCAGGAGGAGGTCGCCAAGCACCGCAAGGACGGCGAGGAGCACGCCGAGCGCATCGTCTCCTCCGCGCGCGCCGAGGCCAACGAGATGGTCGCCGGAGCCAAGAAGGAAGCGGACCAGCTCCGTGACCAGGCCAAGCAGGAGGGCGACCGCCGTCTGAGCGAGGCCGAGGCCCGGGCCAAGAAGATCCATGACACGGCCGACCGCCGTCTGGCCACGCTGACGGCCACGCACGCCGAGGCGCTGCGCCGCCTGAAGGACATGCACTCCACGCTGGCCGACCTGGTCGCGGCCGAGGACAAGGCCGGTGCCCTGGAGGCGGGCCTGTCCCGCGAGGACGCGGTGCCCGCTCCGGCCGAGACCCCCAAGGGTCAGCAGAACCCCGGCCAGCAGAACCCGGGGCAGCAGGGCAAGGGCCAGCAGAACCCCGGCCAGCAGAACCCCGCGCAGCAGGGCAAGGGCCAGCAGAACCCGGGTCAGCAGGGCTCGGAGCAGCCCAAGCCGGCGGCCGAGCCCGAGGCCAAGGCGCCGGAGAACAAGCCGCAGGAGAACAAGGCTCCGGAGGCCAAGGCCCCCGAGGCGCCCAAGCCCGCGGCGCAGCCGGTGAAGGAGGAGGCCACCACCAGGCTTCCCCCGCTCCAGCAGGAGCCGGACGAGGCGACGGTGCGCATCAAGCCCGTCCCGCAGGCCAAGCCGGAGGGCGCGAAGCCGACGGGGCCCCAGCAGGAGGAGGGCAAGGGCGGCGGCCCCGAGCCCGCCGCTCAGCAGCCCCCGCAGGGCAACCGTTTCACCGGGCCGGCCCCGGGCGGCCGACCCCAGGGACACCAGCAGCCGAGCGGTCCGCAGCAGCCCCCGGCGGGCCCGCCCGAGGACGCAGGGGACCCGGGTATCACCGGTGTCTACCGCCGTCCCGAGGGGCAGCAGCAGCCGCCCACGGGCGACGAGGGAGTCCGGGTCATCCGCAAGCCCTGACCGGTGCCGAACCGGACTCGGTCCGGTGCGACGCGGGGGCGGGACCAACGGGTCCCGCCCTTGGGGCGTGTCCGGCGGGCATTGCGCGGAACACCCGTGGCGTTTTGTGGCCAGTTGTAGGGTGAAGTCCGCCTTGTCGCAGGCTGTCGGCTACGATGCCGACAGCCATGATTATCCGCGCGGCCATTCGGTCCGACCTCGGTGCGATCCTGCGTCTCCTGCGCGAACTCGGTGACACCACCCACACGCAGAGCGCGCACGTTCGCATGTCCTCCGCCGCCGTACGCGCCTGGACCCGTATGGAGAACGACCCCGACCGCACCGTCCTCGTGGCGGAGCGCCGGGGACAGATCATCGGGACCCTGGACCTGCTGGTGGTGGCCAACCTGACCCACGACGCCCAGCCCTGGGCGGTGGTCGACAACCTCGTCGTCGACCCCGACACCAGGCTCCAGGGCATCGGCAGGGCCCTCATGGAGGACGCCCTGGACCGCGCCACGCGCGCGGGCTGTTACAAGGTCGAGCTGCTCTCCCACGAGAGCCGCCAGGGTGCGCACGTCTTCTACGCCTCCCTGGGCTTCGACAACTCGGCCGAGGGCTTCCGCCGCTACCTGTGAGCCGCTGACCCGTTCTCCGCCGCCGTTCCGGGCCTCGCGGCCCCGGCGCCCTTCTTCGGGCCGCCGCCGCGCAGCGGAACGCCCTTCATGAACGAGACCGCGACCAGGCCCAGCACCGCGATGGGGACACCGGCCACGAACACACCCTGCATCGCGTGGTCGAAGGCGCCCACCACCACCTCGCGCACGGGTCCGGGCAGCGAGTGCACCAGTTCCGGGGACCCCTGGGCGGACTGCGCGGCCTCCTCCAGACCGATCGAGAGCGCCTCGGCGCCCGAGTCGGTGCCGTTCTCGGTGTCCAGGGCGACGGCCTCCTGGGCAGCGGCCGCCGCGGAGGCGAGCTCGGCGTTGAGCCTGCTCACCATCACCGCACCGAAGGCGGCCACACCCATGGCCCCGCCCAGGTTGCGGAAGAAGGTGACCGAGGCGGTCCCGGAGGCCATGTCCCTGACCGGCAGCGAGCTCTGGGTGGCCAGCAGCAGGATCTGCATGTTGAGCCCGAAGCCGAGGCCCACCAGCATCTGTCCCACGACGACCGTGGTCAGCCCGGGGTCGACCCGGGTCATGCTCAGCACGGTGAAGCCGATCACGCACAGCACCATGCCGACGACGGTGTAGGCCTTCCACCGGCCGGTGCCGCTGATCGCGAAACCGGAGCCGATCGAGGTGAGCAGGAACGAGGCGACCAGCGGCAGGGTCATCAGCCCGGAGACGGTCGGGCTCATGCCGTGCACCATCTGCAGGTACTGGGGCATGTAGATGATCAGGCCGAACATCATCATGCCCACGGTGACCGAGCCCGCGGAGGCCAGCACGAAGGTGCGGTCGCGGAACAGGCGGGTGGGGATGATCGGTTCCTTCGCCCGGCGCTCGACCAGGACCGCGGTGACGGTCAGCAGCACGGAGGCGGCGCCCATGGCGTAGACGGCCGGGGAGTTCCACGGGATCTGCGTGCCGCCCAGGCTGAGAAGGACGATCACCGTGCTGGCGGCGCTGAAGATCAGTCCGGCGCCCAGCCAGTCGACGGTCGGCTTGTGGCGCGGGACGAACGGCATCCTGAACATGAACTGGATGACGCCGAACGCCACCACGGCGAGCGGGACGGTGATGAGGAAGCACCAGCGCCAGCCGAGCGGACTGTCGACGAGGAAGCCGCCGACCAGTGGTCCGAGCACGGTCGAGACACCGAAGACCATGCCGATCAGGCCGCTGTAGCGGCCGCGTTCGCGGGGCGAGACGACGTCGCCGAGGATGATGTTGGGCAGTGTGGCCAGACCGCCGACGCCCAGGCCCTGGAGGGCGCGGGCGGTGATCAGCCAGTTGATGTCCTGGGCGAAGCCCGCCGCGAGCGAGGCGACGATGAAGATGCCGAGGGCGATCTGGAAGAGCAGCTTGCGGCCCCAGATGTCCGACAGCTTGCCCCACACCGGGGTGGAGGCGGTCATGGTCAGCAGGGCGGCGGTCGCCACCCAGGCCAGCCGGTCCTGTCCGCCGAGCTCTCCCATGATCGTCGGCAGGGCGGTGCCGATGATCGAGTTGGTGAGCATCGAGGTGAGCATCGCCAGGACGAGGCCGACCATGATGCGGCGCACGACCGGGCGCGGGGGGTACTCGGGTGCGGCTTCGACCGGTACCGCGGCGGGCGGGGGGTCCTGCGCGGGCCGGGAGGCGGACGGGTCGGAGCCGGGGCCGGGGGAAGGGTCCCGTTCCGTGGACGTCCCGCGTACTGACTGTTCCATGAGGCCCCCGATTCCGGACGCACGAAAGCCCCACGGCACACGCACCGGGGGCAAGCATCCACCTCAGGTATATGTAAACGCTGTTGACCTGTCAAATCGGTATCTCTGGGACCGTTCCGGTATGCGTGCGGTGTACCGAGGTGTCACCCTGGTGTTCCGAAAGCCAGACCACAGCCACCAAGGGGTGTGCAGATGGAGCGTCCGGACGAGACCGGAGGCGGTGCCGAGGCGCCGACGCGCGGTCGTGAGGCGACCCGGGAACGCATCCTCGCCAGTGCGAAGGCGCTGTTCACCAGCGAGGGGTACGGTGCGGTCTCCTCACGCAAGATCGCCTCGCACGCCGGGGTGAACGTCGCGCTGATCAACCGCTACTTCGGTTCCAAGGCCGGGTTGCTCACCGAGATCCTGCGCGAGGACGGCGTCTTCCCCCGGCTCATCGAGGACGGCGCGCCCGAGGACCTGGCGGAGCGGCTGGCCGAGCACTCGGTCGGCCGCCTGCACGGTGAGGGCACCCCGCTGCAGCTGTCGCTGGACGACTCGGCGGGCGATCCCGACCTCCAGTCGGTCTACCAGGGGCGGCTCAAGAACGCGCTGATCGACCCGCTCGCCGTCTACCTGGGCGGACCGCACGCGCGCGTGCACGCCTCGCTGGTCGCCGCCGTCCTGCTGGGTGTGGGCCGTGTCCGGCGGGTGGAGGGCGCGACCGCTCTGCGCGCGCACGACCGCGAACAGCTCACGGGGCGGGTGCTGGCCCTGCTGGAGCTGTGCCTGAAGGACTTCGACGCCTCCGAGCCGGACCAGGACTGAGCCGGAGCCCGGCCGGGTCCGCGCCGGGTCCTACCCGCATCGCAGAAGCCCCCGCCCCTCTCAGGCAGAAGAGGGGCGGGGGCGGCCCCGGGGCGCCGCGCGGAGCGGAGCCACTAGAGGGGGAAGGCGGTGGCGGCGATGGCCACCGCGACGACCGGCAGGATGAACGCCCAGTACTGCATCGGCACGAAGAAGAACGTGTGCGAGTTGCGGTACTCCACCGGCTGGCCGGTGGCGGGGTGGAAGCCCTGCTTGGGGGCGTTCAGCTTCTGGCCGACGAAGTAGACGGCCACGGCGGCGAGAACGCAGCCCACGGCCCCGCCCAGGCCGGACGCCTGGGAGCCCATGAGGCTCCCGGCGACGATGCCGCAGGGAACGGCGATGGCCGCCGCGATGAGCAGGACGAGAATGCCCCAGCCGCGCCAGATGATCATTGTGGGTCCTCTGAGTTGCTGTGATCGGGGGATTGCGAACGGTCAATGGGATACATGTGGCTGATGTGTGGTTCTGGGAATTACCTGAGGCCCCGACCCGACTTCTCACTCTTTTGCCGTTCCGGCAAGGGAACTCGCTTCTCGTCCGATCGCTGAGCAGAGTGGGGGCGGAGGTGGTCGACGACATGACCCAGGAACACGATTCCCGGCCCGATGAATGGGGCGAGGAGTACTGGAACGAGAAGTACCGGTCCGGCGACCGGATCTGGAGCGGGCGGCCCAACCGGCACCTGGTCGCCGAGACGGAGGGGCTGGTGCCCGGCCGCGCGCTGGACGTCGGCGCGGGGGAGGGAGCGGACGCCCTCTGGCTGGCGGCGCGGGGATGGCAGGTGACCGCGGTCGACATCTCGTCCGTGGCGCTGGACCGGGCCGCGGCGCACGCCGCGGAGGCCGGGGAGGGTGTGGAGAACCGGATCACCTGGCTGCGGGCGGACGTGACCCGCTGGTCCCCGCCGAAACCCCCGTTCGACCTGGTCACCGTGCAGTTCATGCACCTGTACCCGAACCCCCGGGCACGGTTGTTCGCGGACCTGGCCGCCTCGGTGGCGCCGGGCGGGGAGCTCCTGGTGGTCGCGCACCATCCCAAGGACCTGGAGACGGGTGTGCCGCGCCCGCCGGCCCCGGAGCTGTTCTACGAGGGGGACGCGGTGACCGCGGCGCTGAGCGAGGGGGAGTGGGACGTGCTCGTCGACGACGTGCGGACCGCGGAACAGACCCTGGGTGAGACCTCCTACACCGTGCACGACCTGGTGGTCCGGGCCCGCCGCCGCGGGTAGCCACAGCGGGTCGGGGAGAACAGGGGACCGGCCGCCCCCGGGGAGCAGATTTCCGGGGCGGCCGGTCGATTCGCGGCCGAACGGGGAACGATGTCCGGTGACGGCCCGGAGAGGAGTCAGTCGCGGAGCTTGGCTACGACGTCGATCTCCACGAGGATGTTCGCCAGGTCCGAGCCCACGGTGGTCCGTACCGGGTAGGGGGCGGTGAAGTGCTGTTCGTAGACGGCGTCGAACTCCGGGAAGTCCGCCTTGAGGTTCTCCAGGCGGACGGTGGACTTGACGACGTCGTCCAGGGTCAGGCCGTGCTCGGCGAGCACGGCCGCGATGTCGGCGAGCACCTGGGTGGTCTGCTCCCCCACCGTCGGCGCGACCTGCCCGGTCTCGGGGTCCTGGGGGCCGAACCCGGCCGTGTACAGGAAACCGCCGACCACGACACCCTGGCTGTAGGCACCGGCCGGGGCGGGGGCCTTGTCGGTCCGGACCGCCTTCTTGGACATGTGTCTCCTTCGGGCGGGTGTCGCGTGCACATGCGCGCGCCGGCGCTCGTGCCGAATCCCGTGTCGAATCGCGGGCGGTACGCGGACACATTTATTGGCAACAAAGTTACCAATTTTCTTTCGTGCAGCGTATCTTGGGCCACACCGACACGCCTACGGCGGAATCGCCGAACAGGGTGCCGGGGACCCGGATCGGAGGAACAGTGCAGCCCGAGACCGTACTCGCCGGAGGGCGGGTGATCGACGGCAGCGGCGGCCCCTCCCGCCTCGCCGACCTCGTCCTGCGCGGCGGCCGCATCAGTCACATCGTTCCGCCCGGGAGCGCCAGGACCACCGGAAACGTCATCGACGTGACCGGGCTCGCCGTCTCCCCCGGGTTCGTCGACATGCACGCCCACTCCGACCTCGCCCTGCTCGCCGACCCCGCACACGAGGCCAAGGTCTGCCAGGGGGTCACCCTGGAGGTCCTGGGCCAGGACGGGCTCGGCTACGCCCCCGTCACCGACGCGACCGCCGAGCCCGTTCGTGAGCAGATCGCCGCCTGGAACGGGACCCCCGAACTCGACCACTCCTGGCGCAGCGTCGGCGAGTACCTGGACCTGATCGACCGGGGCTCACCCACCAACGCCGCCTACCTCGTCCCCCAGGGCAACGTCCGCATGGCGGTCGTGGGCAACGAGGACCGCCCCGCCACGGCCGCCGAGATCGGCCGCATGCGCGCGATGGTCGCCCAGGGCATGGCCGACGGGGCGCACGGGCTCTCCGCGGGCCTCACCTACACCCCCGGCATGTACGCCGGCGACGACGAGATCGTCGCCCTCCTCGAACCGGTGCGCGCGGCGGGCGGCTACTACTGTCCCCACCACCGCAACTACGGATCGAGGGTCGTGGAGTCCTACCAGGAGTGCCTGGACGTGGCCCGCCGCGCCCACGTCCCCCTCCACCTCGCCCACTGCCACGTGAACTTCCCGCAGAACCGGGGGCGTGCGCCCGAGGTGCTCGACGCGATCGACGAGGCCACCGTCCGCTACGGCCTCGACGTCACCCTCGACAGCTACCCCTACCGGGCCAGTGCCACCTACCTCGGCGCCCCGCTGCCCTCCTGGGCCCAGGAGGGCGGGACCGCCGCCGCGCTCCACCGTCTGCGCGACCCCGGCACCCGCGCCCGCATCCTGCACGAGATCGAGGTGGAGGGCACCGACGGCAACCACGGCGTCCCCATGGACTGGTCCGCCCTCGTGGTCACAGGGACCGCCGACCCCTCGCTCTCCTGGGCGGTCGGCTCGTCCGTCGCGGACCTCGCCGAACAGCGCGGCGAGGCCCCCGGGCGGACCTACGCCGACCTGCTGGTCGCCGACGAACTCCGCAGCGGTTGCCTCCTCCGGGTCGGCAACGAGGAGAACATCCGCACGATCATGCGGCACAGCGCGCACACCGCGGGCAGCGACGGCATCCTCGTCGGCGACCGCCCGCACCCGCGCGGCTGGGGCACCTTCCCCCGCTACCTCGGCCACTACGTGCGCGAGCTCGGACTGCTCAGCCTGGAGGAGTGCGTCCGCCACCTCACCTCCCGGCCCGCCCAGCGGCTCGGCCTCACCGACCGCGGGACCATCCAGCTCGGTGCCGTCGCCGACCTGGTCGTCTTCGACCCCGACACCGTCGACGCCCGCGCCACCTACGAGGAGCCGCGCCGCACCCCGGTGGGCATCGAGCACGTCCTGATCAACGGTGAGTTCACCGTCCGGGACGGGCGGCGCACCGACCGCCTGCCCGGCCGGTCCCTCCGGAGGAACGCCCGATGAGCCGGATCGACGCGGTCTGCGTCGGCGAGACCATGGCGGTGCTCACCGCGGCCGAGGCCCTGACCGAGGGCACCCGACTGAGCGTGGGCACCGGAGGCGCCGAGTCGAACGTGGCCATGGCGCTGGCCCGTCTCGGCCACCGGGCCGCCTGGGTGAGCCGGGTGGGCGACGACCCCTTCGGACGTATCGTCACCGACGCCGTCGCCCGCTGCGGTGTGGACGTGCGCGGCGTGGAAGTGGACCCCGTGCTCCCCACCGGTCTGTACGTGAAGGACACGGCAGCCGGCGGGGCGGGGGTCCTGTACTACCGGAAGGGCTCGGCGGCCTCGGTGATGTCCGCCGCCGACGGGGAAAAGGTGTGGTCCCGGGGCGCCCGGGTGGTGCACCTGTCCGGGATCACCCCCGCGCTGTCCGCCCGGGCCGCCGCCCTGAGCGAGCACCTGCTCGACCGGCGCTCCGGCGACGGCGCCCTGCGCTCCTTCGACGTCAACCACCGGCCGGCCCTGTGGACGGCGAGGGAGGCGGGGCCGGTGCTCCTGGACCTGGCCCGCCGCGCCGACCTGGTGTTCGTCGGACGCGACGAGGCCGAACGCCTGTGGGGCACCCCCGCGGCGGAGGACGTCCGGGCGGTTCTGCCCGAGGTGCCGTCCCTGGTGGTCAAGGACGCAGGGCACGGGGCGACGTGCTTCGGCGGGGCGGCCCCCGTGTTCGTGCCCGCCCCGCCGGTGGACGTGGTGGAGGAGGTCGGCGCCGGTGACGCCTTCGCCGCCGGGTTCCTGTCGGGCCTGCTGGACGGCTTCCCCTCGGACCGCCGCCTCAGCATGGGACACGCGGCCGCGGGCGAGGTCCTGCGCTCCCACGGGGACACCCTCGACCGGGTACCGGACGAGATCCGGAGGATTCGCGCCACCGCGTCCGCGCCCTCGGGAACGCCGCGGTGACCGCCGCGGACGGCTAGCCGATGACGATGGCCCCGGCCAGGACCGGGGTGCCGAACCGGACGGAGCCGTTGCCGGAGGCCAGGGTACGGCTGCCCTGGCAGCTGGTGCCCGCGAAGAGGGCGAACCGGGACTCGCCGTCGATCTCGACGACCCCGCCCTGGCCGGTCTCCAGGACACGGCAGCCGCCGTTCTCCACGGTCTGCTCGTGTCCGGACTCGAAGGTGATGCGGACCGGCGCGGTCTCCTCCTTGCTGGTCATCCCCGAAATGGCTCCGGCGATGGTCGCGGACATGGTGGCAAGGTTCGCAGGGCGGATCGGCACGGGATTCCCCTCTTCACCGGGCTCACGCGAGCCCTCAAGACACAGGTACTGAAGACGCGGCCGGGCACCGAAGGCGCTGCCGAGTGCGGAGTTGGTTACTCTGTGTCATTTAGCTACAGGATCACGCGAAAGGAGGGGACCGACGGCGGAGTGTCGGCGGATTTCTCCGTGGGGTGAACAGGGCTTTTGTCGGCATCATGACGGCTGGGTAGGATCGGTTCCCATACACGGGAAGGGAGGGCACGCGTGCACTACCTGCTGCCCCTCTTCGAATTCCTGACCTTCGGCTTTCTCCCGGGCGACCTCCCGCTGCCCGGCGCGGACGGCGGCGCCCTGACCCTCCTGGTCGTGGCGGTCGGCGCGGCCCTGGCCCTGCTCGTCCTGCGCGGTACGGCCCTGTGGCCGGTCGGCGACACCGCCACCGGAGCGGCGCACGCGATGCGCCGCAGGTCGAAGAAGCTCCCGGTCCTCACCCTGTGTGACCCCGACGCGGCGGGCAGACCGCGCCCCCGAGCACCCGGCACGGGGCCCTCGGCCGCTCGCTGACCAGCGTCCGGGGCCGGTCCCCGACGGGACACGACCCGTGGAACAGCCCCTGCCGCGTTGCGGCTCCGAGCGGCCTGACGTCTGAACTTCCCACCCGGACGAAGGGCCTCAACCTTGTACACCCTCGGGCCGATCGCGGCCGCCATCAACCTGCTCTCCGCGGTCCTCGCCGCCCTGACCGAACTGCTCACCCCGCTCACCGGAGCCCTGGCCGCCGGGCTGGCGGTCGTCGGCCTGACCGTGGCCGTCCGCCTCCTGCTCCTGCCTCTGGGGGTGGCCCAGGTGCGAGCGGAGAAACAGCGCGCCCGGATCGCGCCCGAGCTCGCCGAGATCTCCGAGCGCCACGGCAAGGACCCGGAGCGAATGGTCGCCGAACAGCGCAGGGTCTACGCCGAGGCGGGCACCTCGCCGCTGGCCGGATGCCTGCCGGGCCTGGTGCAGATCCCGCTGGTCATCGCCCTGTACGGGCTTTTCGTCGGGGCCGGCCCGGGCGAGGAGCCGCTGCTCGCGCACACCTTCGGCGGTGTCGAACTGGGCTCCACCCTGGTCGGCGGTATCGAAGGGCTCCTGGTCTCCCCGGTCTTCGCCGCACTGCTGCTGCTCCTGGCCCTGGTGGCCTGGGCCCATCGCCGCTACGTGGTCCTGCCGATGACGAAGGCCGGTCCCGCGCAGCCCCCGGTGCTCGGGATGCTGTCCTACATGCCGTTCATGACGGTGGTCATCGCCGCGTTCGTGCCGCTGGCCGCCGGGATCTACCTGTTCGCCTCGACGACCTGGGCACTCGCCGAGAAGGTGGCTCTGCGCCGGATTCTGCCGGACTGACCCGTTCCCGGACGGTGCCGGTCGGAGCCGGCGCCGACTAGAACTCGACGGTCACACAGGCGAGGCGATCGCCGGCGGTCCCCGCGTGGCCCTCGTGGGTGGCGGTGTGCTCGTCGTGCAGCACCAGGGAGTGGGCCTCGCCCTCGCGGAACTCCCACTCGACGGTGGACGTGACGTAGGCGTTGCCGCTGTCGTCGGTGGTCATGTCCAGCCAGACCTCGTTCTCGGGGTTGGCGTACTCGGGGTCGGTGGAGGGCTCGCCCTCCGCCGCCTCGGGGTCGACCTCGTCCTGGTAGTGGGGACCGGCGTCGTCGGGCTCGTCACCGCACGGCTGGGTGTGCACGTGGGCGCCGAAGTCCCGGTCCGCCTCCAGGTCGGTCCCGGTGAACTGCACGAATGTGGAACCGCCCTGGACGCGGACCTGGACGTCCGCGGTCGCGCCCTCGGGCACCGCGGTCTCGTCGTAGGTGATCGCCCCGGCACTCTGCCCCGGGGGGAGGAAGATCGAGGCGGTCACGCTCGGGGAGGTCGTGGGCTGGGCGGCGGGGTTGTCCGTGGAGGACGCGCCGCTGGTGGAGGGTGCGCCCTGCGAGCATCCGGTGGCGAGAAGTGCGGTCAGGATCAGACCGACGGCGGGCGGGGTGGTGCGCATGTCGGGACTCCCGGGTGTTCGGCGCTGTGGATGTCCGCAACGTTACCCAAGGTGCATACCAGATAACTACGAGTGCGGGAACTGTGGTGTGGCCGGAGGGTCGAAGCTGTCCCTGAGGGTGAACGCCTCTGCGGTGGGGCCCTTGGTGTGCAGGGTGTCCAGGCGTTGTCGGCCCTCCTCCAACGTGGGGACCGTACCAGCCGGAATCCACCACAGCACCAGGTGAGCTCCGGAGAACCGGTCGAACCAGGTCCTCCGCCTGCGCAGGAGCTCCAGGTGCTCCGTGCGGTAGGTGAAATCCCACAGCGCCCCGACGCTCTCCCACACCGAGAAGTTGACCAGCAGGTCGTCGCCGAACGGCCGCAGCCGGGTCGCGTCCGGCTCGCCCTCCTCGGTCAGTCGCCAGACGAAACCGGGGGAGCGGTCCGCCAGGGCGTTGATCGGGTCGAGGAGTTCGACGAACGCCGCCATCGACGGCTCGTCCAGCGGTGCCTTGAGCAGGCCGACGTTGATCTGCGCGAGGTGGTGGGAGACGGATTCGGGGTGCGGGGAGGGGGAGGGCGGGGAGTGGCTCATGGCGTCAGGAGACCACGGCCCGCACTTCTATGTCAATCAATATTGTTTTTGGAAATCAGCACGCAGCAGCGACCGCTCCCGGGGGCCAACCGGGTCTCGGGGGCCGCCCCGCCCCGTCTTTCGGCGTGGGCTGCGAGCATGCCCCTGACCAACTCCAGGTTGAGGCCGCAGGCCAGCGGCGGGAAGTCCCGGGCCAGCCGGTGGAACGGGCAGTTGCGCAGGCTGACCTCCGCCTCGCCGCCGGAGCCGTCCCCCCGCTCGTCCCGGGGCCCGTCCTCCGGTTCGTAGCCCCGGGCGCGCAGCAGCTCCAGCACCGATTCCGCGTCGGTGCCCGCGCCGATCCGCCGCCCCTCCTCCCGGGCGGCCGCGTGCAGGGCCTCCTCGGCGCCGTGCCGCTCCACCGCCTCGGCCAGGACCCGGGCGGCCAGTTCGTAGTCGCGCGGCGGCAGCTGGATGGACACCTCGCGCTCGGAACGCCGGTACAGCTTGGCCGGGCGCCCCGACCCGGGACCCTCCCGGCCGCTCACCTTGCGCCGCACCACGTCCAGCAGCCCCGCCTCCACCAGCCGGTCCAAGTGGTGCGCGGCCAGGGTGCGCTGGATGCCGAGCGCCTCCGCGGCCTCGGCGCGGCCGACCTCGCCCCCCGAGTCCGCGACGTGCTCGTACAGCCGGCGCCGAAGGGGATCGCCGAGGGCCCGGGCGGCGTCGATCGATGAGTCGTCCATGCCCCCATTGTGCTCCCGGAGAGGGTCGGGCCCGGAGGGCTCAGGCCGGGTCGTTCCCTCGCACCCGGCCCGGTCGGCCGTGTTCGGGCGCGACCGGGCGGGTGGCGGTCACGCACAGTCCGACGATCAGCGCCACCTCGCCCAGGTTGGCCAGGACCAGCGGCACGGCCGGGGCCGCAGCGGCCGCGAACATGACCGCGGCCCCGACGCCCATCCACACGCCGCCCCGGCGCAGAAGGGCCGAGCCGACGAGGACGAGGACCAGGATCGCCGCGATCGAGGGCACCGGAGGGGAGGACTCGACCGCCGTGTAGCGCAGGGCGTCCCCCTCGCGTCCGGCGGCCAGTTCCAGCCCCGACACCTCGAAGGCCAGACCGTAGGCGATGAGGGCGGTCGCCAGGGCGCAGAAGGCTCCGTGGACCCACCGGGGGCGAGCCCAGGGAGCTCCCGCGCGGCGTGCCAGCCCGACCGCGGCGATGATCAGCAGCGGTGTGACCAGGGCGTGGACCAGGAAGCGAGGGTGGTTCAGGCCTTCGAGCAGGGCCCCCTCCCCGACCAGGCGGCCGACCGCCACGATCCCGTTGTCGTAGACCAGTCCGAGCGTGACCAGTGCGACCAGTGCCAGGTAGGGGGAGCGGTCGGTCCAGGCGCGCCGCGCCAGCCACCCGGTCAGGGCCGCGTGGATCGCGGCGACCGCGGCGAAGAGGAGGGAGACCATATCTCTCGCTTTCTAAGTATCTAACTTTTCGAGATAATAACCGGGTGAGGAGGACAACGCCATCCCTTCGGGGCGGGAGGCCGAAGATGGCGGACCCTCCGGGATGGCAGACTGGTGCGGCCCACCACGACCCCTCCTGAACAGGCGACATGCGAACGATCAGACGCGGCGGCGAACACGAGGTCGAGATCAGGAAGTCCCGGTTCATCTGCGCCATGGCCAGGGTGGACAGCGAGGACGCCGCCCGTGCGTTCATCGCCGAACGGCGCAAGGAGCACTGGAGCGCCAACCACAACTGCACCGCCTACGTGCTGGGCGAGGACGGCGGGGTACAGCGGTCCAGTGACGACGGCGAGCCCGCCGGGACCGCCGGGGTGCCCATGCTGGAGGTGCTGCGCCACCGCCGGATCACCGACACCGTCGCCGTGGTCACCCGCTACTTCGGTGGAACCAAGCTCGGTGCCGGCGGCCTCATCCGCGCCTACGGGAACTCGGTGTCCGCCGCGGTCGAGGAGTTCGGGCTGCTGGAGCGCCGCCGTTTGCAGGTGGTGGACGTGTTCGCCGACTACGTGCTCGGCGGCCGGCTGGAGAGCGACCTGCGCGACTCCCCGCTCACCGTCCGGGAGGTCGCCTACGAGGACCGGGTCCGCATCGAGGTGGCCCTGCCCGAAGCGGACCTGCCCGACTTCGAGGTCCGACTGGCCGAGCTCACCGGAGGCAGGGCCGAGTTCGAGGTGAGGGGCACCACGGTCATCGAGGTGGAGCCCGACCCCGGACCCTGACCGACGGGGACCGTGCGTTCACGGAGCGGTAACGAGTGACGGGCTCCGTGTACCCACTTGACCGTTCCCCGGCTTAGGATTTGCCGTAAACGTCATCGTTTCGTGGGGAGAGACCGTCAATGCGCAGCTCACGCGTGCCCCAGGCACTGACCTGGGGCCTTGTGGCGCTGCTGGTCGCGGGCTGTACCGGTGATCCGGAACCGCCCGAACCCGCACCGGAGGAGGAGCCCTCCCCGGTTCCCACCGCCTTCGAGGGCGAGGTGCCCCCCGGTATCGAGGGCGACGTCCTGCGCCACCTGCACGGTGACGACGCCGACGTCCACGACATCCTCGACGACCCCCTGGGCGTGCGGATCAGCCCCGTCGGCGGCGCCTTCCTGATCAGCTCCGGCGGCGAGGACCGCCACCTGCTGCACGACGCGGCCACCGGCGACACCCTCTGGGAGGGTGGGGCGCGGTTCCGCGGTTTCGACGTCGACTCCGAGGGCGACCCCGTCCTGCTCATGGCCGACGACGACACCCCCTTCGTGCTGGGCGCCGACGGCCGGACCCGCTGGCGGCCCGCCGAGGACGGTGACGTCTACCTGGACGGGGTGGCGGTGCGCCGCCCGGCCGAGTGGAGCCAGGAGGAGCCGTACGGCGACTACGCCGTGCTGGACACCGAGGGCGACGAACTGTGGTCCTACACCTTCGAGCCCGAGGACGAGCCCGAGGAGGACGGCGAAGGCGAGGAGGAGGACTCGGAGCCCGGCGGCGACGAGGACGAGGACACGGCCGAGGACGCCCCGGAGCGCTTCGGTGTTCCGGTGGCCGCCTGGGGCGACACCGTCCTGCTGGACTCCGGTGACTCCGCTCTGAACGCCCGCTCCATCGGTCCCGACGACGCGGGCGAACCCCTGTGGTCGGTGTCCGCGGCCGACGAGGAGCTGGATCTTCCCGCCACCGCGCCGGTCCCCGTTCCGCAGATCCTCGGCGTCTTCGCGACCCCGGTCCCCGAGGCCGAGGAGACGGAGGGTGGCGAGGACGCGGAGGACGGCGAGGAAACCGAGGGCTCCGAGGACGGCACCGGTGGCGATGAGGCCCCGCGGACGGTTCTGCTGCGCTGGGCCCAGCCCGAGGCCCCCTCGGTCCTCACCGCGCACGACGCCGACGACGGCGAGCCGCTGTGGGCCCTGGAGGAAGCCGGTACCAACCCGGTCTCCCAGCACTACGCCGAGGCCGGGGTCCCGGGTGTCCTCTACGACGCCGACACCGCGACCCTGCTGCTGCCACAGGCCAGTGGCGAGGCCACGATGGTCGCCGTCGACCTGGTGGCGGGCGAGGTGCGCTGGGGGCTGGAGGAGGACGCCGGTTCGATCTCGCCGGCCTTCGCCCACGCCGGCCTGGTCTACGGCGACTCCCGCTCCAATGAGGACGGCGACCGGCAGCTGGTGCTGGACGCCGAGACCATGGAGGTGGTCGGCGACGACCTCTCCGCCTACGTGGAGGCGATCACCGAGACCGGGCACGCCATCCTCGTCCAGGACCGCCAGCGGTTCGTCTTCGGTCCCGAGCCCGAGGACGAGGACGAGGGCGACGAGGACACCGGCACCGAGTCCCCCGAGGACACCGATCCCGAGGGCAGCGAGTCCCCCGAGGACGACGAGGGCTAGGTCGGGTCCGTTCGGGGTTCGCGGACCCGCCGGGTCGGCACGGGGCGTCACCGCCCGTTCTCTCCGAGGTCCCGATTTCGGGTTTGGCCGGAACCGGACAGGCCCGGGGGCGTCTTTTCGTGCCGCAGGGAGCGACCGGACACGGAAGCAAAGATCCCTTTGGCTACTATTCAGTGCCTGGATAGCTTTGGCACAAGGCGTCCCGGTTTCCTCTGGAACCCCTCCACTCCACCCCCGCATCTGTGAGCACCATGAGTCCTGCCCAGAACGCAGCCCTCCTGCCGGCTACGGCCACCGACCTCCTGCCCACCGACCCCGCCGAGATCGGCCCGTACCGGCTGCTCAAACGCCTGGGCGCGGGTGGCATGGGCGCCGTGTACGCCGCCCGGGCCCAGGACGGGTCCCTGGTCGCGCTCAAGGTCGTCCACCCGGAGTTCGCGGCCGATCCCGAGTTCCGGAGCCGCTTCGCCCGCGAGGTCGAGATGCTCGCCCGGGTCGGCGGCGCCTGCGCGGTGCCGCTGCTGGCCGCGGACACGGAGTGCGCCCAGCCCTGGCTGGCCACCCCCCTGGTCCGCGGGCTGACACTCAACGCCTACCTGCGGGAGAACAAGGGCCCCATGGCCCCGGCACTGGTCCACGGCCTCGCGGTGGGCATCGCCGAGGCCCTCGCGCAGATCCACTCCGCCGGGGTGGTCCACCGCGACCTCAAGCCCGCCAACATCGTGGTCTCCCCGGAGGGCCCCCGGGTACTGGACTTCGGCATCGCGCGCGCCCTTGACCAGACCGCGCTCACACGTACCGGGTCCGTGCTCGGCTCCTCGGGCTGGATCAGCCCGGCGCACTACCGCGGTGACCCGATCAGTACCGCCGACGACATTTTCGCCTGGGGCGCTCTGGTCACCTACGCGGCGACCGGACGGCCCCCGTTCGGCGGCGGCGACCCCGCCGCCGTGGCGCACCGGGTGATGAGCGGCGAGCCCGACACGGAGGGCTTCGACGGCCCCCTCGCCGACCTCGCCCGCCGGGCGCTGGACAAGGACGCCGACCGCAGGCCCACCGCCATGGCCCTGGTGATCGGGGTGATGCAGCTGGTCCACCTGGGCCGTCCGGTCTCCGTCATCGACGGGCCCACGTCCGCGGGGGCCGCTGTCGCCCAGACCCTCCAGGCCACCTGGCACGGGGTACGCGCCCCCGTGGAGCAGGAGGTCGCGGTACCCAGAGGGCGCCGTGGAACGGGCCAGGGCAGGGGGCGCCGAACCGGGCTCGTGGTCGCCGCCGCCGTCACCGCCCTGCTGCTCGTCGGAACGGGTGTCGGCGGGGCCGCGGTGGCCGGCAACTGGGACTCCCTGCCGATCGCGGCCTGGTTCGGCGCCGACGACGAGGGCGGGGACGGTACGGCGGACAAGGGGAGCGCGGGGGACTCCGGCAGATCTGCCGCCACGTCCTCCGGGGGCCCTTCGGAGGAGCCCCCCGGCGACCCCTCCGATGAGGACGGGGACACCGGGGACGAGGCGGGCGGGGAAGGTGCCGGGGAGGAGGACGGCGCCGACGGCGAGGACGGCGGCGCCATCACCACGATGGCCACGGTCGGCGCCGGGGTGAGCGCCTCCGGTCCGCGCCCCCCGGGCACCCACGTGGTGGCCTTCGAGCCCTCGAACGGCTCAGGCCGGTACGCGGTGCTGGACGGCGCCACGGTGGTGTGCGCGTGGAGCTTCTGCCAGGGGCAGGGCGGTGCTGTCGGGGACGGCGACGCCGGTTCGGTGGCCTCCAGCCCGACCGCGCTGACCGGTTACGTCAACAGTGGCAGCCGCACCGTCTCGGCCGAGATCACCTACACCGAGAGCGGCGGCACCGTCACCATCACACGGCTCGTGGAACACCACAGGACCAGCGGCAGCGGAACCCCGCCCTGGTAGGAGGAGGACAAGTGCTGAAGTACCTCGCCCGCTGGGTCTCCTGCGGGCTCGCCATCACCCTGACCGCGGTCCTGGCCAACCCGGCGCCGGCCGCCGCCGCGCCCTACAACGGGGCCTGCGGTGACGGTTACAACGTGAACAACAGCGCCTCCGTCAGCGGCGGCACCGTCTACCTCGCCTACAACAACTCCACCGGGCGCAACTGCGTCGTCGTCGTGCGCTCCGACGCCGGGGCCGCGATGAACATGGACGCGGTCCTCAAGCAGAGCACCTCCACCTCCTGGACGCGGGACCCCGGTGACTGGACCTCCTACGCAGGTCCGGTCCACCTGGAGGCCGCGGGCCAGTGCGTGGACTGGGGCGGCGTGATCGGTGACGAGTGGGTCGTGCGCAACGCCACCAACTGCGGCTGACCCGGGCCGCGGTCCGGGCCCCGGCAGCAGGCGCACGGTCGGGGAAAGCAGGAGCGGCCCCGCCGAACGGCGGGGCCGCTGTGGCCTGTCGGTGCCTCGACCGGACGGTGAGGCCGGTCAGACCCGGTAGAACGAGAAGGCCCCGTACTGGGAGATGCTCAGTTCCCACTCGGTGACGTCCCCGGTCGCCTCGTCCAGGCTCTGGCAGAGGAAGGGCGCCTCCTCGCCGGGCACGCCGCGCTCGAGGTCGGTGGCCATGTCGCAGAGCACGTACTCGGTCTCGGCGCTCACGCGCAGCGTGTCCTCGACGACCTCGCGGATGAGCGGGCCCTCGGGGAGGTCCCACTCGTAGTTGATGAGGACGCCCGAGGACGTGATGTCGATCGAGTAGTCCCAGTCCTCGCCGAGGAAGTTCACCGTGCAGGTGATGGACTCACCCTCCTCACCGGCGATCTCCGGGCAGGTGTAGGTGGCCTCGGGGTCGGTCGTCGACGCGAAGGTGGAGACCGACTCCAGGGCGTCCCAGGCGATCCGGTCACCCAGCGGGGCCGCGGAGTCGGGTTCGGCGGGCAGGTCCGCCTCGTCGATCTCGGGGGCTTCGGCGGGGATGGGGCCTTGGTTGAACGCGGAGGCGTCGACCTCGGGGGCCTCTTCCTCCTCGGGCTCCTCGACAGCGGCCGTGTCGGTCCCGGTGGGCGCGGGCTCGTCGGCACCACAAGCGGCGAGGGCCAGGGCGGAGCCGGCGGCGACGAGACCGAGGGCGACGCGGTGTCTGCGGGCGGAGTTCAACATGGAGGTTCCTGTAGAAAGTGCGGACTGGAGTGAATGTTGGGGTCCCTGACCGGCGCCTTTGGTTCTCCGATCGGGGCCTATGTGTCCCATGTCACACTCTGGGGCCGGGGTGGCGCACTGGGGCCGACCGGCTGACCCCCGACCCCGCCCGGCGCGGAGTCGGCCTGTGCCGAGCACCACACCCCGGCTCGCCCGAACCGAACCCGGTTCTCTACCATCTCGGAGTATGGACGTCCCTGAGAGCGGGGCCGCCGGAACAGCGGCTCCCAACCTGGCCGAAGGCTTCCCGGCGGCCACACGCGAGCGGTGGCGCGAACTCGTCGCCGGAGTGCTCCGCAAGAGCGGTGTCGCCGAGGACCGCCTCGCCGACACCCCCGAGTCCGTGCTGGCCACCCACGGCTACGACGGGTTCGACATCGAGCCCCTCTACACCTCCGAGCCCTCCGCGGCCGACCCCGGCTATCCGGGTCTGGCCCCCTTCGTCCGCGGTTACCGCCCGGGCGGGGGAGTGGCGGGAGGATGGGACATCCGCGCCCGGCACACCGACGCCGACCCCGCCGCACTCCGCCGCCGCGTGCACAACGACCTCATGAACGGCGTGAGCTCGCTGTGGATCGCGGTGGGAGAGGCGGGGGTGCCCACCGACCAGCTGGGCGAAGCCCTCGCCGACGTCTACCTCGACCTCGCCCCGGTGGTGCTCCGCGCCCCCGGCCCGGAGGCCCTCGACGCCGCCACCGCCCTGCTGCGGGCCCACACCGACGCCGACGTCCCCGACGGCCGCGTCATCTCCCACCTGGGCCTGGACCCCCTCAGCACAGCGGCCCTGGCCGGCGAGCGCCCCGACGTGGCGGACCCGGCCCGCTTCGCCGCCGAACACGCGGCCCGGTACCCCCACCTGGGGCTGTTCGTCGCCGACGGCACTCTCGTCCACAACGCGGGCGGCTCCGAGGCCCAGGAGATCGGCTCCGCGATCGCGGCCGGTACCGCCTACCTGCGCGCCCTGGCCGCCGCCGGACTGGATCTGGCCGACGCCGCCGGCCGGATCGAGTTCCGGCTGGCCGCCAACGCCGACCAGTTCTCCGTCATCGCCAAGCTCCGGGCCGTCCGCGCCATGTGGAACCAGGTGCTGGAGGCCTCCGGCGTCCCCGCCGACCGACGCGGCATGAGCCTGCACGCCACCACCTCCGACGCGATGCTCACCCGCCGCGACCCGCACGTGAACATGCTCCGCACCACCGTGGCCTGCTTCGCCGCCGGGGTGGGCGGCGCCGACGCGGTCACCGTCGCGCCCTTCGACTCCGCGGTGGGCCTGCCCGACGACTTCGCCCGCCGCATCGCCCGCAACACCCAGTCGCTCCTCATCGAGGAGTCCCACCTGGCCCGGGTCGTCGACCCGGCCGGGGGCTCCTTCTACGTCGAGGCCCTCACCCGCGACCTCTACAACGCCGGGTGGGCCTTCTTCCAGGAACTGGAGCGCGCCGGGGGCATCGCCGAGGCCATCGGACACGGCGAGCTCCGCACCGCCGTGGACCGCGTCTGGGAGCTGCGCCGCCGCGACCTCGCCCACCGCACCGCCCCGCTCACCGGGGTCAGCGAGTTCCCGGACCCGCACGAGAAACCCCTCGTCCGAGAACCCGATCCCGCCCGCCCTGTCCGGGTCCCCGGCGGTTTCCCGGTCCGCCGCTACGCCCAGGACTACGAGTCCCTGCGCGACCGCTCCGACGCCCACACCGCCGACAGCGGCCGACGGCCCACCGCCTTCCTGGCCACCCTCGGCCCGGTCGCCGCGCACACCGCCCGCGCCTCCTTCGCCACGAACCTGCTCGCCGCGGGCGGGATCGCGGTCCACGACCCGGGCCCGCTCGACGGCGCCGGGGCCGCGGCCGCCGCCTTCACCGCCTCCGGCAGCCGGGTCGCGGTGATCTGCTCCTCGGACAAGGTCTACGCCGAACACGCCGAGGCGGTCGCCCGCGCGCTCAAGGGGGTCGGGGCCCGCCGTGTCCTCCTCGCCGGATCGCCCCGAGACGCCTACAGGGAGGCCGGGGTGGACTCCTTCGCCCACAAGGGCTGCGACGCCGTCGCCCTGCTCACCGACCTGGTCGACGTGATCCTCACCGATCCCCCGCCCACCCGTCGCCCACCATCGCCCGCCGAGGGCGCTTCGCGCGGGGACGGGCTACCGCCCTCAACGGACGCCTCCGGCGCAGTACCGCCCACCCGTCGCCCACCATCGCCCGCCGAGGGCGCTTCGCGCGGGGACGGGCTACCGCCCTCAACGGACGCCTCCGGCGCAGTACCGCCCACTACGAACGACTCCACCCAGGGGGAGAGAGCATGATCCCCGACTTCTCCACCGTGGACCCCCGGCCGCCCGCCTTCACGGCGGACGGCCAGGGCGCCCAGGGCGAGGCCGACTGGCAGCGCGCCCTGGAGGAAGCCACCGGAAAGGCCGCCGACGCCCTGGAGTGGGAGACCCCGGAGGGCATCGGGGTCAAACCGCTCTACACGCCCGCCGACCGCGCGGGCCTGGACTTCGTGGACGGCCTGCCGGGCATCCCGCCGTACCTGCGCGGGCCCTACCCGACCATGTACGTGAACCAGCCGTGGACCATCCGCCAGTACGCGGGTTTCTCCACCGCCCAGGAGTCCAACGCCTTCTACCGGCGCAACCTGGCCGCGGGCCAGAAAGGCCTGTCGGTCGCCTTCGACCTGGCCACCCACCGCGGCTACGACTCCGACCACCCCCGGGTGTCGGGCGACGTGGGCATGGCCGGGGTGGCCATCGACTCCATCTACGACATGCGCCAGCTGTTCGACGGGATCCCGCTGGACCGGATGAGCGTGTCCATGACCATGAACGGCGCGGTGCTGCCCGTCCTGGCGCTGTACATCGTGGCCGCCGAGGAACAGGGTGTGTCCCCCGAGAAGCTGTCGGGGACCATCCAGAACGACATCCTCAAGGAGTTCATGGTCCGCAACACCTACATCTACCCGCCGAAGCCGTCGATGCGGATCATCTCCGACATCTTCGCCTACACCTCGCGGCGGATGCCGCGGTTCAACTCCATCTCCATCTCCGGCTACCACATGCAGGAGGCCGGGGCCACGGCCGACCTGGAGCTGGCCTACACCCTCGCGGACGGTGTGGAGTACATCCGCGCGGGGCAGAAGTCCGGTCTGGACGTGGACGCGTTCGCGCCCCGGCTGTCGTTCTTCTGGGCGATCGGGATGAACTTCTTCATGGAGGTCGCCAAGCTGCGCGCGGCCCGCCTCCTGTGGGCGCGCCTGGTCAAGGACCTGGGCGCCGCCGAGGACAAGTCGCTGAGCCTGCGCACCCACTCCCAGACCTCGGGCTGGTCGCTGACCGCGCAGGACGTGTTCAACAACGTCGGGCGCACCTGTGTGGAGGCCATGGCCGCGACCCAGGGCCACACCCAGTCGCTGCACACCAACGCCCTGGACGAGGCGCTGGCCCTGCCCACGGACTTCTCGGCCCGCATCGCCCGCAACACCCAGCTGCTCCTCCAGCAGGAGTCCGGGACCACGCGCGTGGTCGACCCCTGGGGCGGCAGCTACTACGTGGAGAGCCTCACCCAGCAGCTGGCGGAGAAGGCGTGGGCGCACATCCAGGAGGTCGAGAAGGCCGGGGGCATGGCCGCCGCGATCGACGCCGGACTGCCCAAGATGCGCATCGAGGAGGCGGCCGCCCGCACCCAGGCGCGCATCGACTCGGGCCGCCAGCCGGTGATCGGCGTCAACAAGTACCGGCCGGACACCCCCGACGAGATCGACGTGCTCAAGGTCGACAACTCCAAGGTCCGCACCGAGCAGCTGGACAAGCTCCGCCGCCTGCGCGAGGAGCGCGACGACACCGAGGTGCGCGCCGCCCTGGACGCCCTCACCGAGGCGGCCGGGCGCGAGTCCAGGGCCGACGAGGCCCTCACCGGCAACCTGCTCGCCGCCGCCGTGGACGCGGCCCGCGCCAAGGCGACCGTCGGTGAGATCTCCGACGCCATGGAGAAGGTGTTCAACCGCCACTCCGGCCAGATCCGTACGATTCAGGGTGTGTACAAGAACGAGGCGTCCGGGAGCGCGGACGCGGCCGACCTGATGGACCGGGTGACCGCCCGGGTCGACGAGTTCGCCGAGGCCGAGGGCCGCCGGCCCCGCATCCTCGTCGCGAAGATGGGCCAGGACGGCCACGACCGCGGCCAGAAGGTCATCGCCACCGCCTTCGCCGACCTCGGTTTCGACGTCGACGTGGGACCGCTGTTCCAGACCCCGGCCGAGGTCGCCGTCCAGGCCGTGGAGGCCGACGTGCACGTGGTCGGGGTGTCCTCGCTGGCCGCCGGACACCTGACCCTGGTGCCCGCGCTGCGCGAGGAGCTGGCCGGGCTCGACCGGGAGGACATCATGATCGTGGTGGGCGGGGTGATCCCGCCGGGGGACTTCGACGAGCTCCGGGAGGCCGGGGCCGCCGCGATCTTCCCGCCCGGCACGGTGATCGCCGAGGCCGCGACCGACCTGCTCGACCAGCTGGAGGAGCGGTTGGACCCGGAACGGGCGGAGCAGCCCGAACAGGGGTCCGGCCGGGAAGGGGAGTGACCGTGGCGGTGCGCGGGAGGCGTCCGGTGGACGTGGACGCCCTGACCGAGGGGGTCCTGTCCGGGCACCGGCCGACCCTGGCCAGGGCGATCACCCTGGTGGAGTCGCGCCGCCCGGACCACGCGCGGGCCGCCCAGGAGCTCCTGGTGCGGTTGCTCCCGCACACCGGCAAGGCGCAGCGGGTCGGGATCACCGGCGTGCCCGGGGTGGGCAAGTCGACCTTCATCGACGCGCTCGGCACGCGGCTGACCGCCGCCGGGCACCGGGTCGCTGTGCTCGCCGTCGACCCGTCCTCGACCCGCACCGGCGGCAGCATCCTCGGTGACAAGACGCGCATGGCCGCACTCGCGGTGGACCCGAACGCCTTCATCCGGCCCTCGCCCACGGCGGGCACGCTCGGCGGTGTGGCCCGCGCGACCCGCGAGACCATGCTGCTCATGGAGGCGGCCGGGTTCGACGTGGTCCTGGTGGAGACGGTGGGTGTCGGCCAGTCCGAGGTCACGGTCGCCGCGATGGTCGACTGCTTCCTGTTCCTCACGCTGGCCCGCACCGGCGACCAGCTCCAGGGCATCAAGAAGGGTGTGCTGGAGCTGGTGGACGTGGTCGCGGTGAACAAGGCCGACGGCCCGCACGCCGACGACGCCCGCAAGGCCGCCCGGGAGCTCTCCAGGGCCCTGCGCCTGCTCCAGCAGGTCCATCCGCGGTGGCGGCCGCCGGTGCTGACCTGCAGCGGCATGACCGGTGACGGGCTGGACGAGGTGTGGGAGACCGTGCTGGAGCACCGGCGGGTGCTGGAGCTCGACGGCTCCCTCGCCGACCGTCGCAGCTCCCAGGGGGTGAGCTGGATGTGGGACCAGGTCCGGGACCGGCTCATGGACGCGTTCCTGCGGGACGAGGGGGTGGCAGGGCTCATTCCGAGGATGGAGTCGCAGGTGAGGTCGGGGGACACCACGGCCACCCTGGCCGCGCGCACGCTGTTGGATTCCTTCACTCAGAGTGATGGAGTTCGGGAACGGGAAACGGAACGTGACCGGTCCGAGGGTGACGGCGCGGACGCGTGAGGGATGGTCGATCACACCGGGTTCCATGTCGTGAAATAACCCATGGTGAACGGTCGATAACCGGGCATCCGAAGGGGGTTCTCGCCCATGAGGCGAAAATTTCTTGCCCGATGGCATTCCCGTATGGGCGGTTCGCTTATACCGTGTGTGTCCAACGACTTACCAGATCGTTCGGGCGCGCAGGTGTTTCCCTCACCGGACCGGCTCTGTGGGAGTGGAGCCGGGTCCGGTAGTCGTTCCCGGTCGGGCTGCGTATGGTTAAGCGAGGGACCCCTCACCATCTGAACGTGGGGCCGGGAGGAGTGAACGTGCACAGGCTTGGGCTGAGCACGCGGTTCGAGAGCCGCAGCGTCATCGTCGCGATCGAGGGAGAACTCGACATCGCGACCGCCGCCGACCTCCAGGAACACATCAAGACCGCGATCGACGACCACGGTCCGTGGCTGATCCTGGACCTGTCCGCTCTGGACTTCATGGACTCCAGCGGGCTGAACGTCATCATCAACGCCTATCGGAACGTCCGTGAGCTGGACGGTTCCCTGTCGTTGGCGGCACTCAACGAACGTGTCACCAAGGTCGTCCGCCTGGTCGGCCTGCACCGCCAGGTTCCGGTCCACCAGACCGTCGCCACCGCCGTCGCGGCGATGGAGGCCCTGGAGGCCAAGCGCCAGGCCGGCTGACCGCTCCGCGGACAGCCGGCGCCACACGCAGCAGCCACGACAGGTGTTCCCCTCCCGGGTCCGGTGAGCCCCTCCCGGGACCACGACAGCCGCAGACGCCACCGACCCCGTGCCCGGTCCGGGCACGCGCTCAGCCCTGCCCAAGGCAAAGGGAACGCAGCGTTCCCGGAACGCTGACGCCCGTCTCGCGTAGGGCGCGGACATGAACGGGCACACGGCACACCCCCGGACCGCTCGCCGACATCCCAGGGCCCTCTTCGGCCAGATGCAGATCCACGCGCAGAACCACCCGCGCGCCTACGCCGTCAGGGCCGTCCCCGTCGTCTTCCCGCCGGTCCTCCTCCCGCCACCGGTCTTCTGCGTGATCCTGCTCGACAACTGGTCGCAGACGGTGCCGATCCTCCTCGGGGCGGTTGTTCCCGTGGTGGTCCTCGGTGCCCTGATGGTCCTCTTCGTGCCGTGGCTCACGCGCCGGATGCCGGGCGCCTCGGAGCACAGGGCTTCAGGGGCGGCGCGCCTGAGGGGCGTACGGCCCCGGTGCCTCGTGCCGTGACCGGGGTCCCTGTTCCTTGTTCTCCAGCCGTCCGGCGCTCATCACCCCGACCAGCAGCAGGGCCACACCGGCGGCGACGAGGGCCCCGGACCCGATTCTGACCGCGTAGAGGACGGCCGGGTCGACGGGAAGGACACCGAAGGGTGCCATGGAGGGGTCGGGCATCAGGACGAACCGGGAGTAGATCTCCCAGCCGGTCAGTACCAGGCCCGCGAGGACCAGCAGGCCGCCGCCGACGGCTGCGGGGACCTTGCCGCTGGGGGCGCCGAAGGAGCGCAGGAGGGCGATGGCGCCGACCACCAGCGGCGGCAGGCAGCCGAGCAGGAGGCTGAGGATGAGGTCGATCATGTCCGCGTGTTCTCCGGGTCTCGTGCGGTCAGCGGGAGGAGGGGCCGTGCGGCGGCTGGGGGCCGGAACCGTGCGGCGGACGCGGTCCGGGCTGCTGGGGGTCGGAACCGTGCGGCGGACGCGGTCCGGGCTGCTGGGGCGGCCGCGGGGCCGCTCCGGGTGAGGGCAGGGGGCCCTGTTGCTGCGGCGGTCGGGGGCCCGGGTACTGCGGGCCACCCTGCCGCGGTCCCGGCCGCGGTGCCCCGTGGGGCCCCTGCTGCGCGTACGGGGCCTGGTGCCCGTGGGCCCGGTGTCCGTACGGTCCGTGAGGGCCGGACGGCACCGGCGGTCCCGGGGTGGCGCGTGGCGCTGACAGCCGTTTCGTCGCGGCCAGTGCCACGAGCAGCAGTCCCACCGCCCAGAGGAGGTCGTCGATCCGGTTGAGGACGTTCAGGACGATGAACGCGGTACGGCCGCCGTTGAGGCCGCTCACCGTCTCGTAGATCGGGGCGCTCGCCAGGGCCAGCGTCAGGGAGAGGACGGCGGCCGCCACCAGCAGGGCGCCACCGGAGCAGGTCAGCCCCCGCCTGCCCCGCGGCGCGGTGAAGCCGGTGAACAGCGCGGCCGCACCGGCGATCAGGAGCAGGACGGTGCCGATGAGAAGGATGGGATCCGGGGCCACGCGGGTTCCTTCCGGGTGGGGTGTGGGGCCGGGGCCGGTGGTGCCGGGTTCCCCGTGAGTGGGTAGACGCACGGTTCCGGCCGTCGGTTGCGGACGGCGTCGGGTCGAGTCTGCTGCAGGAGCGGGCCCCGCGCCAGACCGGCACCGTGGCCGCTCGGCATCGGCGGGCGGTGCCGCGGGGCAGTAGGCTCGGCGGGGAGTTCCGCCCGGGGACCGTTTCCTCTGGGCATTGCGCCCGGGGCGGCGAGGTGCGTAACATTCCATCGAATCGATTCGACAACGGACGGGGCGGTGCGGTGCGGATCTCCGATGTGGCCCGGCACGCGGGGGTGTCACCGAGCACGGTCTCCTATGTGCTCAGCGGGAAGCGGTCGATCTCCGAGTCCACCACCCGCCGGGTCCGGGAGAGTATCGAGGCCCTGGGCTACCAGCCCCACGCGGGGGCGCGCTCCCTGGCCAGCCGCCGCAGCAACGTCATCGCGCTGGTCGTCCCGTTGCGCGACGACGTCCACGTCCCCGTCGCCATGCGCTTCGCGGTCTCCGTCGTCACCGCCGCCCGTACCCACGACCACGACGTCCTCCTGCTCACCCAGGGGGAGGGGCCGGACGGCCTGCGCCGGGTCGCGGGCAGCGCCATGGTGGACGGCGTCATCGTCATGGACGTGGAGGCCGACGACGCGCGTGTGCCGGTCCTGCGCTCCCTCGACCTGCCCTCGGTGCTCATCGGGGTCCCCGAGGACACCGACGGCCTGACCTGTATAGACCTCGACTTCTCCGCCGCCGGTGCGCTCTGCGTGGACCACCTGGCGGACCGGGGCCACACCGACATCGCCTTCGTCGGCCAACCGCCGTCGGTCTACCAGCGGCGCACGGGATTCGCCGAGCGGACCCTCGCCGGGTTCGAGTCGGCCGCCGCCCGCCGGGGGGTCCGCGCCACCCAGCGCCCCTGTTCGCCCGAGACCGCCGCTGAGGTCGCGGGCGCCCTTCTGCGCGAGCGGCCCGGTCTGACCGGGCTCATCGTGCACAACGAACCCTCCGTGGCCCCGCTGCTGGAGGCCTTCTCCGAACACGGCCCCACCACCCCTGACCTGTCGACGGTCGTCATCGGACCCGCCCCCGCCGGTCTGCCCGAACTGACCTCCGTGGACCTGCCGGCCGAGGAGCTCGGCGGCCGCGCGGTCGGCCTGCTCATGGACAAGATCGACGGCCTCGGTAAACCGGGGACCACCCTGCTGGAGCCCGGACTCACCGACCGGGGCAGCACCGCGCGCCGGTCCTGAGAACCGGCGGCACGGCCCTTCCGGCCCACCCGCTTCCACCTCTGCCACCCACCCCCTCTCGAACCAGGTTCATCGTCGAAGCGCTTCGACACCCCTGCCACCCCCTACAGGAAGGACCCACGTGTTCAACGAGATCGAGGACGGCTTCGAGTGGCGCGGCAGCCACCAGGTCCTGCGCGCCCAGGCCTGGGGAACCGACGGCATCCGCGTCCGGGCCGCGCTGTCCACCCTCCGTGAGGACCTGCCCGGCGCGCTGGACCGACGGCCGCCGGGCCCGGCCCGGGTGAGCCTCGGTGACTCCGCGGTCCTGGTCAGCGGATCCCTGACCCTGGAGGTGAGCGCGGACGGCATGCTCCGGTTCACCCGCGACGGCGAGGAGCTGCTCGCCGAGGAGCGGGCCCACTTCTGGTGGCCCGGCCCCCGTGTCTACACCTCCACCGGCAACGGCTACTACCGGATCGAGCAGCGCTTCCGGGCCCACGAGGGCGAGCGGATCCACGGCCTCGGGCAGCACACCCACGGACTGTTCGACCAGAAGGGCGCGGTCATCGACCTCGTCCAGCGCAACGCCGAGGTCACCATCCCCTTCCTGGTCTCGTCGCGCGGCTACGGGATGCTCTGGAACAGCCCCGCCACCGGCAGGGTCGAACTGGCCGACAACGGGACCCGCTGGGTGAGCGACAGCGCCCGCCAGATCGACTACTGGGTCACCACGGGCGACGGCCCCGCCGACATCATGGCCCGCTACGCCGAGGCCACCGGCCACCCCCCGATGCTGCCCGAGTTCGCCTCCGGCTTCTGGCAGTCCAAGCTCCGCTACCGCACCCAGGACGAGCTCATGGCGGTGGCCCGCGAGTACCGGCGCCGCGGGCTTCCGCTGTCGGTGATCGTCAGCGACTTCTTCCACTGGACCCACCTGGGCGACTGGAAGTTCGACCCGCGGGAGTGGCCCGACCCCAAGGCCATGGTGGACGAACTCCGCGAGATGGGTGTGGAGCTGATGGTCTCCGTGTGGCCCTCGGTGAGCCCGCTGAGCGAGAACCACGCCGAGATGCTGGCCAGCGGCTACCTCGTGGCCACCGAACAGGGTCCCCCCGTGCACGCGGACTGGGCCGACAAGGGGGTGGAGGCCCACGTCCAGGTGGGCTTCTACGATCCCACCAACCCCGACGCCCGGGCGTACCTGTGGGAGCGGATCCGCCGCAACTACCACTCCCTGGGGATCCGGGTCTGGTGGCTCGACGCCTGCGAGCCCGAGCTGAAGCCCGGCCACCCGGAGAACCTGCGGTACCACGCCGGGCCCGGCACCGAGGTGGGCAACATCTACCCGCTCGAACACGCACGCGCCTTCCACGAGGGCATGCTCGCCGCGGGGGAGGAGCAGGTGATCAGCCTGTGCCGCTCGGCCTGGGCGGGCAGCCAGCGCCACGGCGCGGCCCTGTGGTCGGGCGACATCGCCCCCACCTTCGCCTCCCTGCGGACGCAGGTCCGCGCCGGACTGAACGTCGCGATGTCCGGGATCCCCTGGTGGACGACGGACATCGGCGGGTTCCACGGCGGTGACCAGGACTCGCCGGAGTACCGGGAGCTGATGGTCCGCTGGTTCCAGTACGGGGTCTTCTGCCCGCTGTTCCGTCTGCACGGGTACCGGGAACCGTTCTCGCACGACCTCTACCCGGAGATGTCCGGCGGACCCAACGAGGTGTGGTCCTACGGAGAGGAGGTCTACGAACTCGTGAGCGGGCTGCTGTTCCTGCGCGAGCGGCTCCGCCCCTACGTCATGGAGCAGATGCGCCTCGCGCACGAGAGAGGGCTGCCGCCGATGCGCCCGGTGTTCGTCGACTTCCCTGAGGACCCGAACGCCTGGCAGGAGGGCGACCAGTTCCTCTTCGGTCCGGACGTGCTGGTCGCCCCGGTGACCGAGTACGGGGCGCGGACCAGGGACGTCTACCTCCCGGAGGGCGCCTCCTGGACCGACCCGTGGACGGGGAACGTCCACCCGGGCGGCACGGTGGTCACGATCGCCGCGCCGCTGGACCGGGTCCCCGTACTCCTGCGGGAGGGGGCGGACCTCCCGATCACGGGCTGAGCCGGCCGTGCAGCACCGCGACCCCGCCTCCGGGTACGGTCAGCCCTTCGGCCGCCGTGTCCGTCAACAGGTCCACGGCGCCGGGGGCGAGCCCCAGCGAGGCGGGGGCGACCGGATACGGGGCACCGGTGTGGTTGAGCACGAAGATCCAGGTGAGGGCGCCGTCCTCGCGTCGTACGACCTCCACACCCGCCTCCGGGGCGGAGGGGGTGGCGGGGCCGGCGCGGAGGTCGGCGGCGGTGGCCCGCGCTCCGAGCCCGGCCAACAGGGCGCCCAGGGCGGCGTCGTCCAACCGCGCGGACAGGTACCAGGCGGTCCCCGAACCCCTGCGGTTCCGGGTCAGCACGGGCTGCCCCGCCAGGTCCCCCGACCGGTGGACGGCCACCGGCTCGGCCCCGGTCAGGCGGACCGCCTCGGTCCAGCCGCGGACCGTGCCGAGGTCGGTGTCGGACAGTTCGGTGTCCGGGGCGGGGCGCAGTTCCTCCACCCGGACACCGAGCAGGTCGCGCAGCGCGCCCGGGTGGCCCCCGGTCCGTACGGTGCCGTGGGGGTCGGCGATCCCGCTCAGGGGGGTGGCCACGAGGGTCCCGCCCCGCTCCACGTAGTCCGCCAGGTGCGCGGCGGCGGTGTCGGACACCAGGTAGAGCGAGGGGACGACCAGCAGCGGTACCGGGGGCAGGGGCCGGTCGGGGCGTACGAAGTCGACCGTGCGGCCCGACCGCCACAGGACGCGGTGGACCTGCCGTACGGCGCCCAGGTAGTCGAGGTCCGCGTCGGGCAGGGAGGCCGCGCCCATCGCCCACCAGGACTCCGGGTCCCAGGTGACGGCGGCGTCGACCGGGACACGGGCGTCGGCGGCCCCCGCGACCCTGGGCAGGAGGGCACCGAGCTCGCACACCTCGCGGAAGATCCGGGAGTCGGGGCCGGCGTGCGGCACCATCCCCGAGTACCACTGCTCGGCACCGCCCCGGGAGGCGCGCCACTGGAAGAACATGGCGCCCCGGGACCCCCGCGCCACGTGGGACAGGCTGTGCCGGACCAGCTCCCCGGGGGCCTTGGAGACGGTCCGCCCGGGTGTGTACAGGACCCCGGCGGCCTGCTCCGTCAGCAGCCACGGGCGGCCCTTCGCGGGCACGCGCGCGGCGTAGGAACGGGCCAGGTCGGCGGCGAAGGCGGTCTGGGCGGCGGCCTCGGCGCCGGGCGCGGACGGGTAGTCGTCCACCGCCACCAGGTCCATGTGCTCGGCCCACTTCCAGGCGTCGACCGGGACCCAGTCGCCGAAGGCCAGGTTGGTGGTGACCGGCACGGCCGGGTCCGCGGACTTGAGGATCGTGCGCTGGGCCAGGTAGTGGTCGAGCATCGCGTCGGACAGGAAGCGCCGGAAGTCCAGGACGTGCGCCGGGTTGGCCAGGTACTGGGTGGCGCGCGGGGTCCGGACGTGCTCCCAGTCGGAGTAGTGCTGTCCCCAGAAGGCCGTGGTCCAGGCCTCGTTCAGCGCTTCCAGGTCCCCGTGCCGCTTCCGGAGCCATCCGCGGAAAGCCCGGTCCGCGTGGGCGGAGTGGGACCAGGTGCCGTACTCGTTGTGCACGTGCCACAGGCGCAGGGCCGGGTGCGCGGAGTAGCGCTCGGCGAGCGCCCGGACGATCCGCTCGCAGGCCGCCTGGTAGGCGGGGGCGGTCACGTCGTAGGTGTCCCGGCTTCCGTGGGTGAGGCGTACGCCTTCGGCGGTCACCGGCATGGCGTCGGGGTGGGCCGCCCCGAACCAGGGCGGCGGCGAGGCCGTGGGCGTGGCCAGGGCGACCCCCACCCCGGCGTCCGCGAGCCGGTCCAGTTCGCGGTCCAGCCAGCCGAAGTCGAACTCCCCCTCCCGGGGCTCCAGCAGCGACCACGAGAAGACCCCGACCGTCACCAGGTTCACCCCGGCCCGGCGCATGAGTCCGGTGTCCTCGGCGCGTACCTCCTCGGGCCACTGCTCCGGGTTGTGATCGCCGCCGAACCACAGGACGGACATGGCACACGCTCCCTCGAACCCGCTGACACGACCAGGTAAGGATGCCCCCATGACCCACTCCTGCGACAGACCCCCCGGCCGGACGGTGCGCACCCGTTCGCCCGTCCGGGACTGGGAGGACGCGTTGATCAGCGGGAACGGGCGCCAGGGCGCGCTCGTGCATTCCGGGCCGGACCGGACCCGGATCACCCTGAGCCACGAACGCCTCTTCCTCCCGGTCCGGGAGCCGTTGCCCGCGCCGCACACCGCACCGGTCCTGCCCGAGCTCCGCGCGCTCCTGGGCGAGGGGCGTTCCCGGTCGGCCGCGGAACTGATCACGGAGGTGGCGGCGGGGGAGGGGTACGAGGGCACGCACTGGATCGACCCGCTGGTCGGTGCCGCGGTGCTCTCCTTCGCCCCGGAGCGCCCGGGGTCCGGAGCGGTCACCCGGACCTGTGACCTGGACACGGGGGAGGTCACCGAGGAGCTGCCGGACGGGACCGTCCACCGGGTCTTCGCCTCGCGCGCCGACGACGTGGTGGTCTGCGACCTCCACCGGCCGCACGGACTGGACGGGAGGCTGACCCTGGGGGTGCTGGCGGAGGAGCCGCCGGTGGCCCTGCGGGTCCGTCCGGGGGCCGGCGCCGGCCGGCTCTCACTCACCGTGTCCTTCCCCGACCGGCCGGAGGGCGGCCTCGCCGGGTACACGGTGACCTGCTCGGTCACCGCGGAGGGCGGCACGGCGGAGCCCGACGGGGAAGGGCTCCGCGTACGGGGCGTCCGGCGGCTCGTGCTCCTGCTCCGGACCGAGACGGCCGCTCCGGGCGCCGAACGGGCGCCCGCGACCGCCGAGCTTCCCGCGGGCCCGCCGGCCCTCCTGCTGGAGCGGCACCGCCGGCTGCACGGGGAGCTGATGGGCCGGTTCCGGCTGCGGTTGGCCGGGGCCGCCCCGGACGGAGGCCGCGGGCTCCGGCCGGAGCCCGGTCACGGGGCCGCGCCGGAGCTGGTCACCCGTCTGGTGGACGCGGGACGGTACGCCGTCGTCTCCAGCTGCGGAGACCTCCCGCCCACCCTCCAGGGGGTGTGGAGCGGTACCCACGATCCGCCCTGGCGCTCCGGGTACACCTTCGACGGCAACCTGCCCTCCGCCCTGGCGGGACTGCACCCCACCGGGACCCCCGAGCTGATGACGCCGCTGTTCGACCTCCTGGACGGGTTCGCCGAGGACCTCCGGGAGAACGCGCGGCGTCTGTACGGGTGCCGGGGGATCCTCGTGCCCGCGCACGCCTCCACCAGCGGCCGCCACAACCACTTCGGCCCCGAGTGGTGCCTGACCTGCTGGACCGCGGGAGGGGCGTGGCTCGCACGGCTGTACTGGGACCACTACTCGTACACCCGGGACCGGGGCTTCCTGCTCCGCAGGGCCCTGCCGTTCCTGACCGAGGCGGCCGAGTTCCACGAGGACTTCCTCTGCGAGGGCGGCTTCTCGCCCTCCTACTCGCCGGAGAACACCCCGGCCGACGGGGACGGTCAGGCCTGTGTCAACGCGACCATGGACGTCGCCGCCGTCCGCGACCTGACGCGCAACCTGGTGCGGGCGCACCGGGCTCTGGGGATACCCGGGGCCCGCAGGTGGGTCCGGCTGGCCGCCCGGCTCCCCGGCTACCGGATCGGCCCCGACGGCTGCCTGGCCGAGTGGGCCGGACCGGCCGGGCCGGTGGCGCAGACCGACCGGCACGCGCACCGGCACGCCTCCCACCTGTACCCGCTCTGGTACGAGCGGGATCCGGCCTTCGCGGACCCCGTCCTGGCCGGGGCGGCGGCCCGCGCGGTGCGCGCCAGGCTCGCCTGGTGGCGGGGGCAGGAGGCGGACGAGATGGCCTTCGGCCTGGTGCAGCTGGGTCTGGCCGCGGCCGGGCTGGGGATGGCCGAGGAGGCCCACGAGGCGCTGTCCCTGCTGGCCGGACGGTACTGGCGGCCGACGATGGTGCCCACGCACAACCGGGGGCGGATCCTCAACGTGGACATCGGCGGGGGGTTCCCGGCTCTGGTGGCGGCGATGCTGGTGGGTTCGGCCGAGGGTCGGATCGAGGTGCTGCCCGCGCTGCCCCGGGAGTGGTCCTCGGGGTGCGTGGAAGGGCTGCGGGCCCGCGGGGGCGTGGTGGTGGACCGGTTGGAGTGGGACGCGGGCGGGGTGTCGGTGGAGCTGCGGTCCCTGGAGGGCGGACCGCTCCTCGTCCGAATGCCGGACGGGGACCGGAGGATCCGATTGTCGGACGGATCGCCGGTGCGGATCATCGGGAAATTGCCGACGAACTGGAAACACTCTTGAGCTCAGGCCAGGTTTCGAAGCGATTCGAAATAATCACCGGAACCCCCGTTGACGTTCTGTCACCGCGAATACACACTGGCAGGGAAATTCCCGCCGGGGGACAGTTCCTCGCACGGACCGGCGGGATGGACCCCCCACCGAGGAGCCCCGCTCATGCCCGGATCCAGGACACCTCTCAACCGAAGATGGAAGCGCTCCCATGAGGGAGGGGACCGCAGAACGAGGACGGTGACGGCCACCGCGACCGCCCTCGCCGCCGCGGCCGCCGTCACCGTCTCCCTCACCGGGGCCGGAGCGGCACCCTCCGCGCACGTCGCCTCCGCCGAAGCGGCCGAAACCCCCTACACCTGGGACAACGCCCAGATCGCCGGCGGCGGCTTCGTCCCCGGGATCGTCTTCAACGAGACCGAGCCCGACCTCGTCTACGCCCGCACGGACATCGGCGGTGCCTACCGTTGGGATCCGGCCACCGAGCGCTGGGAGTCCATGCTCGACTGGATCGGCTGGGACGACTGGGGGTGGACCGGCATCGTCAGCCTGGCCACCGACCCGGTCGACCCGGACCGCGTCTACGTCGCGGCGGGGACCTACACCAACGACTGGGACCCCAACAACGGGGCGATCCTGAGGTCCGAGGACCGGGGCCTGACCTGGGAGGCGACCGAGCTGCCCTTCAAGCTCGGCGGCAACATGCCCGGTCGGGGCATGGGCGAGCGCCTCATGGTCGACCCCAACGACAACAGCGTCGTGTACTTCGGCGCGCGCGGCGGCCACGGCCTGTGGCGCAGCACCGACCACGGCGAGACCTGGGCCGAGGTCGAGGAGTTCCCCAACCCCGGCGACTACGTCGAGAACCCCGACGACGAGTGGGGCGTGCACGACGACATCACCGGGGTGACCTGGGTGGAGTTCGACCCGCGCACCGGCTCCGAGGGCTCGGTCACGCAGGACGTCTACGTGGGTGTCGCCGACCTCGAGAACACCGTCTACCGGAGCCGCGACGGCGGTCAGAGCTGGGAACCGCTGCCCGGAGCCCCCACGGGACACCTGCCCGCGCACGGCGTGCTCGACCACGAGGGCGGGCAGCTCTACGTGGCCACCACGTCCACCCCCGGTCCCTACGACGGGGACTCCGGCGACGTGTGGCGCTACGACACCGAGGAGGAGGCGTGGACGCGCGTCAGCCCGGTCCCCTCCGACTCCGAGGACAACTACTTCGGCTACGGCGGCCTCACCGTCGACCGGCAGAACCCGGACACGCTCATGGTCGCCACCCAGATCTCCTGGTGGCCGGACATCCAGATCTTCCGCAGCACCGACCGCGGCGAGACCTGGACCCAGGCCTGGGACTACGGCGCCTACCCCGAGCGGGAGAACCGCTACGAGATGGACGTCTCCACCGCTCCGTGGCTGGACTTCGGCGGCGGCGCCGAACCGCCCGAGACCCAGCCCAAACTGGGCTGGATGACCCAGGCCATGGCGATCGACCCGTTCGACTCCGACCGGTTCATGTACGGCACCGGGGCCACCGTCTACGGCAGCGACAACCTCACCGAGTGGGACGCCGACGCCACCTTCGACATCGAGGTGAAGGTCCACGGTCTGGAGGAGACCGCCATCCACGACCTGGCGAGCCTGCCCGGCGGCCCGCTGGTGTCGGTGATGGCCGACATCGGCGGCTTCGCCCACCACGACCTCGACGAGGTCCCCGAGCAGATGCACCAGCAGCCCTACTGGGGCAACGGGACCAGCGTGGACTTCGCCGAGCTCGACCCCTCCCTGGTGGTCCGCACCGGTGACGCCGAGGACGAGACCACCTCCCACATCGGGGTCTCCGACGACGGCGGCGACAGCTGGTGGCAGGGACAGGAGCCCGGCGGGGTGACCGGCGGCGGGACCGTGGCCGTCTCCGCGGACGGCTCGGCCGTGCTCTGGAGCCCCGAGGGCACGGGGGTCCACGTCTCCACGACCCGGGGATCGTCCTGGACCGCCTCGACCGGTGTTCCCGAAGGCGCGCGGGTGGAGGCCGACCGGGTCGACCCGGACGTGTTCTACGCCGTCGCCGACGGGGTCTTCCACACCAGCACCGACGGCGGGGCCACGTTCACCGCGTCCGGCTTCGACGGCCTGCCCGCGGAGGGGAACGTCCGCTTCGGCGCGGTTCCGGGCCACACCGGCGACGTGTGGGCCGCGGGCGGGGCCGAGGACGGCACCTACGGTATGTGGCGCACCACGGACGCCGGCGCCACCTTCGAACGGATCGGGGCCGTGGACGAGGGCGACGCCGTCGGCTTCGGCGCCCCGCCGCCCGGGGAGGGCTACCCGGCCGTCTACACCAGCTCCCGGATCGACGGCGTACGCGGGATCTTCCGCTCCGACGACGCGGGGCGGACCTGGGTGAGGATCAACGACGACCTCAACCAGTGGGGCTGGACCGGCTCCGTCGTGACCGGCGACCCGGACGTCTACGGGCGGGTCTACGTCGGTACCAACGGGCGCGGGATCGTCTACGGCGACCCGGCGGAGGGGGACGGCGGGCCCGGTCCCGACCCGACCCCGTCGCCTTCGCCCACCGCGGACCCGGACCCCTCGCCTTCGCCCACCGCGGGTCCGGGCGCGTGCGAGGTCGATTACGACGTCAGCGCCACCTGGACCGGCGGTTTCCGGGCGGACGCGGCGGTGACCAACACCGGTTCGGAGACCGTCGAGGGCTGGGAGCTGGCCTGGGACTTCACCGCGGATGAGCAGGTGACGAGCCTGTGGAACGGTTCCCACACCCAGACGGGATCCACCGTCGTGGTGACCGGCTCCTCCTGGAACGGCCGGATCGAACCGGGCGGGACGGTGTCGGTGGGCTTCAACGGGTCCGCGGACGGTGAGCCCGCCGTGCCCGAAGGGTTCACGCTGAACGGCCGGGCGTGCGACTGACCCGCTGAACCGGAGCGTCCGACACAGGGGGCCGGGAACCGAATGCACGGTTCCCGGCCCCACAACGGTCTCGCTCCGGTCCCTCAGCCCTTCACAGCGCCGATGATGACGCCCTTGGTGAAGTGCTTCTGGACCAGCGGGTAGATGAACGTGACCGGGACCAGGGCCACCACCACGATCGCCATCTGGATGGCCAGGTTCGGCGCCGACGCGGTGCCCTGGACCGCGTCGCCCACCACCGAGTTGGAGCTGAGCTGCTGCCCCTGCTGGACGTACTGGCGGAGCACCAGCTGCAGGGGCCACTTGGCGTTGTCGTTGATGTACAGGATGGCGTTGAAGAAGGCGTTCCAGTAGCCGACCGCGTAGAACAGGCCGATCACCGCGGTCACACCCTTGGACATGGGCAGGACCAGCCGGGTCAGGATCGTCCACTCGTTGGCCCCGTCCACGCGCGCGCTGTCGGAGATCTCCCCCGGCAGGTTCATGAAGAACGCCCGCATCACCACCAGGTTGAACGCGTTCACCGCCGTCGGCAGGATCAGCGACCAGTAGCTGTCGATCAGGCCCAGGTCGCTGACCAGCAGGTACAGCGGAATCATGCCGGGGGCGAACAGGAAGGTCAGCAGGAAGGCGAACAGGATCGGGCGGTGCCACAGCGAACCCGGCTGGGAGAGCCCGTAGGCGGCCAGAATGGTCGCGCCCAGGCTCACCAGGGTCCCGACCAGGGTCACCCCCAGGCTCACCAGCACGGCCCGGCTGACCACGCCGCCGCCGAAGAGGTCGGCGTAGGCCTGGAACGAGAGCCCGTCCGGGACCAGGACCAGGCCGCCCGCCGCGTTGACCGCCGACGCGGGCGACAGGCTGGTCAGGACCACCACGTAGAGGGGGAAGACCACGACCACCGCGATGCCCGCCAGGACGGTGTTCTTCGCGAGGCGTGAGGGGAGGCTGGGGCGTTCCGCCCACACGGGGCGGTCCTTGAAGAGTGTGCTCATGCTCGCCTGTAGATTCCGTTCTCACCCATCCGGTGGGCCATCTTGTTGGCGACCAGGATGAGTACGAGGCCGACCACGCCCTTGACCAGGCCGGCGACCGCCCCCGCGCTGAAGTTCCCGGTGACCAGGGTCTGGTGGTAGATGTAGGTGTCGAGCACCTCGGACACGCCGGAGCCGAAGGCGTCCCGCTGCAGGAAGAACTGCTCGAAGCCGACGTTGAGGATGTCGCCGAGCTTGAGGATGAGCAGCAGGATGATCACCGGGCGCAGGCCGGGCAGGGTGATGTGCCACATGCGCCGCCAGCGCCCCGCGCCGTCCACGGCGGCCGACTCGTAGAGGTTCGGGTTGATCGCGGCCAGCGCGGCCAGGAAGATGATCGTCCCCCAGCCCGCGTCCTTCCAGATCATCTGGGAGGTGACCACGAACAGGAACGCGTCCGGGTCGGACATGATCTCCAGCGGCGCGTACCCGTTCTGCCGCAGCATCTGCGAGAACAGCCCCGCCCCGCCCAGGATCTGCTGGAACAGTGTCACCACCAGCACCCAGGAGAAGAAGTGCGGCATGTACACGACGCTCTGCAGCAGCAGCCGCAGCCGGGGGCTGAGCACGCTGTCGAGCAGGATCGCCAGCGCGATCGGGATGGGGAAGAAGAACACCAGCTGGACGGCGGCGATGGTCAGGGTGTTGCCCGCCGCGCTCCAGAACCGGGGGTCGCTGAAGAGCCGTTCGAACTGGGCGAACCCCACCCACGGGCTGCCGGCCACGCCGTCCCAGGGGTTGTAGTTCTGGAAGGCGATGACGTTGCCCAGGGTCGGCGCGTAGTGGAAGACCGCCAGCAGGACGAGGGCCGGGAGCGCCATCAGCAGCAGCTGCCAGTCACGGCGCAGCCTGGCCCCGAAGGAAGGGCCGCGCCCGGTACCCCGTCCGCGCCCGCTCCCGCGCCGGGGCCCGCGTGCGGTCCGGCCGCCGTCCCCGCCGTCCCCGGGGGACGGGGCGACGGCGGTCGCCGCCCCGCCGGTGCGGTCAGTCACGGCCGTGTTCCTGGAGGACCTCCAGGTAGAACTCCCGGCCCTCCTCACCACCGTCGCGACGCCAGTCGTCGATCACGGTGTCCAGCTCGGACAGGTCCTCGCGGCCCCGGATGATGTTCTCCACCTGGTCGGTCAGCGGCAGCTCAGCGGCGGAGAAGCGCTCGGGCCGCTGGATGCGGATCCCCGCGAAGGGGTCGTCCTCGGCGTAGGCGATCGCGTCGTTGTACCAGGCGGTCTTCCAGTCCACGAAGTCCGGGTACTGGCTCTCGGTGATCGCCGAGGGCCTGCCGCTGATGAAGTAGTAGCCGTCGTTGACCTCCGAGTTGCCGAGGTCGGTGAGCTCGGGGGCGCCGTGCTCGTTGCGTTCGTGGTGGACCCCCTCCTCCCCGTACCGGTAGTCCATGTACTCCTGGGTGCCGAAGGGCGCCGCGCAGAAGTTCACGACGGCGAGAATCTCCTCGATCTGCTCCGGTTCCATGTCCTTGCGGATGAACACGGACTGCGTGGAGGGGTCGTTGCGGTGCAGGACCGGGTCGTTGCCGCCCTGGCCGAAGGCGGGCATCAGGTCCAGGCGGAAGTCGGGGTTGTCACCGAGGACCTGCGAGTAGGCCTCGTGCCATCCGCCCAGGCCGTCCTGGGCGAAGAGGATCTGCCCGGAGTTGAGGAGCTCCTTGGAGTTGTCACCCTGGGACACCATGTCGGGGTGGATGAGCCCGGCGTCGAAGACGCGCCGCATGTACTCCACGCTGGCGCGCCACTCCTCGGTCTCGAACATGTGGGTGAGCTCGCCGTTCTCGTACCGCCACTGCCGGGGGGCACCGAAGATCTGCCGGGCGCTCAGGGTGATGTCGCCGAAGGCCCAGCGGTTGTTGTCGGGGTCGTTGAGCTCCTCCCCGAGCTCGAAGAGCTCATCGGCGCTGGTCGGGGCCGCCAGACCGAGCTCCTCCAGGATGTCGCGCCGGTACAGGACCCAGTTGCTGAAGGGCTCGGAGGGCCAGGGGATGCCCTGGAGGCGCTCGTTGAAGACGTTCGCGCGCCAGGCGTCGCTGTCCAGGTTGGCCAGCAGGGGGTAGGCCAGGGCCGCGTCCCCGGCCAGGTAGGGGGTCAGGTCCTCGAAGAGCTCCCCGACCGCCCGGTTGAACTGGGGGATCAGGTTGATCACCCAGTCCGGGAACATCGTGATGTCGGAGACGTCCCGGCCGGCGACGACGGCGTTCATCTTGTCGATGATCGTGTTGCCGTCCTGGAAGTTGAACTCGACCGTGGTGCCGATCCGTTCGTTGACGTAGTCGTAGAAGGAGTTGTTGCCGAGGCCGGGCGGCAGCGGCCCCCACATGGGTGTCATCGCCGTGTAGTGGCCTCCCGCGCCCCGGACCTCCCCGGCTGCCCGGACGAAGGCGTCGGGGTAGGCGGTGAAGCCGTCGGGTGCGCCGCCGACCCCCGGGATGTCGGGAACGACCGCCTCGAAGGCACGGAAGGTGGGGATCAGGTCGTCCAGGTCAGTGGCTGACGACGCCGAGCCTCCGCCGCCCGTGCCGGCGTCGCCGGAACAACCGGAGAGCAGGCCGGCGGAGAGCGCGGTGGCGCCGGTGGCGCCCATCAGACCGAGGAAGCGACGGCGGCTGTGTGCCGGAGTCGGGGGGAGTGACATCACGGTCGTTCCTTTGGTTGGCCAGGGCGATAATGCCCGGGGGTAGGAAACGCTTGGCCATTTTGCTATGAATTGTGTTGACTGATTTGAGAGTCAAATTACTGCACCGTGATCTAGCACACAAGGCCTCTGTGGCTCGGAGTCGAAGCGGTTCGATTTTGGCTGCGCCCGGCCCGGTCCGAACTGGGAGACACCACCCTGATGAGCACCCCCCACCACCGCCGGCAGACCACCGAGGAGCGGGTCGAGGACCTGCTGCGGAGCCTGACCCCCGAGGAACGCCTGGGGTTGCTCCACCAGCACCAGGCCCCGATCGAGCGTCTGGGGATCCCCGCGTTCCGTACCGGCACGGAGGCGCTCCACGGGCTGGCCTGGCTGGGTGAGGCCACGGTCTTCCCCCAGGCCGTCGGTCTGGCCGCCGCCTGGGACCCGGACCTGCTCCGCCGGGTAGGCGAGGCCACCGCGACCGAGCTCCTCGCCGTCCGCCGCCGCGATCCCGGGGCCGGGCCCAACGTGTGGGCCCCCGTGGTCAATCCGCTGCGGGACCCCCGGTGGGGGCGCAACGAGGAGGGCTACTCGGAGGACCCCTGGCTCACCGGGCTGCTCGCCACCGCCTACGCCCGCGGCCTGGCCGGGGACGGACCCCGTCCGCGTACGGCGCCCACCGTCAAGCACTTCCTCGGCTACAACAACGAGACCGACCGCTGCACCACCTCCAGCGACCTGCCGCCCCGGGTGCTGCGCGAGTACGAGCTCCCCGCCCACCTGCCCGCCCTCCGGGAGGGCGCGGCCGTCGCGGTCATGCCCTCCTACAACCTGGTCAACGGCAGGCCGGCCCACCTGAGCCCGCTCATCAACAGGGTGCTGCGCCGGGCCGCCCCCGACCGGATCCTCGTGGTCAGCGACGCCCACGCGCCCGCCAACCTCTTCGGCCTCCAGGGCTTCCACCCGGACGCGCCCACCGCCTACGCGCACGCCCTGCGCGCCGGGCTGGACAGCTTCACCCAGGACGACGACCGCCCCGAAGCCACCCTCGCCCACCTGAGGGCGGCCCTCGACCGCGGGCTGATCGGCCAGGAGGACGTCGACGAGGCGGTCCGCAACGTGCTCTCCGTCCGGATCCGGCTGGGCGAGTTCGACCCCGAACCCCCGGCCGAGGAGGTGCCCGAAGCGGCGGTGAACAGCCCGGAGCACCGGGCCCTGGCCAGGGAGGCCGCCACCCGTTCCCTCACCCTGCTGCGCAACGACGGCCTCCTGCCGCTGCGGGCTCCGCTGCGGATCGCCGTGGTCGGCCAGCTCGGCGACACCGTGCTGGAGGACTGGTACAGCGGGACCCTGCCCTACGCCGTCACCGCGCGGCAGGGCCTGGCCGAGCACTGCGAGGTGGAGTTCGTCGAGGGGACCGACCGGATCACCCTGGAGACCGCCGCCGGACCGGTGGTCCTCGACGCCGAGGGCCGGCTCCGTGTGCCCGGCGGCCCCGAACGGTCCGGGGAACCCGCCGGGTTCGACCTCTTCGACTGGGGCGGCGGCGCGCACGCCCTGCGTTCGGCCGACACCGGGCGCTACGTGGACGAGGGGACGGGGGGCGCCCTGGCCTGTACCGCCCCCGGACCGGGTACCTGGGAGGTCCGGCAGACCTTCCGGCTCGCCGAACTGCCGGACGGCCGGTTCCGACTCGTGCAGGTGCACACCGGGCGCGCCGTCACCGTCGCCGACGACGGCGGTCTCCGTGTGACTGACGGCGACGCTCCGGAGGAGGAACGGGAGGGGACGGCCTTCCGGATCCACGGCTTCGGAAGCGGGGCCCGGGCGGCGGCCGAGGCCGCGAGCCGTGCCGACGCCGCCGTCGTCGTGGCGGGCGACCACCCCATGGTCAACGGCCGGGAGACGGAGGACCGCGCCGACCTGGACCTGCCCGCCGCGCAGGAACGGGTGCTGAAGGCGGTGCACGGGGCCAACCCGGCCACCGTCCTGGTGCTGAGCAGCGGGTACCCGTACGCCGTGACCTGGGCGGACGAGCACGTCCCGGCGATCGTGTGGTCCGCCCACGGCGGTCAGGAGTACGGAAACGCGCTGGCCGACGTCCTGCTCGGCCGCGCGGAGCCCGCGGGGCGCCTCACCCAGACCTGGTACCGGGACACGGACGGACTCCCCGACCTCCTGGACTACGACATCATCACCTCGGGCGGGACCTACCTGTACTTCGACGGGACGCCGCTGTACCCCTTCGGGCACGGTCTCGGGTACGCGTCGGTCGAGTACGGCCGGGCCGAGGTGACGGTCTCCGGCGGCCGGGTGACCGTCGAGGTGCCCGTCACCAACACCGGGGACCGCACCGCCGAGGAGGTCGTGCAGGTCTACACCCGGCAGCTGGCCTCCCGGGTACGGCAGCCCGCCCGGTCCCTGCGGGGGTTCGCGCGGCTGCGGATCGAACCGGGGGCGGTCGGCGTCGCCTCGGTCTCCTTCGCTGTCGACCGCCTGGCGGTCTGGGACACCATCGGGGACCGCTTCGTGGTGGAGGAGGCGCCGAGGGAGGTGCTGGTGGGGAGGTCCGCGCTGGACATCGCCGCCACCGCCCCCCTGCGGGTTCCGGGGGAGCGGATCCCGCCCCGCGACGCCTCCACCGCGTGGTCGGCGGACCGCTACGACGACGCCTCCGGGATCCGGCTGTGCCCGGTCACACCGGAACCCGAGCCCCCGGCCCCGGACGCCCCCGACTCCGCGGTTCCGGGGGACGCGGTGCGCTCACGGTCCGCCGGGGCGTGGGCGGCCTACCGGGACGTGGACCTCGGCGACGGTGCGACCGAGTGCCGTGTGGCGGTCAACGCCCCCCGGGCCGCCACCGTCCGGTTGCGCCTGGACGCCCCGGACACGGGCCCGGTCATCGGCGAGGTCGCGGTCCCTGAAAGCAAGGGAGCCCACGACTTCACCGAGGTCCGTTCACCGCTCAGCGGCGCCTCCGGTGTGCGGGATCTGTACGTGGTCCTGGAGGACGCGGACACCGCTGTCGCCGAACTGGCCCTGGGAGCTCCCTGAATCGCAGAAGGCCCTGTGGACAACCGGTTCAGGTGTGCCGAACCCGGCGATAATGGGCGCATCGACGCACAGAGCCCCACCCCACGGACCTCCCGCCGTCTCTCCGACCGCCTGATCCGCTCACAGATCCGAGCCCAGAACGACCCCCGCCGCACCGGCCGTGTGGCGGGGGCGGGCTTCGGCCTGCTCCTGTTCCTCGCGATGGGCCTCGGCTTCCTCCTCGCCGCGGGGGACCGGCCGTCGTACCTCCTGCTGGTCCTGGCCGTCGTCGGCGCGGTCCTGGGCGCCGCGGTCTTCGCGGTCGCGGTCAGCGCCCTCGCCCACCGTTCGGTGAGCGGGAACCCCCTGCCCGCCCACGCCGACCCCTCCGAGGTCCGGGCCGCCAGACGGGTGCTCCGTACGGGTGAGCTCTCGGGCAGACCCGCGGTGGACCGGATCGCGCGGATCCTCGCCGCCCAGGCACTGCGCCACGCACCCCACCCGGCGCTCTTCGGGGTGCTCGGAGGTCTGTGGGGCCTGTACTTCTGCGCCCACGGCCTGCCGGGTCTCGTGTACGGGGGAGGAGGCCTCGTGAACGGACTCCAATCCGTCCTCGGGGTGCTCCTCCTGGTCGGTGCGGTCGCCGTGCCGCTCACGGTCGCCGCGCAGAACCGGCGGGCGAGAGCCTTCGCCGGGGCCTACGACGCCCGTTCGCGTGCGGGGGGCAGGCTTCGCCGGCCCGAGACCCGCCGGGAGGAGGGCTGAGCGTTCCCCGACCTCACGGGAACCGGCAGCGCTACAGGGATGACCCCGTCCCGGGCACACCGGCATGCGGCCCGGGACGGGGGGTCGGGATCGGGCCCGGGGTCAGCGGGTGCCGAAGAGGTGCTCCAGGGCGAGCTGGTCCAGCTTCTCGAAGTGGTAGCCGCGCTGACCGACCGACTCCAGGTCCAGCTCCTCCTTGAGCAGGTCCGCGACACTCTCACCGGGGGAGAGCGTGGTCTCGGACAGCTCGGGGACCCGTGCCGCGGCCAGGGCCGCGGTCACCTCGGGGTCGGCCCGGAACGCCGCCGCCTTGTCCTTGAGGATCAGGTAGTTGCGCATGCAACCCGCCGCGGACTCCCAGACCCCCGACATGTCCTCGGTCCGGGGCGGCTTGAAGTCGAAGTGCCGGGGCCCCTCGTAGCCGGAGCGCTCCAGGAGGTCGACCAGGAAGAACGCCTCCTTGACGTCGCCCGCGCCGAAGCGCAGGTCCTGGTCGTACTTGACTCCGCGCTGGCCGTTGAGGTCGATGTGGAAGAGCTTGCCCGCCCACAGGGCCTGGGCGACGCCGTGCGCGAAGTTGAGCCCGGCCATCTGCTCGTGGCCGACCTCCGGGTTCACCCCCACCATCTCGGGGTGCTCGAGCTGGTTGATGAAGGCCAGGGCGTGGCCGACCGTGGGCAGCAGGACGTCGCCGCGCGGCTCGTTGGGCTTGGGCTCGATCGCGAAGCGCAGGTCGTAACCCTGCTCCAGGACGTACGAGCACAGCAGGTCGAAGGCCTCGCGCAACCGGTCGAGGGCGGCGTGGTCGTCCTTGCCCGCCTCGGTCTCGGCGCCGTCCTGGCCGCCCCAGCACACGTACGTCTTCGCTCCCAGGGACACCGCGAGGTCGATGTTGCGGATGACCTTGCGCAGCGCGTAGCGGCGCACGTCGCGGCTGTTGGAGGTGAACCCGCCGTCGCGGAAGACCGGGTGGGTGAAGAGGTTGGTGGTGACCATCGGCACCGCCAGGCCGGTCTCGTCGAGCACGCCCCGGAAGCGCTGGAGGATCGCCTCGCGCTCGGCGGGCGAGCTGCCGGGCGGGACGAGGTCGTCGTCGTGGAAGGTGATCCCGTGCGCGCCGAGGTCGGCGAGGCGGCGGACCGCGTCGACCGGGTCGAGGGGCGGGCGGACCGGGTCGCCGAAGGTGTTGACGCCTCGCCAGCCCACGGTCCACAGGCCGAAGGTGAAGCGGTCCTCGGGGGTGGGCCGGTAGTCGGTCATGTGTGCTCCTGGGGGTCGGTCCGTGGACGGTGCCGGACACGAACAGTTTGTCTAGAGCCACAACTAATTGTCAACGGGGCTGGCCCGACAGCACCGCGATCTCATCCTCCCCGAGGACCGACCCCTTCGCCTCGTCCTCACCGACCAGGTCCGACGCGGCCGTATCCAGCCCCATCCGCTCCGGCCGGACCACGGCCGGCCCCGCCCGTGGGCGACCAGAGACAGCCACGACCGCTCCCCGTCGTCGGGCAGCCGATCGGAGGAAGAGGAGTGATCGGAGGAAGGGGAGGCGGAGCGCGAAGAAGGGGTACGAACCCTGGCGGCGCAGGACCGGCCGTGTCCCGTCCGGCCGACGCGGATCAGGTCTCCTGCGGCTCCGACAGCGGCGGGGACAGCGGTAGGTCGCCCGACTCCAGGCCGTGGATCATCACGGCGGCACCGCCCCGGGCGGCGGCGCTCATTCCCAGGCTGGAGGGCTCCACCCTGCAGCCGCCCGCCTCAGGGGCGAAGGAGTGGGCCCGCGCGGCGGCACGGCAGCGGGGGATCAGCCAGGGGGCCATCGGCACGAAGTAGCCGCCCAGCACCACGGCGCCCGGGTTGACCACGTTCACCAGGGTCGCCACCCCGCGCCCCAGCCAGGTCCCGGCCCGTTCCAGGGCGGAAACGGCCGTGCGGTCGTCGGTCGACGCGCGTTCCACCGCGGCCTCGACCAGGTCGGCGACGTCCCGGCCGTCCAAGGGGCCGTCCGCGACCAGGTCGGGCAGGGCGGCGCGCAGGATCGCCCCGATCCCGGCCAGCGCCTCCAGACAGCCCCGGCGACCGCACGAGCACTCCGGGCCGTCGGGGTCCAGTTCCAGGTGCCCGATCTCCCCCGCGAACCCGCCCGCCCCGCGCAGCAGCGCGCCGCCGGTCAGCACCCCCGCGCCGATCCCCACCTCACCGGTCACGTACACGAGGTCGGGGAGTCCGGCCAGGGGGCCGAACCGGTATTCGGCCATGGCGCCCAGGTTGGCGTCGTTGTCGACCAGCACGGTCGCCTCCGACAGGGCGGAGTCGGCCAGCCGGGAGCGCAGGAGGTCACGGAGGGGGACGTCCCGCCAGCCCAGGTTGGGCGCCCGCGTCACCGTGCCGGAGGGGGCGTCGATCAGACCGGGCACCGCCACGCTCACCCCGACCACGGAACGGCCACGCAGCTCGGGGGCCCCGGTGACCTCCCTCAGGGTGTCCGCGATCCGGTGGGCGCAGTCCCGGGCCCCGGCGGACCGGGCGTCCAGCGGCACGTGGCGGTGGGCCAGCTCCCGGTGGAGCAGGTCCACCGCCACCACCGACAGGTAGTCGACGTTGACCTCCAGGCCGATCGCGGCCACCGCGCGGTCGTCCAGGGCCAGCAGGACCCCGGGGCGCCCCACCCGCCTCTGCGAGGTCTCACCGGTCTCCCGGACCAGGCCGCGCGCCATGAGGTCGGTGACCAGACTGGAGACGGTGGTCTTGTTCAATCCGGTGGTGGCGGCGACGGCGGCGCGCGAGCACGGGGAGAGCTCGCGGACGGTACGCAGCACGGTGCGGAGGTTGGTCTCCCGGACGGTCTGGAAACTCACCGAACCCGTACCGGTCGTCACCCCTGCCCCCTGTCGCAGAAAATCCGTTGCCCGTGTGTGGGGGCGCTGATTGGATTCCCATCATGGTGCCTTCCGACGTCTTCCGCGACCAGCCCGTCCTCGTCGGGGAGCGGGTGAGACTGGAACCGCTCGGCGCCGCCAACGGGGAGGAACTCATCCCCCGCACGGTGGACATGGACCCGGACGTGCGACGGCTCAGCGGCACCCACCGGGAGTTCACCGCCGAACAGCTGCGCACGGTGTTCGCGGACTGGGAGCAGCGGCACGACCGGGCCGACTGGCTGATCCGCTCCCGGGAGGACGGCACGGCGATCGGGGACTGCGCGCTCCTCGACCTGGACCCGGACAACGCCGAGGCGCACTACCGGATCGCGCTCAACTCCATGGCGCACACCGGCAAGGGGCACGGCACCGAGGCCACCGACCTGGTCCTGGAGTACGCCTTCGAGACCGCGGGGCTGCACCGGGTGGCCCTGGAGGTGTTCGACTTCAACACCAACGCCGAGCGGTCCTACGCCAAGTCCGGGTTCGTCCGGGAGGGCGTGTGGCGCCAGCACCTGCGCTGGGACGGCGCCTGGCACGACGCGGTCCTGATGTCGGTCCTCGACCACGAGTACGCCGAGTTCCGTCGGCGGCGTGGCTGACCGGACGAACCCTCCGGCCCCGGCGTTAGTGTCGGGTCCATGCCCGTTCCCGACTTCCTCCTGAAGCTGCGCCAGCACGTCGGCCACGGCCTCCTCCCCCTGGTGGGGGTGAGCGCCGTCGTGCTCGACGACGACGGTCGGCTGCTGCTGCACCGGCGCTCCGACGACGGCCGCTGGGGCGTCCCCGGCGGCATCCTCGAACCGGAGGAGCAGCCCGCCCAGGCCGTGGTTCGCGAGGTACGTGAGGAGACCGGTGTGGAGGTCGAGGTGGAGCGCCTCTCCTCCGTGGTCGGCCAGGAGCCCTACACCTACCCCAACGGCGACCGGGTGCAGATCCTCGACCTCGCCTTCCGGTGCCGCCCGGTCGGCGGTGAGCTCAGGGCGGACGACGACGAGAGCCTGGAGGTGGCCTGGTTCGCGCCGGAGGAGGTGCCGCGGATGGCCGAGCGCATCCACGAACGCATCGGCTGGGCCCGCGAACCCGGGGGCCCGCCCCACTTCGAGCGCTGACTGCGCCGGGCCCCGCCTTCGGGGAAGGCGCCGGCCGGGGAGGACCGCGGGTGCTAACGTGGCGCCCATGCAGCGCGCCGCGATGACGACGACGCCGGAGAGTGTCCCGGCGCGCTGAACCGTGTTTTCGACCAGGCCCCGGGGCGAGTGCCCCGGGGCCTTCGTCTTGCGGTCACTCGCCCTTCTCGAGGAGGAACGAGATGACCGCCAAGCACGATCACCGCAGGCTCGGCCGCGAACTGGAGCTGTTCGGCACCGATCCGCTGATCGGCTCCGGACTGCCCTACTGGCTGCCCGACGGCGCCACCGTGCGCCACGCCCTCGAGGAGTACGTCCGCGCCGTCGAGCGCCGCGCGGGCTACCGCCACGTGTACTCGCCGGTGCTCGGCAAACGGGAGCTGTACGAGATCTCCGGGCACTGGTCCCACTACCGGGACGACATGTACCCGCCGATGGAACCGGGCGACGGGGACGAGCAGTTCGTGCTGCGCCCGAGCCTGTGCCCGCACCACGCGGTGATCTTTCGCTCCCGCTCGCACAGCCACCGCGAACTCCCGCTGCGGATGGCCGAGCTGGGCGGCATGTACCGCTCCGAACGGTCCGGGGTCCTGGGCGGGCTGGGCCGGGTCCGGGCGATCCAGCTCAACGACGCCCACGTCTTCTGCGCCCTCGACCAGGTCGTCGACGAGGCGGGCGCCGCCCTGGAACTGGTCCGGCGGGCGCACCGGGCGATGGGGATCGTCCCCACCCGGTACCGGCTCTCCCTGTCCGGCCCCGGCGGGAAGTACGTCGACGCCCCGGAGTCCTGGCGGCGCGCCACCGAACTGCTCACCGAGGTCCTCGACCGCTCCGGGGCGGCCTACGAGCGGGCCGAGGACGAGGCGGCGTTCTACGGGCCCAAGATCGACGTGCAGTTCACCGACGCCGCGGGGCGGGAGTTCACCCTCTCCACGGTCCAGGTCGACTTCCACCAGCCCGAACGGTTCGACCTCACCTATGTCGGGGCCGACGGGGCGAGGCACCGGCCGGTCATGGTGCACCGGAGCGTGGTCGGCAGCGTGGAGCGGGCGGTGGCCCACCTGATCGAGGTGCACGGCGGGGCGTTCCCCGCCTGGCTGGCGCCCGTCCAGGTCGCGGTCCTGCCGGTCTCGGCCGAACAGGTCCCCGACGCGGCGGCGCTGGTGGAGCGGTGCGAGGAAAGCGGGCTGCGCGCCGAGCTCGCCGACCCGGAACGGGGCAGCCTGGGCGCCCGGATCCGAGCGGCCAGGCTGGTTCCCTACCAGGCGGTGATCGGCGCGAAGGAGGCCGCGGAGGACGAGGTGGCCGTGCGGTTGCGGGACGGCCGCCGCCTGGACCCGATGCCGGTGCGCGCCTTCGCGGAGCGGGTTCTGGGACTGGTCCGGTCGCACACCGCCGAGCTCTGGCCCTGAGCCCTCCGGTCTCCGGGTTCAGGAAACGGGAGCGCCCGCCGGGAACCCGCCCGGCGGGCGCCTCGGTGGGTTCAGCTCCACTGGCGCCGCATGGTCCAGCGGTCGGAGGCGGTGTCCCGCGAGATGTCGATGATGCTGGGTCGGCCCGAATCGGACTCGGCCGAGACGCGGAGCAGATTGATCTGCGTGGCGGGTACACCAGGAGCCCCGGGGCGCGCGGGCCAGTCACCGATGATCCTGCGGACCCGGAAGGTGTGGCCGCGCCAGGTGAACTGGGCGGGGTGTCCACGGTCGGTGGAACGGACGTCGATCTGCTCGTTCAGAAGACTCACACTGGCATCCTATCGAACATGCGTTCGAACAAGTCAAGCCTTTCGGAAATGGCGCGGGTCGTGCCCGGGGGACACCGGGCTAGATGAAGACCCGGCCGCGGCGGTTGCGGTCGCGCAGCGCGGCCATCCTCCTGGTGTTGCTGGGACGCCGTGTGAGCAGGTGGTAGAGCAGCAGGGAGCACCCCCGGTCGGTGTGCGCCCGGGCGGCCATCTCGCCCATGTTCACCCGCGGGTACAGGTGAGGGCCTCCGGCGAACAGCCGTACCGCGTGGGTCCCCTCGGGCAGGTGCGCGTGGGCGTGGTTGTCGGCCGTGTACTCGGCGGCCCGGGACAGCGCGGAGCCCAGCCCCGGGACCAGGTCGGCGCCGACCGTGGCCACCCGGCGCCAGTAACCGGTGTGCCCGGCCGCGACGTGGCCGACCTGGTGCGCGATGAGGAAGGCGAGGGCGTCCGGGTCGGGCAGGCGGCCGTCGCCGTCGAACAGGGCGTCGGGCAGCACCAGGTAGCGCCGGAGTCCGTGGGCGGCCGCGTCGGCGCGCGCCGAGACCGGACCCGGCCGCAGGTACGCCTCCGGGGTCCGGGCCAGCCCCATGTCGGCCGACAGCGACACCACCATCCGGTAGGCCTCGGGGAACTGGGTGGGTGAGATCCGGACCGACTCCGCGCGCTCGCGGGCGTAGCGCAGGCCGCGTGCCGACCAGCACACCAGCGGCACCGAGACCAGTGACAGCGCGGTCCACAGCGCTGATCCCGACACCGACCACACCAGTCTCAGAAGGACCAGGGCAAACGCCAGGGAGACCGTGGCGCACAGCGCGAGCAGCGGCTTCTCCCAGGGGTGGGCGGTCGCCGGAACGACCTCCTCGTCCGTGTCCTCCGAGCACAGTTCCCGCGCGTGCCCGTGCAAGGAGAGCGGGTGCGCCGATCGCTGACCGGGGGTCGTGGTACAGCCGGGAACCCCGTAGACCGCGCAGGTGGGGGTGTGCCCCCCAGGCGGAGTCGCGTGTGGCATGCTGCTCCCCTCATACCGCCCGTGACAAGGGATGACTACCCCCTGTGCCTAAATATTACTTTCCGCATTCCTTTGTGTGGGGCGGCGGAGGCGGCGTGTCCCGGGTCAGGAGCGCTCGTAGTGGCGCAACTCCTCGGAGAGCTGGTCGAGGAAGTGGTCGACCTGGGCCGGGTCGTACCCCGGGCGGGCCCGTGTGGTGGCGAACTGGACCCGTTCCACTTCGGCCGAAGTGAGGGTGGCCCGCTCCGGCCGGCCCTGCTGGAGGACCTCCAGCGTGTACTCGGCGCGGTCCAGGAACTCGTCGACCTCCTGCTCGTTGTAGCCCGTGGTCAGCCGCGTGGTGGCGAAGCGCTTCTCCCGGATGTCCTTGGGGGCCATCCGCGGTCCGGGCGGGGGGCCGGGCCTGGGCGCGGTCGGGTCCGTGGGCGGCTGGACCGGCCTGCCCGGGCCCGCGTACACCTGTCCCTCCTGGGGCCGGCCGGGACCGGTGCTCCGGGGGTCGGCTCGGCCCGGGTGCGGAGGCAGGGGCGGCGGGGCGGGCTGGCCCAGGCCGCGTCCGGCGAGGTCGGCGATGACGAGGTCGAGGAAGTCGTCCACCTCGTCCTCGCGGTACCCGGGGCTCATCCGGGTGGTGCGGAAGCGGGCGTTGCGGATCTCGTCCGCCGTGAGCAGCGGTCCCTTGCGCGGGCCGCCCTCCAGCGCGACCAGGGTCGTCTCGATCCGGTCGAGGAGCGCGTCGACGTCCTCCTCGTTGTAGCCCGGGCGCAGTCGCACCGTGTGGAACTTCTTGTTGCGGATGTCCGCCGGTGTCAGAGGCATGGTCCCCATTGTGCAGTTCACGAGGTTCGTAGGGGCGCTGTCACGAGTCCGCGTGTGACTCGGCGGCCGACCGGGAGGCGGTGGCGCCCGGTCGGGCGACGGCCCGGCGGCCGCCGCGGCCGAGTGGCGCGGCGTCGAACTCGGACGCGGGGGGAGAGGCGGGGGAACTCATGGGTCGCATTATGCCGACGGTGAGTGGCGTACGCCATACCGACCGGTAGTTCTGGCCGGGTGCGGACGTGCCCCGGTCCCGGGCCGGATGCGCCTCCGGCTGGGGAAGTTCCTTATATGACGCACTGGCCGGGCGAAGGTTTACCGGAATCCAAAAGAATTACTGGAATTGTTGGGCACCGTTACCCAGTGCACTCAAAAAGCCATCGTAATCTTTTTGATATCCAGAGACCGACCTTTCGACCTTTGTCGGTATGTATTCTTCTCTCGGAGAATGGAAAGCAACTCGGCCGGTTCTTCCGGCCCTGGCCTTCTGCGGGCCGAAACCGTGCACGCTCTCTGTTTTCGCAGGTCATCGGCTTCTGTGTGCCTTGACCCTCCCCCATCCGACCCTGGTGCGCGATTCCCCGATCCGAGACTTCCCGCCCTCGCGTTCCGGCGGTGGAAGCCGCGACCAGGCCTGGCCCAGACACACGTGGGCCCGGACGATCCAAACGAGGATTGATCTTGAAGAACGCTTCCCGAATCTCGGCTCGACGCGTGCTGCAGGGCGGTGCCGCCTTCGCCGCGCTGGGGGCTCTCACCCTCGGTGCGGCCTCCCCCGCCCACGCCGACACCTACGGCTGGGCCTACGCCTCCGCCGTCGGCGGAGAGGGCGTCTCGGAGACCTACATCACCCAGGACCAGACGGTCTCCACCCCGTTCTCCAGCAGCATCGGTGACTGGCTGGTCGTCGAGGGCACCACCACCGCCACGGTGAACGCCGACGGTGCCACCGCCACCACTGTCATCGACTCCGCCAAGGTCTCCGTCACCGCCGAGAACATCGAGGACATCCTCGACCCCTCTGAGGACGACGAGGACGAGGACGAGGACGACGAGGACGACGAGGACGGCGACGAGGGCGAGGGTGACGACGGCCTCGACGAGGACGGCGGCGCCGGCGAGGGCGACGGCGGCAACGAGGACGACGAGGCCCCGGGCGGCTCCGACGGTGACGACGACGGGACCGACGCCCCGGGCGACGGCGGATCCGAGGACCCGTCCGCGGCGCCCACCGAGCCGGAGGGGACCCCCTCCGAAAGCGTTGAGGAGGGCTCGACCGACGGCCCCTCCTCGCCGCCCGCCGACAGCGACGAGGACGAGGTCAGCGACACCGCCTCGGCCGAGTTCATCGAGCTCGACGACGAGAACTCCGAGCTGGTCGACGGCAGTGACACCGTCATCCTCGAGGGCACCATCACCGGGATCACCGTCACCACCACCCAGAGCTGGGACGGCGAGGTCAGCCACCACGCCGACGAGGGCACCTTCACGTCGGCGCCCAGCGTCCTCTCGGGCGAGGACGGTGAGGAGCTGGTGCTGGACATCCAGCCCTCCGTGGACCAGGGTGTCGTGCAGACCGAGGACGCTGGCTTCCTCTGGAACGACGCCTACACCAACCTGTACATGAACTTCCTGGTTGACGACGAGTTCGTCGCCGGCTACTCCCTCGCCGAGAGCGCCGCTGGCATCACCACCGGTGCGGTCGACGGCGGCGGTGACAACGGCGGTGGCGACGGCGACGGTGACGGTGACGGCAAGAACCCGCCGCAGAAGGAGCGTGACGAGGACACGCTCCCGAAGACGGAGGCCAAGGACGCCGAGCCGCTCGCCCAGACCGGTTCGCCCCTGGGCGGCCTGATCGCCGCCGGTGCCGCGATCGCCGCCGGTGGTGGCGCCGCCGCCTACCTGGCGCGTCGCAAGAAGAAGAACGGCGAGGAGACCGCCGAGACCGAAGAGAGCTAGTCTCTCGGCCGCACGCGGCGCCGTGAGGCGCTGAGCACCGTGCACAGGAGCGGGCCCCGGGGAGAGAGTTCCCCGGGGCCCGCTTTCACGTCGTGTGGGCCTAGTCGCGCATGAGGTAGACGGCCAGTCCGCGGGCGATGGCGTCCGCGGCGTCCGCGCGCCACCGGGGGTCCTCCAGGAGCTCGGCGTCCTCGGCGTTGCGCATGTTCCCGGCCTCCAGGAACACCTTGGGCACCTCGGACAGGTTCAGTCCGCCCAGGTCGGTGCGCTCGTCCAGGCCGTCCTCGGCGAGGTAGTCGGCGTAGGGGACGTCGGTGCCCTCGCGGTACTCGCGGCGGATGTCCTCGGCCAGGAGGGCGGAGGGTTCGACGATGTCCTCGGTGAGCCCGGCCAGCTCCCCGGGTGCGATGACGTGGAAGCCCCGCCCCGACTCCGGTCCGCCGTCGGCGTGGATGGACAGGGCGGCGTCCGCGTCGTTCCTGTTGCCGATCTCCGCGCGCTCGTCGATGCAGGGACCGACGCCCTCGTTGTCCTCGCGGGTGAGGATCACCGTGGCGCCGTCGGCCTCCAGCCGTTCCTGGACGAGTAGGGACAGGTCCCAGTTGAACTCGTGTTCGGAGTAGCCGCCCGCGCTCTCGGTGCCGACGGTGTCGCAGGCCTTCTCGCCGTTTCCGGCGGGTACCAGGGAGTTGATCTCGCTCGCGGCGTCCGCGTTGCCACCGTTGTGACCGGGGTCGATGACCACGACCCGGCCGCCGAGCGGTCCGTCGCCCGGAGGGACGGCCTCGTCGTCGACGGAGGTGTCGCCACCCTCCTCGGAACCGCTCCTCCCGTCCTCGGGGCCGGGCAGCGGAAGCGCTGCGGTGGGATCGGTGCCGGGTGTACCGCCGGCCGGTGACGAGCAGGCCGCGGTCCAGAGGACGGCGAGTGAGATCAGGGACAGGGCGCGGGTGGCGCGGCTCCGGAGCCCTGACGGTGCGCAGACGGGCATGCCCCACAACCTAGCCGCTACTCCCGACCCCGACGTACCTCCGCAGAGCCGGGCGAGTGGCGCAGATCATTTGTCCGCAAACGGCCAGAAGAAATTCCGGGATATCCACAAAGGAATGCGCACGATGGTGTATTGAATGGTCGACGATCCTTCTGGGGGTTCTCGTGTTTCTCCGAGAGGTGCCTCTGGTCGATGGGGAGCGGCCCTGCCGAAGGCAAGCGCGATCGCCGCTGTGGACGGTTGCCGAGGGTGATGAATGATTTCATCATGATCTTTTCGTGATGAGCACTCCGGTGAACAACGCCTACGCACCGACCGTCCGGGGCGACATCTCCGGGCCCACTGAGGGCGACGGCGGCGACGAAAAGAGCCCCCGGGACGGAGAGCGCCGGGACTGTCGAGGGCTGGTCGGCAGCCGACAGACGGCGACCGGCCGGTATCCGACCGGTCGATCACGGGCCCTCGGGGGATCTCCTCCGGGCCCCGTTCGTTGTCCCAGTTCGGAGCGGCCACCGGTGCTTCCGGGACGACGTTCCGTCCTGGGCGGAACGGTTTCCGTTTTGTGATCAAGCGACTAGGCTCACCGTGTGGAACGCCCTGTACACGGCACCCCACGCGCAGGCAGTACCTCGACCGGGCGGACGGGAAATCACCCCGCCCACCTCGGAAGACCGCGTCCGGCCAGCCAGGTCGGCCAGAAAATCCCGGGCCGCCGCTCCAGCGTCGGGACGGGCCCGGTCCCGGAGCCGGGCATCCCCCAGATACAACAGGAGTGTTGTGGTGACTCCCGCCAAACTGTCCGCACGCCGCCTCCTGGCAGCTGGAAGCCTCTTCGCCGCGCTCGGCGCGTTCGGCGTCGCGTCCGCTCTCCCCGCCGCGGCCACCCAGCTGGTCTGGGCCAACGCCCAGGCCTGGGTCGGCGACGGCGACCTCGTCACGGGCTACTCCACCGCGATCAGTTACGGCGGGGAGACCGAGGACGAGACCCGTGCGGAACCGGTTCTCGGACCGCTGGCCGAGTACACGCAGATCCGGGGGGAGAGCCGCACCCTGGTCAACGACAGGGGAGCGCTGTCCGAGGCGGTGGTCGAGCGGGCGACCGTCCGGCTCGGCGTCGACGACCTGATCGACCTCGGCATGATCGACCCGGTGGACGAGACCACCGAGAAGCCTGAGGACCCTCCCTCGGAGGAACCGGAGGAGGACACCGGGCGCAGCGGTGCGGAGGACGACGCGGACAGGGAAGACCTCAGGGACAGGGAGTCCCAGTGGGCGGAGGAGGAACCCGCCCCGGAAACACCCTTCGAGGAGCCCTCCGGGGGCCCCAGCGCCTCGCCCAGCGAGGAGGACGTGATCATGCTCGGGGAGGACGACTCCGAGACCGTCTCCGGTGACGGCAACGCGGTCGAGTTCACCCTCTCGGATGTGCGGACCAGCGCCGCCGCGGCCTATGACGGCTCGACCGAGGCGACCTTCGAGTACGGCGAACTCACCGCCTTCGGTGAGCCCTTGGTGGGGTTCGGCGGTGAGCGCCTGGTCGAGGAGACGCTGGAGGTCCTCGACCAGGACGGCGAGGCCCTGGCCGAGGTGCCCGTCAGCGTCCGTTTCCTGGTCAACGAGTACGCCTTCGAGGACGAGGACGATGACTGGGAGGGGGAGGGGATCCGCTCCTCGCTCACCGTGTGGGTCCAGGTCGGTGACCCCGGAGTGGAGAACGGGTTCGCGGTGAACTTCGCCGACTCCTGGGCGATCGGCTCCACCCATGTCTCGGCCACCGAGCCGGGCAAGGACGAGCGCGGGGAGGGGCAGCAGGAGGTCGCGGCCCCGAACACGCGGCTGGCCACCACGGGCAGTTCCATCGTGGCACTGATCACCGCCGCCGTGGTGGCGGTCGGCGGCGGCACGGCGGCGACCTTCCTCGCCCGCAAGCGCACGACCGCCATGGACGACCAGATCGAGGATTGAGCCCGGGCCGCGCCCTCACGAGGCAGGGGCGGTTGGGGCTGCGCCGCAGGCGTTTGTTGAGGGTGACGAAGAGGGTGGGGCTGCGCCGGCGGCGTCCGTTGAGGGTGGTGGAGGGTGACGAAGAGGGTGGGGCTGCGCCGGCGGCGTCCGTTGAGGGTGGTGGAGGGTGACGGGTGGGCGGGTCACCCCGTCCGGGTGACCCGCCCTTGAACTCTCGCCGGCAGCCAGAGCTCGTCCAGCCGTCCCGCTACCGACCCCACGTGTGGTTTAACGTCTCCGGGCCGCTCCCGACGACGCCGGACCGAGGTCCGGGAACAAAGCGTGTTTCACCTGCCGCCGCAAGGGCTGATCACCCGGAAAGCGGGGTTTCACCTTCCGGACACCTCTGACGATAGGCCCTCTCAGCGGTGTCCTTGGATGATCACAGAAGTTCGCTGAGAAAATTCATACCAGTTGACTACCCCCCGGAGTCAGCACAGGCCGGGGAGATCACTCCGTACGCTGGCTGGGGATTCCGGCCAACAGGGCGCGGACCTCAGTCTCGCGGTAGCGGCGGTGGCCGCCCAAGGTGCGGATCGAGGTCAGCTTGCCCGCCTTGGCCCAGCGTGTCACGGTCTTGGGGTCCACGCGGAACATGGTGGCAACCTCGGCGGGGGTCAACAGGGGCTCCGCCTCGGGCGTGCGAGTTGACATGTGTACGGCCTCTCCTCCTGGATCTGTGTGCCGATCCTTGAGCCTTATTCCTGGCACTTGGCCCGGATGTCCAATAGGTCCCGCTACGAGACCATGATGGCATCACCCGAGGTGATTATGCGACCACTCCAAGCAACTTTGCGTGTGGGAGGCCCATGAAAGCCGCCCGTGGCCGCGTCACGCTAAGTGATTCTAGCGACACGTTTAGTGGCATGTGGCGTATTCGGTCAAAACTTCGTTCTCGGGCCTCGTTTTTCTCGATCCGGAGAGCCCGAAGTGCTAGGGCGGAGCTGACCGAAACCCGATGGCCGAGTCCGGGGGAAGAGGGCGCAGGCCCTGGTCAGTCGCGCTGTGGCGAGAGGTGGGGTGCGGTGGCGCGCCTGGCGCCGGTCCGTTGCGGCTGGTGGCTCAGGCCACGCGCATCCTCGGCGTGGCAAGGGTTTCCTGATTACTCAGAGTGCGCTCAGTTACCGACTCGCTACAGTCTACGTCGATCCCTATCGGGCGTTATGCCCAGTTTCACGACGCTTGATGTCGTGCCTTGGCCGGGTGGGGGTGCACACCGCCGTCACGTGCGAAAAGACGGTTTCGTACGGCCGAGAAACCTGGTGTACCAGGTTGGTCCACGGCGTGGCGCAAGCACGTTCCGGTACTCGGATAGCGACAGCCGGTGGTGCCGTGTCCACGAAAAGCTGGAGCGTTCCTGACTGTCAGTTGGCGTGCTGGAGGGCACGCACCGACCTCCACCGCAGGGTGAGCCTTCTGCGGAGCTCCGCCATGCGGGAGTCCTCGCCCTTGGCGAGCGCCTCCACGGCCTCGGCCACCTCGGCCACCGAGTGGTCCTCGCTCAGGTGGTCGTCGCTCAGCAGGTGCGGCAGCCCTCCGTAGTCCAGCTCGAGGAGGGAGTCGGGGTGCGCCGTCGAGGACAGCCAGTCCATGAGCCGCTCGGTCGCGGAGGACACCGCGTGCTCCCCGATGCGCTCGAGCATGACCGCCGCGGTGTGTTCGAGGCGCCGCCTGGCCTGCGCGGTCCTGGTCAGGTACAGCAGGGTCCTGGTGGACCCGGTGGACAGGACGAGGCAGCGCTCCTGGGGCTCGAACGGAACGAACCACGGGACCGGGATCGTCCAGTTGCTCGACAGGATGCCCGGCTGGGCCTGCGCTCCGGAGTCGCGCCACTGCCGGTACCCGGTCTCGGCCCGATCGGCCTCCCGCGCGGGCACGAACGCCTCGACGAGGGGGCGCGGCATGGCGTCGGTGAACTCCGCGAAGGCGCGCCAGGAGCGCAGGCGGGTCTGCCACGGACAGACGTACAGCTGCTCGTTCACCCGGCGCAGGTACGCGTCCCCGCTCTCCTCGGCGGGCGCGATCACCGGCGGGGTGGTGATGGCCCGGCCCAGGCTCTCGGCGTGCTCGGCGGCCAGGGCGTTCACGCGCTTGGGGCGGTCCGTGGACTCCGAGTACCCTTCCCAGTACCGGCGGTCACGCGGGGAGAAGGCCGTGATCGGCTGGTAGACGCGGAGATAGGCGGTGTAGGGCAGCACGATCGAATCGTGGCACAGATCGTTCCGTCTGGCACTCACCGTGAGAAGTCCCAGGCAGAAAGGGCTTCCGTGCCTACACCACATCCGTCACACCCGGGTGGCGTAGGCACGGTGGGGTCCGACCAGGTACGGTTGTATGTGTACGTAAGCTGGCGCCTGTCGTCAGTCGCGTTTGACGGCCGTCAGCCTGGTAGTGCGGGTTAGTAAGTGATCTGGGGTTCGTCGGAACCCAATCGTTGAGGGGGTCGAGCCAATGGGGCGCGGCCGAGCCAAGGCCAAGCAGCAGAAGGTCGCCCGGAAGCTCAAGTACAGCTCCGGTGGGACCGACCTTGAGCGGCTGCGGTCGGAGCTGGGTGTCGCTGAGGACGAGGGGTCTCCCTCCGGGCCGTCGGGTCCGGACGATTCCTACACGGAACCTCAGGACGACCTGGTCGATCGCTACGCGGATCTTGCCGACAAGTACTCGGAGTCCGACAAGTAGTCGTCGGACGCATCCGAGTCTTTCGGGTCGCTCGGACAACAACCGCTGACCTGTAGCGGTTACGGTTCTCCACCGGGGAGCCGTCGCGGACAGGTGGATATAGCCGGTGCGAACCACTGTGGTGGTTCGCACCGGCTATGTTCGCGTCCCTCACCCGGTTCCCGGGTGCCCGGTGCCGCTTACGCGTTTCGGTACTCGCCGTTCAGCACGGCCTGCCCGGAGGCATCCTCCGCCGCACCGGCCTTCACCACGCCGAGGCGCCACGCCTCGACACCGCGTTCGGCGAGCACGCCCAGCGCGCGCTCCGCGTCGTCCGCGGCGACGATCGCCACCATGCCCACGCCCATGTTGAACGTGGCCTCCATGTCCTCCCGGCTGACCCCGCCCTTCTCGGCCAGGTAGCCGAAGACCGGCAGCGGAGCCCAGGTGGAGCGGTCCAGTTCGGCGTCCAGGCCCTCGGGCAGCGAACGGGACAGGTTCGCGGCCAGTCCGCCGCCGGTGATGTGCGAGTAGGCGTGCACCTCGACCTCGGCGGTCAGCGCCACACAGTCCTTGGCGTAGACACGCGTCGGGGTGAGCAGGACCTCGCCCAGGACCCCGCCCAGCTCCGGGACCCGCGCGTGCAGGTCCAGGTCGGCCCCGTCCACGATGTGCCGGACCAGCGAGTAACCGTTGGAGTGCGGGCCGGAGGAGGCCATCGCGATCACGGCGTCGCCCTCGCGCACCCGGTCCGGTCCCAGGATCGCGTCACCCTCGACCACGCCCGTGCCGGCCCCGGCCAGGTCGTACTCCTCGGGGTCCATCGCACCCGGGTGTTCGGCGGTCTCGCCCCCGACGAGCGCGCAGCCCGCCTGGTGGCAGCCCTCGGCGATGCCGCCGACGATCTCCGCGACGCGCTCGGGCACCACGGCGCCGGTGGCGATGTAGTCGGTCATGAAGAGGGGTTCGGCGCCGCAGACGACCAGGTCGTCCACGACCATTCCGACCAGGTCGATACCGATGGTGTCGTGCTTGTCCATCTGCTGGGCGAGCATGACCTTGGTACCGACCCCGTCGGTGGAGGTGGCCAGGACCGGGTCCTTGTACTTGGCCGTGTCCAGACGGAACAGGCCGGCGAAACCGCTGGCGTCGGTGACCTGTTCGGGCCGGCGCGTACGCGCGACGTGACGCTTCATCAGGTCGACGGCGCGCTCACCGGCGGCGATGTCGACGCCCGCGGCCGCGTACGCGCCCGTCGCCCCTGTGCTGTCGGCTGCCACGCGAGTTCTCCTCGTGTTCGGGGTGGTGTGCGAGTGCTCGCTGGTGCGAGCGTCAGCGGCCCTCTTCCAGGGCACGCCGGAGGATCCGGAGGGGGTTCCGGGACGCGGCGGACCGCGAACGGCCCGCCGCGTGTCTGTTACTTGTGGCTGGTGGCCAGAGTGGAGCCCTCGGGGGTGCCGCAGGCCTTCTCCAGCAGGTACTTGCCCTGGGAGTCGGCGTCGACCTCCAACGGGTAGACCCCGTCGAAGCAGGCCCGGCACAACTGGTCCTTGGGCTGTTCGGAGGCGGCGATGAGCTCCTCCAGGTCCACGTAGGCCAGCGAGTCCGCGTTGACCGACTCGGCGATCTCGTCCACCGACAGGTTCGCGGCGATGAGCTCGGCGCGGGTGGCGAAGTCGATGCCGTAGTAGCAGGGCCACAGCACGGGCGGGCTGGAGATCCGCACGTGCACCTCTGCGGCGCCGGCGTCACGGAGCATCCGGACCAGTGCCCGCTGGGTGTTGCCGCGCACGATCGAGTCGTCCACGACCACCAGGCGGCGGCCCTCGATGACCTCGCGCAGCGGGTTCAGCTTGAGCCGGATGCCCAGCTGGCGCAGGGTCTGGCTGGGCTGGATGAACGTGCGCCCCACGTAGGAGTTCTTCACCAGCCCCTGGGCGAAGGGGATACCGCTCGCCTCGGCGTAACCCACCGCGGCGGGGGTGCCGGACTCGGGGACCGGGATCACCAGGTCGGCCTCGACCGGGTGCTCCTTGGCCAGGCGGCGGCCGACCTCCACACGGGTGGAGTTCACGTTGCGCCCGTTGATGGTCGTGTCCGGGCGCGCCAGGTAGACGTACTCGAACAGGCAGCCCTTGCGGCGGGCCGGGGCGAAGCGGCGGGAGCGTACCCCGTCGCCGTCGATCACGAGGAGCTCGCCCGGTTCGATCTCGCGGACGACCTTGGCGCCCACGATGTCCAGGGCGGCGGTCTCGCTGGCGACGACCCAGCCGCCGGAACCGGAGGTCTCACCCAGGCGACCGAGCACGAACGGGCGGATGCCCTGCGGGTCGCGCGCGGCGTAGAGGGTGTTCTCGTCCATGAAGACCAGGGAGAACGCGCCCCGCACCTTGGGGAGGAGGTCCAGTGCCGCTTCCTCGAGGGTCTGGCCGTCCTTGGCCCTGGCCGCGAGGAGGTTGGTGAGGACCTCGGTGTCGGTCGTGGCACCGCGGCGCTGGTCGGGCAGCATCGCGGCCAGTTCCGGGGTGTTGATCAGGTTGCCGTTGTGGCCGAGTGCCAGACCTCCCTCACGCGCGGTGTAGAAGGTCGGCTGGGCGTTCTCCCACACCGGTGAACCGGTCGTGGAGTAACGGCAGTGGCCGATCGCGAGGTGGCCTCTCAGGGAGTCGAGCGTCGCCTCGTTGAAGACCTGGGAGACCAGTCCCATGTCCTTGTAGACGACGATCCGCTCCCCATCGCTTGTGGCGATGCCCGCGGATTCCTGCCCGCGGTGCTGGAGCGCGTAGAGACCGAAGTAGGTGAGCTTGCTGACTTCTTCGCCGGGTGCCCAGACCCCGAAAACGCCGCAGGCGTCCTGCGGGCCGCGTTCGAGCGGATCGAGGTCCATGGAGAGCCGGCCGTCGGAGTACGACACAGGCACAGCTTAGCCGCTGGCCGACGGCGGGTCGCCACTCGGGGTCGACGAGACCGCTCACCCGGCCGCTCGTTCAGCCGAACTCCCGGCCAGGTGCGCGGTTGTCCATTCCTCCGGCAACCGGCTGTCTGATCCGTCACGAATTCGGAGGTTTGTCCAGTTGTGGTTCCGGCCACAGAGGAAGGTGGGCGGACAGGTCCGAGCGCACACCGCTCGCCCGCACGCCGTGCTCGCCCACCGCGCTCTCCCATCCGGTCCGGCCGTCGACCAGCCGCAGCCAGGTGAGGGGGTCGGTCTCGACCACTCCGGGCGGGGTCCCGCGGGTGTGCCTGGGCCCCTCGATCACCTGGACCGCCCCGTACGGCGGCACACGCACCTCCAGGCTGTGTCCGGGCACGCGGTCGGCCAGGACCGCCAGGCTGCACCGCACGGCGGCCTTCAGTGCGGGGCGCAGGGGCTCCTGCGCGCGCAGGACCGCCCGCACCGCCGCGGCCACGGCCTCCTCGTCGGTGCCCTCGAAGGCGGGTTCGCCCAGGGCGGAGAGCTGTTCGTCCAGCGCGGTGCGCAGCCGCCGCACGGCGCTCGGGGTCAGGGCTGAAGGCATGGAGGAGATCCTAGGGCGAGAGAATGGCCGGGGCGGGGTCCGCCGAGGCCACGGCTTCGGAGGCCAGGATGATCGGACAGGTGAATGCGGGAGGTACTTGTCATTGCGGAGCAATGGCCCGAAGGTGGACATCGGGGGATCTCGGCGGAGCTGTCCGCCGGTCTCCGTTCGATTGGGTGATTCCCGTCTCATCACTCCGCTGGCCAGCGGGGGCAGGACACGGTAGCGTCCCGAACCGTCCCGGTGTCACCCGAGATTGGGAGGATTGCGAGGGAACCCGCGCCCCGTGGCGTTCCACGCGTTGACACAGACAGATGAACGAGGGGTGACCACAGCCGGACCCGCCTCCCCCCGACGGGGCCGGAACGTGGACAGCCCACGCTGTCGCGCTGAAGCAGCTGGTCAGCGCCCTTAACATCCACCAAGGAAGACCACCGCACCATCGGGAGAACGACGTGCGCCTGCGCTTGCGCCCGCGTGATGACAGCTACTACGAGATGTTCACCGACTCGGCGAACAACCTGGTCATCGGGGCCCGCCTGCTGGTGGAGCTGATGAGCGACGGGGCCGACAGGGAGGCCATCACCGAGAAGATGCGTGCTTGCGAGCACGCCGGTGACGACGCCACCCACGCGATCATGCGCCGACTCAACAAGAGCTCGGCGCCCCCGCTGCACCGTGAGGACATCTACCGCCTCGCCTCCAACCTCGACGACGTCATGGACTCCATGGAAGCCGCCGTCGACCTCATCGGCCTGTACGGGCTGGAGCGGCTGCCCAAGGGCATCATCGACCAGATCGAGGTGCTCGAAAGGGCCGCCGAACTCACCGCCGAGGCCATGCCGCGGCTGCGGTCCATGAAGGACCTCACCCGCTACTGGATCGAGATCAACCAGCTGGAGAACCAGGCCGACCGCATCTACCGCAAGCTCCTCGCGAAGCTGTTCAGCGGCGAGTACGACGCGCTGACCGTGCTCAAGCTCAAGGACGTCATCGAGGAGCTGGAGACCGCCGCCGACGCCTTCGAGCACGTCGCCAACACGGTGGAGACCATCGTCGTCAAGAACAGCTGACTGTCTTCGTTTCGCACCTCCGCTTCGCGTGCGGTCCCTCCCGCTCACGGACGCCTTCGGCGCAGTCCTCGCCCTGTGGTTCCCCGCCGGCGGCTCGACTCGTCCTGCCCTGTGTCGCAGGAGACCGGCCTCCCGGTACCCGAACGAAAACCCCCTGGGGCCGAGCTTCGGGGGGTCACTCCCCAGGGACGTAGGCCTCCAGGGCGATGGCCAGGGCGAGCCGCATCCTCGGCTGGTCCAGGCCGAGCGGGGCCACCTCGGCCATCCTCCGCACCCGGTGACGCACGGTGTTGGGGTGCACCCCCAGTTCAGCCGCGGCCGCGTTGGGGTCGCCCTGGGCCCGGAGCCAGGCGCGCAGGGTTCGCGCGTAGTGGGTGCCGTGCTCGGCGTCGTGCCGGGTGAGGTCGGCGACCGGGCCGTCGGCGGGGCGGCGCCCGGAGGCCGAGGCCATCCGCAGGCGGTGGATGAGCACGTCGTCCCAGGACTCGTCGTAGGCCACCGCGGCTCCCTCGGGGCGGGCGGCGTGCAGGGTGAGGCTCTCGTCGGCCTCGCGGCGGCTCGCGGAGAGCCCGGCCAGGTCCGCCGGGGCGCCGATCCCCGCGTTGACCACCACGTGTCCGGGCAGCGCCCGAGCGGTCTCCGTCACCCACTCCCGGGCCGGGGAGGGGTCCGCCCCACAGGGCAGGACCGTGTAGACCGTGCTGCCGAAGACGGTGCTCCGTCCCGGGCGTGACCAGCCGAAACCGGTGGTGGCCCGCTCGAACGCCATCAGGGTCGCGGAGTGGCGCTCGTCGGGCGTGTGCGCCTGGAGGGCGACCACCCGGTGCGGGGTTGCGGCCAGGCCCAGGCGTCCGGCGGCCTCGGTCGGGTCCATCGCGCCTTCCAGCAGGCGGCTCACCAGATCGGACTCCACCTGGCGTTCCAGGTCCGCGCTGACCCGTGTGCGCAGCAGGTGCAGCGCGACGGTGCGGGCGCCCTCGGTCAGCAGTGCCGAGCGCTCGGCGTCCAGCGGCCGGTCGCAGACGGCCCAGAGCGACCCCATGAACTCGCGGCCGACGCGCACGGCCACGGCGGTGCGACCGGACAGCCCGAGCTCCGGTTCCGGCGGTACGAACACCGGCTCGGCGGACGAGGCCAGGTGCGCGATGGCCCCGGAGGCCTCCAGGTGGCGCTGGAGCGCCTCGGGCACCCCGCGCCCCAGGATGGTGTCCCAACGGGCCTGGTCGGCCTCTGCCTGGCGGTCCGAGTAGGCCAGCACGCGCAGGCGCGGGTCCTCGATGGCCACCGGCCCGCCGACCCGGGCGGCGATCGTGTCCGCCAGCGCCGGCAGGTCCGCCGGCCCTCTGCCCGCCTCGGTCTCGCCGCCCTCCAGCACCAGCCCGTAGACCACCCCGGCGACCTGCCCCCAGGACACCGACGGGTCCACGGTCAGCAGCGCGATCCCCGCGCTCCCGGCCCGTGCCGCGGCCTCCCCGTGCGGGTCCACACCGCCCTCGCGCGCGGTCCGCACCACGACCGCCAGGGAGCGGGACCGCTCGGCGAGCCCGACAGCCGCCAGGGGGTCCTGGACGCCCACCGCGAGGAGGACGTCGGCCTCCTCCGGCTCCGGGTCGGCGGCGTCGTGCACGGCCACGCCGCGCAACACCGTGTCCGGGGCCGGGCGCGGGCCGACCAGCCGGGTGCCGTACGTGCCGAGGATGGTGACCAACCGGTCCAGCAAGACCATCAAGACCCCTCATTCGTCCGCCGGACCGGATCGCTCGTGCTGGTCGGCCCCTTCGCGTTGTCGGAACTGAACACGAGCGTACGCCGAGATTGTCCCAGCAGGACAAAGGCCGGCGTGTGCTCCCGGGAGAGACTCTGGACAGGTGCGGCCTCGCACCTGTCACCGAGCACGCACAGGAGAACTCGCCATGTCCGGGAAGGGCGCGGGCGCACCGCGCACCGTCATCGTCGTCGGGGCCGGGATCGTCGGTCTGTCGACCGCCTGGTTCCTCCAGAAGTACGGGGTCGGAGTCACCGTGGTCGAACGCGACACGGTGGCCTCGGGCTCGTCCTGGGGCAACGCGGGCTGGATCTCACCCGGTCTGGCCATCCCGCTGAACGAGCCGGGGGTTCTCGGCAACGGCATCAGGGCGATGCTCGACCCGCTGGCCCCGCTGTCCGTGCCGCCCACCACGGACACGGGCCTCCTGTACTTCCTGGCGTCGTTCGCCCTGAACTCCAGACAGGGGCCCTGGGAGCGGGCGCTGCGCGGCAACGTCCCGCTCAGCTCGGCCTGCCTGGACGCCTTCGAGGAGCTCACCGAGGGCGGGGTGGCCGCCAAGGTCGAGCCGTCCCCGATCACCGCGCTCTTCACCGCGAAGAAGCACGCCGCCCGACTGGTGATGGAACTGGACACCGCACGCGAGGCCGGGCTGCCGCTGACCTACACCGCGCTGGAGGGCGAGGCGGCGCGCGACGGGGTCCCGATCGCCTCGAACGCGGTGCGGGCCGGGGTGCGGATCGACGGGCAGAGCCACGTCAACCCCGGTGTGTACACACACGCCCTCGCGGACTCCGTGCGCGAACGCGGCGGAAGCGTGGTCGAGAAGTTCAGAGTGACCAGGGTCGAGGCCCGCGACGGCGGGTTCCGGCTGCACTCGGCGCACGGCGAGACGGAGTCGGCGGACGCGGTCGTGGTGGCCACGGGGGCCTGGCTCGGCCGCCAGTCCCGGCCCTGGGGCGTCAACGTGCCGCTGCGCGCCGGGCGCGGTTACAGCTTCACGGTTCCCGCGGACCGACCCGTGTCCGGTCCGGTCTACCTGCCCGAGGTGCGGGTGGCCTGCACACCGCACGGCGAGGGGCTGCGGGTCGCCGGAACCATGGAGTTCCGCGGTATCGACGCACCCTTCCGGGCCGAGCGGGTCCGGGCGATCACGGGTTCGGCCGCGCCCTACCTGGACGGCGTGGACCTGAACCGGCGCACCGACGAGTGGGTGGGTTCCAGACCCGTCACCTCGGACGGCCTTCCGCTGGTCGGCCCCACACGCGTCCCGGGACTGTACGTGGCGGGCGGGCACGGCATGTGGGGTCTGACCCACGGCCCGATCACCGGCCGCCTGCTGGCCCGGGCGGTCGCCACCGGCACCCTGCCCCCGGCCCTGCGCCCCATGGACCCGACCCGCTGACGCACCGCTCTCCGAGGCCCGGCCCCGGAGAGCCCGACCGCAGATCCGGTCCGCGCCCCGCCGAACCCCGGCGGGGCGCCTTCGTACAAGGAGACACCATGACCAACCGCACCTGGCTGACCCCGGGCACCCACGAACGGCTCACCGCAGAACTGGCCGTCCTCACCGGCACGGCCGACTACGAGACGAGAGCGGCCCACGGCTTCCCCGTCATCGAGGACAAGGACGCCAGGGAGGCCCGCGTCAACCGCATCCAGGAGATCCTCAAGGACGCCGTCATCGGCGAGGCCCCGCCGGACGACGGCGTCGCCGAACCCGGCATGGTCGTCACCGTCCGCTACGGAACCGACCCCGAGACCGAGACCTTCCTGCTGGGCGTGCGCGACCGCGCCGACTCCGACGGGGTCCCGGTCTGCTCACCGGAGTCGCCTCTGGGCCGGGCGCTGATCGGCGCCGTGCAGGGGGAGGAGCGCACCTACACGGCGCCCAACGGGCGGACCCTGAGCGTCAGCCTGGTGCGCGCCGTGCCGTACGGCACCGTGGCCGCCGAGGTCCCCTGAGGCGATCCGGGTCCGGGGCCGCGCGCATCGGGTGCGGTCCCGGACCGGTTCAGCCGACCTGGCCCTCGAAGACCAGGACCGGGTAGAGGTTCCGGCCCTCCTCGTCGATGAACTGCAGGGTCCACTGCAGCGTCGGGTCGTCCTCGTCCGCCCAGCAGTCCTCGTCCCACGCGCCCGCCTGGTCGGGGGCCAGGGTCATGGGCGGGTCGAGCGCCTCACCCAGGAGCGGGGCCGAGGACAGCGTGAGGGGAGCGCCCACGGAGCAGTCGGTGATGACCGAACCCGTGTGGAGGTCGTCCCCGGTGCCGTTGGTGATCTCGACGGTCCACGCGTAGTAGTCGTCGCCCTCGTCCTCGGGCTCCTCGGAGGACTCCTCTTCGGACTCCTCGACGGGGTCCTCGGCGGGGTCCTCGTCGACGGGCTCGTCCTCGGTCGGATCGTCCTCGGTCGGGTCGTCCTCCACGGGATCGGTGTCCTCGGCCGGCTCGTCCCCCTCGTCCTCCATGGCGGGTTCGTCGGAGGGATCGCCGTCCTGCGGTTCCTCGGCGGGGTCCTCGTCAAGGGGCTCGTCCACCTCCTCCGAGGACTCCTCGCCGCCGGTTTCCTGGTCACCGGAGTCCTCGGTCTCCTCGCCGGCGGGGTCGTCGCCGGGCTCGGTGCCGTCCTCGGTGCCGGTGCCGGAGCGGTCGACCTCGCCCGGTTCGGTGCGCCGCTCCACGGGACCCATGGTGACGGTGAAGCCGTCCTCGAAGCGGTGGCTGTCGCCCAGCGCCAGCAGGACGGGCTCGTCGTTAGGCGCGCCCTCATCCTGCCCCTCGACCCCGTCAGTACCGTCTTCCCCGTCGGTACCGTCGGCCCCGTTCTCGCCGTCCGCCCCGTCGGTACCGTCAGTTCCGTCTTCCCCGTCCGCCGCAGGTGCCGGCGACGCCGGGTCGTCCGTGTCGGAGCCCCCGCCCCCACCGGAGCCCCCGTCGCCTCCGGATCCGCCACCACCTCCGGATCCGCCCGAGCCCCCTCCGCCGCCAGAACCCCCGGAGCCCCCGTCTGAGTCGGAGTCGTCACCGGACGACCCGGGTTCCTCACTGGTCTGCTGCCCGTCACCGGTGGGTGTGAGGAACGTGGGTCCGCAGGCGCATCCGGGAACGACGAGCAGGATTGCGGCGGCTGAGGCCGCTGTGGAAGTACGCACGATCTTCCCCCTTCACTGAGAGGGACGCTAGGCGCCAAAACACCACATTTGGGTCAACTGGCCACAGGTGGACGAACCTGTCCGGAGAGGCAACCGAACCGGGTCCTAGGGTGGCGGTACCGATCGTAGGAGGATCCCCGTGGCCGAAGAGATCACCCCGGAGCTCGCCGAACTCGTCCTGGACGCCCAGCCCTTCAGCAGGCTGGTCCGGGCCAGGGTCGCCGTCTTCGAGCCCGGCAGGGCCGTCCTGGAGGTCGAGGTCCGCGACGAGCTCCTCCAGCAGAACGGCTTCCTGCACGGCGGCGTGCTCTCCTACGCGGCGGACAACGCGCTCACCTTCGCGGGGGGCACCGTGCTGGGGGCGTCGGTGCTCACCAGCGGCTTCTCCATCGAGTACCTGCGCCCCGGCAGGGGCAGCCTGCTCAGCGCCCGCGCCCACGTCCTCGAGTCCACACGCCGACGCGCCGTGTGCCGCTGCGACCTCGTGATGGTCGACGACGGCTCGGAGAGGATCGTGGCCGCCGCCCAGGGCACCATCGCGCTGGTCGGATGAGCGGGGGCCGCTCCCTGCCTCACAAGCCGCTGACGGCCCTCGGCGGATCGGTGTCGCGGGACAGCAGCTCCAGCACGTAGTCGAAGAAGCCCTCCGCGTCGATCTCCTCGACCACGCGGGCGTTCGGCTCCAGCCCGTGCACGCCCCAGGACATCGCCGAGTAACCGCGGGTCAGCTCCCCGGCGGTCTCCACGTCCACGTGGTAGCGCGAAGCCGCGCGAACGAGCTCGGGGTGGAGCAGCACCGCGGCGGTCAGGGAGTCGGGGTGGGTGGTGCCGTCGATGCCGACGCTGCGGTCGAACTCCAGGGTCGGGCCGCAGATCCTCGTGAAGAACCGGGCCAGCGGGGTGCCCAGGGCGGCGATCCGGTCCAGCCGGTCCTGCCCGAACACGGCCTGCTTCAGGGTGAGCGGGTCCCAGGGCACCACGGTGATGTCGAACCCGGCGGCGAACACCGCCTTGGCGGCCTCGGGGTCCACGTAGAAGTTGAACTCGGCGGCGGCCGTGATGTTGCCGCGCCCGTTGTTCGACCCGCCCATCACGTACAGCGTCTTCACGTTGCCCGCGAAAGCCGGGTCCTTGATCACCGCGGCGGCGATGTTGGTCAGGGGACCGATCGCCACGACGGACAGCTCACCGGGGCTCTCGGCGGCCATCCGCACCAGGGCGTCCACGGCGTGCTCGCCGCGGGCCTCCAGTCCGTCCTGGTCCATCCGCAGCCCGCCGGACCCGTCACCGTGCACGTTCTCGGCGCTCACCCACTCCCGCACGAGCGGACGGCGCGAGCCGAGGTACACGGGCACGTCGCGCCCGCCGGCGGCGTTCAGCGTCATGAACGCGTTGCGGACCTGCTGGTCGAAGCCCACGTTCCCGGCGACCATGGTGATCGCCCGCAGGTCGGCCGCGGGGTCCAGGAGGCCCACCAACAGCGCCACGCAGTCGTCCTGCGCGGTGTCGGTGTCGATCACCAGGGGAACGGCCATGGGTGAGTCCTTCCACGGGGCGGGCCAAGAGCCCGGATTCCGGGCACCGTGTGTCTATCAGCCCTGGTCCCGGCTGTCTAACCTGCCCTGCGCACCGGGGCGAGGCTGAGCAGACCACACCCGTAGGCCTTGGCCCTTCCGATCCCGGTGCTCAGCGCGGCGCGGAACGCCTCGGGGCCCGATCAACGGGACCCCCTCAGGAAAACACAGGGCTGTGACAGAACGGATCTGCGCGCAATCGTTCCGTGCGCAGCCGCCCCTGCCAGGACTGAAGAGATGGCCTGTTCGAGGACGCAGGCCTTCGGCCGAAGCAATGTGCTCAGGCCGCGTTCGGAGACTCCAGCCGCACGTTCAGTACCAGTCCCAACGCCTCGGCGAGCCGCTCCAGTGTTGTCAGCGTCGGCTGCGTGCCACCGTGCTCGAACCTGGCGATGCTGGACTGCGGCATCCCGCACCGGCGCCCCAACTCCGCTTGTGACCAGCCGAGCTCCTCCCGCCGGAGCCTGACCGCCTCGCCCAACTCGAACCGCAGCCGCGTCTGCTCGTAGGCCTCCTGGACCTCGGGCTGTCCGAAGCGTTCGGAGGTTCTGAGCTCGGCAAGTGTCACACGATCAGGGATGCTCACGCTTCCTCCTCGTCGGCGGTGTGGCCCGCCTGCACACACATTTCCATCGCGCGCTTGGCCCGCCGGACCTCGGCGGATTCGCGGCGACTGGTCTTGTAGAACACGGTCAACATGATGATGCGTCGTGCACCGGTGATGAAGTAGGAGATACGCACCTGTCGGCCACCACAGTAGAACCGTAGCTCTCGAAGCCTGCCATCAAGCTGGCTTGTGTACGGGAAGCCGAGGTTCACGCCTCGAGACTCCAGGAGGTCCAGGTGGAAAAGCGCCTGAGCCCACTCTTCTTCGGAGAGTCCTGTCAGCCAGGCGTTGACTTCCGTCTCTAGTTCGACCTTACCTCAGGGCATAGCATTGATGCTATAGATCGAGGTGTGGCTACGTGGGCTGTTTCAGGAAGCCGGAGTGAGTCGCTCTGTGGTCTGGGACAGGTTGTCGCGGTTGTCCGTAGGGCGTGATGCCCGGGGAGCCGCAACGGGGTGGCCACGAGGCCCCTCAACGCACAAGGGGGCCCTCTGCGGGACCCCCTCGGGGAAGCGTGGAACTGCGACGGAGGCCCGGTCTACCCGAAGCGCCCGGTGATGTAGTTCTCCGTGTCCTTCTTCTGCGGACGGGTGAAGATCTGGTTGGTCTCGCCCATCTCGATCAGCTTGCCGGGCTTGCCGGGGGCCGACAGGTTGAAGAAGGCGGTCCGGTCGGAGACGCGGGCGGCCTGCTGCATGTTGTGGGTGACGATCACGATCGTGTAGTCCTCCTTCAGCTTGTGAATGAGGTCCTCGATCGCCAGCGTCGAGATGGGGTCCAGGGCGGAGCAGGGCTCGTCCATGAGCAGGACGGACGGCTTGACCGCGGTGGCGCGGGCGATGCACAGGCGCTGCTGCTGGCCGCCGGACAGGCCCGAACCGGGCTTGTTCAGCCGGTCCTTGACCTCTTCCCAGAGGTTGGCGCCGCGCAGCGACTCCTCGACCAGGGTGTCGGCCTCGTCCTTGCTCATCCGCTTGTTGTTGAGCTTGGCCCCGGCGATCACGTTGTCGTAGATCGACATGGTGGGGAACGGGTTGGCCTTCTGGAAGACCATGCCGATCTCGCTGCGGACCATCACCGGGTCGACCTCGCGGCCGTAGATGTCGAGGTCGTCGAGGAGGACCTTGCCCTCGGCGCGGGCGCCGGGGGTGACCTCGTGCATCCGGTTGAGGGTGCGCAGGAAGGTCGACTTGCCGCAGCCGGAGGAGCCGATGAACGCCGTCACGGAGCGGGGTTCGATGGTCATGGACACGTCCTCTACCGCGAGGAAGTCGCTGTAGTAGACGTGCAGTCCGGAGACGTCGATTCGTTTCGCCACAGGGATGTTCCTCGTGTTAGCGGGACTTGGGTGCGAAGAGGCGGCCGATCACACGGGCCAGGACGAACAGCAGCATGACCGTCAGTACCAGCGTCAGCGCCGCGGCCCAGGCCCTCTCGTAGTTGACAGCCCCACCCATGCGGAACTGCGAGTAGATGAACACCGGAAGGCTCATCATCTGCCCGTCGAACAGGTTCCAGTTGATGGACACCGCCGAAGATCCCGCGGTGAGGACCAGCGGCGCCGTCTCTCCGATAACGCGCGCGATGGCGAGCATGATTCCGGTGGTCAGACCGGCGGCCGAGGTGGGGAGCACCACCTTGGTGATCGTGCGCCACTTGGGCACGCCCAGGGCGTAGGAGGCCTCGCGCAGGTCGCGGGGGACCAGGCGCAGCATCTCCTCGCTGGAGCGGACCACGACCGGGATCATCAGCACGGCCAGGGAGATCGCGCCCGCCGCGCCGTTGGTCTTGCCCGGGCCGAAGAGCATCATCCACAGCGCCACCACGAACAGGCCGGCGACGATGGAGGGGATGCCCGTCATGACGTCCACGAAGAACGTGATGACCTTCTTCAGCCGGCCCTGGGCGTACTCGACCAGGTAGACGGCGGTCATGACACCGATCGGCACCGAGATCAGCGTGGCCATGCCGGTGATCGCCAGGGTGCCGACGATCGCGTGGAAGACGCCGCCCGCGTCCATGCTCGGCAGGACGCCGTTCATCGACACGCTCAGGAAGTACCCGTCGAAGCGGTCGAGGCCGTAGCCGGCCACCGTGTACAGCAGCGACACCAGCGGTGCCATCGCCAGCAGGAACGCCGAGTAGACCAGCGAGGTGACCAGGCGGTCCATGGCCCTGCGGCGGCCCTCGACCCGCACCGAGGCGGTCACGACGATGACCACGTAGGAGACGGCGGTCAGCAGGGCCCACAGGATCACGCCGAAGGAGGAGAAGGCGGCCAGCACACCCGCGACCACCATGGCGCAGGCGACCAGCAGGAGCGCGGGGAAGCGGTTCGGCAGGGCGCCGGAGCGCAGGTCGTTCTCGGTCGGACCCGTCTCGGGGGCGGGAGGCTGCGTGGTCGTCATGCTCATGCGGACTCCTTGTTGCCCCGTGCCACGACGTAGCGGGCGCCCATGTTGACGGCCAGGGTGATCGCGAACAGGACCAGGCCGGCGGCGATCAGCGCGGAGACGCCGTAGCCGGTGGCCTCGGGGTACTGGAGCGCGATGTGCGCGGCGATGGTCTGGTTGCCGCTCTGCAGCAGGTTGAAGGAGATCGCCAGGGACGGGGAGAGGATCATGGCGACCGCCATGGTCTCGCCCAGCGCGCGGCCCATGCCGAGCATGGCGCCGCCGACGATCCCGGACTTGCCGAAGGGCAGGACGGCGAGGCGGATCATCTCCCAGCGGGTGGCGCCCATGGCGAGCGCGGCCTCACGGTGGCCCTGCGGGACCTGGTGGAACACGTCGCGGGACATCGCGGTGATGATCGGCAGGATCATGACGGCCAGGACGATCCCCGCGGTGAGCAGGGTCCGGGCGGAGGTGGAGGCGGGGCCCGCGAAGAGCGGGATCCAGCCCAGGTACTCGGTCATGCCCTCGTAGACCGGCACCAGCTCCGGGGCCAGGACCATCATGCCCCAGAGGCCGTAGACCACACTGGGGATCGCGGCGAGCAGGTCGACCAGGTAGCCGAGCGTCGTGGCGAGCTTCCGCGGCGCGTAGTAGACGATGAACAGCGCGATGCCGATCGCCACCGGGGTGGCCAGCAGGAGCGCGATCGCCGCGGCCATGACGGTGCCGAAGGCCAGCGCGGCCACACCGAACGACGGGTTCTCCCGGACGTTGGCGTCCCACGACTGGTCGGTCAGGAAGTTCGAGGTGTTGGCCATCAGCGACGGCCAGGCCTGGACCAGCAGGAAGGCGGCCACACCCGCGAGGATCATCAGGATCAGGAGTCCCGATCCCCGGGCGAGCCCGGCGAAAACGACATCGCCGATCCGGCGCTTGCCCGTGGGCGGCGGGGCCGCCTTGGGCGCGTCCGTGGTCGTCATGGATTCTCCGGTTCGGAAAAGGTTGCGGGGCTGGTCGCTCGGTCCTCGTCCCACCGGGACGGCCGTGAACCACGCGATGGATGACCGCCGTGTCACGGTCAACGCGCGGACAACAGCCAAACCGCGCCGAATGCGAAGGTAGGCGTAGGAGGTGACCAGTTGTCCCAGAGAAGGTGAACGGGAGGTGAACGGGGTGTCGCACTCCCGTGGCGCAAAGGGGTTCGGTCGGTGAATGTGACGAGCCGCACGTCAAACGGGCGCCCGAAGGCGGCCCGTTGCGGTCGTCAGGCCCGGTCGTCGGCCGGGGCGAACATCACGTCCGTGTCCCACATGGAGAACCCGAGGGACTCGTACAGGCGCACCGCGGCCTCGTTGTCACCGTCCACGTACAGGTGCACCCAGGGCAGCCCGGCGTCGCGCAGGTGGACCAGGCCGGCCAGCGTCAGCGCGCGGCCCAGCCCGCTGCCCTGCCAGGCGGGGTCCACACCCACCACGTAGACCTCGCCGACGGTCTCGTCGTCGCTGAGCCCCGCGCCGTCGGCGTGGGTCTTGGTCCAGTGGTAGGCGGCGATGGAACCGCTGTTGGTGGCGGCCACGAAGAAGCCCCGGGGGTCGAACCAGTCCTCGACCTCCCGCTGGAGCAGGTCGTCCAGGGTCAGGGCGCCCTGCTCGGGGTGGTCGGCGAAGGCGCGCGCGTTCGCGTCCAGCCACGCCTGCTCGTCCTGGCCCACCACGAAGGGACGGATGCGGACCTTCTCGGCCACCTCGGGACGCAGCTCGGGTCCGGGGAGCTCCGGCGCGGTCCACGGACCGCCGGGCACCTCGGGTCCGAGGTCGCGCAGGGGCATGCGCATCTTGTGCAGCTCGCGGACGGGGACCCACCCGTCGGCCGCCGCCACCGAGACCGCTCCGGGGGTCCGGCCGTGCGCCCACACCCGCACCCCGTCCGGACCGGCGTCGTCCCGGACCGAGCGCAGCAGGGCGGAGCCGTGTCCGGCGCGGCGGTGCGCGGGGTCGACCACGACCTCGCCGGCGTCGGGTTCACCCTCGACCCGTTCCACGAAGGCGAAGCCCACGACGCGGCCGTCGTCGGAGACCACGTGGAAGCGGCTGCTCCCGGAGGGCGCGCCGTGTCTGATCCGGAGCAGGGTGTGCTCGGACAGGGCGGCGATACCGTCGGCGGCGCGCGCGGCCTCGGCCAGGGCCAGTACGGGCTCGGCCAGTTCCGGGGCGAGGTTGTCGGTGACTAGCGGGGTGCTCATGAGTCTGGATCCTAGATCCTGCGGGCCCCAACCCTGGCTTCGACTCCCTCGTGGCACCGCATCGCCCCGGCACCCGGAGTGTTCCGGGCGCCGGGGCGGCGACGTCGCGGGTCAGCCCTTGCGGCGCTTGCCCTGGTATCCGCTGCCGATCCGCACCCGGCGGGTGGGGGCCAGCGGGGTGGCCAGCAGCAGCGCCAGCAGGAACGCGGCGAGCAGGACGGCCGGGGCGATCGAGGGCCCCATGTCCGAGTGGTCCGCGGCGACCTCGGTCTCCGCGTCCTCGTCCGAGGTGGGGGTGACCAGCGGCAGGTCGGCCAGGTCCTCGGCGGAACCCGGGGCGAGGTCGGGCAGGTCCGCCTCGTTCCGGGGGAGCGTGGGGATGTCCGCGCTGCTGGTGGGCGCGCTGCTCACGTTCGAGCGCGGTGTCCGGTCGGGGGTGTTGGACGGGGTCCGGCTGTTGCCGGAGCCGCCGCCTGTGCTGTTGGAGGGAGTCCGGTTGTCACCGGAGCCGCCGCCGGAGCCGCCGCCTGAGTCACCCCCGGTGTCGCCTCCGGAGCCGCCGTCGGTGCTTTCCTCGGTGGCAGGGGTCGACGGGGACGGTGTGTTCGTCGGAGTACCGGTGGGGGAGGGCGAGGGGGGCCTCGTCGGCGACGGACTCGGGGTCTTGGTCGGCGACGGAGACGGCTCCTCGGTGGGCGTCTCGGACGGCGTGGGGGAGGGCTCGGGCTCGGTGGCCGTCACGGTCCAGGTGCCCGACCGGGCGATCTGGACCGACTCGGGGTCGATGTCCGCGCAGACGCCGTCGGCAGGGGCCGCCGCGTACTCGAGGGTCGCGGTCACCACGGTGACGTCCTGGGTGGGTGAGCCCGAGACGGCGCTGGTGCTCGGCGCGCCCGGAGCGATCAGGCTGGCGGTGGGAGCACCGGCAGGAAAGTCGGAGGCGTCGGTCTGCAGGTCGATCAGGCAGATGTTGAGGCCGCCGATGTTCTTCACGGTGAGCGTGTTGGACACGGCCTCTCCGCCCAGTTGCGCGGTGTCCGCGGAGCTCGCGAAGGAGATTTCGGCCGAAGCGATCGGGTCGGCGTGCGCGGGGGCCATCACGGCGATGAGCGTCGAGCCGACGAAGGCCGCGCCGATGACGCTGCTTAGGCGGGGTCTGTAGGGGGCGTGGGTAGCGGGGGTCGGCATCGGTGCGATCTCACTCCTCCGGGGGCGCGCCATTGCGGCTCTGGCCGCACCCGGCCGCGGGACTCCGCCACGCCTGCCATGCCCCGACTGTCGGGTGCCCCACCGATCTTAGGGCGTGTGACCGCTGAGTACGAGTGCGTGCACCGTGGTTTCGGGAGCGGCCTCGCGAAGGGGGCGCAAAAGGACTCCGGGGCGCCTTCGCGTGAACGCGGGCGCCCCGGGGTGGTCGGGCCGGTGAGGTCTCGGTGCTACTTGGCGCCGGCCTCCGCAGAACGGGCGGCGGGCAGCTGGTCGGCCGCCTCGGCCGGGGTGTTCGGCGCCGGAGCCGCCTTGGACACGGGGTCCGGCACGAAGCGGTAACCCACGTTGCGGACGGTGCCGATGAGGGACTCGTACTCCGAGCCCAGCTTGGCGCGCAGGCGGCGGACGTGGACGTCGATCGTCCGGGTGCCGCCGAAGTAGTCGTACCCCCAGACCTCCTGGAGCAGCTGGGCCCGGGTGAAGACCCGGCCGGGGTGCTGCGCCAGGAACTTGAGCAGCTCGAACTCCTTGAAGGTGAGGTCGAGGATGCGTCCGCGCAGGCGGGCGATGTAGGTGGCCTCGTCGATCACGAGGTCGCCGCGGCGGATCTCGTCCGGGTCGTCCGACCCGGCGTCGGCGGAACCGACGGCGAGGCGGAGGCGGGCCTCGACCTCGGCGGGGCCCGCGGTGGCGAGGATGAAGTCGTCGACCTGCCAGTCCGGGGTCAGCGCCGCGACGCCGCCCTCGGTCAGGACGACCACCAGCGGGCAGTCCAGCCCGGTGGTGTCGAGCAGTCGGCAGAAGTTACGGGCCGCGGCCAGGTCCGTCCGCGCGTCGACCAGAATGGCGTCGACCGGGGCGCTGGAGTTCCCGCCGGCCCCGGAGGCCAGCAGTGCTCCGGCCTCCGCGGGCGCCACCCGCACCGAGTGCAGGAGGAGTCCGAGTGCGGGAAGAACATGGTCGGACGGTTCGTTCGAGTTCGTGAGTAGCAGCAGATGGCTCATGCGTCTCTTCTCGTCGGCCCGCTGGTGTCGGGCGATCGAAGGCGCCATTGCCCCCGGTGAAGATTTGTTTAATACGTCGCCTCCGAGCAACACCAAGGATAATCAATAGATGGCGAAGTGCACTATCCGGTACTGGGCTTCCGCAAAGGAAGCGGCCGGCACAGCCGAGGAGACCGTCGAAGCCGAGACCCTCGCGGCAGCCCTGGAAGCAGCGTGTCAGCTGCACCCCGACGACCGTTTCCTGCGCGTACTGCGGGCTTCCTCCCTCCTGGTGGACGAGCGCCCGGTGGGCAAGCGGGTCCATGGCGAGGTGGCGGTCGCGGACGGGACTGTGATCGAGGTCCTACCTCCCTTCGCGGGCGGATGAGGGGTTCGAAAACATGGCGGAATCGGAGCGAAACATGTCAGAAATCCCGGAGTGGCCGGGGAAGGCGCGCGTGGTCATGCTCGGAAAGTCCGGGTGCCATCTGTGCGAGGACGCGTGGTCGGTCATCGAGCGCGTGACGGACGACCTCGGGGTGGACCGCGCCGAACAGGACCTGGCCGAGGTGTCGGAGGCCGACCGCGAGGAGTACTGGGACAAGGTTCCGGTGACCTTCGTCGACGGCCGCCGCCACGACTTCTGGCGGGTCTCCGAGGGGCGTCTGCGTTCGGCGCTGTCCCCCTGACCTGCCTCGGACCCCTTCCGGTGCTCTCCCCGGCCCTCCTCCCGGGCTCCGCCTGAATCCCTCTCGGTGCCCCGCGAGGGGCAGGCCTTCCGCGGCGGTCTCCGCGGCGCCGTCCCGGGTTCGGGAAAATCCGCTGCGCGGCCGCTCAGGGGCGGCGGGGCGGGGGAAACGGTGCCGTGTGTCCGCGAATGGGCGCCGGCGCCTTTTCCGTCCGCCCGGAATGCGGATGATGTGATCTCTCGTTTCGGTTCGGCCCGCGGAAGCCCCATTTGTGTGAACCTGCTCGCGGCGCGTCACACGGGACCCCACTTTGTGCGTGCTTTCACAAGCACGTAATCTGGGGTTCCCACAATCAGCAGGGCGGGGGAGGTGCGCGGTCGTGGCGGTTGGCGCCGGATCCGCGCGTGCTCCGCACCCCGCCCGAACCGACCGTCCCCCAGGAGCGCCACCCTGTGACCAGTCGTCCACCTCGGCCCCGGGAGAGGGGAATCCCGGAGGCCACCGTCGCCCGACTTCCGGTCTACCTCCGCGCCCTCCAGACCCTGCAGGACCGTGGCACCGCCACCGTCTCCTCCGAGGGACTGGCCGGCGCCGCCGGTGTGAACTCGGCGAAGCTCCGCAAGGACCTCTCCCACCTGGGTTCCTACGGGACGAGAGGCGTGGGTTACGAGGTCGAGTACCTCATCTACCAGATCTCGCGTGAGCTTGGTCTCACCCAGGACTGGTCCGTGGCCATCGTCGGCATCGGAAACCTGGGACGCGCACTGGCCAACTACGGGGGGTTCGGCACCCGCGGGTTCCGGATCGCGGCCCTGCTCGACGCCGACCCCGAGGTGGTCGGACGGACCGTAGCGTCGCTGAACGTGAGGCATATTGACAGCCTGGAAGAGGTTGTGCGTTCCAAGGGTGTGTCGATCGGCGTGATCGCCACGCCGGGCGGATCGGCGCAGGGCGTCGCCAGCCGCTTCGTGGAGGCCGGGGTGACCAGCATCCTCAACTTCGCCCCGGTCGTGCTCAATGTGCCGGACGGAGTCGATGTGCGTAAGGTCGACTTGTCCATCGAACTCCAGATCCTGGCCTTCCACGCGCAGCGCAGGGCCGACGGCGACGGCCACGCGCACCGGTCGGGGCTGGAAGTGACATGAGCAGCAACGGGTCCTGGGACAGGGGTCCCAAGGCCCGTACCGCGGTGGCGGAGAGCGAGCGTACGCCGCGTTTCGGGGGGTAGGCGGCGGGGTTCCTCGACCGCCCCCGAACATGGAGAGACATAATGCCTGCATAGGAGTGCGGATGAGTGTCCTGGCCGTGGGGTTGAGCCATCGGAGTTCGCCGGTGGCGCTACTCGAACGTGTCGCGTTGAACGGGGAGACGCGCGCCAAGGCGGTCGGTGAGATGGTGGGCTCCGACGCGGTCAACGAGGTCATGGTGGTCTCCACCTGCAACCGCACCGAGGTCTACGCCGACGTGGCGGGCTACCACAGCGGCGTCGCGGCCATCACCGAACTCCTCGCCTGGCACACCGGTGTGACCCTCGGCGAGCTGTCCGAGCACCTCTACGTGCACTACGAGGACAGCGCCGTCCAGCACCTGTTCTCCGTCACCTGCGGCCTCGACTCCATGGTCGTCGGCGAGGGCCAGATCCTCGGCCAGGTGCGCAACTCCCTCAAGGAGGGACAGGAGACGGGTTCGGTCGGACGGGTCCTCAACGACCTCGGCCAGCGCGCCCTGCGCGTGGGCAAGCGCGCCCACACCGAGACCCACCTCGACCACGCCGGGGCCGACATGGTCAGCTTCGGCCTCACCGTGGCCGCCCGCGACCTCGCGGTGACCCCGGACCCGTTCCTGCCCGCCGCTGACGTCACCCCGCCCGCCGGGTGCCCCATGTCCGGCCAGGACACGGTGGCCGGTCAGGACACCGCCTCCCGCCCGGCCGCGCCCGCTGCCGGCGACCCCGCCGCGGAGCGTCCCCGCGTCCTCAGCGCCGAGCTCCCCTCCGGCCCGCTCACCGGCACCCGCGTGCTGGTCCTCGGCGCCGGTTCGATGAGCGCGCTGTCCGCCAACACCGTGGCCCGCCAGGGCGCCGGGACGGTCGTCGTCGCCAACCGGACCCAGGAGCGCGCCGCTCGGCTGGCCGAGTGCCTCAACGAGGCCTACGACACCGTGCGGGCCGGCTCCGTCCCCTTCGCCGAGGCGGCCGAGGCACTCGCCGACGTCGACCTCGTCATCTCCTGCACCGGCGCACAGGGCCTCGTGCTCACCGCCGAGGCCGTGGCGGCCGCCACCGAGGGCCGCGTGCGCCCCCTCGTCTTCCTCGACCTCGCGCTGCCCCGCGACATCGACCCCGCCGTGCGCGAACTGCCCGGGGTCCGCCTGGTCGACATCGAGGACCTGCGCCAGGCCGTCGCCGCCGGGACCGACCACGGCGCCGGCCGCTCCAGCGCCCTGCCCCTCGTACGCGGGATCGTCGACGAGGAGGTCAACGAGTTCCGCGCGATCCGCCGCGCCAACGAGGTCGCGCCCACCGTCGTCGCCCTGCGCGCCCAGGCCCGCGACGTCGTGGAGTCCGAGCTCTCCCGCCTCCACGGCCGCCTCCCCGACGACCTCGACGAGCGCACCCGCGAGGAGATCGGCCGCGCCATGCGCCGCGTCGCCGACAAGCTCCTGCACAGACCGACCGTGCGCGTGAAGGAGCTGGCCGCGGCCCCCGACGGGGAGTCCTACGAGGCCGCCCTGCGCCAGCTGTTCGATCTCGACCTCCAGACTCCACAGACCCCGAAGGCCCCCGAACCGGTGGCCGACCCCGGGCGTCCGACCACGGCCGCGCGGCCCGCACAGGAGAAGGCATGACCGCCACACCCGCCAAGCTCGGCACCCGCCGCAGCACGATGGCCACCACCCAGTCCCAGGGGGTCGCCGACACGATCACCGAGCGGACCGGCCAGCCGATCGAACTGGAGCTCATCACGAGCTTCGGCGACGTCACCAAGGCCCACCTGACCCAGCTCGGCGGAACCGGCGTGTTCGTCAACGCCCTGCGTGACGAGCTGGTGGCGGGCACCATCGACTTCGCCGTGCACTCGCTCAAGGACCTGCCCACCGCGCCCTCCGAGGGCCTGGTCCTGGCGGCCATCCCCGAGCGCGACGACCCCCGCGACGCCCTGTGCGCCCGGGACGGCCTCAAGTTCGCCGACCTGCCCGCCGGGGCGAAGATCGGCACGGGCTCCCCGCGCCGCGTCGCCCAGCTGTCCGCGCTCCGCCCCGACCTGGTCTACGTGCCCATCCGCGGCAACGCCGAGACCCGCCTGGGCAAGGTCGCCTCCGGCGAACTCGACGCCGTGGTCCTGGCCTACGCAGGTCTGGGCCGCGTGGGCCGCCGCGACGACGTCACCGACGTGTTCGAGCCCGAGCAGATGCTGCCCGCCCCCGGCCAGGGCGCCCTGGCCGTGGAGTGCCGTACCGAACGCGCCGGCACCGACCTCGCCTACCTGTCCTCCGTGGACCACCCGGCCACCCGCGCCGAGGTCGTCGCCGAGCGCACCGTCCTCTCCGAACTCGAAGCCGGGTGCGCCGCGCCGGTCGGCGCCTACGCCGAGCACTCCGAGGGCCGCCTGCGCCTGCGCGCCGCCGTGGTCGCCACCAACGGCGCCACCGCCGTCCGCCGCGAGCGGACCATCGACCTGGACTCGCCCGAGAACCTCGACGCCGCTGTCGGACTCGGCCGTGACCTGGCCCGACAGATGATCGCCGAGGGCGCCGACCGCATCGTCGCCGAGGCCTTCGCCGAAAGGGACACTCCCTAGACACCCGAGGAACGACCCGGGCAGCACCTCAGCCGCACGGGGGAACACCAGCGCGGGTCGCCCCCGCACCGTCACCGCCCCGGAGTCCGCGCCCCGGGGCGCAGGCGACCCACACACGAGGAGCCAGTACGTGAACGCCAACGCCAGCCCCCAGCCGGAGGAACCGCGTCACCGCGCACGCGTCCCCGGTCATGTCGCCCTGGTCGGTTCCGGACCGGGCGGTGCCGACCTGCTGACCCTGCGCGGCGCCGAGCTGCTGCGCCGCGCCGACGTGGTCATCACCCTCCGCGAGCCCGCTGCCGAGGAGCTCTCGAGCTTCCGCGACGAACTGCTCTCCCACTGCTCCGAGGACGTCTCGGTGGTCGAGGCCGCCGAGTGCGGCGGTGACATCAACGCCCTCGCCGTCACCCGCGCCCGCGAGGGCCTCCGGGTCGTGCGCCTGTACTCGGGCGACCCCTTCTTCGGCTGCCGCGGCGCCGAGCTGGTCGCCGCCTGCAAGGAGGCCGGTGTCGAGGTCGAGGTCGCCCCCGGCGTCTCCTCGGTCACCTCCGTCCCGACCTTCGGCGGCATCTCGCTGCTCACCGAGGACCAGGCCGAACTGCGCATCCTGCACGCCCGCCCCCACGGCGGCAAGGAGGTCGACTGGCAGGAGGCCGCCTCCAGTGACGCGCCGCTGGTCATCCTGGGCGCCGACGCCCCCGCGGGCGAGGCGCCCGAGCACCAGGGGCCCGGCTTCGACGTGGTCTGCAAGAGCCTCATCGCCGGCGGCCGCCCCGCCACGACCCCCGTCTCGGTCGTGCGCGCCGGGGGCACCACCAGGCAGACCACCGTCACCTCGACGCTGGCCCGCCTGGTCGCCGAGCTCAAGTCCACCGACGCCAAGAACCACCACGTCACGGCGCCCGCCCTGATGATCGTCGGCTCCCCGGTGGCCCGCCAGCGCGAGCTCTCCTGGTACGAGACCCGGCCGCTGTTCGGCTGGCGCGTCCTGGTGCCCCGCACCAAGGAGCAGGCCGCGGCCCTCTCCGACCAGCTGCGCGGCTACGGCGCGGTGCCCGAGGAGGTGCCCACCATCTCGGTGGAGCCGCCGCGCACCCCGCAGCAGATGGAGCGCGCCGTCCGCGGGCTGGTGACCGGCCGCTACCAGTGGGTCGCCTTCACCTCCGTGAACGCCGTCCGCGCCATCCGCGAGCGCCTGGAGTCGTACGGCCTGGACGCCCGCGCCTTCGCCGGGGTCAAGGTCGCCGTGGTCGGCGAGGCCACCGCGCAGGCGGTCCGGGACTTCGGCATCCAGCCCGACCTGGAGCCCGCTGAGGACGCCCAGTCCAGCAAGGGCCTGGTCGAGGTCTGGCCGCCCTACGACGCCGAGATCGACCCCATCGAGCGGGTCCTGCTGCCGCGCGCCGACATCGCCACCGAGACCCTCGCCGCCGGTCTCACCGACCTCGGCTGGGAGATCGACGACGTCACGGCCTACCGCACCGTGCGCGCCGCGCCGCCGCCCCAGCCGGTCCGCGAGGCGATCAAGGGCGGTGGCTTCGACGCCGTGCTCTTCACGTCCTCGTCCACGGTGCGCAACCTGGTGGGGATCGCGGGCAAGCCGCACAACACCACCGCCATCGCCGTGATCGGCCCGGAGACCGAGAAGACCGCGATCGAGTTCGGCCTGCGCGTCGACGTCGTGGCACCGAAAGCGTCGGTTTCCGCCCTCGCGGAGGCACTTTCGGAGTACGGTGCCGCCAAGCGCAAGGAGGCGATCGAGGCGGGCAAGCCCGTCCTCAAGCCGAGCCAGAAGCGCCGCGGACGCCGCCGCAAGCTCTGAGCCGAGCCCTCGCCACCAGCAACCCTCACCCAGCCCAACCGGGAGCATCCCATGACCGCCGCCAGCTCCGACGCCGAGTTCCCCGTCGCCCGGCCCCGCCGTCTGCGCCGAGGACCGGCGCTTCGCCGCCTGGTCGCGGAGACGCGGGTGCTCCCGGAGAACCTCATCCTGCCGATGTTCGTCAAGGAGGGGCTCACCGCGCCGGTGCCGATCTCCTCGATGCCCGGCCAGGTGCAGCACACCCGGGAGAGCCTGCGCAAGGCTGCCCGTGAGGCGGTGGACGCGGGGGTCGGCGGGCTGATGCTCTTCGGCATCCCCGAGCACAAGGACAGCGTGGGCTCGCAGGCCGACGACCCGGACGGAGTCGTCCAGGTGGCGCTGCGCGACCTGGCCGCCGAGGTCGGCGACGACATCGTGGTGATGGCCGACCTGTGCCTGTGCGAGTACACCGACCACGGCCACTGCGGTCCGCTGGAGGAGGACGGGCACGTCAACAACGACCTCACCCTGGAGCGGTACGCGTCCATCGCCGTCGCCCAGGCCGAGGCCGGAGCCGCCGTGGTCGCGCCCAGCGGCATGATGGACGGCCAGGTCGGTGCGATCCGCGCCGGGCTGGACCGGGCCGGTTTCCCGCACGTGCCGATCCTCGCCTACGCGGCCAAGTACGCGTCCGTGTTCTACGGCCCCTTCCGGGAGGCCGCCGAGGGCGCTCCCCAGTTCGGTGACCGCTCCGGCTACCAGCAGGACCCGGCCAACGTCCGCGAGTCCCTGCGCGAGGTGGCCCTGGACGTCGCAGAGGGCGCCGACATGGTCATGGTCAAACCGGGCCTGGCCTACCTCGACGTGGTCGCCAAGGTCGCGGAGTCCTCCCCGGTGCCCGTGTCGGCCTATCAGGTGAGCGGCGAGTACGCGATGATCGAGGCAGCGGCCGAGAAGGGCTGGCTCGACCGGGAGCGGGCGATCCTGGAGACCCTGACCTCCTACCGGCGCGCGGGGGCCGAGCAGATCCTCACGTACTGGGCCACCGAGGCCGCCCGCCTGCTCCGGTAACGCGACCAGGCCCACGCCCCGGTCGCGGCCGCCGGGCGCCGGCCCAGTTTCCAGTCGGCCGCGCCCGCACCGATGACGACCGGGGAGATCCAGATGGCCGACGTGCTGTACCGACGGAAACGACGCCACGCTACGGACAGCATGATGGAGTCGGCGCTGCGCTACGCCGGACTGGGCTGGCCGGTGGTCCGGGGCACGGGCCCGGGCGAGGACCGCGCGTGTACGTGCGACCGCATGGGCTGTCCCGATCCGGCGGCGCATCCGGTCACCGCGGCCTGGGGTGTGGAGGCCAGTACCGACACCGACGCGATCCGGCGCTGGTGGACGGCGAGCCCGCAGGCCAACATCGTGCTCCCCACCGGCCGGGTCTTCGACGTCCTCGACGTGCCCCGCGAGGCCGGTGTGATGGCCCTGGCCCGGATGGGCCGCGCGGGCGTACCGGCGGGCCCGGTCGCCGCCCTGGACGCGCGCTACCTGTTCTTCGTCGCCACCCGCTCCCCGATGGACGAGGACGAGTGGTGGTCCTGCCACCTGGACTGCGTCCCCGAGGCCGTCGAGGAGATGCCCGGCCTGCGCTGGCACTGCCGTGACAGCTTCGTCCTCGGGGCGCCCTCCGCCCTGCCCTCCGGCGGGCGCGTCACCTGGATCCGCACCCCGCGCGACGTCGAGGGCGCGGTGGTCCTCCCCGACCCGATCGCGGTGCTGGACATCCTCAACGACGCCAGCGAGGAGTTCGCGGTTCCGGGCGCCTGACCCCGGGGTACCGGAACGCTCAGACCCCCCGCTCGCTGACCCACAGGGCCAGACGGGTGCGGTCGCGCAGGTCCAGCTTGCGCAGGATGCTGGTGACGTGGTTCTTGGCCGTGCCCTCGGTGATGAACAGCGTGCGGGCGATCTCCCTGTTGGTGGCGCCCGTGCCCACCAGACGGGCCACCTCCCACTCCCGCTCGGACAGCGGCGGCGCCTCGGAGGGCGCGGCCGGGGCCGGGGAGCCGATCCCGCCCAGGGCGGCGACGAGGCGGTCGGCGGCCGGGCCGCCCAGGACGGTCTCCCCCCGCGCGGCCTGGCGGATGGCCAGCACCAGTTCGTCGGGCGGGACATCCTTGAGCAGGTATCCCCGGGCGCCCGCGCGCAGGCCGCCGAAGACGAGCTCGTCGTCGTCGAAGGTGGTGAGGACGACGGCCGGCACCCCGGGGTGCTCGGCGCGCATCCGGGTGATGAGCTCGATCCCGTCCATGCGCGGCATCCGGGCGTCCACCAGTGCCACGTCCGGGGGCGGGGCGGATGCCAGGAACTCCAGGGCCTCGACCCCGTCCGCGGCGTCCCCGACGACCTCGATGCCCTCCTCGATCTCCAGCAGCTTCCGCAACCCCTGCCGCAACAGGACCTGGTCGTCCACGATCAGTACCGAAACCGGCGTCACACGGCACCTCCAGCCGCCACCGTAGCGGCCCGCCCGGCCGGGACAGCGGCGGGAACCGACACCCCCAGCCGGAACCCGCCCCCGGGCGGGCTCTCCGCGCTGACGGATCCGTCCACCGAGGCCACCCGCTCACGCAGCCCGCGCAGACCGAACCCGTTCCGGGCCGCGTCCTCCTCGGCGCCGCTCCCGTTGTCGGTCACCGTCACCGAAACCCCCTCCGGCGAGGCCGCCACGGCCACCTCCACCCGGTCGCCGCCGGAGTGGCGCATCGCGTTGGTCAGCCCTTCCTGGAGCGCCCGGTAACAGACCAGCTCGGCCTCCTGGGACAGCTCCGGCCAGATCCCGGAGCCGGTGAAGACGATGTGCGCCCCGCCGCCGTCGAAGGACTCCGCCATCGCCCGCATGGCCGCCGGGCCCGCACGCCCCTCCAACTGGAGCGGGCGCAGGGCGCGTACCCACCGGCGGGTGTCGGTGAGCGCCTCCCGGGCCAGCTCGCGGGCCTGCTCGACCTCGTCCCAGGCGGACTCGGGGCGGGCGGCGCGGAAGCGCAGGGCGTTCGAGAGGGCCATGGTGAGCGCGGTCAGGTAGTGCCCGGTGCTGTCGTGCATCTCCCGCGACATGCGCGCCCGCTCCTCGGCGACGGTCAGTTCGCGCACCCGGTCCGCGTGCCGGCGCAGCTCGGCGTGGGCCTCCTCCAGCTCCGCGAGGAGCTCAAGGGTGCGTTCCGCGCGCTGGGAGGCCACCACCAGGGAGACGTACACCAGTCCCGAGACCAGGACGAGGATCAGGGCGCTTCCGGTCGTCACCAGGCCGATGAGCAGCGGATCTCCGGGCGCGAGCAGGACGAGCGCGAGGTTCGCTCCGCCCAGGAGCGCCGCGTAGCCGAACGCCCCGGCGATCCCGAACACCGAGATGGAGTTCATGGTGGCCAGACACACCAGGATGAGGACGGTGTAGTTGTTGGTGGCCAGGGCGAACACGGAGACGACGAGGAAGAGGACGCTGACGGCCTTGCGCGCCCACCCCGCGGAGGGGGACCAGGCCAGGAGCGGCCAAAGGGCGCAGGACAGGGCCATGCACGCGACACTCGCCACGATGACGGCGTTCAGCGTCGGGTCGGCGGACGGGAACTCCTCCACCTGGGTGGCCAGCGCGATGCCGTACGTCATCCCGGTGGTCACCACCGCCGTCCAGAACAGCAGGTTCAGGACCCGCGGCGGGCGGTCCTCGCGGAGTGTGACCCAGGAGGAGGGGTCGGACAGGGAATCGTTCTTCCGCATTCTCCGAGAGTAACCGGAGCGGATCCCCGGAAAAGGCGGGCCCGGGTCATGGTCGGGGTCATGTTCCGACCATGACCTCCGGCATGCCAAACACACTGGGAAGCACATGACCGGAGCGTGCCACGGGACGGATGCGGCTTCCGGTGAATCTCCGTAGCGTCTTTTCGAAAGAGAAAAGCACCGCGGAGACAACCGGGAATTCGGTAGGTGGGAGAACGATGGTGAACGCTTCGCCGAAAACGGCCGCCGGGGGCGGGGGCGTCCCCGTCCCATGGGTCGGGGCCGCCCTCGCGTCGCTCATGGCCCTGGCCGCGCTGGGGGTGGCCGGGGCGCTCTGGGCGGAGCTGCCGGAGATGGTCCCCAACGGCAGGGTCGGGCTCGACGGTGAGCCCGCGCTGACTCCGCGCTGGCTGTTCGTCACGGCCATGCCGGGGGTCACCCTGCTACTCGTCGCAGTCATGCTCGTCGGACCGCGCGCCGGTGTGCGTTTCCAGAGGGCGCTCCGGCTTCCCGTGCCCTGGCCGGGCCGGGGAGCGCGCCGGTCGATGGACCTGTTCCTGGTCCTGATGGGCGCGTTCCTGCTGGCCACCCACGTGGTGATGCTCCGTTCGGAGGCCGGCCGGGCCCTACCGCTGTCCACCGAACACCTGGTGGTCCTGCTCGTGGCCGGGTTCATGGCTGGCGTCGGCCTGCTGGTGTCGCTCCTGCGGTCCGGGGACGGCCACGACACCGTCGCTGCCCGCTGGTGGGACCGGGCGCGCCGGCCGGTGGGCGTCGGTCTCGCGCTGGTCGGCGTCGCCACCGGGCTGGTCGGGTTCCTGGTTCCGGGGACCCTGTGGGCGGTGCTCATGGGCGTGCTGATGATGCCCGTGATCCTTCTCGGATGCGTATTCCCCTTCATCGGAAAACAGGAATGGATGCACCGGACCAGGAGCAGCGAATGAGAACAGAGGAAACGTCGGTACCCGGAACTCCAGGGGTTCCCGACAACGTGATCACCACCGACGGACTCACCCGTTCCTACGGTGACGGCGCGGGGGTATTCGATATCGACCTCGCCGTTCCCCGCGGCCGTGTTTTCGGGCTGGTCGGACCGAACGGTGCGGGAAAGACCACCCTGTTGTCCGTCATCGCGGGTATGCGCGAGGCCGGGAGAGGAAGCGTGGACCTGGCGGCGGGGCGCACCCTGCTCTGCCCCGACGTCCCCGACTTCGAACCCTGGCTGACCGCCGCCGAGGTGGTGCGCCTGAGCGCGGAGGTCGCCGGGGTCCCGGTGACCGGCCGGGACGTGGCCGACGCCCTCGAACGGGTGGGGATCCCCGAATCCGCCGACCGGCGCAACGGCAGGTTCTCCAGGGGCATGCGCCAGCGCCTCGGCCTGGCCGCCGCCCTGGTGTGCCGACCGGACGTGCTCATCCTCGACGAACCCGCCTCCGGCCTGGACCCCCAGGGGCGCGTGGACGTCCTCGACCTCATCACCTCGCTGCGCGGCGAGTGCACGATCATCCTCGCCAGCCACCTGCTCGGAGACGTGCAGCGCGTCTGTGACGACGTCGCCGTCCTGGTCCGGGGCCGGTTGGTCTACCAGGGCCCGACGGCCGCCATCGCCGACCAGGGGCGGCCCAACGCCTGGCACGTCCGGGTGCGCGGTTCGGCGGAGCGGTTGGCGCAGGCCCTGCGGGAGCAGGACTGGGTCACCCGGGTGGCCCCGGTGGAGGAGGACTGCGTCTACGTGGAGGCCGTCGACGCCGAGTCCGGTGAACTCGGCCTGCCCCGCCTGCTCGCCGGGAGCCGCACACCGCTCGTGTCGATGAACGGCTTCGAGGCGGACCTGGAGTCGGCCTTCCTCTCCCTCACGAACAGGACGGACCGATGAACGCCACCCTCTACCGGCTCGAAGCCACCCGCCTCCTGCGTACGCACACCCTGCTCCTGCTGGTCCTGGCCTTCGCCGCCTTCGGTGCGGTCGGGCCCCTGCTCGTCCACTTCGTGGAGGACCTGGTCCGGTTGGCCGACCCCCAGGGCGAACTGGCCGGGACGGACCTGGGGCTGCCGGAGATGACCGCCGCCGAAGCCCTGGGCTCCCACGTCGAACTGGTCGCACCCCTGGGGGTGCTGCTCGTGGTGCTGGTGGCGGCCACGGCCCTGACTCTGGACGCGAGCCCCGGGCGCTCCGTCTTCTACCGGTCCAGGGTGCGGGGGACGGCGCGGCTGATCCTGCCCCGGGTCGCCCTGCCCGCGCTCGCAGCCGTCTTCGCGCACCTGGTGGGGGCGCTCGTGGCCTGGGGGACCACCGCGCTGCTCTTCGGCGCGCCACCGCTGGCCGCGGTTCTGGCCGGTGCCCTCCTGGGTGGGGTGTACATGGCCTTCGCGGTCGCCGTGGTGGCGTTGTCGTCGGCTCTGGTCCGCAACACCCTCGCCGCGGTCGGCCTCGCCGTCCTGGTGCTGGTGGTGTTCGCGGGGGTCGGGAGCCTGCCGTTCCTCGCCGGATGGTCGCCCGGCGCCCTGCTCCAGGGGCTGGTGCTCCCGGCCGCGGGCATGCCGCTCACCGACCTCCTCCCCGCGGTCGCGACCACCGCGGTGCTCACCGCGGGTGTGCTGGCGCTGGCGCTGAACCGGAGCGCCGCCCGGGAGGTCTGATGGCATCGGACACATGAACGGCGGGCCGATCGTGCGGACCCCGCCGTTCATGTCCGATTCGTCTTAGATCTTCTCTTTGTTGACGACGATGCCGTCGTGGTCGCTGTAGAGCCACTCGCCCGGGACGAACGTGACGTCGCCGAAGGTGACCGGGACGTCCTGGCGTCCGGCGGCGTCCTTGAGGGACTTGCGGGGGTTGGAACCGAGCGCCTTCACGCCGAGCTCCAGCTGCCCGAGGGCGACGGTGTCGCGGACCGCTCCGTTGACGACCACCCCGGCCCAGCCGTTGCGCACGGCCGCCTCGGCGATCATGTCGCCCATCAGGGCGCTGCGCAGGGACCCGTTGCCGTCGACGACCAGGACGGCTCCCTCGCCGGGGGAGTTGAGGATCTGCTTGACCAGACCGTTGTCCTCGTGGCAGCGAACGGTGCGGATCGGCCCGGAGAACACCTCGTGCCGCCCGAACTGCCGGAACTGCGTGGAGCAGCTGCGCAGGGTGTCGCCGTGGTCGTCGATCAGGTCCGCCGTGGTGAAGTTCGTGGCCATGACAGCTCCGGTCTGTGGGAGAGCGGGTGGACCAGGCCAAAGTTACTTCCCGGTATGGCGGGAGTCCCCGCCCGGGGTGCGTGTCCCTTCGGCCGAGGGCCCCGTCTCTTTCGTCGGGATCGGGTTTTCACGGCCTCAGCAGGCTCCGGCAGATGACAGGATAAGGACCTTCCCGTCATCCACACGTGGGAGTCCCGTCACTGGGACGTCGCCCAGCTCTCCCCCTGCTGCCTTCGCGACTCTTCTCCCCGTACGACCCCTGGAGAGAGATGGTCTCCGAGATCTTCGCCATCAGCGCCGCCTGGTCGCGGTCCGTGATCGAGTTCGCCGACGGACTCGACCCCTGGGTGCAGACCGCCGCCGAACTCGGCACCGACCTGTTCCTCGGTGTCTTCGCGATCCTCTTCCTCATGGCCTGGTGGCGAGCACGATCCGTCAGCTCCCGCCTGGTCGGCCTGGCCCTCTTCGCACCGGTCGCCACCGTCATCGCCTACGCGGTCAGCCGGACCGTCAAGTCGTTCTTCGAACAACTGCGCCCCTGCCAGGCCATGACCGACCTGAACACCATCGCCACGTGTGACCCGATCGGTGACTGGTCCTTCCCGAGCAACCACGCCGCCATCGCCGGAGCCGCGGCCGCCGCCGTGATCATCGCCTGGCGCCGCTTCGCCGTCGTCGCGGTCCTCTTCGCGGTCCTGGAGGCCTTCTCCCGGGTCTTCGTCGGCGCCCACTACCCGCACGACGTCACCGTCGGCCTCCTCGTCGGAGCCGCCGCCGCAACCCTCGTCTCGCTCCTGGCGGCCCGCCCGATGACCGCCGTCGTCGACCGGCTCGCCGAGAACGACAGCCTCCGGCCCCTGCTCCGCGCCCAGCCGCCCGCCCCCGGCCCCGAGCACGAGCGGATCCACGAGAGCACCCACAGCAGGGTGTAGCCCCCGTCTCTTCGCAGCACACGTGCCCCGTCGCAACCCCGCGGCGGGGCACACGTGGTGTCCGGGGCGCATCCGACGGGTTCCGGGAGGGCCCGCCGCGTTGCGGGGCGGGTCACGGTCACGGGGGAGGGGACAGCTGACACACTGGTGAGGTGGGTACTCAACAGACTTCAGCAGAGCTTTTCCAGCGGGCGGCCGCCGTTGTTCCCGGCGGTGTGAACTCGCCCGTGCGCGCGTTCGGTGCCGTCGGCGGCACCCCGCCGTTCTTCGTCAAGGGCGAAGGCCCCTACCTCACGGACTCCGACGGCCGACAGTACGTCGACCTCGTCTGCTCCTGGGGGCCGCTCGTCCTGGGCCACGCGAACCCCGCTGTGGTGGAGGCCCTCCACAGCCAGGTCGCGGCCGGGACCTCCTACGGCGCCCCGACCCCCGGCGAGGTCGAGCTCGCCGAGCTGATCGTCGAGCGCACCTCCGTGGAGAAGGTCCGCCTGGTCAACTCCGGGACCGAGGCCACGATGTCCGCGATCCGCCTCGCCCGCGGGTTCACCGGCCGCAGCAAGATCGTCAAGTTCGCCGGCAACTACCACGGCCACGTCGACGCGCTCCTGGCCGCCGCGGGGTCCGGGCTGGCCACGTTCGCCCTCCCGGACTCCCCGGGCGTCACCGGTGCCAGTGCCGCGGACACCCTGGTGCTGCCCTACAACGACGTCGAGGCCGTCGAGCGCGCCTTCGCCGAGCACGGCGACGAGATCGCCTGCGTCATCGCCGAGGCCTGCCCCGCCAACATGGGCGTCGTCCCGCCCCAGGCCGGGTTCAACGCCCGCCTCAAGGAGATCGCGCACGCCAACGGGGCCCTGCTGATCCTCGACGAGGTCCTCACCGGCTTCCGGGTCAGCTCCTCCGGCTGGTTCGGCCTGGAGGGCGTGGCCCCCGACCTCACGACCTTCGGCAAGGTCATGGGCGGCGGCCTGCCCGCCGCGGCCTTCGGAGGCCGGGCCGAGATCATGGACCGCCTCGCCCCGAACGGCCCCGTCTACCAGGCGGGCACCCTGTCCGGCAACCCGCTGGCGACGGCGGCCGGCCTGGCCACCCTGCGCGGCGCCACCTCCGAGGTCTACGCGCACATCGACCGGGTCTCCGCCCAGGTCGAGGCCGAGATCTCCAAGGCGCTCGGCGCCGAGGGCGTGACCCACCGGGTCCAGAGCGGGGGCAACCTGTTCACGGTGTTCTTCACCGACCAGGAGATCACCGACTTCGACAGCGCCCGCACCACGGACACCAAGGTGTTCGCCGCGTTCTTCCACGCCATGCTCGAACAGGGCGTCTACCTGCCACCCGCCGCCTTCGAGGCGTGGTTCTTCTCCTCGGCGCACGACGAGGCCGCCATCGACAGGGTGGTCGCTGCCCTGCCCAAGGCCGCCCAGGCCGCAGCCCAGGCCCAGGGCTGACGATGCCCGAAACCCGGACAGAAAGACTGCCACGATGACCACGACCACCGTCGTCCACCTGCTTCGGCACGGTGAGGTGTACAACCCCGAGAAGGTCCTCTACGGTCGGCTCCCCGACTACCACCTGAGCGACCGGGGCCACCGCATGGCGGAGATGGCCGCCGACTGGTTCGAGGGCCACGACATCGCGGCCCTGTACTCCTCGCCGCTGGACCGCACCCAGGAGACCTCGAAGCCGCTCCAGAAGGCGTTCGACCTCCCGGTGACCCTGGACGACCGGCTCATCGAGGCGACCAACATGTTCGAGGGGATGTCGCTGTCCGCGAAGTCGGCGCGCGACATCCGGGTGGTGAGCCGGCTCTACAACCCCTTCCTGCCTTCCTGGGGCGAGCCCTACCAGGTGATCGTCGACCGGATGGTCGAGGTCATCAAGGCCGTCCGGCGGGCCGCGTGGGGCCGTGAGGCCGTGTGCGTCAGCCACCAGCTGCCGATCTGGATGGCCCGTCGGGCCGCGGAGAAGAAGCGCCTGTGGCACCGACCCGACCTGCGGGAATGTAACCTCGCCAGTGTCACGTCACTGACCTTCGCCGACCAGCGGTTGGCCAGTGTCAGTTACGCCGAACCGGCCGCCGTACTGTACGGCGACGGTCCGGTAGTTCCCGGGGCATGATCCGCCCGGGTTGCCCGTAGCGGTAAGCTGGGGCCACGGGTGCGGTAGACGTGCGTCTTGTGAGCGTCGTCCTCCCCGGGGCCCGCCCCGGTCGCACCGGCCACCCGCGCCCCGCGCGCGTGTGCCCGGGCGAGCCCAGTAACCGCATCCGAGCCAGCAGGTGTTCGTCACCAGTGGTTCGGCATGTCCGTACTCACTCGTCAGCGAGAAGGTGATCCCATGGGTTCCGTCATCAAGAAGCGCCGTAAGCGGATGGCGAAGAAGAAGCACCGCAAGCTGCTCAAGCGCACGCGTGTCGCGCGTCGCAACAAGAAGTAGGAGCGTTCGCGGCGTACGTCGTCTCTCCGCGGGCGCGGGCGGGCCCAGGCACGCCCCGGACGCGGAGAAACTTCACTTTCCTTGCCCGGCGTTTGCCACGCAATGGAATTTTCTGGGTGAACCACTGTTGTGTTTCACGGGTCGCGGTCGCCGGTTCACCCCTTGCGGGTGGACGGTCCGCGGGCCTTCCGGACCACCACCGTCTCCTTCCAAGGAACGTGTCGCCATGGCTCGTGTCGTACTCGTCACCGGGGTCTCCAGCCCCCTCGCCGCCGGGGTCGCCCAGACCCTGAGCAAGGAGCCCGGTCTACGCCGGGTGATCGGCGCGGACTCCTCGCCTCCACCCAGCGGGGCAACGGGGATCGAGTACCAGCACGTCGACCTGCACGACGGCAGCCTGGACCGCATCGTCGCCGAGTCCGGCGCCGAACTGGTCCTGCACCTGGGCCTGGACACATCGACGGGCCCCAACCGGGAGGACAACCTCCTGGGCACCATGAGGGTCCTGGGCGCCGCCCAGCGCTCCTCCACCGTCCAGCGGCTCGTGGTGCGCTCCAGCGCCACCCTGGACGCCGACGACGCGGCCGAGGTCGAGCGGCACACCCGCGGCCTCCAGCGCCGCCGCCCGGACCTGTCCGTGGCCGTCCTGCGGTTCGCGAACCTCATCGGTCCGTCCGTGGACACCCCGCTCACCCGATACATGGACTCCCGTGTCGTGCCCACCGTCATGGGCCGCGACCCGCGCGTGCAGTTCCTGCACGAGGACGACGGGGCCGAGGCGCTGGTGCGCATGGCGCTCAGCGACCGAACCGGCTTCTTCGACGTCTCCGCGGCGGACGCCGTCCCCCTCTCCCACTGCCTGCGCCGCATCGGCGGCCAGCGCCTCCCGGTCCCCGCGCGCGGCCTCAAGGTGCTGCGCGGAGTGGCCAAGCACGGCCGGATCGACTACGCCAGCTCCAGCGCCGCCCGCTCGGTGAGCGCCGGCCTGACCGCCTCCAGGCTGGACCCCGCGCCGCTGAGCCGGGCCCTGGACTGGACGCCCTCCTACAGCTCCGTCGAGGCCTTCGAGTCCTACGCGCACAGCCGCGGCGGCTCCCCCCGAAGGGCCGGACTGCGCCCGGTGCACGTCCTCGCCCTGGCCCGCGCGACCCTCGGGCGCTAGGGCCTGAGCACCCTCCCCGGACGCCGGACACGCGGCCCGGGAGCGTCCCCCCCTCACCAGTCACGCATCTCGTCCGCCCAGGCCCGCAGCCCGGCGGCGAACCCCTCCCTGTCCCGCTCCGGCAGGCGCTCCATCGCGCGCTGGAGCGGTGCGGCCCGTGCCGCCACCAGCGACTCCACCGAGGGCCGGTGCTCGTCGGCCAGGCTCAGCAGTGTGCGCCGCCGGTTGTCCGGGTCCTCCTCGGCCACCACGAGGCCGGCGCGCCTGAGGTCCCCCGCGAGTTCGCTCGCGGTCGGCAGTGACACCGCCATCCGCCTGGCCAGTTCGGACACCCCGACCGACGCGACCACCGCCAGCTGCGCGAGCACTCCGCCGTGCCGTGCGGTCAGCCCGTGCTCGGCGAAGACCGCGGCGACGTCGGCGGGCATGTCCGCCCGGATCCTGCGGAAGTAGACCTCCAGCTGGGGTATCACTCCCAGCTCGGCCACGAGTGCGCGGTTCATGCCGTCGGGGGCCCCGGAGTCCCTGTCATCTGTCATGTCTCCGATCTTATTATTCGGATATCCAAACTGTTTCTTAATCCAAAGTGTTCGGGCTAGGGTCGGTCCCACGAACCGAGCCGGGGCCGCCTCGCGCCCCGCCGAGTGAGGAGCGTCCGATGCCCAGGAACCGCCCGGAACAGCACCGCACCGACTTCCTCGAACCCCACCCGTACGGCTACGTGTACGTCGGCGCGAGCGTCGCCCCGCCGGGGCGGGCACCCCTCGTCCGGAGCAGCCGCGAGAGGGACGACGCCCTGGCGGAGTTCCGGGCGCTCGCGGACGAACTGGAGCGGCTCCCCGCCGTCGTCGCCACCACGGTCTACGAAGCGGTGTTCATGCCGCCCCTGCCGGGCGGGCCGCGCTTCGACGTCGTCCTGCTCGTCACCACGGCCTCACCCGAGGACGTGGCGGACGTACTGGCCTCCGACGCCTACGGGCGGCTCGACGGCGAGCTCGTGATGACCGCCCGGAACACGCGTCGGATCGGGGAGACCGGCGACGCGCCCTCGGCCACGTTCCTGCTCAACCACTTCACCGCGCCCGACCCGGAGCGGGCCGTCGCGGTGTGGGAGGGCTTGACCAGCTGGTACGTGAGCGAGATCGGAGTGGACAACTCGACGCTGCTCCAGCCGCTGGACGGGGCGCCCTACGCGTTGGTCAACCATGTGCGCATCCCCGGCGGCCCGGTCCGGTTCCTGCTGGCCCAGTTCAGCAGGCCGAGCTTCTTCCGGAGGGTGCGCGGCGCGCTGCGGGCCGAGGGCATGCTGGCCCGGCCCGTGTTCTACCGGCGCGCGTGGACGCCTCCGGGGCGCCTCCAGCCCTGAACGGGGGCGGGCGGCGCGGGCCTCAGCGCGGCGTGAGGGCTCTGCGGTGCCTGACCGCGCGTACGGCCACCGCTCCGGCGACGGCACCCGCCACGGCGGCGGGCAGGGCCACCTTGAGCGCGGCCCGGTGCCTGCGGAAGTCGTGCACCGGCCACTCGTGGGTGCGCGCGTACCGGCGCAGGTCCCCGTCCGGGTTGACCGCGTGCGGATCACCGACCAGGGAGAGCAGCGGAAGGTCGTTGGAGGAGTCGCTGTAGGCCGAGCAGGCCGACAGGTCCCACCCCTCCTTCCGGGCCAGCGCGCGCACCGCCACGGCCTTGGCGGGCCCGTGCAGCAGGTCGCCGTTGAGCCGCCCCGTGTACACCCCGTCGATGCTCTCCGCCTCGGTGCCCAGCGCGCCCGTCAGTCCCAGGCGGCGGCGGATGATCTGCGCCAGCTCCACCGGGGTCGCGGTGACCAGCCACACCGGCCGGCCCTTGTCCAGGTGCTCCTGTACGAGCGCGCGGGTGCCCTCCCAGATGCGGTCGGCCATGGTGTCGTCGTAGATCTCCTCGCACAGGGAGACCAGGTCGCCGACGTCGTGCCCGGCGACGAAGGCCAGGGCTGCCTCGCGTGCGGCGTTGATGTGCTCGGGCTGCTCGCTCCCGGTCACCCGGAACACGGTCTGCCCCCACGCGAACCGCATCAGGTCCCGGGTGGTGAACAGGTCGCGGGAGGCCAGGCCGCGGGCGAAGTGGTAGATCGACGCACCCCGCATCAGCGTGTTGTCCACGTCGAAGAACGCGGCTCCGGGGCCGGGCGGGTTCGGGGAAACGGCGTCGTGTGACACGGTTCTCTCCTGGCTTGGCTGGGGGAGGCGGCCCTCCGGATGTCCGGGGTGGCGCTCCCCGCGTACTGCGAGCTTATGACCACCCGCGGGTCGCGTGTGGCGGCTGCGGAAGAGGGTCAAACCTGGTGATGAAGATCACAGTGTTGAACGCGGTTTTGGCCTCCACTCTGCGAGATCTTCCCGGAGACTGTCCGGCCAAAAGTGCACGGGGTGCACATCCACCCGTTGGCGTGCAGCATCATTGTCGAGATGGTCACGGTAGGACTGACATTCATAAGCGCGTTGGTGGGCTGGAGCGCCACCGCCGCGCTGACCGCTTATGCCCAACGCCGTCCCGGTGTCGCCGCGATCGCTTGGCTGGTCGCCGCCCTGGGTATGGCGGTCGGACTCAGCGCCGCGGTGTTCGGGGTGCTCTTCGACTTCGGAGAGCCCACCTTCCGGCTGCTGCACATCGGTGTCAGTCTCCTGGGCCCGCTCTTCATGGCCTGGGGAGCCTTCGAGTACGCCGTCCGCTCGCCGAACGGCCGCTTCACCTCGCGCCTGTTCGTCACCGCCCTGACCATCGTTCCCCTGGTGGTACTGAGCGTCGACCGGATCAGCGGCCGCTTCGCGGACGCCTTCCCCCCGATGGGCGAACACTACGACCTGATCCCCCGCGTGCTGGTGAACGGCGCGCAGGGTCTGGCCGCCGTCCTCCTCGTCCTCGCGATCGTCGCCGTCGCGCGCCGCGGCACCCGGGGCCCCGGAACGACCGACCTGGCAGTACTGGGCCTGCTCGTCCTCGCCACGATCCTCTCCGTGGTGGTCGGACGCGCGGGGCTGGGCGCCTTCGGCCCGCTGCTGATGCTCGGCGCGATCTCCTCCCTCTGGGGCGCCGGGGCGCTGGCCGCGAGGCCCCGTCGCGACCCCTACGACGAGGACGACTACTACGACGACGACTACGACGACTACGACGAACTCGACGAGGACCCCCAGGAGGAGCCCGTGCGCCGCAAGCGCCGCAACGCCGACACCTATGACGACCTCTACGGGGACGCTCCGGCCGCGCCGCCCAGCAAGCTGCGCGGCGTCATCACGATCTACACCCTCGCCGACGGTCAGGGCGGCGGGTTCGACCAGCTCTCCAACGCCGTCGTCGCCGAGGTCTCCAAGCGGGAGCCGGACACCCTGCTGTTCGCCGCGCACACCGTGCCCAGCGCGCCCCTCCAGCGCATCGTCTACGCGATCTACCGCGACGAGCTCGCGCAGGAGGAGCACGAGCAGCAGCCGCACGTCATGGAGTTCACCCGTCGCCTGGCCGGGCACGTGGTGGCCACCAACGTGATCGAGCTCTCCCTCTCCGGAGCATCCGCCAACGACGGCCTCGCAGCCATGCTGATGCCCCGCTGAACAGGCCCTTCCAGTGTTGACGGGACCCTCCGGCACGGCTCGGGGGGACCTCCTCCGCCCGTGAGATCGTCCCGTGGGCGCAACCAACTCCGGGCGCCCGGCGTCTCATGCAGGGTGAAGTACCCTTCCCTACAGGTTTGTCATGACCGGTACCCGTCGGGTGCCGATGGCGTGTGACCGAGACCGGCCGGATGACCCAGCCGAGAGCCGCGCCGGAGCGATAGAAAGTGTGCTGGGAGCCCGATGCGTAAATTTCTTGTCGTCTTCCTGATCCTTGTCGCCGCGCTCGTGGTGGTGGCGGATATCGGGGCGCGTTCGTTCGCGCAGAGCACCCTGGCCGAGCGGCTCTCCCAGCAGATGGAGATGTCCGAGGAGCCGGACGTGGCCATCGAGGGCTGGGCCTTCCTCCCCCAGGTGATCAGCGGTACCTACACCGAGATCAACATCCAGGCGGACAGCGCGACCATGGGCGGGGTGACCGTCGAGAAGATCGAGGCCACCGCCTCCGAGGTCGAGGCCCCGCTGAGCGACCTCATGAACCAGCCCACGGTGACCGCGGGCCAGGTGGACGGATCCTTCGTGGTCCCCTACACCTACTTCAACCCGTACCTGCCCGAGGGCATGACCATCAGCACCGAGAACGGTGAGCCCCGCATCAGCGGCGAGCTGGCCCTTCCGGAGCTGGGTCTGAGCACCTCGGTCTCCAGTGGCGGAGAGTTCACCGTCGACGGCGACACCCTCACCGTGACCCCGGTCGACATCGAGGTGGGCAACGCCCCCATCAACGTCGACGGTGTGGTCTCGAGCATGCTCACCTTCAGCGCCCAGGTGCCGGAGCTGCCCTTCGGGCTGACCGCCACCGACATGGAGGCCACCTCCAGCGGCCTCAAGATCACCGGTACCGGCGACGACGTTCCCCTGATGGGTTCCGAGGCCGCCTGATGACCCCGGAGGCGGAGACGCTCGGCGCCGAGGCCCTCGGCGCCGAGCTGGGCGCGAGAGCCACGCTCGTGCAGTTCTCCAGCGCCTTCTGCCAGCCCTGCCGTGCCACCCGCCGCGTCCTGGAGGACGTGGCGGGCATGGTCGAGGGCGTGGCGCACGTGGAGATCGACGCGGAGTCCCGGCTCGACCTGGTGCGCGAGCTGGAGATCGTCGGAACCCCCACGGTGTTCGTGCTCGCCGCCGACGGCCGGATCGTGCGCCGGGCCGGCGGACAGCCCCGCAAGGCGGACGTGATCGTCGCGCTCGGCGAAGCGCTGCTCTGACAGGGCTCCGGTGCGCCCTCCGACGACCCCGTATCGCGTCTCACATCCTGGACAACCGCCCCGTGGGCCGTCTTGTGATCCAGGCCACCCGTGACAAGAGTGCGCCCCGGCCTGTAGCGTCTAGAACGTGACTTCCTTGACGAGCGCGTATCTGACGAAGCGACGTGCGGTGGACTTCTGCCGCGTCGCTGCCGCGCTCTGTCCGTGTCCATAGGGCGGGCAGGCCACCAGCGCCCCCGCTCGCTCCGTGCGACCGGCCCTTCCCCGTGCACACGGTGGGGATGAGCCCTCTCCTCCCGGAGACGGCTCTCCACAGGCCCCGGCGGATCCCGACGGACGTTCACCGAGTCCGCTCGCCTCCCCGACGGCCTCTCCCCGAAACACCTCCGCTGTGCCCGGAACGGATCGCCACCGCCGCGACCGCCCTTCTCCACGCGTAGTGCTTCCCCTTCGCCGAGCCCGGCCTGAACCGGGCCCTCGACAAGTACCCGACCGGCCGTGCCCGGTGTCGGAGAAGCCGCCTGAAACCCCTGTTCCGGGCACCGCGCTCCCGGAACGCGACGCACCGACCGCACACGCGACACCGCACAGAAACACAGGAGGTTCCCCATGAGCCGCTCCGACGTCCTTGTGGACGCCGACTGGGTGGAGGCTCACCTGGACGACGACAACGTCGTTCTGGTCGAGGTGGACGAGGACACGTCCGCCTACGACAAGGGCCACATCCCAGGCGCCGTCAAGATCGACTGGAAGACGGACCTCCAGGACCCCGTCCGCCGCGACTTCGTGGACCGCACCGGCTTCGAGAAGCTGCTGTCCGCCAAGGGCATCGCCAACGACGACCAGGTCATCCTGTACGGCGGCAACAACAACTGGTTCGCGGCCTACGCCTACTGGTACTTCAAGCTCTACGGCCACGACAACGTCCGCCTGCTCGACGGCGGCCGCAAGAAGTGGGAGCTCGACTCCCGCGAGCTCGTCAAGGAGGTCCCCGAGCGGGCCGCCACCCAGTACGAGGCCAAGGAGCAGGACTCCTCGATCCGCGCCTTCCGCGACGAGGTCGTCGAGGCCATCGGCACCAAGGACCTGGTCGACGTCCGCTCGCCCGACGAGTTCACCGGCAAGCTGCTGGCCCCCGCGCACCTGCCGCAGGAGACCTCGCAGCGCCCGGGCCACATCCCGACCGCGCGCAACATCCCGTGGGCCAAGACGGCCAACGAGGACGGCACCTTCAAGACCGCCGAGGAGCTGCGCGAGCTCTACACCGAGGCCGGGGTGGACCTCGACAAGGACATCATCGCCTACTGCAGGATCGGTGAGCGCTCCTCGCACACCTGGTTCGCCCTGCACGAGATCGTCGGGCTGGAGAACGTCAAGAACTACGACGGCTCGTGGACCGAGTACGGCTCCCTGGTGGGCGTCCCGGTCGAGCTCGGAGAGGCGGAGGCCAAGTGAGCGACAGCTGCGGAGCACCCGAGGGCGGCGTGGCCCTGGCCGACGTCGACGCGGGCAACCAGGCGGTCATCCAGGGCACGGTGACCCGTGACGGTCAGCCCCTGCGCGGCGCCTACGCCCGGCTGCTGAACGAGTCCGGCGACTTCGTCGGCGAGGTCGCCACCGGTGACGAGGGCACCTTCCGCTTCTTCGCCGCCGACGGCGACTGGAAGGTGCGGGTGCTGGCCTCCAAGGGCTTCACCGGCGAGTACCCGGTGACGGCCGAGGTCGGCAAGGTCATCGACGTCCAGGTCCAGGCCTAGGGAACGGGCCATCGGCGCACACGGCGCCGGTGCCGACGGAGCGATCCGTCCGGCACCGGCGCCGCGCTGTTTTCCCGGGCCTCAGCGCTCCCGGGGCGGCGGCGGAGGACCCTCCTCCGGGACCTCGTACCGCTCGGCCAGCTCCCGGTTGGCCGCCAGAGCCAGATCCGCGCGGGCCAGCATCAGCCGGCGCAGGAGGGGTGCGCAGACGGCGAGAGCCGATCCGGCGATCCCGAAGCACAGCAGGCCGACGAATCCGCCGTCGACCGACCTGACGATCACGGCGAGGGACGAACCGAGCAGGAACAGGCAGGCGCCGGCGTGGGGCCAGGGGTTCTCGAGCCGACGGCGCTTGAGCTCGGCGACCCGGACGGTCAGGTGAGCCAGCTCGGGGTCGGGCGCGGTCGCGCCGTGGCGCAGGTAGAGGCTGACCCGGCTCTGCTCCGCGCCGACCGGTGCGTCGAGAGCGAGGGCGCGCTCGCTCCGGACGAGGCGTTTCCTGCGCCGGTTCCAGAGGAAGCCCAGCACCATGCAGACGACGGCGGCGAACTGGAGCACGAAGGAGAACAGGAGCAGCGCGAGCGCGGGGCCGGAGATGGGGGACTCCTCGGTGTCCGGTGGTTCACGCCCCCTCGGGTCCCGGGCGGGGCGGCGAACGGGGGGTGGGGGAGGGGAGCCCGGGCGGTACCGCCCCGGGAGGCCCCGGAGCGGTACGACGCCCATTATGTCGGCTGTGTCGGCTCCGCACCCTCGACCAGGTCCCGGTTGAGCTCGATCGCCCAGGCGCTCCGCCGCAGCACGTGGACCCGGTAGACCGGCACGGCCAAGGCCACCACGAGGAGCAGGGAGGCCGCGACGAGCGCGGCCTCAGGGGTGAGCACGTCGGTCAGGGCGAAAGTCCCCGCAGCCGACGGGGCGAGGAACACCACGGTCCAGGCCGCCCACGGGCTCTGCCAGTTGTAGTAGTTCTTCGTGGCCCAGTGACACACCAGCAGCGCGGTCTCGGGGTTCTCCGCACGCTCTCCCCGACGAAGGAGGCGCGCGGCCCTCTGATGGCGTCCGGCGGGGTCCGGGCCGACATCCTCCCGTCGCTGCTCCTCGGGGCGCGAGTGGGCAGCCGAACCGCGGGCGGGACCCGGCACCCGCAGCGGCGCGAACCCGTGGCGCCGGTTCCAGAGCACGCCCGCCACCGCGCACACGAGCACCCCCGTCACTGTGACGGTCATCAGCAGGCCCAGGGCCACTTCAGCCTGCTCGGTTATCCAGTTCATTCCGGAATCTCCTCCTGCGCGGCCCGCGGCCCCGTCGACCCCGGGCGGGGCGGCGAACGGGGGGTGGGGGAGGGGAGCCCGGGCGGTACCGCCCGGGGAGCCCCGGTCGGCACAGCGCCCATTATGTCGGGGGTGTGGGCTCCGCACCCTCGGCCAGGTCCCGGTTGAGCTCGATCGCCCAGGCGCTCCGCCGCAGCACGTGGACCCGGTAGACCGGCACGGCCAAGGCCACCACGAGGAGCACCACGGCCGTGGACAGTGCGGGAACTGGGTCGAGGCGCTCGGTCAGAGCGAGGAACCCGGCGAACAGCGGTGCCAGGAACACCAGGTTCCAGGCCGTCCACGGGTTCTCCCAGTTCTCATAGCTCTGGGCGGCCCAGCAGCAGACCAGTAGAGCGAGCCCGGGGCTTTCCGCACGCTCTCCCCGCCGGAGGATGCGCTCGGCCCGCCGGTGGCGTTCGGCGAGGCTCGGACCGCTTCCCTCACGCCGGTGCTCGTCGAGGTGCTGACGGTGTCCGAAACCGCGTGCGGCACCTCCCATGTGGAACGGCGCGAACCCGTGGCGCCGCTTCCAGAGCACGCCGGCCACCGTGCACACGAGCACACCTGTCACCGAGAGCACCATCAGCACGTCCAGGACCGTCTCGGCCATCGGACTCATTCCCGCACGCTCCCCTCCGGGGTGAGTGCCCTGGCGAACTCGGCGGCCGGCTCCCGATTCAACTCAAGGGACCTCCGGGCGCGGTTCAGGTAGCGGGTCCGGTGGAACGGTTGGTACGCGGCCGAGACGGCGAGCCCCAGGGCGAGGAAGGTGAATCCGATCCGTATCGGACCCGCTTCGCTGTTCGACGCGAGACCGCCGAACACCAGACCCTGGTAGAGCAGCATCAGCGGATTCACCGCCCTGTGCCAGGGGTTTTCGAACTGGTGGAGTGTCATACGCGCTCACCTCCCAGCGGTGTCGGTGGTCAGTAGGGCTTGAGGAGGGGCTCCCAGCCGTCCGTGCCGTCGTCGGACGGGGCCGGGGCCCGGGCGGCGGGCTCCTCGTTGGCCTCGATCGCCCGGCGGGCGCGGGGTACGGCACGGCGCCGCTTCAGGGGGTAGTAGGCGGCCAGTGCCGCGAGCACGGGCAGGAACACGTAGAGGACACCCGCGGAGGCGTTTCCGGTCACGGTCATGCTGGCAAGGTTGAACAGCATCGCCGCGATGAACAGGAAGTACCCGTACTGCTGCCACGGGTTCTCCCAGACCCGGAGGCGCTCCCGCGCGGTGGCCACCGTCAGGCGGGCCAGTTCGGGATCAGGGGCGGTCTCGCCGGAGCGCAGGTACGGCCGGACCCGCCGCTGCTCCGCGCTCGTCGGAGCCTGGGCGGCCAGCTCCCGCTGTTTCCAGTTCGGACGGCCGTGCAGGCGGTTCCACCGCGCGCCCAGGGCCAGACAGGTCAGAGCGGCGGCCAGGAGCAGAGCCGCGGCTCCCATGGACGCGTAGGTCAGGATCGGTTCCGAGACGGGGGTTCACTCCCTGGGGCGGCGGGTTCGGCGCTTCCTCGGTCCCTTGTCCCCATGCCCGGTCGGTGACGGACAAACATCGGACGCACCGGACAGGGCTCAGGGTGCGAGGTGGGGGCGGGTTTTCCACAGGTGGGAGAGTGGGGCTGGAAAGCGGGGGGCCGCCCTGATTCACTGAAGGTCAAGGCCACGCCGTCCGGAGCGGCCGGACGTCCCTCTGTCCGGCCCGCCGGGCGCGGTCGGCCTGTGGCAAGCACGCCGGGCGCTGGCACCCCCCAGCCCCCGCCTCCGTCCCCGTGGCCGGAGCCCAGCGTGAAGGATTCCCCGGCGGTTCCTCTCTCCCGCCGGTCAGGAGGTGTACGGACGGTGCCCACCCCACGGTCGTCGATGACCGCGGCCAGCAGGCCCCGAAGCGGACCGGGACGCACCTACATCGGATGGCGGCACAAGGTCGTGCTGCCGCCGCCGGGCCCCGCTCCCCGCCGCCCCGCGCCGGCCGACGCGGAGACCCTCAGTGAGGAGTGGATCGCCGGGCAGCTCGACAGCGAGAAGCGGACCAACCGACCGCTCCACTTCGCCCTGGTCGGGCTCGTGCTGTTCGCTCTGCTCTGCCCCCTGCTGTGGACCCTGCGGATCCTCCCGGGCAGCCTGGCCCTGGGCGGGGTGTTCGCCTGCACGGCGATCGCCGCACCGGTCGTCTTCGCGCTGGTGCAGAGCAGACAGGTCATGGCCGCCCGGCTCGCACGCGCCGAGGAGAGACTGGCCGAGGAACGGGCCGAACGGGAGCGGGCCCTCCACGAACAGCAGCAGGAACACGCACGCCGGTACACCGAGTGGCAGTCCGCGGCCCGTGCCTACGAGGCCCAGCCGCGCTGGTACGGCATGACCGTGCCGCCGGGGACCTCGGCGGTGCTCGTGGTCGGCGGCAGCGACGCCGGCTGGTCGGCGCTGCTCACCACCATCGGCGTCTCCCGGCTCCGTGAGGGCGGGGACCTCACCGTCGTCGACCTCACCGGCCACGCCGTCGCCCGTGAACTCGTCCGCCTGGCCCGGCGCTGCGCCGTGGAACCCCGTCAGTGGGTGCTCCCCGCCGATCTGCCCCGCATGACCCTGGGCACCAACCTGGACGCCGGACAGCGCGCCCGCATCCTCTCCGCGGTGGCCGCTGCCACCGGGCAGCTGGAAGGGGTGGACGCCGACGAAACGCTCCTGCTGCGGCTGCTGGAGGTGCTCGGCCCCGACGTCGGCATCGCCCGGCTCATCGGGGGCCTGCGCGCCCTGGTGACCCCGGAGGGGGACGCCGCCGAGGACGACCCGGCCCTGGCCCTGCTCACCGAGGAGGAGCGCGCACGCGTTCGGAAGCGCTGCGCCGACGACCCCGGGGTACGCGAACGCGCCTGGGCCCTGGAGAACCGGCTCAGCCCCTTCGAGGCGGTCGGAACCCGGGCCGACGACGGCGCCTACGCGCAGGTCAAGATCATCTCCACGGACCGGGCCTCGGGGGAGACCGCGGCCCGCGTCTACGGGACCTACGCCGTGGCCGCGCTCAGCGAACTGCTGGAGACCCGCGCCCCCGAACCCGCCTCCGCGGGCGGCCGACCGCCCCGGGCACGGCCCGACCGGACCCGCAGCGTGGTCGTCTGCGGTGCCGAGACCCTCCCCGCCGAGGAGGTGGACCAGGTCCTCACCGCCGCGGCGGACGGCGGGGTCGAGGTGGTCCTCATGTTCCGCACCGCCGCTCCCGCCGCCCTGCAGCGCTTCTCCGAGCCCGACTGCCTGCCGGTCGTGATGGGTCAGCGCGGCGGCGCGGAGGAGGTCGCCCGAGTGGTCGCCGAGGCGCTCCGGGCCGATGGCGAGGGCCCTCAGCGCCTGGAACTGCACCGGCTCACCGAGGTGATCGGCGAAGCGGTGGGCGGCACGGTGAGCGAACCGGACGGCGCCGGCGCCGGGCAGGACGTCGACGACGAACTCTTCTTCCCCTCCCCGCACACCGAGTCCGGCGCGTTGATCCGCAACGCCGCCGCCGCGATCGCCCCGCTCGACCTGGTCCGCCATGTGAGATCCGCCACGGCGTGGGGGCGGGCCACCGCCCAGGCCGCCGAGATCGACACTCCTGTCCGGGCCGACGCGGAGGAGGGGGCGAGTGTGCGCACGACCGGTCTGGACGCCGAGTCGCTGCGTGGGCTACCGTCCACGGCGGCGCTGGTACTGACCCCGCACGGTCCCGTCCTCACGGACACCAACCCGGGTATCCTCACCCTGTCCACAGCCACTCTGGCCACGGTGGAGGACTCCCGGAACACCGGTGCGGGCGGGGACGTTGGGCACAGTGGTGCCACCGACGGCACCACCGGGGGAACCGACCGCAGGGGGAGCTCCGAGCGGGCCCCCGAGACCGGCAGACCCCGGATCGTGCCGCCGGACAGCACCGTGCGGGCCGACACGCCGGAGGTCTCCGAAAAGACCGACGGCAGCGGCGTCCCCGAGACGGTCGGAGCCGCGGACCGGCTCGATCCGGAGCAGGTTCCGCCCAACCTCGGACCACCGCCCGAGCGTTTGGACTGGCGGGTCTGAAGGCCGGTGGACAATAGGCTTGGCCCGACACATCGCCCGCCGCCGAAGCGCGTTCGTGCGGGTGATCTAGCGATCGTGGAGAAATGATGAGCGAGCTTCCCTTGCGCGCCCAACTGGCCTCGGTACTGGGCAGGAGCGCAGCCAGCCTGTCCAGGGCCACCGGACGCGGAGACGGCTCCGTCATCGGTGGGCGCGTCGCCCTCAAGGTCGAACCCGACCTGCTCGCCAAGCTCGCCCAGGGGCGACGACTGGCCCTGGTCAGCGCCACCAACGGCAAGACGACCACGACCCGGCTCATCGCGCAGGCCCTGCGCGAGTTCGGTGACGTGGCCACCAACGAGTACGGCGCGAACATGCCCACCGGGCACATCACGGCGCTGTCCGACAACAAGTCGGCGGTCAACGGTGTGCTGGAGGTGGACGAGAAGTACCTCCCGCAGGTCCTCCTGGCCACCAACCCCAGCTTCGTGGTCCTGATGAACCTGAGCCGCGACCAGATGGACCGCGCCTCGGAGATCAACCTGCTCGCGAAGAAGTGGCGCACCGCCCTCTCGCAGAGCAACGCCCACGTCATCGCCAACGCCGACGACCCGCTCGTGGCCTGGGCGGGGCTGGGCGCCCCGAACGCCACCTGGGTGTCGGCCGGCCAGCGCTGGAAGGAGGACTCCTGGTGCTGCCCCGAGTGCGGCGGCCACCTCAAGCGCGAGACCGACCCGTACTGGGAGTGCCCCGAGTGCGGTCTGGCCCGGCCCCGGGCCACATGGGCGGTGGACAACGCCACCGACACCCTGGTCGCCCCCGACGGCCAGCAGCTCAAGCTCCGGATGAACCTCCCCGGTGACGCGAACCGCGCCAACGCCGCGATCGCCGCCGCCACCGCGGCCGGGTACGGCATCCACCCCGAGCGCACTCTCGAGCGGCTGCGCGAGGTCACCTCGGTGGCCGGGCGCTACACCTCGGTGGTCACCATGGGCGTCGAGGTCCGACTGCTGCTCGCGAAGAACCCGGCCGGGTGGCTGGAGTCCTTCGCGGTCCTGGACCCGCCCCGCGTCCCCGTGATCCTCGCGGTCAACGCCCAGATCCCCGACGGCAAGGACACCTCCTGGCTCTGGGACGTGGACTACACGGTCCTGCGCGACCGGAGGGTGTTCGTCATGGGCGAGCGCCGCACGGACCTCGCGCTGCGCCTGGAGACCGACGGGGTGCCCTTCGAGACCGCCGACCGCGTGGACGAGGTGCTGGGCCGGCTCAAGGCCGACCACCCCGACATCACCAAGGTCGACGTCATCGCCAACTACACAGCCTTCCAGCAGATCCGCACGGCGTACGGCCGCGTCCAGTAGGGGAGACACACCCATGTCGAACACCAGTAGCGCCCTGCGGATCGTGTGGATCTACCCCGACCTGCTCAGCACCTACGGGGACCAGGGCAACGTCCTCATCCTCAAGCGCCGCGCCGAACTGCGCGGCATCCCCACCGAGCTCGTGCACGTCCACTCCAGCGACCCGGTGCCCGAGCAGGGTGACATCTACCTGCTCGGCGGCGGCGAGGACCGGCCGCAGATCCTGGCCGCCGACCGGCTGCGCGCCGACGGCGGCCTGGCCCGGGCCGCCGCGCGCGGCGCGTGCGTGTTCGCGGTCTGCGCGGGCTACCAGATCATCGGTGAGAGCTACGGCGACGACGAGTCCAACCCGCTTCCGGGTATCGGCATCATCGACATCCGCAGCGGCCGCGGCCAGACCCGCGCCGTGGGCGAGATCGTCGCCGACGTCGACCCCGCCCTGGGCGTCGGCCGGATCACCGGGTTCGAGAACCACCAGGGCCGCACCGCGATCGGCCCGCAGGCCCGTGCGCTGTCCACCACGGTGAAGGGCATCGGCAACGACGACCACACCGAGGGCGCCTACCAGGGGCAGGTCCTGGGCACCTACCTGCACGGCCCGGCCCTGCCGCGCAACCCGCAGCTGGCCGACCTGCTGCTGCGCTGGCGCGTGGGCCAGCTGAACCCGCTCCCGCCGTCCTGGGGCGAGCGCCTGCACGACGAGCGCCTGGCCGCCGCCCTGCGGTAGGCCCCGGCCCGGAGCCGGACACGACGGAGCCCGGTGGGACCTCCCACCGGGCTCCGTCGTGTCCGCTTCGCCGTGTCCGGGACACCGGAGTCCTCGGGGCCTGCGGTAAAGAGGGCACAGATCCGGAATGCCGGGGTGGTGGCCCGTGTCACAGGAGTATGAGTGCCAGTGATCCACGAACCCCGTCACGGGGGCGGGCCGCCGCGGTGGCGCGGACCCTCGCCATCCCCGTAGCCGTGGTGCTCGCCGGAGCCGTGTGCGCTGTCACCCTGATCGCGCTGAGTGCGGTGACCGTGCCGAACATGCGGGTGGTGGTCGGGGAGGAACCGGCAGCCGCGCCCGCACCGTCCGGGGATCCCGCGCCCGAGCCCTCCGAGGAGCCGGACGCGTCCGAGGAGGACGAACCGGAGCCCACCAGCGCACCGAGCCCCGCTCCGGAGCCCCAGGAGCCCCGTACCCCGCCGGCGGCGGCGGAGCCCGACTCCGTGCCGCCCTCCGCCTACAACGGGTCCAGCACGTCGGTGGGCACCTTCCGGGTGGTGGTCGAGTTGGCCTACACGGACCCGACCATCACCAACGGTACGGGCTCCTACGCCGAGGCTCCCGCCGGCTGGGAGTACCACATCTACCGGCTCAACGTCACCAACGAGGGTTCCTCCCCGGTGATCTTCGACAGCTCGGGGACGGTGGGCACGGCCACCGACGGGCAGAAGTTCAGCAACGACATCGACGCCGAGCACACCGTCGCCTACGACTACTTCTGGAGCGAGATCGAACCGGGCACGACCGTCACCACGCACATCATGTTCCTGGCGCCGGTCGGTACCCAGTTCGCCCACGTCCTGGTCGCCGGTCAGAGCGACCTGCGCCCCAGCTGAGCACACGTCCACGATCGGGCGCGCGTCCCCGGCCGGGGCGCCCCGCTCTCGGCGGAAGCCCCGCTCTCGGCGGAAACGCCCCGTTCCCGCCTAGCGGGGCCTGCGGCGGAAGTCGTCGAGGTCGGCGTTGGCGCCGGTGTCCGGGTCCACGACGACCTCCTGGCCCGCGGCGATACCGTCGACGGTCAGGTCCGCGTCCACGGGAGCGGTCCGCTTGACCAGGCCGAGGGCGATCGGACCCAGCTCGTGGTGGCGGGCGGAGGTCCCGACCCGGCCGACCTTGCGCCCGTCCAGCTCGATGTCGCTCCCCAGCTTCGGCAGCCGCTCGACGGTCCCGTCCAGGTGCAGCATCACCAGGCGGCGCGGCGGGCGGCCCAGGTTGTGCACACGGGCCACCGTCTCCTGGCCGGGGTAGCACCCCTTCTCCAGGTGCACGGCGGAGCCGATCCAGTCCATCTCGTGCGGGATGGAGCGTTCGTCCGAGTCCAGCCCGGGACGGGCGCGGTGCGCGGCGATCCGGTGCGCCTCGTAGGGCCACATGCCGGCCGGGCGGGCTCCGGCGGCGGTGAGCCTCTCCGCGGCGGCGACGAGGTCACCGGAGGGCACGAACAGGTCGGTCTCGTCGTCGGCGGACCGGCGCACCACGCCCTCGACGGCGTCCGCCACCCGGGAGCGCTCCGGGCCGAGCACGGTCAGCACGGAGAACGACTCCGAGAGGTCCTCGACCTCCACGCGCAGCATGAACACCATGGAGTCCAGGAACTCGGCCAGCCCCGGGCCGCCGCCGGGTTCGGTGTGCACCCACGTCGCCTCGCCGTCGTCCACCAGGGACAGGTGGTGGCGCAGGTGGCCGCGGGTGTCCAGGACCAGGGCCTCGGTGGCCGTGCCGGGGGCCAGGCCACTGGTCAGCTGGCTGGTGATGTCGTTGAGCCAGCCCAGGCGGTCGGGCCCGCTCACCCGGACCACGCCCCGGTTGCTCCGGTCGACCCAGGCGCTGGAGCGTTCCATCGCGCGGGCCTCGTGGGAGGGGTCGCCGTAGTGGGCGGCGACGTCGGAGTCAGGGCTGTCGGCGTTCACGGCACCGGGTGTGATCAGCAGCGGCGAAGTCATACCGCCGAGGTTATCCGGCCCGCAAAACGTCCCGGGAGCACCCCTCTGACCTGGGGATCCAGATCACAGAAAATCACTTGCCCCACCCCTGCCGGGGGACGTACCTTCGGAGGCACGCAGGAAAGGAGGTGGTCCGAGAAATGATTCACTCAAGGACTGGCGAGGTGGCCGTCCGCTAGGGCGACGCTGAGCATTCGCTCGACGTCGCTCGTGCGAATCCCAGACGGACACCCGAACCCCGGGCTGCTGGACCTTGTCCGATCCGGCTCCGCGAACGCGGAACACAGCCCGGGGTTCGTTCTTGCCCTCTAGTAGTTGCACAGTGCTTGTTCTCGACTACTGGGAGTCCGACTTCTTTCCCGGGACCTTCTTGAGCTGTGCCGACATGTACGAGCGCAGTTCGTGGCCGCGGGCGGCCAGGTCCCAGGCGTAGCCCAGGGTGTCGCGGTTGTCGCCGAACAGCCCGTAGAGGCGGTGCGAGGCCTGCACCTCCAGGCCGGTGATGGTGTGCATCACCGCGTTGGTGGCCATCTCCGCCCGGTTCGCGAACACGTTGCCCAGGTAGGACTCGATGAAGCCCTCGTTGTGGGCGATCAGAATTTCCAGGTGGATGATGTTCTTGTCGTCGTCCTTGGCGTACGTGGCGGTGTCCTCCTCGGACAGGGCCCGCCAGTAACCCGACTCCTCCGTGATGAGCTCACCGAGCGTGCCGTCGGCCTTCATCCGCCAGGCACTGCTCCGGTAGTCCAGATACGGCGCACCGTCCCTGACGGTGAACTCGATCTCCTGTCCGAACTGGAGCTCTTCCTCGTCGGCGTAACCGGCGACGCCGACGCCCTCCCAGCGCCCGAACAGGAACGACAGTTTCTCCAGATCGGGGTGTACCTCAGCGTCCATAACCATCGAGCCTAGGGCATACTCGATGGATACTTGCCCTGCTGAGCGTCGCCCCAGCGGCACTTTCGCTGCGCATCTCTCGGTCGACAGCCGAACCGGGCGGGCCCGCCCGTCGCCCGCCACCCACCCTCAACGGTCGCTTCCAGCACGGTTCCCCCTTCACGGCGGACAGCACCCGCTGAGCACGCCCCGGCGGCGCCACGACCATGACGGTGACGACCCGCCCGCGGCTGCCTTCTGTGCAACCGGGGAGCCTTGGACTGGACATGCCCAATTGGCCCCGCTTTCCCGGAGAACTGGTAAAGATTGTCAGCAGACACGGTGTGGCCACGGGGCTCGGCGCCCGCCGTCGTCCTCGACCTCCGACGCGCTTTCAAAGGGGCTGCCTGTGTTAATGGTGATCGGTGTGGCGCTGCTCGCCATCGCGGTGGTCCTCCTGCCGCTGACCGTCATCGGGCTGCGCCGCTGGCTGCGGCAGCGCGGGCTCGCCCAGCTCCTCCCCAGCGCCCTCGCGGCCCGTCAGGGCCAGCGCGTGACGCTCACCGGTGTGGCGGCCCCCGGCCCCACCGGCCCCATCGAGTCCGGGCTGGCCGGGGCGGAGTGCGTGTGGCACGGCCACGAGGTGCTCCGCCACTACCGCCCGCTCGCCCGCGACCGGGCCGATGGCGCGGTCAGCGAGCGGGCCTGCGACTCGATCGCCGACTACGGCTCCGAGGACCTCTTCGGGCTGGTCGCCGAGGGGCGCTCCGGTGAGTCCCAGCGCATCTACGTGGACCCCAAGGACACCGAACCCCGAGACGCCGAGCTGTGCCTCAAGCGCCTGGTCGGCCGCCCACAGCCGGGCGTGGCCGCCTCCGCGGACGACCTCCTGCCGCGCGTCCGCGGCCGGATCTCGGGCGTCTTCCGCGGCGAGACCATCGAGTTCGAGTACCGCGAGTGGATCATCCGACCGGGCGCGCGCCTGCGCGTCACCGGCGAGCTCAGCGTGCGGGACGGCCGTGTGGTGCTGGTGGCCCCGCAGGACGGTTCCCTCAGCGTGGAGCACGGGGTGCAGGAGCGCCCGACCCGGGTCTCGCCCCGCCGCCGTGAGGCGCTCCTGCTCCTGGTGGCCTTCGCGCTCTGCGCGATCGCGGGGGCGGTCCTCACCGCCGCCGGACTCTCAGTAGGCTGACGGCATGACTCGTTCCCTGGTGATCAAGGTCACTTCCGGTGAGGACTCCCCGGAGCGGTGCAACCAGGCCTTCACGGTCGCCGCCGCCGCTGTCGCGAGCGGGGTGGACGTGTCGCTCTGGCTGACCGGGGAGTCCGCGTGGTTCGCGCTGCCCGGCCGCGCGGAGGAGTTCGAACTCCCGCACGCCGCCCCGCTCCAGGACCTGCTGGCCGGCGTGCTCGCCGCGGGCCGCGTCACGGTCTGCACCCAGTGCGCCGCCCGCAGGGAGCTCACCCAGGCGGACCTGATCGAGGGCGTACGCATCGCGGGCGCGGCCACCTTCGTGGAGGAGACGCTCCAGGACGGTGCCCAGGCCCTGGTCTACTGACGCGCCGCGCCCACCGGCAGGCACGGACCCCGCCCGGAGACGGACCTGCGAGTCCGCCCGGAGCGCCCTCTCGGAGTTCACCCGGACACAGGTGTGCCCGCGCTGCCTTGCGGCGGCGCGGGCACGGGGCGGGTACGGGCTACTTCTTGCCCTGGTTGGCGACGGCCTCGATGGCGGCCTTGGCGGCCTCCGGGTCGAGGTAGGTGCCGCCCGGGTTGGTGGGCACGAACTGGTCGTCCAGCTCGTACACCAGCGGGATGCCGGTGGGGATGTTCAGTCCGGCGATGTCGGCGTCGCTGATCCCGTCCAGGTGCTTGACCAGGGCGCGCAGCGAGTTGCCGTGCGCGGCGACCAGAACGGTCTTACCGGCGGCCAGGTCCGGGACGATGCTGTCGTACCAGTACGGCAGGGCGCGGTCGAGGACGTCCTTGAGGCACTCGGTGCGCGGCAGCAGCTCCGGCGGGAGCAGGCCGTAGCGCGCCTCACCCGCCTGGGAGTAGGGGTCGTCGTCGGCGATGGGCGGCGGGGGCGTGTCGTAGGAGCGCCGCCAGGTCATGAACTGCTCGTCACCGTACTCCTCACGGGTCTGGGCCTTGTCCTTGCCCTGGAGGGCGCCGTAGTGGCGCTCGTTGAGGCGCCAGGAGCGCTCGACCGGCAGCCAGTGCAGGTCGGCTGTCTCCAGCGCGAGGTTCGCGGTGCGGATCGCGCGCTTGAGCAGAGAGGTGTGCAGGACGTCCGGGGTCACCCCGGCGGCCTTCAGGAGATCACCGCCGCGGCGGGCCTCCTCCTCGCCCTGAGCGGACAGGTCCACGTCCACCCAACCGGTGAAGAGGCCCTTCGCGTTCCAGACACTCTCACCGTGTCGAAGCAGTACCAGAGTTCCCATGGGGACAAGCCTAGCCAGCCCGCTCCGGTGATCGTTCCCCGGCAGGCCCTACTACCCGGTAGCGGGGTCGATCATCTCCTCGGTCACGTTCTCGGTGAAGCGCTCGGCCGGGGGTTCGGCCAGGTGGGCGAAGGCGCGCAGGTTGCGGGTGTCGTGGCCGCGGTCGGTCCGCCACTTCCACTCCTTGCGGATCGCCGTGGCGAACCCCAGCTCCAGCGCGGTGTTGAAGTTCTCGTCGGAGTAGGTGAGCACGCAGCCCAGCAGGCGGTCCACCTCCTCCGGGGTCACCCCGCCCAACGGCAGCCGCCCCCGGATGTACACGTCTCCGACGTCGTCGGAGACGAACGCCATCCCGTACATGTCCGAGCTGCGCCGGGTCAGCCACTGGTAGAACCCGGCGTGGTTCTCGTCGGGCTGGCGGCAGAAGAACGAGGTGAGGGTCAGGCTGTGCGGGCCCGCCTCCAGCCACACCATGGTCTTGAGCTTGGCGGTGCCGGGGACCGTCACCAGGAACGACCCCTCGCGCGGGCGCTCGACCTCCAGCCCGGCCTCCGCGACGGCCTCGGCGATCGCCCTGATGGCGCTGTCGCGCTCTGTTTCCGCTCCCACGTTCTCGCCTTTCGTCACGTCGGTTCCGCTCGCCCCGTCCGTTCGCCGGTTCCCACCGGTCGGCCGGTCCGCGCCCGTTCGCCGTTCCCCGTGGGTCACCGGGCCTCGGCCAGCCTGACCTCGCGCGGCGTGAGCGCGTCCCGGTACACGTCCAACAGTTCGTCCACGGTCCGCGACCACCCCAGGGTGGCGGCGTGCAGGGGCGCCGCCTCGGCCAGCTTGGCACGCCAGGCCGGTTGCGTGATCAGCCGGTGCAGTTCGGCCGCGTAGTGCTGGGGATCGTGCCCCTCCACCAGGACACCGGAGACCCCGCCCGAGACCGCCGTGGCCAGACCGCCCACCCGGGCGGCCAGCACCGGGGTGCCGCAGGCCTGCGACTCCACGGCCACCAGCCCGAAGGACTCGGAGTAGGAGGGCACCACCGTCACCGTCGCCGCCCGGTAGTAGTCGGCCAGGCGGTCGCGGCTCTGCGGCGGTTCGATCCGCATCACGTCGGCCACGCCCAGCGAACGGGCGAGGTCGGCGAGCAGGCGGGGTTCGCGCTTGCCGCCGCCGGACAGCCCGCCGACGATCCCGACCACCAGGCGGGAGCGCAGTGAGGGATCGCGTTCGAGGAGGTCCGCGGCGGCGCGGATGAGCACGTCCGGAGCCTTCAGGCGCTGGACCCGGCCCACGAACAGCAGCAGTTCGGCGTCGCGGGGCAGCCCGATCCGCTCCAGGGCCGCCGAACGCGAACCGGGGGTGAAGGTCTCCAGGTCGACACCGGGCGGGATCGTGTTGATCTGCTCGTTCCGGGCGCCGTAGTGGTGGATGAGCTGGCGGGCCTCGTCGTCGGTGTTGGCGATGAGCCGGTCGGCCTGGCGGACCAGCTGGTCCTCGCCCCTGACCCGCGCCTCCGGTTCGGGGGTGTCCCCGGCGGCCAGGGCGGCGTTCTTGACCCTGGCCATCGTGTGCATGGACTGCACCATGGGCACGCCCCAGCGGCGGGCGGCCACCACCCCGGCCTTGCCGGAGAGCCAGTAGTGGCCGTGCACGAGGTCGTAGTGCCCCGGGTCGCCCTGGGCCTCGGCGCGCAGCATCCCGAAGATGAACGGGCACAGGTGGTCGGCGAGGGTGTGCTTGTCGAGGTGGCCGTAGGGGCCGGCGGGCACGTGCCGGACGTTCACGCCAGGAGCGAGCTCGACCACCGGAGGGAGCTCGGGGCTGGTCGCCCGGGTGAACACGTCCACCGCCACGTTGCGCTCGGCCATCCGGCGCGCCACCTCGACCACGTACACGTTGAGCCCGCCGGCGTCGCCGGTGCCGGGTTGGTCGAGCGGGGAGGTGTGCAGACTGACGGTCGCGATCCTCGAGGGAACCGCCGTCTGATCTCCCAACGGGGCGGGTCCGAGCACCGGTGGTTCCTCCAGGTCGTGTACGCAACATGTGTGCAAGCCGTAGTCGTCAACAGCGACGAAGGTACACACTGTTCCCCACCGGACCGTCCGAGGGGTGCGGGGTTGACCCGCCCCCGGTCACGGTGTAGAGGCCCACCCGGACACCAGGAAGTCCACTGTCTCGGGAAAGGTGCGCTTCCAGGTGCCCAGGTCGTGCCCGCCGCGCGGGTGGAGGGTGGTGACCGTCATACCGTGCCCGGTGAGCAGCTCGGAGAACCGTTCGGCCTCGCCGTGGATGCTGCCCCGCTGGAGCGGCGTGTGGTCGTCGCGCCCCTCCACCAGCATGAACCTGAGGTCGCGCACGTCATCCGACTCCAGCAGCAGGTCCGGCGAGTGCGGGTCGGTGTCCTCGCCGAAGGTCCCGTCGGGGTCGTCGACGCGGAAGTACCCGGCCCAGCTGACCACCTGCGAGTAGAGGTCGGGGTTGCGCAGGCCCAGGGCGGCGGCGCCGTAGCCGCCCATGGAGAAACCGCCGATCGCCCGCAGCGACCGGGGCCGCGGGTGCTCGCCCTCGACCGCGGTCACGGCTGCCCCGGTGACGAAGCTCTCCAGCGCGAACCGGCCGTCGTGGGCGTCGCCCCATTCGGTGGCGGACCCGCCGCTCTCCTGTCCGTGCGGGGCGGCGATGACGAACTCGACCCCCGAACGGCACATCTGCCGGTCCAGTTGGGCGCCCACGTCCGCGTCCATGAGGGTGCGGTGGGTGGAGGCGGATCCGTGCAGCAGGTAGAGGACGGGCAGGTCGGCGCTGTCGGGGCCGGGCGGCCGCCGTATCCACAGCGGTCGCTCCTCCTCGGGGGCGCCGGGGTCCGGGAGGGTGACGATCTCGTCCCGGCCGGGTTCCTCGCAGACAGCGACCTGGCCGGGGTGGGGGATGGGCGCGGGGGTGGAACCGGGGGCAGGGGGCAGGAACGCGTGCCTGTGGGCCAGTTCCGGTTCGGGGGCGCTCAGGTGGTGTCCGATCCGCTCCCTCAGCAGTTCCTGCGGCGCGGTGGCCAGGGACGCGGCGATCAGGGCGACGGCGCAGGAGGCGACGAGCACGGCGGCACGTCGGGGGAAGGAGACGAACACGGCGAAGACCTCGGGGGGTCGGGGGCAACCGGGAACCGCGCTCGACGCGGCCGAGAACAGTGACCCACTGTAGTCGACTGTGCTCTCTGTGTGTGGAATTTGTGCTGTGCCTGCGACGGCCGACCCGGCCCGCGGCCTCCGCCCCCGTCCTCCTCTCCGGTCAGACCGCCACCGGGTGCCGCAGCCGCAGGGCGTCGGGGTAGGGGCGCAGGTAGGTCTGGTCGCCGGCCCAGGCCACGTCCTCAGCCGAACAGTGGTGCCGCAGCAGGGCCACCGGCAGGCTGAGCGGAGCCACTCCCACCCGGTAGTCCTCGATCCCGGCCAGCAGGTCGTGCCTGCGCGCGTCGTCCAGCAGCGGGCTGATCATGCCGAACGCGTGCTGGAGCGCGTTGGCGTGCTTGCCCCGGCTGGTCCTCACCGCCAGGGCCCGGTGGAAGGCCTCCGCGTAGGTGGCCGCCACCTCGTCGCGGTCGCTGCCGCCGACCCGCGCCACGATCCGCCCGGTCTCCCGGTAGCCGTCCGGGGAGTGCGCCATCAGCTGGAGCTTGTGCCGGGTGTGGAACTCCACCAGGTCGCGGGGGCGCCACTCCGTGTCGAGCAGGAAGCGCAGCCGGGCGTGCGCGAACACCCGCTCCACGAAGTGCTCGCGCAGCGCCGGGTCGGACAGGCGCCCCTGCTCCTCCACGGGCAGGTGCGGCAGCAGGCCGGTGAGCCGGGCGGCGAAGGCGCCCCGGCCGGTCCCGTGCACCCGCTCCGCGTTGTCGTCGAACACCGGCAGCGCGTACAGGCCGCAGCTCGGCGACTTGTTCTTGAGCACGTAGCCGTCCAGGCGGCGCAGCTCCCGCAGGTGCCGGTCGGCGACGTTGGCGAGGTCGTCCGTGTGGTCGGCGCCGTCCTTGCTGGAGATCACCCGGTCCGCACGCGCCCCCTCCGCGTCCTTGCGGTCCTGGAGGCGCAGGGTCGGACGCGGCACACCGAGCCCGATCTCCGCCTCCGGGCAGACCGGCAGCCAGTCCACGTGCCTGTCCAGCTCGTCGGTGAGGAACTTGTACCGCGAGTGCCCGCCGTTGTAACGCACGGGTGCGCCGATGAGGCAGCTGGAGACCCCGACGACGGGGCGGGAAGGCGTGTTCGCAGACGGGTCCATGACGGGGCCTTACCCGGTCTGACATGGGACAACCGCCGACGCACACACAGTAGTGTGATGAACCCGAAAAGTGAAGGAGTCCAGTTGGGTACCCCCGTCCTCGTCCTCTTCACCCAGGACCTGCGCCTGCACGACCATCCCGCCCTGACCGCCGCCCTCCGCGGCTCCGGCCCGGTCGTCCCGCTCTTCGTGCTCGAGCCCGCACTCCTGCGCCGCGCCGCCCGCAACCGCCGCGCCCACCTGGGCGAGGCCCTGGCCGACCTGCGTGCCGGGTTGCGCGCACGCGGCGGAGACCTCGTCCTGCGCCGGGGCGACACGGCCGCGGAGGTCCTCGCCCTGGCCCGGGAGACCGGGGCCGACACCGTCCACCTGAGCGCGGGCGTGACGGGGTTCGCGGCGCGCCGGGAGGAGGGGCTGCGCGCCACCGGACTGCAGGTGCGCACCCACCCCGGGCTGACCGTGGTCCCGCCCGGTGCCGTCACCCCGGCCGGCGGCGACCACTACAAGGTGTTCACGCCCTACTGGCGGGCCTGGGAGGCGTCGGGGTGGCGCGAGGTGCTGCCCGCCCCCGATCGCCTCCGGCTGCCCGACGGCCTCGAAGCGGGGGAGCTGCCCGACCTGGAGGACGGCGCGGAAGGGGTGGGCGTCCTAGCACCGGACCGGGTCCGCGGCGGCGAGGCCCCGGCCCGCGAACGCCTGCGCTCCTGGCTCGGCCTCGGACTCGCCGACTACGGGGACCGGCACGACGACCTCCCCGGCGCGGCCACCTCCGGGCTCTCCGCGGACCTGCGCTTCGGCTGCCTGTCCCCGCTGGAGGTCGCCACCGCCGCCCGCGACCTGCCCGGCGGTTCCGAGTACGTGCGCCAGCTCGCCTGGCGCGACTTCCACCACCAGGTCACCGCCGCCTTCCCGGCCATCAACACCCGCGACTACCGGCCCCGGGACCGCGAGTGGCGGACCGACCCCGAGGCTCTCACCGCCTGGAAGGAGGGCCGCACCGGGCTGCCGATCGTGGACGCGGGCATGCGGCAGCTGCTCCAGGAGGGCTTCATGCACAACCGCACCCGCATGATCACCGCCGCCTTCCTCACCAAGACCCTGCTCGTGCACTGGCGGGAGGGGGCCGCGCACTTCGACGCGCACCTGACCGACGGCGACGTCGCCAACGAGTACGGCAACTGGCAGTGGACCGCCGGTACCGGCAACGACACCCGGCCCAACCGCGCCTTCAACCCCCTGCGCCAGGCCCGGCGCTTCGATCCCGACGGCGAGTACGTGCGGCGCCACGTGCCCGAACTCGCGGGTCTGTCCGGCGCACGGGCCCACATTCCGTGGGAGGAGGACGACGGCCGGGGCGTGGCCGGTTACCCGCGCCCGATCGCCGACCCCGGCCGCTGAGCGGGATCGGTCGGACGACCGGGCACGGGCGGTGCGGGCGGTTCAGCCGTTGTAGTGCCCGCAGTTGGGACAGGTGCGCACCCCGGCGTTGAGGTACTCACCGCACCTCTCGCACTGGCCCACGATGGGCTTGTCGTGTTTGGGGGACATGGCGGGGAGGGGCGCGGGGACGCGGGAGGGAACAGGCAGCTGGGAGAGCTGGGGAACCGGCTTCAAGGTCAACCTTCCGTTTCGGCCAGCCCGTCGATGACGTCGTCCAGGACCAGGGAGCGGTCCGCGGTCGACATCAGGCGCAGTTCCCGGAGTGCGGGGACGGTGTCCACCCCGTCGCCCTCGGCCCCCGTCACCGTGCACACGCGCATGCAGTGCTGGGTCGGGGGCTGCCAGAAGTCTCGTTCGTCGATGGAGGCGATGCGGTACACCGTGGCGGGGTACTGGGAGGGCCGGCTCGGGGAGTGCCACTGTTGGACGCGGGACAGGACGAAACCCGTGATCAGGGAGTCGAAGACGCCGCCCGACGCGAGGTCGGACAGGGCGTCCTCGTCGCCCTCGGCACGGCAGGCGTCGCACCCCGCGAGTTCCGCGCGCAGCAGCCAACGGGCGCGCGCGTGACTCACCTCGGGGTTCTTGAGCTTGCTCGGATGCCGGTGTCCCATGGAACGGAGCGTACGACGGACCGGGGCGGCACGGTAGGGCGGGGCGGGGGCACCCGCACGCCTTCCCGCGGGCGCCCCGCGCCTTCGGGCCGCCGTCGGCTCAGGTGGTGTCGAACGCCCGCCGGAACGCCGCCAGCGCGGTCTCGTCGAACAGCACCAGGTCCACCCGGGCCACCCCGACCCGTGCGGTGCGCAGCGCCTGTGCGGCGATCCGGGCCGCGTCGTCCAGCGGCCAGCGGTAGACGCCGGTGGAGATCGCGGGGAAGGCCACCGACTCGGCGCCCAGCTCGTGCGCCACCCGCAGCGACTCGGTGAAGCAGGAGGCCAGCACCGCCGAACGGTCCTCGGACGCGCTGTACACCGGTCCGACGGTGTGGATCACCCAGCGGGCGGGCAGCAGGCCGGCCGTGGTCGCCACCGCCTGCCCGGCGGGGAGGCCGCCCCCGTAGTGGGAGGCGCGGAGCCTGCGGCAGTCCTCCAGTACGGCCTTGCCGCCCTTGCGGTGGATGGCGCCGTCCACCCCGCCGCCGCCCAGCAGGGAGCTGTTGGCGGCGTTGACGATCGCGTCCGCGGGATGCTCGGTGATGTCCCCCCGGGACAGGTGGATACGCGTTCGGTCGGCCATGGTCTCCCCCTGTGAACGGCGGGCCCCGTCCCCGGAGCAGGGGACAAGGGTCACTCCGGCTTGGCGGGCCCCGCGGGAACATCCACCCCAGGGCCCCTGACCACAGGGTCTCAAAGCCCTTCCCCACAAGCCATCCTGAATTAACGTGGGGGTGCCACGGCCGGTAGTACTACCCGTCGTAGACTCGTGTTCATGAATCGGCTTGGCGAACTTGAACGCGCGGTGATGGATGTACTGTGGGCACGAAACGAACCAATGACGGTTCGCGAGGTCGGCAAAGCACTCGCCGAGCGGGACCTGGCACACACGACCGTCATGACGGTGCTCGACCGGCTGGCCAAGAAGAAGGTCGTCGATCGGGCACGTGAGGGCCGCGCTTGGCGGTACCGTCCGGCAGCCAGCCGTGAGAACTACGTGTCGGAGCTGATGTTCGACGCGCTCGGTCAGACGGTGGACCGTGACGCGGCCCTGGCCGCCTTCGTCCAGTCCATGGACGGCCAGGAGGCTGAAGCGCTCCGGCGCGCACTCTCGGAAATCGAGCAGCCAAGGAACTAGTCCGTATGGTCAGTGCCGCCCTCCTCACTCTCGTCGCGGTCAGCTGCCTCGTCGCCATGGAAGCTCTCCACCGGGCGAAGTGGCCCTCCCGCGGCCCCTACACGGCGGTCATCGCCTGGCAGGCGCTTGGCCTGGCCTGGGGTGTGTCCACCATCGGAGCGCTGCTGGCCTACGGCCTGTCCTCCTACGAACTCGGTGCCGCCGGCGGTCTGATGGCCGCCGCAGCGGACCTGTTCACCGGTGAGTTCATCCTCGCCGAGTTCTCCCAGGGGATCGAGGGCGTCAGCCATCTGGCAGCCGTCACCCTGGCGGTCGTCCTGACCCTCGTGCTCTTCTCCGGGCTCGTCGCCTCCTTCGTCCAGGTGGTCCGGGTGCGCCGACGCCACCACGACCTCCTCGAGCTGGTGGCCAGCGAACACCCCGACGTCCCGGGCGCGCGCGTCGTCGACCACCCGGCCGCGGCCGCCTACTGCCTGCCCGGGGTCCTGCGCTCCCAGGTGGTGATCAGCGCCGGGGCCCTCGAAGTCCTCGACACCCGCGAACTCGCCGCGGTGCTCGCCCACGAGCACGCCCACCTGCGCCAGCGCCACGACCTCGTCCTGCTGCCGTTCTCCTCCCTCAAGCGGGCCTTCCCCCGCGTGCGGCTGGTGCGGACCTACTACGAGAGCGTCGCGCTGCTCATCGAGATGTGCGCCGACGACCAGGCCCGCCGCAAGAGCTCCTCCCGCGAACTCGCCATGGCGCTGCTCCGCTTCGGTGCCGCCGGACCCGCGCCCGTGCCCGCCGGCGCGATGGCCGCGGTGCGCTCCGCCGAGCCCGCCGTGATGCGCCGGGTCAACCGGCTCCTGCGTCCCGACGCCGAACTCCCCTACCACGCGGGTGCCGTCATCATGGGCGCCTCGGCCTTCCTGCTGGCCACCGTGACGTGCCTCTGGCACATCCCCATCTGACCCGGACCCCGCCCCGGCCGGCTCCTGTCCCGATCGGACCCGCACCACGGTTCCCGGGTCCGTCGCCGCAGCGCGCCGTCTGTGATATCGACCTCCACGGGGCACGATCTCCGTGCTCCGTCCGTTTAACGTGGGGAGTGGGCGGAACCCCGTTCGGACACGTGTGGCGACTGGAGTGAGTCTTGTTCTTCTGGATCTGGCAGCTGATCTACCTCGTGACCTTCGTGGCCAGCCTGTACGCGTTCATCGAGGCCCTGAGGACCCCGGAGCAGGCTTTCGTGGTCATGGACAAGCAGACCAAGAAGCTGTGGGTCATCCTCACCGGTGTCGCCACCGGTGTCTCGCTGCTCGCGGTCCTCACCGGCACCGGCATGTTCGTCATCCTGGGCCTGGTCGCCACCCTCATCTTCCTGCTGGACGTCCGCCCCGCCGTGAAGGGCGTGGGCGGTAACCAGAACAACGGCCCTTACGGCCCCTGGTAGGACTCCGAGGGCCGCCGGTCAGGCGGCCCCGAGGGCTGCCGGGACACCCGCAGTCCGGACAGGCACACATCGAGCAGGGGTTCGGCGAGTCCGGCCAGCCGGACCGAGGGGTCCATCAGCCACTGGACGAGGCAGCCCTCGATCGCGCCGACCACCACGGTGGCCTCGGGCTCGCCCACGCCGGGCCGCAGGTCACCCTCCTCGGCTGCCCGCCGGAGCAGGTCGGCTACCACGCCCCGGTACGCGCGGTACACCGCCGCCATGTCGAACGGCGCCCCGTCGCCCGTGTGGCGGCCCGCCGCCCACAGGTCGACCATCACCCGGGTGAGGTCGGGTTCGTCGGCGAGCATCGCGACGGCTGACCTCACGAGCCCGCTGAGCCGCTCCAGGGCGGGCTCCCCGTCCGCCGCGGTCTGCTCCAGCACCGTGGCGGAGCGCTCGGAGAGCCGCTCGAACGCCGCGCTCAGCAGCGCCTCCCGGCTGTCGAAGGACAGGTAGACGCTGCCCTTGGCGATCCCGGCCTCGGCGGCGACGTCCTCGATCCGGCTCGCGGCGAACCCCTGCCGGGCGAACACGCGCACGGCGGCGGACAGGATCTCCTCACGCCGCGCCGCCCGATCGACCCTCTTCGGTGCCATGAGCCGCCTCTCCCGTCCTCCGCTGTTCCGCTCCGGGGAGCATATGGCCGATCAGGAGCTTGACGAGCATGACCGGGGCCAGCCACACCAGCGCACCGGGCACGGGCAGCAGCACCAGCGCAGCGGCCGATCCCGTCACGGTGGCGCCGAGGGCGACGGGTGTGCGCAGCGCGAGCGGGGTGAGGCCGACGGCGACCGCCCCGGCCAGGGCCAGCAGGTACAGGGCGGCCGCCGTCCACCAGCCGAGGCCGGGGACGAACAGGGCCAGGACGAACGGCTGGACATGGAGGGCCACGAACAGCAGGTGGTGGCGCAGCGTGCGCCCGGGGCCGTGGTAGCGGCGTCCGGCCGCCGGGGTGGAGGTGGCCGCGGCACCCCCGAAGAAGTCGAAGGCGATGACGCCGACCACCAGCACGGCCGTCCAGGGCAGACCCGCGGCCGCACCGGCGCCGACGGCGACGAGGGTGCCGGCCAGCGCGGTGGCCAGAGCGACGGCGACCTCTCCGGGGGAGGGGTCGGAGCCCACCAGGGCCGCGGTGGTCCACCGCAGGGCGCGGGCGAGGTGGCCGCGCGGGCGGTCGGCCGGGCGGGAGGGTTCGGCGGTCACGGGGTCTCCGATCCTATTATGACTGACTGGTCAGTCATAATAAAGCGCAGGAGCCCGCCAGGGAAGGGCCCGGGCCGGGGACCGTCCCGGTCGGGCTCGCCCGGACCGCGGACGGCCCCGGGCCGTGTGCCCCCCGGGGACGGTCGCCCCCCGGGGTGTGCTGCTCCAGGTACCCCGGGAGCTCCCGGGGCACCTGGAGGCGGTCAGTTGCTCTGGGGGGACGGCTGGGGCACCGGGGGTCCCACGGTCCCCGCCGCTTCCCCGTGCCCCGCGGGCTTCGGCGGGAGCACCTCCGACAGCGCCTCCGCGTAGGCCGGATCGCTGGTGTAGGAGGAGTGGCCGAGGATCTCCGGGCGTCTGGCCTCCCCCGGCGGGGCGTCGTAGGAGCGCGGGTCGGGCAGGGGTTCGGCCTGACCCACGATCTCCTCGTTGCCGTTGCCGTTGCCGTTGCCGTCGTCCGCGTTCCGGTCGCTGTCGGCCACCCGGCGGCGGACCGGTCCCGCGATGGCGTCGGTGACCCGCCACAGGTTGCGCCAGGACGCCACCCTGCCGCTCAGGTCCTCGAACGAGGCCGGCCCGAAATAGGCCGGGAAGTACCGTGAGTACAGCCGGTCCAGCGGTGAACCGTGGGTGATCAGCGAGATCCGGCCCCGGCAGTCCCGTGGCAGCTGCCACACGGTCGCGGCGGCCAGTACCGATCCCTGCGAGTGGCCGGACAGCACCACACCGGTGCCCTCACGGGCCATCCGCGCCACCCGGGCGGTCAGCTGGGGCACGGCGCGCTCGGCGTAGGACGGCGGTGCCAGCGGATGCGCGACCCGGGGCCAGAAGGTCCCCACGTCCCAGACAGCGCCCACGGCCTGCCGGGTCGGCCGGTCCCGGTAGGCGCTCCGGCCGATCCACACCAGGGCCACCAGGCTCGCCCCGCCGATGATCGAACCCACACCCAACAGGGCGTCCAGCGCCCCCTGGGCCACCCCATGGAGCTCCCCGGCCACCGCCATCGGCGCGTCCACCGGACCGGCCACCAGGTTGCCGGTGAGGATCGAGTACAGGGCCAGTCCCACCAGCGGCACCACCGGCAGCAGCAGCGCACCCAGCACCTTGGGCAGCACCTCGGTCATCTGTCCCGCGGCCCTGGCCCTGGCGATGTCCCAGGTCCGCCGGTCCCGCACGCTTCGCGAGTACAGCGAGGTCACGGCGGGCAGCTGCGCCCGCACCGCCCCGCGCAGCCCCAGTGCCAGCACCACCACCACGACCAGCACGATCACCGCTTCGAAGGCGAACGCCAGCTGCAGCCAGGAGTACGCGGTGGGCGGGGACAGCGCCAGGCAGTCCGCCTCGGGAGCGTTCATGGAACCGCAGCCGCTCAGCCACAGCGACCCCTGGTACACGAGCGCCGCCGAGAACCCGCCGCCCAGCAGGGTGCCCAGCGCCGCCGTCGACGGTCCGGCGAGCCCGCGCATCGCGGTGCGCGGGTGCGGCCGGTCCAGGGCGAACAGCACCAGCGCCGCCACCAGCAGCACCAGCACCAGCGCGCCCTGCACGGCGAAGAGCGTGTTCAGCACGGTGCCGCTCCCGGGCAGCCGTCCCTGGGCCACCCAACCGGGTCGCGGCCACACCGTGTACACCGCCACGGCCACCACCAGCACCAGCACGGTGTCCCGCAGGACACGGCAGAACCGGTCGGCCCGCGCGTTCCACCTCGGGTCCATCCCGGGCACCAGCACACTCGCCGTGCTCGCCGCCGCCACGGTTGCGAGCAGGACCGCCAGCACCGTCCCGAACCACCACGCCCCGGGCTCGGTCGGCGGCGCACCGTCCCGCAGGGAGAGGTCGTACAGGAAGGCGGGGAGCAGGAGCAGCGCCGCGACGGTGCCGAGCGCGAGCGCGATGTGCGCCGATCTCAGCCGCGCCATGATCTCGCTGTTGCGCCAGAAGTCCGGGTGGCTCAGAGGAGCGTCCTCGGTGTGCTCCGGCGGTACCGGCCCCGTCACCACCTCGTAGTCGGCCGCGGTCTTCCGGGAGAGCCGCCACAGCACCACGACCACCGCCGCGGGCAGCACCGCGCCGATCAGCAGCCCCCAGCCCGGTACGGACAGCGGTGAGGACGCCGAGGCCAGGAAGGCCAGCCACGGACGCGCCTCGACGCACTCCTCGCCGAGCCCGCCGCACTGCCAGCCCACGAGGTCCATCCCGACCCCGGCCGCGGCCAGGGTGATGAGCACGGTCAGGGACAGCGCGAGCAGCCGGACCCCGGCCCCGTAGGCGATGTTGGCGGCCCTGAGGACCCCGGTCCGCCCCTGGTCCATCCGGCCCGGCCGCATCCAGTACGCCACGTTGAGCATCATGAACGGCAGCAACAGGAGCCAGAACGCCCGAGAGGAGCTGCCCGAGGTCAGGTTCCCCCAGGCGAAGATCTCGCGCCGCACCCCGGGGATGCTCTCGGTGTCCGGTTCGCGCCGCCACCGGAAGAAGCCGGCGAGCCGGTCGCCGCCCACGCGCATGGCGGGCTCCACGTCCAGGAGCTCCTCGGCCTGCCCGCCGCTGACACCGTGCACGCGCAGTTCCACGCAGTTCCGGGCAGGGGTGGGAGGGGTCGGCGTGACGGGGGTGACGGGCGCTATGGGCGCGACGGGGGTGACGGGGGCGGCGGAGGGGGCCCGGGGCGCGGAGGACTGGTGGTCAGGCTCGTGCGAGCCGGGGGCTTCGGGGGTGTCCGGCATGTCAGCATCCTGCCACGCGGAGTGGCGATGAAACACGGTCCGTCCACACCTGTGGACAACTGTGCGGCCCGGCATCCGTCCCGCACAGGTACCGGACGGTCCCGGCGCCCGCCGGGCACAGGGTCCGTGCCCGGCCCCGCACACGTCCCGGCCCCGTTACGCGACCAGGTCCTCGTCGTCCACGTCCCACGTGTTGCAGGCGCCCGGCGACTGCTCGTCCCAGCCGGCCCGCGTCCACCACACGCTGTTGTCCGAGGAACCGTGCGTGCGCTCCTCCTCGGTGCTGTCGGAGCGGTCGGCGGTGGCCGAGGCGTCGTCCAGCAGAGCGGACAGGTCCCCGTCCGTCAGCGGATAACTCACCCGCACCGACCCCAGGAACGCACCGGCCAGGCAGTTGGCCTGGAGCTCGCTGCGGCGCGTCCAGGTGTTGCGGCCGGCGTCGTCCTCCTCCAGCTGACGCTGCTCGTGGTAGTACTCCAGCAACCCGGACTCGCCCTGGACGTGGTGCCCGTACTCGTGTGCCAGCAGGGAGGCGTACACCACGCTGTCCTGCGAGCCGTTCCACTTCTCCACCACGTCCGAGGTGCCGATGTAGACAGCGCCGCTCGCCCGGCAGTAGAACGCTCCGGCGGGGGAGGGGTAGGCGCGGCAGGGGCTCACCCCGGGTTCGCTCCAGAACACCCGGTCCGGAGGTGCGAAGGGGATGCCCGCCCGGTCGAACTGCGTCTTCCACGCGTCGTCCAGGCAGTCGGCCACCAGGTGCAGGAACTGCTCCATGGAGCCGGGGTCGTCCACGTCCAGCTCGGGCACCGGGCACGGCAGCGGGCTCAGCCGCCCGGTGTCGTACAGCGGGTTCGAGACCAGTGCGGTGTGTCCGGAGGGCCGGTCGGGCAGGGTGCGCCCGGGCAGCCCCAACTGGCCGGAGGGAGTGTCGTCGACCAGGTTCTGGCCGGGTTTGTCGTCCCCCGCCCCGTCCGCCTGCCCGGACGCCGTGTCCGCGGTGGAGCCACCGTCGCTGACGGTGGTCCAGGAGAGCAACGACAGCGCCAGCAGGGCCACCAGGAGGCCGCAGAACGCACCGAACACCCGCCGGTTGGTCCGGTGGGCCCTACGGGAGTGCGACAACCGTGAGCCCGGACCGGAACCGGTGGAGCCCGGACCACCGGGCGCGGGGGCACCGGGGCCGCCGAAGCCGCCGAGGCCGTGGTCACCGCTCACCGCACCAGCTCCTCGCGGGCTTCCCAGGTGTTGCAGGCCGCCGGGTCCACACGGTCCAGCCCGTGCGCGGTCCACAGACGACCGTTCTCCACCGAACCGTGCGTGCTCGTGCCCGCGTGGTCGGAGCGGCGCCCGACGGAGTCGAGGATATTCGTCCGCTCCGACTCCCCGTAACCGAGGGACTCCCCAGAGGCGCCGACGAACACCCCGCCCAGGCAGTTGGCCTGGAGCTCGTTGCGCCGCGTCAGCTCGTTCGCGGTCTCCTCGTCGGCGTTGGCCCTCAGGGCGTGGAACTCGGCCAGGATCCGCGACTGCCCCTGGACGTGGTGTCCGTACTCGTGGCTGAGCAGGAACGTGTACGCCTCGGCGTCCTCACTGCCCGCCGACGCCGCCACGATGTCCTCCACCCCCAGGTAGAGGCCCTGGTTGGCCTGGCAGTAGAAGGCCGCCGTGCCCTCCTTCGGGAAGGGCCCGCACGGGCTGTGCCCCTCGGCGTACCAGTACACGCGGTTGGGAGAGGTGAAGGGGATCCCCGCCTCCTCGAAGTACTCGCTCCAGGCGGTGTCCAGGCAGTCGGCGATCGAGTGCACGAACGCCTCCACCGACTCCGGATCCTCGGTGTCCATCTTCGGCGGTGCGCAGGTGACCTCGCCCAGCTCGCCGTTGGCGTACACCGGGTTCTGCCCGAACGGGTCCTCGATCTTCGCCGGTCCGGTGTCCGCCGGCGCGGTGCTGTCCGCGGCCAGCACCTGCGTGGGGTCCGGCCCCAGCGGCTCACCCCACGCCGGCTGGGTCGACGGCAGCATCGCCGAGAACGCCAGGAACCCCGTGAACCCGACCGCGGCCAGACCCGTCCCCAGGGACAACGAGACACCCAGCCCCATCCGCTGGAGGAAACCCGGGCGCTCCGCCCAGGGGTCCGACTCCGGACCCGTCCACCGTTCCCTCAGCACGCGACCGCACCTCCGCACGCCGAGCGAACGGGACCGCCCCAGGGGGCGCCCGATGGACACGGTCCGTGTACGGACCGGATAGGCTCTCGCGTCATGTGGTGGGTCGGCTCCTGGCGCCCGGCCGTCGCGTTGGCGACGGCCCTGCTCGTGTACTCCTCGCTGGTCGCAGCGGTCGCCGTGGCGTGGCCGGGAGGAGAGGCGCACGCGGCGACGGCGGCCGCACCGGCAACCACAGTACCGGGGCAGGAACCGGCGGTCATCGCCCACCGTTCCACCACGGACACGCTCATCACCAACGAGATCAGCCTGGAACTGGACCAACTGGGCGTCCTCCATGGTGAGGAGACCCTCCGTTTCGAGGGGGCCGCCCCGGAGAGCTTCACCCGGGCCCTCACCTCCACGATGCTCTACGACACCGACCACGACCGCCGGTTCGACATCAACGGCGTCTCGGCGGTCGACTCCGACGGCTCCACCCTCCAGATCGAGGTCGAGGAGACCGACGGCGCCCTCCTGGTGCACATCCCCACCGAGGGCACCCGGGGCGTGAAACTCAGCTACCGGGTCAGCGGCACCGTCAGCGAGGTCGCCCAGGGCGTCCAGCTGGAGTGGCGGGCCGTGGGCGCCTACAGCCACACCGTCCGCTCCACCGACGTCACCGTCACCGCGCCGCTGCCGCCCGAAGCCCTGTCCTGCCTGGCCGGCGAGCCCCGCAGCGCCATGTACTGCACCGCCTCCGACATGGGCGGCGACGCGGTCGTCGCACACTTCCTCCAGGCCGACATGACGCCCAGCGACCGGCTGGACATCGTCGTCAACTACCCGCCCGACACCGCCGCCGGCGAACCCATCCTGACCCGCCGCTGGTCGCTGGCCTCCGCCTTCCAGGTGACTCCCGCCACCGCGAGCGTGTTCGGGGTTCTGCTGCTGGTCCTGGTGGGCGGCCTCGTGGCGCTCATCCGCATCCGGGGCCGCGACGAACGCGCGCTGCGCAGGGAGGCGGCCGAGGGCGACCACGCCCCGGTGGCCTCCGGCGAGCACGGGCGCGTGCGCTTCGCCCCGCCCGACGGGGTCCACCCCGGACAGATCGGGACGCTCGTCAACGAGACGGTCGACATCACCGACCTCACCGGAGCCGTCATGGACCTGGCCGTACGCGGCCACATTCGTGTGGAGGAGCTTCCGCACGAACGCTTCACCTCGGTGGACTGGCGGCTGGTGCGCCTCGACGCCCCGCCGGGGGAGACCCTGCTCTCCTACGAGTGGCTCCTGCTGAACGCCCTCTTCGGCGAGAAACGCACCGTGCGCCTCTCCGAACTCGGCTCGCCGCGCCGCTCCGCGGACTTCCCGGCCCGCATCGACCGGGTCCGCGAGGAGCTGTACCGCGACATGGTCCGGCTCAAGTGGTTCTCCCGCTCGCCCCACCGGGTGCGCAGCACCTGGACGGTCGCGGGCATGGCGCTCACCGCCGCCGGAGTGCTCCTGACCGGGCTGCTCGCGGTGTTCACCACCGCCGCCTTCACCGGTCTGGCCGTGATCATCGCCGGCGCCGCCGTCACCGCCGGCGCCCAGTACATGCCCGCCAAGACCAAGCTCGGCAGCTCCGTCTTCGCGCACACCGTGGGTTTCCGCGACTACCTGCTCAGCCGACGGGCCCAGAACGCCCCGCCGGGCCAGCGGGTGGAGCTGTACTCGCGCTACCTGCCCTACGCCGTGATCTTCGACGACGTCGACCGCTGGGCCAACGTCCTGGCCGCCGCCGCGATCGCCGACCTCACCCCCGAGGAGCTCACCGGGGACGGCCTGGCCTGGTACACCGGCCCGCGCGAGTGGCGGATCGAGGACTTCGCGGACTCCATCAGCACGTTCGCGGTCACCCTCACCGGACTGATCTCCAACACCCGCCGCGTGCGCCTGCTCAACCAGCTGCAACGATCGAGGTAGGAACGCCCCGCACCAGGGGCGGAGAGTTCGGGAAAGACAGGGGGAGCCCATGCGCGCGGTCGTGCAGAGGGTGTCGCACGCTTCGGTGACGGTGGACGGCGAGGTGGTCGGCGAGATCACCCGCCCCGGCCTGATGGCCCTGGTGGGGGTCACGCACACCGACACCGAGGAGGAGGCCCGCAAGGTCGCCAGGAAACTGTGGACGCTGCGCGTCCTGGAGGACGAGAAGTCCTGCTCGGACATCGGCGCCCCGGTCCTGGTGGTCAGCCAGTTCACCCTCTACGGCGACGCGCGCAAGGGCCGCCGCCCCACCTGGCAGGCGGCCGCCCCCGGCCCCGTCGCCGAACCCCTCGTGGACGCCGTCGTCAAGGAGCTGCGCGACCAGGGCGCGGAGGTGGCCACGGGGGTGTTCGGCGCCCAGATGTCCGTCGGCCTGACCAACGAGGGCCCGTTCACCGTGATCGTCGAGGTCTGACGACCCGGAGTCAGAGGTCCTCCGGCGTCGATCCCAGCCCGATGACGTGGGCGTGGTCCTGCCTGCCGGTGCCGAAACCGGTGATCACGACGCCGCCGGGGGCGATGTGCGCCTCGATCCCGGTGGCGCTGCCGTTCGCGTACGTGGACACCTCGTCCTCGATGGCCACCCGCACGGGCCCCTGCCCCTTCCGCCCCATGAGGATGACCTCAGGGTTCACCGTGGTGTCCCACCGGCCGCGCTTGTTGCCGCCGCTGACCGAGCCGACGACCAGCGCCTCGGACACGGTGACCGGCCCCACGGCGTTGCCCCGGGCACCCCTGCCGGCTTTCAGCGGCACCCCGGTACCGCCGGTCGCGGGCGCGTCCCGGTAGGCCAGTCCGCCGCGTTCGTCGATCTCCGTCCACAGCAGGTGGCCGCCGGCGGCGGGAGTGACCGTGCTCAGGGTCTCGCGCTGGTTCAGCCCGCCGGACCAGGTGTGATCCCCGGGGAGCCCTTCGGCGAACACCGTTCCGTCGGCCGGATCCACGGCCACCGCGTCGGGCCCGGGAGAGCCGCGATCCTGGCTCTGGTGACTGATCACCGCGACGGAGCCGTCCGGGGCGACCGCCAGGTGCCCCACCCCGGAAGGCAGTTCGAGCTCACCCCTGGACTCGCCGGTGGCCTCGTCGAGGAAGGTGACGTGGTCCTCCCGATCCGAACCGCACGCTTCCACGACCATGATGCCGGTGGTGGCGGTGGTCACCGCCTGTCGGCCGGTGCCCGCCAGGCAGCCGTCCTCGGGTTCACGCGTCCACAGCTCCTCGCCCGTGGTGAGGTCGTACGCGACGAGGGGGGCCTCGCTCTTCTCCCGGGGAACCGAGAGGACCGACGAGTCGGTCAGGTGCGGTGCGCCGTTGAGGGGGTCCCGGCCCCGGGAGTACGAGGACCCGGAATCCTCCTCAGGGCGGTTTCCGGGCTCGTCGAAGTCGTAATCGGCGATCACCTGCCCGGTCGCGCTGTCCAGCAGGCTGAGGCGGTCGCGGAGGGAACCGTCCAGCCGCCGCAGCGGGCGCAGGACCACCACGGACTCGCCGTCCGGTGTGGCGGCCGCCCGCATGACGGGATCGGCGGAGCGGAACCGCCACACCTCCTTGCCGGTGGCCGGGTCCAGGGCGAACACGCCCCGCCGGTCCATGACCAGGAATCCGGTGGGTGTCACCGCCGAGTGGAATGCCTCGCGGGAACCCGGCTGGGGGTGCTCCCACAGCCACGCGACGCCCCCGTGGCCGTACAGGTTGTCCGACCCGGGAACGGCGGCCGCCTCGGGGGCGTGCGCGGTCCGATGGCTGACGCTGTCGCGCGGTCCCTCGGTAGCGAGGTACCCGGCGATCAGGACGAACACGAGCAGCGGGCCCAGGGCCGCGACCAGGGTCTCCCGCCCGGAGCGGAGCCGCTCGGGGACCCCCGCGAACATCGTGGTCGCCGCACCGAGGGCGACGGCGACCAGCCCCAGCAGGCGCAGCACCGACGCGTAGTCCGCCCCAGCCTCCGCCGCACCCTCGGCGTCCGCGCCGGGCTCACCGCCGAAGTAGGCCGAAGGGTAGTTCTGGAACACCAGGACGGAGCAGAGGACGAGTACCAGGGCAGCCACGAGGAGCGGCAGCCGGGCTTCCTCCCGTTCCCCGGCGCTCGCACGCGCCAGGGGGAGCCAGGTCAGTCCCAACAGCAGCAGCAGGCCCCACAGGACCCACCACAGTGGGCCGCTACCGCCCCCGGAGAGCCCGGGGGCGAACTCGGCGGCCACCAGGAGCACCAGGCCGGTCAGCAGCGAACCCAGCCCGGCCCAGGATCGGGATTGCGGACTGAACCGCGCCTCTCGCAGTCCGCTGAACCATGGCGGCGTACGCACGTATCTCGTTCCTCCAACGGGCCCGGGGGCGGGATCGCGCCGAATCGGTTCCCGGCGTGCCGTGGAGGATCGTAGCGGTCCGGTTCAGCCGCCGGTCACTCGGGCCAGGACGTGCTCGGGGGCGGGGAGGTCGTGGATCAGGGCCGGGTCGGTGACCGGGGGGTCGAACACCGTACGGACCGGCTGCACGCCCGCCCAGACCGGGGTGGCGTGGTCCGACTCCTCGTCGTTGGGCGGTCCCGTACGGACCTTCACCGACGCCTCCTCCAGCGACAGCGCCAGCACCCGGGTCGCCGCCATCTCCTTGGCGTTCGGCGGACGGACCGCGTCCCACTGGCCGGGGGCGAGCTGCTCGGTGATCGCGCGCAGCCCGTCCCAGCGCTCCTGCTCGTCGGTGACCAGGCGCGGGGTCCCGAACACCATCGCGGAGCGGTGGTTCACGGAGTGGTGGAAGCCCGAGCGGGCCATCACGATCCCGTCCAGCAGCGTCACCGTCACGCACACCTCGCCCCCCGCCTGGAGGGAGCGCGCGCCGGTCGAGCCGTGCAGGTAGAGGGTGTCGCCGATCCGGCCGTACCCGGTGGGCAGCACCCGGGGCGAGCCGTCCACGACCACGCCGAGGTGGCAGACCAGCCCTTCGTCGAGGAGGTCGTGGAGCTCGGCGCGGTCGGTCCCGGCCTTGTGCTTGGCACGGCGGAGCCGCGTGCGTTCTGTGGTGGAGAGCATGCGTCTACCGTAGGGAGAAGTGGATACCCGAACCATGGCCACTTCAGGCAGGAAGTGAAAGACCACTTTGCCCCGACGCCTCGCCGAACCCCCGGTCCGCCTCGACCGCTCCGACCCCACCCCGCTCACCGCACAGCTCTCCGGCGCACTGCGCGAGGCCATGTCCTCCGGGGCGCTCCGCGCCGGTGAACGGCTGCCCTCCAGCCGCACCCTGGCCACCCAGCTCGGAGTGAGCCGCACCGTCGTCACCGACGCCTACCAGCAGCTCTACGCCGAGGGCTGGCTCGACGGACGCCACGGCTCGGGCACCTTCGTCACCGAACACGAACCCCTGCCGCGGCCGAGCGGGCAGGGACCGCAGGGAGCGCGGACCGGGAGCGCGCCGCGGACCGAGCGCCTCCGGGACCGGCCCTCACGGGAGGAGCTCCGCCGCTCCGGCACCGTCAACCTCCTGCCCGGAGCCCCCTGGGTCCGCGACCACGACCGCGCCGCCCTGCGCCGCGCCTGGCGGCACGCCGCCGAACACCCGCCCTCGGACGACCCCGACCCCCGGGGCCTGCCCGGGCTGCGCGCCCTGCTCGCCGAACACCTGCGCCGCACCCGCGGCGTCCGGGTGGGACCGGAGAACGTCCTGGTCACCCGGGGCACCGGCAACGGCCTCGACCTGGTCGGCGCCATGACCGGGGCGGAGGCGGCCCCCGGCGCCCGCGTCCGCGCCGGAGTGGAGGAGCCCGGCTACGGCAAGGCCCGCACCATCCTGGCCGCGCGGGGCGCCGAGATCGTCCCCTGCCCCGTCGACCACGACGGCATCCGCCCCGGGGACCTGCCCGAGGACCTCTCCGTCGTCTACACCACACCCGCCCACCAGTACCCGCTGGGCGGACGCCTGCCCCTGCCCCGCCGCGAACGCCTCCTCGCCTGGGCGCGCAGGACCGGCGCCCTGGTGGTCGAGGACGACTACGACGCCGAGTTCCGCTACGACGTCGCGCCCCTGCCCGCCCTGTACGGGCTCGACCCCGAACGCGTCGTCCTGCTCGGCACCCTCTCCAAGACCCTGGACCCCGACCTCGGCATCGGTTGGATCGTCGCCGAACCCGACCTGCTGCACCGGCTGGCCCGCGTCCGCGCCGAGCTGTCCGACCGCACCAGCGGCCCCGTCCAGGCCGCCACGGCCCTGCTGCTCGAACGCGGGGACCTGGACCGGCACCTGCGCCGGATGCGCCTGGAGTACGCCCGCCGCCGCGCCCTGATCGTGGAACACCTCGGTCCCCGGATCGGCGGGGACACCGCTGGACTGCACGTCCTGCTGTCCCTGCCCGAGGAGGCGGTGGCGCCCGTGATCGCGGCTGCCGCCGAGGAGGGGGTCCTGGTGGAGGACACCAGCCGCACCAGCCACGGCGCCCCGACGGTGCACGGGTTGGTCATCGGCTACGGGTCGGCGGGCCGCACGGAGCTCAGGCGCGCCTGCGAGGTCCTGGCCCGCGCGGTGGAACGGCACGCCGGGGGCTGACCAGGGAAGGGGCCGGAAGGGAGAGGGGAGACCTGCCGGGAGAGGGGAGCGCCGGGCAGGGGGGTCGGCCGGGGCCGGGCGCCGAAGCGGCGGCAGCGGCTCGGAGAACACGGCGTCCCGGGAGCGGCACGGCCGCCACCCGGGACACGGGAGGTTGGAACTCGTCGGAACTCGAAGGAGCGCCGGGATGAGGAAGGAATCGGCAGGGGGATGATCTCCCGTGCCCTGCCTCTGCCCTACTCCACCTCGACGGTGACCGGCTCGAACTTGTAGCCCAGACCGCGCACCGTGACGATGTACCTGGGACTGCTCGGGTCCTCCTCGATCTTCGCGCGCAGCCGCTTGACGTGCACGTCGAGGGTCTTGGTGTCACCGACGTAGTCGGCGCCCCACACGCGGTCGATCAGCTGCATCCGGGTGAGCACCCGCCCGGCGTTGCGCAGGAGCACCTCCAGCAGCTCGAACTCCTTCAGCGGAAGCTGCACGTTGTCGCCGCGCACCGTCACCACGTGCCGCTCCACGTCCATCCGGACGGGACCGGCTTCCAGTGCGGCGGGCAGCACGACCTCGTCCTCGCCCCGGCGGCGCAGCACCGCGCGGATGCGCGCCACCAGCTCACGGGAGGAGAACGGCTTGGTCACGTAGTCGTCGGCGCCCAGTTCCAGACCGACGACCTTGTCGATCTCGGAGTCCTTGGCGGTGAGCATGATCACGGGGACGTTGGACTTCTGCCGCAGCGTCCGGCACACCTCGGTGCCCGACAGCCCCGGCAGCATCAGGTCCAGCAGCACCAGGTCGGCGCCGGTCCGGTCGAAGGTCTCCAGAGCGACGGTCCCGGTGGGGGCCACCGCGACCTCGAAGCCCTCCTTGCGCAGCATGTACGACAGGGCGTCGCTGTAGGACTCCTCGTCCTCTACTACGAGTACGCGCGTCACTGTGCCGTCTCCTGGTGGTTGTCGTTCCGGGACGCGTCGAGCTCCCGGTTCTCGGGTCTGGGCAGACGCAGTGTGAACGTCGACCCCGACCCCTCCTTGCTCCACACGGTCACTTCTCCACGGTGGTGGGTCATGATGTGCTTGACGATGGCCAGGCCCAGTCCGGTACCACCGGTGGCCCGGCTCCGAGCGGCGTCCACACGGTAGAACCGCTCGAAGATCCTTTCCAGGTCCTGCTGGGGGATTCCGATCCCCTGGTCGGCGACACTGACGTCCACGCTGGTCCGCGAGATCCCGACGGACACCGCGACCCGCGTGTTCTTCGGACTGTAGGCGACGGCGTTGGCGATGAGGTTGCGCAGGGCGGTCCCCAGCATCGCCTCGTCGCCCAGCACCGTCAGTCCCTCGGCGCCGCTTCCGACCAGCTCGATCCCCTTGGCGTCGGCCGGCATGCGCACCGTGTCGATCGCCTCCTCGACGACCGACTCCAGGTCCACCGGGGCGGGTTCGGCGATGGGCTCGGCACCCTGGATGCGGGAGAGCGTGATGAGGTCCTGGATGACCGCCGTGAGCCGGGAGGCCTCGGTCTGCATGCGCCCGGTGAAGCGGCGCACCGCCTCGGGGTCGTCACTGGCATCCTGTACGGTCTCCGCCAACAGGGACAGCGCACCCACCGGAGTCTTGAGTTCGTGCGAGATGTTGGCCACGAAGTCGCGGCGGACGGCCTCCACCCGGCGGTGTTCGGTCTGGTCCTCCGCGAGCACCAGCACCAGGCCGGTGCCGCCCAGCGGGGCGACCCGCACGGCGAAGGACGTGGCGTCGGGGCCGAACTTGCGAACGGCCACCTCGATGTCGGTCTCGCGGATCACTCCGTCGCGCCGGACCTTGCGGGCCAGCGTGAGGAGTTCGCCTATGACCAGTTCCTCTCCTCGGACGATGCCGAAGGCCCGGGCCGCGGAGGAGGCGCGCAGCACCCTGTCACCGGAGTCCAGGACCACGGCGGAGGAGGGCAGCGCGGACAGGACCTCGGCGATCCCGGGCGGGAGGGTGTTTCCGTCGTGTCGTGGTGACGGTGGCTCCTCGCGTGTGGTTCGCGTACGGAAGAGAGGGCTGGCGGCGACGACGCCGATGGCGACGCCCACAACGAGCCCGATGATGCCGACAACGGCGGCGAGAAGTTCCCCTTGCACGGTTCGATCGTAAACGTGCGGACTGGGGCTTTACCCGGTCAGGGCACGCGACACAACCGAGGTTCTTCCATCGTTCACCAATTCTTGGCCGATTCTTCAAACACAGACTGGGAGCATTGACGCCATGCGCGATACGTATCACGAGGACCTTGACAGCCTGAGCGAACGCCTCGTCGAGATGACCAGGCTCGCCAGACACGCCGTCGCGCGTGCCACCACCGCTCTGCTGGACAGCGACCTGAACGCTGCCCAGGAGGTGATCTCGGGTGACGAGGAGCTCAACAGCCTCGACCAGGAGATCGAGGACACCGCCTTCAGCCTGATGGCCCGGCAGCAGCCGGTCGCCTCGGACCTGCGGACCATCATCACCTCCCTGGCGATGCGCGGTGACCTGGAGCGGATGGGTGACCACGCCGTTCACCTGGCGAAGATCGCCCGGCGCCGCCACCCGGACTCGGCGATCCCCAAACCGGTCCGCTCCATCGTCCTGGAGATGGGCCACCAGGCCGAGCTGCTGGTCACCAAGGCCGGCGAGGTGATCCTGGAACGGGACCCGGACACCGCCCTGGAACTGGACAAGGACGACGACAAGATGGACCGGCTGCGGCGCAAGCTGCTGCAGCGCATCCTCGCCCCGGGGTGGGAGTACGGGGTGGAGGCCACCATGGATGTGACCCTGGTGGGTCGGTTCTACGAACGCTTCGGTGACCACGCGGTGCACGTCGCGGACAACTTGGTCTACATGGTGACGGGCGAGAAGCGTGAGGATTACGAGCCCGAGAGCTGACCCCCGGCCCGTCCGGACGCGGCCCGGTCCGGCCGGGGCGCGGCCGGGTGCGTCCGGGGAGCGCTCGGCGGGTGCGGACGGGTTGGCCGGGGCCGGAGATCCGGACGGGTCACGGGTTGGTCAACCCGATCCGAAAACGTGACCTATATCGCTACGAGCCCTCGCGGAGGGTGGTCGGGCGGGGGTGCACCCTACCCTGAACCGGGCCGCTCCGCGGCCGCACTTCGGCTGGCCAGCGGGGGTGGAGGGCTTCCGGGGCCGCTCCGACCGGCTGTCCGGTACTCCTCGGGTACACTTTGTCAAGCCCTAAAAAGTGTGGTCTGACCTGCGTGTTCGTAAACCTGATAGGTACGTTAAGTCACAGATTCATGGTATCCTTGTGGTAGCGGAAGGGGTACCTGTCACATGACTTTCAAGGTCGGCGACACTGTTGTCTACCCCCATCATGGGGCTGCTCGTATTGAAGCGATCGAGACTCGCACCATTAAGGGCGAGGACAGAACCTATCTCGTTCTGAGGGTTGACAAAGGCGATCTGACGGTGCGCGTGCCGGCTGCGAACGCCGAGGATGTCGGCGTTCGTGACGTGGTGGGGCAGGAGGGCCTGGACAAGGTCTTCGAGGTGCTGCGTGCGCCTCACACCGAAGAGCCCACCAACTGGTCCAGGCGCTACAAGGCGAACCTGGAGAAGTTGGCGTCCGGTGACGTCAACAAGGTCGCCGAGGTGGTTCGGGACCTGTGGCGCCGGGACAAGGAGCGCGGTCTGTCGGCGGGCGAGAAGAGGATGCTCGCCAAGGCGCGGCAGATTCTCGTCAGCGAACTCGCACTCGCGGAAAAGACCAACGAGGACAAGGCGGAAGCCCTCCTCGACGAGGTTCTGACGAGCTGATAACAAGTCGCGGAATCACGTAATTCATGACGAAAATGCCTCGGGTGGGCGTCGGAACCGACGTCCACCCGTTTTCTCCTGGACGAACACTTTTTCTCGCCGGTTTGGAATGGCCGGGAGAAGACGGTGTCAGCGGCCATTCCGATGGTGATGTCGCCGCCCACGCGGCGTGCGACGCCCTGCTGTCCGCCTGCGGACTCGGCGACCTCGGTTCGAACTTCGGCACCTCCGATCCACGGTGGAAGGGCGCCTCCGGCGCCGCGCTTCTCACCGAGACCGTCGCGCGCGTGCACGCGGCCGGTTTCGAGATCGGCAACGTGGCCGTCCAGATCATCAGCAACCGACCCAAGTTCGCTCCCCGGCGCGACGAGGCGGAGAAGACGCTCTCCGAGGTCGTGGGTGCGCCGGTGAGCCTCTCGGCCACCACCACCGACGGCCTGGGCCTCACCGGCCGCGGTGAGGGCATCGCGGCCGTCGCCACGGCGCTCTGCGCGCCCAGGGACTGACGTACGCAACTGAAGCGGCCCCGCGCCAAGCGGGGCCGCTTCTGTGCGTCTGGGGTCGCCTGAGGCTCCCTGAGGCCCCTCCGGCCGAGTCCCGGGTGACCGGGCTCCGTGGCCAGGACCCCGGGTGGTCGGCCTTCGCGTGGCCGGTGGCCCCGTAGTCGGTATCCGGTCCGTGACACTGCGCCAGGCCAGCGGGCCGAAACCCGCTCCCGGCCCGGGCCGGGCAACACCCCCGGAAACAGGTCGGCCCCGGAACCCGCGGGGTTCCGGGGCCGAGGCCGTGCGTCCGGTGTCCGCCCGGGTTCAGCGCTCGTCCGGGCGCAGCGGCTCGCTGCGGACCCGCCGGGAGGGCGGGCCGGAGGCGAAGTCCGGCAGGGGCGGGCGCTTCGGCTTCAGGACCATCGGGCGCTTCCGCAACGGCTCTCCCGACCCGGGCGCGGGACGCGTCATCCGCTCCGTCACCTGCTCGGCTTCGGGCTCGGGCTCCGGTTCGGCTTCGGGCTCCGGCTCGTACCGAGCCACCGGCTCGGGCTCCGGTTCGTACCGAGCCACCGGCTCCGGCTCGGGTTCGTACCGAGCCACCGGCTCCGGCTCCGGTTCGGGACGTGCGGCGCCGGGCGGGACCGAGCCGAGGTGGAAGGCAGCGCGCACCTCGGGACCGGTGTCGTGGTCCAGGGCCGGGGCGGTGTCCTCGGCGGACTCGGTCGCCATCCCCACCAGGGGGGCGGGTTCGGCGGGGGAGTCGTCCTCAGGTGGGGTCCACACCGGCGGCACGTAGTCGGCCAGGGAGGAGGTGCCCGCGTCGTCGGAGGGCGGTTCCCACAGGTCCCCGGCCGCCGGCCCGGGGGTCGGTTCGGGTGCGGTCCCGGACTCGGGAGCGGCCTCGCTCTCCCCCGCCCTGGGCAGGTCCTCGACCTCGGGCAGCGGGTCGGCCCCGGCCTCCTCCGGGGGCCACAGCTCGACGGTGTCGTCGAAGGGGTCGGTGTCGTCGAACGCCTCGACGGCGGCCTGTCCGGGCTCGGACGCCGGCTCGGGTGCGCGTTCCGGATCGAACCCGGGCCGGGGAGAGGGGTCGGCGGCGACCGGGGCGGGAACCGGCGCCTCCGCCTCGTCCGTGCTCGGGTCGGCGATCGGGGAGTCGTGTTCGAAGCCCTCGTCGGCCGGCTGTTCCGGAACCACCACGGCCTGTTCGGCCCCGGCGTCGTCCCAGGCGGTGTCCTCGGCCCCGGCGGCCGCGTTCGGCTCCGGTGCGGGGGCGGCGGCGCCGGGTACCACCGGCGGCTCGGCTGCCGCCCGCTTGATCGGATTGCCACTGCCCCGGGCCCGGCGGGGGAGGGGCAGGGTGGGCACGGACGCCTCGGCCAGGTCGTCCGGCTCCCCGGCCTCCGCCTCCGCCTCGGACCGGTCCGTGGCGGGGATCGGTTCGGTCGGGTCCTCCGGGCCCGCCGGGTACACGGCGTCGGCCTCGTCCGCCGCGCCGTCCCTTCCGTACCAGGCGGCGAGGCGGCCCACCGAACCGGTCTCGGCGAGGTCCTCCTCCGCACCTTCGCGTTCGGCCCTCTCGAGCTCCTCACGATCCTCGCGCGCACGCCTTTCGAGCTCTTCCCGCTCCTCGCGCTCCCGGGCCTCGCGTTCCCGCGCGGTCCGTTCGCGCTCCTCGCGTTCGAGGCGCTCCTTCTCCCTCTGCTCCGCGCGGTCGCGGCGCAGGGTGGAGGTGCGGGTGGGCAGCGGGGCCGCCTCGGGGAGGGTGTCCTCCCCGTCCCGGCTGTCCGCGGTGTCCGGGGTGGTGCCCTCCGCCTCCGCCCGGGCCTCCGAGAGGACCTCGCCCCGGTCGGCGGCCGGCTCAGCGTCTTCGTCGTTCCTGTCGGCCTCCTCGGAACCCAGCCGCAGCAGACGGGTCTTGAGTGCCTCCGGTTCGTGCGCCTCCCGCACCCGCGCCTCGTCCACCTGTGTCCCGGGGCGGCTGCGCAGCACGGTGGCGCGGTCGTCGGAGGGCTTCGGACGGGGACGCGCACCGTTGCCGCGCCTGCGGATGTGCGCGCGCACGGCCATCCACAGCAGGAAGGCCACCAGCAGGGCGGCCAGCGGTGCGACCGCCACCACCACCTGGACGATCCTCGGCTGGTTCGCGCCGAGGGACTCGACCAGCCCCATGCTGTTCAGCACCATCGGCACCGCCGCGGCGAGGATCAGCAGGGGGATGAGGACGACGTCCACCCAGAGGCGTTCCCCCGGTGGCGCGGCGCGGAGCACGTAGCTCACCCAGAAGGCCATGAGGACCAGCAGGGTGAAGGTCACCGGGAAGACGTGTGCGAGGAAGGTGCCTTCCTCGTGCACGAGCAGGGCGAACCGGTAGATGCCGTTGTAGGCAATGACAAGGGCGCACAGGGCGATGACACTGACGAACACGGCGCCACCGACGAGAGCTCCGGCTCCCGCGCCGCGACCCGCGGTCCGACCGTTCCGTGTCCCTGTCTCGGGGGCGTTGTTGAAAGGGGCCATCGTCATCGCAGCGTAGTCGAGCCGGTGCCGCTAACACGAGATTCCGGCCGATTCCGGCTGCTTCCCGACGCCGTTGTCCAAGGGCGTTCTGGGGTGCTCTGTCGTGGTTGGCGGAGGGTGTCGGCCGATCCTCCGCCGAGGCCGGCCCGGAATGTCGGGTCATCTCACATGCGGGTGAACCCAATACGGCTCATCCCATATGAGTTCTCTGTGCTGTCCGGAGCGCGTCGAAGCTGATGGCAGTCACTGGTTTGTGACGTCCGTGCGAAGGGAAAGCGGATAGTCTTGACAACGTGAGTCTGCGCTTCTACGACACCAGTGCCCGACAGGTCCGAGACTTCACCCCGATCCGTGAGGGGTGTGCCTCCCTGTACCTGTGTGGTGCCACGGTGCAGGCACCGCCCCACATCGGCCACATCAGGTCGGGGGTCAACTTCGACATCCTGCGCCGTTGGCTGACCCACCTCGGATACGAGGTCACGTTCTGCCGCAACGTCACGGACATCGACGACAAGATCATCAGGGTCGCCGCCGACGAGGGTGTGCCGTGGTGGCAGGTGAGCGAGCGCAACCAGCGCGCCTTCACCTGGGCCTACGACACCCTGGGCTGCCTGCCGCCCACCGTCGAGCCGCGCGCCACGGGCCACGTGCCGGAGATGATCGAGCTCATGCGGCGGCTCATCGACGCCGGGCACGCCTACGCGGCCGACGACGGTTCGGGTGACGTCTACTTCGACGTGCGCTCGCACCCCGCCTACGGCGAGCTCTCCAACCAGCGCCTGGACCAGGTCGTGGAGTCCTCCGACTCCGACCCGGACCGGGACAAGCGCGACCCGCGCGACTTCGCCCTGTGGAAGGGCGCCAAGCCCGGCGAGCCCAGCTGGGAAACCCCGTGGGGGCGCGGCCGACCGGGCTGGCACCTGGAGTGCTCCGCCATGGCCACCAAGTACCTGGGTCCCAGCTTCGACATCCACGGCGGCGGACTCGACCTGATCTTCCCGCACCACGAGAACGAGCAGGCGCAGTCGCGCGCCGCGGGCGACGGCTTCGCCCAGTACTGGCTGCACAACGGCATGTTGAAGGTCGGCGGCGAGAAGATGGCCAAGTCGCTCGGCAACTCGATGCGGATCCCGGAGATGGTCGAGAAGGTCCGCCCGGTGGAGCTGCGCTACTACCTCGGCCAGGCCCACTACCGGTCCACCATCGACTACTCCGAGGCCGCCCTCCAGGAGGCCGCGACCGCCTACCAGCGCATCGAGGGCTTCCTCACCCGGGCCGTCGAGGTGCTGGGCACGGTCACCCCGGCCGCCGGCGTCCCCGCCGAGTTCGCCGAGGCGCTCAACGACGACCTCGGTGTCTCGCAGGCGCTCGCGGTCGTCCACGGGCACGTGCGCGAGGGCAACACCGCACTGGGCTCCGGTGCCAAGGAGCGGGCCCAGGAACTCGCCTCCGAACTGCGCACCATGCTCGGCGTGCTGGGTCTGGACCCGCTCGGCGAGCAGTGGTCCGGCGGCGGTGACCAGGGTCTTTCCGAGGTCGTGGACGCCCTCGTGGCGGTCGCCCTCGAACAGCGCCAGGCCGCGCGCGGGCGCAAGGACTACGCCGCCGCGGACGCCATCCGCGACCAGCTGGCCGAGGCCGGTGTGGTGGTGGAGGACACCCCGCAGGGACCCCGCTGGGACCTGCGCCACGGCTGAGGGTTCGACACGGGTTCTGATCGGGGCCGGGACCGGGGGGTTTCCCGGCCCGGCCCCGAACGCATACCGACGCGTGTGGTAGCGCGTCGGCATTAGGCTGGGAGTTTGCCGCCGCCCATCGGCGTCGCGGCTACCCCATCGGCCGGAAGAGTTCTTCCGGCATGCTCGCAAGACGTAACGGGAGGCGGCGACCATGCCGGCGAAGAAGAACAAGAAGGGCCCCACGAAGGGCAGTGGCGGTAAGAACCGTCGTTCCCTGGAGCCCAAGAGCGGCACCCTGCCCGCGTCCGAGCGCCACTGGTACGACGGCAAGCAGCGGCACAAGGCCAACAAGCGCGCCACCCAGACCGGTGGGCCCGAGGGTGCCTCGGACAGCCCCCGCAAGGACCGCTCGCCCAACCGGCCGGACAACTCCGACCTGCTGATCGGCCGCAACCCGGTCGTCGAGGCGCTGCGCGCGGGCATGCCCGCGACCCGCCTGTTCCTGGCCAACAGCCTCGACCCCGACGACCGCGTCAACGAGGCCGCCAAGCTCGCCGGCGCCCAGGGCGTGGACGTGGTCGAGGTCAACCGCACCGACCTGGACCGCCGCTGCGAGAGCAACGGCCTTCCCGGGGCCACCCACCAGGGCATCGTCCTGCAGGTCCGCCCGTACCAGTACTGGGCGGCCGAGGGCCTGCTCGACAAGGCGCTGGCCTCGGACACCCCGCCGCTGATCGTCGCCCTGGACGGGGTCACCGACCCGCACAACCTGGGCGCCATCGCGCGTTCGGCCGCGGCCTTCGGCGCGCACGGCCTGCTCATCCCGGAGCGGCGCACCGCCAGCGTGACCATGTCCGCGTGGAAGACCTCCGCCGGAACCCTGGCCAAGCTGCCCGTCGCCCAGGCCACCAACCTGACCCGCGCCCTGGAGGGCTACAAGAAGGCCGGGCTGTTCGTCGCCGGCCTGGACGCCGGGGGCGACACCCAGCTGCCCCAGCTCGAGCTGGCCACCGGCCCGCTGGTGATCGTGGTGGGCTCCGAGGGCAAGGGCCTGTCCCGCCTGGTCCGCGAGGTCTGCGACGTGGTCGCGAGCATCCCGATCAGCGGCGCCGAGTCCCTGAACGCCTCCGTCGCCGCCGGTGTGTCCCTCTACGAGGTCGCGCGCCGCCGCGGAGCCGAGGCCGAGTAACCTGGTCACCGGTGCCGAGTAGGCCCCTCGGCACCGGAACCGGTACGATTCTCCGTGGACGTACCGAGGCTTCGACCTCGGCGGTCGGCCAGCGTAGCTCAATTGGCAGAGCAATCGCCTTGTAAGCGATAGGTTAGGGGTTCAAGTCCCCTCGCTGGCTCTCACTTTGCCTGACCTGGGACAACTCCCCAGGCGACACCTACACCACGTAGCCTCGTCGCCTGGAGAGCTATCGCCTATGGGTACCCAGCGTGTTCGTCGAGGGCCGCGCAACATGGCCGCCGGACCCCTGAACCTCCACATCACGTCCAACGCCTGCGCACCTTCGTGCGGAGAAGCCGAATCCTCTCCGTGAACAGAGGCCGGAGGGGAACGCGATCAGCGTCGCCTCCCTGAAAGCCGGTACTGCATCGCTTTTCCCGCCGACCATCCCCGCTGTGGCCGTATCCGGGGAGGATCCGAAAAACCGCGGACGATCGAGTCATGGGTCAGCTTTATGTACCCGTGAGCCATTGTTCGTCAGGGCGACTCGGACGGGTGGTCCCGCTCGTCGCCGAGCGCTCGCCTGTCGGCGGGCCGGTTCAGGTGCGGTTGGAGTCGAGGTAACGCAGCACGGCCGCCACGCGCCGGTCCGACCTGTCGTCGGGGGACAGGCCGAGCTTGCCGAAGATGCTGCGGATGTGCTTGTGTACCGCCCCTTCGGTCACGAACAGCTGCTTCGCGATGGCCGTGTTGCCCAGGCCCTCGGCCATGAGCGCCAGCACGTCGCGTTCGCGCGGGCTGAGCTTGCTGAGAGCCTCGTCGGCCTTCTGGTGCACGAACAGCTGCGTGACCACCTCGGGGTCGATCACGGCCTGGCCCTCGGCCACCCGGTGCAGGGCCTTCAGGAACTGGTCGACCCGGCCGACCCGTTCCTTGAGCAGGTAGCCGATGCCCGAGGCGCTCACGGCCATCAGGTCGCTGGCGAAGGACTGCTCGATGTAGGCGGAGAGCACCAGCACCGGCAGCCCGGGGTGGAGCTCTCGGATGCGGATCGCCGCCCTGATCCCCTCGTCGGTGTGGGTGGGCGGCATCCGCACGTCCATGATGGCCAGGTCCGGGGCCTGCTCGGTCACGGCGCTGATCAGGGCGTCGGGATCGCCGACCGCGGCGGCGATCTCGAACCCCTCCCCCCGGAGCAGCGCGGCGAGCCCTTCCCTGAGGAGCATGTCGTCCTCGGCGATCATGATGCGCACGGCAGCTCCGCGTGCAGGTGGGTCGGTCCGCCGACCGGGCTGGTCACGATCAGCGACCCGTCGTGCGCCTCGACCCGTGTGCGGATTCCGGCCAGCCCCGTGCCGACGCCCTCCTGGGCCCCACCGCGACCGTCGTCGTGGACTTCGATGTGCAACCTGTCTTCCCTTCCGGTGACGCTGACGCGAGCGCGGGTGGCCCCGCTGTGCCGGGTGATGTTGGTGATGGCCTCGGCCACGACGAAGTAGGCCGTGGCCTCGATGCTGGAGGCGTACCGGTCCAGACCCCGAACCGCTACGGCACAGGGCACCGAGCAGCCGCCGGCGAGCGCGTTGAGCGCGCCCTCCAGACCCCGCTTCTCCAGCACCGGCGGCAGGATGGTCCGGATCAGTCCGCGCATCTCGGCCAGGGCGTCCTCGGCAGCGGCCTGTGCCTGCTCCAGGGCCTCGTCGGCCCGTTCGGGACGGGTGCGCACGACTCGTCGCGCCGTCCCCAGCAGGATCGTGACGGCGACCAGTCGGTTCTGCGTGCCGTCGTGCAGGGACCTCTCGATCCGGCGCAGCTCGGTCGTGTGCGCCTGGAGCGCCGCGGCCCGTGTCGCGGTGAGGTGGTGGATGCGCTCGGTGAGGACGGTCTGGGAGCGGGAACCGAGCAGCCGTTTGCCGGGCAGACCCTGGAGGCGGGCCAGCGCGGGGCTCAGACCGAACATGATGGCGCACCAGGCCAGGCCCAGGAAGCCCACGGCCAGGGCGGCGGGCCAGCTGTGCACCGGAAGGCCCACCGAGGCGCCTGCGGTGTTCGGGGGCAGCAGGTGCCACCACAGGGGAAAGGTGATGTCGCGGACGGCGATGATCGGGAGCAGGACCCCGAACAGGCCGAGCGGCAGGCCGAGGACGGAGTGGCACACCAGCCACAGGGCATTGCGCCGGACCTGAACGTCGTGCTGGAGCGAGCCCAGCGCTCGGAGGGGGCTGCGCGGCACTTCCTCGCAGTAGGAGTGAATGATCTCGACTCCCCAGCGCAGGAGCCGCTCCCGCTCCCAGTTGGCCACTGTACGCAGCAGGCGCAGGGCGGCGGGGACGAGGAGCAGGCCGACCCCGGCGAGGGAGGCCAGGGCGACGGCGGCCAGGAAGAACAGGGTGAACAGCGCGGCCAACCCGGTCAGCAGGCCTCCCGAGAGCCGCTCCAGGCTGAGAAACATGTTGTGGAGACCGGTCACGGTGAGGTCCCGCAGGGGTGTGGTCGGAGCGGACCCGGTCGCTGGGCCGGGGGGTGTGTTCAGGGGGGCGGGGGGCGTGTTCGTCTCCGGCTGGGGCACAGCAGAACCCTACCCGGGCGTCCGGTCGCGGTTTCGGGCCACAGGGCAACGGCGGCCGGGAGGTACAGCCTGCTGTACCCGGGGCCGGCAGGCTGCGGGATGGCTGTCGGCGCGGGCGCGATCCTAGGCTGGTGAGCGTGCCCAACCCACGGGTCGTCATGACGGTTGTTCTCGTCCGTCCGCGCGGCCGAAAGCATCGGGAGAACATGACATGACCGACCCCTACAGGTTCTCGGGCAGCCCTGCCGGCCAGGGACGTCGAAACGATGCCGCCCCCAGGGGGCGGCGTACGGCGATTCGGGGCGTGCTGTGGACGCTGCTCATTCTCGGGGCCGCGGGTAACGCCGTCACCTCGCTGAGCGGGTTCAGCGCGCTGATCAGTCTGGGGTTCGGTCTGGTGACCGTGCTGTGTATCGTTCTGCTGATCGTGGACCACTTCCGTCACCGCAGGTGAGCGCCGGTCCGCAGGTCCAGGTCGGCCGGGGGACCCCGAGTTCCCGTTGACCCAAGAGTAAGCAAAGGGTGAGAGAATTTCTCTCACCCTTTTTCGTGTGTCGTGCTTCATATTCTGAATAATTTTCATTTAAATGGCCGGTTGTGGCCATTTCCTGCCCTTGCGCTACTCTCTCGAAATGTGACCCTGTGTGGTCTGTCGAGGTTGGTTGCGGTGCTCAATGATCTTTACTTCCTGTTTGCCTTTGTGCTGCTGTTTGTTCGGGAAGTGCGCGCGGATGTGGTTCTGCGAGGTGGGGCGGTGTGCAGAGGGTTTTCTCCTTGCCTTGGTCGGCGTTGGGAGAGGTTCGTTTTTGCTGTTCAGCGGGTCTGTGTCGTTGTCTGCATGGGGGTGGGCGCTTCCTTGGGGAAATTTTCTCGTGTGAACTTAAGGTCTTAGCCGTATGGCTTGCCATGGGGTGGGGGTATGGGTAAGTATCAGTTTGCGCTGCTGGAGTTCTGCAGGGGAGTCCTCGTTGTTGATCTTGACTCAACTTGTAAGTGCTTAAAGCTTTTATTCTTAGGAGTTGGCCTTGGAAAACGATCTGTCTGACCTGTTCAGCGGTCTGGTTCGCGAGCATTCCGTACCCGGGGCCCAGCTGTCGGTCTACCGGGAGGGCGCCCTGTACGAGCTGGCGGAGGGGGTCGAGCACACGGGATCGAGACGGCCGGTGACGCCCGCCTCCCGGTTCGCCTACGGTTCGGTGTCCAAGATCTTCACCGCCGCCCTGATCATGCAGCTGGTGGAGGACGGTGACCTCGACCTCGACGCGCCCCTGACCGGCTACCTGAACCTCCGTGGCCTGCCCGTCGGCCACCCGGCGCACGCCACCACCCCTCGCCAACTCCTCAGCCACACGGCCGGACTCGTCTCCGACCACGAAGCGGATCCGGCCCGCACCGAACCCCTGCGCCACTACGCGGCTTCCCTCCTGCGGAGCGAGCCCGTGGGCGCCCCCGAGAGTGCCTTCTCCTACTCCAACAGCGGATACGCCCTGGCGGCCCACCTCGTGGAAGCCGTCACCGGCCAGGACTGGTGGGAGACCCTGGAGTCCTACCTGGCCCTGCCCACCGGCCTCGACCTCGCCTTCGTGTACGACGCGCGTGCCCCCAGGGCATCGGGCGGCCTGGTCAGCGGACACGCCGTGGACACCGGCTCCGGCCGCGCCGAACCGGTGGACTTCCACATCGAATCCGAGATGGCCCCCGCCGGCGGCCTGGGCGGAAGCGCGACCACACTTGTCGACTTCGCCCGCGCCTTCATGACCCCGGACGACGCGGTACTGGACAGCGACATCGCGGACACCGCGGTCCTCAACGAGATGGGCCGCGCCGTCCCCTCGGCCGACCCCTTCGGCCTGGCCGACGGCTGGGGTGCGGGTTGGGCCCTCCACCTGGCGGCGGACCGCTTCTGGTACGGCCACGACGGCACCCTCGACGGCGGGACCTGCAACCTGCGCGTCGACCCCGTGGGCCGCGTCGCGGTGGCCCTGACCACCAACGGCACCACCGGGATCCAGCTGTGGGAGGCCCTGGTGCCAGGACTGGGCGAACTCGGTCTGGACGTGGGCCACTACCGGCAGCGCGCACCGGTGATCCGCTCCCAGGAGACGGGCGCGGAGGTCACCGGGCACTACGCCAATGGGGACCTCGCCGTCGAGGTCACCCGCCACGAGGACGGAGCCCTGTGGTTCACCCTCTCCAACGGCTTCTCCGGACCTCTCGTCGCCTGCGCGAACCTGGACTTCTCCGTGACGGTGAGGGACCTCGGCGACATGTCCTTCGACGGCCGCTTCCTGCGTGCGAGTGACAACCCCTCGACCATCACGGCCATGCAGTACAACGGCCGCGTCCTGCGCCGCGCGTTCGCTCCCGTGCGTTCCCGGGTCTGAGCCCCGACCCCAACAGCCACTGCTCGGTCCGACACCAGGCCACCCCTCACAGGAGTAAGTGAACGTGCTGTCTTCCGCTACCGCCCCCAGTTCAGACCAGACCGCCCGTACCCTTCCTGACCTGTTCGCCGCACGGGTGGCCGAACGGCCGGAGGCCATCGCTCTGGTGTCGGAGGAGCACACCCTCACCTACGCCGAGCTCGACGCCCTCGTCGAGAGCCGGGCCAGGGGCCTGGCTGCTTCCGGCGTGGTGCCGGGGGACCGCGTGGGGGTCCACCTCGGGCGCGGGACCGACCTCGTGGTCGCCATGCTCGCGATCACCCGGGCGGGCGCCGCCTACCTGCCCCTGGACCCCGCCTATCCGGACGAGCGCCTGGCCTACATGCTCGCCGACTCCGGCACGCGCCTGGTCGTGTCCGGCGGGGACACACCCTGGCGGGGTGAGCCGGCGGTGGCCACCGTGGACTCCGAACGGCTGGAAGGCACCGTTCCGCTTCCGGGCGACCGCCCCCTGCCCGACGACGTCGCCTACGTCATCTACACCTCCGGTTCCACCGGCCGTCCCAAGGGCGTGCTGGTCACCCACCGGGGTATCGGGGACCTGGCGCGGACCCAGCGGGTCCGGATGAACGTCACCCCCGACTCCCGGGTGCTGCAGTTCGCCTCGCCCAGCTTCGACGCCTCGTTCTTCGAGGTGTGCATGGCCCTGCTCAACGGCGCCGCCCTGGTGGTCCTGCCCCGCCCCGCCCTCCTGGGTGACGCACTCGTGCGCACTCTGGCCGACCACCGCGTCACCCACGTGACCCTGCCGCCCGCAGTGCTCCCGGGGCTGGACCCGACCGGCCTGCACGAGCTGCGGTCGGTCATGGTCGCCGGGGAGAGCTGTCCCGGGGACATCGTGGAACTGTGGTCGCGCGGGCGCGACGTGTTCAACGGCTACGGGCCCACCGAGACCACCGTGTGCGCCACCATGAGCGCGCCGCTGTCCGGAGACGGGGCTCCGCCCATCGGACGCGCCGTGGACGGGACCCGGGTCGCCGTGCTCGACGACCACCTGCGCCCCGTGGGGCCGGGTGGCAGCGGTGAACTGTACATCTCCGGCGCAGGGCTGGCCCGGGGCTACCACGACCGCCCCGGACTCACGGCGGAGCGGTTCGTGCCCGACCCCTCCGGGCCGCCCGGATCCAGGATGTACCGTTCCGGCGACCGCGTGCACGTGCTGCCCGACGGCGACCTGGAGTTCCGGGGCCGTGTCGACAAGCAGGTCAAGCTCCGCGGCTTCCGGATCGAGCCCGGTGAGATCGAGACGGCCGCCACCGGCCTTCCCGGCGTGGCCAACGCCGCCGTCCTGGTGCGCGAGGACCGGCCCGGCATCCGTCGGCTCGTGGCCTACGTGGTGGGTGAGCCGGGTGGCGCCGCCCCGGAGGAGGAGACCGTCGTCCGGGGCCTGGGTGAGGTCCTGCCCGACCACATGGTGCCCTCCGCGGTGGTGGTGCTTCCGGCCATGCCCACCACACCCAACGGCAAGATCGACCACGGCCGGCTGCCCGCGCCCGACGCCGCCCGGCGGGAGTACGCGGCGCCTGAGGACAGGACCGAACGGGTCGTGACCGAGGAGTTCGCCCGCGTCCTGGAGCTGGAGCGCGTCGGCCGGCACGAGGACTTCTTCGACCTGGGCGGTGACTCCATCCTCGCGGCGCGCGCCCTGTCGCGGGTCGAGGCCCGGCTGGGCCGCGGCGTGGACCGCAGGGCGGTTTTCGCCCTGCGCACCCCGGCCCGGATCGCCGCGGCGGGGTTCACCGGGCAGGAGGCGCCCAGACCCGTCGAGCCCGTCAGCCGGGACCGCGCCCTGCCGCTGTCCGCGGCCCAGCGCCGCCTCTGGTTCCTCCACCAGCACGACCCCGAGAGCGTCGAGTACTACACGGGCAGCGCCTACCGGATCCGCGGAGACCTGTCGATCCCGGCGCTGCGCGAGGCCCTGGGCGACCTCCAGGCCCGCCACGAGGCGCTGCGCACCACCTACGCCTCCACCGACGAGGGGCCCGTGCAGCACGTCCGCACCCCCTGGCGGGCTGAGGACCTGCTGGTCAGGGCCGACCTGGCAGAGGCCGGGCCGCACCGGGAACGGCGGCTGGAGGCGCTGCTCAGGGCCGAGACGGAACGCCCCTTCGATCTGGAGAACGGTTCTCCCTTCCGTGCCCTGCTGGTGCGCATGGGCGCGGACGACCACGCCCTCGTGCTCAGCGCCCACCACATCGCCTGCGACGGCTGGTCCGTCGACATCCTCGCCCGGGACCTCGGTGCCTTCTACCGAGCCCGGGTCGGCGGCACCGCCTCGGAGCGCGCCGCCGCACGGGTGGACTACGCCGACTTCGCCGTGTGGGAGCGGGACCGCTGGACCCGGGAGACCGAGCGGGAACACCTGGAGTACTGGACCCGGGAACTGGAGGACGCGCGAGCCGCCGAGGTCCCCGCGGACCACCCCCGTCCCGCGGTCCGGACCACGGCCGGGGCGGTCCTCCGAGCCGAGCTCCCACCGGAGGTCACCGCCGCCCTACGCGACCTCGGCCGCCAGCGGGGGACGACCCTGTTCGTGACCCTCACGGCCCTCACCCAGCTCCTGCTGTCGGCCTCCTCGGGCAGTGCGGACGTGACCTTGGGCGTGGCCTCGGCGGGGCGCGACCACCACCAGGTGGACGACCTCGTCGGCTTCTTCGTCAACCCCGTCGCGGTGCGGACCCGCGTGGACCCCCGTGCCACCCCGGGGGACTTCCTGGACGGGGTGCGCGACACCGTCCTGGCCGCCTTCGACCACGAGCTCCCCTTCGACCGGGTCGTGGACGCGGTGGCCGCCGAACGCGACCAGTCCCGCACGCCCGTCTTCCAGGCCCTCCTGGTGCTCCAGAACGCCCACTCGGGTGAACTCGGCCTGCACGGCCTGGACGTGGCCCCCTTCGACCTGCCCCGCACCTCGTCTCTCTTCGACCTGGTCTTCGAGTTCGAGGAGCGGGGGAACGGCCTCAGACTCAACCTGGAGTACAACACCGACCTGTACGAGGCCGAGCGGATCGCCGTGCTGGCCGAAGGGCTCCGCCTGCTCGCCGTCGCGCTCACCGAGGCCCCGGACCGGCCGGTCGCCCGGATCGGTGTGCGCACCGAGACCCAGGAGCGGACCCTCGCGGAGTGGGAAGGCGTCTACCCCGAGGGCGCGGAACAGACCATTCCGGAGGCGTTCGCACGACGGGTCGCGCTCGACCCCGACGGCCTCGCGGTCACCTCGGCGGACACGGAACTGACCTACGCCGAGCTGGACGCGCGCTCGGCCGCGCTGGCCGAACGGCTGCGCGCACACGGCGCGGGAGCCGAGTCGCCGGTGCTGCTCGTGCTGGAGCGCGGGGCGCACGTGATCGTGGCCATGCTGGCCTCCGCACGCGCGGGCGCCGCCTACGTGCCCGTGCACGCCGACGATCCGGCCGAACGCGTGGCGTGGCTGGCGCGGGAGACCGGAGCGGTCTGCGTTCTGACCGACACCCCCTCGCACGGGCGGGCGTCGGGCGTCGACGGGCTTCCGGTGCTGGACCTGGACGGGCCCGCGCCTGCCCCGGTCCGCTCCTCGGCCGAGGCGGAGGCCCTGTCACAGAGCGAGGCGCGGGTCCTGCCCCGGAGCCTGGCCTACGTGATGTTCACGTCCGGATCCACCGGCAGGCCCAAGGGCGTAGCGGTCACGCACGAGGACGTCGTGCGCCTGGCCCACGATCGGCTGTGGGCCGGTGGCGACCACGATCGTGTGCTGTTCCAGTCCTCCCACGCCTTCGACGCCGCCACCTACGAGATCTGGGCGCCGCTGCTGAACGGCGGAGTCGTGGTCGTCGCGCCGCCCGGGCGCATGGACGCCGAGGAGTTCGCCGGGACCGTCCGCGCGCACGGGGTCACCGGGGTGTTCCTCACCACCGCGCTGTTCAACCTCTACTCCTCCCAGGACCCCTCCTGTTTCGCAGGGCTGCGCGAGGTCATGACCGGTGGCGAGGCGGCCAACCCGCAGGCGCTGGAGCGGGTCGTCGAGTCCTGCCCCGGTACGCGGGTCGCCAACGTCTACGGCCCGACCGAGAGCACCACCTTCGCCACCCACTTCCCCCTTCCCGGTGCCGTGTCCGTCCCGGTGCCGATCGGCGGTCCGCTCGACGGCACCCGGCTTCACGTGTTGGACCCGTTGTTGCGTCGTGCTCCTGCGGGGGTTGTGGGTGAGTTGTATGTGGGTGGTGCGGGTGTGGCTCGGGGGTACTGGGGGCGTCCGGGCTTGACTGCGGAGCGTTTTGTGGCTGATCCGTTCGGTTCGGGTGGTCGTTTGTACCGCACGGGTGATCTGGTGCGGTGGAACGGTTCCGGGCAGTTGCAGTACGTGGGTCGGGCGGATTCCCAGGTGAAGTTGCGGGGGTTCCGGATCGAACCGGGCGAGATCGAGTCCGCGCTTACGGCCCTGCCCGGAGTGGCGGAGGCGTCAGTGCTCGTCCACCGGTCTCCGTCCGGGGCGCGACGCCTGGTCGGTTACGTGGTGCCGGACGAGACGGGGCTGCCGGAGGGCGGTGGGCCGGCCCTGCTCACCGGACTCTCTCGGGCACTGCCCGCGTACATGGTCCCCGCGGCCCTGACCGTGCTGGAGGCCATGCCGCTGAACGCCAACGGCAAGGTGGACCGGCGGGCGCTGCCCGAGCCGGATCTCGACAGCGCCGGTGAGACGGTCGCTCCGCGTTCTGGGGTCGAGGGTGTGTTGGCCGGGGTGTTCGCTTCGGTGCTGGGTGTGGAGCGGGTGGGGGTCTTCGACGACTTCTTCGCTCTGGGCGGTGATTCGATCCTGAGTATTCAGGTGGTTTCGCGGGCTCGTCGTGCGGGTGTGGTGGTTTCGTCCAGGGATGTGTTCGCGCGGCCGACGGTGGCGGGTCTGGCCGAGGTGGCGGGGGAGTCGGGTGCGGCCGCGGTGGTGTGGGGTCCGGTTTCGGGTCCGGTGCGTTCCACACCGATCATGCGGTGGTTCCTGGAGCACCACACGGTTCGACCGGACCACTTCAATATGTCCGTGCTCCTGGACCTGGTCGAGGACACCGACACCTCGCTGCTGCCGACGGTGCTGGCGGGTCTGGTGGAGCACCACGACATGCTGCGCCTGCGCATGAGCCCCGGATCGGACTGGACGGACGGCGCCGACAGCGCTGCCGTGATCGTTCCGGCGGAGGAAGCCGGAGCCGAGCTGACCACGGTCGACCTGTCCGGGCTCGACGAGCCGAGCGCGCGGGCCCTGGAGCGCGAGCACGTGCACGAGGCACAGAGGTCCCTGGATCTGGTGTCGGGGCCGGTGGTGCGTGCGGTGTTGTTCGAGGGTCGGGGGGTCGCGCGTCTGCTGTTGGTGGTGCATCACCTGGTGGTGGACGGGGTGTCCTGGCGTGTGTTGCTGGAGGACCTGGGGACCGCTTATGAGCAGGTGGCTCTGGGTGGGGTTGTGGATCTGGGGGAGCGCACCACGCCGTTCCCGGTCTGGGCCGGGCAGTTGGAGGAGGCGGTCGGGGGTGGCCGTTTCGACGGGGAGGAGGGGTACTGGGCTGCCTTGGCCGGTCCGGGTCTGAGGTCCCTGATCCCGAGGGATGCGGGGTCGGGTTCCAACACGGTGGAGTCGCAGTCGGTGGTCTCGGTGGAGCTTCCGGTGCAGGTGACCCGTTCGCTGTTGCGTGAGGTTCCGGGGGAGTTCCGCACGCGTGTGAACGATGTGCTGTTGGCTGCTTTGGGTCGGGTGCTCTCGCAGTGGTGTGGTGCGGACCGGGTGTTGGTGGATCTTGAGGGGCATGGTCGTGAGGACCTGTTCGAGGGGGCGGATCTGTCTCGTACGGTCGGTTGGTTCACCACGATGTTCCCGGTGGTGTTGGGGTCGGTGCCGGGGTGGAAGGAGCAGATTCGCTCGACCAAGGAGATGGTGCGTTCGGTTCCCGGTCGGGGTGTGGGTTTCGGGGCGTTGCGTTATCTGGGTTCGGTTGCGCAGCGTGAGGTGTTGGCGGGGGTGCCGGAGCCGGAGGTGAGCTTCAACTATCTGGGCCGCTTCGACACCGCCACCGGTCTGCACAGCAACGTACGGCTCAACGCGGGGGGCGAGTACGAACCCCGCGAGGAGAGGGCACACCTGCTGGACGTGGTCGGCCGGGTCGAGCACGGCGCCTTGGTCTTCGACTGGATCTTCTCCGATCAGGTCCACGACCGGGAGACGGTCGCCGCACTGGCCGAACGCTTCGACCGGGCTCTGTCCGACCTGGTGCGGTTCTGCCTGAGCGAGGGTGTGGGCGGGGCGACCCCCTCGGACTTCCCGCTCGCCGGCCTGGACCAGGCCGCGGTGGACCGCCTGGTGGGCGACGGCCGCGGGGTCGAGGACGTGTACCCGCTGACCCCCATGCAGCAGGGCATGCTCTTCCACTCACTCGGTGAAGGAGGGTCCTCCTACCTCGAGCAGGTCGTCGTCGAGATCGAGGGTGTGGACGATCCCGAACGCCTCGGCCGTGCCTGGCAGAAGGTCGTGGACGCCACCCCCGTACTGCGTTCCGTTCCGGTCTGGGAGGACCTGGACACCCCGCTCCAGAAGGTCCTGCTCGGGGTCTCCCTGCCCGTGACGGTGCTGGACTGGCGGGGTCTGGACGAGGCCGGCCAGGAGCGGGTCCGGGCCGATTTCCTGCGTGCGGACCAGGAGCGGGGTTTGGACCCGGGGGTCCCGCCGCTGATCCGGGTGGCCCTGGCCCGGCTGAGCGAGACCCGTGTGGTTCTGGTGTGGACCTTCCATCACCTGTTGCTGGACGGTTGGAGCCTGCCGTTGGTGTTGGCCGACGTGTTCGCCGCCTACCGGAATCAGCCGCTCGCAGCGCGTCCGCCCTTCCGGGACCACCTGGAGTGGATCGCCGGGCGCCAGGAGCAGGAGGGTCTGGAGTACTGGCGCGGTGTGCTGGCCGGGCTGGAGGCCCCCACACCCCTGCCCTACGACCGCAGGCCGGACGACGTCCACGCGGCGGTCTCCCACGCCAGGACCGTCCGCACCCTCCCCGCCGACCTGTCCGACCGCGTCCACAGCTTCGCGCGTGAGCACGGTCTGACGGTGAACGCGCTGGTCCAGGCGGCCTGGGCGCTGCTTCTCTCGGCGTATTCGGGCGAGGAGGACGTGGTGTTCGGCGCGACCACCTCCGGGCGCCCCGCCGACCTGCCCGACGTCGAGTCGGCGGTGGGCATCTTCATCAACACGGTGCCCGTGCGAGCCCGGGTGGAGCGGGACGCCACGGTGGCGGAGTGGCTGCGCGGTCTCCAGGACACTCTGGTCGAGGCACGCCAGCACGAGTACCTGTCGCTCTCCCGGATCCAGGCGGCGTCTGCCCTCCCGGGGGACACCCCGCTCTTCGACAGCCTGGTGGTGTTCGAGAACTACCCGGTGGACCAGGACTCGGCCGCCCAGCACGGCCTGGAGATCGTCGGGGTCACCGCCGACGAGGCCACCAACTACCCGCTCACCCTCGTCGCCTACGACGGTGAGCGCGTCGAGGTCCAGCTGCGCTACGACCCCGACGCCTTCGACACCGCCACCGCTGACCGGCTGGCCGACCACTTCGCGTTCCACCTGCACGCCCTGGTGGAGCAGCCCGACCGCTCCGTCAGCGCACTGCCGCTCCTGACCGGCGCGGAGCAGGAGGACCTCGTCCGCTGGGGAGACGGCGGTCCCGCGCGGGCCGACCGCACCTTCGTCGAGCTGTTCACCGAGCAGGCGCGCCGCAGTCCCGGAGCCACCGCCCTCGTCGGCTCCACCGAAGAGTGGACCTACGCCGAGGTCGACGCGCGCAGCGACGACCTCGCCCTGCGCCTGCACGCTCTGGGCGTCACCCGCGGGACCACGGTGGGCGTGAGTCTCGAACGCGGACCGGACCTGGTCGTCGTGCTCTTGGCGGTCATGAAGGCGGGCGGCGCCTACCTACCCGTGGACCCCGCCTATCCCGCCGAACGGCAGGCCTTCGTCATCGCGGACTCCGGTGTGCGCGTCCTGCTCACGGAGCCGGACCACCCGGACGCGAACGCGGCCGGAGCCGCGGCGGTGACCGGAGCCGCGGATCCGGCCGGCGCGGAGAGCGGGCCGCTCTGCCTCACCCTGGACGATCTGGCCCGCCGTCCGCTGCCCGAGGGAGCGACCGTCCCCGCCCCGCCGGGACCGGACGACCTCGCCTACCTCATCTACACCTCGGGGTCGACCGGTACGCCCAAGGGCACCATGGTCACCCACCGCGGCACGGGTGAACTGGCCGCCTCCATGGCCGAGCGGTTCGGCACCCGGCCCGACTTCCGGGTCCTGCAGCTCGCCTCGTCCAGCTTCGACGCCTCGGTGATGGAGGTCCTGATGGCCCTCGGCGCGGGCGCCGCCCTCGTGGTGCCCCCGCCCGGCCCGCTGGTCGGTGAGGACCTGGCCCGGACCCTGCTCCGGTGCCGTATCGGGCTCACGATCATCCCGCCGTCCGTGCTCGCCTCGGTACCCGCTGGGGACTACCCCGACCTGCGGGTACTGGTCGTCGGTGCGGAGGCGTGCCCGGCCGAGCTCGTGAACCGGTGGGCGCCCGGCCGACGCATGGTCAACGCCTACGGGCCCACCGAGATCACCATCGCCGCATCCCTGAGCGACCCCCTGGCCACGGGTGGCAGCCCGCCCATCGGCCGACCGGTCCAGGGCACCCGGCTTCACGTGTTGGACCCGTTGTTGCGTCGTGCTCCTGCGGGGGTTGTGGGTGAGTTGTATGTGGGTGGTGCGGGTGTGGCTCGGGGGTACTGGGGGCGTGCGGGCTTCACTGCGGAGCGTTTTGTGGCTGATCCGTTCGGTTCGGGTGGTCGTTTGTACCGCACGGGTGATCTGGTGCGGTGGAACGGTTCCGGGCAGTTGGAGTACGTGGGTCAGGCGGATTCCCAGGTGAAGTTGCGGGGGTTCCGGATCGAACCGGGCGAGATCGAGTCCGCGCTGGTCGCGATCCCGGGCGTTCGCCAAGCCGCCGTCACGGTTCGCGAGGACGCCCCGGCCGGCCGAGCGCTGGTCGGCTACGTCGTCGGCGGGGCGGCCGACCCGGCCGAACTGCGCGAGGTGCTCGCCACGACGCTGCCCGTGCACATGGTGCCCGCCGTCATCCTGGTCCTGGACGAGATGCCGTTGACGCCCAACGGCAAGACCGACCACCGCGCCCTGCCCGCGCCCGAATGGGACGAGCTCACCACACACCGGTACATCGCTCCGCGTTCTGGGGTCGAGGGTGTGTTGGCCGGGGTGTTCGCTTCGGTGCTGGGTGTGGAGCGGGTGGGGGTCTTCGACGACTTCTTCGCTCTGGGCGGTGATTCGATTCTGAGTATTCAGGTGGTTTCGCGGGCTCGTCGTGCGGGTGTGATGGTTTCGTCCAGGGATGTGTTCGCGCGGCCGACGGTGGCCGGTCTGGCTGAGGTGGCGGAGGAGTCGGGTGCGTCCGCGGTGGTGTGGGGTCCGGTTTCGGGTCCGGTGTGTTCCACACCGATCATGCGGTGGTTCCTCGACCGGCGGACCACGGACCCGAACGGGTTCGTGATGTCGGCCCTGCTGGATCTCGCCGAGGACACCGACACCTCGCTGCTGCCGACGGTGCTGGCGGGTCTGGTGGAGCACCACGACATGCTGCGCCTGCGACTCGGGGCGGACGGGCCCACCCTGCTGACCGAGGAGAGCAGCACGCTTCTGGAGATCGTCACCGGTACCGACGAGGCGACCGTCGCCGAGCACACCGCCCGTGCGGGTGACTCCTTGGATCTGGTGTCGGGGCCGGTGGTGCGTGCGGTGTTGTTCGAGGGGCAGGGGGCCGCGCGTCTGCTGTTGGTGGTGCATCACCTGGTGGTGGACGGGGTGTCCTGGCGTGTGTTGCTGGAGGACCTGGGGACCGCTTATGAGCAGGTGGCTCTGGGCGCGGCGGTGGATCTTGGGGAGCGCACCACGCCGGTCCCGGTCTGGGCCGGGCAGTTGGAGGAGGCGGTCCGGGGTGGCCGTTTCGACGGGGAGGAGGGGTACTGGGCTGCCTTGGCCGGTCCGGGTGTGCGGTCTTCGGTTCCGAGAGATGCCGGTGCGGGGCCGGGCTTGGGGTCGGGTTCCAACACGGTGGAGTCGCAGTCGGTGGTCTCGGTGGAGCTTCCGGTGGAGGTGACCCGTTCTCTGTTGCGTGAGGTTCCGGGGGTGTTCCGCACGCGTGTGAACGATGTGCTGTTGGCTGCTTTGGGTCGGGTGCTCTCGCAGTGGTGTGGTGCCGATCGGGTGTTGGTGGATCTTGAGGGGCATGGTCGTGAGGACCTGTTCGAGGGGGTGGATCTGTCTCGTACGGTCGGTTGGTTCACCACGATGTTCCCGGTGGTGTTGGGGTCGGCTCCTGGTTGGAGGGAGCAGATCCGCTCGACCAAGGAGATGGTGCGTTCGGTTCCCGGTCGGGGTGTGGGTTTCGGGGCGTTGCGTTATCTGGGTTCGCCTGCGCAGCGTGAGGTGTTGGCGGGGGTGCCGGAGCCGGAGGTGAGCTTCAACTATCTGGGCCGCTTCGACACCGCCACCGGTTTCCACACCGGCCTCACCCTGGGCGGCGGCGACCTTCCCGGGGAGCGACGCCCGCATCTGCTGGACGTCGTCGGCCGTGTGGTGGACGAACGACTGGTCCTGGACCTGGCCTACTCCCGCTGCTTCCACCACGAGACCACCGTCCGGTCACTGGCCTCGGACCTGGTGGACACCCTGAAGGATCTGGTGCGGTTCTGTCTGAGCGAGGGTGTGGGCGGGGCGACCCCCTCGGACTTCCCGCTCGCTGGCCTGGACCAGGCCGCGGTGGACCGCTTGGTGGGCGACGGCCGCGGGGTCGAGGACGTGTACCCGCTGACCCCCATGCAGCAGGGCATGCTCTTCCACAGCCTGATGGAGGAGGGGGCGTCCTACTTCGAGCAGGTCATCGTCGAGATCGAGGGTGTGGACGATCCCGAACGCCTCGGCCGTTCCTGGCAGAAGGTCGTGGACGCCACCCCCGTACTGCGTACCCACGCGGCCTGGGAAGGGCTGCCGAAACCGGTCCAGCTGGTCCGCCACTCCGTAGCGCTTCCCGTGACGGTGCTGGACTGGCGAGGGCTGGACGAGGCCGGCCAGGAGCGGGCCCGGGCCGATTTCCTGCGTGCGGACCAGGAGCGGGGTTTGGATCCGGGGGTCCCGCCGCTGATCCGGGTGGCCCTGGCCCGGTTGAGCGAGACCCGTGTGGTTCTGGTGTGGACCTTCCACCACCTGTTGTTGGACGGTTGGAGCCTGCCGTTGGTGTTGGCCGACGTGTTCGCCGCCTACCGGGGCCAGCCGCTCGCAGCGCGTCCGCCCTTCCGTGACCACCTGGAGTGGATCGCCGGGCGTCAGGAGCAGGAGGGTCTGGAGTACTGGCGCGGGGTGCTGGCCGGGTTGGAGGCCCCCACACCCCTGCCCTACGACCGCGCACCCCAGAACGTGCGCACCGCCCGCTCCCGGGTACGGATCGAGACCCACCTCCCGGCAGAGCCTTCCGGGGCCGTCCACGCCTTCGCGCGTGAGCACGGTCTGACGGTGAACGCGCTGGTCCAGGCGGCCTGGGCGCTGCTTCTCTCGGCGTACTCGGGCGAGGAGGACGTGGTGTTCGGCGCGACCACCTCCGGGCGCCCCGCCGACCTGCCCGACGTCGAGTCGGCGGTGGGCATCTTCATCAACACCCTGCCGGTCCGGATCCGGGTGAACCCCGCCGCCACGGTCCTCACCTGGCTGCGCGCGTTCCAGAGTGCGCAGGCGGACGCCCGTCTGCACGACCACCTGCCGCTGTCACGCATCCAGGCGGAGGCCGCCCTCCCGGGCGACACCCCGCTCTTCGACAGCCTGGTGGTGTTCGAGAACTACCCGGTGGACCAGGACTCGGCCGCCCAGCACGGCCTGGAGATCGTCGGGGTCACCGCCGACGAGGCCACCAACTACCCGCTCGCCCTGAGCGCGTACGGCACCGAGCGAATCCGGCTCCTCATCGGCTACGAGCCCGACCACTTCGACCCGGACACGGTGGAACGCCTGCTCACCGACCTGGAGCACATCCTCACCTCGCTTGTGCGGGACCCGGGGCGGCCGCTGGCCGCGCTGGCGGGCGCGGACACCTCCGTCACGGCCGCCTTCACCGACGGCGTCGCCCTGCGACCGGACGACCGCACGGTGGTGGACCTGTTCGAGGAGGGGGTGCACCGTCACCCGGACACCGTCGCCGTGGTGGGCGAGGGCCGGGAGTGGACCTACACGGAACTGGACACCGAGGCCGAACGCCTCGCGGACCACCTCCGCGCGCACGGCGTCACCCACGAGTCCCGGGTGTTCCTGTCCCTGCCCCGGAGCCCGAGAGTCGTCGTCGCCATGCTGGCCGTGCTCAAGGCGGGCGCCGCTTACGTGCCCCTGCACGACACGGTCCCCGCCGCGCGGGTGGCCGAGCTCGCCGCCGACAGCGGGGTGCGCGCGGCCCTGGTCGATCCCGGCATGCTCGACCTCTACACCGGGATCGTGGACGTCGCCGTCCACCGCTACGGCCCCGACGGTTTCGCCGCCGTGGCCGTCCCGGGGCCGGTACCCGGGGCACCCACCGCCCCCGCCGAGCGGGGAGAGCGGTCCGTCCCCGTGCGGCCGGTCTCCCACTCGTCCGCCTACGTCATGTTCACCTCCGGCTCCACCGGAGTGCCCAAGGGCGTGGTCGTGGACCACCGCAACATCGTGGCCCTGGCGGCGGACGGCAGATGGCCCGGCGCGCACGAGCGGGTGCTCTTCCACTCGCCGCACGCCTTCGACGCCGCCACCTACGAGGTCTGGGTACCGCTGCTGCACGGAGGCACCGTCGTCGTGGCACCCGAGGGCGGGGTCACCGCCGAGGCGGTCCGCGCGGCCCGCACCGACCACGGGGTGCGGTCCGTGTTCCTCACCACGGCCCTGTTCAACCTCTTCGCCCAGCAGGATCCCGCGTGCTTCGCAGGGCTGCACCAGGTGTGGACCGGAGGCGAGAAGGCCGATCCGGCCTCCTTCGCCAGGGTCCTGGAGGCCTGCCCGGACACCGAGGTCGTTCACGTGTACGGCCCCACCGAGACCACCACGTTCGCCACCTGCGTGCCGATCGGCGCCGAGTGGGCGAGCTCCGGGCACTGCCCGATCGGCGGCCCGATGGACGGCACCCGGACCCACATCCTGGACACCGCCCTGCGCCCGGTACCGGTCGGCGCGGTCGGTGAGCTGTACATCGCGGGTGAGGGGGTGGCACGCGGCTACGACGGCCGCCCCGGACTGACCTCCGAACGCTTCGTCGCCGACCCCTTCGGCTCGGGCGGTCGCCTCTACCGCACCGGTGACCTGGTGCGCTGGTCCACCGGGGGACAGATCGAGTTCGTGGGCCGAGCCGACGGCCAGATCAAGCTGCGGGGCTTCCGTATCGAGCTGGGCGAGGTCGAGAACGCCCTGACCCGGGTACCGGGCGTGGCGCAGGCGGCGGTCGCCGTGGTCGCCGCGCCCTCCGGGGCCAAGGTCCTGGCCGGGTACCTCACCGAGACCGCGCCCGGCCGGCTGGACACGGCGGAGGTGACCGACGAACTCCGCCGCGTCCTGCCCGCCTACTCGGTCCCCGCAGTTCTCACCGTCCTGCCCGAACTACCGCTCAACACCAACGGCAAGCTGGATCGCCGATCCCTGCCCGCCCCCGAACCCGCCGAATTCTCCGAAGCGGGCTTCGCCCCTCCCCAGACCCTCACGGAGGAAGTCGTCGCCGAGGTCTGGGCCAACGTCCTCAAACTCGACCGGGTCGGACGCGGGGACAACTTCTTCGACATCGGGGGTGACTCGGTCCGCAGCATCCAGGTCGTCGGGGAACTCGGGGACATGCTCGATGTCCAGGTCCCCACGAAGGCCCTGTTCGACCACCCCACCCTCCAGGGCTACGCCCAGGTCGTCGAAGGCCTGCTTATGGGCCAGATGGCCAACTGACCTCATGGGTGCCGCCGAAAGCCACCAGCTTCACGGATCTTCGAGGAATACACGATGAACCACGCCCAGGACCGGGGACAGCGCCCCAGCGACACCGCCGACGAGAGCACGAACCAGGACCTCCTCCGTGAGGAGATGCTGCGCCGCCTGCGCGGGCACAGGAAGCGGACCGAGGACTTCCCGCTCGTGGACCGGTCCGTGCCGGCCGTCCTCTCCTTCGCCCAGCAGCGCCTGTGGGTGCTGGACCGCATCGAACCCGGACGGGTCGACTACAACTCGGGGTTCGCCCTGGACCTGGGCGGATCCCTGGACGTTCCCGCGCTGGAACGGTCCCTGACCGCTCTGCGCCACCGGCACGAGTCGCTGCGCACCACCTTCCACGAGGTCGACGGTGAGGGCAGACAGGTCGTCGGCGACCCCGCCGACCTGCCCCTGCGCGTGTCCGACGTCCCCGGCGGAGAGAAGGAGCTGGCCGAACTCGCCGCCCGCCGCTACGCGGAGCCCTTCGACCTGGAGCGGGGACCGCTGGTCCGCGCGGACCTGTTCCGCGTCGACGACGCCCGGCACGTCCTGCTGGTCGTCCTCCACCACATCGTCACCGACGGCTGGTCCCTCGGTGTCCTCCAGGGGGAGCTCGACCACGTCTACACCGAGGCCCTGCGCTCGCCCGGGCAGGGAGCGGCCGAACTGGCGGCGACACTGGACCCGCTCCCGTTCCAGTACGCGGACTACGCCGCCTGGCAGCGCGACCGCCTCAGCGGCGAACGCTACGAGGCCTCGCTGGATCACTGGCGCGACCGCCTGGCCGGTGCCGAACCGCTCAAGATGCCACTGGACCGACCCCGCCCTCCCGTACGCACCATGCGCGGTGACAGCCACCCCTTCCGGCTGCACGCCGGGACGCTCCGTGTCCTCGAACGCGTCGCACGCGACCACAACACCAACCTCTTCATGGTGCTGACCACCGCGGCCCGGGTGGCCGTGGCGCGGTGGACCGGTGAGGACGACGTGGTCCTGGGCACCGTCACCGCGGGCCGGGAGAACAGCCGCCTGCACGGTCTCAACGGTTTCTTCGTCAACACCCTGGCCCTGCGCGGACGGGTGGACGAGCGCGTCTCCTTCGGCGAGAACCTGATCCGGACCCGCGACGGGGTCCTGACCGACTTCGACCACGCCGAGGTCCCCTTCGACGCGGTCGTCGACGCCGTGCTCGACGACCGCGACCTCGCAGTCCCACCCCTGGTGCAGGCGGCCGTCGTCTTCCAGAACGCGGGCGGCGGGGGCGCGGCCTCCCTGGGGCCCCTGGACGCTCGCCCCTTCTCCATCCGCCGAGAACACTCCGTCTTCGACCTCACCCTGGAGTTCCAGGCCGAGGAGGACGGGCTCGCCGGTTCGGCCGAGTTCAACACCGACGTCTTCGACGCGGAGTCCGTGGTCCGCCTCGTCGGCGACCTCGTCCGGGTACTGGAGGACGCCGAGGACGAGCGCCCCCTGCGTGCCCTGGACCTGGGCGGTTCCGGGGCGCACTCCGGTCCGGCCGGACCCCGGCCGCGCACACTCATCGACCTCATGGCGGAGCGGGTGGCACGGCACCCCGACGCCCTCGCGGTATCCGGGGCCGGGGACGACCTGACCTTCGCCGAACTCGACGAGCGCGCCGCCCGGATCGCCGGGTACCTGCGCTCCGCGGGCGTGCGGCGCGGCGACCGGGTCGGGGTCTGCCTCGAACGCGGCACCGACCACGCCCTCCTGCTCCTCGCCGTCGTCTACGCGGGCGCGGTCCACATGCCGCTCGACCCTGACTATCCGTCGGCGCGCCTCACCCACATGATCGAGGACGCGCGGCCCGCAGCCGTGCTCACCACCCCCGAGCTCGTCGGACGCCTTCCGGACACCGCCCGGGTCCTGCACCCCTCGCCGTCGTGGTCGGCCGAACCGCTGCGCGAGGACCTCACCGTCGAGGACCCCGCCTACCTCATCTACACCTCCGGCTCCACCGGGCGGCCCAAGGGGGTCCTGGTCCCGCACCGGGGTCTGGCGGCACTGGCCGCCACCCAGGGCGAACGCATGGACGCGGCCCCGGGAGACCGGATGCTCCAGTTCGCCTCCCCCAGCTTCGACGCCGCTGTCGCCGAACTCCTGGTGGCCCTGCTCAACGGCGCCGTCTCCGTGCTGCTGCCCCGCGAACAGCTGCGCGGTGAAGGGCTGCCCGAGGCACTGCGGACCCACGGCATCACACACGTGACCCTGCCTCCGGCCCTGCTGCCCGCGCTGTCACCCGAGGACCTCGGCCCGGTCGAACACCTGCTCGTCGCGGGCGAGGCCTGTCCGCCGGAGCTGGTCGGCCCCTTCTCCCGCGGGCGCCGGATGTACAACGCCTACGGGCCCACCGAATCCACCGTCTGCACCACCATGAGCACGCCGCTGACCGGGTCCGGGATCCTCCCCCTCGGGGAACCCGTCGCCGGTACTCGCATCCAGATCCTCGACCGCTGGCTGCGCCCGGTGCGCGAGGGCGTCCCCGGTGAGCTGTACATCGGCGGCGACGGTCTCGCGCACGGCTACCTGAACCGGCCCGGCCTGACCGCCACCCGCTTCGTGGCCGACCCCGCCGGTCCCGCGGGCTCCCGCATGTACCGCTCGGGCGACGTGGTCCGCCGCCGCCACGACGGCTCCCTGGAATTCCTGGGGCGCGCGGACGACCAGGTCAAGGTACGCGGACACCGTGTCGAGCCGGGCGAGGTGGAGGCCTCCCTGAGCGCGCTGGCAGAGGTCGGTCAGGCGGTCGTGGTCGCACGGGGCGGGGGCTCGGGCACCCGGCTCGTCGCCTACGTCGTCCCCGAGGCCGGCGCCGCCCCCACCCCGGCCGGCCTGTCGGCCCTGGCCGCCGAGACCCTGCCCGCTCACATGGTGCCCTCCGCCTTCGTCGTGTTGGAGAGCGTCCCGCTCACCCCCAACGGCAAGACCGACCGGCACGCCCTGCCCGCAGTGGACTGGCAGGCCCAGGACCTCGCCGAGCACACCGCGCCCGCCACAGAGGCCGAACGCCGCCTGGCCGACCTGTGGACCGACCTGCTCGGCATCGAGCGCGTGGGCGTCCACGACAGCTTCTTCAGGGTCGGGGGTGATTCGGTCACCGCGGCGCGCATGATCGCCCGCGCGGCGGACGCGTTCGGTACCCGCTTGCCGGTACGCGCCGTCTTCGACCATCCGACCGTCGCCGGACTCGCCCCGATGCTGACGGCCGGGGCCGCGGAGGACACCGAGGGCGCGCCCGCGCTGGTGCCGGTCGCCCGGGACACCGCGCTGCCGCTGTCGGCCGCCCAGCGCCGGCTGTGGTTCCTGGACCGCTACGAGCCGGGCGGCTCCGAGTACAACTCGGGGTTCGCGCTGCGACTGCACGGCCCCCTGGACACCCGGGCGCTCACCGCTGCCCTGGGTGCCCTCGTCCACCGGCACGAGTCCCTGCGCACCACCTTCGAGGAGCACGACGGCCTCCCCGTCCAGGTGGTCCACCCGGCTGACGGCACCGGCCCCGCCGCGGTGGACCTGACCACGACCGACCTCACCGGCCCGGACGGGCGGGGGGCGCTGGACCCCCTCCTGGAGGAGTTCGTCCAGCGCCCCTTCGACCTCGCCCGGGGCCCGCTGCTGCGCTGGTCCCTGGTCACCCTCGCCTCCGAGGAGTACGTGCTGGCCCTGGGCATCCACCACATCGTGGTGGACGCCTGGTCCCTGTCCGTCCTGACCGCGGAGCTCGGTGCCCTCTACGGCGCGGCGGTCCGTGGCGCCCGGGGCGGCGGGGCCGACGGCCCGGGCGGCACCTCCGACACCGCTCCGGCGGATCTGGCCGCACGTGCCGGGCTCCCGGCCGCCCGCCTCCAGTACGCGGACTACGCTGCCTGGCAGGGCGCCCACATGGAGTCCGAGGCGTTCGAGGCCGAACTGGAGTACTGGCGGACCGAGCTGCTCGGTGCGGAACCCCTGGACCTGCCCACGGACCGCCCCCGCCCCCTGGTCCGCCGCGGCCGCGGCGCCACCCACCGGTTCGAGGTGGGTCCGGACACGCTCGCTGCGGTCCGTACGCAGGAGGCCTCCGGCGGCCTGACCCTGTTCATGGTGCTGACAGCTGCCGTCCAGGTCCTGCTGTCCCGTTACACCGGTCAGCGGGACGTCACCGTCGGCACCGTCGTCTCCGGCCGGGAGCACACCGAGTTGGAGGACGTGGTCGGGTTCTTCGTGAACACGATCGCGCTGCGCACCCGGGTGGACGAGTCGCTCACCGGCTCCGAATTCCTGGCCCGCGTGCGCGAGACACTGCTCACCGCCTTCGAACACGGCGGAGTCCCCTTCGACGCCGTCGTGGACGCTGCGGAGGTCGAGCGCGACCCCTCCCGTCCCACCCTGGTCCAGGCGGTCGTGGCGCTCCAGAACACCCCCGCCCAGGAGTGGAGCATCGACGGGCTGGAGGTGGCCGACCACCCTCTGCGCCGACAGCACTCCCTCTTCGACCTCAGCGTGGACTTCCACGAGTCCGGGGACCGCCTGATCGGCTCGGTCGAGTACGACACCGACCTGTTCGACCCGGCCACCGTGGACCGGTTCGCCACCCACCTGTGCGTCCTGCTGGACGGGCTCGCCCGGACACCGGGGTCCCCGCTGCGCGAGGTGGACATGCTGCCGAGCGGGGAACGCGGGGAACTGCTCGCCGCCGGGCGGGGCGCGCTTCCCCCGACCCCGGAGGAGCGGCCCGGGGACGCCCACGTCCTCGACGCCCTGACCCGCCTCGCGCACCAGCGACCCGAAGCGGCGGCCCTCACAGCCGGATCCACCACCCTTGCCTTCCGGGAGCTGGACGAACGCGTCGACGCCCTGGCCCACCACCTGGCCGGACTGGGCGTCGGCCCCGGTGACAGGGTCGTCACGCTGCTGCCCCGCACCGCCGAGGCCGTGGCGGTCCTCTTCGCCGTGCTCCGTGCCGGAGCGGCCTACGTCCCGGTGGACCCCAAGGCCCCGGCCGAGCGGGCGCGCTCCGTGATCTCCGGGTCCGGAGCGGTGTACGCGCTCACGGCCCGCGGGGCGCAGGAGCGGGCCCACACCCTGGTGGACGGCGCCGTTCCGGTACTGGTCACCGACGACCTGCCCCGAAGCGACGGTTCCGAGCCCTTCACCGCCGACCACCGGGTCCGTACCCTGCACGGAGCCCACCCCGCCTACGTGATGTACACGTCCGGCTCCACCGGCAGACCCAAGGGAGTGGTCGTCACCCACGCCAACGTGCTCGCTGCCGTCCGCGCCTACCGGACCGCCGTCCTGGACACCGACGACACCTCCGGCCGCACCCTCACCGCGGCCCACCTGGCGGCCTGGACCTTCGACGCCTCGTGGGACCCCTTCGTGTGGCTGCTCGACGGGCACCACCTGCACGTCGTGGACGAGGACACGCGGGTCGACGCCGAGGCCCTGTGCGCCTACCTGAACCGCCATCGCGTGGACTACCTCGACACCACTCCCTCCTACCTGAACCAGTTGGTCGCCGTCGGCCTCCTGGACAGGGAACACCACCCCGTGAGCGTCCTGAGCGTGGGCGCAGAGGCCCTGGACACCGCGCTGTACGAGCGACTGGCGTCGGCCGGGGTGCGCGCGGTCCACAATTTCTACGGACCCACCGAGAACACCGTGAACAGCACCGTCTGGCGGGTGCGGGAGGGCGAGCGCCCGCGGATCGGGCGGCCGGTCGCCGGCACCCGCGCCCGCGTCCTGGACACCTGGCTGCGCCCGGTACCGCCCGGCGTGTACGGAGAGCTGTACCTGTCCGGCGACTCCCTGGCCGCGGGATACGACGGGGCCCCGGGGCACACCGCGGAGCGGTTCGTCGCCGACCCCTTCGGTTCGGGCGGCCGCATCTACCGGACCGGCGACGTCGTGCGCTGGACCGCCGACCACGAGCTGGAGTTCCTGGGCCGCAACGACGACCAGGTGAAGATCCGGGGGTTCCGGATCGAGCTCGGCGAGGTCGAGTCCGTGGTGGCCGCCCTGCCCGGCGTGCTCGCCGCGACCGTCGTCGCACGCGAGGACCGGCCCGGTGTCAGACGCCTGGTCGCCTACGTCGTGCCCGATCCCCGAACGGGGCCGACCGGCGCCGCCCAGGTACGGGAGGGCGCGTCCCGGTACCTGCCCGACTACATGGTCCCGACCGCCGTGGTCCTGCTGGCGGCCCTGCCGCTCAACGCCAACGGCAAGACCGACCGGAAGGCGCTTCCGGCACCGGACGACGAAGCCTTCGTCACGGTCGGCTACGTGCTGCCCCGGACCCCCACCGAGGAGGTGCTGGCCCGGGTGTGGACGGACCTGCTGGGTGTGGAGAAGGTGGGTGTCAACGACAACTTCTTCGAGCTGGGCGGCGACTCCATCCTCAGCATCCAGCTGGTGTCGCGGGTGCGCACGGCCGGGTTCGACGCCACGTCCAAGGACGTGTTCCTCCACCAGACCCTCGCCGCGCTGGCCGAGACCCTCGACGGCCGCGGGAGGAAGGAGCCCGCCCGGGGCCGTACCGAGGCGGCTCCGATCACCGGGGAGGTGCCCCCGACCCCCGTGCAGAGCTGGTTCCTGGACACCCACCCCCGCCGCCCCGAGCACTTCGACATGTCCCTGCACTGTGAGCTGGCCCCGGGGACCGAACCCTCCCTGGTGGCCGAGGCGGCCGCCCGCGTCCTGGCCCACCACGACATGCTGCGGCTGCGGGCCGAGCGGGTGGACGGCGCCTGGCGCCAGCACCTGGACGCCGACGTCCACGGCCGGGCGGTACGGATCCTGGACGCCTCGGCCATGACCGAGGACGAGACCGAGCGGGCCGTCCACGCCGAGGCCCTGCGGGAACGGCCCGCCTCCCGGCTGGCCGAGGGGCCGCTGTTCGAGGCGGTGGTCGTGGACACCGGGGAGCGGGACCGGCACCGGGTCCTGCTGGCCGCGCACCACCTGGTGGTGGACGGGGTTTCCTGGCGGGTGATCCTGGAGGACCTGACCAGCGCCTACGGCCAGCTGGCCGTAGGCCTCCCGGTGGACCTGGGCGAGCGCACCACGCCCTTCCCCGAATGGGCGCGCCGACTGGCCGAGCACACCCGCGAGGGAGGGTTCGACGCCGACGCCCCCGCGTGGCTGGCCATGGTGGAGAACGCCGCGGACCTACCCCTGGACCACACCGGGGGCGCCAACGACGTCGCCTCCCAGGACGTGGTCACCGCGGCCGTTCCGCCCGAGGACGCCGAGGCCCTCCTGTCCTGGGCCCCCGGCGCCTTCCGGAGCAGGATCGACGACGTCCTGCTGGCGGCGCTGGGCCGGGTCCTGGCCGACTGGACCGGATCCCGCCGAATCCTCGTCGAGAAGGAGGGACACGGCCGCGAGGACCTGTTCGAGGACCTGGACCTGTCCCGTACCGTCGGCTGGTTCACCACCATCCACCCCGCCCTGCTGGAGATCCCCGAAGAGGGCGGCTGGGCCGAGACCGTCGCCGCCGTCAAACGCGGCAACCGCTCCGCTCCGGCCGGTATCGGGTTCGGAGCTCTGAGCCGCCTGGCCGACGGACCCGGGGCGCGGACCCTGCGCTCGCAGCCCGACATCCCCGTCTCCTTCAACTACCTGGGCCGGTTCGGCGGCGCGGAGGAGGGCCTGGTCCGGCGCACACTGCCCCTGCCCCCCTGCGATCACGCCCCGGCCGAGAAGCGCACCAACCTGCTCGACGTGACCGGCGCGGTCACCGGCGGCCGGATGGAGTTCTCCTGGACCTACTCCGCCAACCGGCACCGGCGTTCCACGGTCGAGCATCTGGCCGAGGCGTTCACCGAAGCGCTGGGCGAACTGCTCCGCGCCGCGCCCCGGCGCCGCAGAGCAGCCGCCGAAGACCACCACAAGCGGTAACACCACGAGAGGAAGAACCCCACCATGAGCAACCCGTTCGAGAACGATGACGCCCAGTACCTCGTCCTGACCAACGCCGAGGGACAGCACTCCCTGTGGCCCTCCTTCGCGGAGATCCCCGGGGGGTGGGACATCGCGCTGGAGGCGACCTCCCGCGCCCGCGCGCTGGAGTACGTCGAGGAGAACTGGACCGACATGCGCCCGACCAGCCTGGTGTCCGCCCTGCAGGGCTGAACCGGCCGATGCGCCCGGCCCGGAGCCGGGGCCGTGCGCCGACAGGACGGGGGTGACCGCCGGTGCGGTCACCCCCGTCCCCGTCCGTGCGGAGCGGTGGCCCCCTCAGGCCGACTCCACCAGTGCGACAGCGCGCTCCCGGGCGTCGGCGTGCTCCAGCAGGGCCAGGCCGAATGCGGTGGCCAGGTGCCGGACGCGGTTGCCCTCGCGGGTGGTCGTGATCAGACCGGCCTGCCGCAGCGCGGCCGTGTGCTCGCTGACGGAGGTGGGTGACACGTACAGGTCCTTGGCCAGTTGGCCGGTCGAGGCGGGCACGACCAGGGCGGCCAGGACCGCCGTCCGGGTTCGCCCGATCAGCCGTTCCAGGTTCTCCCGGGAACGGCTCCGCTCCAGGAGCGAGTCCAGGGCGTCACACGGGCCGAGTGCGGGGAACAGCAGGACGGTGCGCCGGCCCTCGGCGCCGTTCCAGCGCGCCACGTGCGGTTCGGGGCCCGTGAACACCGAGGGCAGCAGGAGGAGTCCCTCCCCGCCCGTCTCGTACTCGCGTTCCAGGCCGTCGTCCACGAACAGGACGTCGTCCTCCCAGCGGCACCGGGAGGACAGCGAGTCCAGCGCGGCGGCCACACCCAGCGAGCCGACACGGAGACCGAGGAGGTGGGCGGCCCGGTGCTGCCGGGCCTCGATCTGCTTCCGGTAGGGCTCGACCGCCGCTTCGGACACCGCTTCCAGGGTGCGCAGCACCCGCCGCAGCCCGGCCGGGGTCGCGCCGGTGCGCGGAGCCCTCGGCAGGTCCGGCCCGAACAGGGCACGGGCCTCGGCCAACTCACGGCGGGTCAGGCGCGTGCGGGCCAGACGGGTGAGGGAGAGGCGCACCCACTCCGCCCCGTCCCGTGGTGGTACCGGCCTCAGCAGCGGACCGAGGGCCTGGGCGGCCTGGGCCTGCGCGGGCAGTTCGGCCCGGACGCGGACACGGGCCGTGCCGCGTCCGTCCAACAGGATTCTCGACATACCGTCACACCTTCCGTCGACCAGGCTCACACGCGCCGCGTCAGCGAACTTTTCGCAGGTAGGCGCGGAGCGCCAGGGGCAGGAGCACCAGGTGCGCGACGACCACCGCGAACAGGCTCACGATCAGCGGCTGCGCGACGGGACCGCCGATCATCAGCCCGCGCACGGTGTCGACGAAGTAGGTCACCGGATTGACGCCGATCCACAGCTCCAGCCAGCGGGGCATCGTCTCGGGGTCGGCGAAGATGTTGCTGCCGAAGGTCAGCGGCAGGATGACCGCCATCGCGATCCCCGGGACGGCCTGCGGGGTGGAGGCCACCATCCCCACCAGTACCGACAGCCAGCACAGCGTCAGCCCGAACACCACGACCAGTACGAACGCGAACAGGGCGGACAGGGGGTCGGTCTGCACACGGAAGCCCAGCGCGAAGGCCAGGGCCAGGAGCACGGCGACGGCCACCACGTAGCGGATGACGTCGCCCAGGACCGCGCCGACCAGCGGCGCCGAGCGCGCGATGGGCAGACTGCGGAAGCGGTCGAAGACCCCCTTCGAGATGTCGTTGCTCAGAGCCATGCCCGTGCCGATGCTCGCGTACATGGTGATCTGCACCATCAGGCCCGGCACCAGGGTCTGGAGGTACTCCTGCCAGGTGCCGGAGATGGCCCCGCCGAACAGGAACACGAACACCAGCAGGAACAGCACCGGCTGGATGACCGTGTCGATGAGGCTGCTCGGCGTGCGCACCGCGTAGCGCAGGTTGCGCTTGGCGAGGGTGAGGCCGTGGGCGAGCCCGAGCAGCGGGCCGATCCGTTCGGGCTGGGTCCGGACGACGGTGACGGGCGGGGGCACGGCGGTGGCGGTCATACGGTGCTCTCCTCGGTGTGGGCGTGGCTGCTTCGTCCGGTCAGGGACAGGAAGGCGTCGTCCATGCTGGGCAGCCGTGTGCCCAGTTCGTCGGTGGCGATCGCCTCCTGGTCCAGCCGGCGGACCAGGGCCGCCAGCAGGACGGTGTCGTCGGCGGGCGCGGTGATCGTCGTGTTGTCCTCGTGGACGGAGGGACGGAACCCGAGGAGTTCGGTCAGCAGGCCGACCGCGCGCTCGGTGTCGGCCGGGTCGACGGTGCGCACGTGCAGGGTCTGGGACCCGGTCCGCCGCTTGAGCTCCTGGGGCTCCCCTTCGGCCACCACCCTGCCGTGGTCGATCACGGTGACCCGGTCGGCCAGCTCGTCGGCCTCCTCCAGGTACTGGGTGGTGAGCAGGATCGTGGTCCCGTCCTCGGCCAGTTCCCGGACGGTCTGCCACAGCCCGTTGCGGCTGCGGGGGTCCAGCCCGGTGGTGGGTTCGTCCAGGTAGAGGACCCGGGGGCGGCCCACCAGGCTCGCGGCCAGGTCGATGCGGCGCCGCATCCCCCCGGAGTAGGTGCGCACCGGCCGGTCACCGGCGTCGGTGAGGTCGAACCGCTCCACCAGCTCGCGGGCCAGTGAGCGGTACTCCCGGGTCGGCAGGCGCAGGAGCTGCCCGATGAGCTCCAGGTTCTCCCGGCCGGTCAGCTCCTCGTCCACCGACGCGTACTGGCCGGTCAGGCCGATGATCCTGCGCACGGCCACCGGGTCGTGCAGGGCGTCGTGCCCGGCGATGGTCACGGTCCCCGCGTCCGGTCTGAGCAGTGTCGCCAGAATGCGCACGGCGGTGGTCTTGCCCGCGCCGTTGGGTCCCAGGACACCGAGGATGGACCCGGTGGGGACCTCCAGGTCCACTCCGTCCAGGGCGGTGGTGTCTCCGAAGCGCTTGACCAGGCCGGTGGCCCGGATGCAGATGGTCATGGGTTGCCTCCTCGTTCTCGGAGACCACCGTTCCAAGCCGGGCGGACACTGGGCGGACACCGGGCGGACACCGGTGTCCGCGGGGGAGCGCGGGCGTGGCGGGGGCGGGCGGCACGGCCCCCGCCACGGCTATTCGCGCACGTTGACGGCTTCCACCGGAGGCGTCCGCAGAGCGAGGCGCACCGGCAGCATGACCGAGAGCACACCCAGCGCGCAGGTCGTGCCCACCACGCCGGCGTAGACGAGCGGTGATCCCGGTGGGACCGGGGTACCGAGGAAGGCCGTGCTCAGCACGGCCAGCGGGGCGAGGGCCACCACGGTGCCGATCAGGGCAGCCAGGACGGCCAGGACCGCGGCCTCCAGGCGCATGGCGTTCAGGACCTGGCCCCGGGTCGCCCCGATCAGCATCAGGAGCGCGAACTCGCGCGAGCGGGCCGCCGTGGACATCACCAGGCTGTTCACCACGGCGATCGCGATGTAGGCCAGGATCACGCCCAGCCCGACCAGGTTCACCCAGGCGCTCAGGTCGGCTTCGGCCCGGGCACTGTCCGCGAACCCCTCCCGGTCCGACGCGGCCAGGGTGGGGTGCTCCTCGCCGAAGTCGGCCAGCGCCACCGACAGCTCCTCGGCCGAGGTTCCCTCGGCGGCGTTCACCAGGACGCGTGAGGGCTGTCCCGTGTGCCCGTCCAGGACCTCCTGGGGCAACAGCATCCCGGCCAGCCCCAGCCCGCGCTCGTAGGTGGCGGCCAGACGCAGGTTCCGTTCCTGACCGTCGCCCAGCACCACCGTCACCTCGTCACCCACGGACGCCCCGAGCAGGGTGGCGCCCGAGGATTCGAGGGCCACCGTGTCTCCGGCCAGGTCGTCCAGGCTTCCTTCCCCGACGCCCGGGTCCAGCGTGTCCGCGGCCGTTTCGGGGCTGATCCCCAGCGCGGTGAAGGTGGCCACGTCGGGGTCGCCGAACACCGAATAGGGAACGAACACCCCCGTCTCGCGCAGCGGCGAGACGGTGCCCGTCTCGGGCAGGGCGGCCAGAGCCGCCAGGACCTCGGGCCCCACCCCTCCCGATCCCTGTTCGACCACCACGGCGTCGGCCGTCACCCCGGCCTCGGTCTGCTCGGTCACCGAGGCCGCGAGCACCGACTGCGTGTGGACCATGGACAGCGTGACCCCGATCGCGAGGACCAGGGGTGTCAGCACCGCGGTGAGCCGTCCCGTGTTGGCGGCGCTGTTCTCCGCGGCCAGGAATCCGCCGGCCCGCATCCTGCGCAGGGGCCGCGCGAGCAGGGACACCAGGGGCGCGAGCAGGAACGGTCCGCTGAGCGCCACCCCGATCACCAGCAGCAGGGTCGCGCTTGCGGTCCCGGCCGCGCCCGCGTCGTTGCCCAGGGCCACGGGGGTCATCGCCGCGCTGGTTCCCAGCACCAGGCACACCAGCCCGGCGGTGATCCGCCAGCGTCCGGGCGCGCGCCGGGGCGAGGACGACTCGCGCAGGGCCTCCACCGGGTCGGCGGTGGCCGGACGTGCGGCGGCGACCGTCCCGCCGACCAGGGCGGTCAGGACTGTCAGGAGGACGGCGCCGACAGCGGGCAGCGGGCCCAGGACCAGAGGCAGGTCGGCCGGGAGCACGCCGAGGGAGACGAACGCCCCGCGCATCGCCTCCGCGACCAGGAAACCGGGCAGGCAGCCCAGGGCGCCGGCGACCAGCGACAACAGCAGGACCTCCGAGCCCACCATGCGCAGCACCTGCACAGGGGTGGCGCCGATGGCCCGGAGTACGGCGAACTCGCGCCTGCGCGTGTCGATCGACAGGGCGAGCGTGCCCGACACCACGAACAGCGCGATGAGCACCGCCAGCCCGCCGAAGGACGTGGCGATGAGCAGCATCAGCCCCCGGGCCCGGTCGAGGTCGGTGAACTCCGCCCGGTGGGTGAGCGCCCCGGTGCGGGCCACCGCTCCGGTGTCACCCGCGGCCGACTCCAGGGCGGCGGCGACCGTGTCGGGGTCGGCGCCCTCCTCCATGAGCACGCCCACGGTGTCGTAGGCACCGGGATCGGCGGCCAGGCGCCCGGTCTCCTCGGCGGACAGGAACAGGGAGCTCTGGCGCCCCTCGGTTCCGGAGGCGTGGGCCACCAGGCCGCTGACACGGTAGGAGCGGGGTTCGGCCGCGTGAACGACCTCCACCGGGTCACCGACTCCCACGCCGAGCGCGGCGGCCAGCGGGGCCTCCAGGGCCACCTCGTCGGTCCGCCCGGGCGCCTCGCCCTCCGCGACCACGAAGGGGCCCAACGGGGCGGTGGCCCAGTCGTGTCCGGACACCGGGACCGGCACCGTGTCCCCCTGCGGGGAACGCACGGCCAACGTCAGGTGGTGGTCGCCGATCGCCGACGCCACCCCGTCCACGGCGCCGAAGCTGCCGACCAGGTCCGAGGACAGGCGCACCGGTTCGGTGAGCCGGGGCCGGACGGTGAGGTCCGCGCCGGGCAGGACCAGGGTCTCCTGGCCGTTGACCACCGCGTCCGCCGCCGCGTAGCGGTACGGGGTCACCGAGGAGCGCAGGCCCGACTCGACCAGCACGCCGGAGGCGACGATCAGGGCGGACCCGCAGAGCAAGGCGAGGAAAGCACCCGCGAACGAACCCTTGCGGGCGCGCAGGGTCTTCCAGGCGATACCCAGCATCACCGGCTCCCGAAGCGGCTCATGCGCGCGGCCACGGTCTCGGGCGTGGGCGCGTCGAGCGAGTCGGCGATGAGCCCGTCCGCGAGGAAGAGCACGGTCTGGGCGTAGGACGCGGCGACGGGGTCGTGGGTCACCATGAGGACGGTCTGTCCCATGGAGTGCACGGTGGAGCGCAGCAGCTCCATCACCTGGGTGCTGGTGTGGGAGTCCAGGGCGCCGGTCGGCTCGTCGGCCAGGACCAGGTCGGGCCGGGTGATGAGTGCCCGGGCGAGTGCCACGCGCTGCTGCTGACCGCCGGAGAGCTCGTTGGGGCGGTGGTCGAGCCGGTCGTGGATGCCCACCTGGCGCACCACCCGGTCAGCCCACTCGTGGTCCACGGGCACCCCGCCCAGGCGCAGCGGCATCGTGATGTTGTCCTGCACGCTCAGCGCGGACAGCAGGTTGTACGCCTGGAACACGAACCCCACGCGCTCCCGGCGCAGGCGGCTGAGGGCGTTCTGCGACATTCCCGCCAGGCTGGTCCCGCCCAACAGCACTTCACCGTCGGTGGGCCGGTCGAGCCCCGCCGCGCAGTGCAGGAAGGTGCTTTTCCCGGACCCGGAGGGGCCCATTACCGCAGTGAAGCTTCCTTTGGCAAGTTCTACGGAAATACCACGAAGGGCGTGCACCTTTCCGGCCCCCGTGTCGTATGTTCTGTGCACGTCACGCATGTGGAGGGCAGGTGTTCCTGCGGGGTTCGACCCGTTCCCCGATCCGGTACCATGTCGTTTTTTCTTCGTCCGAAACATTGCGCCCCCTTCGAATGGTATCGCCGGAATGGTAGCATCGGTTCGAAAATTGCTTTCCCGATTATCGGTCCGGGAGTTTCCTTTTGGCGTGCGTGGTTGAACTGCGGGAGGGGATGCTCGGGGGTGCGCGTGCGGCCGTCCTCTACTGCCTGCGCTCGGGGGCGGGTGCCCTGCGCTCGTGGCTCCTGCTCAGCGCCCTGATCGGGGCCCAGGCCCTGGTGGTCGTGTATGTCGGACTCCACCTGCGCCAGTGGGTCATGGTTCTCGTGGTGCGCGGAGCCGCGCGGGACCTCGCCCTGGCCCGGGGATATCTGCAAGATCCGGAACAGCAGCGGGGGGAAACCGAAAACCCCCGTTCCCCGGACACCTGGAACTCGATTCGCTGGATGTGCGTCAACTCGGCCCTCGGTCTGCTGTGCGCGGTCATCGCCATCATTCTCGGAATCGGTGTCCTGGTCTCCTTCACCTGCCTTTTCTGGTGGTGGGCGCTGCCGGCGGAAATGGCAGTGAGCCCCGGAGGTTATCCCGTCAACTCGTGGGGAGTGGCCCTCACCACTCCGCTGGTCGGACTGGTCTACCTCGTTCTCACCTGGTATTTCGTCCCCCGCACGGCGTCCGTCCACGCGCACCTGGCCGGGCGCACCCTCCGGCGGTCGGGCGTCGACCGGCTCCGGGACCGGCTCGCCGAGGCCAACATCCTTCGTCAGGAGGCGCTGGAGGCCCACGGCATGGAGCTGCGCCGAATCGAGCGGGACCTGCACGACGGCACCCAGAACCGGCTCGTCGCCGTCCGCATGCACCTGGGCCTGATCGAGCGGGTGACGGCCACGGACCCCGACCGGGCGCGGGAGCTGATGACCCGCGCGAAGGAGGCGTCGGAGGAGGCTCTCAGGGAGCTGCGCGCCGTGGTCCGCAGCATCTACCCGCCGATCCTCGCGGATCAGGGACTCGCCGCCGCCGTCTCCTCCCTCGCCTCCCGCTCGGGAGTGCCCTGCGAGGTGGCGGTCGGGAAACTGTCCCGGCTCCCGGCGGCGGTCGAGTCCGCGGCCTACTTCGTCGTCACCGAGTCCCTCACCAACGTCGCCAAGCACTCCGGTGCCACCCTGGCCCGGGTACACCTCGCGGAGGAGGCGGGCACGCTCACCGTGACGGTCACCGACGACGGCGGGGGCGGGGCCGACGAGCACCTGGGCAGCGGACTTTCCGGGATACGCCATCGGGTGGCGGCCTTCGACGGCCGGACCCGCATCTCCAGCCCGCCGGGCGGGCCGACCGTCATCGAGGTGAGACTCCCGTGCGCGTTCTGATCGCCGAGGACGACGTGCTGCTCCGACAGGGGCTCGTCCTGCTCCTGGAGGTGGAGGGGTTCGAAGTGGTCGGTGCGGCGGGTGACAGCGCCGAGTTCCACGTGATGTTCGAGGAGCTGAAGCCCGACGTCGCCGTTTTGGACGTGCGCCTGCCACCCGGCCACCGCAGGGAGGGCCTCGACATAGCAGCGCGGATCCGCGCCGAGACCCCGGGTTTTCCCGTCCTCGTGCTCTCCGCGCACGTGGAGGACGGGTACGCGGTCGAGCTGCTCACGGACAGCCACGGCATCGGCTACCTGCTCAAGGACCGCATCGGCGACGTCTCCGAGTTCTCCGACGCGCTCAGGCGCGTGGCCGGGGGAGGGGTGGCCCTCGATCCCGAGGTGATCGCCCACCTGCTCAACACGCGTTCCAGGAACGACCCGCTGGAGAACCTGAGCCCCCGCGAGAAACAGGTGCTCTCCCTCATGGCAGAGGGTCACGACAACGCCAGGATCTGCGGCCTCCTGGAACTGTCCACCCCCACGGTGGGCAAGCACATCGGCTCGATCTTCACCAAACTCGGCCTCACCGAAGAGGGGAGCAACCGCAGGGTGCGGGCGGTCCTGGCCTACCTCCGGGGCTGAGACCCCGGTTCCGGGACCGGCTCGGGTCCGTCGGATCCCAGCCGCTCGCGCAGCTCCCCGGTGAGGCGGCGCACGTACGGGCTGCCCAGGTCGGGGCGCCCCCGCACGCGCGACGCCCGGTCCAGGGCGCCCGCGGCCCCGCGCGGATCGCCTTCGGCTGAGAGCACCCGGGCCTCCAGCTCGGCCACGCGCGCGCTGACCTCGGTACTGGCCAGGGAATCCGCGAACGCCTCCGCGCGTTCCCAGGCCCTGCGGGCCCGGGACGGTCCGTCCTCGGCCAGGATCAGCTCCACCTCTCGGCACAGGACCTCGGCCCGCAGGTAACCGACGTCCACCAGAGCGCCGTCGAGCTGTTCCTGAGCCCGGTCGAGCAGTTCCCGCGCCCGTGCGCCGTGTCCTCGGAGAAGGGCCAGCTCCACCAGGCTCAACACGCACAGGATCCGGTGTTCGACGGCGGTGGGTTCGGGGTCGTCCCACACGCCGCGCAGCACGCGCTCGGCCTCGTCGAACCGCTCCGCCCGCACCAGTTCACCGCCGAGTTGGACCAGGAGCGACACCGGCTGGGCCGAGGAACCCAGGGAGCGCTCCAGCTCCAGGGCACGGCGCAGATCGCGGACTGCCCCGTCGTTCTCACCGCGTGAGGACCGGTAACCGGCGAGCGCGGCGGTGAGCTGCACGGTCGTCCACACGTCGCCCAGAGCACCGAAGGACTCCGCGGCTGAGGCGGTGAGCTGTTCGGCTCGGACGGCGTCCCCGTCGCCCTCGGCGGCCAGGGCAGCGGTGGCCAGGCCCGCCGCGCGCACCCAGGGGTGGTCATGGTTCCGGGAGGTCTCGGCGTCCGCACGCACCCCCGCGTGGTCACCGGTCGTGAGCCGGTACTTCGGGGCGATCATCGCGAGCGGAGGGTACTCCGCCAGGGCCTCGGGGGTCAGCGCGTGGTCGGCCCTCCGGGGCAGGTACCCGTCCGGGACGGGTACGGGCAGGATGGCGAGCACCGCAGGGAAGACCGCCCGGGCGGTGGCGGGGAGTTCGTCCGCGGTGCCGGACAGCTCCCCCAGCCAGCGGGCCGCCTCCTCGTAGCGTCCGCGTACCACCCAGTACCAGCACAGGGCCAGCGCGATCCGGGCCGCGAGCGCCGTTTCCCCGTGGCGCACCAGGTGGCGCATACTCTCCGCGAGGTTGTCGTGCTCCTCGTCGAGCAGTTCCAGTGCCTGTCCCTGCTCCGGGCCGATCAGCCGCAGGGAGGCGTCCTCCGCCAGGTCGGCGAAGTACCGCGAGGCCGCGTCTCGCGTGCTGCGCTCCTCGCCGCTCTCGCGCAGGCGCTCCTCCAGGTACACGCGGGGGGTCGCCATGAGGCGGTGCCGCACCCCCGACCCGGGTGACTCCGCGACCTGTACGAGGGATCGGTCGACCAGGGCGGACAGGAGGAAAGGGACGTCGGCGCGGGCGAGGCCCTCGCACACCGCCTGCGCGGCGGAGACCGTGGAACCGCCGGGCAGGATCGACAGTCTGCGCGAGACCAGGCGCTCCTCCTCGGTGAGCAGGTCCCAGGTCCAGTCGAGCACCGCGCGCAGGGTGCGGTGGCGGGCGTTGGTGGCCCGTCGGGCGCCCGACAGCAGCTGGAAGCGTTCGTCCAGGTGGTGGGAGATCTGGTGGACCGTCATCGAGCGGATCCGGGCCGCCGCCAGCTCGATGGCCAGCGGCAGCCCGTCCAGACGGCGGCATATCTCCGACACCGCCGCGGCGTTGTCCTCGTTCACCGTGAAGCCGGGCCGGGCCAGGGCCGCCAGTTCGGCGAACATCTCCACGGCCTCCGAGCCGTCGGTGCTCAGGGGATCCACCCGCACGAGGGCTTCTCCGCCGACTGCGAGAGGCTCGCGGCTGGTGGCCAGCACATACAGGTCGGGGCAGTGTGAGAGCAGCCGTTCGGCCAGCCCCGCCACGCCTTCCACCAGGTGTTCGCAGTTGTCCAGGACCAGCAGGGTGGGCGTCGCCGACAGCGCGGAGACCACGCGGGTGAAACGGTCCGGGCCGGGGGGAACGGCCGCTGCACCGCCCAGGGCACTGGCCAGCGCCTCGATCAGGCCGTCGTGTTCGCGCAGGGGGGCCAGCTCCACGAAGCGCACGCGCGGTTGCGGTCCCCGGGAGGAGCAGTACTCGGCGGCGAGCCGGGTCTTGCCGACCCCGCCCGGACCGATCAGGGTCGCCAGCCGGGTCCTGTCGAAGGCCGCGCCGATGGCGGTGAGTTCGTCGCTGCGGCCGAAGAACCGGGTGAAGTAGGGGTTCACCCACTCCCTGGGCCGGGCGGGGGAGCGGTCCCGCAGCAGTTCCTGGTGCAGCTCGCGCAGCCAGGCCGCGGGGTCGGTGCCCAGCTCACGGGAGAGAGCCGAGCGCAGACCCTCGTAGACGGTGAGCGCCTCCCCGACCCGGCCGGTGGTGTGCAGCGCCCGCACCAGCAGACCGTGGCAGCGTTCGCGCAGGGGGTGGTCCGCGCACAGGGAGCGCAGCTCCGGCAGGACGGCGGGTGCCTCGCCCAACCGGAGGACGGCGTCGGCACGGTCCTCGACCGCGGTCAGCCGGAGCTCCTCCAACCGCGCGGCGTTCTGGCGGGCGAAGTCCGCGTCCACTCCGCTGAGAGGGGTGCCGCGCCACAGGCCCAGGGCCTCGTCCAGGACGGACGCGGCCTGCCCCGGCGAGTGTTCGAGCAGACGTGTGCCCTCCGAGCACAGCCTGGTGAACGCGTGAAGGTCGACCTCTCCGGGCGCCAGGTCCAGCCGGTACCCGCCGGAGTGGGCGTCGGGGCCGATCTCCAGACCGTGCTCGCGCAGACTGCTCCGGGCCCGCGAGACCAGTCGCCGCAGGGTGTGCACGCCCCCGTCCGGGGGATCACCGTCCCACAGGTCGTCGAGGAGCGTGTCCACCGGGACGGTCCGTCCGGGGGACAGTGCCAGCCGGGCCAGCAGGGAGGTGGCACGTCCGCCCACCAAGGGCAGGCGTCGGCCCTGACCGTCCCGCACTTCGAAAGGTCCCAGCATCGCGACTCGCACGCTGGACAATCTCTCAGAGCCCGCCGTCGGCGCACAAGGCGGATCCTGCGCCGGAACCGTGCCCGTCCGTCGGGGGCGAGCCTGATGCCGTCGGCGCCGATCCGCTCGTGGTTCTCGTCGAGCAGCGTTCTTCCTGTCGGGGTGTCCACAACGAGGAGGCCGACGGCTTCTTCGGAGGGTGGTCGCCTGTGGGAGGTCTCCTCGGTGAGAACCACCTTTTCGCAGGTCAACTATTGCCCGATAACTTATCTCCTTGTAAACGATAGGTGAGGGGTTCAAGTTTCCTCGCTGGCTCTCGTGCTTCCTCTGACCCGGTCACACGGTCGGGCCGGAGTCGTTTCCGGAGGCTCCAGCAGGACGAAGGCGGTGGCGTTGGATTTCGCGGCGGAGTTGAGAGCCCTGGCGAAAAGGATCGGGGCCGATCATGGGGACCTCGACAGCGAACATGACCGCTGGGCCGTCTACTCCCGCGCGATCCGGGTCGAGGAGGAGTGGCCGCTCCTGCTGGAGCTGGTCCGGCAGGAACCGGACGGGCCGCTCGCCTCCACCGTGGTCGTGACCCTCCTGGGGGTTCTGCCCGCTGCCCGTCGCATGGACTGCGTCGAGGCGCTTCCCGTCGGGAGGAGTCGCGAGTACGCCTCGCTCCGGGCCCGGGAGCTCCTGGTCCTCGAGGGGATCGCGCGGGGAGCTCCGGGGGCGGGCGGCCCGGCCCCTGAGGTGTCAGGATGGTCGAACTGGTTGCAGCTGAGAGCCGCTGAGTCGGCTCAGGACACAAGGGTTCTCGACGCCCTGAGCGCCAACGGCGCCACCAGGAGGATCAGGCACACGGCCAAGGACCGTTTCCGCTCTCTTCGCCTGCCCACCGACCACATGGAGCGGTAGGCCGGTGAGGCTTCTCCGGCGTCATGTTCCCTTAAATTCCCCCTCTCGGGGCGCCGGGCTCGGGGAGAAGCGGGATCACTCTGGGTAGGGTGCCGCCATGTCTTCCACTCTTCGGGCCCTCGCCCTGGTCTGCAGCCTCAAACCGAGTCCGGATCCGTCCAGCAGTGAGTTGCTGGCACAGCAAGTTCTCGACGGCCTCGCCGAACGCGGGGTCCAGGGTGAGTCGGTGCGGGTCGTCGACCACCGGATCCACCCGGGTGTGGCGGTCGACATGGGCTCGGGCGACGAGTGGCCGGCGCTGCGGCAGAAGCTCGTCGACTCCGACATCCTGGTGCTCGCCACGCCCACGTGGGTGGGTCACATGTCGAGCGTCGCCCAGCGGGTGCTGGAACGGATCAACGCGGAGCTCTCGGAGACCGATGACGAGGGGCGGCCCTCGATGTACGGCAAGGTCGCCGTGGTCGCGGTGGTCGGCAACGAGGACGGTGCGCACAAGATCGTCGCCGACTGCGCGCAGGCGTTGAGCGACATCGGGTTCACCATCCCCGCCACGGGCTCCACGTACTGGAACTCCGAGGCGATGAACCCGAAGGACTACATCGACCTCGACAGCACCCCCGAAGCGGTGGCGACCACCACCGCTTCGCTCGCGCGCAATGCCGCGCACCTCGCGCGCCTGCTTCGCGAGCAGCAGTATCCGGCCTCGTGAACGACCGTTGTCCGGCCCGGCCGACGGGGACGAAGACGCCGGTCTCGCCCGCCGACTCCGGGCGCCCTCATCACTCAAAGTGACCGTGCGCGTCCGGAGAGGTGCTTTTTGGGCGATTATCGGCACGGCGGCCGGGTAGTGGACTCTCCATGCTGCTACTGAGGCCACCGGGTGTCTATCGAGCGCAGGGGGACACCTCCCTGCTCCGCCATGTACTGCGCGAGCGCGGTCGGAACGGGGAGTTCGTCGGACGCTCGGTCCTCGACGTCGCCTCGGGCACCGGGGCCCTGGGCATCGAGGCACTGCGCGCCGGAGCGGCCAGCCTCACCGCGATCGACCTGTCACGGCGCTCCGTGGCGGCGACTTGGCTCAACAGCCGCCTGCACGGCATCCCCGCGGTGGTTCTGCGCGGTGACCTGTTCGCTCCGGTGGCCTCACGCCGCTTCGGACTCGTCCTCGCCAACCCGCCCTACGTGCCCTCCGACACCCCTTCGCCTCCGCGCTACCGGATGGCGAGGTGCTGGGACGCGGGGCCGGACGGCCGGCTCCTGCTGGACCGTATATGCGCGGGTGCGCCCGCGGTGCTCGACGAGGACGGCGTCCTTCTGCTCGTGCAGTCGGCGCTCTCCGGTGAACAGGCCACGTTGGACCGCTTCGAGAAGGCGGGGCTGGTGTCCGAGGTCCTCATGAGAGCCCGCATCCCGTTCGGGCCGGTGCTGCGCTCGCGCGCTCACACGCTGCGCGACCGCGGGCTGATCGGCCCCGACCAGACGGAGGAGGAACTCGTGGTCATCGAGGCACGACATGGCTGAGGACCGCCGCAGGGTCGTCGTCACCGGTGAGGGCCCGATCCTCGTCTACGGTCCGGTCGACGTGGAGATGCCCGACGGAACGCGCCTGCTCAGCGACCGAGCGGTCACCGCTCTGTGCACGTGCGGTCGCAGCCGGCGGCGCCCGTTCTGCGACACGAGCCATCGCCGGCGGGTGCGCGACAAGAAGGAGGAGGACGGCTCATGACCGTGACGATGTCGGAGGCGCCGACGCTTCCCTCCCCCCGCGGACCGGTCTCCCGGGCGGTCCTGGCCGCGCTGCGGGGGGACCGGCCCGAGCCTCCGGACGCGGCGCAGGCCCTCCCCTACGGTGAGGACCTCCAGTTGGCGCTCTACTGCTGCTACGAACTCCACTACCGGGGTTTCGCAGGGGTCGACGCCGACCGCGAATGGGATCCGGCGCTCCTCGCGATCCGTGCCGACCTGGAAGAGGTCTTCCTCGGTGCGCTCCGGGAGGACGTGCCCGCCGGTACGGACGCCGAGGGCGAACTCGGCGCGCTCCTCGTCGAACACGTCGACGCGTTCGGGGTCTCGCACCACCTGTGGCGCCACGGGCACCTGTGGCAGCTGCGCGAGTACGTCGCGCACCGTTCGCTCTACCACCTGAAGGAAGCCGATCCGCAGACCTTCGTCGTCCCGCGCCTGCACGGTCCGGCCAAGGCCGCCCTCATGACGGTGCAGCACGACGAGTACGGTGCGGGAGACCCCGAGCGGACGCACTCCAAGCTCTTCGCCGACATGATGACCGAGCTCGGCCTCTCCGACGCCTACGGCGCCTATGTCGACTCCGCCCCCGCCGAGATGCTGGCCGAAGTCAACTTCATGTCGCTGTGCGGTCTGCACCGCGGGTTGCGCGCCGCGCTGATCGGGCAGTTCGCCACCGTCGAACTCACCTCCTCACCCGGGTCGGACCGCCTGGTCAAGGCGATGAGAAGGCTGGGCTGCGGTCCGGACGCCATCCGTTTCTACGCCGAGCACGTCGAGGCCGACGCGGTGCACGAGCAGCTCGTCCGGCGCGAGGTGATCGCGCCGCTGCTGAGTGCCGAACCCGAGCTGGCCGCCGACCTCGTGTTCGGGATCCGGAGCAGCGTCTTCCTGGCCGACCGGTTGGAGGAGCACCTGTTCCGGTGTTGGAACCGCGGCGAGTCGAGTTTCCGTGACGGAGTGGAGGCGAGCAGACCATGACGCTGTCCGGCTCGGAGGCGCGTTACCGCGTCATCCCGCTCGCAGACGGTGACGGCGGGGTCCCGGAGGACGCGGTCGTGCGGGACTGTCTCCGGCAGGACCCGCCCAGGCTCCCCCCGTGGCTCGGCTACGACGCGGTCGGTTCCGAGTACTTCGAACAGATCACCGAACTCCCCACGTACTACCTGACCCGTGTGGAACGCGCCCTGCTGGAGAGCCACTCCGCGGAGATGGCCGAGGAGCTCGCTTGCGGGCGGATCGCGGAACTGGGCAGCGGGAGCGCGAAGAAGACACGGTTGCTGCTGGAGAACTGCCTGCGGTTGGGACCGACCACCTACCTCCCGATCGACGTCGACCAGGCCATGCTGCGCTCCAGCGGAGCCGCCCTGTGCTCGGAACTGGACGAACTGCGGGTCACCGGTCTGTGGGGGCGCTACGAGGCCGCTCTGGAGTGGCTGCGCACCCACTCCGCCGGGCCGCTCGCGGTCCTCTTCCTCGGCAGCAGCTTCGGCAACACCACACGGGAGGAACGGAGTGTCCTGCTCGACGGCGTCGCCCGCAGCCTGGGCCCGGGCGGGAGCTTCCTCGTCTCCGCCGACCTGGACAAGGACCGCGAGGTTCTGGAGACCTGTTACAACGATCCCGCCGGGTACTCGGCCTTCGCCGATTTCCGGCTCAACTACCTCACCCAGCTCAACCGTCGTTACGGCGCCGAGTTCGACCTCGACGACTTCGTCCCTGATGCCCGTTACAACGCGGACACCTCCACGGTGGAAGGGCGTCTTGTGGCCCGCACCGATCTGACGGTGCCGGTACCGGGGCTCGGGATCACACTGGACATCCCGCGCGGGCGGTTCCTCAACGTCGGTTACTCGGTGAAGTTCGACGAGCAGCAGTTGGCCCGCGAAGCGGGGGAGCACGGTTTCCGTCTGCGGACCCGATGGCTGGACCCCGAGTTCCGGTACGGGATCTTCCTCTTCCGCCGTGAGGAGGCCTGAACACCCTGCCCCGGCCCGCTCTGCGCCCGAGCACTGGAACACACGACGAAGGAGTTCGGACCGGACGGTCCCCGGGGCTCCGCGCGGGCCTGTCCCTCATTCCGGGTCGAGGTGGGTGAAGGCCAGGAGCAGGCGGGCCCGGGTGACGGGGTCGCCGAGGTCCCGGCCCAGCCTCTGCTCCGCGTCGCCGATCAGCCTGCGGACGGTGTTGCGGTGCACGCCCAGGGCGCGGGCGGTGCGGTCCCAGGACCCGTTCCGGCGCAGCCACACCGCGAGCGCGGCCCGGGTCTGCGCCGCTTCGGGCGGGGCGAGCGGTGCGAGCACGCGCTGCGCGGCCCCGGAGCCCGCGGCGGTGTCGCCGCTCAACCACAGTTCGTCCGGCGGATCGGGCAGGTAGCCCCTCTGGTGCTGTTCGGTGCGGCGCGCGGACTCGGCGAGGCGTTCGGCCTCGTGCATCGCCTCGGGGAGATCGGTGACCGGGTACGCGTCGCTGACGGCGAGGTACCAGCCCAGCTCCTCGGCCTGGTCGAAGGCGGTGGCGCTGGGCGGACCGGCGGTGAACGCGCGCAGGCGGTCACGGCGGTGGTCGGCGAGGGGCGTGCGGAGCGTGCGGCGCATCCAGCGCACGTCGGAGGGCACGCCGAGGCTGCCGCCGTCGTGCCGGGGACGGACGGCCACCACCGCGTGGGCGCGGCGCCCGCGGCCGGTCAGGAGGGAACTGGCGATCAGGTTTCCGTAGCGGTCCTGTTCCCGCCGGTGGCTCGCCGGTGGCGCGGACTCGACCAGCAGGTGCATGAGGAGCTGGTCGATGGCGGTCGACTGGTCCGCGGGCAGGCTCACGACGAGGCGCATGAGGTTGGCGGCGAGGAGCAGCGCGGTCCGGTCGGTGCGGGAGAGCTCCGGGGAGCGCCCGAGGGCGATCACCGTGGAGGGTCCGCCGGCCCGCCCGCGAGCCTCGGCGCCGACGGTGACCTCGTGGGCGGTGACGGAGAAGTCGGCCCCGCCCTCGGACAGGGTGCGGAACACGGTGGGCGTCCCTCCGCGCGGGAGTGACCGCGCGGCCAGCTTCTCCTCGAGGACGTCGAACAGGGCGGCCGGGTCGGTCTCGAGCGGTCCCCGGCCGGTCTGGAGGATCTCCCCGTCGACCCGCAGCGCCGCCCATCCGCCGCTGGCCTGTGCCAGGACCCCGAGGATCCGCTGCGCGGGGCGACGCTTGAGTGCCGCCTCCGTGAGCTTGCGGGCGGTGGTGTTCATGGCGCTGAGCGAGCGGGTGCGCTCGTCCTCGAGCGCTCGGGTGAGCAGCGCGACCACCTGGGCGAAGACGACCTCGGGCGGGAGCACGACGAGCGGCAGACCGTGGGCCGAACACGCTCGGACGAGGAGCGGCGGGACCTCGGTGTGGACGGGTTCGAGACCGAACACCAGGGCGGCCACCCCCGCCGAGACCAGACGCTCCACGTAGGAGTGCACCGCGGCGGGTTCCCCGGGCAGGCCGAGGCCGGTGATCAGCAGCAGGTCCCCCGGCGTCAGGTAGTCGCCGGGGTCCTCGAGCTCGATCACCACCGGGGCGGCCACGGGGACGGCCCGGATCCGCTCCAGGAGCGCGGGGTCCGCCTCGAGCTCCGCCACGGCGGGCACCGCGAGCCCCGCCTCGAACCGGTCCGTCTCGAGCAGCGTGGCCAGGGGAACGGACGCGCGTTCCAGGTACGGATCCGGTGTTTCCGGTGGCTGCGGCATCGGGGCCTCTCAGGCGACGGGCGCTGCTGGACGTCACCAGCCAGGACGAAATGACTCGGCAGGCTGGAAACCAGGATAGTTCGTCCCTCGCTCTCGCGGAGGCCGCGTGCATAGACTCGCGCTCGTACCCGGAAGCGCCGAACGGGTTCTGTGCCACCCGCACCCCGCCCCACCAGCGGACTCGGGCCGTGCCGACCGCCGCGCGACCTCCCACCGGCCGCTTCCGGCACCTTCACACGCCGGGACCCGCGCTCCGCACATCCGCGGCCGCCCACACCCGCAACCCCTAAGGAAGTCACCTTGGCCACTCGCGACCACGGACCCCGGATCGGCGGCGACGTCGTCCTCGAAACGCTGAGCACGCTGGGCGCCAGGGGAGTCGTCGGGCTGCCCGGACAGCACGCGCTCGGACTGTTCGACGCGCTGCGCCGCTCGGACCTCACCTATCTCAGCGCCCGCATCGAGAACAACGCCGGGTTCATGGCGGACGGCTACTCCCGGGTGACCGGTGAGGTGGCCCCGCTGCTGCTGTCCACGGGACCCGGTGCGCTGACCTCGCTGTCAGCGCTGCAGGAGGCGGCTGCCTCCTCGATCCCGGTGCTCGCCATCAGCGCGCAGATCCCGGTGGCGGGGCTCGGCGGCGGCCGGCACGGCTACCTCCACGAGCTGCCGCAGCAGTCCGACTCGTTCCGCGGCATCGTGAAGAGCGTCGTCACCGTGCGCACGATGGCGCAGATCCCCACCGCCGTGGCCGAGGCCTGGCGGACCGCCCGGACCGCCCCGCAGGGGCCGGTGCTCGTGGAGGTGCCGCAGGACATCCTGCTCGCCCCGGCCGACGAGGTCGTGCCCGACCTGTCCGCGGCGCGGCTGAACGCGGAGCCGCGGCCGCTCGAACCGATCGCGGACGTGGTGGCCCTGGCCGCGCGGACCCTGGCCGGCGCCGAGCGGCCGGTCGTCCTCGCGGGCGGAGGTGTCGTGCGCGCGGGGGCCGAGGCCGAACTGGCGGCCCTGGCCGAACGGCTCGACGCACCCGTCGTCACGACCGTCGGCGGCAAGGGCGCGATGGGCTGGGACCACCCGCTGTCGGCCCGCTCCTGGATCGAGGACATCGCCACGACCGAGTTCCTGGAGGACGCGGACGCGCTGCTGATCGTGGGCAGCGGTGTCGGCGAGCTGTCGAGCAACTACCACACCTTCCGCCCGCGGGGCCGGGTGGTGCAGATCGAGGCCGACCTCGGCAAGCTCGGCTCCAACCACCCCGGGATCGGGATCCACGCCGACGCGAAGCTCGCGCTCGCCGCCCTCGACAGCCGCCTGGAGGAGAGAGGCCGCTCCTCCAGCCCCGAGCGCCGCGCCTCGGCCGGGAAGCGGATCGCGGACCTGCTCGACACCGTGCTCACCCGGGTCGAGGGCCAGGGGCTCGAGGCGGAGCTCGCCCTGGTGCGCGGCCTGCGCGAGGCGGTGCCCGCCGACACCCGCGTCTACTGGGACATGACCATCCTCGCCTACTGGGCGTGGTCGGCCTGGGACCCGCGCGACGCCGAGTTCGCGTCGGCCCAGGGCGCCGGAGGCCTGGGCTACGGCCTGCCCGCGGCGTTGGGCGCCGCGTTCGGCCGGCGTGTGAACGGCGAGAGCGGATCGGTGCTCGCGGTGTCGGGTGACGGCGGCGCCCTGTACGGCGTCGCGGAGCTTGCGGTCGCCGCGCAGCACGATCTGCCGGTGGTCTGGTTGATCGTGGACGACGGCGGATACGGGGTGCTCCGCGAGTACATGACCGGGGCCTTCGGCGAAGCGACCGCGACGGAGCTGACCCGGCCCGACTACGTGGCGCTCGCCGAGTCGTTCGGCGTGCCGGCCGAGAGCACGACCCTGGAGGACGCCCCCGCCGCGGTCGCCCATGCCCTCGAGGCCGGCGGGCCGAGAGTGGTCGTGCTGCCCGCGGTCCTCGAACTGTTCGCCCCGACCCACCTGGAGCGTCTGGCGTGAGTAGGCCACTGGTGCTCTTCACGGACCGGACCGACCTCGATCCCCGGCCCGGGCGGGCGCTGCTCGAGGACGCCGGGTGCGACACGGTCCTCGCCGAGCTGCCGAGCGACCGCTTCGCGGAGCAGGTCCTGCCGGACGGGGCGGAGCGCGCGGTCGCGCTGGTCGTCGGCTTCGCCCGCATCGACAAGCCGCTGCTCGACCGGCTGCCGAACGTCGGCTGTATCGCGACCATGAGCGCGGGGATCGACATGATCGACCGTGCCGAGGCCGAACGCCGCGGCATCTGGATCGTGAACCTCGTGGGCGCCGCGACCGAGGAGGTCGCCGCTCACGCGCTGACCCTCGCGCTGGCGCTCGAACGGCACCTGCGGGAGAGCCTCGCGGTGACCGCGTCGGGAGGCTGGACGGAGGAGCTGGAGCCGGTGCCGAGGCAGCTGAGCGGGCTCACCCTCGGCCTCTTCGGGTTCGGCCGCATCGCGCGTCGTCTCGCGGAGATCGCCGCGCCCGTCTTCGGTGCGGTCGTCGCCCACGACCCGTTCGTGGCGGAGGCACCCGCAGGGGTGAGGCTCGTCGACCGGGACCGGTTGCTCGCCGAGTCGGACGTGCTCTCACTGCACCTGCCGCTCAGCCCGGAGACCGCCGGGTCGATCGGCCGGGAGGCGTTCTCGGCGATGCGTGAGGGGGCGAACCTCGTCAACGTGTCGCGGGGTGAGCTGGTGGACCACGCCGCTCTGGTGGAGGCGCTCGACTCGGGCCGCCTGCGCGGAGCAGCGCTCGACGTGCTCGCGGGGGAGCCCGCGGACCCCGGCGACCCGCTGCGGCGCGACCCGCGTGTGCTGGTGACACCGCACGTCGCGTTCCTCTCCGATGGGTCGCTCGAGCGCTACGTGCTCGACCCCGCCGCGAACGTGCTCGAGTGGCTGCGCGTGGGAAGGCTCGAACAGGCCGCGCTCACCGGAACCGCCGTAGAACCCCTCCTGCTCGGCTGAACAGCCGCCATCGGGGTAGTTCGGCTGCCTGTCCGGCACCGTGGGGAGTCATCCGCCCCTCGGGGGCCGCGGAGAGGCCGCGCGGCCCCCGCGGGAGCCGGGCTGCCGTTCGGTGTCTCCCGGACCCGACCGGGGGACACCGACCAGCCCGGTCTCGTAGGCGAGCACCACCGCCTGCACCCGGGTCGTGCGGAGGACGGGTGCGGGGCACCCCGGCACGGTGCCGGAGTGCCCCGCGTCGGGTCAGAGCGCCCTACGTCGGGTCAGGGCGCGCCGCCCGCGGTGCCCTCACCGAGGGCGAACGACGGGTGCGGGGGCTGGTTGTAGGCGGTGTTCTGCCAGGCCAGCGCCACCCTGTACTGGGAGTCGTCCACGAGGGCGGGCACCCGCAGGTCCGTCTCGTGCGGGGTGGAGTAGATCCGCAGGGCGGTGTTGTCACTGGTACGCCAGACGACCTCTTCGCGCCAGTCGCCGAGGATGTCACCGGACAGGGCGGGGGTGGCCTTGGTGCCGTTGTTGGACGCCACGTCCTCACCCGTGAGCAGGCGGGTACCGCCGTCGGGGCCGTACTTGTCGATCCGGGTCCCGTCGAGCAGTTCACGGCTCGCGTCGCCGTCCCACCACACCAGGAAGTTGGCGGAACCCGGCTTGGCCCCGACCTCCTCGCCGTCGGCGCCGCGCAACCCGGCCACGTTCGAGGACCAGAACTCCGCCCCCGGGTTGTCCGCCCAGATGTCCCCGGCGACGCCGCGCCCGTTGTCGCCGCCGCCCGGACCGAGCTCCCACAGCGTGTCGCCGGTGGCCGCGTCGACGAGCCAGGCGTCCGGAGCCGAGGCGTTCTCGCTCACGCCGTACACCTCCAGGCCGGGCCGGTCGGGGAGGAAGTCGCCGACGTGCAGCGCGTCCCCGTGGCCGTATCCGGTCGCCCACAGGCCGGTGCCGTCGTCGTCGATGGCGGCGGCGCCGAACATGACCTCGTCGCGCCCGTCTCCCTCTGCGTCGGCGACGGACAGGCTGTGGAAGCCCTGCCCGGCGTAGCCCTGGTTGCCGGGGTCGTCGGAGTCGAAGACCCACCGCTGGGACAGCTGACCGTCGCGGAAGTCCCAGGCGGCGACGACCGCGCGGGTGTAGTAGCCGCGGGAGAACACCATGCTGGGGTTTTCGCCGTCCAGGTAGGCGGTACCGGCCAGGAACCGGTCGACGCGGTTGCCGTAGTCGTCGCCCCAGTCCGCGACGTTGCCGCGCGCGGGAACGTAGTCGACGGTGTCCAGGGCCCGGCCGGTGGTGCCCTCGAACACCGTCAGGTACTCGGGGCCGCTGAGCACGTACCCGCTCGGGTTGCGGTGGTCGGCCCCGGCGTCGCCGATGACCGTGCCCTCGCCGTCACGGGTGCCGTCGGCGGTCTTCATGGCGACCTCGGCGCTTCCGTCGCCGTCGTAGTCGTACACCTGGAACTGGGTGTAGTGGGCGCCCGCGCGGATGTTCGCGCCCAGGTCGATGCGCCACAGCCGGGTGCCGTCGAGCGCGTAGGCGTCGATGAGCACGGGGCCGGTGTGCCCGCTCTGGGAGTTGTCCTTGGCGTTGGTCGGATCCCACTTGAGGACGATCTCGTACTGCCCGTCGCCGTCGAGGTCGCCCACGGAGGCGTCGCTGGCGTCGTAGGTGTAGTCGGAGCCGTTCACGCTGCCGCCCTCGGGGCGGTCCAGGGGGACGTCCAGGTACCCGTCGGCGAAGGTGAGGGAGGGCTCCGACGGGGGCTGCTCCTCCCCGTCGACGACGGCGGCGACGGTGTAGGCGGCGTCGGAGGGGGCGCCGGTGTCGAGGTGGTTGGTGGCCCCGGTGAGGGGTTCGGGCGTGATGAGTTCACCGTCGCGGTAGACGTTGAAGGCGGTCGCGGGGTCGTCCTCGCCGAGGAGGCGCCACGTGACGAGGTTGCCGTCGGGGCCGCCGACGCTGACGACGCTCCGGTCGAGGTTCTCGGCCTGCCTGGCGTCGACGGGGTCGGCGCTGGAGGCGGTCGCGGCGGTGGTCGTGTCGTCGCCGCTTCCGGTGAGGACGACCGCGCCGAGGGCGAGCGCGGCCGCCGCGGCGGTGAGGGGGAGGGTGACGGTCCCGTGCCGTCGGTGAGCGGGGGGTCGCATGGCTTTCCTTCTCTCGGGGACGGCGAAGGGGGCGTGCGACCCCGCTTCGCCGGTGCGGGCGAGAAACATGCTCGGTAAGCGCTTACCTGCCGATGGTCGAAAGCAGAAAGTAACACGGTCGCAACGCTCTGGGAAGGCCGGTAAGGCGCGAAGGCGCGCAACGGAGGCGGTGCGCCGACCGGACCGGCCCGCCCCCACCTGCCGTGGGAGTGAGACCTGGCGACACGGGCTTGACCCTGTTCCAGGAACACAGTGTCTGCTTGCGACCGAAGTGTTGGTCGCATGCAGGGGGCAGACGTGGGGGAACGGATACCGCAGAGGGACACCGGGCCGGGGCGGCACCGGAGCCGGATCAGTGCCGGAGTCGGCGTGCTCGCGCTGACAGGCATCCTGGCGGCGTGCGCTCCGGCGCAACCGGGCGGGCAGGGGCCCGGCACCGGATCCCCGAGCGCCGATCTGGACGGCTTCTACGAGCAGGAACTGGCGTGGGAGACCTGCGCCGACTACACGACGACGGACATCGAGGCCTCGCTGCTGGAGCTGGCGCCCGGCGCCGAGTGCGCGCGCATGGAGGTGCCGTTGGACTACGGGGAGCCCGAGGGCGAACGGGCGTCGGTGGCGGTGATGCGGGTGGCGGCCAGGGGTGAGTCGACGGGATCGCTGGTCCACAACCCCGGCGGCCCGGGCGGATCCGGGGTCGTGGGCGCCGCTCTGGCGTTCGCAGGGCTGGCGGAGAGCGAGATCACCGAACGCTTCGACCTGGTCGGCTTCGACCCGCGCGGTGTCGGTGCCACACAGCCCGCCGTGGACTGCTACACCGACGAGGAGGCGGACACGGGGGTCGTTCCGCTGGGATCACAGGGCACCACCGCGCAGTTCACCGAGGACGACACCCGCGCGATCATGGAGCGCTGCGCCGAGGGCTCGGGCGGGTCCGAGGTCCTTCCGCACCTGGGGACGCGGGACACCGCGCGCGACATGGACGTGCTCCGGGCCTCGCTCGGTGAGGAGCGGCTGACCTACTTCGGTCAGAGCTACGGCACCCGGCTGGGCAGCGTCTACGCCGAACAGTTCCCCGAACGCGTGCGCGCGATGGTGCTCGACGGGGCGATGAGCCCGCTCGAAGGCAGCTTCGAGCGCCGCGTGAACGCCTACGCGGGGTTCCAGGGGGCGTTCGACGAGATGGCGGCCTTCTGCGCGGCCGAGGCGGACTGCCCGCTGGGTACCGATCCCGGACAGGCGACGGAGAAGTTCCAGGAGATCGTGCGGCCCCTGCGGGACGACCCCGTGCCCGCGCTGGGCCAGGAGTTGGACTTCGACGGCGCGGTCGGCGGGGTGATCGCCGGGCTCTACACCACGGAGAGCTGGCCGCGGATCATCGAGGGCATCGCCGAGGTCGAGGAGGGAAGCGGTGACGCCCTGATGCAGCTCATCTACGACTTCGGCATGCGCGGCCCCGACGGGGCCTGGCCCAACTCGCTCGAGGCCAACCACGCGATCAACTGTATGGACGAGGAGCGCCTGACCCCGGAACAGGGTGGCGAGCTGCGCGAGTCGACGTACGACCAGGCGCCCTTCATGGACCCGGGCGTGGACGTGACCGACGGGGCGCGTGACGGGTGCGAGCACTGGCCCGCCGAGCCCGGCCTCGGGTTCCCCTACGCGGAGGGCGTCGAAGGCCTGCCCGACACGCTCGTGGTGTCGATCACCGGCGACCCGACGACCCCGCACGCGGGCGGCATCGAGCTCGCGGACACGCTCGGAAGCGCGCTGCTGACGGTCGAGGGCACGGGGCACGGCATCGTCAGCCTCGGGACCAACGAGTGCGTGGACCAGGCCGCGGCCGCGTACCTGATCGACCTCGAAGTGCCCGAGGAGGGGGCGACCTGCACGCTGTGACACTCCGTCCAGGACTTGCCGTAGCGTCAGAGCCCGGACTCGAGCCAGGGGACGCCGGTGGAAGGAGCCGACCATGGGGTGGAGCACACGCGAACTCGCCGAGATGGCGGGCACGACGGTCAACACCATCCGCCACTACCACCGCATCGGCCTGCTCGACGAACCCGAGCGGCGGAGCAACGGCTACAAGCAGTACCGGTCGTGGCACCTCGCACGGGTCATCCAGATACGGCGGCTGCGCGAGCTCGGCGTTCCGTTGACACAGGTGGAGCAGATGGGGGACCGCCCGGGCAACGTCACCGACGCGTTGCGGGTGCTCGACGCCGAGCTCGCCGTCAGCATCGAACGGCTCCAGCGGGCGCGCGCCGAACTGGCCGTACTGCTGCACGACCGGACCCCGATCGACGTTCCGACCGACTTCGGCTCGGTCGCCGAACGGCTGACTCCGGCGGACCGTGCGGTCCTCGCGATCTCGTCCAGGTTCTACGACGAGAAGGCGATGGGCGACCTCAAGAGCATGATCGAGGCCGAACCCACCGACCTCGACGAGGAGATCAACACCCTGTCCCCCGATGCGAGCGAGGACGTCCGGCAGCGCCTGGCCGAACAGGTGGCGCGGATCATCGCCCAGCACCAGAGGGACTTCCCCTGGATGAAGGACCCGGGACCGCGACTGACCATGGTCCGGGCCGAGGCCGTGAAGACGGCGGCACAGTCCGTCAACGACCTCTACAACGAGGCCCAGCGCGACGTCCTGCGACGCGCGATCCTCCTTCTGGGCGAGGACCCGTCAGGCGGACCCTGGGCGTAGGAGACGCCCGGGGTTCCTCTGAGCCCTGACTCCGGATCCCGGCCCTCGGGATCCGACAGGTCTGGCTCACGGACTGACCGTGTGCCCCCCCGGGAGAGGGCACACGGTCATCTCGGCCGGGGCCCGTGAGGGACGGTCAGCCGCAGACCGTGCCGTTGAGGGCGAACCGTTCCGGGGAGGGGCTGTGCTCCGACGCGCTGCGGCCCACGAAACCGAAGGTCACCTCACCGCCGGCGGGGATCACGGAGTTCCAGTCCAGTCCGCTGACGGACACCGCGCGCCCGGCCTGCACGAGTTCGGAACTCCACGAGTGGCTCACCGTCTGCCCGGCGGGGAAGGACCAGTCCACCCCCCAGCCGCTGACGGGTTCGGCCCCGTTGTTGCGGACGGTCACCTGGGTGTTGAACCCGCCTGGCCAGGCGCCGTGCGTCGTGTACTCCACCTCGCAGGTGGAGGGCGCGGCCGCGGTCGCGGTGCCCTGGTCGGTGATGAAGCCGGACACCCAGGCCAGGGTCGAGTTCCAGTTGATCGTCAGCTCGTTGGTCGCCCACGCGTCGATGTGGTCGATGTAGCAGAACTGGGGTGCGCAGCCCTCCAGGTTGGCCCGGCTCACCGGATCCCAGGTGCCGGTGTCGGAGTTCGGCCCGCCGGAGAGGGTCCCCCTCGGAGGGTTGGGCAGGGCCGGGTCGAGTTGGTGGGCGTACCAGCGGCTGTGCTGGTTGACCGCGTCGTTGGTGCCGTAACCGGTGACGTACGACTGGTTGAGGGCGTTGCGCCCCAGGACGTAGTCCATCCCCTCCAGCACGGCGTCGCGGTAGCGGTCGTCGCCGCTGATGTCGTACGCGGTGGCGAGCACGACCATGTTGTTCAGGACCAGGTTGTTCGAGCCCCAGGCGAAGACGCCGCCCGCGGGGGAGTAGGCCAGACCGTACGGGTGCTCGCGCACGTTCTCCAGGTACTGATCAGCTGCCTCCAGAACCGAGGCGCGCACGGAGTCGCGGTCGGCCAGGCCGTTGGGAACGGTGGCCAGCTGGAGGCGTCCGAGCGGCGCCGTCCAGCGCCAGTCGAAGCCGTCAGCGGTGAACACCTCACCGGTGTGCAGCGGGGAGGAGGTGAGGGCTTCCTCGTACTTCGCTCCGCCGGTTGCCAGATAGAGCTCGGCAGCCGCCCAGTAGAACTCGTCGGCCACGTTGTCGTCGTCGTAGGGGCCGCCACCGGCACCCGAGGGGGCGGCGTAGCGCTCGGGCTCGGCCGCGGCCGAGGCCCAGGCGGTTTCCGCCGCAGCGAGGCAGGTGTCGGCGAACCCGGAGTCGTAGGGAGCGAACACCCGGGAGCACTGGGCCCCCGTAGCGGCCAGGTTGAGGGTGGCCGCTGTGGACGGCGGGTGCAGGTACCGCGGCTGCGGGTCGTCAGCGGGCATCATCGGCAGCCCTGTCCACTCCAGGTCGTGGATCTTGTGGTGGGCCATGCCCGCCAGTTCCTCACCCTCTGGCACCTGCATGCTGAGCAGGAACTCCATCTGCCAGCGGGCCTCGTCCAGGACGTCCGGCGTTCCGTTGTCGTTCTCGGGCACCGCCAGGGTGCCGTCGCCGACCCGCCCGGGGTCTCCGGTGGGCGCGGTGTGGGCTCTCTCGTACACACTCATCAGCTGGTGGACCGAGATGCCGCCGTTCACCACGTATTTGCCGTGGTCGCCCGCGTCGTACCAGCCGCCGGAGACGTCCAGCGCGTAGTCGCAGGGCGTGTCCGGGTGGCAGGTCACCTCGGTGTCGCCCTGGTTCGGTTCGACGCCGGCGTGACCGGCCGCGCGCCCGTAGCCGGGAGCGATCTCGTCGAGGATCTCGATGCCGCTGCGTTGCGTGTAGTAGAAGTTCAGCGAGTCCGTGGCCAGTGCGGCGTAGGGCTCCGCCGTGATGCCGAAGGGGTGGCTGGTCTCGCCGTCGGAGGTCAGCGTGTAGTCCTCCCCCTCCGTGCTGAGGTTTCCGAAGTCGATGGTGTGCACGTTCTGCCCGGAGGTGGCGTCCGTGCCGCGGGGTGTGGACGTGCCTTCGGCGACGACCGATCCATCCGCGTCGGCGACCTCCCAGGGAAGGGCTTCGGTGGCGTCGGTGACGACCGTCGCCCCCTTGGGCCCCTCGGGCAGGTAGGCGACCTGGTTGACGCGTACGCGAGGCCCGGTGTCCGGCTCGTACACGGGGGGCTCGGCTCCCCCGATCAGGGAGACCTCGTGCAGGCAGAACGCCCATCCCTGTTCGCTGCCGCCTATCTGGAAGGCCACCTGTGCGTCGTCGCGGTCGGCCGAGGCAGTGAACACGTACTCGTGGGTGGCGGGTTCGGAGCTGAGGACCGGGCGCTCGTCGAGTTCGGTGCTCCAGGGGTCCACGGGCTCCTGGACGAGGGACCGGACGGGGCGCCCGTCCAGGCCGGAAGCGGTGAAGGAGAAGCTGTAGGACTCACCCGCGACCAGTGATACGTCGTCCTGGCCGACGATCACGTCCCACGGGTCGCCGGTGCCGCCGGGCACGTCCACGCACAGGACTCCCTCCTCGGCGTTCATGTCCGCTCCGGGACTGGCCCACCAGCCCACGGTTCCCTGGCTGAAGTCGCCGTTGGTGATCTGCTCCGGCGGATCGTCGGCGTGGGCGGGGGAGGGGATGAGCAGGCCTGCGGTGAGAGTTGCCGCCGCACACAGGGCGACGGCGTTTCGAAGGGGCATGAGGTTCCTTCCGCTGGGGGTGGCGGTGGGAATGGGAGCGCTCCCAATCGTGTGACCATTATTGTGCCATGGGTCACACTGATCAAGGGGTGCAACGGCGGTGTCTACGGCCGTCCGCCCGCACGCGGTGGACAGCCTGCCGCGTATGACTCCCCCTGCTCCAGGCCCGTCCGCCGGAACGGACGGGACACGGATACCGGGTGGTCCGGGCTGGTACATGGACGCCCGGACCCTCCTTCCGGTCATCGAGGACAGGGAGAAGTTCCGAAGCGCTCACGCAGGAGACCGGGCGCTGCCGGTCCTGGAGTATCTCTGGAGCGGCAGGCCCGGGAACGGAGCCTCTCGCGCTGGTCCTGGTGGAGGCCGAGCCGACCGAGCCCTTTCGCTCGTGTGCTCAGGCGCCGCGCTTGCCCCACTCGATGGCGGGGCAGGTGTCCATCACCATCGGCACACCGGCGTCGGTCGTGCGCTGGAAAGCTTCCTCGTCGAGGACGCCGAGCTGGAACCACACACCGCGTGCGCCGATCGCGACGGCCTGGTCGGCGAACTCGCCGGCCGCCTCGGAGCGGCGGAAGACGTCGACGACGTCGATGGGCCCGACCTCGGCGGCCGCTTCGGCGAGCGTCGCGTAGGGCTTCTCACCGAGGACGTCCTTGCCGTCGGCCGCGGCACCGGGGTGGATCGGGATGATCCGCTTGCCCTTGGCCTGCAGCAACTGGGCGATGGGGTAGGCGGTGCGCCCGGGGTCGTTCGACAGCCCGACGACGGCCCAGACGGTGGTGTCGTCGAGGAGGCGTTCGATGGTCTTCGGGTCCAGCCACGGTTCGGTCATGTCGATCCAGAACATCCCCGATGCGCCGCCGATTCCCACGGAGCGGAGGCCGCCGGAGTGGGCGCTCTCTTCGGAGGGCATTCTGGTTCGGGTCACCGGGGTTCAGGCCCTGACGATCGGCCACCGTCCACAGCAGGGCGGAGAGGTCCGCGCAGTGAGCGAAAGAGATGAGCAATGAGGCTGCCAACCGACTCTGCGCTCAGCGTGGCGCAGAGCATCGTTGGCGAGTTGGTGCCGAGACGAGAGGTGCCCAGTTTCTCTAGCTGTAGTACCTCGCGGGTCGCTCGATACGAGTCTTGCCGCGGCTGTGTTGTTTCGTGAAACATAACTCCACGACTTCAATCTCAGACAGTGTGACGATTGCATGTGTCCGGTTCTCGGTGAGGAGTTTTAGTGAAGTTCGTCGTGCTCTATAAAGAGGAAGACGGTCGCTGGGTCAGATTTCTTGACCCCAATCCCTATCTGAGCATCCTCCCTGAAATCTCCGCTGATCTTCCTCCCGGTGCTCGTGAGTACGCGACGAGTCCTGATCACTATGACTTCTATGGGCGTAGGTGCGTCAAGGACCTCGAGTTGGAAGGAGTGAATCTTTCTCCGGCTGAAGGTGGCGCCTTGAACATTTCCGTCCGATTCAAAGGGAACGCTTTCAAGCACGACTCGGGAATGGTGGTGGAATATTGCTCTGTCTCGAAATTCGAAGTCGAGTCGACGGAAGATTTCAGTCGGGGTGAGTACCCGCCTTCCGGGCTTGGGAGCGTGAAGCTTGATGAGGTGCTGCCTGACTCCGGAGGGTGCAGCCACGAAATCGTCTTCACCGGTGGATCAATTCTGGTGAAGTCCAAAGACTTGAGTTGCAGGTGGACGGCTTCTTAGGGGCCACTTGAACGCCCGGACGAGGCAGAGGGATTTCGAGAACTCCCTTCGGATTCTTTTCGGGTCCTGGCTGCTGTCCTTGGCGGCCTTCATGTATGAGCGATGAAAGATAGAATGCCGAATAATATTCGCTGGAACCACGTGAAACCTCCGTTTCTTGGAGACGATGCGATGACTGTCGTCATCGACCTTGCTCGGTACGGACTCGAAGAGCAGGAGGAAGAGATCTGGGTGGAGGGTGATTCTGGTTCCACGGTGGTCTCCTCTATTCCTTTCTGTATTGACGGATTGGCCTTGTTCGACAGGATTGAACTCAACCCAGATGCTGGGGTGCTTAGCATTCTAGGGCGGTCTGGCAGGGGGGTCTTCCGTGTGCTGGTGGATCAGCGCATTGACACAGGAGAAAAGTGGAAGCTTGCGTCTCGCCTGAGTGATTTCTTTATCGGATCGGAGTTGGCGCATGAGTGGAATGGTGAGGGCTTTGTCTCCGTAGATATTCCGTCGCTCGGTGCTGCTTCTGAGGTTCAGAATGGGATTCTGGATTTCAAGAACGTCTACTGGGAGTGGGGAGTCGCATGCGAAAATCCTTGAGGAGAGATTCGTATCGAAGCTTCATCGCAGTAATTTTCTGTAGAAGGCTGATCCCTGTGAACTTCGAGTCTGTTTTGGGTGGTGGCCCTGATGAAGTTCAACTCGATGCTTGAGAGCATGATCGATCCGAGGCTGTCTGACACGGTTACATCAGGAGATTTGACTGATTTCCACAGAAATGTTCTTGATTCAGGATGGGTCGAGGAAGATCATGGTGCTTGGGTGCTGAGAACCCTTCGGGGCAGTTATTATGGCGCTAAGGGTCAGTTCTCTGACGTTACTGGATATGAGGCTTCAGTGAACGGTAGAGCGATTCCTGACCTTGATCTCGATTCCGCTGGCAGTCGTCGAGCTGAAACGCTGTTTCGGCGCGGTTATTCATTTGCTCATAGTGCACTTTTTTCACTGAGTCGGATTCAAGAGTCTCCGTCCGCTGTTGCTTACATAACAATCGGTCCAACGCTCTACGATGAAACTGTCATTATCGGAAATGTGACATTCTGTGCGATCAGGGAGGGGGTCCGTCCTTATATTGATGACATCTCTGATGTCTCTTTGTCTGGAGTCCTCTTGCTTGACTCGAATGACTGCAGTAAGTCTCTTCCTTCGGCCTGATCGGCGGTTTTGCGGGGCGGCGGTGTGATGTGAGGTCTTTCATTGGGTTGGGCGATGGATTTCTGGAAAACTGTGGGTAGGAACGAAATCTCAAACTCGAAAGAGGTTGAGGATGCCCTGGCTGGGTTGAGAGGGCGGATCGGGCTTCTTTCCTTGGGTGAGATCAGGGGTTTTATGTGGAAATGAAGTCCTCGTTAAGGGTGTTGGATTCTGCGCCCTTGAGGAATGCGAAAATTTACGTTCCGGGTCTTGGTTCTGTTTTGCAGACTGAAGATGACTTCCTGTATTCGCGGTGTGCTTGTGTTCTTTCTGGGTGCAGGGCCTATGAGGGAGTCTTGCGGGATGTTCGGAATTTCAAGAAGTATCTTGAAGCTGAGTTGCATGGGGCGGAAGGTTTGCTTTACCTGGCTGGCGAGGTGTATGAAAGAAAAACTGGAGAGGAGATGACCTTGGATTAAGGGATCATCTCAAAAGCCGTCAGCGTGCTTGCGGCAGAGGAGGATGCAGGCGGTGCCGAGCATGGCCAGGCAGGCAGAGGTCGCCATGCACATTCGGCCTGTGTCGGAATCCAGCCAGGCGATCGAACGCTCGCCCTTGTGCCGGTGCCGCCCTTGTTCCGTGCAGGGTGTGCTGGAGGCTCTGCCGAGTGCTGGCTACGACAGAGCTGAAGAGGGCTCGACCGCTGTTGGGTCAGCTGACCAGGGTTCCCCGAGTGTTGGCGCCACGAAGTTCGCCGGCGCGGGCACCGAGCGCGAAGGCGTCCCATTCGGCTTTGTCGTAGACGATGATGGGGGCCCGATCGTTGGTGGCCTCGGTCAGGGTGAATCCGCCGTCGGGGGTGAAGACAGCAGCGACTTCACCGGCCGAGGACTCTTCGCCTCTCGAAACACGGATACAGAACTCGTCCCAGTCGGTGCTGGGGAAGACCAGGACAGGGCTGGCGTCGCCGAGTTCGTGCTTGCCGACGACGGTCCAGTTGCCGAAGCGTTTGATACCGACGCAGGAGCCCTGGCCACCGGAGAACGAGGACTTGACGAACGGCCGCCGGGTGATTTCAGCGAGGGTGGGACGGAGGCCGTTCTGGGGGTTGGTCATGATGACAGCTCCTCCATGAGCTTCTTGATGTAGCTCGCGGTCGCCGCTGTGGGTGTGGCGACGTCCACGATGTGGTTCCACAGCTGCTTGTGTCGGCGGATCTCTCGCGGTTTGTCCAGGTACAGGTTCCCGCCCTGGCCTTCGATGTAGATCATCGAGGGTTCGTCTGCCTCGAACTCCAGAATGCTGAACGGGCCGCTCAGACCCGCGTGTGCGCCGACGCTCTCGGGGATGACCTGGAGGTTCACGTTGGGCTTTTGGGTGATGGCCAGTAGGTGTTCGAGCTGTGCGCGGTGAACCTCTGGGCCGCCGACCTGCCTGCGTAGGGCGGCTTCGTCCATGACCACCCACAGATTCAGTGGATCGGGATCGCGGTCCAGGATCTGTTGGCGCCGGGTTCGGAACTCCACGAGACGTTCGACGTCCTCGGGTGCGTCCTGGGGGTTGGTCGCGGCGAGTAGGAAACGCATGTGGTCCTGGGTTTGGAGCAGGCCCTGGACCAGGTGTGTTTCGTAGACGTAGATGCTGGTGGCGTCCTCTTCGCGGCCGACGTAGATGTCGAACTTGGGCGGCATGACGCTCTCGAAGTCGCTGGTCCAGTGCCGTGACTTCGCATCGGCGGTGAGCTGCCTTATGAGTTCGCGTTCCTGAGGATCCTCGACGCCGAAGAGTTCGAAGAGGTGGTCGAGTTCGAGCTTGCTCGGGACCGCGTGGCCGCCCTCCATCCGGAAGACCTTCGGGTCTCCGCAGCCGAGTTCATTCGCGACCTGCTTGCCGGTGAGTCCGGCAGCTGTGCGCTGCTCCTTGAGCCAGAGCCCCAGCTTGCGCTTGCTCCCCGCTGGGCCGCGTGTTCGCGCCACGTTCCTCCCCGTTCCAGCTCTTGGACTGTTGGGCAACCGCATGCTTGTCGCCGCCCTGATGCTATCGGAATCACCTCCCCGAAGCTTCTTTAAAAAGATTTCTGAGAAAGCTTGCGGGAGAAGCTTCGCTTGGGCATCATCGTTTTTGTCGGAGGAGCAACGAGGCGACTACACACCGTTGCTGATGGCTGATGGCTGATGGCTGATGGCTGGTGGTCGTGTGGGTGACGGTGGTTTTGGATGCCCTTCGGTGACTGTTCGTGATCATGGGTGAGGGGGCGTTATGTGTGGTGGTCGGATAGTGGGGCCTCGGCGGCCTGGTGGTGGGGTGGGGCGGTCGTCGGCTCCGTGGTGGCGGTACACCGACGGGAACGAGCAGGGGGTGGCGCGGGCCAGGGCGTGGTTCACTCGCGACGAACGACTCCAGGGCGGGCGTGGGTTCTGGGTCGGGTTGGTGGCCAGTGAGCTGGCCACGAACGCGGTGCGCCACACCGCGAGCAGTGAGAAGTACGGCCGGATGGGGCTCTCGATGGAGTTCCTCGGCAACAACACCGTCCTGCTGGGGGTGCTGGACCAGGGGCCCAGGTTCCGGGCTCCGGCGTTGATGCCCCGAGTGGTGCACCGCGAGCCGGGCGAGATGAGCCCGGGTGGGCGTGGCCTGTGGCTCGTGGACCGGATCGCGGAGTTCTGGTGGTGGGATGGCGAACGCGGCCGGCCGCTCCACCTCAGGGCGATGGTTCGCCTGGACCGGGAACCGGACCCGGAGCTGGGCGAGCTGAACTAGCGAACACGGGCGCGGCGGGAAGCGCAGCTCCGTTGCACCGGGGCCATGGACACCCGCGCGCACTCCTGAAAAGCACAGTGCCCGGGTCGGTGTTGGAGCACCGGCCCGGGCTGATCAACCACCTGAAAAGAGCAGGGGATCGACCATGCAGAACTCTACTGGGGGCCGCCATCGCAGGCCCCGGGTATCGATGGCCTCACGCCTGTGGTGGGTGTTCGCGTCGGCGGTGGCGTGGACGCTGTGCCAGGTGGGCGGCGTCCCCACGAGGACCGAGCCGATCAGGACGGCGCTGCCACGGGTGCCTCGGCGGTTGGAGCTGGCCGGCCCCAGCCAAGTGGCTTCAACCAGCGACTGGGTCCACCCGGACGAGATCGCGGGCGCCCTGGTCCGGCCCTACCTGGCCTGCACATAGCTGGGGCGGGGCCAGTGCTCCGGCTCCCGCCCCACCCAGAGGGTCTGGCCTACTCGTCCGCCTCGGGCTGCCCGGACGCCCCGTCCTTCTCGAACTTCTCGAACTTGTCGAGCCGTCCGCACATGCCCCAGGCCGGAGCCGACTCGCTCCGGTAGACCGCCGCGGACGACAGGTGGGAGGTGTCGCCCCCGGCGAGCGCGTCGAGGTGTGCGGCGGTGCGGGCGACCTCGGCCGCCGGGCCCTGCTCGAACCGGGTCCGCCACTCGGGCAGGCCGGCGGAGACCAGGTGCAGGGCTGCGGTGTGGAAGTCGGTCATCGCGGCCTTGTCACCCGCGTCCAAGCGGTTGCGCAGCTCGGCGAACCCGACCAGGGCGAGCTCGCGCCGCTTGCGGGCGGAGGCCTCGGGATCGTCGGGGTCGAGGGCGGCGGCCTCTGCGTAGGCCGCCGGGTCGGACAGGACGTCGGCCGGGAAGGTGAAGACCGCGTCGCCCGCCTCGGGCAGGCCCGCGTTCTGCATGAGGACGATCATGCGCAGGTGGTCGTCGTTGATGAGGCGGTGAACGGTTCCGGGGGTGAACCACACCAGATCGCCCTCGCCGAGCGGTGAGGAGGCGAAGCCCTCCGTGGTGAGGGTCTGCACCGCTCCCGATCCGCCGGTGATCGCGTACGCCTCGGTACAGGCCAGATGCATGTGCGGGGTGCCGCCGCAGAAGCCGTCGGAACCCTGGTCGGCGGGCCAGTCGTAGACGCGTAGGCGGGACAGGCCGATCCCGCCCGGCAGTCCCGGGATCGGGTCAGATGGGGGCATCTCGGCTCCTCCGCTCGGGGGCAGTCCGAGCACTCTGTGGAAAGCGTTTTCTGTCCGATGAAATTACGTTTCGTCACAACTCGTTGTCAAGATCGCATCGGCTAGGATTTGGCCCTGGATTCGCATCTGTGTCCCGCCGGAAATCCGACATACTGCCAGAAATCGCTTTCTAGGGCGGTGTCCTTGGCGCCGCTCAGCTGAGAAGAACGGGGGTGGAGATGCCCGCGAAACTCGCTGACGTGGCGCGGCTCGCCGGGGTGTCACCGGCGACGGTGTCCAGGGTGCTCAACGGCAACTACCCCGTGGCCAGGACCACCGCGGACCGGGTCCACCGGGCGGTCGCGGAGCTGCACTACGTGGTCAACGGCAACGCCCGGGCCCTGGCGGCGTCCAGCTCCGACCTGATCGGCGTGCTGGTGCACGACGTCGCCGATCCGTTCTTCGGCGTCATCGCCACCGGAATCCAGGACGCCATGTCCGAGGGCGACGTCCTCGCTGTCGTGTGCAACACCGGCAGCTCCGCCGAGCGCGAGCTGCGCTACCTGAAACTGCTGCGGAAGCAGCGGGCCCACGCCGTGGTGCTCACCGGCGGCTCGGTGAACGACCCGGGCCACAGAACCGCCCTCCTCGAGCAGATCACCGAGTTCACCTCGACCGGCGCGCACGTGGTCCTCTGCGGCAGACCACCCCTGACCGGTGACGACGATCCGGTCCCCGGCGTGATCAGGGTCGACTTCGACAACAGCGAAGGGGCCCGGCGGCTCACCGCCCACCTGGTGGCGCTGGGCCACCGGGACATCGGCTACCTCACCGGTCCGGAGACCCGGACCACCTCGCGGCTGCGGCTCGACGGACACCTCCAGGCCCTCTCGGAGGCCGGCCTGAGCGAGGAGCGCTGCCCGGTCGTGGTCAGCGGCTTCGACCGCGAGTCCGGTCGTGCCGGGGTGGGTGAGCTGCTGCGCCGCCACCCCGGGATCACCGCGGTGGTCGCGGGCAACGACATCGCGGCCCTGGGAGCCCTCGCCGAACTCCGGGCGCGCGGCATCGGGGTCCCCGACCAGATCTCGGTGGCCGGTTTCGACGACCTCCCCTGCGCCTTCGACGCGGTCCCCTCGCTCACCACCGTGCGCATCCCGCTGATGGAGGCGGGTCGCACCAGCGGGCTCTTCGCCCTCGACGCCTCGAGGGCGCCGGCCGGAGGGGTGCTGCCGATCCGCACCGAGCTCATGGTTCGCGACTCCACCGGCCCCGTTCCCCGGTAGCGGCCCCGCCCCTCGCCCGCGGTCCGACCGGAGCGGCGGTTCCCCCGTGATCCTGCTGTCAAGGGCGTGTTCGGCGCCCGGGGTTTCCATGGCACCGTGCCTCTGGTGGCGAGATCACCGCTGAGGAGGGCGGCCTGAGCGGGGAGGGGCGGTCCACGCTGATGAGGGGGTCAGTCCGAGCGCGGCGGGCAGGAGGCGCGCAGGATGACCTGGCCCGGAACGCAGATGTTCTCGGTGGGAGGGGCCGTGGGGTCCAGGGCGAGGTCGGCCGCCCGCCGGCCGATCTCGGCGAGGGGGAAGCGGACGGTCGTGAGCTGGGGGGTGACGTCCGCGGCGGTCTCGATGTCGTTGAAGCCGGTGACGGCGATGTCGCGGCCCGGCTGGATCCCGTGGTCGCGCAGGGCCGTCATCGCGCCGACCGCCATGAAGTCATTGCCCGCGCACAGCACGTCGGCGTCGGCGATCCGGCCGGACTCGATCAGCCTCCGCGCGGCCCGGTAGCCGCCCGAGCGGTCGAAGGTGTCGCTCTCGACCACCGTGATGCCGCCGCCCGAGGGCGCCAGCCCCTGCCGCAGGCCGTCCGTCCGCTCCATCACGGTCTCCAGCCGCTCCGAGCCCGTGATCACGGCGGCCCTGCGGTAGCCCAGGTCCGCGATCGTCGTGCCGAGCTCCCTGGCCCCGTCCGTGTTGGCCGGGCGCACGGAGTCCAGGCCGCCGACCGGCTGGCTCACGAAGACGGTCCTGCCGCCGCTGTCGGCGAAGCCCCGCAGCTCGTCGAGCAGGGCCCCGGTGTGCGGGTCCTCCGAGGTCCGGCTCCCGCTCACGAGGATGGCGCGCGGCCGCTGACCCCGGACCGTGCGTACGGAGGTGAGCTCGCGTTCGCTGTCGCGCGCGGTGATCGCGATCGTCACGATCACGCCGTGGGCGTGGGCGGACTCGGCGACCCCCGCGGCGATGGCGGAGAAGTAGGGGTCGTCGATGTTGCTGACGAGCAGGGCGAGTACGGGGGCGCTGCCCCTGGCCATGGCCTGCGCCGACAGGTCCGCCTGGTACCGCAGGTCCCGGGCCGCCTCGAGGACCCGCTCCCGGAGTTCCCGGCCGACCTTGCGGTCACTGTGGTTGAGCACCCGCGAGGCCGTCGCCAGGGACACCCCGGCGCGGGCGGCGACGTCCGTGAGCGTCGGGTTTCCGCTGGAAACCCGGTTCCTCGTCCTTCGCATTTTTGATCCCGTCCCTCGTGGGGGCATTGACACCCCGGCCCAAGCGAACTTAATATGCCCGAAACGGGAAAGCGCTATCCCACTCCGCAGGGCCGTAAAGTAAGCGCTTTCTAAGCATAGCCGAGGCTTCTCCCCACTCCCGAGGCTCGACGCGAGGTCCGCATGACGCAACAGACGCAGCAGGCTCCAGTTCCCCCACCCGCCCAGGTGTCCGAGGGTGCGCGGGGGCGCGGGCGCCCCTTTTCGCGTGTCTGGGGCGCTGCGGCCTATCCCGCCACGTTCCTCGCGCTGGTGGTGGTCGTCTGGTTCGCCGTCACCACCACGGGCCTGGTTCAGCCCTACATCATCCCTTCTCCCGTAGACACTTGGAAAGCGTTTTCCGACAACCCCGAGTACCTGTGGACACACACGCTCGTCACCACCGGTGAGACCGTCGCCGGCTTCGTGATCGCGTCGGTCGTCGGCGTCCTCGTCGCGGTCTTCATGGTCTACTCGCCGGCACTCGAGAAGACCTTCTACCCGCTCATCCTCTTCGCGCAGGTCATTCCGAAGATCGCGATCGCCCCGCTGTTCGTGGTCTGGCTCGGCTTCGGCGCCAGCCCGAAGATCCTCGTCGCGGTCCTCATGGCCTTCTTCCCGGTGGTGATCTCCGGGATCAGCGGCCTGCGCTCGGTCGATCCCGAACTCCTCGAACTCACCTCCACCATGGGCGCCTCCCCGTTCAAGACCTTCCTGAAGGTCCGCCTCCCCGCGGCGCTGCCCGAACTGCTGTCCGGTCTCAAGGTCGCGGCGACCCTGGCGGTCACCGGAGCGGTCGTGGGCGAGTTCGTGGGTGCCAACTCCGGTCTGGGCTACGTGATCCTCCAGGCCAACGGCAACATCGACACCGCCATGCTCTTCGCCGCGCTCATCATCATGTCCGCCCTGGGCGTGCTGCTCTTCGCGATCATCCAGGTCGCCGAGATGCTCCTCATCCCGTGGCACGCCTCGCGCCGCAACCGGGGCTGAGCCGGGGCCGGACCGGGGCCGCGCCGACTCCCGGAACACCGCCGGACCGCACCGGCTTCTCGGAACACCGCGCCGCACCGCTCCCCGCAGCACCCCCGCTGAGCCGCACCCCAGCAACCGAAGGACCCCTCATGGCCTCTCACCAGTACGGCACCACGAAACGTTCCACCCTGACCGTCCTCGCCGCCGGGGCCAGCGCTCTGGCCCTGGTCGCCTGCGGCGGCGGAGACGGGGAGGGGGACCAGGCCGGCGGCAACGACGCGGTGACACTCCAGCTCAACTGGTACCCCTACGGCGAACACGCCCCCTTCTACTACGGCCTCGACGAGGGGATCTTCGAGGAGCACGGGATCGACCTCACCATCGAGGCCGGACAGGGCTCCGCCCGGACCGTGCAGGCCGTCGGCCAGCAGAGCTTCGACTTCGGCTGGGCCGACACCCCCGCGCTGCTGGCCAACATCGACGAGGGGGTCGACGTCAAGTCCGTGGGCGTCTACCTCCAGGACACCCCCGCCGCCGTGCAGTTCTTCTCCGAGACCGGCATCTCCGGCCCCGAGGACCTCAAGGGCCGCACGATCGCGGTCTCCGCCGGTGACGCCGTCACGCTCACGTTCCCCATGTACCTGGAGGCCATCGGGCTCTCCGAGGACGACGTCGAGCAGCAGAACCTCGACTCCGCGGGCAAGAACGCGGCGCTGATCTCCGGCCAGGTCGACGCCCTCATCGGCTTCGGCCACGACCAGGGCCCGAAGATCGCCGCCGAGAGCGGCAAGGAGATCGACTACCTGCGCTACTCCGACGCCGGGCTGAGTTACTTCAGCAACGGCCTGCTCACCCACAGCTCCACCATCGAGGACGACCCCGAACTGGTCGAGCGGATGGTGGCGGCCACCACGGACGCGTTCACCGCCGCCCAGGAGGCGCCGGAGGACGCGGTCGCCGCGATGGAGGGCAAGGACCCGCAGATGCCCAGCGGCGAGGTGCTCCTGCAGCAGTGGGAGGGCACCATCGAGCTGCTGAACACCGAGAACACCGAGGGCATGGCGCCCGGCCACACCTCCGAGGAGGACTGGCGGGAAACCATCGAGGTCCTCGCCGAGGCCGGGCTCATCGACGAGCCCAAGGAGACCGACACGTACTTCGACGGCTCCTTCACCACGGAAGGGTAGAAGCGCATGTTCGCCAGGACAGCCGACCGCGCCCAGGACGGCGCGGGCGCCGGGTCGCCGCAACCGCAGGGCCCGATGGTCGACATCCACGGGGTCGACGTCACCTTCCAGACCAAGGACCGCACGGTGCACGCGCTCAGCGGCATCGACATGACCATCGAACCCGGCGAGTTCCTCAGCATCGCGGGACCCTCCGGCTGCGGGAAGTCGACCCTGCTGCGGGTCATCGCCGGGCTCACCGCAACCAGCGCGGGCGGGGTGACACTGCGCGGCGCCCCCGTGGAGGGGCCCCGCCGCGACGTGGGGTTCGTCTTCCAGCGGGCGGCGCTCCTGGACTGGCGCAACGCCCGCGACAACATCCTGTTCCAGGCCGAGATGCGCGGGCTGCCCAAGGCGTGGTCCCGCAAACGCGCCGACGAACTCATCGAGATGACCGGCCTCACCGGCTTCGAGAAGGCCATGCCCTTCGAGCTCTCCGGCGGGATGCAGCAGCGCGTCTCCCTCTGCCGCGCCCTGCTGCACGAGCCCGACGTCCTGCTCATGGACGAACCCTTCGGCGCCCTCGATGCGCTGACCAGGGAGAACATGAACGTCGAGCTGCGCCGGATCTGGGAGGCCACCGGAATGACGGTGGTGCTGGTGACGCACTCGGTGGCCGAGGCCGTGTACCTGGCCTCGCGCGCCGTGGTCATGGGGCCGCGCCCCGGACGCGTCATCGAGGAGTTCGTCATCGACCTGCCCGGCCACCGCGAGTACGAGACCACGCTCGAGAACCCCGAGTTCCAGCGGATCAGCGGTCGTATTCGTGAGCTTCTGGGCTCCACTGCCACCACAACCGCCGACTGACCCCCCAGTCACTGTTGGCCGACCGAACGATCCTAGACAGGACCTGCACGACATGACGATTCAGACGATCGGGATCATCCTCAACGGCGTCACCGGCCGGATGGGCTATCGCCAGCACCTGGTGCGCTCCATCCTGGCCATCCGGGACGAGGGCGGCCTCGAACTGCCGGACGGCTCCCGGGCGCAGATCCGCCCCGTCCTCGTGGGGCGCGACAAGGAGAAGCTGGACCGGATCGCCCTGCGGCACGACATCGACGAGTACACGACGGACCTGGACGCCGCGCTCGCCGACGACAGTCTGGACATCTACGCGGACTTCCTGCTCACCAGCGCCCGCGTCCCCGCGCTCCGCAAGGCCATCGCGGCCGGCAAGGCGATCTACAGCGAGAAGCCGACCGCCGAGACCTACACGGAGGCCGCGGAACTGGCGCGCGAGGTCGAGCGCGCCGGGCTGCACAACGGTGTGGTGCACGACAAGCTCTACCTGCCGGGGCTGCTCAAGCTCAAGCGGCTGGTGGACTCCGGGTTCTTCGGCCGGGTGCTCTCCGTGCGCGGTGAGTTCGGCTACTGGGTGTTCGAGGGCGGCTGGCAGCCCGCCCAGCGGCCCAGCTGGAACTACCGCAAGGAGGACGGCGGCGGCATCGTCGTGGACATGTTCCCGCACTGGAACTACGTCTTCGAGAACCTGTTCGGGCCGGTGCGCTCGGTCTACGCGCACACCGAGACGCACATCCCCGAGCGCGTCGACGAGAAGGGGCGGACCTACAAGGCGACCGCCGACGACGCCGCCTACGCGATCTTCCAGGTGGGCGACGGCACCGTGGTCCAGATGAACTCCAGCTGGTGCGTGCGCGTGGACCGCGACGAACTCGTGGAGTTCCAGGTGGACGGCACCCACGGTTCGGCCGTGGTCGGCCTGTTCAACGGGCGCGTGCAGACCCGTGAGGTGACCCCGCGTCCGGTGTGGAACCCCGACCTCGCGGACACCCACCCCTACCGGGCCGACTGGAGCCCGATGCCCGACAACGCGGAGTTCGGCAACGGCTTCCGGGCCCAGTGGGAGGAGTACCTGCGCGACTTCGTGGCCGGTACCCCGCACCGCTTCGACTTCGCGTCGGCCGCACGCGGTGTGCTGTTGGCCGAGCGGGGTCTGGAGTCCGCCGAGTCGGGCCGCCGCATCCAGCTGGACGCGGAGACGGAGGGCGCCCGATGACCGGGGCACAGCAGCCCGAGGCGCCGCAGCTGGAGGTACTGCTGCCGCGGTCCTCGGGCCGGATCGACCGGCGGACGCTCGCACCCGTGCAGGCCCCGCCCCTGCCGCGCGGACACCACAGGGTGCGTTCGGTCTACGCGGCCGCGCACGTGGTGCCGGTCGCCTGGGGTGAGAACGTGCCCGGCGCCCCCGCCGAGATCGACTGGGACGCCACCCTCGGGTTCCGCCGGCGGGTGTGGGGTCTGGGCCTGGGCGTCGCCGAGGCGATGGACACCGCGCAGCGCAACATGGGGCTGGACTACGCGGCCACCCGTGAACTGGTGGAGCGCTCGGCGCGCGCCGCCGCGGAGTTCGGCGGCGAGCACGGGGTGCCCACCCGGGACCTCATCGTCTCCGGGGTCAACACCGACCAGCTCCCGGACGCCCCGACCGGCCTGTCCGAGGTGGTGCGGGCCTACCGTGAGCAGCTCGAACACGTGGAGTCCACCGGCTCCGGGGTCGTGCTCATGGCCAGCCGGCACGTCGCGGCAGCCGCGCGCGACGCCGCCGACTACGTGAAGGTCTACTCCGAGGTGCTGGGAGCCGCCAGCACACCGGTGGTCCTGCACTGGCTGGGCGAGGCCTTCGACGCCCGCCTGGCCGGGTACTTCGGGTCCCGTGACACGGCCGAGGCCATGGACACGGTGGTCGGGATCATCGAGGAGAACGCGGACAGGGTCGCCGGGATCAAGCTGTCCCTGCTGGACGCGGAGGCCGAGCGGGAACTGCGCTCCCGGCTGCCCGACGGGGTGCGCATGTACACCGGCGACGACTACAACTACGTCGACCTCATCCTCGGCGACGGCGAGCAGCACTCGGACGCCCTGCTGGGCGCGTTCGCCGCCTTCACCCCGCAGGCGTCCGCGGCGCTGACCGCGCTGGAGGCGGGCGACACCGACGGCTACCGGCGGATCCTCGGCCCGACCGAGGCCCTGTCCCGGCACGTCTTCGCCACGCCCACGCAGTACTACAAGACCGGTGTGGCCTTCCTGGCCTGGCTCAACGGGCTCCAGCCGGGGTGGTCGATGGTGGGCGGGCTGCACTCGGCCCGCAGCCTGCCGCACCTGGCCCGCATCCTCGAACTCGCCGACGCGTGCGGGGCCCTGGTGGACCCGGCCCTGGCCGCGCGCCGGTGGCAGGGGCTGCTGCAGACCCAGGGCGTCACCGCTGAAGGGGAGGGACGGTAGTGAGCACCGAACGCTTCTCGCTCAACCAGGCCACGATCAAGAAGGCCGATCTGGCCGCCACGATCGACCACGCCGTGGCCGCGGGGGTCCGGTCCGTGGGCCTGTGGCGCGACAGGGTCGCCGAGGTGGGCCTGGCCGAGGCGGCCTCCCGCCTGTCCGACTCCGGTCTGCGCTTCTCCAGCCTGTGCCGGGGCGGGTTCGTCACGGACCCGGCCACCGCGGACGAGCAGTGGAAGGAGAACCTGCTGGCGCTCGACGAGACCGCCGCGCTGGCCGAGGCCGGAGCGCCCGGTTCGGCACCGGTGCTCGTACTGGTCGTGGGCGGGCTGCCGCCCGGCGACCGGGACCTGGCGGGTGCCCGGGAACGGGTCCGTGAGGGGCTGCACCGGCTGGCACCCGAGGCGCGTGCCCGCGGGGTGCGCCTGGCGCTGGAGCCGATGAACCCGATCTTCTGCGCGGACCGGGGCGTGGTCGTCACGCTCGGACAGGCCCTCGACCTGGTCGCCGACCTCGACCCGCAGACAGGCGGAGTGGTCGTGGACACCTACCACGTGTGGTGGGACCCCGAGGTGCTGCCGATGATCGAGCGCGCCGGGGCGGAGGGCCGGATCGCCTCCTACCAGGTGTGTGACTGGCTCACCCCGCTGCCCGAGGGCGCGCTCCTGGGACGGGGCCTGCCCGGCACCGGACACATCGACTTCGCCTCCCTGACCCGCGCGGTCGAGGCGACCGGCTATCAGGGGGACATCGAGATCGAGGTGTTCCACCAGCAGGTGTGGGACGCGCCGTTCGCGAGTGTGGTCGAGGACTGCGTGAGCTCCTTCGACCGTGTGATCGCACCGCACCTGGCCACGAGCCGAGCGTAGAGCCGAAGCGCGCGGTGCCGGGGGAGGGCGGGGCTCTGCCCGGTCCCGCCCTCTCCCGGCGCAGCCGCGACCGCCCCGAACCGACCCCTCCGGCCCGACCTGCATTCGGACCGGAGGGGTCTTCCCTGTCCCGGGACCGGCCCCGGGACGGGCGCCCGGGGCGCTCCCCGGACACGGAGGAGCCCCGGCACGCGGGCCGGGGCCTGATCCGTGGATCAGTCGCTCGGTGTTCTGGGGTGCACCACGGTGTCGGGACCCGGGTAGACGACCCTCTCCTCGCCGTCGGCGAAGCGGACCATGTAGGGCGGGCCGTCGTCGGCGCCGCGGACCTCGATGATCTCGGCCTCGTGTTCGCCCTTGGAACTGGTGACCCCGTGTGTGTGCAGGTGGTCTCCGACGGTCGCTCGCATCTGCTCTCCCTACGGTTCGACGACCGGCCTCCCCCAGGCCGGTCACAGTCGGTGGTACCCGCCCGAGGGTCCGGACGAACCCGGTCCACATGGGAAAACAGCGGCCAATCGGACAACCTAGGATGGCCGGGTGAACAAGCTCTCCCCGATCATCGCCTTCGCCGTCTTCATCGGTGTGTACGTGCTCGCGCGGCCCCTCACCCGGGACTTCCTGGAGTCCTGGGTCGCTCTGGAGGGTGTGGCCCTCGGCCTGGCCTCCCTGGTGGCGTCGGTGGGTGTGGCCGCCCTCGCCGCCGGGGCGGTGCTCTACGTGTCCCGGATCGTCTCGGGGGAGTGACCCCGAGAGCGCTGCCCGGACAGCCGGGACTCCTCAGCCGGTTCCCAGGTAGCCGTTCGGGTCGAGCACGTACTTGCTCGCCGCGCCCTTGTCGAAGGATCGGTAGCCCTCGGGCGCGTCCTCCAAGGGGAGGGCGACGGCGTTGACCGCCGCGGCGATCCGGACGCGGTCGTTGAGGATCGCGGCCATGAGTTCGCGGTGGTACTTCATCACCGGGCACTGACCGGTGAAGAAGGCGTGCGACTTCGACCAGCCGAGCCCGAAGCGGATCGACAGCGAACCCGCCCTGGCGGCCTCGTCCGCCGCTCCCGGATCACCCGTCACGTACAGGCCGGGGATGCCGATGGAACCGCCGGCCCTGGTGACCTCCATCGCCGTGTTCAGGACACTGGCGGGGGCCTCCTCCGAGGACTTGTCCCCGGTCCCGTGCGCCTCGAACCCGACGGCGTCCACCGCGCAGTCCACGGCGGGCGTGCCGAGCAGCTCCTCGATCTGGTCGCCGGGGTCGCCCTCGGAGACGTTGACCGTCTCACAGCCGAACTCGCGCGCCTGGGCGAGGCGTTCCCCGTTGAGGTCGCCGACGATCACCACCGCGGCGCCCAGCAGCTGGGCCGAGGCGGCGGCCGCGAGGCCCACGGGACCCGCACCCGCCACGTAGACGGACGAGCCCACGCCCACACCGGCGGTGACGCAGCCGTGGTAGCCGGTCGGGAAGATGTCCGAGAGCATCGTGAGGTCGAGGATCTTCTCCAGCGCCTGCTCGCGGTCGGGGAACTTCAACAGGTTCCAGTCGGCGTAGGGCACCAGCGCGTACTGGGCCTGTCCGCCGACCCAGCCGCCCATGTCCACGTAGCCGTAGGCCGAACCGGGGCGGTCCGGGTTGACGTTGAGGCAGATCTCCGTCCGCCGGGCCTTGCAGTTCGTACAGCGGCCGCAGGCGATGTTGAACGGAACCGAGACCAGGTCGCCGACCTCGACGAACTCGACGTCGGGACCCTTCTCCACCACCTCCCCGGTGATCTCGTGGCCCAGGACCAGGCCCTCGGGCGCGGTGGTGCGGCCCCGGACCATGTGCTGGTCACTGCCGCAGATGTTGGTGGCGACGACTTTCACGATCACGCCGTGCGGAACCTTGCGCCCCACGTTCGCCGGGTTGACCCCGGGCCCGTCCCTCAGCTCGAACCCCGGGTAGCCGATGTCCGCGACCTCGACCTCGCCGGGCCCCTGGTAGACGACTGCTCTGTTGCCTGTCATGGTCCTTCCCGCCTCTCCGCACCGGTAGCTCTGTGTCCCCGGTGCGTGTGGATGTCCTCTCCCCCTTTCCGTCGGGGGCCGGGGTTAACCGGAAGTCCGGTCGGGGGAGGGGCGGCGGACCGCTGACGGGTCCACGGGCGCGCGGACGCGGTGGCTACGGACGCGCGGCGGCGGGCAGCGGGCAGGAGGCGTTCGCGCGGAGCCGCGCGCGCAGGGCCACGGTCAGCAGGACCAGCCCGGCCGCGGCGAGCAGGGGCTGGACCGGAGCGAACCAGGCCATCGCGCCGCTGGAGCCCAGGGCCAGCAGGACGATCTTGTTGCAGACCGGGCAGCCGATCGCGAACCAGGCGAGGAGGCTGCCGCCGAGTCCGCGTCGGCCGCCGGGGCCCTCGGAGCCTTCGGGGACGGGGCGGATGTAGGTGGCCAGGAGCAGCCCGGACAGGACGGCGGTGGCCGCCCAGACGGGATAGGACCACCAGGTGGGGTCGATCTCACGGGCGAAGACCCCGTTGGGGATCAGGACCGCCGACAGGCCCAGGACCAGTAGGGTCAGGGCCGTCCCGGCTGTCGCGGTCGCCCACTGGCGGGCACCCCAGTCGCGCATGTTCCGTCCCTTCGGCAGGCCTCTGTTTCTATCTTCCTTAGAGTACTCTCTACGCAACATAGAAAAGAGGGGTCGAATGTCGAAGAATCCCCGAAGCCGGGGCCTGTCGCCGCTGCTGCTGGCCAGCGCGGTCGCGGCCTCCCTGATCGTGGCCGTGCTCGTGGGCCTCAACCTCGATTCCGGCGACGACTCGCAGGACCGGGGAGCACCCGCCGCCGCGGAGCCCTCCGAACGGGCTCCGGCCGACGAAGGGGAGGAGGAGCCGGACCGGGAAGCCGACTCCGGGGACCCCATGAGCCTGGGGGCGGCTGACGCGCCCGTGGTCATGGTGGTCTACGCCGACCACATGTGCCCGTTCTGCGCCGCCTGGGAGCGGGACACCCTGCCCGAACTGGCCGAACGCTACGTCGACTCCGGTGACCTGCGTATCGAGGCGAGGGCCTTCCCCTACCTCGGTGACCGCTCCCACGCCCTGGCGGTCGGAGCGGAGGCGGCGGCCCGCCAGGAGCTGTTCTGGGAGTACCAGGAGCAGGTCTTCCTGCGCCAGGACGAGATCAGGTCCGCGGGTGATCCCGAACCGGTCATGGTGGAGATCGCCGACCAGGTCGGCATGGACCAGGACCAGTTCACCGAGGACCTGGACGACGCGAGCCTGACCGAGGCGGTCGACCAGGACTTCGCCGAGGGGCAGCAACTGGGCCTGAGCGGTACCCCGTCCTTCCTCATCAACGACGAGCCCCTCCTGGGCGCCCAGCCCATGGACGTGTTCGAGGCCCGCATCGACGAGGCCCTCGCGGCCGAGGCGGGGTGAGCTGATGGACATCGGTTTCGTCGCGGCCGTCATCGGAGGGCTCCTGGCACTGCTGAGTCCCTGCAGCGCCCTCCTCCTGCCCTCCTTCTTCGCCTACGCCTTCCGGGACGCGGGCCGCCTCCTGCTGCGGACCGCGGTCTTCTACTTCGGGCTGTGCCTCACCCTGGTGCCGCTCGGAGCGGGCTCGGCCCTGGTGAGCGTCCTGTTCTACGGCCACCGGGAACTCCTCATCACCGTGGCCGGAAGCCTCATCATCGTCTTCGGGATCGCGCAGGTCCTGGGGCTCGGCTTCTCCTTCGGAGTGTTCTCACGGGCCCAGGGCAGGTTCGCCGGGGGCCGGGGCAACCTCTCCGTGCTGGGCCTGGGGTCCGTCTACGGGCTCGCCGGTTTCTGTTCCGGCCCCATCCTCGGCGGGGTCCTCACGGTGGCCGCCACCGGGACGCCGGTCCGCGGCATGCTGCTCATGGCCGCCTACGGCCTGGGGATGGCGCTGCCCATGTTCCTCATGGCGCTGCTGTGGGACCGGTTCGACCTCGGCCGCAAGGGCTGGCTCCGGGGGCGCAGCCTGGAGATCGGACCGGTGCGCACGCACACGACGGCCCTGGTGTCGGGCACCCTGTTCATCCTCATCGGCGTCTTCTTCCTGGTCTTCGACGGCACCGCCTCGATCACCGCACTCCCGGGCATGGGGTGGATGGAGGAGCTCGCACTCAGCGCACAGGAGCCCCTGTCCCGCCTCGGGGGCGCCACCGACGCGGTGGCCGTCGCCGCTCTGGTGATCACGGTCTCGCTCGTGGTCGGGGGAACCCTCCTGGCCCGGGCCAGGGCGCGCGGCCGGGAGGCGCGGACCGGGGAGGAGGAACGCGATCCCGCCGCCTAGACGTGCTGTTCGGCGGGCACGCACCCCGGTGGGCACGCACCCCGGCGGGCGAGGGCTCTCCCGCCGGCCGCGGTCCTTCCCACTCCGCGGGCAGGTCGGCTCGCGGCGGCGGGCCGGGGATGGGATCGTGGCCGGGTGGCCCCGTCCTTCGCGGCCGCCCGGTGTGCCCCCGTCGCGCACCGTGGCGCACCGGCACGCCTCCATCTATTTCTATCGTGCGTAGAATAAGCTCTATCTGCCATAGAAAACGGGGGCTGGGAGAAGTATGCCGAAGGACGAGGGGTCGACGGGCGCGGAGCCCAAGGGGTCCGCGAAGTCGAGGAACACCGGGCGCGGAGGTGTCTCCCCGCTGTTGCTGGGCGGGGCGGTCCTCGTGGCCCTGGCGGTCGCTGTGGTCGTGGGCCTGCGGACGGAGGGCAGCGGACCGGACCGGCAGACCCCCGACACCGCGTCGGTGGTCGACCACGTCGACGCCGAGCAGCGCGAGTGGGGCCAGGCCCTGGCCCGCCGCACCGACGACGACCCGATGGCCCTGGGCAGCGCGGACGCCCCCGTGGTCCTGGTCGCCTACTCCGACTTCGCCTGCCCCTACTGCGCCACCTGGGCCCAGGAGACCCAGCCCGAGCTGGTCGAGCGCTACGTGGACTCCGGCGACCTGCGGATCGAGTGGCGGGAGTTCCCCTACCTGGGAGAACTGTCCCAGACGCTGTCGGTCGGAGCGGTCGCCGCGGGTGAGCAGGACGCCTTCTGGGAGTACCAGGAAGCGGTGTTCGACCGGCAGGACGAACTCAAGTCCGCCGCCGACCCGGACTCCGTCCTCGACGAGATCGTCGCGGACCTCGGGCTCGACACGGACCGCTTCCAGGAGGATCTGGGCTCCGAGCGCAGCGGCATCGAGGTCGGCCACGACTTCGTCGAGGGACAGCAGATCGGTGTGAGCGCCACCCCCGCCTTCATCATCAACGGTGATCCCGTCATGGGCGCGCAGCCCCTGGACGTGTTCGTCCGGAGCGTGGACGCCGCCCTCGCCGCGGCCGGGGAGTGACGGCGGTGCGCGTCGGATCGGCCGCCGCGGTACCCGGCGTACGGCTCGCGACCCTCGCGGTGGCCGTGGCCCGGCGGCCCGGCGCCGGAGAGCGCTGAGAGGTGTACGTAGTTACCTATCCTTGGAAGGAGAAGCGCATGACGAACGGTGGTCCAGTGAGTAACACGGTTCCGGGACTCGGGTCACTGGAGTCCGAGGTGATGGGCGTCCTGTGGGCCGCCGGGCGGCCGATGAGCGTGCGCGAGGTGGTCGAGGCGCTGGCCGACCGCGAACCGGCCTACACCACCATCTCCACGGTGCTGGAGAACCTGCGGCGCAAGGAGTGGGCCGACCGGGAACGCACGGGCCGCCTGTGGTTCTACCGTGCGCTGCGCGACCGCGCCTCGCACGCCGCCGACCGCATGCAGGGTGCCCTGGACGACAGCGGAGACCCGCAGGTGGCCCTGCTGCGGTTCGTGGACCGCATGGACCCGCAGAACCTCGACGTCCTCCGGGAACTGCTCGCCGACATCCCCCGGCACGAGGACTCCCCGTGAGCGCGCATCCCTCGAACGGCGACGGACCGCGCGCGGCCCGAACCGCCACAGCCGGCTCCGGCGCGGACACCGCCACCTAGGGCCGACTGCCGCGCGTCCTCTCCCGGAGGGCGCGGAACCGACGCCGGACCACGCGCCCACGGCCCGGGCCCGCCCCGGACCCGCCCCGGACCCGCCGCCTTCGTGGAACACCTTCGAGGCCCCACCGGAGCGGACGCCGCACAGGACGGAAAGGTAAGGACACATGACCTGGTCGGGACTGGCGCTGGTCGCCGTGCTGCTGTGGAGCGTGGCGGGGCCCCGGGCGCTGCGCGGGTTCCAGACGAACCTGGGCGCCAGCGCCCGGGCGATGCTCGCGCTGTGGACCCTGGCCACCGCCACATGGCTGCTCGCCTGCGCCGCCCTGCTCGCCACCCTGGTCACACGGGTGATGGGGCCCGGCGTGAAGTCGCTCATCGCCGCCTGCGTCGACCTCTTCCAGGCCGTGCACGAGAACGGTGCGGAGAGCGGGGTCGTGGCCGCGGGACTCCTCGGCGCCGCGGGACTGGCCCGGCTCTCCTGGGCCGCGGCCCGCCGCAGCCGGGCACGACGGGTCTGGTCCCGCGAGCACGGCCGGGCGCTGGCGGCCGGCGGGCGCCGACGCACCCTGCACCTGGACCGGGTCTGGCTGCTGGACCGCCCCGAACCCGCCGCCTACTGCATGCCCGGCCGGAGGTTCGGCATCGTCGTGACCCGAGGCGCCCTCGACCGGCTGACCGGCCCCGAACTGCGCGCGGTCCTCGCCCACGAACGGGCCCACCTGAGGGGGCGCCACCACCTCCTGGTCACCTGGGCACGGCTGCTCGACACCGCCTTCCCCGGGGTGCCGCTGCTCCGTGCCGCCGCCGCGGAGGTCCCCGAGCTCGTGGAGTGGGCCGCCGACGACCGTGCGGCGCGGGAGACCGGACCGCACGCGCTGGCCCACGCGCTGGGGATCATGGCGGCCTCGGGGGTACGCGGCCCCGACCCGGCCCTGTCCGCGGCGGGCGCCTGCCCGGTGCGGCGGGTGCGCCGCCAGGTCCAGCCGCCCGAACCCCCGGCCGGGTGGGCCGCCCACACCGCCGCGGCGCTGATCGTGGTGCTTCCCCTGGCCCTGACGGTGCTGGCGACCGTGCTCAACGTGGTCGTCCCGCACTGCGACTGCATGGGCTGAGCTCGCGGACGGCAACGCCCTCGGAGGACGTTCCGCTGATGCTGATGGGGCCCTGGGGGCCCCTGGGACTCCCGAAAGCCCCGTGGCCCAGGACATCCGCCGTGCCCCATAGCGGTGACCGGTGCGGTTGGGCCATCCTGGGTGCGTGCAGAGCGAGATCGAGGACGTCTACCGGGTGTTCGCGCGCTACCCCCGACCCGCGAGGGTGGAGGGGTGTCGGCACTGCGTCACCGAGAACGACCACCAGGACCTGCTCGGAGCGCCGCTGAGGGAACTCGACGCCGAGCGGCTGCGCCGTTTCGCCCACAAGGCCCTGAACACGTGGGGCGACGTGGACGACCTGCGCCACTTTTTGCCCCGGCTCCTCGAACTCGCCCTCCGCGGTGACGGCGACCTCCACGGGCTCTTCGCCAAACTCCGCCAGGCCGGGTGGACGGAGTGGCCCGAGGACGAACGCGAAGCGCTCCGCGCCTGCCTGGCCGTCTGGTGGGAGCACGGACTCTCCGGAGAGGACCGTGCCGACGCACCGCTCGGGACCCTCGCGGAGGCCGGGGACGACCTCGGCCCCTACCTGGATTCCTGGTGGGGCAGGGACACCCCGCAGGCGCTGTGGGCACTGGCCGACCTGGTCAGCGAGGTCGCGCACACCGCGCCCCGGGCACGCGACGACCGGGTGGTCGCCTGGCTGGCAACGACCCGGGGGTGGCTGGAGAGCGGGTTCTTCGAGATGGCCGAGTCCGGGCGCACGGAGCTGGCCGAAGCCCTCTCGGAGGCCCGCCAGCTCCTGGACCTGGTCACCCTGGACGAGCCGGCCTCCTCGGAACCCACCGGGACCGTCGGCCCCGGGACCACCGGCCCTGGAGCAGAGGCTCCGGAACCCGGTGGCCGGAGAACCGGCGAACAGGGGGCCGGCCACCAGGGGGCCCGGGGCCCGGACGCCGACGGTCCGGAGGCGACTGGCCCGCCCGAACCGCGCTGAGCGGCCCGGACGGAGCCCTCGTCGCCGAGGGCTCCGCCTCGCCCGCTCACCCGTCCGGGCACGCCGGTCGGTCAGGCCTGGGCGACCACGGCCGCCGCGACCGACTCCGGCACCTCGGCGTAGGAGTCGAACCGCATCGTGTAGTCGGCCCGCCCGGACGTGCGGCCGCGCAGGTCGCCCACGTAGCCGAACATCTCCGTCAGCGGCACCAGCGCCGACACCGCCTTGGCCCCGTACCGGTCCACCATCGACCGAACCCGGCCGCGGCGGGCGTTGAGGTCGCCGATCACGTCGCCCATGTGATCCTCGGGCGTGGTCACCTCCACGTCCATCACCGGTTCCAACAGCACCGGGGACGCCTGTGCCGCCGCCTCCCGGAACGCCTGGAACGCGGCCGTCCGGAAGGCCAGCTCCGAGGAGTCCTCGGAGTGGGCCGACCCGTCCAGCAGCGTCACCCGCACGCCGGTCAGCCCGTACCCGGCCAGGGCGCCGAGCCGCATCGCCTGCCTGCAGCCCTCGTCCACGGACGGGACGAACTCACGCGGCACCCGGCCGCCGGTCACCCGGTCCACGAACTCGTGGTCCCCGCCCCCGGGCAGCGGTTCCACACGGATCCGCACCCGGGCGAACTGGCCCTTGCCACCGGTCTGCTTCCGGTGCGTGTACTCGACCTCGGCCGCACGCCGGAGGGTCTCCCGGTACGCGACCTGCGGCCGGCCCACGTTCGCCGCCACACCGAACTCGCGCCGCATCCGGTGCGTCAGGACCTCCAGATGCAGCTCACCCATACCGCCGAGGACGGTCTGCCCGGTCTCGGCGTCGGTGCGCACCCGGAAGGAGGGGTCCTCCTCCGCCAACCGCTGCAGGGCGGTGGCCAGCTTCTCCTGGTCGCCCCGCGAGCGCGGTTCGACGGACACCTGGATGACCGGGTCCGGGAACTCCACGGACTCCAGCAGCACGGGCGCCGCCGGATCGCACAGGGTCTCTCCGGTGGTGGTCCGCTTCAGACCCATGACGGCGACGATGTCACCGGCACCCGCCGACGCGATCTCCTCGCGCTGGTCGGCGTGCATGCGGTAGATCTTGCCGATCCTCTCCTTGTGTCCCTTGGCGGCGTTGAGCAGCGGGGCGCCCGTACGGATCCGCCCGGAGTAGACCCGCAGGAACGTGAGCTTACCCAGGTGGGGATCGCTCATGACCTTGAAGGCCAGGGCGGAGGTCGGGACGTCGTCGGACGTGTCGCGGATGACCACGGCGGCGGGGTCGCCCGGGACGTGTCCCTCGGCGGGCAGGACGTCCAGCGGGGACGGCAGGTAGCGAACCACGGCGTCGAGCAGCGGCTGCACACCCTTGTTCTTGAACGCGGTCCCGCACAGCACGGGCGTCACGGTCTCGCCGATGGCACCGGCGGTGAGCACGAGCACGACCTGGTGGATCTGCTCCTCCGTGGGTTCGATGTCCCGGAGATAGAAGTCCATGAGCTGCACGTCGCGTTCGGCCAGGGTCTCCAGCAGGCGCTCACGCCAGTGGAGGGCCTGCTCCACCAGCTCCTCGGGCACGGCCACGTCGTCGTAGGCCTCGCCCGGGGCGGTGTCGGCGGGCCAGACCAGGGCCCGCATCCGGAGCAGGTCGACCACACCGCGGAAGCCCGCCTCGGCACCGATGGGCAGCTGGAGCACCAGCGGTGTCGCGCCCAGGCGTTCGGCGATCATGTCCACGCAGCGCGCGAAGTCCGCGCCCACCCGGTCCAGCTTGTTCACGAAGCAGATCCGGGGCAGGCCGTACCGGTCGGCCTGGCGCCACACCGTCTCGGACTGCGGCTCCACACCGGCCACGCCGTCGAACACGGCGACCGCGCCGTCGAGCACCCGCAGGCAGCGCTCCACCTCGGCGGTGAAGTCGATGTGTCCCGGGGTGTCGATGATGTTCACCGTGTGCGCGACCCCGTCCAACGCCCACACACAGGTGGTGGCGGCCGAGGTGATGGTGATGCCGTGCTCGCGCTCCTCCGGCAGGTAGTCCATGGCGGTGGTGCCGTCGTGGACCTCGCCGACCTTGTGGGAGACACCGGTGTAGTACAGGATGCGCTCGGTGGTGGTGGTCTTGCCCGCGTCGATGTGGGCCATGATCCCGATGTTGCGGACCGCGGCCAGGTTCAGCTGGGTGGTGGCCATGGTGTCGTTCCTCTCTGCGATCGTCGGGGCGACCATTCGGGGCGGTGCGCGCATGCCTGTCGGACCGTGGGTACGGCCTGCCGCCAGGACCCGGCACCGGGAAGTCCCCGTTTTCAGGGGGTTCCGGTGTCGGGGCCTGGCGCGAGCGTACGGCTCCGGGTACGGGCGTATCCACGGGTTTTAGGGGGGTTCAGGCATTGGGGAAGGGCATGCGGCCGGCGGACGTGATCGATCGGGCCCTGTATCTGGGCGGGCACCTGAGCCTGGCGGTGAGGGCCCGGGTGGTGGCCGACGACGAGCGCGGGATCCTGGCCTGGCTGCCGAACGGGTCGCCCGGCTGGGCCGTGGACCTGCCCGAGGGCCGCCACCTGCGGGACGTGCCCGTCGCGGAACGGCCGCCAGGGGGATACCCGATGCGTGCGGAACGCTGGTGGCGGGGGCACTCCCTCATCCTCGAACCCCACGGCGCCCGGCACGCGGTCTGGTGGGCCTTCGACACGGACATGGGGTTCGGCTGGTGGTACGTGAACCTCGAGGCCAGACGGGAACGCGTGATCGAGGGCGGACGGGGACAGGGCACCGAAGGCGGGACGGGCCGTCCGCCCGGGAGGGCCATGGACCTGATCGACCACGAACTCGACGTGTGGGTCGAGCCGGACCGCACCTGGAGGTGGAAGGACGAAGCCTCCTTCGAGGCCAAGACCGGGACGGAAGGGCACTGGACGGCGGAGGAGGCGGTGCGGATCCGCGAGGAGGGAGCGCGGGTCGCGGCTCTGGCGGAGGCCGGGCGCTTCCCCTTCGACGGTACGTTCCAGGACTTTCGCCCCGACCCTTCTTGGGAGCTGCCCGAGCCGGGGCCCTGCCCGCCGGTCTTCCTCGACGCCCGCTGACGGGACCTGGTTCAGCGGGTCGTCCGCCGGTGCCGGGCCGTGGCAGGGCGAACAGTCCGACCGCTCGGCCGGCGGCATAGGCACAAGTGGGTAGAGGGGTGCTGCCGAAACGCCGATGCGGCGGTGCGGGGCCGGTTCCTAGCGTGGGGTTCTCCGAAGCACGAGACCCCACCACGAAGGGACCCCGCCGTGCTCATCGCACGCGAACTCACCAAACGCTACGGACCGCGCACCGCCGTCGAAGAACTCTCGGTCACCGTCGCCCCCGGCCGGGTGACCGGTTTCCTGGGGCCCAACGGCGCGGGCAAGTCCACGACCATGAGGATGTTCGTCGGGCTGACCCGGCCCACCTCCGGGGCGGCCCTGGTCAACGGACGCCCCTACGAGGACCTGGCCTGGCCCGCACGGGAGGTGGGCGCCCTCCTGGACGTGGCGGCCGCGCACCCCGGCCGAACCGCCCGGGCACACCTGCGGGCCAAGGCCCACGTGTGCGGACTGCCCCGGAACCGGGTCGACGAGGTCCTGGCCGAGGTCGGGCTGTCCGAGGTCGCCGACAGGAGATCGGGCAGTTACTCGCTCGGCATGCGGCAGCGCCTCGGGGTCGCGGACGCTCTCCTCGCCGACCCGGGTGTGCTGCTCTTCGACGAGCCCGTGAACGGCCTGGACCTGGACGGGGTCCGGTGGATGCGCGACCTCACCCGCCGGCTGGCCGACGAGGGGCGCACCGTGCTGGTCTCCAGCCACCTGATGAGCGAGATGGGGCAGGTCGCCGACCACCTGGTCGTGGTCGGGCGGGGGCGGCTGATCGCCGACGCCCCGATCAGCGAGGTGATCTCGGCGTGGTCCCGCACCCACGTGGTCCTGCGCAGCCCGGACGCGGGACGGTTGCGCGCCCGACTGGCCCGGGAGGGGGTCCGGATCGAGACCGGAACCGGAGGGGACTCCGCCGGAGAGGAGCTCCGGGTGTTCGGACCGGGTGTCGAGGAGGTCGGTGACCGGGCTTATGAGGAGGGGGTCCGGGTGCACGGGCTGCGGCTGGAACAGGCCTCACTGGAACAGGCCTACCTGGAGCTGACCGGTGAGTCGGTGGAGTACGGGGCGCGTACCGCACCCGTTACGGCGGTGCGGACGGGGGCCGACGGCGCGGGCCGCACGGCCGAGGAGGTGGAGTCGTGAAGGGGACGGAGACGACCGAGGGGGCGGCTGGTGCGGGCATCCGGCGCGTGGCGGCGCCGCGGGGTCCGGACGGTGCCCGGGTGACGCGGACGGCGCGGCTGGGGCGCGAGCTCGCCGCGGAGTGGGTCCGGGTGTCCTCGCTGCGCTCCACCTGGTGGTGCGTGGCGGCGGCGGTGGTCGGCATGACCCTGTTCGCCGCGATGATGGGCTGGTCGCAGCTGAGCCGGGTCCACGAGAACCCGATCGCGAGCGACGGGGTGAAGTTCGCCCAGCTCACCTCACAGGGCTACTTCTACCTGGTGCAGTTCACCGTGCTGGTGCTCGCGGCGCTGGTGTCGACCGGCGAGTTCGCCAACCGGAGCGTGACGGGAACCCTGGTGTGGAATCCGGACCGCACCACGGTGCTGGTCGCGCGCGTCCTGGTCACCGCCGGACTGGCGTTCTGCGCGTCGGTGGCCGCGGGGCTGGTCGGGACCGGGGTACTGGCCGCGCTGCTGGCCTCCCACGTGACCTTCCCGGTCGCGGAGGTCGCCGTCACCGTGCTCGGCGCCGGGGCGTGCATGGCGCTGTTCGCGGCGATGTTCGTGGGCGTCGGGACGGCGCTGCGGGGGACCGCGAGCACCGTCATGGCGGGGTTCCTGCTGCTCCTGGGGCTGCCGATGGTGATGATCATGTCCGGGGTCCAGCTGGTCGACGACCTCGCGGCGTTCACCCCGGGGGCCGCCGGGATCGAGTTCTACGCCGCCGGTGACGCCGGTTTCTACACCGCGCCGTTCGACGGGCCGATCAACGTCGTCGTGGTGGCGGGGTGGACGGTGGCGGCACTCCTGGTCGCGTGGACCGAGCTGCGCCTGCGCGACGTGTGACGGCACCGAGGGCGGAGCCGGGAGCGCGTTCGGCGCGGGAGACGGGCTGAAGGGCGGAGGACGGGAACGGGCCGGAGCGGTCGCCACGGGGGCGTGCCGCTCCGGCCCTGCCGTGTCCGGCGGTCCCGGACCGGCCCCGGCCCGGTCCCGGTAGGCGGGTCAGTCGACGAACTCGACGACCGGGTGCTCGGGGGAGGGGCCCTCCAGCAGGGGCTCCTCCGTCCCGCGCAGGTTCGCGTCGAAGAAGGCCAGCAGGTACGCGCGCTGCGCGGCGATCGAGGCCTCGGGGTCGACCTGGCCGATCCCCTGCGCGGTCCTCTGCTCCCAGGAGCGGCCGGAGAGGCCGTGCTCGGCCTCGAGCACGGGCAGCGCCCACTGGTCGTCGGAGAACGACCGGTGCTCCCCGTCCGCCATGTACAGCTCCAGGAACGGGCCGGTCGAGGCCTCCCGGAACAACTGGAGGTCCCGGTGGTGGCGGCTGGTGTGCGGAAGGTCCGCCCCGGACAGCCCGGCGCCGAAGTACAGGAACGGGCGCTCCACCCCGCGCGTGGTCACGTCCGCCCACGCCTCGTCGCTCACGTGGTAGGCCGTACTCCCGTCCAGGTTCGCCCCGGCGGCGATCCGGTCGTCCACCAGCATGGTCTCGGCCGTGGTCAGGCCGCCCGCGGAGTGCCCGAACATCCCCACGGTGCCGGTGTCGGCGGCCTCCTCCAGGTACGGGGGCAGGAGCGCGCCCCCGGTCAGGGAGTCCAGGACGAAGCGGGTGTCCAGGGTCCGGACGGCGATGGCCTCCCGATAGGTGTCGGTCTCCTTGTCGGGGAAGTTCAGCCGGAGCACCCGGCCGTCGGGCAGGTCCACGGCCGGGGTCTCGTACACGTGGTCCACGGCGACCACCAGGTAGCCGTGCGAGGCCAGCTCCTCGAGGAGCACCGCGTTCGTGGACCGGGACTCACCGAACCCGGGCGAGTACAGGATGACGGGGAGCCGGTCCGGCCCCCCGGTGACGGGCGCGTCGGGGAAGGCGTTGGCCGTGGCGGCCTCAGCGTCCACGGCGCCGCGCGGCACCCCCGCCTTGTCCAGGCCGCGGCTGAGCGCGGAGGCGGCGGACGGGGAGAGGTAGGGGGCGGGTTCGGCGTCGGGAGCGGGCTCCGCCGGATACCAGAGGTCGACCATGAGGTCGCGCTCGTCCGCGCCCTCCATCCACGGGTGGCCCCGGGAGGGGTCGACCAGGTGGACCTCCGTCCGGCCGACCGCGTGCGGGCCGGTGGGCTCGGGCGGGGACAGGACCGTGGGGTCTCCCGTGGTGGCGGCCGAGTAGGCGGCGGGCACGGCGAAGGAAGCCGCCAGGACCAGGGCGGCGGTGGTGTGGGCGAGCAGTCGGCGGGATCGGTGCGGTGTGACCATGCCCGAATCCTGTGCTGTCGGCGCCCCCGGGCACATCACCTGAGCGGCAGCGGGCGGCTAGTCACAAAGGGGTAGGCGGCCGGGACGACGAAGGGGCAGCGGGCGGGAGACCCGGTGGCCGGGGCGTTGGTCACAGAAGGGCGGCCGGGGTGTCGGTACCCGATCGCCGGATGAAACACTCCGCTCATGCTCGGTATCACTGACCTGCCGACCTACCTGGCAGGGCTCGTTCTGATCGTCCTCCTGCCCGGGCCCAACTCGTTGTACGTGCTCTCCGTCGCCGCGCGCAGCGGTACCCGTACCGGGTACAAGGCGGCCGCGGGCGTGTTCACCGGCGACACGGTGCTGATGCTGCTCGCGGCGGCCGGGGCGGCCTCGCTCCTCCGGACCCACCCGCTGCTCTTCGCGGTGGTGAAGTACGCGGGAGCCGCCTACCTGATCTGGATGGCGATCGGGATGCTGCGTTCCGCGTACGCCATGTGGGCCTCCCGGCACCAGCGGGCCGAGGACCAGCGGGCCGCCGACACGAAGGTTCCCGTGACCGCGGAGAAGCCCTTCCGGCGGGCGTTCACGGTGTCCCTGTTCAACCCGAAGGTGATCCTCTTCCTGATCTCCTTCTTCGTGCAGTTCGTCGACCCCGCCTACGCCTACCCGGCGCTGTCCTTCCTGCTCCTGGGCTCCCTGCTCCAGTTCGTCAGCTTCCTGTACCTGTCCGTGCTGATCTTCAGCGGAACCCGGCTGGCCGCGGCCTTCGGACGGCGTCGGCGGCTTTCGGCGGGGGCCGCCTCGGCGGCGGGCGCGCTGTTCCTGGGCTTCGCGGTGAAGTTGTCGGTGAGCAGCGCCTGACGGCGCGCGGCGCCGGGCCCGGGGTCAGGGGTGGTCGAGGAGTCCGGCCTCGTAGGCGAGGATCGCCGCCTGCACGCGGTTGCGCAGGTCGAGGCGGGTGAGGATCGAGCGCACGTGGACCTTCGCGGTCCCCGGGGCGATGGCCAGGCGGCGGGCCACCTCGTCGTTGGAGCACCCCTCACCCAGCAGCGCGAGCACCTCGCGTTCGCGGTCGGTCAGGGCCGCCGCACGCTCCCGTGCGGCTGACGCGCGCGACATCCGGCCGCCCGTGGCGTCGAGCTCGCTGATCACCCGCCGGGCCACCTCCGGCGACAGGTAGGCACCGCCCTCCACCACCGCGCGGATCCCGGACACCAGCTGGTTCGGGTCGCCCGACTTCAGCACGAACCCGGACGCGCCCCCGGCCAGGGCGCGCGCGATGTAGGCGTCCTCGGAGAACGTGGTGAGGATGATGACGGCGGTTCCGGGGTACTCGGCGCTGATGGCCTCGGTGGCCCGGAGCCCGTCGGTCCCGGGCATCTGCACGTCCAACAGGGCGACGTCCGGGGCCAGCTCCGCCACCAGGGACACCGCCTCGGCGCCGTCGGCGGCCTCCCCGACCACCTCGATCCCGGGTACCGAGGCGAGGATCGCGCCGATCCCGGCGCGCATCATCACCTCGTCGTCGGCCAGGACCACCCGGATCGTGCCGCCGCGCTCACTCGTATCTCCCACGGGCCCAGAGTAGGGCCCCAGTCCGCCGCCGGGCCTACTGCGTGCGCTCGATCTCCTCCTTGGACACGAGCACACCGTCCGCGAAGCACAGGCGGTACACCGGCGGCAGTCCGTTCTCCGCGGTCACCAGGAAGTAGCGGCACTCGTCCGCGCCGGCCGGTGGCGGAGGCGGGTCGTCGACCGAGCTCGCGGGGTAGGCGTACCGGGGCAGCTCGGCCTCCACCGCCGCACGGGAGTCCCCCACGGACAGGCGTTCGTAGCGTTCCGGGGGCAGCACCGAGTTGGCGCTCACCCCCCAGAGCGCCAGGAAGACGACCCCGGTCAGCGTCAGTCCCAGGACCGAGGGGACGACGACCGCTGTGACCAGGCTCCGGCGGGC
>NZ_ANBA01000005.1 GCF_000341085.1 Nocardiopsis ganjiahuensis DSM 45031 | reverse complement strand
GGGGGGGGGCCGGGGGGAGCCGTGGGTGTCGGGCAGGACCGCGCGCACCGCGAAACCGTCGCCGCTCGGGCCGGACTCGAAGGTGCCGCCCTCGTCGGCGGCCAGGGCGCGGAGTCCGGCCAAACCGCCCTCGGTGTCCTCGGAGCGGGCGGGAAGGGCGCTCTCGGTGACGGCCCCGGTGTCCTCCACCGTGACCCGGGTGACGCCGCCGCCCCGCACGATCCGGACCGAGACCTCGGCTCCCGGCGCGTACTTGGCGGCGTTGGTCAGTGCCTCCTGGACGACCCGGTGGGCCGCACGCCCGCTCGCCGATCCGGGGTCCGGGTCGGAGCCCTCACGGAGCAGCCGGACCGACAGTCCGGCGTCGGAGGCCCGTTCGACCAGGTCGGAGACGGTTTCGGTAGGAGTGTCCTCGGGCTCCTCGCGCAGGACCCCGATCACCTCGCGCAGCCGCAGGTTGGCGTCGTGTGCCGCGCCCCGGAGCTCCGCCGCCGCCTCGCGCCGCTCCGGGTCGTCCTTCGCGGACATCTCCAGGGCCGCCGCGCGCACCGCGATGAGCGCCAGGTCGTGGCCGAGGGAGTCGTGCATGCGGGAGGCGATGCGTGCGCGTTCGAGCAGGCGGGCCCGGTCGGTCTCGGCGACGCGGGCGCGTTCCATCCGCTCGGCCATCTCCCAGCCGCCGCGCCCGACCAGGCTCTGCCAGTGCCAGTACCGGCCGAAGAGCCACGGGGTGACCAGCGTCAGGACGAGGGCCAGGGCGACGCTCGCCCAGTCGTCCGCGCCGGCGAGGAACGCACGGGAGGTGTAGCCGAGCACGGTCCCCGAGGCCGCGTACCCCGCGAACGCCGCCGCCGCGGTGACCGCGGTCAGCGTCACGACCGGGCGGGCCCGGCCCGAGAACAGTCCGGCCCGGAAGGAGGACACGCACACGCAGAGGTAGGGGACGACCAGGATGGTCGTGGAGGTCGCGCCCAGGCCGGTGAGCAGGGCCTGCGCGGCGGCGTAGGCGGTCACCGCGGTGAGGGCCGCGTGGGGGAAGCGGCGCTGCAGCCCGACCGCGAGCACCGCCAGCGCCACGGCGCCCTCGACGGCCATGGCGTGGGAGGGCGTCCCGGCGAGTTCTGTCAGGGTGAGCGCGGCGAGCACCGCCCACAGGGCGAAGTCGAGGAGCGGTGCCTTCCAACGCTCCGGGACCCGCCGTCCCCGGAGTCGGCTTCGGCGCCCGGAATCGTCCATGCGCTCAGCCTAGGCGCGCCGCACTCCTGCCCGCCGTCTCGGGCGGGCAGGCGGAACCCGTCGACCAGGCTCTCCGAGACCGTGCCCGACGGGTCCGACCGCGCCCGGCCACAAGAACAAAAGGTTCATACCAGGGCATGGCGGGCGCCCGGCGGGGGAGAGTCCAGATTTTTCGCCGATCCGGGGAGGACCGCGGAATAGCTCCGGGGGTGGGTCCGTTACACGGAGCGGGTCGGTGCGGTTTAAGTGTCCCCCGGGCTCTAAACAACGCCTTCAGGGAATACCGCACCTAGCGGTGGCAGGAACCCTGTTGTGCCACCCGCCGTGAGGCGACCGCCGCACCGGCCCTCTTCGACATCGCGAAGGCCCACCGAGAGTACTCGGTGGGCCTTCGCGCTTCGGTGGAGCCGTGGGCGTTCCCGGTGGCCGGGTTCTGTTCCCGGCGCGGTCCGGGGCGCCGGGCCCTAGCGGAAGGTGGGGGCCAGGGCGGCCTCGAAGCGGTCGATCCACTCCGACAGTTCGCCCTTCACCCACGGGCAGTCCCGGACGAAGTGGTCCCATTCCTTGGAGTCGAACTCCCACGGGCCGTCGGGCCGGCGCAGCGCGGTCTCGTCGACCTCCTCGGCCCCGTCACCGAGCTCGGGCCGCAGCAGCGGAACGAGCAGGTCCCGGGAGAGCGGTGTGCGTTCGGCCAGGAGCACGGCGTCGTAGAGGTCCTTGCCCTGCGGGTACCTGTCGGTGAACAGCCACTGCACCTTCCACGCCAGGGACAGCTCCGGGGCGGCCGTGAGCACCTCCGCCCCGGCGACCGTCGCACGCACCGGTTCCACGGGCAGCACCTCGTGGAAGACCACGTCCACCTGCACGGTGCCAGGGGGGAGTCCTTCGGCCCGCCAGGGCAGGACCAGCCGTTTGCCCTGTGCGCGCTCGTAGGTCCAGATGCCCTCCTGCCGCACGTCCCGGGCGTCGAAGACGATCCTGTCCGCTCCCGCTCCCGCTCCCGCTCCCGCTCCCGCTCCGGCATCCGAGTCCGGACCGGCCCCGGTGACCGCCTCGACGATCTCGGTGAGCATGCGTTCGGCCGGGTCGCCGAACGCGGCGATCTCCACCGGCACCACCACGAAGTCCAGGTCGCGCGGGCGGCGGGCCCGTTCCCCGATCCACACGGGCATGGCCGTGCTGCCGCGCAGCACCAGGTGCTCCCGCCAGGGTGTGGCCGCGATCGCGCGCAGCGCCAGGTCCATCGCCCGCTGCTGCGCGGACCACCAGCGGGCACCGATTTCGGGGTCGACGAACACCGGTTCACCGGCCGTGTAGGCGTCACCGAAGTGCTTGAGGGCGGGGTCGAACACCCTGGCCTGTTCGGCCTCCGGCCCGGCGGTGTTCGGCAGGTAGGTGTCCGGGTCCCGGCCCGAGCCGACCAGCGGCGGGCGGTGGCGGGGGGCCTCCTCGTTCTCGGAGAACGGGTTGATACCCAACCACTCCGAGTCGAGGGAGGGGTCGCTGTCGTGGACGACGTACTCGCGCTCGATCGACAGGAGCCGGGACCTGGGCGTCTCGCGCCCGTCCATCGACACCCCGGCCATCTCCAGGGAACGGAGCAGCAGCCAGCTCAGCGCCTCGGCCTCTCGGCGGCCGGCCCGTGAGCAGCGCTGGACGACGAACCACTCCTGCCACTCCTCGCGGATCTCCTCCCGATCGCCTCCCGCGTGGCGGGAGAGCCCCGCCCGGTGCGGTTCCACGATCCGGGCGAGGGCTCCCAGATCGGCCCCGGGCGGCAACAGGAGCCTGATCCTCGTCTCGAAGTACCGCTCCCGCGGCTCATCCATGTGCGCGACCATGGCCCGGCTCCGGGGAACACCCTTGTTGTCGTGGGGGATCCCGACCCTGGTCCGGATCACCGGGAACCCGGCCCCGCTGAGGCGCCCGGCCCACATCTCGGCCATGGCCAGGGCCTTGTCCAGGCTCCCCCGGCCGTGGAAGGTGATCGTCGGCTGCGCGAGGGGTTCCTCCCGGAGGGGCTCGACGCGGGCGAAGCCGAGTCCGTACGTGTCGGCCCAACTCGCGGCCTCGGCGACCCGCCCGGGCGCGGTCGCGTCCAGGGTCAGGTTGACCTCGAAGTATTCAGTGGTGTCCATGGGGGTCTTCTTCTGTGGGGACTAGTTGTGCGGGCCGTCTCGGAGCTCGCGGAAGGTGGGTGCCAGGGCGGCCTCGAAGCGGTCGATCCACTCGCCCGGGCCGCCCTCCACCCACGGGCAGTCCCGGACGAAGTGCTCCCACCCCTGGATGAGGTCGTAGTCGCACCTCAGGTGGCCCTCGCCGTCGCTCAGGTACCGTTCGTTCATCTCGTCGGCCTCCGCGTCCATCTCCGGGCGCAGCACCCGCATGAGCAGGTCGTGCGGGAGCGGGTGGGATTCGGCGAGCAGGACGGCGTCGTAGAGGTCCTTGCCCTGCGGGTACGTGTCGGTGACCAGCCACTGCACCTTCCACGCCAGGGACAGCTCCGGCCCGGCGATCAGCACGGGGATGTCCCCGACAGTGGCGGCCAGAGGGGGTTCGGGCAGGGGCTCCTGGAACACCACGTCCACCTGGACCGTGCCCGGCGGCAGGACCTCGTGCGGGCCCTCCGTGTGCTGCCAGGGGATGACGAGCCGCCGACCGGAGGCGCGCTCGTAGGTCCAGATGCTCTCCCCGCGGGTTCCGGCGGTGTCGAACACCAGCCCGGCGGGCGGTTCCAGGGCACCGACCGCAGACACCAGGTCGTCGAGCATCCGCACCGAGTCGTGGTGCTCGGCCGACCTCGTCTCCGGAAGGGCCACGAAGTCCAGGTCGCGGGGGCGCCGGGCCCGCTCTCCCACCCACAGGGGCATGGTCGTACTGCCGCGCAGCACCAGGCTGTCCGCCCACTCCGTGGTGGACACCGCGCGCAGGACGTGTTCCATGGCGCTCCGGTTGGCCGCCCACCAGCGTTCGGCGAGCCCGGGGTCGGTGAAGACGGGTTCCGCGGGGCGGAAGGCGTGGTCGAACTGCTTCATCGCCGGGTCGAACACCTTCTCCTGGGTCGCGTGCGGTCCGGCGGTGACCGGCAGGAAGGTGGCGGGGTAGGTCGGGTCGTACCAACGGCGCCGGGCCTCGACCGGGTCCGTGACCGGGGCGTCGTCCAACCATCCGGCGTCCAGTGCGAGCGCGCTGTCGTACACGACGAACTCCCGTTCGGTGTCGATGACCCCGTTCTCCTCCCCGGAGAAGCTGCGGGGCAGCCCCTGCCCGTTGAGCACCTCCCTCAGGGAGGAGTGCAGCTCGTAGGCGACGTTCCTGTCCACGCCGGAGCAGCGCTGCGTGACGAACCGTTCCTGACGCCCGTCCTCGCGGGTGCGGCGGGCGTTGCGGGAGAGCCGGGCCCGGTGGGGCCCGACCAGCCGGGCGAGCCCGTCGAGGTCGGCGTCGGCGGGCAGCAGCAGCTTCAGGTGGGTCTCGAAGTAGTACCCCGGCCCGAGAGCGCGCGCCTCCTCGGGGGTGCCGGGCACGTCGGCGTTGGTGTGGGCGACCTCGTGCTTCTCCCGGACCACCTCGAACCCGGCTCCGGCCAGCCGCGCGCGCCAGCGGTTCGCGATCGCCCTCTGCCCGGTGAGGGTGCCGTGGCCGTGGTAGGTGACCATCGGCTGTGAGGGGGCGTCACCCCGGTCGAGCTGGATGTGCGTGAACTTCAGCCCCTGCTCGGCCGCCCAGGCGGCGGCGGAGGCGACGTCGGCGTCACTGTCCGCGCGCAGGGTCAGATGGGTCTCGAAGTCACCGGCGAATTCCATGGGTTCTTCTTCTGCTGAAGGGATCTGGAGGGTGGGGGCTCCCCTCCTCTCCGACGTCCCGGCAGGAGGGAGGGTTCACCGGTCCGGCCACCGGGCCGGGCGTCAGCGGGGGCTGAGGCCGGTCATCAGGAGGCTGACGACGGACTCGAGGCTCTCGTCGATGTCCTCGACGGTGTTGTCGGCGCTGAACGAGGCGAAGCCGTGCAGGGTCGAGGCCACGGTGAAGGCGATGGCCGCCGGGTCGCCCTCGCCGATCTCCCCGCTGCGCTGGCCCTCGGCGATGGTGTTCAGGACGACGGCGAGCAGGTCGCCCACGGCGGCGGCGAGCTGGTCGGAGATGTCGCTGTCGTGCTTGCGCGCGTACATCAGGTCCAGCAGGGCGGGGTTGGGCAGGGCGAAGCCCATGTAGGCGCGGGCCAGGGCCAGGAGGTAGGCCTCGGTGTCCGCTCCGGCGGTGTTCTGGGTGTTCACGGCCTGCTCCAGAACGGCCTGGAGCCGTTGGAACCCGCTGAGCGCCAGGGCGTCGAGCAGGGCCTGCTTGTCCTTGAAGTGGCGTCCGGGTGCCGCATGGCTGACACCCGCCTCACGGGCGAGTTCGCGTAGGGAGAGCGCTGCCGGGCCCCGCTCGGCGAGAGTGCGTTCGGCACTGGCCAGCAGGGCGGAGCGGAGGTCTCCGTGGTGGTAGGGGCGGTCAGCCATACCTCCAGCATAGTCGAATGTTTCCAATGACATCATTGTTGTCATTGACAACTTCCTGGGGAGGTGCCTACGTTGGTGGTATGAGCGAAAGCAACGTCAGCCTGCCCGACCTGACCGGCAGAACGGCCGTCATCACCGGCGCCAACAGCGGACTGGGTCTGGAGACCGCCAAGGTCCTGGCCAGGCGCGGTGCTCGTGTGGTGCTGGCCGTCCGCGACACCGCCAAGGGGGAGGAGGCCGCGGGAGGGATCGTGGGCGAGACCGAGGTCCGCCGCCTGGACCTGGCCGACCTGGCCTCGGTCCGCGAGTTCGCCGACGGGTGGAAGGGCGACCTCGAACTGCTGATCAACAACGCCGGCCTCATGGCCGTCCCGGAGTCCCGTACCAAGGACGGTTTCGAGACCCAGTTCGGCGTCAACCACCTGGGCCACTTCGCGCTCACCAACCTCCTGCTGGAACACGTCACCGGGCGGGTCGTCACCGTCTCCTCGGGCCTGCACCGGTCGGTGAACCGCATCGACTTCGACAACCCGAACCTGGAGGGGCGCTACACCCCCTACCGGGCCTACGGGCAGTCCAAGCTGGCCAACCTGCTGTTCACCCTGGAGCTGCAGCGCAGGCTGGACGGGGCCGGGTCCCCGGTACTGGCCACCGCCGCGCACCCCGGGTACGCCGCCACCAACCTCCAGAGCCGCAGCGAGAAGCCTCTTCAGGACCGGTTCATGCGGATCCTCAACCGGCTCGTCGCCCAGAGCGCCGAAGCCGGGGCCCTGCCCACGGTCTACGCCGCCACCCAGGACGTTCCCGGCGCCGCCTTCGCCGGGCCCACGGGACTGTTCATGAACGGTGCCCCCGGCCCCTCGAGCAGGAGCGCCGCCGCTCAGGACCCCGAGGCGGCCCGGCGGCTGTGGGACCTGTCCGAGGAGCTGACCGGCACCTCGTTCCCGCTGTCAGACGGACCCGCCGCGAGACGGACGACCCCGGTGCGGCGGGCGCCGCACCGGGGCCGTCGTGTGACAGTGACCCGGAGGCCGGAGGCTAGGGGACCAGGGTGAGCTCGTCCGTGCTCGCCTCCCGGACCGCGTCCTCGGTCACGGCCCAGGGCAGGGTCTCCCCCTCCGCCCACAGTTCCAGCTGGTCGTCGTAGTTGGGGTGGAAGGCGTGGCCGGAGTTGCCGGTCAGGTGGATCCACCTGGAGGAGTCCCGGTCGGACAGGTCCACGATCATGCGCATGGAGGGCACCGCGGTGATCCCGTACCCCTCGGCCGCGTTCCAGCCGGTCGCGTTCACGATGCTCGAACCACCCGAACTCTCCACCGGACCGCGGTTGAACAGCCACTCCACCGGGCCGATCCCCGAGGTCCCGAACGATTCGTGGGTCGCGGTGAGGGTGTGCAGGTCACCCCAGCGCCAGTCGGCGGGGGTGTCGCCGAGCAGCTCGGTGAGCTCCTCCGCGGCCTCGTCCATGGCGGCGGCGAGCACCTCCTCGCGGCCGTCGGCCTCGCCCCCCTCCCACCAGGCGTTGTCGGGGTCCTCCAGGAGCTGGGCCACCACGTACATGCCGCGCGAGCTGCTGTTCATGTCGAGCTCGCCGAGCTCGTCGAAGAGCAGCGGCAGCAGGTGCCGCCAGGTGGCGTTGTAGAACGCCGCGCCGGCGGAGTCGGGCTCGTTGAAGTGGTCCCAGTCCTCCAGCAGGGCCTGCGCCTCGGCGGTGGTTCCGTCGACCTCCGCGTCCAGCAGGTACGGGGTGATCTCGACGGCGGCGCCGTGGTGGGAGTCCATGAGGACGCGCTCCATGTCGGCCACGGTCAGCGGGCCGTCGGCGATGGCCTCGTCGAGCAGGTCGTTGATGCGCTGGCTCCGGTAGCCGTAGTCCCAGTCGGTGGTCAGGAAGTGCTCGTAGTCCTCGTCCACGACCGACTGGTTGGCGGTGACGATCACCCCGGACTCGGGGTTGAGGACGCTGGGGAGCTCGTCGAAGGGGAGGTACTCCTCCTCCCAGTCGTAGTCCGAGACCCAGCCGGGGGCGGGCCAGCGGCCGTCGCCCTCGCCGCGGACCGGGACCAGGCCGGGTGACTGGTAGCCGATGTTGCCCTCGTTGTCCGCGTAGACGAGGTTCTGCGAGGGCACGTCGAACTTGCCGGCCGCCTCCCGGAAGCCCTCCCAGTCGCGGGCCTGGTTCATGTCGAAGATGGCGTCGGCGGCGCTGCCCGGCTGGAGCGCGGTCCAGCGCAGGGACACCTGGTAGGGGGCGTCGTCGCCCTCCCCCGGGTTCTCGCCGATCTCGCGCAGGCCGGCCCCGGCGGCGGTCGTCGACAGGAGCGGGCCGCGGTGGGTGGAGCGGACGGTCAGGTCGAGGTCGTCACCGCCGGAGACCGCGATGGTCTCCTCGATGATCTCCAGCGGGAGCTCCTCGCCGTCCACCACGTAGGTGTCGCCGTCGACCTGCTCCAGGTAGAGGTCCATGACGTCGGGGTTGAGGTTGGTGAAGCCCCAGGCGATGGACTCGTTCTGGCCGATGATCACACCGGGCAGACCGGAGAAGCTGAACCCGCTCACGTCGAACGGGCAGGCCTCGGTGAGCTCCGTGCAGTGCAGGCCCATCTGGTACCAGGTGGACGGCATGGAGGCGCCCAGGTGGGGGTCGTTGGTCAGGAGCGGCGCACCGGTCTCGGTGTGCTCCCCGGAGACCACCCAGGAGTTGGAGCCGAGGTCGGGGCTGCTGGACGGGCCGAGGAGGTCGGGGATGGCCGCGTGCACGTCGGAGAACCCGTCGAGCGCGGCGAGGGCCTCCTCGGGCAGTTCGGGGGCGCGCCCCAGGTCGGCCTCGGGATCGTCCCCGTCGTGCTCGTCGGTGTCGGTGATGGGGGAGTGCAGATCGGTGGGGTAGGCCGGGTAGAGCTCCTCGATCATGTCCTCGTCGAGCCCTTTGGCCAGCAGCTGGGCGCGTTCGGTCTCCGCCTGGAGGTTGCCGCCGAGGTCCCAGGCCATGGCCTTGAGCCAGGCGAGGCTGTCCGTGGGGGTCCAGGGCTCCACGGTGTAGTCGTCCGCGGTGATCCCGAGCAGCCCGTACTCCAGACCGGCCTCGAGCCCCTGGTTGTCGTCGATCCAGGCGTTCACCCCGGCCGCGTAGGCGTCCAGGTAGCGCTGGGTGTCCTCCTCGAGGAGGTCGTACTCCTGCTCGGCGACCCGCCGCCAGCCCATGGTGCGCAGGTAGATGTCGGTCTCCACCTGGCCCTCCCCGAAGAGCTCGGCGGTGCGGCCCGCTGTGACGTGGCGGCGAAAGTCCATCTCCCAGAACCGGTCCTGCGCGTGCGTGAACCCCTGGGCGACGAACAGGTCCTCGGCGTTGTCCGAGTACACGTGCGCCACGCCCTGCTCGTCCCGGAGCACGGTCACCGGAGCGCTGAGTTCGGAGAGGGACAGCTCCCCGGAGGTCGTCGGGAACGACCGTCGCACCGCCCAGACGCCCAGCAGAGACGCAATCAGCGCAAGAGACGCAATGGTGGCTATAAGCCCCAGAAGAACACGAAGAAGGACACGCTTCCGCAATACACCCATGACGGAACCTTAGGGTGTGCTGGCTCACGTGCTCTAGATCTCAGCCTCGGCATATCCAATTGTTACCAACTGGTAGGTGGTGCTGCCGGGCAGGTGGGGCGCCTGCCCGGTCACTTCGGAGTGCGGAGGAGAAGGGGGACGCACAGGAAGACGAGGGCCGCCATGACGGTGAAGTAGGCGGCGACCGACAGGTCCAGGAGGGCGCCGCCCAGGACCGGGCCGACGAAGAAGCCCAGATAGCGCAGCTCGGAGAGACCGAAGTAGGTGCCCTTGCGGTCGTCGGTGGCCAGGGAGTGCACCGCCATGTCGGGCAGGGGCAGCAGGATCGCCTCGCCGAGCGTCCAGAACACGATGGCCGCGTACAGCATCACCGCGTTGGCCGTGCCCAGCCAGACACAGGCGAAGGCCACGGCGAAGAACACGCACCCCAGCGTCACCAGGGGGCCGCGGGAGAGGTGTTCGGACACCCAGATCACCAGGGGCTGCACCAGCAGTGCCAGGGCGGCGTTCACGACCAGCAGCGACGCGAACAGGTACTCCGTGCGGTCACCGTAGGCGGTCTTCATGTACAGCGGGATCGACGTGTCCATCTGGGCCATCACCAGGAAGACCACCGTGCCCGCGCCGATGGCGGCCATCAGGAGGGGGTCGCGCAGGGCACCGGTCCACGGGACGGAGGACGTGCCGGCGGAGGGGGTCTCCAGGCGGGCCAGTTCACCGCCGCGGACCAGCACCACCGCCAGGTACAGGGCGAAGAAGCCCGCCGGAGCCAGGAAGAACGCCGCCGGGCTCGCGTGGTAGAGCACACCGCCCACGGCCGGGCCGACGATCGCGCCCATGCACAGGGTGATGTAGCGGACCCGGAAGATGCGCCCGTCACCGGTGTCGGCCAGTGACAGGAGCTTCTTCATGCTCGGCTCGACCATCGTGCGCGCCAGGCCCAGGCTCAGGAGGAGGACCACGATGGCGGCGGGCGCGGCGACGAAGGCCAGTACGGCGTAGACCACCACGTTCAGCGCCAGGCCCAGCCGCATCAGCCGGACCGCGCCGAAGCGGTCGGCGACCATCCCGCTCAGCAGGCCCCCGAACGCCGCGATCATCGGGATGCCGCCCACCACGGCACCAATCCCCGCCGCGGACAGCTCCGTGCGGTCGGCGAGGTAGAGCGCGGCGAACGGCAGGGCCGCGAAGAAGGCCATGGAGTTGAGCAGCGACCCCAGGACGAGGCTGCGCTCGTCGCGACTGAAGCGCCACGGGGAACGGCGGGTGGGCGTCTCGGTCACGGGGGTCCTCACGCAGGGGGGCGGTGGCGCACCGCCACGCTAACCGCCGCCACCGACAGTCCCGCGACCCCTCAGGGGAGGGGGAGCCCGGCGAGGCCCCCTCCCCGGTCAGGGCCAGGGTCAGGGACGGGCGCCCGCCTCGGCGGCTCCGGCGCGCAGCTCGGCGACCAGATCGGCGGCGGGCAGCTCCCGGGCCAGCCGGAAACCCGTGCCCGCCCACAGAGCCATGCCCTCGGGGTCGGCCGCTTTCGCGGCGGCGGCCCGCAGCGGCCTGGTCATGTGGTGCACCTCGGGGTAGGCCGCGGGGGCGTCGCGGTGCTCGTCCATGAACCGGTTGGTCAGCCCTCGGGCCGGGCGGCCGGTGAACGCCCGGGTCAGTGAGGTCCGGGTGAAGGCCGGGTCGGCCAGCGCGGCCTTGTGCGGAGCCTGGGCCCCGCTCTCGGGGCAGCGCAGGAAGGCCGTGCCCGACTGGGCGGCGCTCGCCCCGGCGGCCAGGACGGCGGCGACGTCCTCACCGGTCATGAGGCCCCCGGCCGCGATCACCGGCACCCCGACGGTGCGCACGACCTCGGGCAGCAGCTCCAGGAGCGGCCGGTCGTCGCCGTGGGCGGGATCGAAGGTGGCGCGGTGCCCGCCCGCCTCCACCCCCTGGACGCACACCCCGTCGGCACTCCGGGCCGCGGCGGTGCGGGCCTCCTCGACCGTGGTGGCGGTGACGACCGTCGCCGAACCCGCCGCCCGCAGACGCTCCAGGACCGCGGCGGACGGACAGCCGAAGGTGAAGCTCACCACGGGGACGGCGGAGGACACCAGCAGGTCGATCTTGGCGTCCCAGGCGTCGTCGTCGTACACGGCCGGTCCGACCTCCGCCCCGAGACGGCGGGCGTCCCCGGCCAGCTCGGACCGGTAGGCAGCGGTCACGGACCCGGGAGCGGGCGATCCGGAGGGCACGAACACGTTCACGCCGAACACGTCGGTGCCCAGCCCCCGGACCGCGTCGATCTGCCCGGCCAGAGCCTCGGCGGACAGGTAGCCCGCGGCGAGCGACCCCAGCCCGCCCGCCCCGGACACGGCGTGCACCAGAGCGGGGGTGGACGTGCCCCCGGCCATCGGCGCCTGCAGGATCGGACGCGCCCTGAGGAGTTCGGGCAGGTTCATGCTCTCTCGCCTTCTCACACGTGAACGGGGCGGCACCCGGGCCGGACCGCGCGGCCCCGCGACCTCCCAGAGGACGGGGATCCCGCACGACCTGGGCCGCAGGCTAACAGGAGGGCGGTTCAGTCCTCGGCCGCGGCCCTGTTCTGCCGGGCCGCCCAGGTGAAGTCCGCGGACTCGGGGAAGAGCCGGGCGAGGAGCAGGGCGGCCGCCGCCAGCACGAAGGCCAGCACGGCCAGCACGGACACGGCGGCGGGGACGCCCCACAGGTCCCACATCCAACCGAACGAACTGGTCGTGAGCACGCTGCCGAGCAGGGTCGCCACCGTCACCGTCGAGAACATCGTGTTCCGGTTGGCGTCGGTGAACATCAGCTGGCCCCACACCCCGGACAGCACACCGCCCAGCCCGATGAGAAACTCCGCCACCACCAGGCCGGCCACCAGCGGGACCACCCCGTAGGCGGCCAGGACCAGCGGAAGCCCGATCCCCATCGAGACCAGCGACCCCCACACGTGCGGGCGGTCCTTGTTCACCCAGCGGGCGCAGGCCGCCCCGGCGGCCAGGGACAGGCTCATCAGCAGGAGCACCAGACCGTTCAGGCGTACGTCCTCGTCGCCGTACTCGGCCAGCAGCATCGGCTGCCAGGCCACGACGAGCAGCATGGTGGCGCACATCAGGGACAGCGCCAGCACCACGAGGGGGACGAACCGCCGGGAGGCCACCAGGACCACCGACTCCAGGACGATCGTCCCGATCCGCCGGTCCGGCCGCGCCGGGGTCGGGGGAAAGCACAGCGGGGCCAGGGCCGCCAGCAGCAGCACCAGCACACCGCCCACGGCGATCATCGTGTCCGCGGACAGCCACGTGCCCGCCACCATCACCGAGGCCGCGCCCAGTACCGACCCCATGCGGGTGGACACCGCCCCGACCCGCACGATCCGGGTGATGCGCTGGTTCCGGTCGTGTTCGCCGACCCTGTTGATCAGGATCGCGTTTAGGGTGCCGGACTTCAGTGACATGCCCGTGTTGCCCAGACACATGCCCACCGCGGTGAGCAGGAGCCCGTCGGCCAGGCCGAGGGTCACGAACCCCGAGCCCCACACCGCCAGGCCGACCGTCAGCAGGCGGCGGTGGCCGTAGCGGTCACCCATGGCACCGCTGGGCGCCTCCATCAGCAACCCGATGAGGTGGCCCCCGGCGATGATCAGGCCCACGGCCCAGGGGTCGGCGCCGCGCGCGAGGATCACGGTGACGAAGACCGCGCCGAACACGAAGTCGGCCGTGGTGCTGACCAGCGTGTAGACGCTGAGGCGGGTGAGGAGCGAGAACCGGCCGCCCTCGGTGGCGGCCAACGCCGGGGACGGCGGGGGAGCGCCGGGAGGCGCGGCCGGAGGTGTGGGGGCGGGCTGCGCGGGCCCGCTCGGGGGTTCGTCGGCGGAGGGCGTGGTGGTCATGGGCGGTCCGCTTCCGTAGGGGCCCGCGACCGGGCCCGATGGGATTTTGCCGACGTTAACAGCGCCCGGCCCGGTTACTCCACGTGTTTTCTCCGCGGCTTCCCGCTTCCGGCCGCGGTCCTGCCCCGGCTACCGTTCCCGGCTCCGCTCCCACTCCCGGTCCTGCCCCGGCTCCGGTTCGCGGTCCCACCACGGCTCCGGAGCGCGCACGGGTTCCCGCTCCTGCTCCGGAGCGCCTCCCGGTCCCGAGGGCTCGTACGGCGGGGTGTGGAAGAGCGGGACCAGGACCGTGTCCACGATCTCCACCACCAGGCTGTCCGGGATGGGCTCCAGCCGGAACAGGAAGTGGTTGCGCAGCAGCGCCTGGCCGACGTCCAGGCGGGCCCCCGCCACCGCCTCTGCGGGGATCTCCCCGCGTGCGACGGCTCTTCGGGTGACCTCCGCCATCATCTGCCGGCCCATCCCCTGGGATCGGGAACGGATCTCCGCGGCGTGCTCCGGGTAGGGCAGTGCCTCCCCGAGCAGACCGCGCAGGGCCTCACCGGCCGGACCGGAGAGGGTGCGGGCGGTCCGGCGCAGCAGTAGCAGCAGGTCACCGCGCAGCTCACCGGTGTCGGGGATGTCCGACGGGTGGGGCAGCAGGTGGTACACCGCGTCCATCACCAGGGTGGACCGGGAGGTCCAGCGCCGGTACAGGGAGGCCTTGCTCGCCCTGGCCCGCTCGGCGACCCCCTCCATGGTCAGCGCCGCGTACCCGTGTTCGGCCAACTCCTCGATGGTGGCCTCGAGTATGGCGTTGACCAGAGCCTCCCCCCGGCGTCGGGGGCGCTTGCGATGGTCGGTGCTCTCGGCGGACATGTTCGCATCCTACGAATCTCTGCTCACGCGGCCGGTGCCGCCGTCCACGGTCACGGCCTCCCCGTCGGCGAGGACGGCCGTACCGTTCCCGGTGCCCATCACCGCCGGGATGCCGTACTCGCGGGCCACGATCGCGGCGTGCGAGGCGACCGCCCCCGAATCCACCACCACTGCCGCGGCCCGCTGGAACAGCGGGGTCCACGCCGGGTTGGTGTAGGGGCAGACCAGGACGTCACCCTCCCGCAGCCGGTGGAAGTCCTCGGCCCCGCGGATGATCCGGACCGGTCCGCTCACCCTGCCGGAACAGGCGGGAGACCCCGTGACCAGGGCGTCACCGGTGTCCCCGCGCGGGAAGACCCGGGCCGGGTCGATCATCGGGACCCCGGCCAGCTCGGCGCGTTTGGCAGCCCGGTCCCGGGCCAGGGAGCGCAGCCGCCCGGCTTGATCGGCGGGTACCGCGGTGACGTCCCCGACCTCGAGCACCTCCTCCAACCTCAGGTGGAAGACGTCGAAGGCCTCCTCCAGCACACCGGCCCGCCGGAGCCGTGCGCCGATCTCCAGCAGGGACCGGCGCAGGGCCGGCAGCATCGCGGTGAAGTGGAAGTGGGTGTCCTCGCGGAAGGCCACACCGCTCTGTGCGGCCCGCAGCCACCGCTCGATCCGGGCCCGGGCGCGGCGCCCGCGCAGCAGCGGGTGTTCGAGCAGCCGGTCCAGAGCCTGCGCGGAGCGCGAGGCGGTGTCCTCCGGCGCTTCGCCCCGGGCGAGCAGGGAACGCACCAGTCCCACGACGACCTCGGGTGACTCGGCCAGGGTCGGCGGGCTGACCAGCAGCGGGGACGCGGTCTCCCGCCGCCCGTACTCGCGCAGGAAGGAGTCCAGCTCGGTACGGAAACCCTCTGTCCCCGTACCCGCCCCCTCCCTCAGCGCGGCCAGGATCCCGGCCGGCTCCCGTTCGGTGAACAGCCGGTGCAGCTCGGGTGTGGCGCGGACCCGGTCGGCCAGCTCCCGCAGCGCCTCGTTGGAGTCCTCGGTCCGGGTACGGGCCCCGCCCAGCAGGTCGGCGAGCAGGTTCCGGCGGCCCAGGACCCCGGTGGCCAGCGCCATCCGGGCGAGGGCCAGACCGCTCCCGGGCAGGTAGTCGATCCGCAGGTCCCGGCAGGGATCCAGCAACCGCAGCGCCCGCTCGGGCACCCCGAGCAGCTCGTCCCAGGGCAGGGCGGGCAGGTCCAGGGCGTCCAGAGCGTCGACCTCGGCGAGGAAGGCCGCCGCCCTGGGGTCGTCGGCCCAGTCCGCCGGACGGAACCGGCGGGCCTTGCGGGCCAGCTTCCAGGGGGTGAGGAGGGTACGCGGCACGGGGTGCGGGGAGGGCGGCACGATCTGGACGACCACACCGTCCTCCTCGCGCAGGTAGTCCTGGAAGGCACCCGCCAGGCCGTAGTACTCGGTGATCTCCCGCATCATCTCGGCGGGGCCGCGCCCCAGCCAGGTGCTCACGTCCATGGGGTAGGGCCGGACCGGCAGGTACTCGGTGAGGATCGCCCCCTGGAGCCGCTGGCGCCGGTTGAGCGGCGTGGAGGGCGGTGGCAGCGCGGTCATCGGCCGGGCCTGCACGATGCGGAACCGCTGGTCGGAGAGCGCCCACTCGATGTCCTGGGGCCGCCCGAAGTGTTCGGCCACGGTCCGCGCGTGCGCGGCCAGGACGGTCAGCTGCCCTTCGGAGAGCAGCGCCCTCCGCGCACCCGCACCGCTGCCGGGCTCCGACCCCGTCCGCGCCTCGGACGGCCCCTCGTGGCGGACCCCGCCGCCCCCGACCGGGCGGATGACCACCTCACCGCGTCCGGGCGTCCACTCCAGGAGCCGACCGCGCTCGTCCAGCAGGTAGTGGTCGGGCGTGACCAGACCGGACACCACCGCCTCGCCGAGACCGGCCCCGGCGTCCACGACGATCCGGTCCCGCGCTCCGCTCACCGGGTCGGCGGTGAACATCACCCCGGCCACCTCGGAGTCGACCATCACCTGTACGACGACGGCGATCCGGACCTCGGCCTGGTCCACCGACCGCTCCCGGCGGTAGGCCACCGCCCGGTCGGTCCACAGCGAGGCCCAGCAGCGGCGGACCGCGTCCACCACGGCCTCGGCACCGACCACATTGAGACAGGTGTCCTGCTGTCCGGCGAAGGCGGCGCCGGGCAGGTCCTCCGCGGTGGCGCTGGAGCGCACCGCCACCGGAACGTCCCCGCCCAGCCGCTCGTAGGCGGCGACGATGCGGTCGCGCAGCTCCTCGGGGACCACGGCGCCCGCCACCGCGGCACGCAGGTCCGCGGGTCCGAGCCGCCTGCCCGTGCCGGCTCCGGTGCCCTGGTCCCGGGCTCCTGCTGCCCAGCCGCTCCTCCCCGGGTCGCCCTCTTCCGGGCCGCTCTCCGCCGTCGACTCCTCCATCGCAGCGATCAGCTCCGGCAGGCCGACGGACTCTGCGGCCTCGGCGTAGGCCCCGGTGGTCACCACGAAGCCCTCGGGCACCGGAAGCCCGGCGCGCAGCAGTTCGCCCAGATTGGCGGCCTTGCCGCCGACGGTGGACAGGTCGCCGGCGCCGAAGGCGTTCAGCGGGGCGACGGACGGGGTGCGCAGGACAGCGGTGGGGTTCATCGGTTCTCCCGGTCGGGTTCGGTCTGCGCCCCGGCGCGCAGCGGCAGGGCCGGCAGGGCGAGGGCCACGGGCCTGCCCGGGCTGTGCCGTCTCCACGCCACCGCCGTCAACCACCGGGCTCCGCCTCCCATCGTTAGAGAACGCCGAGTTTCCTAAAATGCTAGGCCGTCTCCATAGAAAACGCAACGTTTCCAACGAAGGGGGTCCAGGTGTCCCCAGGAGCATCCCCGATCCCCTGGGCCTTTCTCCTCGAGGGCCCTCCGGCGGGGTCCGGGATCGCGCGCCTGGATACGCTCGAGCGACACCTGACCTTGGGAGGAACCACATGACAGCGACCGCGGTCGTCACCGGAGCCAGCAGCGGGATCGGTGCCGCCACCGCGCGCGGGCTCGCAGCCGAGGGCTACGACGTGGTCCTGGTCGCCCGCCGCGCCGACCGGATCGAGGCGCTGGCCGAGGAGATCACCAGGAGCGGCCACTCGGCCCGGGCCCAGGTCCTCGACGTCACCGACCGCGACGCGGTCGACGCCTTCGCCAAGGCCCTGGGTCCCTGCGACGTACTGGTGAACAACGCGGGCGGCGCGATCGGCACCGAGACCGTCGCCGAAGGCGACCCCGGCGACTGGCGGCGGATGTACGAGGTCAACGTCCTGGGCGTGCTCAACATGACCCAGGCGCTGCTGCCCGAGCTCATCGCCGGCGGAGACGGAACCGTCCTGGTCGTCTCCTCCGTGGCCGGGCACGGGGTCTACGAGGGCGGCGGCGGTTACGTGGCCGCCAAGCACGGTGCCCACACGCTGGCCGCCACCCTGCGGCTCGAACTGTGCGGGGAACCGGTCCGGGTGCTGGAGGTCGCCCCCGGCATGGTCAAGACGGAGGAGTTCTCCCTCAACCGCCTGCGCGGTGACGCCGACCGCGCGGAGGCCGTGTACGAGGGGGTCCCCGACCCGCTGAGCGCCGAGGACGTCGCCGACACCATCGTGTGGGCGGTCACCCGGCCCCCGCACGTCAACATCGACCTGCTGGTCGTCCGCCCGCGCGCCCAGGCCGCCCAGCACAAGATCCACCGCGTCAAGGAGTAGGCGGCGGTCCGGGGGTGTCGCGGAGGGCTTTCCAGTGGCCCGGGTCGCGTGATAGGGGTGACCTGGGCCACACGGCCGGAGGGCGGTGCCACGCCGCACCCGGCCGCGGGGACCACTGTCTCGCACGGCTAGGAGCCCGGACTTGAGTGTGAACGTTTCCCACCCCAGCTACGCCTCCGGCACCTCGACGACCCCGCTGCTCGGCGACACCATCGGCGTCAACCTCGCCCGCACGGTCGCCGCGCACCCCGACCGGGACGCCCTGGTCGACCGGGCCTCCGGACTCCGGCTCACCTACCGGGCCTTCGGCGCCGAGGTGGAGCGGGTGGCCCTGGGGCTGCTCGACCTCGGTGTGGCCAAGGGCGACCGCGTCGGGATATGGGCGCCGAACCGGGCCGAGTGGACCTTCGTGCAGTACGCGACCGCGCGCATCGGGGCGGTGATGGTGAACATCAACCCCGCCTACCGCACTCACGAGCTGGAGTACGTGCTCAACCAGGCGGGCGTCTCGGTCCTGGTCGCCGCGCCCTCGTTCAAGACCTCCGACTACGCGGGGATGATCGAGGAGGTGCGCGGGAAGTGCCCAGAACTGCGAGAGGTGGTCCTCTTCGACGGCCCCGCCTGGGACTCCCTGCTCGCGGCGGGGGACCAGGGAGATCCGGAGCGGTTGGCCGAGGCCGAGGCCGCCCTCTCCCCGGACGACCCGATCAACATCCAGTACACCTCCGGCACGACCGGCTTCCCCAAGGGCGCGACCCTCTCCCACCACAACATCCTCAACAACGGCTACTCCGTCGGTGAGCTGCTGGGATACACCGAGGCCGACCGAATCGCGATCCCCGTGCCCTTCTACCACTGCTTCGGAATGGTGATGGGGAACCTGGCCGCCACCAGCCACGGTGCGTGCATGGTCATCCCCGGCCCGGGCTTCGACCCGGCCGCAGCGCTCGACGCCGTCCAGGCCGAGGGCTGCACCTCGCTGTACGGGGTGCCCGCCATGTTCATCGCCGAACTCGCGCTGCCCGGCTTCGACTCCTACGACCTGTCCACCCTGCGCACCGGCATCATGGCCGGGTCACCGTGCCCGGTCGAGGTGATGCGCCAGGTCATCGACCGGATGGGGATGGCCGAGGTCTCCATCTGTTACGGGATGACCGAGACCTCCCCGGTCAGCACCCAGACCAGGCGGGACGACTCCGTGGAGCGCAGGGTGTCCACCGTCGGCAGGGTCGGCCCGCACCTGGAGGTGAAGATCGTCGATCCCGGTTCCGGGGTCACCGTCCCGCGCGGCACCCCCGGTGAGCTGTGCACCCGGGGCTACTCGGTGATGCTCGGCTACTGGAAGCAGCCGGACAAGACGGCCGAGGCGATCGACACGGGCCGCTGGATGCACACCGGCGACCTCGCCGTCATGGACGGCGACGGCTACGTGAGCATCACCGGCCGGATCAAGGACATGGTGATCCGCGGCGGTGAGAACATCTACCCGCGCGAGATCGAGGAACTGCTGTACACCCACCCCGACCTGCTGGACGCGCAGGTCATCGGGGTTCCGGACGAACGCTACGGCGAGGAGCTCATGGTGTGGGTGCGGATGCGCGACGGGGTCGAGCCCTTCACCGCGGAGAAGCTGCGCTCCTTCTGCGAGGGCCGGATCGCGCACTACAAGATCCCGCGTTACGTGCACGTGGTGGACGAGTTCCCGATGACGGTCACCGGCAAGGTCCGCAAGGTCCAGATGCGCGAGGAGGCCGTCCGCCTGCTCGGCTGAGGACGGCCCGTCGGCGGAGGCGGGGCGGGCCCGTGTCGGGCCGCCCCGCCCGGCTCGCGCCTACTTGGGGTCGAGCTCCTTGCCGAGCATCTCCACGAGCCCGTCCAGAGCCGCCTCCGAACCCTCCTCCTCACAGGTCAGCGTGACGGTCTCGCCGTGGGCGGCCCCCATCGCCATCACCGCGAGCACACTGCGGGCGTCCACGGGGTCGTGGCCGGTACGGGAGACCTTCACGGGCAGTCCGGTCTCGTTGACGGCCTGGACGAACAGGGTCGCGGGCCGGGCGTGCAGGCCGAGGAGGGAGCCGATGACAACGGTGCGCTCGGGCATGTCAGTCCTTGGAGGGTGTCGGTCGGGGCCGGTCGGTCCGGCCCCGGTCACGTCGGGCGGTGACGGGTGGCGGTGGTGGCGTCGGCGTTCACAGTTCCTCGATCCGCCACAGGGGGTCGGGTTCGGTCGCCTGGCTGACGCCGTCGGTGGCCACGTCGTCGGGGGTGGGGACGGTCGTTCCGGGCAGGGCGACAGCTGCGGTCCCCCAGGCCACTGCCTGGCGGAGACGCTCCTGCGGGGTGTCCTCCCGGGAGAGGAAACCCGCGAGCGCGCAGTCGCCCGCGCCCACGGTACTCCGGGTGCGTACCCGGGGCCCGCGCGCCCAAAGCACGTTCTGCTCGGTGACGAGCAGCGCCCCGTGACCGCCGAGGGTGACCAGCGCCGCCCCGTTGCCCCAGCTGAGGACCTCGCGGGCCGCCTCGGTGACGGCGCCGACGGTGGGCAGTGCCCGGTCGACCAGCGCGGCCAGTTCCTCGTGGTTGGGTTTGAGCAGTGCGATCGAACCCGCTCCGGCGGCGGCTGCCAGCGGTGCGCCCGAGGTGTCCAGGGCGAGGGGGACCCCGTAGGCGGCGGCCAGCCGGGCCACGCGTACGTACAGGTCGTCGGGGACCCCGGCGGGCAGGCTGCCGCTGGCCACCACCCAGTCGGGTGACTGGGAGAGCTCGTCCTCCACAGCGTCGAGCAGGGCCTTGATCTCGGCGGGGGAGAGGGCGGGGCCGGCGGCGTTCAGCTTGGTGGTGGTGCCGTCGGACTCGGTGACGGCGATGTTGCCGCGCGTCTCGCCGTCGATGGGCACGGTGACGCGGGGCAGGTCGCCGAGGAGGGTGATCAGCTCGGCGCCGCCGCCACCGCCGACCGGGAGGACGGCCCGGGTGGTGACGCCGGCGCCGAGCAGCGCACGGGCGACGTTGACACCCTTGCCGCCCGCCTGGGAGCGGGTCGCGTGCACCCGGAGGACCTCGCCTCGGACGAGGCCGTCGACCTCAAGGGTGTGGTCGACGCTCGGGTTCGGGGTGAGGGTCAGGATCATGGGTGCTCTTTTCGAGGGGTGTGACGCGCCCGGTCCGGAGGTGGCTCTGCCGTGCTGCGGCTCGGCCGTGGTGTGGTTCTGTATTTGATTATGTGTGTTTGTCTGTGTGTGTCAATGGTGTTGCCGGTGTCGGGAGGGGCGTGGTCGAGGTGCTCGAGGGTGTGGTCTGAGCCCGAGTCCACCTGGTCACAGTAGCGGACGGTGGGATGATCCCCCTGATGGCGGCCGAGGCGGGTTTGCTGGGATATTGGGTGTGGATACCCCTTGTGTGTCCCAGGCAACACGATTAAACTCACCGAAAACCACACCGAAACACAGGTGATCCAACATGTACGCGGAAGAACGCCAGAAGGTGATCCTCGAACGCGCCCGCCACGACGGCCGGGTCGACGTCACGGGGCTCGCCTCGGAGTTCGACGTCACCTACGAGACCATCCGCCGCGACCTCACCGCTCTCGAGCGGCACGGAGTCCTGCGCAGGGTCCACGGTGGCGCGATCCCCGTCGAGCGGCTGGGCTTCGAGCCCGCGCTCAACGTGCGTGACTCCGTCATGACCCAGGAGAAGGAGCGGATCGCCAAGGCCGCACTCGCCGAACTGCCGGACGAGGGCGCCATCCTCCTGGACGCGGGTTCCACCACCGGGCGCCTGGCCGAACAGCTGCCCACGGACCGCGAGCTCACGGTCGTCACCAATTCCCTCTCCATAGCTCTCACGCTCACTCCCCGGACCAACATCAACCTCATGCTGCTCGGTGGTCGCCTGCGTACCAGGACCCAGGCCAGCGTCGACTCCTGGGCCCTGCGGGCCCTCGCCGAGTGCTTCGTCGACGTGGCCTTCATGGCCACCAACGGCGTGTCCGTCGAACGCGGTCTGACCACCCCGGACCCGGCCGAGGCCGAGGTCAAGCGGGCCATGATCGCCTCCTCCCGGCGCGCCGTGCTGCTCGCTGACCACACCAAGGTCGGCAACGACTACTTCGCCCGTTTCGCCGCTGTCGAGGACCTCGACCTGGTCATCACCGACAACGGTCTCGCCGACGGGCTCGCGGACGAACTGGAGGCGACCGGACTCACGGTCCGGGCCGTCTAGCCAGGGCGTCCGCGCTCCATCCCCATCCCACCCCCGGCCGCGGCTGACCGCCCGCCGGACCTCCCAGGAGGTTCCCCCCATGTCCACCCAGCAAGGCAGACTCGTCTCAGTCCGTTCCGGAGTCCAGCGCTTCGGCGGTTTCCTGGCGAGCATGGTGATGCCCAACATCGGCGCGTTCATCGCCTGGGGCCTCATCACGGCCCTGTTCATCCCCGACGGCTGGTGGCCCAACGAGCAGATGGCCGAGCTGGTGGGTCCGATGATCACCTTCCTGCTGCCGCTGCTGATCGGCTACACCGGCGGATACCTCATCTACGACAAGCGCGGCGGCGTGGTCGGCGCCATCGCCACCATCGGTGTGATCGTCTCCGCGGACATCCCGATGTTCCTCGGCGCGATGATCGCCGGCCCCCTCGGCGCCTACCTGATCAAGCAGTTCGACAAGCTCGTCCAGCCCCGCACCCCCAGCGGTTTCGAGATGCTGGTCAACAACTTCAGCGCCGGGATCCTCGGCGGCGGCATGGCGATCGTCGGGCTCTACGCCATCGGCCCGGTGGTCACCGCGATCGCGGGCTGGCTCGGCCGGGGCGTGCAGTTCCTCATCGACATGTCGCTGCTGCCGGTGGTGTCGCTCATCGTCGAGCCCGCCAAGGTCCTGTTCCTCAACAACGCCATCAACCACGGCGTCCTCGGGCCCCTCGGCGTCGCCCGGGTGTCCGAACAGGGCAAGGCGATCGAGTTCCTCATCGAGACCAGCCCCGGCCCGGGTCTGGGCATCCTCGTGGCCTGCATGCTGTTCGGCCCCAAGCTCAGCAGGGCCACCGCCCCCGGTGCGATCATCATCCACTTTTTCGGCGGCATTCACGAGATCTACTTCCCGTACATCCTCGCCCAGCCCAAACTCATCCTTGCGGCGATCGCCGGCGGTATGTCCGGGGTGACCACGTTCCTCGTCTTCAACGTCGGACTCCTCGCGACCCCGGCCCCCGGCAGCATCATCGCCCTCATGGCCGTCACCCCGCGCGGTGACCACCTCGGAGTCCTGGCCGGCGTCGCCGTCGGAACCGTCGTCTCGTTCGTCGTCGCCTCACTGCTCCTCGGCTTCGGCCGGGCCGAGCGCAAGGCCGAACGCGAGGCCGAACGCGAGACCGCCCGGGCCGAGGAGGAGGAGAACGCCGCGGCCGACAAGGGCGAGTAACCAGCCCCGCCGTCCGGCCGGAGAGGGACCCGGCCGGACGGCGGCCCAGGCGGGCGGGTGACGCCCACGAACACCAGCGCAGCACCACAGAACCGGGAGAAGCACCCATGGCCTCCATCGAAGGCTCCGCCGTCAAGAAGGTCGTCGTCGCCTGCGACGCCGGGATGGGCAGCAGTGTCCTGCTCACCTCACAACTCAAGAAGACCCTGTCCCCGTACGGGGTCGGTGTCGAGCACTCGCCGGTCGACCGCATCCCCGAGGACGCCGACCTCGTCCTGTGCCACAGCGGCCTGGTCGACCGGGCCCGCCACCGCGTCAAGGACACCGTCGTCGTGGGCTTCCAGATGTTCCTCGGCGACCCCGTCTTCGCCCAGGTGGAAGCGGCGATCAGGGACGGTGGCACCCTTGCCGACTGACCTGACCCTCACCCCCGAGTCCGTGCGGCTCGGCGGCAGCGCCCGCGACCGAGCCGACGCCATCGACCAGTGCGGAGCCCTGCTCGTGGAGCTCGGCGCCGTCGAACCCGGGTACGTGCCCGCCATGCACGAACGCGAGGCCTCCATCCCCACCTTCGTGGGTGAGGGCGTCGCCATCCCGCACGGCACCGACGCCTCCCGGGCGCTGGTCAAGCGGACCGCCCTGGCGGTCGTCCAGTTCCCGGCGGGGGTCGACTGGGGCGGGCCCACCGTGCACGTCGCCATCGGCATCGCCGCCTCCGGCGACGAACACCTCCGAGTCCTGTCCTCACTGGCCGGGGTCCTCACCGACCCCGAGCGCGCGGCCCGCCTGCGCACCGCCACCGGTGTCGACGACGTCCTCGAACTCCTCGCACCCGCGACCGACTGAACCCACACCCACACCACACCACCGGCGCGGGTCGGGGCGGAGAACCCCGTCCCGACCAGCCCCACCAGAAAGGCCCGAACATGCTCGTCGCCCGCTTCTACGCCCCAGGTGACATCCGCCTGGAGCAGGCACCCGAGCCCACCCCCGGACCGGGGCAGCTCAAGATCGCCGTCGCCAACTGCTCCACCTGCGGCACCGACGTGAAGATCTCCCGCCACGGCCACCACCACATCCGCCCGCCCCGGGTGATCGGGCACGAGATCGCGGGTCGGATCGTCGAGATCGGCGAGGGCGTCGACGGCTGGGCCGAGGGCGACCGGGTCCAGGTCATCGCGGCCATCCCCTGCGGCACGTGCGTCGAGTGCGCCGACGGCCGGTTCACGGTCTGCTCCAACCAGGAGTCCATGGGCTACCACTACGACGGCGGGTTCGCCGAGTACATGATCATCCCCGAGGCGGTCCTGGCCGTCGACGGCGTCAACCGGGTGCCCGACAACATCGACCTCGCCGAGGCCTCGGTGGCCGAGCCCCTGGCCTGCGTGCTCAACGGCCAGGAGATCGCCCGGGTCGGCGAGGGCGACACCGTGGTGGTCATGGGCGCCGGCCCCATCGGATGCCTGCACGTGCGCCTGGCCCGGGCCAAGGGCGCGGCCAAGGTGTACCTGGTGGACCTGAACCGGGGCCGCCTGGACATGTCCGCCGCCCTCGTGGAGCCGGACGCCGCGATCTGCGGTGAGGAGACCGACGCGGTCGCCGAGGTCCTGCGCCTGACCGGCGATCGGGGCGCCGACGTGGTCATCACGGCCGCCGCCTCCGGCCGGGCCCAGGAGGACGCGCTCAAGATGGTGGCGCGCAGCGGCCGGATCAGCTTCTTCGGCGGGCTGCCCAAGGACGCGCCGATCATCCAGCTGGACGCCAACGTCGTGCACTACAAGGAGATCTCGATCTTCGGCGCCAACGGTTCCAGCCCCGCGCACAACAAGCGCGCTCTCGAACTCATCGCCTCGGGCGAGGTGCCGGTCGCCGACCTCATCACCGAGAGGATGGCCCTGTCCGACGTCCACAAGGCGATCGAGACCGTAGCCTCGGGCACCGCCGTCAAGGTGACCATCCAGCCCTGACCGTGCGGGCCGTGAACCGGGGGGCGACCGCTCCGGACCATCACCGGTGGTCATGAGCGGTCCACGGGCCCGGTTGTCCACAGATCCGGGCTTCCCTCTGGCACTGCGGCCCGATCCGGGGTTGGCTTGACCTATCGGGGGCCCCGGAACCCCGCCGGCATCGCCATGCCCAGCCCCCTCAGCCCGACCCACCGCAGACCCCGAAGCCGCCACAGGAGAGCAGCCATGGAGCAGACGGAACCCGCCCCGACCCCCACCGACGACGCCCCCGCACCCGTGCTGAAGGGCATCGCGGCCGGTCCCGGCGGGGCCGTTGCACCGGTCGCCCGGATGGCCGCTCCGCCCTCGCTTCCCGAGCGCGAGCCCGAGGTCGTCGACACCCCGGCGGAGCAGGCGGCCGCGCGCGACGCGTTGGAGAGTGTGGCCACGGACCTGGAGGGGCGGGCCGCCGACCTGGACGGCGAGGGCGCCGCGGTGCTCAACGCCCAGGCGCTCATGGCACGCGACCCCGAACTGCGGCGGCAGGTCGAGGAGGGGATCCGTGACGGTCGGGCCGCCGCCTGGGCGGTGCGGGACGCCTGCGGCCGCTACCAGGACCTCCTCCTCGCGGCCGGAGGCTACCTCGCCGAGCGTGCCGCCGACCTCGCCGACATCCGGGACCGCACCGTCGCGGTTCTCCTCGGCCTGCCCATGCCCGGGCTGCCCGACCCCGGACACGAGCACGTGCTGGTCGCCGATGACCTGGCGCCCGCGGACACCGTCCGCCTCGACACCACCCGGGTACGGGCCATCGTCACCCGCCTGGGCGGTCCCACCAGCCACACCGTGATCCTGGCCCGTTCACTCGGCCTGCCCGCCGTGGTCGGCTGCACCGGGGCGGAGGAACTGGCCGACGGCGTCCTCGTCGCGGTCAACGGTGACACGGGCACCGTCGAGGTCGACCCCGCCCCCGAAGCCGCAGAACAGCTCCGCCAACGCGCCGAGCACCGCCGCGCCGTGCTCTCCGCCAGCTCCGGGCCGGGCCGGACCGCCGACGGTGTCCCCGTGTCACTCCTGCTCAACGCCGGTGAGGGCGACCCCGACGAGGCAGCCGCGCACGACAGCGAGGGCATCGGCCTGCTGCGCACCGAGTTCCTCTTCCTGGACCGCGCCGAACCGCCGACGATCATCGAACAGACCGAGGCCTACACCCGGCTGTTCCGTGCCTTCGCCGGCCGGACCGTCACCGTGCGGACCCTCGACGCCGGATCGGACAAACCCCTGGCCTTCGCCGCGACCGGGCCGGAGGACAACCCGGCCCTCGGAGTACGTGGCTTCCGAACCGCACGTGTGCACCCGAACCTGCTCTCCGACCAGCTCACCGCCATCGCTGCCGCCGCCGACGCCACCGACCACAAGGCGAAGGTCCGCGTGATGGCACCGATGGTGTCCACCTCCGCCGAAGCCGAGGAGTTCGCCGCGCTGGCCCGTACCGCGGGCCTGGGCGGTTCCACCGCCACCGAGGTCGGTGTGATGGTCGAGGTGCCTGCCGCCGCCTTGCTCGCGGACCGGCTGCTGAAGTACGTGGACTTCGTGTCCATCGGTACCAACGACCTCGCCCAGTACACGATGGCCGCCGACCGAACCCTCGGTTCCCTGCCGGATCTGCTCGACCCCTGGCAGCCCGCGCTGCTCAGCCTGATCGACAGGGTCGGCAGCGCAGGGGCGAAATCCAGCCGTTCCGTAGGGGTCTGTGGAGAGGCTGCGGCCGACCCGCTGCTCGCCCTGGTCCTCGTCGGCCTGGGCGTGAACAGCCTGTCCACGGCTCCGCCCGCCCTCCCCGCGGTCCGCTACGCCCTGGCCCGCCACACCAAGGCCGACTGCCGTGGCCTGGCCGAACTGGCTCTGGCAGCGGACATCCCGGAGCGCTCCCGCGAGGTCGTGAGAGGAGCAGCCCACCCGGAGGTCGCCAACCTCTGAACCCCGAGGCGGGTTCCCGGCCGGCTCAGCTACCGATCCTCAGCCGGTTGCCGTCGGGGTCGCTCAGCTCGATCTCGCGTCCCCAGGGCGCCTCTTCCACGGTCACGTCGAACTCGGTGGCGATCGTGTCGACGTCCCGTACCCGCAGATACACCAGGGTGTCCGGGTTGGCATCGCCGGTGTGTTCGGACAGGAAGAGTGACACTGCCCCACGGGCGACCTCGACAAAGGCCGGGAAACCCGGTTCGAAGCGGTGTTCCCATACCTGAGTGAAGCCGAGCCGTTCGTACCAGCGAACAGCGAGAGCGGCGTCGGCTACACGCAGGATCGGGACTGCTTGCTCATTCATGGCCACCATGCTTACAGCTCTTACAGCTCTTCCGGTTCTGCGGGTTCTACGGGTTCTTCCGGTCTTTCTGGTCCTTCCGGTTCTTCCGGCCTCGGGCCTGTATCAACAGGCTCTGGACTTGCTTCCCCTGAGTACTTGGGCGACCAGCACCCGTCCGGGGGCAAGGTGATGTGGAGAACCCCGAGTAGACCTCCTCCTCGCCGCTTTTGGCTGTGGCCGTCTGCGCTGCGCGCCTCAAGGTCGTCGCGGTGGAGGCTCCGTCCGGGAAGGCGCTCCACCTTGACCCGTCTCGCCGCGACAGCAGGTTGGCGGCTGTCGAGGAACGGGGGAGTGGGGGTGGGGGGTGGGGTCCCGGTGGGACCGGCCTTTGGCCGGGCCCACCCCTTCCTCTGCTCGGCGGTCAACGCTTCTCGTGTCGCGGCTGGTCATGGTCCTGGGCGAAAAGCGGCGGCGAGGGCAGCGGGCTCCCCAGGCCGGCGCGGAACGTTTCTCGTGTCGCGGCTGGTCATGGTCTTGGACGAAAAGCGGCGGCGAGGGAAGCGGTCTCCCCTGCTCGGCGGTCAACGTTTCTCGTGTCACGGCTGGTCAAGCGTTCCAGCGGAACTGCGGCGGCGAGGGAGGAGGGCTCCCCCGCTCTGCGCGGAACGTTTCTCGTGTCGCGGCTGGTCAAGCGTTCCAGCGGAACTGCGGCAGCGGTGGTGAGGCCGGGGGCGGTGGGGTTCGGGGTGGTGGGTGCGGTCGTGTTCACGGTCGGTCTCCTTCCTCTGCGATCGGGGTTCGAGGGCGGCGGGGTTGGGGCCCTGGGTTCTAGGTTTTGGGCGTGCGGGGGTAGAGGGCGGGCCCCTGCTGCTGTGGGGTGCGCGGGTCATTCCCGGGGGTGCGGGTCCGGTTCCGGAGGTGGGGATGGATCTGGGGGTGGGTCGGTACCTGTTTTTGGCTCTGGGCGCTGGTTCGTGCCGGGTGTGCGGTGGGCTGTGCGGCCTTGCCATACCTGCCGGTGGGGGTTCTTCTCGCGCCGCCATTTGAGCCGGTTGTGGGTGGAGCACAGGGGTTGGATGTTGTCGGCGCTGGTGGTTCCGCCCCGTGAGTAGGAGCGGATGTGGTCGGCTTCGGTGTCACTGATGGGCACATCGCAGCCCTGGTCCCAGGCGCAGGTGGTGCGGCCGTGGTGGGCCACCACCCGCACCTGCTCGGGGGCGTTGCGCATCCCGCGTCCCACGTCCAGGGGCTTGCCGGAGGTGGGGTCGATGATCACCCGCCGCAGCACACTGTCGGGGGCCAGGTCCTGCAGGGCCTCGAAGGCCAGCACCTGCCCGTCCTGGGTGGCGGCATAGCTCGCCCCCTGCCCGTCGGGGGCAGGGGGAGTCCCCATGGGTCCGCTCTGCGGGCTGCCAGCCTGGTTCTGCCCGTTCTGGGCCGGGCCCTGGCTCTGCTCCCGGGCCTGATTCTGGCGCTGGCCGTTGAACACGTCCAGGGGCACGGTGATGTTGATCATCGCCAGCGGCCCCGGTGGTTTGGTGCATTCCTGGTGGCCCAGGGCGGACTTGACCATCGCGATGAAGGCGTCATAGGTCCGCTCGGCCCTGGACACCTCGGGCTTGTTCGCCTCATGCGGTTTGGTGAAGGCGGTCAGGGCCTTGTCGATGAGCTCGGCGTCGGCGTCGGGCCCCTGGGCGTGGAAGTAGCAGGTGCCCTCGAACCCGCGGGTCAGATCCGCACGCCGGGAGGCGTGGGCCTTGCGGTGGCGTTCCTCGGCCAGGTCGGGGTGGTATTCGTGGGCCAGCTGGACACCGAGTTGGGCCATCTGCTGGGCCGACATCGCCGGT
>NZ_ANBA01000004.1 GCF_000341085.1 Nocardiopsis ganjiahuensis DSM 45031 | reverse complement strand
CTGTGTCTTCGCCTCCACAATGCGGGTTTCGATCATCCGCCGGAATTCATCAGCATCGGCGAAGGCGGAGTGGTTCTTGTCGCGGGTCTTGACCGCACGCTCGGCTGTTTTGGCGAGGGTGGCGGCCTCGTCCACCGACAGCATTCCCTCACCCAGGGCTTTCAGGGTGCGGGGGAGTTTTCCGGAAAAGAGGAGTTCGGCGAGCGTTCCCAGGGCATGGGCCTGGGCGGGGTTGGTGCCCAGGGTGTGGATCATCCAGGCGGCCACGCTGCGCTGCCCGCCCACTTCCAGGAGGTTGCCTTCGGCGCGGATCTGGGCCAGGCGCAGCAGTATCTGCAGTTTGAGGAGCTCCATGGCCTCCCACATCGAGCACACGCTCTCCAGGGTGGCGGCCGTTGCGCCGGCCGGGAGTTCCCCTTGGAAGGTGCGGGAGGCCCTCTCGCAGGCCTGGCGCACAAGGGCCACGGCGGGGGTGTCCCCCGCCTGCCCTGCGCCCTGCCCGAAAGAGGAAGTGTTCATACTTCAAGGGTAGGTCGGGCAGTGGGGAAAGGAAAGGAATGCCCGGGGAAAGATGGACCTGGAATGCCAGGTTTCTTTCTCCCGAAAAGGGCTTGTGGATAACTCAAGAATGGCCACACCCGTGTGTTATGGGAGCGCCCCTGCCGCCAGGCCGTCTTGTCTTTGGTACTGCTTTTCGCCGCCTGCTGTGAACGGTCGTGGGGAGGTGCTGACTCTCAGGCCTGGTGGTGCGGGTCGCCCGGGGTGGACCAGGTTTCGCAGACGGCCTCGGGGACCAGGTCGAGCTGGTGCAGGAAGGCGCGCAGCAGGCCGTCGGTGCTGTCGGTGCAGCCCGAGGCGGACCAGGTCTGGAAGCCGTTGTTGAGGGCCGCGAAGAAGACGGTTGCCACGAGGGAGGGGCGGGGGTCGGTGGCCGGGTCCACGCCGGTGCGCTCGCCGATGACCTCGGCCAGCTTGGCCTGTCGGCGGTGGCAGTAGCGCATGTTCGCCTCGAAGAGCTCGGGGCTCTGGGAGATGAAGTTCCCGGCGCTGCCCTGGAGGTGCAGGTTCTCGCGCTCCAGGATCACCCAGTGGTCGCGCATGGCGTTGCGCAGGGCCCGGAACGGGTGTTCGTCGGAAGGGCGGGCGCGCAGGGCCGCGCAGAGGACCTCGTCGACCCCCTCGACCGCTTCCAGGACCACGTCCTCCTTGGAGGCGAAGTAGCGGAAGAACGTCCGCTGGGAGACCCCGGCGCAGGCCGCGATCTCCTCGGTGGTGGTCTTCTCGTAGCCCTTCTCGTGGAACAGGCGCAGCCCCGAGTTGAGAAGGGTCTCGCGCAGCTGGGCCTTCTTCCGCTCGCGCAGGCCCACCGGTTCGGGGCTCGTCGTGCTCATGGACGTGCCTCCCGCTTCCGTGTGCCGCTCGCGTGCTCTCTCCATGGAGGATACACGCGGGCATAAGTGATGTCAGTCACCGACAAATGTCAGCGATTGCCACTTGTCAGTCGCTGACATAATCTCGGCAGGTACGGGATGGCCAGAACACACGGGGTACACATGACCACGCAGACCACGAAGAGCTCGGCACCACCTGGATCAGAGGGGCGGCAGCGGTTCACCGAGAGTCCGTGGGCCACCCTCGTCGCCATCGCCTTCGGCGTGATGATGGTGGCCCTCGACGGCACCATCGTCGCCGTGGCCAATCCCGCGATCGGTGCAAGCCTGGGCGCTTCACTGGCCGAGCTCCAGTGGGTCACCCACGGCTACCTGCTCGGACTCGCGGTCTTCCTGATCACGGCGGGCAAGATCGGCGACCGCTTCGGCTACCGGAACACCTACCTGGTGGGCGTGGTCGGCTTCGTGCTCGCCTCGGTGGCGATCGCGCTGTCGTCCGGGGTGGTCATGCTCATCGCCTTCCGGATCGTCCAGGGGATCTTCGGAGCGCTGCTGCTCCCCTCGGCCATGGGCCTGCTCCGCTCCAGCTTCCCTCCCAGCAAGCTGGGCCGGGCCTTCGGTGTCTTCGGCAGCCTGATCGGCGCGGCCACGGCAGGCGGTCCGATCCTCGGTGGTGTCCTCGTGGGCGCGTTCAGCTGGGAGGCCGTGTTCTACATCAACGTCCCGGTCGGCGCCGTCGCTCTGGGACTGGGGCTGTGGCTGCTGGCCGCCAACAAGGCCACCGACGCCGGGAGCCGTATGGACGTGCCCGGCATCGTGCTGGTCAGCGTCGCGATCTTCGCGCTGGTGTGGGCGCTGGTCGAGGCCCCGAGCACCGGCTGGGCGCACCCGGTCACCCTGGTCTCCCTCGGCGCCGCGGTGCTGTTCGGGGTCGCGTTCGTGCTGTGGGAGCGCAGGCCCGAACAGCCGCTCATCCCGCTCGGCCTGTTCGCGCACCCGTCGGTGTCCATCGGTGTGGTCCTGACGGTGGCGATGGCCCTGGGCCTCATGGGCTCGCTGTTCTTCATCACCTTCTACCTGCAGGGCGTGCGCGGGCTGAGCCCCGCCCAGACCGGACTCCAGCTCATCTCCATGACCGCGATGATGGCGGTCACCTCACCGATCGCCGGCCGGGTCCTGGACCGGGTCGGGGCGAAACTGCCCACCACCATCGGTCTGCTGTCCGCTTCGGCCGGCATGTTCCTGCTCTCCCGGCTGGAGGCCGACACCGGCGTCGTGTACATCTCGGCGGCGTTCGTCCTGCTGGGCGTGGGCCTGAGCCTGGTGATGACCGGCGCCACCGCCGCGATCATCGGCAACGCGCCGGTGCGCTTCGCCGGGGTCGCCTCGGCGGTCCAGCAGGCCGCCATGCAGCTCGGTGGCTCGCTGGGCACGGCGGTGCTGGGCGCGGTCATGTCCGCGACCATCATCTCCACCCTGCCCGGCCACTACGCCGCCTCCGGTCTTGCCGAACCCTCCTCCGGGGAGCTGGCCGACATGCAGAGCACGGTCGCGCAGGGCGGGGCGGTCCTGCCGGAGGGCGCCGACGCGGGGATGGCCGCCGCGGTCACCCAGGCGAGCAACCTCGCCTTCCTGGACGGCCTGCACCTGGCCTTCGGGATCGCCGCCGTGGTGATGCTGGCGGCGGCCGGGCTGTCCCTCTTCATGAAGGCGGGGAAGATGACCGACGGCCCCGCCGTGCACATCTGACCCGAGAACACACGAGGGCCCCGGAACGCTTCCGGGGCCCTTTCGTCTGCCGAACCCGGGGCTCAGGTCGTGTAGTCGGCGTTGATCCTGATGTAGCCCTCGGTCAGGTCGCAGCCGTAGACCGTGAACTCACCGTCGGCGATGCCCAGGTCGACGCTGATCACCACCTCGTCGCCCTTCATGTGCTGGGCGGCGCGCTCCAGGGTCTCGGCGGTGGCCTCGGTCGGGAAGGTCTCCACGTCCCCGAAGAGGATCCGGACGTTCTCCGGCAGGACGTCGGTCTCGTCCGAGCACTTGCCCACCGCCATCGCGACCCGGCCCCAGTTGGGGTCGGCCCCGTGCACGGCGGTCTTGACCAGGGGCGAGTTCACCACGGCCTTGCCGATCCGCTTGGCCTGGGCGTCGTCGCGGGCCCCGGTCGTCCGGACCTCGATGAGCTTGCCGGCGCCCTCGCCGTCGGAGGCGATCATCCGGACGAGCTCGAGCGCCACTTCGTACAGCGCGGCCTCGAACTCGGTGACGTCGACCGGTCCGGCCAGGCCGTTGGCGAAGATCGCCGCGGAGTCGCTGGTGGAGGTGTCCGTGTCGATGCTCAGGGCGTTGAAGGTCCTGTCCACCACCCGGCGGAACACCTCGTCCAGGACCGGCTGGTCCAGCTCGGCGTCGGTGAAGAACCAGGTCAGCATGGTCGCCATGTTGGGTTCGATCATGCCGACGCCCTTGGCGATCCCGGTGAGGGTCGCGTCGCCGACCTTGGCGGTGGCGATCTTGGGGTGGGTGTCGGTGGTCATCATGGCCGCGGCGGAGCGGTCCAGGTCGGCCGGGGGGAACTCGGTCGGGAGGCCCTCCAGGTAGGAGCGGACCCTGTCCATCGGGTAGGGGCGGCCGATGACCCCGGTGGAGGCGATCAGGATGTCGTCGGGGTCGACCCCGACGGCCCGAGCCACGCCCTCCTGGACCTCACGGGCGTCGGCGGTGCCGATCTGGCCGGTCGCCACGTTGGCGTTGCGGGCGATCACCGTGACGCCGCGGGCGTGCCCGTCGGCCGCCGCCTCCCGGCTGAGCCGGACGCTCGGCCCGGCGAACCGGGACAGGGTGAACACGGCGGAGACCACCGCGGGGGTCTGGGAGACCACCGCGAAGAAGTCGTCCTCGGGGTCCTTGATCCCGATGTTGCCGGCCACGCCGACGAAACCGGCGGGAACGGGGGTCTTGGTGCTCATCGTCCTCCTCGGAACTTCGTGGGCGACAGCCTACTTCGCCACGCCCGAGGGGTCTGATTACGGCCTCGAACTGCGAGGGTTTCGTACTGTGCGAAGACGGCGGGGGTGTGACAAGCCGGAGCGAACGGGGTATCCGCCGAGAGTGGGGGAGACCGCTCGGGGGGAGGCGTGTTGTGCGTGATGGTGACTGGCTCACGGAGACTGGGGCGCGGATCCGTGGGGTCCTGAAGGTGATGGTGGACGCGGACTGGTTGCCGGGCGGAGCCGCGGTGATCGGTACCGGCGGCATGTGGGAGTTCGTGGCGGTCGGGCGGATCGACGGCGAACACGACACGGCCCCGGACGTGTCCTACGACGTCGCGAGTCTGACGAAGGTCATGGCGACCTGGCCGCTGGTGGGCCGTGCGGTCGCCGAGGGGGTTCTGGATCTGAACGCCCCGATGTCCGAATACTTTCCCGGTGAGGACCTTCCCGGGGCCTGGGTGACGACCCGGCAGATCCTCACGCACACGAGCCGGCTCAACCAGGTCACCTGGTTGGAGCGGTACGTGGGCACGGACCAGGACCTGGCCGAGGCGATCCTGGCGGACCCGTTGGAGGAACCCGGCTACCAGTACATCGACCGGGGGTTCATCCTGCTGGGCCTGCTCCTGGAACGGCTGTACGGCAGGAGCCTGGACCGGTTGGCCGAGGAGGTCTGGTCCGAGCTGGGTATGAGGTCCACGACCTTCGGTCCGCTGGCGAGGTCGCCCAACGTGGCGCCGACCGAGCGGCGCCTCGTCGGCACGGGCCCCTCCTGGGGTGTGGTCCACGACGAGGCGGCCGCGCTGATGGGCGGTGTGGCCGGTCACGCCGGGGTGTTCAGCACCGCCATCGACCTGGGCGCCTTCGCCCGGGAGATGCTGCGCCTGCACGAGGGCGGCACCGGGATCATCCCGGGGTCGTTCGTGCGGGAGAGCTGGTCACCGCAGGTGGACGCGGGCGCACGGTTGTCGAGGGGGCTCGCCTGGTTGGTCACCCCGGAGGGGGTGGTCTACCACAACGGGTTCACCGGGACGAGCCTGTTCATGCACCCGGAGAGCGGGCGGTACGTGGGTGTGCTCACCAACGCCGTGCACTACGGGCGCGACCGCACGGGGCTGGTGGACCTGCGCACGGCGGCGCGTTCGGCGCTCACGCCCCAAGCCCACGAACACGAATCCTCTCCGTGAGGCGGACGATCAGTTCGGCCAGGCCGGAGGGCCCGGGGACGACCAGGTCCGCGGCGTCGGCGACCTCGGTGACCTCGTCGGAGGACGAGCACACGGTCAGACCGGGGACGCCCTGCCCGCGCAGTGCGGCCACCGCCTCGAAGGCGGGCAGGTCTCCCAGGTCGTCGCCGGCGTAGAGGACGGGCTGGGCCGCTCTCTCCTCCACCAGGGAGGTGAGGGCGGCGCCCTTGTCCACACCCTGTGGACGGAGCTCGATCACCATCCGGCCGGGCTCCACCTTCAGGTCGGCGCGTTCGGCCAGTTCCGTGAGGGGGCCGACCAGCAGTTCCAGGGCCCGGTCGGGGTCGCTCGTGCGGCGGGTGTGCACGGCCAGCGAGCGCCCCTTGTCCTCGATCCACGTGCCCTCCGGTGCTCCGGAGGAGTCCACCAGGGCGGGGAGCTCGGCTCGGACCAGGGCCACGCCGGGCGGTGGGTCGGCGGCGACCACCTCGCCGTCGGACCAGCGCTCGGCGCCGTAGTGGCCGAGCACGACGATGCCGGGCACCCGGTCCAGGCCGCCGAGGCCTACCGCGGTGGCGGCGGGACGGCCGGTGATCACCGCGACGGTGCCCACCAGGACCGCCAGGTCGGCCAGCGCGGCCACGATCCCCGGTTGGGGGGCGGAGGTGCGCGGGTCGGCGACGATGGGGGCCAGGGTGCCGTCGAAGTCGAAGGCGACCAGTGCCTTCGAGGGGTCGGTGACCAGTGCCTCGAGTGCGGCACGGCCGACCCGTGTGGTCGGTTCGGGCAGGGCGTGCGGTTGGCCGGACGCTGGGGACGAGGGCATACGAGGACCTTGTCGCTGTCGGTTGGCGGATCGCGGGTACGGACCCGGACGGTGCGGGTACGGATCCGGTCGGGAGCGGTGGCCCACGCCGGGAAGCACGGGGCCGGGTGTGCCTTTCGGGGATCCGCCCGGCCGCACACACGGGTCGCGGGTCAGCTGGTGGGTCGGGAGCGCTGGAAGGGGACGCGTGTCAGAGGTGGATGCCCAACTGGCGCGCGTTGCGTTGGCGTCGGCGGTCGGCGCGCAGACGGCGCAGACGTTTGACGGTCATGGGGTCGAAGGCGAGAGCCTCGGGGCGCTCGACCAGACCGTTGAGCAGTTGGTAGTAGCGGGTCGCGGAGAACCCGAACTCGTCACGGATCGCCTGTTCCTTGGAGCCCTCGAACTTCCACCACTGGCGTTCGAAGGCGAGGATGCGCTGTTCGCGTTCGGCGAGGGCCGACTGACCGTCCTCAGACGGACCGATATTCGGCATGGGACACCCCCTGGACGGGAAATTGGTTTGTCCGGATCGGCGCGACTCATGCTAGCGACTCGACATGCCGGATGAGGAGCGGAAAACCCAGGACTGGCACCAGGGATACAGTTACGTTTCCTACCCTCCAAGCCACTTGTCCAAGCCTGAATCCTGTGCTCATGACAGAATTGCGAGGGTCCGGGGGAGGGCCCGGCACAGCGCCGACCGCAACGTTCGAGGGAGCCTGACGTGCTCGGGGGCAACAGCCGCAACAGGACACACAAGCGCCATGTGCTGGGCGCCACGGCGGGGGCCTGCGCGGCGCTCACCGTGATGGGACTGGCGGCGGTTCCAGCCGCCGCCGACGACGTTCCGGACTTCCGGCCCGAGCAATGGGCTCTGGCGTCCATCGGGGCCCAGGAGACCTGGGAGTCCACCCGGGGCCAGGGCGTCACCGTGGCGATGCTCGGGGTCTCGGTGGACGAGGACCACCCCGACCTGCGGGACAACCTGGAGATCGACACCGAGTTCGGGGGCAACGGCAACGACACCGAACAGGGCACCGCCGCAGGCGGCCTGATCGCCGGACACGGGCACGGCATGGACGCGGACGGCGGGGTCCTGGGTGTCGCCCCGGACGCCAACCTGCTGGTCCTGCCGGGTGACGGCGAACTCGCCGACGCCATCGGCCACGCCGTGGACGCGGGCGCGCAGGTCGTTCTGCTGCCCGACGAGGTGGGTGACGACGAGGGCCGGTCGGAGGCCACGGACGCGGCGGTGCGGAGCGGAACCCTGGTGGTCGCCCCGGCCGGCGGCGAGGAGGACCCGAACGTCCTCGCCGTGGGCGGTGTGGACGAGAACGGGGAGCTCATCCCGGACTCGCCCGAAACCTCGTCGATCGGGCTCCTCGCGCCCGGAGCCGACCTGTACACGGCCGGCGAGGACATGGGCCAGACCCAGGTGACCGGGACCCGCTACGCGGCCGCGACGACCGCAGGGGCGGCCGCGCTCCTGGGCGCGGAGTATCCGCAGCTCGACCCGCAGCAGCTCCGGACCGCTCTGGTCGAGGGGTCCCAGCAGGGGGCCGAGGGGCTGCCGTCCCTGCACGTGCCCTCCGCTGCCGCGCAGGCTTCGGGTGAGGCGCAGGACATCCCGCTGGTCGACGAGGACCTGGTCGAGGAGGACTCCCCGGCCGTCCCCGTGTGGTTCTGGTTCGCGCTGGTCGGCGTGGTCCTGGTCCTGATCATCCTCCTTCTGGTGCTGTGGGTGCGCCGGAGCAGCACCGACCCCTACGGTGTGGCGGCCGAGCGGCGCGAGGAGGACGAGAAGCTGGCGGCGGAGCGCGCCGAACAGGCCCGGTCCGAGGAGCGCCCCTCGCGGCGCAAGAAGGGCGGCCGGCGCCGCAGGAAGTAGGCGCCGCCGGGCGAAAATCCTGTGACGGCCGGGCTCCGGCTTGGTTAGGGTCCGTTCGGGACCAACCTCGAAGGCGGGAGACGGCATGGTTCGGATGAGGGGCGGTAGCGCGGGGGACACCGGTCAGGGGGCCATCGCCCGGGCCTACGCCGACCACCGGCAACCGGAGCCGCGCATCGCGGAGCTGGTCCATGCCGCCCTGGGCGGTGCGCGTACGGTGCTGAACGTCGGGGCGGGGGCCGGTTCCTACGAACCGACCGACCGCGCGGTCACCGCCGTGGAGCCCTCGGCCAGCATGCGGGCCAGGCGCCCCGGGCACCTGCCCCCGGCGGTGGACGCCACCGCGGAGTCGCTGCCCTTCGCCGACGGCTCCTTCGACGCGGCCATGACCACCTTCAGCGTCCATCAGTGGTCCGACCCCGGGCGGGGCCTCGCGGAGGTCCGCCGGGTCACCACCGGCCCCGTCGCGGTGCTGACCCGCGATCCCGGGCTGGTGCGCGACTTCTGGCTGTACGAGTACTGCCCGAAGGTCCTGGACACCGAGGCCCGGCGCCACCCGGCGCTGTCGGCGCTGGCCGAGGGCCTGGGCGGGGACACCGCCGTCACCCGGGTGCCCATCCCGCTCGAGTGCTCGGACAGCTTCAACGAGGCCTACTACGGTCGCCCCGAGGTACTGCTCGACCGGAGTGTCCGTCAGGCCTGCTCGTCGTGGAGCTTCGTCGACGAACCGGAGCACGATCGCTTCCAGGAGCAGCTGTCCCGGGACCTCGCCGACGGGTCGTGGGACGCCCGGTACGGCGGTCTGCGCGGACTCCCGGAGTGGGAGGGCTCACTCGTCCTGCTCGTCTCCACCCCCACGTCCGCCCCCGTGTCCACGGCCTAGTCATCGCGCACGGTGGTGCCTGCTCAACGGTGTGTCATGCAAAGAGTGCGCGTGCATATGTAAGGCACGCCGTGGGTCTTGACGAGGGCACTTCGGGGGACAAGGCTTTGTGGAATGTCGCCCCTCGAAACGCCCTCGTTGCCCTCGCGAGGAGATAAGCGGGTCGGACCCGACCCCCAGTCACGCAACCTGGTCAACGGACGCGTGCTCATCTCCGAGCCCGACCCCAAGTGGCCCTACCTGTTCCGGCAGGAGGACGCCCGGATCCGCGGTGCCCTCGGTGACCGGGTCCTGGCCCTGGAGCACGTCGGCTCCACCGCGGTGCCCGGCCTGGCCGCGAAGCCCTGCGTCGACCTGCTCCTGGTGGTCGCCGACTCCGCGGACGAACCCGCCTACCTCCCCGCCCTGGAGGCCGCCGGGTACACCCTGGTCATCAGCGAACCCGACTGGTTCGAGCACAGGGTCCTCAAGGGACCCAACATCAACCTCAACCTGCACGTGTTCACCGAAGGCTGCTCGGAGATCGACCGCATGCGGCTCTTCCGCGACTACCTCACCGCGAACACCGAGGCCCGGGAGCGGTACACCGCGGTCAAGCGCGAGCTGTCCGAACGCACCTGGGAGAGGATCCAGGACTACGCCGACGCCAAGACCGGCATCGTCACGGCGCTCCTCGCCGAGGCGGAGGTCTGGCACAAGGGCACCGCCGAAGAAAGCTGAACCCCGACCTGTCCGCCCGACCCGACCGCCCGAACCGAAGAACATCCGGCCCGAACGCCCCGGGGCAACGCCGGAGGGCGTGTCCGCCACCGGACACGCCCCCGCGTCACACCTGTGCCCGAACCCCGGGCCGGAACGCCCTCTAGGAACGCAGCCCCAGGGAACGCAGCTGGTCCTGGAACCAGCGGCGCGGCGGCAGCGCCACGGCCGCCTCGGCCAGCCGCTCCCGGCGCTTGCGGCGCTCCTCCTCGGGCATCGACAGCGCCTGGTGCAGCGCCTCGGCGGTCTCCACGGTGTCGTAGGGGTTCACCAGGAGCGCGTCCTCGCCCAGCTCGTCGGCGGCGCCCGCCTCGCGGGAGAGCACCAGCACGGAGTCGTGCTCGGAGAGCACCGGGCCCTCCTTGGCGACCAGGTTCATGCCGTCCCGGATCGGGTTGACCAGCAGTACGTCCGCGATCTGGAAGGAGGCCAGCGAGCGCGGGTAGTCGTCGTTGACCTCCAGGACCAGGGGGGTCCACTCGGGGGTCGCGAACTCCTCGTTGATCTCCTTGGCGGTCCGCAGCACGGAGTCCGTGTAATCGCGGTACTCGGGCACGTCACCGCGGCTCGGGTAGGCGAACGCCAGGTGGGTGACCCGTCCCCGCCACTCCGGGTGGGTCGTCAGCAGCTCCCGGTACGCCTCCAGGCCGCGCACGATGTTCTTGGACAGCTCGGTGCGGTCCACCCGAACGATGAGCCGGGTGTCGCCCACAGCCTCGCGCAGCGTGCGCCTGCGCTCCGCGACGGCGGGTTCGGCGGCGCTCTCCCGGAGCCCCTCCTCGTCCGCGCCCAGGGCGTGGATCCCCACCTCGATGATCCGGCCGCCGTGGTCCACGGTGCGCCCTTCGAGGTCGACGTCGGCGCGCAGGATCTCCGCGCAGCAGCGCAGGAACGCGTCGGCCCAGCGCGGGCTCAGGAAGCCCAGCCGGTCCGCCCCGAGCATGCCTTCCAGCAGCTCGCGGGCGACCTGGGAGGGCAGCATGCGGAAGTACTCCGGCGGCGCCCACGGGGTGTGCGAGAAGTGGGCGATCCGCAGGTCGGGGCGGCGCGCCCGCAGGATGCGCGGAACCAGCGCCAGGTGGTAGTCCTGCACGGCCACGAGGGCGTTGTCGGCCGACCCGCTGACGATGGCCTCGGCGAAGGCGTTGTTGTAGGCGGTGTAGTCCTCCCAGAGCCCCTGGAACTCCGAGCCGAAGGAGGGCTTGTTCGGGGTGTCGTACAGCATGTGCTGCACGAACCACAGGGTCGAGTTGGCCACCCCGGTGTAGGCGCCCGCAAAGGTCGTCTCAGGAATGTCCAGCATGTGGACGCGCATGCCGTCGAGGTCGTAGGCGCTGTCCAGGCGGGCGCCCGGAGCCTCGGACGCGGCCCGCCGGTCGGCTTCGGACAGGGCGGCGCACACCCAGAGGCTGTCGATCTCGGTGGCCACGGAGATCATCCCCGAGACCAGGCCGCCACCGCCGCGACGCTGCTCCAGGGAGCCGTCGTCGGCGGTGGAGAAGGAGACCGGGCCCCTGTTGGAGGCTATGAGGATCTGGGCCTTGTCCACGTGGTCGTCCTCTCGAGAAAAACACGGATGGGGAGCTGCGCACTTCTCCTAGGTCTCGCCTGTGGGCAGGCGCCCCAAACACCGGCGAGGCCAACGGTGGAGAGCGTCACACACGCGTGACACGCGCGCGTGCGCCGGGGCGGCTCCGACCGGCGGCGTCTCACTCCGTCTCAGCATCCGAACAGTTTTGTGTAATCCGGATCACCCGACATGGAAAACCGGTCAACGCGTCCGTTACAGTGACGGTGCGCGCCCGAACAGGACGCGCGACAACTTCATATTGCTCATCCAGAGGGGTGGAGGGACCGGCCCTGCGAAGCCCCGGCAACCATCTCGACATGTGGAGCGCGATCACCGCGAACCCGTCGAGGCAGGTGCCAACTCCGGCCTGGGGTCAAGGTGGCCACCAGGGAAGATGAGGGGAGACGCCTCGCCATGGCGATTACCGCCGCTGAACCCACCTCCGTCCGCGCCTTCGGTCCCGGAACCGCCCTCTCCTGTCGGGAGTGCGGCGAGCGCTACGAGCTTTCACCGATCTTCGCCTGCCAGTTCTGCTTCGGGCCCCTCGAGGTCGCCTACGACTTCGGTGACGTCACCCGCGAGGAGATCGAGAGCGGCCCCAAGAACATCTGGCGCTACCGCTCCCTCCTGCCGGTCCCCGACAACGTGGCCGAGCTGCCGAACATGAACCCGGGCCTGACCCCGCTGGTCAAGGCGGACCGCCTCGCCGCCGAACTCGGGCTCCGCTCCCTGCACGTCAAGGACGACTCGGCCAACCCCACGCACTCCTTCAAGGACCGCGTGGTCGCGATCGCCGTCGAGGCCGCCCGCACCTTCGGTTTCACCACCCTCTCCTGCTCCTCCACCGGCAACCTCGCCGGCGCCGTGGGCGCCGCGGCCGCCCGGGCCGGGTTCGACTCGTGCGTGTTCATCCCCGCCGGGCTCGAGGAGGGCAAGGTCGTCATGGCCGCCGTCTACGGCGGGAAGGTCGTCGCCATCGACGGCAACTACGACGACGTCAACCGCTTCTGCTCCGAGCTCATCGGGGACGAGGCCGGGGAGAGCTGGGGCTTCACCAACGTCAACCTGCGGCCCTACTACGCCGAGGGCTCCAAGACGCTGGCCTACGAGATCGCCGAGCAGCTCGGCTGGCGCCTGCCCGAGCAGATCGTCATCCCGATCGCCTCCGGCTCCCAGCTCACCAAGATCGACAAGGGCTTTCAGGAGCTCATCAAGCTCGGCCTGGTCGAGGACCGCCCCTACAAGGTGTTCGGCGCGCAGGCCACCGGCTGCTCGCCGGTCGCCAAGGCCTGGGAGAACGGCCACGACGTGATCCAGCCGGTCAAGCCGGACACCATCGCCAAGTCCCTGGCGATCGGCAACCCGGCGGACGGCCCGTACGTGCTGGACATCGCCACGCGCACCGGCGGCTCGGTCGAGCACGTGAGTGACGACGAGATCGTCGACGCCATCAAGCTGCTGGCCCGCACCGAGGGCGTCTTCGCCGAGACCGCCGGCGGTGTGACCACCGGTGTCCTGTGCAAGCTGGTCCGCGAGGGCAAGCTCGACCCCGAGGCCGAGACCGTCATCGTCAACACCGGTGACGGGCTCAAGACCCTCAACGCCGTCGACTCGGGCGTCACCGCCACGATCAAGCCCTCCCTCGCCGCCTTCAAGGCCGAGGGCCTGGTCTGATCCGGCCACGGCCGTCAGCCTGACCACCGCCCCACGCCGCACCCACGTCCCAGGAGTACGAACACCATGAGCGCCAGCGTCCGCGTGCCCACCATCCTGCGCACCTACACCGACGACGCCTCCACGGTCACCGCCGAGGGCACCACCCTCGCCGAGATCCTCGACGACCTCGAGGCCAACCACCCGGGCATCCGCGCCCGCATCCTCGACGACAGCGGCAAGGTCCGCCGCTTCGTCAACGTCTACGTCGGGGACGAGGACGTCCGCTTCGAGAAGGGCCTCCAGACCGAGGTCAAGGACGGCCAGCAGGTCTCGATCATCCCCGCCGTCGCCGGGGGCTGATCCAGGCGGACCGGGAGGGGCGGGCGCCGTCGGCGCCCGCCCCTCCCGCCGTCCACGGGCCTCGTAACCTGGGAGGGAGATTCTTCCGGGACGAGGGTGGCGATGTCGGCGACACGGTTGTTGGTGCTCGGAGTGGTGCGCATGTACGGGCAGGCGCACGGGTACCGGGTGGGCCGCGAGCTCATGAGCTGGGGTGTCGAGGAGTGGGCCAACGTCAATTGACATCCTCCCTCGCTTGGGGCGAGGGATTTCAGCTACCAGCTCAGGGCGAGTTGGAGTTGCTGGGGTTCACGGGTGCTTGACCGCGGGAGCGGTATCACCCCTCCGGCACGCACCTTGTGGGGTGCGGGACTGGTGTCCTGTCCTGCCGCGACGTTGAGGGAAGAGTTGGTGTCGGCGTTGCAGGTGAAACCGCAGTGGGTGCAGACGAACTCGGCTTGGCTCTGACGCGAGTTCTTGTCGACCCAGTGGCAGTCGCTGCAGCGCAGACTGGTGTTGCGGGCGGGCACGTCCTGAACCCGGCCGTGGGCTTTGTGGCCGGTGCGTTGGCGGAGCATCCCCCACCCCTGGGCCAGGATGGCCCGGTTCAACCCCGACTTCTGCCGCACCCGCCGACCCGGCTCCTCGGCGGTGCCTTTGGCGGAGGCGGTCATGTTCTTGATCTTGAGGTCCTCGAACCGGACGGTGTCGAAGGTGCGGGCGAGCATCGTGGAGGTCTTCTCTACCCAGTCCTTGCGCTGAGCCGCCTCCCGAGCTTTGAGCCGGGCCACCTTGGTGTACTCGGCGGCTGTGGCAGGGCTGTTCCTGGGTGCGCGGGAGGCGCGGCGCTCGTGTTTGCGGCGTCGGGCTCGTTCCTTCGTCGAGGGCTGGGGGCAGTTGAGTTTGCGCCCGTCGGAGAGTGCGGCGGTGATGGCCACACCCCGGTCGATGCCCACCACCGACCCGTCCCCCGGAGCAGGGATCGGGTTGGGGACGAGGGCGAAGGCCACATGCCACTGTCCGTGACGGTAAGTGATGCGGAAGGACTTGGCGTCGGGCAGTTCCCGGCGGGTCAGACGGAAGCGCACCCACCCGCAGCCGGGCACTCTGACCTGGCCCCACTTCCTGTTGAGCTTGTGCACGCTCACCTTGCGGTGCATGACCTGCTTGCCTTTGGCGTTCAATAGCGGCTGACCCTCAGGGGAATAAGCAAGTGTCCGGCCTTCGCCGATCACCCGGAACCCCTCGTTCCGGTGCTTCTTACGCCACTTCGGATAGCCATGGGTGCCGTTCAGGAAGTTGGAGATCGCCTGGTCGAAGTCCTTGAGCGCTTGCTGTTGGATGGTGGCGTTGCCCGAGGCCACCCAAGCGAACTCTTCCGCAGACTCAGGATCCATCCCTACGGTCTCGGTGCTGCGAACTTCGGTGAGCAACCGGGTCATGCTCGCGAACCGGGGCGGCTTGCCGGTGCGAGCCCCGCCTTTGCGGTAGGAGTTGTTGACCTCCAGTGCCAGGTTCCACACATACCTCGCATGCGCACAGTGGGAGAGCATCTGCTGCTCCTGCGCGCTGGTGGGATACAACCGGAACCTGGGCATGGCATCAAAGTAGCATCAAGGTGGGCTGTTTTTTTGTTCTATTTGAGTTTTTCCCGGGGCTACTGTGGCGCCATGAAACAGATCTCTCTGCGCCTGCCCGAGGAGCTGCACGCCGCGCTCAAAGTTCTTGCTCGGAAGGAGGACCGTTCGTTGCATGCTCAGATCATCCGTATCCTCCGCCAAGCCAACGACAATCCGCATACCACCTCCAGTGAGACAGGTTCTGGCCAGGCCTGAAGGCTGAGCGGCCTTTTGCGATGGGCATGAACGATACGAAGAGCCCATGGCCACCAGGTTTTGACCAGGCGTATGACGCCTTGACGGTCTTCGCGCGCCAGATGCGCCCGGTGCTGTACCGGCCGTTCATGATCGTCTTCGGGATGCTCCAGCCGCTGCTGTACCTGGTGCTGTTCGCTCCGCTGCTCACCGGGCTGGCGGGCGCCGAGGGCGAGAACCCCTGGCAGTGGTTCGTGCCCGGTCTGTTCGTGATGCTGTCCCTGTTCACCGCCGGGTTCGCCGGGTTCGGGCTGCTGCCGGAGATGGCCTCCGGGGCGCACGAGCGGATGCTGGCCACCCCGGCCAGCCGGGTGGCGCTGCTGCTCGGCCGGGTCCTGCGGGACCTGGTGATCGTGCTCGCGCAGATGCTGCTGATCCTGGCGCTGGTGCTGCCGTTCGGTTTCCGGACCACCGTGCCGGGAGCCCTGGCGGGCTTCGCGCTGCTGGCGGTGCTGGGGGTCGGGCTGGCCACGCTGTCGTACCTGGCCGCGATGGTCGCCAAGCAGACCTACGTGTTCGCGCCGATCGTCCAGACCGTGTTGATGCCGCTGATGCTGCTCTCCGGTGTGCTGCTGCCGATGGAGCTGGCGCCGGGATGGTTGTACACGCTGTCGCGGTTCAACCCGGTGGCGCACGTCGTGGACGCCGCGCGGGTGCTGTTCGGGGGCGGGACCTGGGACGCCACGGTCCTGGTCGGCTGGGTGATGGCGCTCGGGCTGGCCTCTGTGGCCCTGGCGGTGGGCGCGCGTTCCATGCGGCGCCTGAACACCTGACGAACCGGGGCCAACCGGGGTTCGTCATCTGTTCGCCGAGCGCACAAACCACCAGATAGCGAGCTGTTCGCGCAGGTGAAAGGTGTTTCCAGAGGTGCGGAAATCGTGACCACATCGTTTGCACTCTCCATGGGCGAGTGCTAAAAAAGGGAGTGGTTAGCACTCACCTCTACCGAGTGCTAACCGGATCGAGGCTGCGAGATCGCGGGCCTCCGGCAGCAGGGTTGCCGGGGAGAACGCGGTCGTCCGTCGCGGGCGCACGCCTCGTCCCATCGCGTATCAGCCCGGTCACGGGAGGACAAGAACTCAATGGCAGCCAAACTGATCGCGTTCGACGAGGAGGCCCGCCGCGGCCTCGAGCGTGGTATGAACCAGCTCGCGGACGCCGTTAAGGTCACGCTCGGCCCGAAGGGTCGCAACGTCGTTCTGGAGAAGAAGTGGGGCGCCCCCACGATCACCAACGACGGTGTCTCCATCGCCAAGGAGATCGAGCTCGAGGACCCGTGGGAGAAGATCGGGGCCGAGCTGGTCAAGGAGGTCGCCAAGAAGACGGACGACGTCGCCGGTGACGGTACGACCACCGCCACCGTCCTGGCCCAGGCCCTCGTCCGCGAGGGGCTGCGCAACGTCGCCGCCGGCGCCAACCCGATCGGCCTCAAGCGCGGCATCGAAGCCGCCGTGGCCCGCATCAACGAGGAGCTCGGCAACCTCTCGAAGGACGTCGAGACCAAGGAGCAGATCGCCTCCACCGCCTCCATCTCCGCCGGTGACACCCAGATCGGTGAGACCATCGCCGAGGCGATGGACAAGGTCGGCAAGGAAGGCGTCATCACCGTCGAGGAGGGGCAGACCTTCGGGCTCGAGCTGGAGCTCGCCGAGGGCATGCGCTTCGACAAGGGCTACATCTCGCCCTACTTCGCCACCGACCTCGAGCGCATGGAGACGGTCCTCGAGGACCCCTACATCCTCATCGTCAACTCCAAGATCTCCAACAACAACGAGTTCCTGCCCGTTGTCGAGAAGGTCCTGCAGTCCGGCCGTCCGCTGATGGTCATCGCCGAGGACGTCGCCGACGGCGCCCTGCAGACCCTCGTGGTCAACAAGATCCGCGGCACCTTCAAGTCCGTCGCCGTCAAGGCTCCGGGCTTCGGTGACCGCCGCAAGGCCCAGCTCGGCGACATCGCCGTGCTGACCGGCGGCCAGGTCATCACCGAGGAGGTCGGCCTCAAGCTCGAGAACACCGAGCTCGAGCTGCTGGGCCGCGCCCGCAAGGTCGTCGTCACCAAGGACGAGACCACCATCGTCGACGGTGCCGGTGACGCCACCGCCATCGCCGGTCGCGTGAACGAGATCCGCAACGAGATCGAGCGCACCGACTCCGACTACGACCGCGAGAAGCTCCAGGAGCGCCTCGCGCGTCTGGCCGGCGGCGTGGCCGTCATCAAGGCCGGTGCCGCCACCGAGGTGGAGCTCAAGGAGCGCAAGCACCGCATCGAGGACGCCGTCCGCAACGCCAAGGCCGCGGTCGAGGAGGGCATCCTGCCCGGCGGTGGCGTCGCGCTGCTGCAGGCCAGCGTCCCCGCGTTCGAGAAGCTGGACCTCGAGGGCGACGAGGCCATCGGTGCCGACATCGTTCGTCGCGCCATCGCCGAGCCGCTCAAGCAGATCGCGGTCAACGCCGGTCTCGAGGGTGGCGTCGTGGCGGACCGGGTCAGGAACCTGGAGCCGGGCTTCGGCCTGAACGCCGCCACCGGCGAGTACACCGACCTGTTCAAGGACGGCGTCATCGACCCGACCAAGGTCACCCGTTCCGCTCTGCAGAACGCGTCGTCCATCGCTGGTCTGTTCCTGACCACCGAGGCCGTCATCGCCGAGAAGCCGGAGAAGGCGTCGGCCCCGGCCGGCGACCCGACCGGTGGCATGGGCGGCATGGACTTCTAGCAGGTCCGTGACATCCCGGGCCCGTCGGCCCGTAGGTGTCGGAGGTCCGGATACGCGACCTCGCCCGCGACAACCGGGCGGTCCCCTTCGGGGGCCGCCCGGTTTCGCTTGTCCACGGGCGCCTGTGTCCACCGCTGCTGTGCGGGCGGGCTCAGGGCTCGGGAACACCTTCCGGGCGGATCGAGTCGGCGGGCGGATGCCAGCCCTCGGCGCCCGGGAGAGCCCGCGCCGACTCCGGCCCGTAGGAGCCGCGGGCGTAGGGTTCGGGCTCCGTCGCCAGATGCACCACCGAGTCGACGATCCGCCACGACTCCTCCACCACGTCGAAGCGCACGAACTGTTCCGGATCGCCCGCCACCGCCCCGTGGAGGACGTGGTCGTAGGCCTCGTGGCCCTGGCCGAGCTGGCGTTCGACGTCGGCGCCGAGCACGAGCGGCGTCGCGGATCCGCTCTCCGCCCCGGGTTCGTTCTGCAACACCTCGAAGGTCACCCCGGCCCATGGTTCCAACTGGAAGCGGACGAGGTTGGCCGGGCCGGGGTAGAGGTCGACCGCGGGCCGTCTGAGCTCGGCCACCACCTCCCAGGAGGTGAGCGGCATGTGCTTGCCGGAGCGCACGTAGAACGGCACCCCCGCCCAGCGCTGGTTGTCCACCCACATGCGCAGCGCGAAGAAGGTCTCCGTGCTGGAGTCGGGCCGGACCCCCTCCGTTCCGAGGTAGCCCTCGTAGCGGCCCCGGACGGTGTCGGCCGGTTCGACGGTGCGCACGGCGCGCAGCAGACGCAGTTTCTCGTCCTTGAGCACCGACGCTTCGGTGGACGCAGGGGCGTCCATGGTGAGCAGGGCGAAGAGCTGGAGCAGGTGGTTCTGGAACACGTCGCGGACCGCCCCGGCGGCGTCGTAGAAGGAGCCCCGGTCCTCCACCCCGAAGTCCTCGGCCATGGTGATCTGCACGTTGTCCACGAACGCCCGGTTCCACAGGGGCTCCAGCAGGGTGTTGCCGAACCGGGTCACCGGGAGTCCGCGGACGGGCTCCTCCCCGAGGAAGTGGTCGACCAGGTAGAGGCTCTCCGAGGGGAAGCAGTCCAGGAGTTCCCGGTGCAGTCGGCGGGCCGAGTCGAGGTCGTGGCCGAAGGGCTTCTCCAGGATCAGCCGCGAGTCCCGGTTGAGTCCGGCCTCGGCCAAGGCCCGGGCGACCGTGGTGAACAGAGCGGGCGGGACCGCCAGGTAGTGGGCGGTGAAGGAGCCCGGGGGCAGCGCGCGGGCGACGGCGGCATAGGTGTCGGAGTCGTTGAGGTCGCCCGTGACCATGGTCATCCGGTCGGTCAGCTCGCGCAGGACGGACTCGTCGACCCCGGCCCCGTGCTCGGAAGGGGTCCGGGCCAGGTGTTCGGCGACCGCCTCCCCGGTCCGCTCGCGCAGGGCATCGGTGTCCCAGTCGGACCTGGCCACACCCACGATCCGGGTGCGCGGCCCCTCCCGCGCCACCAGGTGGTAGAGCGCGGGCATGAGGTACTTCTTCGCGAGGTCACCGGTGATCCCGAAGATCACCAGGGTGTCGGCGGCGGGTCCTGTGGTCATGGCGTCCCTTCGTCGCTGGCCTCAGCGCGGACCGTCGGCCGGAGGTTCCGCGCGCGTTGGCGGGCCTACCCGGGCCGGGCCGCTGCCGTGCCCAAGGACGGGCCAAGAAAGGGTGTCCGGGCTCAGGTGCCGACCCACTCCCGGACGGCGGCCTTCACCTGCGGGGTGAGGTCGCTGTCGCCGAACCGGTGGGCGGGGATCCAGCGGAAGTCCGTGTGCTCCTCGGAGAGCACCACCGCGGCCCCGTCATGGGGGAGCGCGAACGTGAACTGCCGCTTGCGGACACCGCTCCGGGAGACGTAGTCGAACCAGACCGCGAAGGGGTCCAGGGGAAGCGGTCCGGTCCGGCCGATCTCCTCCCGAAGTTCCCGGGCGAGGCCCTCGAGGATCCCCTCCCCGGGCTCGACCCCGCCGGAGGGCAGGCTCTCCGCACCGGGGTAGGAGGTGTCGTCGCTGCGGCGGCGCAGCAGCAGGATCTCGTCCCCGTCGTGCCGGTGGACGATCGCCCCGGCCGAGAAGCGCCCGATCCCGTCGGCCCGGGCCAGGGCGACCAGTTCCTTTTCGTTCTTGGGTTCCAAGGAGCGCAGGCGGTAACCGTCCGATCGGAGAGTGGGGCTCGGAGGTGCGGGGCGGTGCCCGGCCCCGATGGGACCGGGGCCGGGCACCTGGGGTTCAGCGGCCGCGGGTCATGTAGACGGCCGCTGCCAGGCTGAGGAGCCACACGGCCCCGGCCACCGCCAGCGTCACCGTCGCGGAGGCTCCGACGACGTGTGCCAGGCCACCGAAGAACAGGAGGGGAAGGGCGGTACCGGCCAAGGCGAGAAGCGAGGCCGAGGCCCTCTCGACCATGGAGCCGGCTCGAGCCTTCCCCCTCAGGCTGGCCCAGGCCCCGTCCGAGTTGATACCGCCCTCCACCTGGTAGGAGACGGGCGTTCTGTCGAAGAGGACGTCCGCCCGTTCTCTCGGGAGCTCGTCGTCGAGCCGAACCTCCCTGGTGTGGTTCTCCACCCGAGTCTCCCGCTGCTGCGGGAACTGTCCCCGGGGATCTCCCATAAACCGACCTCCAGCCATAGGCGTACAGGGGAAGTGCCGATCAGGTCCGGTGGGGGCCTCGCTGTTCGGCACCGATGACGCCGGAGCGCCGAGTGTCCACAGCGATGAGCGTAGCATGTGGTGATGGCTTCATGCATCTGATGTGATGATGAATGATGTATTGACAGCTTGTCTTGTCAGTCTGTTAAGATCCGATCAGCCTGATCATAGATGTGGAACGGAGAAGAAGGGGGCTTGGCGATGACTGCGACCCGTGCGTGGGCGAGGACTTTCCGGTGTGATTGCCGACGGGGTCCCCATGGAGAAGCGCAGGTCGGTCGTCCGTACGCCGAGGTGTTCCGCCTTCCCCCTGAGCCCAAGCGTTGCCTCATGCCGCCCGCGAGGTCCCTCGCGCGGTGCTTCCGGCTTTCCTCACGGCCGTGCATCCCGCGGCTCCCCGCTGATCGAGCCCGCTGCCGTCAAGCCAGAGAACGAGGTTGTGTCATGTCACCCAAGAGCACAGGAAGCGAACTCACCGATGCCTCCCAGGGGCGGGGCCGTTCACCCGGACGCAGGGCCGCCGGCTCTTCGGCGCGTGTCACCGTCAACCTGACCGCACGATCCACCAAAGCATTGGAAGAGGCCGTCGCCGCCACGGGTGACACCCAGACCGATGTCATCAACCGTGCCCTTCAGGTGTACGCCTACCTGGAATCGGCCATGGCCGAGGGCGACCGCGTCTACCTGGAGAACGCCGAACGCCAGGAGCGCGAGCGCCTGAGGTTCTTCTGAGCGCCGGACCTTTCGTGTGCCCGGATCCCCGTACCTGGCCTTCCTGGAAGGCCCACCTCCGCTGAGGGCGGTCTCCGGTCGTGAGCGTCGAGTGTCCACAACACCGGCTTCCGGCCGAGTCGCCCTCAGCCCGAACGGGATCCGGGAAGCATGCCCGGAGCCCGTGCAGGTGGCCGCCTCAGGCCCGGAGCAGGGTCAGGTAGGCGAAACCGATGGTCTCCCGGGCGCCGTGCAGCCGGAACCGGCGCATCCGGTCCGCGCGCTCCCGTACCGCGTCGGCGCCGGGGGCGTCCGGGTTGGCCAGGAGCCAGTCCTCCCGGCCCCGGAGGACGCCGTTCTCCATCACGTCCCACTCGGCCACGGTGGCCTCCGACAGCGAGTACAGCCGGAACCCGTGGGACAGCGCGAAGTCGACCAGCTCCGGCAGCGGGCGGTACTGGCCGCGGGTTCCCTCCATCACCGCGTACTCCTCCTCGCTGGGGGTGCGGCGCCAGAAGCACTCCCCTAACAGGGCCTTCCCGCCGGGACGGACCAGGTCGGCCAGCGCGGTGAGGGCGTTCGCCGTGTGCGTGACCGGCTCTCCGCCCCACACGTGCGAGGCGCCGATGTTGAACACGACGTCGGTGGGTTCGCCCTGCCACGCGCCGACGTCGCCGACCTCCAGGTCGACCCGATCGGCCAGCCCGCGGCCCTCGGCGTTGGCCCGGGCCCGGCGGATGTCCTCCTCGTCCAGGTCGATGCCGAACCCGGTGGCGGCGGGCTCGGCGGCCAGCGTCCGGAGGAGGAGTTCGGCCCAGCCGCAGCCGAGGTCGACGACGTGGCGGCCGGCCAGCGGGCCGAGCGAGTGGACGAGCTGTGCGGCGCGCTGGTCGGAGAGCGGACCGTGGAAGACGAGGTCCCGGTGCAGCGGGGGGAGTTCAGGGGAGGTCATCCGAGCAGGTTCGCCCACCCGGACCGGGACTGTCCACCTGTTTTCCGGCGATGAGCAGGGTTGTTCTGCGAACAGGCCACCACGGTGGACTTCGGGGACAGGATCCGCCTTCCGGAACCCTTCGACCTGGAGATCGACACCTCCCGGTTCCCCGGCCCGGACCAGTGGCCTACCTGAGCGCCACCGGTCCGGACCTGTCGAAGGATCAGTTGTCGCCGTGCCAGGCGTGCCAGAGCCCGGCGTAGGAACCGCCCCGGGCGAGCAGCTCCTCATGGGTGCCCAGCTCGGTGACACCGCCGCCCTCGACCACCGCGACGCGGTCGGCGTCGTGGGCGGTGTGGAGGCGGTGCGCGATCGCCACCACCGTGCGGCCCTCGAGGACACTCGCGAGAGAGCTCTCCAGACCGCGGGCCGAGCGCGGGTCGATCATCGAGGTCGCCTCGTCCAGGACCAGGACCTGCGGGTCGGCCAGCACCACCCGGGCCAGGGCCAGCTGCTGGACGTGCGCCGGGTCCAGGGGTTCCCGGCCCGAGCCCACCCTGGTGTCCAGGCCGTCCGGCAGGGCCCGTACCCAGGTGTCGGCGCCCACGGATTCCAGCGCACGCCACAGGCGTTCGCGGTCGGTGTCGGTTTCGTCCAGGGCCAGTGCCAGGTTCTCGGCGAGGGTGCCCCGGAAGACGTGGCTCTCCTGGCTGAGCAGGATCACCCGCTCTCTGCGTTCCTCGGGAGCCAGAGTGCCGAGGTCCGCGCCGCCGATCCGGACGGTGCCGGAACCGGGCGGGTAGACCCCGGCCAGGAGCTTGCCGAGGGTGGACTTGCCCGCCCCGCTCGGCCCCACCACGGCCAGTCGTTCACCCGGTCGCAGATCCAGGTCGACGCCGTGCAGCACCTCGGTGCCGGGGGTGTAGCCGAACCGCACCCCGTGGATCTCCACGGTGCCCGGTTCGCGGGGTTCGTGTTCGGTTCCGGGACGGGTGCCCTCTCCGGTGAGCTGGACCCCCAGCAGGCGGCGCAGCGCGGTGAAGCCCACCATCACGTTGTCGATCTGGTCGATCATGTGGTCCAGCGGCTTGGACACCTGCACGGTCAGGAAGACCGCCGTGGCGATCTGACCCAGGGACAGCTCGCCCTGGGTGTACAGCACCCCGGCGACCAGGAACGTCGTCGCCGAGGCGAACAGGTACGCGAACTCCAGCGGCGGGTACCACACGCTCCGCAACCACAGTGTGTACCGCTCGGCCAGATAGGAGCGGTGCACGTCGGCGTCGGTGCGCAGGTCCTGCCACTCCTGGCGGCCCAGCGCCTCCAGGGTGTGCGCGCCCTCCACGGTGTCGGACACGCCCTGGGTGAGCCGCGAGTAGGTGCTCATCTCGGCGAGGTAGCCGTCGGGCGCGCGCCGCGCGTACCAGCGCGTTCCCGCCCAGATGACCAGGGCCGAGGGGGCCCAGGCGAGCAGCAGCGCGGGGTGCAGGAAGGCCTGCGCCACCAGGATGACCAGGACGGTCGCCAGGCCGGTGGCGATCACCGGCACCGACTGGCGCACCATCATGCTGAGCGAGTTGATGTCCCGACCGGTCCTGGAGACCAGGTCGCCGGTGCCCGCGCGCTCCACCGTCCCCAGGGGCAGCCGCAGGACGGAGCGCACGAACTCCTCGCGCAGCTCGGCCAACAGCCCTTCTCCGAAGCGGATCGACTGGGCCACCGCCGCCAGTAGGAGGGCGGCGTTGACCAGCAGAGCGGCGACGATCATCAGGGCCATGACGTCCACGCGCGCCGGAGAGGCACCCTCGCGGACGGCGTCGACGATCATCCCGAGCATCCACGGGGCGACCAGTGCCGATGCCGTGGCCAGCGCGAACAGCGCCACCACCCGGAACAGGAGCGCGCCGTGGTCACGTCCCGCCTGCCGCAGGCGGCGCCACACCACCGGGGCGGGGGCGACCGGAAGCGCGGTCGGCTCGATCGGTGCGGTGGGCGGACCGCCGGGTACGGGGTCGACAGTTGGATCGGACCCGGTCGGAGCCTGGGGCCTGGCGGTCTGGGTCATACCTTCTCCCCCTCCACCGTCGTGCGCAGGACGGTGGCGGCATAGGCGTCCGTGTGGAGCAGGTCCCGGTGGGCGCCCTCGGCCGCCACCCGGCCCTCCACGACGAACTGGACGTGGTCGGTGCGGTCCAACAGCAGCGGGCTGGTGGTGACCACACCGGTGGCGCGGTCGGGGCGCGCCTCGGCGAGGCGCTCGGCGACGGCCGCCTCCGAGTGGGCGTCCACCGCGGAGGTGGGTTCGACGAGGATCAGTACTTCGGGGTCCCTGAGCAGGGCGCGGACCAGCCGGAGCCGCTGCTGCTGGCCGCCGGAGTACTCGCGGCCGCGTTCGGTGAGTTCGGCGTCCAAGCCCCGGGGCGACTGGGCGAGCACGTCCTCGGCCGCGGCGGTGCGGACCGTCGCGGTGAGGTGTTCGTCGGAGGCGGAGCCCTCGGGGTCGAGTTCGTCGCGCAGCCGCCCGGAGAACAGGTGGGCGTCGTTGCCCGCGACCAGGACACGTCGGCGGACCTCGGCCAGGGGCAGGTCGCGCAGGGGTACTCGGCGGGAGTCGGCGCCGGCCAGTTCGGTGCCGCCGTCCCGGTAGCGGCCCAGCCGTTCGACGAGTGGGGTCACGTCGGCCTGGTCGGCGCAGACCACACCGGTGAGCCTTCCGCGAGTGAGGCTGACGCCGCTGGCAGGATCGTGCAATTCGTACGTGTGCGCCGGGGCCTCGGCCGGGTCATCGGGTTCGGGCAGGTCGTGCTCCAGAGCCAGGACCCGCACCACACGGGTGGCCGCTACCCGGGCGGTCACGAAGTCGGAGGCGAAGCGCATGAAGAAGCGCACCGCCGTGGCCAGAGAACCGGTGTAGCCGTAGAAGGCGACCAGTTGGCCCACGGTAATCTCGCCGACCAGCGCCAGCCGGGCGCCGTACCAGACGATCCCCACCAGGAGCAGCCCCGGATAGAGGGTGCGGACGGCTTCCAGGGCGGCGTCCATCCAGCCGACCCGGACCCCGGCGGCGCGCACCCGTTGGGATTCGGCCCGGTAGCGGTCGCCCACCGAGCGCTCGCCGCCCACCCCCCGCAGCACCCGCAGCCCGGCGACCAGATCGGTGGCCCTGGTGGTGAGGTCGGCCTGCCGGTCGCGGTGGGCGCGCGTGCGGCGGTTGAGCGGTCGCAGCAGCGGGACCATGCCGACGACGATCAGGGGCACCGCCACCAGCACGATGAGCCCGAAGGTGACGTGCGAGGTCAACATGAGGAAGCCGACCACCAGGACCGAGACGGTCGAGGAGACCAAGAGGTCGGAGCGTTCGTAGAGGACGCCGACACGGTCGATGTCGTCGGTGCCGACCGCCACGACCTCACCGGTGGGCAGGCGCCGGGTGAGGGTCGGTCCCAGACGGGAGGAGCGCCGGGTGATCAGCTGGATCGTGCGGTAGGCGGAGGAGTACCAGTTGAAGGCGCTCGCCCGTTCGTACAGGGGGACCATGGCCGCGGCCAGCAGGGCGCACAGCGTGATCAGCCCGAACCAGTACAGCAGGGTCCCGAGGCCGCCGTCGGCCAACCCGGAGTCCAGCGCGGCCCCGAGCAGGTAGGAGACCAGGATCGCGCACAGGAAGTAGACCGAGGTGATCAGCGACGCCCACAGCAGGGAGCGCCACTCCCTGCGGGCGAGCCAGAGCAGGTAGCGGTTGGCGGAACGGTGGTCGGGGACGCCCGGAGGCTGGGGAAGTACACGCACAGTTCCGGGACTCTAACCAGGGGATCCGAAGGAAACCACTGCTTTTCTCAGGGCCTGGGCGGCAGGGGTTCCGAGTGCGGGGGAGGGATGCCGCAAGGGGCGCAGGCAGGCTCTGAGACGGCCCTGGGAAGGCGCTGGAAAGGGTAGGCGGCCTGGACAGGAAGGCGTCTGGGGCGCCCGGAGAAAAGTCTCCGGGAACGGCCGGTGCCCCGGAGCGCACCGTGCGCTCCGGGGCACCGTGAAGGAGCCGGTGTGCGGGTCAGACCCGGCTGCCCCACAGGGAGACGCCCGCCTCGGACAGGACGCTGAAGGTCAGCACCCACGACTCCAAGGTCGGATCCCACTGGTGGGTGAACACGCCGTCGTAGGTCTCGCCCCCGACGGTGATCTCGGCGCGGTTGCCGTCGTAGAACCTCCATTCGCCCTCGGCGCCACCGGAGATCCGGCCGTCGTCGGTCAGCTCGACGCTCACGGCCTCGTTGACGTCCGCGGAGATCGCCTTGCCGTGGTCGATGAGGCGGTACTCGCCGGCGGCGTCCGCGACGTCGACCGGACCCGCCTCGGCGCCGGCGAACCGGTACGGGGCGACGACCGGCCAGCCCTCGGAGTTCATGTACATCTCGTGGGCGCGGACCTGGTGCATCTCACCCGTTCCCGGGAAGCGGGAGTGGAAGACCAGGTACATCCGACCCGTGTCGGGGTCCAGGTGGGAGGTGCTGTGCCCGGGGGAGACGTACCCGTGGCCGGGGCCTTCTCCGGGGTCGCCCGGTTCCCGCTGGAACAGGAAGTTGCCCATGAGCTTCGCGCCGTACGGCTCGATGGACACGTCGTCGAAGACCGGCAGGGAGGGGTCGGACCTGACCTCCCGCATGTCGTTTCCGGCGGCGTCGAGGTACGGGCCGTCCGGGCTCTCGGCGCGGGCCACCCGCATGTTGTAGCCGCCGTCCGCGTCGAGGCCGCCGAAGGTGGAGAACAGGTAGTAGTAGCCGCTCCCGGGGTCGTGCATGAGGTCGGGGGCCTCGATCCGGCTGTGGTTGCCGCCGGTCAGGTGGGTGCCGTAGCCCTGGTCGGGCAGGGGCATCCCGGTCTCCTCGTCCAGCTCCAGGATGAACAGGCCGCCGGAGTAGGAGCCGTAGACCATCCACAGCCTGCCCTCGTCGTCGTGGAAGACGTCGGGGTCAACCGCGTTCGGGTGGATGAGGGGGTCGTAGGGGGTGCCGTCCTCACCGGGGCCCTCGCCCTCGCGGTGGCCCGAGCGCAGGAAGATCCCGAGGTCCTCGTAGGGGCCCTCCACGCTGTCGGCCACGGCCACGCCCATGGCCGAGCGGGGAGAGTCGCCTCGGCAGGCGTTGTAGTACATGTAGTACCGGCCGTCGGCGAGCTGGATGACGTCGGGGGCCCAGAGGGTGTCGGTCTCGGCCCATTCCAGGGCTTCGGAGAGTTCGCGGGTGACATCGTCGAACAGGGGGTTCTCGGGGGTCACCAGTTCGGCGGTCTGCTCCCAGGCGATGAAGTCCTCGGTCTTCGCGGCGGCCAGGTGCGAGCCGAACACCCAGTACTCGTCACCGGCCTCCACGATCGAGGGGTCGTGCACGGTGACGTCCGCGAAGCGCGGCGGGTCGGGCAGGTCCGATCCCGTGCTCACCAGTTCCTGTGCGGGGGTGTCGTCTGAGGCCAGTGTCCACACGGTCAACGCGCCCGCGGTCAGGGCCACCGCGGAGGCGGCCGCGACCAGTGGTCGAAATGCCACGGGGGTTCTCCTTGACTGTCGTCCTCACGCCGGAGGGGCGGCGTGGAATCTCAGCGGGATCCGCCCGCTGAAAAGTGAGAGTTAGCGCTAACAACCCGGATTTGGTGGTCCACCCTGCCCTGACGCAGAGACAGGGTCAAGTGACACCGGGTACCCGAAAACGGGGGCGTGGACGAAACCACTGCTCAGGGTGGAGCCGGACGAAGGAAACAAGAACCGGGGATCCGGTGGACGCCGCCGGCCCCTCCCCCGTTCCACGGTCGCGGTCCGGACCGGAGCGCGTCCGGGCCGCGGATCCGATGCGGTGGCCGGTGGAATCAGGGGCATCCCAGGGTGTTCCCCGATGCCCCTGCGAGTGGCCTGCGTGACGCTGGTTCCATGGATGAACCGCCCGCTCACCCCTTTCGAGGCGTCCGAACCGACGGACCCGCCCGACCGAACCTCCTCCTGAGGGTCACCGCCGTCATGGCAGGGGCCCTCCTGATCTGGTACCTGTCGGTGACATTGGTCGAGGCCCTGCCGCTGGAGACCACCAGCAGGGTCGGCACGGACCGCTGGGTGACCGCCCTGCTGTTCCTCGGCCTGACCCTGCTGATGGTCTGGGCGGCCCGCCGTTACCTGGACCGCCGCCCCTGGAGCGGTCTCCGGCTGACCGGGCCCCGCGAGGCCTGGTGGCCGCTGCTCGTGGGCACGCTCTCCTGGGCGGTTCCCGGACTGCTGGGACTGGCCCTGGCCGCTGCCGTGGGGATCTCGATCACCCCGGCGGCGCCCCTGGCGGAGATCCTGCTGTCCCTGCTGGTGCTGGCGGTCGTGGTGCTGCTCTCCGAGGCGGTGCCCGAGGAGCTCGTCTTCCGGGGCCACCTCTTCCGCAACCTCAACACCGCCATGGCGACATGGCTCGCCGTGGCGGTCCAGGCCCTGCTGTTCGGCTTCTGGGGGACGGCCCTGTGGGTGATCACTGAGGGCTGGGAGACGGTCGGCGAGCGGCTGCCGATGTTCCTCGGGATGGGAGTGGTGCTCGGCTGCATCCGGGTGCTCACCGACAACCTCTGGGCCTGCGTGGGCTTCCACGTGGCCTTCCAGACCGCGGCCCAGGGCCTGCTGGGCTGGGAGCTGTTCGAGGTGAGCGACGAGGACGGGGTCATGAGAACCCTCCTCCTGGCCCCGTTCGTGCTCGGGGTGCTCACCGCCATGCTGCTCCTGCGGACCACCGGCCGCTGGAACGGCAGGGTCGCCGACCCGGTGGAAGGCTGAATCAGGTGAGGGCCGGTTCCACGGTCGTCCCACGGCGACCGGGGCGACCTCCGAGTCAGGTGTGTTCGATAGAACTGGACCGACCACTTTCCGACCGCTGACAGCTTGAGGCGTCCCGATGGAACAACCACCGCATCGCCCGCAAGGCCCCCTGACCGGAGGGCCCGACCCGTCCCGGGGAGCACCGTTCCAGGGCCCGCCGACCTGGGGCCGGCCGGAGGAACCGGTGGCCCGTCCGCAGGGAAGACGAACCGGGATGGTCGTCGGCGCCGTCGTGGGAGCACTGGTGCTGGTGGTTTCCGTCGGTGGTGTCCTGGCGTGGGCCGGTTCCGGACGCGACCTCGTCGCCCTGCCGGACGACTGCTCGGCCGTGGTCGGCGACGAACTGCTGGCGGAGGCTTTCGACGGCGCGGTCCCTGACCTGGACGGCGGCTTCACCACCGCCGACCCCGACGAGCTGGGGCTCCATGGGGAACTGCGGTGTTCCGCCTCCCACGAGGGCGCGAGACTGTCCGTCGCCGTTCTTCTCTCCGACGGCGAGGACGAGGAGCGCCTGGAGCGGTACTTCCAGAAGTACGGGGAGCCCACCGGCGAGCACTACGACGGGGCCCCGGCCGGTGAGCTCACCGAGCACGACCTCGGGAACGGGTACTCCGTCGACGTCCTGTGGGACGACCCCTCCCTCGGGGAGCGGAGCGTGGTCGGCGTGACGGTCGACGGCTCCGGGGACGGGGGCTACTTCGTCATGGAGGGCGGCCAGGGTGCGGTGTGGGCCGGCAACGCCGTCGTCATGGTGGGCCTGGACAACTCGATGGCCCCGGAGTCCTCGGGCCTGGACGCCGAGAGCCTTTACGCGCGGGTCGAGTCCCTCACAGCCGCCGTTGTGGACCAGGTGCCGCGCGTGGCCGAGCGGTAGGCCGACCAGGGAGGCCAGGGAGGCTAGGGCAGTCGGCCCCGGGCGTGCAGGAGCTCGACGAGTTCACGCACGGCCGGGGCGCACCGGTCGCGCTCGGCGTAGGAGATCCACACGGTCTCCAGGATCTCGTTGTCCGGCACGATCTCCCCGTCGTGCTCTGCGCCGTAGCAGAGCATCCGCACCCTGGTCCCCGGCGGCTGGTCGTGCGCCTCCTGGTCGATCACCGCGACCTGCTGGAAGGTCCCGGGGCGCAGGACCACGCTGACCTCCTCCAGGGACTCGCGGGCCACCGCCTCCTCGTCGCTCTCGCCCGGCTCGCGTTTGCCGCCGGGGACGTACAGGAGGTCCTTGCCCTCGGGGAGCACGCACAGCAGGCGGCCGTCGCGTACGTGGACCCAGGCGAGGGCCTCGATGACGGCGGGGGAGGAGGGGAGGGAGTTCGACGACATGTGGCCACTTTAGGACGCGGCGAAGGGGCGCGAACCGCTGACCGCCGGTGAGCCGAGACACTAGCCTGCAGTCAAGCGGTTGCGTACACGTACGGCCCCCTCCCCGGCCGGGCCACAGCGAGAGCGGACGAACATGGCATCCTCCGGAACCGAACCGGGCCTGGGGCCCGACCCCTCGGCCGAGAGCGGCGGCGACGGGGTCCGGCCCCTCCTCACGGAGAGCTCCAGCGGCGGCGTCCCGCCCCAGACCGTCGCCCAGCGCGAGGCGCGCGAACACGCCTACAACCTCTACAGCGCGGCGATCGGCGCCTGCCTGGCCCGACGGGACAAGGACCCCTCGCTGGTCGAGCGGGCCGCCCTCCTGCTGGCCGAGGAGGCACGGCTGCCCCACATGACCCCCGACGAGATCGACCGCGCCAACCACGAGCTGCCCCGACTCGTCGACGAACTCCGTACCGACCCCGTGTGCGCTCCCGCCGGAGCCGGCCCGGGCGACCTGGGGCGCGAACTCTCCGAGGACGACCTGGCGGAGCTCTTCGACCTCTCCCTGCGCGAGAGGCTCACCGGAACCCCGCGCGAACGGCCCCGGCTGCTGCTCTTCGGCGGCCAGCCCGGGTCCGGCAAGTCCACCCTCCAGCGCCTCGTCCTGCCGGTCCTGCCGGAGGGGACGGTGAGCTACGACGGTGACGACCTGCTGCGGTTGTCCCCCGACTACGAGTGGTCCATGACCGCGGACGACCGGGCCGCCTCCACCGCGGTGTCCGAGCAGGTCGGCGGCTTGCACGGGCTGGCCATGGAGCACGTGCGCCGGGGCCGGTTCGACGTGGTGTGCAGCCACCCCCTGGGCCGTGCGGACTGGGCGGCGTCCTGGGTCCTGGGGTTCAGGGACGCCGGGTACCGGGTGGAGGTCGCCTTCGTGGCCACGCACACCTCCAACAGCCGCTTCTCGATCTTCGACCGCCACGAGCGCGCCACCCGCGCGCAGGGGTTCGGCCGCTGGCTGCCGGAGATCCACCACGACCGCTTCTACCTGGGTGTGCCGAACACCGTCGAGTTCCTGGAGACCCACCACCTGGCGGACTCGGTGTACGTGCTCTCGCGGGAGGGGGAGGTGCTCTACGCCAACCACCAGCGGAAGGGTGTGTGGCGGACCGAACCGTTCGGCCGGATCGCTTTGGAGGCCGAAAGGGGCCGACGCGAGCTCTGGCGCTCCGAGGACATGGCCTAAGGTCGCTGCCCATGGACATTTTTGCCGCCAATCCCCTCCTGGTGCGTCAGCCCAGGCGCTTCATGGTCGACAGATCCGACTACGAGGTCTACGACCAGTACGGTCGGCAGATCGCCTGGGCGCAGGAGCAGAACGCCGACGGAGGGATGCAGGTGCTGCGGCACCTGGCCAGGAACACCGGTGGTTTCGAGCGCCGCGTCCACATCAGTGATCTGCACGGGCAGCAGCGGCTGGTGATCCAGAAGCACTGGTCCTGGATGACGGCCACCACCAGTGTGGTCCTGCCCGACGGCCGGCCGGTGGGCACGATCGAGCAGGACCTGAAGTTCTTCGGGGCCAAGTTCACGCTGATGGACGCGTGGAAGCGGCAGGTCGGCACGATCGAGGGCAACTTCACCGGTCGGGACTTCCAGATCTGCGACCACAACGGGCACGAGGTCGCCCGGGTCAACCGCAGCCTCCCCGACCTCGGGGAGCTGTTCACCGCGGCGGACAGCTACGCGCTGCACCACCGGTACCCGAGCCTGCCCGAACCGCTGCGCACCCTGATCGTGGCCTCCGCCATCGCCATCGACCTGGTGCTGCGCGAGGGCAAGTGACCGGAGGGCCGGTGGCCCGAGGGCGGGCGGCCGGGGAGGGGCCCGAGGGCGGGCCGGGACGGGGCCCCGGTCCGGCCGCCCGCCGGGGTCAGGCCTTCAGCCCGGCCATGACCGCGCGGTCCTCGGCGCCGAACTGCTCCTCCAGCTCCTCCGGTGAGGCGTCCAGGTCGATCTGCCCGAGCGGGACCCCGCGGGCGGACTCGATGGCACCCAGCCGCCGTAGGGCGCGGTTGCTCGCGTACTCCAGGAGCTCGCCCGGGGGGAGTTCGTACCGCTGGTCGGCCGGGTCGTTCGAGGGGACGTCACCGCGTTCGACGGTGCCCATCACGTGGGGGAGCAGCTCGTCGAGGCGTTCGCTCACCACGTCCCAGTTGCTGTCGTCGGCGGCCACGTGGCGGCGGCAGGTGAAGGTGCCCCAGGCCATGTGGCGGCGCTCGTCGTCCCCGATACGCCGGATGATCTGGCGCATGCCGGGGAAGATGTCGCGCACGGTGCACACGTGGTTCCAGGCGTAGTAGCCGGTCAGCGCGAGGGAACCCTCGACGATGTGGTTGTAGGTGACCGAGGCGCGCACCTGGTTGCGGGGGCTGGGGTCGTCCAGGAGCGCCTCGAGCGAGCTGGGGAGCTCCTCGTAGAACAGGGCCCGGTAGGCGGGGTTGGCGTCCACGAACCGGTGGAGGTCCTCCCGGACGCCGATGGCGTCGAGCCAGAGCCGGAAGGCCTGGACGTGCTTGGCCTCCTCGAAGGCGAACTGGGTCAGGTACATCTCGTCGCCGAGGCGGCCCTCGGCGGCCATGGCGCGCAGGAACGGCTGGAGGTCCTCGGTGACCGCCTCCTCGCCCGCCACGAAGAAGGCGCACAGCCGCAGGATGCGGGTCCGCGCCTCCTCGTTGAGTCCCTGCCAGTCCTCGGCGTCCTGGCTGAGGTCGATGTCGGCGGGGTTCCAGAACTTCGCGTTGCCCTTGACGAACAGCTTGAGGGGGAGCGATTCCCAGTTCAGGCCGCCGCCTCGGAGTGAGTGGAAGCCGCTGCGGTGCCCGGTGGCCGGGGCTTCGGTCATGAGGGGTACCTCCGTCGGGTGTGCTGCCCCTCATGATTGGACACGACGCTCCCTCGTGTAAACCCCCGTAGTGGCCTGAGTCACCGAAAGCCAGAACTCGGTTCGGCCTTCGCCGTGCGGTGGTCCCGGCCCGGGGCGGGGCCGGGATCCGTCCGTAACCGACGACGATCCGGCCCCGCCGAAACGGTACGGTCAGGAGGTACGACCGTATGAACGATCCGATCGGGGGACGACGTGTTCTGTGGTGATCCCGGCAGCCCCGGTTACGCCGCGTGCGCCGCCCAGTCCCAGCTGTTCGCGCTGGCCTCGGTGATCCCCGCGCTGCTCGGCCTCGCCCTGCTGGTGGCAGCCTTCACCGCGCCCTCCGTCCGAGGCGACCGGGTGCTGCGCACCCAGACGCTCAGCTACTCCCTCATCGCCTGGGGCATCGCCGCCGGAACCTACGTGATCGGCGTCCTGCCGTCCTGGTAGCCGAGGGCGCAGGCCGGGCCGTTGACCGGGTCGGCGGCGGCGGTGCGGACCCGGAACCGGTGCTGCCGCCAGTCGGCACGACGGCGATCAGCCCGGCCCCGGCCGGGCCGCTCAGGTCGCGGCCAGCGCCGCCAGGGCGCGGTCCATCGCGGTGTAGAACTCCTCCGGCGCCAGCGGCAGCCGGGACTTGACGTCCCGGCTCCACTGGTCGGCGAGGACCTCGGCGGAGCCCGCCTCGACACCGTCGAGCGCCGCGTCGGCCAGGTCCGACGGCGCGATCTTGTCCACGGGCCAGCCCGCGGCCATGTCGGTGTCGGCCAGGCCCAGGTGCACCGCCGTCACGAGCGTGCCCTGCTCGGCCAGCTCCAGTCGGACGCCGTTGGTCATGGCCCACGCCGCGGCCTTGGTCAGGTGGTAGGCGTTGGCGCCCTTGGCCCCGAACCACGACATGGCGGAGAGGACGTTCACGACCGCGCCCCCGCCGTTCCCGGCGAGCACCGGCGCGAACTCCCGGATCGTTCCCAGGTGGCCGAACACGTTGGTCTCCAGCTCGCGCCGCACTTCGTCCAGCGAACCGGTCACCAGTTCGGTTCCGGTCTGGATCCCCGCGTTGTTGACGAGCAGCGAGACGTCGGGGGCGGCCTCGGCGGCTGCCCTCACGGAGGCGGGATCGGTGATGTCGAGGGGCAGCGCCTCTGCCCCGGGCAGGTCGACGGTCTCCGGGCGGCGGGCCGTCGCGTAGACCTTGCGGGCGCCCCGCTCGAGCAGGCGCTGGGCGAAGGCGCGGCCCAGGCCGCGGTTGGCTCCGGTGACAAGGGCGACTGAGTCGGTGATGTCCATGTCCGATACGCTAAAACCTGACGTTGACGTCAGAGGCAAGCGCTAGGCTGTCGGATTCGGGGTGAGGGGCATCACCATGACCATCACGGAGGCCGCGGGCGAAGGGCTGGTCCGCATCGGCCAGGTGGCGCGGGACGCCGGAGTCTCGGTGCGCGCCGTGCGCTACTACGAGCAGCAGGGGCTGCTCACCGCGGAGCGCAGCCCGTCCGGCCAGCGCCTCTACCGGCAGGACGCCGTCCCCCTGGTGCGCTTCTTCCAGCAGATGTACGCGGCCGGTCTGACCAGCCGAAGGATCGCGGAACTCCTTCCGTGCTGGGACTCCGGGCACACAGACGCAGAGCAGCGGGCCATGCTGCGCGCCGAGCGCGACCGGATCCAGGCCAAGGTCGACGACCTGCAGACCGCCCTGGACCGCCTCGACGAGGTCATCAGGACCACGGACACGCACCCGTAGACCCGGACGGTCGCCCCCGCACGAGCGGTCCGCGGCTGTGGCGCCGGCCCTTCCGCACCGGCCCCGAGGGAACGCCGACGGCGCCGCTCAGATCTCCTCGCCCGCCAGGAGGTCGCCCGCGTCGGTGATCCGGTACGCGTACCCCTGCTCGGCCAGGAACCGCTGCCGGTGGGCGGCGTAGTCCTGGTCGAGGGTGTCCCGGGCCACCACCGCGTAGAAGCGGGCGGTGCGGCCGTCCGCCTTCGGGCGCAGGACGCGGCCCAGCCGCTGGGCCTCCTCCTGTCGGGAACCGAAGGAACCGGACACCTGGACCGCCACCCCGGCCTCGGGGAGGTCGATCGAGAAGTTGGCGACCTTGGACACCACCAGGGTGCGCAGCTCACCCGAGCGGAAGGCGTCGAACAGGCGCTCCCGCTCCTTGTTGCGGGTCTCGCCCTTGATGACCGGGGCGCCCAGCCGCTCACCGAGCTCGTCGAGCTGGTCGATGTAGGAGCCGATGACCAGGACCTGTTCGTCCGGGTGGCGCTCGACGATCTGCCGGACCACGGTCGTCTTCGTCTCCGAGGACGCGCAGAACCGGTACTTGTCCTCCGGCTCGGCGGTCGCGTACGCCAGCCGCTCGGACTCCGACAGGTCCACCCGGACCTCCACGCAGTCGGCCGGGGCGATCCACCCCTGGTTCTCCATGTCCTTCCACGGGGCGTCGTAGCGCTTCGGGCCGATCAGGGAGAACACGTCGCCCTCCCGGCCGTCCTCGCGGACCAGGGTCGCGGTCAGCCCCAGGCGGCGGCGGGCCTGGAGGTCAGCGGTCATCCGGAAGATCGGTGCCGGCAGCAGGTGCACCTCGTCGTAGACGACCAGGCCCCAGTCCTTGGCGTCGAACAGCTCCAGGTGGGTGTACACGCCCTTCCGGCGCGCCGCCATCACCTGGTAGGTCGCGATGGTGACCGGCCGGATCTCCTTGCGCGTGCCCGAGTACTCGCCGATCTCGTCCTCGGTCAGCGACGTCCGCTTGAGCAGCTCCGACTTCCACTGGTGCACCGAGACCGTGTTGGTCACCAGGATCAGCGTCGTCGCGCCGGTCATCGCCATCGCGGCCGCGCCGACGATCGTCTTCCCGGCGCCGCAGGGCAGCACGACCACGCCGGAACCGCCCGCGTGGAAGCTCTCCGCGGCCTCCTGCTGGTACCCGCGCAGCTCCCAGTCGCCGTCGGCCAGATCGATCTCGTGGGCCTCACCGTCGACGTACCCGGCCAGGTCCTCGGCGGGCCAGCCGATCTTCAGCAGGGCCTGCTTGAGGTTGCCGCGCTCGCTGGGGTGCACCGCGACCGAGTCCTCGCCCAACCGCTCGCCCAGCATGCCCTTGAGCTTCTTGGCCCGGACGACCTCCTCCAGGACGGCGCGGTCCGAGGACTCCAGGATCAGGCCGTGCACCGGGTCGCCGACCAGCCTGAGCCGCCCGTAGCGGTCCATGGTCTCGGCGATGTCCACGAGCAGCGAGTGCGGGACGGGGAACTTGGAGAAGCGGAGGAGGGAGTCCACGACCTGCTCGGCGTCGTGTCCGGCGGCACGCGCGTTCCACAGCGCCAGCGGGGTGATCCGGTAGGTGTGCACGTGTTCGGGCGCACGTTCGAGCTCGGCGAACGGGGCGATGGAACGGCGGCACTCCGGAGCGAGTTCGTGGTCGATCTCGAGCAGGAGTGTCTTGTCGGACTGGACGATCAGGCAGGACACACGGGACCTTCCATCAGGCACGGGAAACGGGGGCGGCCCCAGGTGCAACACCGAAGGCCCTCCGATCATGCCCGCCGGAGCCGGGGATCACGCCCGCCGGGCCGGCCCGTGGTCAGGCGACCGTCCCCATCGTCCAGAAGAAGCCGAAGAACAGCACCACCAGCACCAGGCTGCCGACGACGCTGTACCAGGCGTACCGCGCGTGGCGGGCCGCCCGGTCGTGGTCCCGGACCTCGCTCAGGGAGACGGCGGCGAAGGCCAGGCCGGCGGCGCCGATCGGGTTCATGCACACCAACAGCATGACGAGGGAGACGATCAGGGCGATGGTCGCGCTGGTGCGGTCCGGGGGACGCACGTAGTACGGGTGGGCCGGGAGGAACTGGGGCGGCGGGGCGCCGTAGGGGACCGGGGGGTAGGCACCGGGGTTGTAGGAGGCGGGGTTGTGGTGGGGCGCCGGGGGCGGCGGCCCGTAACCCTCGAAGGGGGAGCTGTAGCCGCCGGTCCCCTGCCAGTGGGCGGGGTCGCCGTGTCCGTGGGACGGGTCGTCGGGCGGGCCGGGGTACCCGTTCTGCCAGTGGTCGCTCATGGGTGCTGCTTCCGTCTGCGGGGGTGAGGGCCGGTGTGGGGAAGAGGGGCGGGAGGGGGTCAGAAACCGATGAGGAGGAACAGCACCGCGAGGGCGATCACGGGCACCAGGAACACCACCGAGAGGGCGATGTAGGCGAAGGTGCAGGCCCAGGTGTAGCGGATGTACCGCTCCACCTCGACGGCGTCGGGGATCTTGACCAGGGCCAGAATCCCCAGCACGATGCCGGGGACGTTGGTGACCAGGACGAAGAACCACAGGCCCAGGGACACCCCGAGGATCGGGATCAGCAGGGTGCACAGCGCCACCACCAGGGCCGCGACCGCGCCGCCCACCCGGGCCGGGGGGCCTGAGGGGCGCGGGGGCTCCGGCGGGAGCACGTAGGAGGGTGCCGCGGGGTGTACGGGAGCCGGGGCCGGCTGCCGGGCGGGAGCGGCCGCCGGTGCCTGTGCGGACGCCGCCGGGGTGCTCGCGGACAGCCCGGAACCGGGAACGGAGGCCCGCCCCCGTTCCCAGAAGTCCCTGGGATCGCTCCGATCGCCGTGCACCGCTGGCCGTGTCTCCTCACGCTGAGTGTGCTGCGCCTGTGGTTCGCATACCCGCCCTACCTGGTTCGGACGCGGACGATCCCGTACCGGTTCTCCCAATCGGGGGTCAAGTCGGAGATCAGAAGTTGACCACGGGAACGATCTGCTGGATCCAGTTGCCCGCCTGCGTGAACATCACGAAGGTCAGCACCACCATCACGAAGAACATCACCCCGGCCGCGCCCAGGCAGTACCAGGAGTACCGGGTGAGCACCTCGGCCTGCTCCGGGCGGCCCCGGTCCCGGGCGTGCGCGGCCCGTACCGCGAAGGTGATCCCGGCGATGCCGAAGATCCAGTTCATGCAGCACAGGGCGGTCACCGCGTGCAGGATCAGCGCCATGGTGGAGCTGTTGGCGCCGCCCGTGGAACCCACCGGAGCCGCGTCGCGCCGGTCGTCGTCGCGCTCCCGCTCGGGCGCCCGGTCCCGGCTCTCGGGTACGCGCTCCTCACGCCCCCGGTCCCGGGGGGAGGAGGCTCCCGGTGGCAGCGGTGCGTTGCTCATGGGGCCATCTCCTCCGGCGTCCGGGCCAACCGATCTGACGCCACTCTAGAGGCTGGCCGCCCGACGGTACGCGAGGGCCACCGGCTCCGGAACCCTTACGCCACGGGGTGAAAGACCGTAATCTGCTTTTCCGGACCCGAGGTGGTGGTCAGGGGCACCGGCTCCGGGCGGCCCGACCGGTCGAAGACGGGAGAACCGGTTCCGTACCTGGCCGGTCAGTCCGCGGTGGCCTCCAGTTCCGCGACACCCGTGATGCGGTGGATGGCGAACCTGTGGACCGCGTCCCTGGTGGTGTCGTAGGCGGTGAGGAAACCGCCGTCCACGCGGGTGGGTTCCACGATGCGGCTGACCTGGCGGCCGTCGGTGTCCGTGTAACCGATCCACACGCGGCGTTCGGCTCCGGCGGCCTCGGAGAGGACCTCCATGACGGCGGTGGCGCGTGAGCCCGCCGTACCCCCTTCAGGCAGGGACACCGGGATCCGGGCGATGTTGGTGGCCTCGTCACCCGCGCGCAGCGCGCGCACGGCGGCCTGGGTGAGTTCCGGTGTCGGCGCGCCCTCCGCGGGGGAGGACGGCTCGGGCTCGGCGCGGCGGACCTCGGGGCGGCCCAGGCGCATCGTGCCGTCGCCGCTCTCGGGAACCGGGTGGTAGCCCAGCTGGCGGAGGCGTTCGGTGAGCGCGGCCCGGTTCAGGGCGCTGACCACCACGGTCGGTGCCAGGAGCAGCAGCTCCAGGTCGGCGGCGCGGCGGTCGGCGACCAGCTCGGCCAGGAGCGCGGGTTCGTCGCAGCGCAGGTAGCTGGCGGCCGAACCGGTGCGCAGTCTGCCGTGTCTGCGGCCCACGTCCGAGATCAGGTAGCGCAGGGCCTGCGGCAGCGGGGTGCGCGAGTGGCGCTCCAGCAGGTTGGTGATGTCGGCGACCCCGCGCCCGGCGTCCAGCGCGCGGCGGACCGAGTCCTCGGTGAAGCGGTACACGGTGGCACCGCCGGTGGACTCCACGTCGGCGGTCAGGGCGAGCTCCCGGGCGAGCCCGGTGACGAGCGGGCCCGGCGCCACGGCGGTCAGGTCGCCCTGCACGAGCACGTAGTCCAGCGGCTGCGGCAGCTCGGTCGACAGGATCCGCGCAACGTCCTCGTCGGCTGTCTCGTCGTGGGTGAGCAGCGGGCGTGTGTGGTCGGCGAGCGCGCCCATCCCGGTCAGCCCGAGCGCGGCGGCCTCGGTCGCGGCGGCCCCCACCAGCTCGGTGTGGACGGGTGACTGGCGGCGGGGCCGCTGCCAGGCCAGCCGGGCCGTCAGCGAGTCCTCGGTCGGGGCCAGGCCGGGCTCGGCCTCACCCAGTGCGGTGAGCAGGTCGCGGCGGGCCTGCGGCGCCGCGGGCCGCACCAGCCCGGGGCCGAGCACGTTGCGCACACGGCCGCCCGCGTCGCGGGAGCCGGTCAGCGAGGCCACCCGGTCCGAGTCCAGCCAGGCCCGGGCCAGGTGCAGCCACCGGCGCTCCGGAGAACGCTCCCGCCACAGGTCGTACTCGCGGGTCGGCAACCACTCGCCCGCGACCCGGTTGTCGGTGCCGATGAGCCCGGCGGCGCGTACGACCTCCAGGTACAGGGCGGCGGTGTCCTCGTCGGTGTCCATGGCCTGGGCGGCCCGGCGCAGGTCGCGCACGCCCAGGCCGCCGTTGCGCAGGACGGCGGCGGGCTCCTGGGACCAGCGCTCCAGGAGTTCCTCCACGGCGCGCAGCACGGTGAAGGCCTGACCGGCCGCGGCGCGGGCGACGGCCCCGGGGGAGTTCCGCCGCCCCTCGAACTCCGGCGGGACGGTGCTGACCTCGCTGAAGAGCACACCTGAGCGCAGGTGCAGCCCCACCTCGCGGGGCAGGGTCAGGGTGTCGTCGCCGCTGGCCACGAGCAGGCCCCGGGCGATGAGCGTCTCGACCGGGGAGGAGGCCGTGGCCAGGGTGATCTCCCGGCGGGCGCCGGAGACCGTGCCGTTGGGCGGGCCCCAGGCGAGGCTGTCCAGCAGGCGGCGCGCGGGTGCCTCGACCTGGCCGACGAGGGCGGCGACCCGGCCGGGGTCGGAGAGCGCCGTGGCGACCGTCTCCACGGGCGTGGTGGCGGTGCTGTGCGGCACGAGGTCGTCGGCCAGCCGCTTGGCGGCGCCGTGCGGCAGCGCGGCCAGGAGGGCACGGGCGGGCGGTCCCAGCTGGGCCGGGTGGGGCAGGAGTTCGCGCAGGACCTGGACGGGGCGCAGCCTCCCGTGGTCCGGCCAGACCAGGGCGAGGGAGAGCAGGGTGTCCAGGGCCCCGGCCATCGGGTCCTTGCCGCGGCCGCCGGAGGGGGCCAGGCCGAGCCCTCGGGCGATCTCCGCGGGCTGTGCGCCCACAGGCTCGGACAGCCGGTCGTCCCCCAGCGCGGCCACGGCTTCCAGGACCTGGAGGGTGAAGCTGTCGAGCCGCTCCAGGGCGCGCAGCACCGCATTGCGCGAGGTCGCGCGGTGGGCCAGGGCGCCGATGTCGGCCGGGACCGGCTGGGCCAGGTCCGGCCGGGCGTTCAGGAGGGCGGTGAGCTCGTCGTCGGAGCGGGACCGCAGCCAGGAGGTGAACGTGGGGGGACGCCCCGGCGAGCCGCCGTCGGGGTCGTCCGTGCCCCGGTCGGACCCGGGGCGCGCGTTGTCGGTCATCAGGTCAACGCTAAGTGATGGCACCAGGAGGATCGCACCCGCTCCCCTCCCGAACCGCGTGCGCCACCCTTCACAGCGGCCTGAACCGTATCGGCGGAGAATTCTCCGACCGAAATTGGGAAGGAGGGGTTAAAAGGCAGGTCATTGTGGGCCAATATGGGGCCATGACCCAGCGCTCGGAACAATTGGTACTCGACTATCTCTCCGAGGTCGGGCTTGCGCTGCACGGTCGTGTGACGGCTAAGGAGCGGACCGCCTACCTGACAAGCCTGCGCGCGCGCATCGACGAGCGCCGCGCGGCGGCCGACAACGACGACGTCGACACCGTGCGGCGCATTCTCCGTGGCTTCGGTTCCCCCGATCACATCGTGGAGGAGGAGCTCACCGGCCGGGAGTTCGATCTCGAGGACGACGAGATGATCCCGCCCAAACCCAGACACGCCGACCGTCCGCCACCGCCCTGGCGCGGCGGCCCCAGCCAGGGGTTCATGTCGCTCCTGGAAGGGCCCAGCCGGACCGAACTGCGGATGGACGGCAGAGCCGCCCGCAAGCCCGGGGTGGCCCGCAACGGCCTCGTGCTCGTGCGCCACCACCCTCCCGAGGCGGCGGCCCTGGCCCTGTTCGTCCTCTCCGGGGTGTGGTGGGAGGCGGCCTTCCTCTGGGTGCTCGGCGCCGCCCTCGTCGTCCTCAGCCAGGTGTGGGAGCCCCGGGACAAATGGATCGGCGTGGGGGTCCCCCTGCTGGCCTGCGTGGTCGGGATGACCCTGTGGACGGGTGAGGCGAAGTTCATCGACCAGTACATCCAGGAGGCCCTGCCGGCCACCGGTGTCGCCGGGCTCGGTCTCGCCTCCCTGGCGTGCGTGCTCTACCTCTTCCCGAAGGCCGCCCGCTCGGCCCGGGTCGCGGACCGGGCAGCCGGGAGCTGACTCCCCTGGTGCCGATCGGCCGGGAGCCGACCCCGCGAGCCGATCCCCCGGGAACTGGTCCGTCGGACACCGATCCGGCGTGAGTCGGCCCCGGACCGCTCTGCTCCGAACTGTCATCGCTTGGCAAACGCTGGGGAATAACCTTTTCCGGTCGGCCCGTTAAAGAGCCGCCGAGCGGGTGACTTCGGGTAGTCATGTCGGTACACCGCCGCTTTCGCTTCAGGGCGGTCACGTCAGGTGGTCCGGCCTCCAGCCCGGACACCAGCTCGTCGACGGCGTCCCCGGCTCCGCCGAGTCCCGTCCCATACTCCGCACCCAGCGGTGGCGGGGCGGCGTCGACACAACGAGGCCCGGGTGAGCCGTATCCGGGCCTCGTTTCGCGTGCCCTTCCCCGGCGCGGGAACCCTTTCACACACGTTTCCCCCGGAGCGGAGATCTGTTTCACAGCACGGCAGGGCCTTCGCCGCAGGGAAAGGGTTTCAGGAATCGGCCCCGCCAATACTCCCTCGCATCGGTGAGGTCCCGGGGACTAGCCTGGTGGGCACCCATGGAAACCAGGGGCTGCCCGGGGCGGAGGAAAGGGTGGACGGCACCGTTTCCGATGTCCTCGCGCGCCCGTCAGTGAAAGCATGAGGTCTCTACGTGCCCACCGGCAAGGTCAAGTGGTACGACGACGACAAGGGGTTCGGCTTTCTCACCCGGGACGACGGAGGTGAGGTCTTCGTGCACTCCACCTCCCTGCCGCCCGGGACCACCGCGTTGAAGCCCGGCCAACGGGTCGAGTTCGGCGTGGCCGAGGGACGCAAGGGAGCCCAGGCACTCCAGGTGAAGCTCCTGGACACACAGCACTCGGTGGTCAGGGCGCGGCGGAAGAAGCCCGACGAGATGGTGCTCATCACCGAGGACCTCATCAAGCTCCTGGAGAACGTCTCCAACGGCTACCGGCGCGGCCGCCACCCCGACAAGCGCGAGGCGGCCAGGGTCGCCTCCGTGCTGCGTGCGGTGGCCGACGACCTGGAGGCCTGACGGGGGGCGCCGGGCCCGGATCTCCTTGAGGCCGTGGCGGACGTGTCCGGCGTCCGCCACGGCCTCTGCTCGGGAACAGGTGCCCCGCCGGCGCGTGTCCCGAAGGTGTACAGCGGGTACGGCTCGTCGGACGGGCGGGACAGCGGTTGGACATGCTGGCGCGCGCATGTCACGGGTGAGCCGAAAAAACATGTGGGAACCTGTCCCGAACCCCCGGAAAGACCGTTGAAGACCGCCCGAAGCTCGGGTGTCCGCCGCCACCAGCGGCGCAAGACTCCGTCATGAGGGTGTATCGGGCGAACCTTGACCCGCGTTATGGTCAAATCGGTGCCCGCGATCAGTGAGAATGGGGAACGTGAGCCCTTCTCGACGTTCTCCTGTACCGGACAAGGCATGTATCGACGCGGTGGATCTGGCCCGCTCGGTGGCGGCGGAGGTCGGGCGACCCGAATGGGTGGGTGAGCACCTCACCGCCCAGGTCGAGGACGCACGCCTGGTCACCCACTACTTCGAGTGTCTGGACCCCTCCTACCCGGGATGGACCTACTCGGTCACCGTCGTCCGCGCCGCGCGCGCCAAGGACGTCACGGTCAACGAGGTCGTCCTGCTGCCCGGCGAGGGTGCCCTGGTCGCTCCCGAATGGGTGCCCTGGAACAAGCGACTGCGCCCGGGCGACGTCGGTGTGGGGGACCTGCTTCCCACCGAGGAGGACGACGAACGTCTCGTCCCCGGTTTCGCGCAGGTGCCCGACAGCGAACTCGACGCCGACGGCATGGATCAGCAGATGGTGTGGGAGCTGGGACTCGGCCGACGCCAGGTCCTCTCCGAGGTCGGCCGCGAGCAGGCCGCGGAGCGCTGGTACAACGGCGAGGCCGGGCCACGCAGCCCGATCTCGACGGCGGCTCCGGCACGCTGCACCACCTGTGGTTTCCTGACCCCGCTCGCCGGTGAACTGCGCCAGATGTTCGGCGTGTGCACCAACGAGTACGCCCCTGACGACGGCAAGGTCGTGTCGCTCGACCACGGCTGCGGAGCCCACTCCGAGGTCCGTCGCCCCGCCTCGCAGAACGAGCCGGTCGCACCGGTCGTCGACGAGCTGGGTTACGACCACATCGTCTTCGACGACACCACGGAACTGGAACTCGTTTCCACCGACTCCTGACGACAAGCACGTCACAGCGGACCGATCCACCTGATTGACGGGCTCCGTCGCGAACGCGGCGGAGCCCGCTTCCACATACGCCACGCGACCCGGCCAAAGCCTGAACCCTCCCGTCCGTGGGCTAGGGTCGGTCTACTATCACGCTCGCCCTTGCCGAGCCCGTGCGTGTCCGCGAACACGTGTAGGGCTGATCGGACCGCGCGCCCAGCGCAGGAGGAGACCACCATGGCCGAGCCGGTGACCGCTTCGGTGGCCGACCCTTACAACACCGCTGAACTGCGCCGACGTGTGCTTTCGGCGTGGGCCGACGCGCCCGCTCGGTTCCGCGAGGACGCCAACGCCGAAGAGGACTTCGCGCTCGGCGGCTACCGCGACCGTGTGGTGGTCGAGCTCGCGCAGAACGCCGCCGACGCAGCCCGCCGCGCCGGCGTCCCCGGACGCCTCCTCCTGGCACTGGACGGCGACCGCCTCACCGCCGCCAACACCGGCGACCCCCTGACCGCGGATGGCGTGGAGTCCCTCGCCACGCTGCGGGCGTCCACCAAACGCGACGACCACGGCTCGGCGGGCCGGTTCGGGGTCGGCTTCTCCGCCGTGGTCTCGCTCAGCGACGACGTCACGGTGGACTCCGGCGGCACGGCGGTGCACTTCTCCGCCGAGCGGGCCCGGGCCGTGGTCACCGACCTGCTCGGAGCCAACGGCACCCACGCCGACCTCGCCGACGAGGTGGGCCGCCGCGACGGGCACGTGCCGATGCTGCGCCTGCCCTTCCCCGCCGACGTCGTGCCTGAACACCCCGCCGGTGACTACGACACCGTCGTCACGCTGACGCTCCGCGACGAGCGGGCCCGGGACCGGGTCCTGGAACTGCTGGACCGCACGGGGGAGGCGCTCCTCCTCGCGCTGGACGGACTGTCCGAGGTGCGCGTGGCGGTCGACGGCGAGGAGCGGACCCTCACCCGCGAGACCGGCGACGCGGGCACCGACGTCGACCTGGTCACCACCCACCGCGACGCCGGCGGCACCCGGGTCACGCCCTGGCGGATCCTGCGCCGCTCCGGCGAGTTCGACCCGAGCCTGCTCGCGGACCGCCCCACCGAGGAACGCGGCCGCGCCGCGTGGTCGCTGACCTGGGCCGCTCCCGTGGACTCCGACGGCGGTGTGGCCGCGCTGCCCGCCGACGTCGAGCACGTCGTGCACGCGCCCACGCCCACCGACACCGAACTCGACCTGCCCGCCGTCCTCATCGGCACGTTCCCGCTGGGCTCGGACCGGCGCGCCGTGCAGCCGGGCGCGGCCACCGACCTCCTGCTCATGGAGGCCGCGACCGCCTACTGCGCGCTTCTGCGCCGCTTCGACCCCAGGGCCGCCCTCGACCTGGTGCCCGCCACCCGTGTGGGCGGCGGCGCCGTCGACGCGGTCTTCCGCGCCCGGGTCGCCGAGCCCCTCCTGGACGCCCCGTTCCTGGTCACGGCGGCCGGGCACCCCGTCGCCCCACGCGACGCCGTCCTCCTGGACACCGGTGGCGCGAGCGGTGCCGCCGACCTCGTCGGCCTGCTCGCCGAACTCGTCCCGCCCCTGCTGCCGGGCTCCTGGAGCCCCCGGCACCCGGCGCTGGCCTCACTGCGCGTGCGCCGCCTCGGCCTGGCCGACCTCGCCGACCTGCTCGGTGACACCCAGCGCCCGCCGGAGTGGTGGGCGGGCCTCTACGCGGCCCTGGGCACCGCCGGGGGCGGCGGCGCCGATCTCGACGAACTGGGCTCCCTGCCGGTTCCGCTGGCCGACGGCCGCCTCGTGCGGGGGCCGCGCTCGCTGCTGCTGCCCACCGAGGACTGGTCCAAGGTCACCGACGCCGAGGGCAACCGGCTCGACCCCGCCACCCTGGCCACCCTGGGCGTGCGCGTGGTGCACCCCGACGCCGCACACCCGCTGCTGCTGCGCCTGGGCGCGGTGGAGGCCGGAGCCGCCACGGTCCTGGCCGATCCCAACACCGAGGCCGCCGTCCGGGAGTCCCTGGACGCCGAGGACCCCGAGCCCGTGGCCGAGGCCGTCCTGGACCTGGTCGCCGCCTCCGGGACCACGGTCGAGGACGCGCCCTGGCTGTCCGAGCTGGCCCTGCGCGACGACGAGGACGGCTACTCGATCGCCGCCGAACTCCTCGTCCCCGGGGCGCCGCTGGCCGACCTCCTGGTCGACGACGCGCCCTTCGGCACCGTCCACGACGACCTCGTCCGCCGCCACGGAACCGACGCCCTGCGCGCGGTGGGCGCCCTGTGGGGGCTGACCGTGGTCCGGGCCGAGGAGGCCGCGCTCGGCGAGGACCTGGTCGACTCCTTCGACGGCGCCGCCGGCGAGGACGGCCCCGACGGCCTGGAGGACTGGGCCGACGAGGTCCTCGAGCGCGTCGGTGACCCCGAACTCCCGCCCGTGGCCCCCGAGCTGGTGTGTGTCGCCGACCTCGACTACATCGACGACGACGCCTGGCCCCAGGCCCTGGCGATGCTCTCGCAGGGACCGCTGCGAGCGGCCGTCACCGAACCCGCCCGCCTGCTCATGCCGGACGGCCGGGTCGTCGACGTGCCCTCCTACACCGCCTGGTGGCTGCGCTCCCGGGCCCTCCTGGACGGCCGGGCCCCGGTCGGGCTGCGCACCGCCGACGCCGAACACGCGCTCCTCGGGCTCTACGACGAGGTGCCCGCCGACGTCGACCCGGAGTTCGCCCGGGCCCTCGGCGTCCGTACGACCCTCGCCGACCTGCTCGCCGACCCCGACGGCGCCGACGACCTGCTCCACCGGCTGGCCGACCCGGCCCGGCACGTGGGCCGCACGGCGCTGCGCCGCCTGTGGACCGCCCTGGCCGGGGTCGACGCCGACCTCGTCACCCCGCCCGCCCTGGTGCGCGCGGTCCAGGGCGGGGCGATCGTGGTCGCCGACGCCGAGGACGCCGTGGTGGTGGACTCCCCGGACCTGCTGCCCCTGGTGGCGGACCGGCCGCTGGTACTGGCCGAAGCGGACACCGCCGAGCGGCTCGCCGACGTGCTCGACCTGGACCTGGCCTCCGAGAGCGTCACCGGGAAGGTGGGATCGGCGGGCCAGATCCGCGCGGTCCCCGACGAGGCGGCGCTGTTCCTCGCCGGTGACGAGGAGCCGGACCGCACCTACCTGCACCACCAGAAGCTCGTCGTGGACGGTGTGGAGGTGGAGTGGTACACCGGCGACGGCACCGTGCACGCCTCCGGGACGGAAGGGCTGGCCCGTGCCCTGTGCTGGCGGGTGGGGCAGTGGTCCCGCCGCCACCTGCTCGCGGCCGTGCTGCGGGACCCGTCCGCGGCCCCGCACCTGCTCGCCGAGGCCGACCTGGAGTAGGGGTTCCGCCCCGTCAGGACGCCCCGCCGAGCAGCGACTCGGCGGGGCGTCCCGTTCGGGGGTCAGCGCTCCCAGGGCTCGGGGAGCGGGGAACCGGAGGCCATGGCTGCTTTCAGCAGGGCCCAGCGGTCCCGGGCCCTGGAGAAAGTCCGCGCCGCTCTCACATCCCCAGGGGCGCTGCTCCCGCACTTCTGCCCCTGAAAACCTGGACGTCAGTGGGTTGTCCACAGAATTTCCGCGGCCGGATCATCGGCTGCCGGTCCGCTGTACCTTCGTGATGAGGGTCGGCTCAACGGGTGGCGTCGGCGAGGCGGGAGCCCAGTCCCTGCTCGGGTTCGGCCCACTCGACGACCTCCAGCGGGTCACCCACGGACACCGTCCCGGGCGCGGTCACGGCGAACTTCGAGCAGAACGCCACCCCGCCGTCGTCCGCGCGGCGGTACCCGGCCAGGGAGCGCAGGGGCTCGGGGCCGCACTTCTCCCCGCTCTCCTGGTCGACGGTGGTGACCGCGCACCGGATGCACACCTTCGCGTAACCCAGCTCCGCGCCGCCCAGGCGGACCCTGCGCACCCGGTCCTCGGTGTGCGCGTCCGGCCAGCCGGAGACCACGACGTTGGGCCGGAAGCGGGCCATCGGCACGGCCTCGCCGCCGGTGGCGAGGATGCGCTCGTTGAGCAGGTCCAGTGAGGACAGCGACCCCATCACGACGGCGTGGCCGTCGGCGAAACCGGCGGTGCCGGGGGTGAGCCCGCTGGTCTCGCGCCGGTGGTCGTCGGGGACCCGCACGAGTCGGCTCGACCGCCCGAACACCTCGGTCAGCCACCCGGCGACTTCGTCGCCCTGGTCCACGCCCACGAGGGGCTGCTTGTGCACGGTCACGTCCAGGCGGGGGCCCTCGGGGTCCACGTCCACCTTGACCGGGGTGAAGCCCTCGGTGCGCAGCACCAGGCGGGTGCCCTCGGCGTCGAGTTCGGGCACGATCCGCGCCATCCGGGGGTCCTTGCGCTGGCTGAGGAAGGCACCGGAGCCGTCGACCACCATGAACGAGCGGTCGTGGGCGATCCCGGCCGGGGTGAGTTCGGCGGTGCGCAGGGGGAGTCCGGCGCACCCCTTCACGGGGTGGACGACGAGCGCGGCCACGCGGGCCGTCGGAGAAAGGCTCATGGAAAGAAGCTACCGGCCCCGGTAGACACGGGACCGAACCTGACCTGGTGATGTCAGAACGACCGCCGCCGAGCGGGAACCGGAACGGCGCTTCCGGCGTCTGCTGGAGTACCTTCGTCTTCCCCCAGCCGAACAGGACACCCCCGTGCGCACTCCCCCCGTCGCCGTTCTCGCCCTCGCAGCCCTGCTCACCGCGTCGGGCTGTGCCTCCGAAACCCCCGAGGAACCGCAGGAGGGGGCTCCGGAGACCGCCCCCGCCGCAGGGGAGGAGGAAGCCGTCGAGCGGGTCTTCGGAGCCGGCGAACAGATCACGGTCGACCTCACCCTGTACGCCACCGAGGACGGCGGGCGCTCCACCCCGTTCTTCTCCGGTTACCGGCCCACCGCGGAGTTCGACCACCTGGACCAGTCCGTGTCCTGCTCCGTGCAGCTCCCCGCCGACCTCGACCAGTTCGCCCCGGGCGAGACCCACATGGTGGGGCTGGAGTGCGGTGAGGAGGTCACCGTGCACGTCGACGAACCGGGCCTCGTGCTGATCGAGAGCGGCAAGGAGAACGGCGAGGGCGAGGTCGTCTTCACCGAGATCTAGCCCCCGCTCCGATATTCGTATGCGCCTCGCACGGAGTCCGGCCATGGATTCAACGGAGCCGGCAGGGACCATCGACCCGTCGGTGGAAGCGGCCTTCAGCGCAGGGCACACCAGCGTGACCGGAGGCACCTTCGTGACCGCGCCCTCCGGTGGATAGGGTGGCGCGCGTGCGACCCGGCTCCGGTCCTCGACGCCGCGGTCCTGCCGGCCGGAGGCGAGGGGATCACCGCCCCGACCCCGGAGGAGAGCGCTTGTGAGCGACCTGAGCGAAGCAGGGGTCCAGCCGGTCTCCAAGGCCGGACGCTGGCTGGTCCTGGCCGCGGTCTCGGCCGGGCTGCTGCTGATCTCGGTGGACATGACGATCCTGTACACCGCGCTGCCCACCCTGAGCGCCGAACTCCGGGCCGACCCCTCGGAACGGCTCTGGATCATCAACGCCTACCCCCTGGTGACGGCGGGCCTGCTGCTGGGCGCCGGGACTCTCGGGGACCGGGTCGGCCACAAGCGGATGTACCTGATCGGGCTCGTGCTGTTCGGGGCCGCCTCACTGACCGCCGCCTACGCCATCACTCCCGTCATGCTGATCGCCGGGCGGGCCTTCCTCGCGGTGGGTGCCGCCGCGATGATGCCCGCCACGCTGTCGCTGATCCGCATCACCTTCGTGGACGAGCGCGAACGCGGGATCGCGATCGGTGTCTGGGGCACGATGGCGATGATCGGCGCGGCGATCGGGCCGATCGTCGGGGGCGCGCTGCTGGAGTTCTTCTGGTGGGGTTCGGTCTTCCTGGTGAACGTGCCGATCGTGCTGGTGGCGCTGGTCCTGGCGGCCGTGGTCGCGCCCGGCGGCTCGGGCGGCTCCGACCGGCCGTGGGACCTCCTCGCCTCCGTGCAGGTCATGGTCGGCCTGGTGGGTGTGGTCTACACGGTCAAGGAGGCCACTGGTCCGGAACCGTCCGCGCCGGCCGTGGCGGTGGCCCTGGCCGCGGCGGTCGCCGGGTTCTGGACCTTCGTGCGGCGCCAGCGCTCCCAGCCCTACCCCCTGATCGACTTCGCGCTCTTCCGCGACCCGCGCATCCTCATCGGGGTGCTCGCCGCGGGCATGGCGATGTTCGCGCTTGCGGGCGTGCAACTGGTGCTGACCCAGCGCCTGCAGCTGGTGCTGGGCCTCACCCCGTTCCAGTCCGGGCTGACCGTCGCCGCGACCGCCCTGGGCGCCCTGCCCGTGGGGGTGACCGCCGGTGCGTTGCTGTACCGCCTGGGCACCCGGCCGGTGATCGTCGCGGGACTGTTGACGACGGCCCTGGGCACCGTGGGGGTGCTGCTGTCCGCCTCGGCCCCGCTGGCCTGGACGGTCGCGGGCCTGCTGGTGGTCGGCGCGGGGACCGGCGCGGCGATGACGGCCGCCTCCGCGGCGATCGTGGGGAACGCGCCCGCCCACCGCGCGGGCATGGCCGCCTCGGTGGAGGAGGTCTCCTACGAGTTGGGCAGCCTGACCGGGGTCGCGGTCCTGGGCAGCCTGATGGCCGCCCTCTACGCCCGCACCGTGTCCCTGCCCGCGCGGGCGCCGGAGGCGGCCGGGGACGGCATGGACGAGGCCCGTGCCGCTGCCGAGGGGTTGGAGCCCGGTGCCGCCGCCGAGCTGCTGGACAGTGCGTCCCGGGCCTTCGACAACGGCTACACGGCCACCCTGGTCGTCGCCGCCGTGGTGCTGTTCGCGTCGGCCGCGTTCAGCTTCCTCCACAAACGCGGTCACGAGGGGCGCGGGGCCGGGGACCGGGGCGGGACGGGGACGGTCAGAACAGGGGGAAGAACTGAATGAGATCAGCCGTGTAGACCGCGTTGAAGGCCAGGGAGACCAGGGCGGTCGTGCCCACTGCCACCAGCGCGGGGACCGGGCGGGGGAAGGCGCGCACGATCGCCAGGAGCAGGAACAGCAGACCGACGGTGACCGAGCCGGTCCAGTACGCGGCGGGGGTGGTGGCGGCGATCACGGTGAGCCCGTAGACACCCTCGCCGACCAGCACACCGCTCATGGCTCCCACCGCGAGCGGGGCGATCCGGGAACGGACCCCGAGCTCGTGGCCGCCCCACCCCAGGAACGGGCCCACCGCGACGGCGGCGACGATCCAGAAGAGCGACGAACCCAGGGACACCGCGAAGCCGCGCAGAACCGAGGCCGCGTCGTACCCGGCGACCATCGCGAACAGCGAGAGCACACCGACGGCCACGGCGAACCCCCGGCGCGGGCACCGCAGTGCCAGGAGGAAGGCGACCAGGCTCCAGGAACCGGCGGAGTTGGCCATCGGGTGCAGCACGTCGGGGAGGAACCCCTGCGCGAACGAGGTGAGGAACCCGACGAGCAGGCCCACCCCCACGGAGGCGCCCAGGTGGACCCAGGGTGAGCGGCCCCGGCTCGGATCCTCCTCGGGCCCGCCGGCGGGACGGACGGTCGGCTCGGTGGACACGGTAGGACTCCTCGGTGGCGGCGCTGTTCTCCTCGGCTATCGCCGCAGTGGGCCGAGGGGGTTCGCTAGCGCGCGACGCGGAAGAACCCCTCGGAGATCAGGGTGCGCAGGGCCTCCGGGGTGCGTTCGCGGATCATGACCGGGTCCTCGCCCATGAGTTCGGCGATGGCGTCCAGCAGCGGGCCGACCGGCATGGTGCCGTCGCAGACACTGGCCAGGGCCGCCTCCACGGTGCCGATGCGGGCCACCCGGCGCAGCCCTTCGCGCTGGCGCAGCACGATCTTCTCCGGGTCGGGCGCCCCGGGCACGGCCACGCGCTCCTCGACCACGTTCGGCGCCAGCGCCACGTGGGCGGCCAGCAGCGCGGCGTCGGTGAGGCGGTGGGCGGTCATCGCCCCGTCCACCACGTCCGGCAGGTAGGGGCCGACCGGCTGCTGGACGTCGTGCCGCAGCTCCTCCACCTTCACGGTGGCGTCCTGGGCGACGTCGTTGCGCAGGCTGATCCAGCCGAAGCCGATGCCCCTGATGCCCTCACGGTCGAAGTAGTCCAACCAGGCGTCGTAGCGCCGGTTGTACTCGGGGGTGCCGTGCTCGCAGGAGTCGCGCAGCCACAGCTCCACGTACTCGGCGGGGTCCTGGACGTCGCGCTGCACGACCCAGCCGGAGCAGCCGGTGCCGGTGATCCAGCCGCCGACCCGGTCCTCCCAGTCGTCGCTGTCGGTGTGCGTCCAGTTGGCGAGGAACTGCCCCCAGCCGCCCTCGGTGAGGTAGGTGGGCGCCTGCCGGACCAGTTCGGCGCACACGGTGTCGCCGGGCAGGTCGGACTCACGGTAGGTGTAGCGGGCCGCCTCGGGGGTGATGACGAACGGCGGGTTGGACACGATCAGGTCGAAGCGCTCACCCTTGACCGGCTCGAACAGCGAACCCTGGGCCAGCCGCGCGTCCGTGACCCCGGACAGCGCCAGGCTGATTCCGGCCAGGTGCACGGCGCGCGGGTTGAGGTCGGTGGCGACCACCTCGCGGGCCCGCGAGGCCAGGTGCAGGGCCTGCACGCCGCAGCCCGTGCCGAGGTCCAGGGCGCGCTCGAAGGGCCCGTCGACGATCAGCCGGGAGAGGTTGGCGGAGGCGCCGCCCGCACCGACCACGTGGTCGTGGCCGGGGACGGCCCCGCTGCCGGGGCGCACCTTGGGGTCGGAGACGACGAACCCGGGGCGGTCGTCCTCCAGTTCCCAGGGGCCCAGGTGGACGAGGGCGCGCACGACGGGGCCGTCGGCGCCCTCCTCGACGGTGACCAGCCCGGCCTCGGCGAGTTCGTCGACGGGGAGGATGGATCGGGCCGCCCGTGCCGGAATGGGGGTCTGGAGCCACCAAAGGCGCAGGAGCAGTCCGAGGCGTTCCTCCCCGCCCGTGGCGCGGAGTGCGGGCACGAGCTGCTCGCGGGCCAGGGCTTTGGCTGCGGCGTCGCCGAGTCGGTCGCGCACCCCGGACACCGTGTAGTCGGCGTCGATGAGGATGCCGCGGAGGCGGTCGGCGAGTCCGCGCGGGAATTCTGTCTCAGACACCCGCCCATTATCGGTCAGGTGACGAAGTGCCCCGGTGTGGCGGGGCCGACTCAGCGGGTCCCGGGGTCGGGGACACCCCGGCCGGCGGTCCGGTCGGCGGCGCGATCCGCCGCCTCGTCGCGCTTGCGGAACAGGTACGGGATGTAGAGGAAACCGAAGACGCCGAGGGCGATCCCGGTCACACACACGCCGATCCACCACTGTTCCGACGCGGGCAGGCCGTCTCCCATGGCGAGGAGCACCACGAGCGCGATCGCCCACGCGACCGTGCCGATGGCGGCCGGGACTCGGTAGTCGCTCTCGTGGACTTCGGGGTCTGGCTGGCGAGGTTTGGGCACGGATCCAGGCTATCCGGTGGTCCGTCGGCGGGGGGAGCGGCTGGTGTCGCCCGTGGTCAGGGGCGGGATGCGTTGGTCACATCCGACCGAAGGATCATCCCACCACATGGTGTTTTCTATGAAGCGAACGTGAAACACGTGACTGTTGTTGTACGAAGATGCAACTAATCTGGCGCAGAATCCTTGTTGTCCAGTAACACGACCAGGTCAGGCTGACGACGTGAACGCATCAAAATCCTCCCCCACTGATCAGTCCAGGCAGCCCAAGGGCGCCCTGGACCGCTTCTTCCGCATCTCCGAGCGCGGCTCCACCGTCGGCACGGAGATCCGCGGCGGCATGGCGACCTTCTTCGCCATGGCCTACATCGTCGTCCTCAACCCGCTGATCATCGGTACCGCCGAGGATGTCAACGGTGAGACCCTGGGCATCCCCGGCGTCGCCGCGATGACAGCCCTGGTCGCAGCCCTCTCCTGTGTCCTCATGGGCGTGGTCAGCCGTTACCCGTTCGCCATCGCGGCGGGTATGGGCCTGAACGCCGTCGTCGCCTACGGCATCGCGCCGCTGATGTCCTGGGCCGACGTCTTCCTGCTGATCATCATCGAGGGCGTCCTGCTCCTCATCCTGGTGCTGACCGGCTTCCGTACCGCGGTCTTCTCCGCCATCCCGCCCGGCCTGAAGGTCGCCATCGCCGTCGGTGTCGGCCTCTTCCTGGCCTTCATCGGCCTGGTCAACGCGGGCTTCGTGCAGGCCGGCGAGGGCACCCCGGTCCAGCTCGGCAACGGCGGCCTCAACGGCTGGCCGATCCTGATCTTCGTCGTCGGCCTGCTCCTGAGCATCGCCCTCTACGTGCGCAACGTGCGCGGTGCGCTCCTCATCGGCATCGTGGTCACCACCGTGATCGCGATCGTGGTCGAGACCCTTCTGGGCGACGGCGGAGAGGGCCTCGGCTGGGGCCTGACCGTCCCGAGCCTTCCCACGAGCCTGGGCGACGTGGTCGCGGTGCCCGACATCTCGCTCCTGGGCCTGTTCGCCGAGGGCGGTCTCTCCGGACGCTTCGCGGACGTCGGTGTCGCCACCGTCGTGATGCTGGCCTTCACGCTGCTCCTGGCCGACTTCTTCGACACCATGGGGACCATGGTGGGTGTCGCCCAGCAGGGCGGCCTCGCTGACGAGGACGGCAACATCGAGGGCAGCCGCGGAGTCCTGGCCGCCGACGCCATCGGTACCGTCCTGGGCGGTGTGGGCTCGGCCTCCGTGGCGACTGTCTACGCCGAGTCCGCCGCCGGTGTCGGTGAGGGCGCCCGGACGGGTATCGCCCCGATCGTCACCGGAGCGATGTTCGTGGTGGCGACCCTGTTCACCCCGCTGGTCACCCTGGTGCCCTTCGAGGCGGCCACCCCGGTGCTGGTCATCGTCGGTTTCATGATGATGACCCAGGTGACCAACATCGACTTCAAGGACCCGGCCATCGGCATCGGCTCCTTCCTGGCGATCATCATGATGCCGTTCACCTACTCGATCGCGAACGGGATCGGGTTCGGCCTGCTCGCCTACGCCTTCGTCATGCTGGTCACGGGGCGGGCCCGCCGGGTCCACCCCCTCCTCTGGCTGATCTCGGTGGTCTTCCTGATCCACTTCGCCGAGGCGCCGATCTACGCGCTGATCGGCTGATCCCTCCCCGCCACGGCGGTTGACACCCCGCTCGCGGGGAATGCGCGGCACGGTGAACGGCGTTGGCTCAGATGATGAGTCAACGCCGTTTACTTCTCCGTCTCCGTAGCCACGTTCCGGTGGCCGTTTCAGTCCTTCCCCGGTACCCACTCCCCACGGGGAGGGACTGATGCGCCGTATCGCGATGTTCCGTTCCCTGGCCGTCCGCAACTACCGGATCTACGCCCTCGGCCAGCTGATCTCCAACCCCGGCACCTGGATGCAGCGCATCGCCCAGGACTGGCTGGTCCTCCAGCTCAGCGGCGGCAGCGGCATCGCGCTGGGGATGACCACCGCGCTCCAGTTCCTGCCCATGCTCTTCTTCGGGCTCTGGGGCGGCGCCATGGTCGACCGCTTCGACAAACGCAAGCTGCTGATCCTCACCCAGGCCGGCATGGGCGTGCTCGCCGTCGCCCTGGGCGTCCTGGCCACACTCGGCGCCGCCGAGGTCTGGCACGTCTACGTGTTCGCCTTCGGCCTGGGCATGATCACCGTGCTCGACAACCCGGGACGCCAGGCGTTCGTCCCGGAGATGGTCGACCGGGACCTGCTCCCCAACGCGATCGCCCTGAACAGCGCCAGCTTCCAGCTGGGCCGGGTCACCGGTCCCGCCATCGCCGGCCTGCTCATCGGCCTGATCGGCAGCGGGCCCGTGTTCATGATCAACGGGCTCTCGTTCGCCTTCACGATCGCCGCGCTGCTGATGGTCCGCACCGCCGACCTCAACCCCACCGAACGCATGCCGCGCGGCAAGGGGCAGATCCGGGCGGGGCTGAGCTACATCGGGGGCAGGCGCGACCTGGTGCTGCTCCTGGTCCTCGCGGGATCGGTGCAGTTCTTCGGCGCCAACGGGCAGAACCAGATCGCCCTCATGGTCAACAACGTGTTCGAGGCCGGCGCCGAGGCCTTCGGAGTGGCGGCCGCGGCGCTCGCGGTGGGCGCGCTGATCGGCGCCCTGCTGGCCGCGCGGCGCGACCGCCCGCGCCTCAAACTGGTGCTGATCGGCTCGATGGGGTTCGGCGTCACCCAGCTCCTGGCGGGGCTGATGCCGGGCTACGTGGCGTTCGTACTGGTCCTGGTCCCGATGGGCGTGCTCTTCATGACCTTCGTGACCACGCTCAACGCCACCTTCCAGATGAGCGTCGATCCGCAGATGCGCGGCCGTGTGATGAGCATGTTCCTGCTGGTGTTCATGGGCGTGGCCCCGATCGGCGCCCCGGTGGTGGGCCTGATCGCCGACGCCTTCGGACCGCAGGCCAGCCTGTTCACGGGCGGCGCGGTGACCGTCGTGGTGGTCAGCGTGCTCTCCGTGCTGCTGATGCGCACCAAGGGTGTCGCTGTCCGCGACCTCCTGCCCCGGCGGTGGCGCAGGGCCGAGACCGCTCCGGCGGGTTCAGGCCGTGACCACGCGGGTGACCACGGAGACGGAGCTGACCGCCAGCAGCACCAGCACGGCGCGGCGGAACAGCTCGGCGTCGAGCCTGAGGAAGAGGCGTTCACCGACGAGGGTCCCGATCAGCAGGGCCGGGGCGCCGAGCAGCAGCAGAACGCCGATCTGCGGGGTTAGCTGCTCCCCGGCCCCGAACCCCACCAGCGTCGCCACGCTCGTCGCGGAGAACGTCACGGCGAGTGTGGCCCGCTGGACCCGGGGTTCCAGCTCGGCCAGCCTCGACCCCTGGAGTCCGGCCACCATGAGCGGGCCGTCGATGGCGGTCGAGGCGAACGCCGCGCCCGAGAGCGCACTCATCCCGGCGACCGCGTACATCCCGCCGGGGACGCGGACGCGCCGCCACACCAGGACCGTGCCGAGGACCACCGTGACCGCGATCAGTACCAGCAGGGTCTGCTCGGACAGGACGTTGAGCGCCCACAGACCGAAGGGCACCCCGGACAGGGCGCACACGAGCAGCAGCGGGGCGGCCCTCCGGTCCACGTGCGCCCGGTCCCGCAGCGCGACCCACAGGTTCAGCGGAACCGCCAGGGTCGCCGAGACCACCACGGCCGTCACCGGGTCCAGGAGCAGCGCCAGCGGTGGCACGGCGACGAGGGAGAACCCGAACCCCGCGGTGATCCGGACCAGGGCGGCCAGCACCAGGACCGCGAACACGCAGACGAGAAGGGACACGGAGGCGGCTCACAGGGCGAAGGCGGGAAGGGACCCGGTGACACTAACGGTTCCGACGCCTGTCGGGTACCGGAGAAAGGATGACCCCATGAGTCTGTTCGTCGCGATCCGGCCGTCCGAGGGGGTCCGCGACCGGTTGGCGGAGTCGGTACGCGCCGCCCGCCCCACGGCGCGGGGACTGCGCTGGACCCGACCGGAGGAGTGGCACCTCACGCTGGTCTTCCTCGGCGGGGCCGGGGCGCGGCTCCCCGAACTCTCCGCCGCGCTGGAGCGTGCGCTGGACGGGCACCCCGCACCGGACCTGGTCCTCGGCAACTGGGGCACCTTCCCCCGGCGCTCCGGTCCGGGGCCGCACCGGGCCTCGGTGCTGTGGGTCGGCGCGGCCGGGGACGGACTCCACGACCTCGCCGACGCCCTGGCCGCTGCCGCACGCGGTGCGGGGGTGCCCGTCCCGTCACGCCCCTTCGTGCCGCACGTCACCCTGGCCCGCGCCCGGCCGCCCCGGGACGTCGCCGACACCCTCCGCGTACTCGGCTCCGCGCCCTCCGCGGGCTGGCGGGCCGACCGTGTCCACCTCATGGAGAGCGGTGCCTCGGGGCGGGACCGCTACCGGACCGTCCGGACCTGGGGACTACCCTGGGGTAGCGAATCCCAACGAGACCCGGAGCGGGGCACGTCATGAGCATGCTCACCAACAACCGCAAGCAGCGCTGGCTGCTGCCAGTGGTGCTCGGCTCGATCATGCTCATCGTGGTCCTGGGCGCCCTCCTGGGCTGATCGGCGCCTTCGCGCCCGCGTCTCCCGCGCGACCGTCCTCGCACCCTCCGCGCGTCCGCCCCCGCGGTCCCGGTTTGACCCTGACACCGGTGTCAGGCTTCTACCGTGCCGCCATGTCCACTCACACGCTCCGCTCGGGCTGGCTGGTGTGCCTGGCCCTGACCGCCTTCGCCGTCGGGACCGACGACCTCGTCATCGCCGGGCTCCTCCCGGTCATCGCCCGCGACCTCGACGTCGGCGTCGCCGCCGCCGGCCAGCTCGTCACCGCCTTCTCCCTCACCTACGCCGTCGCGGCCCCGCCGTTGGCCGTGGCCACCGCGCGGGTGCCCCGTCGCACCCTCCTCCTCTGCGGACTCGCGCTGTTCGCCCTCACCAACCTGCTCACCGCCCTCGTGCCCACCTACGCCCTCCTGATGGCGATGCGGGTGATCGCCGCGCTGATCGCCGCCGCCCTCACCCCGGCCGCCTTCTCCATGGCGGCCGGGCTCGCCCCGCCCGGCCGGACCGGGCGCGCGGTCGGGGCGGTCGCGGCCGGGCTGACCGTCGCCCTCTTCCTCGGCGTGCCGATCGGAGCACTCCTGGGAGCCGCCTTCGGCTGGCGCTCGGCCTTCGTCGCCGTGGCGCTGCTGACCTGCGCGGTTCTCGCCGCCTCGGCCCTGCGCCTGCCCCAGCTCCCCGGGGCGCCGGACACCGGCGTCCGCGAGCAGCTGCGCCACCTGGGCCGACCGGCCGTCCTGATGTGCGTCACCGGCACGGTGGCGGGCGCCACCTGCGGTTTCATGACCTACACCTATGTCGCCCCGATCACCCGCGACCTCACCGGTGCCGGCGGGGCCGCCCTCGCCCCGCTGATCGCCGTGGTGGGCGCCGCCGGGGCCGTGGGCACCCTCCTGTGCGGCCGGGCCACCGACCGCTGGGGCGCCGACCGCGTCCTGATCGCCGCCTTCGCGGGGATGGTCGGGACCAGCCTGCTCCTGGCCGTGCTCGGGTACCTGGGCGGCGGAACCGCGCCGGTGTGGGTTCTGGGCTGTGTGCTGGCACTGTGGGGTTTCGCGGCCTGGGGCTTCGCCGCCCCGATGAACGCCCGCATCCTCCACCTGGCGGGGGACGGGGGCACCGAGGCCCTGGCCCTGAACACCGGCGGGCTGTACGTGGGCACGGCGCTGGCGGGTGCCGCTGGCGGCGCGGTCGTCGCCGGGTACGGAGGAGCCGGTGTGCCGGTCGCGGCCACCGCGGTCGGTCTGGCGGCCCTCGTGTTCATGGCGTTCTCGGTCCGGTGGTTCCCCGCCTCCGCGCCGTCGGCGCGGGAGAGCCGCGCCGACGCGGCCTGAGCGGCGGTTCGTAGGATGTGGAAGGGGTCCGGGCCACCGGAACGCACCCCCCATCGAGGACGGAGTCGGTATGCGGATCGGAGAACTCGCCGAACGCACGGGCGCCAGCCCGCGGTCCCTGCGGTACTACGAACAACGCGGCCTGCTCGCCTCCGAGCGGGCGGCCAACGGCTACCGCGAGTACGGGACGGAGGCCGTCGAGCGGGTGCGCAACATCCGGCTCCTCCTCGAGTCCGGGCTGACCTCCGAGGACATCCAGGAGCTGCGGAACTGCCTCGAACTCGACCTCGTCCGCGAGCCCGAGTGCGCGGAGGCGGTCGCCCTCTACGAACAGCGCCTCCAGGCGGTCCGGGAACGCATCGACGCGCTCACCGCCACCGAGCGGCGGCTCGAACGCCACCTGGCCGAAAGCGCCGAGGCGTAGAATCGCCGCACGTTCAGCCATCCCCAGGGAGCGAACATGAGCGTTTTCAGCGGCCCCGAACTCGCCTACCTCAGCGGGGGCGAGCGCAGGCTCGCCCGGGTGGCCACCGTCGGACCCGACGGCGACATCCACGTCACACCCGTCGGCTGGTCCCTCGCCGACGACGACACGGTCGTGGAGATCAGCGGCCACTCCTTCGAGCGCACCAAGAAGTTCCGCGACGTCCGGCGCACCGGGCGCGCCTCCCTGGTCATCGACGACGTCCTGCCGCCCTGGCAGCCGCGCGGCATCGAGATCCGGGGCCGGGCCGAAGCCGTCGAGGGGGACAACCCCCGTATCCGCGTCCATCCGAAGCGCATCGTCAGCTGGGGCATGGAAGCGGACGGCGAACCCGTGCCGCGCAGCGCCCGCGACGTCGGGTAGGACCGTCAGGCGGCCGCGGAGGCCAGGGTGACCGCGTGCTCCACGAGCGCCGCGTTGTCGTGCGCCTCCGTGCCGTCGGGCAGCCGCATCGTGTCCTCCAACCCGATCCGGATGTCCAGCCCGTCCTCCAGGGCCTGCTCCAGCATCGGCCAGGCCGTCGCGTCCGCGCCGTGCAGCATGCGCGGGACCCTCACCCCGGCCCGGTTCAGCACGGTGGTGATCGCCGCCGTGTTGCGCAGGGCGTCCTCCACCGACACCTGGGTCGGCTCCACCAGAACCGACGCCACCTCCACCCGGGTGGCGGCCAGGATGCGGGCCGCGTCCACCGTCCACACCCCCGCCTCCACCTCCACCCGGCGGTCGCCCAGCAGATGGACCAGGTCCACCGACCCCGCCTCGTGCAGGTTCACCGACACCGAGTCGGGCAACAGCGGCGAGGCCCATCTCTGCACGAGGTCGTAGCGACGCCAGGGGTCGGACTCCGCCGACAGGGAGGTGGTCAGCGACACCGGCACGTCGGGTCCGTCCGAGCGCATCCGCTCCATCAGCGCCGCCACCACCTGGGGTTCCAGGGACTCCGCGCCCCGGGAGTCGCGCGGGTGTATGTGGAGGCCGGTGGCGCCCGCGGCCACCACGGCGTGGGCATCGGTGACGAGTTGGTCGACGGACACGGGCAGGGCTGGGTGCGCACCCGGTCGGCGATCACCGTTGAGACAGGCGACGATCCTCATGGGCATCTCCTTACGGCGCTCTGTAAGCCGAATGTGCCCGCTCGCACCCGGGTGCAAGCCCCCCGGTGCTCCCCCTGGCAGGATGGCGGGCATGAGAAGAGCTCTGGCCCTCGCCGCGGCCGCCCTGTTCGCGCTCGGTCCGGCGGTACCCGCCACGGCGGCCCCCGTGGACCCCGAGGACGGGACGGGGGGATTCGACTACCCGCGCGGGAGCGAGGGCCCCGAGGGTTCGGAGATCGCCTTCGAGTTCCAGGACGACCGCATCTCCGAGTCCAGCGGGCTGGCGCCCTCGCTGAGGCACGAGGGCGTGTGGTGGACGCACAACGACAGCGGCGACCACCTGGCCGAGGTGTACGCGGTGAACGAGGAGGGCGAGACGCTCGCGACCGTCACCCTGAACGTGGAGCGCCGCGACTGGGAGGCGGTCAGCGTCGCCCAGGGACCCGAAGGCGAACCCGCGGTGTTCGTCGGCGACATCGGCGACAACTTCGGCGGCGGCTGGCCGAACGTCCGCGTCTACCACTTCACCGAACCCGAGGTCCTGGGCGACCTGGTCCTGGACCCGTCGGTGCTCACCTTCACCTACGAGGACGGGGGCCGCGACGCCGAGGGGATGATGATCGACCCGCGCGACGGCCGCCTGTACGTGGTGTCCAAGGAGTTCGCGGGCAGTGTGTACGCCGCCCCCGAGAACCTGGACCCGGACGGCGAGAACGTCCTGAGCAGGGTTGACTCCGCGCCGTTGTTCTCCACCGACGCCGCGTTCAGCCCGGACGGGACCCGCTACGCCATCCGCACCTACTGGGGCGTGACCCTCTACGACGCCACCGACGGGGTGCCGGGCGCCTCGGTGGGCTCCTTCGACCTGCCGGAGATGGACCAGGGCGAGTCGGTGGCCTTCACCCCGGACGGCACCGCTCTGATGGCCGGGACCGAGGGCATGAACTCCCGGGTCTGGAGGATCCCGCTGGAGGGCGACCAGCGCCCCGACGCCGCGGCCGAGACCGGTGACGAGAGCGCGGACGAGGAGGGCGCGGACGCCTCCCCGGTCGTGGACAGGGAGGACGCCGAGGAGGGAAGCTCCTTCGGCGCCACACCGCTCATCCTGGGCGGCATCGCCGTCGCCGCCGTCCTGATCGGCGGCATCGTCCTCCTGGTCCGCCGCACCTGACCGCCCCCGGGAGCCCGAACCAGCAGACCTCCCGGTGCGTCCCACCCCGGTGATCCGGGCGGCGGCCGCCCGGCGGCTAAGGGCAGGTGGGCTGGTGACCGCGCCTCGCGAGACAGCGGCACTCCGGAACACGGACGGGTGTTGCCCCGGAGATCTCTCCGATCCTTCCCCCTGGCGGCCCTGGCAGCGGCAGCCGTGGCCCTGGCGGTGGCGGTCGGGACCGCGGAGGGCGGCCGGTTCGTCCACCTCGAACACCGGGAGAAGCCGGAGAACACGCCGTCCACGCCGTCCTCGAAGAAGGCCTCGTGCTCGGCGCAGGCGCGGGGAACAGGAGAAGGAACGCTCTGTGGTCAGGATTCTCCCAGCTCGTACGGACCTCGATCCGCACATCGAAGATCAGTGCTGCGTACAGGCCATCGCTCTCCCGGTCAACGCGCGGTGCCCTCTTCCTCCAGGTGATGGCCCAGAGAAACGTCCTGAACCACTTGTTGGCCATATGGGGGTGTTGTCCCTGCTCCGTGCGCATAGGGATAGAAAAAGCAGCCGTGTGCGCCGACGAGTGATTTATCGAATATGTGGCGAACCAACTACCGTGCAGGACGGTCACAGTAGTGCGACCGTGTGCTCAGGAGCCACCTGAGTGGCACGGCGGGCTCTCTGTGGAGCTTTGCGCCCCGACGCGTGAATCCAGAGCACTGCCCTTCGGATGGACCTGTGTAGTTGCGCTCACCCGAGGAGAGAGGTCATGAGAACAGATCACGGACAGGTGCCGGATTTTCCGAGGATTACCGCAGAGATCGTCGACGACACACGGGCCAGGGTGATGGTCAACGGTGTGGCGCACGCTGTGTCCCACGAGGATGTTTCCAAACTGAGGGTCGAAGTCGTGGCCGTGATCGCGGATACCGCGAGGAAACTGAAGCGCCCTGTTCGCGCTCGAACAATCGACGCCTCGGGTGAGTGGCCCCTGATCGTCTACGAAGACGGGGCTGTCGAGAGCGATACGTCCGTTGAACTGCCCAAACAGAAGAAAGAGAAGCCGGCCAAGAAGACCCAGAGGGTTGAGCCGACCTCTGATTCCAAGCCCCAGAAGAAGCGCCGCTTTCGCCTGAGAGGGGGAGGCAGGACCGCGTCGGAGGGCATCAGCGAGTCCACCGGTGGAGTACTTCCATCTGAGTCGCACTCACCAGCCGCCGCCGACCCTCACGAGGCTTTCGACCGGCCGCAGGGAACGGTGGGTCACCTTCCTGAACCCCAGGGAACAGTAGGCCAGGGCCCCGAACCCCAGTCCCGGCCTCCGGCACCGTTCACGAGGTCTCCGGAGCCGGTCTCCTCGGCGGGGGAGGGAAACGACCGGGCCGAACCGGAGACGAACGCGCCACGGCCCGAGGCCGATGCGGCGCCAGCTCCCCAGATCCCTGTCGGCGGGACCGCCCCTGGAGCCGAACCCTCCGGACCGTCATCCGGACCGCTGACGGCCGCGTTGCCTGCGGACGAGAAGCCCTCGGTGAAGAGCCCGGCGCCTTCGGTGGCGGAGGGCGGACCCAGTGTCGAGCCGAGCCCGGGCCAGGCAGCCGGACAGGTGTCGGTGGAGGCCGTTCAACCGGAGCCCGAACGGATCGAGCGCACGGAGGACGAGATCGTAGACGTCTCTTCGAGTCTGGGGGAATCCTTCGGGCCGCTCACGGAGGCGAGGACTCCTCCTGACACTCCTTCGAAGGAGGCCGTTCCTGGGCCCCGAGCCGCTCGTGCTGACCATGCTCCTCCCAACTCCGCCCCCGTCCCTGGGCTGGGTTCGCTGCATGGACAACCGGTGTCTCCTCCCGGGGGCCCCGGTTCCGACAGCTCCGGAGGAGGTCCGTCGGCAGGAAGGTCCGCTGTGCCCGGGGTGCCGCCGGGGCCCTCCGCTCACCCGGGTTTCGCAGACGCTCCACCGCGACAGCGCCCCGCAGCGTCCTCTGAGCCTGCTGCGCCGGCCAGCCCTGACGGTATGCCGCCGACGTCGGGTATCAGTCCAGCGGAAGCCGTGAACGCCTGGCAGAGCGCAATGAACGAGCTCAACAGGGAACGGGTGCCCACCGGGCCGCAGCCCACGGCCGGGGCGGCGAATACCGCGACCGGTCCACTCGTGTCGTTGAGGCCCCGTTCGGGTGGGCTTCGTCGCTTCCTGCCCGGACTCGGAGACAAAGCCCAGCGAGCCGGTGACCAGCTCAGCCACGCTGACTTCATGAGCGGCATCCAGATCCCGCTCCCCGTGCACCGCAGGATCACCGTACTCAGCCTCAAGGGGGGTGTCGGCAAGACCACCGCCTCCGTACTGCTCGGATCCTTCCTCGCCTCCGCCAGGGAGAGCAGGGTGGTCGTTGTGGACGCCAACCCCGACCGGGGCACGTTGCGTGATCGGATCCTGCTTCAGAACAAGCAGACCCTGCATGACCTGAGCTCCCGAGCCGAGCAGATCGGCAGCTACACCGAACTCCGTCAGTACGTGTCCGTGAATGATGCCAGGCTGCACGCCCTGGTCGCCCCAGCGGTGCCCACCACGCATGGTGGCATCGACGAGAAGCGTTACCGCGCGGTGGCGGACCTCCTGGGCAGGTACTACGACCTTGTCCTCAACGACTGCGGAACCGGCCTGTACCGGCCCGGAATGTCCGAAGTGCTGGGGATGACGGATCAGGTGATCGTCGTGCTCGAACCCTCCCTGGACTCGGTGAGATCAGCCGAATCGACCTTCTCCTGGTTGGCGCAGAACGGATATCAGGATCTGGCGAACCGGGCGATCGTCGTCATCACCCGCGTGGATCGCAAGGCTGCGCCCAGCCAGGAGATCAAGGATCTGGAGAGCCGGATCGATCGGTCCACCGGCGGGGTCGTGCGCATTCCCTACGACGAACACCTGGCCGACGGCGGGGTCATCCACCTGGAACGCCTCCAGGAACCCACCCGCTCCGCCTGCCGACGTATGGCCCTCTTGACTGTGGAAGGGCTTGCGAGGATGCGTTGAGTTCTCCGAGCCTCTCGGTTCCGCTTCAGCCCGCACGCCCCATGGATGGGCTTCCCCCGAACGAGGATGACGGATGTACGTCGAACAGCCGAACGACGGTGTCGATGAGATGCTCCAGCAGGTGTTCCAGACCGGAATGAGTCTGGCCCGCCACACAGGCGCTCGAAGCGCGCGCAAGTTCATGAGACAGAACTACGCAGCCGGGCGTACGGGGGTGAAGGACGTACCGCGGCACAACCGGTCACCGAAGGAGAACCGGCAGCACCGCCGGCAGAGCATCAGGAACATGCGGGGCATGGGCCGAGACGGGTGGTGGCGGGACGCCAACCCCGAGAAGATCGCGACCGCCTCCGCCAACCTGCGCGAACATGCCGGCGGCAGCTTGCTGGCACGCTTGCTCTACCGGAGGTTCCGGCGCCAGTGCGAGAAGCGCTGGGGTATCGATCCGGAACGTGTGCACCAGACCTACGGGCAGCAGGTTCCCGACCGGCAGGCGGCTTTCAGCGGTTTCCGACAGGACTCCCAGAATCTCCGCGCGAACAATGCTCGAGAGGCTGAGGGGCTGGCCGGGTTCCACGAGAACCAGAGGCATGTGTTCGCGAACCGTCAGTTCCAGCAGGAGCAGTTCCAGGCGGACTACATGGTCGTGCTGGTTCCGACCTCCGTGATCAACGACCCGTGGGTCGCGGCCGGTAGAGAGCATCAGGAGCGGCAGGCCGCAGAGCGTAGCGCCCTGGCCGAATCGAAGGATGACCAGGAGACCGTTTCCGAGGCGGAGAAAGCAGTCGAAGAGCCGTCTCAGGACGAGGCGGTTTCCCAGGAGGCGCCTGAAGCCGAGGAGGGGGTCGAGCAGGACAGTCTTGTCGAGGAGGCCCCCGAGGCCGAGGAGAGCGTGGAGGCCGAGGAGCGTGCCGAAGCCGAAGAAGCCACTGAGTCCGAGGCCGGCGCTGAGGCCGAGGAAGGCACTGAGGTAGAGGAAGGCGTCGCGGAGGAGGGGCCTGAGGTCGAGGGGGCCGAGGCTGAGGAGCGCTCTGACGCCGAGCAAGGTGCTGGGGCCGAGGAGGGAACCGAGGCCGAGGAGCGCTCTGAGATTGAGGAGAGCGTCGCGGAGGAGGGGCCTGAGGCCGAGGGAGCCCAGGTTGAGGAGCGCTCTGACGCCGAGCAAGGTGCTGAGACCGAGGCCGGCGCTGAGGCCGGGGAGGGGACCGAGGCCGAGGAGCGCTCTGAGGTCGAGGGGAGCGTCGCGGAGGAGGAGACCGAGGCCGAGGAAGGCGCCGAGGCAGGGGAAAGCGCCCAAGCTGAGGATCAGTCTCAGGATGAGGCAGTTTCACAGGAGACGCCTGAGGCCGAGGAGGGGGTCGAGCAGGACAGCGCTGCTCAGGAGGGCCCGGAAGCTGAGGGCCAGGGTGTGTCAGCCTCGAAGACCGGTCAGGGCCGGGAGGCCGACAACGGGCAGTCCACTGAGTCGGCTCCCCAGGAAAGCGGGGGAGCTTCCAGCCCCGGTCCTTCCACAGGACCGGAGCCGGGTCAGCAGGCCCCGCCCCAGCCGTCCTCGAACGAGCTGCTCGATGCGTCCGCGCAGAGGGCCGGAGGAGCCACACGAAAGGCTCCGGCCCAGCAGAGCGAAGGCGTCGGCCGCACCGGTCCTCAGGGCCCCAACCGCACTGTCGACCAGACGAGAAGCGGTCAGGGGACAGGTCGCTGAGTGTCTTCTCCAGGGGCGGTGCGTGGGGTTGCTCCCACGCACCGCCCCCGGCTCAGTACTCGGGTGGTGCTTCGTGCGGTAGCGGTTCGCCGTGTTGGTTGCTGTCCTCCGCGTTCGCCATCGGGCCGTCGGGGGACAGGAGGATACTCATGTGGTAATCGGCGTGGTCCCGGAGCCAGGTGCTCATCCCCACCGTGGGGTCGCTGCTCAGACTCTCCCAGGCCCGCCAGATGGCGTCCATGCGAATGACGACTTCCGGGATGTCCCACCAGCGTGCTGACCAGCGGTGCTGGTTGCGGACACCCACCCTGCGCTTGTAGACGTGGCGGAAGTAGCGGTCGAAGAAGTCGACGGCGTCCGTGTGCAGGGGTTCGGACGACCCGTTGTTGTCCGCTGTCTCGGATGTGTCGCTCATGTACTGCTGTCTCTCCTGAACCGAACCGAAGCGTCAGAACCAGTGGATGGGGACCATGGTGGCGTGTTCTCCCTCGGCGGCCCCGATCTCCTGAGGATCTCCGCCGCTGACGGGCACGGTGAACCAGGAGACGTTGCCGGTCGCGTCGGAGGAGCGGAAGAGGATCTGGTCCCGCTCCCCGGAGAGGACCGGGTGCTCGTTGACGCGGTCGCTCCCGGGCAGGATCTCCCGGTCCGCGGTCTCCTCGCTGAATTCGTCGTCGAAGGCGCGAACGGTGAAGGAGTTGTCGCTGAGCATCAGCTCGTTGTCGCCCACGGTGAACACGGGAAGACCGCCGGCATAGGTGGCGCCCGCACTGTTCTCGGGGGCGACGTAGGTCAGATCGTGCTTGCCGACGGCTTCGCTGTAGTTCACGGGCCATCTTCCCCTGCTGAACACCGGAGACTCGTCACCGGCGCGGTGATGGAGGTGCAGACCGCCGTTCGCCATCTTGGTGTAGAAGCCGACCATGCTTCCGTCGTGGTTGGAGAAGTACCGGGCGAGGTTGTTGTCAATGCCGTTGGCCTCGGGCTCGTCGGGGCCGATCGTTCCGTAGACGAGTTCGGAGTAGGGGTCGACGATGACCCTCCCGCACTCGGTGTCACACGGGCCGAGCTCCTGATTCTGTCCGCTGTCGACGGAGAGGGACATCACCGTCTTGGCCTCATCGGAGGGGTTCGCCTCGAGGTAGGTGAGGGTTCCGTCCGAGTGGCGGTAGCGGGCGGACGTCCGGACGGGGGCCCCGCTGAAACCGTCGGCGTCGTCCGCGGGCAGAAGGGCTTCGACCTCGCCGGAGGACGTCATGGCGCCGATGGTCCGCACGTCCGAGCCGTCCACCTCCTCGACGATGTCCACCAGGAGCAGCGAACCGTCCGGGACGACGAGGCCGGACAGTTCGTGCGCCTGGTTGCGAGTCAGTGCCTGGTCCTCGTAGTACCAGGTCTCGTCGGACTCGATCACGCAGTCCGGGAGCTCCACGCTCTTGAGGGTTTCGACGACCCGGCTGTTCGGGAGCCGGGGTTCGTCCGCGGACGTGACTTCGGCGGCGGAGTAGACGTGTTCGGCCTGGAGGGAACCGTCGTCGTCGGAGAACCGGGACACGGTGATCGATCCCTCGCCGCAAGCCAGCGCGAGGAAACCGTCTCCGGCGAGTGGGGCGGACGCTTCGGAGGATTCCCCTTCGCCGCCTTCCTCAGCATCGCCTTCGGAACCCCCGCCCCCGCCGCACGCGGTGGCGAGCAGGAGAACCGAAAGCGCGATACCGGATGCTTTCGAGGCTTTTCCTGGCAAGAAGGTCATAGTCTCGTGTCCTTGTTCTTTGGGCTGTGAATGCGAATACGACATGGGTGGGGGGTCAGGGCTCGTATCGCTGCAGCGACTCGACCACGGCTTCCTTCATCGGCCCGGACATCCAGGGCACCGTCTCCACGAGCGTCGGCGGGGTGCCCGAGGCGATGACCACCGCCCTCCCCGGAGGCATGGAGCCCAGCGCGGCGACGTCCATGGTGCGTTCCTGATCGACCTGCCACGACACCGAGCGCCCCCCCTGAGCGCCTGCGGAGGAGGAGATGGAGGCTCGCTCCACGTCGTGGTCGCCGATCAGCTGGGAGAGCTCGTTGAGGAACTCCACCTCGGAGACGCCGCCGCCGTACATCTTGATGTTCGAGGCCGACCAGAGCTTGCGCATGCCGCTCTGCCCCCACACGTCCACGCCCTGGGACCAGGACTGGAGGATGGTCATCAGCACGATGCCCCTGGACCCGTAGTGGGAGTAGAGCGAGGGAAGCTCGTTCCACCGGCACACGTTCGCGGCCTCGTCCAGCACACCCAGCAGCGGGGTCGCGAGACGGCCGCCCTTCTGCGTCGTCGCCAGCTCCTCCGCGGCCTCCACGACGGCCACCGTCAACGCGGTGACCAGGGGCCCGGCGCTGCCCTTGCCCTCCTTGGACAGGGAGTAGAGGGTGCCGCCCCTGGCGGTGAACTCCTTCGGATCGAAGTGCTTGCGCGTGTCGGGGCCGCCGTCACCCTGCGGGGTGATCCAGGGCGAGATCTGGCGGCTCATCAGGCAGGAGACCATCTGCATCGCGGTTCCGTACACACCACCGCGCTGTTTCTCCGGTGAGTTCACCACGCCGGACACGTTGTCGGCCACCAGCTCGTAGCGGTGCCGGGACAGGATGCCAACGGCCTCGTCGTCGTGGGGGCGTGTCAGCCACGTGTAGACCTGCAGGATCGAACGGTCGTCCAGAGCCGCGGCCAGGATCAGCCCGGCGAGCAGGTCCTGGGCCGCACCGTCGAAGAAGGCGTCGGTCTTGGCGTCGGAGTCCCTGGAACCGGCGACGAAGTGCCCGGCGAGTTTGGCCGCCTTCACCTCGTCGGTGACGTAGCTCAGCGGATTCCACCACCAGTTCGGTTCCTCGAGGGCGATGCCCTGCGGGTCGAAGACCCACACGTCCCCGGAGAGCTCCCGGACACCGCGGGTGGCGTCGACGACGTCGCGCTTGTTACTGGTGACGAGGACGGGACCGGGGGCCTGCAGGATCGCGGGGATCGCGCGGGAGGTGGTCTTACCGGTACGCGGTCCCCAGATGTCGACGTGCATGTCCTCCCACGAGCCGTACAGCATCTTCCGGCTCCGGAGGGTGCGACCGATCGGGACGCCGGGTGACCCCTTCACTCCCAGTCGCTCGGCCTTGGCCAGGGCCCCCTTCTCCGTCAGCTTCTCGAGGTCGTCACCGCTCCCCATGTGCGCGGCCGAATCGTCGACCCTGGCCCTGCCCCCCTTCCGATAGGTGAACACGAGCAGCAGCAGGCCCAGGATGAGCAGCCACTGGAGCACCAGCGCGACCGTGTGAGCCGGTGTCCAGGCGATGTCTCCCCCGAGAACCCCGAAGACCTGGTCGAACGGGTTGTACGGGGCGGGCGCCGTGGTGCCGGTCCACCAGGCGCCGGCCTGGACGGCCACGCACACGGTGGAGACCAGGAGCACCACGGAGATGATCGCCACCCAGATGACGACGGCTTCGGTGTTCATCCCGGTGGGTGCCTTGGTTGCTCGGCTCATGCCTCGATCTCCTCGGAAGGGCTCGTCAGGGGGGAGTCCGTGGCACCGGAGTCCCTCTGGTCTGCGCTCTCCGGCTCTGCGGCCTTGCTGCCGATACGGGACTGCGTGTGCCAGAGCTTGTTGGTGTCGTTGATGCCCTTCTCCGCTTCGGTGAGCTGGACCTGGACGGGGATACCCGGACGCCCGCCGACCTTGATGAGGAACTTGCCTCGTCCGGGCGGGGCCGTCTCCGTGCCCGAGCGGGAGTCCCAGGCCGGTGGGTCCTGCCAGGAACCGAGCATCTCCTGCTCGATCTGGGAGAAGGGGATGACCTCGGAGAGCATGGGCATCTCGGCCCGGGGCAATCCTCCGCAGACGACCATCCCGGAACGCTCGACGAATCCCTTCGCCTTGTTCCGGTCCTCGACGTTGGGCAGTGACATGAGGTCGCTCATCGTGTGGGAGATCATCGCCATGCCCACGCCGCGCTGACGGTTGAGCCTGGTCAGAGCGTCCACACGGTCCACCATGCCGTGCCCGGCCCTGAGCGCGCGCCAGAGCTCGTCCAGGATCACGAAGTAGTGCCGGCGGGGCTCCAGCCCGGCGTCGGCGAGCGCGTGGGAGAGGTTGATGGTGGCGAAGCCGGTGGACCAGCAGGCCAGGAGAACCGCTGCCTGGAGGTCCATCTCGGAGTCGTCGATGTTCGACACGTCGAACACCACGGGCCGGTCGCGGAGCATGGGGGTGGTGGTCGGTTCGGAGAAGATCTCGCCGAGACGGCCACCGCCGACCAGACCGATGAGGGACGCTTCCAGGTGATCGGTGATCTCCCGGTACCGGTTCATGTCGCCCCGGTCGAGGGCCACCTGGCGTACGGGCTCGGGGGCGTCCTGGATGCACTGGAGCAGGTCCTTGAGGACCGGCGTCCCCTCGTGGCGTTCGTCCAGGACCTTCAGGGCACGGTCGAGGATGGTCTCCTCACGGTCGGTGACGGGCGCGGACCGCATGATGGTCAGGAGCGCCGTCACCATGGTGAGACGTCGTCCGTGCACGTCCGCCAGCACCGTGGCCCTGGCGGCTGGGGGGAGGCGGTCGATGACCGCGCCGGCCTGCCCGGGATCCAGGACGTTGATGTGCCCGCGGCCGCGCCCCAGGGTGATGACCTGTCCGCCGAGGGCCTCGACCAGGTCCACGTAGTCGGGCTTGAGGTCGCCGAGGATGAAGGGCTGAACCCCGTACCCGGTCAGGCCTGTGGCCATACGCCGGGTGATCGTCGACTTGCCCAGGCCGGGTTTGCCGAGCACGAACATCGAGGGGTTCGAGATCAGGTTGGCCCTCTGGAACCAGGAGATCGGATCACAGCACAGCGTCGCACCGGACATGATGTTGCGGCCGATCGGCACACCCACCATAGGGGTGCCCGTTCCCACGGCGAACGGCCAGAGGCCGCAGACCTGAACGGTCGTTCCGCGCCACTCGTCAGCCATCTCGACGACCGTCGACTCGCCACCTCCGAAGTTGGCCCAACCGCGTGGACCCGGACGTTTGGGGCGGATCTCCCGGGGTGCCTTGTCTGCGCTCTTCTGGGTGGTTTTCCCACCCTTCTTCCTCGGGCTCACATCTGCTCCCTGATCTCGACGGGGATCCTGAGGTGTGCGGGCAACACGATGCCCAGGGGAAGGCTCGCCGCGAAGGTGGAGTCCTGCGCGCCGTACGCGGGACGGAGGCGCAGCCGCGAGGCCGCGGCGAGATTCATGATGGCCGCGCGCGCGTCCGCTTCCTTGTCCAGGTCGTCCACGGTGGCCGTGACGATCATGCCGAAGTTCACCAGGCCGGCACCGGCCGCCTCCTCCGAAGCTGTCGCCTGAGCCGAACGGGACTCCATGAGGTCTCGCGCGGTGGGCTTGGCATTGGAGGTCGCCCTGAACTGCGCGGCCCGCAGGTCCGCCTCGACGATGGCGGCGGTTCGTGCGGGGTCGAGCGGTCGGTACAGCATCGTCACCCGTTTGCGCGCGATGTCCCCGTGGGGCGTGAGCAGGCGGGTCAGAATGCTCGACTGGACGTTTCCGCGGGGGGCGCTGGTCATCGTCCAGGAGACGGACAGGGCGCTGTCATGCCGAAGCTTGTCCCACCCCGCCTGATGAGCTGTGGGGCCCACGTCGGCCCAGGAGATCTCAGGTGTCTCTCCGACAGCCTTGGCCTCCTCGATGAGGACCGCGGCGGCCGGGTCGTAGGCGGTGAGGACGACCTCGCAGAGTTCCTGGGCGTCCATGGGCCGAGCCGCGCCGGCACCGGTCCCGGCGAGGCTCTGGGTCAGACCGGGGATGTGGGTGGCGATCTCCCGTCCCATCTCCTCCGGGGTGGACTTCTTCTCCTTGCCCGGGCTGAAGGTCAGTGCGACGAAGGCCCGGACGGTGGAGGAGCCGTGGGGATAGGCCTCGACCGTCTCCAGAAGAACCCGCTGAGCGAACTCCGGAGCCTCCTCGTCGATCTGCCCCATGACCTCCCGGGTCAACCTGGTGCCGGTGTCCGGCGCTGTCTCCACGGTCACGGAGGCCGCGACCATACCCGCCTCGTCCCCCAGGTTGGCCAGCCAGTGGCCCCACTCGGCCACCCAGGAGTCGACCTGTTCCATGTCGACCAGGGCCGCGCCGTCGGGTTCGGAAGCGATGACACAGGTGAAGTGATTCGCCGAGGGCATGTGCAGGAGGGCGAACGGACGCCCGTAGGAGTCCTTGTGCTCACTCAGGCGCAGGGGAGCGGCGATACCGGGGAGCTGGTAGCGGCCCCAGGCCGCCCGGCCGAGCGGGCCCGACCTGTAGAGGTGCGCGCCCAGCATCCGGGCCTTCCACCAGAGCATGCGTACTCCGATCTTCGACATGGCGCTTTTGCCGTGTTTGTCCTTGGTGAGCACGCCTACCAAGACGATTCCGAGGAAGGCGGCCGCGATGGCGCCGCGCAGCATTCCCCCGATCATGACCACGAACACGATGATGATCAGGCTGCCGAGGAGGAACATGGTGCCCAGAGTCCCGAGCCCCATGATCCCCGCGGAGGCGGGTCGCCTCCAGTTGCCGTAGGTCCGGACTGTGCGGGCGAGGTCAGCGTTGGCTGCCACTGGGTCCCTCCCCGCCTTCGACTGCGTCGTTCATCGTCTGCTGGGTCTTGCTCGCCACTTGCTGGGCGGCCTTGGCCGCGGCGTAGATGGCCGCGGTCTTGGGGTTGGACTTCATCGCCGCACTGCCGGCCGCGCCGCCGCCCGCTGCCGCGCCGCCGCCTGCCGCCGCGCCGCCGCCTGCCGCTCCGCCGCCCGCCGCGCCACCGCCCGCTCCGGCCCCAGCGCCCGAACCGCCGCCTCCGGGAGTGCCACCGCCAGGTGCGCTGGACTTGGAAGCAGAACCCGAATTGCCGGACGGCTGACCGCCGCCTCCGCCGCCTCCGCCGCCACCGCCGCTACGGCCGCCGCCACCTCCGCCACTGGCTCCGGAGGGCATGTCCTGAGAGCCGGAGCCGGAAGAGGACACGGTGGTCGCCGCGGATCCACCCGCGGCCGCGCCCACCGCGGGAGCGACGAACTTCATGAGCGCGGGAAGCGCGAAGACCGCGACGAGCATCATGGTGAGCCCGATGATGATGTTCGTGAGGTTGTCCACGATTTCCGTGCCGGTGTCGGCGTTGCCGTCGAATTGCAGCATGACGAACACCAGCGCGTAGACGATCGCTGCCACCGGCTTGTACAACAGAAAGGCGACCAGCCAACCCACGGCCTTCTGGAACCACTGTTTCCCCATCTGGGTGTTGGTGAAGGAGGCAGTGAGGGGGAGGACGCCCGCAAGGAGGATGAGCATCCCGTCGCGGACGATCATCATGATGAACTGGATCAGGCCGACGAGGATGATGAACAGAGCGAGCAGGATGATCAGTACGAGACCGCCGCCCATGCCGGCCATCGCGGCCATACCGGTGGCGGCCAGGAAAGCCGTAGCGATCGCTCCGGCATCGGTTTCGGCGACGGCTTCCTTGATGATCCAGAGTGAGAACTCGTCGGCAAGGAGGATCGCGGTGTTGATGAAGGTCACCGAGGCCATCGCGACGATCAGCAGCGTCAGCAATGACTTGAGGAGCTCCTTGCCGGGGTCGGCTCGTTGCTCCCAAGCCATTTTGACTCCGGCGAAAATGACCGAGGCGATGGCTGCGACACCGACATAGAAGTGGAGTCGGCTCTGGAGGAAGCCGACTCCGCTTCCTGGAATTGGCCGGTCCCCCATCAGGGTCATGAAACCGCCGATGAACGAAGTCGCACCTGAAATGAGAATGACAGATCCCAGGACCACTGTGATCTTCGTCAGGTGCTGGCCTCCCTCACCCCTTGATCTGGCGATCCCCATCATCGCGCCGAGTAAGATGATGGACAGAACGGCGACAGCTAATCCGACCCAGGTCATGAGGCCCAGGATTTCAGCGAAATGCCCGGTGGTGTCCGGCGCCACATTGCTGTAGACACTGGGATCGTCCGAGCTGGAGCCGGGGTAGACGATATCCGCGTTCGTGTTGAACCCGTCGCTCGCCACCTCCCCTCCGTCATCGATTCTTCTGGTCGGCTTGTCCAGCCAGAAGGTGAGCATTGTTTCGACGACGCTGTTGGTAGCGTCTGCGAAATCCTCTTTCCATCTATCGGTTACGCTCACGATGATGCTCTCTATGCCACACTTGATGTCCCATCCGCAGTCTTCATCGCTCATCAGATCGCCGCCCAGGGGGTGAACCCTGTGAGTTGGTTGAGCACGGTCATGTTCGGATCAGCTGTGCCGTCGTCGTTCACAGCGATTTTCCAGTCCCCTTCGACCCAGTCCAGGTCGAAGGACATACTCACGTTCATGCCGTCAGTGGAGGTGATCGCAATGCTCACCCGCGCGGAGTCCTCGGTGTAGGAAACGATCTTCGCGCCGATGATCTGTGCCGGAGCGGCATCTGTCTCCGGCTCCTCTTCGAGCCCCGAAATGAAGTCGTCCCGCCCCGGTCCGGGCGCGATGAGTCTTTCCCAGTTGCTGTCCATCTGGTCGGGGTACATGTTGACCAGAACGAGGAAGTTGGCCGCGGCCAGGGCGGCACCGTCAGCCGTTCGCGAATAGCAGTAGCGGACTGCGCCGTCTTCCACCCCGGGGCCGTCCTCCGCGCTGCTCGGGGCACGCATACCGTTGACGTCGTCCCATTCGGTGTGCTGGTCCATGAGGTACTCGAAGCCCGTCTCGTGCGGCTCGAGCCCGCAGAGGCTGCCGCTCGCGGAGGCGGTGAAGGAAGGATCCGCCGACGGAGGGCTGGACGGGACAGGGGCCGCGTCCTCCTCCGCGTCCTCCTCCGCGTCCTCCTCCGGGCCCTTCTCGCCACCCTCGGTTGCTGTGGACCCGTCTTCGGCCGGGGTTTCGTCCTGGGGCCACAAAATCGTGATGAGACCCCCGATGACGACCACGGCGAGGAAGACCCCGGAGACGATGGTCGCAACAGAGACCTGCGGCTTCTTCTCACTCATTCACGCCTCGCTTAAGACACGACGATGACAGGCCCTCAGGCGTCGATGAGGAAGGAAACCAGGCTTGTGGCGGCCGAGATGATGATGACTCCGGCCAGCACCATTCCGATCTTGCTCATGTGTTCGCCGCCCTCACCCCGACGGGACTGAATGGCCATGAGGGCCCCGGCGATGATCAGGCCCAGGACACAGACAGCGAGGGCGAGCCACTTGGCCCAGCCGAGGATGGTGGTGAAGCCGGAGTCCAGCCCCGGGGGAGCCTGGGTGTCGACGTTGTCGATGAACATGGGGGCGCTGGCCAGGGCCGTAGAAGCGAACTCGATGGTTTCGAACATGGGGGTGTTTCTTCTTTCGGTGGGTCAGGTGATGAGGTGTTCGGCGCTTCTGATGAAGCGGCGGAGCTTTCGGTTCGAGCTTCGTAGGTCCGAATTCGTGGCGGGTGAGTCGGTACGCCACTCTTCGACCCAAGGGAGGTCCCAGGTGCGCGGTGCTCCTCCGCCGACCAGCTTGGAGTACTCCTTGAGGGCCTTGGGCAGTTTGGTCGGCGCATCCGCGATCAGGACCAGCCCGAGCAGCTGAACACCGGGCACGGCCCCCGAGGCCCATTGGGTCAGGGCTTCCTGAGCTGCCTGAAGTCCTGCCGCGTTGGTTCGACAGCAGAGAACGACAGCGGAAGAACCGAGCTCGGGATTGGCCGGAACCGGCCATGCATGATGTGCGTCACGTGATCCATTCAGGAGCTTCGAGAGCGTGGTCTCCCCAGCTCCTCCATGTGCTCCCACCCACCACAACCTGGCCTTTTCTGCTGTTGTTCGGACAGGTAGTCCGCCGTTGGCGGTGATGCCATTGCCTGGCTGAGGGGCTACTGGTCCGGTCGTTTCCACCTTGATGTCATGTAGACCGTCCTCGACCGGACGGCTCGCCGGCTCGTCTTCGTTTGGCCTCTCATCAGGGGAAATCCATGGATTGTGAGAATCGGACACACGTTCTCCACATATTTAGGCAGCTTGTAATCGGGCCAGAGTCATCGGAATGCTACAGAGGGCATCGAAGAGGAGGGGGTGCCGGCTGGGATGCTCCCCGGGGGAGGACAGAAGGAAGGCCGAAGTCGTTATGAGGAAGATGTTGATTCGATTGGGGTCGAATGATATTGGAGCTCGTCGAGGGTTCTGGCGGGGCTGAGCCAAGCGTTTGGGACTTGAGTCGACGGATCCCGTCGAAGCAGGCCTCTTTTGTGAGAGTGGAGCGCTTGGTCACGCGAAGACGGTCGAAACATCGATTTTTTGCTGCGTGATGGAATCGGAGTGAATTTTTGAGGGCATTGCTGGTACTGCTCCCGGTCGGTTTCTTTGTCATTCCGCTCGTGTTCGTGATGATATTCGTGATGATGTTTACCGACGAGATGGATGGATTCGCCCACGCGGCTGGATTTCCTGCGGAGGTTGAGGGTATCGATCCCACCCTGCTGCAGGCCTACTTCATGGCCACCCAGCGCGCCGAAGAAATCTCTCCAGGTTGCCAGGGAATGACGTGGACCCTGGTGGCCGCTATCGGGTGGGTGGAGACCAAGCACGCAACCTACAGTTCCTCCGACGGTGGCTCGAACACCGGCCGGGCCATTGACGCGAACGGGAAGGTCAGCCCTCCGATCATCGGAATCGCACTCAATGGAAGCAACAACACCCAGGCCATCCGAGACACGGATGAGGGTGAGTACGACGGTGACACGGACTGGGACCGCGCTGTTGGCCCCATGCAGTTCATCCCTGGGTCATGGGAGATCTACGGGGAGGACGGGAATGACGATGGGGAAAAGGACCCGCAGAACGTCTTCGATGCGGCGGCGGCCGCAGTGGGTCACCTGTGTGAGAGCGGTAACAACGACCTCACCACTGACAGCGGCCTGAGGAGCGCGATCGGCGGATACAACGCGGGGCAAGAATATTATGACAAAGTCATCGAGCGCAAAGAGCACTATGACTCCCTGGCGTTCACGGAGTTGGCGGTCGACCCAAATGCGGAATGTGGCGGAAGGCCCGATCGAGTTCCCACTTCCAGATGGTCGCCCACCCTCCATCCCGAGATGTGTGAGCTCTATATCGTCATGGCCACTACCTTTGGTGATCAGGGGGTTTGGTTGGCCAATATGACACCGGGTGGAAATATCGGGGAAAACCAGGAAAACTATCACTGCATTCGACCTGGAGATGACGGAAAGCATGGCAGTGGAAATGCTTGCGACTTCTATGTCGGGTATCCTGAACACAATGCTTCCATTGTGCATCAGGAGTCTCACGCCAAGGCGCGTCAGGTGATCAATGCCCTGATCATGAACAATGATAAATACACGAATCTGTGTGTCATCTACGAGCAGAGGATTTGGTGGGGGAAGAACGGTCACGTCGGTGATTGGCTGAGTGTTTCCACGCCGATGGAGGACAGAGGCAACAACACCGAGAACCACTACGACCACATCCACTTGTCGGTCGGAGGATCCGAGAATATGTGCTGACAAGGGCAGGGGTACGGGCCGGCACAGCAGGTCTACGCCATGACGGGTGTGGCCGTCGAGCGGGCCGAGGCCGTCGGCGGGTGGGCCCGGGGAAGCCGAGGCCCTTGCTGACCTGTCGGACAAGATGAGCCAGATCGTCAACGCCTCTATGTGGGTCGGGCGTTGTGTGGTGTGGTGGATACTTCAACAAATGCCTCCAGGGCTTACCCGGAGTGCAAGGGATGTTCGGTGTTGTCTTGCTGGTGCCGGAAATGAAAAGGAGCAGTTCTGTGCAGGTGGAGTTTGGTATGTCGAGTGAGTCATTGCTGCTGGAGCTTGAGGATTTGGCCCGGGTGGGTTGGGCGGATATTTGGAAGGGTCCTCCGCTTCCTGGTCACCCAGGTTTTGACGAGTGGTGCGCTCGGTACGAGTGGAAGCCACAAACGGTTGAGCGTGACCTCAAGGTGCTCACACGGCACGGGAACGTCATCAAGCTTGCCGCCAACGGGCACTGGGATCCTGTGGTGTCGCTGAAGTTTTTCGATCCGCAGTGGCGGGCTGAGACTTCGGTGGTTGAGGAGAAGATGGCTGTGGTCGAGGAGGGTGTGGCTGCTTGGCAGCGATACACAGAGCTTGTGTCAGGAGTTTGGGGGGAGCTGACCTGGTCTGGGGCTGCTGGTGACAGCGATTTCCCGGAGTCGCCCGTCGATGGTTTCTGGTGGAAGCCGGAGACCGCCAAGGGAAATCCTTTCAGACTTTCCTTGTGGGAGCCGTCTCGAGGGGTCGACGGGCCGGTTGTGCTGCTCACTTTGGGCGTAGCTGGGTTTACTTGGGACGCCGAGGGCGGGGCAGCATCTGTCCTGAAGATCGCTTTCTGTCCACCGGCGGAGGCGGCAAGTCGTGGCTAGTCCCAGAGGAAAGGGGATGACGCCCGCGGAGTGGGTGGAATCCTGGAAGATTCAAGAGGACTACAAATACCTTTCGCCTGGCGATGTTGAGCGCAGTGCGAGAAGGCTTATTGACGACTGCAGGAGTTCCGGCTATATCTCAGGGGGGAAGCCAGATGTACTCGGGTACCTGAGTGACTACACCTCTAATAATCCAGTGGACAGGGTCGACCACAAGAGCTTTGCTTTTTGGTCGTTTCAATCTTCCCCGGACTCCTCGACAGCTCCCGTTGAGAGTCACTTCCAAGCAAAAGCGTGCGCCAAGACTCGAAACTATCAAGTGCTCTCCGAAACTCCAGTCGGTGAAAAACTTGACTCGTACAGGCTGTTTGATGAGCCTATTATCGAACATTTGGAAGAATTTTATGATGTCTCCCCGTCGGTTGTGGAGCAGGGGCGGGACGCGGCATGGGCCGACCTCTCCGAGTCTTTTGTCGAGGCTGCGCGCGGGGAGGTCCAAGTATTTGTTCCTGACGTGCATCCGGAATCCATTCTTGGGAAGAATGAACTCCCTGCTCTGGTGAAGCATCCGGACGTCGGGGCCGAGAACATCAAGTTCGTGACCGATTTTCCTGAGCACGCGCATCTTCCAGGCAGTGTGGACCGGTTCCTGGCGCATGACCAGGTTCGTGCGCAGGTGTCGATGGACTACTACGACGAGAAGGGCCCGTCCGCGGATGTGTTGGCACGGGAAGGGCTTCCTCCGAGCACCCCGCCTCCGCATGCTCTCGCGCACAAGCTCGACGGCATCAAGCTACCGCCGGGATTGCAGGACGAACGGGACCGGGCATCGGAGCTGTTGCGGAGCGGTGACTCCTACAAGGACCTGAAAGGGCCCGGTACGGGTGTGGCGGCGACTGTGGGGCCTTCGGGTCCCCCAACGGCGACCAGGACTGTTCCTGCGGTTGCGGATCCCACGCCTGCAACGTCCACTTCGCCCACCACCAGCCACCTCCTGCACCGGGGCAGTCGAGGCGCTCCCACAGCGGCGCGTTCGGCTGGGGCGGGGACCAGATCGGCCTCCGTGGGTCCTGACGTCACCAAGGCCCATGAGCACGCTGGGCCTGCGGTGAGGGGCGCTGCGTCCAAGGCCAGGCCGGCACAGCCGAGGAGTCCACGTCAGGACGGCCCGGGCAAGGGGCACGGGCGCGGCGATTGAGCAAGTCCCCGGACCCGTGTCCGCGGGTCCGGGAACGGGGTGCTACTTCTCGGGCTGCGGGTCCAGAAAGTGCTCGCGGCACAGGAAGGCGTGCCTGGAGAAGTCGGAGAACACGCCGTCCACGCCGGCCTCGAAGAAGGCCTCGTACTCCGCGGCGAAGCCCCCGTAGTCCTTGGGGTCGCCGTCCGAGCGCAGGTCGGTCGGCAGGAAGTGGTTCTCGCTGCGGAACGTGTAGGGGTGCACGGCCAGCCCGGCCTCGTGAGCCTTCTCGACCAGGTCGGTGGGCTCGCCCAGGGAGCCGTCCTCGTCGGTGGGGATGACCAGGCTCTTGTGCGGGCCGATCGCGTGCGCGAACGTCGCCACCTCGGCCAGGCCGTCCGGAGTCGTGTAGTGCAGCCAGTGCTCCTCGGTGCCCATCAGGTACACGAGGGGCAGCCCGGTCTCGGCGAGCTTGCGCAGGCTCTCGGCCTCGAAGGACTGGAGGAACACGGGGACCTTCGGCTCCTCGCCGACCAGCTCGGCCTCGCGCAGCGCGGCGATCAGCGGCGGCTCCAGGTCCAGGCCCTGCTCCACGTGGTAGGCCGGGTGCTTGGTCTCCGGGTAGATCCCGATCGGGCGGCCCAGCTGCTGGGTGAGGGACAGGGCCAGTTCGATGACCTCCTGCAGGGTCGGGATCTCGTAGGTCCCGTCCATCACCGCGTTGTCCGGACGCACCTCGGCCATGCGCTCCCGGGCGCGCAGGGTCTTGATCTCGGCGAGGGTGAAGTCCTGCGCGAAGAACCCCTCGGCCTCGCGGCCGTCGATGGTCCGCGTGGTGCGCCGGTCCGCGAACTCGGGGCGGTCGGCCACGTCCGTGGTCCCGCCGATCTCCTGCTCGTGGCGGCAGATCAGGTGCCCGTCGCTGGTGGCGACCAGGTCCATCTCGATGAAGTCCCCGCCGTGGCGGGCGCCCAGTTCGTACGAGGCCAGGGTGTGTTCGGGCCGGTGACCGGAAGCCCCGCGGTGGGAAATGATCTTGATGGGGACTTCAGTCTTCTTGTTCCTGCGCACAGTGGGACCGTCCTGAAAAGCGATGAGCGGAAGTAGGAGGAGGAGGCCGACCCACACGCGGCGGGTCGGCTTCCATTCTCCACGAGGCGGCGGTGTGGCTTCACCGACCTGGGACGCTCCGGCGGGGAGCGTGGCGGAGGAGGCCGGACCGGTGCGGTGGCGGTGTCGGGACATCATGGATGGGTCAGAGGATACGCAGGACTGCCGGTCTCGAGGTAGGCCATGCGGATCGGTCTGTTGCGTAACCCGAGGCAGCCATATTCCTGAGTGCGCGCTCGGCACATTCATGTTCGGTGAGGGCTTCGCGCCGGTTCGGTTGTCCAATGTTCAGGGTGGCTGGAGAGACCCTCTCTCGGGTACGGTTTATCCAGGCTCATTCGGAAGTCGTTGGGAAAAGAGGAAGTCGATGGTTGACGAAGCCGCCCTGGAGCAGTGGATTTCCGAGCGTATGCCTGAAGGTGCTCGGTTCAGGCTGGAGGTATTTCCTTCGGGAGCGGTCACGGTCGATCTTTGGTTCGGTAATGATTTTGCCGTGATCCAGGGATCCGAGTCGGAAGGTGAGTGGGGCTTCGACGTGAACCCGAATCAGGACGAAGCCTTCGTTGGTTTTCGGAATGTCGCCGGTTCCCTTGATGAGGCGCTGGCCACCGTGACCGGGCGTCTGCGAGGGAGTGCCTGATGAGGGCCTTCTCGGTGTTCGCCGCCAGCGGGTGTTGCCATGGCGGATGAGCCTCAAGAGGTGTCGGACAAGAAATCTATTCGTGAACGCATCTCGATCTTCTATGATCGGCTTCGTGAACTTCCTCCCGCGGAAAACGCACAGGATGCCATGAAGCAGGTCAGCGACACCATGAACGGGGTCGAGGACGACTTCAGCGGTGTGCCGAAGAACCCTGACCCCGGGTTGGAATTCGACGGGCGAATGTATCCGCCGCGGTCGGACTATACAAAGGAGACCCAGGAAGGTGGCCTGAGGGCCGGCACCCGCGGACACGTCATTCACGCGGGCGCGGACGGTTCGCTGCGGATGGAGAGCCGTAAGTCCGGCGCGGTCGAGTTCGAGAAGGCCGGTGCGGGGCAGGAGGGGCAGTCGGCCTCGGCGGAGCGGTCCCGGGCACAGGCTCAGGGTGCGGAGGCCGAGGCCAAGGACGGCACGGGGACCGAGACCGGCAAGGCCGGAACGGAAGGGAAGACCGCTTCGGCGGCGCCGACCACCTCATCTCTGCTCAACCGGGCCCAGGCCGGTCCTCCCCGGCCGTCCGCCGGGCAGCAGTCCGACCCCCAGCCGTCCCAGAGCCAGGGAAGAGGGGCGCAAGGACTTCAGAGGCCTCAGCCGAAGGGGCCGGACCTGGGACGGTAATCCCTTGGAACCGGTGAGGGGTCGGTCAGCGCCTGCGCGCGGACCGACCCCTGCGAGTTCGCGGGTCCTCTCAGGACAGCTTGGTGAGCACGTGGTCGATGCACTCGGTGAGCGCGTTGACGTCGCTGGGCTCCACGGCCGGGAACATCGCCACCCGCAGCTGGTTGCGGCCCAGCTTGCGGTAGGGCTCGGTGTCCACGATGCCGTTGGCGCGCAGCACCTTGGCGACCTGGGCGGCGTCGACGTCGTCGGTGAAGTCGATGGTGCCGACCACCTGGGAGCGCTGGGCCGGGTCGGTGACGAACGGCGTCGCGACCGGGGAGCGGTCCGCCCAGTTGTAGAGGATCGAGGAGGACTCGTGGGTGCGCGCCACGGTCCACTTGAGCCCGCCCTGGCCGTTCATCCACTCCAGCTGCTCGGCGAGGAGCAGCAGCGTGGCCACGGCCGGGGTGTTGTAGGTCTGGTCCTTGGCGGAGTTGGCGACCGCGGTGGTCAGCGAGAAGAACTCGGGGATGTAGCGGCCGCTCGCCGCGATCTCCTCGACCCGGGCCAGGGCCTTGGGCGACATGACCGCGATCCACAGGCCGCCGTCGGCGGCGAAGCTCTTCTGCGGGGCGAAGTAGTAGACGTCGGTCTCGGCGATGTCGACCGGGAGGCCGCCCGCACCGCTGGTGGCGTCCACGAGCACGAGCGCGTCCTCGTCGGCGCCGGCGACCCGCTTGATCGGGGCGGCCACACCGGTGGAGGTCTCGTTGTGGGTGAGGGCGTACACGTCCACGCCGGCTTCGGCGACGGCCTCGCCGTGGGTGCCGGGCTCGGTGGTGATGACCGTGGGGGACTCCAGCCAGGGAGCGCCCTCGGCGACCTTCGCGAACTTGCTGGAGAACTCACCGAAGGCGAGGTGCTGCGACTTGGAGCGCAGCAGGCCGTGGGCGGCGATGTCCCAGAAGGCGGTGGTGCCGCCGTTGCCGAGAACCACCTCGTAGCCCTCGGGCAGGGAGAAGAGTTCGCTCACACCGGCGCGGACCCGTCCCACGAGGGACTTGACCGGCTTCTGTCGGTGGGAGGTCCCCATGTAGTGGGAGCCGGACGCGGCGAGGGCGTCGAGTTGGGCGGCGCGGACTTTGGAGGGGCCGCTCCCGAAACGGCCGTCGGCGGGCAGCAGGTTCGCGGGAATCTGAATCTCGGTCACACGGACCAGCGTAGTGGTGGGCCTTGCGACGCCGCCGGTCAGGGCGGCAATTGGCGCCGTGAAAACACGTGAAGGGGACAACGGATTATCACAGGGGGCCAGTTCTGGCCGGTATGGGTCAGCGTTTATTGCGGCAAAAGGGATGTCAGCAGGGTGCCAATTGCTGTCTAATGGGGCAGCTGCCGGGGGGTGACGAGCACGAAACGACCGTGGAGGGATCTTTCGAGTGTCCGACCAGACACCCGGTCACCGATCGGACGGTACCGCTGAGGGGACCGAGGACTCACCCGGTTTCCTCAGGGTCTTCGACCATCTGCGCTCACGTCCGGGGCGGAGCCTGTACCGGCGGCTGCGCCGGATGGAGGCACGCGTGGCCCGGCGGCTCCCGGCGGGCAAGGGCGACCACCAACGCGGTGACCTGGCCGAACCCCCGCCCGTGCTCGACCTGGTCCTCGACCGCCCCGAGGACCGTGCCGAGGTCCGCCGCATGCTCGTCGACCGGTGCGGCGTCGACCCGGTGTGGGTCCTGTCCACGGGAACCACCGACGGGGCCGCGGATTCCGACGGGAGTGCGGGGCACCAGGAAACGGGGGACGACACCGGTTCGGCGAAGGGCACACCCGGCCGGAAACCGCGGTCCGGGCCCGCGGAACGGCTCCTGGGCCGCAGGGCTCGCCTCCTGCGCCTGCTCGCACGCCCGGAGCCGGCCGAGACCGTCCCGCGCGAGCTGCCCCGCCCCCGCTTCAACGCCACCGACTCCGACTCCGACGTCACCACCGACGAGCTCTACGACCTCATCGAACGCCTGGTGGACGGCGGGTTCGCCTGGCAGGACTCCCCGCCGGAACCGCCCCGGGGCCGCAGGCCCCCGCCCCCGCCGCGGCTGCCGCGGCTGCGCTCCCTGCTGTGGCTGCGCCGCTGCGATCTCACCGAGATCCGGAGCCGGACCAGCGGGGACCAGTCGGAGAAGACGTCCGAGCACGGTCGCCTGGAGAACTCCAGCCAGGCACAGATCGAGGTCGTCAACGGGCTGCGCAAGGCGCGGCTGCACAGCGCGGTCCGGCACCGCGACGACCTTCTGGACCGGGCCGGCCAGGCCGCCGACCGGCCCGGCAGCGTGGAACCCCCGCACCGATGGGAGATTCTCCGGGCCCGTGCCGTCGTGTACTGGCGCAGGATCGCGCACAGCGCCGCCGTGACCTCCCGCTGGGTCACCCGGGCCTCCCGGGTGGTCACCTTCGGCCTGGCCGACGAGAAGGTCCTCACCCCGATAGCGTTCATCCTCTCGCTCGTGGTCGCCGTGCTCCCCTTCGCCGCCGTCGGTTGGGCCGCCCAACAACTGAACGAGATCGTCTCGCTCGTGATCGGTCTGCTCCTGGCGGTCGTGTACCTGCTCACGGTTTTCTTCTTCTTCCTGCCCTGGCGGCCCTACCTGTGGCTCAACCACCACCGGTACGTCATGGACCGGGCCGGTATCAGCGGAGACAAGGAAGAGGGCGACGGGGGAGAGGGCGACGACACCGCCCCCGCACAGGGCGACGGGGGCCGGGGGCGTTTCGGCAGGCACCGGGCGCGCGGTGTCCACCTCCTCAACGAACTCCACCACCCCTTCCGCAACAAGGGCCGGATCGGCGGCGCCGACCAGTCGGAGAGGACCCGGCCGCCCGGCACCCACCAGATCGCGGTCAACGCCCTGCTCGACGACCTCCACCGGGACTACGGGGCGAACCGCAGGCGGGGCCGCTCCCGCCCCTCCCGGCCGGTGCTCGTCTACGACCAGCGGCGCCTGGACCGGGTCGGCCGCTACCTCATCCGGCTGATCGAGGACGAACGGCTGCGGCGGGCCGTCCCCGACCCCCTCCTGTTGGTACAGGTCCGCGACGACGGCAAGCAGGAACCGATCGTCGGCGGGCCGACCCCCGTCACCAGGCACGACCACCTGCCCGAGTTCGACGGAACCGACCGCCTCCCCACGACCGTTCGCAACTGGCTGCGCGAACGCCACCTCGCCGGGGCGCTGGGCGTCCGCCGGAACCTCACGCTGCGGGTCACCGAGCTGACGCCAGCCTGGAAGGAGAGGAGCTGGCGCTCCCAACCCACATGGGTGCTGACCCGACCCATGCGGGCCGGGGTCCTGACAGGCGCCGGAGCGGCGTCCACCGCCCTCCTCGTCCTGGTCGGCCTGATCATGGTCCCCGCACAGGTGCAGGCGCTCCGCCCCTGCGTGCAGGACGGGGTCCTCGAACCACCGGGCATCACCAGGATCGGGCGCGAGTGCGTCGGGGTGACCTTCGGCGACTTCGTGTTCAACGAACGCCTGGAGGAGGTCACCGACCTCATCCGGACGCAGAACGAGGCCGTCGACGCCTCGGGCGACCCCTACGTCACCGTCGCCCACATCGCCGAACTGGGCATCGCCGACCCCGAGGACCCCTCGCTGGCCGGGGTCCAGGGCGAGCTGATCGGCCTCGCCTACCAGCAGCGCGAGCACAATCGGCACCGGGACGCCAACCGGCCCGCCATCAAGCTCCTCATCGGCAACGCCGGCGAGGGCTGGGCGCACGCCATGACCACCGCGGAGGAGATCGTCGCCCGGGCGGAGAACAAGCGCCTCGGCATGGACCGCCCCATCGCCGCCGTCGGTTTCGGGCACAGCGTGGTCAACAACAGCCGCGCCGTCCAGAAGGTCGGCGAGGCGGCCCTGACGATGGTGGGCACCACGGCGACCTTCGACGACGTCGCCCAGTACGGCGACCGGGAACACAGCGAGTTCTACTTCCCGGTGGCCCCCTCCAACAGCCGGATCGCCGACCAGGCCGCCCACTGGGCGCGGAACGGCGTTCCCTGGAGCGACGCGGACGGCCGGGAGGCGGGGCTGCCCGCGCACGACACCGCGGTGGCGATCGCCAGCGCCGAGACGGACGCCGAAGGCGCCGAACACGAGCAGTACGGGCCGGACCTGGCCCGCAAGTTCATGTCGGCCTTCGTGGAAGGCGGTGGTGAGGTCTGGGCGGGCGCCGAGGACCTCGGCTCCGACAAGTACGACGACCAGGGGGTGCTGCTCTACCAGAGCGGCCACCTGGACACCGACACCACCTACAAGGAGCACCTGAACCGCCTGTGCTCGGACGACGACCCGCCCGACCTGCTGTACTACGCCGGCCGTTCGGACGACTTCACCCGGTTCTACCGTGACTTCATGCGGTCGGGCGGCGAGGAGTGCAACGGTGGCGGGACGACCATTCTCGGCGGTGACGACATCTCCAAGTTCGTCTCCGACTCCGAGGTGCTCATCGAGCGCAATTCCGTCCACCACCCGGTGTTCTACACCCCGCTCGCGCCCAGCGGCCCCTGGGGCGTCGAGGAGGGCGCTTCCGGAGGCAGCGACCAGGGGTTCTACGACGACATCGACGAACTCCTGACCGACCTCTACCAGGAGGACGAGGACGAAGGGGCGCCGGCGGCCGACGAGGGCGGCTCCGGCATGCCGCCCGCGGACCGGCTGCCCTCCATCGCCCACGCCGCGGTCGGCAACGACGCCCTGCTGGTGGTCTCCAACGCCCTTCCGGCCGTCGGGCTGACCCGGGAGGAACTGGCGGGCCGGAACCCCCTGCGGCGGCTCGGCCTGGTGCCGCTGCCCTTCCTGCACACCCAGGAGGACTACGAGGAGAAGCGGGACGCGCTGTTCGGCGCGGTCAAGACCTCCGGCACGTTCACCGGGGTCTCCGGGTACATCTCCTTCGACGCGGCCAACGACGGCAACTGGTTCGGAGGACGCATGGTGCAGCTGGTGCTCGTCGGGCCGCAGGTCCGCAACGACGAGACCGGGCGGACACAGCGTCAGCACGTCCTCCAGCGCTGCGGAATGCGCAACTCCGCCACCGCCGAGCCGGGACCGCAGTGCCTGCCCGTCAGCACGGAGGGGCAGGGGTGAGAGTATGCCCCTGTGGACCACCAGAACCCAGCCGATCTGCGGAAACCGTACATGGGTGAACCTCTGCGCCGCTCCGCTCTGGACGAGCATCCGATGACGCAGTTCCACCTGTGGTTCGGCGAGGCCTACGACTCCGGCCTCGCCGAGCCCAACGCCATGGTGCTGTCGTCGGTGGAGCCCTCCGGCATGCCCCGTTCGCGCACGGTGCTGATGAAGGGCTACGACCGCTCCGGCCTGCGCTTCTTCACCAACTACACCTCGCGCAAGGGACAGGCCCTGGAGGCCGACCGCCGCGCCTGCGTGGTGTTCCCCTGGCACGCGATCCGCCGCCAGGTCCTGATCGCGGGGTACGTGGAACGGCTCAGCGACGAGGAGAACGACCGCTACTTCGCCTCCCGTCCGCGCGGTTCCCAACTGGGCGCGTGGGCGAGCGAGCGCCAGTCCCAGCCGGTGTCCGACCGGACCGAGCTGGACCGCCTCTTCCACGAGTTCGACTCGGTGTGGCGGGCGGACGAGCCCATCCCCAGGCCCGCCTACTGGGGCGGTTTCCGGCTGATCCCCCGGGAGGTGGAGTTCTGGCAGGGCGGCGAGGACCGCATGCACGACCGGTTCCGCTACCTGTGGAGCGAGGGCGAGTGGGAGATCGAGCGCCTCGCCCCCTGAACGCCTCCGGGGAGCCCGGGAGTACCCGGGGTCCGGGCACTCCCGGCGGCGCGGCCGGAACTCCTAGGGAGCCCAGCGGACCTCGCGCAGGTGACGCTGGTGGACGGAGAACCTGTTCGCGTACCAGCGCTCGAAGTCGCCTCGGCGGCCCAGCTCCAGACCGCCCCACGTCAGGGGGTCGAGGAACAGGGTGGTGTAGGCGCCGAGGGAGAGTTCGAGGGCGGCCACCGTGCCCTTCCCGGGGTCGGAACGCGGGTCGAGGTAGTAGCGGGCCCCGGTGAGCGGACCCGCGCTCTCGAGCGCGGGGAAGTACAGGTCGGTCAGGTGCACGAGGGTGAACTCCTCACCCTCGTCGAGGAACTCGGTGACGTCGCGTTCGGCGTCGGACACGGAGTCGACCACCGACAACCGCACCACCACGTCATCGAGCGGCTGGTGGGCGCACAGGTAGGGGCCGGCCGCGGTGGACAGGTACACCCAGCGGTTGCGCAGGTGTGTCGCGGGGTGCTCGTCGCGGTTGACGTATCCGGGCACGAGGAGGCCCTCCACGGTCTGCTGGGAGAGCCAGTCCAAAACCTCGTCAACGGATGGTCCCATGAATCCGCGCTCCTGATCAGGGGTGGTGTTGGTCGCGTCGTACGTGCGTCCGGGAGGTGTCGGGGTCTCCGAGAGTTTTCCGCAAGGGTCTTTCGGATACTTCATGTTTCAACCAGCCAGCCTGTAGGCCTGTGACCTCGGACCCTTGACCGTCCCGGCGTGCACGGGCCGCTTGTGTCCACATCGTGAGACAGTGCCGAAATCCACGGTCGGTGCGCCACGATATGCTTGACGTATCGGTGGTCGCTCCCGCGGTCCTGCGGACGCCCCGGTCCCCACTCGGCCCCAGGGAATCACGTGGTCCCGGCCTGTGTTGTGAGAGACCTGCCGTGCCCGCACGTGACCGCGCGTCGGGCGCAGAGCCTTGGGAGGGGAGTCTTGACCGCACACGGGCTGATCGACACCACGGAGATGTACCTCCGTACGGTCTTCGAGCTCGAAGAGGAGGGCATCGTCCCGCTTCGGGCCCGGATCGCCGAGCGCCTGCACCAGAGTGGACCGACGGTGAGCCAGACCGTCGCCCGCATGGAGCGTGACGGCCTGCTGAGGGTCGAGAACGACCGACACCTCGTGATGACCGCTGAGGGGCGCAGGCTGGCCACTCACGTCATGCGCAAGCACCGGCTCGCCGAGCGCCTGCTCGTCGACGTCATCGGGCTGCCGTGGGAGGACGTCCACATCGAGGCCTGCCGCTGGGAGCACGTCATCTCGGAGGCGGTGGAGGAGCGTCTGGTGACGCTGCTCAACGCCCCGTCGGTGTGCCCGCACGGCAACCCGATCCCCGGCCTCGAGGAGCTCGGCCTGGAGGGTTACTCCCCCGAGCCGTTCACCGACGACTCCATCGTCCCGATGATCGACGCCGCCTCCAACACGGAGACCACCGTCACCGTGCGCCGCATCAGCGAACAGCTTCAGCCGGACGCGGACATCATGCTCACCTTGCGCAAATCCGGGGTACAACCGGGACAGGAAGTTGTACTTCGGGCTTCGGACGACGGAGTACGCGTCATCGGCGAGGACGGGAACACCGAACTCCCCGCCGACGTCGCCGGGCACATCTTCGTCGCCAAGCCGTGACGCGTCCGTACACGTTGATTGGTTGCTCATCGGGATTGTCTCATTGCGCTGCGGGAACGTTGACGGTGTTGCTACGCTCGCCCCAAGGTGCGGTCGTTCGGGGTACCCGGAGCGGGCATGTGTGCAGCTCATGACGGCGAGGTGGCGGCTAGATGACACGGTGGGGTGAGCCCTTCCGGGAGAGCGACGCGCTCGCCACGGCCGAGGTCGTCGACCAGGCCCAGATCGCCATCGTCGTCATCGACCGGTTCAGCCTCCTTCGCTACTGGAACCCGTACGCCCGCGAGCTCTTCGGGTTCGTCGGCGGGCGCGACTACGTCGGCCTGTCCCTGCTGGACATCGGCATCCACGAGTCCGACCGCGAACACGCCTCCCAGCTGGCCCGCCGCGTCCTGCGCGGTGAGCCGTGGGAGGGTACGTTCGCCGTGCTCAAGGGCGATTCCACCTGGATCCACGTGCGCGCCCAGGCCGTGCCCATGCGCGACGACACCGGCGAGATCGACGGCATCACCCTGATCGCCCGCGAGGCACTGCGCAGCGGCCGGGTCGAGGAGCAGTACGGCCTGCTCGAACGCATCGGCAGCCGCCTGGCCAGCTCGCTGGAGTTCGACTCCACCGTCAAGGGCGTGGCCGGGATCCTGGTGCCGCAGTTCGCCGACCACTGCTTCATCGACCTCTACGACCACGACCTGCTGGTCAGACAGGTCTCCGTGCACGCCGAGGGCTGGAGCCCGCCGCAGAACACCTGGTTCGACGTCGGTGACGAGGTCCGCTACCCCGAACGCCACTTCATCACCCAGGCACTGCGCCGGCTGGAGACGGTCGTCAGCAGCGACTACCTCTTCGAGAACTCACCCAACGACCGCTCCGACCGGGTCTCCCGCCAGGTCGGCGTCACCTCGGCCATCGCCGCCCCGCTGCGGGCCCGCGGGGAGGTCCTCGGTGTACTCACCCTGGCCCTGTCCGGCCTCTCACCGCGGCAGAAGAGCAGCTACGGCGGCTTCGACCGGGACCTGGTCGGCGCCATCGCCTCCCGGGTCGCCCTGGCCATCGACAACGCCCGCCTGTTCGAGGAGGAGCGCAGCACCGCGCTCGCCTTCCAGAACAGCTTGCTGCCCAGCGGTTTCCCGCCCCTGGACGGGCTGACCATGGCCCACCGCTACCTGCCCGCCGGGCCGCTCCAGGCACACGGGCACGGCGTCCAGACCCAGGTCGGCGGCGACTTCTACGACGCCATCCCGCTCTCCGCCGGACGGGTCGGGCTGGTCATCGGTGACGTCGAGGGCCGCGGCCCGCACGCCGCCGCCGTCATGGGCCAGCTGCGCGCCGCGCTGCGCGCCTTCGCCCAGGCCGACCGGGAACCCGCGGACATCCTGCGCGAACTCGACGAGTGGGTGCGCCAGCTCGGCACCCCCGACGGCAAGGGCGGCGTCTGGATCCCCAGCGTCAGCTGCCTCTACATGGTCTACGACGCCTGGTCCCGGGAGCTGTCCTACGCCAACGCCGGGCACGCCTCCCCGCTGCTCATCACCTCGGAGTCGGTCGAGGCCCTCGACCTGGAGGTCACCGACCGCATGCTGGGCGTCCGCGCCAAGGGCGGTTCCGGCGAGGACATCGTCTACCACCAGGCCCACCTGCGCCTGCCCCTCGGCGCCACCCTGGTCATGTACACCGACGGCCTGGTGGACCGGCGTCCGGTCGGCGGCCTGGCCGACCCCGAGCGCGCCCTGGAGCGGCTGACCGAACGGGTCTCCGAGGTCGCCGACAAGGACGTGGAACAGATCGCCGAGGCCGCCGTGCACAGCGTGCCCGGCGAGCTGGACGACGACACCGCGCTGCTGGTCGTGCGCACCCACTCCGAGGAGCTGGCGCTGCGCGAGGGCTGGTTCCCCTCGGAGGCCTCCACCGTGGGTGCCGCCCGCCACCTGGCGGCCGACACCTTCAAGGAGTGGGGGGTCGACCGCGACCAGGCCGAACTCGCCTGCCTGCTGGTCTCGGAGATCGTCACCAACGTGGTCATCCACGCCACCCCGCACCCGGTGCACCGAGAGTTCACCGGCAGCGGCGTCCTGGACTCGGAGACACCGCTCGACTCGGGCGGCGCCGACGAGTTCGACGAGGACTGGAGCGACCTGCTGGAGGCGGTCGCCGAGGAGGACGAGTCCACCGACGACCCCGGTGAGAAGGAGTTCCTGCTCCGCTTGCGCCGCGGCGCCAACGCCGTGTGGGTGGAGGTCTTCGACCACGACCTGCGCCTGCCCCGCATCCGCAGCGCCGCCGCCGACGACGAGGGCGGCCGCGGCCTGTACCTGGTCGAGCAGCTGGCCAGCCGCTGGGGTTCGCGCCCCACACCGGACGGCAAGGCGGTCTGGTTCGAGATGCCCATGCACGGCGAGGACGAGGTCGAGGTCGAAGAGGCCGAGAAGGACGACGAGGAGTGAGCGCGGCGCCCCGCTCCGGGGCGTGACGTAAACGACCTGGTTATGCACCGTTTTGGTCGCTAATGTGGGGAAATCATCGTCCCCCGCATGATCCCCGGAGTCCTCCATGCCCCTGCCCCCGCAGTTCGTCCGACCCTCCGCCTGGCTGGGCGCGGTCGCCGCCTCGGCCGTGCTGCTGGCCACCGCCTGCTCCCCCGAGGAGGAGGCGGCCGCCCCCGGGGGTGAGGACTCCGGCAGCGCCGCCTGCGAGCCCGGATCCCTGCCCACACTGGCCGAGGGAACGCTCACCGTCGGCACGGACAGCCCGGCCTACCCGCCGTGGTTCGTCGACGACGACCCCGCCAACGGGGAGGGGTTCGAATCAGCAGTGGCCTACGCGGTGGCCGAGGAGCTGGGGTACACCGCGGACCAGGTCGAGTGGACCGTGGTGACGTTCAACAACGCCATCGCCCCGGGGCCCAAGGACTACGACTTCGACATCAACCAGTTCTCCATCACCGAGGAGCGCCGCGCCGCGGTCGACTTCTCCCCGGCGTACTACGACGTCCGGCAGACGGTGGTGGCGCTCTCCGACGGCGAGGCCGCCGAAGCCGAGAGCCTGGCCGATCTCCAGGGCCTGGTGATCGGCGCCCAGGTGGGCACCACCAGCTACGACGCCCTGGTCGAGAGCATCGACCCGGACCAGGAGCCCCTGGTCTTCAACAACAACGACGACGCCAAGCAGGCCCTGGAGAACGGCCAGGTGGACGCGATCGTCTTCGACCTGCCCACCGCCTTCTACATCACGTCGGCGGAGCTGGAGGACGCGGAGATCGTCGGTCAGCTGCCGCTGACCGGCGCGGAGGACGAGGAGGAGCAGTTCGGGCTGGTCCTGGACCTCGACTCGCCCTTGACGGACTGCGTCGGCGCGGCCGTGGACACCCTGCGGGAGGACGGCACCCTCGCCGACCTCGAACAGGAGTGGCTGGCCGAGGCCGCCGACGTCCCCGAACTGTCGTGATCGGCCCGGGAGAGCCGTACGTCCCCAGCGTCCTGGAGAACGAACGCACCGCGTTCCGCCGCCGCCAGAGTGTGCGTTCGGTCCTGGTCGGCGCTCTGTCCACCGCGCTGCTGGGCGCCGTGCTCATCACCGTGGTGGTCGGCTCACCCGGCTGGGAGCGGGTCCGGGAGACCTTCTTCGACCTGGGTGTGGCCCGCGACGCCCTTCCGGCGGTCCTCACCGGGCTCTGGCTCAACGTGCGCGTCCTGGTGTTCTGTGCGCTGGGCTCACTCGCGCTGGGGCTGGTCGTGGCGATCATGCGGACCCTGCGCGGTCCCGTGTTCTTCCCGCTGCGCGCGCTGGCCACCTCGTACACGTACGGGTTCCGGGGCGCCCCGCTGATCATCGTGCTGTACCTGATGACCTTCGGTGTGCCCGGGCTCCGGCTGGAGGGCACCCCCAGCGTGCTCGTGCTCGGCGGGATCGCCCTGGTCATCACCTACGGCGCCTACATCGCCGAGGTGTTCCGGGCGGGTATCGAGTCCGTCCACCCCAGCCAGATCGCCGCGGCCCGCTCGCTCGGGCTCACCTACCCCCAGACCATGCGCTGGGTGGTGCTGCCGCAGGCGGTGCGCCGGGTCTCACCGCCCCTGCTCAACGACATGGTGGCTCTGCAGAAGGACGTCGGGCTGATCTCCCTGGCCGGGCCGATCGACGCCATCCGGGCCGCGCAGATCGCCACCGCGCAGACCTACAACTTCACCCCGTACGTGGTGGCCGGGGTGCTGTTCGTGCTGATGGCGATCCCGTTGGTGGCGGTGACCGACTGGGTCACCGTGCGGGCCGCCCGCAGACAGTCCTCGGAAGGGGCCCGATGAGCCAGGTCGAAGGCGGCGCGATGAGTGAGCTGGAGCGGCTCTCACGGCTGGAGGACGGCGGTGGCGTCCCGGTGCTGCGGGCGCGCGGGGTCCGCAAGGAGTTCCGCGGGAACGTGGTGCTGGACGGGCTCGACCTCGACGTGCCCGAACACGGAGTGGTGGTGCTCATCGGCGCCTCCGGCTCCGGCAAGTCCACCCTGCTGCGCTGCGCCAACCTGCTGGAACCGATCAGCGACGGCTCGATCCACCTGGACGGCGAGCACGTCACCGACCCGAGGGTCGACCCGGACCGGGTGCGCCGACGGATCGGGATGGTCTTCCAGTCGTTCAACCTGTTCCCGCACATGACCGTGCTGGACAACGTCACCCTCGCCCCGCGCCGGGTGCACCGCCGACAGCGCGCGGAGGCCGAGGAACGGGGGCGCGCCCTCCTGGACCGGGTCGGCCTCCTGGACAAGGCCGCGGAGTACCCGGACCGGCTCTCGGGCGGGCAGCAGCAGCGGGTGGCGATCGTCCGCGCACTGGTCAACTCCCCGCGACTGCTCCTGCTGGACGAGGTCACCAGCGCCCTGGACCCCGAGCTGGTCGGTGAGGTGCTGGACCTGGTCCGCGGGCTCCGCGAGGACGGGATGACCATGCTCCTGGCCACGCACGAGATGGGGTTCGCCCGGCAGGTGGCCGACACCGTGTGCTTCCTCGAGGGTGGACGCATCCTCGAACAGGGGCCGCCGGAGCGGGTCCTGGGTGACCCGACCGAGCCGCGCACCCGTCAGTTCCTCCAGCGGATCATTGATGCCGGGCGGCTCTGATCCGACCTCGGGGTCCTTTTCCGCTGGTCGGGGACAGTGTCGCGGCAAACCTGTTTTCGGCTGTGAAAAAAATGCTCCTTACCCTCCTTGATTGTCTGTAGTCGGCTCGTTACTTTATTGGACAGTAAAGGATCGGACCGGCTTCGGTAATGGTGGTGCGCGCATTGTCCTTCGGGGAAGTGGAAACGGTTCAGGGTTCCCCGGGGGGCCTCATGGAACAAAGTCCCAATAGGTTCTCGGGGTCCGTGTCGCGTTCGCTGGGGCGCGGTCTGCGCGGCGGGGCGACGCTCCTCGGGGCACTGGGTCTGGTGGTCGCGCTCGCCGCTCCGGCCTTCGCCGAACCGCCGGACGCGCTTCCGGCTCATTCCTCCGAGGCCGAGGCGAAATGGCAGCCGGCCTTCGACTACGACACGGACGGCTGTTATTCCACCCCCGCCATCGGCCCGGACGGAAGTATCAACGGGGGGCTCAAGACCTCGGGGGCGCTGAACGGGAACTGCCGGGACAGGTCCGACCTGGACAACACCAATTCCTATTCCCGTGCCAGCTGCGACGGCAGCGGGTGGTGCGCCTACATGTACGCGCTCTACTTCGAGAAGGACCAGACCGTGCACGGTTGCTGCGGCCACCGGCACGACCTGGAACACGTCGTGGTGTGGGTGCTGGACGACGAGGCCCGGTACGTGTCCGCCTCCGCCCACGGGGACTACGACACCCGTGCCGCCGGGGACATCCTGTGGGAGGGCAGCCACCCCAAGATCGTCTACCACAAGGACGGCGCCTCGACTCACGCCTTCCGGTTCGCCGCCGGTCACGACGACCCGCCGGAGAACCACTACGGCGAGTGGCAGTACCCGGACCTGGTGGGTTGGGACGGGTACCCGGAGGGCATCCGGGACCTCTTCGTGGCGGCCGACTTCGGAGCCGCCCAGCTCGACCTGAAGGACGACCGGTTCGGTGACTCCCTGGCCAAGGCGCTCCCCGACGGGATCGACTTCGACCCGTACGCCCCCTGATCCCAGGCCCGCCGGCTCTCCGCCCCGTTCCCCGATCCGCCCCTGACCCGCCGGACCACCACGGTCGGGCACGGTCGTACGGTCCTTACCCGCCTTCGGACCGTCCGGCGCCCCGGCCTTCCCCCCGGACGCCGAAGGGCCCGCCGCTCCCGGATGAGGTGCTGGGAGCGGCGGGCCCTCGGTGCGTCCGGGCCCGGGGAGCCGTCAGGACCGGCCCCGGGCCGGGTTCAGCGATAGGAGTTGGCCCACAGCAGCAGGCACACGAAGACGAAGAACACCACGATGCCGCTGGTTGCCCAGGGGATGTGGATCCTGGGCCGGAGCTTGCGCACGAGGATGACGAGCAGTACCACCAGCAGCCCCATCACGATGAGGCCGTCCCACGATCCGCTCATGACCGGACCCTTCCGAACGGGGGTTGGGGCGTGTTCGACGGACACACGCCCTGGGGCGTGCCCGGCGGACGCGCACCCGGGCTACAGGCCCAGGCCCCTGCCCACGATCTCCTTCATGATCTCGGTGGTGCCACCGTAGATCGTCTGAACGCGGGTGTCCTGCCAGGCCCGTGCCACGGGGTATTCCATCATGTACCCGTACCCGCCGTGAAGCTGGAGGCAACGGTCCATGACCCGGTTGCACATCTCGGTGGTCCACCACTTGGCCTTGGCGGCGTCCTCGACGGTCAGCTCACCCTTGTTGAGCAGCTCGACGCCCCGGTCGACGTAGGTACGGCCCAGGTCCACCTCGGTCGCCAACTCGGCCAGGACGAAACGGGTGTTCTGGAAGCGCCCGATCGAACGGCCGAAGGCGGTGCGCTCACGGCAGTAGTCGATGGTGTGCTGGAGCATGTAGTCGGCCGAGGCGACCGCGCAGGTGGCGATCGACAGCCGCTCCTGGGGAAGGTTCTGGAGCAGGTGGATGAAGCCCTGGCCCTCGGTGCCGATCAGGTTGGCGGCCGGGACGCGCACGTTGTCGAAGAACAGTTCGGCGGTGTCCTGCGCCTTCATGCCGATCTTGTCGAGGTTGCGGCCCCGCTCGAAACCGGCCATGCCCCGCTCCACGGCGATCAGGGAGAAGCCCTGTGCTCCGGCCTCGGGGTCGGTCTGGCAGACCACGACGACCAGGTCGGCGTTGATGCCGTTGGTGATGAAGGTCTTGCTGCCGTTGACGACGTACTCGTCCCCGTCGCGCACGGCGGAGGTCTTGATCCCCTGGAGGTCGCTGCCGGTACCGGGCTCGGTCATGGCGATCGCGGTGATCAGCTCGCCGCCGGCGAAGCCGGGCAGCCAGCGCTTCTTCTGCTCGTCGGTGGTCAGCCCCACCATGTAGGGCGCCATGACGTCGTTCTGGAGGGTGACGCCCAGGCCGCTGCCGTGAGCCCGGCAGATCTCCTCGTTGACGATCTGGTTGTACCGGTAGTCGTTCAGCCCGGTGCCCCCGTACTCCTCGGGGACGCCGTGGCCGAGGAGGCCGACCTCGCCGGCCTTCACCCACACCTCGCGGGGCACGATGCCGTCCTTCTCCCACTGGTCGTGGAAGGGGACGACCTCCCTCTTGAGGAACTCGGCCACCGATTCGCGGAAGAGGTCGTGGTCGGCGTCGAAGAGTTCCCGCTGCATGCTCTGCTCCGGAAGGGTGTCGGGGATCACTGGTGTTCCCACACGGTAACCGAATCGCGTTCGGTTTTGAAGGGCAGGGGGCAAGCCGGGGCAAAGTTACGGGCCGGGCGGGCGGTTCCTGATGGTTTGGCGGGGTTGGCTTCCTAGGGTGGCCGCAGCAGGGTAGTGGAGGCAGTAGGCCTGCCGCCGCAGCAGGGCCACGGCGTGCGCGGTGGCTTCGATCCGGGAGGCGAACCGATGTCACAGAGCACCGCCGACCAGCGCGAGCACCATGAACGGGGCGAACCCCACGGGGGGCGGATCGCGCTCATCATGACCGCTCTCATGCTCGCCGTCCTGCTCTCGGCGCTGGACCAGACCATCGTCTCCACCGCCCTGCCGACGATCGTCTCCGACCTCGGCGGCCTCAACCACCTGTCCTGGGTGATCACCGCCTACCTGCTGGCCGTCACCGCCAGCACCCCGCTCTGGGGCAAGCTCGGCGACCAGTTCGGCCGCAAGAAGCTGTTCCTGTGGTGCATCGCGATCTTCCTCGTGAGCTCGGCGCTGTGCGGCATGGCGCAGGACATGCTCCAGCTGGTTCTGGCGAGAGGGCTCCAGGGGATCGGCGGCGGCGGTCTCATGGTGCTGGCCTCGGCGATCATCGGCGACGTCGTCTCACCCAGGGAACGCGGCAAGTACCAGGGCCTGTTCGGCGCGGTCTTCGGCGTCTCCAGCGTGGCCGGGCCCCTGCTGGGCGGCCTGTTCGTGGACCACCTGTCCTGGCGGTGGGTGTTCTACGTGAACCTCCCGCTGGGGCTGGTCGCCTTCCTCACCGTCCTGGCCGTGCTGCCCCGCCAGACCCCGGCGGGCCGCCAGAGCATCGACTACGCGGGCATCGTGCTGCTCGCCGCCACCGCGGTCTGCCTCACCCTCGTGGCCTCCTGGGGCGGCAGCCTCTACGCCTGGCTGTCCTGGCAGATCATCACCCTGGCCGTGGCCGCCGCGGTCCTGGGCGTGGGCTGGTGGCTGACCGCCCGCCGGGCCGACGACCCGGTCATGCCGCTCAGCCTGTTCCGCAACCGGACCATCGTCGTCGCCATGTCCATCGGCTTCTGCGTGGGCTTCGCGATGATGGGTTCGATGGCGTTCCTGCCGCTGTTCCTCCAGGTCGTCCACGGGCTCTCACCGACCGCGTCGGGCCTGCACCTGCTCCCGATGGTGGTGGGCATGCTCATCACCTCCATCACCAGCGGCCGCCTGGTGACGAGGACCGGCCGCTACAAGGTCTACCCGATCGCGGGGATGGCGCTCACGGCGATCGGCCTCTACCTGATGTCCGGCATGGGCGCGGACAGCTCCCTGGTGGAGATGGGGGCCTACTTCTTCGTCCTGGGCGCCGGGCTGGGCCTGGTGATGCAGGTGGTGGTGCTGGTGGTGCAGAACGCCGCCTCCTACGACGACCTGGGTGTGTCGACCTCCGCGGCGACCTTCTTCCGGTCCATCGGCGGGTCCTTCGGTACGGCGGTGTTCGGTGCGGTGTTCGCCGGACAGCTCGCCTCGAACCTGGCGGCCCGGGCCGGGCAGGCCGACATGCCGCCGGGGGTGGACGCGGCCTCGCTGGAGAGCGACCCGAGCGCCATCGACCGGCTGCCGCCGCAGGTCCAGGCAGGCTTCCTGGACGCCTACGCCGACGCCATCGACATGGTGTTCCTGTGGGCGGTCCCGGTCGCCCTGGTCGGCTTCGTGCTGGCCCTGTTCCTGCGCCAGGACCGGCTCCGCACCACCATCAGGGCCGCGAACCTCGACGAGTCGGTGTCCCCGGTGGCGTCGCCCAGCCGTTCCGCGATGGCCGAGGTGGAGCGTGAGATCTACGCGGCCTGCGGGGCCGAGGGCGCGGAGACGATGTACGCGCGGCTGCGCGAGGCGGGCGGGCTGGAGGTCTCCACGGAGGCCTGCTGGGCGCTCAGCCACATCGGGGTCAGGGGGCCGATGAGCGCGGCGGACCTGAACCGGATGTCCGGGTTGGACGCCTCCCGGTGGGAGGACGTCCACCAGGAGCTGCTGGACGCCGGATACCTCGCCAACCAGGACGAGCCCTGGGAGCTCAACTGGCGGGGCGAGGACGCCGTGCGGAACCTCTACGAGGCGCAGCGGACGGCGCTGCGCTCGCTGCTCGCCGACTTCGGTCCGGACGAGCACCCGGACGTGTTCGACGTCCTGGAGCGGGTCACCGGCAACACCCTGGGCGACGAGGGCGACGCCGCCCGCCTGCGCCACCACGAGCGCGGAGAGGGCTAGGTCCTGTTTTTCTGGATGCTTTCGCTCGTGTCGGCGGAGCCGACATCGGCGCGGGGAGAGGCCGCCTGGTTCCGCGAAGGCACTGCGCCGTAGGCGTCCGTCGAGGGTGGTGGCGGGCGACGGGTGGGCGGAATGATCCAAAAAACAGGGCCTAGCGCGGCCGGGGACAGGAGGAGGTGCGGAAACCGTCCAGAGCGACCCGTTCCGGTGCGAAGCCGTCCCCGGGCGGAAGGCCCTCGAACCAGAAGCCGAGCAGTGCCTCCGCCACGTCCCGGGCCATCTCCAGGGGATGGAAGGGCAACGGGTAGGGCGCTCCGCCGGGGAACCCGGGTTCGAGGCGGCGTTCGCCCGCCCAGTAGGGGGCTTCGCAGGGCAGCGGCTCCCCGATGTCCTCGGTGACCCCGTCTTCGGGGCAGACACTGAGCGAGCGCACCAGTCGGCCGTCGTCCCAGACCGCGAAGGCCAGCAGATCCACCACGCTGTGCACGCAGAGCGAGACGACGCGGCGGCCCCGGCCCGCCGTCACCAGGTGCGGAGGCAGCTTCGACCCCGGCAGGAACAGGTCCTGGGCGCAGACGATCTCCAGCCCCGGGAAGCGGGCGGCGTAGGTGATTCCCTCGGGCGGGTAGCCGACCCCGTCCAGCGACCCGGCCCCCACCGGTTCGGGCTCCCCGACCCGGTCCGGGAAGGTGCTCCGGACCAGATCGGCCGAGCCCTGGGGCAGGACGTCCATCGCGTGCCGCAGGGCAGCGGTGGTGTCGCCGTCGGAACGGAGGAGCATGCTGGCCTTGGCGCCCACGGTCGCTCGCCTCTCTTCGTCACTGTGGTCCGTCTTCCGGAAGGCTCGGAACTCTAGCCGACAGCACCGACCTTCGGTTGCTGAGCTGGGCGGGAACCGGGAAAACGGGGGGCGGGGTCTTGCCAGGAACCCAAAACCGAATACAGTTCGGTTCAGACGTCACATTCCACGCCCCTTGGAGGACCCAGTGGCTGAGGCCTACATCGTCGGTGCGGTACGCACCCCCGTCGGCACGAAGAAGGGCGCCCTGGCCGCCGTGCACCCGGCGGACCTGGGGGCGCACGTCCTCAAGGAGCTCGTCGAGCGCACCGGGGTCGACCCCGGTGCGGTCGAGGACGTCATCATGGGCGTGGTCAGCCAGGCCGGTCCGCAGGCCCTGGACCTGGCCCGCACCGCGTGGCTGTCCGCCGGTCTGCCCGAGACCGTGCCCGGGGTGACCATCGACCGCCAGTGCGGCTCCTCGCAGCAGTCCATCCACTTCGCCGCCCAGGGCGTCATGTCCGGCACCCAGGACCTGGTCGTGGCGACCGGCGTGGAGAACATGGGCATGGTCCCCATGGGCGCCAACGTCCAGTTCGCCATCGACAACGACCTCCCGCTGTACGGCGAGGGCTGGATCGAGCGGTACGGCTTCCAGGAGATCTCCCAGTTCCGCGGCGCCCAGCTCATGTGTGAGAAGTGGGGCTACAAGCGCGAGCAGCTGGAGGAGTTCGCGCTGGAGAGCCACAAGCGCGCCGCCGCCGCCCAGGAGGCCGGTTACTTCGACTCCCAGATCGCTCCGATCGCCGGGGTGGCCAAGGACGAGGGCATCCGCCCCGACACCACCATGGAGAAGATGGCCGGGCTCAAGCCGCTGCGTGAGGACTGGGAGCTCACGGCCGCGGTCGCCAGCCAGATCTCCGTGGGCGCCGGGGCGCTGCTCATCGCCTCCGAGAAGGCCGTCGAGCGGCACAACCTGACCCCGCTGGCCCGCATCGTCCAGCTGTCGCTGGTCGGCGACGACCCGGTCTACATGCTCACCGCGCCGATCCCGGCGACCAAGATCGCCCTGGAGAAGGCCGGTCTGAGCATCGACGACATCGACGTCACCGAGATCAACGAGGCCTTCGCCCCGGTCCCGATGTCCTGGATCGACGAGCTCGGCGCCGACCCGGCCAAGGTCAACCCGAACGGCGGTGCCATCGCCCTGGGCCACCCCCTGGGCGCCACCGGCTCCGTTCTGATGACCAAGCTGGTCAACGAGCTGCAGCGCACCGGCGGCCGCTACGGCCTCCAGACCATGTGCGAGGGCGGCGGCCAGGCCAACGTCACCATCATCGAACGCGTCTGACCCAGGCACGAACACGACGGGCCGCGCACCGGCACCAGGGTGCGCGGCCCGCTCTCGTATCCGATTCGGAAAAGACCTTTGATAGCAGGCATGCATGCATCTAGCATGCAGTCATGAGCCAGATGACGTGGAGAACAGAAGAAGAGCTGATGCACAGAGTCAAGTGCTCGGCGGAACGACGCGGTGTCAGTCTGAACGAGTACGTCACCCGAGTGATGCGTGCGGCTACCGATCCTGACCTGGAGAGTGACGAGGCCCAAGCCGTCCGGGCCAAACTCGCGCAGGCCGGGCTGCTGGATGTCTCCGGGGCCCCGCGTTCCCGACCGAGCCGTGAGGCCGTCGAGAAGGCCCGCCGCGCGGCAGCAGGGGGAACTCCGTTGGAGGATCTTGTGGCGGAAGGGCGCGATGAGCGTTTTCGCTGACACATCCGCTGTGGTCAAGCTCTACGCGGATGAACACGCCAGTAGCGAGGTCCGTGACTTGGCGGGTCCTCTGGTGGTATCACAGATGACCAGGGTTGAGCTTCCAGCCGCCCTTTGGCGCAAGCACCGGATGGGGGAACTGGGTGTTGAGGACACCCGGATCCTGATTGCTGACTTCGAGGCCGACTACTTCGGTACGCCCGGTGAGGAGCGACGTTTCTCCGCTGTCAGGATCACGGCCGAGATCCTCGAGGAAGCAGTCCGGCTGACGGCGGTGCACGGTCTGAGAGCGTACGGCGCGGTGCAGCTCGCCTCCGCGAAAGCCGTCCGGTCGGCTGACCCGAGCTGTACTTCATGTGCGGTGTTCGACAAGAACCTGCGTGCGGCCGCCGCGATGGAGGGGTTCACCCCGTTGCCCGGAGAGGCTTCCCGAGGACAAAACCTTGTCGAACGGCTGCGAGGGAAGAGCGACACCGGGATGACCACCGACGAGATCATGGACCTCACCCGCGGGGAGTGAGGCGTCAGCGGACAGGGTCGGTCAGCCCTTCGCCGGCCACTCCGTTCTCCAGGCCGAGCCAGGCGGCCATCTCCTCCAACTGCTCCACCAGTTCGGGCACGGTGTCGGCGGGGGCGTCCTCCTCCAGGGTGACCCGGCGGGCCAGCAGGGTGCCCGAGGCGCGGTCGGCCTTCAGGTCGACGCGGGCGACCAGGTCCTCGCCGAGCAGGAACGGCAGCACGTAGTAGCCGTGCACGCGTTTGGCGGCGGGCACGTAGATCTCCAGGCGGTACCGGAAGCCGAACAGCTCCTCGGCGCGGTCGCGGGTCCACACCAGGGAGTCGAAGGGGCTCAGCAGGGCCCGGGCGTCCACCTTGCGCGGGACGCGGGCGTCCTTGTGCAGGTAGGCGGGGCGGTCCCAGCCGCGCACCGTGACCGGGACCAGCTCACCGGAGTCCACGAGGTCGGCGACGGCGGCTCTGGACTCGCTGCCCTTGAGCCGGAAGTAGTCGCGCAGGTCGGGTTCGGTGGCGATCCCGTGGGCGCGGGCGGCCACGGCCACCAGCTCGCGGTGGGCCTCCTCCGGGGTGGGGTGCGGCAGCGCGTGGACGTCGGCGGGCAGGACGCGCTCGGGAAGGTCGTAGCGGCGCTCGAACTGGGTGTTGCGGCCGTTGGAGGTGAGGTCGCCGATCCAGAACAGGTACTCCAGGCACTTCTTGACCTCGGACCAGTTCCAGCCCCAGTGGTCCTTGGCGCGCGGCACGTCGTGGGCCAGGGCGGCCTCGACCTCTCGGGCGGTCGCCGGGCCGATCCGGGCCACCTCCTCGTGCACCGCCTTGACCAGCTCGGGGCTCTTCTCCCGGATGCCGTTCATCCACCCCACGTGCTCCTGGGCGCGGTTGCGTTCCATCCGGTACCGCATGAGGCGGTGGGTGGCAGGCGGCACCAGGCTCGCCTCGTGCGCCCAGCACTCGACCAGCCGGGCCGGGCTGTTGCCCGCGGCGGTGGTGGTGGCCCGGTCCAGCAGGGCGGTCGAGTAGCCGCCCAGCCGCGCGAAGACCGGTAGGTACTGGCTGCGGGCCAGCACGTTCACGCTGTCGATCTGCAGCAGGCCCACCCGGCGCACGACGCGCGCCAGGTGGGCGAGGGTGGGTTCGGCGGCGGGCCTGGGGTCCTGGAAGCCCTGGGCGGCCAGGGCGATCCGACGGGCCTGGGGCAGGGAGAACTCCGCGTCGCGGCGGGGGTGCGGTGCAGCCATCTGATCACCGTAGCCCCCGCCCACGACATTTCCCGGGGGACGGACCTCCGGGGCGGTCCTCGCGGAGACGGCCGCCCCGGCCCGGTCTCACCCCATCCGGCGGTGCCGGTTCTCCTTCTCGGACGGCCCGGGGGCGGCGGGGGCGATCAGCGGCCCGGGCAGCGACGGGTCGATGACCCCCTCCTCCAACCAGGTGTAGGAGTCGTCCATCAGGCGGCGGGCGAGCTTGCCGTCCAGGTCGTCGGTGTTGGACCACAGCCCTTCGAAGAGAGCGTCGATCCGCAGCCGGGACTGGTGGCAGAAGACGTCGGCCAGCTCGAGCGGGGTGGTGCCGCGCTCGGGGTGGGCGTCCGCGTCGGAGCGGGCGCGGACCACCACGGCGCTCATCGCGAAGAGTTCGGCGCCGATGTCCACCACCCGGCCGAGGAAGCCCTGCTTGACCTCCATCCTCCCCTGCCAGCGCGACATCGCGTAGAACGTGGACCGGGCCAGCTTGCGCGAGGCGCGCTCGACGAAGCGCAGGTGCGGGGCGAGCGGCCCGAACTCCGCGAAGGCCGAGGGCACCTGGCCCTGCCCGACCACCAGGGTCGGCAGCCACCGGGCGTAGAACCCGCTCGCCCTGGCGGCGGCGCGCGCCTTGTCGGAGCGGCCGGCGTCGGGGTCGATGATGTCCCCGGCCACGGACAGGTGCGCGTCCACCGCCTCACGGGCGATCAGGAGGTGCATGATCTCCGTCGATCCCTCAAAAATTCTGTTGATGCGCAGGTCACGGAGCATCTGTTCGGCGGGCACCCCGCGTTCGCCGCGCGCGGCCAGGGAGTCGGCGGTCTCGAAACCGCGCCCGCCGCGGACCTGGACGAGTTCGTCGGCGACGGTGTACGCCATCTCCGACGCCCACAGCTTGGCGATGGCCGCCTCGATGCGGATGTCGTGGCGCTTGTCGTCGGCCATCTGGCTGGACAGGTCCAGCATGGCCTCCATGGCGTAGGCGGTGGCGGTGATGAAGGACAGCTTCTTGGCCACCTCCTCGTGCCTGCCGACCGGGCGGCCCCACTGCACGCGTTCACGCGCCCATTCGCGGGCGACCTTGGTGGCCCACTTGCCCGCGCCCGCGCACATGGCCGGCAGGGAGAGCCGCCCGGTGTTGAGGGTGGTCAGGGCGATGCGCAGCCCGTGCCCCTCCTCGCCGATCCGGTTGGCGGCGGGCACACGGACCCGGTGCAGGCGGGTGACCCCGTTCTCCAGCCCCTTGAGCCCCATGAAGCGGTTGCGGTGCTCCACGGTGATGCCGGGGGAGTCGCCCTCGACGACGAACGCCGTGATGCCGCCCCGGTGCCCGGGGCCCTCGGGAACGCGTGCCATCACCACGAGGAGCTCGGCGACCACGCCGTTGGTGGTCCACAGCTTGACCCCGTCCAGCACGTACTCCGAACCGTCCTCCGTGGGCGTGGCCGTGGAGTGCAGCCGTGCCGGGTCGCTGCCGACGTCGGGTTCGGTGAGCAGGAAGGCGCTGATGGCGCCGGCGGCGCAGCGGGGGAGGAAGGCGCGCTTCTGCTCGTCGGTGCCGAACATGGAGACCGGCTGGGGCACGCCGATGGACTGGTGGGCGGAGAGCAGGGCGCCGATCGCCGGTGAGACGGAGCCGACCAGCATCAGGGCACGGTTGTAGTAGACCTGTGTGAGGCCGAGACCGCCGTGTTCGGTGGGGATCTTCATCCCGAACGCGCCGATCACCCGCAGGGCCGCGATGGTCTCGTCGGGGATGCGTTCCTCGCGTTCGATTCGCTGCGGGTCGATGCCCTCGCACACCTCCCGGAGCCGGGCGAGGAAGGCCTCGCCCTGCCGGCGGGCGGGTTCGTCGGGGCGGGGGAAGGGGTGGACCAGCTCCAGGCGCAGGCGGCCCAGGTACAGCTCCTTGGCGAAGCTGGGCCGGCTCCACCCGCTCTCACGGGCCTGCTCCGCCACCTGGCGGGCCTGGCGTTCGTCGACTTCGGGTTGGGCCCCGGACTGTGGTTCGACCGTCGACATGGGCGCTTTCACCTCACTGAGGGAAGGGTCGATGTGGTCTGCATCACAGCCTTACCCGGGGGTAGTGGATCTGATGCTCACGACCGCCGGTGAGCCGGCCGGCCCGGCGGCCCGTGGTCTCCGAGGCGCGACGAAGCACCGGTTCGTGGCGGTGGGGGATCTTTCTCCCCTCTTCGGGACAAAAACCTTGCGCGCAATGCGAACCGTTTGCGGGGGTTGGCCGTCCAACGAGACGCGACGGAAACCAACCGAGCATGTGCCGGGAGTCGCCGAACCCCGGTGCGGAGGACGGCCGCACCGGGGTTCCTCATGTCCGCGCGGGCCGGGGTCGGCCCAGGACGTGTTTCCGGCCAGGTCGGGACGGGTCGTCGGTCGGATCCTCTAGCGTCTCTGATCTGCTTGGTGATCCTCGGTAAGACTGATGGTGTCTGAGGGAGGATCTGCCCACCGCGGTGGGGTGGCGTGGGCGTGCAGGTGGAAGCCCGCGCCCAGCGCCGCCCCTCTGGCCCGGTGCGGCCGGGTGGTGGGTGCGCTGATCGTTCTCACACCCTGGTGCCGGTGGGCTGCGCGAGGCAGCCCTGTCCGGCCCGGTGGTGCGTGTCCCTCCGGACGCTGGCCAGCACAACCCGAAGACCGTGTTGGGGAGGGAATCCCGCGTCGCCTGGGCGCGGGACGGTTGGTTCGGGGCCGGGTGGGTCCGGTCTTGGACCGGTCTTTGCGGCTGGCTTTCGGGATGGCTGTGCTGATGAGGGCCTTGGCTTCGAGCTGGTCCACGACCTTGCGGATCACCATGGTGCTGCTGGTTGTGTCCACGACGGTCGTGGTCTGGTGGGCGAGGCCGCGTGCGGCGATGCGTCGCCAGGCTCCTTGGTCGCGGTCGCCCTGCCACCCGCATTCAGGGTTGGGGCAGAGGGCCCATTTCCAGCCCGGCTCGGTGGGGCGGTCGGGAGCTTTGCGGTGCCTGAGTGGGACCAGGCAGTTCGGGCAGTGCTTGGAGGTGTTCGTGGGCGGCACGGTGACCACGGCGATGCCGATCTCGGCGGCCAGGTGGCGCATGCGCTCCGCGATGCGTCCACGCACGGTCTGGGACAGGCGGGTGTTGTGCGTGCGGCCCATGCCGCCGGCTTCCATCGATCGCAGGTCTTCGAGGTAGATGACCGTGGCCCCGGCGGCGAGGGCTTGGTCCACCGTCCAGCGGGCAGCGCTCCAGGCCAAAGCATGGTTGAGGGTGGAGCGGCGCTTTGAGACCTGCTCGATCTCTTTGGCGAGTACGGCGACCTTGCCCTCCAAGGCAGGGTCGGCCAGCCGTGTGTACTGGTCGGTCTTGGCGTGCAGTCGCTCGGACTGCTTGCGGAGTCGGTGCTGCTTGGCGAGCACCCCGGCGGCTCGGAACTGCCCGCCCGTGCCGAGCGCGGTGATGCGCCCGTCGTGGTGGAGTCGGGCCGCGCCCGCGCTGAGCAGGGTGTTCAGGCCCCAGTCCACGCCCAGGGCCACGGTGTGCCCGGAGCCCGACGCCTTGGGCACGGGGTGGGTGTAGGCGAAGTCGGCGCGTACCTTCCCGCCGAGGTTGCGCAGGGCGGGCAGGTGGAGCACGGCGTTGGCCGGGATCGTGGGCGGAAACGTGATCGGGCAGGCGACCCACGTCCAGTCCCGGTAGGAGGCGGGGTCGGGGCGGGTGGGGAGCTGCAACCGCAGCAGGGCCTTGGTCGGCTCGGTGGCGGAGCGTTCGATGGTGGCCTGCTGGGCGTCACAGGCGGACAGCAGCAGCATCCGCGGCACACTGGGCGACGGTTCCAGCTCGAACACATCAGCCGGGAGACGTTCGTGCTTACGCAGGTACGAGGTGATCTGGCGGGTACGGGAGCGGATCACGCTGGAGGGCAGGTACTCACCGCCCGGTATCGCAGCACGTACCGCTTCCCACTCGGCTTCGGTGCGCTTGGTCGGATCAGCGGGCCAGGTGGCCAGGACCCCGGCGACCACATCAGCGCGCCACTTCACCGACCGCACAGCGCGCCCGGCTAGCTCCTGGGCCATGCGCACGATCCGGTCGTTGACCCGCACACCCTGGGGCGGTGCGGTGGTCCAGCCCAGACGGCGCAGCGCCATCCACGCATTCGACGGAAGCTTGCGGCCTCCCGTATCCACCCCAGCGGCCAGCGTGTCCACGTCGGTGGTGTTCCAGCGCTCGCTGAGCAGGGAGGAGGCCATATGGGACACCAGGTCGGTGGCCCAGCCCACCCGCCTGGCCAGCACAGGCGCCGACAGGAGCTCACCGGTGTTCTCGTCCACCCCGGCGCGCAGCGCCGCGGGGGCGCACGCGGTGCGGCAGGTCTCACCCTCGGCGAGTGGGATCTTGCGGCTCACCGGTCGCTACCGGGCACGGTCCGGACCGGCGCACCCGGGCCGG
>NZ_ANBA01000003.1 GCF_000341085.1 Nocardiopsis ganjiahuensis DSM 45031 | reverse complement strand
GGGCCGGCGGCCGGGGTGGCCGCCCGCCCCGGCCAGAGGTCGGCCGTGGGCCGGGAAGGGGTGGACATGATTCGAAATCATGGCACGAGGGAGCGACAAGGCAGGGGTTTCAGTCAAACCCAGCGGTCAGCGCACCCAGGCCACCCGCAGCGGAACCGAGGAAGAGCAGGGATCACCAAGAAAACTGGATAGCCTTTGGCTGTGCGTATCGCGACATGGAATGTGAACAGTGCCCGTGCCAGGGCCGAACGGATCGGCGACTGGCTGGACCGGAGCGACATCGACGTCCTCGCCATCCAGGAGACCAAGGCCCGCGACCACCAGTTCCCCGGGTCGGTCTTCACCGACCGCGGGTACGAGGTGGCCCACCACGGCCTCTCCCAGTGGAACGGGGTCGCGATCGCCTCGCGTGTGGGCCTGGAGGACGTCCGGATCGGCTTCCCCGGACAACCCGGCTACGGCGAACCCGAGGAGCGCGAAGCCCGCGCCATCGCCGCCACCTGCGGCGGCGTCCAGGTGTGGAGCCTGTACGTGCCCAACGGCCGCGAGGTCGACCACCCCCACTACGCCTACAAGCTCCGCTGGCTGGAGGCCCTGCGCGAGGCGGGCGCCGCACGCCTGGCCGAGGACCCCGAGGCGCAGATCGCCTACGTCGGCGACTTCAACATCGCCCCCCAGGACGACGACGTGTGGGACATGGCCGCCTTCGAGGGGCTCACCCACATCACCGATCCCGAGCGGGACGCCTTCGCCAAGCTGGTCGACGCGGGCTTCGCCGAGGTCGTGCGCGAGCACACCCCCGGCCCCGGCGTGTACACCTACTGGGACTACAAGGGACTGGCCTTCCCCAAGCGCAGGGGCATGCGCATCGACTTCGTGCTGGCCTCGCCCGCCCTCCGGGCGCGGGTGACCGGCGCGAGCATCGACCGCGAGGAGCGCAAGGGCAAGGGCGCCTCCGACCACGCCCCGGTCATCGTCGCCCTCGACGGTGCCGACAGCCAGCCGGTCGACAGGGAGAAGAAGTGAGTTCCGACATGGGTTCCTGGCCGAACCAGCCGCGTGTGGCGGTTCTGGGCAGCGTCAACATGGACCTGGTCGCCTACGTGGACCGGATGCCCGGCGGCGGTGAGACCGTCACCGGCTCCGACTTCCGCCAGGTTCCCGGCGGCAAGGGTGCCAACCAGGCCGTGGCGGCCGCGCGGGCCGGCGCCCGAGTGGCCTTCCTCGGCGCCGTCGGAGACGACGCCTTCGGGCAGCAGCTGCGCGCCAACCTGGAGGCGGACGGGATCGACGCCACCGGCCTGCACACCGTGCCCGGGGTCTCCGGGATCGCGCACATCGTCGTGGAGGGCGACGGCGGCAACCGCATCATCGTGGTGCCCGGTGCCAACGGCCAGGTCGCCGGGGTCCCCGAGGCCGACCGCGCCCTGGTGGCGGGCTCCGACGCCCTGCTGCTCCAGCTCGAACTCCCCATGGGCGCTGTGGTGGCCGGGGCCCGGCTCGGCCGTGAGATGGGTGTGCCGGTCCACCTGACCCCCGCACCCGCCCGGGAGCTCCCCGACGAGCTGCTGGAGAACGTGGACGTCCTGGTCCCGAACCAGCACGAGGCCGCGGCGATCACCGGGCACACCGAACCGCGCGCCGCCCTGGCGGCGCTGCTGGAGAGGGTGCCCGAGGTGCTGCTGACACTGGGCGAGGACGGTTCCCTGCACGGGCGCCGGGGCGAGGAGCCGGTGCACGTTCCGGCGCGTCGCGTGAAGGCGGTGGACACCACGGCCGCCGGGGACACGTTCTGCGGTTCCTTCGCGGTGGCCCGTGTGGAGGGCCGAACGCCGCGGGAGGCGATGGAGTTCGCAGCGGCCGCGGCCGCGATCTCCGTGGGACGGCACGGAGCCAGCTCGTCGATGGCCTCGCGGGACGAGGTGGAGGCCCTGCTCAGGGGCTGAGCCGGGATCTTCCGGACCGGGCGCACGCCCTGGCCCCCGTGGTCAGGGCGTGTGCCCGATCTGTTTGAGGAACGGCGCGGGGTCCTGGTCCTGCAGGCGGACCTCCAGCACGATGTCGACGGTGTCGCCGACCATCCGGCCGCCCCAGGGGACCGGACCGCCGTCGCCGACCCCGAAGTCGGACAGCCTGATCTGGGTTGTGGCGGAGAAGAAGTGCCCGTGGGTGTCGTCGGGGGAGCCGTAGTCGGGGGCGTCGCCCACCCACTCCGAGTTCAGGGTGACGGGGACCCTCGTGCCGTGCAGTTCGAGGTCGCCGTGCAGCCGGAAGGAGTTCTGGCGTCTGGTCGCCTCGATCCCGGTGGAGGTGAAGCGGATCTCCGGGTGGCGCTCCACGTCCAGGAAGTCGGGGGAGCGCAGGTGCGCGTCGCGCGCGCCGACACCGGTGTTGAGGCTGGTCGAGTCGATCACGACCTCCACCGAGGACCGCGTGGGGTCGTCCGCCACGTAGACCTGTCCCTCGGCCTGGCCGAAGGTGCCCTGGACCCGGCCGAAGCGCAGGTAGTGGGCGACGAAGATCAGGCTGGAGTGCAGCGGGTCGAGGTGCCAGGTGCCGGGGCCCGGGCCGAACTCCGCGGGGATGGATGTCATAGGCGATAGCTCCCTTTATGTCTCATATGAGGCATTCGTCCACATACTTTAGGTCTGACGCCTGACCAGGACCCCGGGTTCCGGCCTGACCTGCGGAGAGACATTCGACTCGGCGTTTTCGGGAAGCCGTCGGAACCACCTCGGACCAGCCGGATCGCCTCTTGCGGGGGGTGTCCCGGAGAGCTGTGGCGGCCCCCGTCCGGGGCGGTTCCGGCCACAGGTGTCCGAGGTCTCGGCCACACGGGACCCGACACACGGAAGGAGGGCCGGGGCGCGCGGCCCCGACCCTCCTTCTGCGTGTGCTCGTTACATGTACTCGGGCGACTCCACGCCGAGCAGGTCCAGTCCCTGGACCAGGACGCGCAGCGCCACGGACACCAGCGCCAGCCGCGACTCGCGCTCGGCGTCGGTCTCCGCGGTCAGCACCGGGCAGTGCTCGTAGAACACGGTGAGGGCCTGCGCCAGCTCGAACAGGTACCCGGACAGGCGGTGCGGCTGGAGGAAGTCGCCGACCTGCTCCACCACGGCACCGAAGCCCAGCAGCTTGAGCGCGAGGTCGCGCTCGGCGCCCTCGGACACGGTGATCCGACCGTCGATCGCCTGCGGGTCCACCCCGCCCTTGCGGAAGATGGAGCGGATCCGGGCCTGCGCGTACTGCAGGTACGGGCCGGTGTTGCCGGTCAGCGCCAGCATGCGGTCGAAGTCGAACACGTACTCGGTGTCGTGCGAGACCGACAGGTCCGCGTACTTCACCGCGCCGATGCCGACCTTGTGGGCGATCGACGCCTGGCTCTCCGCGTCCAGGTCGGGACGGTTCTCCGCGACCACGGCCGCGGCCCGCTCGACCGCCTCGTCCAGCAGCTGCATGAGCCGGACCGGCGCGCCGCTGCGGGTCCGCAGGATCTTGCCGTCCGGGCCCAGCACGTTGCCGATCTGCACGTGCGTGGTCTCGACGCCGTCCGGGAGCCACCCGGCCTTGCGGGCGGTGGCCCAGATCATCTTGAAGTGCATGGCCTGCGGAGCGCCGACCACGTACAGGACGCGGTCGGCCTTGAGGTCGTCCACCCGGTAGCGGACGGTGGCCAGGTCCGTGGTGGCGTAGCCGTAGCCGCCGTCGCTCTTGCGGATGATCAGCGGCACCGGCTTGTCCTCGCGGCCGATGAAACCGTCCAGGAACACGCACAGCGCGCCGTCGCTGACCTCGGCGATGCCCTTGGCCTCGAGCTCGTCGCACACGTCGGCGAGCATCGCGTTGTAGCTGCTCTCACCGGCGAGGTCGTCGTCGGTGAGGGTGACCCCCAGCCGGGAGTAGACCTTGTTGAAGTAGACCTTGGACAGGCCGACGAGCTTGCGCCACAGGCGCAGCGTCTCCTCGTCACCGCTCTGGAGGGCGACCACCCGGCGGCGCGCCCGGGCGGAGAAGTCGTCCGGGGACTCGCCGGAGGAGTCGAACTTGGTCCGGGCCGCCTGGTAGAAGGCGTTGGGGTCGGTCGTCAGGAGGTCGGCCTCGTCGGACTCCTCACCGATCTCCAGCAGGTGCTCGATGAGCATGCCGAAGGGGGTGCCCCAGTCGCCGATGTGGTTCTGCCGGATGACGTTGTGGCCCAGGAACTCCAGGGTCCGGGCCAGGGAGTCGCCGACCACCGTGGTGCGCAGGTGCCCGACGTGCATCTCCTTGGCCACGTTGGGCGCGGAGTAGTCGAGCGGGATGTTCTGGCGCTCCTGGAGCGGCACACCCGCTCGGGGGTCGTCGAGGAGCCGGCGGGTCTGGTCGGCGATCCAGTCCTCGCGGAGCGTGAGGTTGATGAAGCCCGGCCCGCTGACCTCGACGTCGCGGCAGACGTCGGACACGTCGAGGTGCTCCATGATCGCCGCGGAGACCTCGCGGGGCTTTCGGCCCAGGCGCTTGGCGAGCGCGAGTGCGGCGTTCGCCTGGTAGTCAGCGAACTGGGACGGGCGGATGACGGGGTCGGTGTCGGCGAACTCGGGACCGAAGGCGGCGCCGAGAGCGGACTGGACCCGTCGCGAGAGTACTTCCTGCGGGTCGGCCATGCCCCTAAGCCTACCGACCGGCCGTGCTCTTCCCGCCAGGTGCCAACCAGGTCACACGGGCCCCTTCCGGGGGCCCGCACGGCTGGATACGCTCGTCCGGTGAGCGATCCGACACCCGACCCGACACCCGACCCGGCGAGCGGCCTGTGGGACCCCGGGGCCCCCGGAGTGCTGAGACTGCCCTCGGGGAGGCTCGTCCGCGGCCGTGGCCTGGGCTACCCGCTGCCGGAGGGGCCGGTGCCCGATTTCGGGCTCTACCTCCTCGACCACGAGCCGCCCACGTTCACCTGGACGAACCGCTGGGTGCGCTGGGCGGACTTCGGACTGCCCGCCGACGACGCCGATGCCCTGGTCCGGTTCCGCGAGGCCCTGGAGCGCTCCGGGGAGGAACGGGTGGAACTGGCCTGCCTGGGCGGACGCGGCCGCACCGGGACCGCGCTGTCCTGCCTGGCGGTCCTGGACGGCGTCCCCGCCGAGGATGCCGTGGCCTACGTGCGCGAGCACTACTCCTCCCACGCTGTGGAGACGCCACGACAGGAAGGCTACGTCCGACACTTCGCGGGGTGAGGGCGCACCTCCCGGGCCGATCGCACCGCTCAGCCGGGGGAGTCCTTCGGGAACGGGAGCCGGGCGTCGCCCAGCAGCCCCTCGTCGCGCTCGATCCAGTAGCGGCGCAGCACGTCCAGCAGTACCGACGAGCGCACGTCCGTCACCCCCGGCATGCCCGCCAGGTCCTCGGTGATGAAGCGGCCCAGCGCGTGCTCGTCCTCGAAGGCCCCGTGGTGGATCACCGACACGTCCCCCGCCACCACCGAGACGTAACGCGCCGAGGGGTGCGCCGCCAGCCGGTCGGCCACCAGGGGGATCGACCCCGGGCGCACCGTCAGGGACAGGACCACCTCCAGGCGCATCCCCAGCTGCTCCGGCTCCACCTCCACCCTCGGGCGCACCAGGCCGCGCTCCAGCAGCGACTGCACGAGCCGGTAGGCGGTGGACTGGCTCACGCCCACCTCCCGGGCCACGTCGCCGGAGCCGATGCGCGCGTCAGCGTGCAAGAGGCGCACCACACCCGTCTCGTCGGCGCTCAACCCTCCCGCGGCCCCCGTGCGTGTCTCGGGCACGTGGATCCGGTGCGGTAGCAGCGCCTCCAGCCGTTCGGCGGGCAGCCGGTCCAGGGCCCAGGCGTCAGCCCGGGTGACCGGTTGAAGCACCAGGTCGGACTGGGTCGATCGGACGCCCTCCACCGACGGGATCCCGTCGGTGAGCAACTCGACGGCCCGTCTTCGGCTGGTCGGGTGCGCGACGCAGTAGACGTCGGCCCTGCCGCTGCTCACGGCCACGAGCTGGATCTCGGGCTCGTGGGAGAGCTGCCGGGCCACTTCCACGGACCGCCCGGGGACGGCGTGCAGCCACACGTGGCGCGGGTGCGTGTCGGAGACGAGCGACCAGTCGAGCTGCCCCACGACACGCAGCAGACGCTGCGCCTGCAACCGCTGGAGGCGGCGCCCCGCCGTGCTCGGTGAACTCCCGAGCACCTCCGCGAGTGCGCTGATCGGCGCCCTGGGGGCGTACTGCAGGGCCGCGACCAGGTCGAGGTCGAGTGCGTCCATCTTCTGTACTCCCACACACAAGAGCATAGGTGCTAAAGAGGGATCGATTTTTGACTTAACCAAGCGATGTCTAGCTGGATATTGACAAGAAACATCATTCCGATGGACTCTTGCCTGACAGTCAGGGTGTGACGCACAGCACGTCCCACCTCTCTCCTCTCCACCCCCAAGGAGCCGACGGTGACCTCTGCCGAAGTCCGCAGCACCGGTCGCGGTATGGCCGTGCTCATGCGGTGCCTCCAGTTCATCGAGCGGGCGGGCAACAAGCTCCCCCATCCGTTCTGGCTGTTCGTCTTCATGGCCGCGCTGGTCGTGGCGCTCAGCGCGGTCCTCAACGCGGTGGGCGCCTACGCGATCTCGCCGGTGGACGGGGAGCGCATCCAGGTCAGAAGCCTGCTGACCGCCGAAGGCCTGCGGATGATGATCGGCGACGCCATCACCAACTTCGCCGAGTTCCCGCCCATGGCGCTCATCGTGGTGGTGATGCTCGGTGTCGCCGTCGCCGAGCGCGCGGGCCTGCTCAACGCCCTGCTGCGCGGAAGCGTCACCCGCGTGCCGCCCCAACTCCTGACCTTCGCCCTCGCCCTGGTCGGCGTGAGCGCGAGTGTGGCCTCCGACGCCGCGTACGTGGTGCTGGTCCCCCTGGGCGCCATGATCTTCAAGGCGGCCGGGCGCAGCCCGATCCTCGGCCTCGTCGTGGCGTTCGGGTCGATCTCCGCCGGCTACAACGCCTCGGTCGTGCTGACCCCGGGGGACGCCCTGTTCGCCGGGCTCACCACGAGCGCGGCCCACATCATCGATCCCGGGTACGTGGTCACACCGCTCGCCAACTACTTCTTCACCGCCGTCAGCGCCCTCCTCCTGGCGCTGATCATGACCGCGGTCACCGAGTTCGTCCTGGTCCGGATCACCGCTCGTATGGAGGTGGACGGTGACGGCGTCGACGAGGACCTGGGCGAAATGCGGCTCACCCCGCTGGAGCGCCGGGGCCTGCTGCGGACGCTGTGGGTTCTGATCGCCGTCGTGGTGGTGATCGCGGCCGTGCTGGTCCCGTCCGGGTCGCCGATGCGCGGCGAGGACGGCGGGGTGCTCAGTTCACCGATCGTCACCGGGATCGCCTTCGTCATGGGACTGCTGTTCCTGGTGCTCGGCGCGGTCTTCGGCCGGACCACCGGTTCCCTGGCCCGGGCCCGGGACATTCCCGAGGCCATGGCCACGGGTGTGCGTGAGCTGGCTCCGGTCCTCGTGCTGTTCTTCGCCGCCGCGCAGTTCCTGGCCTACTTCCGCTGGAGCGGGCTGGGGGAGGTGGCCGCGGTCCGCGGTGCGGAGCTGCTGGACTCCACGGGCGTGCCGACCCCGGCGCTGCTGGTCGGGATGGTGCTCGTGTGCACTCTGATGAACATCATGATCACCAGCGGTTCGGCGCAGTGGGCACTGGTGGCACCGGTGTTCGTGCCGATGTTCATGCTGCTGGACATCCCGCCCGAGACGACACAGGCCGCCTTCCGTGTCGCCGACTCCCCCACCAACGTCATCAGTCCGATGAGCCCCTACTTCGCGATGGCGCTGGGCTTCCTCCAGCGGTACCGGCGCGACGCGGGCATCGGCACACTGTTGTCGATGACGCTGCCGATGGCGGTGGCCATGCTCGTGGGCTGGACCGTCATCCTGCTGATCTGGTGGGGTCTGGGTATCCCGCTCGGCCCCGGTGCGCCGGTCCGCTGACGGGCCGCCCCGGCCCGCCCCCGCTTCCTTCCCCTTCTCCTCTGCCCACCCCTCTTCCCCGCCCCTGAACGACGAGGACCCGAAAGGCGACCACGTGAACGACACGGACCTGCCCGCCCTGGCCGAAGCCGCCCGGAGCAACCTGCCCGACCTCCTGGCGGACCTGCGCCGCCTGGTGGAGACGGAGACGCCCAGCAACGACAAGGAGCTGCTGGACGCCGGGCTGGACGACATCGAGGTGTGGCTCGACCAGCGGCTCGGAGCGCCCTCGGAGAGGGTCCGCCGCGACGGCGGGGCCTACGGAGACGTCCTGGAGGTGCTCTACCCCGGCGACGGTGACGGCGAGGTGCTGCTGCTGTGCCACTACGACACGGTGTGGCCGCGCGGAACGATCCTGGAGTGGCCGGTGACGGTCGAGGGGGAGCGGTTCAGCGGGCCGGGATGCTTCGACATGAAGGCCGGCATCGTGCAGGGGGTGTGGGCGATCAGGTCCCTGCGCGAGCAGGGTGCGCGGCTGCCCTCGATCCGGTTCCTGTTCAACGGGGACGAGGAGATCGGCAGCCCGGCCTCGCGCCCGCACATCGAGAGGGCGGGGCGGGCGGCCGACGTCACCCTCGTGCTGGAGCCCAGCCGCGAGGGGATGGTGAAGACCGGACGCAAGGGCATGGGGCTCTTCGACGTGACGGTCACCGGGGTCGAGTCGCACGCCGGTCTGGACCCCGAGAGCGGGGCGAGCGCGGTCCACGCCCTGGCGGAGCTGGTGCCGAGGATCGTGGCGCTGGCCGCTCCGGAACGGGGGACCACGGTGAACGTGGGTGTGATCGAGGGCGGGACCACTCGGAACGTCGTGGCGGGATCGGCCGCGTGCCAGGTGGACGTGCGTATCCAGGACCCGGCCGAGAGCACGCGGGTGGACGAGGGGCTGGCGGCGCTGATCCCGTCGGACACCCGCGTGAAGGTGGAGGTGACCGGGGAGTGGAACCGTCCGCCGATGAATCCCGGTCCGGCCACGGAACACGCGTTCGGGCCGGCCCGTGAGGTGGCCCTGGAGCTGGGGGAGGAGCTGGGACAGATCTCGGTGGGCGGTGCGAGCGACGCCAACCTGGTGGCGGCGCTGGGGCGCCCGGTCCTCGACGGCCTGGGGGCGGCCGGGGCCGGACCGCACTCGCGCGACGAGCACGTGGACGTCGGCCGTACCCCGCACCAGGTGGCCCTGCTGGCGGGCCTGTTGGCCCGCCTCGCCGACGGCTGACCGCGCGACGCCCGCGACGGTGGGACCTGCCGGCACGCAACGGCGGCCAGGCCCCGGCCGCGCCGTCCACGGACATGGACGGCCCTGCCGGGGCCGGCGTGCGGGGACCGCGACGCCCGCGGGTCAGCGCTCCTCGGAGCGCCGGTGGAGCCAGTTCGGGGAGCGGTGGGGGACCCGGCGGCGGATCTGGTCGCCTATCCGGCCGCCCGCGAGGTTGTGGGCGAGGCGGCAGGCGTGCGCGACGCCCTCGGGGTGGCTGTCGCCGTGCGCGATGACCACGGTGCCGTTGAGGCCCAGCAGGGCCGCGCCGCCGTAGGTCTCGCTGTCGAAGCGCTCGCGCAGCTTCCGCAGGGCTCCGCGCTGGAGCACCGCCCCGGCCTTGGCCATGGTGGACGAGGTGAGCGCCTCCTTGAGGGCGTTCATGGTGAAGGCCGCGGTCCCCTCGATGGTCTTGAGCGCCACGTTGCCGCTGTGGCCGTCGGTGACCACCACGTCAACCTTCCCGTGGAGCAGGTCGTGGCCCTCGATGTTGCCGCGGAAGTCCATGGTCTCGGAGCCCTCCGCGGCGGCGGCGAGCATCTCGCCGGCCCTGCGGATGAGCTTGTTGCCCTTGCCCGGCTCCGAACCGATGTTGAGCACGCCCACCCGGGGCCGCTCGACCCCGAAGGCGGTCTGGGCGTAGGCGCAGCCCAGGTGCGCGAACTGGACCAGCATCTCCGGCTTGGCGTCGGCGTTGGCCCCGGCGTCCACCATGATCGTGGGCACCTGGCCCGTGGGAAGGGTCACTGCCAGCGCCGGGCGCAGCACGCCCGGCTGTGTGCGCAACCGCACCGTGGAGGTCGCCACGATCCCGCCGGTGGAGCCAGCGGACACGAGGGCGTCGGCGTCGCCCCGGCGGATCAGCCGACAGGCCACGGCCGCACTGGAGCGGGGCCTGCGCCAGCTGGCGAGGGCCCCCTCGTGCATCGCGATGTTGTCCTCGGCGTGCACCACCGGGATGTCGCGCAGGGCCCCCTCCTCGGCGAGGATGGCGGCGATCTCGGTCCGCCGCCCCACGAGCAGGACCCGGAGGCCCAGTTCGCGGACGGCCAGGACGGCGCCGCGTACGATCTCCCGGGGCGCGTTGTCACCGCCCATGGCGTCCACCGCGATGATCGGCGGTGACGTCCGCGGTACCGGGGTCTGCGCGTCGGGTGTGCCAGTCACAGCTTCCTCACACGATCAGGTGGTGCCGGTGGGCGGGTAGGGTGTGCCGTTCGCGCTGCCCTGCATGGGCTGACGACACGGTTTCGCGGCACGGGTGAACACGCCCTGAGGGGCTGTCCGGGGTGGTGTGGTGACACGCTATCGGGTCGCCCGTGCTCTGCCTACGGGCGGCGCGTTCGTGTACCCGTGCGAGGATACTTCCAGTATGTCCAGGTCAGGGCTGGATATTGCGCAGAGTGGGTACAAATCCCCTAGTCGGGGTATATCCGCTCGCTGGCTCGGTCGCGGGAAACGCTCCGAGCACAGCTGATAACCGAATTTTCATCCCACGGTGGACCTCCGGTACCCGTATGCCGGAACCACCGGTTCAGGGCTGCCCTCCTTCCTGAGGAAGGGCCCCTGTTCAATCGCAGGAGAGGAGAGGCGTGAGCGTTACGCCTGACGTGGCACAGTCCCCGTCCGCCGGACGTCGGTTTCGTGCCTACACGACGAAACACCTCGACGAGCTCACGGCGCGAGCCGGTCTCGCGGCTGATGAACAGCTCGCGGTCAAGGCGGTCGCCAATGTGCTGCCGTTCCGGGTCAACAGCTACGTCGTCGACGAGCTGATCGACTGGGATGCCGCTCCCGACGATCCGATCTACCGCCTGGTCTTCCCGCAGGCGGACATGCTGCCCCAGGACGACGTCTCCAGGATCGCCGACCTGATCAGCTCGGGCGCCGGTCGCAAGGAGCTGAACGAGGCCGCCAACCAGGTCCGGGCCAAGCTCAACCCGCACCCGGCCGGCCAGATGGACCTCAACGTGCCCACCACGGGCAACGAGGAGCCCATCCCGGGGATCCAGCACAAGTACAAGGAGACGGTGCTCTTCTTCCCGAAGCAGGGGCAGACGTGCCACGCGTACTGCACCTACTGCTTCCGCTGGGCGCAGTTCGTCGGCGACGCCGACCTGAAGTTCGCGTCCGGTGAGATCGACCAGATGGTCGAGTACGTGCGCTCGCACCCCGAGGTCACCAGCGTCCTGTTCACCGGCGGGGACCCGATGATCATGGGCGAGGGGGTCATCTCCCGCTACATCGAGCCGCTGCTGGAGATCGAGCACCTCGAGGCGATCCGGATCGGGACCAAGGCGCTGGCCTACTGGCCGCAGCGCTTCACCACCGACCCGGACGCGGACGACACGCTCCGCCTGTTCGAGAAGGTCGTGGCCTCGGGCAAGAACCTCGCGTTCATGGCCCACTTCTCGCACCCGAACGAGATGAAGCCCGAGCTCGTGCAGGAGGCCGTGCGCCGGATCCGCGCCACGGGGGCGGTCATCCGCACCCAGGCCCCGCTGATCCGCACGATCAACGACGACTCGGCCACGTGGGAGGACATGTGGCGGACGCACCTGCGCCACGGCATGGTGCCCTACTACATGTTCGTCGAGCGTGACACCGGCCCGCAGGACTACTTCGCGGTGCCGCTGGCCGAGGCCTACGACATCTTCCGCGGTGCCTACCAGAAGGTCTCGGGCCTGGCCCGGACCGTGCGCGGCCCGTCGATGTCGGCGACCCCGGGCAAGGTGTGCGTGGACGGTGTGACGGAGATCTTGGGAGAGAAGGTCTTCGTCCTGCACTTCATCCAGGCGCGCGACCCGGAGCTGGTCGGAAAGCCCTTCTTCGCCAAGTACGACGAGAAGGCCGCCTGGCTGTTCGACCTCAAGCCCGCCCTCGGTGCCACCCACTTCCCGTGGGAGCAGGCCCCGGTCGGCGCCAACGGCCTGGTCGACCCCACCCGGCTCTGACAGCCTCCCGTGCTGTAGGAGCGGCGGGAACGGTGGAGAACCGGCGGAGCCCGGCACCTGGTGGGTGCCGGGCTCCGCTCGTGTCCGCGCCGTGGACGGAAACAGGCCGCCGCGGGACGGGGGTCGACCGCAGGGCCGACGGCGCGGACACGTTTCCCGGGTTGGTCCGCCAGTGGGGGAAGGGGTACCCGGGGGAGGGGGGATTCGGAAGGATCGTCGGGGCGGGGAAACGGACGGGTCGTGGGGGCCGCCCACGTGTCGGGTCAGTCCAGGAGGGCGTCGAACTCGCCGGTCTTGGCACCGCGGACGAAGGCCCTGATCTCCGCCGGTGTGTAGACCAGTGCGGGCCCCTGCGGGTCGCGGGAGTTGCGGACGGCGATGTCACCACCCGGAAGAGTGGCCACCTCCACGCAGTTCCCGTCCGGGTTGCTCCAACTGCTCTTGGTCCATGCGACCTGCAACCGGTCCGCGGGGACGCCGTTGTAGATCGGGTGCATCCTCAACCTCCTGGAACTTCGGGGACTCGTGAGCGGGGCTGTCCACAAGCGGCTCCAGTGCGCCGTGCTCGTCGGGCCGGACCACCCTGACCGACCGCCTTGTCCCAGAGCGGAGAGGTCGTTTCCGAGGTGGTCCGTTCGTCCCCGTGCGAGTCCAGAGCGTAGTCCATGCACGTGCATCCGTGATTGCATCAGCAAGCACCCGAGCGTCGGCCCGGTCCAGGGCGATGGTGGAACCGCATGTCAGACCTAACGCGCCGCAAGCTCCGAAGGTTCGGCGTCCCAGGATTGTTTCCCAGTCGTGGCCGAAGGCGGCCATGGGAGCGGCCCCGCGGGCACCCAGGGCACTCGGGGGGTCACCGGGGGTGCGGGTCCGGGTGGCTCCGGTCCGTGGACCGGAACCGCCCGGACGGCGGGGGATCAGGGGAACGCTTCGGGGGCGGGAGCGCGGTCCCGCCGGTCAGGCTCCGTGGAAGTCGAGGAAGCGCTCGAGGATCTCCGGGGTGGAGCTCGGGAGCGGCGCCTGGGTGGCCAGGTGGTCCATGGTCTGCGCGTAGCGGCTGGTGTCGTCGTACTTGTCGAAGTACAGCGCGCTGCTCAGCTGCTCCAGGTAGACCACATCGGGCAGCTGGGGCGTGGGGAACCTCAGGATGCTGAAGGGGCCTCCTGCGGCCGGGTGGCCGCCCATGGCGAACGTGGCGATCTGGATGGTGATGTTGGGTCGGCGGGACATCTCGAGGAGGTGTTCGATCTGTTCGCGCATCACCTCGGCGTCGCCGTAGGGGCGGTGCAGGACCGCCTCGTCGATGACCGCCCACAGGCGCGGCGGCTCACCCTCGGGAGCGGTGAAACGCCGTTGCCGATGCATGCGCATGTTCACACGACTGGTCACGTCCTCCTCGGAGGTGGTCGTCCGTGAGAGCTTGATGACGGAGCGGGCGTACCCCTCGGTCTGGAGCAGTCCGGGTACGAACTGCACCTCGAAGGTCCTGATCACCGACGCGGCCTCCTCGAGGCCCACGTAGACGCCGAACCACTGCGGCAGCACGTTGCCGTACTTGTGCCACCAGCCCTGGGCGTTGGCGCTGGAGATCATCCCGACCAGCGCCTCGCGCTGCTCCGTCTCCTCGACTCCGTACAGTTTCAGCAGGTCGTCGACGTCCCGGTGTTTGAAACTGACCTGACCGAGCTCCATTCGGCTGATCTTGGCGTGGGAAGCGCGGATCGCGTAACCGGCGTCCTCGCGGGAAATGCCCTTCTCCTGGCGCAAGCGCCGCAGCTGGGTGCCGAGCAGAATGCGCAGCACGGTGGGACCACCGCTGGAATTGGCCAGAAAATCCTGTGTGACCTGGTGGTTCGGCATTGGGTCGGCTACCACTTCGCCTCCCTGGGAGTGGTATTGGCGGGAGCGACCGCTCAGTATACCGATGTCGTTGTTCCCCGACAGGGGGGCGAGCCGATTCGAGACCTGGTGAAGTGTGCCGGCAGGAATCTCCTGTGGTCGGGGTGAATTCTTCGCGAGGGGGCCTACCAAAAGGGGGACGAGGTCCTATAGTCTTGCCGAAAGTTGATCTGCACGTGCATCTGTGGCTTGCGTATGTAAGGAACACGTACGAGGGACAGGGCACGGCGGAAGTCGGATGCGCGAACCGACATCACCCGTGAGGACCGTGATGAACGCAGAGCTGATGCCTTCGGAGCTTGAGGCCGGGGCATCCTGGGACCCCCTCTCCCGGGTGCGGTCGTCCCAAGGAACGCCGCATGGTTGGTGGGAGCCGTCGCTCGGTCGACTGGCCGTGGGAGAGAGCGCACGCGCCCCGGGTGTCGCGGCCGCCTCCTACGGGGCGGTTCCGGGATCGGTCCGGGCGGCGCGGGAGTTCGGCGTCGCGAGCCTGTCGGCCTGGGGTATGTCCGAACCGGCGGAGAACCTTCGGCTCGTCATCTCGGAACTGGTCGGGAACGCGTGCCGGCACGCGGTCACGGGCGGACGCCCCGAGCACACCAGGGTCACCCTGCAGCTGAAGCCGCTTCCCGCCGACGGAGCCGTGGTCTGCATGGTCTCCGACCCCAGCCCGCAGGGCCCGGTCCAGGTCGACGCGCACCATTTCGCCGAGTCCGGCCGCGGGCTCGGGCTGATCGCGGCGTTCAGCCGGGAATGGGGCTGGAATTCTGTGGACGGACACGGAAAGGTCGTATGGGCCGTATGCGGTTCTGAGCCGTTCTAGGGGTCCCGCCCCCGCGGAGAACGGACGGTGCCCGGACTTCGGGACAGTGGTGGAGCCTGCCGATGCGAGTAGGCTGTCGAAGCATGTCGGTATTTGACCGACGGCGGCAGAGTGTCCCCACCGACCCCGAACACGGGAGTAAGGCGTGGCCGTACTGGACCCGGACCAGGAGCACTTCCGGTGCGACGGAATGACCGTCGTGCGTCTGGAAGGCGAGATCGACATCGCCACGGCGGAGAGCGTGTTCGCCGGCCTCGCCTCGGCCGTGGTCGAGAACTGCACGGTCGTCGACCTCTCCGCGGTGGAGTTCATCGACGCCTCGGGGGTCAACGCACTGGTCGGGGCGCTCCGGATCGCCTCCGGATCCCAGCGCCACCTCCTGCTCGCGAGCCCGCCCCGGCAGCTGCGCCGCATCCTGGACGTGCTGGACCTGCACGGGGTGCTGCCCACCCACGACGACGCCGCGGCCGCCTGTGCCAGCCACGCGGGTCACGCGGTGCACTGACACCGCCGACCGCCGACCGCTGCCCGTGCACCGGCTGTCCCGTCGACCCCTGACCACCGCCGGCGGACGCGTCCCGCGAACGAGAACGGGGCGCGCCGCCCGGGGTCCCACCCCGTGCCGCGCGCCCCGTCCACCGAGGGAACGTGTCCCGACCTACTCCACGGTCACGCTCTTGGCGAGGTTGCGGGGCTGGTCCACGTCGTTGCCCTTGGCCAGGGCGAGCTCGCAGGCGAACACCTGCATGGGGATCGTCGAGACGATCGGCTGCAGCAGGGTCGGCACCGCCGGGATCTCGATGAGCACGTCCGAGTACGGGCGCACCGACTCGTCGCCCTCCTCGGCGATCACGATGGTGCGGGCGCCGCGGGCGCGCACCTCCTGGATGTTCGACACGATCTTGTCGTGCAGCACGCTGCGCCCCTTGGGCGAGGGCACCACGACGACCACCGGCAGGCCCTCCTCGATCAGCGCGATCGGGCCGTGCTTGAGCTCACCGGCGGCGAACGCCTCGGCGTGCATGTACGCCAGTTCCTTGAGCTTGAGCGCGCCCTCCATCGCCACCGGGTAACCCACGTGGCGGCCGAGGAACAGCACGGTGTCGGCGTCGGCCAGGGAGCGGGCCAGCTCCCGGACCGGCTCGACCGTCTCCAGGACCTTCTCGATCTGCTCCGGCATGGTGGCCAGCTGCGCGATGACGGCGTTGATCTCGTCGCCGAACTTCATCCCGCGCACCTGGGCCAGGTACAGGCCGATCAGGTAGCAGGCGGCCAGCTGGGTGAGGAAGGTCTTGGTGGCGGCCACCCCGACCTCCGGTCCGGCGTGCGTGTACAGCACGCCGTCGGACTCGCGCGGGATGGTGGACCCGTTGACGTTGCAGATCGCCAGCACACGGGCGCGCTGCTCGCGGGCGTAGCGGACCGCCATCAGGGTGTCCATGCTCTCGCCGGACTGCGAGATCGCGATGACCAGGGTCTGCTGGTCCAGGATCGGGTCGCGGTAGCGGAACTCGCTGGCGACCTCCACCTCGCAGGGGATCCGGCACCAGTGCTCGATCGCGTACTTGGCGATCAGGCCCGCGTGGTAGGACGTGCCGCACGCGATGATGACGATCTTCTCGACCGACCGCAGCTCGGCGGGGGTCAGGCGCATCTCGTCCAGGGTGAGCTGGCCCTCGACCGAGACCCGGCCCAGGAGGGTGTCGGCGACAGCCTTGGGCTGCTCGACGATCTCCTTGAGCATGAAGTAGTCGAAGCCGTCCTTCTCCGCCGCGGAGGCGTCCCAGTCGACGTGGTACTCGCGCACGTCCACGGGGTTGCCCTCGTAGTCGGTGACGAGCACGGAGTCGGCGCGCAGCTCCACGACCTGGTCCTGGCCGAGCTCGACCGCCTCACGGGTGTGGGCGATGAACGCCGCCACGTCGCTGGCCAGGAAGTTCTCGCCCTCGCCGCGGCCGACGACCAGCGGGGAGTTGCGGCGGGCCGCGACGACCAGCTCGGGGTCGTCGGGAGAGATCGCGACCAGCGTGAAGGCGCCCTCCAGGCGCTTGCACACGGAGCGCATCGCTCCGGCGAGGTCACCGTCCCCGCGTCGCTCCAGCTCCTTGTTGAGCAGGTGGGAGGCGACCTCGGTGTCGGTCTCGGACAGGAACTTGCAGCCCTGCTCCTCCAGCTCCAGGCGGAGGGAGGCGAAGTTCTCGATGATGCCGTTGTGAACGACCGCGACCCGGTTGTCGTTGTCGACGTGGGGGTGGGCGTTCACGTCGTTGGGCGCACCGTGCGTGGCCCAACGGGTGTGACCGATTCCGGCGCCCTCACCGGAGATGGGGTGCTCTTCCAGGGCCTGGCGCAGGTTGGCGAGCTTTCCCGCCCGCTTCTCGGAGCGCAGGGTTCCCTCACCCAGCACTGCGACACCCGCGGAGTCATATCCGCGGTACTCCAACCTTGCGAGGCCGTCAACGACAACCTCAAGCGCCGGTTGCGGCCCGACGTAGCCAACGATTCCGCACATGGCCGCCAGCGTAGGCGAAAAGCCGCCCCGAATCGACCAACCAGTGGCCCATACCACTGGTCGTTTTCGCAGGTAACGGTATAGACCATTTGGTGTATCCGAGGTAGACCACGCAGGTGGGAGGGGTGTGTCGGGTCCCGAGTGGAACCGGTTCGCACCCGTCCGAACCCGGTCAAAAAACCTTTCGTGTCGGCGAGGTGAACGTGTGCTTTCGAGCACGTTCCCGTTCCAGGTCGGCCAAGGGAGGGACCGCCTGCCCGGAGTGGGGGAGTGCCTCGTCTAGTGTGGTCAACCGTGTCTCACGCGACGAAGAACGGCTTCTCCTCGCCCTATGTGGAACTGGACCGTGCGGCCTGGGCCGCGCTCCGGGCCTCCACGCCCCTGTCCCTCACCGAGGCCGACCTCAGCGACCTTCGGGGTACCAACGACCCCACCTCCCTCGAGGAGGTGCGCGACATCTACCTGCCCCTGTCGCGGCTGCTCAACCTCTACGTGGGCGCCACCCAGCAGCGCCACGCCGCTGTGCGTGCCTTCCTCGGAGAGTCCGACCGCCCCTCGCCGTTCATCATCGGCGTGGCGGGCAGCGTCGCCGTGGGCAAGTCCACCACGGCCCGTCTGCTGCGCTCCCTCCTCGCCCAGTGGCCCAACCACCCGGACGTCGAGCTCGTCAGCACCGACAACTTCCTGTACCCGAACTCCGTGCTCCAGTCCCGCGGCCTCATGCGCCGCAAGGGCTTCCCGGAGAGCTACGACCGCCGGGCGCTGGTCCGGTTCGTGTCGGAGATGAAGGCCGGGGCCGAGCGCCTCGACATCCCCGTCTACTCCCACCTCCACTACGACGTGGTGCCCGGCGAACGCCAGACCGTGCACCGCCCGGACATCCTCATCGTGGAGGGCATCAACGTCCTCCAGCCCGCGACCGCCGGACGCCTGGCCGTCGCCGACTTCTTCGACTACTCCATCTACGTCGACGCCAGGGTCGACAACGTCCGCAACTGGTACCTCGACCGGTTCCGCGAACTGCGCCGCACCGCGTTCTCCGACCCCCGCTCCTACTTCCACCACATGGCCACGACCATCGAGGAGCACGAGGCCCTGGACTTCGCCGCCAACACCTGGCGCACCATCAACGAGGTCAACCTGGTGGAGAACATCAGGCCCACCCGCGGGCGCGCCACCCTGGTGCTGTTCAAGGGCGACGACCACCGGGTCAGCAGGGTGCGGCTCCGCAAGACCTGAGCGGGCCCGGCCGTGCGCCCGCCGAGCCCGGGGAGGGGGCTCGGCGGGCGCACGCCTCGGTCCCCGTTCCCGTTCTCCCGGCCGGTCTCCGCAGAACCCTGAACAACAGCCCCGGTTCGGGTAAGCTCGCAGGTTCGGCATCACCGCCCCCCAGGGGCGTGGTGCGCGCTCATGGATCGGAACGAACCGGGCCCTCGAGGCGACCGGGGCGGGACCGCGCGCACGAGTGAAGCCGCTCCTTGTCCCGCCGACCCCGAGGTCCTCCCATGACCACGCTCGATCCCACAGCCGTGCCCGCCGATCCCGAACTCCTCGCCGAACGCGAAGCCCTGCGCGAGGCCCGCGCCGCCCTGCGCCGGATGCGCGAGGAGGTCGACGCCACCGAACTGCTCTTCGGTGACGCCGCCAAGGACAAGGTCACCGACGCCGCCCTGCGCCGCGGCCGCGAACGCCGCCTGGCCGCCCTGGCCGACATCCCCGGCGCGCCCCTGTACTTCGGGCGCCTGGACTTCGACCCCGGCACCGTCTTCCTGGACGATGACGACGACTCCGCCGACGGGGAACACGACCCGGCCGACCGGACCGCCGACGAGCCCGACCGCATCAACATCGGCCGCCGCCACGTCCACGACGGCCGGGGAAAACCCGTGGTCCTGGACTGGCGGGCGCCGATCAGCGTCGCCTACTACCAGGCCTCGCCCAGCGAACGCATGAAGGTCCGGGTCCGCCGCCGCTACGGGTTCGGTACCGTCGCCGGCCCCGACGGGGAGCCCGAGTCCGTCCTCACCGCCTTCGAGGACGAGGACCTGATGCTCGGGGAGAACGCCCCGGAGGCCTCCCTCGGCAGCGCGCTCCTCGACGCGGAGATCGAACGCCCCCGCACCGGGCCGATGCGGGACATCGTCGCCACCATCCAGCCCGAACAGGACGCGCTGGTCCGCGCCCCGCTGGAGACCACCCTGTGCGTCCAGGGCGCGCCCGGCACCGGCAAGACCGCCGTCGGCCTGCACCGCATCGCCTTCCTGCTCTACAGCGAACGCGAACGCCTCTCGCGTTCGGGTGTGGCGATCATCGGTCCCAACCGGTCCTTCCTCTCCTACATCCAGGACGTGCTGCCTGCCCTGGGTGAGGTCGACGTCCACCAGACCACCGTCAACGAACTCCTCACCCGCGACCTGCCCGAGCGCATGCGCCCCGCCCAGGGGTGGGTCCGCCGCACGGAGAACCCCGAGGCGGCCCGGACCAAGGGCTCCGCCGTCATGGCCGAGGTCCTCCGCCGGGACCTGTGGGCGCACCTGCGCGCCCCCGAGGAGACCGTGATGGTCCGCCAGGGCTCGCGCCGCTGGCGCCTGTACCCGGAGGACGTGCGCCCCCTCCTCGACGAACTCGCCGAGCGCGGTGTCGCCTACGGGTCCGGCCGCGAACTCCTGTCGCACCGCATGGCGCACGCGGTCCTGAGCCTCATGGAGGCCGAGGGGCAGGTCTGCGACGACCGCACCCACACCCAGGTCCGCCGGGACCCGGCGGTGCGCGCCGCCGTCACCGCCCTGTGGCCCAAGGTCGAGCCGCTCAAACTGGTGCTCGGCCTGCTCACCGACCCCGAGCGCCTGGCCCGCGCCGCCGAGGGGCTGCTCACCCCCGAGGAGCAGCAGGCGGTGCTGCTGCCGGGCAGGCCGCGCGGCCCCAAGTCGGCGAAGTGGTCGGAGGAGGACCTGGCCCTGGTGGACGAGGCCACGGCGCTGATCGAACGCCCCTCCGGGCTGGGGCACGTGGTCGTGGACGAGGCCCAGGACCTGAGCCCGATGCAGTGCCGGGCGATCGGCCGCCGAGCCGGATCGGGTTCGCTCACGGTGCTCGGCGACATCGCCCAGGGCACGAGCCCGTCGGCGGCCCGCAACTGGTCGACGCTGTTGGAGCACCTGGGCAAGCCCACCGGCCACCTGCACGCCCTGGACCGGGGTTACCGGGTGCCCGCGCAGATCATCGACTTCGCCGCCCGCCTGCTGCCCGCGATCGCCCCCGGTCTGGGTGCGCCGGTGGCGGTCCGCCGCTCCCCGGGCGCGCTCCAGCTGGTCCCGGCGGCCGAACGGATCGCCCCGGCCCTGGCCGAGGCCTGCCGGACGGCGCTGAAGGGCGAGGGCTCGGTGGGGCTGATCGCCGCCGACCACGAGCTGCCCGCCCTGCGCGGGGCCCTGGCCGCCGAAGGGGTGGAGGCGCCGCTGCTGGGTGAGACCGGCATGGACAGCGCCCGCCTGGTGGCGGTGCCGGCGAGCATCGCCAAGGGTCTGGAGTTCGACGCGGTGGTGGTCGCCGAACCCGCCGCCATCGTGGAGGCCGAGGAGAGGGGCATGAACCGCCTCTACGTGGTCCTCACCCGAGCGGTGAGTTCGCTGCACGTGGTCCACACCCGCCCGCTGCCCGCCGAACTCACCTGAACCCGGGCTCCGGGTCCCGCACGCGGAGTGGGACGGTGACGCTGTCGATCGGGGTGCCGAGGACCCCGTCGACGGCGTCCCGCCCCCTCTCCCGGACCTCGTGCAGCGTGGGCCCGAAGGTGTGAACCCGCGGTTCGGACCGGATGCGGCCGATCTTCGTGCAACCCCGGGGCGACTTTCCCCGTCGGACCTGGTGTGGACGGACACGGGCGATGGGGGAGCAGCATGAGGGGAGTCGTCCTCGACGATCTGAGGGACCCGACGGGGACCGGGGACCCCGGGTTCGACCGGCGGGTGCGGGAGGTGCTCGACGGCGGGCCGGCCGAGGACGCGGGCGAGCTGTACGAGGAGGCCGTCGGACGCTTCGGGGCCGACCACCACGACGCCCTGACCCTGCGGGTGCACACGGCGCTCCGCCAGGAGCGGCAGGGCGACCCGGCCGGGGCGGCGATCGCCCTGAGCGGGGCGGCCGGCCAACTGTCGGACAGCGTCGGCCCGCTGCACCCGCACATGCTCGCCCTGCAGGCGGAGACCGCCCGGCTCTGGGGGGAGTGCGACCTCACCGACCTGGCCGCGGACAGCTACGAACGCCTGGCGGAGACGACCGCTCAGGCGAGGGGCGCCGACAACCCGGGCGCCCTGGCCGCCTACGAGCGGTTCTCCTGGTGGACCGGGAAGACCGACCGGGTCGGGCGGGCCGTCGAGGCCTACACCGAACTCCTCACCCGGCAGCGCCGCGCGCTCGGCCCCAACCACGAGGACGTCCTGGAGACCAGGACCGAGCTGATCCGCTGGCACGCCCAGGCGGGCGATCCGACCGGGGCCGCCCGGGCCTGCGCCGACCAGGTCGCCGCCCGGGCCCGGGTCCACGGCCCCGACCACCCCGACACCCTGGCCGCCCGGGTCCAGCTGGTGCGGTGGTGCTCGGAGGCGGGGGACGAGGCGGGGGCCGTCCGGGCCTGCGCCGAACTGCTCGCCGCCCGGGAGCTGAGCCGACCCCCGCACCACCGCGAGGTCCTCAACACCCGGCGCCTGCTCGCCCGCCACCGGATCGGGGCCGGTGACCTGCTGGCCGCCGAACGGGACTACGAGGAACTGCTTCCCGACCTGGAGCGCCACCTGCCCGTGGACCACCGCCTCACCCTGCTGGCCCGGGCCGACCACGCCCGGCTGATGTTTCTGCTGGGCGAGACCGACACCGCCAAGGCCGGGATCGAGGAGAGGATCGAGGACCTGGAACGGGTTCTGGGCGCCGGGCACGAGAGCACCGTGACGGCGCGCTTCCTGCTCGCCGCCACCCGGGTCACCGTCGGAGACCTGGAGGGGGCGGTCACCGAGGCCGAGGCCCTGCTGCCCGAACTGAGCGAGCGCTACGGGGACGACCACCACACGACCCTGTTCGCCCGCGCGCACGTCCTGGAGGCGCGGGGCGACAGCGCGGCGATCGGTCTGTACCGGGAGCTGTGCGAGCGCTGGACGCCTGTTCTGGGCCCCACCCACCCCAACGTCCTGCTGGTCCGCCTGCGCCTGGCCACCGAGGGCGACCTGGGAAAGGACGGGCGGCGGCACCTCAGCGCACTCTTCGAGGAGTTCCGCCGGGCGCTGGGGTCCACCCACGGGCTGACCGTCATGTTCCGGGCCCTGCTCATCACCCTGCGCTCGGACGAGGCCACCGCCCTGGCCGAGCTGGGCGACCTGTACCGCACGTGTGCGCAGACCCTGGGACCGGACGCCCCCGGCACCCGCGCGGCGCTGGAGGCCTACACCGAGTGGCGCGAACTGGTCCTCGGGGACCGGACGCGCCGGTCGGCGTGAGAGCCGGACCCGGGACCGGGGCACCGAACCCCGGCGTGCCACAGCCCCGAACCCCTGAGCCCCGGACCCCGGAACCGCGTGTGCCACGGCCGCGGGCCCCGACCGGTGGGTCGGGGCCCGGAGGGCGTGGATCAGCTGGAGGTGTTCGGCGTGTGCCGGGGGGACAGACGGCGCTTCCAGTGGCCGGGCACGACCCCCACGGCCAGCAGCCACAGGGCCACGGTGATCAGGTGGGCGCGTTCGGCCAGACCGAGGGCGACCCCGGGCGAACCGTCACCGGAGGCGGCGTAGGTCAGCGCGGCCAGCACCAGGACGACCACCGCGGCCACCGCCTGGGCCACCGTGACCGCCGCCAGCAGCGGCCAGGCGCGACCCCCGGCCAGTCGGCTGTCCACGGTGAGCGCGGCCGCGGCCAGCAGCGCGGACAGGACGGCGACCACCGCCAGGACCGGCTGCGCGACCGTCGCGCCCTGGACCCCCTCCACCATCGACTCCACCGTGCACGCCGCGTCCGTGGACACCACGCACCGGCCGGGGAGCAGGGAGGCGGTGAGCGAGGCCGCCCCGAACACGGCCATCGACCACCAGGAGACGGTCAGCCAGCGCCGGGGGCGCCTGGCCCCCAGGCCCAGCCCCAGCCCGGCGGCGAGGACCACCAGGATCGCGGCGGTCCGGTGCGCGCTGTCCAGGACGCGGCCGAGAACGGACTCGGGATCGGCGAGGGCCCCGGTGGCGGCCGTGCCGCCCGGCAGGATGACTTCCAGGGTCCACATGCTGTAGACCAGAGCGGCGACCACCGCGGCCACCCGGCCGTCCCGGTGGTCCCAGTGCAGTGTCGCGCTGTTCGAGTAAGGCATCGCGCCCCCAGTCTCCGCCGATGACTCTTCTATGTCTCTCGGACGCACCGACACGTCCGCCCGTTCCGTCTTCACCAGGACACCGAGTGTTCCGAGACTACCGATCGTTCCGGGGCTCCGGCTGTTCTGGGACCCTACGTCAGCCAACTCGCGGCGGCACTGTTATCCACGGGTGTGTGTTCACGCGGCATCATCGTGGAACACCACGGGACACCGGCCGGTAGGTCCGGGAACCGCGCGGGTATCGACGACCTACGGAAGGGCGCACGTGATGAACGGCGCAGCCACGACGCGTTGGGTGATCGTGGGGGTGGACGGCACCGACTCCAGCAGGCACGCCCTGGAGTGGTCCGCCCACCAGGCCTCGCTGCGCGGCCTCGGGGTCAGCATCGTCGCCGCGGCGAGTCCGCTGGCCACGGAGAGCTTCGGGATCTGGGGCGGCGCGGAGGAACGCTCCGACGACGGGCCGGGGGCGGGCGCCCAACGGCTGCTCGACCACGCCCGGGACTGGACGGCCCGGCTGTTCCCCGAACTCTCCGTGCGGACCCGCCTGTCCTTCAGCCGCCCGGCGGAGGCGCTGCTCACCGAGGCGGCCGACCCCGGCGCGGTGGCCGTGGTGGTGGGTTCACGCGGGCTGAGCGGGATCGCCGCCGCCTTCGTCGGGTCCGTGGGCATCGAGCTGGCCGCCCGCGCCCCGGTGCCGGTGATCGTGCTGCCCAAGGACCACGCGTCCGCGCACGGGGTCCGCAGCAGGGTGATCGTGGGGGTGGACGGATCCGAGCCCAGCCGCCGCGCCCTGGAGTTCGCCTTCTCGCAGGCGGAGTTCGCCGACACCGACCTGGTCGCGGTGAGCGCCTGGCAGCCCCTGGTGGCCTTCGCGGCGGCGACCGGCCCGATCCCGCCGGAGCTGTTCGACGACGCCACCGCGGCCGAGGCCGCCCGCCACGCCCTGGACGAGGAGCTCACCGACCTGCGCCTGCTGCGCCCCGACGTCCGGGTGCACACGCGGGTGGTACGCGCGCATCCTGTGGTCGCGCTCCTGGAGGAGGCCACCCCCGCCGATCTCATCGTGGTGGGCTCCCGCGGCCGCGGCGGCTTCCGCGGCCTGCTGCTGGGCTCGGTGAGCCACTCGGTCCTGCACGGCGCCCGCGGCCCGGTCGCGATACTCCGCTGACTCCCGCCGCCGACCGCCCCGACCGGGTCGCCGTGATGCCCGCCGAGCTGGTGGAGCGGCTGTTCGAGCGCCGAGACAGTGGTCGGGGCCGCTGGGCGAAGCCGCAGGGCGTCGCCCCGGAGTCCGACAGAGGTCTAATCCGCCGCCCCCGGCACCCCGTGACTGTTGTGTGACGAACAGCACCGTGTGTCGGGGCTGGTGGGGCACTTGCCCGCGGTGCAGGGGAAAGCGGCTCCGGGCAGGAGCGGAACGCCACCCCGCCGGGCGCGTTCCTGCACGTCTGTGGACCACCTGAATCCCTTGCTGTGCAGCGGAATCGGGCTTCTCGACCCCACGCGTATAGACCATTGGCCTAGACCAATTGGTCAGGCCTGGGCCTCGTCGTTCATGATTCGAGGGATCTCGTAATTCGATGAGGAGCCGTTGTGACTGCTGACGTGGGTACTGACGTGGGCGCCGCCCCGACCAAGAACGAGGAGCTCATCTCGTGGGTTCGCGAGGTCGCGGAACTCACCCAGCCGGACGAGGTCGTCTGGTGTGACGGTTCCGAGGAGGAGTGGAACCGCCTGACCGACCAGCTGGTCGAGCAGGGCACCTTCACCCGCCTCAACCCCGAGAAACGGCCGAACAGCTTCTACTGCACGTCGGACCCGACGGACGTCGCCCGGGTCGAGGACCGCACCTTCATCTGCTCCGAGCGCGAAGAGGACGCCGGTCCCACCAACAACTGGATCGCCCCCCACGAGATGCGCGCCACCTTCGGCGAGGTCTTCAAGGGCTCGATGCGCGGCCGCACCATGTACGTCGTGCCCTTCTGCATGGGCCCGCTCGGCGGCGACATCTCCCAGCTCGGTGTCGAGATCACCGACTCCGCCTACGTCGTCGTCTCCATGCGCATCATGGCCCGCATGGGCGCCGCCGCCCTGCGCCTGATCGAGGAGCGCGGCGAGTTCGTCAAGGCCGTCCACTCCGTCGGCGCCCCCCTGGAGCCCGGCCAGCAGGACGTCGCCTGGCCGTGCAACTCCACCAAGTACATCTCGCACTTCCCCGAGACCCGCGAGATCTGGTCCTACGGCTCCGGCTACGGCGGCAACGCCCTGCTCGGCAAGAAGTGCTACGCGCTGCGCATCGCCTCGGTGATGGCCCGCGACGAGGGCTGGCTCGCCGAGCACATGCTGATCCTCAAGGTGACCTCGCCCGCGGGCAAGTCCCACTACGTCGCCGCCGCCTTCCCGAGCGCCTGCGGCAAGACCAACCTGGCGATGCTCCAGCCGACCATCCCCGGCTGGAAGGTCGAGACCGTCGGCGACGACATCGCCTGGATGCGCTTCGACGCCGAGGGTCGGCTGCGCGCCATCAACCCCGAGGCCGGCTTCTTCGGTGTCGCTCCCGGCACCGGCGCCGAGACCAACGCCAACGCGGTCGAGACGCTGTGGGGCAACAGCATCTTCACCAACGTCGCGCTCACCGAGGACGGCGACGTGTGGTGGGAGGGCCTCACCGAGGAGGCTCCCGCCAACCTCACCGACTGGAAGGGCCGCCCCTGGGCCCCCGGGTCCGGCGAGCCCGCCGCCCACCCGAACTCCCGCTTCACCACCCCGGCCGGTCAGGCCCCGACCATCGCCGACGAGTGGGAGGACCCGGCGGGCGTGCCGATCTCCGCCATCCTCTTCGGTGGCCGCCGCGCCTCCGCGGTGCCGCTGGTGTCGGAGTCCTTCAGCTGGCAGCACGGCGTCTACCTGGGCGCCAACGTCTCCTCCGAGAAGACCGCCGCCCAGGAGGGCTCCGTCGGCGAGCTGCGCCGCGACCCGTTCGCGATGCTGCCCTTCTGCGGCTACAACATGGGCGACTACTTCGCCCACTGGGTCAAGCTCGGCAAGCAGGCCGACGAGGCCAAGCTGCCGAAGATCTTCTACGTCAACTGGTTCAAGAAGAACGCCGACGGCAAGATCGTGTGGCCGGGCTTCGGTGAGAACAGCCGCGTCATCAAGTGGATCGTCGACCGCCTCGAGGGCGACGCCGCCGCGGTCGAGACCCCGATCGGCTACCTGCCGACCGCCGACGGCATCGACACCGAGGGCCTGGACATCTCCGCCGAGGACATGGAGTTCGTCCTCGACGTGGACACCGACGTCTGGAAGCAGGAGGCCGCGCTGGTCCCCGAGTTCTTCAAGACCTTCGGTGACGACCTGCCCGGCGAGCTCTGGGACGAGTACCACGCGCTGCTGAACCGTCTGGAGAAGTAGCGACTCCTCCGACCGGCCCCGCCTTTCCGCGCGAGGGGCCGGTCGACGCGGGGGTGCGGGCACCGAGGTGCCCGCACCCCCTCTGTTGTGTCTGCCAACGCCGGGAGTTGTGTCCGGGCAGGTCAGGACATGGGCGAAAAAGCCTGTTCGGGTGCGGGAACGTCCCGGTGAAGCTTTCGCCTTTCCCCGGGGACGGCGCCGTGTCCCGTGCTAAGGATGGTCCGTCCTCATGCCGAGACCACCTGGGAAAACACATGTTCACGCTGTTCGTCATCCTCGCCGTCCTGACCGCCATGGTCGGCGGGGCGGTGTTGGCCGCCCGGCGCTTCCGGATCAGTGACGACCACTCCGGCGGAGCGGTGGGCGTCGTCCTGGCGCCCTGCGTGCTGTCGTTGTACCTCGTGGCGGCGGCGATGGCCGTGGTCATCGGCTGGGAGGACTTCAAGTCGGCCGAGGACGACGCCATCGCCGAGGCCGGTGCGGCCCAGTCCCTGTACTGGAGCAGCACCGCTTTCCCGGAGGCGGAGGGCGAGGCCGTGCGGAGTCACCTGCGCACCTACGCGGCGACGGTGATCGAGGACGACTGGCCGCTGATGGAGGGCAAGGGGGAGCTGAGCCCCGACGGCGACGACGACCTCGCCGCTCTGGCGGCGTCGGTGCGGGTCCTGTCGGTGTCCGACACCGGGGACGGGCTGGACCGCATGACCGCCCGCCAGGAGATGACCAACCTCAGCGACGCGCGCAACCAGCGCGCCGACGCGGCCGGGGACCGGATCCCACCGGCCCTGCTGGTCCTTTCGGTGCTGTCGGCGGTGGCCGTCTCGGTGCTGCCGTTCGCCATGATCAAGCGGGGGGCCGGCACGGCCTACTTCTGGGCGGCGGTGAACATGGTGTTCGTGTTCGGCACGATCGTCATGCTGCTCCTCATGGGGAACCCGTACAACGGTGTCCTGGCCAACGACGCGGGCGAGATGGAGAACGCCCTGGAGAACTTCGACCGGTCGGACGTCGCGCTGGAGCTGCCGTAGTCCGACTCCCGGGCGGCTCGGGCCCGTCCCGCCGGTGTGTCCGGCGGGACGGGCCCGGTTCACTCGGCGGTGAGGGCGGCCACGGCACGGCCCGCGCCGGTGGCCGCGCCGACGGCGATGATCGCGACGACAGCCATCGTGCGCATCGGGGTGAACGCTCCGGAGGGCTGGGCCGGAGCGGGTGCGCCGGCGTCCGCCAGGAGTACCTCCTGTGCGGGTGCCGGGGGCTCCGCGGCCGGCACGGGGGGCGGTGCCGAGGGCTCGGGCGGCGCCTGGGAAGCGGCCGGGACCGGTGCGGGCGGCGCTGGGGAGGCCCCCGGTTCCGGGGGTGCCGGGGAGGCCTCCGGTTCGGGCCCGGCCGGAGCGCGGTCGGGTACCGCCGGCTGCGCGGGTTCGACCGGTTCGGGCTCGGCGGGGGCCGCCGGAGGCACTTCCCGCCTGGGCGGCTCCGGTTCCTCCGGGGCGGGTACTTCCGGCGCCGGCCCCGGCGGTGGCTGAGGGCACTCCGGCGCCTGTCCCGTGTGGACGACCACCCGCACACCGTTGGCGCACACCAGGACGTACGACTCGGGCCGGACGTCGACGTGCGCGCCCGGGGTGTCCACCCGGGCCCCGGACGGGTTCACGTCCACCCGGGTGGCGCCGTCGTCGACGCGCACTCCCGACGCCCCGACCTCTACGGTGGGGTCGGTTCGCTGGGCGAGCGCCGGTGCGGATCCGCAGGCGAGCAGGAGCGCGCCCGCCGCCACCAGTGAGAGGAGAGCCGAGGCCGCGGGCGATCGCTCGGCGGTGGGGGACCCTGCGCGGTGTGGCGGTTCCGGAGCGGGGGTGGACGAAGGGCGCCCTGGCGACTCTTCGTGTCGTGGTCTGTTCACAGGGTGATCGTAAGGGGAGCGCGCGGTCCCCACACACGGAATCGGGGCGCTGGTCAGCACCCGGGGGAGGGTTCGGGGTCCCGACCCCCTGGCCGGTGCCGGTGGTCTAGCGGCAGCTGATGTACCTGTTCACGAAGGTCTTGTTCTGCTCCTTCACCTGCATGCGCCCCTGGACGTTGCCGATGGGGGAGAGCCCGGCCGAGTAGCTGCGGCTCTGGCCCGCCTGGATGCTGGTGGTGGGGCCCTTGCGGGTGAGGCTGCCCACCTGGGCGATGGAGAAGTTGATGGTCAGCCGCGTACCGCTGACCTTGCGGTAGGTGACTGTCGCGCTGTTGCAGCCCGTGGTCGTCGTGGTCATGGTTCCGTGGGTGACGGGCAGGGAGTCGGAGCCCAGGGCGCCGAACCCGTCGGGGTCCTCCTCCGCGGGCGCGTACTCCGGGTTCTCCTCCAGGAAGGCCTCGAAGCTCTCCACGTCCTCGCCGACCTCGTAGACGGCCTCGTCGGTGACGATGATCTCCTGGCTCACGGTGCGGACCCGGCCCATCTCGGCGAAGGCGGTACCGGGGACGAGGAACACGACCGTCGCGGCCAGGGCGGTCATGGCCGTGAGGCGGGACGTGTTCTTCGCGTGGCGAACGATGGGGGGCACGGTGTCCTCCGGTGTCGGGTTCGGTCAGGGGCGCTGCGAACCTACCAACCGGCGGCTGAGCCACCAAGGCCTTTGGTCCCGCACGGCCGTCCCCGCCGTCAGGGGGAGTGCAGGCGCAGGACCGCGTGCTCCGCCCACTCCGGGGGCCGGGTGAACCGGGAGACGACCGTCATCGTCAGGAAGGCCAGCGGGATGGTCCAGGCGGCGGGCTGGGCCAGCAGCACGGTCAGCCAGCCCTCCGGGGTGTCGAAGAGGATGGACCAGCCGACCGCCCCGGTCGCGGTCACCCCGCCGACGATCAGCCCGGAGGCCGCACCCGGCAGGGTGAGGCGCCGCCACCAGATGCCCAGCACCAGCAGGGGGCAGAAGGTCGACGCCGCCACCGTGAACGCCCACACCACCAGCACGTTGATGTCGATCATCTTCGCGGGCAGCGCCAGCAGCACCGCCACGCAGGCGCCCACCGCCACGGCCAGCCGCAGCCGGGGCACACTGCCCTGGAACAGGTCGTGGGACAGGCCGCCGGCGAGCGCGAGCAGGAGCCCGGAGGAGGTCGACAGGAACGCGCCGAAGGCCCCCGCGGCGACCAGCGCGGTGAGGATCGTGCCCGCCGAACCCGGAACGGCCTGCGCGGGCAGGACCACCGCGACCGTGTCCGTGCCCTGGAGCATCACCAGCTGCGGCGTGAGCACCCGGCCCAGCAGCCCGTAGACCGTGGGGAACAGGTAGAACAGCCCCAGCAGGGCGATGACGCCCACCGCCACCCGGCGGGCGATCCGCGCGGTCGGGCTCGTGTGGAACCGCATGATGACGTGCGGCAGGCCCATGCAGCCGAGGGTGATGGCGAGCAGCGTCGACCAGGTCTCGAACAGCGGATAGCCGCCCACGTCCAGCAGCGGTGTGCTCCACCGTTCGCTGCCCAGCTCCGGCAGGCCCGCCGGGTGCGGGATGGTGGCGCCCTCCGGGAACACGTACTCCGTGCCCTGCCCGACCGAGTGCTCGCCGGCGGCCAGCTCCAGCTCCTCGCCCTCCGCGGTGACCACGGTGACCGCCTCGTCCAGGCTGAAGTGCGTGGCGACGGTGAACTCCACCGGTGTGGTCTCGGGGAAGTGGGTGCCCCACTCCGGGTGCAGCGCCTCGGCGCGGGTCTCCGCGCCCGCGTGCACCACGAGGTAGATGGCGGGCACGGCGAGGAAGGCCAGTTTGACGACGTAGTGGAAAGCCTGCACGTAGGTGGCCGAACGCATCCCGCCCGCGGCGATGGAACCGCTCACCACCAGCCCCGCCAGCAGCACGCCCACCCAGTAGGGGGTCCCGCTGACCAGGCTCAGGACCACTCCGGCGCCCTTGAACTGCGGCACCAGGTACAGCAGCATGATCACCAGCACCACGCAGCCGCAGAGCTTGCGCAGCCGGGGCGCGCCCAGCCGGTACTCGGCGAAGTCGGGCACGGTGAACGCCCCCGACCGCCGCATGGGCCCCGCCACCAGCGCGACCACGGCGACGTATCCCGCGGTGAAGCCCACCGCGTACCACATGGTGCCCAGACCGTTCTTGAGCAGCAGCCCGGCCAGGCCCAGCACCGAGGCGGCCGACAGGTACTCACCGGCGATCGCCAGCGCGTTCCAGTTGGGTGAGACCCGCCGCGAGGCCACCAGGAAGTCCGAGGTGGAGCGGGCGGCGCGCACCCCGTACACCCCGATGAACAGGCTGGTGGCCAGGACGAGGCCGATCGCCAGCACCGCGGTGGTCACAGCGGCCCTTCGGGGTCGTCGGTCCCGGGTTCCCCGGCCCGGTCGGCCGCTCGCGCCTCGGCCTCGTTCTCCAGGCGTTCGGCCGCGCGCACGTGCCACAGGGCCAGCCCGAACAGCATCGGGTAGATCCCGACCGTCAGCAGCAGCCACGAGACCGGCACCTGCGCCAGGCGGACCTGTCCCAGCACCGGGAGGAGGGCGAAGGCGCCGCTCAGCCCGAACAGCACCACCGCCAGCAGCAGGACCGTGCGGACGGCGGTGCGCCGCTGGGCGTGGAAGAGCCGCCGCGCCGCCTCGGTGTCCACGGGCTCGGGCACCGGGAGCAGGTGGTGCGCGGGGCGGTTGCCCCGGGCCAGCGCGATGCGGGTCTGCGGGCTGGTGAGCTTCTCCCGGCGCGGGCTCACGGCTGCTCCTTGGCCGTCCCCGGAGGCCGGGCCGAGCGGCCCAGCTGGTCGCGCTTGGCCGCCTCCAGGAGCTGTTCGCGCAGGTGGCGGCCGTGCCGACGGCTCACCGGAACGTCACCGGCGGGCGTGCCGGCGACCAGCCCGGACGAGGAGGTCACCCGCAGGTCCCGCACCCAGGGGATGGCGATGAGGAAGCCCCGGTGCACCCGCACGAACCCGGCCGACGCCCACACCTCCTCCAGGTACGACAGCGACAGCCGGATCAGGTGCGTGCCGTCGGCGGTGTGCAGCCGCACGTAGTCGCCCTGCGCCTCCACGAACTGCACGTCGTCGCGCTTGACGAACACGGTGCGCCGACCGGTGTCGATCTGCACGACGTGCAGGTCCTCGGCCGGGGGCGCAGAACCGCTGGCCCGGCGCAGCTGCGCGATCCGCCCCACCGCCTCGGCCAGCCGCTCGGGGCGGATCGGCTTGAGCAGGTAGTCGACGGCCCCGATCCCGAAGGCCTCCACGGCGTGCGCCTCGGAGGCGGTCACGAACACGATCGACGGCGGGTCCGACATCACGCTCAGGACCCGGGCCACGTCCATGCCGTCCAGCCCGGGCATGAGGATGTCGAGGAAGGCGGCATCGATGCTGGTGGTGCCCAGCAGGCGCACGGCCGTGGCGCCGTTGTCCGCGACCAGGACCTCCGCCACCTCGGGCATGTCGCCGAGCAGGGAGGCCATCTCCTGGCGGGTGGACGCCTCGTCCTCCACCACCAGCACACGGAGCTCGGGCTTCACCGGACCACCACCCCGGGGGCGAACCTCGGTACGCGCACGGTCACCTTCGTCCCTTCTCCCAGCGCTGTCTCGATCACCAGACCGTACTCCGGTCCGTAGACCGCTCGCAGCCGCTGGTCGACGTTGGCCAGGCCGACACTGCGCGACTCCGGCCCGGTGCCCGCCAGGAGGGCGCGCGCCAGTTCAGGGTGCATACCCACCCCGTCGTCCTCGATCTCGATCACGCACAGCGGGCCCTCGCCGAACCCGGACACGCTGATGTGCCCCGTGCCCTCCTTGCGTTCCAGCCCGTGCCGGATGGCGTTCTCCACTATCGGCTGCACGACCAGGAACGGGATGGCGACGGGCAGCACCTCGGGCGCCATCCGCACGGTGATGTCCAGGCGGTCGTGGAAACGGGCCCGCTGGAGTTCGAGATAGGTCTGGGTGGCCTCCAGCTCGTCGGAGACCGTCGCGTAGTCGCCCTTCTCCGAGAACCCGTACCGCAGGTAGTCGGCGAAGTCCGACAGCAGGTGGCGGGCCCGGTCGGGGTCGGTGCGCACCAGTGCGGCGATCACGGCGAGCGCGTTGTGCACGAAGTGCGGGGAGATCTGCGCGCGCAGGGTGCGCAGGTCGGCGGCGGCGATCCGGGCGCGGGCCCGGCGCAGCGCCGCGTGGTCCAGGCAGTCGGAGACCAGGGCCGCCGCCGCCTCGACGTCCGCCTCCACGGGGTCGCCCGAAGCGACCAGGGCACCGGAGAGCTCGTCGGCGACGTTCAGCGGGACGGCGCACACCGAGGACCCGTCGGGCAGGCGGGACCGGGCTCCGCCCCCGTACTCGAAGACCTGGGAGAGCAGCCCTTCGACCTCGTCGGAGTCCGGGCACCTTCCGTGGGAGGCGACCGTTCCGTCGAGGTCGGCGAGGAGCACCCCGTCCACGGCCAGGACCTGGCGCAGGCGGCGGGCGGCGGAGTGCACCCCGCGCCCGTGCAGCCCGTCCTGGAGGTCGACACCCAGCGCGTGGACCTGGCGCATCAACTCGACACTCGCCCGGCGTTCCGTAGACGTGGGGCGCCGGGAGGGGGAAAGCCACGACAGCCACCGATAGGACACGGACCGATCTTATCCCCGCAAAATGTGTCGACGCTCACGTGGCAGGTGCCGCCTTTCCTCTTCGTGTCCCGTTCGACCCCTGTTCGGCGCCGGGCAAGGGGCGGGCCCGCCACCCCGGGGAGGTGGCGGGCCCTGTGGGCGGGACGCGGATCGGTCGCGGCGCCGGGCCTGTGTGTGCGCCCGGTGGGAGTGGCCGTCTGCGACGGGTGACCCGTGTCCCTTCCTGGTGGAGCCGGTGAGGCTAGTGGCTGCCCGCCTTCTCGGCGCCCGCACCGGTGAGGGCGCGGACCTGGAGCATCGCGAACTTGTCGAAGTCGCGCTCCTTGGACATGTACGTTCCGACCACCGCGCACAGGAGGCTGATCGGGACCGACACCAGGGCCGGGTTGGGCAGCGGGAACCAGGCGAAGTCGGCGTTCGGCATGAGTGCCGTCTCGGACCCGGAGACCACCGGCGAGAAGAACACCAGACCGACGGCGCTGATCAGACCGCCGTAGATACCCGCGAGGGCGCCGGCCGTGTTGAAGCGCTTCCAGAACAGGCTGAGCAGCAGGGTGGGCAGGTTCGCGGAGGCCGCCATGGCGAACGCCAGCGAGACCAGGAAGGCCACGTTGAGGCTCTGGGCGAAGATCGCGAGAATGATCGCCACCACGCCGACGCCGATGGCGGAGAACCGGGCGACCCGGACCTCCTCGGAGCCGGTGGCCTTGCCCTTGCGGATCACCGAGTTGTAGAAGTCGTGCGCCAGCGAGGACGACGAGGCGATGACCAGGCCGGCCACGGTCGACAGGATCGCGGCGAAGGCGGCGGAGGCGATGAGGGCCAGCAGGACCGCACCGGCCATGTCGCCGCCGATGGTCGTGCCGACCACCTGGGCCAGCTGGGGCGCCGCCGTGTTGCCCGCGGCGTCCTGGGTGGTGATGGCCTCGTGGCCGACGAGCGCCGCGGCGCCGAAGCCCAGCACCAGGGTCATCAGGTAGAAGGTGCCGATGAGGCCGATGCCCCAGTTGACGGACTTGCGCGCGCTCCCGGAGTCCGGAACCGTGTAGAAGCGGATCAGGATGTGCGGCAGTCCGGCGGTGCCCAGGACCAGGGCCAGCCCGAGGCTGATCAGGTCCAGCTTGTTCCACAGGGTCTGGAGCGGGTCGCCCGCGACCTCGACGCCGTAGCGCAGGCCCGGCTCCAGGAAGCCGCCCGCGTTGCCGTCGGCCGCCGCCTGGCTGGCGTTGGCGGCGTCGCTCATCAGAGCGCCCAGGTTGAAGCCGTACAGCGACAGGGTGAGCAGGGTGAGCAGGGCGGCGCCGGCCATCAGGATGACGGCCTTGATGATCTGCACCCAGGTGGTGCCCTTCATGCCGCCGAACGCCACGTAGATGGTCATCAGCAGACCGACGACGACGATGCCGGCGATCTTCGCGGTCGGGGCGTCCATGCCGAGGAAGGTCTGGCCCTCCTGGATGCCGAGCAGCAGGGCGATGAGCGCGCCCGCGCCGACCATCTGGGCGAGGAGGTAGAAGATCGACACGACCACGGTGGAGACCGCGGCGGCCGTCCGCACCGGGCGCTGCTGCATCCGGTAGGAGAGCACGTCGCCCATGGTGTAGCGGCCGGAGTTGCGCAGCAGCTCGGCGACGAGCAGCAGGGCGACCAGCCAGGCCACCAGGAAGCCGATGGAGTAGAGGAAGCCGTCGTAGCCGAACAGGGCGATCATGCCCGCGATGCCCAGGAAGGACGCGGCGGACATGTAGTCGCTGCCGATGGCCAGACCGTTCTGGAGCGGTGAGAAACCGCGTCCGCCGGAGTGGAAGTCGGTGGCCGAACGGGTGTTGCGGCTGGCCCAGACGGTGATGCCGAGCGTGGCCGCGATCATGAGCGCGAAGAGGACGATGGTGACCATCCGGCTGCTCTCGCTGACAGCCTCCTGTGCGAGGATCATCGGCTGTCCCCCTTCTTCTGGGCGTTCGCGCCGTTCTGGAGCTCGTCGCGCAGCTCGGCAGCGGACTGGTCGAAGTTCCGGTTGGCGTACCTGGTGTAGAGGACCGCGATCCCGAAGGTGGACACGAACTGGAGGATGCCGAACACCAGGGCCACGTTGACGTTGCCGAAGAGGTCGGTGCCCATGATGTCGCGCCCGAAGGCGGACATGAGCACGTAGAGCAGGTACCAGGCCATGAAGGCGATGCTCATCGGGAAGATGAAGCGGTACAGGCGCCGCTTGAGGTCGATGAACCTGGGGTCGCTGTGCATGGCGACGTAGGCTTCGTCCCTGATGGGCTCGTCACCGCCGCCGTTCCCGTCCGATGGTGTCGGATCCTTCGTCGGCCTGTCGGTTGCCATGGTTTCGGTACCTCCGGGGGATGGAGCGGGGACGGTGCTGCGGGCGGGTGCAGGTTTCTGCGATATGTCCGGTTCGTGTGACCTGCGTTACTCGGCACTGTAAGGAGGGGCACTCCACTTGAGCAGGGGGCGTGCCGGAGCGCGCGCCGAACGCGGGTGAGGAGCGTCGAGCGGTCGCCCACCGTGCGACGAACGGTCCCCTGGAACGACGAGCGGTCCACGGGCGGTCGAAGGGCGGGTGCGGCCCGTTGGGGTCCCCGCGGCCCCGGCCGTGTCCTCCGCCGAACACACCGCATGACCCCGGCGACGCGCGTCGCCGGGGTCATGCGGTGCTCGGGGCGGGGCTCAGCCGAAGGCCGGCCTGAGGAATTCCAGGTAGATGATGTAGGCGCTGATGACGACCAGGCCGAGGACTCCGATCCACGCCCACGCGAACATGAGCTTGGAAGGCAGGTAGGGCTTGTCCTCAGCGGTGAAGTTGTCCTTGATCGCCTTGATGTTCAGCCAGTACAGGATCGGCGAGAACAGCAGGGCGAGGAAGGACGCGATCTGCACGACCAGGATCGGTTCGGGCAGCCCGAAGATGACCGCGCTTCCCGCGATCAGCCACATCACGTGGAACCCGCGGTAGATGAGCTTGCGGATGCGCTCGGTGTCCCACGCGCGGCGGAGCCGGACGCAGACCTCCTCGAAGATCCGACCCTGGCCGTCGAAGTACGTGAAGACGGTGGACCACAGCGCCGCGACACCGCCGCCGATGATGACGGGGAAGATCCACGTGCCGAAGGTGTCGGTGTAGATACTGGCGATCGTCGCCCCCATCTCGCTGGATGCGGGGACGAGGCCGATCGGGTTGAGCACCACGGCGCCGACGATCAGGAACGCCATCCCGGTGATCATCGAGATCACGTAGGAGATGTTCATGTCGCGCTTGAACAGCTTGATGTGGTTGCGCAGGTAGTTCGGGGCGAGGTCGACCGTGTACCCCTGTGCGCGCAGCTGGCGGACGCGGACCATGCCGCTCTTCTTGTCCACGGCCCAGTTGGACTGCATGGGCGCGACCTCGACGGTCGTGGGGAAGTAGCCCCACATGGCCCCGAAGAGCAGGAGCGCGCCGATCGGGGGAAGGGTGGGCACCAGCCGGGTGAGGTACTCCCCGGGCGGTGGGCTCTGCAGGAGGAAGGCCAGCATCACGCACACGGCGAACACGATGATGGCGAGCTTCACAGCCAGTTCCAGCGCCTGGTACTTGCCCGCCCACAGGACGGCGACGCTGGAGACCAGGACCAGGACGGCCCAGGCCTGCAGGGGCAGGAAGGGGAAGGCGGCCCACAGCATGGCCGCACAGCCCAGGGCGCGCCCCGCGATACCGAAGGTGTTCGCGAGCGACTGGAAACCGAGGTACCACAGCGGCCAGTTGCCGCGCCCGCGGCCGGTGCGCTCGTAGGCCTCCATGATGCTCTCGCCGCGTACCAGCGTGTACCGGTGGGCGAACTCGAACGCGCAGTACTTGAGCAGATAGGCGAAGGGGATGACCCACAGCAGCGCGTAACCGTACTGCGCGCCCGCCGTGGGGCCGTGCATGATGTGGCTGGCACCGATGCCGGTCATGGCCGCGGCGATCCCGGGGCCCATGGCCCGCCAGGTGTCGCGCACGCCCGTTCCCGGCGCTTCGAGACGGATGGTCTTGGTACCGCCTCCGGCGGCTGTCGCGGCGGGGGTGGTTTCGGAGCTGCTCGGCGACTCCTGGGCGGGGCCGGTGTCACCGGTGGCGGCGGGTCCGGACTCGGAGGGGTGGGCCGGTCGCGGGGACGGGACGGGGGGTGGCTGTGTCCCGGAGGGCGCCGGGGGGTCGGACGGGTTGTTTCCGGGGTCGGGGCGCGAGGAATCCATGGTGGAACTCCATGTGTGTGACGAGCGGATGCGAGTCGGTTGTTCGCATGTCGCCCCCGGGTGGTGCCGTACCTCCTTGTTCCTGGGCGGTCGTGGCTGGGGTCACCGTGGCTGGACGTGGCTGTCGTGGCGGTGGCCGGGGCCCGGCTGCCTTGCGGCGGCGGCTCCAGGGCTGCCGGGCGGTGGTACTGCGCTCTCGTGCTGTCGTGCTGTCGTGCGGTCGGTGCTGTCCGGGGATCGGCGGGGTCAGTGCGATCCGTGTGCTGCGGTGGCCCGGCCGGGGCCCGTGGCACCGGCCGGGCACCCGGTCAGAGTAGTCCGGCGGCCCGGGCCCAGCGATACTTCGCGCCCAGGACCTTCACCGGCATCTCGGTCGTGTAGGGGTAGGCGACGATGCCGTGCTCGAAGAGCTTCTGGCTCGCCGCCTCGACCTCGGTGTCACCCGAGAGGGAGGCCACGACCGGCTTGTCGATACCCGCGGCCCGCGCCTTGCTCACCACGTCGATCACGACGTCCGCGAAGACCAGCGGCGGGGTGACGATGGTGTGCCAGTAGCCGAGGACCAGGGCGTGCACCCGGGGGTCCTCCAACCCCAGCCTGATGGTCTTCTCGTAGGTGGAGGGCGGCTCGCCTCCGGTGATGTCCACCGGGTTCCCGGCCGCTCCGAACGGCGGGATGAAGGCGCGGAAGGCCTTGTCGAGGTCGGGCGGGATCTCGAACAGCGACATCCCGTTGTCCACCACGGCGTCCGAGAGCAGCACGCCCGAGCCGCCCGCACCGGTGATGATGACGATGTTCTCGCCGCTCGGCGCGGGCATGACCGGCAGGGCCCGGCCGTACTCCAGCAGTTCGGTCAGGCCGGGTGCCCGGACCACGCCCGCCTGGCGCAGGATGTCGTCGTAGACCTTGTCGTCACCGGCCAGCGCACCGGTGTGCGACCCGGCGGCGCGGGCCCCGGCGGAGGTCCGCCCGGCCTTGAGCACCACCACGGGCTTCTTCGGGACGACCTCGCGGGCGGCGGCCACGAACGCGCGGCCGTCCTTGAGGTCCTCCAGGTGCATGGCGACGGCGTTGGTGTTCTCGTCCTGGCCGAAGAAGGTGAGCAGGTCGTCCTCGTCGATGTCGGCCTTGTTGCCCACGCCCACGATCGCCGACACACCCGTGCGGGTGCTGCGGCTGTAGCCCAGGATGGCCATCCCGATCCCGCCGGACTGCGAGGTCAGGGCGGTACCGCCGGCCACGTCGTAGGGCGTGCAGAAGGTCGCCGACAGCTTCTGGGGTGTGTAGTAGTACCCGTAGATGTTGGGGCCCAGGATGCGGACCCCGTGCCGTCGGGCGACGGCGAGCACCTCGTCCTGGAGCTCCTGCTCGCCGGTCTCGGCGAAGCCGGAGGGGATGAGGATCGCGCCGGCCACGCCCTTGCGCCCGGCCTCCTCCAGCGCCCCCGCCACGAACTTGGCCGGGATGGCGAAGACCGCCACGTCCACGTCGCCGGGCACGTCGGTGATGGACTTGTAGGAGGTGAGGCCGTTGACCTCGGCCGACTTGGGGTTGATCGGGTGGATCCCGCCCTGGTAACCGCCGTCCACGATGTTGCGGATGACGGAGTTGCCGATCTTGCCCTCCTCGTTGGAGGCGCCGATCACGGCGATGGAGCGCGGCTTGAAGATGCGCTCCATGGACGCCAGGATCTCGTCCCGGGAGAACTTGCGCGGTCCCTCGGCCGGCTCGAAGTCCAGCACGAACCGCAGGTCGGCGGCGATCGCCCCGGACGCGGTGGCGAACACCGGGTTGAGGTCGGCCTCGGCGATCTCGGGGAAGTCCGAGACCAGTTCGGACAGGCGGACCAGCAGGTCGGCCAGGGCGCCCTTGTCGACGCCCTCGGCGCCGCGCACCCCGTTCAGGACCTCCGCGGCCCGGATGTCGTCGACCTGGGCGAGAGCCTCCTCACGGGTGACCGGGGCCAAGCGGAAGGAGACGTCCTTGAGCACCTCCACCAGGATGCCGCCCAGGCCGAACACCACGACCTTGCCGAACGTGGGGTCGGTGGTGGCGCCGACCAGCACCTCCAGCCCGCCCGGGACCATCTGCTGGATCTGCACGCCGTCGATCCGGGCGTCGGAGTCGTACGCCCGGGCGTTGGCGACGATGCGCTCGTAGGCCGCGGAGACCTCCTCGGCGCTGTTCAGGCCGATCTCGACGCCGCCCGCGTCGGTCTTGTGCAGGATGTCGGGGGAGACGATCTTGGCGGCCACGGGAAGGCCGACCTCGGCGGCGAGGGAGGCGGCCTCCCCGGCGCTGGAAGCCAGCGCCTCACCGGGGACGGGGATGCCGTAGGCCTCGGCGAGGACACGGCTCTCGGGTGCGGTGAGCGCGTCCCGGCCCTCGGCCCTGGCGCGGTCGAGGACCTCGCGGACCGGGGTGCGGTCGCGGTCGGAACGGTCGGGGGTGTAGACGGCCATGCGCTCAGATCACTCCGTTCGATGAGAGTTCGGCCAGTTCCTCGGGGGTCAGGCCCAGCTCGTCGCGGTAGATGTCGGGGTTGTGCTCGCCGAGCAGGGGGGACCGGACGACGTCCACCGCCGAGTCCGAGAGGCGGATGGGCGAGGCCACCGTGTGGTAGGTGCCGCGCTCGGGGTGGTCGACCTCGGCGACGACCCCGTTCGCCCGGAGGGTGGGGTCCTCGATGATCTCCCGGGTGGACATGATCGGACCGCAGGGGATGTTGTGCTCGTTCAGCGCGGCCAGGACGTCCCACTTGGGGAGCTCCCGGGACCACTCCTCGATCAGGGCGAACGCCTTGTCGAGCTTGTCCAGCCGGGCCTCGGGCGTGGCCCACTCCGGGTCCTCGACCAGTTCGGGGCGGCCGATGAGCCGGGCGATGGGCGCCCAGCCCGCGGGCTGGATGATCACGTACACGTAGTCGTTGGGGCCGCCGGGCGCGGTGCGCACGGCCCAGCCGGGCTGTCCGCCGCCGGAGGCATTGCCGGATCGGGGGACCTCGTCGGAGAAGTCCTCGTTGGGGTACTCCGAGAGCGGGCCGTGCGCCAGCCGCTGCTGGTCGCGCAGCTTGACCCGGCACAGGTTGAGCACCGCGTCCTGCATGGCCACCTGGACGCGCTGGCCCCGGCCGGTGCTGGTGCGCTGGAAGAGCGCCGCGAGGATACCGGCCACTGTATGCATTCCGGTGCCCGAGTCGCCGATCTGTGCGCCCGTGGCCAGCGGGGGGCCGTCCTCGAAGCCGGTGGTGCTCATGGAGCCGCCCATGGCCTGGGCGATCACCTCGTAGGCCTTGAAGTCGGCGTACACACCCGGGCCGAAGCCCTTGATCGAGGCGTAGACCAGCCTCGGGTTGACCTCGGAGAGCACCTCCCAGGTGAACCCCATCCGGTCCAGGGCGCCGGGTGCGAAGTTCTCCACCAGCACGTCGCTGCGGCGCACCAGGTCGAGGAAGATCCGCTTGCCCTCGTCGCTCTTGGTGTTGAGGGTGATGCTCCGCTTGTTGGAGTTGAGCATCGTGAAGTAGAGGCTGTCCACCCCGGGCTTGTCCCGGAGCTGGCGCCGGGTGATGTCCCCCGAGGGCGCCTCGAGTTTGACGACGTCGGCGCCCATCCACGCGAGGATCTGGGTCGCGGACGGTCCGGACTGGACGTGGGTCATGTCCAGGACGCGGACCCCGTCGAGTGCCTTGCCCATGACTCTCCTTCCGGGCTACTTGTACATCGTCTGGTTCATGGTCCCCGGCGCGTACACCTCGGGATCGATCCAGACGTTGATCAGGGAGGGCTTGCCGGACTCGCGGGCGCGGAGCAGGGCCGGGCCGATCTCGGCCGGGTCGTGGACCTCCTCGCCGTAACCGCCGAGCATCTTCGCGAACTCCGAGTAGCGCACGTCGCCCAGCGTGTTGCCCAGCTCCCCGCGGTCCGCGCCGTACTTGGCGATCTGGCCGTAGCGGATCTGGTTCATCGACGAGTTGTTGCCGATGATCCCCACGAAGGGCATGTCGAAGCGGACCAGGGTCTCGAAGTCCCAGCCGGTGAGGCTGAACGCCCCGTCACCGAAGAGCGCGACCACCTCCTTGTCCGGCCTGGCGTACTTGGCCGCCATCACGAACGGGATGCCGACGCCGAGCGTGCCGAGCGGGCCCGGGTCCATCCAGTGGCCCGGCGACTTCGGCTGGACCACCTGGCCGGAGAAGGTGACGATGTCGCCGCCGTCGCCGACGTAGATGGAGTCCTCGGTGAGGAACTGGTTGATCTCGTTGACCAGCCGGTAGGGGTGGATCGGGGAGGAGTCGGAGGTGAGCAGGGGCGCGCGCTTGTCCAGCGCGGTCTGCTCCTGGGTGCGCAGCTCCTCCAGCCACCCCTTGCGGCCCTGGGCCCCGGTGTCGCCGTAGCCGGACGCGGCCTGGAGCACCGAGGACAGGATGACGTCGGCGTCGCCGACGATGCCGAGGTCGATGTCGCGGTTCTTGCCGACGGTGGCGTAGTTGAGGTCGATCTGCACGACGGTGGCGTCGGGGGACAGGCGCTTGCCGTAGCCCATCCGGAAGTCGAACGGTGTGCCGACGATGATGATGAGGTCGGAGTTGGTGAAGGCGTAGCGCCGTGAGAGCTGGAAGTGGTGCGGGTCGCCGGGCGGCAGGGTGCCGCGGCCCGCGCCGTTCATGTAGGCCGGGATGTTGAGCGAGCGGACCAGTTCCACGGCGGAGTCGGTGGCCCGGGTGGTCCACACCTGGTTGCCGAGCAGGATGCTGGGCCGCTCCGAGCGGACGATGAGCTCCGCCAGGCGCTCGACGGCGGCGGGGTCGCCCCCCTGGCGGGTGGAGGCCCGGTACTGGCCGGCCTTGGGGACACGCGCCTTCTCCACCGGTACGGAGGCGTCCAGGACGTCGCGCGGGATCTCCAGGAAGGACGGGCCGGGGGCGCCGTTGTTGGCCTCCCTGAAGGCCATCGAGACCAGGTCGGCGACGCGTTCGGTGTGCGGGACGGTGGCCGCGAACTTGGAGATCGGGTTGATCATGTCGACGTGCGGGAGGTCCTGGAGGGAGCCCATCTTGTGCTGGCTGAGGGCGCCCTGGCCGCCGATGAGCAGCATGGGGCTCTCGGCGCGGTAGGCGTTGGCGATGCCGGTGACCGCGTCGGTGGTTCCGGGGCCCGCGGTCACCACCGCGCAGCCGGGTTTGCCGGTGATCCGGGCGTAGCCGTCGGCGGCGTGCGCGGCGACCTGCTCGTGGCGGACGTCGATCACGTCGATGCCCTCGTCCGCGCAACCGTCGTAGATGTCGATGATGTGGCCGCCGCAGAGCGTGAAGATGACGTCGACACCCTCGGCCTTGAGCGCCTTGGCGACCAGGTGGCCGCCGGAGATCGTGGTGTTGTCGCTGTTCGTGGTTTCGGTGGATGCGTTGCCGTCGGCCATCGGTGCGACGACCCCTTTCGTGCGGAGGGTGCGGGTTTCTGCTTCGCCGGTTGAAGGGACGGGGTCAGTGTGAAGATCGGATACTGTATACCGTGTGCATCACATTGGAGCACTCCGAGGCCCCGCTGTCCAGACCCTGTTGGGCAGAGTCCGGATCGGCAGCGGCCGACGCAGCCGGACGGCCAGGACGGCGGCCGCTGCCGGGAGCAGCGCGGACGCGGCCAGCCAGAGGGGGTACGAGCCCGCCGGAGCCAGGGCCAGGAGCACGATCGCGCCGCCCGCCCCGAGCAGGCCGCCGACCGCCTTGGACCCGTGGACCAGCCCGGCCAGGTCGGCGGAGCGCTCCGGGTCGCCGCGCTCCGGACGGCCGCGCCGGCCTGCGCCTCCGCGCCGCCCCGCGCCTCCGTGTCGACCTGCACCGCCGTGCTGCCCGGTGCCACTGTGCCAGCCGGTACCACTGTGCCGGCCAGTACCACTGTGCTGGCCGGTACCGAAGTGCCCCTCGGTGATCGCCCTGGTCAGCGGGTAACAGGAACCGGTGCCCGCGCCCACCACCAGTGCCAGCGGGACCAGCAGGGTGAGCGGTCCGGACGGGAGCGCGGCGGCCAGGGCCAGCTGTCCGAGCGCGGTCGCGGCCAGCAGCACGGTGAGGGTCCGGCGGCGGCCGGTGCGCTCGGCGGCGCCGCTCGCGGCCAGCCGGCCCAGCCCGCTGGCCAGGGCGAAGGCCGTGATGACCGCCGCGACCTCGGCGGGGCTCCGGCCCAGGCCCAGAAGGACCAGCGGCAGCGCCACGAGGGTGAACAGCCCGACCGTTCCGGACAGGGCCACGATCGTGTGCAGGGCGGGCAGCGAGCGCCCGCTCGCCCAGGCCTGGCCCGCGCTGAAGTCGCGCGCCGCCGGGGGGTCGGCGCTCCGGCGCAGCGCGGCCGCGCGCGGGTCGCGGCCCGGCGGCCACCAGCGTTCCGGGGCGCCGCGCTGTCCGGCTCCGCCCGCCAGGCCCAGGACGAGCACGACCAGGGACAGGAGGGTGGCGGCCGCGGCGAGGGAGTCGGGGGACAGGCCCAGCGCGAGGGCGGGCAGCAGCGGCACCGCGCCCAGGGCGAAGGCGCCGCCCACCGCGCCCAGGCGCACGGTGTGCCGGTCGGGGAACCAGCCGCCCACCAGGTCCACGCAGGAGTGGTAGACCAGCCCGGCGCCCACGCCGCCGAGCAGGCCGTAGCCGACCACGGCGGTCGGCGGGTCCGAGAAGTGGCCGACCGTGTACAGGGCCGCGGCACACAGGGCGGCCCCCGCGCAGATCGCCGTGCCCGGGCCGAGCAGGCCGCGTGCCCTGAGCAGGCGGGGCACGGGGGCGAAGGAGCCCTGGACCAGGGCCCAGACCAGGAACGGTGCCAGTGCCTGGGCGGCGGACCAGTCGTGCGCCGCCATCAGGGAGGGGACCGCCGCGCCGTAGCCGAACTGGAGCACGCCGACCGCGGCGGCGGCGATCAGGGCCCGTAGGAGCAGGGCGGAGCGGGGCAGGCCGGTCAGCTTCCGCGCGGAGGGGCCGACGGTGTACCGCCTGCCCCGCCAGTCGCGGACGTCCGTGGTCGCTGTGCTGGGCGGGGCCACGGGTGTCGCGGGTGCTTCCGGTGGCGGTGGGGTCCGGCGGCCCGCTGGTGGCGGCAGGTGGCGGGGGAACATGGTGACACCTCCTTGTATGCAGTATGCAAAGCGGGGGGCGTCTTGTGAAGAGGGATCTCTCGGGCAATGCCTATTGAATACTGCATACAATGTGGAGTATCACTGTGGGAGGGGGCGAGAAGCGGACGGAGGAGGAGCGTTGGATCTCTACGAGTACGAGGCCAAACAGATCTTCGGCGAGTACGGTGTCGCCCTGGTCGAGGGCGAGATCGCCGACACCCCCGAACGGGTGGAGTCGGTGGCGGGCCGCCTCGGCCGCAAGGTCGTGGTGAAGGCCCAGGTCAAGGTAGGCGGCCGCGGTAAGGCCGGCGGCGTCAAGGTGGCCGAGGGGCCCGAGGACGCCCGGGCCCGGGCGGAGGAGATCCTCGGCATGGACATCAAGGGCCACACGGTCCACCGCGTCCTGGTCGAGGAGGCGAGCGACATCGCCGAGGAGTACTACTTCTCCTTCCTGCTCGACCGCGCCAACCGGGAGTTCCTCTCCATCTGCTCCGCCCGGGGCGGGATGGAGATCGAGGAGGTGGCCGAGACCGACCCCGACGCCGTCGTGCGCACCCCGGTCGGGCCCGAGGGGGTGGACCGCGACGACGCCCTCGGCATCTGCGTGGCCGCGGGGCTGCCGGAGGAGGTCCGGGAACGGGCCGCCACGGTCATCACGGCACTGTGGGACGTGGCGGTCGGCGAGGACGCCACCCTGGTGGAGGTCAACCCGCTGGTCCGCACCGCCGACGACCGGATCGTCGCCCTCGACGGCAAGGTCACCCTGGACGACAACGCGGCCTTCCGCCACCCCGAGCGGACCCCGTTCGCCAACGGCACCGGGACCGACGAACGCGAACTGCGCGCCCGGGAGCGGGGCCTCAACTACGTCAGGCTCGACGGCGAGGTCGGCATCATCGGCAACGGCGCCGGCCTGGTCATGTCGACCCTGGACGTGGTCGCCTACGCCGGTGAGGACCACGGCGGCGTCAGGCCCGCCAACTTCCTCGACATCGGCGGCGGCGCCTCCGCCGAGGTGATGGCCAACGGCCTCGACATCATCCTGGGCGACCCCGCCGTCAGGAGCGTGTTCGTCAACGTCTTCGGCGGCATCACCGCCTGCGACGCGGTCGCCAACGGCATCGTCCAGGCCCTCGAACTCCTGGAGAGCCGGGGCGAGGACGTCAGCAAGCCGCTGGTCGTGCGCCTGGACGGCAACAACGCCGAGCAGGGCCGCCAGATCCTCACCGCCCGCGCCCACCCGGCCGTGCGCCAGGTGGACACCATGGACGGCGCCGCCGCTCTGGCCGCCTCGTTGGCCGCCGAACCCGCCGGACAGCGCTGACCCACCCCCCAGAGGAGAACTCCATGGCCATCTTTCTGAACAAGGACAGCAAGGTACTGGTCCAGGGCATGACCGGCTCCGAGGGCACCAGGCACACCCGCCGCATGCTCGCCTCGGGCACCGACGTCGTCGGCGGGGTGAACCCGCGCAAGGCCGGGCAGAGCGTCGACTTCGACGGCACCGAGGTGCCCGTCTTCGGCTCCGTGGCCGAGGGGATGGGGGCGACCGGAGCCGACGTCACCGTCATCTTCGTCCCGCCGAAGTTCACCCGGGACGCCGTCATCGAGGCGATCGACGCCGAGATCGGCCTGGCCGTCGTGATCACCGAAGGCGTCCCCGTCCACGACACCGCCGCCTTCTGGAGCCTGGCCGGCGCACGCGGCAACAAGACCCGGATCATCGGGCCGAACTGCCCCGGCCTGATCAGCCCCGGCCAGTCCAACGCCGGCATCATTCCGGCCGACATCACCAAGCCGGGCCGCATCGGCCTGGTCTCGAAGTCGGGCACGCTCACCTACCAGCTCATGTACGAGCTGCGCGACATCGGCTTCTCCACGGCGGTGGGGATCGGCGGCGACCCGGTCATCGGCACCACGCACATCGACGCCCTGGCGGCCTTCGAGGCCGACCCGGACACCGACGTGATCGTGATGATCGGTGAGATCGGCGGCGACGCCGAGGAACGGGCGGCCGCGTTCGTCAAGGAGAACGTCACCAAGCCCGTGGTGGGCTACGTCGCCGGCTTCACCGCCCCGGAGGGCAAGACCATGGGCCACGCCGGCGCCATCGTCTCCGGCTCCTCCGGTACGGCCGCCGCCAAGCAGGAGGCCCTGGAAGCGGCCGGGGTCCGGGTCGGGAAGACACCGAGTGAGACCGCCCGGCTCACCCGGGAGGTGCTCGACGGCGGCTGAGCCGGTCGTGCCGGTCCGGCCGGGAACCCGTGTCCCCGGCCGGACCGGCACGGGAACACGGCCGAGGGCGGCGGCACGGTGTTTCGGTGCCGCCGCCCCGTGGTCCGGTATCGGACCTGGTTGGTGCGGGGGGCTGGAACGCGCCAACCAGGTCCGCGCCTACCGGTGCGGAGGGCGCAGATCCCCTGGGGCCGCCGAAGGCGCGGTGAGCGCCTTCTCCAGGAGAATGCGATGCCTTCCGGCGTAGACGTTCATGGAGCTGCCGCGCAGGAAGCCGACGAGCGTGATGCCCGCCTCCGTGGCCAGGTCGACGGCGAGCGACGAGGGCGCCGAGACGGCGGCCATCATGGGGATGCCCGCCATCCACGCCTTCTGGACCAGTTCGAAGGAGGCGCGCCCCGACACCATCAGCACGGTCTCGCGCAGCGGCAGGCGGTCGGAGAGCAGCGCCCAGCCGACCAGTTTGTCCACGGCGTTGTGCCGCCCCACGTCCTCACGCAGGGCCAGCAGTTCGCCGTCGGGGGTGAACAGCCCGGCGGCGTGCAGGCCGCCCGTGCGGTCGAACACCCGCTGGGCCTCGCGGAGCCGGTCCGGCAGGACGGTCAGGGTGTCCGGACCGACCCGCAGGCCGTCCTCGGACACCGGCCACCGGGCCTTGGTCCGGACGGCGTCCAGACTCGCCTTGCCGCACAGGCCGCACGAGGACGAGGTGTAGAAGTTGCGCTCCAGCGAGGTGTCCGGCAGCGGCACACCCGGCGCCAGGGACACGTCGAGCACGTTGTAGGTGTTGGAGCCGTCCTCGGTGGCCCCGGCGCAGTAGCGGATGGCGGAGACCTCCCGCCCCTCGGACACCACGCCCTCGCTGACGAGGAAGCCGGCGGCGAGGTCGAAGTCGCTCCCCGGGGTGCGCATGGTGATGCTCAGCGGGGCGCCGTCCAACCGGATCTCCAGCGGCTCCTCCACCACGAGGGTGTCCACGCGTTCGCTCTCGACACCCTCCCTGATCCGGAGGACCTTCTCCCGAACGGTGACCCGTCCCATCCCGCACCACCACCTTTCCGGTGTCCTACTGCTTCTCATGGTCTACTCCCCCCGACACCCGGTGTCGAGGGGGTGGGGCGGCCGATCAGCCGCCGCCGCGCCGCTGCACGTGCTGGAAGCCGAACCTGCCCTTGATGCACAGGTTCCCGTGCGTCACCGGGTTGTCGTGCGGTGACGATACCTTGACGATCTCGTTCTCCTGCACGTGCAGGGTGACGTTGCACCCGACCCCGCAGTAGGTGCACACCGTGGTCGTCTCGGTCTGCTTCTCCTCGTCCCAGGTGCCCGCCTTGCGCATGTCGAACTCGGTGGCGAACGACAGCGCCCCGGTCGGGCAGACCTCGATGCAGTTCCCGCAGTACACACAGGCGGAGTCGGGGAGCTCCACGTCGTGCTCGGTGGAGATGCGGGCGTCGAACCCGCGCCCGGCCACCCCGATCGCGAACGAGTTCTGCCACTGGTCGCCGCAGGCGTCCACGCACTTGTAACACATGATGCACTTCGAGTAGTCGCGCACGTAGAGGTCGTTGTCCACCTTGGCGGGCTGCTCGACCGTCTCCGCCACCGCACCGTCGCCGGGCTCGTGCTCACCCGCCCGCCGGGCGTCGCGCACCCCCAGCGCGGCGGGCTCGGCCCGCGGCCCGAAGCGCTCCGGCTCGGCCTCGTAGCGCTCCATCCACTCGGGCACCTTCGGGGTGGTGGACAGGTCCACCGAGGAGCCCAGCAGCTCCAGGACCATCTTGCGGCTGTGCCGCACCCGCTCGGAGTCGGTGGCCACGCTCATACCCGCCTCCAGCTTGCGGGAGCAGGCCGGGGCGAGCGTGCGAGCGCCCTCCACCTCCACCACGCACACGCGGCAGGCGTTGCGGGGGGTGAGCGTGTCGCCGTAGCAGAGGGTGGGCACTTCCGTCCCGACCGATTCGCAGGCCTCCAGGACGGTGGTGCCCTCCGGCACGCGGACGGTCTCGCCGTCGATGGTCGCGTCGATCAGCCGTCGGGGGGTGGGCAGGAGTACGGGGGTGGTCATCGGGCCTCCTCGGTCGCAGCCCGGTCGCCCGGGGCTGGGGTTGCGGGGGTGTCGGGGTCCTCTTCGGAGTAGAGGCCGAGCCGGTCGATCGCCGACTCCACGGCGTTCCAGGCGGTCTGGCCCAGGCCGCAGATCGAGGCGTCCCGCATGGCCTGTCCGACCTCCCGCAGCAGGGGGACCTCCTCGGCGGGCGAGGCTCCGGCGCGCAGCCGCAGCAGGGACTCCTCCTGGCGGACCGTGCCGACCCGGCAGGGCACGCACTGGCCGCAGGACTCGTCGCGGAAGAAGGCGGCCACGCGTGCCAGGGTCGCGCCCAGGTCGGCCGTGTCGTCCAGGACCAGCACCACACCCGAGCCCAGCGAGGTCCCGGCGGCCCGCGCGCCCTCGAAGGTCAGCGGGATGTCCAGCTCGTCGCCCCGGACGAAGGCGCCGGCCGCCCCGCCCAGGAGCACGCCCCTGATCGAACGGCCCTCGGGCAGCCCGCCCGCGGCCTCGATCAGGTCGCCCAGGGTGGCCCCGAAGGGCAGTTCGTACAGGCCGGGACGGCGCACCCCGCCGGACAGGCAGAACAGTTTGGGGCCGGTGGAGGTCTCCGTGCCCACGGCGGCGTACGCCGGGCCGCCCATCAGCAGCACGGGGAGCACGTTGACCAGGGTCTCCACGTTGTTCACCGCGGTCGGCTTGCCGAACAGCCCCTTCTCCACGGGGAAGGGCGGTTTGGTGCGGGGCTCACCGCGCTGGCCCTCGATGGAGCCGAAGATCGCGGTCTCCTCGCCGCAGATGTAGGCGCCCGCGCCGCGCCGGATCTCGATGTCGAAGGAGAAACCGGATCCCATGATGTCGGTGCCGAGCAGCCCCCGCTCCCGGGCGAGGGAGAGCGCGTTCTCCAGGTGCCTCAGGGCGCGCGGGTACTCGCCCCGGATGTAGAGGTAGCCGGTGCGGGCGCCGATCGCGTATCCGGCGACGGTCATGGCCTCGACCACGGAGAACGGGTCGCCCTCCATGAGGACGCGGTCCTTGAAGGTGCCGGGTTCGCTCTCGTCGGCGTTGCACACCAGGTAGTGCGGGGTGTCCGGCTGCTGAGCGGTGGCGTTCCACTTGCGGCCGGTGGGGAAGGCCGCCCCGCCCCGGCCGACCAGGCCGGAGTCGGTGACCTCCCGGATCACTCCGGCGGGGCCGAGTCGCAGGGCCTCGCGCAGCGCCGCGTAGCCGCCCGCGGAGCGGTAGTCGTCCAGGCTGAGCGGGTCCACGCGGCCGATCCGGCGCAGGAGGACGTGGTCGGGGGAGCCCGCGTCGGGGACGGCGGCCACGGGTTCGGGTTCGGGGGAGAGCCCGGAGAGGGGGGCCGGGTGGAAGGTGGTGGGGAAGGCGGCGCCCGCGGCGCCGTGGCCGTTCGTGGAGCTGTCCGCGGTGGCGCCGACGGGGGCCGACCCGTTCGCTGAACCGTTCTGCCGGGGCGGGCCGTCGGCGAGGGCGTCGAGGTCCTCGGGGGTGGCGGGGGCCGACACCGCGTACCGGGCCGGAGCCCCGGCCTGGAGGGCGAGCGCGGCGGGGGCGCGTTCGCACATGCCCAGGCACGGGCTCTCGTGCCAGGTGGCGGCGGCGTCGTCGGGGTGGGTGCCGGGCGGGCCCAGCCGCTCGGCCAGGCGGTCGCGCAGGCGGCCCGAACCGGCCGCCGCGCAGGCGATGTCGGTGCACAGGTGCACGACCCGCTCGGGGCGCTCGTGCAGGGCGAACATCGCGTAGAAGGAGGCGACGGCGTAGGCCTCGGCCGGTGGAACGGTGAGCCTGCGACAGATGTGGTTGAGCGCCCCGCGGCTGATCCAGCCCACCCGGTCGTTGACCGCGTGCAGCGCGGGCAGGAGCAGGTCGCGCTGGTCGCGTGCGGCGTGGCCGCCCCTGGCGTAGCGCAGGTCGGAGTCCTGGCGGGTCCCGCCGTCCCAGCCGGATTCGGGCGCTCCCAGAAGTGAGTCGACGGCATCGCGTTCGGCGGCGGTGGCTACCTCGTCCAGAAGTCGCAGGTCCACGCCCGGATCACCTCAATCGTGTGTAAGACAGATCACAGGATTCTGTATACAGGAGACAGTAGGATGAGTGGTGCGGATTGACAACCCTCGTTGCCGATGGGATTCGGCGGGGAAGGTGTCCTTCCGGGCAGGCCGGGGTGGACCGTCGTAACCAGGGGGCTGGAGAGACGGTCCACCCTTCTGCCTTCCGGCCTCGGCCGCGCCGGCCGGCGCGGCCGAGACCGACTAGCGGAGCGCCTCGTCGGGGGCGTCCCTGCGTTCGCTCGGGGCCTGCTGTCCGGGTCGGGGCCCGATGCGTTCGATCTGTACCGCGGCCGCCTTGTACTCGGCGGTTCCGGCGATGGGGTCGGTGGCGTCGATGGTCAGCAGCTGGGTGTCGACCTGGTGCGGGAAGTGGAAGGTCATGAACACCAGTCCAGGCCGCATGGACTCGGTGATCGAGGCCGGGACCAGGACCGAGCCGCGGCGCGAGGTCACCCGGACCGTCTCCCCGTCCTCGATCCCGAGCTTGGCGGCGTCCTCGGGGGACAGGTCCAGCAGTTCGCCCCGCCGCAGCGGCGAGGAGAAACCGCCGGTCTGCACACCGGTGTTGTAGTCGTCCAGGCGGCGTCCGGTGGTGAGCCGGAACGGGAAGTCCTCGTCCAGCAGGTCCACCGGCGGCGAGTGGCCGACGATCCCGAACGGCGCGGGCGCGCCCCGCTCCTCCGGATCCTTCGACCACAGCCGGGAGTGCAGGTAGCTCGGCTCCAGGCTGTCCTCCGAGTAGCAGGGCCACTGGATGCCGTCCAGCTCGGCCAGGCGCGCGTAGCTCATGCCCCGGTGCATGGGGGACAGGGAGCGCACCTCGTCCCAGATCTCCTCCGCGGCCGGGCGCTCCCACTCGTGTCCGAGCCGGGTCGCGATCGCGCACATGATCTCGATGTCGTCCCTGGCGCCCTCCGGGGGTTCCAGGGCCTTGCGGACCAGTTGGACCCGCCGCTCGCTGTTGGTGAAGGTGCCGTCCGACTCGCACCAGGCGGCGCTCGCCGGGAGCACGACGTCGGCGAGCTCGGCGGTCCGGGTGAGGAAGATGTCCTGGACCACCAGGTGGTCCAGAGCCCGCAGGCGGGCGGTGGTCTTGTGCGTCTCGGGCTCGGACTGCACGGGGTTCTCGCCGATGACGTAGAGGGTCTTGAGCTCGCCCTCCTCCATGGCCTCGAACATCTGGGTCAGGTTCAGGCCCTTGCGGTCCTGGATCTCGCGTCCCCAGACCCGCTCGAACGAGGCCCGGACCTCGGCGTCCAGGATGTCCTGGAACCCGGCCAGCCGGTCGGGGATGGCGCCCATGTCGCCGCCGCCCTGCACGTTGTTCTGGCCGCGCAGCGGGTTGAGTCCGGAGCCGTGCCGCCCGACGTGCCCGGTCAGCAGGGACAGGTTGATCAGCGAGCGCACGTTGTCGGTGGCGTTGTGGTGTTCGGTGATGCCGAGGGTCCAGCACAGCTGGGCCCGTTCGGCTCGGGCGTAGGTGTGGGCGAGTTCGCGGATGGCCTCGGCCGGCACGCCGGTCTCGGCCTCGGCGGCGGCGAGCGTCCACGGTTCGACCAGGGCCCGGTACTCGTCGAAGCCGCTGGTGGCGCGCTCGACGAAGGACTCGTTGGCCAGGCCGGCGTGCAGGATCTCCCGGCCGACGGCGTGCGCCAGCGGGATGTCCGTGCCCACGTTGAGGCCGAACCAGCGGTCGGCCCACTCGGCGGTGGGTGTGCGCCGGGGGTCCACGACGAAGAGCTTCGCCCCGTTGCGCACCCCCTTGAGTACGTGCTGGAAGAAGATCGGGTGGGCGAAGCGCGGGTTGCCGCCCCAGATCACGATGAGGTCGGTGTCCTCGACCTCCGAGTAGGAGGAGGTGCCGCCGCCGGAACCGAAGGCGGCGGCCAGGCCGGCGACGCTGGGCGCGTGGCAGGTGCGGTTGCAGGAGTCGACGTTGTTGGTGCCGACCACGACACGGGCGAACTTCTGTGCGACGAAGTTCATCTCGTTGGTGGCCCTGGCGCAGGAGAGCATGCCGAAGGAGTTGGGCCCGTGGCGGTCGACGCCCTGCCGGAACCCGGCGGCGGCGCGGTCCAGGGCCTCCTCCCAGGTGGCCGGGCGCAGCTCGCCGTGTTCGCGGACCAGGGGTCGGGTGAGTCGGTCGTAGGAGGTGGAGAAGTCTTCGGAACGACGCATGTGGCCTCGCTTGGAGTTCGTGGCCTTGAAGGGAATACTGTATGCAATGTTAGGGGCCAGATCAATGGGCCCATAGTTCAACGGGCGCACAGTTCGACGGGTGCACCGATCAAGGGGTGCGCTGATCCGTGCGCCCGCTGGTCTGCGGATGCACGGATCAGCGGGTGGCCGGTCGGGCAGGGGGCCCGGGGCCGGAGGGGCGAGGAGCTCGGGGTGGGAGCTAGGTCCTGTTTTTTGGATCATTCCGCGCTCGCGACCACCAGGCTGCCTCTCGCTGCGCCGATATCGCTCGGACAGCCAAACCCGGGCTGACTCTCGCTCATCGTCTTGCGAGAGATTGCCTGGACGGCCGCTCGCTCGATGCCGGCTCCGCCGACACGAGCGAAAGCATCCAGAAAAACAGGCCCTAGGCCAATACGGGTTCGGAGACCCGCTGGTTCAGGAGTCCGGCCACGGCGTCGACCGCGCGGAGGGTGGGCGCGGGAGCCCCGGTGAGGTCGGCCAGCTCGACCACGGCGGACAGGATCACGTCCAGCTCCATGGGTCGGCCCCGTTCCAGGTCGTGCAGGGTGGAGGTCCGGTGGTCACCGGTCCGCTCCGCGCCCGCGAGCCTGCGTTCGACGGAGATGTCCGGGTGGACGCCCAGCCGGGCGGCCACGTCCAGGGTCTCGTTCATCATGGTGCGGGCCATGTCCCGGGTCGAGCGGTGGCGGCAGATCTGCGCCATGGTCGACCGGGTGAGCGCGCTGAGCGGGTTGAAGACGATGTTGCCCATCAGCTTCACCCAGATGTCCACGCGGAGGTCGGGTTCGACCGGGCACTTGAGCCCGCCCGCCGTCATCGCGGCGGACAGGTCGCGGCAGCGCTGGGAGTCGGAGCGGTCCGGCTCGCCGATGGAGAACCGGGTGCCCTCGATGTGCCGGACCACCCCCGGCTCGACGATCTCGGTCGCCGCGTAGACCACGCAGCCCACCGCGCGCTCGACCGGGATGGTCCGGCTGACCGCGCCGCCCGGGTCCACGCTCTCGATCCTCCTGTTCGCGAGCGGGCCCTCGACTCCGTGGAAGTACCACCACGGGATGCCGTTCTGTGCGGCGACCACGGCGGTGTGGGGTCCGAGGAGCGGGCGCAGCAGCGGCCCGCACTCGGCGTAGTGCTGGGCCTTGAGGCCGAGCAGGACGGCGTCCACGGGGCCGACCTCGGCGGGGTCGTCCGTGGCGTGGGGGTGCGCGGTGAAGTCGCCGCGGGGGCTGAGCACCCGGACGCCCTGTTCACGCAGGGCTCGAAGGTGTTCGTTGCGGGCTATGAGATGGACGTCGGCTCCGCCGCGGTGCAGTGCGGCGCCCGCGTAGGCGCCGATCGCTCCGGCGCCGAGAACGGCGATGCGCATGGGAACTCCTTCCATTTTCCATACTGTATACAGTATGCTCCATGACAACCGTCCCCTCACCTCGGTAGGGAGAGAAGGAATGCCCGACTCGGGTGCTTCGGAAACTTCTCCGCTTCTTCGTGTCCACGACCGACCGAGCCCCCGCCCGAGGGGCCGCGCCCACGCACACACACCCTGGCCCCGCGCGCGGGAACTGGCACGGGAGGTCGGCGCCGAAGGCGGTGCGCCGGTCGAGGAGGTCCCCCTCGCCGACGCCCGGGGCGCCACCCTCGGCGCCGACCTCGTCTCCGCCATCGACGTCCCTGTCCTGGACAGCGCCGCCATGGACGGATACGCCGTCTGCGGTGAGGGGCCCTGGACCGTCCTCGGACGATCACTCGCCGGACACCGCGGACCCGTCGTCCGCCTGAACGGGGGAGAGGCGGTGGAGATAGCCACGGGTGCCGTCGCGCCAGAGGGCACCACCGCCGTCCTCCCCTACGAGCGCGCCGCCCTGTGCCCCGGAGGTGTGGGAGCCGCCGGAGACCCGAGGGCCATCGAGGGTCCGGGTGAGGCGCGCGAACCGGGGGGCACGGGGCTCCTGAGCGGAGAGGCCGAGCCGGGCAGGCACATCCGGCGCCGGGGCGAGACCACCGCCGCCGGGACGGTGGCCGCGCACGCCGGGAGCCCCGTGACCCCCGTACTCCTGGGACTGGCCGCCGGCCTGGGCCGGGACACCGTGCCGGTGCTCCGGCCCCGGGTCCGCGTCCTGGTCACCGGGGACGAGGTCGTGCACGAGGGCGTCCCCCGCCCCGGCGCGGTCCGCGACGCCATCGGCCCGATGCTCCCGGGGCTGGTCGCCTGGGCCGGCGGGCACTGCGTCCCCCGGGCCCCGGGCGCCCCGGCCGGAGTCCAGGTGCCGGACCGCGCCTCCGACCTGGAGGAGGCGCTGGCCACGGCCGCGGACACCGACATCGTCGCCGTGTGCGGTTCCTCCTCGGCCGGACCGGCCGACCACCTGCGCACGGCGCTGACCGGCCTCGGCGCGCGGTTCGTGGTCGACGGGGCGGCCTGCCGCCCCGGTCACCCGCAGATCCTCGCGGTCCTGCCCTCGGGCACCGTCGTGGTGGGGCTGCCCGGCAACCCCGGCGCCGCCCTCGCCGCCGCCCTCACCCTGCTCGTTCCCGTGCTCAGCGGCCGGGCCGGCCGGCGCGACCCGGCGCACACCGGAAGGCGTGTCCGGCTGGTGGGGGAGACCCGGCCGCACGCCACCGACACCCGCCTGGTCCCGGTGCGGGTCAGCCGCGACCTCGCGGTGGAGCTGCCCTCCAGCGGCTCCGCCGACCTGCGGGCCGCCGCCGTGGCCGACGCCCTCGCCGTGGTCCCGCCCGCCCGCGTCCCGGGCCGGGTCGAACTCCTCGGGATGCCTTGGTGACGTACTCACTCCCCGCACTTCGTACACTGTCTACAGTGACCTTGACCGTGCAGCCGGATTCTGGAGACTCCTCATGTCCTCGCAGGGATTGAACGCCGTCGCAGGACGAATCCAGCGCCCGGTACCGCTGCGCGAGGCCGTCTACGAGGCCATCCTCGACCTGATCACCACCCGGGCCCTGTCCCCCGGGCAGCACCTGGTCGAGACCGATCTGGCCCAGACCCTCGGCGTCTCCCGCCAGCCGGTCCGCGAGGCCATGCAGCGGCTGAGCAACGAGGGGTGGGTGGACCTGCGGCCCGGCTACGGGGCGTTCGTGCACACACCCACCGAGAGCGAGGCCGACCAGCTCCTCGCCGTCCGCGCGATGCTCGAGGCGGAGTCCGCCAGACTCGCCGCCGAGCACGCCTCCGCCGAGCAGATCCACCAGCTGCGCGAGCTCGTCTCCGCCGGCCGGGCCGCGGCCGAACGCGCCGACACCGACGCCGTGGTCAAGGCCAACGCCGACTTCCACCGCACCGTCACCGAGGCCTCGGGCAACCGCGTGCTTGCCGAACTGGCCGCCCAGGTCGACCGCCGGGTCCGCTGGTACTACGCCCCCGTCGCCCGTATCCGGGGTTCCGCCTCCTGGGACGAGCACGAGCAGCTGGTCGAGGTCATCCAACGGGGCGACACGGCCCGCGCCCGCGAGCTCATGAGCGAGCACACCGAGCGCACCCGTCGCACCTACCACGAGGAAGTCGACGGCACCGAGTCCTGACCCGGGTGACCGGCCTCTCCAGCACCCCCGGAAGTTCCGCCCGCTCCAGCCCGTTGTACGGTTCGGGTACCTGAGAACTCCGGACGAGGTGCGCCGTACCCGGTCATGACAAGACGGCGCGGACACTGTTCGTACGTCTTGGAGGTACAGGTCATGGCCTGGATCGTTCTGGTGATCTCCGGTCTTCTCGAAACCGTGTGGGCCGCCGCGCTCCACTCCTCGCAGGGTTTCACCCGCCTCTGGCCCTCGGTGACCTTCGGCGTCACCCTCGCCCTGAGCATGGCCGGTCTCGCCTACGCCCTGCGCACCATTCCTCTGGGCACCGGCTACGCCGTCTGGGTCTCCATCGGCGTCGTGGGAACGGCCCTCATCGGCATGTTCTTCCTCGGAGAGGGCTTCAGCGTCCCCAAGGCGCTCTGCCTGATCGCCATCGTCGCGGGCGTCGTCGGTCTCAAGGTCCTCAGCTAGCCACCTGGGTGCCGGCGCTGTTCCGGGGCGTCACTTCCTCGACCTCGTTCGAGGACAACTCTTCCTGTCCTCGAACGAGGACGGAGGCGATGCGGTGCCGGGAGAATTCACCCTCAGCGGGTGGTCTCCCTCGCCTCCGCCGCCGTTCCCGCTGTTCTGATCCTCTGATGTCCCCTAAAGTCGCGGGATGAGTCTGGGAACCGTCGACCAGTGGGTCGTCAACGCCGTCGAACCCTCCGCCCTCGCCCGGTTCTGGGCCCTCGTGCTCGGCGGGGACGTCCAGGACCGCGAGGATGGCTGGGCCGTCCTGCGCGGAGCGTCCGGGCTGCCGCGGCTGTCGTTCCAGCCGACCCCGGAGGCCAAGCACTCACCCAACCGCATCCACCTGGACGTGCTCGTCGGGGACATCGGCGAGGCCGTACACGCGGCGGTGGAGTACGGCGCGAGCCCGGTGGGAGAGCCGGTCACCGACGAGCAGGGTTCGTTCCAGGTCCTCCGGGACCCGGAAGGCAACGAGTTCTGCCTGGTCAAGCCGACCCGTTGAACACCAGCGCCGTCCAGGTCCCAGGAGGGCTGTTTCCCGGAACCCGCTGTGGATCATGGCGAAGGAGGCCGGGCGTTGGCGCCTGACCGCCTGCCAGAACATGGCCGCACCCGACGAGGAAGCGGCCGAGGTCCGCGCCGTCTTCGGAACCGGTGGCTGAGGGCGAAGGTTTGCGCCCGGCCGAGCAGGTGCGCCCCTCGGCCGGTCACTGCCTCCACACGCCCACCCCCGCTGTTCCTCCGGGGCGCTGGGCCGCCTTACTTCCGGGGAAGCCGGTAGCGGCTGCCGTCGTCCTCGCGGTCGAGGAACCCCTCCTCCACCAGGTACCGGCGCATGGCGGAGAAGTCCTCGCAACAGCTCCGCAGGGCCGCGTTGACCTGCTTCTCGGTGTACTCCATCTCCGGGGCGAACAGGCGGCCGGCGATCCGCTCCAGAACGGCCAGGCGCAGTTCGCGCTTGGCGGGCATCGAGGTGAGCCGCCCCTCGTGGAAGAGCGCGTCCACGGGGTCGGTCACCCCGGTCTCCTCCTTCTGGGCACGCATGGCCTCGGCGAAGACCCCGGTCACCGCCACCACTCGCGAACCCTCTTCCCTGACCAGCCCGTCGCGGACCAGGCGGGCCAGGCGCTTGGCGGGCCTGGCCCCCTGGAGCTCCGCCGGGTCCAGACCCTCGGGGCCGGCGGAGACGACCCGGGCGTACAGGGACAACCGCTCGGGCGCGGCGAGGGACGACACGAGCTGGGTGGGGTGCGGCACGGCGGATCCTTCAGGGGTCGGGAACGTCTGCTCTCCGCCACCGTAGAAGCCGCCCCGCCGACTCGGCCAGCGATTATCGGTGCAGCGGGCACTGTGGTGCAGCGGGCACGGTCAGGCCCGGTCGAGCAGGCTCTCCACCACCTGTCCCACGCCGTCCTCGAAGCTGGAGGGCGCGACCTCGAGGCCGAGCGCGGGATCAAGGAGTTCCGGGTGCCCGCTGACCATCGCGTACCCGGAACCGGCCCAGGTCAGCGCCGAACGGTCGTTGGGCATGTCCCCGAAGGCCACCACCTCCTCGCGGGCGACCCCCCATCTCTCGCACAGCATCGCGAGCGTGCTGCCCTTGTTCACCCCGGCCGCGCTGATCTCCACCAGCCCGGCGCCACCCGAGTAGGTCGCCTCCGCGAGAGAACCCACGGACGACACCGCGGCCTCGTACATCAGGTGCACCGGGTACGTACTGGACCGGGCGATGAGCTTGGTGACCGGTGTCGCGGCCGTCAACAGGGCGTCGGTGTCGTCCAGTACCCCGCTCACCCAGTCGCTCGGCACCCACGGCTCCAGGTGGTAGTCGACGTCGTGGTAGAACTCCGTGCCGGTCTCCACCCCGAAACCCAGCTCGGGCAGAGCGCCCCGGAGCTTCTCCACGATCGTTCCGGAGGTGTACCGGTCGATCGCCCGGATCAGCGGCGAGGTTTCTCCGGGCAGCTGGGTGTGCGCCCCGTTGCCGCACACGACGGCGGCGCAGTCGAACATCGCGGCGATGGCCGCGGTGGCGCGCGGCGGACGGGCGGTCACGATGACCACCTTGATCCCCGCCTCCACAGCGGCCGTGAGGGCTCGTCGGTTGCGTACGGAGACCTGGCCGCTCTGGTTGAGGAGGGTGCCGTCAAGGTCGGTGGCGATGACGCGAGGAAGGACCATAGGGCGAATTATGGTGGCTCGGTGCGACGGTTCTGAAGAGGTTTTCCGGCCGCTGTCACGCGAGGGTCACCGGTGCGTGACGGCCGGGATCCGCTCGAGCACACCGCCCCGGAACACGTCGTACAGGTCCAGGGTCTCCAGGTGCACGTACCCGATATGGCAGTCGCAACTGGTCAGAGGGCACGGAGCCGGGCCGAGGCCGGCCTCGAAGGAGCCGTCGTAGAGGTTGCCGAGCGGGACGTCCACGAAGTGGCAGCGGCGTACGTCGCCGTCACCGTTGACGGACAGCACACTCTCACCTGTACGACAGGGCAGTCCTCGGCTGGCGTGCGGTGTCCGGCTGTAGTGGAAGTACGGGTCGAGTTCCTGCCAGGGCGCGGCCTCGGCGTCGGTGTAGGTCAGCCCCTCTGCGGCGTTCACCCACAGGTACACCTCCCCGGGCAGGTCGGCGCGCATCCGCCGGGCGGCCTCCAGGTGTTCGGGCTGTCCCACGACCCCCACACTGAACCGAACCCCCATCGCGGCGAGCTCGCGCGCCTTCCCGAGGAACCGCTCGTGGCTCACCTCGCCCGGATGGTAGGTGGTCCACAGCGCGACCGAGCCGCGGTCGCAGTCGGCGAGCCAGGCCGTGCGCCCGCTCAGGTTGGTCTGGATCGCCACCCGCTCCACGTGCGGCAGGTGGCTGAGCCGAACCATCGCCCGCCGGTACCAGGAGCGGACCAGCCCCTCGCCCCACGGTGTGAACAGCACCGAGAACCGGGTTCCCGGCGCCTCCTCCGCGCGGGCGGCTACCCACTCGGTGAACCGTTCCAGGGCGGCCCGGTCCGCGCGCAGGGTCCCGGGGCTGTCGCGGCGCTTGGCGAAGGGGCAGTACGGGCAGTCGTAGTCGCAGCTGGCGAGCGGACCCCGGTACAGCAGGGTGAGGTGCGGGGGCAGCGGCGCGCCCGGGCGGCCGCGCACCGGATCGGGCAGGTCGACGGGTGTACTCACGAGGCCTCGTACTCGGCCGTCAGCCGGTTCACCCGGTCGGAGAAGAAGTCCGGGCCGACGGAGTCGGAGTGCGCCAGCCCCTCCTCGGTGAGCCGGAGCAGCCCGGGGCCCTCCGCCGGCCCGCTCCCCGCCCCGGGCCCGCTCCCCGGCTCCAACCAGCCGCGCTCGGCCAGAGCGGCGAACTCGGCGGGGAAGTCCGCCACCGGGTGCGTGCCGAACCGGGTCGCGTAGTCGGCTACCACCAGCCCTTCCGCGCGCAGCAGCGACTGCAGCACGTGCCTGCGCCGGCGCTCACCGGAGTCCAGGACGAACCCGACCTCGGCGTGCGCGAACTCGGCCGCGTCGCGCCCCACGTAGTCGGCGATGATCGACCGCACCCTGCCCACGCCCACCGCGTAGTCGAACGAGTAGTGGGTCGAGCCGGTGTAGGAGCGGGCGCCGCAGCCCAGCCCCACCATGCCGTCGGTCTGGCAGCAGTGGTCCGGGACCGCGCCCCCACCCGCGCCGGAACCCGCGCGCTCGGGGGCGTCGGCCCGCCGGAACATCCGCATGGACACCTGCTCGTAGCCGCGTTCACGCAGGTGGTCGCGTCCCTGCCGGTACAGGGAGAGCCGGTGGTCGTCCCAGGCGCGGGCGCGGCGGCCCAGCCCGGTGAGCGGCCGGACGTACAGCGGGTAGAGGTAGATCTCCTCCGGCTCCCAGGACAGCGCGGTGTCCAGGGAGTACTCCCAGGTCCGGGGCGTTTGCCGGTCGATGCCGTAGATGAGGTCCACGTTGAGGTCGGCGCGGGCGTGTTCGCGGATGTCGGCGAGCGCCCGGTCCACCTCCGCGCGTTTCTGCGGCCGCCCGGCGGCGTGCGCCTCGGAGTCGACGAAACTCTGCACCCCCATGCTGATCCGGGTCGTCCCGCGTGCGTCCAGCACCTGGAGGCGGTCCGGGGTGGCGGTGGCCGGGGAGGTCTCCACGGACACCGGGATCCGGGTCAGGTCCACCCGGAAGGCGGCTTCGAGGGTGTCGTAGACCCGGGCCAGCTCCTCGGGGGTCAGGTAGGTGGGGGTGCCCCCGCCCAGGGCGGCGCGGGCGAACGCCGCGCCCTCGGGCAGGCAGGCGGCGACCGTCGCGGCCTGGCGTTCGAAGGCGTTCAGGTAGGCGGTGACCTGCTCGGCCGGTGGCGTGGAGCGGGTGAAGAGGTTGCAGAACCCGCACCGCATCTCGCAGAACGGGATGTGCGCGTACAGCGAGAGCGCGCTGACGTCCTCGTGCCGCCACAGGTCGGTCAGCGCGGGCCGCTCGGCGAAGGGCCGGTAGGCGCTCTTGTGCGGGTAGGCGTACACGTACGAGCGGTACGGGGAGTTCGCGCGCACGGGTTCGGCCGTCGGGATGATGCTCACGCGGTCTTCTCCTCGGCGCCGTACCCGCGGGGCAGGACGGCGTGGGTGTAGGGGACGGTCCAGACGGTCTCGTGGCCGATCCGGTGACCGGTGTAGCCGTCCTCGCCGTAGGCGGTGCCGTGGTCCGAGCACACGATCGCGAAGCAGGGGCGGCGCGCGGCCATGGCGGCCAGCAGGGGCGGCAGGTGCCGGTCGACGTACTCCAGGGCGGCGGCGTGACTGGCCCGGGTGTCCCCGTCCTCCTCGGTGGCGCCGTCCAGGTGGAACCAGTTGGGCTGGTGCAGGGCGGCGGCGTTGAGCAGCAGGAACAGGGGCTGTTCGGCGGGGACCGCGGTGGTGATCTCGACGGCACGGGCCACCTGGTTCTCGAAGGAGTGCGGGTCGGCGACGCCGAAGGACTCCTCCCAGTGGCTCTCGGCGAACAGGTCCGGCAGTACCGAACCCAGTTCCGACCTGCGGTTGAAGAAGCCCGTACCGCCCACACAGGCGGTGCGGTAACCCGCCCGGGCCAGGCCGGAGGCGAGGTCGGGGGCCTCGAAGGTCCAGGTTCCGGGCGCGGTGGAGACGCTGCCGGGGAAGGCGGCGGCGAACAGGCGCGGGTGCGGGCCGGGCGCGGCCGGGGTGGGCAGGAACCCGGCGAGCATGGCCAGGTGCGAGGCGTAGGTGAAGCTCGCGGGGGAGTGCCGTTCCTCCCAGCCGCCCTCGGGCAGGAGCCGGGCCAGGTGCGGGGTGCGCCCGGCCTCGGCGAGCTCGACCGCGACGTCGTACCGGAGGGTGTCCAGGGTGAGCAGCAGGATGTCGTGTGTGCCGACCACGGTGTTCATGTCGGGCTGGGTGGGACCGGTGTTCATGATCGTTCCGTAGGTGAGGACAGCAGGGGTGCAGGGGGGACGGCGAAGCGGCCCGTCGCGAGGGCGTGCAGTTGTTCGGCGTGGGTGCTCCTGCCCTCGTGGAGGACCCCGGGCAGGAGATCGCCGAAGGCGTTGACCTCGCAGATCGTGAACTCCCGCCAGCCGGGTGAGGCCATCAGGTCCACTCCGGCGTGCAGGGTGTGCGGGAAGACCGCCGCGGCCGCCTCGGCCGTGGCCATCGCCTCCTCCCAGGCGTGTGGGCCCACGCTCTCGCGCAGGGCGGCCAGGTCGCCGCGGGCGTTGCCGAGGTGCAGGTTGGTCATCGGGGACCGGGAGGAGCGCACCACCACGTGGGTGGCCCGCCCGGCCACCACCAGGACGCGCAGGTCGATCACCCGCCCGTCGAAGCCCGCCTTGGGGATCCAGCGCTCCACGTGCAGGCCGTCGGGGGCGAGCGCGTCCACGACCGCCGCCACCTCGGTCTCGGTGGTGTAGGTGCGCAGCCGCAGCGAGTTGTACAGCGCCACCGGGCCCGCACCCGCACCCGGACCCGGGGGCGCGGCGCCTTCGCCGCCTCCGCGTACGAGGGCGGCTGACGTCACCGCCTTGATCCGGCCGCCCGAACCGGTGGCCAGCGCGACCACCCCGGAGGCCGACGAGCCGTGTGCGGGTTTGACGAACACCCTCGACCACCCGTGCCCGGCCATCGCCGCGCGCAGGGACGCGTAACCCGTGATCGGGCCGGGCAGGGCCGGGGCGACCGGGACCCCGGCCGCGTACAGCCGGGCGTGGCACCGGCGCTTGTCGCACAGGTCGACCAGGTCGCCGGTGTCCTGCAGCAGGTGCGCGCCGGGGGTGGCCGCCACCGCCTCGGACAGCCGTCCCAGGGCTCGGACGAACCCCCGGTGCTGGTCTGCGGTGCCCTCGGCGCGGTGGAGGTCGGGGTCGCGCTCCCAGCCGCGCAGCAGACGCGCGGTGGTGACGTCCTCACCGGCCGAGTCCACCCGGACCAGGGCGCCCCCGGGCAGGGTGGCCGGGCCGGCGGCCGGGTCCGCGAGGTCGCGCCAGGGGAGCGGGACCGGGTCCGGGAGCCCGGCTGTCCGCGCGGCCTCGGTGAACAGCGCCAGGCGGCGGTTGCCGGGCACGCACACCACCACCAGCGGCCGGTCGAGCGGGCTCGGGTCCGGGCTCACTCGCCGACGGCCGGGTAGTAGTCGTAGTCATCCTCGGCCTCGTCCCCGGTGTCCTCGTCGTCCCCGCCGTCCCCCTTGCGGTCGGAGAGGTCGACCCGGACCCCGGCGCCGGTGAGGGCCGCCCGCACGCGTTCGGTGTTCTCCTCGCCCAGGTAGTGGTGGTGCAGGTCCAGGCTCTCCAGGTGCGCGAACGCCGGCACGGCGGCGAGCAGGTGCTCGGTGTCACGGTTGCGCAGGGAGCCCAGGGAGAGGTCCAGGGAGGACAGACGGGAGGTGACCGGGGCCTCGGCCAGGGCCCGGACCCACGCACCGGTGCGCTGGGAGTTGCGCAGCCCCAGGTGGCGGAGGGCGGGGAGGGCCTTCCCGGACAGCAGTGGCGCGAGGTCCTCGGGTGTGGTGTCGCCGCCGTAGTGGTCCACGCCCAGCCACAGCTCCAGGCGTTCCAGCGCGGGCAGTCCGGACGACAGGACCTCGCGGACCAGCCGGCCGGGCAGGCCTCCGCTCTGGACGGTGAGCGAACGCAGGGCGCGGTGCTCGGGGACGTTCAGGGAGAGCGTGCCGCCGCCGCTGTGGGTGTCGCCGACCCCGCGCACGGCCAGCTCCTCCAGACGGGGGTAGGCGGCCAGGAGCGGGGCGAGGTCGCACTGCTGGATCCAGGAGATCTCGTTCTCCTCGAACGTGACGTCGCCGACGAACAGCGAGCGCAGCTCGGGGAAGGCCTCGGCGTGCCCGATCAGGGCGTCCCGGAGGTCACGGGAGGAGAGGTCGCTGCCGTCCTCGAACCCCCAGTCCCCGATCACCAGGGCCCTCACCCGGGTGGTGTCCACCTCCTCGACGAACCTGGCCAGGTAGGGGACGAACTCCTCGGAGTAGCTGGAGAGCCGCAGTCGCCACGCCACCGATCCCGGCTCCTCCTTGGCCGCCTCCATGAGGCCGCGGTGCGGGGTCGAGGCGGGGGGCTCCTCGCCCGCCCTGCGCGCCCTGTTGGCGGCGCTGCGCAGGAGGCTCTCCTCCGCGCCCGTGTCCAGGAACTCGACCACGGGGAGTTCGGCGTACTCGGTGAGGTGCTGTCGGATCATGGCGCTTCTCGTTTTCCGTCCCGGCTGAGAGGTGTGTGACATGTCTAGCAGCGCCGGGGGACAGGCCGGTCCCCTCAACCGGACACGGCACCCCTCAGCGGACCGGGGCCTTTCTCGCGCCCGGTCCCTCCCGTGTGCGCTTCTCCCGTGCACACGGCGGTGGTGTTCTCCAGGAGCTCCCGCGCCCGCGGACACTCCACGGTGTTCGGGTGCCGGCAGGCCATGCTGTGCTCCAGCATCTCCATGGCCTCGCGCAGCTGCTCCATGCGCCGGGCCAACTCGTCCAGGTGCGCGCTGAGCAGGTCCCGCAGGGCCTGCTGGTCCGGGGCGTCGAGGGCCTCGCGGATGCGCGCCAGACTCATCCCCGCCCGCTGTGCCCGCAGGACCAGCGCGACCCGGCACCGCTGGTCGTCCGTGTAGCGCCGCTGCCCGCCCGAGCGCCGGGCCGGTACGAGCACACCCACGGACTCCCAGTGCCGCAGGACGTGGGTGGCCAGTCCGAAGGACCGGGCCAGCTCGCCGATGGTCAGTTCCCCGCCGGAGCGCCCGTCCGCGGGCCGGACTCCGTCGTTCGCCTCGCTTGACTTCATGTCCACATGAACTTCCAGACTGGGCCTCCTGTCAAGGGACCAGCCGGGGAGGCCGTCATGGACGAGAGAACAGAGCGGGTGCGCAGGATGTACGACCGGGCGTCCGGCGGCTACGACCGGGGGGAGCGGCTCCAGCGGTTCGTGATCGGCGACGCCCGCCCCCGCCTGTGCGGCCGGGCCGAGGGGAGGGTCCTGGAGGTGGCCGTCGGGACCGGCCAGAACCTGGGGCACTACCCGCCCGGTGTCGAACTCACCGGCGTCGACCTGAGCCCCGGCATGCTCGCCCGGGCCAGGGCGCGCGCGGCCGGGCTCGGGCTGCGGGCGGAACTGGTCGAGGGCGACGCCCAGGAACTCGCCTTCGCCGACGGGGCCTTCGACACCGTGCTCTGTGCCCTGGCGCTGTGCACCATCCCCGACCAGCGGCGGGCGCTCGGGGAGATGCGTCGTGTGCTCCGCCCCGGCGGGCTCCTGCTGCTCGTCGACCACATCGAGTACACCCGCTGGCCCCTCCGCGTCAGGGAGGCCGGGAAGGAGCGGCCGCGCCGGCTGCCGAGGACCGTGGCGGAGGAGGTCGGGTTCGGGGTCGAGGAGCACGGCCGGACCGCCCTCGGGTTCGTGGAGCACGTGGTCGCCCGGCGGACGGGCTGACGGGCGCCGGACCGCCGGGGAAACCGGCGGGGTCGGCGGTGCGCGAGGACAACGGAGACGTCCGATGTGAAAGTAGTTCCATGGCTACGCACAGTGAACTTCGTGACTTCTGGGAGCACCGGCTCGAGGGCGACTGGACCGAGAGCGGCGTCGGCTACCGGGCCCTCGGACGACCCTTCAACAGCTGGATGTACCGGGTCCGGGAGGAGGTCTTCCTCCGCGAGGTCGGCCGGCTGGGTCTCGAGGGCGCCAGCGTGCTCGACGCGGGCAGCGGCACCGGTTTCTACGTGCACCAGTGGGAGCGCCTCGGCGTCGGGGACGTCACCGGCTGCGACATGACCGACGCCGCCGTCGAACGCCTGCGCGGGCGGTTCCCGAACCACCGCTTCGTCCGGCAGGACGTGTCCGAACTGGACGCCTTCGAGGACGCCAGCTTCGACGCCGCCTCCTGCATGGACGTGCTCTTCCACATCACCGACGACGACAGGTACGCCGCCGCCTTCCGCAACCTCGGCCGGGTGGTGCGCCCCGGAGGCACCCTCGTGATCTCCGAGAACTGCCTCCAGCGCCCCGAACAGCGCGGCGAACACCAGGTCAACCGGACCCTGGAGACGATCTCGGCGCTGGCGGACAAGGCCGGGTTCGACACCGTCCGCCGGGTCCCCATGCTGATGCTGATGAACGCCCAGGTCGACGCCTCCCTGCCGTGGCGCAAGGCGTGGGGCGCCTTCCTGCGCGCCGCGACGGTCACCGCGCCGACGGGGTGGCTCGCCGGGGCGCTCCTCTACCGGGTGGACCGCAGGCTCGTCCGCGGCCGTCGGGAGAGCCCCACCACCGAACTGCTGGTGCTCCGGCGACGCGAGGAGGACAGCGCCTGAGGGCGGTGCCCGAGGCCGTTCCGGGAGGCGGGCCGGGGCCGTGCCGGTCCCCCGGTCCGGGGCGGCCCGCCCGGGGCGCGGTTCGTGTCGAGTGCCGGACTGCGGGCCGGGTTACGGTGGACTTCCACCTTGTGCCGGGGTGGCCGCCGTTCCCCGGGGCGCGGCGGAGGGCCTGTTCGGGAGGCGACCGCATGCTGAGACGCTCGACCATCACGACCTGGGCCAAGCGAGGACTCCTGGGGCTGCTGATCACCCAGGTCGCGGTGGTGGCGACCCTCATCGGGATCGACCACTGGCGCAAACAGGTACGGCCGCACCGGGTCAACTTCCCCCGCACCGAGCCGGCCTCGATCCCGGTCGGGGAGACCACCGCCACGGTCTACACCTACGGTGAGAACCTCTTCGAGGACATGCTCGAGGCGATCCGGGGCGCCCGCCACCGGGTCCTGTTCGAGTCGTTCATCTTCAAGTCCGACGCGGTGGGCCAGGAGTTCAAGTCGGCGCTGATCGAGGCCGCCGAACGCGGTGTCGAGGTGTACGTCATCTACGACGGCTTCGCCAACCTCGTGGTCCCGCGCTCCTTCTTCAGGTTCCCGCCCTCCGTGCGGGTCCTGCGCTACCCGGTGTTCCGCCCCGGCGTGCTGCTGCTGAACGTGCGCAAGTCCGGCCGCGACCACCGCAAGATCCTCACCGTGGACGGTGAGGTGGGCTTCGTCGGCGGGTTCAACATCGGCTCCACCTACGCCATCGAGTGGCGCGACACCCACCTGCGGGTGGTCGGCTCCGCGGTGTGGGAGCTGGAGAACGCCTTCGCGGACTTCTGGAACACCAACCGGCGCGCGGGCGAGCCCGCGCTGGAGGGGTTGGGCGACGCCGAGTGGGACTCGCGCATCCGGGTCCACCGCAACGTGCCCGAACTGCTCATCTACCCGATCCGGGCGATGTTCCTGGAGGCCGTGGACCGGGCCAAGGAACGGGTGATCTTCACCCAGGCCTACTTCATCCCGGACCGCGAGCTCGCCAACGTCCTCATCGAGGCCGCGGGCCGGGGCGTGGACGTCAACATCCTCGTGCCGGAGAACTCCAACCACGTCGTCGCCGACTGGCTGGCCCGGGGGCGGTACTCGGAGCTGCTCCGGGGCGGGGTGCGGCTGTGGCTCTACCAGGACGCCATGGTGCACGCCAAGACCGCCACGGTGGACGGCCGGTGGAGCACGATCGGCACCGCCAACGTGGACCGGCTCAGCCTCACCGGCAACTACGAGATCAACGTGGAGATCTTCGACGAGGGTGTGGCCAAGCACCTGGAGAAGGTCTTCGAGACCGATCTCACCAACGCCCGCGAACTCACCGAGGAGGAGTGGCGCGGGCGCCCGTTCGCGGCCAAGTTCAGCGAGATCGTCCTCGCCCCCTGGCGCGGCTTCCTGTGAGCCCGCACCAGTAGCCCTCGGGCAACGGGAGCTCAGGAGGTGGTGCCCCGACGCCCGGGGACCAGTCCGAGGTCCCGCGCGGTCGCCGCGGCCTCTCCGCGGGAGCCCGCCCCCAGCTTCTCCAGGATGTTGGCGACGTGGTACTTGACCGTGTGCTCGCTGATGTTCAGCCGTTCGGCGATCTGGCGGTTGCGCCTGCCCAGGTCCAGCTGCTGGAGCACCTCGGTCTCCCGGGGGTTGAGCTCCCGGAGCGGACGCCCCCGCTCGAGTTCGGGCAGGTCCAGCGGCAGCCGGGTGCTGATCGTGGTGCCCCACCCCGGCACCGCCTCCACCCGGGGCCGTGCGCCGAGGCCCTCCAGCCCGGCACGCAGTCGCCGCAGACCGAGGTCGCCCTCTCCGAGCCGCCCGGGACCGTCGTCGCGTACCGACACTGCCAACGCGCTCTCCTCGACCTCCCAGGAGACCCGGATACGGCGCACCCCGGGCTGCTCCAGCATGGCGAGTACCGAACGCCGCACCGCGGCCCGGGCCGCGTCGGCCATCTCGGCGGGCAGCGGGTGGTCGCCCAGGCGGCTCGGCCGGACCAGTTCCAGTGCGGTCTCGTGGTGGCGCATGAGCACCAGGAGCTTGTCCGCCATCGTGGCGAAGGCCTCGTCGAGGCTTTCCGTGCCCTGGCCCCGGCCGCCGCTGCGACCGTCGTGGGCACGCAGGTCCACGAGGGCCGAGGCCGCGAGGCCTGTGGCGGTGCGCCTCGCGGTCGCGTCCTCGACGCTCCGGGAACGCAGGACGCCCAGAATCCCGGTCAGAGCGGCTTCCTGCGCGTCGGTGAGCTCGGCGACCGCGCGGTCGCGCTCACTGGAGACCAGGCGGGCCCGCGAGAGTTTGTCCGGTTCCGTGGCGGCGTTGAGGGTCTTCACGTGCAGGGTGGTCAGGTCCCACAGGTGCTGCACCACACCGAGCACGGCTGGGTCGGCTGCCGCGCCCGGAACCGGTTCCTGCGGAGTCTCATCGAGAACCGCTGCCAACAGGGTTCCGGCCGAACCGTCGGGGGAGGAGGCGGCCACGAGCACGGGGTGCTCGCCTCCGGCGATCTCGGTCCGACCGGCCCAGGGGGTGCCGGCCGTCACCTTCGCGGCCAGGGCCGCCAGGTCGGCGGTGCGGGCCCGGTCGGTGAGGGCCGGATCGCCATGGGTGCGTAGCGCGGCCTCGGAACAGTCCCCGGTCAGCACGAGCAGCGCCCGGTGCGGCAGTACCCGGGCCAGGACCCCGGACAGGGTCGGCAGGCTTCGTGCCAGTGGTGCTCGAACGAGGGTGAGGGCGGCCTCGAGAGCGTCTTCGGGGCTCGACCATTCCAGCGCCATGCCCCCACCGTACGTCGCCGGTCCGGGAGGCGTCCGCCGCTCTTTCGGCTAGGTCCGACCAGCCGAACGAGCGGCTTCGTTGCGGGTGGCCCGCTCGTGATCCTGGGGGTGCCGTCACGCAACCGAACCCCGAGGGATCTGACCATGAAGCCGAACCGACTACTCACCCTGGACGTGACCGTCCTCGTCGCCCGCCTCGGTATGGGGTGGACGATGATCGCCCACGGGGCGCAGAAGTTCTTCGAGTGGGGGATCGAGGGGACCGCCGCCTACATGGGCGCCGGCGGTGTGCCGTTGCCGCTGATCAGTGCCTCCTTCGCCGCCACCGTGGAACTCGGCGGCGGTGCGCTGCTCGTCCTCGGCGCACTGACCCGCGTCGCCGCCCTGGGCATGGTCGTGGTCATGGCCGGGGCCTTCACCTTCGCCCAGGACAGCACCACCATCTTCGTGCAGGACGACGGCTACGGCTACGTACTGGCCGTCGCGGTGTGCTGCCTCCTGATCGCCGCCCTCGGTTCCGGGAGGTTCGGCGTGGACCGTTGGCTCGCCGAACACTCCGGCGGCTTGCGGAAGGGCACTCGCCCCGCCGTGACCGGGGCCGGGGGCGCGGACTCGTGAGGGGACGGGGGAACATGCCGGAGAGAACGTCCGCACGACCGGGCACCTCTCGCCGCGCGGCGCTGGGCGCGGGGTTGACCGCGGCGGGTCTGGCCGCCTGCACCGGACCCGGGAACGGGGGAGCCGCACCGAAGAGCGGTCCCGCGCCCGTGGGCGCTCCGCCCTGTGTGCTCACCCCGGAGGGAACCGAGGGCCCCTACTACCTGGACCTCGACCTCGTGTGCCAGGACCTGGCGGAAGGGCGGCCGGGGGTGCCCCTGGCCCTGCACACGACCGTGGTGGACGCCGCCACCTGCGAGCCCCTCCCGGACGCGTCCGTCGACGTCTGGCACGCCGACGCCACCGGCGTGTACTCGGGTATCCGATCGGCGGGCACCGAGGGAGAACGCTTTCTCCGGGGCGTCCAGGTCACCGACGAGGAGGGGACGGCGGAGTTCGCCACCCTCTACCCGGGCTGGTACGACCGCCGGACCGTGCACATCCACGTGAAGGTGCACGTGGCCGGGAACGCGGTTCACACCGGGCAGCTCTACTTCGACGACGAGACCAACGCCCTGGTGGCCGCCGCGGACCCGTACGCGGGCAGGGAGGACCCCGTGGTGGTCAACGCCGACGACATGTTCTCCGGCACCATCGGCCCGGAGAACACCCTTCAGGTCACCGGTTCTCCGGAAGAGGGCTACCAGGCCGACATCGTGCTGGGGGTGCGCGCCTAGGGTCCCCGGATCAGAGGTCCTCGGGCGAGAACCTGGGGAACTTCCGAGGGAAGAACACGTCGGGTTCGGCCCGGCGCGGGCGCGGTCCGCCCCAGTGCTGCGGTCCGGGCTGGGGGTCCTTCTTCAGCGCCTCGGAGATCGCCGACGGCGACCCGCCCCGCTGCCGCCCCCGGGTCCCTGCCGGTTCCTGTGCCGCCCCTCGCGCCAGCTCCAGCGCGAGCTCCTCGTCCGGGACCTGTCTCCGGTTCGCTTTCCCCTCGGTCACGTGGTCTCCCCCCTGGTCGGCATGGCTTCCATGATCGACGCAGAGGGTGCCGGAAGCCCGGCCCGACACGGCGGTTCGCCGGAGGAGAGTCCCGGTGACGTGAGGCGCGGGGGAGGGGCGCGGGGGGACTTGTGGCGACTTGACCGGAAGCGGGGGGATTCATGAACCGGGAAAAGCGAACGGGCGTCCCTCTCGACCGAGAGGGACGCCCGTCCTCAGATGCGGCCCCAGCAGGATTCGAACCTGCGACACCCGCTTTAGGAGAGCGGTGCTCTATCCCCTGAGCTATGGAGCCATGGGTGTTGCCAGGGCCGGTTGTTACCCGGCCACGGGGCCAAGCCTAACCCAGGATGGGGGTGCATGGGGTTCGGTTTGGTCCTGCCCCGGTGCCGTCGCGGCACTCTGCGTGCGCGGCAGAGTACGCTGACCTACGATTGGTTGTCCTGGTTGCGGTGTGATGTTGTTCATGCCGCGTGTCGCGATTATGGCTGCTTGCGCGCTTCGGTCACTCTTGGCGGACGGGTGCGAGTGACATCGGCACCCCGATGACCAGGCTTTCTGTCGAAGGCCGGACGAGACGGTCAAGGGGACGGGAGCCAACTGCCCCGAGGTTCGGCCGTCGGGCCGTACGGTCCAGTGTGTCCGCATGTGGACATGTAGTACGTTGCCTTGCGGCCACGAGTAGGTGTTCGAGGAAAATGCAGCCGGAGGATCATTCGTGCCGTTCACTTCTGAGTCGGCGCGGCGGAGGTCCCGCGTACCGGGTATCGGGGTGCTGAGCGCCCTGGGCGCGCAGCACAGGGTCCGGATCGCGCAGGCGCTGACGCTCATGTTGGTCACGTCCCTGCTGGTCGTTCCCTTGCCCGACGCGGCGGTCGCCCCAGCGTCAGCCGACGCGAGCTTGGAGGATCTCCGCGAGCGCGCGGAGGAGTCCGCTGACGCCCTGGAGGAGGCGACCGACGAGTACGTCGCGCGCCAGGACGCCCTGGAGGAGGCGCAGGAGGAACTGATCGCGACCCTCCACGAGCTCCAACAGATCGAGGGTGACCTGAGCGACATGCGCGAACCGCTGGCCCAGCTGGCCAGCACCATGTACCAGCAGCCCGACGCCGGTGTCCTCGGCATCCTCGCGGCGGGCGACCTCGACGAGGACCTCCAGACGCAGGCCTACGCGGCCAAGCTGTCCGAGGACAACCAGGCGCTCATCCAGGACGCCACCGACCTGCGCCAGGAGCAGGTGGGGCTGGCCGGTGAGGCGCAGGAGCTCCAGACCTTCACCCAGCTGGAACAGGCGGAACTGGCCGCCGAGGTGACCTCGCTGCGCGAGCAGTCCGAGTCGAGCATGAACGAGCTCACCGACGAGCTGGAGTCCCGGGGGTTGGACCCCGAGGCCTACATGGCGGCGGCCGACTGCGATCCGAGCGCCGCCTCGAATGCGAACGGCTACCCCAACGGCCTGCTTCCGCAGGAAGCCCTCTGCTCGCTCTACGACGACAAGATGCTCAGGGCCGACGCGGCCGTGGACTTCCTCCAGCTGAACGTGGAGTACGTCGAGAAGTTCGGCGAGAACATATGCATCACCAGCGCCTACCGCGACCTGCCCAACCAGCACCGCGTCTACGCCGAGCAGCCGCCCGGGTTCGCCGCGGTCCCCGGCACCAGTAACCACGGCCTGGGTCAGGCGATCGACCTCGGCTGCGGCATCCAGAACTTCCGCTCGGAACGGTGGAACTGGATGGAGACCAACGGGGCCAAGTACAACTGGATCCACCCTGCCTGGGCGAAGTCCAGCCCCTTCGAACCCTGGCACTGGGAGTACGAGGGCTGAGGGGAGGCCGGACGGGCGTCCGGGAACCAGGTCCTCGAGAACACGAACGGGCGGTCCCGCGGGACCGCCCGTTCGTGTTCTCGGCGCGGCTCGCGGCGGACGCCCGGTCGCGTGATCCGGCCTCGGGAGGACCGGGACCGTGGGCCGTCTCCGGTCCGGGGCCGGGGAGGGCGGAACGGTCCGTGGGAGACGCCTCAGGCGACGGTCTCCGGGGTGACCTCGCTCGTGCAGTGCGCGCACTTGCTGGCCTTCTTGTTGATCTCCGTGTAGCAGTGGGGGCACTCCCGGGTGATGGCCTCCTCGGCCTTGACGAACCTCTCCATCAGTTTGCCGAGGGGCATGACCACGAAGAAGTAGAGGATCGCGGCGGTGATCAGGAAGGAGATCAGGGCGTCCACGAAGGCGCCGTACAGGAACCGGCTGCCGTTGATCTCGAAGTAGAGGTCACCGAAGCTCGGGACACCGCCGAAGATGCCGAGGAGCGGGGTGATGAACCCTTCGGTGAACGCCGAGATGAGGCCGGCGAAGACGGAGCCGATGACGACCGCGACCGCCAACTGCACCAGGTTTCCCTGGAGCAGGAACTTCTTGAAGCCTTCCATGGAACTGCCCTACGTGTTCGTGAGTGACTGATGTGCTCGGACAGCTTTCCCCACCTCAGGTCATCGGTCAACCGCGGATAGTGACGGACAGTCGTGAAGTGGTCGCGTGCCCGGCCAGGGCTCTGGCCTCCTCCGGGGTGGCCGCGATGAGGATCAGCGCCCCGCCCTCCCCTCCCCGGTCGCTCTCCGCCGGTACGGCGAGCACGGGACGGCCCCCGACCACCTCGACCGCGGGTCCGGCCCGGGACGGCGGCCCGCCGAGCTCTTCGTGGCCCGTCGCGGCCAGCACGTCCACCCGGCTGCCGGGGGAGAGCAGGCCGACCGCGCCCGGGTCGGCCACCCGCACCGGGACCGCGACCAGGTCGGGGCCGTAGGGCAGGGCCGGGGGATCGCTCAGGCGGGCGTCGGTGAGGACCTCGCCCCGGCGCACCGGGGCGTTCAAGGAGAGCCCGGCGGCGTCCTTCCCCGGTGACACCGCCTGCGGCTCCAGGGCTCCGTCCGGGACGGCGCGGTCCGCCAGAACCAGGGCGGTGAGGTCGCCCTCGGACAGGGGGTCGGCGGCGTCGAGGTCCCGCGCGGCGACGAGGACCTCGGTACTGGGTTCGGGGGGCGGCCGCAGGACGAGCACGGCGCTGATGGCGGCCAGGGCGGCCAGCACCGCGGCGACGGCGCGCCGGTGCCGGTCCAGCAGGCGGAGCGGGCCGCGCCGGTGGCGGTAAGGGGGAGCGGGCTGGGGCGAGGGAGCGAACTGGGGCGGGGCGTTGCTCATGCCCTCAACGCTAGGTCGGCCGGAGGTGCCCCGGAGCGTTGTCCACAGGGTCTTTTCCTCCGACGACCGCCTCGGATCCCGTGTCGGGGCTCACCCGCGGGAAACCGGGGCCTCGGGCAGCCGGATCCCGCTCAGCGGGGCCTCGGGCAGCCGGACCCGGGAAAGACAGAAGCGCCGCCGAGGGGTCTCGGCGGCGCGGCCGCGGTCAACGGTGCGGCGGCTCAGCTGCTGGTCGCGGCGGTGCTGCCGCTGGTGCTCTTGCTGCTCGAACTGTCGCTGCCACCCGTGCTGCTGGAAGCGGTGCCGGTGCCGGCGGAAGCGGTGCTGCCGGAGTCCGAGGTGGACTTGGCGGAGTCGGCGGACCCGCCGGCCTTGCCCTCGGCGCTGCTCTCGGCGGCGTTGGAGCCGGTCAGAGCGGAGCTGTTCGTGGTGGTCTTCCCGCTGTCGGTGCGGTAGAAGCCCGAACCCTTGAAGACGATGCCGACCGCTGAGTACACCTTGCGCAGGCGTCCCTCGCACTCGGGGCAGACCGTCAGCGAGTCGTCGCTGAAGCTCTGCACGACCTCCATCTGGGCGTCGCACTCGGTGCACGCGTACTGGTACGTAGGCACTGTTCCGGGTCCTCCTTGCTGGCACTCACACCCGTTGACTGCTAAATAGTACGCGTTCGCCGACCACAGCCGCGACAGCCCCTCACCGCTCGGGTCCCGGGTGTTCGCGGGCACGGCGTCCCGGGGGCGGGACGCGGCGGGCGGGGGTGCGGACGGGACCTGTTCGGGACACGACCGCCTGCCATAACGCTCCGGCCGGTCGCCTTAATCCCCGAGTGGGGGCGCGCCACCGGGCCAGAGCACCGCGGCGGGATCGAACACGTGGAGTCCGCCGCCGGGGGTGACCACGGCGTCCACGGGGCGGTCGTGCGGCTCCGCGGGGAGCTCCTCGACGAACTCGCCGTCGTGGACCACGGCGATCGCGGGGGTGTGCGGTCCCTTGTGGGCGAGCGCCCGGTCGTAGCAGCCCGCGCCGCGCCCCATCCGGGTTCCCCGCCGGTCCACGGCCAGGGCCGGGCAGATCACCGCGTCCGCGCGGCCCAGCACCTCGGCCCCGTAGCGGTGACCGGTGGGTTCGAGCAGCCCGTGCCCGGCCGGCGCGAGGCTGTCGGGGCCGTCGAAGGCCGCCCAGTCGAGTGTGCCGTCGGGGAGGAAGACCGGGAGGAGGACGTACGTGCCCCGTTTCCACAGCGCGCTCACCAGCCTGCGGGTGTCGGGTTCGCCGCCGACGGAGTAGTAGCAGGCCACGGTCCCGCCCATGGCCAGCCACGGCAGCTCCATGAGCGTGTCGCGGACCGCCGAGCCCACGCGGTCGCGCTCCGGTGCGCTCCGCTCCCTCCGCCCGGCGAGGAGGCGCGTGCGCAGCTCATGCTTGGCGGACCTGCTCTGGTCGTTCGGGACACCCATGGACCCAGTGTGGCACCCGCCCCGGCGCCTTCCGGAGGGGCGGGGCCCGAGCACGGAGGAGGCGGCCCCGTGTCGGCCGGGCGGTGAGCACGAGTTCCCCTGGGAGTGAACGGGCGGTGGCGATTTCTGCGCCTGCGTCCGAAACGACGGGTACTTCTCGGCCACGGGAACGCATCAGGCCACGTAACAGGGGTCGGCTGTCCTAAAGTGCCGTTCATGAGCGCCGACACCGACCAGACACGACCCCGTACCGACGCCGCCCCCGTGACCAAAGCGGTCGTGCCGGCGGCGGGACTGGGCACCCGGTTCCTGCCCGCCACCAAGGCCACTCCCAAGGAGATGCTGCCGATCGTGGACAAGCCCGCGATCCAGTACGTCGTGGAGGAGGCCGTCGAGGCCGGGCTCGACGACCTCCTGATGATCACCGGGCGCAGCAAACGCTCCATCGAGGACCACTTCGACCGGGCGTACGAGCTCGAGGAGGCCCTCGCGGCCAAGGGCGAGGAGGAGAAGCTCAAGTCGGTCCGCGAGTCCAGCGACCTCGCCCAGGTCCACTACGTCCGCCAGGGCGAGCCCCGGGGCCTGGGACACGCCGTGCTGTGCGCCGAGGCGCACGTGGGGGACAACCCCTTCGCGGTGCTCCTCGGTGACGACCTCATCGAGTCCGCGGACCTGCTCCGCCGCATGATCGAGGTCCGCGAGACCCACGGCGGCAGCGTCGTCGCCCTCATGGAGGTGGAACCCGAGCAGGTCTCCCTCTACGGCTGCGCCGCGGTGGAGCCCACCGACGAGGACGACGTCGTCAACGTCACGGACCTGGTGGAGAAGCCCTCACCCGAGCAGGCCCCGAGCCGGTGGGCGATCATCGGCCGCTACGTGTGCGACCCGGCGGTCTTCCCGGTGCTGCGCGACACCCCGCCGGGCCGCGGCGGGGAGATCCAGCTGACCGACGCGCTGAAGGAACTGGCCCGGACCAGCCCCGGGAACGGCGGCGGGGTGCGCGGAGTGCTGCTGCGCGGGAACCGCTACGACACCGGCAACAAGGCCGACTACATCCGCACCGTGGTCGAGTTCGCCTGTCGCCGCCCCGACCTCGCCGACGAGCTCCTGCCCTGGCTGCGTGAGTTCGTGGACCGTCAGGAGCGTCTGCGGGGCTGACACCTGAGGGCCGGGTCCGGGACGTCCGCTCCGGAGGTGGTCACAATGGGACCGGAGCCGCGCTCCGTGACGGGGGCGCTCCCAGCGCCCACACCATTCGGAAGGACCTCATGAAGAGCGTCGAACAGCACATCTCCGATCTTCTGGGGTTGGTCGCCACTCCCGAAGCGACCGAGCTGGACCTGCTCAAGGCACACGGGACCGTGCTCGCCGAGCCGGTGGTCTCCCCGGTGTCCCTGCCCGGCTTCGACAACTCCTCGATGGACGGGTACGCCGTCCACGCGGCCGACCTGGCCGGGGCATCGTCCGAGGCCCCGGCCAGGCTGCCGGTGGTGGCGGACATCCCGGCCGGCGATCCCGACCCGACCGCGATCCGCCCCGGCCTGTGCGCCCGCATCATGACCGGTGCGCCCCTGCCCATGGGGGCTGACGCCGTCGTCCCCGTGGAGTGGACCGACGGCGGTGCCGCCGAGGTACTGATCGACCGGCCCACCGGTCCGGGGAGCTTCGTCCGGCGCCGCGGGGAGGACGTCGAGGAGGGGGCGACGGTGCTCCGTGCCGGGGCCCGCATCGGAGCCGGTGAGATGGGGGTCCTCGCCGCGGTGGGACGCCGTTCGGTCCCGGTGCACCCCCGGCCGCGCGTGGTCGTGCTCTCCACCGGCGAGGAGCTGGTCGAACCGGGCCGTCCCCTCGGGCCGGGCCAGATCTACGAGTCCAACAGCTACATGATCGCCGCCGCGGCCAAGGACGAGGGCTGCGAGGTCCACCGCCACGGCTTCGTGGGCGACGACCCGGCCACCGTCTGGGACACCCTGGAAGGGCTCCTGGTCCGCGCGGACGTCGTGATCACCACCGGCGGCGTGAGCATGGGCGTCTACGACGTGGTCAAGGAGGTGCTGACCCGGCAGGGCACCGTGGAGTTCACCCAGGTGGCCGTGCAGCCCGGCAAACCCCAGGGGTTCGGGACGATCGGCCCGGACAAGACCCCGATCCTCACGCTCCCGGGGAACCCGGTGAGCGCGTTCGTGTCGTTCCACCTGTTCGTCCGGCCGGTCCTGCGCAGGCTGCGCGGACTGCCCCCGAACCCGCTCCCGAGCGTGCGCGCCCGGCTGACCGCCCCGGTCGGCTCGCCCCCAGGCCGCCGCTCCTACCTGCGTGCCGTTCTGGCGGGCCCCAGCGCCCCGGACGAGCTCCCCACGGTCGCCCCGGCGGTCCGGCAGGGCTCGCACCAGCTGTCCGCCCTGGCGGACGCGAACGGGCTCCTGGTCGTCCCCGAGGACACCACCGAGCTCCCCGCCGGCGCGTCGGCGGAGGTGCTCGTCCTGCCCGACCGCTGACCGCTGACCGCGGGTCGTCGGGTCCGTGCCCGCGGCCCGCACCGGCGGACCGGGACGGCGCGTCGCTGCCGAAGCCCCCGGTGTCTCAGGGTGGGAGTACCGTCTTCGTGGGACGCGTCACCCCGTGTCCCCGTGGTCAGCCGTACCGGCGGGCCGCGTGTTCGCGACGAAGACGATGAGTGGCCCCACAGCGATGACCGACACCCCACAGCCGGAAGCCCACCCCTCCGGCCTCACACACCTCGACGAGTCCGGCGCCGCGCGCATGGTGGACGTCTCCGGCAAGGACGTCAGCGCCCGCACCGCCACGGCCACGGGCCGGGTCCTGCTCACCCCCGCGACCGTCGCGGCCCTGCGCGGTGGTGAGGTCCCCAAGGGCGACGCCCTCGCGGTCGCCCGGATCGCCGGGATCCAGGGGGCCAAGCGCACCCCCGACCTCGTGCCCCTGTGCCACCCGATCGCCGTGCACGGCGTCGACGTGGACCTGACCGTCGTGGACGACGGGGTGGACATCAGTGCCACGGTGCGCACCGCGGACCGCACCGGGGTGGAGATGGAGGCGCTCACCTGCGTCATGACGGCGGCGCTCGGGCTGGTCGACATGGTCAAGGCGCTCGACCCCGAGGCGGAGGTCACCCGGGTGCGGGTGGAGGAGAAGACCGGCGGCAAGAAGGGCCACTGGAGGCGCGGTGAGTGAGCCGGTGGGCGCTCCGGTGCGCCGGGTCGCGGTGGTGACCGCCTCCAACAGGGCGGCCGCCGGGGTCTACCCGGACCGTTCCGGCCCGGTGATCGTCGAGCGGCTCCAGGCCCTGGGCTACGCGGTCGTCGGCCCCTGGGTGGTGCCGGACGGCGCTCCGGTGGCCGAGGCCATCGAGCGGGCGCTCCAGGAGCGGGTGGACGCGGTGCTGACCACCGGGGGCACCGGGCTCACCCCGCAGGACCTCACCCCCGAGGCGACGCGCCCGCTGCTCACCCGGGAGATCCCGGGGATCGCGGAGGCGCTGCGTGCGGCGGGCCGGGAGAAGGGCGTGCCCACGGCGATCCTCTCCCGGGGGCTGGCCGGGATCACCGAACGTTCCGGACACCGCGCGCTCGTGGTGAACCTGCCCGGTTCCCGAGGCGGTGTACGCGACGGGATGGACGTGCTGGAGCCGGTTCTGGGCCACGCGATCGACCAGCTCCGGGGCGGAGACCACCCTCGGGCCGAATGACACCGAACAATGACCGGAATCACATCCCGGGCATTCCGGGGGCAGAGAATTCCTTGACCCTGTGTCTGTTTTCGGTGCAGGAGTGAATGGAGTTTGGAATCATCCGATTCTCGTGTGGTGAGGGTGACGCCCGCCACCCCACGCCGACGGAGTGGAATACTGGAAGGCATCACCGACAACGGGTGCGCCACGGGCGCCAAGGGCCGGTGTCGCGACCGCGCAGGGCGGCGTCGAAGGCCTCGGAGGGACGGACGTGAATCGCAGACAGGGGTGGCCCGTCACCCTTCAGGAGGGGCCGATCGCGCTTCGCCCTCTGCGCCTTCGCGACGCTCCCGTGCTGAGGGACACCCGGGCGCGCAACGCCGAGTGGCTGCGGCCCTGGGAGCCCACGTACCCGGAGATGCCGCTGCGCACGACCGGGCTCACGCCCTACGTCGCGATGCTCCAGGCGATCCGTCGCGAGGCCAGGCAGGGCCTGTCGATGCCGTGGTCGGTCACCTACGAGGGCCGCTTCGTCGGTCAGCTCACGGTCGGCGCCATCGTGTGGGGTTCGGCCAGGTCGGCGCAGGTCGGATACTGGGTCGACAGCGCCTACGCGGGGCGCGGGATCGCCCCGACCGCGGTCGCGCTGGCGGTCGACCACTCCTTCTTCACCGTCGGACTCCACCGGATCGAGGCCAACATCCGTCCCGAGAACCGTGCCAGCCGACGCGTGGTCACCAAGCTGGGCTTCCGTGACGAGGGTGTGCGCAGACGCCAGCTCCACATCGACGGGGCCTGGCGGGACCACATCTGTTACGCGCTCACCACGGAGGAGGTCCCCCGGGGCGTGCTGCGCCGCTGGTACGAGGGAACGCCTTCCGGGCCGTCCGAGGAGGGTGGTTCCGGCCCGGGTTCCGCTTTGGGGCCACAGGGCCCGAACGGTGGCGGTGATCCGCGCGATCCGGCGAGTCCGCACCCGGGATCGAACTGAACATGGCAGCATCACGGATGCGCCCGGAGCTTAAACCCCTCTTTAAGCACAATGATTCATTACTTTGCGTTGAATTGGCACTGCGCTCCGCAGTCAGTGCCTGACCTGCTCTTTCGCTCGGGAGGGTGTGACGACCGAAACTGAGCGTCCACAATCTTGCGACACTCCGGTCGGAATGTGGCGCATTTATGGACACGGGGTCGTACCGTGCGGAACATAGACGCATTGACGATGCGGGCAACGCGTGGATATGGCACACGGGAATCGATCCCGGCCCGACCGGGGCCAGGAACGATGTCCGGCCGGAGGACGTCTCTACTTCCGGGAGTACGTCCAGCCACACGCGGAGCGGTGTCGACGAAGTGTCGACCAACGTTCAGTGGCCGTCATCGTGAGGAGGGGTGATGAGCAGCTCTCCTCTGTACCTGGCCATCGTGGTGGTCTGGCTCATCGTCCTCGTCCCGATGCTGCTGCGGAAGGACTCGGTGGACACCGTCCACGAGGACACCCGACGCGAGGACGAGGAAGCCGAGGCGACCGAGGCCGACGAGGAGACCGAGCACGGCGCGGAGGGCCTCTCAGGCGACGAGGGCGACCCGGACCTCACCGAGACCCAGGTGATGACCCGGCCCGCCGTCAACGGCGAACACACGGCCGCCGAGGAGGCTCCGGAGCGGAGCCGGCCTTCCGTGGAACGGAGTCCCCGCCCCGGGCGAGAACCCCGGTCCCGGGTCATCGCCCGTCGGCGCCGCCGCACCAGTGTCCTCACCCTGCTGAACATCGCCACCGTGGTGGCGGTCTCCTTCGGGCTGGGGCCCTGGTGGGTGATGGCTCCGCCGGTCCTGCTGCTCGCCGGGCACGTGGTCCTGCTCCGTGAGGCGGCCAAGGCCGACGCCGAGCGCCGCGAGGCCGAGGCCAGGGCGCGCCGCCGGGCGCTCCTCAGAGCTCGCCGGGCCGAGGCCGAGGAGGCCCGCGAAGCCGAACGGGAGGCCGAGCGCGAAGCCGAGGTCATCGCCTTCATCGAGCGTCGCAGCCAGGTCTACGACCAGTACGCGGACGCCCGCCTGAGGGCCGCCGGAGACTGACCGGGACAGCGGAGTTCGGACCATCCGAATTTTCCTGCTAGTCTTTGTCTCGTCTTCAGGGGCTATGGCGCAGTCCGGTAGCGCACCTCGTTCGCATCGAGGGGGTCTGGGGTTCAAATCCCCATAGCTCCACCGCAGGTCAAGACACACGCAGGGGCCGTCTCCGAAGGGGGCGGCCCTTCGTGTTGGGGGGATTCTGGGGGGATTTCTGCGCGACTTCTGTCCGCGCAGCCTCCTCCCGCAGCGGAGCCAGCAGGCCGTCGACGATCGGCACCGAACTGTTCGGGTCCATCTCGAACCGGGCCTGGAGCGCGCCCTCCCACCGCGCCGTCAACCCCGCCAACATCCGGTCCCGCATCTCCTGGGTGATGTGCGTGTACCGGGCGGCGATCCCGCCCATCTCGTGGCCCAGGCGCTCATGCGACAGGACCTCCGGCACCCCGTCCTCGACCAACCACGTCTTGTGGCTGTGCCGCAGCCCGTGCGGGGTGAGGTCCGGGACCACCGGGTCCCACTTCCGATCAGCGCGACCCTGATATCCACGACCGCGCACCGGCTCACCCGGGACAGCCTCGCCACTGACCGGGACCGGGCGGCGGGGCAACGGCGCCTTCGGCGGGTAGAACCCCTCGGTGGCGGGGGTGAACACGAAGCTGGCGAACCCGCTCCGGCGCCAGTGCGGGGTCATCCGCTCGCCGGGGTCCTCACCCTTCTTCCTGGCCTTGCCCGGCGCCGCTCTCTTCGTCGGCCGGCCGGTGAACACAAACGCGCCACCCGGGTGGGGCTGGGTGTCCGAGCCCGGCCGGGCGCACGCGCACACCTCCGTGCCGTCCTCCAGGAGGATGGTGGGGGAGGACCGGCGGCGCACCATGTGCTCGGACAGCAGGTCGGTCAGGAACGCAGGCAGGTCCACATCCCGGTACGAGTCTTCCTTCGGCGGGCACAGCACGAACGTCGCGTCGGGCAGCTCGTACACCTGGTGCTCGACCCGCAGACGGGCCATGCGCACGTACTGGCGCTGGAGGCCGACAGTCTCACCCCACCGGAGCCCCGCGTAGGCGATGAGGATGGTCTGCACGAACTCGTCGGCGCGGCCGGACAGGGCGGCCGCCCGTTCGGCGACCATCAGTGCCTCGAAAGGGCTGGCGATCGCCTTCTCCGGGCCGCGGTGCTTCGACTTCCCGGCGCGCTTCCCTCGCCCCTTCGGCCTGTAGACCGGGTTCGCGGTGATGAGCCCTTCCTGGGCTGCGTCCGCGAGGATCACGGACAGCACCCCCCGGTACGTCCGGATGGTCTCCGAGGACAGGCCCTCGGCTTTCAGGCGCCGCTCCCAGTCCGTGACCCGCGCGGAGGTGATCTCGGCCAGCGGCACGTCCTCGAAGTAGGGCAGCAACCGCGCTTCGATGTTCGTCCGGTACGCCGACATGGTCGAGGGTGCGAGGTCCTGCTGGACGTACCAGGTGTTCACCCACTGCCCGAACGTCTGGGACTTCCCGCTCTCCAGGGTGGCCGGCCGGAGCCCTGCGGCGATGCGGGCTTCCTCGGCGTCTCCCCACGCTTCGGCTGCCCGGCGGCTGGTGAAGTACTCCCCGGTGTCGGGGTGGCGGTCTCTGGACGCGCGGGTCCCGTCCGCCTTCGTGTAGCGGGCCCGCCACTGGCGGTTCCCACGGGGTTCTGCATATGCCACAGGGGTCTCCTATTCGGGGTGTAGCCGGACCTCCATCGGGATCTGGTCCGGGGTGGCGGTCATCCTCTGCACCTCTGGGGGGAGGCACCGGTGGAGGTCCTCGTCCGGGATGTGCAGAGGGACGTGGAAGATGCTGCGCCAGGGGATCTGCTCGGCGCGGTCCAGCAGGAGCACGCCGTGGCGGGCTGCCACGGTGGCCGTGATGGCGCGGCGCAGGTGCATGATGACGATCTGCTCGTCGGGCTCGTCGAACCGCTCTATGGCCACGGCGCGGTCCTGGCGGTCGGCGACACACATAAAGAATCTCACGGTACGTGACGAGAAAGCCTGGGCGGACTGGGGTCCTGGGGGTTGGCTCGACTCAGTCATGGGTGGTGCTGCCCCTCCTCCACTTGTCCGAGTTTTACCCGGTCAGTGACATGAGGTTACTGGTGGGACAGGTCACAAAGGAAGATCAAGCGTGTACTAAATTATGCGAACCGTTGTTCGAAAAATCTTACCGCACCTGGGTAAACCCAGCGTTGGGTGGCGCGTCGCCGCCGTCGCCGACGCGCACCGGGGCTGTGTACCGAGAGTGATTACCGCTTTCGGGCGAGCCGCCTGCGCTGGCGGACTTCTGCCTCGTTCATCACCTCCCGCAGCTCCTGGCGGACGACGTCGATGGGGGTCGAGTCGAAATCGGCGATGGACATGGAGGCTGGCCGCCCGTCGATGATCCGCGTGAGGGTCCAGGCGACGCCGCCGCCTTCCAGGGGCCGCTCGTCGAGCCACTCGGCGCCCTCGACCGTGGCAGCCGTGCTGTCGTACCCCGTGGGGGCGGGGTCGTCGAGCAGGCGGACGGCGGACGGGTCCTGGGTGGCTCGAACGCGGGCGAGGGAACCCCGTTCGAACCCGAGTGCGTCATCGAAGGCGTGGAGGGTTTCGGGGTCTACGCGCTCCTCTAGGCGTACGTTTCTCAGGGTGTTGTGACTCTTGCCTGCGCGGGTGTGTATGCCTCGCCAGTCCAGACCTAGGGCCTGTCGCTGGGCGTTCATCGCGCGCTCCGTGGGGGTGCGATCGCTCATAGCTTCCGATCGTATGCAGTCTTGTGCAATCCCGATAGCCACCCGGATGAATCTTTGGTCAAGGTCACCTAAGAAGCCCAGGTCACGGGTTTGGGACTGCCATGAACCCTGGCCGGAAGTAGCCATGTAGCTATGCAGCTTCTAGGAAACATCAGTTGCATAGTGATGCAAAGTTGCATACTCTCGTGCCATGAGCACCACAGTCACCACGGCTGACGCCCGACGGGAACGCAACGCGCCCGCCGCCGCGCGTCTTCGCCGGATCCGCTACGACCGGGGCCTGACTGTTGCCCAGGTCGCTGCCGAGCTCGACGTCGCCGAACGCACCGTCTACGCCTGGGAGCAGGGCCACGCCCGCCCGGAGCCCGCCACCTACTCCCGCCTCCGGACCCTGCTCGACACCGAGGACGGTCTCTGGTTCGGCGAGGAGGGGCCCCGATGAGCACCGGACTCCCCGCGATCTACCGCGTACAGGACGCTGCGAAGGCTCTCGACGTGACCGTGGCGTGGATGGAGCGCAAGGCCAAGGCCCGCGCGATCCCGGTCCGGATCATCGGCGGGCGATACGCGTGGACCGAGGACGACCTCGCCCAGATCGTCGCCGCCAGCCTCCAGGAGCCCGCCGCCCCGACCGCGCCCCGACCGCGCAAACCGCGCGCCACGGCCGTGTCCGGCCCGCCCGCCGCCCCCGTACTCACCGCGCGCAAGCGCCGCCGCTGAACCACACCCCGGGGGACATCTTGACCACCATCACCGTCCGCGCGCGGATCACCGTCCGCACCAACCGCGGGTTCCTGGCCGACGCCGACGCGCGCGCCGCCCGCCGCACCATCCGAGGTCTCACCCCGGGTACCCCCGTCGACCTGATCATCACCGGGCAGATCACGGGCATCGGCCCGTGGGCCCTCCACCCGCTCGGCGACCTGCTCGCCGACGCCAGCGAGGTCACCATCCACACCGACACTCCGACGGCCGCCGCTGACCTCACCCGCGCGGTGGAGTCCGCGATCGGCGCCGAGCACGAGATCCGCCCCACCGGCAGGGCCGGGGGTGTCCGTTGACCGCCACCCTCATGAGTCGCCGCGACGCCGCGATGACCTACGTGGAGCGGGGCTGGCACGTGTTCGCGTTGTCCGCGGGCAAGAGCCCGTTGGCGAACTGCCCGACGTGCCGGACCGGAGCGCACCGCGCCCCCGCCGAGATGGAGGCGTGCGGGTGCCTCACCTGCCACGGGTTCTATTCGGCGACGACCGACCTCGACCGGGTCGCCGCGATGTTCGCGGGGCACCCTGACCGGCTGCTCGCCATCCGCACCGGCAAGGTCAGCGGGATCGCGGTCGTCGACGTCGACCCCCCGGAAGGGCTCGACACGATGCGCGACCTGATGGCCGAAGGGCTGCTCCCGGAGACCTGTGCGCAGCGCACCGGGTCCGGCGGCTGGCACCTGCTGTACGAGCACCCGGGCGGGTACGTGATGTCCGGCGCCGGGAAGATCGGCCGCAAGATCGACAGCAAGGCCGACGGCGGGTACATCGTCGCCTCACCGAGCATCCACCCGCGCACCGGCGAACCGTACACGTGGCGGTGGGACTACCCGACCGCGCCGCTCGCCCCGATGCACCCCACGTTGGTGGCCCGGCTCCGGCCGGAACCACCCGCGCCCCGTCTGGCCACCGGCACCGGGTTCACCACCCTGACGTCGAAGCGGTTGCAGGGCCTGGTCGACACCGTCCTCAAGGCCGAGGACGGCAACGGCAACAACTCGCTCTACTGGGCTTCGTGCAAGGCCGGCGAGATGGTCGCGAAGGGCGAGATCTCCGAACAGGTCGCCTTCGCTGCGCTCTCCGCCGCCGCCGCCCAGCTCGGCATCCCCGAACGCGACGCCGGACGGTCCCCGCAGCACGGCACCATCGGCTCCGGCCTGAGGCGGGGGACCCGATGACCGACACCCCCGCCCCGTCCGGCGCGGACATCGTCGGCCAGGTCCTCGACTCCCACGGCGTCACCCCGACCGAGCGTCCCGAGCTCGACATCACCCACGAGCCCTACGCGATCCTCGGCCTGACCGACCTCATCGGCGACGGCACCATCCCGGAGACCTACGTCCGCAACGGCGCCCTGTCCCAGATCGTGCAGGTGTCCGGCGACGTCCTCGCCGCCCAGGAGAACACGCTCCCGCTCGCCGTAGTCGACGTCACCGCGGACGCACTCCGGCGGCTCCTGGCCCGCCACGCCTACCTGTACAAGACCAGCGAGAAGAAGGACGGCACCATCAAACGCACACCCGTTTCCCCCTCCGTCAGCATCGCGAAAGCGGCCCTGTCCGAGACGCACTGGCCGAAGGTGCGCCCGCTCGCCGGGGTCGTCGGCGCCCCGGTGATGCGACCGGACGGCACGGTTCTCCAGGACCCCGGGTACGACGACGCGACCCGTCTCTACTACGCGCCGGTCCGAGACCTGGCCCGGGTCCCGCACCTACCCAGCGGGGCCGACGTCGACCGGGCCCGCACGTTCGTCCTGGACCACGTCCTCGCGGACTTCCCATGGGCCGACGGGGGCAGCCGGGCGAACTTCGTCGCGTTGATGATGACGCCGCTGCTCCGCCCGTTCGTCGGGGGGCTGGCCCCGCTCGGCGCGGTGTCAGCGTCCGCGCCCGGGTCCGGCAAGACCCTGCTCACGGACATCCCCTCGAAGCTGTTCGGGGCGACCAGCAGGCCGTGGGTGCAGGACGACGCCGAGCTGCGCAAGTCGATCACCGCCACCCTGAAGACGTCCTCCGACCCCGTGGTGGTGTTCGACAACGTGGGCGAGTTCGATTCGGTCGACCAGCCCACCCTGGCGAAGCTCCTCACGTCCGCGGCCTGGTCCGACCGAGAGCTGGGGAGCAGCAACCAGATCGGCGTCCCCAACGACAGGTCCTGGTGGGTGACCGGCAACAACCTGTCGTTCGGCGGAGACATGCCCAGCCGGACGGTGCTCGTGGTCCTGGACCCGCGCGTCCCCAACCCCGACCTGCGTACCGGGTTCACCATCCCCGACCTCGGCGAGTGGCTGGAGGACTCCACCAACCTCGCCGAGCTACTCCACCACCTGCTCGTGCTGGCCCGCGCCTGGGTGGTGGCCGGCGCCCCGAGCTCAGACCGCAGCATGAGGAACTTCCGCCGGTGGGCCCGGTCCATGGCGGGGTTCACCGAGTGGATGGGTGTGCCCGGGTTCATGGCCAACGCCGACCAGCTCGCCGCTCACGATGAGGAGGGCGCCCAGTGGCACGCGTTCCTGGCCACCTGGTACTCGAAGTACACCACGAACCCGAAGACGTGCGTGGAGCTGCTGAAGAGCGCCGAGACCGCGTGGTCTGGGTTCGGGCCGAGCGCCGATGACCCGTGGGAGGGCGCCTTCCTCACCAAGGCCGACGGGTCCAAGCCGTCCGCCCGCGGGCTCGGCAAGATGCTCACGGGCAAGGCCGGGCGGTTCTACGGCGAGTACACCGTCCGGTCGGTGTTCGACAAGAAGACCAAGATCTTCCGCTACTACGTCGACCGGGTCATCTCCGAGGCGCCCGCGGAGCGGGAGATGGCGCATGCGTAGCGGGGTGTGTGGCGGGGTTTGGCGGATTCCAAACCCCGCTAACCCCGCCCGGGGCGGTGACCTCGGAGAACACCCCGGAAGGGCCCCTCCGGCGGGGTGTGGGTGGCGGGGTTTAGGAATCCACACCCCGCCTAAACCCCGCCAGGTGTTTTCCCAGGTCAGAACCTACTTCCTTAGAAGTAGCGGGGTTTAGCGGGGTTTAGAGACCAGAAACCCAATGCGTGAAGAAACAAAAACAGACACTAGAGGACATAGGTAGACAAAATGACGTCAGAACGAAACACACACACGGGGACCACAACCCAAACCCCAAACCCCGCCAAACCCCGCCCGAACCTCGAAGCCATCCGCCGCCGCGCCGCCGCTGCCACCCCCGGGCCGTGGGCCGCTGGCTGGAGGTCACTGCCCTCGGAACAGGTCATGGTCTCCCCGCACCTGCCCCCCGTGGAGCTGTCCGGCGACGCGCAGGGTCGGAAGAACGCCAAGTTCATCGCCGCGGCCCGCCAGGACGTCCCCGCGCTGCTCGACGAGATCGCCGCCCTGGAGCAGGCCACCGCCGACGCGCTCACCCTCGCCGAACAGGCCGCCGCCGACCGCCGGTCCCTGCGCACAGAGGTCGACCGCCTCCGCCGCCTGCTCGACACCCGCGATGCCGACTACGCGCTCGTGGCCCGGGTCAGCTACGACGGCCGCGGCCAGGTCGACGGCCGGGCTGGGGTTGGGGCCGGGCAGGTCGCCACCTGGCTCCGGGAACTCGCTGCGGCCGCCGCCGTCCGTGCACACGGAATCCAGCCCGTGCGTTCCGCCCTCTGCGCCGCCCGGTGCCCGAACGGTCACGAACACACGTGCGCCCGCTCCCCGAAGCACTGCGGCCCCCACCGGGACGTGAAGCAGAAGGGGCACGAGTCCTGCTCGTGGCCCGCCGCCTCGTGACCCGACACACGAACGGGGACCAGCGCGTTGCTGCCGCGCTGGTCCCCACCACCCCAGGATCCCACACCACCCAGGAGGACACGGCCATGGCCCTCATCCACCCACCCGAAACCGCCACCGTCGAACTCGGGCCCCTCTACACCGCCACCAGCACCATCATCGCCGCCGCACCCCACACCCCCTACCGGGCCGAGGTCCTCCAGGCCACCCGCGCCATCGCGTCCGGGGTGTCCCTCGCCGTCCGACACGACGACACCATGGCGGTGACCATCCCCGCCGAGATCCTGTGGTGGGTGGTCCAGGGCGCCGAGGAGATCGGCCACGACCAGGCCCTGTCCCCGCTCAGCTCGCTGTTCGAGGCGGTCGAGTACCTCACCGACGCCATCCGCACCCAGGCGCCCCGCACCGACCACGGGCTGACCGCCGTCGTCGAGGCCGAGGTCACCTGCGCGATCTACGAGCACGTCATCGCCGACGAGACCGGAGGCGACCGTGGCTAAGGCCCGACCCCACCCGATCGTCGCCCAGCTCCGCCAGCGCCGCGAGGACCTCGGGCTCACCCAGGCGACCGTCGCCCACCGGATGGGCCGAGGCCCCACCTCCATCAGCCACTGGGAGACCGGCGTCTACGCCCCGCCGGTGGAGGCCGTCGCCGAATGGGCGACCGCTCTCGGGGTGCACCTCACCCTCGCCCTGAAGGGAGCCAGCCGGTGAACCGCCGCCCGAACCCGATCGTCGACCAGCTCGCCCGCGCCCGCGCCCAACGCGGGATCAGCGTCGCCGCGCTCGGCCACCGGCTCCTGACCGCCGCCCCGACGGTGCACGGCTGGGAGTCCGGGAAGCACGACCCCAGGTTGGGCAGCGTCATCGCCTACGCGGAGGCGCTCGGGTACGAGTTGGTGCTCGCGCCGAAGCAGCACCGGACCCGCCCCACCCTGCCGAAGGAGCCCCGCCGTGGCTGACCCCACCCCGACCCCGAACGGCAGGAACGCCCGCCGCCACGCCTCCACCGACCGCCGGATCGCCAAGGCCCGCGAGGAGGGCCGCCGGGACGGCCGCGCCGAGATCGCCACCCTGGAGGCCCGCCTCGAAGAGCTCGAAGCCGACCTCGCCGTCGCCACGCACTTCCTCGTCGGCCGCTACCGGATCGGCCGCCGGGGCGACCACTGGGAGGTGTGTCCCGAGCTCAGCCGGATCGGTCTCGCGGCCGGTCGCGACTACGACCCGATCCCGGCCCGCACCCGCGACGAGGCGCTCGCTACCGCCCGCCGCCTGACCGCCGAGGAGATCGACCGTGTCTGACCACCTCACCCCCGAGCAGCGCGCCAGGATCGACGCCACCGTGGCCCGCGTCAACTCCGAGCGCGCCGACGCCGGGATCATGGGCGCGAAGTACGACGACGCGTGTCAGCTCATCGTCGAGCACCACGCCGAGATCGTCCGTCTCCGCCGCCGGGCCGAGGCCCTGGAGGACCAGGTGGCCGCCGGGGAGCGCCGACTGCGCGAGGAGCTCGAAGCCCGGGACGCCGAACGGGACGAGGAGATCGACCGCCGCGACTCCGAGATCGGACGCCTTCGGCTGGCCTTGAAGTCCGCACGCGCCCGGGCCCGCCAGCAGCGCGACGCCCTGCGCGAGGCCCTGGCCGCCGACCGCGACCAGGTCCGCCGCGTCCGTGACCGGTACCGGGACGAACGCGACACCGCCCGCCGCGAGAACGCCGACCTGCGCGCCCAGCTCGCCGCGACCACGAACCCCGTCCGCGCCGAGGAGCAGCTGGCCGCCGACACCCGGCCCGAACCCGTTGGAGGCGTCGATGGCTGACCGCATGGCCGCCCTCCACCGCACCTTCATCCCGGACCCCGCCGACCGGCCCGACCTACTCCCGCCGTCCGCGTGGCTGTGGGACCCATGGGAGTACGCCGCCACCGGCCCCAACACCCTCCACCGCGCCAACCCGAACCACCCCGGGCACACCATGTGCGGGCTCCCATACGTGGGGCTGATCGGAACCCCCGCCTGGTCGAAGGTTCCTCACTGCCCCGGCTGTGTGGCCGCCCCCGAACCGGACTGGCCGGACGGGTTCTGGCTGCTGGAGTTCGCCCAATTCCGGGAGGTGGCCGGCCGCCGGGTTGATGTGGTGTCCATCCGCCACACCGACGACGCGGACCCGGTGGTGTGGGAGGAGCTGGCTGTTCTCCCGGACATGCGCAACATCGTGACGGTCGCCGCGGACCTGGGTTTCCCGGTGGAGTACGGGCCGCACTACGACCCGCGCACCGACACCGCGTGGGCGCGCGTAACCGCCCCCGACTGGGCCGCCCAGCACACCCTCTTCTGAACAGGAGCACCACGTGAGCACTCTGGCCCCGCCCCGCGCCCGGCGAGCGTCCCGCCGCACCGGCACCAGCCACCCCGACCAGCCCCCGGCGTGCGCCTGCCAGTGGGGGCCGACCGGCCACTGTCACCACGGGGACCACGACCGGTGCCAGGCACAGCAGGTGACCGTCTCCGAGACGTACCTGACCCACGCGGACGGCACCGTGGTCCTGGACCCCGCACCGGTCGAGGTGTGGCTCGCCAACCGAACCTGCCGGTGGGTGTGCTCGTGCACCTGCCACACCCAGCCCGCTCAGCCCGTCCAGACCGCCCTCTTCTGACCAGGAGCACCCCCGATGAGCGAGACCCCCAAGACCCCGCTGCCCTACCCGCACGCCCGGCAGGACTGCCAGCGCTGCCACGAGTTCGACGCTGACATCGAGATCCTCAACGGGCCCGGCAGCCGGTCCTACACCCGCTATTGCCGGGGTTGTATCGGCGAGCGCCTGGTCCTCGCGAACATCCCGTCTGACCGCGACGGCGACCCCGGCGGCCCCTGGCACCTGGAGTACCGGGTCCTCGCACCCGGCAGCCCGGACGGGTCCTGGCCGGGCCACCCCCACACCACCTGACCCACCTCGTCGCCCCGGGGCGTCCCGTCCGCGCCCCGGGCCCACCACCGACAGGAGCACCACCGGATGACCATCGTCCTCGGCGCCCTCGCCTACCTCACCGCCTACTTCGCCCTCGGCTGGTGGTTGGCCAAACGCGACCTGCCCCGCGCGTGGGCGGCCGCCCGGAAAGAACACGGCGACCCGAACGAGCGCGTGGCCGGCGAACTCAACCAGAAGTTCGCCCTGGGAGACGTGAAGGCGGCCACCACGATCACCCTCTTCTTCTGGCCCGTCGCCCTGCCCGCCCGCGCGTTCAACGGGGCGATCACCCGGACCGCCACCGGCCACGACCCGCGCGAGCAGGAGAAGCGCCTCCGCGCCCAGGCCGACCGCATCCGGGAGCTGGAACGCGAACTCGGCATCAAGTAGCCCACCACCACCCGACCACCACCGCTCCAGGGGGACCAGTTGAGCATCCAGGCCTACGCCCACGAACGCACCACCGCCGCCTACGAGGCCCTGTCCGCCCTCCGCGACGAATACGCCAACCTCGCCACCATGCCGTGGGACGCGTCCATCCGCCGCACCCCCGGCTGGGGCCCCTCACCCGAACAGCTCATCGCCGCCGGAGCCCGCTGGCGAGCCGAGCGCGACGAGACCTTCGCCCAGCTCCGCCAGGGCCTCAAACCCATCGGCGCGTCCCCGTCCCCGATCGACCTGACCATCCCCTCCGTCCTCAAGGACATCGGCGACGAGATCGGCGACCTCCAGGACGCCGTCCTCGAACGGGTCGCCCCCGACATCCGGCCGGCGCGCACCGTCCCCACCCGGATCGGCCGCATCATCAACCTGCTCAGCCGGATCGGCGCCGACGACATCCTCCTGGACCACGTCACCGCCGAGGTCCGCCGGATGCGCGCCCGCATCAAGCACGCCCGCGGCGAGTCCGAAGAGGTCCGGCAGCTTCGGGTGCGCTGCCCGATCTGCGGGGCCCGGTCGCTGCGGGAACTCCCCGACCGGGGGTTGGTGGTGTGCGCCTCGGCCGCCTGCCGGTGCGACGACACCACCTGCTCCTGCCACGACGAAACCGACCACCGGCGACACCAGTGGGCCGCCCTCGAAGGGATTCCCGCGTGACCGACCGCACCCCGCACGGTGGCCGGGTCATCCCGCGCGACCACGGCGACGACATCCCAGTGGCGTTCTCGCCTGCCGGTCGCGTGGGTGACTACACGGTGACCGCTGCCGAAGCCGCCGTCGAGGTGGGCGTCAGCCGGGACACCGTAGACACCTGGGTCCGTCGCAAGCAGCTCCGGCCCATCCCTGGCTCGGGCCGACCCCGGCGGTTCTGGATGAGCGACGTCTACACCGCCGAAGCCCGCCGTCGAGTCCACTGGAGAGACCGTAAGGAGTGAGTCGCGAAAGCCCCTTACGAGGTGCTATCTTGTTGCTGACGGATTCGCAGCAGTAGCGGAGCTGTATCCACAACACCTTCAGGCCCCGGTCGAGCACCTGCTCCCGGGGCCTTCCTCATGCCCCGACCCTCCCGGAGGACACCATGGCCACGCCCGGCGACCACCCCGAGCACACCCCGTCCCCGACGAACGACATGCTCAAGTACTTCAAGTACGAGCACCTGCCCGCGCACCTAAAGCACGTCAGCCGCCCGTTCGCTGACCTCGCCCACTGGGTCCACCACAGTCTTCCCGCCGGGGCCGAGACCACGACCGCGATGCGCAAGCTCCTCGAAGCTAAGGACTGCGCCGTCCGCGCGGCGCTCTAAGACCGGCCCGGCAGCCCCAGGCCGCACCCCTGACGGCTACCACTCTCACCCTGCCGGGCGCCCCACGTCCGTCCTGTCTCCGTGCTGCTGGGGGGTAAGCACGTCGAGACAGGACGGGCACCTACTCCACCAGCCCCTCCACCGCGTCGGCGAACTCCTCGGCACGGTCCGGGCACAGGTGGTCCACCGATACCAGCAGCGTGTCCGCATCCCCGCCGTCCCGCAAGAACCCCGCCGTCCACGTGCCCGGGTCATCGGACTCGCACGCCGAGGTGAACGCGTCGGTGATCGTGTCCATGTCCCCGGTCACCTCCACCCCGGCCTCTTCGAGGGCAGCCTCGTGTGCCGCCTGGTCGTACTCGTGGTCAGGGGTACATCCGGCCAGCAGGACGACCGCACCAGCGGCCAGCAGTACACGCGACAAGGACATGGAGACTCCTCCGTTGGGGTTCCGAGTAGGACGCGCCGACAGCATGGGAGGTTGCCGTGGCACGCTGCCCTTGCCTGGAGTGCGGGGTCTTGACCCGGCGTGGGTCTAGGTGTGGTCGGTGCGAAGCAGCTCGACAACAGCTTCGTGATCAGCAACGCGGAAGTTCAGCAGCTCGCGGTCTCGGCTACCAACACCGCAAGCTGCGGGACATCGTGCTGGCCGACTCCCCTCCCTGCCACTGGTGCCCGGCCCCTGCCACCACGGCTGACCACCTGGTGCCTAGGTCCCTAGGCGGGTTGACGACCCTAGATAACTACGTTCCGTCATGCCGTCCGTGCAACCTCTCCCGGCAGGCCAACCTCGACTGGATCCCACCCAACCAACGCTGAACACAGTGTTTGTGCAGGTCACAGGCCCGGCGGAGGGGAGGGGGGTGCCCCCACCGTCGCAGGTCAGGGCCAGGGTGGGTGACCCGTGCCCCCCCACCGCGCACATCGCCGGGAGTTAGAACCGTTTTTTCAGGGCCCCACCAACCGGCCCCACGGTGACAGGGGGTGACTGTGCCTGGTCCTCCGAGACAGCCCACCGAGCTCAAGCGCAAGCGCGGCAACCCCGGCAAGGAGTCGCTGCCCGCGAAGTCGGACACCGCGTCGTTGGCCCCCGCCGACGGTATCCCGCCCGCCCCGGCCACCCTCCGCCCGGCAGGGCGCGCGGTGTGGGAACGGCTGTGGACCGCCGGTCAGGCGTGGCTGTCCCCGCAGACCGACCTCGACGTGCTCACCCGCCTGTGCGAGTACCACGACGAACGCGCCACCCTCCGCGCGGAACTGGACGCCACCGGCTACATGGTGCCCGGGTCCATGGGACAGAGCCGCATCAACCCGCTAGTCGGCGCCATCCGCGTCATCGAGTCGCACATGACCAATCTCGAAGGCCTGTGCGGCTTCAACCCCAGCGATCGCGGCCGTCTCGGATACGCCGAGGTCAAACGCCAATCCAAGCTCGAAGAGCTACTCGCGAAGAGGGGGAACCGTGGCGCGTGACGCCTGGCCGCCCCGATGGCTCACCCCAGTACCCGCCGCCGACCTCGCCCGCGGCGACGGCGAGTTCGCCGCGGACTTCATCGAGGCCCTGTGCAAGATCACCAAGGAGTCCGTGGCCGGGCCGTCCGGCTCGCCGATGGAGCTCCGCCCGTGGCAGCGCCACCTCCTGGAGCACGTGTACGCCCGCCGGCCGGACGGCCGGTACCGGCACAGGCAGGCGTTGGTGGGCGTGGCCCGCAAGAACGGCAAGAGCGCGTTGGGCGCGGGCCTGGCCCTGCACGGGCTGGTGGCCGGTCCGCCCGGCGGTGAGGTGTACTCGTGTGCGGCCGACAAGGAACAGGCTCGGATCGTCTTCGGGACCGCGCGCCGCATGGTGGAGATGGAGCCCGACCTCGCGGACGCCATCAAGTTGTACAAGGACACGATGGAGGTCAAGTCGACCGGCACCGTGTACCGGGTGCTGTCGGCCGAGGCCTTCACCAAGGAGGGGTTGAACCCCACCACCGTCCTGTTCGACGAAGTGCATGCCCAGCCGACTCGCGAACTCTGGGACGTCATGGCGCTGGCCATGGGTGCCCGCATCGAACCGCTGATGATCGGCATCACCACGGCCGGGGTGCGCGCGGACTCCACCGGTAAGGACTCCCTGTGCTACGGCATGTACCAGTACGGGAAGCGCGTCGCCTCCGGCGAGATCAGCGACCCGTCGTTCTTCATGGGCTGGTGGGAACCGGTGGACCCCGACGCCGACCACCGGTCCCCGGACACCTGGCGGGAAGCCAACCCCGGGTTCGCCGACCTGGTCGCCCAGGAGGACTTCGAGTCCGGTGTCCTGAAAACCCTCGAAGCGGAGTGGCGCACCAAGCGCTGCAACCAGTGGGTCAGTGCCGCGACCGCGTGGCTGCCCGCCGGAACCTGGCCAGCGTGCGAAGAGCGCCGGCCGATCCCCGAAGGCGCCCGCGTTGTCCTCGGCTTCGACGGCAGCTTCTCCAACGACTCGACCGCCCTGGTCGCTGTCGAACTCGGCGACGACAACCAGCACCCCCACCTCGACGTGGTCGAGTGCTGGGAGAAGCCCGCGGAGGCCGGGCAGGAGTGGCGGGTCCCCATCATGCAGGTGGAGGACGCCATCCGGCAGGCCTGCCGGAAGTTCGACGTGCAGTTCATCGCGTGCGACCCGTACCGGTGGAGCAGGACGTACCAGGTTCTCGAGGATGAGGGCCTGCCCATCGTCGAATTCCCGCAGTCCCCGGCCCGGATGGTCCCGGCCACCGCCCGGTTCTACGAGGCGGTCCTCAACGGGCAGCTCACCCACTCCGGTGATGAGCGGCTCGCCCGCCACGTCGACAACTGCACCGTCTACACCGACAGCCGCGGGGCCCGGCTCCGCAAGGACTCCCGGAACTCACCCCGGAAAATCGACCTGGCCATCGCCGCGGTGATGGCGCACCAGTGGGCGTGTGAGCCTCCCATCGACGAAGAGGAGGTGTCCGAGCCGTGGGTCATGTACGGATGAGCCGCCCCGCCCTGGTCGGCCTCGGCCTGGTCCTGGCGGTCGCCGCGATCGCGGCCGGTGTCGGCCTGGAGCTCGGTGTCGGGTGGGGTCTCGCCGCCGGCGGTGTCCTGTCCGGCGCCGCGCTCCTGTTTCTGGTCGACCTCGACGACGACAGCCCGGACGGAGGTGACGCCTGATGCCGTCTCTGTTCGGCCGCGCCCGCGCACGAGCCCGCGAACGGTCCCTGATGGGGGACTGGTCCGGCGGGCAGATCGACGTCCCCATGGGCTGGTCGTCCGCCGCGATGGGCCCGAACATGCGCGGCGAGGAGCAGCCATGCGCGGACTTCCTCCAGGCCGCTCACGTGTACAAGGCCAACGGCCCGGTGTTCGCGTGCAACCTCGCGCGGATGAAGGTGTTCACCGAGGCCCGGATGCTGTTCCGGCAGATGAAGGACGGCCGCCCCGGCGACCTGTTTGACGAGGGCCATGACGACCTGGCGCTCCTGCGCAACCCGTGGTCAGGCGGGCACACTACCGACCTGTTGGCCCGGATGATTCAGGACGTCGACCTGGTCGGCAACAGCTTCGTCGTCCGTCGCGGCGGCAAGCTCCGGCGGCTCCGGCCGGACTGGGTCACCATCGTCGTGGGTTCCGAGACCGACCCGGAACTGGCCGGGGACGCCATCGACGGCGAGCTGCTCGGCTACATCTACCACCCGCACGGGGCGTCGGCCGGGGTCCCTGACGAGAACCTGCTCATGCCGCGAGAGGTCGCGCACTGGGCGCCCATCCCTGACCCGATGTTCATGCAGCGCGGCATGTCGTGGATGACGCCGATCTCCCGCGAGATGACCGCGGACAACGCCGCGACCACGCACAAGCTCCGCTACTTCGATAACGGCGCGGTGTCCGGGCTGGTGGCGACACTGCCGAGCAACGTCACCCCGGACGTGTTCGAGCGGTTCATGGCGAAGTTCAACGCCGAACACCAGGGCGCGAACAACGCGTACAAGACCATGTTCATCGGCGGCGGCGCCACCATCACGAACGCTGGCAACAACCTCCAGCAGCTCACCTTCACTTCCACGCAGGGCGCCGGAGAGACCCGGATCGCGGCGGCGGCCGGAGTGCCGCCGATCATCGCCGGGTTCTCCGAGGGCCTCCAGGCCGCCACCTACTCGAACTACTCGTCCGCGAGGCGGGCGTTCGCTGACCAGACCATCCGCCCCCTGTGGCGGTCCGCCGCCCAGGCCCTGTCATCGATCGTGGATGTACCCGACGGCGCCGAACTCTGGTACGACGACCGGGATGTGGCTTTCCTGCGGGAGGACCGGAAGGACAGCGCCGAGATCCAGGGCAAGCAGGCGCAGACCATTCGGGCCCTGATCGACGCCGGATACGACTCCGACACGGTCGTCCCTGCGGTCACCGCCGAGAACTTCCGGTTGCTGGAGCACTCCGGCCTCTACAGCGTGCAGCTCCGGCCCGCGAACTCCGAACCGGACGGCTCCGGTGCCCCGGCGAAGTCCGCACCCATCAGCCCTGACTCTGTCCCCACGGTCGTGGAGACCGTCGACCCGAAGGACCCGAAGTGACGCACCTGTTCACCAGGTCGTTCCCGCTGGAGGACATCTCGGTGGTCTCTGACGGCGACGGCCGCACCGTCGAGGCCTACGCAGCGGTTTTCGACACCCCGACCGAGATCTCTGACGCCGACGGCCACTACATGGAGGTCATCGGCCGGTCCGCGTTCGACAAGACCGTGTCCGAACGGGGAACCCGCCTGCCGGTGTTCTACAACCACGGCAGGACCCTGCACGGGCAGTCGTCCGAGCGCGGGTCCGTGCCGATCGGGTCCCCGCTGGAGGTACGCGTGGACGGCCGAGGCCTCTACACCCGCACCCGCTACCACCGGACCCCGCTCGCCGACGAGATCCTCGAAGCGATCCGCGAAGGGTCGATCCGCGGGCAGTCGTTCTCCGGCCGGTTCCTCCAGTCCACCCCCGCCCGGGTGCCCCGCGCGCGCCGTGGCGGGGAGCTACCCACGGTCACCCGCACTGAGATCCGTCTCACCGAGTACGGGCCGACCCCCATCCCTGCCTATGAGGGCGCCGAGATCCTCGGTGTCCGCTCTCTCGTGGACCGCCTCGGCGGGCTCAGCGAGGAGGAGCGGGCCGAACTCATCGCCGCGCTCACCACCACGGTCACCACCCCAGAGCCTGGGGCCGGAGCCAACACCGACACCCCCGTGGAGGGGGCCGTCACGGACGAGCCGACCGCTGGTCACTCGGGACCGTCCCTGACCCGCGTACAAGCGCGGGCCCGACTCATGCAGAAGGGAATCCTGCTGTGAACCGACTTCAGGAGATTGACGAACGCCTCCCCGAGATCCGGTCCGAGCTGCTCCAGCTCGCCGAGGGCAACCTCGACGAGGAGCAGGCGACGCGGTTCGAGGCGCTGGAGACCGAGCACGGCGAGCTGGAGACCGAACGGGTCCCGCTCGCCGAGCGTGCCGCGTTCATCGAGCGCATCCGTGGCGCCCAGACCGCCGGCGGCTCTCGCTCCACCGAACCGGGCGGGACGGACGTCCACGTGCGCACCAACCAGGGCCCGTTCGACAACCTCGACGCGGTCCGCTCCGGCATGGTGCCCGCCGCCGACCTTCGGTCCCGGGCCCTGGACGCCATCGAGCAGGCACCCGACTACGTCGAGGACGCCCACCGCGAGCACGCGACCCGCATGGTGGAGCGCAACGACCGCCACGGCCGCATCGCCCGCCACATGCTCATGACCGGGTCGGACGCCTACACCCGTGCGTTCGAGCAGGTGCTGTCCGGCGCCCAGCCGTACCACCTGCCGCAGGACGAGGCCGAGGCGATGCGCGCAGCCATGTCGCTCACCGACGGCAACGGCGGCTACCTGGTTCCGTTCCACCTGGACCCGACCCTGATCCTCACCAACGCCGGGTCCACGAACCCGATCCGGCAGCTCGCCCGGGTGGACCGCATCACCGGCGACAACTGGCACGGCATCACCACCGCCGGGGTCACCGCCGAGTGGCTGGCCGAGGGCGACGAGGCCGCTGACGCCTCCCCCAGCTTCACCCAGCCCGACGCCACCCCGCACAAGGCCGCCGCCTACCTCCAGGGGTCCTTCGAGGTCACCCAGGACACCGGCATCGCGTCTCAGGTGGGCATGCTGCTCGCCGACGCGAAGGACAACCTGGAGGCCAACGCGTTCGCCACCGGGTCCGGCACCGGTCAGCCCCGCGGTGTCGTCACCGCCGTGGCCGCCGTGTCCGGGTCGGTGGTGGAGACCGCGGCCGCGTCCACCTACGCGGTGGAGGACGTGTACGCGCTCAAGGGCGCCATTCCGGCCCGCCACCGCCGCAACGCCCAGTGGCTGTCCTCGGAGTCGATCCAGCTCCTGACCCGCCAGTTCGCCACCGGGTCCGGCCCCACGCACGCGTTCTGGGCGGACCTGGGCATGGACACCCCCAGCCAGCTGCTGGGCCGGTCGGTCCACGAGGCGTCGCAGATGGCGACCGCCGTGGCGGACGGGGCGAACATCCTGCTGCTGGGGGATTTCTCCCGGTACCTGATCGTGGACCGCATCGGCATGACGGTCCAGTTCGAGCCGCTGGTCAAGGGCGCCAACCAGCGCCCCACCGGCGAGGTCGGTTGGTTCGCTCACTGGCGGGTCGGCGGTGACGTCCTGGACGCCAACGCGTTCCGGCTGCTCCAGGTCCAGTCCGCCTAACACGACCAGGTAGAAGGGCGGGGCCGTCATGGTCCCGCCCTTCGCTGTGGGGAGGAGAGAGCCAGTGCAGCGCGCACGGAAAACGTTCGCGACCGGGCAGCGTGTGGTTGCCCAGGGGGCGGTGCTGCCGGACACGGACCCGCTGGTGGTCAAGCACCCCAGCCTGTTCGAGGCGGTGGAGGCCCCGGAGAAGCCGAAGCGCCCCGCCCGACGGAAGAAGGCCGCGGATGCTGACGGCGACACCTGACCCGTTCGTGGACGTCGCGGACGTGAAGAAGCACCTCAACATGGTGACCTCGACGTCCGAATCCGAGCTGCCCGGGTTCATCGGCGCTGCGTGCGAGATGATCCGGGCCCGTATCGGCGAGGTCCTGGCCGTGGCCGCCACCGAAACCGTGACCGTCACCGGCGGCCGCGCGGTCCTCCACCACCGGCCGGTCCTGTCCGTCGAAACCCCCGGGTGGGAGCTGCTCTCCCCGGAGGGAGTCGTGGCCGCCCCGACCGGCGACGGCCGCGCCGAGGTGTCCTACACGGCCGGGCGTGCGGGCACCGCCGCCGCGGTGCCGGGCCACATCCGTCTCGCCGGGCTGGAGCTGGTCCGCCACCTGTGGACCAACTCCCAGAACCGAGGGTCGGGCGGCAACACCCGCCCGCAGGCCGGCGCTTCGGACGGGTCGTACCTGCCGGGCACCGCCTACTCCATGCCGTACCGGGTCCGGGAGCTTCTCGGCCTCGGCAAAGAGCCGACCGACCAACCGCTGGTGGGGTGACCGATGTCCTCAACGACGAGCATCCCGCACGTGATCGACGCGCTACTCCAGCTGTTCCGGACCGCTCCCGGCCTCGGTGCGGACGGCGTCCAGGTCATCGACGGCCAACCGGCCGTGGAGATGGACCCTGACCTCATCGTCGTGGGCTACAGCCCGGTCCGGCCCACCACCGAGATCAGCCAGTCCCGGCAGAACTTGGCGGCCACCCGCGACCAGGAGACCTACGACCTGGTGTGTCTGGCCTCCTCCGAGCGCGGTGACCCCGACATGCAGGCGGTCCGGAACCGGGTCGCTGAGCTGGTGGACGCGATGAACACCGCGCTCCTGGCTGACCGCCGTCTCGGTGGTGCGTGTCTGCACGCCCAGATGTCGGTGGCGGTGTGGGAGCAGGCCCAGACCGAGTCGGGCCCGGCCGTCACCGCTGAGGTGCTGGTGTCCATCACCGCTATGACCAGCCGGTAAAGGGGGGAGACGTGTCCGACGAAGTGGTGCCGCTGGAGCGGACGGGCAACGCCATCCGGCGGATGATCCGCCAGCACGGCCGGTTCCCCGCCGATCTGCGCAAGAGCCTGCGGCCGCGCATGAAGGCCGCCGGGCAGCCCGTCCTCGCGGACGCCCGGCGCCGGGCCGGCTGGTCAACCCGCATCCCGCGCGCGCTCCGGCTGGCCACGTCCTTCACGAAGAAACAGGCCGGGGTGTCCATCGTCGTGTCGAAGGCGAAGGCCCCGCACGCACGCCCCCACGAGGGCATCACCGGCAACCGCACATTCCGGCATCCCGTGCACGGAAACCGGAACGTGTGGGTGGAGCAGTCCACCAGACCGTTCCTGGTCCCGGCCGCGGACATGCACGGACGCCGGGTCGTGGAAGCAGTCAACCAAGCAGTCGACGAGGCCGCGCGCGCGGCTGGATACGGAAAGTGAGGGGTCTCATGGCCCGCAGGAAGATCACGGTGGAGTTGCACCACCCGAAGGCGAACCGCACCTACCAGGCGCCCCCGTCGGCGGTGCCGTTCTGGGAGAGCAAGGGCTGGAAGCGAGTCGACACCGACACCGGTACCTCTCCGGCCAGGACCCCCAACACGGCGAAGGCCGCTGAGAAGAAGGAGAGCTGACGATGCCCGCTTCCCCGATCGACGTCACCGACAAGTTCATCAACGCCGGTGTCACCACGATCCTGTTCGCCCCGACCATCGAGGACGTCCAGGAGCCGCTGCGCGCGGAACTGGACGCGGGCACCGACCTGACCCGCGAGGTCATCGGCTCCTCCGGATGGACCGTCTCCAGCGCGAACGTCACCTACAACCCCTTGCACACGACTTTCACGCCGAGCATTCCCGGCCGGACCACGGTCGAGGACTCCTCCCTCACCCTGCCCCAGGACATCGGGGGCGCCGACGTCCGCGAGGTTCTGCCCCGGGGTACCGAGGGCTACATCGTGATCATGCACGGCGGTGACGAGGTCGGCTCGCCCATGGACGTGTGGCCGGTCCGTGTCTCCTCCCTCGGCAAGTCGATCAGCACGGAGGGTACCGAGGTCGCGAACATCGTGGTGTCCTTCGCGATCCCGGCGGAGCCCGCGGAGTCCGTCGCGATCCCGGACACGGTCTGATGGCGGGGTTGAAGGACCGGCTGCTCTCCCGGGAGCGGCCGGTCGCCACCTACCCGTGTCGGGTCGCGTCGGTGGAGGACACCCGGGCGGCGGAGCAGGGCCTCGCGGCTGCCCGGAAGGCCGCCATGGCGGTCAAGGACGACGACAAGCAGGGTGCGGCGAAGGCGAAGAAGCTGCTCGACGCGGCCGAGAAGAAGCGGGACGCCTGCTACGAGCAGATCACACTGCGGGCCCTGCCCCCGGGCGCCTTCGAGGACCTCGGCGACGCCTACCCCGAAGCTGAGGCCGACGACTCTGACGAGGTCCGCCGCCAGCGCGACGAGGAGTACCTGCACGCTGTGTTCCTCGCGTCGGTGGAGGGCGACCTCACCACCGCCGAGTGGACCGAGTTCGTGCAGCAGAACCTGTCCACCGGCGAACGCAACGACCTGTTCAACCTCGCCATCGCGATCAACGGGCGCGTCCGGGCGTTGGACCCTGCCACCCCAAAAGGATCGACCGCGACCCGGCGCTGAGCCTCGAGCTCGAGGTGGCCCGGTTCTACAGGATCTCGCACAGCGCGTTCCTGGGCTGGCCCAAGCGTGACCGCGACCTGGCCCTGTGGGCGCACATCCGCGAGATGGAGACGTGCAGCGGGTGTGGGACGCGGGCTGAGGAGTGGGACCCGGATCGCGGCGGATCCCGTACCGCGTACCTGCCGACGGTGTCGGCCTGCCCCGGGTGTCAGCGCATCGGGGAGCGGCAGGCCCACCTGGCGAAGGTCCACCAGCACATCCCGCCCGGCACGAAGGTGCGCCTGAGCAAACACGAGTAGAGGGGGTGGCTCTGTGTCCTCTCAGCAGCGTGATCTGCGCATCAACCTCAGTGCGAACGCGGCCGGGCTGGAAAAAGGGTTGGACCGGGCAGGCCGGGCCATGGAGAAGTACCAGCGCAGCGTCGAGGACGCCAACAACGCTGTGGCCCGGCTGGAACGTGAGCTCCAGGAGGACATGGACCGCACCCTCGCCGAGGTCGAGGAGAACGCCGCCCGCCGCGCTGAGGCTTTCCAGTCGGCGGGCCGCGGGATGCTCGTGGCCGGAGCTGCGATCACCGCTGGTTTGGGTATGTCTGCCCAGGCCGCCATCTCGTGGGAGTCGGACTGGGCGGGCGTGACGAAGGTGTTGGACGCCACCCCCGAAGAGCTGGAGAAGCTGGAGTCGTCCCTCCGGGACCTGGCGCTCCAGATCCCGCTCACCCACTCCGAGTTGGCCGCGATCGCCGCGGCCGCCGGGCAGCTCGGCGTCGAGTCGCAGAACATCCTGCACTTCACGAAGACGATCGCCGCGATGGGCGTGGCCACCAACATGACCGTCGAAGAGGCCGCCATGTCGATGGCGCGCTTCAGCTCGATCATGGGCACCCCGCAGGAGAACGTCGACCAGCTCGGATCCTCCCTGGTCGCCCTGGGCAACAGCTCAGCGGCCACGGAATCCGAGATCATGGAAATGGCGATGCGGATCGCGGGCGCCGGCCAAACCGTTGGGCTCACCGAGGGGGAGGTTCTCGGGTTCGCCGCCGCGCTCAAGAGCGTCGGTATGGAGGCTGAGAGCGGCGGGTCCGCTGTGTCCCGGGTCTTGCTCGACATCAACAGCGCCGTCGGCGAAAGCGGAGAGAAGCTCCAGGACTTCGCCCAGGTGTCCGGCATGTCCGCCCAGGAGTTCTCGGCCGCGTGGGAGGCCGACCCAGCGAAGGCCACCCACGCTTTCGTGGACGGTCTGGCCGAGATGAACGCCGAAGGCGAGAACGTCGTCGGCACCCTGGACCGGCTCGGGTTCGGCGAGATCATCGTCCGTGACGCACTCCTGCGCATGGCCGGGGCGAGCGATCTGGTCGGTGAGTCTCTAAAGGTCGGCAACGAGGGCTGGGAGGAGAACCTGGCCCTGGTCGAGGAGGCCGCGGCCAGGTACGAAACCACGGAGTCGCAGATCCAGATGGCGAAGAACGCCATCACGGAGACGGGCATCTCGATCGGGGAGTCGCTGCTGCCGATCCTCGGCGAAGCCGCGGAGAAGGTCACCGACTACGGGGGCGCGTTCAAGAGCCTCGACGACGGCCAGAAGCAGTGGGTGACCAGCATCGGCGGTGGTGTGGGGGCCCTGGCGCTCCTGACCGGCGCGCTGATCACCGTCGGCCCCCGCATGATCGAGTTCCGAGGCCAGATGCAGGAACTCCGAACCGGCGGGGCGAACCGGCTCCAGCGCGGTATCGGCGGTCTGGCCACCATGATGACGGGCCCCTACGGGATCGCGATCGGTGCGGTGCTGGGGCTCGGCGCGATGTGGCTGGACCAGAAAGCCAAGCAGATCGCGAAGGAGCAGGAGTGGGCGGGTGTGCTCGCCGCGTCTGAGGGTGCGATCACCGCGTCCACGGCCGCTCACGCCGCTCAACGGCTGGAGGAGGAAGGGCTCCTCGGTGTGGCGTCCGAGCTCGGAATCGAGCAGGGGCGCCTGACCGAGGCTGTGCTCGAGAACGGGGAGGCCCGCCAGGCACTCACCACCATCTCCGACCACATGGCAGCGACGCAGGACGGGCTGGTCACGCTCAACACGGGCGAGAAGGCCACCACGGAGGAGCTGACCGAGGCGGTGCAGACGCTCCTCGGTGAGAAGGCTGACCTCTCGGAGATGGACGAAACCCAACTGGAAGCGATCGCGCTGCTGGCGTCGCAGACCTCCGGGCTGACTGACGAGATGGACGCCGGCGCGGAGGCCGCTGCGGCTGTGGCAGGCGAAACCGAGGAGACGGTCAGCGCGTATGTGACCGCGTCGGAGGCCGCTGACCAGTACCGGGAGTCTGTGGACCGGCTGAACAGCTCGATCGCGGAATCCATCAGCGCGGAGCTGGACTACAACTCGACGCTGCTGCGGTCCGTGGAGACGGTCACCCAGAATGCTGGGGCGACCGACAAGCACACCGAGGCCGGTATCGCCAACCACCGCGCCATCCTGGACCTGATCGACGCGGGTGACGCCGAGGTCCAGACCATGATCGCCAACGAGGCCTCTACCGAGGACCTGGAGAAGAAGAAGAAAGATCTTCGTGAGGACCTGGAACTGCTGCGGGACACGGTCGGGCTGACCGACGAGCAGTTCGCCGAGTACGACGAGATGCTGCGCAACGTCGAGAGCAACGTCGACACCGCGGTGGAGGTGACCGCCAAGGGCACGTGGACACAGTCGTCCGCCCCAGCCTCGGGGGGCGAGTACCTGGCCTACGCCGATGGTGGATCGGTCATCGGCCCGGGGACAGGCACCTCGGACAGCATCCGTGCGCTGCTCTCCAACGGGGAGCACGTGCTGACCGCCCGCGAGGTGCAGATGCTCGGCGGGCAGGACTCCGTGTACGCCATGCGGGACCTGATCCGCCGCGGCGACCTCAAGTTCGCCCGCGGTGGTGCCGTTGGGGAACCCCGCCGGTTCGCCCGCGGTGGTGCGGTGCTGCCCGACTCCGCCACGGTCGTCAACGACCACGACGAGGACACCCGTATCAAGCTCCAGCAGATGATCGAAGGGCTCACCGCGAGCATCGCTGAGGACGCCGCCCAGCAGTGGAAGAAGCACATGGAGTCCGGCGGGTCCGTGGTGTCCGCCTGGAAGAGCCAGCTCGGTGTCCCGTACTCCTGGGGCGGGGGCGGCCCCGGCGGCCCCGGGTACGGGTTCGGTCGCGGGGCGGGCATCCGCGGCTTCGACTGCTCCAGCCTCATGCAGTACGGGTGGAACAAGGCCGGGGTCAGCTTGCCCCGCGTGACGTATGCGCAGATCAACTACGGGAAGGCCGTCCCCAAAGGCCAGGAGCGGCCCGGAGACCTGGTGTTCCCGCACCGCGGGCACGTCGCCGGTGTTGCCGGTCCGGGCCGCCTGATCCACGCCCCCTACACCGGAGCCACCGTCTCCTACCGGGGCATGTACCCCAACCCGATCGCGATCCGCCGGCCGGGCAAGTACGACCAGGGCGGCCGCCTGGAGCACGGCGAGGTGGGGGTGAACCTGTCCCGCCGCCCGGAGAGGGTCCTAGCGCCCCGCGACACGGCCAACTTTGAGCGGCTGGTCGAGGTCCTGTCCGGTACCACCGTGCCCGCTGCTGGTGCTGGCCCCACCGAGGTCCACTACCACGTGCACCACGTCCCGGGTTTCACCACCGGGCGGGACCTCCAGCGTGCCGAGGAATCCCGACAGACCCGCGTGCGCACCGGCCGGAGGGGGTGAGTAGATGCCGCTGATCATCGTGCCCCCACCCATTCCGCCGGACCCGCCCCGGGTGTGGCCGAAGGTGCCGACACCGCCCGGGAAACGGATCGTGTGGGTCAGCCCGGACGGGGAGGAGTTCCCTCTCACCGACGGCGCCGCCTACACGTCCGTGACCGGCCGGAACGGGTTCGGGCGGGTGGTCCCTGAGCTGGTCACCGAGGGCACCGCCTCCGGGGCCGTCCGGTTGGCCGACTACAGGGACAGCCCGCGGCTGATGAGGGTGCCGCTGGTGGTCGCAGGGGAAGACCCCGGCGCCTACCTCGAGGCGCACCGGGCGTTGGTGGCGTCCACCCGGCACCGCCGCCCCGGCCACGTGGCCATGGGCCGGATCCGGGTGGAGTTGCCCTCCGGGCAGTGGCGGGACATCCCGGCCGTCTACCACGGGGGGTTGGACCCGAACGAGGACATCCTCGACGACCTCATGTGGAGCAGGCAGGAACACCAGAACCTCGAGTTCTACGCGCCCGACCCGTACTTCCTCGGCCCGGAGCAGTCGCTGGTGTGGCGTCTCGCCTCCGACCCGCGCGCGTTCTTCCCCATCTACCCCCTCCGGGTGGCCTCCTCGCAGGTGGGCGGGGACGCCACGATCACCAGCCCCGGGGACGCCGACTCCTACCCCGTGTGGGAGATCACCGGGCCCGGCACCCCCATCATCACCAACGCCGACACCGGCCAGACGTGGGGGTTCTCCGAGGACGTGCCGGTGGGGGAGACCGTGACGGTGGACTGCCGGCCGCCGGACATCGCCCCGGAAACCGGCCTCACCGCGGTGGACAGCAGCGGCACGGACTGGTGGCACGCCTTCGAGGGGTTCCCGGACCTGTGGGCGATCCCGCCCGGCCGGACCCGGCTGGTCGCCACCATGATCGGCGCCACCAGCGAAACCCGCCTTCGGTTGTCGTTCCGGCCCCGCTACCAAGCCGGATGGTGAGGAGGTGTTCTGGTGATCCGCAACCTGGAGATCTACTCCCGTGACCCCGACCTGAGGCGCCGGGGCCCACTCCCGTGGGAGAGCGCCTCCATCACCCTGTCGCACCTGTCGGTGTCCACCTGGTCCCTGACCATGGACGCCACCGCCGCTGACCGGGTCGCCCCCGGGTGGGGCATCATCGCCGCCCTGGACCAGGAGCAGATCCTCACCGGGTCGGTAGAGGACCCCGAACGGGAACGCACCTCCGCCACATCGCCGGGCACCATCACCGTGTCCGGCGCCGACGACATGGGCCTGCTCGCAGCGATGCTGGCGTGGCCCGCCCCTGACCGGGACATCGGTGTGCAGCTGGTCGCTGACCGGCGCACCGGACCGGCAGAGACCGTCATCAAGGGGTACGTGGACGCGAACGTGGGCACGGGCCGGGTGGCTGCCCGCCGGGATCCGGCCGCCCCGCTGGCCCGCGAGGTCACGGTGGCCGCGGATCTGGGCCGGGGCCCGGAGATCAGCCACAGGGCCCGGTTCGACCCGCTCCTGGACGTGGTCCGGGCGTGCGTCGGCGAGTCCGGGCTGGGCATCTCCTGCCAGCAGCAGGGCGACGCGATCGTGTTCGACGTGTGGGAGACCGAGGACCGGCCCAACGCCGTTTTCAGCCACGAGCTGGGCAACCTCCAGAGCGTGCGGTGGCGTGACGCCATGCCGGAGGCCACCCACGCGATCGTCGGCGGGCCCGGCGAAGGCAACGCCCGGGACCTGCGGCGCCGCTCCGACTCTGCCGCCGTCCAGGCGTGGCGCATGGCCGCAGAGACCTTCGTGGACGAGCGCTCCGAGGAGCAGGACGGCCCCCTCAACCGGGCCGGAGACCAGGCCCTGGCCGACGCACGCCGGGCCGGGATCATCGAGGCCACCCTCGCCGACACGCCCCGCCTCCGGTACGGCCACGGGTACGGGCTCGGAGACCGGGTCACCATCCACCCCGAACCCGGCACCGCGTACACCGACCAGATCACCTCGGTGACCATCGACGCCAACCGGCGGGACGGCACCCTCACCATCACCCCCACTGTCGGGTGGCGGTCCGGTGGCCTCTACCAGACCCGGCAGGACCGGGAAATCGCACAGCTACGCCGCGCCGTGGGCGCGCTTGAAAGGAGTCTGTGACATGGCGTTCCGGTCCTGGCCGCACGACTACGAACCCGACGGCACCACCGAACAGGAAACCTACGAGTCCGACTTCCGGTTCTCCCTGACGGCCGCCACACAGGACGGTCTCGACCCGTCCTTCGGAACCGCGTTGGACGCGTCGGTGTCCGGCAACAACCTCGACCTGGGCACCGGCCGCGGTGTCCTCGACGGGTACGCCTTCGCGTCGGACACCACCGAGTCGGTGAGCATCCCCACCAACAGCTCATCGTTGCCGCGCCTGTACCGGGTGGTGGCCCGCCTCGACGTCGCAGCACACCAGATCCTTCCGCACGTCATCGAAGGAACCGCGGCCTCCAACCCACAGATCCCGTCCCTGACCCGCACCGACGCCATCTATGACCTGCCGGTGTGGCGGTGCCGACGCGGGGGTGGTGGCGGGTCCATCACTGAGCTGGTGGACGAGCGCACCTACCTCAACCCGGCCGGGGCGCTGGCCTGCACTTCCAGCACACGCCCCCCGAACCCGCTCCCCGGCACCACCATCTACGAGTCCGACACCGGCCGTCTCGTCTACTACCACGACGGCCAGTGGGTCACAGCCGCTGACGGCACCTACCCCACATCGTGGCAGCCCATCCCGCTGCGCACCGGCCGGTACACCACCCCCGCTCACGGTTGGTCCCCGTCATGGCGGTGGGTGCGGCCGGGCCGTGTGGAACTGCGGGGGACCGTGGCTCGCGTCGACGGCGGGTCGATCGCCAGCGGGGACTACTTCGCGATCCTGCCGTCCGCGATCCGCCCAGGCGCGTATGTGCGGCATATGGGAGGTGCGTCCCAAACCTCCGCCGGGTGGTCGGTCCGGCTGGAAATCCGTTCCCGGAACGTCACCGAGTCCGGGCAGATCACACTTTGGCACGGCTACAACCCCACCTGGTTCGCCCTCGACGGGTGGACCTACGACATTTCCTGAGAGGAGGTGGCCCCATGGCTCGGTACTGGTTTGGCGACCAGCCCGCGGACGTGGTGGTGGCCACTGGGGACCAGGTTGAGGTGGGGTCCATGCTGGGCTACCACGCGATCCTCACCCCCAACACCACCCTGCACCTGTACGACTACACGACCGGCGACCGGATCCTGGACCTGCTCGACGCCACCGGCGAGGCAGCCACCAGCATCTCCACCCTCGGCGACGGGCGGATCCCCCGATTCCGGGGCCCGTCCGGTGTGGAGCGGATGCTCATCGGCCAGGACCCCGCAACCCTGCCCCCCGAAGCGGACCCCACCGACCACCAGTGGACGATCCTCACCACGTCCTACCCCGACATCGTGGACGGGCTCCGCACCCGGATCGCGGACCTGGAGGCTGACGCCGGCGGCGAGTACGTGTCCAGCGCGCACCCGATGCCGTGGGTGGCCACCGGGACCATCTCGGACCACACCAGCCCTCATGTCGTCGCGAACCTGGACGGCCGCGCCCAGACCGTTGCTCACATCCGCGCCACCGCCACACTGGACACGTCGTCGCAGATCACCGCGACGGTGTACACGGTCGACCTGGACACCGGCACCCACACCGCCGAGGAAACCCTGGTGCTGACCACCGCAGCCCCGGCCGTGCTGGTGACCCCCACGTGGATGGTGGCTGACGGGGCTGGTCTGACCGTCGGTGTGGTGGTGGATTCTGGGTCCGCGTCGGATCTGACGGTGCAGGTGATGGTGAAGTGAGCATCCTCATCGACAACCGGCTGTCCGGGGACGATGGTGTGCAGGTGTCGAACTCGACTCTGGCCACCAGCGCTGAGTCGGGCACCGTCATCATCGCCGCCCCTGGGAGCCGAGCGGTCTACGACGACGTGCACACCGTGCACGGGTTGCCGTCCGTGCGTATCGAGTCCGGCCACCACAGGCAGGACACTCCCCGGCTGCGCGTCAACCTGCCCTCCTCGGGGGCGTGGTCGGTCCGGTGGTACGTGTGGATGCCCCCGCTGGGGGAGGCCGGGCACGGAGCGAATGAGGTTCGCTGGCATGGGGCGTTTCCGGACACGGAGGTGGCGCTGACCGTGCAGCCGTCCGGGTCCGGCACCAACATCAACACCAGACTCCAGCCGGACGATTTGGCGGCCAACGCGATCCTGTGGGATTCCGAGACCGGGACGTCCGTGCCCCTCGGCCAGTGGCTGCGCATCGAACTGCGATACGACGGTTCTGACCTGACCTGCCGCACCTTCGCAGGCCACACCACCGTGGGAGAACGCGTCCACACCTGGTCGGGTCGGGACGTGGGCCGCACCCTGGACCTGACCGGGTACCGGTTCCGGCGGCGCACCACCCTCCGCATCGGCGACCAGGGATCTGATGTCACCGACCTCCAAAACGAACTGATCGACCTCGGCGAAGACCTGTCGCCGTGGGGCGCGGACGGCGACTTCGGGTCCGGCACCCAGTCCGCTGTGATGAACCAACAGTCCGCCCTCGGGCTCGCCCTGGTCGACGGGGAGGCCGGGCCGGAAACCCGCGCCGCGATGGACCTGGCCCTGAACCGTATCCCTGACCCGCTGTGGGTGTCCCACGTGGCGGTCGCCGAGGGGGAATGGATCGGCCCGGCCGAGGCACCCCCCGAACCCGCCCCGATGGCCCGCCTGCGGGTCGGCCTCCCCATCTAGAAAGGGGGACCCGGATGAGCAGCACGATACCGCCCACGGACCCCTTCGCCAGCGTGGTCTCCGCGAAGGACATCTACGACGCCACCCGCGAAACCCAGCAGGAAGTGAGACGGGCACTGGACCGGTTGGACACCGTCGACAAGAAGATCGCGGACGTGTCCCGTGTGCAGGACGAGCACCGGGCCCGGCTGGACGCGATCGACCGGTGGCGGTATGCCATCCCCATCGCGTCGATCTCAGCGGTGGTGTCGGCGGTGGCGGCGGTCATCATCGCGCTCCTGTCCGTCACCTGAACTACCCCACACCCTCGGCCCCGTCACTTCGGCGGGGCCTTCCGCATGCCCTGGAGGCACTGCCGTGACCATCGACTACCCACGGACCTACTTCGGATGGTCCTCCACCTCACCCGCCGACTACGCCACCCCGCGCTCCGGCCTGGTCATCCACTACAACGGCGACGCCACCAACCTCACCTCACACGCCGGGTGCGTCTCGTACTGGAAGGGCGTGCGCAACAGCCACGTCAACGGAAACGGCTGGGCCGACCTCGGATACAGCTTCGGCATCTCAGTGGACGGCCACATCTTCGAGGGCCGGGGCCTGACCCGCTACCAGGCCGCGCAGGGCACCACCGCGGGGAACCGCGACTGGTACTCGGTGTCGCTGATGATCGGCGGCAGCGAACGGCCCACCGCCGCCCAGATCGAAGGTGTGCGCCGCCTCCGTGCCTGGCTCATGGCCGAGCACGGCGTGTCCGGGACCGTGCGCGGCCACCGCGACTTCATCTCCACCTCGTGCCCCGGATCTCCGCTGTACGCGCTGGTCACCGACGGCACATTCACCAAGCCCCCCGGGGCCATCACCACGGAGGTATCAGACATGCTCGGGCTCAAAAAGGGCGACAGCGGGGAACGCGTGAAGCTCCTCCAGCTCAAGCTCAAGAACGCCGGATTCAGCGACGTTGTCGGCACGATCGACGCCGACTATGGGCCCGCCACCGCCGAGGCTGTCCGCCAGGCCCGTGCGTCCGTGGGGTCCGCGGCCGGAGCCGGTTGGGGCGACCGGATGACCCCCGACGCCTGCGAGCAGGTCGACAGGGCGTTCGCCCGCCGCCAGGCGGAGATCATGATCGGCCGCGCGGACCTCTCGACCGGCGGAAGCTCCGGCGACCTGCCCGCCACGGAGACCGTCGCCGTGTCCGGCCAGCTCACCGTCAAGCGCTAGGAGACCCACCACCATGCACGAAGCCCCGAAGCCCGCACCGACCACCGCCCGGGATGCCCGCTCTCGAGGTGCTCGGACTCTGCTCCAGGGTGCACTCGCCGTCGTGGTTGTCGCCGTGGCCGCGTTCACCGTGGACACCGTCACCCCGGGCGAGCTCATCGAGTGGCCCGCCTACGGGCTCGGCGCCGCGACCGCTGCCGGTACCGCGCTGGCCGCGTGGGTGCAGCGCACTCTGGAGGGCGACCGAACGTAGTCGCACCTCAGACGGTATGATTCGTTCACGCGTTCGGGGAGGGAAAGCCCTGGACGCGCCGCGCCCCGCACACCTTCGTGGTGTGCGGGGCGCTTTCGTCGTGTGTCCGCATCTGGCCACGGGCCCCGCTGTTGGGGTGGTGGTGGGATCCTCCCCGCATGGACGAGGACGAGATGGTGGACGTGCTGCTGGTGGGCGGCCCGATGGATGGCACCCGGCAGCCGGTGCCGTGGACGGCGGTGTTCGACGACGAGGAACCGGGTCTGGACATGGTCCCCGACTCCTCGGCGAAAGCCCCGGAGGAGATCCCGTGGGCGCGGGTGCTGTACACCGCCGCCCCGGGTGGCCCACCGGATGTGTGGCACTGGCAGGGCTGGGTGCCGTGACACGACGAAGCCCCGCCTCACTGTGAGGCGGGGCTTCGTGTTGAGGCCGGGGCCACGCAGACCCTCATCTGGTGGCCCCGGCTGGCCGCCCCGGATATTCCCCCCACGGGAAGGGCGGCCGTCTGGCCCGTGCGACCGCCGGAGGGGCCCAGCAGCCGCACGGGGGCTCTATCTGCGGGTGGACCAGATCGTGTGCTGGGGCCCGTGGACCCACACGGTCTGGACCCCGCGGGTCAGGTCTACGGTCAACCCGAAGTCGGAGATCTCCGGCCGGTCCCAGCTCTCCCAGAGCGCCCAGGCCCGGTTCGCGTCGTCGACCAGACGCCGGGTGCCGCCCTGCTCGATGCGCCCGTTGGCGTGCAGCCGCGCCCACCCGGGGGTGTCGGTGGTCGAGGTCAGCCACACGTAGGGTTCGGTGGCGTCGGGTTCCTGGCCCATCCCGTAGGACCAGCCGGGCATCAGCAGGCTGAGCAGGAGCGCCTGGTCGCCGTCCAGCCAGGGGCCGCGCGGGTCGGCCAGGACCTGCTCAGTCCTCTCAGCGGGAACCCCCTGGTGTGGGGGTGGGGTCCCGCCGCGCTCCCGTTGGCCGCGCGCCCACATGAAGCTGAGCCCGCCCTCGAACCGGCCCTCCGCCGTGGAGTCGGTGGTGTCCAGGACCGCGAGGACCCCGCCCGGAGCGCCCGGGGCCGGCGCCCACGGGGTGACGATCCGGCCCCGGGGGCGCATCTGCCGGACCCACACGGACGGCAGGCGGGACACCGTGCAGGTGGAGATGATCCTGTCGTAGCTGGCCTGCCCGCCGGACGCGTAGGTTTCGGCGTCGCCGGTGAGCACGGTGGGGTGGACCCCGTGGGCGTACAGCGAGGACCGGGCACCGGCCGCGATGCCCTCGTCGACCTCGACCGTGACCACCTGGCCGGAGCCGAGCAGCTGGCACAGGAGCGCCGCGTTGAACCCGGTGCCCGTGCCCACCTCCAACACCCGGTGGGCGGGTTCGATGCGGGCCGCGGTCAGCATCCTCGCCATCACCGACGGGGCCGACGAGGATGAGGACGGCACACCCATCCCACCCTCGGCGCCGTCGTCGCGCTGGGTGGTGAGCGCCTGGTCCGTGTAGGCGACGGCCAGCCACCCCTCGGGGTCGGCGGTGCGGTCGTACTGCTCGCGGCCCGGCCCCCACATGACGTCCGGGAGGAACCGGTGGCGGGGCACCTGGGCGAACAGGCGGCGGATGTGCTCGGGTGCGGCCAGCTGGGCGGCGAGGGCCCGCGCGAGAGGGGTGTGGTCCATGGTCTGGTAGTGCCCCATCAGACGGACCCCGATCCCTTGCACGAACCGCAGGGCACCCACCGGCCGATGTTCTTCCCGGGGGTGGCCCCGTCATTGGTGACCCAGGCTCCTCCGTCTCCCTTGCAGGCCCCGCACGTGGCGGCGGTCGGGTGGGGAACGGGCCGGTCCGGTACCGGGGACGGGAACTGGCAGGGCGGCGGCACCGGCCGGGGGGCCGAGCTGGTGTTCGGGCGGGTCAGCGTGCTCGTCATCGTCATCATCGTCGTCTCCTTCATCACGGGGGTCATACGGTCCTCTCCAGCGGGGACCGCCACACCAACGGGTGGGAGTGCGGGTCACGGCCAGCAGCGCGGGCAACCCGCTCAGCGGTGCCGTGCTGGGCGACGTACACCGGGCGCCCCTCCGCGTCGGGGCCGACGTAGTCCACCGTGGTCTGGTGGGCGCGCGCCCAGGACTGGAGGGCGGCCAGGGATCCCAGTTCGCGGATGTCGCATACGCGGGTCACAGCAGCGCCTCCCGCCACACGTCGTCGAGCACCGTGTACTGGATCGGCTGGGCGTCGAGCTGGGCGTCGAGGTAGGCCTGGGCGGTCTCGGCGTCGGCGTCCAGGAGCCGGTCCAGGACCTCGGCGGCCAGAACCGTGCGGCGGGTGTGCATCCCCGCGCGGAGCATCATGCCCTCGGTCGTCGCCGCGGGGGGCAGGGTGAGGGCGTCTCGCAGGCTGGTGATCAGGTCGGTGGTGGCCAGGTCCAGGGACATCTACGCCACCCCCAGACCACAGAGCCCGTCGAGGGCCCGGCCGAGCACATGGGCCGGGGGAATGTCCAGGGCGAACCGCCTCACCCGGGGGGCACGGCGCCGGCGGCGCATCAGCTCGGACGCGCGGTGGCGCACGTAGGCCAGCTCAGACAGATTCAGGTATCGCACCATGGCGACTCCTTGATCAGGGTGCCGGATGGGAGGTCCGGCGGGCTTTCAGGTGAGTCCATAGTGCCCCCGTGTCACCAAAAAATGCAATGCCATCTTTGAATGGATGCCAGAATCTCACCTGCCATGCCATCTCGATACGGAGGATGCGTGAAATGTCTGAGTCTGGTGGAGGGACCGTAGGATCAGCTCAACCACCCCCGACGACCACACGGAGTGACGAAGTGAGCGGTAGCCCGACCTTGCGACGCAAGCGGTTGTCGCGTCAGCTCCGGGCGCTCAGAGAGGACGCGGGCCTGACCGCGGATGACGTCGCCACCGAGGCAAGGCAGCGCTCCGGGAAAGCGCGCGGGTGGTCCCTCAGCAAGCTCATCCGGTTGGAGAAAGCAGACTGGAAGAGGCTGGCCTTCGACGACCTCAAGATCCTCCTGGCGATCTACGAGGTACCCGAAGACGAGTGGGGGTCCTACCTCACCCTGGCGAAGGAAGGGAACCGGCGCGGGTGGTGGGCTTCGTTCGGTGATGCGCTCGGGTCCGGCCAGTTCGTCGGCCTGGAGTCCGAAGCCAGCCGTATCCGCTCCTACCAGTCCATGGTCATCCCCGGCCTGCTCCAGACCGAGGAGTACGCCCGCGCGATGCTCCAGGCGTCAGGCATCTCCGACGAGGAGGACCTCGACCTCCGTGTCCAGGCCCGCATGTTCCGGAAGGGCGCGGTCTTCCACTCCTCTCCGGCCGCCACCCTGTGGGCGATCATCGACGAGTCCGCCTTGCTGCGCATCCCTCGGGAGCTACACGGCCAGCTGGAGTACCTGATCGACATGAGCCACACCCCGAACATCGGAGTGCAGGTTCTCCCGTTGAGCAGAGGACTGCATGGGGAGACTGGGCAGATGGTCATCCTTGATTTCGAGCCGCCGGACCCATCGGTGGTGTACCTGGAGGTCATGGCCCAGGAGCTCTACCTGGAGAAGCCTTCTGAGATCACGCATTACCAGCACGTATACGATCATTTGCAGGCTGCTGCCCTGTCCGTCGAGGAGACCCGCGACCACATTCGCAGCCTGATGACCTAGGAACCGACCATGCCTGAAACATCCCACGAACTCCAGTTCCGCAAGTCCAGCTACAGCGGTGCCCGCACACAAGACTGTGTGGAGGTCGCCGACCTGCCCGCCGGCGCCGCCGTGCGCGACACCCAGAACCGCGAGCTGGGACACCTCACGTTCGGCTCTGCGGAGTGGGCGGCGCTGCTGTCCACTGCGACCCGCCGGTAGCGCAGACGACGAAGGCCCCCCGGTCACTGACCAGGGGGCCTTGCCGTGCTTTACCTGAAAGCATCCCGGGGCCACTCTACCCCGGCCAGGCGACAGCCGGTAGAGGGCACGGGCTACGCGCCGGAGCGCTCCTGTGCGCGCATGGCGGTCTGGTGCCTGCGCACGGTCGAAGCAGTCACCCCCACGTGCGCGGCGATCTCCTCGGCGGTGTGCGTGGGGTGCTGCTCCATGTGCGCGACGATGCGTTCCCGCGTGCGCGCGCCCTGCTTCTTCTTCGCCACGGCCGCCCCGGGCAGCCGCTCGGTGACCACGGCCGGGCGCTCGACGGCGGGCTGTGTGCGTGCGGGCTCAGGTGCCGTGTGCGCGGCGATCTCCTGTGTGCGCGCCGAGGGGTGGGTGCGCTGGTTGGGTTGTGTGCGCGAGGAGTACGGCAGTGCGCGCGGGGCACCCCCGGCAGCCACGGCAACCGCTTCGGTGTGCATACGGGTGCGCACACCGGCCACACGCTCACGCGCCTGCCAGTCCTTCAGCTTCGCTACGGCTGCCTGCCCCTCGGCGAGCGCACGGGCGTGCTCCTGTGCGCGCGCCGCGCACTCGATGGGCAGGAGAGGGCGGCCACCGGGGGACAGGTAGCCGTCCACCCGGTCCCCGCCGACGATGGCGTGGACGCCGGGGGCGAGCGGTACGCGCACGGGCTCGTGCCACTCGGTGACGTCGTGCGCGTACACGGTCGGGGTGTGCTCATCCATGAGCTGCACTGTGCGCGCGTCCATCCGCTCCATGCGCGCGTAGTGCTCGGCCAGCAGCTCCCGCACCTCCCTCGTGGACTGCTCCAGCCGAACCCCGACGGACAGCCGGTAGGCGAGGCCCGCGGGGATCCGCTTCTTCCACCGCCACCCGAACGCGCGCTTCAACTCGGCGAGCGCCTCGTGGCGGTCCAGGTGCGTGTCCAGGGCCTCGCCGTACTTGGGCTGCTGCCACAGGATCATCCGCCGCCACATCGCCACCGTGGACAGCGGGGCGAGCAGCCACCGGCCCCGCGGGATCGGCTCGCGTTCCTCCGGCACCTCCAGGAGCACGAGCAGGTGGTGACGGAGCGCCTCCACCCCGACGATCAGGATGGCGGGGGCCAGGGCGTGCATGATGATCGCCGCCGGGCCGTGCTCCATCCCCGCGTAGGCGTTGATGCCGATCGCGGTTCCAGCGAGGATGCGGGCGACCTGGCGGAGCCACCCGATCGGCCGGCCGATCCACGTCAGCACGATATCGATCGCGAGGACGGCGACCATGCCGCCCTCGATGCCGATGGGGTAGAGCGCGGGCAGCGGCATGTGGAGGCGCTCGGCGAGCTCGCGGACGGTCCAGTAGGAGATGACCAGACCGTAGACGCCGACGGCGAGCATGCCGATCACGGCCAGGCCGAGGCCGGTGATCTGCCCGTCGGAGAGCTTCTTCGTGGGGGTGCTGGGGTTACTCACCGGGCACCACCGTGGGGTTCGGGGCGTGCTCGGCGACCGCGTCACGCAGCCACTGCGACTCACCGGGCACCAGGGGCAGGGTGGCGGCGTCACGGGCGGCGTGCTTGACCAGGATGGCGCGGTCGCGGGTCAGCTGGAGGGCGGCCCGGTAGTCGTCGCCCGCGGGGATGTCGAGGGCGTCGGCGATCGCGGTGAGGATCTCGCGCATCTCGTTGACCTCGGCGCGAAGCTGGTCGGTTTCGGGGTTCGGAGTGGGTGCGCCGGTGGGGCGCGGTACGGTTGTCACAGCAGGTTCCGTTCGACAGATGGTTCTGCTACCAGGCCCCGTCCGGCGGTAGGGTCGCCGCGGCGGGGCCGCTTCATGTTCCGGGGGGCGGCGGTAGGGTCGCCGCCCCCGTCTACGTCTCGGTCTGTTTCAGCGCCGCGAGGGCGCGCTCGTACCAGTCGGGCGGCACTACTACAGCGGTAGGTGCTCCGTACCGGCGGATCTCGATGTGGGCGCCGTGATCTACGTCGGACAGCAGTTCCCGGAACTTGGTCCGGGCGTCTCCGCTGCTCATGACACGTGAGTCGGTGGACATGCCGAGAGTCTTGCACGTTTCGTACGAAACTTACAAGACTCCCGGCATTCTTGGGGGGATTTTGGGGGGCGACATCCGCCGTTTTCTACCCCCTAGCCTCCGTTAGTAGACGCGTTCCACCCCCTTTCACCAGGCCATATGGCCAACCGCAGGATTCTTCTTTTTCTGCGTACTGTGTTCGCATCGAGGGGGTCTGGGGTTCAAATCCCCATAGCTCCACCGCAGGTCAGGCAGTCTTTCGTGGCCGCCGGCCAAGAGGGGAAACACTTCCCTGGGGGACGACCGGGGGATTCCTTGTGAGGGATCCCCGGTCGTCCCCTTTTTGTTGCCCGCTCCCGGAGCGGTGCCGGGAGGCCGTCCTCGGTCGGCGGCCCCGAGTCCGGGGCGGCCTTCGGAAGCGGTGAAGCAGAAGGGCCCGATCCAGCGGATCGGGCCCTTCTGCCTGCTCTGGTCCTGTCGGACGGGGTGCTGCTGTTCCCTGCTTCGGGCGGTCGTCCGGACCGGAGCCTCGAGTGTCACCGGCGAAGCGTCTATCCCCTGGAGCGGGGTGGACCGGTGTAGGGCCAAGAGTACCGGCGAACGCTTCGAAGCGCCCGTGGAACCGAGCTTTCGGCTGCCTCCGGCCAGTTCGGCACGGCGAAAACTTTCCGCCGTATAGTTCGAGGCATGGCAGACGGATACCACCACGGGAACCTGCGGGCCGCCGTTCTGGCGCGGGCCGCGGAGGTCATCGAACGGGAAGGCCCCTACGCCTTCAGCCTGCGCTCGCTCGCGGCCGACCTCGGGGTGAGCCACACCGCCCCGAGGCACCACTTCGGAAGCCGGGAGGGCGTGCTCAACGCGTTGGCGACCGAGGGCTACACCGAGCTGGCGAACCGGCTGCGGGCCAACCGGGAGGCGGGCGGGGGATTCCTGGAGTCCGGGGTCGAGTACGTGCGATTCGCCGCCGAGCATCCGGCGCACTTCCAGGTGATGTTCGCGCCCTCCCTGCTCGACGAGGACGACTCCGAACTCTCCGCGGCCCGGGCCGCCGCCTTCGGCGAGCTGACCTCCGGGGTGGAGTCCATGGCCGAGGAGGGCCGCCCGGTGCAGGACGCCGCCGGCGGTGTGGTGGCCGGATGGGCGATCGTGCACGGCATCGCCACCCTGGCGCTCACCGGGAACCTGGACAGTTCCGGGGTCAGGGCCCTGCTCGGAGACGCCGACCTGCTGACCATCACCCGACGCAGCGCCGGTCTCCTGTTCGGCGCCACGGGGGCGTTTCCCGAAACAGCACGGGAGTGAGCCGTGCCGGGCGCGGCCCTGGTCTCGTCCGCTGTCGCCCTGCTCGCCGCTGGCGGCCCGGCGCTCGGCTGATTCCGCCGTGTCCCGGGTCTCCCCGGAGCCCTCTCGGCTCCTCTGCCCCGCAGGGCGGGCGAAGCGCTCACCCGAAAAGCGGCAGAGAATACTTCCTTTAGTGCTTGTCCGAAACTGGGATTCCTGAGGCGGATGGGACGTACTTCCCCGAGGGTCCGGGTTTCCTTCGAGGTACACAGAGTGACTGTCCTTCTTCTGGTGATACACCGGAGAAGCGTAGTTCTGTGATGGTTTCTCCCGTCATGTCCCTATACGAACGCTCGCTGTCACGTCGAGACACGCTTCCGGGCCGACCCTCCCGGCGAGTCCCTGAGGGATTCCCCTGTGCTCGAACCGCAATAGCGGTACCATCACCCTCTGTTATGCCGGGCTTCTTGGATTTTGCTTGTCTTCGGTCTTGTTTTTGCAGGTCACCGGGGAGGGTGTGTTCGGCGTGGGCCACGGGAACTTGCCTGAACTGCGACAACAGTGACTTCTGCGGACTTCCGTATGCCACAGCTGCAACCTTTGGTCGAAGGTCGGCCATGGAATGACGAATATTCGAGCATGGGTCTTGTGGTGCCTGTCGAGATAGGACATCTTGGGTTCGGGATGGGCCGGAGACATCAAAAGAAAGGTGGATGCCATGACCACGCACGCGAAGGCCACTCGCAACGGCAACGGCTGGAGCTGGTGGTAGCCAGCGCGCGCTGACCGTTCTTACGAGAACGCAGGCGACCGAGGGGGCCCGTTCGACTTCGTCGGCGGGCCCCCTTCACGAGTCCGGACACGGCACGGCCGCGGAGACGTGGAGGAGCCTTTTCCAAGGGGTTTCGGACCACGCTCCCGGGCGTCGGGGATTTGACCGATGAGTCCGCCGGGTAGGAGCCCGGTACGACAAGAGGACAGTCAGGTCCGGACCGACCGTGAAGGGGCGGCAGCATCCGTGTCCGACTCCCCCCAGTACCCAGGCGGATACCAGTATCCGGAGGAACCCGAGCCGGAGGGCGGGTACACCCGCCCGCCGGTCCCGCCGCCGGCGCCCGGGCCCGCTCCCGAACCGGTGGAGCAGCCGTCCCGGACCGCTCCGGCGCCCGATGACGCACACCCTGTGGCCGCCGAACGCTTCCGGCGCACGACCAGGGCCAGGAGCAAGGCCATCCCGGTGGAGCGGAGCAGGGGGTTCTGGCACCTGGCCACGGGGACGGTCTTCTACGTCATGGTTGTCGGAGGCATGGCCGACTACGTCGATCCGGGTGCCCGGATCGCCGCCCACCTGGTGTTCTGGGTGGCGATCGGGCTGGCGTTCCTGATCGCGGCGGCGCGCGAACGCCGCCACGACTGGGCCCCGCGGCCCCGGTGGCCCTGGATCACGGCGGCACTGGGCGGTGCGGTGGCGGTGGAGGCGCTGATCCTGGCGGTGGGGTCGCCCGCGATCATCATCGGGGCGGTCGTCCTGCTCACCCTGGCCGCGTTCTTCCTGATGCTCGTCGGCTGACCGCCGGAGCGCGGACGGGGGAGCGGGCCGGCGGAACAGGGGTCAGGTGGCCTCGTCATCGAAGGGCGGGCGCTTGCCGTTCAGGCGGGAGACGGGCTTCTTCTCCTCTTCCTCCTCCTCCCAGAAGTGCTTCTGGATGAAGCGCTTGGGGTGGAGGTCCTGGACGTCGAAGTCCTTGTACTCCGGGCCGAGCCCCTCCTTGATGTCGTTGGAGGCGGAGTTGGCCATGGTGCGGAGCTGCCGCAGCACTCGGCCGACCTGCCGAGCGGCATGGGGGAGCTGATCAGGACCGAAGATCAGTAGCGCCGCCAGCAGCAGGATGCCAACTTCTCCCCAGCTCATGTTTCATCCTCGCTCTTGGTGTACCGAACGGCTTCAAGCAGGTTAACCGGTATCGCCGGGGTTGGGTAACCGTGTCCGGCTCCGTGGCCGGACCGCCGTCGAACCGGTGCGGAAAGCGAACCAGCCCCCCACTCGGTGAGTGGAGGGCTGGGGAAACGCACGTATGACGGTCAGACCGCGCGAACGTCCGCCGCCTGCGGGCCCTTCGGGCCCTGGATGATGTCGAACTCGACCTTCTGGTCCTCTTCCAGGTTCCGGAAGCCGGTACCCGCGATCGCCGAGTAGTGCACGAACACGTCGGGCTGACCACCCTCGACGGCGATGAACCCGAAACCCTTCTCAGAGTTGAACCACTTCACGGTGCCCTGAGCCATGTGCTCTCCCTTGGGGACTACGGCGGGACCGCACCCTGCTGGTCCCGGGTCGCCGGGCGCCGGACCGACGAAGGGTAATCCCGAATCGACAAGCGCCCACGTGAAGTTCCGCGAGGCGCCTCGGGCATCCATGGAAACAACAACAGCAACCAGTTGCAGACGTTACCAGGGGGAGTGGTGCCCTGCCGAGGCTTTTCCGGCAGGAATCCACACTCTCCGAGTGTCCTGTTTCGGCTACTCGAAACTGTTGCTTTCCAGCCCTTCTGCCACTAATGGAGATGTGTTCCGGGGAACGGTATTCCCCCGTTCCCGGGCAAGGGCGCGTCCACCGAACAAGCCCTTGCTCAGGAAGCGTCCCGACCGTAGACCCACACGTCGAACCAGAGCCGGTCCCGCCAGGTCTCCTCCGGGACCGGATAGGCCGCCAGCACCGGGTAGAGGTAGGCGAAGTGGGCGATGATCAGCAGGACCACGACACCGAAGACCACCCCGCCCAGCGCCCGCAGATAGGGGGCGAAACGGGGACTGTCCTCGCCCGCGCCCATCACCAGGCCCAGCATCAGCACGATGGCCAGCACCAGGAAGGGCAGGAACGGCAGCGCGTAGAACAGGAACATGGGGCGTTCCGGGTAGGCGAACCAGGGCAGCCAGCCCGCCGCCACCGCGAGCAGGACCGCGCCGGCGCGCCAGTCCCGGAAGGTGATCCACCAGCCGAACATCACGACCGTGGCCAGGATGCTGATCCACCAGATGACCGGTGTTCCGATGGACACCACCGAGGTCACGCAGTTCCCGGTGTCGCACCCGGCGGCCTGGCCGTCGTAGTGGAACATCACCGGGGTGCGCATGACCAGCCATTCCCACGGAGCCGAGATGTAGGAGTGGTCGCTGGTCAGGCCGGAGTGGAAGTTCATCATCCGGGAGTGGTAGTTGTACAGGCTCACCAGGGCCTCGAAGGGCGCGCTCACGAAGCTCGGCAGCCAGTCGGGTGCCAGGCCGTCCGCGTAGTCCCGGTTGTAGCCGCCGCGCGTGAAGAGCCAGCCCGACCAGGAGACCAGGTAGACGATCGCCGCCACCACCACAGTCTGGAAGAACGCCGGGACGGCGTCGAAGCCGAGCCAGCGGCCGAGGGGACGCTGCTGGCCGACACTGCGCCGGGCCCCGTAGTCCCAGGCCACGGTGAGCAGACCGAAGGCGGCCACGAAGAACAGGGCCGACCACTTGGTGCCGATCGCCAGGCCGAAGCACAGTCCCGCTGCCAGCCGCCACCAGCGCATCCCGAGCCAGCCCACGCCGGCGAGCTCGGTCCCGGCCTCCCCGAGCCGGGCCAGCCGTTCCCTGGTCTTGTCCCGGTCGATCACCAGACAGGTGAACCCGGCCAGGATCCACAGGGTGAGGAAGATGTCCACCATGGCGATACGGCTGAGCGTGAAGTGCAGGCCGTCCAGCGCCAGGACGAGGCCGGCCGTGCAGCCGAGCAGCACCGACCGGGTCATGCGGGTGGCGAGCCGTACCAGGATGAGAACGGAGATCATCCCGGCCAGGGCGGAGGCCACGCGCCAGCCCTCGGGGGTCACGGCCGAGCCGAAGGGCATGATCGAGTACAGCCAGTCGCCGAGCGCGATCATCCACTTGCCGACCGGCGGGTGCACGATGAAATCGCCCGTGCCGGTCCAGATGTTCGGATCGCCCTGGGACAGCAGCTGGTCGGACTCGTCCAGCGAGTCGTGCTCGTACCCGAACTCCCACAGCGCGTAGGCGTCCGTGGCGTAGTAGGTCTCGTCGAAGTAGATGCGTTCGGGCTGGTCGAGGTTGAAGAACCTCAGGGCACCGGCGAACAGCGCGACGACGACGGCCCCCAACCAGCCCAGCCACCAGGGGCTGGGAAGGCCGGGCGCGAAGCGGGAACGGAGTGTCGGCGGCTGGGCCGAGGCCGGGGGGCTCGAGGGCGCTGCCTCGCTGTGAAGTGCGGTGGTGGTCATCTCGGCTCGTAGGTTGGGGTCAGAGATGGGGTCCGTTGCGGACGGGCCGCGAAACCGGGTTTCGGGTGGCGCGATAGTGCCAACCGTAGCGCGACAGGACGGGGATCACAGTGGTTGAGGTTGTGGACGGGACGAGGCGGGTCGGGAGGCTCGTTCTGGCCGGGTTGCCCATCGGGAACCAGGAGGACGCGCCGCCCCGGTTGCTGCACGCGCTGGAGGGCGCGCGTGTCATCGCCGCGGAGGACACCCGGAGGCTGAGGCAGTTCGCCTCCCGGACGGGGATCCGGTTGGGCGGGGAGTCCGGTGCCCGGATCGTCTCCTACTACGACCAGAACGAGACTCGCCGGGGCGAGGAGCTCCTCGAGGACCTGCGCCGCGGGGAGGAGGTCCTGGTCGTCACCGACGCCGGGATGCCCGGGGTGTCCGACCCCGGATACCGGCTGGCCGCGGCCTGTGCGGACGAGGGGATCCCGGTCACCGCGATCCCCGGCCCGTCCGCGGTGACCACCGCCCTGGTGGTGTCCGGGTTGCCCACCGACCGATTCTGCTTCGAGGGCTTCCCGCCGCGCAAGGGCCTGAAGGGGTATCTGGCCGAACTCTCCGGCGAGCGCCGCACGATGGTCTTCTTCGAGAGCCCGCACCGGATCGCCGCCACCCTGGAGGCGATGGCCGGGGCCTTCGGCGCCGACCGCCGCGCGGCGGTGTGCCGCGAGCTCACCAAGACCTACGAGGAGGTGCGCCGGGGCGGCCTGGCCGAGTTGGCCGAGTGGGCCGCGGAGGGGGTGCGCGGAGAGATCTCGGTGGTGGTGGAGGGCGCCCGGCCCAAGGCGGAGCGCACCAGTGACGCCGACCTGGTGGCCGCCGTCGCGGAGCTGGAGGACGAGGGGACGCGCCGCAAGGAGGCGATCACCCGGGTCGCGAAGGAGACGGGCGTGCCCAAGCGCCGCGTGTACGACCTCGTGCACGGCGTGGTCGAGGTCGAGGCCGAGTGAGGCCGCTCCCGGCCGGAACCTTTTCGGGCGTGGAGCGTCGAACCCGGTAGTACCCCGAGAGAACCCGGTAGTACCCCCGAGAGAACGACGAGGACCCCGTGCGCAGTGAACTCTTCCAACAGGCCCAGGAGACCCAGCGGCCCGGTATGCACCTGCAGAACCACAAGATGCTCAGGGTCGGGCTGAACGGCGAGTTCTTCGCCCGACAGGGGTCGATGGTCGCCTACCAGGGAAACATCGACTTCGCCTACCAGGGCGCGGGCAGTGTCGGGAAGCTCTTCAAGAAGGCCTTCACGGGTGAGGGCCTGCCCCTGATGCGGGTCTCCGGCCAGGGGGACGTGTTCCTGGCCCGGGACGCCTGGGACGTCCACCTGATCGACCTGGAGGGGGACTCCATCACGATCAACGGGGAGAACGTGCTGGCCTTCGAACCGGGCCTGGAGTGGGACATCCGCCGGGTCAAGGGCGCGGGCATGACCACCGGCGGGCTCTTCAACACGGTCTTCACGGGACAGGGCCGTATCGCTGTCGCCTGCCACGGGACCCCCGTGCTGCTCGACATCGACCAGCCCACCTTCGTCGACACCGACGCCGCCGTCGCCTGGTCGAGCGCGCTCCGGACCGGCGTCCGCAGGACGGCCAAGGCGGGCGCCCTCATCGGGCGCGGCAGCGGCGAGGCCTTCCAGCTCTCCTTGGAGGGGCGGGGCTTCGTGCTCGTACAGGCCTCGGAGGGCGTCCCCGCCCCCACACCGAGCGGCTGAGCCGCAGGGGCTCCGGAACAAGGGGAGGGCCCCGGCCCGCGCGTGGTGCGCGGACCGGGGCCCTCCCCTTCTGCTCAGCCCTGACGGGGACCGGTCGTCACACGACGGCTCCGTCGTCGGCGTCGCGGGCGGCCTTGGCGGCCACCTTCTGCTTGGCCTTGCGCTCCTTGAGCACGTGCGGAGCGGGCGTCCTGTCCCACTTCTGCAGCCAGATGGCGAGCGGCACGGCGACGAAGACGGTGGAGAACACACCCGTGGTCAGACCGACCAGCATCGCGATGGAGAAGTCCTGGAGCGAGGATCCACCGAGGAAGGTGAGGAAGCCCAGGATGATCCACGCGCCGACGGTCGTGTTGACCGTACGCGGCAGGGTGTTGAGCACCGCACGGTTGGCGATCTCCTTGAACGAGGACTTGTCGTCCCTCGCCCACTCGTCCCGGACCCTGTCGAAGACCACCACCGTGTCGTTGACGGTGAAGCCGATGACGCTCAGGATCGCGGCGAGGAAGACACCGTCGATGGGCTTGCCCAACCAGATGAACAGGCCGATGACCAGGACCATGTTGAAGGCCAGCGACAGCATGGTGGAGACACCGAAGGACCAGCGGAACCGCCAGGCCAGGTAGACCATCTGCAGGGCCAGGGCCGCGCCGAGGGCGATCAGCGCCCGGTTGCGCAGCTCGTCGCCCATGCTCGGACCGATCAGCTCGTCGCTGACCAGTTCCACGCCGCCCGTCTCCTCGGACAGGGCCTCCGCGATGTCGGCGGCCTCGGGGTCGGAGATGTCGCCGGTGCGCACGGAGATGTCGCCGTCACCGGACTCCTGCACCACCGCGGTGTCCGAACCCGGGAAGTCCAGGCCGGAGATGACGGTGCGCGCCTCGTCCACCGAGATGTTCTCGTCCCCGGTGATCTCGTACTCCAGGACCCGGCCGCCGGTGAACTCCACACCCAGGTTGGTGTCCCGGACGAACGGGGCGGCGACGGCGGTCAGCACCACCAGCGCGGCGACGACGAGGCCGACCCTGCGGTAGTCCATGACCTGCGGGTTCTTCTCGACCAGCCAGGTACGGACCGGGCCGATCTTGCTGAGGCCCGTGATCGCGGGGTGCTTCTTGATGACCGCGCGGCGCACGGCCCACTCGACGAACACCCGCGCGATGATCAGCGCGGAGATCATCGAGGCGATGGTGCCGATGCTCAGCGTGACGCCGAAGCCCTGCACGGTGCCGGAGGCGAAGAAGAACAGCAGACCGGCGGCGAGGAACGTGGTGACGTTGGTGTCGAGGACCGCGCTCCAGGCCTTCTGCGTGCCCTGGACGAACGCCTTCTCCAGGCTCGGGGCGATCGCGCGGCGGCGACGGCGCGCCAGCGCACCGGTCTCGGCCTTGGCGACCTCGGCGTCGGTGGCGTCCTTCATCCCGGCGGACTTGTTCGCCTCGTACGTCTTCTGCTGACGCTGGTACTCCTCACGCGCACGTTCGAAGATCAGCACGTTGGCGTCGATGGCCATACCGATCGCCAACACGAAACCCGCCAGACCCGGCAGGGTGAGTGTGGCCCCCAGGGCGACCAGCGCTCCGTAGGCGATCAGCGTGTAGAAGGCCAGTGCGATCGAGGCCAGGAAACCGACGAGCCGGTAGACCACCGTGATGTACAGGGCGGTGAAGGCGATACCCAGGAGCGCGGCGATGGCGCTGGCCTCGATGGCGGCGGCACCGAGGGTCGGGCCGACCGTCTGGCGCTGGACCTCGGTGACCGGCAGCGGCAGCGAGCCGCCCTCGATCAGCACGGCCAGCTCGTTGGCGCTCTCGCTGGTGAAGTCCTGGCCGCTGATGGTGGTCTGGCCACCGGACATGCCGGCCTCACAGCCGGTCTCCGCGGTCACCTGCGGCGCGGAGATGATCTGGTCGTCCAGCACGATCGCCACGCGGCGGCGCGGGTCGCCCTCCTGGTAACAGGCGGCCTGACCGGTCAGTTCACGCCACTGCTCACGGCCCTCGCCGCGGAAGCTGACGTTGACGACCCACTGGGCGCGGTTGACGCTGTCGAGCGCGGCGTCGGCGCTGGAGACGCGGTCGCCCTGGATGTAGGTCTCACCCAGCTGAAGCATGTTGCCCTCTTCGTCGGGCAACGTCATCGCGACGTCCTCGGGGTTCTCCGCCGAGGGGCCGGCGGGCGCCTGGGGCATGCCCTGGCCGCCGCCCTGCATGCCGCCGAGGAGCTCTTCCATCTCCTCCTGCGTCATCTCCGGCTGTTCGCCGCCCTCCGCGGGGGCGCCTTCCTCGCCGTCGCTGTCGGCGGGGGCACGGGCCTCGTCCGCGGGCGGGTTGGCGAAGTCGCCGCCGCCGGGGGCCTGGACGCCCTGACCGCCCTGTTCGCCCACACCGAGCACGGGGTGGAAGGACAGCTGGGCGGTCTGGCCGACGATCTCCGCGGCCTCCGCCGGGTCCTGCACGCCCGGGAGCTCGACGATGATCCGGTTCTCACCGGAACGCGACATGGTGGCCTCGGCCACGCCGAGGCGGTCGATGCGCTGGCGCAGCACCTCGACGACCTTGTCGGTGTTCTCCGAGTTGGCCTCGGTGCCGTCGGTGCCGTCCTGGGTCTCCAGGACGATCTGGGTGCCGCCGCTGAGGTCGAGCCCCAGCCGCGGTGGAATGAACCACGCCGCGCCGAACGCGACGAGAATGACGAGAAGGGAGATGAGCGCGCGTGTCCAGCGCGCTCCTGCTCCCGTTTGACTGGACAAGGGGTGAACCTCTCACTGCGGATGGTGGGTACCGGTCGCATGCCCGGCCGGTCCGGGCAGGGGGGTGCGTGGGGCCGATCCCGCTGCCGTCGAGGGCACGGTGAGGCGGCCGACCGGGATGGTCAGACGATGGTGGGCGCGGTGAGAGGTGGTGCCCGGGTGGGCGGCAGCCCTTCCGCGTCGACCTGTTCGGGAACGGGGTCGTGGTGCGGGAGGGGCAGCGGCCACCAGGGTTGGTCCCACACCGCCAGGCGCAGTGCGCACGTGGGTACGGCGTCGGGCAGGTCCCGCAGCACCGATCGCTGGTCGCAGGTGGAGCCGGGTGGCCCGAGGGCCACCGTCTGGGAGCCGAGGTACGGGTGCGCTTCCTCCGCCGCCTCGTGGGAGGCGGGGCCGCGGCCGTCGTCGGAACTGTTCGAGGCGGCGTCCTCGGGGAGGCTGACGCCGCCGTTCGAGGGCAGCGCCACGGTGTCCCTCTCCCCGGACAGGCTCGAGGCCACGGGGAAGGACAGGACGACCAGCAGGACCACGCTGGCGATCAGCGAGCCGGTCCGCAGGGCAGGACGGGGTAGGGCACGGATAACCGTGGTAACCACCGCCTCAGGGCCGGGTAGGAGGGTCGTACTGACTCCGGCCGGTGCCCCGGTGACACACGGCCTCGTTCAGCAGAGCATACGGGTACCCACCCATCGGGGGGAATCGTGTGGTCGGCCCTGTGGACGACCCGGCGGACGGACCCCGGCCCGGCCCGCCGCGCGGGGCGCTCCGGTGCTCGGACACCCCTGGCCACCTTTAGTCTTGAGTCATGTCGTCGAATCGCCACATCCTGACCGCGGTCGCTTGGCCCTACACCAACGGCCCGCGCCACATCGGCCACGTCTCCGGGTTCGGAGTCCCCTCGGACGTCTTCTCGCGCTTCCAGCGAATGTCGGGGAACAACGTGCTGATGGTCAGCGGCACCGACGAACACGGCACCCCGATCCAGGTGCTGGCCGACCAGGAGGGCGTGACCGCCCGGGAGCTGGCCGACCGCTACAACCGGATCATCGCCGAGGACCTGGTCGCGCTCGGCCTGTCCTACGACCTGTTCACCCGCACCACCACCGGCAACCACTACTCCGTCGTCCAGCAGCTGTTCACCACGCTCTACGACAACGGCTACGTCTTCACGCGCACCACCCAGGGCGCGCGGTCCCCGTCCACCGGCCGTACGCTGCCCGACCGCTACATCGAGGGCATCTGCCCGATCTGCGGTTTCGACGGCGCGCGCGGCGACCAGTGCGACAACTGCGGCAACCAGCTCGACCCGATCGACCTCATCTCGCCCCGCTCCCGGATCAACGGCGAGACCCCGGAGTTCGTGGACACCGAGCACTTCATGCTCGACCTGCCCGCCTTCGCCGAGGTCCTCACCGAGTGGCTCAAGGGCAAGGAGGGGGAGTGGAGGCCGAACGTCCTCAAGTTCTCCCTCAACCTGGTGGAGGACCTCCAGCCGCGCGCGGTCACCCGCGACCTCAACTGGGGCGTGCCCATCCCGCTGGAGGGGTGGAGCGACAACGACGCCAAGCGCGTCTACGTGTGGTTCGACGCGGTGATCGGCTACCTGTCCGCGTCCATCGAGTGGGCCCAGCGCGTCGGCGAGCCCGAGGCCTGGCGCCGCTGGTGGCAGGGTGACGAGACCGAGTCCTTCTACTTCATGGGCAAGGACAACATCGTCTTCCACTCGGTCATCTGGCCCTCGATCCTGCTCGGGGCCAACGGCAGGGGCGACCGGGGCGGCGAGACCGGTCCGCTGGGCGAGCTGAACGTGCCCACCGAGGTCGTCTCCAGCGAGTTCCTCACCATGGAGGGCCAGAAGTTCTCCTCCTCGCGCCGCGTGGTGATCTACGTGCGGGACTTCCTGGAGCGCTACTCCGCGGACGCGCTGCGGTACTACATCATGGCCGCGGGTCCGGAGAACCAGGACACCGACTTCACCTGGGCCGAGTTCGTGCGGCGCAACAACGACGAGCTGGTGGCGGCCTGGGGCAACCTGGTCAACCGCTCCATCTCCATGGCGGCCAAGAACCTCGGCGAGATCCCCGCCGCCGGCGACCTGACCGACGAGGACCACAAGGTCCTGGAGGCCTCCAGGGAGGCCTTCGCCACGGTCGGCGCCCGACTGGAGAGGTCGCAGTTCAAGGCCGCGCTCCAGGAGGCCATGCGCACCGTCGCCGAGGCCAACAAGTACATCTCCGACCAGGCTCCGTGGGCGCTCAAGAAGACCGACCCGGAGCGGATGGCGACCGTCCTGCACGTGTCCCTCCAGCTGGTCAGCGACGCCAACACCCTGCTGACGCCGTTCCTGCCGGAGTCGGCCAACAAGGTGTACGCGATGCTCGGCGGCACCGGGACCTGGACCGGGATGCCCCGCATCGAGTCCGGCCACGACACCATCGGCGGCTCCGAGGAGAAGGTGGACTACCCGGTCATCACCGGTGACTACGCCGACAACGACGCCCGCTGGGGATCGGTCCCGATCGTCCCGGGCACCCCGCTGAGCCGTCCGACCCCGCTGTTCACCAAGCTCGACCCGTCCGTGGTGGACGAGGAGCTGGCGCGCCTGGAGGGCCCCACCGAGTAGGGATCGTCCCTTCGACGCCGCTGTGGGCCCCGGCCGTCGCCGGGGCCCACAGCGCTGTCACCAGTTCCGGCGGACGGCTTCGAGGGCCTCGTCCAGGCCGTGTCCCAGGCCGCGCGCGTGCGCGGCGAACGCGCGCGCGGGCTCCTCCAGGTCCGGCGGCCGCGTCGGGGGCGCCGGGTCCGCGGCGGGCGGGGGAGCGGTGCCGGAGAGCGTCGCGCGCGCGTGCTCACGGGCGTCGTCGGTGACCGAGGTTCCGTGGCGCCTGCGGCTGGAGAGCACGCCGACGGACTCCAGCTCCCGGAACGCCCGCGCCACGGTGTTGGGGGCCACGTTGAGGTCCCCGGAGAGTTGTCGGATGGTCGGCAGCCGGGCTCCTGGGGCCAGCTCGCCGGACACGACCAGGGCGAGGATCTGCCTGCGGATCTGCTCGTAGGGCGGGAGCGGGTCCCGCGAGTCGACTTCGATGATCATCGGACGTCCTGGTCGGCGCGGTCCACCGTGTCGGAGCTCTGGGCGGGTGCCTCGGCGAAGGGGGTGAGCGCGCGGACCGTGGACCGCCAGGTCGCGAACGCCCACACCAGGCATCCGCCGAGGGACACGGCCAGGCCGCCGAGGAGCAGCAGCGCACCCGGGTGGCCACCGTCGGGGAACCAGCCCGGCTGGGCGTAGGGGCTGCTGTGCATCGTCGAGCACTCCCTGGGATCGGTGGGCCGGATCGCGTAGACGGTCGCCGGAACCAGGTCGCCCGCGAGCACGAGCTGGGCGCCCACGACCGCGCACACCGTCCGTGCGGTGGAGAGGTGGCGCAGAGCCAGGTCCCGTGCGGGCTCCAGGGAGGCGATGGCGGGCCGGGTGGCGGCGACCAGCACGCCGACCGCGCCCAGAGCCGTGGTCGCGAGCGCGGCGACGCCGATCATGCCCAGTCCTACGGTGTCGGCCCAGTCGGAGAGCGCGAGGTCGCGGTAGGGGGCGCACGCGGCGATCACGGTCATGCGGTACTCGCCCACGGCGATCGCGAAGCCGGCGTAGGTCACCGCTGCGCAGAGCACGAGGACGCCGACGGCACGGCGTGCGGGCAGCACCGTGGACACCCCGCGCGGGCGCAGTTCGGCCCGGTAGGTACGGGCCCGGAACCGGAGCAGCAGGTTGGCCGTCAGGTCACCCGCCACGACCGCCGCGAGCACCGCGGCGACCAGGAACGAGGGCAGGAGGAGGACGTTGGGGGCGCCCAGGGCGAACAGGACGAGGATGCCGCCGCCGATCACGGCGACGAAGCCGAGGAGGGAGGCGGCGAACCAGCTTCGGGCGGTGACGCCCTCGTCGAGCGGTGTCGTGCGGGAGGCCCTCTCGCCCCGGGCGGAGACCGCGCGCCGTGAACGCGCCAGGAGCCAGACCCCCACGGCGACGATGGCCGTCATCAGGAAGGCGAAGTGCCAGATCCTGAAGTCGCGCACGTACATCTCCGCGGCGATCGTGGCCACCACGGCCGCGGTCAGGCCGAGCAGGGGGCCCACACGGAGCAGGGCGGGTCCGGAGGCTCCGGTGCGGATGCGCAGGGCGGGGAGCGCCATGGCCAGCATCGCGCACACGGCGACGCCGAGCGGGAGTCCCGCGCCGATGTTCTGGGCGTACAGGAGCTCGGCCGGCAGGGACAAGCTGTGACCCAGGGGATCGAGGAGGTACGACGTCAGTGTCCGCACGTGGCGTCCGTTCTGTTCGGAGTCGGTCGACGGCCAATCAGTTAATGTATTAAGTCATTGAGTCATTGCCCTGTCAAGCGTCCGGGTCCGCACGTGCCGGTCATGCGGTGCGGGCACCTAGTATCGAGCCGACGATCGATCGAGAAGGGTGGGCGCGGACGTGGGTAAACGCAGCGGGAGAGCGGTCAAGGAGCGCAACGCGCAGACACCGCCGGCGGCCCCCGAGCCCCTGCGGATTCCGGTGGCCGACAGCCACACCCACATGGACATGCAGACGCCCGGGGTCGAGGAGATCATCGCGGCCGCGGAGGCCGTGGGCGTGACCCCGCTCGTGCAGGTGGGGGTCGACCTGCCCTCCTCGCGCTGGGCGGCGGAGGTCGCGGCCGCCCACCCCGGCAAGGTGTGGGCCGCGGTGGCCCTGCACCCTAACGAGGCCCCGCGCGTGGTGCACGGCGACGGCGCCGAGGGTGTGGAGGCCGACGACACCGACTGGACGGAGAAGGCCCGTCCGGCGGGCGGGATCGAGGCCCTGGAGGCCGAGCTCGCCGAGATCGACGCGCTGGCCGCGCTGCCCCAGGTGGTGGCGGTGGGCGAGACCGGCATGGACACCTTCCGGACCGGGCCCGAGGGCGCCCGCGCGCAGGAGGAGTCCTTCCGCCGCCACATCGCCATCGCCAAGCGCCACGGCAAGGCGCTCATGATCCACGACCGCGAGGCGCACGAGGACGTCCTGCGGATCCTCGAGGAGGAGGGCGCACCGGAGCGCGTGGTCTTCCACTGCTTCTCCGGCGACGCCGACATGGCCAGGGTGTGCGCCGAGCACGGCTACTTCATGAGCTTCGCGGGCAACGTCACCTTCGCCAGCGCCGAACCCCTCCGCGAGGCCGCCAAGGTGGCCCCGCCGGAGCTGGTGCTGGTGGAGACCGACGCTCCCTTCCTCACCCCCAAGCCCTACCGGGGCCGCCCCAACGCCCCCTACCTGATCCCGCTCACGCTGCGCGTGCTGGCCGAGACCAAGGGCATGGGCGAGGACGAGCTGGCCGAGACCGTCGCGGGCAACGCCCGCAGGGCCTTCGGGTTCCAGGAACCCGGGGTCTAGGGACAACGGCTCCGGGAGCACCGGGAACGGACTCCTCGGCAGGACCTGCGGGCGGCCAACGTCTCGGCGCTGGCCGTCATCCCGCTGAACGGCAAGGACGGCGGCGGATGGTTCTCCACCCACCCTTCGCTGCCCCGCCGCACGGAGATCCTCCGCGAGCAGTCCCGGAGCATGGCCCGATCCGGACACCGAGGCCCGCTCCGGGCCGTGCGGCTCCTAGGATTCCGCCTATGCGTGCCTTCCTCTCCGCCCACGCGGCCATGCTCCGCGCCTGGGCGGTCATCGTCGCCGCCGCCCTGCTGTGCGCGGCTCTGGGCGGCGTGCTCGCCTCCTACCTGGAACTGGGCTGGTGGTGGGGGCTCGTACCCGTGGCGGTCATGCTGGTCTTCGGCGAGGCCGTGGTGCTGATGACCCCGGACGACCCCGTGGACCGGCGGGAGTCGGTGGAGCTCACCCCGGACACCGCCCCCCGGGCACACGCCGTGCTGGACCGGCTGTGCGCGCTGAGCGGGTGGCCCCGGCCGCGGCTGCGGCTCCTGGACCTGGAGGGGGCCAACGCGCTGACCCACATCTGCCGGGACGGTGTGCCGACGGTCTACGTCAGCGCCGATCTCCTGACGGAGCTGGAAGCGGCGGAGCTGGAGGCCGTGCTCGCCCACGAACTGTCCCACGTGGCCCACCGGGACCAGCGGCTGCTGATGTTCGCGACCGCGATCACCCAGTGGCCGGTCTACCTGACGGCGGCCCTGCACACCGCATTCGAGTGGTGGGACGTCCGGCTCACCGCTGTCGCCCGCAGGCAGGGCAGGGACTGGGAGACGGTGCTCACGGCGAAGGAGGACAAGGCGGAGGTCATGGCGGGGCTTCCGGAGGTCGACCCGGCCCCGGGGGCGGCGGCCGGGCCGGTCGGCGCCCTCGTCGTCGTTCTCCGGATCGCGACGGGGCTCGTCTACCTGTTCGGGGTGGTGCCGCTGATCTTCTGTGGGGCCGTGCTGTCGCTGCCCGGGCTCGCGGCCACAGCTGTGCTCAGCCGTCAGCGGGAGTTGGCCGCGGACCGGGCTGCCGCGGAGCTGACCGGGGCGCCCTCCGTCCTGGCCGCGACCCTGAGCCGGCTGGAGGAGCACCGGGACGCACTGCCGACCCAGGACCTGCGCCGCGGGGTCGATGCGATGGCGATCGTCGCCCTGCCGGCCAAGACAGGCCGCGTCCTCGGAACGCATCCACCGGTCGAGCGCCGCATGGAGATCCTCCGCGAGCAGTCCCGGAACCTGTACCGCTCCGGGACCGACCCGCGGAACACGACCTAGTACCCGCGCTTGAGGCGGGCGGCCTCCCTGCCGACGCGGTCGTTGCGCTTCCACTCCTTGCGGCGCTCGGCGCGCATGCGGGCGTCGCCCCTGGACCGGTTCCACTCGGCCTCGCGGCGCAGCTTGTACCAGCGTTCGAGGCGCCGGGCGTCCAGCTCCCCGTCGTCCACGGCGGCGTTGACCGCGCACCCGGGCTCGCTGCCGTGGGCGCAGTCCCCGAACCGGCAACGCTCGGCCAGGGCTTTGACGTCGGCGAAGGTGCGGTCGACACCGCTCTCGTCGCCGGGCACGTCGATGCGGCGCACCCCGGGGATGTCCAGGAACAGCGCGCCCCCGGGCATGGGGATCAGCTGCCGGTGGGTGGTGGTGTGGCGGCCGCGCCGGTCGTCGCGGATCTCCCCGGTCTCCATGACCGGCTGCCCGGCGAGTGCGTTGAGCAGGCTGGACTTCCCGGCACCCGAGGTGCCGAGCAGAACCCAGGTGGCGCCGGGGCGGAGCCGCGCGGCCAGTTCGGCCAGGCCCAGACCGGTGTGCGCGCTGACGGTGTGCACGTCGGCGCCGGTGGTGACGGACTCGACCAGTTCGACCACCTCGGGCAGGCGCTCACCGGCCAGTTCGGCCTTGGTGACGGCGACGACCGGGGTGGCCCCGCTGGTCCAGGCGAGGCTGAGGAAGCGTTCCAGACGCCCCACGTTGGGGCCCTGGTCGGCGGCCTCACAGATCAGCACCGCGTCGACGTTGGCGGCCAGGACCTGGTCGTGGGAGTCCTTGGCCACGCCCTGGCGGACGAGGGTCCCGGTGCGTTCCAGGACGGCCTCCACGAGCCAGGTGTCGCCGGAGCGGCGGACGGCGACCCAGTCGCCGCTGGTGGGTGCGGACGCGTGATCGGCCTCCGCGGCCCTGCGGACCCCGGGGGCGAGCGCCGCGGTCTCGTGCTGGGGCAGGCGGACGCCGACCGCTCCGCGGCGGGCCTCGGCGACCCGGGCGGGCAGCAGGACGTGCGGGGAGCTTCGGGCGGCGGTGTCGAAGGCGGCCTCGACACGGGGGTTCCAGCCCAACCCGCTGAGAGGGTGGGCGAAGTCGGTCTCGGACGTGGTGTTCTCGCTGTGGTGACTCACTGCGCTCTCTCTGCGGAGCGCGAGCCGGTGCCAAGGGGCGGGGCCGGGCTGTTCCCCGGGTGTTCCGGGAAGGGGTGGACGCGACCTACGGCTCGCTGACGAAAGGAAGTTCGGAACTGGGGACGGACATGGTGAGAACCATGGCGGACTCCTCTCGTCAGCGGCCGGCGCGGGCCGCACGGCACGGCACCGACCCTAGGACAGGGTCCCGGGCCGGTGCCAGTGGTTTTCCGGGAGCCGGTCGTCGGGCCGCCTCCACCGCCTCAGCGGCGCCGTGTCCACACGTCGTCGGCGGGGCGGGAACGGTTCGGTGGCGGTCCCTCCGGCGACCCGTGCCGAGGACGGTAGGACGCGTCGGAGCTCTGGACGGTGTGCTCCGCCGCCCGGTGGGAGGGGCGGGCGTAGTCCCGGCGCTCCCTCTCCTCGTCGCCGCCGAGCAGGAGGAAGAGGCTGCAGATCAGCAGGAAGACGAACAGGCCGGTGATCAGGGGCAGGATCAGGTCCCGCGCCTTGGCCCCGTCGGGGGCGCCGATGGGGGTGAAGTCGGGCGGGACGACGTGGAGCCCGGCCATACCGGTGTAGTGCATGGCGGTGACCGCGGCCGCCATGACCAGGGCGGCGAGGAGCATGCTGGGCAGGCCGCGCAGGTCCCGGGCGCACCACAGCGCGACGGTGGCGGCGGCCACGGCGATCACACACGACAGGGCTATGTAGACGGGGTCGTGGTGCATCTCCCCGTGCGTGTTCATGGCGGCCACACCCGTGTAGTGCATCGCGACGACGCCGATGCCGACGAGGGTGCCGCTGGTCAGGAGGCGGGCCGCGGTGGGGCGTCGCAGCACCAGGTGGAGGGCGGTACCGGTGACCAGGATCGGGATGACCCCGCTGATCGCGGTGAGGAGGACGTCGTAGCGAAGGGGCGATCCGGGGGCGGTGTAGCCGAGCATGGCGACGAAGTGCATCGCCCACACGGCTATGCCGCCTAGCGAGAGCGCCGCCAGGCCCAGCCACTGCCACCGGATGAAACCCGTCGCCCGGCGGGCCCTGGAGGCGAAGGCCAGGGCCAGGAAGGAACCGATCGCCGAGATGGTGTAGGCGATCGCGGGCGTCATCCAGCCTTGGGGGAGGAGATCGGACACGGTCCCTGTTCTCTGCTTTCCATGACGCAGGTCACATTTGTGGCTGCTGTTTATGGAGCGTAGAGATGTCCGTTATTTATTACCAGGGGCTTTAGTGGCCTGATGTGGCCAATTGATTTTCATGCGGATTCTGCGCGGTCCGAACGGCGGGGGCGGGTGTCCTCGCCCACGTTCAGCAGCAGGAAGAGACTGCAGATCATCAGGAAGACGAACAGGCCGGTGATCAGTGGAAGGAGCAGGTCCGGGGTGTTCGCGCCGGGCGGCGGGGTGAGCGGGACGTGGTCGGCGGCGGTGAAGCTCATGCCGAACATCCCGGTGTAGTGCATGGCCGACACGGCGACTCCCATGAGGAGGGCGGCGACCAGGGAGTACGAGGCCCGGCGCACGTTCAGGGCGAACCACAGCGCCGCCGTGGCGGCGCTCACCGCGATCACACACGCGGCCCCCACGAACAGGGGGTTGTGGTGCAGGTGGCCGTGGACGTTCATCGAGGCCATGCCCATGTAGTGCATGCCCACCACTCCGGCGCCCGCGATCAGGCCGCCGCCGATGAGCCACGGAGGCGTCGGCCGCGCGGTGGCCAGGGTGAGGGCCACCGCCATCACCCCGATCGCCAGCAGGCCGCTGAGCACGGTGAGCGCGGTGTCGTAGCGGATCGGCGCGCCCTGGATGCGGAAGCCGAGCATGGCCACGAAGTGCATGGACCAGATGGCCGTGCCGCCGAGGCAGGCGGCGCTCAGGGCCAGCCAGAGCCCGCGCCCGGGGCCGGAGGCGTCCCTGGCGAGCAGGGCGAACCTGAGCCCGATGAACGAACCGACGACGGAGAGGACGTAGGCGGCGGCGGGGGTCCACCAACCGTACGAGAAATGGTCGATCATGGCGCAGGGCTCCGGGGAGAAGGGGAGAAAGAAGAAAAGGGAAAAGAGGGGATGATTCCACTTTAGGACCTTCTTCCCTTCTTCGGGCGCGCCGGCGAGACACCCCCTTGCCGCGCACGGGGGCGGCGCGGAGAGAACCCTGCGGCCCATGGGTGTTCTCGGCCGACGGGGCGCCCGGGTGATGCTGGGCACACGCGGACGCTCAGTCCCGGTGGGTGCGGAGCCCTTCGAAAGCGATGCGGCACAGCGAGTCGGCGATCTCTTCGCACGCCATGCCGCGGTCCGGCTTGTACCACTCGACGATCGAGTTGACCATGCCGAAGAGCAGGCGGGAGGCGACCGCGGGGTCGACGTCGCTGCGGATGTCACCGTCGACGACGCCCTCGCGGACCAGGTCGGCGATGAGGTGGTCGAACCGGCGTCGGCGCTCCAGGGCGTGCTTCTCCACCTCGGTGTTGCCGCGCACCCGCAGCAGCAGGGTGACGTGGGGCAGCTCCTCCACCAGCACCCGGACGCTGCCGCGCATGACGTGTTCGAGCCGCGCGATGGCCGGGCCGGAGGTCGCGCCCTCCTCGCGGGTGACCTCGAACAGCGCGTCCATGGCCAGGTCGAGGGACTGGCGCAGCAGCTCGGCCTTGCCGGTGACGTGGTGGTAGATCGCGGACTTGGTCACGCCGAGGGCGCGGGCCAGGTCCTCCATGCTCGTGCCGTCGTACCCGCGCTCGTTGAACACGCGCGCGGCCACGCGGAGCACGGAGTCGGCGTCGTGCCCCGGTCGGCCGGAGCGGCGCCTGCCGGTCTGTCGAGGGGCTGCTGGTTCGGTTGCGGAAGATCGGGACACGGTTGTCGAATCTACCTTGTGGCGGGGGCGGACGCGCGGGAGGCGGGCGGGCCGGCGGTGTCGTTCCCTCACGAGGATTTGCTAACTTAACGAACGGTCGGTTGGTAATACACCATAGACCCCGGACCACCACCTGAGGAAGGGCGAAAGCCGTGGCGACGCACCCCCCGGACCTGCTCGAACGACACCGGGCGACCCTTGACGGCGCCGTGGCGGCGATCCGCGGACGACACCACCACACCGCCTACCCGGAGTCGCCGAGCCGTTCGGTCTACGGGGACGGCGCCGCCTCCGAGGGGGAGGCGGCCTTCAGGGCGCTGCTGGGCCGGGACTTCCCGCTGGACGGTCCCGGCGACCGCGGCCGCGTGGCCACGGAGCGCTCCCCCTACGGCCTGCCGCTCGACGTCACCTACCCGCGCGCCGACGCCGACGCCCTCCTCGCCGCCTCCCGGCGGGCCCTCACCTCCTGGCGCCGCGTGCCCCTCGACGTGCGGGCGGGCGTGTGCCTGGAGGTCCTCGACCGGCTCAACCGGCGCAGCTTCGAGATGGCGCACGCCGTACAGCACACCAGCGGCCAGTCCTTCGTCATGGCCTTCCAGGCGGGCGGTCCGCACGCCCAGGACCGTGGTCTGGAGGCGGTGGCCTACGGCTACGACATGATCGAGCACTACGCGGGGGAGTCGCGGTGGGAGAAGCCCCGGCGCCGCGGCGGCCCGATCACCATGGCCAAGCGCTACACCGCGCGCGGCCGCGGGGTCGGCCTGGTCATCGGCTGCAACACCTTCCCCACCTGGAACTCCTATTCCGCGCTCTTCGCCAACCTGGTCACCGGCAACACCACGATCGTCAAGCCCCACCCGGGCGCGGTCCTGCCGCTGGCGATCACCGTGGCCGTGGCCCGCGACGTGCTGACGGAGCAAGGGCTGGACCCCGACACCGTGCTGCTGGCGGCCGAGGCGCCCGAGGACCGCCTCGCCGCCGACCTCGCCCTGCGCCCCGAGGTGCGGATCGTCGACTTCACCGGTTCCACGGAGTTCGGAGACTGGCTGGAGGACAACGCCCGCCAGGCCTTCGTCAGCACGGAGAAGGCCGGGACCAACACGGTCGTGGTCGACTCCACCGACGCCTACCGTCCGATGCTCGGCAACCTGGCCCACTCCCTGGCGCTGTACAGCGGCCAGATGTGCACGACCCCGCAGAACATCTACGTCCCGGCCGCGGGCCTGGCCACCGACGAGGGCCACTGCGGTGCAGACGAGTTCGCGGCGGACCTCGCCGCGGCCCTCGCCGAACTGGCCGCCGACCCCGCACGCCTCGTGGGCGTGCTCGGCGCCGTGGTCAGCGACGGGGTGCGGGACCGCGTGGACTCCGTCGCGGAGCTGGGGGAGGTCCTGCTCGCCCCGACCGCGCCCGCGCACCCGGAGTTCCCCGACGCCGTCGTGCGGACCCCGGCCCTGGTCCGGCTCGGCGCCGAGGACCGGGAGGTGTACGGGCGCGAGCACTTCGGCCCGATCTCCTTCGTGATCACCACGGCCGACACCGACGAGTCCCTGCGCCTGCTCGGCGAGACCGTCACGGAGAGGGGCGCCATCACCGCGGCGGTGTACTCGACCGACGAGGACGTGCTGGAACGCGCGGAGGACGTCGCCCTGGACGCCGGGGTGAACCTGTCCGCGAACCTCACCCAGGAGGTGTTCGTCAACCAGTCCGCGGCCTTCAGCGACTACCACGGGTCGGGTGCCAACCCCGCGGCGACCTCGTCTCTGACCGATCCCCGGTTCGTGGCGGGAAGGTTCGACTTCGTGCAGTCCCGCCGCCACGTCTGAGCCGGCACGGCTGGGACCGCACGGGTGTGGCCGGAACCGGCGCGTTAGGAACGTGTCAATCCTCTTGAGAACCCCCTCGCCCCAGGAGTAGCTTCATTCCGCTTTGCTGACAAAAGTCCTTTTGTTCGTGAAACGGAAAAAGAGGCCCCCATGGCCATCACCCGTCGCGGCGCCTTCAAGGCGTCGCTCCTCGGCGGCGTCGGCGCCGCCGCCGCCGCTACCACCCTGCCCTCCTCCGCCTGGGCGGACACGGCCTCCGCCGCGCCCGCCGCCCGTGACGCGAAGGAGGCCCTGCGCCTGCTCAAGGCGGGCAACAAGCGCTGGTACCGCCACGCCTCCAGACACCCCCACGAGAGCAGGGCGCGCCGTGCCCAGCTGGTCGAGGGTCAGAACCCCTTCGCGGTGATCCTGGGGTGCGCGGACTCCCGGGTGCCCCCGGAACTGGTCTTCGACCAGGGGCTGGGCGACCTCTTCACCATCCGCTCGGCGGGCCAGGTCCTGGACGGCTCCGTGCTCGGCAGCCTCACCTACGCGGTCGAACACCTGCACACGCCCCTGCTCGTGGTCATGGGCCACCAGAGCTGCGGAGCCGTTGACGCCGCGGTGGAGGCCCACCGCACCGGCGAACTGCCGCACGGCCACGTCGGCGGCCTGGTCGGGGAGATCCTGGAGGTCGTGGAGTCCACCCCCGACGACGGTGAGGACTTCCTCGACGACTGCGTCCGGGCCAACGCCCGGCACATCGCGGAACGGCTCCGCGAGGACGACGAACTGGGCGGGTTCGTCTCGGACGGGAGTCTGGAGGTCGTCGCCGCCCGCTACGACCTGGAGAGCTCCAGGGTCTCCTGGCTCTGAGCTCCAGTCGATCCGAAGGGGAGCCCCGCCGGTCCGTCCTGTCGGCGGGGCTCCCCGTTCTTGTGGGCCGGTGCCCTCAGTAGAGGGCGCCCGTGGCCGGGCGGACCCCGGCGAGGGCGGCGTCCGCGATCTGGTCGGCGCGTCCGTTCCCCGGTCAGCGTCCTGAACCGTTCAGGGGCCGCCGCGACCCGCGCCCCGGTCTCCGCGGAGCGCCCGGGCGCTGCCGTGAAGGCGGCCGTCGTGGCAGTCGGGGGAACGGAAGTCCCGAAAAGCATTAAATCGCTCAGGGAAGAACGACCTTCGCTTTCTTTCTTATCGCTGGTTTTCGAGCCTGCTAGCCGTACATTCTGTAGAAAATTCCCCTCCCACGCTTTCCTGGGCAATGCCCGTTTCACCAGCCAAGATGCGATAAATGACGGAAAACCCTGCGAGGGGGAGCCCGGAGTCCTATTCTCGTGCTGTCCCCGAAGGACGTTTTCTGATTCACCCGCGGGCCGCTCCCGTCGGCCCTGATCCGCAAAGGAACACCGTGCTCGCCATCGATCAGCAGATGCGGGAGATGCTCCGGACGCCGGGGGTGTGCAGTGTCTGTCTCGTCGACTGGCGCGCCGGCTCTGCCCTGAACGGTGTCGGCCGTGACGAGAGCGACGCGGTGCCGGGCACGGCGGCGATCCTCCAGGCCATTCAGGGCGGTCCGCTCTGCACCACGCAGGTGGTCGAGGACGTGGTCGTCACCGAGGGAGACCACCACCTGCTGTTCGCCGTCCTGCGCGGCTCCGAGTTCTGCGTCCAGGTGCGCATGGACCGGGACCGGGGCAACCTCGGGTTCGCCCTGCGCCGTCTGCGCGACCTCGCGGACAGCGTCGAGCTGCCGAGCCGGGACCAGGGCCGGCCGCCGCGCCGGGGCCGGGGCGGCCAGGTTCGGCCCCGGGCCCTGGTCGCCGTGGACCGCCCGGTGCTGGAACGCGTCCTGACCGCGCTCCGCTCCCTGTCCCTGGGACGGGTCCGGAGCGGAACGGTGGTCGCGTGACCGCTGGCCCCGCCCCGCGCCGCGCTCAGGGACTGCGTCGTTGGATCGCCGACCGGAGAGTGCTGCGTCGGCTCAACCAAAGAAAAGAGAAGGACATGCCGAACATCGAAGCCGGGCTCAAGGAAATGATGGAGATCGACGGGGCGGTCGGCGCCGCCGTGGTCGACTACAGCAGCGGTATGGCGCTCGGAACGCTCTCCTCGACCAACGCGCTCGACCTCACCGTCGCCGCGGCGGGGAACACCGAGGTGGTCCGCGCCAAGATGCGGACCATGGACCAGCTGGGCCTCAACGACGCGATCGAGGACATCCTCATCACCCTGTCCGGGCAGTACCACGTCATCCGCCCGCTCACCAGCCGCAAGGGCCAGGGGCTCTTCCTCTACCTGGCCCTGGACCGGTCCCGGGGCAACCTGGCCCTGGCCCGGTACAGCCTCAAGGGCATCGAGGAGACCCTGGAGGTCTGAGCGGGTCCCACGGCCTTCACAGCCCCGCCGCCGATGGGGGAGAATGCCGGTGACAACCCCCCAACGGCGCAGGGAGACCGGTATGTTCCGGATCGCGATCAGTCGGATCACCGACGACGGCCAGCGCATCACCCCGCAGCACCGGGGCACCGCCATGTCCGTGGACGAGGCGGTCCTCGCCCTCCGGGAGCACCTGCCCACGGTGGACACCAGCGCCTTCCGGAGCGACGCGGTGCAGCGCTCGGTCAACCGGGTCAACGACTTCCGACACGACGTGGACACCGCCGACGGCGGCCACTACCGCGTGGTCATCGCCCCCATGATGTGAACCCGGTGCCACGGGCCCCTCCCGTGGCACCGGGCGCTCGCTCCGCCGGAACGGAACCCGGTCAGTCCGAGCCGAAGGCGGAGTCGAACGAGCTCTCGGGCGGGTCGAAGGCGTTGGCCCGCACGAACTTCACCGCCTCGGCGGCACCGGTGAGGCGGTCCATGCCCGCGTCCTCCCACTCGATGGAGATCGGCCCCTCGTAGCCGATCGAGTTCAGCACGCGGAAGCAGGCCTCCCACGGCACGTCGCCGCGGCCGGTCGACACGAAGTCCCAGCCGCGGCGCGGGTCGCCCCAGGGCAGGTGCGAACCGAGGCGGCCGTTGCGGCCGTTGCCCACGCGCTTGCGAGCGTCCTTGCAGTCCACGTGGTAGATCCGGTCCCGGAAGTCCCACAGGAAGCCGACCGGGTCGATGTCCTGCCACACCATGTGGCTGGGGTCCCAGTTCAGGCCGAAGGCCTCCCGGTGGCCCACGGCCTCCAGCGCCGCCTGGGTCGACCAGTAGTCGTAGGCGATCTCCGACGGGTGCACCTCGTGCGCGAAGCGCACGCCCACCTCGTCGAACACGTCCAGGATCGGGTTCCAGCGGTCGGCGAAGTCCCGGTAGCCCGCCTGGATGACGTCGTCGCCCACCGGCGGGAACATCGCCACGTACTTCCAGATGGCCGAACCCGTGAAGCCCACCACCGTGGACACGCCGAGTTTCGCGGCGGCCCGTGCGGTCAGCTTCATCTCCTCGGCGGCGCGCCGGCGCACGCCCTCGGGGTCGCCGTCGCCCCAGACCCGGGAGGGCAGGATGTCCTTGTGGCGCTGGTCGATGGGGTCGTCGCACACCGCCTGGCCGAGGAGGTGGTTCGAGATGGCCCACACACCGAGGCCGTGGCGCTTGAGGATGTCCAGGCGCTCCTGGGCGTACTCGTCGTCCACGGCGGCGCGCGTGACGTCGAGGTGGTCGCCCCAGCAGGCGATCTCCAGGCCGTCGTAGCCCCAGGACGCGGCGAGCGCGCACACTTCCTCGAAGGGCAGGTCGGCCCACTGGCCGGTGAAGAGGGTGACCGGTCTGGTCATCTGGCTTCCTTCGTGTTGGTCGGGGTCGGGGCCGCGAGTTCCGGTGCGGGGACGGCCCCTGGGTGGCCGGTCGGTTCAGAGGGGGGTCGACCCCGTCGGTGCCGGCACACCGACGAGGCCGAGCATGAGGTCGCGGACCTCGGTGGCCGCGATACGGTCCCGGGCGAGCGCGGGTTCGGTGCACAGCAGGAGGGGCCCGTCCTCAGGGGTGTCGTGCGGGCGCCCGTGCGTGCCCCGGACACAGCCCGGGTCCAGGGGGACGACGTTCATCGTGTAGCGCAGGCCGACCTTCTTACGGACCAGGTTGGCGGCCGCCCGTGCCTTGACCATCGGGTCGGCGGGGTCCAGGAAGAGTTCGGCCGGGTCGTACCCGGGCTTGCGGTGGATGTCGACGCCGCGTGCGAAGTCGGGGGCCGACTCGTCGCGCAGCCAGTAGTAGTAGGTGAACCAGGCGCCGGGGTCGGCGAACAGGACCAGCTCGCCGGAGCGTTCGTGGTCGAGCCCGTAGCCGGCCTGGGCCCCGCGGTCCAGGACCAGTTCGACCCCGTCCAGTCCACGGAGGAGCTCGGTGACCCCGGGCAGGTCGGCGGGGTCCTGGACGTACACGTGCGCGCACTGGTGGTCGGAGACGGCGAAGGCCCGGGAGGCCCACGGGTCCAGGTACTCCATGCCCTCCTGCGTGTAGACCTCCAGGAACCCCTTCTCGCGCAGCAGCCGGTTGACGTCCACCGGCTTCTCGGCGGGGGTGATCCCGTACTCGCTGAGCACCATGACGGCGGTCCCGGCGGCCTCGGCGTCGTCGAGCAGGGGCGCGAGGGCGGCGTCGAGGTCGCGGACCGCCTCCCGGGCCTGTTCTGATCCGGGGCCGAAGCGCTGGAGGTCGTAGTCCAGGTGCGGGACGTAGCAGAGTGTCAGATCGGCCCTGGGCAGGAGCTTGCGGGTGGCGGCGACGATCCACTCGGTGGAGCGGATCGAGGCGGTCGGGCCCCAGTAGTTGAACAGGGGGAAGGGGCCCAGCTCCGAGGTGAGTTCGTCGTGCAGTTCCACGGGCCGGGTGTAGCAGTCCGGGGACTTGCGCCCGTCCGCGTGGTAGACCGGCCGGGGTGTGACGGTCCAGTCGGTGGTGGCGCCCATGGCGTACCACCAGCAGATGTTGGCGGTACGAAAGCCCGGGCGGTGGCGGCGGGCGGTCTCCCACACCTTCTCGCCCTGCACCAGGCGGTTGTGCTGGCGCCACAGGTACACCTCGCCCAGGTCCCGGAAGTACCAGCCGTTGGCGACGGCGCCGTGGTCGGCGGGGGCCGACCCGGTCAGGAACGTGGACTGCACGGTGCAGGTGACGGCGGGCAGCACGGTGTCCAGGTTCGCCTGCCAGCCGCGCTCGGCCAGGGCGCGCAGGCGGGGTGCGTGTTCGAGGAGGCGGGGGGTGAGCCCGACCGCGTTGACGACGAGGAGGCGTCGGCTGGTCATGGGGGCGGTCCCTTTCCTGTGCGGGGGCGGCTGAGGGGTCAGAGCTGGACGAGGCCGAGGCCGGTGAGGCGGTCGCGTGCCCAGGCCAGTTCCGCGGCGATCCCGGCGATCAGGCCGTCCTCGCCGACCGGTCGCCGCTCCTGCGGCAGCACCGACCAGGTGTAGGTCTCCACCTCCACGTGGTCGGTGCGGGCGCCGCCGGGTCCCAGGAGGTGGGAGAGGGTCTCGGTGAGGTGGTCGGTGGTGCCGCGCAGCGGGGCCGCGGCGGGGGAGTGCAGCGGGGCGTGGAAGTGGGTGCGCCACGGACCGCGCCCCTGCAGGGGGCGGGGGCCGTCGAGGGCCTCGGGGAGGTCGTCGCGGTTCCGGGTGCGGCCGCCGAGCAGTTCCCGGGTCTGGTGCAGGAACCGGTCCTCGGTGAAGGCGGACAGCGCGGCGCGGGTCGCGGGGTCGCTCGGGTCGGGGGCCTCCACGGCGGCCGAGGCCTGGGTCTTGACCACCGGCAGTCCGGCGTCGGCCAGGCGGCCCAGCGCCGTGCGCGGTTCCTCGAAACCGACCGCCAGGTGGCAGGTGTCCAGGCACACGCCCAGGTGCGGGGGCAGGTCCACGAGCAGGCGGGCGGCGTCCCCGGTGGTCTCCACGACGCATCCGGGTTCGGGTTCCAGGCCCACCCGGACCGGGCGTCCGGCGTCGGCGAGCCCGTCCAGGACGGCGGAGAGCTCGGCGAGGTGGTCGCGGGCGGCGGTGAGGCGCTCGGGGCCCCAGGGCTCCCGCCAGGCCAGGGGCAGGGTGGAGACGCTGCCGCGGGCGGCGTCGTCGGGCATGAGCCGGGCCAGGATCCGTGCGCAGTCCACGGTGTAGTCGAGGCGGGCGCGCTCGGTCCAGTCCGGGCTGTACACGGCGTGCTTGACGACGGGGGCGTGGAAGCCGGTGTAGGGGAAGGCGTTGAGGGTGACGGTCTCCAGCCCGGAGGCCTCCAACCCCTTGCGCAGCCGGTCGGTCCGCGCGGGGTCGTCGGCGAGTTCGCGGGCCAGCGGAGCGGGCAGCCACAGGCCCAGCCCCAGCAGGTCCGTGCCGAGGGCGGCGCGGACCCCGCCGCCGAACACCCGGATCTGGCGCAGGACGCCGTCGAGGTCCTCCGCGGGGTGGACGTTGGTGCAGTAGGCCAGGTGGACGACGGTGCCGTCGGGGTGCCGGAACCTCACGCGGCGCCCCCTTCCGGGCCCGCCTGGGAACCCGGGTCCGGGCGTTCGCCGCGCAGGATCGAGTTGCCGGAGAAGGTGCCGCCGGTGTCCGTGCCGTCGTCCAGCATCAGGCGGCCGCTCCGGGCGTAGAACTCCACCGGGTTGCGCCACAGCACACGGTCCACGTCGTCGTCGGTGAATCCCGCCTCGAGCATCCGCTGTCCGGTGTACAGGGTGGTCAGCGGGTCGCTGTGCCCCCAGTCCGCTGCCGAGTTGACCACGGTCCGGTCCAGGCCCCACTCGGACAGGATCCGCACCATCCGCTCCGGGGACATCTTGGTGTCCGGGTAGATGGAGAAGCCCAGCACGCACCCGGAGTCGCGCACCAGCTCCACGGTGGTCTCGTTGAGGTGGTCCACGAGGACCGTCTCGGGGGCGATCCCGGACTCCTCCACCAGCCGCAGGGTGTGCCGGGTGCCCTCGACCTTGTCCCGGTGCGGTGTGTGCACCAGGACCGGCAGCCCGAACTCCTTCGCCAGCTCCAGCTGGTGGCGGAAGGCCTTCTCCTCCTCCGCGGTGCGCGAGTCGAACCCCACCTCGCCGACGGCCACCACCCCGTCCTTGGCCAGGTAGCGGGGGAGGAGGTCGAGCACCCCGGTCAGCCGGGGGTCGTTGGCCTCCTTGGGGTTGAGCGCGATGGTGCAGTGGTGGCGGATGCCGAACTGCGCGGCCCGGAAACGCTCCCAGCCGACCAGGCCGTCGAAGTAGTCGCGGAAGGAGCCCACGCTGGTGCGCGGCTGGCCCAGCCAGAAGGCCGGTTCCACCAGGGCGCGCACCCCGGCGTCGTACATCGCCCGGTAGTCCGCGGTGGTCCGGGAGGTCATGTGGATGTGCGGGTCGAAGATGCGCATTACGCCTCCGGAGGTCGAGGGGGCAGTCGCGGCGGGCTCACGGGTGAGCCCTCGGTCGGGCCCGCGGGGCCGGGGACCCCGGGGAAGCGCTCCAGCACCCGGTGGACGTCGGCGGGCACCGCCCGGCCCGCGCGCTCGCGTTCACGGGCGAAGTCCGCGCACATGCGGGCCAGCTCGGTGTCGGCCCGCTCCTCCAGCCCCGCCACCAGGCGCAGCGGCACCCCGGTGAACAGGCACTTGAGCACGGTCTGACGCCAGGAGTGGTCGTCGAGCAGGGACTGGGCCCTGCTGGCGGCCGCCGCGGCGACCAGTCGGGTGTCGTTGGTCCGCACGGCGTCCGAGAGCAGGCGGCGGGCGGTGGCGGCGACCTCGGGAGCCCCGGTGTCCAGGCAGCCGAGCCCGTGCAGGACCGCGCGGCGCTCGTCGGCGTCGCCGTACTCGTAGAGGTCGTCGACCTCCCTGGCCAGGTCACCCGGTGGCAGGACCTTCGACAGCACGCCGAGCAGGTCCATGCGGACCAGGTCCTCCAGGGTCGGCCCCTCCGTCCCCGAGGGGTCGCCGGAGGGACCGGGGCCGCGCGCGACGCGCCGGGCCGCGGCGGGGAAGAGCACCGCGACGCGTCCGGGGCGCTCGCCCACCTCGGCGCGCAGTTCGGTCAGGGCGGCGCGGGGCCCGGGCTCCAACAGTTCCGCCGGGTCCACGGCGGCGCCGTCCGCGCGGTCGTCGCCGCCACGGCTGTCGCCACTGTCGCTGTTCACACCGATCACGCTTCCGCCTCCCGGTTCCGGCGGTCCTCGAGAACCCGTTCCCAGGCGGCGTCGAGCGCCCGCTTGGACCGCTCGGCGACCAGGGGCGCAGCGTGCCCGTGCCGGGGCAGCTCCACCGCGGCCAGCCCGGTGTACCCGACCCGGTCCAGGGCGCCCAGCACCCCGGCCAGGTCGATGTCGCCCTCCCCGAACTCCAGGTGTTCGTGCACGTGCGGGCGCATGTCGTCCAGCTGCACGTTGGCGATCAGGGAACCGGCCCGGGCGACCGCGCCCCCGGGGCCGTCAGGTTCGTTGCACACCCCGTGCCCGACGTCGAGCGTCACCCGGAACCGCTCGGGGCCGCCCAGCCTGCGCCGCAGCTCCAGGACGTCCTCCAACCGCTCGGCGAACATGCCCGGCTCGGGCTCGAAGGCCAGGTCCACACCGAACTCGTCCGCGGTCACCAGGACCTTCTCCACCCCGGCGGTGAGCCGGTCCCAGCCCTGATCGGGGGTGGTGCCCGAGGGGAGGATGCCCGACCAGAAGGACACCGCCCGCGCCCCCAGGGAGTCGGCGATCCGGACCGCCCGGCGCAACAGGTCCACCCGTACGTCGCGGTCCTCGGAGGAGACCAGGGTGGGTTCGTGCTTGCGGCGCGCGTCCAACAGGTACCGGGCACCGGTCTCCACGACCACCGCCAGCCCCAGGGAGTCCAACCTGCGGCCGATCGCCGCCACCCGGGCGTTCACGTCCAGGGAGAACGGGTCCAGGTGGGGGTGGTCCAGGGTCAGGCCGACCCCCTCGTAGCCGAGGTCGGCGATGATCGCGAGGGCGTCGTCGAGCCGGTGGTCCCAGAACCCGTTGGTGCCGTAACCGAACTTCATACCGCTGCCCGTGTCACTGCTCGTGCCGCCGCTCATGTCACCGACACCGCCTTGGACGCCCTCGCCGCCACCGGGGCGCCCGCCGCCAGGGCGCAGGCGGTGCCCACCGCCCCGTACCGGGACAGCAGCGCGGCCTGGAGCGGGATCATCCCGCGGATGCCCACCCCGGTCGCGGAGCGGGCGTGGTCGGCGGAGGGTTCGTTCAGGGCCCGCCCCTGGGCCAGGCCGACGGTGGCGGCGAAGGAGCCCGCGAAGGCGCCGGCCGCCACCTCTCCCACCGAACCCCGCACGGTGGCGGGCGCGGTGCGAGCCGGGAAGGCCGCCACCGCGGCTCCCGCCAGGGTGCAGGCCAGTGCACCGGCGGCGACCTCCGGACGGGTGCCGTGGACCTCGCCCCTGCTCAGCGCCGTCACCCCGAGGGTGTGCACGGCCATGGCCGCGGCGGGCAGTGCCGCCGCACGGGGCCGGTCGCCCGCACCCATCAGCACGTCCAGCCCCCGGTTGACCGCCATGCCCACCGGGGCCAGCGGTGTGGGTTTGAGGACGAGGTCGTAGGCCCACACCGTGGCGGCCAGGGCGGAGGCGACCAGCGCGGTTCGGCGCCCGCCGGCCAGCGCGGCCACACCCACCCCGGCCGCCGTGAGCCCGGCCGCGGCCGCGAGGGCCTCGCCGGGGCTCACCGCCCCGGAGGGGATGGGGCGTTCGGGCCGCTCGACCGCGTCCAGATCGCGGTCGGCGTAGTCGTTGAGGGCCATCCCGGCCCAGTACAGGCACACCGAGGCCGCCGGGAGCGCCCAGGTCCGGGGCTCGTGCAGCCGTCCGGCCGCGGCGGCCCCCGTGAGGCTGTCGCCGAGGACGGTCAGGGCCGCGGGCAGGCGCACCAGCCGGGCCAGGGAGCGGAGTCCGGCCGTCATCGGGCCTCACCCTCCTCCCGGTTCCCCGGCGCCGAACACCAGGCGGTCAGGGCCCGCCACTGCTCGGCCAGGCCGTGCACGTCGCTCCCGGCCGGGTCCTTGAAGAAGAAGCCCAGCTCCGGCACCGCACCGACCCGACCGGTCCGGTGGGCGTGGGCGGTCAGCCGGGCCAGGTCCAGGACCAGCGGCGCGGCCAGCGCCGAGTCGTAGCCCGACCACGTGAACTGCAGGCTCATCCGGGCACCCAGGAAACCCTCGAAGGACACGTGGTCCCAGGCGGTCTTGGCGTCGCCCAGGTCGGGCACGTAGTCGATGTGCAGGGGCCCGTCCACCGGGTGTCCCAGCAGGTGCTCCAGCCCTCGGGCCTTGGAGGAGGTCTTGCTGCTGTTGCTGTCGGGGTCGGCGAGGGTCGCGCCGTCGCCGCCGCCCAGGAGGTTGGTCGAGGACCACGAGCGCACCCGCAGCGCCCGGGCCGCGAACATCGGCGCGAGCACGCTCTTGACCAGGGTCTCCCCGGTCTTGCCGTCCGATCCCGCCCACGGCAGCCCCAGCTCCTCGGCCAGGGCGGCCAGCGCGGGCGGGCGCGGCCCCGCGTTGGGAGTGAACTCCACGAAGGAGCACCCCGCACGCAGGGCCGCGTACGCATAGGCCGAGCTCGCCGGAACCCGGGCGGTCCCGGCGTCCAGAGCCGCCTCCAGGAGGTCGGGTTCGACGAGCTCGGCGGCCCGGGCCGGGGGTGGTTCGGTACTGGAGACGTCGACGACCACGACGCGCTCCACCGACTCGCGTTCGGCGAATGCGCGCAGGTCCTGTTCCAGGCGGTCCACATGGCACCGGGCGAACCCCTCGGGGTTCGGATGGACGCCCCGGCGGATCCGCCGGTCCACCGCGTCCAACTCCTCGGCGAAGGCCTCGGGCAGGTGCGGCGGGATCACCCCGGACCTGGCCAACGGCTCCGCGCTCTTGGCCAGGTGGGTGTCGGAGACGTCGTGTCCCCCGAAGACCAGGTCGGCGAGCCCGGGCAGGTCCGCGTCGGCGAACTCGGGACGTTCGGTGACGCACCCCGTCCGCTCGGCGGCGCCCGCCCGGACCGCCAGCGCGCCCAGGACGGCCGTCGTGGCGACCGATCCGCGGGCCCCGACCAACCACACTCCGATGCGTGTCATGTGTACCCCTGTCCGTGGTCTCAGTGGTCGTCGTGTCCGAGGGCTCCGCCGGAGGCCCCTTCGCCTTCCTCGGCCTCGTCGGGCTGGAGGGCGCCGCTGCCGGGCTCGGAGGGCAGGTACAGGTGGATGTGGCCGTGTCCGGCGTCGATGCTGACCACGTCCAGCTGGGTGGCCGCCACCGACCAGGCCTTGACCGCCTGGTCGCGCAGGTCCGCGGAGAGGTCGAGCAGGGCCACCTGCTGGTCGCCCTCGGCCTGGGAGGCGGCGTGGTAGGCGCTCAGCGCGGAACCGAGCAGGTCGACGGAGCCGCTCAGCCCGGCGTGGGTGACGTTGAAGTCGGTCTGGCCGGATTCGGCGTGTTCGAAGTGGCCCCCGGCGGCGAGTACGGTGCCGAGCCAGTCGTCGATCTCCTCGCCGTCCGGGAAGTCGTCGGCGGGCGCGGAGCCGTCGGCGGGCAGCACCTCGTTCAGGGAGTCCAGGACCGGGACCAGCTCGTCGTGGGCGGCCCTGGTGTGGCCGATCAGGCTCTCGACCTGGTCGACGTGGCGGGCGTCGGCGGAGGCCTCCAGCTCGGCCACGCGGGCGGGGTCCGGGGTGACCTGGCCGTCCCCGCCCCCGAAGAAGAGCACCACCGAGGCGACGACGGCGCCGACCAGCAGTACCGAACCGCCGGTCAGCCACCAGGTGGTGGAGTTGGAGTTCGCGGAGTGGACCTTTCCGGACGGGTCCGGGACGGGCTTCCCGCTCTCCGCGGAGGGGGTCTTCTCCTGCTCGGTGCTCAAGGGATCGGTGCTCACGGGCACCTCCTGTCAGGTTGACACTTGCCGGTCTGCGGGCAGCGTGTGCCGTGCGAACGACGCCGCGGGGGTGTGGCGGGGCCGGAGGGGCCCGGCCCCGCCACGGTTCGTCGCGTTACTGCGTTACTGCGCTACTGCGTTTGTGGATCGCTGTGTTGTCGTGTCGCCGCGCCGGTGGTCCGGGGTCACTCGGGCGACTCGGTCAGATGTTCGAGCCCGTCGGCCAGTTCCGCCAACTCCTCCCGTGCGCTCTCGTCGGCCACGCTCTGCGCGGCCGTGCGGAAACGTTCGAGGGAGCGGCCGGCCTGCGCCGGACGGTTCACTCCGATGTGGTGGTCGGCCAGTTCCAGCTGCCGGGTGAGGCGGCTCGCCTCGGAGACGGTCAGAACGCCCTCCTCGACCATCTCCTCGATCCGCTCGACGACCTCGGCGACGGTGTACGTCTCCGTCTCGTCCTCCAGGTCGGTGACCTGGACGTCGCGGAACCACACGAGGTCGTCGCCGCCGTGGTTCTGGAGCCCGATGTGCCCGGACGACAGGTCCCGGGCGGGGTCGGTGCTCTCGAACTCGTTGACCAGCTCCCCGTTGATCCAGATCCGGATCATCGGGTCGTCGACCTCGATCTCCATCGTGTTCCACTCGCCCACGACCTCCGGGTGGGAGTCCGCGGCCTGGAAGCTGTAGACGGCCCCGGTCTGGGTGAGCGGGTCGCCGTCCGGTGCTCCGTACGGGTCGATCTGGATCTCGTAGCCCTCCTCGACCGCGACCCAGGGGTCGTCGCCCGGGTCGGGGAACCCGATGAAGGCACCGGAGTTGTCGGTCTCCCCGTGAGTGAGGTAGTCCAGCTTCAGGCGGTGCGAACCGAGCTCGTCCTCGTGCCAGAGCAGGCCCATGCCGCCCTCTGTCTGCAGGACGCACCCGTCGCCGTCGTCGACGATCTCGAAGCTGCCCGGGCCGGCCATGTTCCAGCCGTCCAGGGACTCCCCGTCCCACAGGGCGCGGTACCCGTCATCGACGTTCGGCGGGGCGCACTCCGCGGGGTCGGGCTCCTCGCCGACGGTGACGGTGTGGGTGGCGGACGCGCCGGTCTCACCGTCCCCGTCGGTGGCGACGGCGCTGACCGAGTACTCGCCCTCGGCCGCGTCGGACCACGTGGCCTCGTAAGGGCTCTCGGTCACCGTGGCGACCGGCTCCCCGTCCACGAGGAACTCCACCTCCTCGATCCCGGACCCGCCGTGGTCGGTGACCTCCGCCGAGAGCGGGACGTCCTCGCCCACCTCGTAGGCCGCGCCGTCCTCCGGGCTGGTCAGCTCGGTCTCGGGCCCGTCCCCGTGGCCGCCGTCGTGGTCGGCGTCCACATGGAAGTAGTTGAGGTTGAACAGGCTGTCGGTGACGCTCGGGTCGTCCCCGGTGAACACCAGGTACAACTCCATCGACCCGCCCGGGTCGGTGACCTCCATGGTGACGTCGGTCCACTCCTGCCAGCCGCCGGTGACCGGGACGTCGACCGTCCCGACCAGTTCTCCCTCGGGGGAGTCGGCCCGGGCCTCGATGGCGCCGCCGTAGCCGTCCGAGGCCACCCGGAAGTCGATCGTCTCGACCCCGTGCAGGTTGACTGGGTCGTAGGAGACCCAGTCCCCGTGACCGATCCAGGAGACGTTGCGCAGACCGCCCTCGGAGTCCTCGGCGGCTTCGGTCTGGACGCCCTGGCTGTCGGAGAAGTACTGCGCCTGCATCCGCGACGGGTTGAGCTTGATCCCGTCACTGCCGTTCAGGGGCGGGACGCCGTCGCCGCCGCCGTCGGTGTACTCGGCCTGGAGGACCCAGAAGATGTTCATGTCGTGGCCGTGGCCGCCGTCGGTCCCGGTGGCGCTCACACCCTCGCAGCCCTCGTACTGGGTCCAGGGGTGCGCGTGGCTGTCGTGCCCCAGCGACGAGGTGACCTCGACGTCGCCGCAGTCCACCCCGTCCCCGATCGTTCCGTCCTCGGCGTCCTCCACGGACACCTCGAACGGGATCTCGTCACCCCAGTCGAAGAACTGCCCGTCCCGGGGGGTGTCGAAGGAGACCTCGGGTGCGGTGTTGCCCGCGGTGATCGACACCGTGGCCGTTCCCGAGCTGCCCTCTCCGTCCGTCACGGTCAGGGTGACGTTGTACCGGCCGGCCTCCTCGAAGGTGTGGACGGGCTCGGAGTCGGTCGAGGTCGTGCCGTCACCGAAGTTCCACTCGTAATCGAACGCCATGCCACCGGGGTGGTAGGAGTCCTCACCGGAGAACTCCACGGTCAGCGGTGCGGCACCGGAGGTGGTGCTGGTGCCGATCCGGGCGACGGGGCTGTCCCCGGCGCCCGAGTAGTCGATACGGGAGATCGCCGAGTCCTCGGCCCCGCCGAAGTAGCCCGAACCGTACTCCAGCACGTACAGGGCGCCGTCCGGGCCGAACTCCACGTCCATGGGGTTGGCCAGGTCGATGTCCGGGACGGTCTCGGTGATGTCGAGGACACCGCCGTCGTCGTCCAGGTGCACCTGCTTGATCCACTGGCGGCTCCACTCGTACAGCAGCGGGATCCCGTCGTAGTACTCGGGCCACTTGTTGGCCGACTCCAGCTCCGGGTCGAAGCTGTAGGCGGGGCCGCCCATCGGCGCGCCGCCGCCCGTGCCCAGGTGCGGGAACTCCTCCGACTCGTCGTAGCTGTACCAGATCGCCGCGGGGGTGACCGGGGGCAGCTCCTCCAGGCCGGTGTTGCGCGGGGAGTCGTTGACCGGTGCGTCGCAGTCGAACGGCTCGCCCGGCGTGCCGGACTCGAAGTCGTGGTCGACGTAGGCGGACTTGTTCCCGATGCAGTACGGCCAGCCGATGTTGGCCGGCTCGGTGATGTGGTGCCACGTCACCGTGTTCTCCGGGCCCCGGTCGGGGTCGGCCGCCGGCGAGTCCGGGCCGTAGTCGGCCAGGTAGACGCTGCCGTCCTCCTGGTCGACGGAGAACCGGAACGGGTTGCGCAGACCCATCGCGAGGATCTCGGGGCGGGTCAGGTCGCCGTCGGAGGACTCCGGCGGGAACAGGTTGCCCTCGGGGATGTCGTAGCCGCCGTCCTCGTTGACCGAGATCCGGATCAGCTTGCCGCGCAGGTCGTTGGTGTTGCCCGAGCTGCGCTGCGCGTCGAAGGCCGGGTTGCGGCCCTCCTGCTCGTCGTGCGGGCTGAACCCGTCCGAACCGAACGCGCTGGTGTCGTCGCCGGTGGACAGCAGCAGGTTGCCGTCCGGGTCGAAGTCGATGTCGCCTCCGACGTGGCAGCAGATGCCGCGGGTGGCCTCGACCTCCAGGATCACCTCTTCGCTGTCCAGGTCCAGGTACGGCTCGTCACCGTCCACGAACTGGAAGCGCGACAGGTTGTTGTGCGCCTCGAAGGGCTCGAAGTCCTCCGGGGAGCCGTCCTCGGGGGCGGCGCCTGACGGGACTCCGTCCAGCACGGGTGCGTAGTACAGGTACACCCACCCGTTCTCCTCGAAGTCCGGGTCGAGCGCGATGCCCTGGAGCCCGTCCTCGTCGTGGTCGTAGACGGGCAGGTCCGCCAGCGAGGCGGTGCTGTAGGTCTCCGGGGACCACATGGACAGCTGCCCGTTGCGGGACGTGTGCATGACCCGGCCGTCCGGGAGGACCGCCATGCCCATGGGCTCGCCGACGTTCTCCTCGCCCTGGGCGAGCGTGACCTTCTCGAAGTTGTCCCACTGGGTCGCGCCGCAGTCGCCCTCGACGTCCCCGGCGGCCCACTGGAGGCCTCCGAGCAGGTGGTCGGCGAACTCCGGTTCGGAGTAGGACTCCGCGGTGTGGCCGCCGCCGGTGTACCAGGACCGGCCGCCGTCGTAGACCTGGCACCAGGCGATCGGGTGGTCGTACCCCATCTGCCCGGCCGGGTCGACCTCGTCCTCGTAGGAGGCCTCGTTCAGCCCCGCCAGGACGTGCACGTCACCGCGCGGGCTGGTGTCGAAGTCGTACCACTCGTCCTCCCGCTCCCAGCTGGCCGGGAGCATGTCCGTGGAGGGGTGGGCGCGGTCGTTGACCATGACCTCGGCGGTCTGGGTGCCGGGCGGGTGGCTGGCGAAGTACGCCCCGACCAGGTCGCCGTACCACTCCCAGTCGTAGTGGGTGTCGGAGGCGGAGTGGACGCCGACGTAGCCGCCGCCGTCCCGGACGTACTCCTCGAACGCGGCCTGCTGGCCCTCGTTCAGCACGTCGCCGGTGGTGGAGAGCCAGATCACCGCGTCGAAGCGGGCCAGGTCCTCCGGATTGAAGACGTCGGCGTCCTCGGTGTGCTCGGTCTCGAAACCGTGCTCCTCGGCGAGCGCCTCGTACAGGGCGACGCCGTAGGGGATGGAGTCGTGTCGGAAGCCGGTGGTCTTGGAGAAGATGAGTGCGGTGAACGGGTCCTGTTCGGCCTCGTCCGCCAGTGCCGGGACCGACGTCAGCCCGATGGCCAACGCGATGCTCGCCGTGATGGCGCCCAGCGCTCGTAGGGGTCTCTTGATCACGGGAAACCTCACCTGGGGGTGGGGGGTCGATGAGTCCGTGCGGCGTGCCGGCGCCGACGGCAGGGACGGAGGCCGCGTTCGCGTGTACGGCGGGGGCCGTGCAGCGGGTGCGAACCGTCGTGAAGTTCCTGCTATCGAGTTCGGAAGCGGGGAAGGGCCGCCTCATCGGTGTGATCAGTCCACAGCGGCTCCTTTCGTCGGGGGCAGGGAGGTCCGGGAGGTCTCGGGGGACTCGGAGGTCTCGGGGGTGTCGGAGGCCGGCGGGGTGCGGAGGAGCGAACGGAGGAAGGACAGGCCGTCGACCGCGATCGCGTCCTGCGAGGCGGCCAGGGGCCGCCACACGGACGCGGCCGTGGCGATGCTCGCATTATCGGCCGTGAAGGACTCGATAACCAAGGGGCCGGAGTAACCTGATTTGTCCAATGAGGTGACGATCCGTGACCAGTCCAGGTGATCGGCCCCGGGGGCGCCCCGGTCGTTCGCACAAACCTGGACGTGGTGGATCCTTCCGGCGGCCCGCTCGATCGCGGCCGCCACGTCCTGCTCCTCGAGGTTCATGTGGTAGACGTCCAGTGCCAGCCCGCAGTGCTGCGCGGGCAGGTCCGCCAGCGCCTCCAGAGCCTGGTCGACCGTGTTGAGCACACTGGTCTCGTAGCGGTTCAGCGGCTCCACGGCGATGCGGACCCCCGCGGCCGACGCGTGGTCGACCACGGGGGCGAGCGCCTCGGTGAGCTCCGCGCGGAGCCCCGACCGCTCAGACGGGGACATCCGCCACGTACGCCCGACCGAGGCGTAGGCCGGGCCCGCCACGACGGTGGAACCGGCCGTCGCCGCGGCGTCCACGACCCGTCTCAGGTAGTCCTGGGTGGCCGAACGGGTGGCCGGGTCGGTCGCGACGAGCTCCCGGCCCGGCCCCATGACCAGCACGACGCAGGCGTCCAGGCCCAGGCCGTCCAACAGGGTCCGGGCGCGCCGGGGGTCCCAGTCGCCGACGTCCTCCACCGGCAGTTCGATCACGTCGAACCCCCACCCCGCCACGCGGGGCGCGATCCGCTCCAGCTCGGTGTCGGTGAGCGGTGACGTCCAGACCCAGGTGTTGACCCCCAGCGCGCGCATCTACCGGTCCGTCCAGGCCTCGGGGAAGCCCGGCAGGTCCTCGCCGCCGAACTTCGCGTAGTGCAGGGACGGCATGTCGGAGTTGCGGTCGAGGTAGTCGTCGAGCTCGTCCTCGCGGATCGGGTCCTGCGGCAGGATCCACTCGGCCGGAACTTCTTCACCGGCCAGGATCATGCCCGCCGCGATCACCGGGGTGCGCCACTGGAAGTTGGAGTAGACCGGGGCGATCGCCGTCAGTTCCTCCTCCTCCCACTTGCGCATGAAGCTCAGCTCGTCCTCGCCGGCGATCACCGGGTAGGGCTGACCGGCGTCCTCGAAGGCCTCCAGGCCCGCGACGGCGCCGTCACCGGCGTCCATCCAGATACCGTCCACGTCGCCGCGCTGGAGGTGCTGGGAGACCAGGTCCTTGATCGCGGCCCCGTCGCCCTCGGTGAACTCGAAGCCGAGGACCTCCAGCTCGCTGTCGCCGAAGATCTGCTGGGCGGCGGCCCAGCGGTGCTCGAGCACGTCCACACCGGGCAGGATGCGCAGCGCCAGCACCGTCGAACCCGGCTCCAGCTCCTCGACCAGGAAGTCGGCGGCGTCGGCACCGTAGGCGTAGCCGCCGATCGGGTGGATGAACGTGACCATGCAGTCGGAGTTCACACCGCGGTCGAAGACGATGACCGGGACGCCGCTCTCACACGCGGTCTCCACGGCCGGGGTCAGGGTGGCGGTGGTGGACGGCGAGATGATGATCGCGTCGCAGTCTCCGGAGTCCACGAACGCCTGGATGTCGGAGATCTGCTGGTTGTCGTCATCGGCCGCGTCCGAGGAGCGGAAGTCGCCGATCCGGCCCTCGTCGACGAGCGCCTCCACCTGCTGCTCCATGGTGATGAAGCCGGTGACGCGCCAGGGGTTGGACACCGACGCGTTGGAGAAGCAGACGGTGGCGTCCTCCGGGTCGTCGATCGCGAACTCGGAGGTGTCGATGTACTCGGGCTCGATCGCCTGCATCCAGGGCTCGTCCTCGGGCCCCTCCGGGGTGATCTCGCGCTGGGCGATCTGGGCGTCGAACTCCGCCTGGTCGAACCACTCGGCGTCCGGGGTCAGGGCGCCGTTCTCCTCACCGTTCCCGCCGTCGGCGTCGGGGGACCCCTCGGGGGCGTCGGTGGTACATGCGGTCAGTACCAGTGTCAGGCTGGCGGCGCCAGCAAGGAGTACGCGTGAGACGCGCATGGGGGGTTACCTCCTGGAAGAGTCGAGCGGTTGCTCGGTCGGGTGGGCCGGTCGCCGTCGCAGGCGCTCCGGTAGTCGTAGGTCGCCGCGGCGCGAGGCGTAGGCCACGGCCGCGATGATGATGAGCCCCTGCGCCGTCGGTTGGATGGTCGACGGCAGGTACAGCTGGTTGAACAGGGTGAAGAGCGCCTCGACGGTGAGGGCGCCGAGCACGGCGGCCACGACGGTTCCGCGGCCGCCGCCCAGCACCACGCCTCCGAGGACGACGGCCGTGATGGCCGTGAACTCCAGACCCTGGCCGACCTGGGCGGTGACCCCCGCGAAACCGCCGATGAGGACGGCGGCGACGGTGGCCATCAGGGAGGAGCCGACGAAGGCCAGGGTGCGCACCCGCCACACCCGGACTCCGGAGAAGGCGGCGGCGGTGTCGTTGTCGCCGGTCGCCATGAGGGAGCGTCCGAAGGGCGAACGCATGAGCAGGATCGCCCCGACCGCGGCGATCACGGCGATGACCAGCGCCCAGGGCAGCTGGCCGAGTACCGGCACGCCCTCGAGACCGTGTCGGCCGAACACGCGGAAGCCCTCCGACAGGGCTCCGGTGGGCGCGCCCCCGGTCCAGTAGCGCACGGCGCCGAAGAGGATCAGCATCGTGCCGAGCGTGGTGATGATCGACGGCACCTTCAACAGCGTGGTGACCAGGCCGTTGACCAGGCCGACCAACAGGCCGAAGAGCAGCATCAGGCCGATCACCGGGAAGGTCATCGCCTCCTCGCCGTCGATGAGGCGGGCGGCGATCACCACCTGGGCGCCCACCAGGGAGCCGACCGAGAGGTCGAACTCGCCGGAGACGATCACCAGGTACTGGCCGATCGCGAGGATCACCAGCGGGGCGGCCTTCTTCGCGAACGCCATCAGCGGCGGGCCCTCGAAGAAGGACGGGTTCTGGGTGGCGATGACCACGAAGATCAGCACCAGCAGCACCGTGACGGTCCCGGTCCCGCTGCGGAGCAGGGAGAGCAGCTCACCGGACCGGCCGCCCGAGGGGCGGGTTTCGACGGTCATCTCTTTCCTCCCTGGGCCAGCGGTTCCGGTGCCGGAGGTGCCGGCGGCGGCTCCGGGGGCGGGGGCGGACCGGGCGGTGTGCCCCCGGAGGGGAAACGGACCCGGACGGCGGTCCGGGAGAGCTGGCTCCGGGCGTAGATGGCCACGGCGGCGATCACGATGGTGCCGCGCAGGACGTCCTTGACGAACGGGTCGATGCCCAGTGTGTTGAACACCGTGTCGAGCGTCGCCAGGATGAACACCCCGGCGATGGTCCCGCCGACCCCGCCGCGGCCGCCGAGCAGGTAGGTGCCGCCGAGCACGACCGCGGCGATGGCCTCCAGCTCGTAGCCGTTGTTGTAGACCAGCGTGTTGCCGGTACCGAACCGCGAGGCCAGGAGCAGGCCGGCCGTGCCGGCCATCACCGAGCACAGCACGTGCGCGGTGATCACGGGCAGCTCGGGCCGGACCCCGGACAGGCGGGCCACCTCGGCGTCGCCGCCCACGGCGTACATGTGGAAGCCCGTCCGGGTCCGCCGCAGGTACAGCACGGCGAGCACGGCCAGGACCAGCATGACCAGGGTGGAGACCGGCAGCACGCCGATCCGGGAGAGCCCGAACATCTGGAACCCGGCCGGGATCGACCCGGTCGGCCCCTGGAACTGGGTGTCCAGGTAGCCCTTGATGATCAGGCCGGTCCCCAGGGTGGCGATGAAGGGGTTGACCCGCAGTTTGGTGACGACCAGCCCGTTGGCCAGACCGATCAGTGCGGCCAGGCCCAGGGTGGCGACGACGCCCAGGACGATCCGTGAGGGGTCCCCGGCCATGGTGAGCCCCGCGACCACCGTGGAGAGCGCGGCGACGTAGCCGACCGACAGGTCCAGCGAGCGGCACAGGATGACCAGCGTCATCCCGATGGCGAGGAACCCGAGCAGGCTGCTGCGGGTGAACAGGTCCACCGTGTTGGCGGCGGTGAAGAGGTTGGACCCCTGGACCGCCACGAAGACCGAGCTGACCAGGAGGACGCCCACCAGCGCGAGGTAGACCAGGCCGGTGGTGCCCAGCCGGGAGCCGAGGCTCCGGGACGCGGTGCGTGAGGCGGTGACGACTCGGGTCACGGCGCGGCCTCCTCGTGGTGGGGGAGGGCGCCGCCGTTGCCGTCGTCGCCGGGGTGGTCGGCGCCGTGGCCGCCACCGCGGTCCCCGCCCGGGTCGGCGGCCCGGTCCGCGGGCTGGGAGGCCGCCGCGGTGATACGCGGGTCCTCCACGGCGGATTCGTCGTGCGCGTCCTCGGGGGGCGCGCCGGTGGCCAGGGCCATCACGGTCTCCTCACTGGAACCGCCGGGGAGCTCTCCGGCCACGCGGCCGTCCTCGAGCACCACCAGGCGGTCCGACATACCGATCAGCTCGGGGAGCTCGGAGCTGATGAGGACGATCGCCACACCGGCCGCGGCGAGTTCGCGGACCAGGGCGTAGACGGCCTGTTTGGCGCCGACGTCGATCCCGCGCGTGGGTTCGTCGAGCACCATCACCCCGGGGTCGGTGGCCAGCCACTTGGCCAGGACGACCTTCTGCTGGTTGCCGCCGGAGAGGTACTGGACCTCCTGCTGGTGGCCGCCCCGGGCGACCAGCTCCAGGGAGGAGAGGATGCCGGGGACGCGCTGGGCGCGCCGCCGGGAGCCGAAGGGCATGACCGCGTCCAGGACGAGGCGGCCGTTGGCGAGGATCGACTGGTTCAGGGACAGCCCCTGGGCCTTGCGGTCCTCGGTGACCAGGGCCAGCCCGGCGCGGATCGCCTGCCGGGGTGAGCGCGGGTTGACCGGTCGGCCGTCCACGCGGACCTCGCCGCGGGTGAAGCGGTCGATCCCGAAGAGCGCGTGTGCGATCTCGGTGCGGCCGCTGCCCTGGAGCCCGGCCAGCCCGAGGATCTCGCCGCCGCGCACCTCCAGGTCGATCCCGTCCAGCTGGGTGTTGCCGCCGCCGGAGACCGACAGGCGGACCTCGCCCACGTGCTCGCCGTGGGGCTCGATGTGGTCGGGGAAGACGGAGGAGACGGGGCGGCCCACCATCTTGCGGACCAGCTCGGCGGGATGGGTCTCCGCGGCCGCGACGGTGTCCACCCGGTGCCCGTCCTTGAGGACGGTGATGGTGTCCGCCAGGTCGAAGATCTCCTTGAGGCGGTGCGACACGTAGAGGACGCCGACCCCGCGCTCGCGCAGGCGCCCGATGATCCGGTAGAGCACCTCGACCTCGTGGTCGGCCAGCGCGGCGGTGGGCTCGTCCATGGAGATGACCCGGGCGTCGTGGGAGAGCGCCTTGACGATCTCCACGATCTGCTGTTCGGCCACGGAGAGGCTGCGGACCTTCGACCAGGGGGCGATGCCCTCCAGGCCGAGGTCGTCCAGGAGCTCGGCGGTGGCCCGGTCCATGGCGCGGTCGTCGACCATGCCGCGGCGGCGGGGCTCCCGGCCGAGGAACACGTTCTGCGCGACCGTGCGCTCGGGGAGGAGGTTGAACTCCTGGAAGACCGTGGCCACGCCGGCGCGCTGCGCCTGCACGGGGTGCTCGAAGGAGACCTCCTCACCGGCGAACTCGATCAGCCCGGTGTCGGCCCGGTGCACCCCGGCCAGCACCTTCATGAGGGTGGACTTGCCCGCGCCGTTCTCCCCGACCAGGGCGTGCAGCTCCCCGGCGTGGAGGTCGAGGTCGACCCCGTGCAGGACCCGCACACCCAGGAAGGACTTGCTGATGTCGGTCATCCTGAGCAGGGGTTCGGTGGTCATGCCCCGTCCACCCCCGGGGATCCGGCCACCGGGGCGGCGGCCGACGCGTCCACGGCGGGGACGTCGACCCAGCGGCGCTCCCGGGCCGAGGCCAGGACGGACTCGGCGAGGACCGCGGCCCGCAGGCCGTCGGCGAAGACCGGCAGGCCCTCGGGCTCCTCGCCCGCGATGGCGGCGCCGGTGTCGGAGACCAGGGCGTTGAAGCAGTCCTGGTAGCCCTGGGGGTGGCCGACCGGGAGGTTGACCAACCGGGTGGCGTCGGAGCTGAGCGCGGGGTCGTCGCGGGAGATGATCCCGGTGCGGCCGCGCCCGCCGGCCCAGAGGGTTTCGGGGCGCTCCTGGTCGAAGCGCAGGGAGCCCTCGGTACCGGAGACCTCCAGGACGAGCTGGTTCTTGCGGCCGGGGGAGACCTGGCTGATCACGGCGCTGCCGACCACGCCGCCGACGGTGGCGAACTGGAAGGTCACCAGGTCCTCGGTGGTGACGGGGCGGCCGCCGTTCTCACCGCGGCTGTCGTTGAACCGGGAGGTCTGGGCGCTGACGGAGCTGATGCGGTCGCCGGTGACGAACTCCAGCATGTCGCACCAGTGGGAGCCGATGTCGCCGAAGGCGCGGGTGGGGCCGCCGACCTCCGGGTCCACGCGCCAGTTGTCCTCCTCCGGGTAGAGGAGCCAGTCCTGGAGGTACCCGCCGTGGGCGAGGCCGACCCGGCCGATGGAGCCCGCCGCGACCTGGGCGCGGGCCTCGCGGGCCATGGGGTGGAAGCGGTAGACGAAGGGGACCACGGCGACCCGGTCGGCCTCGTGCGCGGCCCGGGTGAGGCTCTGGGCGGTTTCGGCGTCGGTGGCCAGCGGCTTCTCGCAGACGACGTGCTTGCCCGCGGAGAGGGCGGCCAGGCTCAGGGGGGCGTGCAGGTGGTTGGGGGTGCACACGTGCACCACGTCGACGTCGGGGCGGTGGATGAGTTCGAGGGCGTCGGCGTGGGCGCGGGCGATGCCGTTGGCGGCACGGAACTGTTCGGCCTTGGCGGAGGAGGATCCGGCCACCCCGACGACCTCGCCTCCGGAGGCGCGGACGGCGTGGGAGTGGACCCGTCCCATGAAGCCGGTTCCGATCACCGCGGCGCGGTAGGCCTCTGGTGCGGCCGGTCCGGATGCTGAGGGATCACCCAGACTTGTGACCTTCTTCACTGACATGTCCGAGACGTTACGTCCGACTTATGTCGGGCGTCAAGCATAAGTTGCCGGATCCGGACAAAATAGATGAAGGACGGTCACTCAATAGATCCTGTGCTTCACTGGTCCCATGACGGAAGACGCGCTGACGGCTCCAGGGGGACCGGGGGCGACACCCCTGCGGAACCCGGCCACCACCACAGTCGCGCCAGGTGCCGGAACCCTGCTCCGGCTGCTGCGCGACGGCCGACCACGAACCCGCTCCGAACTGGCCGCCGTCACCGGCCTGGCCCGCTCCACGGTCACCCAACGCGTGGACGCGCTCCTGGCCAGCGGCCTGATCGGCCCGGCCGGGGAAGCCGTCTCCACCGGCGGACGACCGCCCACGACCTTCTCGTTCCGGCCCGACGCCCGGGTCGTCCTGGCGGCCGACCTCGGCGCCACCCACGCCCGGCTGGCCCTGACCGACATGTCGGGGACCGTGCTCGCCGAGGACCGCGCCGACATCGACATCGCGCTCGGCCCCGAACCCGTCCTGGACTGGGTGGTCGACCACGGCCGCACCCTGCTGGAGTTCGCGGGCCGCGACACCGAGGACCTCCTCGGCCTCGGCCTGGGCCTGCCCGGCCCGGTCCAGCACTCCACGGGGCGCGCCGTCAACCCGCCGATCATGCCCGGCTGGGACCACTTCGACGTCTCCGGCTACGTGAACAGCCGTATCGCCCGGCCGGTGCTGGTCGACAACGACGTCAACATCATGGCGATCGGCGAACACCACGTCGCCTGGCCCTCCGCCAGCCACCTGCTGTTCGTCAAGGTCGCCACCGGCATCGGCTGCGGGATCGTCAGCGAGGGCAACGTCTACCGGGGCGCCCAGGGCGCGGCCGGGGACATGGGGCACATCCACGTCCCCAGCGGGGCGGACAAACCCTGCCGCTGCGGCAACACCGGCTGCCTGGAGGCCGTGGCCAGCGGACACGCGCTCGCCGAGGCCCTCACCGCCGAGGGGGTCCCCGCCTCGGGCGCCCGCGACGTGGTGGAGCTGTCCCGCAACGGCTCCGTCCCCGCCCTGCGCGCCCTGCGCCAGGCCGGCCGCGACATCGGCGAGGTGCTGGCCGCCTCCGTGAACATGTTCAACCCGTCGGTGATCGTCATCGGCGGCGCACTCGCCCAGGCCGGGGACCACCTGCTCGCCGGGGTCCGGGAGATCATCTACCAGCGGTCACTGCCGCTGGCCACGGAGAACCTCAGCATCGCCTCGTCCAAGGCCGGGGAGAGCGCGGGCGTGATCGGTGCGGCCGTCATGGTCATCGAGCACTGCCTGAGCCCCGAGCACGTCGAAACCCTCGTCATGGGCGGCTGACCGGGGCCTCGGCGCGAACCATCGACGTCATGGTCCCGGACCCGTGCCGGGAGACCGGCCCAGGGCTCAGCCCCGGCCGGGTTCGGGGACCCGCCGGACGGTCTCCACATGCCCGTCGATCTTCCACCCGGTACCGACAGAACGGGGCCAGGACGGTGCACGCGAAGGGGGCGGGACCCGGTTCCGGGTCCCGCCCCCTCGTGTGCGTTCTCTTGCGTCCTCGGACGGTCAGTCCTCGCGTGTGCCGTAGCGGGCACGCTCCTCCTCCGCCCTCTGGGCCTCAGCACGGCCGACTGCGGCGTCGTACTCGGCGTCCTCCTCCATGGCGCGGTAGCGCGCGGGGTCGTACTCCCGCTGGCTGACGTCGGGCAGGACGCCCTCATGGTGCAGGGCGCGGCCGGGCCGGTCGTCCGGAGTGGCCGGAACCCTGCTGATGATCGCGGTTCGCCCGACGCCGCGCAGCAGCGAGGCGATCGCGATACCGCAGACCAGGTTGATCAGGCCCGTGGCGATCTGGCTGGAGGTCTCGGCGGCCTGGGTGAAGGGTGTGACCGCCGCGATGGCGGTGGCCAGGCCGACGATCCAGCCGAAGAACGAGAGCGCTTTGGGGGCGGACAGCAGCAGCATGTGCAGCAGCGCGGTCGCCAGAAGGGCGACGACGCCCGCCAGGAGCGCGTATCCGACCGTTCCGGCGTCACCCAGGTGGCCGGCCTCCTCCGGTGCCAGCACCGGGACGCCGAAGACCCCTCGGACCACCAGGGTTCCGGCGAAGATGACCAGTGCGGCGACAATCGCCGTGGCCAGGCCACCGGACCAGAGACGGGTCACGTTGACGGCTCGTTCACTTCCGTTTTCATTCATACCGATTATTCCCAAAATAGGGCTCGAACTCGGTCGTAGCCCACATACCCGCAGCTCCACAGAGGTAACCCCGCGTGGAACACTGTGGGCATGGCTCCTTTCGCGCACGCGCGAGTCGATCTCGACGCGATCACCTCCAACGCCCGGCTGCTCGGTGAGCTGGCCGGGGGGACGCCCCTCATGGGCGTGGTCAAGGCCGACGGTTACGGCCACGGAATGCTGCCGTCCGCGCACGCTCTGATCGAGGGCGGGGCCACGTGGCTGGGGACCGCGTTCGTCAAGGAGGGGCTGGAGTTGCGCAGGGCCGGGATCACCGTGCCCGTGCTGTCCTGGATCATCCCGCCGGGCGAGCCGGTGGGCGAGGCGATCGAGGCCGACATCGACCTGGGGGTCAGCGACCGAGCCGTTCTGGCCGAGGTGGTCGCCCAGGCCCGTCGCCTGGGCAGGGTCGCCCGGGTCCAGCTCAAGGCCGACACCGGGCTGCACCGCGGCGGGGTCGACCCGGCCGAGTGGGAGCCGGTGGTCGAGGCCGCGGCGCGCGCGGAGGAGGAGGGGGTCCTGAAGGTCAGCGGGGTGTGGTCGCACTTCGCCTGCGCCGACGAACCCGGCCACCCCTCGATCCGGGCGCAGCTGGACGCCTTCCACGAGGCGCTGGAGGTCGTGGAGAAGGCGGGGCTGACCCCCGAGGTCCGCCACATCGCCAACTCGGCCGCGCTGCTCACCCTTCCCGAGGCGCGATTCGATCTGGTCCGCGGCGGAATCGCGAGTTACGGTCTCTGCCCGATTCCGAATTTTGACGTGCCCGGATTGCGTCCCGCGATGACCCTCGAATCCAAGGTCGCACTCACCAAGCGGGTACCCGCGGGCAGCGGGGTCTCCTACGGGCACCGGTACTTCACCCGGAGCGAGACCACGCTGGCCCTGGTGCCGCTGGGCTACGCCGACGGGGTGCCCCGGGCCGCCACCAACAAGGGGCCGGTCCTGCTGGGTGACGCGCGCCGCGTCATCGCGGGAACAGTCTGTATGGACCAGTTCGTTGTGGATGTGGGAGACGACCCGGTGGCGGCGGGCGAGTACGCGGTACTGTTCGGCGATCCGGGCGAGCACCCGGCCGCGCCCACGGCGCAGGACTGGGCCGAGGTCCTGGACACCATCCCGTACGAGATCGTCACGCGGGTCGGCGTCCGGGTGCCCCGCGAGTACGTCGGCGGGGTCTGACGCTCTCCCCGATATCGGTCACGAACCTCCTCCACCCCGCCTAACCTGGGTGAAGAGGTACCTTCGGCGCGCTCGTGCGCCGACCGGAGCGCCTTCGGCACTCGACCGGACCCGACCTCGGTCCCCACCGGACCGCCACACAGAGAAGCACTTGCGAGAGTGATGACAGACACCACAGCCACCACCACAGGCGCGTCCCGCGTCCGAGCGGTCACCGCCGCGACGGACGAGGACATGCGCGTTCTGGGCCGTGACCTCGCCGCCCTCTCCCGCCCCGGAGACCTGCTCATCCTCTCCGGGCCGCTGGGCGCGGGCAAGACCACCTTCACCCAGGGCCTCGGACAGGGCCTGGGCGTGCGCGGATCGGTCACCTCGCCCACGTTCGTCATCTCCCGGATCCACCCCTCCCTGACCGGCGGCCCCGCCCTCGTGCACGTGGACGCCTACCGGCTCGGCGGCTCCGACGAGATCGACGACATCGACCTGGACATGACCCTCGCCGAGTCCGTCACCGTCGTCGAGTGGGGCGAGGGCGTGGCCGAGGGCCTGGCCGACGACCGGCTGGAGATCCGGATCGAACGCCACCCGGACGACACCCGAACCGTCCACCTGCGCCCGGTCGGCGCCCGGTGGGCAGACATCGACCTGCCCGGCACCGCCGCCGGGAACGGATAGGCGGACCACCGTGCTGCTCCTGGCCTTCGACACAGCGACCCCCGCGGTCACCGCCGCCATCGGCGAGACCACCCCTGACGGCGCCTTCACACTGCGCGCCGGCGCGAGTTCGGTGGACGCCCGACGCCACGGCGAACTCCTCACACCCACCATCCAGGACCTGCTCACCGAGTCCGGTCTGGTCCTGGGCGACCTCGACCACATCGCGGTCGGCATCGGCCCCGGCCCCTACACCGGCCTGCGGGTCGGCCTGGCCACCGGCCACGCCCTCGCCGACGCCCTGGGCATCCCCTGCCACGGGGTCACCACCCTGGACACGCTGGCCTTCGCGACCAAGCGGACCGGGCCCTTCCTGGGCCTGACCGACGCCCGCCGCAAGGAGGTGTTCTGGGCGCGCTACGACGACCACCTCACCCGTGTGGGCGAGGTCCGTGTCGACCGGCCCGCCGAGATCGACACCGAAGGGCTGCCGCTGATCGGCGACGGCGCCCGGATGTACGCCGAGGCGCTGGGCGTCGACGGGCAGGGGGCCGAGGCGCTGGAACCGCTCCTTCCGGACGCGGCCGCCATGGCCGAACTCGCCCTGCGGCGCCTGCACGCCGGCCTGCCCCTGCCCGAACCCGCCCCCCTCTACCTGCGCCGCCCCGACGCGGTCGAGCCCGGCGCCCCGAAGAAGGTTCGACAGTGGGTGAAGTGACCACGCAGGTACGCCTGCGCCGGATGACCACCGAAGACGTCCCGGCCGTCATGGACCTGGAACGCGCCCTGTTCCCGCTCGACGCGTGGAGCGAGGGCATGCTCCGCGACGAGCTCGCCGAGACCGCCACCCGGCACTACGTGGTGGCCGAGGCCGGGAGCCCCGGTTCCGGTGACCTCGAAACCGGTTCCGGGGCCGGGCTCGTCGGCTACGCCGGGCTGCGCTTCGTCCCGCCCGAGGGCGACGTGCAGACCATGGCCGTCGCCGAGACCGCGTGGGGGAGGGGCATCGGCCGGGCGCTGCTCGCCGAACTCCTCGCCCTGGCCGAGGCGCGCGGTGTCACACACATGTTCCTGGAGGTGCGCTCGGACAACCCGCGCGCCCAGGACCTGTACACACGCTTCGGGTTCGAGGCGATCGGTGTGCGCCGCGGTTACTACAAGGGGGCGGACGCGATCGTCATGCGCCGCGTCGCGGAGAAGGCGATGGGGGAGGAAAACGATGAGTGAGCCGTTGATCCTGGGGATCGAGACGTCCTGCGACGAGACCGGCGTGGCACTGGTCCGCGGCTGTGAGCTGCTCGGTGACTCGGTGGCCTCCAGCGTCGACCAGCACGTGCGGTTCGGCGGCGTGGTGCCCGAGGTGGCCAGCCGCGCGCACCTGGAGGCCATGACACCCACCGTCCGCCGCGCCCTGGACGACGCCGGGGTGAAGCTCTCCGACGTCGACGCCGTCGCGGTCACCGCCGGGCCCGGCCTGGCCGGTGCGCTCCTGGTCGGCGTCTCCGCCGCCAAGGCCTACGCGATGGCGCTGGGCAAGCCGCTGTACGGGGTCAACCACCTGGTCGGGCACGTCGCCGTGGACCAGCTCGAGCACGGGCCCCTGCCCAAGCCCTCGATCGCCCTGCTCGTCTCCGGCGGCCACACCTCGCTGCTGCTGGTCAACGACCTGGCCACCGACGTGGTCTCCCTCGGTGACACCGTCGACGACGCCGCCGGCGAGGCCTACGACAAGGTCGCGCGGCTGCTGGAGCTGCCCTACCCGGGCGGTCCGCCCATCGACCAGGCTGCCCAGCGGGGCAACCCGAAGACGATCCGCTTCCCGCGCGGCAAGTGGGGCGACGGCACCTACGACTTCTCCTTCTCCGGACTGAAGACCGCCGTGGCCCGCCACGTGGAGGACTCCGAGCGCCGGGGCGACCCGCTGGTGGTGGCCGACATCGCCGCCGCCTTCCAGGAGTCGGTGGTGGACGTGCTCACCCGCAAGGCGGTCGACGCCTGCGTGGAGCACGGCGTGAGCACCCTGGTGATCAGCGGTGGAGTGGCGGCCAACTCGGCCCTGCGCGCGCTGGCCCAGCAGCGCTGCACCGAGGCCGGGATCGAACTGCGCGTCCCGCGGCCCCGCCTGTGCACGGACAACGGCGCGATGATCGCCGCCTTGGGCGCCGAGGTGGTCGCCGCGGGCCTGCCGCCGTCGGCACTGGACCTGGCCACGGACACCTCGCTCCCGGTGGAGTCCCCTCTGGCCGTGTAGCCGCACCGCCCTGCCTCCGGGCCCCGCCGATCCCTGGAATCCGACCCGGGCCGGCGGGGCCCTTCGTGTGTCCGGGAGAAGGCCGCACGGAGTCCGGGTGCCGGGGCGGTCCGCCCGCGGACCGTGCCGCTCGTGTGCTGTTCGGAGTACGTGTCGGGTGCCATGGGCAGCGACTCCGGGTACCCGGCGCTTCGGCGCCGGCCGAAGTGTCGACGGAGATAATGGGCTCATGGAAGCTGAGCGCGGGGTGCCCGGCCTGTCCCGAGTGGCGGGCCTGCTGGCGGATCCGACGAGGGCCCGGTTCTGCCTCGCCCTGTTGGACGGTCGGGCCTGGACCGCGGGGGAACTGGCCCGGCAGGCCGGGGTGGCGGCCTCCACGACGACCGAGCACCTCAACGCGTTGGTGGCGGGGGGACTGCTGGAGCAGGTGCGCCAGGGCCGTCACCGCTACGTGCGCCTGGCCTCACCGGAGGTCGCCGAACTCGTCGAGCGGCTGGCGGCGCTGGCCCCGGGGCCGGAGCCCGTGCCGCGCTCGCTGAGGGCGCGCACCCGCCAGCACCGGTTGGCGCACGCCCGCACCTGTTACGACCATCTGGCGGGCCGCCTGGGCGTGGCCGTCACCGAGGCGATGATCGGCCGGGGCATCCTGGCCGACAGCCAAGGCCTGCACCTGACCCCGACGGGGTCGGCCTGGGTCGAGAGCGTGGGGCTGACCGTCGCACGGGGTACGCGCCGCCCGGCGGTGCGCCCCTGCCTGGACTGGACCGAGCGCCGCTTCCACCTGGCCGGGACGCTGGGGGCCGCGTTCTGCTCGCACGCCCTCACCGCTGGATGGATCACCCGGACGGCGACGCCCCGTGCGGTCGAGGTGACACCGCCGGGCCTGGAGGCCTTCGGGGAACTGCTCGGTATCACGGCGGGTGATCTGCGCGGGGCCGGTGCGGAGACAGTGCCCGGAACCCCCGTGTAGGCGGCCCCGCCCCAGGACGGGAACGCCTCGTGCCAGGCCTGGAACGGAACTCGGTTTCTGTGGTTGGCTGCGGGTATGTTCGCGATCACGGCAGCACGCATCTCGTTCGACGACCCCCTCTCCGGACTGGAGGCGGGTGAGCGCCCCGACCCCGAACCCCGTGAGGGGTGGACCACCGTCCGGGTCAAGGCGGCCTCGCTCAACCACCACGACCTCTGGAGCCTGCGCGGGGTCGGGCTGGGGGAGGACCGGCTCCCGATGATCCTGGGCGGGGACGCCGCCGGGATCGACGAGGACGGCAACGAGGTCATCGTCCACGGAGTGGTCACCGAGCCCGCCGAGCCAGGCCGCTCACCCCGCTTCTCCCTGCTCTCGGAGGTCCACGACGGCACCCTCGCCGAGAAGGTGCTGGTGCCCAGGGAGAACCTGCTCCCCAAGCCCCCCGAGCTCTCCTTCGAGGAGGCCGCCTGCCTGCCGACCGCCTGGCTCACCGCGTACAGCATGCTCTTCGGCAAGACCGACCTGCGCCCGGGCTCCACCGTCCTGGTGCAGGGCGCCGGGGGAGGGGTCTCGGCGGCGCTGATCACGCTGGCCGCACAGGTCGGCCACCGGGTGTACGTCACCAGCCGGAGCGAGGCCAAGCGGGCCCGGGCGCTGGAACTGGGCGCCTACGCGGCGGTGCCCTCCGGTGAACGCCTGCCCGAGCGGGTGGACGCGGTCTTCGACTCGGTCGGCCAGGCCACCTGGAAGCACTCGGTCCGCTCGCTCAAGCCCGGCGGCGCCATCATCACCTGCGGCGCCACCAGCGGCGACGCGCCCTCCGCCGAACTCACCCGGGTGTTCTTCCTCCAGCTGCGGGTGCTGGGTTCCACCATGGGCACCAAGGAGGAGCTGGTCGCCCTCACCGAGATGTGCGTGCGCACCGGCGTGCGCCCCCAGATCGACCGGGTGCTTCCCCTCGAGGACGCCCGCGAGGCCTTCCGGGCCATGGCCGCCGGAGAGCACTTCGGGAAGATCGTCCTCACCCCCTGACCCCCGGCGCCGGAAGGGGCCCGGAGCGCCGGGTCGGTTCGACCCTGGGCTCCGAGCCCCTCCTCACACGGACGGATCAGGCGGCGAGTGGTTACTCGTCGTCGTCATCGTCGTCGCGGCGGCGCTTCTTCTTGCCCTCCCGGCCCGGGCGCAGCAGCGCCTCGGCCAGGGCGAGCACCGTCTCCTCCAGTGAGGAGAACCGCTTGGTGATGTCGTCGTGCGAGTTCTCGACCGCCTCGGTGACGGTCTCCTCGAACTCGTGGCGGTCCGGGCGCTGCTTGAGCTCGCGGATGACCGGCTCGACCGCCGCGGTGACGTGCGAGTCGATCTCGTCGAGCTTGCCGGAGTGGTCCAGCAGGGGACGGTCCACCAGCTCGGTCAGACGGCGGTGCAGCTCGCTGACCTCCAGGGTCTGCGGCAGCTGGTTGAGGCGCTGGTTGAGCGCCTCCAGACGGTCGTCGATGGCCTCCATGCGGCCGTCGACCCCCTCGAAGTGGCCGCTGACGCCCTCGAACTGGCCCTCGACGCCGTTGACGCGGCCGTCGAGCCCGTCCAGGCGGCCGTTGAGGCCGTCGATCCGGCCGTCGACCCGGTCGATCTTGCCCTCGACGCTCTCGAAGCTCCCCTCGAAGTGGCCCTCGAAGGAGTCGAACCGGTCGGTGAGGCGGCCGAGCTCGTGGTCGACCTTGCCGGTGATCTGCGACAGGTGGTTGTCCACCTTGCCGTTGAGCCCCTCGCGGTGGCGCTCCAACCGCTCGTCGAGCGCGCTCCGGTGGCTCTCGGCCTGCTCGGTGAGGGCCTCGGTGAGCGTCTGGTGCCGCTCCTCGGCCTCGTTGGCGAGCTTGGCGTTGTCCTCCTGGACGAACGCGCGCAGCTCTGCGAGGTCCGCGGCGACCTTCTCGGCGTCCTCGGCGATGCGGGCGGAGAGGGCGTCGGTGCGTTCGGTCACGGACTCGCGCAGGCCGTCGGCGGTGGCCTCGGCGTGCTCGCGGGTCTCGGTGCGGCCCAGTTCGATCTGCTCGTCGAGCTCGGCCAGGCGCTGGCGCAGGTGCGAACGCAGGTCGTTCAGGGACTTCTCGTGGTTCTCCCGCAGCTTGGCGAGCGAACCGGTGACGTCGGCGACGGCGGCGGTGGCCTCGGCGTGGTTCTCCTCGGCCTGGGTGCTCAGGTGGCTGACGCTCTCGGTGACCTTGCCGGTGAGCGCCTCGTGGCGCTCCTCGGTGGTGCTTCCGAGGCCCTTCAGCTCCTGGGTGAGGGCTTCGTGGCGTTCGCCGGCGGCCGTGGCGAGGGCGCCCAGCTCCTCGGCCAGGGCCGTGGTGCGCTCGCCCAGTTCGCCGGTGTTCTCCTGGAGCTTGGCCAGCAGCGCCTCGTGCTGCTCGGCGGTGCGCTCCTCGACGAAGCCGCGCAGTTCGGCGGTGCGCTCCTCGAGGGAGGAGGTGAGGGAGGAGGTGACGCTCTCACCGATCCCGGTGCCGGCGGCCTCGAGGGCTTCGCGGTTCTCCTGCCCGGCCGTCCTGAGGGCCTCGCGGCTCTCCTCGACGGCGGCTTCGAGGGTCTCCCGGCTCCGGCCGATCGCCTCGGCCAGTTCGTCCTTGCCCTCGGCCAGGGTCGTGCGGACTGTGGCGGTCAGTTCCTCGTGGCGCTCGCCCTGAGCGGTGTCCAGCGCGGACAGCGAGGTGTCCAGGGCGGACAGCGAGGCCTCGATGGCCTCGGCGCGGCCGTTGAGGTTCTCCAGGGCCGCGTCCAGGGCGTCCAGGCGGGTCCCGACGGTCTCGCTCAGCGCGGAGACGCGTTCGCCGACGTCGGCGATCTGCTCCGCGGTCCGGTTGCCGGTCTCGGACATGCGCTGGAGGCGGGTGAGCGCGGTGTCCAGGTGCCCGGCGACGCGTTGGGTGTCGGCCCGCAGGGACGGCATGTCCGACAGCGGCTTGACCTGCTGTCCGACGACCTCTATGTGCTCGGCGAGGGCCTCGGCCCACTCCGGGGGCCGGGCGAGGAAGTCGTCGATCCGGCCGTCGACCGCGGTGATCGACTCGGCGAGTGAGGTGAGTTCCCGCTCGCGCAGCTCGCGGAGCAGCCACTCCATGCCCTCGAGGCGCTGGCGCATCTCCTCGCTGACGGCGCCCTGGGACTTCTGTTCGGAGACGTGCTCCTGGGCGGCCTGGGAGAGCAGGTCACGCATCCGGTCGGAGACACCGGCCTGACCTCCCCCGTTGAGGAAGTTGTGATTGGTCTGTTCCACCGAGGTGCTCCTTATGGTTCTGGCGCTCCCGTCCATGCCCGGCTCATCGGACGCTGGTCGGACAGGGAGGACGGGTTCTCGATGGTCCCCGGGTGGGCCCGGTCTCGCGCTGGTTGTGCCCCAATGTGATTGAAGCGTGACTCTGCGTATACACGAGGGGCGTGAGCCGAGTGCTGGCCGAACCGCGGAGCGGAGCAAACAAGCACGGCCTTCCGGGGGAACCCATGAGAAGGGAAAAGAATTCAGCGGCGTCAGTTTAACGACATCACCCGGTGTGACCCTAGGGGTCCGCGAAAGATATGGGTGTGGGAGATAACGATACGGTCTGCGCGGCCTGTCCGGAATGCCGTTCGGCCCACCGGAGGGCCGCCGCGGCGGCGGGTTCAGGGGGCCTCGGGCGCCCCGACCTCGCGGCACAGCAGGTAGAACGGCCTCTCCCCGATCCGGGTGAGGGCGATCGTCACCGATTCCGGCCCGGAGGCGCGCAGATCCCGTCGGAGCCTCTCGGTGTCCACCGCCGAACCGCGTTTCTTGATCGTTACCGTTCCGGCCTTGTGGGCGCGGACGGAGGAGCGCAGCCGCTTCAGGGAGAAGGGGGCGAACTCCACGACCTCCAGCACCCGCCACAGGGGCGAGCGCTCGGCCCGGTCCGAGGTGAAGTAGGCGATGCGCTCGTCCAGCAGGGCGCCGTCCACCCGCGCGGCGGCCTCCGCCACCAGGTGGGAGCGCACGACCGCCGGGTCCGGGTCGTACAGGTAGCGCCGGGCCGGAGCGACCGGGGCGGGCCCCAGGTCCGGCTCCGCGTCCAGGTGCGCGACCGAACCCTCGCTCGCGAGCAGGCCCGTGCGCTCGTGCAGCACCGTCGCGCGCCGCCGGGACCCCTCCGCGAGGGTTCCGAACCACAGCGCGGTCTCCTTCAGCTCGCCGTCCACCGAGATCCACTCGGCCGAGGCGGCGGGGGAGAGGACCTCGTGCGGGATACCGGGGGCCGCCTTCAGACAGGCCGCCTCCGCCTCCTCCGCCAGCCGGGTGGCCACGTCCCACGGCGGCGAGTAGGCGGCCGGGTCGAACACCCGGCCCCGCCCGCCCCGCCGGGCCGGGTCGCAGAACAGGAGGGGGTGGTCGCCCGCCCCGACCTCGTTCACGTCGCCCTCGCGCACCCGCGCGTGCCCGGACAGCCCCAGCGCGTCGATGTTGGCGCGGGCCACCGCCACGGTCAGCGGGTCGGCGTCCACGCCCTCCACCGGAACGCCGCGCCCGGCCAGGGCCAGCAGGTCGGCGCCGATCCCGCAGCACAGGTCGCCCGCGGCCGCGCCGCCTCCGGAGACCGCGTCGGGCAGGTGCCGCGCCGTCCGCTCCGCGCGGTACTCGGCCACGATCCGGCGGGTGGACTGCTCCAGGCCGTCGGGGGTGAAGAACATTCGCTCGGCGTTCCCGCCGAATTTGGCCCGTCCCCGTGCGCGTAGGCCAACCTGGGTCATGACCGCGTTGACCAGCTCCGCCACCGGGAGGCCGGGGTCGAGCGCGGCCACCCCCGGGTCCTCGCGCAGCCGCGAGGCGGTCGCCAACGGGTCCCGGGCCGCCGCCGAGGGGTCCACCCCCGCCAGGACCTCCCGTCCGGCGTCGGTGAGCAGCGCCGAAAAGGCGGGCACGCGCATGGAACCTCCTGCTGTGGGCACGACGGCGTGGTGGGCCCGCTCCCGTGACCAGGGCCCTCGCCACATTTCCATTCTGGCACTCTCGGGGGTAGAGTGCTAAACGCGACGAGGCCGGTCTGGCACCCGCGACGACAGGCCGCCGCGGTCGCCCCTTTTACGCAGTTGGACTGTGCCCTGAGCATGGGCCGACGTCAGTAACACCGATACTTTGAAGGGGGAGGTCACACCGTGTCGACCGCCACCAAGACCGTGCTGAAGCCGCTCGAGGACCGCGTCGTGGTCAAGACCCTGGAGGCCGAGCAGACCACCGCCTCCGGTCTGGTCATCCCGGACACGGCCAAGGAGAAGCCCCAGGAGGGCGAGATCCTGGCCGTGGGTCCCGGTCGCCTCGACGACAACGGCAAGCGCGTTGCCCTCGACGTGAACGTCGGTGACGTCGTTCTCTACAGCAAGTACGGCGGCACCGAGGTCAAGTACGACGGCCAGGAGTACCTCGTGCTCTCCGCCCGCGACCTCCTCGCGGTCGTCGAGAAGTAGTTCTCGGCGAAGAGCCATCAGCATCCCGCACCGGTCGGCCCTCGAAGCCGGGCGGGGCGGGATGTTCGTTTTTGACCCGAACCGTTAGAGGAAGCACTCACACATGCCGAAGATCCTTGAGTTCGAGGACGACGCCCGCCGTTCCCTCGAGCGGGGCGTCAACCGCCTCGCCGACGCCGTGAAGGTGACGCTCGGCCCGCGCGGCCGCAACGTCGTCATCGACAAGAAGTTCGGCGCCCCCACCATCACGAACGACGGCGTGACCGTCGCCCGTGAGATCGAGCTGGACGAGCCCTACGAGAACCTGGGCGCGCAGCTGGTCAAGGAGGTCGCCACCAAGACCAACGACGCCGCCGGTGACGGCACCACCACCGCCACGGTGCTGGCGCAGGCGCTGGTCCGCGAGGGCATCCGCAGCGTCGCCGCCGGCGCCTCGCCGATGTCCATGAAGAAGGGCATCGACGCCGCGGCCGCCAAGGTCTCCGAGATCCTGCTCAGCCGCGCCGTGCCGATCAAGGAGCGCGCGGACATCGCCTACGTGGCGACCAACTCCGCGCAGGACGCCCAGATCGGCGACCTGATCGCCGAGGCCTTCGACAAGGTCGGCAAGGACGGCGTCATCACGGTGGAGGAGTCCCCGACCTTCGGTCTGGAGCTCGACTTCACCGAGGGCCTGCAGTTCGACAAGGGCTACGTCTCGCCCTACTTCGTCACCGACGGGGACCGTCAGGAGGCCGTCCTCGAGGACGCCGTCATCCTGATCAGCCAGAGCAAGATCAGCAACCTGAACGAGCTGCTGCCGCTGCTCGAGCAGATCGTGCAGAACAAGAAGCCGCTGCTGATCATCGCCGAGGACATCGAGGGCGACGCCCTGGGCGCCCTGGTGCTGAACAAGATGCGCGGCACCCTCAACGTCGCCGCCGTCAAGGCGCCCGGCTTCGGTGAGCGCCGCAAGGCCATGCTCCAGGACATCGCCGTGCTGACCGGCGGCCAGGTCATCGCCGAGGAGGTCGGCCTGACCCTGGAGAACGCGGACCTGTCCGCGCTGGGCAGCGCCCGCCGCATCACCATCACCAAGGACACCACCACCGTCGTCGACGGTGGCGGCGAGCAGTCCGAGGTGGAGGACCGCGTTCGCCAGATCCGCAAGGAGATCGAGGCGAGCGACTCCGACTGGGACCGCGAGAAGCTCCAGGAGCGCCTGGCCAAGCTCGCGGGCGGCGTGTCGGTGCTGAGCGTCGGCGCGGCCACCGAGGTCGAGCTCAAGGAGAAGAAGCACCGTCTCGAGGACGCCATCTCGGCGACCCGCGCGGCCATCGAGGAGGGCATCGTCGCCGGTGGCGGCGCCTCCCTGGTGCACGCTTCGACCGCTCTGGACGACCTCGGCCTGACCGGCGACGAGGCCACCGGTGTGGCCATCGTCCGCCGCGCGCTGGTCGAGCCGGCCCGCTGGATCGCGGAGAACGCCGGTGCCGAGGGCTACGTGGTCACCCACCGCGTCTCCGAGATGGAGATCGGTCACGGCTACAACGCCGCCACCGGCACCTACGGGGACCTGACCGCCGAGGGCATCATCGACCCGGTCAAGGTCTCCCGTTCGGCCGTCCAGAACGCCGCCTCCATCGCGGGCATGCTGCTGACCACCGAGGTGCTGGTCGCGGACAAGCCCGAAGACGACGAGGACGGCGGTCACGGCCACGCGCACTAGCGCTGTCGGTCGGTACCGCGCGGTACCGCAGTACTGAGGCCGGGGGTGGGGCGATCCAGATCGCCCCACCCCCGGCCCACTACCACGGGAGAGCCGATTCACACTCTCAACTACGTACCGGTTTCGGGCTATTTTTCCAAAATGTAACCATTCCGTAGTTGCTGATTGGAGTGGTTGGGTCCCCGACTGCGGGCATCATTCCTAACGTGACGGATCCAGGCGCCCGGGGGGGCGTTACCGCGCAGCGGCCAGGTACGCCCGGAGGGCACGAAGAGGCGGACCCCGCTACGCGAGACACGGGGTTGAACCATCTGGGGTCGCTCGCCGTCCAGGGGGACGACGGGGCCTTGGACTCGCTGCTGCGCGAAATCAGACCCATGGTGGTGCGCTACTGCCGTACCCGCCTGGCCCGGGTCTCCGGGCTGGCGCACTACTCCGACGACGTGGCGCAGGAAGTGTGCATCGCCCTGCTCACGGCGATCCCCCGCTACGAGGACCGGGGCAGGCCCTTCGCCTCCTTCGTCTACGGCATCGCCGCGCACAAGGTCGCGGACACCCTGCGCGTGGCCGGTCGTACGGAGACGGTCCCCACCGACACCGTGCCCGAGCAGCCGGACGACGGCCCGGGCCCCGAGGAGTCGGCGGTACGCGTGATCGAGGCGCAGCGGGCCAGAGAACTCCTCGACGAACTACCCGAACAGCAGCGCAGGCTGCTGGTCATGCGGGTGATCACAGGACTCACAGCAGACGAGACGGGACATCTCCTTGGCATGTCGGCAGGAGCGGTACGGGTTGCCCAGCACCGAGCTATTGCTCGGCTTCGGAAGGTGGCCCTGGCGAACCGCGTCCTCCCATAGGCACGGCCGCGGCCCCCGCCCCGGGCGGCGCTCGTGCCCCGCGCGCCCCCGGCTCCGGGGCTACTGCCGTTACGCCCGGTGAACCGGTCGGCACCCGTACGGTGCCCTTGATCACTTCGTGACCGAGGTGACCGGGCGAACATCTCATTCCACCGGGGTGGCCGCCGGCGACAACCTAGGATGAGACGACACGCGGGGGCGATCCGCGCAGGTGTTGCCGGGAACAGCGGAGGTTGTGTCATGAGCCAGGACTACAGCGACTACGGGGACAAACTGCTTCCGCCGGGTCTGACCTACGACGACGTCCTGCTGGTACCGGCCTACTCGGACCTCCAGCCGGGCGAGGTGGACACCACCACCCAGCTCTCCCGCAACATCCGCCTCAGCATCCCGCTGCTCTCCGCCGCGATGGACACCGTCACCGAGGCCCGCATGGCCGTGGCGATGGCCCGCCAGGGCGGCGCCGGCGTGCTGCACCGCAACCTCTCCGCCGAGGACCAGGCCGGCCAGATCGACCTCGTGAAGCGCTCCGAGGCGGGCATGGTCACCGACCCGGTCACCTGTCACCCCGAGGACGACCTCGCCGAGGTGGAGCGCCTGTGCGCCCACTACCGCATCTCCGGTGTCCCGGTCACCGACGCCCAGGGCATCCTGGTCGGCATCGTCACCAACCGCGACATGCGCTTCGAGAACGACCGCACCCGGCTGGTCCGCGACGTCATGACCACCGAGAACCTGGTCACCGCCCCCGTCGGCGTCAGCCGCGAGCAGGCCTTCGAGCTGCTGCGCAGCCACAAGGTCGAGAAGCTGCCCCTGGTCGACGGACAGAACCGCCTGCGCGGCCTGATCACCGTCAAGGACTTCATCAAGAGCGAGCAGTTCCCCGACGCCACCAAGGACGCCGACGGCCGTCTCGTGGTCGGCGGCGCGGTCGGTGTGGGCACCGAGGCCGAGGAGCGCGCCAAGCTGCTCATCGACGCCGGGGTGGACTTCATCGTCGTCGACACCGCGCACGGTCACTCCGCCGGGCTCGCCGACATGGTCGCCAAGCTCAAGGCCAACTCCCGGGCCGACGTCGTGGCGGGCAACGTCGCCACCCGCGCCGGTGCCCAGCTGCTCATCGACGCCGGTGCGGACGCCGTGAAGGTCGGCGTGGGACCGGGCTCGATCTGCACCACCCGCGTCGTCGCCGGCGTGGGCGCCCCGCAGATCACCGCGATCCTCGAGGCCGGCCTGGCCTGCGGCCCCGCGGGCATCCCGCTGATCGCCGACGGCGGACTCCAGTACTCCGGTGAGATCGCCAAGGCCGTCGTCGCCGGCGCCAGCACCGTCATGCTCGGCAGCCTCCTCGCCGGTGTCGAGGAGAGCCCGGGCGACCTGATCTTCATCAACGGGAAGCAGTTCAAGGCCTACCGCGGCATGGGCTCGCTGGGCGCGATGCGCGGCCGCTCCTTCTCCAAGGACCGCTACGCCCAGGCCGACGTCTCCTCCGAGGACAAGCTCGTCCCCGAGGGCATCGAGGGCCAGGTGCCGTTCCGCGGCCCGCTCTCCGCCGTGGCCCACCAGCTGGTCGGCGGCCTGCACCAGTCCATGTGGTACGCGGGCAGCCGCACCGTGCCGGAGCTGCGCGAACGCGGTCAGCTGATGCGCATCACCAGCGCCGGTCTGCGCGAGAGCCACCCGCACGACATCAAGATGACGGTGGAAGCGCCGAACTACAACGCGCGCTAGCGCGCCGGCGCCCGGCCGTGACCCGCGCCGGCGCCAGGAGGACGGCACCACCGACGGCCGGACCGCGGGCCGTTAGACTCGTGTCCGCGGTCTTGTGCCGGTCGACCGACCGGCGCCGCACGTCAGAGGGGAATCGAAGAGTTGGCTCAGGTGGAGATCGGGCTGGGCAAGAACGGGCGTCGTGCCTACGAACTCGATGAGATCGGGATCGTGCCCGCGCGACGGACCCGCGACCCGGAGGAGGTGTCGATCGCCTGGCAGATCGACGCCTACCGGTTCGAGACGCCCCTGGTGGTCAGCCCCATGGACAGTGTCGCCTCGCCCAAGACCGTCGTCGCGGTCGGTGAGCAGGGCGGTCTCGGCGTCCTGGACCTCGAGGGTCTGTGGACCCGCTACGAGGACCCGGAGCCGCTGCTCCAGGAGATTCGCGAACTCGACGAGGTCGCCGCGACCAAGCGTCTCCAGGAGATCTACGCGGCGCCGATCCAGGAGGAGCTGATCGGCCGCCGGATCGAGGAGATCCGTGACGCCGGCCTGGTCACGGCCGCGCGGCTGTCGCCGCAGCGCACCGCCCAGTACCACAAGGCGGTCGTGGACGCGGGGGTCGACATCTTCGTCATCCGCGGCACCACGGTCTCGGCCGAGCACGTGTCCGGGCGGGCCGAACCGCTCAACCTCAAGCAGTTCATCTACGACCTCGACGTGCCCGTGGTGGTCGGCGGCTGCGCCACCTACACCGCGGCCCTGCACCTGATGCGCACCGGTGCCGCCGGCGTCCTGGTCGGGTTCGGCGGCGGTTCGGGCCACACCACCCGCTCCGTGCTGGGTGTGGCCGTTCCGATGGCCAGTGCCATCGGCGACGTGTCCGCGGCCCGCCGGGACTACCTCGACGAGTCCGGCGGCCGTTACGTGCACGTCATCGCCGACGGCGGCATGACCGGCAGCGGTGACATCGCCAAGGCCCTGGCCTGCGGTGCCGACGCCGTCATGGTCGGCTCGCCGCTGGCCCGCGCCACCGAGGCGCCCGGCGGCGGCTACCACTGGGGCAGCGAGGCCCACCACAACGAGCTGCCGCGCGGCGAGCGGGTCGAGGTGGGCACGATCGGCGACCTCAAGTCGATCCTGCACGGCCCGGCCTCCAGCAGCGACGGCTCGATGAACCTCATGGGTGCCCTGCGCCGGACCATGGCCACCTCGGGTTACACCGACCTGAAGGAGTTCCAGCGGGTCGAGGTCGTGGTGAACCCGCACCATTGATGCAGAACCCTTCGACGCCCGAACGGTAACCCCCTTGGGTTGAGACAGGCACAAATGGCGAAGGGCGCCCCGGTCGACCGGGGCGCCCTTCGTGTTGCCTGTGGCCCGTGCGACCGGGTGACGACGGTGTGCGACTATGGGGCGTGTTTTGTTGTCCCGTTACTTGACGGTGACTTTCTCTTGGAGGACTGCATGGGTGACAGCGTGTCCGGTGCCGGTGGGCACCGTCGGCGTCGCCGACGCGGACCGGTGATCGCGGTCAGCCTGACCCTGGTCGTGTGCCTGCTGGTGACGGCGGGGGTCGTGGTCCTGGTCGGTCAGGTGTCCAGTGCGCTCAACGACTGGGAGCCGCCGAGCTCCGCCGCCGCGGCCCCCTCGGACGGGACGATCGCCACCCCGCCGCACGACGAGCTCACCGGGCCGCCCGCGCAGAGCGGGGTCACCCCTCGGGAGACCGACCCGGCCGAGGCCGCCGCGGGCGCGGACGAGCAGTCCCGGCCCGCGGGGGCGCTCCGGCCGAGCGACGAGTGGCTCGACGAGGTCTCGGAGAGCAGCGGAGTGCCGCGCCGGGCCCTGGAGGGCTACGCCAGCGCCCAGCTGGTGGTCGACGCGGACGACCCCGGGTGCCGGCTGTCGTGGCCGACGCTCGCGGGTATCGGGTACGTGGAGACCCGTCACGGCACCTACGCGGGCGGTGAGCTCGGCGAGGACGGCAGCACGACCGTGGACATCATCGGCATCCCGCTGGACGGCACCAACAACACCCGGGCCATCCCGGACACCGACGGCGGTGAGCTGGACGGCGACACCGAGTGGGACCGGGCGGTCGGTCCGATGCAGTTCATCCCGGGCACGTGGGCCCAGTGGGGCGAGTCCCTGGAGGGCGGCACCCCGGACCCGCACAACATCGACGACGCGGCGCTGTCCGCCGCCCGCTACCTGTGCTCCGACAGCCGCGACCTGACCGCGGCGCAGGACTGGGAGGCGGCGATCCTGACGTACAACCGCTCCGCGACCTACGTCAGCGACGTCCTGGCCTACGCGCACGCCTACGCCGACGCGTCCTGAACCCCCGCCCGGGGACGGGCCCCCTCCGGAGGGCCGGCCTCCGGGCCGGGGGCGGTCCCTGCCCGCCTGCCCGAGGAGGGTGCCCTCATGCGGTCGGAGAGCGCCCGGGCGGCGGCCGTCCCCGGGGCGCTACCCCGGGTCCTCGTCAAGGACGCCGGAGGCGTTCACCCAGGCCCAGGCGGAGTCCTCCTGATCGAGCTCGAAGAAGCGGAGGTCCATGTCGACGAACGCGTCCGCCACGGAGGTGAGAGAACCTATCGCGCGCGCGTCCCCCACCAACGCGTAGCGTTCGATACCGGGAAAGTGCTCGCGGGCGAGCCTCAGCCGTTCCCCCAACGTCGGGTTCTCGGTGGTCGGCCAGTCCCGGATCCGTATCAGGAGGCGCACCGCCTGGTACTGATCGATGGCGGGACGCACCTCTGCGAGGAGTTCCCTGAAGGAGTCCTCGGAGACCGTACCCCCGACCTCGAATCCGAGTACGTTCTCGTGACTGGGTTCCAACCGCTCGTACATGGTGCTCCCAACTCTGGACTCCGGTGATCCCGCCGGCGAACCGCCGGGCGCCTCAAGCCTCCACCCGCACCCGGGCGAGGTCCTCGCCGTCGGGCGGGAAGTGTTCGATGTCGGTACCGGTGAGCTTGTCCGCCGTTCTGACCAGCCGCTCCAGTCCTCTGTACTCACCGACCACCGCCAGGCGTTCGATGTCGCCCGGGCGGTCCTCGACGAAGCGGAACCGGTCGTCGTTCGCGGAGATCTCGCTGTCCGGAACTCCTCGTTGGCTACCCGTTCGCGAACGTCCTCAAGCCCTCTGACGCGGCTGCCCGACCTGTCTCCTGTGCGCGAGGGCCGCGGCCGCGACCGCCCTCGTCCTCGTGGCCTTGGGCGTGCGGCGGAAGCGGTGAGGAAGGGTATGGAGGTAAATCGGCGGTATCGCGTGTGGCAACACACCCGGTCGTCGGCCCCCGGTTAGCCTGAGGCCCCACCGGACCGGGTATGCGCCTTGGTGGGACACCGATCGAGAGGGAGGACCACCAATGGCGACCACCTGGCTGGGGCCGAAGGGGCGCACCGAGGCGCTCGCGTCGATGGCCGACGAGGAACTCGACGTGCTCGTGGTGGGCGGCGGGATCGTCGGGGCGGGCATCGCTCTGGACGCGGTCTCGCGCGGGCTCTCCACGGGGCTGATCGAGGCGCGCGACTTCGCCTCGGGAACTTCCAGCAGGTCCAGCAAACTGATCCACGGCGGGCTGCGCTACCTGGAGCAGTTCGACTTCGAACTCGTCCGCGAGGCTCTTCACGAGCGCGGACTCCTGCTCACCACCATCGCTCCGCACCTGGTCCGCCCGGTGCCGTTCCTCTTCCCCTTCGAGCACCACTGGGAGCGGTTCTACATCGGCGCGGGCGTCACCCTGTACGACACCCTGGCGCTCACCTCGCGCAACAACCGCGGGCTGCCCTCGCACCGGCACCTGTCCAGGTCCGGGGCGCTCAAGGTGTTCCCGGCGCTCAAGCGCAGCGCGCTGGCCGGGGCGGTCCAGTACTGGGACTGCCAGGTCGACGACGCCCGCCTGGTCACCACCGTTCTGCGCACCGCCGCCGGGCTCGGCGCCAACATCGCCTCCCGGGTCCAGGCCGTGGAGTTCCTGCGCGAGGGCGAGCACGTGGTCGGCGCGACCGCCGCCGACCTGGAGACGGGGGAGAGGAAGCGGATCCGGGCCCGGCAGGTGGTCAACGCCGCCGGGGTGTGGACCGACGACATCCAGGAGATGGTGGGCGGCCGCGGGCAGATCCACGTGAGCGCGTCCAAGGGCGTGCACCTGGTGGTGCCCCGGGACCGCATCCAGGCCTCCTCCGGGATGATCCTGCAGACCGAGAAGAGCGTGCTGTTCGTGATCCCGTGGGGACGCCACTGGATCATCGGCACCACCGACACCCCCTGGGACCTGGACAAGGAGAACCCGGCGGCGAGCCGGGCCGACATCGACTACGTCCTGGACCACGTCAACCAGGTGCTGCGCACGCCCCTGGGCCGCGACGACGTGGAGGGCGTCTACGCCGGGCTGCGGCCACTGCTGTCGGGGGAGTCCGAGGAGACCTCGAAGCTGTCCCGCGAGCACACGGTCGCCCACCCGGTGCCCGGGCTGGTGCTGATCGCGGGCGGCAAGTACACCACCTACCGGGTCATGGCCAAGGACGCGGTGGACGCGGTGGCGCACGGGCTGGGCGGGGCGATCCCGAACTCGGTCACCGACAAGCTCCCCCTGGTGGGCGCGGACGGCTACGCCGCGCTGTACAACCAGCGGCACCGGCTGGCCCGCGACTCGGGGCTGCACGTCTCCCGCATCACGCACCTGCTGCGCCGGTTCGGCTCCGGGGTGCACGACGTGCTGGACCTGATCAGGGAGCGGCCCGACCTGGGGCAGCCGCTGGCGGGCGGCGAGGACTACCTGAGGGCGGAGGTCGTCTACGCGGTGGAGGCGGAGGGCGCCCGCCACCTGGAGGACGTCCTGTCCCGGCGGACCCGGATCGCCTTCGAGACCTGGGACCGGGGGATCGCCGCGGCCGAGTCGGCGGCCGAGCTCATGGCCGGGCCCCTGGGCTGGAACAAGAAGCAGGTCGAGCGCGAGGTGGAGTACTACCGCAAGGGCATCGAGGCCGAACGCGCGGCCCAGGAGCAGGACACCGACCAGGAGGCCGACGCCGTCCAGCACGGCGCCCCGGAGATCGTCCCGGACCTGCACGTGGGCAAACCGGGGAGCCGCCCCTGAACGGGGGTCCCGAGAGGGGTGCGACCGTGCGGGGCCGTGTCGTCACCGAGCGCTATCGGTGCCGTTGTGGCCCGGAGCACACGGTCCGACTAGGGTGCGTGTTACCCCTCTGTTTCGCACACCCTCCGAAGGACCCCGGCCATGATCAAGGTGCTGCTCGTCGAGGACGACGTCCGGCTCGCTGACGCCCTCGCCGGTGCGCTCGAGGCGCACGGCTACGAGGTCGACCAGGTGCGGACCGCGGGGGGTGCCCTGGCCGCGCCCCCCGCGGACATCGTGCTGCTCGACCTCGGGCTGCCCGACATGGACGGCATCGAACTGTGCCGGCGGATCCGGGAGCGCCAGGACGTCGGGGACACCGCGATCATCATGGTCACGGCCCGGCGGCAGCAGCGCGAACGGATCCTCGGGCTGCGCTCCGGAGCCGACGACTACGTCGTCAAGCCCCTGGCCATCGAGGAGCTGTGCGCCCGCATGGAGGCGGTCCTGCGCCGCACCAGCAGGCGGATCGACACCGTCCTCGAGGCGGGGCCGCTGCGGGTGGACCTGACCACCCGGTCCGTGCTGTGCGCGGACCGGCCCGTCGAACTCACCCGCAAGGAGTTCGACCTACTCATCGTCCTGATGCGGGAAGCGGGAACGGTGGTCTCCCGGGAACACCTCCTGCTCCGGGTCTGGCACACCGCCTGGCCGGGCACCCTGCGCACGCTCGAAGTGCACATCGGCACCCTGCGCTCCAAGCTCGGCGCGCCCCGGCTCATCCGGACCGTCCGCGGGGTCGGCTACCGGCTGGTGACGGCCGAGCACACAGGAGCCGAGCCCGCCGGGGCCCCGGCCTCCCGCGCATGAGAGCGCCCGGCCGCCCCGGAGAGAGGTCTCCGGCAGCGGAAGGGGGCCGCTGATGCACAGGCGTGTGGTGACGGTGTACGTCACCCTGCTCGTCGCCGCATGCCTGGCGTTCGCCCTTCCCCTGTGCGGGAACATCGCCGCGCGGGGCACCTCCGACATGCTCCTCGACCGGATCAACGACACCGCGCGCTTCGCCGGACTGGCCGAACCCGGGGTGCTGTCCGGGGCCGAGGACACCCTGTCCGGCCTCACCAGCGAGCTCGCCGTCTACGAGCAGGTGTACGGGATCCCCGCCGTGGTGGTGAACCGCGACGGCGAGGTCGTGGCCTCCTCGAGCCCCGGCCTCGACCTCGCCGACCTGAACCCCTCCGGCTGGCCCGACAGCGACGAGGAGGTGCCGGGGCCGGTCCGCACCGCCCTGGCGGGCAACCGCATGGGCGCGGACAGCGTGGTCTGGCCCTGGCAGGACGAACCGCTCGTCGTCGCCGAACCCATCGGCAGCTCCGGCGAGGTGGTCGGAGTGGCCGTCACCGCCTCACCCACCGACGCCCTGCGCCGCGCCACCCTCGTGCAGTGGGCCGTGGCCCTGCTGGTGGTGGCCGCCCTGCTGGCTGCGGGCATCGCCGTGGCCGGGCCGCTCACCCGCTGGATCCTGCGCCCCATCGACGATCTCGACGAGGCCACCCGGGCGGTGAGCGGGGGCAGCCTGGACACCCGGGTGCGCACGGCCGCCGGGCCCGAGGAGCTGCGCAGGCTGGGGGAGTCCTTCAACCAGATGGCCGACACCATCACCTCCCTGCTGGAGAGCCAGCGCACCTTCGTGGCCTACGCGGGACACCAGGTGCGCAACCCCCTGGCGGCACTGCGCCTGCGGGTGGGCAGCCTGTCCCGGCACCTGGGGCCCGAGGGCGCACAGGAGCACCGGCTGGCCCTGGACGAGGTCGACCGGCTCACCCGGATCTGCGACAGCCTGCTCACCCTGGCCCAGGCCGAGGACGCCGAGCACTCCATGGTGTGGGAGGACGCCCGGGAGGTCGCCGAGCAGCGGGTGGCCGCCTGGCTCCCCATCGCCGAGCGCGCCCGCGCCGTCCTGCGCTGCTCGGGCGCCGAGGAGGCGACGGTGCGGTGCGTGGAGGGGACCCTGGACCAGGCCCTGGACGCGCTGATCGACAACGCGCTCAAGTTCGGCGGGGAGGGCGTGCGGATCTTCGTGCGCGTGGAGGAGCCGGTCCGGGACGAGAACGGCGGCGGCCACCTGGACGTGCACGTGGTGGACGACGGCCCCGGGCTCCCGGAGCACCAGCTCGACCAGGCGACCCGGCCCTTCTGGCGGGACGGCGGGGGCGACGGCTCCGGGCTCGGCCTGTCCATCGTGGTCACCCTGCTGGAACTCCAGGGGGCGGAGCTGTCCCTGACGCCCAGGGAGCCGAGCGGGATCGACGCGCGCCTGCGGCTCAGCCTGGCCGAGTGAGAGCCGGGGCCCCGGGACCGGGGGCGCAGGGGCCGGACCACCGGTGCCCGACCGGCGGGTTCCCCTTCCGCCGGTCTTCAGCTCGGGACGGGTGTGACCATGTGCACTCAGTGCGTCGTTGCACTAAGTGCACATACCTACCTAATCTGGTCCCATGGCAGATCAGCGGCGCCCGCCCGCGGTGGACCGGCGCGAGGCACTCAAGGCGCGGCACCGCCGTGCCATCGTCGACGCCGCCGCCGCGCTGATGACCGGGATCGGCGGCACCGACTTCACCGTCGACCAGCTCGCGGCACGGGCGGACGTCTCCCGGCGCACCGTCTTCAACCACTTCAAGACGATGGACGACATCATCCTCGAGGTGTTCCGCGAGATGCTGGGGGCCGTCCTCGACAACGTCGACTCCAACCTGGCCGCGTCCGGCGGCGAGACCTCGATGTTCGAACAGGTCTCCGCCGCACTGCGCGCCACCGACCTGGTCACCCCGATCACCGAGTTCGCCCGCATCTTCCAGACCGAGGACTGCGGCCCCGCCCAGCTCCTCGACGCCGGCGGGGAACTCAGCCCGCGCCAGGCCGTGCTCTTCGAACGCGCCATCGCCGACCTGGGCACCCGGATCGCGAGCACCACCCTGCGCCAGCACCCCTCGGCCGACCCACTGGAGGTCGAGCTGATGTGCGGTGCTCTCATCGGCGGTTCCCTGGCCGTGGTCCGCATCTGGGCCCGGACCACCGGGGGCGTCGACACCACCGACTCCCGTCGCGTCTGGGACGAACTGCTCGACCGCATGATCCGCACCTACCGCGACGGCTTCGGGGTCCAGGACCCCGGAACCACATCCTCCTGAGCACATCCGCCACACCCATCTCTCCTGCGGAAGAACCATGGCTGAACTTCTCTACAGACTCGGGCGTGCCTCAGCACGGCGCGCCCGCACCGTGATCGCGATCTGGCTGGCCCTGCTGGTGGCAGCCGGCAGCGCCTTCTTCCTCTTCTCCGGAGAGCTGGAGGACGGCTTCTCCATCCCCGGCACCGCCACCGACGAGGTGAACCAGCGCCTCAAGACCGAGTTCGACGGCATGGGCGGCGGTAACGGCACCATCGTCCTGCAGACCGAGGACGGCGCCGCCTTCACCGACGAACAACGGGAGGCCATCGCCGGGCTCGTCGAGGAGGCCTCCGAGGTCGACGGGGTCGAGGACACCGTCGACCCGTTCGCCACCCAGGAACAGCTCGACGAGGAGACCGGCCTCATCGAGGACGGGCGCGAGCAGATGGACGACGCCCGCGCCGAGCTCGAGTCCGGTCAGGACCAGCTGGACGAGGGCCGCGCCCAGGCCGAGGCCGCCGGGATGCTCGACCAGATGGAGGAGGGCCTCGACGCCCAGCAGGCCGAGATCGACGCGGGCCTGGAGACCCTGGAGGCCGAGGAGGAGCAGCTCGAACAGGGCGAGGCCATGCTGGAGATGGCCTCCGGGGTCGGCACCCTCTCCGAGGACGGATCGACGGCCCTGGTGATGGTCACCTTCACCGAGGCACAGGAGGAGGTCGCCCAGGAGACCCGCGACGCCGTCATCTCGGTCTTCGAGGACAACCCGGTGCCCGGCACCACCGTCGACTTCGCCGACGACATCGCCATGGAGCTGCCCAGCCTGGTCAGCAAGGCCGAGGTGATCGGCGTCGTCGTCGCCGGCGTCGTCCTGCTGGTCATGCTCGGCACCCTCATCGGAGCCGGACTGCCGATCCTCACCGCCCTCGTCGGCGTGGGCATCGCCACCCTGATCACCATGTCCCTGTCCGGCGTCCTCGCGATCGCCGACATCACCCCCATCCTGGGCCTCATGCTCGGCCTGGCCGTGGGTATCGACTACGCCCTGTTCATCGTCAACCGGCACCGCCGCCAGCTCAAGGAGGGCGTCGCCCTCAACGAGTCGGTGGGCCTGGCCAACGGGACGGCCGGCAACGCCGTGGTGTTCGCGGGTGCCACCGTGCTCATCGCCCTCCTGGGCCTGAACCTGACCGGTATCGGGTTCCTCGGCCTCATGGGCAGCGTCGGCGCCGTCGCCATCGCCATCGCCGTGTTCATCGCGGTGACCCTCATCCCGGCCCTGCTGGGACTCGTGGGCATGCGCATCCTGTCCAAGCGCGAACGCGCCCGCCTGGACAGCGCCGACGGCGCCCCCGCCGGTGGGACCGCCTCCGCCGGCGGACAGGCGCCCGGGAAGCAGGCCGAGGTCGAGCCGATGGGCAACGGCCGGGCCCTCGTGCGGGCCGCCGTCGCCGTCATCGTCCTCGGGGTCGTCGCCCTGCCCGCGCTCGACCTGCGCCAGGGGCTGCCGGACGGTTCCTCACAGCCGGTCGAGTCCACCCAGTACGCCGCCTACACCACCATCACCGACCAGTTCGGTGAGGGGCAGAACGGCCCGCTCCTGGTCACCGCCGACATCCCCGGCGGCCCCAGCGACGAAGAGGCCCAGGACAACGCCGAGCAGTACCAGTACGAGGTCGCCGACGCGATCTACGCGCTGGAGGACGTCGACGCCGTCGCGCCCATCGGTGTCTCCGACGACGGAACCCTGGCCATCTTCCAGGTCAAGCCCGTGGAGGGCCCCTCCAGCGAGTCCACCGAGGAACTCGTGCACACCCTGCGCGCCATGGAGCCCGTCCAGGGCGAGCCCCCGCTCGGCGTCGCCGGTATGGCCAGCGGCAACATCGACATCTCCGAGCAGATCGCCAGCGCCCTGCCGACCTACCTGACGGTGGTGGTGGGCCTGGCCCTGGTCATCCTGCTGCTGGTGTTCCGGTCGATCTTCGTGCCGGTCGTGGCCACGCTCGGATTCATCCTGTCCTACTTCGCCGCCCTCGGCGGTGTGGTCGCCGTCTACCAGTGGGGCTGGTTCAGCGGTCTCCTCGGGATGGGGAACCCGGGCCCGGTGCTGAGCTTCCTGCCCACGATCCTGGTCGGCATCCTGTTCGGCCTGGCCATGGACTACATGCTCTTCATCGGCACCGGCATGCGCGAGGCCTACGTGCACGGCGCCCCCGCCCGGCTCGCCGTGATGAAGGGCTTCCGGGCCGGGCGCTCGGTGGTCACCGCCGCCGCGATCATCATGATCTCGGTGTTCGGCGGGTTCATCTTCTCCGAGATGACGATGATCAGCTCGATCGGCTTCGCGCTCGCCTTCGGTGTCCTGCTCGACGCGTTCATGGTCCGCATGCTGCTCGTCCCCGCCGTGATGCACCTGGCGGGGGACGGCGCCTGGTGGCTGCCCAAGTGGCTGGACCGGATCCTGCCCGACATCGACGTCGAGGGCGCGAAGCTGGAGCGCGCCCACACCGGGGCCGCCACCGCCGCGGAGGAGCCCGCCGCGGACGCGCGGGAGACCGTCCCGTGGCCCGACGTCACCTCCGGTCGGAGCTGACCGGAGCGGCCGTCGGCCGACGCCGACCGGACGAACACCGGGGGCCCGGCGGGGCGCTCACGGCACACGGGTGCCGGGGTGCCCTGCCGGGCCCCCGCCGTGTCCGGGTCAGGGCGGCCCCGGGTCGGCGGCCGGCTCGTCGTAGGCGTACTTGACCGACCGGTAGTAGTCGGCGGCACCCGGATGCAGGGGCACCGGCAGGGTGGCGATCGCCGAACGCGGGTGCAGGTGCAGGGCCACCGGGTGGATGTCGACCAGGTCGGCCTGGGACTCGAAGAGCAGCCGGGTGAACTCCTCGGCCCGGCCCTCGGACATCCGGGTGTTGACCACCAGCAGGCTCGGCACCCCGATCGTGCGCACCGCCGGGACGCCCTCGTAGGTCCCGGCCGGGACGGGGAGTTCCGAGAAGTACTCCCCGTACGCGTCGACCAGGTCGGGGACGTGGTCGGCCAGGTCCAACAGCCGGATCGGGACCCGCTCGGCAAGGTCCCCGACCGCCTGCGTCGGCAGGCCGCCGGACCAGAAGAACGCGTCGATGCGCTCGTTCTCCAGCGCCAGCGCCGAGTTGCCGATGGACAGCTGGAGCCGCACCACCCCCGCGGGGTTCGCACCGGGGCCCTCACTCGCGGGGACCTCCTCCAACCCGGAGAGGTCCAGGAGCCGGTCGGCCATCATCTCGGTGCCCGAACCCATCGCGCCCACCGAGACCGTGCCCCCGGCGAGGTCGGAGACCTTCTCGTAGGGGGAGTCCGCCCGCACCACGACATGGGCGTGGTTGTCGTAGAGGCGGGCGACGGCCGAGACCGGCAGGGGCCGGTCGAAGGGCTCCTCACCGCTGACGGCCAGGGCGGCCACGTCGGCGAGGGTGAAGGCGGCGTCCAGCGAACCGTCGGCGACCAGCAGGTTGTTCTCCACGCTGGCGGCGGTGGTCAGGGCGGTGATCTCGGTGTCCTGCCTGGCCCCGGTGACCTCCGCCAGGCCCGCGCCGTAGACGTGGTAGACCCCGCCCGCGCCACCGGTGCCGATGGACAGCCGGAGCGGGGCCGGGTGCGGGGGGTACGCCCAGGTGAGTACTGCGACGGCGAGGGAGCCGGCGGCCAGGGTCCGTGTGACGGCCCAGAGACGATGAGGGGTGGACCACGCCATGGCCAAACGATACCAACGCGTACGGAACCTCAGAAGAGGCTCAAATCCGCTCCGCGGGGTTACGGGTTTCACCGAGGTGACCGTTACGTTGCTCACAACGACAGGGGTGAGCGCCACGGCTGTGCCCGGCCGGACCGAACCCCGGGCCCGGGGCCGCGACCAGCGGGTACACCCGACTCCCACCTCCCCTGACCCCGAAGCACCCCGAGAGGACCCCCACGACCATGCGACGCTCAAAGCTGTCTCTGGCCGCCATCCCCGCCGGCGTTCTCCTGCTGGCCGCCTGCGCGCAGCCCGCTGAGCAGGCCGCCGAAGACATCGGTCTCGGGGGCGGCGAGGTCGAGAACAACCTCAGCATCGTCACCGGCGGCACCACCGGTGTCTACTACCCGATCGGCGGCGCCCTGCGCACCATCATCGGTGACAACCTCGAGGGTCAGTCCGCCTCGGTCGAGGCCACCGGCGCCTCGGTGGAGAACATCCGCCTGCTCGGCTCGGGCGACGGCCACCTGGCGATCGTCCAGGGCGACGCCGCCGACCAGGGCTTCACCGGTACCGCCGACTTCGAGGGCGACCCGGTCGAGACCTACTCGCTCGCGGTCCTGTACCCCAACGTCTTCCACGCCGTCACCCTCCAGGACATCGCCGAGTCCGAGGGCTTCGAGTGCTTCTCCGACGTGGTGGGCACCCGCTACTCCGTCGGCGACATCGGCAGCGGCAACGAGGCCACCACCAACCAGGTCTTCGAGTCCCTGGAGATCGCCTCCACCGAACTCGAGCTCCAGCAGCTGGGTTACGCCGAGACCGCCAACGCCCTGACCAACAACCAGCTCGACGCCGGTTCCTGGGTCGTCGGCGAGGGCCACTCGGGCATCACCGAGCTCGGCACCACCGAGGACATCGCGCTCATCGAGATGTGCGACGACGAGCGGGACGTGATCGTCAGCGGCTACGGCGGCTACACCGAGCACGTGATCCCGGGCGGCACCTACCCCGGCGTCGACGACGACGTGTCGACCATCGCCGTGTGGAACGCCCTGGTCGTGCCCGGCACCTTCAACGAGGACCAGGCCTACGAGATCACCAAGGCCATGTTCGAGCACATCGACGAGGTCGTCGGCGTGTACGCCCCGGGCGAGGAGTACCTGGTCCCGGAGACCATCGAGAACAGCCCGGTGCCCGTCCACCCGGGCGCCGTCCGCTTCTACGAGGAGCAGGGCGTCGACATCCCGGCCGACCTGCTCCCCGAGGGCAGCGGCTCCGACGAGTCCGACGAGTAGGGCCCGCACACCGATGGATCAGACCACGGTGGGACGATCCGCGGACGCCGGGCGCCGGCGTCCGCGGATCTCCGCGCTCCGGTGGACCGGCGCGGCCCTGGCCGCCGCCCTGGCCGTCGGGGCGCTGCTACCGCTGTGGCCGGGGCTGCGCCTGACCGTCGACGACGACCGGATGGGCCACCTGCCGCTGGCCGCGGGCGAACAGTTCACCATCTCCTACGTGCACTCGATCGACCACCTGCCGATCGAGGAGAACATCGGGGTCCGCGACGGCGAGCTGGTCGCGGAATCCACCCGTCTACGCCAGTTCGGCGCGGGCATGGGCCAGATCCCCGGCGAGGGGACCGGTCGCGCCGACGGCGAGTGGTGGGTCATCGAGGACATGAACCGCGACATCGGACCGGAGGTCGCGATCCGTGTGGGCGCGGCCTCCGTCGACCACCGGCTGCGCACACCCGACGCAGAGGTACGGCTCTCCCCGTGCCTCACCTCCCGTCGGGTGGTCGTCGAACCCGTCCGGATCTCCACCCTCCACCTGCTGTTCGGCGGGGACCCGCAGCCGCACTGCGACGAACGACCCCCCACCTGAACCACCCTCCGCCGCGCGGACCCCGTCCTCGTACGCCCCGCGCGGCCCCACCCAGCTGAACCCGAGGAAGAACATGGCTGAGACCCCACAGGTGCGGGGCGACACGTCCCCGCCACCGGAGGAACCGGAGAGGGCCGCGCACGACGACAAGGCCGGCGCCGGCGAATCTCCGGAGATCGGCTTCGGCCGGGGCGGCACCTCCGCCGACGCGCTACCGGACATCGACGGGCTCGGCGCGGACGCCCCGCCGTTCTGGCGCCGGATCGCCGCCGAGCGCTGGGGCGAGGGCCGGGTCGGCCTGGTCATGGGCGGGATCGTCCTCGCCCTGGGCATCGCACTGACCGCGTTCCAGCTCTACGTCGCCCTGACCTCCGATCTGGACGCCCGCCAGCAGCGCCTCCTCCACCTCATGCTGGTGATGCTGATGGTCTTCGCCGTCATGCCGCCGTTCAAGAGGGCCAGGTTCGGCGGCAGCCCGCTCGCCTTCGTTCCGGGGGTCGTCCTCGACCTGGTCATGGTCGTCGCGACCGTCGTGGTCAGCCTCTACCCGATCGTCTTCCAGACCGAACTGGCGCGTCGCGCGGGTGCCTACACCGACCTTGACTGGATCATGGGCGCCGTCGCCATCGTGGTCCTGTTGGAGGCCACCCGGCGCGCGGTGGGCCTGGTCATGGTCGTCCTGGTGTCCGGGTTCCTCTACTACGCCTGGATCGGCCCGCTGATCCCCGGCCAGTTCGGGCACTCCGGGGCCACCATCCAGCGCATCTCCACCCACTCCTACCTGGGCAACGACGGCATCTACGGGCTGACGCTCGGCGTGGTCGTCACGTTCGTGTTCGTGTTCATCCTGTTCGGCGCGCTGCTGACCAAGACCGGCGGCGGCAACTTCTTCATCGGTCTGGCCTACGTCCTCACCGGGCGCATGGTCGGCGGTCCGGCCAAGGGCGCGGTCCTGGGCAGCGCCCTGATGGGTTCGGTGTCCGGCAGTGCCATCGCCAACGTGGTGACCACCGGCCCGTTCACCATCCCGCTGATGAAGAAGGTCGGGTACAAGAAGCACGACGCCGCGGGGGTGGAGTCGGCCGCCTCCACCGGCGGTCAGGTCCTGCCGCCGATCATGGGCGCGGGCGCGTTCCTGATGGCCGAGCGGCTGGGGATCCCCTACGCCGACATCGTCAAGGTCGCGATCATCCCGGCGCTCATGTACTTCGGGCTGATGTTCCTGTTCGTGGACATCCTCGCCCGCAAGAACAACATCCGGCCGATGACGAAGGACGAGATCCCCGTCTTCGCGATCGTCATGCGGGCGGGCTGGCACTTCCTCGCCCCGCTGATCCTGCTCATCGTGCTGCTGCTCAACTACGTCCCGCCCACACAGGCCGGTCTGGCCGCCTGCGGCGCTCTGCTGGTCGTGGCCATGCTGCGGGCCGGCAGCCGACTGAGCCTCAAGGACTTCCTGGAGGTGTTCGTGATGGCGGCCCGCAGCACCCTGCCGGTGACGGTGGCGTGCGCCGTCGCGGGCATCATCGTCGGCATGGTCGGGCTCACCGGGCTGGGCCTGGTCTTCTCGGACGTCCTGGTGAACGCCTTCGCGGGCAACCTCTTCATGACCTTGCTGATGGTGGCCCTGGCCTCCCTGATCCTGGGCATCGGCCTGCCGGTGACCGCCGCCTACGTGGTGCTGGTCATCCTCGCCGGTCCGGCTCTGGAACAGCTCGGTCTGGCGCTCATCGTCGCGCACATGATCGTGTACTGGCTCAGCCAGGACTCCAACGTGACACCGCCGGTGGCCTTCGCGACCTTCGCGGCGGCCGGTATCGCCGACTCCAAACCGATGCGCTCGGGTGTGTCCTCCTGGAAGTTCGCCAAGGGCCTGTACCTGATCCCGCTCCTGATGGCCTACTCGTCGCTGATGGAGGTGGACGGCCCGCTCCTCGACCTGGTGATCGCGATCGCCACGGGTTCGGTGGCGCTGGCCGCCGGGGCCATGGCCATCGAGGGCTACTTCCTGCGCCGCACCCTGCTCGGTGAGCGCATCGCCCTGGGCGTGGCCGCCGCGCTGGTCATCATCGCCCCGGAGTGGACCGGTTGGACCCAGGCCCTGCTGTCCGTCCACGTGGCTCCGGACTGGTTCGTCCTCGCCGGGACGGCCCTGGGCGTCGTGCTCATCGCCCTCCAGGTGGTCAACCACCGCCGGGACAGGGCCCGGGGCCGGGTCGCCCCGGTCGGTGAGGAACAGCCGCAGGCCGCCCACGGGTAGGGCGGTACAGGCGGGTCCGGTGGACGGGGCGTGGTGGCGGGGGCCATCACGCCCCGTCCCGGTCCGTGCGGGATGCCATAACCTCGCTCACATGTGGCGATTCGGATGGAGACCGGGACGGGGCCCGCAGAGCACCGACCTGGAGGCGGTGCTGGTGCCCGCCTCCTACGGAACGGACCCCCTGCTGCGCGCGGGGTGCGAGGCGGTGCGCGAGGGCGACGTCGAGGCCGGCGCGACCCTGCTCGTGGAGACGAGGGAGGATCCCGAGGTCCGCGCCTACCAGGCCGAGGCGCTGGGGCGGGCCGCCGCGGACCGCCCCGACGAGATCGCCGCCCTGGTGGAGGAGGGCGCGGACCCCGCCGACTCGATGCTGTGGCTCGGCCACACGCTGCTCGCCCGGGCCGTGGCCCTGCCGGCCGGCGGCGCCGGTACCTCCCCGGCCGACCGCAAGGCCTTCGAGGCCGCACTGCACGAGGCGCGGATCCCGCTGCGGGAGTCCGCCCGGCTCAACCCCGACGACGCCGCGCCCTGGTCCGCCCTGCAGACGGTGGCGATGGGGCTCGGGGAGCGCGAGGAGCGGGAGCGGGCCTGGGAGGAGGCGAGCGCGCGGGCGCCCCACCTGTTCCCCGCGCACATGACGCGGGTGCGTTCGCTGGCCCCCACCCGCGGGGGCTCGGCCGAGGAGATGTTCGCCGCCGCGGGCGCCGCGGCCGACACCGCGCCCGAGGGCAGCCCGCTGCCGTCCGTCCTGGCCCTGGCCCACGCCGAGTACCTGCGCGGGGAACAGCGCAGACTGGAGCGGGAGGGCAACAGCGCCTTCATCACCACCATGGCCCTGGGCCGGCTGCACGGAGACGCGGTCCGCGAGTTGTTCGAACTCGCACAGGGGTGGGCGTCGGCGGCCGTCCCGCACGTGCGCGACGTCCAGGCCCACCACCTGTTCGGCTGGGCCTTCCACCGCGCGGGGGAGCAGGACCTGGCCCGCTGGCACCTGGGGGCGGTCGGCCGCTACGTGTGCGACGTCCCGTGGTCCTTCTTCGGGGCGGCGCGCACCGAGGCCGCCCTGGCCATGTCCGAACTGGGTGTGGACCCGCGTACCGGATCCGGTATCGGGTAGTACGCCGGGGCCGGAGCGGCCAGACTGGACCAATGAGTCACACACCCCCTGTGAGTTCTCGCCAAGCCCTCCTCCTCGGTCTCGTGGCCGGGTTCGGGGCAGCGATCCTGGCCCTGCTGCTCGCTTGGAGCTACCACGTGCTCGTAGCCGGGGTGCCGACGAGGACGTTCTGGCCCCCCAGGGGCACGGCGCTGGTCTCGGCGGTCATGGTGCTGATCGCCGCACCGCTCCTGGCCTGGCTCCTGCTGCGGCTGCTCGGCCTGCCCCACCCCCTGCTGACCGCCCTGCTGTCCGTCCCCCTCTACCTGGTTCATTTCGTCCTGCTGCCCCTCACCGGGGCCCCGATCCTGCAGGACCCGCTCTGGGGCAGGGTCCTGGGCCTGGCCGTCATGTCCCTCGCGGTCGCCCTTCCGGCCCTGCTGACCAGCCGCCACCACCGCCTCCGCGCGGCGCAGCGGGGCGGGGCCGTCCCGAACACCCCCTGAAAAGCACTGGTCGGCCGCGGAGGATGTCGGACAGAATGCACGGGTGCTACTGACGATCACCACCACAGCCACGCCGGCGACGGACCTCGGACACCTGCTGCACAAGCACCCCGACAAGGCGCAGAGCTTCGAGCAGTCCTTCGGGACGGCGCACGTCTTCTATCCCGAGGCCACCGAGGAACGCTGCACGGCCGCGCTCCTGCTCGAGGTGGACCCGCAGGCGCTCCTGCGCTCGCGCACGTCGGTCAACACCCCCGACTTCGCCCTCGCGCAGTACGTGAACGACCGGCCCTACGCCTCCTCGTCGCTGTTCACGGTGGCGCTGGGCAAGGTGCTGCGGACGGCCATCCGCGGGGTCTGCGAGAGCCGCCCCGAGCTGGCCCGCACCCCCATCCCGCTGGAGCTGCACCTGCCCGCGGTGCCGTGCCGTCCGGGGCCGGAGAAGGCGCGGGCGCTCTTCGAACCGCTGGGCTGGACGGTGGCGGCCGAGCCGGTCCCGCTCGACCCCGGCCTGCCCGGCTGGGGTGACTCGCACTACCTGTCGCTCACCCTGACCGGGACCCTGCGGCTGTCCGAGGCGCTCAGCCACCTGTACGTGCTGCTGCCCGCGATGGAGGGCGGCCACAAGCACTACTGGGTGGACTCCACCGAGATCGACAAACTCCTGCGCGCGGGAGGCGCCCCGGTCGACGGGATCGTGAACGAGGAGGGCGAGGACGGCGCGGGTGCGGGCTGGCTGGCCGGGCACCCCGAGCGCGGGTGGATCACCCGCCGCTACCTCGCCCGCCGCGAACAGTACGTGCGCACCGCCCTGGCCCGCCTGGCCGAGTCCGAGGACCAGGCCGCCGACCCGGAGAACGGGGCGGAGAACGGGGCGGCCGCCGTCGTCCCGCGCGACCCGGCCGTCGAGGAGCGCGAGCCCTCGCTGGCCGAGCAGCGCGCGGGCGCGATCATGGCGGTGCTGGAGGCCGAGCGCGCCACCAGCGTCATCGACCTGGGATGCGGTGGCGGCAAGCTGCTGGAGCGGCTGGTCCGCGACCGCACCCTGGAGCGGATCACCGGAGTGGACGTCCACCTGGGCAGCCTGGAGGCCGCCCACCGCAGGCTCTGCAAGGGCTGCCACCCCGACGGGGGCAGGCGCCACCGGCCCCTGTTCGCCGACACGTCCGGCGGCCGCGGTGGCTCGGCCGAGCGCAGGCCCCGCCCCGAGCTCCTGCTCGGCTCCGTGGTCTACCGGGACCGCCGGTTCCAGGGCCACGACGCGGCGGTGCTCATGGAAGTGGTCGAACACCTCGACCCCTCCCGGCTGGCCGCCATGGAGAACGTCGTCTTCGGCGACGCGGCCCCCCGCGTCGTCGTGGTCACCACGCCCAACATCGAGTACAACCGCCACTACGAGGGCCTGGAGGAGGGCGCGTTCCGGCACGCCGACCACCGGTTCGAGTGGACGCGCGCCGAGTTCGCCGCCTGGACCGACCGGGTCGCCGCCGAACACGGCTACACCGTCCGCCGCCTTCCGGTCGGCCCCGAGCACCCCGAGACCGGGGCCCCGACCCAGATGGGAGTCTTCACCGCATGAACGAGCCGAACGACGAGGCCGCCCGCGAGCCCCGAGTGCTCGGCGTGCCCCGGATGGGGCTCGTCCTGCTGGTCGGGGTCTCCGGTTCCGGCAAGTCCACCTTCGCCGCCGAGCACTTCGGGCCCACCCAGGTGATCGGCTCCGACTTCTGCCGGGGCATGGTCAGCGACGACGAGAACGACCAGACCGCCACCGCCGACGCCTTCGCGCTGCTCGGCACCATCGTGGACATCCGGCTGCGGCGCGGGCTGCTCACGGTCGTGGACGCCACCAACGTCCAGCGCAAGGCACGCGAGCAGCTGGTCCGCATCGCCAAGGACAACAACGTCCTGACCACCGCGATCGTGCTCGACGTGCCCGAGGCGCTGGCCCGCGAACGCAACCGCACCCGCGCCGACCGCGACTTCGGCGACCACGTCATCCGCCGCCAGCGCCGCGACCTCAAGGACGGGCTCAAGCGGATGAGCCGCGAGGGCATCCGCAAGGTGTTCGTCCTCAAGGGGCAGGAGGAGATCGACACCGCCCGCATCGAGCTGGAGCGGCCCTGGCCGGACCGCACCGAGCTCACCGGCCCCTTCGACATCATCGGTGACGTCCACGGCTGCCGCTCCGAACTGGAGACCCTGCTGGAGGAGCTCGGCTACGAACTGCGCCGCGACACCGAGGACCGCCCGGTCGGCGCCCGCCACCCCGAGGGGCGCACGGTGGTCTTCGTCGGCGACCTCGTGGACCGCGGCCCCGACAGCCCCGGCGTGCTGCGCCTGGCCATGGGCATGGTCGCCGACGGCGACGCCCTCTGCGTGCCCGGAAACCACGAGAACAAGCTGGTCCGCTACCTCAGGACCGGCAAGGCCCAGCTCACCCACGGCCTGGCCGAGACCGTGGAGCAGCTCGGCCGCGAGACCGAGGAGTTCCGCAAGCGGGTCCTGGACTTCTGCGACGGCCTCGTCAGCCACCTGCAGCTGGACGGCGGAAACCTGGTCGTGGCGCACGCCGGGCTCAAGGAGGAGTACCACGGGCGGGCCTCCGGCCGGGTGCGCTCCTTCGCCCTGTACGGCGAGACCACCGGGGAGACCGACGAGTTCGGCCTGCCCGTCCGACTGCCCTGGGCCCGCGACTACCGCGGCAAAGCCATGGTGGTCTACGGGCACGTGCCCACCGACAAGGCCGAGTGGCTCAACCGGACCATCTGCCTGGACACCGGCTGCGTGTTCGGCGGCAAGCTCACCGCGCTGCGCTACCCCGAGCGGGAGATCGTGGACGTGGACGCCGAGCGCACCTGGTACGAACCGGTCCGGCCCCTGGTGGAGAACCCGCCGGAGGCCGACGACCGGGGCCCCGGCCAGGTCATCGACATCAACGACGTCGGCGTGGGCGACTTCCACGCCGGGCTGTTCGTCGAGACCCGGTACGGCACCGTACGCGCCAACAGCGAGAGCACCATGGCCGCGCTGGAGGTCATGAGCCGGTTCTCCGTGGACCCCCGGTGGCTGGTCTACCTGCCGCCGACCATGGCCCCCGCGCCGACCGCCGCCGACCCCGCACTGCTGGAACACCCCGACGAGGCCTTCGCCTCCTTCCGGGCCTCCGGCGTCGGGCAGGTGATCTGCGAGGAGAAGCACATGGGCTCGCGGGCGGTCGCCGTGCTCTGCCGGGACGAGGCGGCCTCGCGGCGGTTCGTCCCGGGCGAGCTCGGCACCGTCTACACCCGCACCGGGCGGGCCTTCTTCCGGGACCCGGCGGTCCAGGCCGAGGTGGTCGACCGGCTGCGGCAGGCGGTCACCGAAGCGGGGCTCTGGGACAAGCTCGGTACCGACTGGATCGCCCTGGACGGCGAGATGCTGCCCTGGTCCGCCAAGGCGCGCTCGCTCATCCGTGAGCAGTACGCGTCGGTGGGCGCCGCCGCCCGGGCCTCACTGCCCGCCGCGTCGGCCGCCCTGGCCGCGGCGGCCGAGCGGGGCGTGGACGTCGGGGAACTGGCGGCCACCGTCGCCCGGCGCACCGACCAGACCGAGGCGTTCAGCCAGGTCTACCGGCGCTACACCTGGGAGACCGAGGGCGCGGACGGGCTGCGCTACGCCCCGTTCGCGCTGCTGGCCTCCGAGGGCAAGGAGTACACCGAGGCCGACCACCTCTGGCACATGGGCGTGGCCGAACAGCTCGCGGAGACCGGCGGAATGGTGCAGGCCACCCGTTACCTGGTCGTGGACACCACCGACCCGGGCGCCTGCGCGGCGGCGGCCGCCTGGTGGCGGGACATGGTCGACCGCGGCGGCGAGGGCATGGTGGTCAAACCGCTCCTCGGCGCCCGGGCCGAGGGCCGCAAGGGTCTGACCCAGCCGGGGCTGAAGGTCCGCGGCCCGGAGTACCTGCGGCTCATCTACGGGGCGGACTACACCGACCCGGAGCGGATCGCCGTGCTCAAGGACCGCAAGCTCGGCCGCAAGACCGGGCTGGCCATGCGCGAGCACAAGCTCGGACTGGAGGCCCTGGCCCGCCAGGCGGCCGGTGAGCCGCTGTGGCGGGTGCACGAGCCGGTCTTCGCGGTCCTGGCCCTGGAGACCGAACCGGTCGACCCCAGGCTCTAGCCGCTGGCAGCAGGAGTGTGCTCGGGGGCGGGGCGCGCGGGGAAAATCCCTTGCGCGGCCCGCCCCCGATCAGCATCATCGTCCTGACCATTACGGACAGCAGAGAGGCCGACGGCATGCGGCGTTCCCACGGAAGTTCTCAGACCACCTTCCGGATCGAGACCCTCCTGGGAACCGCTTTTGACCGCCACACTCAACATCGGGATCCTCGCGCACGTCGACGCGGGTAAGACCAGCCTCACCGAGCGCCTGCTCTTCGGCGCCGGTGCCACCGACCGCCTCGGCAGCGTCGACTCCGGCGACACCCGGACCGACACCGGCCGGATCGAACGGGAACGCGGCATCACCGTGCGCACCGCCGTGGCGCCCTTCCGGATCGGCACCACCCAGGTCAACCTGATCGACACCCCCGGACACGCCGACTTCGTCGCCGAGGTCGAACGCGCCCTCGCGGTGCTCGACGGCGCCGTCCTGGTGCTCTCCGCCGTGGAGGGCGTCCAGGCCCACACCCGCCTGCTCATGCGCGTCCTGCGCGAGATGCGCCTGCCCGTGCTGCTGTTCGTCAACAAGACCGACCGGGGCGGCGCCGACCCCGAGCGCGTCCTCGCCCAGATCCGCCGCCGCCTCACCGGCCGCGCCCTGGCCCTGGACACCGTGCACGGACCGGGGACCCGGAGGGCGCGTACCCTGCCGCTCTCCTGGGACGACCCCGGTCTGGCCGCCCGGGCCGCCGAACTGCTCGCCGAGGAGGACGGCGCCCTCCTCGCCGCGCTGGTCGACGACCGGCCGCCGCCTCGGGGCGCCGACCTGCGGGAGAGGGTCCGTGAACAGGTCGGGCGGGGACTGCTGTACCCCGTACTCTCGGGGTCGGCGATCACCGGCGAGGGCGTCGACCGGCTCTCCCGAGCCCTCACCGAACTGCTGCCCGCCACCGCGGAGGAAGACGTCTCCGCTGACCGGCCGCGCGGCACGGTCTTCGCTGTCGAGCGTTCCGCCTCGGGGGAGAAGACCGGCTACCTGCGGCTGTTCTCCGGCCGTCTGGCCCCGCGGGACCGGGTGCGGTTCGAGCGGGCCGACCCCGCCGACGGCGATCCGTACGAGGGCCGCGTCACCCACCTGGAGGTGGTCGGACACGAGGGCGATCGCCACCGTGTGCTCACCGCGGGCGGGATCGGGCGCGTCCGCGGCCTGCCCGGACTGCGGGTCGGGGACCGGATCGGGACGTCGGCCGCCCCGGTGAGCCTGGTCCGACCGGCCCTGGAGTCGATCGTGCGCCCGGCCGTCGAGGGCGGTGAGCACCGGCTGCACGCCGCGCTGAGCGCGCTCTCGGACCAGGACCCGCTGATCCGGCTGCGCACCGTGCCGGGGGAGGGGCTTTCGGTCCTGCTCCACGGCGAGGTGCAGAAAGAGGTCGTCGCCGACACCCTGGCCAGCGAGTTCGGGGTCGAGGCGGTCTTCGGACCCAGCAGCGTGGTGCACACCGAACGTCCGGTCGGCCCCGGGACGGCGATCGAGGAGATCGACCTCGCCCGGGAGGTCGGCGGCCCGGTCACCGTGGGCTTGCGGGTGGACCCGGGGGAGGCGGGAAGCGGGGTGCTCTTCCGCAGGGAGACCGAGCTGGGCGCGCTGCTCGCCGCCTACGACCACGCGGTGGAGGACACGGTGCGCGAGGCCCTGCGGCAGGGCCTGTACGGGTGGCCGGTGACCGACTGCGTCGTCACCCTGGTCCGGAGCGGCTACATCGCACCCCTGACCGAGGCGGCGCACTTCCGACTGCTCACCCCGGTGGTGCTCATGCGGGCCCTGGGCGCCGCGGGCACCCGCGTGTACGAGCCCGTGCGCGAGTTCGAGCTGGACGTCCCCGAGGACGTGCTGAGCGCGGCCGTCTCCCGCCTGCACGCGTGCGGGGCGCGGGTGTCCGGTACGGACCGGACCGCCGAGGGGTGGCGGGTCACCGGGGAGATCCCGGTCCGGGGCGCCGACGCCTTCCGCACCCGGCTGCCGGGGATCTCCCGGGGCGAGGGCGTGTGGTGGACCCGGCCCGGGGGCGACCTGCCGGTACGCGGACGCCCGCCCCACCGGGCCCGTACCGACGGCAACCCGCTGGACCTGGACGAGTACCTGGTGCACCTGGGCAACGCGGGCCGTGCGGGAACCGGGGGGTAGACCGGACCGGACCGGCCTCGCGTACGCGCACGCTCCGGACGCCCGGGCTTTGGAGGATCGCACCGAAGCCCGGGCGCTCCGTTGTCGTGCGATCACCACAATCGGGCACCGGGTCGCCTTCTTTTCACGTCCCCTCCTTCATGTGGACATCCGCGGCGGCCATCATGTGCCGCGAACCCCCGTACCCCCGAAAACAAGCGGAGCTGGCGTGTCCCTACCCCCCTCCAGGCCCGGAGACCACCCCCCGGCCGCCCCGAACCGGCGCCTCCTCGCATCGGCCGCCGCGGTCGCCGCGGCAGCCCTGGGCGCGAGCCTCCTGGCACCGCTCCCCGCGCTGGCCGAGGCCGACCACCCCGTCATCAGCGAGGTCTACGGCGGTGGCGGCAACAGCGGGGCGGAGCTGCGGCACGACTTCGTCGAACTGGGCAACCCCACCGGCTCCGACGCCGACCTGTCCGGGTGGAGCGTGCAGTACCTGCCCGCGCGGCCCGGCGAGGCCACCCGGGTCCAGGTGACCCCGCTCAGCGGCAGCGTCCCCGCCGGCGAGCACCACCTGATCCGCCAGGCGGCCGGTGCGGGCGGCACCACCGAGCTGCCCGAGCCGGACGACGCCGGGAACACGAACATGTCGGCCACCGCCGGGACCGTGCTCCTGGTGGAGGGCACCGACCCCGTCGAGTGCCGCACCGCCGCCACCTGTGCCGAGGACGAGTCGGTCGTCGACGTCGTCGGCTACGGCAACGCCGCGGTCTTCGCCGGTTCGCCGACCGCCGGCACCTCGAACACCACCTCGACCTCACGCGACGCCCGGTTCACCGACACCGGGAACAACTCCGCCGACTTCTCCACCGGCGAGCCCACCCCCACCAACAGCGCGGGCGAGACGGTCGAGGACCCCGGCGGGGGCGAGCCCGAGGAACCGGTCGAACCCGGCGACCTGCGCGTCCACGACATCCAGGGCGTCACCCGCACCTCGCCCCACGTGGGCGAACAGGTCTCCGGCCTGCCCGGTGTGGTCACCGCCGTCAACGCCTTCGGCAGCGCCCAGGGCTTCTGGTTCCAGGACACCGAGGGCGACGGAGACCCGCGCACCAGCGAGGCGCTCTTCGTCTTCACCGGTTCCACCACCCCCGACGTCGCGGTCGGCGACGAGGTCCTGGCCGCCGGACGGGTCAGCGAGTACCGCCCCCAGGCGGGCGCGCAGACCGTCACCCAGCTCGACCAGGCCCGGTGGACCACCCTGTCCCGGGACAACGACCTGCCCGAGGCGGTCCTGCTCGACGCCGACGCCCTCCCCGAGGCCTACGCCCCGGACCACGGCGGCGACATCACCGACCTGGAGCTCCAGCCCGACAAGTTCGCCCTGGACTTCTGGGCCGCCCACGAGCACATGCTCGTCCGGGTGGAGGACGCCCCGGTCATCGCCCCCACCGACGGCTACGACGCCCTGTGGGTGACCACCAAGCCCGACCAGAACCCCACCGCCAACGGCGGCACGCACTACGGCTCCTACGACGAGCCCAACAGCGGCCGGGTGAAGATCGAGTCGCTCCTGGACCGGGACGTGCGCCCGTTCCCGGCGGCCGACGTCGGCGACACCCTGGCCGGCGTCACCGAGGGCCCGGTCTACTACAGCCGGTTCGGCGGCTACCTGGTCCGCGCCACCACCCTGGGCGAGCACGTCTCCGGCGGCCTGGAGCGCGAGCCGGTCCGCGGCACCGCCCGGCACGAGATCGGCGTCGCCACCTACAACGTCGAGAACCTCGGCGGTGAGGACCCCCAGGCCGAGTTCGACGCCCTGGCCGAGGGCATCGCCGTCCACCTCGGCGCACCGGACATCATCGGCCTCGAGGAGATCCAGGACAACAACGGCCCCGTCGACGACGGGACGGTGGACGCCGACGTCACCCTCGACCGGCTCGTCGAGGCGATCGCCGCCGCGGGCGGCCCCGGGTACGAATGGCGCCAGATCAGCCCCGAGGACAAGCAGGACGGAGGCCAGCCCGGCGGCAACATCCGCAACGCCTTCCTCTTCAACCCCGACCGGGTCCAGTTCGTGGACGTCGAGGGCGGCGACGCCACCACCCCCGTCGAGGTCGTGGAGGGTGAACGCGGGGCCGAGCTGTCCGCCTCCCCGGGCCGCATCGCCCCCGGCGACGAGGCCTGGAACTCCAGCCGCAAGCCGCTGGTCGGCCACTTCCGCGTCCTCAACCGCGACGTGTACGTGGTGACCAACCACTTCAACTCCAAGGGCGGCGACCAGTCCCTGCACGGCGTCAACCAGCCGCCGAACCGCACCAGCGAGGCCCAGCGCAACGCCCAGGCGCGGTTGGTCCGCGAGTTCGCCGAGGACCTGCTGGCCGTCGACCCGCAGGCCAACCTGGTGGTGATGGGCGACCTGAACGACTTCCCGTTCTCGCCGACCCTGGACGTCCTCACCGCGGACGGCCTGCTGGCCAACCCGATGGACGGGCTGCCGCGCGAGGAACGCTACAACTACGTCTTCGACGGCAACTCCCAGGCGCTCGACCACATCCTGGTCAACGGAGCCCTGGCCGGACGGGTCGACTACGAGGTCGCGCGGATCAACTCCGAGTTCCACGACCAGGTCAGCGACCACGACCCCCAGGTCCTGCGCATCGACACCCGCCGCAGCACCTCCCCGGGCCGGGGCTGACAGCACGGAAGGAGGGGGCGGCCGTGATCCGCCCCCTCCTTCTCCGTGCGCGCTCCGGGATCACACCAGGGGTCACACCGCCGAGCCGGAGGCCACGGGCACTGTCGCGAGAGCGCGACGGGAACGCCCGCGCGAGAACAGCAGCAGCTCCGCCGCCGCCCCCACCACGACGGTCACCGTGTTGACCACGAACGAGCCCGCCATGGCCGGGGTGATCTCCGTGCCCCCGTCGCCCACGACGACGGCCAGGACGTTGGCGTGCATCGGCAGTCCGAGGAACTCGGTGCTGGAGCCCACCGACCAGTTCAGCCCGGAGAGGGAGTGCCACGTCCAGTGGCCGTACACCTGGAGGCCGACGAACGCTACGAAGAGCACCCCGGACACGAGGATCTGCGTCGACAGGCCCCGCAGCCGGGTCACCAGCCGGGCCAGCACCCACACGGTGACGACGAACGCGCCGAACGAGGCGATCTTGCTCCCGTACGCGTACAGGAGGAACCCCGCGGTGCCGTCCGAGCCGTCGCCGTTCAGATAGCCGAACAGGGTGACACAGCCGACGAGGCAGAATCCCAGGAACAGCGGGACCGTCTTGAGGGCGAACTTCTTGACCGCCGACTGGGTGGACATGTGGAACAGCAGGTCGCCGTCGAGAGCGACGTGGTGGAACAGGTGGGCGGCGACGTAGGCGGCCGCGGCCGCGGAGGTCAGGATCACCGCGAACACCCAGAGGACTTCCGTCACCGTGTTGTCGAGCGCCAGGTGGGCGGCGAGCACGGAGCAGACGACCAGCAGCGAGAAACCGAAGAAGCGCGCGTGTTTGCGGGCCTCCACCTTCCACTCAAGCACCGCGCACCACCTTCTTGAAGGTCTCCTCCAGGCCGCCGTCCCGCATCAGCGCGTCCACGGGTTCGTGCAGGAGCAGACGTCCCTCGTGCAGGACGGCGAACTCGTCGAACAGCGATTCCAGACCGGAGATCAGGTGGGTGCTGATCACCACCGCCGAACCCTCGGACCGATGCCGTTGGATGAGGGAGAGCACGACGTCGCGGGTCACCGGGTCGACCGCCGCCAGTGGTTCGTCGAACAGGTACACCTCCGCCCGCCGGGCGAGCATCAACCCCAGGGAGAGCTGCTCGGACATGCCCTTGGAGAGGTGGGCCACCCGCTTGGAGCGGTCCAGCCCGAGGTCGTCGATGATCTCGTCGGCGATCTCGACGGAGTAGTCGTCGTAGTAGCGGGCGAGCAGCCGCGGGGTCTCGTCGACCCGCAGGAACTCGTAGAGGTAGGGGCGGTCCGGTAGAAACGCGGGCACACGACCGTTCCTGGTGCGGATATCGCCCTCTTGGTGGTCGACCAGCCCCGCCACGGCCTTGAGCAGGGTGGTCTTTCCAGCGCCGTTCTGACCGAAGAGCCCGACGATCCCGGATTTATCGGTCAGGGTCAGGGAGGTCGGTGCGAGGGAGAACTTTCTTCCCCGGCGAACGACGAGCCTGTTCAGTGTGAGGAGGTCAGCCATGCATGATTCCCAGATAGATGTCGATGGATATGTAGATCCCGTAGCATGCCACGAGAATCCAACTCGCAACCTTGACGCACCTGATCCAGAGAGGGTTGCGTTTCCTCTCCTTCAACTCGTTGATCCCCGCCAGCGCGAGGAGTACTCGGTATCCATCGGAGTTGAGGGCGGGTACTGCGTTGCAGGCCAGAGTGATGACAGCGAAGATCAGCGCCATTTCAAGATCACCGGAACGGAAGAACAAGGCGTTCGCGGCGATGAGTACGGCGTTGATCAGGAGGTTCACCCAGATCCCGGCCGCGTGCACGATGACCTTCTCGTCACGGAACAACAGAACCGACTGGTTCATCCGTACGTAAAAGGCGGGAAGGATGATGTAGTGCATGCGGAAACCCACCTTGTCGTGCCGTCGGCCCAGGAACCGCAGGGCCGCCAGGTGGGCGAACTCGTGGACGACGACGCTCAGGACGATGTACGGCACGAACCAGGCGAGGAACCACGGTGTCGGTGACGTGTCGGCCCGGATCGAGAACACGATGTTGAGCGCGAGCAGGGCCACACCCGACGACAGGAAGGCGAACGCCGCCGTGGCGGAGACCCGTGAGGCCGCTGGTGCGGCGGAGTCCAGCACCGCCCGGGGGAGGGAGGAGGGCTCGGCCCGGTAGTAGCGGTCCCGTTGTTTGTCGTGGACGACCGCGCCTCCGCCGGAGATGAACACCTCGGCGTGGTCGTCCTGGTATCGCAGCGCGCTCATGCGTGTCCGCCTACGCGGTCGCCGCGGCGACGATCTCGTGGCGGAGCGCGCCGAGGCTCTCGTGATCGCTCATGACCGCCGCGCACACGTCACAGGCGGACACCGCCGACTCCATGCGGGCCACTTCGGATTCGGGGGCGAGCGCGCGAATCCGCTCCACGAACCACCCCAGCCCGTGTCGCTGGACGACCGCGAGCAGGGCGTTGCGCTCCAGCCTCCGGGTGAACCCCTCGTGATCGGTCTCGCCGACCTCGCCCAGAGTCATGTCGGTGTCGAAGATCGGGGGTGAACAGCAGGGGTAGACCTTCTGGTCGTGGTGGTAGATGACCTCGAAACCGGGGCAGTGCAGCGACAGTTCCTCCAACGGTTTGCGGAAGAGGTCCTCGACGGGGATCGCGCGGCCGGTTCCGCACTGCTGCACCGGGAAGCGGGTGACCCGCACGCCCAACGTGGACTCGCCGAGTTCGCGAAGCAGGTCCATCGAGTCCTGGGACCGGCTCACGGCCATGTTCAAGATGGTGGGGACGGAACTGCGGGCCGCTGCGTCCAGGGCGTTCCTGATCCTCTTCACCGGGACGAACGGGGCGTGGAAGTCGTCGAAGCTGACGGTCAGGCTGGACAGCCCGACCTCCTCGAGTTCGCGGAAGGTCGAGGCGGCGGCCTTGGGAGTGATCGCCCAGAACCCGTTGGTGACACAGGTGGCGGTGAGGCCGGCGTCGGTGACCCGCCGGACGAGCCGCAGGAACCGCTCCCTCCGGAGCAGTGGCTCCCCTCCGGTGAAGCCGACCTCGCGCACGTCGGGGTGGGCGATGAGGTCCTCGACGATGCGGTCCACCTGGTCGTCCTCGAGGGCGGCAGCGTTGCGCGGGGAGCTCTCCACACAGCAGTGCGCGCAGGTCGCGTTGCATTTCGCGGTGAGGTTGATGCCAACGCTCTGTGCTTGGCGCATGTCCTTCTCTTTCCTGGGTGTTCCTGTCCGTTCGCGGTGCTCATCGGCGGCGGATCAACCGCTTCCGACGATCCAGGCGTCGCCCTTCTTGATGAAATACCAGAGGTCGTCGACCACGGCGAGCTCAGCGACGTCCTCCTCGATCTGGAAACTCTCGAGGAAGCTCTTCATCGACTCGTCCTTGTCCATATGTACACCCCCTTCACATGAATTAACAGATCAGAATAATGGCGAACGGACAGGAACGGGGGTGAATCTATCGCCTTGGTGAAAGGGTGTCCAGGGTTCCCTTTGCGTGCGGCGCTTCCGGGGTGTCGGCCGGTGGAAACCTTTGTTCTCCCACGTCTCGGCCGAAATGGGAAACATGAATGCGAGACGCGTGGGCTGGAAATTCGTTTTAGTAGGGCCTGGTGTGAAAGGTGGGAAAAAGGACCGGGCGGCCGGATCCGGCCGCCCGGCGGGGCAGCCGCAGCGTGGCTCACCCGAACGGGAGCCCGGCGACCCATATCCTGGAGGGGTCAGCACCGCCCACCCCAGGGAACGATCCATGAACGTACTGCTCACCGGTGGCGCCGGGTACATCGGCTCCCACACCGCGGTCCGGCTGCTCGAGGCTGGGCACGGGGTCGTGGTCGTCGACTCCCTCGTCAACAGCCACGAGGAGTCCCTGCGCCGCGTCGAGCGGATCACCGGCCGCACGGTCGCGTTCCACCGGGCGGACTGCACCGACGCCGAGGCGATGCGCGCGGTCTTCGCGCGGCACGACATCGACGCCGTCATCCACCTGGCCGGGCTCAAGGCGGTGGGCGAGTCCGTCCAGCAGCCCCTGCGCTACTACCGCAACAACCTCAACGCGCTCCTGACCCTCTGCGAGACCATGGACGCCGCCGGGGTGCGCGACCTCGTCCTCAGCTCCTCGGCCACCGTCTACGGCGACCCCGAACAGATGCCGATCACCGAGGACGCCCGGCTCTCGGTCACCAATCCCTACGGCGGCACCAAGCTGTTCTCCGAGCAGGTCCTGGAGGACCTGGCGACCTCGGACCCGCGCTGGCGGATCATCTCCCTGCGCTACTTCAACCCGATCGGCGCGCACCCCAGCGGCCTGATCGGCGAGGACCCCCAGGGCGTCCCGAACAACCTCTTCCCCTACATCGCCCAGGTCGCCGCGGGGCGCCGTGAGCGGCTGACCGTGTTCGGCGACGACTACGAGACCCCCGACGGCACCGGCGTACGCGACTACCTGCACGTGGTGGACCTGGCCGGCGGGCACCTCGCCGCCGTGGACCGCCTCGCCGACGCCCCGGGACACCGCGTCTACAACCTCGGGTCCGGCCAGGGCACCTCGGTCCTGGAGGGCGTGCGCGCCTTCGAGCGCGCCACCGGTGCGCCCATCCCGTTCGAGATCGTCGGGCGCCGCCCCGGCGACATCGCCGTCTGCTACGCCGACCCCTCGGCCGCCGCACGGGATCTGGGCTGGAAGGCCGAGCTCACCGTCGACGACGCCTGCCGGGACGCCTGGCGCTGGCAGTCCGCCAACCCGAACGGCTTCGAGGGCTGATCCCCGCCCCGGTTCCGCCGCCCCGCCCGCGTGCGGGGCGGCACACCCGTTGGTGCGTTCCGACCGGGGCGAACGGCCTAGACTGGACGGACATCCATTTTTCTGCGGAAGGTCCTCCGTCGTGTCCGTTGGTGCTGACAGCACGTTCGACACCGTCCTCGTCGTCGACTTCGGTGCGCAGTACGCGCAGCTGATCGCCCGACGGGTCCGGGAATGCCACGTGCACAGCGAGATCGTGCCCTCGACCATGCCCGTCGAGGAGATGCTCGCCAAGAAACCCAAGGCCATCATCCTCTCCGGTGGCCCGTCCTCGGTGTACGCCGAGGGCGCCCCGAGCGTCGGGGCCGAGCTGTTCGAGACCGGGGTCCCGACCTTCGGTATCTGCTACGGCTTCCAGGCCATGACGCGCGCCCTGGGCGGGGTCGTGGACAAGACCGACCTCAGTGAGTTCGGCCGTACCGAGCTGACCGCGAACATCGACTCCGTGCTGTTCGAGGGCCTGCCCGAGGGCCTGAGCGTGTGGATGTCGCACGGCGACTCCGTGGTCCAGGCCCCGGCCGGGTTCAAGAGCACCGCCAGCACCGGGGGCGCCCCGGTCGCCGCGTTCGAGGACACCGAGCGCCGCCTGTTCGGCGTGCAGTTCCACCCCGAGGTCATGCACACCGAGCACGGCCAGGACCTGCTGCGCCGCTTCCTCTACGAGGGCGCGGGCTGCCGCCCCACCTGGACGATGGTGAACATCGTCGAGGAGCAGCTGGAGCGCATCCGCGAGCAGATCGGCGACAAGCGCGTCATCTGCGCCCTGAGCGGCGGCGTGGACTCCGCCGTGGCCGGAGCCCTGGTCCAGCGCGCCGTCGGCGACCAGCTCACCTGTGTGTTCGTCGACCACGGTCTGCTCCGCAAGGGCGAGGCCGAGCAGGTCGAGAAGGACTTCGTCGCGATCACCGGCGCCAAGCTGAAGGTCGTCGACGCCGAGGAGCGCTTCCTGTCCGCGCTGGCCGGGGTGACCGACCCCGAGGAGAAGCGCAAGATCATCGGCCGCGAGTTCATCCGCATCTTCGAGCAGGCGGCCCGCGAGGTCGTCGCCGACAGCGGTGAGGACGGCGCCGAGGTCGAGTTCCTGGTCCAGGGCACCCTGTACCCGGACGTCGTCGAGTCCGGCGGCGGCACCGGCACCGCGAACATCAAGTCGCACCACAACGTGGGCGGCCTGCCCGACGACCTCCAGTTCACCCTGGTGGAGCCGTTGCGCGAGCTGTTCAAGGACGAGGTGCGCAAGGTCGGCGAGGAGCTGGGCCTGCCGCCCGAGATGGTGTGGCGCCAGCCCTTCCCCGGTCCGGGCCTGGGCATCCGGATCATCGGCGAGGTCAACCGGGAGCGCCTGGAGATCCTGCGCGAGGCCGACGCGATCGCCCGAGAGGAGCTCACCCGCGCCGGTCTGGACCGCGACATCTGGCAGTGCCCCGTGGTGCTGCTCGCCGACGTGCGCTCGGTGGGCGTGCAGGGCGACGGCCGCACCTACGGCCACCCCGTGGTGCTGCGCCCGGTCAGCAGCGAGGACGCGATGACCGCCGACTGGTCGCGCGTGCCCTACGACGTGCTCGCCCGCATCTCCAACCGGATCACCAACGAGGTGCGCGAGATCAACCGGGTGACGCTGGACGTGACCAGCAAGCCCCCGGGCACCATCGAGTGGGAGTAGCACGGTCGGGGTGCGCGGGCCGCGGCCCGCGCACCCCGACCGACGCGGCGGGGC
>NZ_ANBA01000002.1 GCF_000341085.1 Nocardiopsis ganjiahuensis DSM 45031 | reverse complement strand
GCACACACCGTGTGCCGGGCCCCGCCTGCGTCGTGAGTGGTCGCGCCCCGGTCAGTCCCCGCTCGCGAAGACGGTGATGGCGGTCTCGTCGACGCCCTCGTTGTGGACGAGGTTCAGGACGTCGGGGCGCTCGTCGGACCTGACCCCGAACACCAGCTCGCCCGAGGCCTCCTCGCCGGGGCCGATGGGCGACCAGAGGGAGGCCCGCTCCTCCTCGGAGGTGGGGGTGTCGGCGGTGATCCAGCGGTTCTTGTCCGTCACCAGCTGCTGCTCCGCCCAGCTGAAGTTGATCTCGTCGTCTCCGAGGTTCTTCAGGCTCAGGCCGGCCACGCAGTACACGCCGTTGCGGATCTCCGAACGCCCCGGGATCGCGTCGACGCACTCGACCCCGTTGACCGTGTACTGGACGGTGCCGTCCTTGGAGAGGACCGCGCCGTCGGTGCCGGCCGCCGGCTCGGACGGCGCCGCGTCGCCGAGCCCTTCGTCCTGCTGGGGCGGAAGGGTGGCGGAGTCGTCCGGGCCGGGGTTGCCCTGCGGGTTGCCCGAGCCGCCGACGGGCTGGTTGAGCAGGAAGGTGATCACGAGCGCGATCGCCAGCACGATGCCGAGTCCGCACAGGAGCAGGCCCCAGAAGAGACCGCCCCGTCGGCCGGGGGCCGCGGGCCGGTGCGGCGGCGGGGGCACGGGGGGCACGTACGGCTGGGGACCCCGCTGCTGTTCCGCGGGGGGCGGCACCATCGGGATGGGGCCGGTCGCGGCGGGGTGCTGTGCGGGCGGCGGGCCGGCCGGGGCGTGGCGCGGCTGGCCGTGGGCGCCCGGAGGCGGACCGTTCGGGTGGCCGGCCGCCGGGTGGCCCGGGGGCGGTCCCTGCTGCGAGCGGACGAAGTTGCCGGTCTGGTGGACGGGCGGCGGCATCGGCGGCGGCGGGGCCTGGTAGTGGCCGGGCGCGGGGTGCCGCATGCCCGTCATGGTCTGGTGCGCCGGATGGGGCATCCCGGGCGGGCCGGGCGGCGGCATCGGGGGCAGGTTGGGCCGCCAGGACTGGTGCAGGGCGTGGGACACCATGTCGTTGGGGTTGGTGGTGTCCTCGCCGCCGGCGAGCTCCAGCAGCAGGTCCTGCGCGGTGGGGCGGCGACCCGGCTCCTTGGCCAGGGCGCGCGTCACCAGGCGGTCCAGCGGGCTGTCGAGGTTGCCGATCTGCGGTTCGGCGAACAGCACCCGTTTCCCGAGCGTCATGGCGTCGCCGTTGCCGAAGGGGTGCGTGCCGTTGCCGGCGAAGGCCACCAGACAACCCCAGGCGAAGATGTCCGCCGAGGTGGTGACCTGCTCCTCCAGCAGCTGTTCGGGTGCCATCCAGCCGGGGCTGCCCATGACGATGCCGGTCTGGGTGTGGTTGGTCGCCGTGTTCATCGCCCGCGCGATGCCGAAGTCGATCACCCGGGGGCCCGACAACGACAGCAGGACGTTGGCGGGCTTGAGGTCGCGGTGGACCAGCCCGGTGCGGTGGATGGCGGCGAGCGCGGCGGCCACGCCCAGGGCGAAGCCGTGCAGCGTGGAGGAGTCCAGGGGACCGTTCTCCGCGATGTGCTCGGCCAGGGCCGTGCCCGCGATGTACTCGGTGACCATGTAGGGACGGTTCTCGAACGTCCCGTGGTCGAGCACCTTGGCGGTGCAGAAGGAGGCGACCTTGCGGGCGTTCTCCATCTCGTCGCGGAAGCGCGCCCGGGTCTGCTCGTCGAAGGCGAGCTCCGGGCGGATGACCTTGATGGCTACCTGGTTGTTCTTCTCCGGCGTGCTACCCAGGTAGACGGTTCCCATGCCGCCACTACCCAGCTTCCCGGACAGCACGTAGGGACCGATGGTGGCCGGATCTCCGGCGGCCAGCGGTTCCAGGTTCTTCGGGAGCCCATCCGACGGCAAGCGACCCTCCCCGACGGTGTCCAAACTCCGCCTTGCCCCAAGGTAGCGGTGTTTGTGCCCTGATACCCACTCACAGACCGGATTGGGTCGTTCGGGGGCTGGGCGGTAACTGACATGACATTGGTGACGAGCCCTGGACCGCTGGGCCCCGCTCTCCTGGACGCCGGTGTTCGCGCCGATGGGAGGCGGTGAACACGGAGGGCCCCGTGAAGGGGTCTGTGTTCACGCAAGGTGGGGGTTCCTTTACGATTGGGGACTCGTGACCGTTGATACCACCGTAACCGTGCGGGTCCCCGCGAAGGTGAACCTCCAGTTGGCGGTGGGGCCCAGACGCGAGGACGGGTTCCACGCCCTCGTGAACGTGTTCCACGCTGTCTCGCTGTTCGATGAGGTTACCGTCAAGGCGGCGCCGCCGCGTCAGCCGCGTGCCCTCACCGCGTTGACCGCCACCGGCCAGTCGGAATCGCACCTGGCCAGAGTCCCGCTGGACGCGACCAACCTCGCGGCCCGGGCCGCGGAGCTCCTCGCAGAGGAGACGGGTGCGGGCTTCCCCGTGGACATCCACCTCGACAAGCGCATCCCGGTGGCCGGGGGCATGGCCGGGGGCAGCGCCGACGCGGCCGCCGCCCTGGTGGCCTGTGACCGCCTGTGGGGCTGTGGCCTGCCCAGGGAGCGCCTTCTCGACCTCGCCGCCCGGCTGGGCAGCGACGTGGCCTTCGGGCTGGTCGGCGACACCGCGGTGGGCACCGGGCGCGGGGAACTCCTCGAACCCGTGGCCAGTCCCGGCCGTTTCCGCTGGGTGTTCGCGCTCTCCACGCGCGGCCTGTCCACGGCCGACGTCTTCGGCGAGTACGACCGGCTGCGCCCCGACGCCCCGGAGCCGCGTCTGGACACCGCCCTGGAGAAGGCGCTGGCCAGCGGTGACGCCGTGACGCTGGGCCGTTCCCTGAGCAACGACCTGCAGCCCGCGGCGCTGTCCCTGCTGCCGGAGCTCCAGCGGACCCTGGACGCGGGCCGGTCGGCCGGGGCGCTGGGCGCACTGGTGTCCGGTTCCGGCCCCACCTGCGCCTTCCTGGTCGGCGGCGGGGACGAGGACCGGGCCGCCGTCGCCGGGCGGGAGGCCGAGGTGGTGTCCGCGCTGCGGGCCACGGGCCTGTGCGAGCAGGTGGTCTCGGCGGACGGTGACGTTCCGGGCGCCACGGTGTTGTGAGGGCCGGACTGTGACGTAAATCACTGTCCAGAACCCCGCAATGGCAGGGCCCCGGGCCGTTGACCTCAAGCTTGGTTGAGGAAGAACACTGGTGGCATGACGACCGCAGCCACCTTTTCCAGGTACGCCGACCTCCCGGCGCTCATCGGGTTCATGGAGGGTGACGAGAAGCACGACGGTGCCTCCCTCTCCACCACCGACGCGCTCTGGGTGCTCTACGACCGGGTCCTCGACGTCACCCCGGAGACCGCCGAGGACCCGGCCCGGGACCGTTTCCTCCTCTCCAAGGGGCACGGCCCGACCGCCTTCTACGCCGTACTCGCCGCCAAGGGCTTCCTCGACGTGCCCACCCTGCGCGGCTGGACCTCCTTCGGCTCCCCGCTCGGCCACCACCCCGACCGCGTCCTGGTCCCCGGCGCGGAGATCGGCAGCGGTTCCCTCGGCCACGGGCTGCCCCTGGCCCTGGGCAGCGCCCTCGGCCTGCGCGCCCAGGGCATCCGCAAGGCCGACGGCACCGAACCCCGCGTGGTGGTGCTCGTCGGCGACGGGGAACTCGACGAGGGCAGCAACCACGAGGCCATCGCCGCCGCGGCCCGCCTGGGGGCCGACAACCTCACCGTCGTGGTCATCGACAACGCCTCCTCGCAGCACGGCTGGCCTGGCGGGATCGGCCGCCGGTTCGAGGTCGAGGGCTGGGAGGCCCGCGAGGTGAACGGGCGGGACCACGACGCGCTCGACAGGGCCTTCACCCGTACCCGCGACGGACGGCCGCTGGCGGTCGTCGCCCGTGTCCGCAACGGAAACTGAGGAGTACCGGCCATGCGTGAGACCTTCGCCGCCACCGTCAACCGGGCCCTGGACCGGGACCCCCGCACCGCTGTCGTTCTCGCGGTCATCTCCGGCGGGATGTTCCGGAGCTCGGCCCGCAAGCACCCGGGCCGCGTCATCGACCTGGGCATCCGTGAACAGGCCATGATCGGGGTCGCCGGGGGCCTGGCGCTCACCGGCATGCGCCCGATCGTGCACAGCTACGCGCCCTTCCTCGTGGAACGGCCCTTCGAACAGGTCAAGCTCGACCTCGGCCACCAGGACGTGGGGGCGGTGCTGGTGAGCCTCGGGGGCTCCTACGACGCTTCCGAGGAGGGCCGTACGCACCAGTCGCCCGGAGACGTCGCCCTGCTGGACACCCTGCCCGGGTGGACGGTCCGGGTCCCCGGGCACCCCGACGAGGTCAGGGACGCCCTGGAGCTGGACATCCCCGGAGACCACCGCGCCTACCTGCGGCTGTCGGGGACCTCGAACAGGGCGCCCCTGCCGGTCGGCCCCCGCCTCCACGTCCTGCGCACCGGTTCGCCCCGTTCGGCCGGGGTGGTGGTGGCCGTCGGCCCGATGCTGGACCGGGTGCTGGAGGCCACCGCCGACCTCGACGTCACCGTCGCCTACACCAGCACGGTGCGCCCCTTCGACCGCGAGGGCCTCAGCGCCCTGGTCGGCGCCGCGGGCAACGCCGACGTGCTCGTGGTCGAGCCCTACCTGCGGGGGACCTCCGCTCACGAGGTCTCCGAAGCCCTGTCCGACCGCCGCCACCGCCAGCTGGGGCTGGGCGTCACCCGGGACACGGAGCTGCGCGCCTACGGCACCCCGGCCGAGCACGCCCGCGCCCACGGGCTGGACGCCGAGGGGATCGCCAAGTCCGCCAGGGACTTCTTCCTGGTGTAGGACGCGCTCCGCGGACCTTCCTCCGGGATCCGTGCGCGGGCCCCTCGGAGGAGCCCCTCCCGGAACCCGCCCGGGGCCTCGCGTGGTGCGGCCCCGGGCGTTCCGCTTCCTAGTCCCGCTGATCCGTCAGCAGGAGTACGTCCTGCCGTCGGCGGCCTTGCCCCAGTTGCAGGTGCTCAGCGTGCCCGCGGCCTTGTTGTCGTCCTTGCTGCCCGGCTTCTTGAGCCGCAGGTCGGGGCTGCGCGGGGTGCCGTCGTTGGGCAGCACGTGCCGCGCGTAGCCGCGGTAGACGTGGTGCTTGCCGTTGGCGTCGCGGTGGTTGTTCCCGCTGCCGGTGTGCACGTGGACGACAGCCCCGGCCGGCAGGTTGTACGAGGGCAGGACGCGGCCGTAGGTGTTCGAGGTGATGTCCGGGACGTAGCCCTTGAGGTTGACGGTCTTGTTCGTCACGTTCTTGACGATGAAGTACTCGCCGTTGAGGTTGGTCTGCTTGCTGTTCTTGACGTCGGCCCCGGCGGCGTTGGGCCGCACGTGGGTGACCATCAGGGCGCCGGTGGTCGAGGCCGCGTGGGCCGGGACCGGTAGCAGGAACACGGCGAGCAGCGCGGCCGCGAGAGCGGCACGGATGGAGCGCATGGGCTCCCCTTTCGATTCGCATCCGTCCTGCGAAGCGAGCCTCCAGGGGAGGGGGCTCGTCAGCGGGGGTGTCGAGGACGGAGCTGAACAGTAGCCATCCCGGCCGGTGTTTGGTGATGGAAAGAGACGATTCGCGAAAAGTGTCTTCCCGGGCGTTCCGCGTGCGTTCCGGGCACCGCCGCCCCGGCGGCACAATGGAGAGTGATGACGAATCTGGTCAACCTTCAGGACGTGTCCCTCGCCTACGGGCCGCTCGTACTCCTCGACAAGGTGTCCCTTGGCGTGGACGAGGGCGAACGCATCGGTGTCGTGGGCCGCAACGGTGGTGGCAAGTCCACGATGATCTCCGTGCTGGCCGGTTTCACCGAGCCCGACTCCGGCCGGGTGGTGCACAACCGCGGACTGCGGGTCGGTTTCCTGCACCAGCGCGACGACTTCCCCGACAGCACCATCGGTGAGTTCGTGCTGGGCGACCGGGCCGAGCACGAGTGGGCGGGCGACGCGCGCATCCGTGACATCCTGCGCGGCCTGCTCGGCGGCTGGGACCTGAACCTGCCGATGTCGGGGCTGTCCGGCGGTGAGCGCCGCCGTTCCGGGCTGGCGCGCCTGCTGGTCGGCGACCACGACCTCATCATCCTGGACGAGCCCACCAACCACCTCGACATCGAGGGCATCGCCTGGCTCGCCGAGCACCTGCGCGGCCGCCCGGAGGCGCTCGTGGTCGTGACACACGACCGCTGGTTCCTGGACGCCGTGACCACCCGCACCTGGGAGGTCGGACGCGGTGCGATCGAGCGCTACGAGGGCGGGTACGCCGCGTACGTGCTGGCCAAGGCCGAGCGGGACCGCCAGGCCGCCGCCGAGGAGGACCGCCGCCAGAACCTCATGCGCAAGGAACTGGCCTGGCTGCGCCGGGGGGCGCCCGCGCGCACCTCCAAGCCCAAGTTCCGCATCGAGGCGGCCAACCAGCTCATCGCGGACGAGCCGCCCGCCCGTGACACCGTGGAACTGGTCCGCTTCGCCAGCTCGCGGCTGGGCAAGACCGTCATCGACCTCAAGAAGGTCTCGGTGTCGATCCCCGACCGCACCCTCCTGGACGAGCTCACCTGGCAGCTGGGCCCCGGCGACCGGGTCGGCCTGGTCGGCGTGAACGGCGCGGGCAAGTCCACCCTGCTGAAGATCCTCGCCGAGGAGCGCGAGCCCGACTCGGGCACCGTGCGCACCGGCCGGACCGTCAAGCTGGCGCACCTGTCCCAGAACATCGCCGAGCTCGACCCCGCCATGCGCCCCCTCCAGGCCGTCATGGACGTGCGCGAGCACATCACCATCGGCAAGCGGGACTACACCGCCAGCCAGATGCTGGAGAAGTTCGGCTTCCGCGGCGAGCGCCAGTGGACGCCGATCGGCGACCTGTCCGGCGGTGAGAAGCGCCGTCTCCAGCTGCTGCGTCTGCTCATGGACGAGCCCAACGTGCTCCTCCTGGACGAGCCCACCAACGACCTCGACATCGAGACCCTCACCGAGCTGGAGGACCTCCTCGACGGCTGGCCCGGCTCGCTCGTCCTGGTCAGCCACGACCGGTACTTCCTGGAGCGGATCACCGACCGCGTGCTCGCCCTCATGGGCGACGGAAGCCTCGCGTTCCTGCCGAACGGGGTCGACGAGTACCTGGAGCGCCGCGCCGCCACCGCCGACGAGGTCACCGTGCCCCTCGGCGCCTCCGAGACGGCCGCCGCCCAGGCGTCCCCGGCGGCGGAGCCCGCCCTGTCCCAGGCGGACCGCCGCGCAGCCCAGAAGGAGATGCAGCGCGTCGAGCGCCGCATGGACAAGATCGCCAAGCGCGAGGCCCAGCTCCACGAGCAGATGGCCTCCGCCGCGGAGGACTACACCAAACTCGCCGAACTCGACGCCGAGGCCAAGGTCCTCGCCGCGGAGAAGGAGGAGCTGGAGATGGTCTGGCTGGAGCAGGCCGAGCTCATCGGAGACTGAGCCCCGGTCCCGCCGGCGCCCCCTCGGGAGCCAGGCGGGCCAGTGCCGCCGCCAGGGCGTCCTCGGCGGCGGCCGGCAGGTCCGGCACCACCCCGGTGCCCTCCCAGTCGGTGCCGCTGACCGGATGGACCGGACGGCCGGTCGGCACCGTCACCTCCAGGTGGGGGTGGATCCTGAAGCCCTCACGGGGATGGGCGCCGCCCCGGGTGCGCTCTCCCGCGACCGTGGCCCGTCCGTGCTGCTGCAGCTCGTAGGCGAGCTCCTCGCCGCCGGAGAAGGTGTCCGCGCCGGTGAGCACCGCCAGCGGCTTGCGGCCCCCGAACACGGGGCCCGGTACGAACGGCGTCCAGGACTGCCGGGGCTCCGTTCCGTCGCCGAAGTGCATCGTGTGCAGATGCGTGGGTTCGTCGAACAGGTGCCCGCAGACGAACGCCACCGTCGCCGGGTCGCCGCCCCGGTTCCCGCGCAGGTCGATGACCAGCGCGTCCGCGTCGGCCACCAACCGCAGCGCGGCGCTCAGTCGGTCGGCCGCCATCGACAGCGGGTAGAGCAGCGGCCGCAGCTCCAGGTAACCGACGTTGCCCTCCAACCGCTCCACCCGCGCGACCCCGCCGAACCGCTCCCGTGCTTCCCGCGCCATCATTTCCGTCAGACCGGCGTCACCCGGCAGCGCGGGGATCTCCTCGACGTGGTGCTTCAACCGCAGGTGCAGATCGCCGTTGAGCGACTGCAGGTCCCCGGTCACCAGCTCGGCCAGTGCGGCCGGATCGCCCGCCCCTCGGTAGTCGCCCGCGGCACGCTGCTCGGCGAGCAGCAGCCGCAGCCGCTCGCCCAGTTCGGGAAACACATAGTGCCCGGCTACCAGCCGACCGGTCTCTTCGACCAACGCGTCGATGTCCATGCCGGGCAGTAGAGCACGCTGCTTGACAAAGCGTCAAGAACTATTGACTCTTAATCCATGACCGACGACCAGATCTCCACCCCCGAGGAATTCAAGGCACTGGCGCACCCGCTCCGGCAGCGGATGCTGTTCCTCCTCGGCGATCGGCCCGCGACCGTCAGCCAGCTCGCCGTCACCCTGGACACCCGCAAGGGCAACGTCTCCCACCACCTCAAGGCGCTCCGGTCAGCCGGGCTGGTGGAACCGGCCGAGAGCCGTCAGGTCCGGGGCGGCACCGAGCAGTACTACCGGCGCACCGCCCGCCGCATCGAGATCGCCGATGCCCGGCCCGGCCCGGCCGCCGCTGTGCTCCGTGCCGTTTCCGAGGAGTTCAGCGAGGCCCCGGGGGACCCCCTGCTCGCCCTGCGCCACCTGAGACTCACTGAGGAACAGGCCGAACGCCTCCACGAAACACTGCTCGCCCTGGTCTCGGAGACCCCGGAGGCGGAAGAGGGCCGACCGCGTTACGGACTGCTGGTCAGCTTCTACCAGCAGCCCGCCGCTCCTACGCCCGGGTAGGCGGCGCATAGGCTTCTCCCAGGGCGCGTACCGTACCGAACACTCGAGGAGACCCATGGCCGACCTGGACCAGATCCCGGTGACCCTGATCGACGGCCGCGAGACCACCTTCGGAGAGTGGTCCGGGCAGGTGCGGCTGGTGGTCAACGTCGCCTCCCGCTGCGGCCTCACCCCGCAGTACGAAGCGCTGGAGGCACTGCACGGGCGCTATTCCGACCGCGGTTTCACCGTCCTCGGGCTGCCCAGCAACCAGTTCCTCCAGGAGTTCGGCGGCGAGGAGAAGATCGCCGAGTACTGCTCGATGACCTGGGGCGTCACCTTCCCCATGACCGAGAAGGTCAAGCTCAACGGCCGGGGGCAGCACCCCCTCTACGCCGAGCTGACCCAGGTCCCCGACGCCGAGGGCAAGGCCGGCAAGGTCAAGTGGAACTTCGAGAAGTTCCTGGTCCTGCCGGACGGCACCGTCCACCGCTTCCGCCCCACCACGGTCCCCGACGCCCCTGAGATCGTCGACCTCATCGAGAAGTCGCTCCCGCAGTAGCCGGCGCGGGGTCCACCAGGAGCAGCAGCTCACCCAGCGTCCGCGCCTCCCTCAGGCCCTCCGCCGCCGCGACCCAGTAGGACTGCGTCGCCTCCCCGAACCACAGCACGAGGCGCGGGTTGTCCGCCTGGATCTCGGCGGCGATCAGGTGCTCCCTCGCGAACTCGCGGCGGTGGCCGCCCACCAGGGGCAGCCGCAGCGCCCGCAGGGCCCGACAGCTCCGGTGCGCGCACGAGGTGCAGTACGGGCCGGACGCGGAACGGGTTCCGGAGATAAGATGCATCACTGATCCTGCTTTCTTACACGTGAGAATGTGGAATTCGGGATTCTGTGGGGCCTGGGAAGCGTTGCCGCGCTTTCCCGGGCCCTTTTCCGTGCGGAACGGCTGTCAGCGGAGGAAGGGCCAGAGGCTGTCCTCGAAGTCGTAGGCGAGGAAGAACCACACCTCGCGGTGGCTCGGGAACCCGTTGTCGCCCCAGTCGGAGGCCAGCGCGTCCACCATCGCCAGACCCCGCCCGGTCTCGGCTCGGGGGTCCAGTCCGCCGGGGTCGGCATCCAGGTAGCGGCGGTTCCCGACGCCGGTCATGCGGTCGGTGGCCACCCCGTCGTCGCGGCAGAACAGCCTCAGCCCGTCCCGGTGGCGTTCGCACAGCAGGGTGTAGGAGTGCCCGGGCAGTCCCGAGCGCGAGTGCTTGAGGGAGTTGTTGGCCAGTTCGGACCCGATCAGCGTGAACAGGTACCTGAAGTCGGGGTCCTGCTCGGCGGCACAGGTGTCCAGGAACGCCCGCACCAGCGGGAGGAACAGGGGAGAGGCCCCGAAGTCGTAGCGGCGCACCTTGTAGTGGGGCCGGTCGGGGCGGCCGTTGAAGTAGTGCCTGTAGGCGTGGGGCACCAGCTCGTTCAGAGCGATGGTCACCTCAGCCATCGGGGGTACGGGAGCAAGCCTGGTCGCCATGGTGTGGAACCTCTTCCCATTGCGGCAATTCGGAGAGACAGAGACGGCCCTGCTTCAAGCGTCCGCGAAGCAGAGCGGAAACCCTGTGGCGTCTGAAAAAGACTCTCCCACCGGTTCGCGGGCTGGGCTATATTCATCGCTTAGAACGTTCAAGTTCGTATGCCAAGCGATCCAGTCTGATAAGTCAGCGATATTGGCGGTGAGACGTGGGATCGAGCGATGCTGCTCGGGAGCGCTTCGGAAAACTACTCAGGAAATACCGAGATCAGGCGGGTTTGACCCAGCAGGATCTCGCCAAGGCGGCCGTGCTCGCTCAGAGCACCATCAGTGACCTGGAGGCAGGGAAGAAAGGGACAAGGCGGGGACAAATAGAACGAATTGACAAGTCCCTTATCGCCAATGGGGTCTTGCTCAACGCATGGGACGGGTCGTTCTCCCCGAGCGGGATGATCAGCTACTTCCGTGAGGCAGCCGAAGACGAACAGGTCGCCATCGAGATCCGTGAGTACGCGCTCGGACTCGTGCCCGGCCTCGTCCAGGTCGAGCAGTACGTTCGCACGATCAGTGAGCTCGCCTCCCCCTACACCCCGCCGGAGCAGATCGACCAGATCGTCAAGGCGCGGCTCTTCCGCCAGCAGATCCTGGACCGTGAGCACCCGCCGGTGCTGATCGTGTTGCTGGACGAATCGGTGATCCGGCGCCGGTTCTCCGATCCCGAGGTGATGCCCGCACAGATCAGCCACCTGTTGAAGCTGAGCCATCGCCCCCGCATCACCATTCAGGTCATCCCGGAGGACACAGAGGACCATGTGGGCCTGAACGGCTCGTTTAGGCTGAGTACTGCCCCCGACAGCAGCCCCTTCGCCTACGTCGAGGGCCAGAAGACGGGCATGACCCTCAGGGAACCCGAGATCGTGGAAAGCTACGAGCGGACATTCGCGGACCTACGGAGCTTGGCTCTGCCGGTGCCTGCGTCACGATCACGGATGGAAGAGATTCGAGGCAACCTCTCATGATGACCGAAGGTTGGAAGAAGTCCAGCTACAGCAACGGTGAGGGTGGCAACTGCCTGGAGGCGCGCGGTGCGCTGGCTGGATCGCATGTCCTCGTGCGCGACACCCAGAACCGCGAGCTGGGCCACCTGGAGGCCGAGTCCGCCGAGTGGTCGGCCTTCCTGAAGGCCGTCGCCTCCGCCTGACCGTCGCACGGAAGCGGGCCCCGCCCATCCCATTCCTGGTGGCGGGGCCCGTCGCTGTGCCGAGACGCTCGTGGGCGTTGGTCCTCAGCCGGTGCCCCCTTCCCCCGCAGGGGCCGGGGGACGACCGGGGGAGGGTCAGCGGATCCGTTCCCCGAAGACCTCGGCGATGGCCTGGGCCCCGGCCAGGTTGGTGTGGATGTCCGGGCCCCGGTCCACGTTGCACATCCAGGTGAGGTCGCAGATCTGCTGGAGGTTCACCGGCATGCCGGTGTCGCTGTCGTCGGGGACCTCGGTGTTGGCGCCGTCGAAGACCGTGTCGACGTCGGCCACGTCGATCCCGGCCGCCTCGTAGGAGGAGGTCAGCGAGTCGTTGACCTCGCCCAGGATCTCGACGGTCCGCGCGGCCAGGGACTCGTCCGCCTCTTCCGCGGGCGTGGCCTCGGCGCCCTCTGCGCCGTCGCCGCCTTCTTCCGCTTCCTCGTCCTCCGAAGCCTCATCCTCGGGCTCCTCCAGGAGGGCCAGCGCCAGGAAGGGGTTGTAGTAGGTCATCGCGACGATCTGGGTGTCCGCGCTCGCGGCGTCGGTCAGCCGCTCGGCGATCACCGGGATCTCGGTCTCCAACCGCTCCAGGCCGTCCGCGACGCACTCCTCGTTCACACCGATGTCCTCGATGTCGAGTTCGGCCTGTCCGCCGGCGCCGTCCACGCAGTTGGTGAAGTTGTTGCCGCCGATGGTGAGGGTGACCAGGTCCACCTGGTCACCGTGCTCGCGCAGGAACGCCTCGGCCTGGTCGAGCTGGGACCCCGCCTCGTAGCGGGTGTCGCAGTCGGCGATGCCGCCCTCGACGAACGTGGTCGTGTCCTCGCCGCCGCACCCCATGCGCTCGTGCTGGAGCGTGGAGTCGGCGTCCTTCAGGGTGCGGTACAGGACGTCCGTGTACCCCTCGGAGGTCTCCTCGGGCCGACCCTCGTCGTCGGGCTGCACGCCCACCGTCAACGAGTCGCCCAGGGACAGGTAGAAGCTCTGTGCCGTGGTCGGTTCCTCGTCGCCGCTTCCGGAGCAGCCCGCGACCACTACTGCAGCCGCGGCGACCGCGGCCATCCACCGGATTCTCAAAGTGCTCTCCAACCAAGACCCGTACTGGAAATGACTCGCGCCCAGTTGGCAGGTTCCCGGTGAGCAGACGGATACCGCCGAGTAACTACCCTTGCGGACCCGAAGGGCTCCTGTCGAGGGGCGCGAGGAGGCATCTGAGTAACGATGCCAGCTGCTCGCGCTCGGCCGCCGGCATGGGCGCCAGGAGGGTCTCCTCGTAGCTGAGGAGCGAGGCCAGGGCGGCGTCGATGCGCTCGGCGCCCTTCTCGGTCAGGCGGACCAGGACGCCGCGCTTGTCGCCGGGGTCGGGGCGGCGGCGCACGAGTTCGGCGGCGGCCAGCCGGTCCACCCGGTTGGTCATGGTCCCGGAGGTCACCAGCGTGGCCCGCAGCAGGCGCCCGGGGCTCAGCTCGTAGGGCGGCCCGGAGCGCCGGAGCTCGGCCAGGACGTCGAACTCCCAGGGTTCCAGCGTGTGCTCGGTGAAGACCGTGCGCCGGGCACGGTCCAGGTGGCGGGCGAGCCGGGACACCCGGCTGAACACCTCAAGGGGTGTCACGTCAACGTCCGGCCGCTCGGAACGCCACGCCTCGATCAGCCCATCCACCTCATCGCGCATGGCACCAGCATATCTCTTGACATCAAGATAGTGGGGCGGGTATGCGATGCACACCCGCCCCACCGATGATCAGGGGCCCGTCAGCCGGAACGCCGCTTGCGCGTGTCCAGCTTCGGCTTGGACTCCAGGGCCGAGAGCCCGTTCCAGGCCAGGTTGACCAGATGGGCCGCGACCACCTCGCGCTTGGGCTTGCGGACCTCCAGCCACCACTGGCCGGTCAGTGCCCACATACCCACCAGTGCCTGCGCGTACATGGGGGCGAGCGCCGGGTCGTAGCCCCGTTCGGCGAACTCGTCGGCCATGATGTGCTCGACCTGGCTGGCGATGTCGTTGATCAGGCTGGCGAAACTGCCGGTCCCGGAGGCCACGTGCGAGTCGCGGGTGAGTACCCGGAACCCGACGCTGTTCTCCTCGACGTAGCGCAGCAGGGCCAGGGCTGCCTTCTCGATCTTGCTTCGGGCGTGGTCGGCGGTGAGGGCCTCGCCCATCATGTCCAGGAGAGTGCGCATCTCCCGGTCCACGACGACGGCGTAGATGCCCTCCTTGCCACCGAAGTGCTCGTAGACCACGGGCTTGGACACTCCGGCCCGTGCGGCGATCTCCTCAACGGAGGTCGCGTCGAACCCTCGCTCGGCGAACAGCTCCCGGCCGATCTCCAACAGCTGTTGCCGACGCTCCTTGCCCGTCATGCGCTTGCGGCGCACACGGGTCCTCTGCTCGCTGTCGGCTGCTCCCATGATGGCTACTGATCCTAGACCTTGACCCGCTTGGCGGCGAGCCGATCGTTGTTGGGCCAGCGGACCTTCGTGGCCCAGCCGAACTTCTCGAACATCCAGATGACCCGGGCGGAGATGTCGATCTGACCCTTGAACACACCGTGGCGGGCGCAGGTCGGGTCGGCGTGGTGCAGGTTGTGCCAGGACTCGCCGAAGGACGGGATGGCCAGCCACCACACGTTGCGGGAGCGGTCGCGCACCTCGAAGTTCTCCTCGCCGATGGTGTGGCAGATGGAGTTGATCGACCAGGTGACGTGGTGCAGCAGCGCCACGCGGACCAGGCTCGCCCAGAAGAACGCGGTGACCGCGCCCCACCAGGACATGGTGATCAGACCGCCGATGGCGGCGGGGGCGAACAGCGAGAACAGCACGATCGGCAGGAAGAGCTTGTCGACGAGGACGACGTCCTTGTCCTTCAGCAGGTCCGGGGTGAAGCGGCGCGGCGAGGTCTTCTTCTCGTCCAGGTACATCCACGCCATGTGCGCGTAGTACAGGCCCTTGGCCACGGACTTCCAGTCGTCGCCGAAGCGCCACGGCGAGTGCGGGTCGCCCTCGGCGTCGGCGTACTTGTGGTGGCGGCGGTGGTCGGCCACCCACTTGATGACACTGCCCTCGATGGCCATGGACCCGGCGATCGCCAGCGCGATCCGCAGCGGGCGGTTGGCCTTGAAGGAGCCGTGGGTGAAGTGGCGGTGGAAGCCGACCGTGATGCCCAGTCCGCTGATCAGGTAGAAGACCGTCGCGATGGCGATGTCCACCAGCGACAGGCCCCATCCCCAGAAGAAGGGCACCGAAGCGAGCAGCGCGATCAGGGGGATGAACACGAAGGCGAAGACCGTGTAGCGCTCGGCCTTGCCCCGCAGTTCGGGTTCGTACTCGGGAACGGCCTCGCGCTTGGGCGCGTCGGCAGCGGTCCCGGTGGGCTTGGTGGCGCCTTCGGTCGGCACCTCGGGAGCAGCGGTCATGGGTCTTGCACACCTCGTCACGGAGAACGTCGTCACCGGTCAGGACGGCGTCACAGATGCTCGGAGCACCGGTCGAGACGGCCCAACCTATTCCTACGTAACCGTAACCTACGACCCCGTAGGTTTGGCAAGCCCCCGGGGGGAGGCGCTATGTTGGTGTCGAGCGTTCGGACGGACACGTCCGCATCGTTCCCGGATGATGTAATCGGCAGCATCTGGGGTTTTGGTCCCCATCGTCCAGGTTCGAGCCCTGGTCCGGGAGCAAACCCGCCGTCACACCCGCGGCGGCACAACTCACACCGGCGCCCGGTCGCCCGCCCCGGTCGGGGCCCGCCGGGCGCGGCGCCCCGGGCGTCCTCGCCGCCACGTCACGCGGCTGATGGATGCCCGTGACACGCATGTATCCTTCCCATGTCGGCCGCTGGTCATCCGACGGCCGCCCGCGCGGCATGCGGGTCGCGCCGCCGAAGGGTGAGCCGACGTTCATATGCCAGCTATCTCGAGGGGTCTCCTCCAGTGAGCGTGAACCGTCCGGCTGCCGTGATCATCCTCGCGGCGGGTGAAGGCACCCGAATGAAGTCCAAACTTCCCAAGGTCCTCCACGAACTCAACGGCCGCAGCATGCTCGGCCACGTGCTCTACGCGTCCCGAGAACTCGACCCCCGGAACACGGTCGTAGTCGTCGGACACGCCCGCGACCAGGTGCGATCCCACCTGGAAGAGGTCGCCCCCGAGGCGACCACCGCGGTGCAGGAAGAACAGAACGGCACCGGTCACGCCGTGCGCATGGCGGTCGAGGACCTCGCCGCCAAGGGCACCGAACTCTCGGGGACCGTCGTCCTCACCTGCGGCGACACCCCCCTGCTGCGCGGCGGAACGCTCGCCGAGCTCGTCGCGGCGCACGAGAAGGAGGGCAACGCGGTCACCGTGCTGTCCGCCCGCGTCCCCGACCCCCACGGCTACGGACGCATCGTCCGCGACGCCCACGGCAGCTTCACCGAGATCGTCGAACACGCCGACGCCACGCCCGAGCAGCGCGGTGTCGACGAGATCAACTCCGGCATGTACGCCTTCGACGGCGCCCTCCTGAGCCAGGTCGTCCAGCGTCTGTCCACGGACAACGCCAAGGGTGAGGAGTACATCACCGACGCCGTCGCGCTGCTGCGCGGCGACGGGCACCGGGTCGACGCCTGGAGCGCCCAGGACTGGAACGAGGTCCAGGGCGTCAACAACCGCGTCCAGCTCTCCGAGGCCCGTCGGGTGCTCAACGACCGCCTCCTCACCGAGCACATGCTCTCCGGTGTCACGATCGTCGACCCCGCGACGACCTGGGTCGACGCCCAGGTCCGCATCGGCGCGGACACCGTCGTCCACCCCAACAGCCGCCTCCACGGCACCACCCAGATCGGCGAGGACGCCGAGGTCGGCCCCGGGGCCGACCTCCGCGACACCTTCGTCGGTGACGGCGCGAAGGTCCGCGAGACCACCGCGGAGGGGGCCCAGATCGGCCCCCGGGCGACCGTCGGCCCCTACACCTACCTCCGGCCGGGCACCCGCCTGGCCGAGCGGACCAAGGCCGGAGCCTTCGTCGAGGTCAAGAACTCGAACGTCGGCACCGGCTCCAAGATCCCGCACCTGACCTACGTCGGGGACGCGGACATCGGCGTGGGCAGCAACATCGGCTGCTCCTCGGTGTTCGTCAACTACGACGGGGTCAACAAGACCCGGAGCACCATCGGCGACCACGTCCGCATCGGCAGCGACAACACGATCGTCGCTCCCGTGCGGGTCGGCGACGGTGCCTACTCCGGGGCCGGGACCGTGGTCCGCGACGATGTCCCGCCCGGTGCCCTGGCGGTATCCGAAGGGCACCGGCAGCGTAACGTCGAGGGCTGGACGCAGCGCAAGCGTCCGGGAACTCCGTCCGCGGAGGCGGCGGAGCAGGCGGAGCGGCACAGAGCCGACGACGCGAACGAGCAGTGACTGTGGGGGAGAAACACGTGACCGGCATGAAGGCCACCGGCCAGAAACAACTGATGCTGTTCTCGGGGCGCACGCACCCGGCGCTGGCCGAGGAGGTAGCGAAGGAACTGGGGATCGAGGTGGTCCCCACCCGGTTCGACACCTTCGCCAACGGCGAGATCTTCATGCGGTACCTGGAGTCGGTGCGCGGCAGTGACGCTTTCGTCATCCAGAGCCACGCCGACCCGGTCAACGAGTCGATCATGGAGCAGCTGATCATGGTGGACGCGCTCAAGCGCGCCTCCGCCAAGCGCATCACCGTGGTCACGCCGATCCTGGGCTACGCCCGCCAGGACAAGAAGCACCGGGGCCGCGAGCCCATCTCCTCGCGTCTGGTCACCGACCTGTTCCGGACCGCCGGCGCGGACCGGATGATGGCGGTCGACCTGCACACCGACCAGATCCAGGGCTTCTTCGACGGCCCGGTGGACCACCTCTTCGCGCTGCCGATCCTGGCCGACCACGTCGCCAGCCAGGTCGAGCAGTCCGAGATCACCGTGGTCTCCCCGGACGCCGGCCGCGTGCGCACCGCCGACCGCTGGGCGGACCGCCTGGGCGCGCCCCTGGCGATCATCCACAAGCGCCGCGACCCGGACGTCGCCAACCAGGTGAAGGTCCACGAGGTCGTCGGTGAGGTCAAGGACCGCGTCTGTGTCCTGGTCGACGACATGATCGACACCGGCGGCACCATCGTGAAGGCCTCCGAGGCCCTCTTCGAGCAGGGCGCCAAGAAGGTCATCGTCGCCGCCACGCACGGTGTGCTGTCCGGCCCCGCGGCCGAGCGCCTGCAGAACTCGCGCATCTCCGAGGTGGTCATCACCAACACGCTGCCCGTCCCGGAGGAGCGCTCCTTCGAGAAGCTCACGCAGCTCTCGATCGCCCCGCTGGTCGCCCGCGCGATCAGCGAGGTCTTCACCGACGGCTCGGTCACGAGCCTGTTCGAGTAGCATCACCGCAGAATCGGCTGAGGTCCCCCCTCAGCACCCCCCAGGCGTCGTACGTGGACCCACCGGCGGGGCCGACCCCGGTCCGCCGGTGGGGCATGTACCGAGTCGTCAGCAGAGCCAGTAGACTTGGCCGAGTGTCCCCGTGCCCGGGTGGAGTCCTGTGTGTCTTCGCCTGGAAACATCGCGGGCAGGGGTGCGCGACGAGCGTTCCCGGGCCGGACGGGTCCGGTGGCGGCTCGCCGGGCACGCCTGGAACCAGGGCGGTCGAGTCCCCTGCAAGCTGGGTGACCCCGCCGTATTCTCCGCCGAGGGCGGGAATCGTTCGTACTACTGGAGTCGTGTTCCCCGTGCTGCGGGGTTGAACCCGAGGAGTTTTGTCGTGTCCGAGGTACGTATCGCTGCCGAGCCCCGCACGGAATTCGGCAAGGGCGCCTCCCGTCGCGCCCGCCGCGCGGGTAAGGTGCCGGCCGTCCTCTACGGCCACGGCACCGAGCCCCGCCACCTGAACCTGCCGGGCCACGATCTCATGCTCGCCCTGAAGACCCCGAACGTCCTGATTCGCCTCGAGGGCCTGGACAAGGACAACCTTGCCCTTCCCAAGAGCGTGCAGCGTGACGCCATCAAGGGCTTCCTGGAGCACGTCGACCTGCTCGTCGTCTCCAAGGGCGAGAAGGTCGAGGTCGAGATCAACGTCTCCCTGACCGGTGAGGTCAAGGCTCCCGGCGTGCTCAACCAGGAGCTCGTCACCGTGACCGTCGAGGCCGAGGCCACCCACATCCCGAACGGTGTCGAGTTCGACATCGAGGGCCTGGAGATCGGCGCCAACCCGACCGCTGGCGACCTGAAGCTGCCCACGGGCGTTTCGCTGGTCACCGACCCCGAGTCGCTCCTGCTCACCGTCTCCGCCCCGCGCGTGGACGACGAGCCGGAGACCAGCAACGAGGCCACCGAGGGTGCGGAGACCACCGCCGCCGAGTAGGCCGCGGTGCCACCACACACCTCAGACCGAACGCGCGGTCCCCGAACCAGGGGGTCGCGCGTTCGGTGTTTGCGGGGCGGCCGGGTCGATAGTGTCGGTCGGCATGTGGAGCTTGTTGAGCAGGTTGGGATTCCGGAAGAGCAGGGACGTCGAGGACATGGCTGAGGCTGAGCGCTGGCTGGTCGTCGGGCTGGGCAACCCCGGCCCGAAGTACGCGGGCAACCGGCACAACGCCGGTTTCATGGTGGTGGACGCCATCGCCGCCGAGAAGGGCGAGCGGTGGAAGGCCCACAAGGCGCACGCCGAGGTCGTGGAGACCCGGATCGACGGCGTCTCGGTGGTCCTGGCCAAGCCCCGCACCTTCATGAACCTGTCCGGGGGGCCGATCGTCGGGCTGGCCCGGTTCTACAAGGTCCCCATGGAGCGGATCATCGTCGTGCACGACGAGATGGACATCGACTTCGGGGCGCTCAAGCTCAAGAAGGGCGGTGGCTCCGGCGGCCACAACGGGCTGAAGTCGGCCACGGCCTCCCTGTCCGGCCCCGACTACCTGCGGGTGCGCTTCGGTGTGGGCCGTCCGCCCGGCCGGATGGACCCGGCCGCCTACGTGTTGCGGGACTTCTCCTCCACCGAGAGCTCCGAGCTGGACCTGAACGTCGAACGCGCCGCCGACGCGGTCCGCACCATCCTCACCGACGGGCTCGGCCGGGCGCAGAACATCTTCCACACTGCGGCCTGACCCGTCGGGCCCGGAAGGGCGGGGGCGTCAGCCGGCCGCCAGGAGGGTCTCCAGGAGCGCGTCGTAGGCGGGCTTGGTCGTGTAGTCGTCCCAGTACACGGTGGCGCCGCCCTCACCCTCGAAGGTGTTGGGCACCCAGGAGTACTTGTCGGGGAAACCCCAGACGGTGAACGAGTCGCAGCCGCTGACGTTCAGGCAGGCCTCCAGGGCGCGCGCGTAGTAGTCGGCCTGGTCCGCCAGCTGCTGTTCGGTGGGCTCGGCGCCGCCGGGCAGCTGCATGCGCACGTCCACCTCGGTCAGGGCCGTGGACAGGCCGAGCGCCTCGAAGCGCTCCAGGTTGGTCTGCAGCCCGCTCGGGAAGCCGTACTGGAGCGAGAGGTGGGTCTGGGCGGAGAAGCCGTGGACCGGGACGCCCTCCGCCAGCAGCTCCCGGGTGAGCTCGTAGTAGGCGTCGCTCTTGGCGTTGACGTCCTCGACGTTGTAGTCGTTGAAGTAGAGCTCGGCCGACGGGTCGGCCGCGTGCGCCCAGCGGAACGCGTCGCCGACGATCCCCACGCCCAGTTCGCGGATCCAGATGTTGTCCCCGGTCCGCAGGTTGCCGCCGTCGTCGAAGATCTCGTTCGCCACGTCCCACTGGTGGATCTGCCCGGCGTAGCGGCCGACCACGGTCTCGATGTGGTCCCGCAGGATCTCGCGCAGCTCCTCCTGGGAGAAGTTCCCGTTCTCCAGCCAGTCGGGGTTCTGGCTGTGCCACAGGAGCGTGTGCCCGCGTACGTCCTGGCCGTTGTCCTGCGCGTACGCGACGATCGCGTCGGCGTCGTCGAAGGCGTACCCGTCCCGGCTCGGGCGCAGGTGGTCCCACTTCATCTGGTTCTCGGCGGACAGGGAGCTGAACTCCTCGCCCAGGATCCGCCGGTACTCCTGGTCCCCGGTGAAGGGGTCGGGGTAGTCCTCGTCCTGGTGGTGGCCGCCGCCCGCGACGGCGCTGCCGATGACGAAGCCGCTGGGGGCCGCGTCGCGCAGGGCGGTGTTCTGGTGGAGGCCGGTGGCCGGCTGGTCGTCGGCTGCCGCGGCGGCCGACGCGGGCAGGGTGAGCGCCAGTGCGGTGAGCACGGCTGCGGAGAGTCGAATCTGTCTCATAGCGGGGGGCTCCAGACTCATTTTCCGGTCAAGTTCCGGAAAGTTCCGAAACTTGTTGGAAATGGACAGTAATTTCTGTCGTGGAGGGCGTCAAGACCCCCAGCCGTGGTGATCTCGTAGTCTGGGGAGGTACCAAGGAGGTTCAGTGGGCGCTACCCCCTCACGAGACGTCACCATCTCCGTCATCGCGGCGGAGGCGGGTGTCTCCGCGCCGACCGTCTCGCGCGTTCTCAACGGCCGGGGCGACGTCGCTCCCGCCACCCGGGAACGGATCGAGACCCTGCTGCGCACGCACGGCTACCGCCGACGCGGATCCCGTCCCAAGGAACGGGCCGGCCTGCTCGACCTGGTCTTCAACGACCTCGACAGCCCCTGGGCGGTCGAGATCATCCGCGGTGTCGAGGACGCCGCCCACCGGTCGGGGACCGGGGTGGTCGTCTCGGCGACGCACAACCGGCCCAGCGCGACCCGCCAGTGGCTGGACAACGTCCGCGAGCGCGTCAGTGACGGCGCGATCCTGGTCACCACCGACCTCGACCCCGAACTCAACCGGCGGCTGCGGGACCTGAACGTCCCCGCCGTCGTGATCGATCCGGTGGGCCTGCCCGCGCTGGTCACGCCGACCGTCGGGGCCACCAACTGGGCCGGCGGGCTCAGCGCCACCGAGTACCTGATCCAGCTCGGCCACCGTCGCATCGGCTTCGTCGAGGGGCGCCCGGAGCTGTGGTGCAGCCGGGCGAGGCTCGACGGGTACCGCGCCGGCCTGGAGACGGCGGGCCTGAGCGTGGACCCGGCCCTGGTCGCACCGGCCGAGTTCACCTACGAGTCCGGCTTCCGGGCCGGGCAGAGCCTCTTCGCGGGCGAGGACCACCCCACCGCCGTGTTCGTCTCCAGCGACCAGATGGCGCTCGGTGTCTACGAGGCGCTGCGCCAGCGCGGCCTGCGCGTGCCCGACGACGTCAGCGTGGTCGGTTTCGACGACCTTCCGGAAGCGCGCTGGTCCTCGCCGCCGCTGACCACGGTGCGCCAGCCGCTGGCCGACATGGGCAGGCTGGCCGTGCGCACGGTGCAGAGGCTCGTCCTGAACGAGACCATCGAGAGCTCCCGGGTGGAGCTGGCCACCGAGCTGGTGGTCCGCCACAGCACCGCGCCGCCGCCCCGGACGCAGTGACCTGAGCGGCTGCCGCCGCGAAGCGCCGGGGCCGGGCCCCGGCGCCGTCTAGGGAGTGTTCCGCGGATGCTTTCGGTGGGCTCGGCGCTTGCGCCGATGACCGTGAGCGGCCGTCCGGGCAATCTCTCGCCAGACGATGAACGAAGGTCAGCCTGGGGTTGGCTGTCCGAGTGATATCGGCGCAGCGAGAGGCAGCCTGGTGGTCGCGAACCCGAAATGATCCAAGGAACACGACCTAGCGAGCGGGGACCAGCAGGCGCCAGGCGTCGCGGGCGTGCTCCGCCGGGGGCTCCGGTTCGGCGCAGGCGACGGCGACCACTCCGACGAGGGCGCCCGCCAGGTAGGCGGCGTGGGTGGTGACGGGAACGTCGTCGAAGCCGGAGGGGCGCGCGCCGGCCGTGAAGCGCTCGGCCAGCGCCTCGGTGAGCCGTTGGCGCAACAGGTTCGAGAAGCGGGCGCTGCCCTGCCCGGAGAGCATCCGCCGGTAGAGCACGGCGTTGTCCGCCACGTGGGTGAACAGGTCGACCAGCGGTTCCGGGGCCCGGTCCCGGGGCTGGTCGAGGGGGCACAGGGCGGCGCACCGGGCCACGTGGGTGACGGCGCCGTCCATCGCGTCGGCGACCAGGGCGTCCAGGTCGGCGTAGTGCTGGTAGACGGTGGCCCGGTTGATCCCGGCCTGTCTGGCCACGGCGGCCATGGTCACGGAGCCGAGATCGTGTCGGGCGGCCAGGGACAGCAGGGCGGCGCGCAGCCGGTCGCGGGTGCGCTGGACGCGGGGGTCGTCGGGATTCACGGAACCAGGGTACGACATCTGTCGCTTAAACAACAGGTGTTGCTTAAACAACAGATGTCGTTTACTCTGCCGGTATGAGGATGGAGATCTGGGCGGACGTGGTCTGCCCCTGGATGTACATCGGCAAGCGGCGCCTGGAGCGCGCGCTGGCCGAGCGGTCCGGAGCGCCGGTCGAGGTCGTGTGGCGGCCCTACCGCATCGACCCCACGGCCCCCGACGCGTCCGAGCCGATCGAGGAGTTCCTGCGCGACCCCTTCGTCGAGGTCGCGCTCGAGGCCTGCGGTCCCGTGCAGAACGGTGACGGGGAACTGGTTCAGATGTCCGAGCTGGCCGCGGAGGAAGGGCTCGGCGACCGGTGGGGCGCGGCCTGGCGGGCCAACAGCCACGACGCCCACCGGATGATCGCCATGGCGGAGGAGGAGGGCGGTCCCGCACTGCAGGACGCCGTCGCGGAGGGGATCCTGCGCGCCCACTTCGTGGAGGGGCGCGACATCGCCGACGCCGGGGTGCTGTCGGAGATCGCCGCCGGGGCCGGGTTCGCCCGGGGCGGTGCGCTGCTGGCCGCGGGCGGCGGCGAGGCGCGGGTGCGTGAACTGCTGCTGTGGGGGCGCTCCGAAGGGGTGCGCACCTCACCGACCTTCGTCGCCAACGGTATGGCGCTGACCGGGGCCCAGTCGCCCGAGGTGATCGCCGAGTTCCTGGCCGAGGCGGCCGACCGCCGTCCCAGGGAACTGCCCGAGGAGGTGGAGCGGCTGCGGCGGTCCGAGGCGCTCCTCGTCCGGGACGACCCGCTGGGCGCCCTCGAACTGCTGCGGCCGCTGACGGAGGCGTACGCCGAGGACCGCGGTGTCCGGCTCCTGGCGGCCCGCGCCTACTACCGCTCCGCCCAGCTGAACCGGGCGCGGCGCACGCTGGAGGCGCTGCTCGAGGAGGGGGCCGACGACGCCTACACCCGTCTGCTGCTGGGGCGCACGCTCCAGCGGCAGGGGGAGCGCGACCTGGCCGAGCCGCACCTGAGGCTCGCGAGGGTGATGGATCCGGCGCTCGCCTGACCGGGGTCACGTTCCGCGCAGGGTTTCGGTCCTGGTGGTTTCCGGCCGGGTTCTGTCCTTTGAGACGGGACCCGGCCGGTCTCAGGACAGACACATTCTCGGTGGGAACGGGACTTCTTCCCCAACAGGCCGCAACTCACGGCGACTTTTCCACTACTTTTGGTTACTGTTCGGGTTGGCAGTACGTGTTCTGCGCCCGACGACACGCCCCGCTCATACCCTCCGCGTGAGTCCCGTGGCGCCAGGGGCGGTTACTCATAGTGAGTATTTGAATCCGTACGTGGTCTTGGGGGATACGTGGTGACAACCAGCGGGACCGTCGAAGGGAAGACCTTCCGGCAGCAGGAACGTTCGGAGCGGCACCGGCGGGAACCCCTGCCGGGACCGGCCGCACGGCCGCCCCGGCGCTTTCCGGTCAACACCGGGCCCCGGGCCGACGCCTGGCTGCGCCCCTACGTCCTCGGCCTGGTCGTCCTGGACCTGGCCGCGGCGCTCGCCGCCGCCCTCGCCGGGACCCTGCTCCGGTTCCACGACTCCCTCACCGCGGACACCACCGCCCCCTACCTGCTCCTCTCCCTCGTCCTACCGCCGGTCTGGGTCGCCTTCGTGCGCCTGGGCGGCGGTTACGAGCGGCGCTTCCTCGGGGTCGGCACCGAGGAGTACCGGCGGATCGCGGTGGCCGGAGCGGTCCTGGCCGCGACCGTGGCCATCGGCGCCTACGCCGTCAAGTTCGACCTCGCCCGCGGGTACGTGCTGGTCGCGCTTCCGCTGATCGTCCTGCTCACCCTCGGCCTGCGCTACGCGCGCCGCAAGGCGCTGCACCGCCGCCGCCGCTCCGGCGCCTGTATGAGCGGGGTCGTGGTCGTCGGCTACAGCGTGGCCGCGAGCGACCTCATCCAGCGGTTCCGCGACGAGATCTACCACGGCATGCGCGTCGTGGGAGTGTGCCTGCCCGAACACGAGACCGACACCGCCGAGGTCGAGGGCTGCCCGGTCCTGGGCTCCTTCGCCGACGCCGCCGACGCCGCCGCCCTGGCCGGGGCGGACACCGTCGCGGTCCTGGCCTGTCCGGAGATGGACGGCGTGGAGCTGCGCCGCCTCGCCTGGCGGCTGGAGAAGACCGGCACCGACCTCACCGTGGCCTCCGCACTCATGGAGGTGGCCGGTCCGCGCACCACGATCCGCCCGGTGGCGGGCCTTCCCCTCCTGCACGTGGAACACCCCGAACTGGTGGGCACCCGCCGCCTGGTCAAGGGTGTCTTCGACCGCTGCGCCGCGGCCCTCGCCCTGGCCCTGCTCTCGCCCCTCTTCCTCGTGCTGTCCGTGCTCATCCGTTCCGGGGGCGGCGGACCCGCCTTTTTCCGGCAGACACGCGTAGGCCGGGGCGGGGCCGAGTTCACCGTGTACAAGTTCCGTACGATGGTGGTCGGGGCGGAGGCGCTGAAGGCGATCCTCCAGCCCCGGAACGAGCACGACGGTGTGCTCTTCAAGATGCGTCGGGACCCCAGGGTCACGCCCGTGGGGGCGTGGCTGCGCCGCTACTCGCTCGACGAGCTTCCCCAGCTCGTCAACGTGGTGCGCGGAGAGATGTCGCTCGTCGGACCCAGGCCCCCGCTGCCGGAGGAGGTCGCCCAGTACGGGCACGACGTCCGCCGCCGGCTGGTGGTCAAACCGGGGATGACGGGACTGTGGCAGGTCAGCGGTCGATCCGACCTCTCTTGGGAGGAATCGGTCCGCCTGGATCTGCGGTACGTGGAAAACTGGTCGCTGACGTTGGACATCCAGATCCTGTGGAAGACGTGGTCAGCGGTGATCCGTGGGGCGGGAGCATACTAGCCGGTGAAGAGCATCCGAAATGATCATGAGGTGGCCCGCGACCTGGCGAGCGAGGCCGGACAGCTGCTGCTGCGCCTGCGCGCCCGCCACGGCTTCGACGAGCCCGAGGTCCTGCGCACCCTGGGTGACCGCACCTCGCACGAGTTCCTCTTCTCAGCGCTCGGGCGGTTGAGGCCCAGCGACGCGGTCCTGTCCGAGGAGGGCGCCGACGACCCGGCGCGGCTGAAGGCCCGGCGGGTGTGGATCATCGATCCGCTCGACGGGACCCGGGAGTTCTCCGAGCCCGGCCGCACCGACTGGGCCGTGCACGTGGCGCTCTGGGAGAACGGCGACCTCGTCGCCGGCGCGGTGGCGCTGCCCGCCCAGGGCAGCTGCCTGTCCACGGTGGACCCGCCGTGGCTGCCGGAGGAGCGGCCCGAGGGGCAGCGGCTGCGCATCACCGCCAGCCGGACCAGGCCGCCGGCGTTCGTGCAGCGGATGGCGACCCAGCTCGGTGCCGAGGTGGTCCCCATGGGGTCGGCCGGAGCGAAGATCTGCGCCGTGCTGCTCGGGATCGCCGACATCTACGTGCACGCGGGCGGCCAGTACGAGTGGGACAGCGCCGCGCCGGTCGCGGTCGCGCGCGCCTCCGGCCTGCACACCTCCCGAATCGACGGCTCGGAGCTGCGCTACAACGTAGCCGACCCGCTACTCCCCGATGTCCTTGTATGTCGATCGGAATTGTCGGGTATGTTGTTGGCAAGCATCCGCGACGGCGCGGACCTTGACAGCGCCGGTCCGCACGCGGGGGGCTGAACCGAAGGACCCCCGCGGTGGAACCGGTCGTGTGTGTCGGTATTTCTAAGGCGGATTCCATGGGTCAGGCGAGTCAGCAGGCGCTCGGGCGCTACCAGCTCTCCCAGCTGGACGTTCTCGAGGCCGAGGCGATCTTCATCATGCGCGAGGTGGCGGCGGAGTTCGAGCGCCCCGTGCTGCTCTTCTCCGGCGGCAAGGACTCCATCGTCATGCTGCGCCTGGCGGAGAAGGCCTTCTGGCCGGGACCGGTCCCGTTCCCCGTCATGCACGTGGACACCGGGCACAACTTCGAAGAGGTCATCGAGTTCCGGGACCGCCGCGTGGCCGACGCCGGCGTGCGCCTGGTCGTCGCCTCGGTCCAGGAGCAGATCGACGCGGGCAAGGTCACCGAGCCCACCGGGCGCTGGGCCAGCCGCAACCGGCTCCAGACCTCGGCGCTGCTGGAGGCCATCGAGGAGAACGGTTTCGACGCCGCCTTCGGGGGCGCCCGCCGCGACGAGGAGAAGGCCCGGGCCAAGGAACGGGTCTTCTCCTTCCGTGACGAGTTCGGCCAGTGGGACCCCAAGAACCAGCGCCCCGAGCTCTGGAACGTGTTCAACACCCGGATCAACCGCGACGAGCACATCCGGGTCTTCCCGATCTCCAACTGGACCGAGCTCGACGTGTGGGGCTACATCCAGCGGGAGCGCCTGGAGCTGCCCTCGATCTACTTCGCCCACCAGCGGAGCGTGTTCGAGCGCGACGGGATCCTGCTCGCCGACTCCCCGCTCATCCAGCGGGACGAGACCGAGGTGCCCTTCACCGAGACCGTGCGCTACCGCACCGTCGGTGACCTCACGTGCACGGGTGCGGTCAAGTCCACGGCCGTGGAGCTGGACGACATCATCGCGGAGATCGCCGCCACCCGGATCACCGAGCGCGGCCAGACCCGCGCCGACGACCGGGCCAGCGAGGCCGCGATGGAGGACCGCAAGCGCGAGGGCTACTTCTAGGCGTGTCTTCTTCGGGCCTCCGCCTTTGCGGAGGGATTCGGGTTGAAGAAACACGGCATCCTCGCCGACGCCTGACGCTCGTTCCTCGCTAGCGGCTTGTCTCGTCTTGCACTGTGTTTGCCGCAACCCAGCCTCCCGGCGCTCGAACGAGAGACCCCCTTCGCTTCTCCGTCCGCCCCACACTTCGCACATTGGACCAGGCAACATGAGCAACGACATCCTGCGGTTCGCCACGGCGGGCTCCGTCGACGACGGCAAGAGCACTCTGATCGGCCGCCTGCTGTACGACTCCAAGTCCATCTTCGAGGACCAGCTCGACGCAGTGGAGCGCACCAGCGTCGCGCGCGGCGAGGAGCAGACCAACCTGGCGCTGCTCACCGACGGTCTGCGCGCCGAGCGCGAGCAGGGCATCACCATCGACGTGGCCTACCGCTACTTCGCCACGCCCAGGCGCACCTTCATCATCGCGGACACCCCCGGGCACATCCAGTACACCCGGAACATGGTCACCGGTGCCTCCACCGCCGACCTCGCCATCATCCTGGTGGACGCCCGCAAGGGCCTCCAGGAGCAGAGCCGCCGCCACGCCTTCCTCACCACCCTGCTCCAGGTGCCGCACCTGGTGCTCGCGGTGAACAAGATGGACCTGGTCGACTACTCCCAGGACCGCTTCGAGGAGATCAAGGCCGAGTTCAGCGAGTTCGCCGCGAAGCTGGACGCGCGCGACCTCACCTTCGTGCCGATCTCCGCCCTGCACGGCGACAACGTGGTGAGCCAGTCCGAGAACATGCCCTGGTACACGGGCGGTTCCCTGCTGCACCACCTGGAGAACGTGCACATCGCCTCGGACCGCAACCTGATCGACGCGCGCTTCCCGGTGCAGTACGTGATCCGGCCGCACAAGTCCGACGATCCCGAACTGCACGACTACCGGGGCTACGCGGGCCAGCTCGCGGGCGGTGTGCTCAAGCCCGGCGACGAGGTCACGCACCTGCCCTCGGGGCTGTCCACGCGCATCGCGAAGATCCTCACCGCGGACGGGGAGGTCGCCGAGGCGTTCTCGCCGATGTCGGTCACCCTGCTGCTGGAGGACGAGATCGACATCTCCCGGGGCGACATGATCTGCCGCCCCAACAACACCCCCGTGGTGTCCCAGGACATCGAGGCGATGGTGTGCTGGATGACGGACGCCCGCAAGCTCACGCCCCGCTCCAAGCTCCTGGTCAAGCACACGACCCGGACCGCGAAGGTCGTGGTCAAGGACCTGCGTTACCGGCTGGACGTGAACTCGCTGCACCGCGACGAGACCGCCGACCACCTGGCGCTCAACGAGATCGGCCGGGTGCGGCTGCGCTCCACCCAGCCGCTGTTCGTGGACGAGTACACGAAGAACCGGCAGACCGGCGGATTCATCCTCATCGATGAGGCCACCAATACGACGGTGGGTGCGGGAATGGTCGTCAAAGCCGACTAGACGTACCCGGTAAAAGACCAAACATTCCGAACGGGGCCGCTTCGCGCGGCCCCGTTTCGCGTGTCCGGTTACACCGGTATTTCGTGATGTAAAGGCCTGGCCTGCTTTTTTCTGGGCCCCGGTACCGAATGGGATCGGGTGAAAGGGGTGCATCAGAGGTAGTGAAGTTACCCGGCGTTAGGGCCGTGTGCAGGCGAAAAGACCGACCAGAGTGTCACCCCGAGCCCCGTGATCCTGGCGGATTGGCTAGAGGCGCGAAGGGCGACGGCTGAGAAAAATTCGCCCAGCCTCTGGCAATCAAGGGTCAAATCTGCCTAAAGTGTGCGAATCGCGTGCGGGTCCGCAATCGGCTCAATACGCACGGTAAGGACCTGCCGTGTGCTCCCACTCTGAAACCCCCACAAGGAGGAACCGCGTGAAGAAGCACCCCACTCGCAGGGTCGCGTTCAGCGCTGTCGCGGTCAGCGCACTCACCATTCCCCTGGCGCTCTCCGGCGCCACCAGCGCCGGCGCCCAGGAACTCGCGCCGGTGTACACGAGCTCGTCCGCGGCGGGCGGCGACTGGTTCGTCGTCCTCGAGGACAGCATGACGGCCAACTCCGTCTCCCCGTCGTCCTTCGGCATCTCCTCGGACCAGGTGAACCACACCTACGACGAGACCCTCAACGGCTACTCGGCCTCGCTGAGCGCGGCCGAGGTCGAGGAGCTCCGCGCCCAGGCCGGGGTCGCCTACATCGAGGAGGTCGGCGAGGCCCACACCCTGGTCCCGTGGGGCCTGGACCGGATCGACCAGGAGGACCTGCCCCTGGACGGGTCCTACACGACCGAGGCCGACGGCAGCGGCACCTCCGTCTACGTCATCGACACCGGCATCGACGCCTCCCACCCCGAGTTCGGCGGGCGCGCCGAGGCCGGCTTCGACGCCACCGGCGGTGACGGCGGTGACCGCCAGGGCCACGGTACGCACGTCGCCGGAACCGTGGGCGCCGAGAGCTACGGTGTCGCTCCGGGTGCCGACCTGATCGGCGTCAAGGTCCTCGGCGACGACGGCTCGGGCTCCTACGACGACGTCGTCGCGGGCATCGAGTGGGTGGCCGAGAACTCCCCGGGCAACGCGGTCGCCAACCTGTCCCTGGGCGGACCGTCCTCGCAGGTCGTCGACGACGCCGTCAACGCGCTGGCCGACTCCGGTGTGTTCGTGGCCGTGGCCGCCGGCAACGAGGGCCAGGACGCGGGCAACACCTCCCCGGGCGGCGCCTCGGGCGTGGTCACCGTCGGAGCCTCGGCTTCGAACGACTCCGCGGCCACCTTCTCCAACCACGGTTCGGCCGTCGACATCTACGCCCCCGGCGTCGACGTCGAGTCCACCATCCCCGGTGGCGGCACGGACAGCTACAACGGCACCTCGATGGCCAGCCCGCACGTGGCCGGCGCCGCCGCCCTGTACAAGAGCTCCATCGGCGACGACGACCAGGGCGTCATCCTGGACTGGCTCATCGCGAACGGTGGCGAGGACAAGCTGAGCGGTGTGCCCAGCGGCACCGTGAACCTCCTGCTGAACGTCGAGGGCCTGTAGACACCCTCCGGGCTGTGGAGACCCCGCGCGTCCACATCCCGGCGGACTGACAGCCGACGGGTACTGACACGGCCCCGGGTCGGGAGTGAGGCTCCCGGCCCGGGGCCGCCCCGTGTCCGCGAGCCACAGGCGTGATGACGTTCCGCTCATGACTCGTGACTCCAAGTAATAGCCTGGGGGTGTGGATGGATATCGTCTGGTGTTCGTCGGGGGGATGGGCCGTTCCGGGTCCACCCTGATCGAACGCCTCCTAGGTGAATTGCCCGGCTTCTGCTCCATCGGTGAGATCGTGCACCTGTGGCGCCGGGGTCTGGTGGAGAACGAGCGCTGCGGCTGCGGTCAGGCCTTCGCCGACTGCGGGTTCTGGAGGGATGTGGGCGAGAGGGCGTTCGGCGGCTGGGGCCGTCTGGACGTCCAGCGGGTGCTGAGGCTCAAGGACAGTGTCGACCGGACCCGTTTCCTGCCGGGGCTGCTCAACGGGTCGGCCGGGGAGGGTTCCCTCGCGGCCCGCAGCGAGCACTACACCGAGCTCTACCACCGGCTCTACTCGGCGGTCGCCCAGGTCAGCGGTGCCCGGGTGATCGTGGACTCCAGCAAGCACGCCTCCCTGGCGGCCTGCCTGCGCTGGCGGTACGGCGCCCGCATGCGCCTGCTGCACGTGGTGCGCGACCCCCGTGCGGTGGCGCACTCCTGGGGCAAGCGGGTGGTGCGCCCGGACGCGGCCCCCGGTAGCTCGGAGCCGGAGATGGCGCGGTACTCGGCGGGTCGCTCGGCGCTGCAGTGGATGACCCAGAACTCCTCACTGGACGCGCTGGCCCGGCGGGGGATCCCCACCCTGCGGGTGCGCTACGAGGACTTCGTGGCCGACCCGCAGGCCGAGTTCGGGCGGATCGCCGACTTCGTCGGACACACGGGCGCCCCGCTCCCCCTGGGGGGAGGGGAGGGGGGAGTGGAGCTGTCGGGGGGACACGCCGTCTCCGGCAATCCCATGCGCTTCCGGGCGGGGCCGGTCGGCGTCCGGGCCGACCACGGATGGCGGGAGGGACTGGCCCCCTGGCGCCGTCGCCTGGTCACGGCGGTCACCGCCCCCACGCGCGGGCGCTATGGGTACTGATGTCCGCTGAGCGCACTCGGGGCTGTTGCGCGTGCAAATTATGACGTATGGTCATCACGTGAGCACTCTGTGTTGTAATCGGGTGAGCTAGGGGGCGATTGGCCGTGGGTAGCGGGCCGGTGCGATACGTGGCGGCGGTGGGGGCTCTGGTCCTCGCCGTGGGACTGTCAGGGGTGGGCGACGGCCCCACGGGTGCTGTGGCACCGGTGGGGGGCCGACTGCCGGAGAGCGATTCCGCTCCGAACTCGGCGTCACTCCTCGGGATGCCCTCGTCGAGGGAGATCCACTGCACCGTCTCGGACATCCTCGAGCCCTCCTGCGGTGTCTGGTGGGGCGCCAGCCCCGACCGCGGCGACGTGGCGGCGCTGGAGGCGGCGGCCGACCGCCGCATGGACATCGTCTACACCTGGCGCGGCATCGACCAGCCGGACGTCCCCGGCGACCACGAGCGGCAGATGATCGCGGAGGGCCGCTTCGTGCACACCAACATCGAGGCCCGCCGCTTCACCCAGTCGGGGCACCCCGACATCTCCTACCGCAGCATCGTCAACGGCGAGTTCGACTCCTCGCTGCGCTCCCAGGCGCGCGCCATCGCGGAGCTGGACGTGCCGTACTTCGTCACCTTCGACCACGAGGCCGACGGCAAGAACCGCTACAACAACCGGGGCACGCCCGCCGAGTTCGTGAGCTCCTGGCAGCACATCGTCGACCTGTACCGGTCCGAGGGCGCCGACAACGTCATCTGGGTGTGGAACGTGACCGGCTGGCCGGGCAACGTGGACCGGCTCCCCGGCCTGTGGCCCGGCAACGACTACGTCGACTGGATCAGCTGGGAGGCGTACAACATGACCGGCTGCGAGAAGATGAACAACTGGGACCACGTCGACTCCTTCGAGGACGCCCTTTCCCCCACCTACGACTGGATCCAGGAGGAGGGGCCCAAGCACGGCATCGACCCGGAGAAGCCGGTGATGATCGGCGAGATGGGCACCACCGACATCGGTCCCAGCGAGACCCTGAAGTGGTACACGGACGTTCCGGAAGTCCTCAAACGCTACGAGCGCGTGCGCGCGGTCAAGCTCTGGGACAGTGAGGTCGGCAACGGCTGCGACTTCCGGATCCTGTCCAACGAGTACGCCCGGCGCGGGTTCGAACTGGCCGGTCAGGACCCCTACGTCCACCTGCCCGACCGGGTCCGCCGCCTCGCCGAGTACGCCGCTACCCGGGACTGAAGCCGGGGGTGCCGGGGCCGCCGGGGCGGCCCCGGCGCCGCTCAGCCGCCCACCGGCCTGCGCATCGACCAGGTGCGCGGGCCGCCGTCGGGCAGATCGTACTCGGCGGTGGCCCGGAACCCCAGGGACTCGTACAGCCGGACGTTCTCCGGGGCCGAGGTCTCCAGGAACGCGGGCACGCCCGCCGCGTCCGCCTCGCGCAGCCCCGCACCGACCACCGCGCGGCCCAGTCCCCGCCCCTGGGCCTGCGGACGGACCCCCACGGTGCCCAGGAACCAGACCGGTTCGGCGGGCCGGTGCCGCCCCATGGCCTCCTCCGCCGAGGCGTAGGCCGGAGCCCGGTCACCCGCGAGGTTCACCAGCGTGGGCAGCAGCTCCGCCATGACCTCCTCGGCCCCGCCGGAGTCGGGCGTGGACCAGACGGCGACGGCGTCCAGGCCCTCGCTCACCCAGACCCGGCCGTGGGGGAGGCCGATCTCGGCCAGGAAGATCCGCTGGAACTCGCGGAGCCGCGCGAGGTGGTCGTCGGCGGAGATCGTGTGCCGGGTGAAGGGATACTCCCGGAAGGCCGCGGTCAGCGTGTCCGCGGCCCCGTTCACGTCCTCGGCGACGGCCTCCCTGACCGGCTGTCCCCTGACCACATGCTCGCGGGTCGCGTGCTTCCTGATGACTCTGTCCCCCTGGTGTCGTCATGTTCGCGCCCCGCCCGGGCGGGGTCCGTGGGCGAGGTTATCGGACCGCCCCGGCCACGATCCCGTCCTTTCCCGGACCGCGGGGGCCGGGGCGGGCCGATCCGCCGCGCGAAGACCGGCCCGCCGCCCCGACCAGCCCCTAGAGGCCCTTGCCGCGCAGGTGCAGCAGGCGCAGGATCCATCCCGCAGGGACTCCGCACACCACCAGGAGGGCCAGGTAGGCGCGGCCCTCCAGCGGCCGGTTCCGCAGCGTCCGCCCGATCCACCGCAGCGCCTGGCCGCGCCGCCTGGCCGCCGCCTCCGCGAAGGCGATCTGCCCCGCGATCCGGGCGTAGCCGCGGGGCACCAGGGCGAACTCGGGGTAGCGCTCCAGCAGCCAGCGCAGCGCGGTGGAGATGGTCTGCCAGCGCTCCGAGAAGAAGGACTTGCGGTGCCACAGCACCCGCACACCGGGCTCGGGGACGTTGCGGATCGGGGCGCGCCGGGCCAGCCGCAGGAGCAGTTCGTAGTCCTCGCCGTAGCTGCCGGGGATCTCCTCGCTCACCGTCCCGCAGCCGTCGATCATGGCCGTGCGCCGGATCAGGAAGGTGGACGGGTGCAGCTCGGTCAGGCGCGACCTCAGCAGGTCGGCGAAGGTGACGCTGGTCCGGTCCAGGACCCGCTCGGACTCGACCCGGTCGTAGACCACCTGGATACCGCAGCACACCATGTCGGTGCCGGGCTCGGCGCGCATGATCTCCACCTGAGCCCGGAGCTTGTCGGGCAGCCAGGTGTCGTCGTCGTCGCAGAAGGCCACGAGTTCGGTGTCGGCTCCCAGGACACCGGTGTTGCGCGCCCCGGCCAGCCCCGGTGTGAGCGTGTTGGTCACCACCCGGACGGGTCGGTCGCCCTCGGCGTGGGCGAGCGAGGGGTCGGGCTGGTCGTTGTCGAACACCACGATGGTGGTGATCATCCCGGGGTAGTCCTGCTCGACGATCGCCCGCAGGGTCCGGCGCAGCAGTTCGGGCCGGTCCCGGGTGGGCACGACCACGGTCACGGCCGGCCAGACGTCGCTCGGGGTCCCGGCAGCGGCCGTGGTGTCGGCGCCGGGCGCGGAGTCCTCCTGGGCACTCTCCACCGTTGCTTCCTCTCCCTCGTCGGTGAGCAGGTCGATCAGCTCGCCCGCGCGCCGGGCCGCGCTCTCGGAGCCGTCCTCGGCGGCGGGGTCCACCCGGAAGTCCTCGGGGGACTCCAGCGCCTTGTCCATGAACGCGTGCAGCTGCTGGGCGGTGGAGCAGGCGCGCACCCGGCCCGCGTCCTCGACCCGCTTGACGAACAGCAGCTGGTGGTTGTCGACGTGCTCCTCCAGCTCGGGGTCCCGCGCGACCACGACGGGCAGGTGCCCGGCGGCCCGCGCCTGCGTGATGGTTCCGGGGCCGCCGTGGGTGACGACCACGGCGGCCGTGCGCATCGCCTCGGACAGTTCGTCTCCGGGCAGGAACGGGGTTCCCTCGGCCTTGCCCGGTGCGCTGCTGTGCCCGTGCTGGACGAGGACGCGCAGGTCCGGGCGGCGACGGGCGTAGTCGTCGACCCAGCGGACCAGCCGGTCGAACGCGTGGTGGTCGGTGCCGAGGCTGACGACCACGTCGGGGTGGTCGCTGCCGTCGGGGCGGTGCGTGGGTCGTGTGGTCTGTTCGGTCACAGGAGCGGTCCTACCGTGATGGCGGTCGGCATGAACGAGCGCTGTTCCTCCCACTGGGCGAGGAACAGACGGGTGAAGGGCTTGCAGAGCCGGGCGGTGAGGGTGGGGGTGTCGATGCGGTCGTAGACCTCGATGTAGACGGTGGGGACGCGCATCAGCCAGGCCAGGACGAAGAACGGCAGGGCCACCCCGGCGCCGGTGCTGACCACGGCGGCGGGCCGCCGGGCGCGCATCACCCGCAGGGCCAGGACCGTGTTGCGCAGCAGGTTGCCGACGTGGCGGGTGGTGGGGTGGTGAGCCCAGTGCACCGCCTCGTCGGCCAGCGCGGACTCCGCGTCCGGCGTGCGGAAGGTGACCCACACGCGGTCTCTCCCCTGCCACCAGGGGCGCAGGGAGCGCAGTTGGGTGAGGTGGCCCCCGCTGGAGGCCACCAGGAGAACCGGTCGTGCAGACATGTGGTGATCAGTCCATTGCTCTGAGTGTCGGGATGTGGGTGCGGTGCGCACGGTGGGAGCGGCCGCCGGGCTCACCTCCGGAGTTCCAGGTGGTCGCGCATGCGCCAGACCGTGCACAGGTGCCCGGCCGTCCCCACGAGCGCCGCCGCGGCAAGGACCGGGAGCCCGCCGCCGGTCACCGCGTTCAGCAGCAGGGGCAGAGCGCCGAACCACACCAGCGCGCTTCCGGTCGCCACCAGAACGGGACGGCTGAACGGGTGCAGCCGCACCAGGGAGCGCAGCTGCCACAGCGGCAGGAGCTTGCGCACCATGACGGCCGCCACCAGGGCCACCGCCGCGCCCGAAGCCCCGTGCGAGGGCACCAGCAGTACGCACACCGCCACGTTGGCGAGCAGCGACATCACGTTGTTGAGCAGGTTGAGCCCGGTGCGCCCGGTCATCGTCAGGACGAGATCGCTCATCCCCAGGGCCGAGGCGGCCAGCTGCCCAGCGCACACGATGACCAGGGCGAGGGCCCCGGCCGAGTACTCGGCTCCGAACAGCCGCATCACCTCGGGCGCGAACACCAGCGCGGACAGGTAGAGCGGCCAGTTCAGGCAGACCAGCCAGGACGTCCCCGCCTGGTACAGCGCGCGCACGGCCGCGTGGTCCCGGGCGGCCAGGAGCTCCGCGAACCGGGGCTGGGCGGCGTAGAGCACGGCCTGGGTGCCGAACTGGCCGACCACCATGATCCGGGTGGCCGCGGTGAAGACCGCGGCGCCGGCCAGCCCGTTCAGCAGGGCCACCATCACCACGCCGCCGCGCTGCACCCCCATCTGGGCGACCCCGCCCAGGGCGCGGGGCAGCGCGAACGCCCAGAACACCGCCGGAGTGACCCGCTCGGCCTCCGCCTCCGCCTCCGCCCCGGTCCCGGTCCCGGTCTCGGCGGGAGCGGAGCCGGGTTCGTGCGGCTCCTCGGGGGCCGCCCGGCGCACGATCCGGCCCAGCCAGAACCAGGCCAGCACCGCGGCGGGCAGGTACGGCCCGGCCCAGGCCAGGGCGAGCAGGCCGGCCGATCCGGAGGCCGCGATCATCGCCACCAGGCCCAGTTGGGCGAGCGGGCGGCCCACCTTGTCCACCAGGACCGTCACGGACATGTCGTGGTGGGCGCGGGTCGCCGCCAGCGCGGAGTCGGTGAGCACCGCGAACGGCAGGAAGAGCGCCAGCATCCGCAGGTAGGCGGCGGCCTCCTCCGGCCCCAGCGCGTCCGCCAGCGGCCGGGCGAAGACCAACAGCAGGGCGGAGACCAGGCACGCCACCAGCACGGCGGGGCCCAGCGCCAGCCGCAGCAGCGCCGGGACCCCGCCGTGGCGGCCGAACACCCGCATCCGGGCGATGAAGTAGACCAGCCCGTCCGGGGCGCCCGCGTTGGCCACCGCGGCCATGATCAGGAACACCGACGTCGCCGTGAACAGCAGCCCGGCGGTCTCCTGCGAGAACGCCCGGGTGATGGCCACGATCAGCGCCAGGTTGAGCGCGGCGCCCACCACCGCGCCCGCCATGTTGACCACCCCGCCGCGCAGGACCCGGCGCAAGCCGCTGTCGGCTCCGCCGCCGCGCCGGGTCCCGGTCGGGGTCACACGCACCACGAGGGGGTGCGCCCCCACCAGGCGGCGAGGCGGGCGTCGCTGTCGGTGAACCGGGAGGTGAGTTCGGCGCGCAGGGGCTCGGGCATCACGGCGCGCTTGCGGGAGTTGTGGCGCCCCAGAGTGATGGGCGGACCCTGCGGCAGGCCGAGGAACCGCACGACCTCGTCCAGGGCCCGGGGGCTGCCGTCGAACAGGTCCGCGTAGTCCACCACGTGCATCCGCTCGCGCCCCACGGACCGCTCCATCCGGACCAGCTGGTCGACGTAGCGTCCCCGCGCCACGTAACCGTGGTGCTGGTGGGAGTGCGAGTGGTGGCCGGGATCCTCCATCAGCCGCTCCTCGGTCCCGGCCAGCCGCTTCTCCTCCAGTTCGAGCGCCCGTGCGAACGGCTCGGTCTCGAACCCCCGCGCGGTCTCGTGGGCGTGCGCGGAGTAGGCGCGCTCGACCGGGTCGCGCAGGATCACCACGATCCGCACCTCGGGCAGCTCGCGGGCGATCCGCTCGGCCGCCAGCGGGTGGAACAGGTAGTAGGGGCTGGACTCGAACACCCGGGTCCGGGGCCGCCCCCACCGTGCCCGCAGGGTGGCGCGCAGCGGGAAGTGCGAGCGGTACCAGCTCAAGCCGTTCCGGTATCCGGTGTCGAAGTAGTGGACCCCCTTGCGCAGCACCGGGCCGGTCGCCGCAGGGTGCTGGGAGAGCGCCTTGAAGAGCGAGGTGGTGCCCGAGCGCTGGGCCCCGCAGACGAGGAAGTCGGGGAGGGCCCTGGCGGTACTGGTCATTCCGCCCAGGCCGTCGGCCAGGGGGAGCAGGGCCCGCCTGGCCGGTACGGCCAGGCGGTTCAGGGGCGAGGTGGCCCGGGGCATCGCGAGCTCCTTCGGTGTGCGTCGGTGGGTCCCCGGTCGTGGACGGGGACGGATGGGTGTCGGCACTCGGTGTTGCGGGTCGGTGTGACGCGGTCCTCAGCCGGTGTGGGCGGCCTCGTGGGCCGCTCTCTCCTGGAGTCCCTCCAAAGCGGGCAGCAGCCAGTCGTCGACGGCCGCGAAACCGCCGCCGGCCTCCGCCTGGCGGTCGTGGAGGTAGCGGGTGGCGAGGTCGATCAGGTACAGCGCCATCACGGTGGACACGGTGTGGTCCCGCAGGCCGCTCTCCGCCATCAGGGGGTCGCGGAGCAGCCGGGAACCGCTGTCCAGCCACCGGTGGACGCCCGGGTGGACCCCGGCCTGCACGGACTCGTTGAGGTCGTAGTGCAGGGCGTCGAACCCGGCCGGCGCGTCCATGGCGAGGCGCTCCCAGTCCCAGACGAAGGCCCTGCGCGCGGTGCTGGCGATGTTCCACCTGGTCAGGTCGCCGTGCCAGGCGCCGAAGGGCAGTGACACGTCCGGGAGGCGGTGCAGGGCGGCCCGCAGCGGGGCCGCCTCGGGGCGGGCGCCGAGCTTGGCGATGCGCTCGTCCAGGGTTCTCCGGTAGGGACTCTCCGAGAGTCTGCGCTCGCGCACCCGCGCCAGTCCCACGATCTGCGTGACACAGCGCAGCAGCTGGTGCCGGGTGGGCCGGTCCGTCTGGTCGCCGACCGGCAGCGCCTCCTGCACCAGCAGGGGGTGCCCGTTCCACTCGCCGTCGTAGAGCAGGCGCGGCACGGTCACGTCCCTGAGCGTGGCCTCGGCGAGGTGGCGCAGGGCCCGGGTCTCGGCCCGCACCAGGCGGGAGGTGAGGTCGTTGATGGCGACCTTGGCGTAGCCGATGGTGCGCCCGCCCGGGGTGAGCAGGAGCAGGACCGGCTTGCGGTTGGCACGCGGCGGCCCCACGTGGATCGCGATGGCCAGTTCCCGGTCCAGGGCGGTGGTGAGCGCGTGCTCGATCCCCGGTCCCGCGCCCACGTACAGCCGGTCGCGCAGCAGCAGCGGGGCGATCCCGGTGGCGAACGCCCCGGTCAGCAGCAGGGTCTGCAGCCGCTCCCGCAGGGAGTGCCCCTGGGCGAAGGAGGTGATGCCCCGCGTCGCCGCCGAACGGTTGTGCGCGGGCAGGATCACCCTCGGGTTGTGCGCGTTGGGCACGGGCAGGTACTGGTTGCCCCGGTTGCGGTGGGCCATCCGCCGCACCGCCCCGTCACCGGGGCCGAGCAGGCCCCCGCAGGGCCACAGAACCGCCGCGAGGTCGGTCAGATAGGTGGTCTCGCTGTTCACCAGGCACCCCCGCCGGTGCGCGCGGTCCCACTCCGTCGGAGCACCGGTTCCTCGCAGCGCCAGAGCAGGGCGACAGCGATCATGGTGACGGCGAGAGGGGACATGAGCGCGACGTAGAAGAACATGTACCAGAACAGAAGCAGGACGGTCAGCAGAGCGCCCTGACCGACCGGCGTCGACGCGGCCCGGTAACGCCAGGCCGCCCGCGCGAAGAACGCGAAGAGCAGGAAGGTGCCCACCCAGCCGCTGGAGATCAGGGTGATCCACAGCTGACCGGCGTTGCCGATCACGTGCTGTCCGCAGCCCGGGCACTCGGGTGTGGGACCGACCGCGATGGAGTCGGAGCTGCCCAGCGCCTCCCGGGTGGTGCCCCAGCCGTTGACCGGGGACAGGTTCGCGGCCTCGACGGAGGCGGCGTTGGTCGCCGCCCGCCCGTCGTCGCTGTGCGGATGGTCCGCGCGGGCCTGGACCACGTCGGCCAACGGCGACAGCGCCAGGACGATCAGCACCGCGGCCACGGTCACCGCCCCGGCGCCGACCAGGACCACCCGCCCCCGGCGCAGCGCCTGGGCCGCGCCGAACGCCAGCGACAGCGCCAACCCCGCCCACAGGGCGCGGTTCAGGGAGTACACGATCGGGACCACGGACAGGGCGACCACGGCGAGGGCGCCCCACCGGGTCCACCCCGAGCCCTCGACGAACCAGCCCACCACGACCCACACCAGCAGCAGGGACAGCATGTAGCCCCAGACGTTGGTGTACTCCCAGGGGGCCTTGGGGCGGGCCGACTCGACCCCGCCGAAGACATCCATGATCTGCGCGGACGCCGGATGGATCAGGGTCTGCACGTAGGGGTCGGCGGCCAAAGAGCCGGGGACCAGGTACTCCAGCGGAGCGGTGAACTCGAACCGGGGCGCGAACATCCCGAGGTAGCCCCCGACCACCGTGACCAGGCACAGGACCGCCAGGGCCCACACCACCAGCCGGACCGGCAGCTCGCGTTCGGTGAGGTTGCCGACGTACAGCAGCAGTACGGTCAGCACCAGGTAGTTGACCACCCGCACCAGCGCGCCCGCGTAGCCGCCGCTGTCCGGCACCGTCCCGGGCATCTCCAGCGGGATCAGGGCCAGGCCCAGGACCGTCCACACCAGGAACAGCCCCCACAGCCCGAAGCCCGGCGGGACCCGCAGCCCGACCGTCCGGTGGCGGCGTACCAGCTCGGCCAGCATGGGCACGGCGAACAGCCAGTAGGCGAACTGCCCCATGCCCAGCGCCCACCACAGCGGATACCCCGCCAGCAGCCACACCAGGGGCCACCCGGTCACCGGAGAGGATCCGCGGCGCGGCGCGGCGACGCGGGCCGTGCCCGGCACGGCCCGGTCTCGGACGGCGGCGCCCCGGCCGGTCAACGCTGTGACCCGGCGGGCGCCGCCCCGTTGCCGACGGAGGCGGGAGCGGCGGAGCGACGCGGTCGCGGGGCGCTTGCATCACTGGAGCCCTCGCTCTCCGAACCCCCGGTGTCGGCCCCGGCCTCGCTGGGCCGCCGGGGAGCGGGCGGAACGGGCGCCGACGGCGCCGGCACGGGTTCCGGCCCCGGCTGGCGCGGAACGGTGATCGCGCCCGGAACGGTGACCCCGAACCGTGCCCCGGCGGTGACCGTCCCGATCAGGTCCGCGCGGCGGGTCCGGCCCAGCTCGACCACCGGCAGCAGCAGGTCGGCGGAGGCGGCCAGGGCGTGGGCGTCGGCGCGCTCGCCGACGGCGGCGGTGGCGATCACCACGAACTCGGCCTGCGGGCGCAGCAGCTCCACCAGCTCCGCCGCGCCGCCCTGGACCGGGGCGGCGGTACCGGACCGCCCGTGGCGCAGTACACGCAGGCGCGGTACGGCGGCGGGGCGGACCTCCAGGTCGGCGGGGTCCTCCCCGTCGACCATGACCTCGTTGAGGCCGGGGCCCTCGGTCAGCCCGAGGAGTTCGGCGGCGGCGCCGGTGCGCGGGTCGGCGCAGACCAGCAGGGTCTCGGAGCCGGTCCGGGCCAGGGCGGCGGCCAGGTTCACGGCCGCGGCGGTGCCCGAACGCCCCGGCGTGGTGCCGGTGACCACGAGCACGCGGCCGGGCACGGGCGCGTCGTCGGTGACGGTGCCGGCCGCGTCGGGGCCGGCGTCGGCGAGGCGGGCGCGGACCAGGTGCGCGAGCTCGTTGGCGCGCTGGCCGTCGGGGTCGGCGTCGGTGAGCAGGCCGGGGGAGCGGTCGGGGTGCTCGCCCGGCGCGGACAGGTCCAGCAGGACGGGGACGGTGCCGATCCGGGCGGTGTCCTCGGTGTCGTGCACGCGCGGGTCCAGGCGGTCGCGGACCAGGGCGGCAGCCAACCCGGCGACGAGGCCGAGGGCCGCTCCGGCCACCAGCCACAGGAGCGGTACGGGAGAGGAGGGGGACTCGGGCAGGTCGGCGGGGGTGATGACCTGGCCGGGGGAGACCGTCTCGTGCAGGGCGCTCAGCGGGCTGATGCCGTTGCCCAGGTCGCCGATCTCCTGGCGGAGCGCGTCGGCCTGGGCGTCCGTGCCGACCTGCTGGGCCCCCGCGGCCGCGGCGTTCTCCGTGGCCAGCTCGGTCAGTCGCTCGTAGAGCTCCTCCTGCTCTTCGCGCAGGGCCTCCAGCCTCCCGCTGATGAGGGAGCGGGCCTGCTCGCCCCGGTGTTCCAGGTAGGAGGCGGCGAGGGCGTCGGCCCCCTCCTGTGCGGCCTCGGGGGAGCGGGCGGAGTAGTGGAGTTCGAGGATGTTGCTGTTGGACGGGACGGTCACGTCGATCCGCTCGCGCAGTTCGGCGGGGTCGGGGTCCCCCGGGAGCGCCTCGGCCATCCCGGTGGTGACCTGGTCGGAGACCGCGATCTGGGCCTCGCTGTCGAGGTTGACGTCACCGGTCAGGCGGCCGACCTGTTCCCCGGTGAACTCGGCCATTCCGGTCGGGCGGACCTGCACGGCGGCGACGGAGGTGTAGGTCGACGGAACCGCGAGCACCCCGGCGGTGGCGAGGACCAGCCCGCCGAGCACTCCGGCACCCACCAGACGCCACCGGCGCCTCAGCAGAGCGGTGTACTCCTTCAGTTCCGGTCCGGGCGAGCCGGGGACATCGGTGTCCATCGGGTCCTCTCCATGCAGACATGACAGCACTTTTAGTGAGCGATTGCATACTAAGTGTAATCCCTTTGGGTGTGCCTGGTGGTTTGAGAAACAGCCCTTTTCCCAGACAGTCCTGTCCGGAAACCGGTGGTGACGTGGGTACTTTCCCCGGAAACGCCGGAGGGGGCGGCGGGTCCCTCCCCACCGCCCCCTCACGAAGCGTGATCAAACGTGTCGAACCGTCCGTGGCAAACGCAGCTAGCCGCCGATGATCACCGGCGGCAGCCCGGTGTCGGACTCCCAGGCGCTGTCGCACTCCTTCTGGGTGGACACCGTGTGCGCTCTCGCGGAGCAGTCACGGAAATCGGTCACCTGGTCCTGGTAGACGAACAGGACCGAGACCATGGCCGCCGAGACGACGATCCCGACCACGCCCAGAGCCACGCTCAACAGCGCTCCCGGAGCCTGTGAACTGTGCGCACGCGCCGCGCGCCGGGCCCGGAACCCCTGGATCACGCCGAACACGGACAGCACGACACCGTAGGGCGGGAACAACAGCCCCGCCAAGCCCAGGAACAGTCCCCACAGGCCTCCTCGTTCGACCTTGGGCGGCTGGCCTTCGGCACGGGGCTCCGGGCTGTTGTCGGTCACAGGTTCACTCCTTCGGGGACGCCCCCGCACCGTGGGGGCGCCGTGGTCCGCTCTGTCCCGAGCGGAACGGGTGGTGTCGGCGACGCGGAACCGCGCCCCTCCGAGGCCTCCGGGGGAGGCGGAGAAGGTCCGGTCCGCGTGAGGTAGACGCTACCCGGCCCGATAGGGTGGGAACGCGGACGGGCCGAGTAGGCCCAGGCCTGGCGTCTGTACCAGGTGTACGCGAACCCCGGATGCTGCGCCGTCCCCCGGCGCCCCCGGGCGCGGGGACCCGGTTCCCGCACCGTTCTTCTAAAACATGAGGGAGAAGCACGCTTTGTCCGCGCGAGTGGTGGTTCTCATATCGGGGACGGGCAGCAACATGGCCGCCCTGATGGAGGCCGCGAAGGACCCCGCATACGGGGCCGAGATCGTCGCCGTGGGAACGGACCGCGAGGGGACCCGCGGTGTCGAGGCCGCCCGGGCGGCCGGGGTGCCCACGTTCGTCGTCCCCTTCCGTTCCTACTCCGACCGGTCGGCCTGGGACAGGGCCATGTCCGACCGGATCGCCGAACACGAGCCGGACCTGGTCGTCTCCGCCGGGTTCATGCGCATCCTCGGGCCGGCCGTGGTCGGCCGCCACCAGGCGGTCAACATCCACCCGGCGCTGCTGCCCTCCTTCCCCGGCGCGCACGCGGTGCGTGACGCGCTCGCCCACGGTGTCCGCATCACCGGCACCACCATCCACTTCCTCGACGAGGGCGTCGACTCCGGTCCGATCATCGACCAGGTAGCGGTGCCCGTCGAGGACGGCGACGACGAGTCCAGCCTCCACGAGCGGATCAAGGTCGTGGAGCGGCGGATGCTGGTCGACACGGTCGGCCGCCTCTCCCGCGAGGGCTGGAGCATCGACGGCAGGCACGTGCGGTTCGGCCGCACCGACACGAAGGAGAACCGGTGACCCAGCAGGCCATCAGGCGTGCGTTGATCAGCGTGTACGACAAGACCGGCCTGGAGGAGCTGGGCATCGGCCTGGCCGAGGCCGGGGTGGAGATCGTCTCCACCGGCTCCACCGCCGCCCGCCTCACCGCGGCCGGCATCCCCGTCACCCCCGTCGAGGACGTCACGGGCTTCCCCGAGATCATGGAGGGCCGGGTCAAGACCCTGCACCCCTCCGTGCACGCCGGTCTCCTCGCCGACCGGAACAACCCCGACCACGTCGCCAAGATCGACGAGCTGGGCATCGCCCCCTTCGACCTGGTCGTGGTCAACCTCTACCCCTTCTCCGACACCGTGGCCTCCGGAGCCTCCGAGGCCGACTGCATCGAGAAGATCGACATCGGCGGCCCCGCGATGGTGCGTGCCTCGGCCAAGAACCACGGCAGCGTGGCGATCGTGGTCGACCCCGCCGGATACGACGCCACCCTCGAGGCGGTCCGTGACGGCGGCTTCACCCTGGCGCAGCGCAAGGGCCTGGCCGGACTGGCCTTCCAGCACACCGCGGCCTACGACGCCGCCGTGGCCGGCTGGTTCGCGGACGCCTACGCCCCCGACCCCGACGCCGAGTCCACCGGGTGGCCCGCCTTCCGCACCTCCGTGTACACCCGCGAGGCGGCCCTGCGGTACGGCGAGAACCCGCACCAGAAGGCGGCGCTGTACACCGGGGCGGGTTCGGCCGGGGGCGGCCTGGCCGGTGCCGAGCAGCTGCACGGCAAGGCCATGTCCTACAACAACTACGTCGACTCCGACGCCGCCCTGCGCGCCGCCTACGACTTCGACGAGCCGTGCGTGGCCATCATCAAGCACGCCAACCCGTGCGGCATCGCCGTGGGCGCGGACAACGCCGAGGCGCACCGCAAGGCGCACGCCAGCGACCCGGTCTCCGCGTTCGGCGGCGTGATCGCCACCAACCGCGAGGTCGGCGCCGAGCTGGCCGCGCAGATCGCCGAGATCTTCACCGAGGTCGTCGTCGCCCCCGGCTTCACCGCCGAGGCGGTCGAGACCCTCTCCAGGAAGAAGAACATCCGCCTGCTGGTCGTCACCGACCCGGACCGGGGTCCGCGCGTGGAGACCCGCCAGATCAGCGGCGGCCTCCTGGTCCAGGACACCGACGTCATCGACGCCGAGGGCGACGACCCCGCCACCTGGACACTGGCCACCGGCACCGCCGCCGACGAGGCCGTCCTCGCCGACCTCGCCTTCGCCTGGAAGGCCGTGCGCGCGGTCAAGTCCAACGCGATCCTGCTCGCCGCCGACGGCGCCACCGTGGGCGTCGGCATGGGCCAGGTCAACCGGGTCGACTCCGCCGGGCTCGCGGTCTCCCGCGCCGGTGACCGGGTCAAGGGCTCCGTCGCCGCCAGCGACGCCTTCTTCCCGTTCGCCGACGGCCTGGAGATCCTCACCGGGGCCGGGGTGCGCGCCGTCGTCCAGCCCGGTGGTTCGGTCCGCGACGCCGAGGTCATCGCCGCCGCCGAGGCCGCCGGGGTCACCATGTACCTCACCGGCACCCGCCACTTCTTCCACTAGCCAGCGAGGAGCAACGCATGAGCGCGATCGTTCTGGACGGAAAGGCCACCGCGAAGGCCATTCGCGAGGAGCTGACGGAGCGGGTGGCCAAGCTGCAGGCCAGGGGCGTCACCCCCGGTCTGGGCACCGTCCTGGTCGGCGACGACCCGGGCAGCCACTCCTACGTACGCGGCAAGCACCGCGACTGCGCCCAGGTGGGCATCGCGAGCATCCGCCGCGACCTGCCCGCCGACGCCACCCAGGAGCAGGTGGAGCAGGCCGTCCACGAGCTCAACGAGGACCCGGCCTGCACCGGCTACATCGTGCAGCTGCCGCTGCCCAAGGGCCTGGACGAGAACCGGGTGCTCGGGCTGATCGACCCGGCCAAGGACGCCGACGGCCTCCAGCCGGTCAACCTGGGCAAGCTGGTCCTCATGGAGAAGGCCCCGCTGCCGTGCACCCCGCGCGGCATCGTGGAGCTGCTCAACCGCTACGAGGTGCCGATCAGGGGTGCCGAGGTCGTGGTGGTCGGGCGCGGCGTCACCGTGGGCCGCCCCCTCGGCCTGCTGCTGACCCGCCGCTCGGAGAACGCCACCGTCACCCTGTGCCACACCGGTACCCGTGACCTGGCTGAGCACACCCGCAAGGCCGACATCGTCGTCGCCGGCGCCGGCGTGCCCGGTCTGATCACCAAGGACATGGTCAAGCCCGGTGCGGCCGTCCTGGACGTGGGCGTCTCGCGTACCGACGACGGCCTGGTCGGCGACGTCGCCCTCGACGTCTCCGAGGTCGCCGGGTACATGTCCCCGAACCCCGGCGGCGTGGGCCCGATGACCCGCGCCATGCTGCTGGTCAACGTCGTCGAGGCCGCCGAACGCCAGGCGGGCCTCCAGGCCTGACGCCTGATCACCCCGGTGCCCGGCCCCGCCCACTCGGCGGGCCGGGCACTTCGCGTCCGCGGAGTCGCCGCTCGGAGCTCAGCTGGCGCGGCGGGAGGAGCCGCCGACGGGCATCGGGCGGACCAGGCCCAGGGCCACCACCTCGTTGGCCAGTCGGGTGCGCCGGTTCTGCCCTTCCGGGATGCGGAACTTCTGGTAGAGCCGCAGCAGGTGCTGTTTGACCGCCGCCTCGGTGACCACCAGCGCCTCGGCGATGTCGCGGGCGGTGGCGGGGGCGACGAACGCCTCCTCGGACAGGGCGGGCTGGCACAGGGCGGTGAGCACGTCCAGCTCGCGGCGGGTGAGTTCGGGGGCGGCGCCGCGGCGGAGCTCGATGTCGGGGCTGAGCTGCTCGCTGGGCAGCCCGCCGATCCGGCAGCGGGCGGTGCCGAAGCTCACCACGTCGCCCTCCTCCAGCACACGGCGGGCGATCGGGCGGCCGTTGACACGGGTGCCGTTGCGGGACAGGCCGAGGTCGACGACGTAGACGTAGGGTCCGCGTCGGACCAGTTCCGCGTGGAGCTGGGACACGCTGGGGTCGTGCAGCCGGATGTCGGCGCCCTCACCGCGTCCGACCGTGGTGACCTCGCCGGAGAGCGGGCGGACGTCCCCGCTCTCCTCCAGTCGTAGATAGGGGCCGTCCACGGTGACTCCTCCCGTGCTGCTCGGGCGCGGTCGGTGGGGGTGCGGTCGGCGGTGGGGGAGTGGAGCCTGTCGGGGGATGGCCGATCGGTCGACACGTCGAGTGGGCTTCATGGGGGTGGGTCCTCGCTCACCGGTGCACTCGTCTCCACCCTTGGTTACCCGGCCGGTACGCGTTCTACGCGCTTACTTCGGAGTTAGGCGGATAAGGCGCGGAAATACGGCTCTGTGACCGAACCGGAAGTAGGAAACGGTCACAGGTGTCCCCCAAGGGAGACAAGTCCGTTTCCGTGAGCTCTGGGGCTCCGGCTGTGCCGTTCCCTACAATGGGGGAGGTCTCTCCAGGAAAGGGCGCCCCAGTTCGTTCGGGGCGGCCGGAGCCACCAGGAACATGAGCCACACTGGAGTGCTGTTCGATTTCGGACAGCGCCCTCCCGACGGGTGGCCGGTCTGTGCCAGACGCCCGGGGAGAGGCCGTGAGAACGAGCCGCGCGGCGGCCAAGCAATTCGGAAGCGAACAGGTGTCGGGACGCGGTGAACGACGCGGAGCAGACTGACGTGGCGGAGTCGGACGGCAAGGACCCGGGCGACAGGGACCCGGACGACGGATCGGGCAACGGCCCCGACCAGGGCCCGGGCGACGGTTCGGACGGTGCGCGGGGCGGCCGGAGGGAAGTGCCGTACTGGCTCTCCCAGGTGCCCTACGCCCTGGTCCTGTCAGCCCTGGCGGCGGGGATCGTGATCGTGGCCGCGGCCTACTTCAAACGCGGTCCGGCGATCATCTCGGGTGCCCTGCTGCTCGCGGCCACCTTCAGGCTGTTCCTGCCCAAGGACTGGATCGGCCTGCTGGCGGTACGCCGGCGATGGATCGATCTGGTCACCCTGGTGACGCTCGCGGTCCTCCTGATCGTGTTGGCCTGGGTGGCGCCGCAACTCTCCTCCTAGGCGTCGAATAAGCTTGATGTCGAGATACCGCGACACCGACAAGCACCGCCTCCCCGGGCAGCACGGACACCGGGCGGGATCAGGGGATTGCCGCGCGCGCGGAAACAGGACCGGCCACGAACCGGTTCCGGCTCTCCGCCGCACGAGGCGGTAGCGAAGACTGAAGGGACAGCCACACAGCCATGGCCAAGATCAAGGTCGAAAACCCCGTAGTCGAGCTCGACGGCGACGAGATGACACGGATCATCTGGTCCTTCATCAAGGACCGCCTGATCCTGCCGTACCTCGACATCGACCTCAAGTACTACGACCTGGGCATCGAGGAGCGCGACCGCACCGACGACCAGATCACCGTCGACGCCGCCCACGCCATCAAGAAGTACGGCGTCGGCGTCAAGTGCGCCACCATCACGCCCGACGAGGCGCGTGTCGAGGAGTTCGGCCTCAAGAAGATGTGGCGGTCGCCCAACGGCACCATCCGCAACATCCTCGGCGGCGTCGTCTTCCGCGAGCCCATCATCTGCGAGAACGTGCCGCGGCTGGTGCCGGGCTGGACGAAGCCGGTCATCATCGGCCGTCACGCCCACGGCGACCAGTACAAGGCCACCGACTTCAAGGTGCCCGGCCCCGGTACGGTCACCATGACCTACACCCCGGCCGACGGCAGCCAGCCGGTCGAGTTCGAGGTCGCGGAGTTCCCCGAAGAGGGCGGCGTCGCGATGGGCATGTACAACTACCGCAAGTCCATCGAGGACTTCGCGCGGGCCAGCCTCAACTACGGCCTGGACCGGAACTACCCGGTCTACATGTCCACCAAGAACACCATCCTCAAGGCCTACGACGGCATGTTCAAGGACGTGTTCGAGGAGATCTTCGAGGCCGAGTTCAAGGAGAAGTTCGCCGCCGCGGGCATCACCTACGAGCACCGCCTGATCGACGACATGGTCGCCGCCGCGCTCAAGTGGGACGGCGGCTACGTCTGGGCGTGCAAGAACTACGACGGCGACGTCCAGTCCGACACCGTCGCCCAGGGCTACGGATCGCTCGGTCTGATGACCTCGGTCCTGCGCACCGCCGACGGCAGCACCGTCGAGGCCGAGGCCGCCCACGGCACCGTGACCCGTCACTACCGCCAGCACCAGCAGGGCAAGCCCACCTCGACCAACCCGATCGCCTCCATCTACGCGTGGACCCGCGGTCTGGAGCACCGGGGCAAGCTGGACAACACCCCGGCGGTCGTCGAGTTCGCGCAGACCCTCGAGGACGTCGTCATCAAGACCGTCGAGGGCGGCCAGATGACGAAGGACCTGGCTCTGCTGGTCGGCTCCGAGCAGGAGTGGCTGACCACCGAGGAGTTCCTCGCCGCCCTGGACGAGAACCTGAGCAAGCGCCTGGCCTGAGCGCCGGTCGCCGAGGACCTCCGCGCGGCGGTCATGAGCCGACGGCCGCGATGAGACCTTGACCACGCCCGGGTGCCCCCGTGAGGGGGCGCCCGGGCTTTGTCGTCTCCGAAAGCCCTGGGAGGGGGCGAGAAGCACGAAAGGCGGTGTTCGCGGGGGTTCGGGACTCCCGGTCGACAGAAGTTCATCGGCGTGTTTCCCGTGTTCGGGCCCCATCGGGAGTGGCGTGGTGGGAGGATGGCAGAGCCGGAGAGGGTCCTTCCGGGCTGGGTGCGACGTAGGACACGTGAACACGATTCGCACCTTTCGCGAACTTTGACCTATTGTGGAGACACGCCGGTGAGAACCGGCAGGCCAGAGCGGGTTTCGTGCCCCTCGGCCACCATGAGCCGACGTGCCGGCCGTGCGCCCGCTGGGGGGTAGGCGCGCACAGTACGGAACGTCACGAAGAAGGGCCCGTCACTCCGGTGACGGGCCCTTCGCTCGTTTCTGGGGGCGGCCCCGTTTCGGGGGCCCGGTCCGGGGGCTTCCGGGGGAGGCCCCCCGTGGGGGATCAGTCCGACATGGCCTCTTCGGGGATGGCCTCGCCGTTGCGCATGGCCTCGAACATCTGCTCGGACTTGACCTCGTCCCACAGCACGACCGAACCCACTCCGTCCAGCGTCGGGGTGTCCCCGACCGGGACGGCGGTGGTCGCGGTGCCGCCGCGCATCGCCAGCAGCATGCTCGCCAGGTGACGCAGCTTGTCGCCCTCGTCGACCATGAACGTGTCGGTGCCCGCCAGGACCAGCGGCACCGACTTGAAGGGGTTGAACATCGTGGAGGGGGCGCTGGCCTCCTGGATCAGCGCGGAGAAGAACTCGCGCTGGCGCTGGATGCGGTCCAGGTCGGCGCGGGGGGTGGCGCGGGTGCGTACGTAGCCCAGCGCCGTGCCGCCGTCCATCTCCTGGCAGCCCGCCTCGATGTCCAGGCCCGCCTTCGGGTCCGCCATCGGCTCCTCGGGGCACAGCTCCACGCCGCCGACCGCGTCGACCAGGTCGACGAAACCGCCCATGCCGATCTCCACGTAGTGGTCGATCCGCACGTCCGAGGCCTGCTCGAAGCTCTGCACGAGCGGGGCCGGACCGCCGCAGACCTCCTCGCCGTCCTCGCCGGTGCCGCACACGGAGTCGGCGAAGGCGGTGTTGATCTTGTTGTCCGCGTAGCCGGGGATGGCCATCGGGACGTAGGAGTCACGCGGCACGCTGACGATCGTGGGGTCGCCGTCGCGGGGCATGTACAGCACCATGATCGTGTCGGTGCGGCGGCCCTCGGCGCGGCCGGTGGCCAGCTCCTGGATCTGGTCGTCGTCCAGGCCGTCGCGGCTGTCGGAGCCGACGATCATGTACGTGGTCCCGGGCTGGCGGTCCGGGCGGCCCTCGTAGTCCTGGAGGGCGTCGACCCGCTCCAGGCGGGAGTCGGCCCAGAGGTAGAAGGCTCCGGGGACCACCAGCAGCAGCACCAGCACGACGACCAACGTGTTCCGGGCGGTCTTCCGGCGGCGCTGCTTCGCGCGCCGCTGGTGCCCGCGGCCGTCGTACTCGCGTCCGGCGCTGTGGGTGCGGCGCTTCCTCGGGCGGTGCGGGGGGACCTGGTCGGCCGGGGGGAGCCGCCGCGTCTCGCCCATCACCCGCTGTTCGGATTCACGCGGGCGGTACAGCTTCTCGAACTCGTCCGGCTTTCCGGGGTCGCCGCCGCGCCGGAACACGCCCCCTCTGTCGTGTTCACCGGTCGAGCCGGGTTCTCCCCGGTGCCGTTGATCAGCCATCGAATCGCCTATCTGCTCCGCCGTGTGTCCTGGGTGTGTCTTATGTCCCTTGTGATCGCTGAAAGAGTAGTCGGGTTCGCTCCGATCTCCTCCAGCGCCCGTGGGCCGTTCTCCCGAGCGCCGCGGGGGCAGGGGTTCCGGGAGCGGGATCAGACCTTCCTCCGGGCCCCCTCAGCGGGCAGGGCCGCGCGGATCCGCGGCCGGGGCCACCCTTTTTCCGCGAACGCGCCCCGGACCGCCTCGGCCAGGCCGGCCACCCGGTCCCCGGGCACCAGGGCGAAGGCCGTTCCCGCCCACCCCGACATCCGGGCGCCCCTGGCCCCGGCCCGCGCGGCGGTCTCCACCGCGAGGTCGACGGAGGGGAGGGGGAGGTCGAAGCGGCGCAGGGACAGGTGCGAGGCGGACAGGACCGGACCGGTCTCCGCGACGCGGCCCGTGCGCAGCAGGCCCACCGCCGCGTTGAGCCGGTGCACCTCGGTGACGGCGTACTCCACCCGGTTGCGCAGGACGGGGTTCTGGAGGTCGCGCAGCGCCCCGGGCAGGTCCTGGACGGAACGCAGCGGTCCCAGCACGTCCTGGGCCCGGCCCAGCTCGGCGGCGCGGACCGGGCGCGGGTCCCGTCGGGGCAGCGCCCCGGTCTCCAGCACGACCAGCCGCAACCCGGCCCCGGCGAGGTCGAACGGCAGCACGGTGGTCCGGCCGCTGGCCAGGTTCACACGCACCGCGTGCCCGGCGCGGGCATCCAGTGCCACGCCCTGGTCCGCGGTGCTCCCGGTGGGGCGGTCGGCCCCGGCGAGGTCGGCCAGCGCCAGGGACACCGCCGCTCCGACCGCCGCGGAACCGCCCAGGGAGGCGTGCGCGGGAAGGTCCGACCCGAGAAGCACCCGCACACCCGTTCCGGCGCCCAGGACGCCCCTGTCGCGCGCGGCGGCCACGGCCCCCGCCGCCGCCTGGGCCGAACGGTCCCGGGCGCTCAGCGGGCCGCTGGGCGCCGCCACGCGCAGGCGTCCGTCCGACGTGGTGCCGACCGCGGCCGCCACCCCCCAGGGCAGGGCCGCGTACAGGGCCGCGCCGCCGCCGGCCGCCGTGTGCTCGCCCAGGAGCGCGAGCCGTCCCGGCGCGTGCCACAGCCCTTCGGGGGCGGCGCGAAACGCCCTGGAATACGCGGCGAGCAGCGTTTCGTCGTCGGGCGCCTCGGGCCAGTCCCCGACCGGCCCCCCGGTCCGCGCCCCCAGCACCGCGCGCACCCGCGCCCCGGTGATCCCCACGTTCCGCCCCCGCTCTCGTCCGAAGGCGTCCACCGCCCCGGTGAACACCGGGTCCAAGTCTGCCGTCACTTCGGTACCGGCCTGGCGTGGGGTTTTCCTTCCGGCGGAAGGGCGAGGCTAGGGTTACGGCCCGTGTATGCGCGGGACTGCAGGGGGTGCTCGTTCGAGCGTCAGGCGTAGACGAGGATGCAGTGTTGACCTGAACCCAAACCCCTCCGCAAAGGCGCCGAACACGGGCCGAAGCGAAGCGGAGGCCCAGAACAGGCAGGGGACACCTATGGCCGCAGTGGTGGATCGGGCCAAGGACACGGCCCGGCACTACCAGAACGTGGCGATGGACGGCTACTGGGAGCTGAGGCGTCGGCACCCGTCCGTCGACCACCTGGTCCGTGCCTACGAGCGTTACGCGGACCGCAACGGGAACCAGCTGGCCGGCGCGGTCACCTACTTCGCGTTCCTGTCCTTCTTCCCACTGCTGGCGCTGGCCTTCGCGGTGGTCGGTTTCCTGGCGGCCCGGCAGGTCGAGCTCACCTCCTACCTGGAGGAGGGACTGGACGAGGTGCTGCCGGGGCTGTCCGAGCAGCTGCCCATGGACCAGATCGCGGACGCCCGGGTGGGCGCGAGCGTGCTGGGCCTGCTGGGCCTGCTGTACGCGGGCCTGAACTCGGTGTCGGCGCTGCGCGAGGCCCTGCACACGATCTGGCTGAAGAGCCTCAAGCAGGGCCCCAACTTCGTGCTGCGCAAGCTGGCCGACCTGTTGGTCATGGTCGGGCTGGGGACGGCCCTGCTCCTCACGGTCGCGTTCACCAGCGTCATGCAGACCGCCACGGTCTGGCTGCTGTCCCTGGTGGGCCTGGACGGGTCGTTGATAGCGAACCTGTCGTTGCGCGGGTTGGCCCTGGTCATCGCCATCGGCGTGAACATGTGCCTGTTCCTGCTGGTCTTCGCCCTGCTCTCGGGTGCGGGGCAGCCCACCCGGACGATGTGGCGGGGCGCGCTGCTGGGCGCGGTGGGGTTCGAGGCGCTCAAGACCCTGGCCGCGACGCTGTTGGCGGGCACGCTCAGCAACCCGGTCTACGCGTCCTTCGCGGTGCTGGTCGGCCTGCTGGTGTGGATCAACCTGGTGATGCGCGTGGTGATGTTCAGCGCGGCCTGGACGGCCACCTGGCTGCCGGTGGCGGCGCCCTACACCGGTTCCCTCCCGCTGCCGGAGGAGAACGGGATGGACTGGACGCGGCCGACCCCGGTCCTGCGGCCGCGCGAAGCGGACCTGGCCGAGCAGAGGCTCGCCCAGCGGGTGCTCGCCCTCGGGCTGTCACTGGTGGGGGCGGTTCTCGGGGCGGCGGCCGCTGCCGCCGCGCTGGGAGGGAGGGGAAAACCGTCGGGACGGATCCCCTCGTCCAGGTGAAAAGCCATCGGAAAGAATTCGCCTTTTAGCGGCGGTTGTTTCCGTATGCGCGAGGTGTGGGGTGGGTAGTCCTCCCCTGTCCCGGATGGCCGGTTCGCCGGGATGAGCGGTGCGTCGGCCACAACGGTCGCCCCACACCTGGAGGGCAGATGGGAATCGCATTCAAGTCGTCCGAACGTGCGACGCTCGGGGTCGAGTGGGAACTCCAACTCGTCGACCGGAGCAGTCGCCACCTTCGGCAGGAGGCGCAGCAGCTCCTTGCGGCGCTCCCCGATCTCAGCAGCGAGGCGGCGGTTCCCCCGCTGCGGCACGAACTGATGCAGTCCCAGGTGGAGGTGGTGACGGGGATCTGCGAGACGGTCGAGGAGGCCAAGCGCGACCTCGGACGCAACGTGGCACGGATGCGGGAGGTGCTCGAACCGCGCGGCGCCACCCTGACCTGTTCCGGGACCCACCCGATGGACGACTGGCGCGACCAGCAGCTCAGCCCGGGCAAGCGCTACGGCGAGCTCGTCGACCAGATGCAGTGGCTCGCGCGCCGGATCCTGACCTGCGGGGTCCATGTCCACGTGGGCGTGCGCGATCAGGAGAAGGCCATTCCGATCGTGAATGCACTTGCGAAGTATCTACCACATTTTCTTGCTTTGAGTGCTTCCAGCCCATTCTGGGGCGGTCATGACACCGGACTGGCCTCCGCGCGCTCGATCGTCTTCGGCGCGCTCCCCACTTCGGGGCCTCCGCCGAACCTCCCTGGCTGGGCCGCTTTCGAGGAATACCTCGAAACCCTTCTCAGGGCAGGTACCATCGCCACTATCAAGGAAGTGTGGTGGGACATCCGTCCGCACCCGGATTTCGGCACCATCGAGATCAGGATGTTCGACGGGATTCCCACCTTGCGTGAGGTGGGAATGGCCGCCGCTCTCTCCCAGAGTCTGGTGGAGATGTTCGACCACCAGCTCGACCGCGGGTACAGCTTGCCCAGCCCGCCGTCCTGGGTGGTCAAGGACAACAAGTGGCGCGCCACCCGCTACGGACTCGACGCTCGTGTCATCACGGACGCACACGGAACCACCGTTCCGATCCGCGACGACCTCTACGAGCTGGTCCGCGAGCTGGCGCCGGTAGCGGCCCGTCTGGGCTGCGCGGAGGACCTGGACCAGATCTCCGAGATCCTGGACAAGGGTGCCTCGTACGAGCGCCAGCGGGCGGTCGTCGCCGAAGGCGGATCGCTCGAAGACGTCGTGGACATGCTCTCCGCCGAGTTCGAAGGCGACCCCACCCTTGCGACGGTCGGCGCCGGCGATGGAGCCGGTGCGCGGTAAGACGTGTAACGAAGAGGGGACCCTCGCATGCAGGGACGTGACCTGCCGGAACAGTTGACCGCTTTTCTGGCGCGCCATGAGCGGGAGCTCACGGGCTTTCGACGGGACCTGCACATGCACCCGGAGCTGGCCTTCGCCGAGCACCGCACCACCGGCCGGTTGGCCGAACGGCTGCGCCAGGTGGGCCTGAAACCGCGAACACTCCCGCAGGGCACCGGTCTGATCTGCGACATCGGTGACGGCCCGGGGCCCACGGTGGCCCTGCGCGCCGACATCGACGCCCTCCCCCTCACCGACGAGAAGGACGTCCCCTACCGCTCCACCGTCCCCGGCGCCGCCCACGCCTGCGGACACGACGTGCACACCACGGTCCTGTTGGCGACGGGCATCTTCCTCGCCCAGCAGGACCGCGCGGGCGCGCTGCCGGGCCGGGTCCGGCTCCTCTTCCAGCCCGCCGAGGAGCTTCCCGGCGGGGCGGTGGAGGTCGTCAGGGCCGGCGGGATGGAGGGCGTCGACCGGATCTTCGCCCTGCACTGCGACCCCCGCCAGGTCGTGGGCGAGGTGGGTCTGCGCACCGGCGGCATCACCGCCGCCTGCGACCAGATCATGGTGCGGCTGTCGGGCCCGGGCGGGCACACCGCCCGCCCGCACCTGACCTCCGACCTCGTCTACGCGCTCGGCAAGATCGTCACCGAACTCCCCGCCGCGCTCTCCCGCCGCATCGACCCCCGGGCCGGGTTCAGCCTGGTGTGGGGCCGGATCAGCGCCGGCTCGGCGCCCAACGTCATCCCCGACGACGCCGTCGCCGAGGGCACCGTCCGCTGCCTCGACGACGAGGCCTGGCACGCCGCCCCCGACATCCTCAAGGGCCTGGTGGAGTCGGTCGCCTCCGCCTACGGCGCCGACGCCGAGGTCACCTACCGCCGCGGCGTCCCGCCCACCATCAACGAGGCCCGCAGCGTCGAGATCATGCGCGAGGCCGCCACCCTGGCCCTGGGCGCCGAGGCGGTCGGGTCGACCCCGCAGAGCCTGGGCGGGGAGGACTTCGCCTGGTACCTGGAGCACGCGCCGGGCGCGCTGGCCCGGCTGGGCACCCACTCCCCGGAGTGGAGCGGTCCCATGCTGGACCTGCACCGGGGCTCCTTCGACGTGGACGAGCGCGCGATCGGGGTGGGCACCCGCCTCATGGTGACCACCGCGCTCACCGCCCTGTGGGAAGAGGGCGCGCCCGGGGGCGTGCGGGTGGACAGCGAGGCCCTGGCCTGACCGCCACCGCCCGCCGCTGACCGGCGCCGATCGGCGCCGACCGGTGGCTTCTGCCGGATTTTCGGCAACTTCGTGTCGCCGTGTCGGGGACCCTCACCGCCCGGTGGCATCCTGAGTAGATGAACCAGCCACTCACAGTCGAACAGATCCGGCGGGCGCCGAAGGTGCTCCTGCACGACCACCTCGACGGCGGACTGCGCCCGTCCACGGTCGTCGAACTGGCCAGGGAGGCGGGCTACACCGGACTGCCCACCTACGACCCGGCCGAGCTCGGGCGGTGGTTCCGTGACGCCTCGGACTCCGGGTCGCTGGAGCGCTACCTGGAGACCTTCGCCCACACCACGGCCGTCATGCAGAGCCGTGACGCCCTGGTACGGGTCGCCGCCGAGGCCGCCGAGGACCTCGCCGCCGACGGTGTGGTCTACGCCGAGCAGCGCTACGCCCCCGAGCAGCACCTGGAGGGCGGACTCACCCTGGAGGAGGTCGTCGAGGCCGTCCAGGAGGGCCTCGAACTGGGGGAGAAGCGCGCCGCGGACACCGGTCGGAGCATCCGCACGGGCCAGCTGGTGACCGCCATGCGCCACGCGGCGCGTTCCTCGGAGATCGCCGAGCTGGCGGTCCGCTACCGCGACGCCGGGGTCTCCGGCTTCGACATCGCCGGCGCCGAGGCGGGCAACCCGCCCACCCGCCACCTGGACGCCTTCGAGTACCTGCGCCGGGAGAACTTCCATTTCACCATCCACGCCGGTGAGGCCTTCGGTCTGCCCTCCATCTGGGAGGCGCTCCAGTGGTGCGGCTGCGACCGCCTCGGCCACGGCGTGCGCATCATCGACGACATCACCGCCAACGAGAACGGTGTGCCGGTGCTCGGCCGCCTCGCCCAGTACGTGCGCGACAAACGCGTTCCGCTGGAGATGTGCCCCAGCTCCAACGTGCAGACCGGTGCCGCCGACTCCATCGCCGGACACCCGATCGCGCTCCTGCGGGACCTGCGCTTCCGGGTCACGGTCAACACCGACAACCGCCTCCAGAGCGGGGTGAGCCTGTCCGAGGAGTTCGCCAAGCTGAGCGAGGCCTTCGGGTACGACTGGGACGACCTCCAGTGGTTCACGGTCAACGCCATGAAGTCGGCCTTCCTGCCCTTCGACGAGCGCCTGGCGCTGATCAACGGGATCATCAAGCCCGGTTTCGCGCAGCTCAAGTGGGCGACGCACTGATGGCCGGATCCGCCACCGGCTCCACCACGCACTACTCCACCTCCTCCCGGGTGATGGCGATCGTGTGGATGGTCGTCGCGGTCCTGCTCCTGCTGGACCTGGTGATGCGCGGCCAGGACCGGACGGCCTGGATCGCCGGGGCCCTCCTGGTGCTGAGCATCGCCGTGGTCCACGTCGTCTGGCTGCGCCCGCGGGTGGTCTCCACCGAGCGCGGCATCCGGATGGTCAACCCGCTGCGGGAGACCTTCGTGCCGTGGGCCGCGGTGCAGTGGGTGGACGTGGTCGACGTGCTGCGGGTGCACACCCCGGACCAAGTCCTGCGGTCCTGGCCGCTGCGTGAGACCAAGCGCGCCAAGGTCCGCGAGAACATGCGCCGCGAGTCGGGCTACCTCGACCCCGACGACGACAAGGACCCGACCGAGATGCGCCCGGTCGACCTCGTCGCCCGCGATCTGCGCCGGGACGCGGAGAAGTACAAGACACGTCCGCTGAGCGGCCCCATCAAGGAGATCGACGAGGAGGGGCCGGCCGCGCTGGGCGCCGAGGAGCGTCCGCAGACGATGGTTCCGGTCGAGGTCATCCTCGTCCTGGGTACGTCCCTCGTGCTGCTCGCGGCCGTGCTGCTGCTGGCCTGAGCTCCCCTTCCCGGACCGGACCCGGCCCCTGTGCCCTGCGCGCGGGAGGCCGGGTTCCCGGTTTTCGGAGTGTGGGGTTGACGCCTGCCCCGGGCTTCTGGTTAGGTTAGGCATGCCTAAGGGAGAGTGTTCCGGGTGGGCGGGCTTCGCGCGGATGGCCACCCACCCGGATCTTCCCCCGAAGGCGACGCGCGCGGTTCAACTGGATATCGGGAAGAGAAGGTGTCGTCAGCGCTGGTCCAACGGGGTCTGCGGGGATCCTGAGCGCGGGACGGCACCGGGGAAAGCACCGCCTCCGACCGGACCCACGGCCGGTACCGTCCATCCCACGGCCTCGGGATGTACGCTCGCCACGCCGGTACCGGACACGCCGGGTCCGGTCGGAGGCGCCCCACTTCCCTCCATGCACGACTCTCCAGTCTCCAAGCGCACGAAAGCCCGGCGGTCACCGCCGGGCTTTCGTTCTGCGTTCGTGGTCTCCCGCCCGGCCCCGGTGTTCAGGCCGCGGCCAGCACCCGGTTCAGGAGTTCACCGAGCCTGCGCGCCCGCTGGGTGACGACCTCCAGGGCGCGGTCCTCCTCGAACGGCTCCAGCACCGCGCCGACCGCGTCGTTGCTGACGACGGACAGCCCCAGGACCTCGGCGCCCATCTCCACGGCGGCGATGGCCTCCAGGGCGATCGACCGCCCCACCACGTCCGCGCCCGCCTGGCGCAGGACCTTGAGTTCGGCCGGGGTCTGGAGCTGCGGACCCGTGGTGGAGACGTACACACCCTCGGCCAGGGAGGCGTCCACCTCGTGGATGATCCGGCGCAGCCGCTCACTGTAGGCCTGGGTCAGATCGACGAAGTCGGCTCCGGTCAGCGGGGACTGCGAGGTGAGGTTGACGTGGTCGCGCAGCACCACCGGCTGGCCCGGCTGGTAGTCGGTGCGCAGGGAGCCCGCCGATCCGGTCAGCACAGCGATCCGGGCGCCCGCGGCGATCCCGGTCCGCACGGCGTGCGCGGCCACCATCGGGCCGAACCCCTCGTAGACGTGGACGCGTCCCATGAACACGACCACGCGCTTCTCACCCACCCACATGCTGCGGACCCTGCCGCTGTGCCCCTCCGCGGTGGGTTCCACGAAGCCGGGCAGCTCGGTCGCGTCGAGCTCGATGTCGGGCGTTCCCAGCGTGTCCACCGCGCCCGCCCAGCCGGAGCCGAGCACCACCAGGGCGTCGAAGCTGTCGGCCCCGGCCCGGGACAACAACTCCTTGGCCGCGGAGTCCGCCAGTTGCTTCGCCTCGCCGGTCGTCCGGGGCGGCTGCTCTGATTCACTCACAAGTCGGATACTACCGCTGTGTAGTCAGATCGTTCCGGAACGCAACGCAGAGTGTCCGGAGGGCGGAATGTACGCGTCACCTTGGGTGACCCCAGTGGTCCGGTTCACGTGTCCTTCGTCGCATTCGACGAGGTCGGCATGGGTTCCGACGAGCCACTCCCCGCGCTTCCCGGGGCCCTTGTCCGGGGTGCCTGCGGTTTTCGACAGCCGGCATGGCCGACAATGGGAGGAAGCGATAAAACCAGGTGGTGCCCTGCCATGCCCGAATATCGCCCCGGACCGGGAACGGGTGTGCCGCATCGCCCGCAGAGGGAGTGAAGCAGCGTGACGAAGGTCGTGATCATCGGTGGCGGGCCCGGGGGCTATGAGCCGGCGTTGGTCGCCGCGCAGCTCGGCGCGGACGTGACTGTGGTGGAGCGCGACGGTATCGGCGGCGCCTGCGTCCTCACCGACTGTGTCCCCTCCAAGAGCCTGATCGCCACATCCACCCGCACCACGTACGTACGTGAGTCAGGCAGCCTGGGCATCCACATCCCCGAGGCCGCCGAGGACAAGACCTCCGTCGAGGTCGACGTCGACCAGATCAACTCGCGGATCAAACGCCTGGCGCAGGCCCAGTCCGACGACACCCGCGCCCGCCTGATCAGGGAGGGCGTCGAGGTCGTCATCGGGGAGGCCCGACTGGTCGACCCGCACATCGTCGCCGTGGGCGAGCGCCGCATCCGCGCCGACGTGGTCCTCATCGCCACGGGCGCCCACCCCCGTGAGCTGCCCACCGCCAAGCCCGACGGCGAGCGCATCCTGACCTGGCGCCACCTCTACGACCTGGAGGAGCTGCCGGAGGAGCTGATCGTGGTCGGTTCCGGTGTCACCGGTGCCGAGTTCGCCAGCGCCTACCAGGCCCTCGGTTCCAACGTGACGCTGGTCTCCTCCCGTGAGCTGGTCATGCCCACGCAGGACTCCGACGCCGCCGAGGTGCTGGAGGAGGTCTTCATGCGCGGCGGTATGAAGGTCCTCAGCCAGACCCGCGCCGAGTCGGTCGTGCGCACCGAGGACGGGGTCCGGGTGACCCTCTCCGACGGCCGCACCGTCGACGGCAGCCACTGTCTGATGACCGTCGGCATGATCCCCAACACCGAGGGCCTGGGCCTGGAGGAGGCCGGGGTCCGGCTGGGCAAGGGCGGGTTCGTCGAGGTCGACCGGGTCTCCCGGACCACCGTCCCCGGCGTCTACGCCGCGGGTGACTGCACCGGCGTGAACATGCTGGCCTCGGTGGCCGCCATGCAGGGCCGCATCGCCATGTGGCACGCCCTCGGCGAGGCCGTGTCCCCGCTGCAGCTGTCCACCGTCGCCTCCACCGTGTTCACCCACCCCGAGCTGGCCTCCGTCGGTGCCAGCGAGGACGACGTGCGCAGCGGCCGGATCGACGGCCGCACGGTCACCCTGCCGCTGAACACCAACCCGCGCGCCAAGATGAACGAGGTCACGGACGGCTTCGTCAAGCTCATCTGCCGCCAGCACACCGGCATCGTCCTCGGCGGCGTCATCGTCGGACCGCGCGCCAGCGAGCTCATCCTGGGCGTGTCCATCGCGGTCCAGCAGCGCCTGACCGTCGACGACCTCGCGCACACCTTCTCGGTGTACCCGTCGCTCTCCGGCAGCGTCACCGAGGCCGCGCGCTCCCTCATGCTGGCCTCCCCGGAGTAGTTCCCCGCGCCCGGCTCCCGCGTGGCGGGGGCCGGGGCCGGAAGCGGACACGCGGTGCGCGTGTGGCCAGGTGATGCCTGAGTGGCACACGGGTTCCGGCCCCTTATCCGTTCTTGACAGCGCCGCGCGTAGTTTTCCGGGGTGATCTGTCCGAAGTGCCAAAACCAGATGCGTACCTTCGACCGCCAGGGCGTCCACATCGAACGGTGTGACGGCTGCCAGGGGATCTTCCTGGACCGCGGCGAACTGGAGCGCGTCGTCGCCGCAGAGCAACGCCACTACGGGGCCGCTCCGCCCCCCGACCCGCAGGTACCGCCGCCCTACCCGGGTCAGCAGCACCGGGGGCAGCAGCGCGCCTACCCGGACTCTCCGCCCGGCTACGGCGGTTACCGGGACTCCCCGCCCGGTTACAGCGGTTACCGGGACTCGCCCCGCCCCTACCGCCGCCGGCGCAAGGGCTTCCTGGAACAGCTCTTCGACTAGCCCCGAGGCATGGCCGTGCACCCGCTGATCTGTACACGCTGCGGGGAATGGGACGGGAACCCGGACACCGGAGCCGGCGCGCACCTGCTGCGCTGCGCCTCCTGCGGCCTCACCCGTCCCTTCCTGCGGCTCCCGCTCCTGTGCGTGACCGGACCCAGCGGCACCGGGAAGTCCACGGTGGCCCGGGAGCTCCTGGACCGGCTCGGGGAGCGGTTCGTCGTGCTCGAACAGGACCTGCTCTGGGTGGGCGGACTGCGCGACCCCGCCGACGACCACCGCCTGTTCCGCTCCACCTGGCTGCGCACCGCCGCCATGGTGCAGCAGAGCGGTCGGCCCGTCGTCCTGTGCGGGACCGTGGCCCCGCCGGAACTGGAGCACCTGCCCGAGCGGGCCCTGTTCTCACGGATCCACTACCTCGCGCTCACCTGCGAACCCGGTGCCCTCGCCGCCCGGCTGAGGTCGCGTCCCGCCTGGCGGGGCTGGGACGAGGACAGGATCACCGAGACGCTGGAACACCAGGACTGGTTGAACACCGAGGCCGGGAGGCTCCGGCCGCCGGTCACCCTGCTCGACACCACCGAGTCCGCGCCGGCGGAGACCGCCGAGACGATCCAGCGGTGGGCCGAGAACATCCGCGCGGACGCCGGCGCCGGGGCCTGACCACAGGACCGGGGCCGGGAGACGGGCTCCGAACAGGCATGGAGAGGGCCCCGGGGCAGCTGCCCCGGGGCCCTCTCTCCTGTACGGATCCGGTGGTGGGTTCCCGCGGGTCCCGGCTAGAAGTCGAAGCCCCCGAAGTCCCCGAAGTCGCCTCCGCCGTCACCGAAGTCACCGCCGCCGAGGTCGCCCCCGTCGCCCATGTCCTCGCCGGCGCCCATCATGCCGCCGCCCATCATCGACCCCATCATGGAGCCCATCATCATGCCCATGAACATGCCCGACATCATGTTCATGCCGAAGTAGCCGCCGGCGTAGGGCGAGTAGGCCGGACCGGCGTCGTAGTACGGACGGCGCTCACCGTCGACCTCGACCATGCGCACGTCCGGCTGCCCGCCGGTGCGCACCGCCTGGGCGCAGACCGGGCACGCGGTGACCGACCGGGGCGAGCCGCCGGGCGGGGCCCAGGTGACGTCCTCGCTGGACGGCCCGTGCTGCGGGTTGAAGAAACAGGGACCGCGCCGCGCGGGCACCGGGTCGCCGTTCATCCGGGCCCGGGTGGCGGTCATGTAGTAGCGGCCGTCCTCCAGCGCGCCGGTCACCATCTTGACCTGCTCGGGTTCCTGGATGGTGTCCAGCAGGGACTTGGCCTGGTCGTAGGAGTCCATGGCCCGCGAGTAGTCCTCGCGGGTGGCGTCGTCCACCGCGGACAGGTCGATCTCCAGGCGGGCGACGTCCTCACCGAGGCGGACGACGTCCTCGGTGGCCATCTGCTTGATCTCCTGGAGCTGCTTGGCCTTCTCGGCCTCGCGCTTCTTGCGGCTGTTGTAGACGTACCAGCCGCCGGCCGCGGCGACCAGCACGAGGACGGCGAGCAGCACCAGGGCGGAACCGCCGCCCCCGGCCGGGGTCTCACTGGCGGTCTCGCTGGTCCGGACGGCCTCGGGCACCGCGGCGAGGGTGTCGATCGGGTTGACGCCCTCGTTGAGGGCGATCTCCCTGATCGCCTCGGTGTCGTCCAGGTTGGGGGAGGTCACGTAGAAGTGGTCGCTTCCGCCGAGGACGCCGTAGGCCCCGTCACCGACCTCGGCCATGACCGGTTCCATCAAGGCGTTCACACCGGCCTCGGAGGTGGCCGCCTCCGACGGCAGGACCACGTAGTAGACGGGTGTGTCCGCGCCCGCTGAGGCGGCCTCCAACGCGGCCTCGTCCGCGTCGGGGATCACGTCGATCGACGGGTCGACGAAGACCCCGTCGTTCTCCAGTTCCGCGACGATGTCCTGTGTCTGCGGCGGTTCGATCTGGGTGTCGGCTGCGGCGGGCACCGCGACGGCGGTCACCATCCCCGTCGCGAGTCCGGCGGCCAGCACTGTGGGTGTTACCAAGCGGCGCAACATGTCGTTCCTCTCGCCTCCCTCAACCACAGGGACGAACAGGAGGCCGCCACAGTTCCCGAGGCCAACCCCCCGTGCCCGACATCTCCCGGACGCCCGGCGTGTTCCGGGTCGGCTTCCACCGCGGACACGACGGGGCCCGCCGAAAGAGTCTCGGCGGGCCCCGTGGTCGGTACGTGCGCTGTGACTAGCTCCTGGCGCCCGATTCGGCGAGGTCGGCCCCGGAGGATCCGTCCGCGGACCCGTCCTCCGTGTCCCCGGCGGCCGCGCGCTCGGCGGCGGCCTCCTCGGCGGAGAGGGTGCCGGGCTCGTCCAGCGGCACGAAGCCGCTGGTGCCGCGGGGGGCGTGGTAGCGGGTCACGTCTAGGATGCCCTCGCGCTTGGCGACGATCGCCGGGATCAGCGCCTGGCCGGCCACGTTCGTGGCGGTGCGGCCCATGTCCAGGATCGGGTCGACGGCCAGCAGCAGGCCCACGCCCTCCAGGGGCAGGCCCAGGGTGGACAGGGTCAGGGTCAGCATGACGGTCGCGCCGGTGGTGCCCGCGGTGGCCGCGGAGCCGATCACCGAGACGAACACGATCAGCAGGTAGTCGGTGATCCCCAGGTCGATGCCGAAGAACTGGGCGACGAAGATCGCCGAGATCGCCGGGTAGATCGCGGCGCAGCCGTCCATCTTGGTGGTGGCGCCGAAGGGGACCGCGAAGGCGGAGTAGTGGCGGGGCACACCGAGGTTCTGCTCGGCGACGCGCTGGGTGACGGGCAGGGTGCCCAGCGAGGAGCGCGACACGAAACCGAGCTGTACGGCGGGCCACACACCGGTGAAGTACTTCATCGGGGACAGCCCGTTGAGGCGGGCGACCACCGGGTAGACGACGAACAGCACCAGGGCCAGGCCGAGGTAGATCGCGAAGGTGAACTGCCCGAGCGCGCCGATGGTGGTCCAGCCGTAGCTGTAGACGGCGTTGCCCAGCAGGCCCACGGTGCCGATCGGGGCGAGGCGGATGACCCACCACAGGGCCTTGAGCACGACCTCCAGGGTGGAGGAGGTGAACTTGATGAAGGGCTCGGCGGCCTTGCCGACCTTCACGGCCGCGATGCCCAGGACCACGGCGATCACGATCAGCTGGAGCACGTTGAACGACAGCGACGTGCTCAGGGAGCCGTCGTCGGCCGCGGAGGTGTTCGCTGCCAGGCCCAGGAAGTTGGCCGGGACGATGCTCTCGATGAAGGCCAGCCAGGAGCCGGTGCTGGAGGGCTCCGCCGCGGTGGCCTCGTCCACGGCGCTGTTCAGGCCGGGGCGCAGGGTCAGGCCGATGGCGATCGCGATGGCCACCGAGACCAGCGCGGTGACGGCGAACCAGAGCAGCGTCTTCCACGCCAGCCGGGCGGCGTTGGCGACGTTGCGCAGGTTGGCGATGGAGGAGATGACGGCGAGGACGATCAGCGGCGGCACGATCGTGCGCAGCAGCGCCACGAAGGTCGAGCCGATGGTCTCGAGGGTGACCGCGAGCCAGTTGGGCTCACCGTCGCCCACCGGGCCGATCTGAACGGCGATGACACCGAAGACGATGCCGAGTACCAGGCCGGCGAGGACCTGGGCGGCGAACGGGAAACGCAGCTTGCGTCTGGGAGCTGTGGTCTGCTCGGACACGGAAGGAAGACTCCAGATATGGGTGGCCGGGCGCACACGTGCGACGTCACGGGTCGGCGAGGCGGGCCGCGGGAGCTCGGCGCAGGGGATGGGTCGGAATCACCGAGAAGAGGTGACCTGGGAAGGGTGAGCGGCGCGCTGCCCGGCGGAAGGCACGGGCGCGCGTGGACCTAGCTACACGCGTGGCTGTCGAAGCGGCACAGGTCGATGTGCCACCTTCGCGTCAGTCCCCAGATGTTCGTCACAATCGAGAACAATAGCCCGGTTTGCTGGTCTTTTCCATACACAACCGGTCGTCCTCTGCGGAACGGTTGGTCGGAGTGCCCGCCACACAGGCTCTTCCCGCTCCCGGACGCGACGAGGATCACCCCTGGGAGCTGTCCGGGGGCGGTGCCGGAGTCAACCGAAGCGGCTGGGGAACACCCACGGGTGCCGGGTGAGACGGAGTGAGACAATCCGTGGAAAGCACCATTGCAGGGGGGCAGGGGTGGCTACGGTGGGCGACGAGCACGATCCGACGACCGGAGGCAGTGGCATGTCCGCTCCCACCGTGGCAGGGAAGCCGGTCTCCTCCAGGGCGGACCAGTGGTTCCTGCTCCAGCCTCCGCCGGAGGGGTACACCGCTGACGACCTGGACCGTATCCCGGATCTTCCGCCGCACACCGAACTCATCGACGGAAGCGTCGTCCTGGGGAGCCCTCAGAAACTGTTCCACATGCTCGTCCTCAAACTGCTGGAGCGAGAACTCGACCGACAGGTCCCCGAACACCTGTTGGTGGCACGGGAGTTCTCGGTCAAACTGGCCGAAAGACAGCGCCCGGAGCCGGACCTGCTGCTGGTGCGGACCGATGTCCTGGACGGGTTCGACCAGACCTGGGTTCCCCCCGCGGCGGTGCAGCTGGCCGTGGAGGTCGTCTCGCCGGAGTCGGAGATCCGGGACAGGGAACGCAAACCGGAGCTCTACGCCCGTGCTGGTATCCCGCACTTCTGGCGAGTGGAACAGGACGGGGACGAGGCGGTGGTCTACGTCCATGAGCTGGATCCGGCCAGCGGTCGCTACGGCAGGCCCTCGATCCATCGTGAGGTGCTCAAGACCACGGTGCCCGTCGATATCGAGATCGACCTCGCCGGTCTCCGCCGCCGTTGAACGAAGGGGCGCCGCCGGAGGTCGGCGGTGCCCCTTCGTGGCGAACGAACTCGTGCTCAGGCGTCCTTGATGTCGCAGACGACGGCGCCGTTGCCCACGGTCTCGCCCGGGGCGACCTTGAGGCCGGTCACCGTCCCGGCCCTGTGGGCGGTCAGCGGCTGCTCCATCTTCATGGCCTCGATGACCACCACGGTCTCGCCCTCGGCGACCTGCTGGCCCTCGGCGGCCACGACCTTGACCACGGTGCCCTGCATCGGCGAGACCAGCGCGTCACCGCTGACGGCCGCGGCCCCGCCCCCGCCCTTGCGGGAGGCGCGCTTCTTCCTGCCGCCACCGTTGCCGGCGGCCGGGGCGGCGGACACACCCAGGGAGGCGGGCAGGACGACGTCGATGCGCTTGCCGCCCACCTCCACGGTCACGGTCTCGCGCTCGGGTGTATCGGCGTCGCCCCCCTGCCCCGACCAGGGCTCGATCCGGTTGTCGAACTCGGTCTCGATCCACCGCGTGTACACCCCGAAGGCCTGCTCCGGGTCGGCGGGGGCGAACGCCGCGTCGGTCACCACGGCCTGGTGGAACGGGATCACCGTGGGCATGCCGCCGACCTCGAACTCGGCCAGGGCGCGGCGCGAGCGCTGCAGCGCCTCGGTGCGGGTCCGGCCGGTCACGATCAGCTTGGCGACCATCGAGTCGAAGGCCTGCGGGACGGTGAACCCGGCCTCGCAGCCGGTGTCCACCCGCACGCCCGGGCCGCCGGGCAGGTTGAGGGCGGTGATGGTCCCGGGGGCGGGCATGAAGCCCCGCCCCGCGTCCTCGGCGTTGATCCGGAACTCGAAGGAGTGCCCGCGCACCTGGGGGTCGCCGTATCCCAGCTCCTCGCCGTCGGCGACGCGGAACATCTCGCGGACCAGGTCGATGCCGGTGACCTCCTCGGACACCGGGTGCTCGACCTGCAGGCGGGTGTTGACCTCCAGGAAGGAGATGGTGCCGTCCACACCGACGAGGAACTCGCAGGTGCCCGCGCCCACATAGCCCGCTTCTTTGAGGATGGCCTTGGAGGAGGCGTACAGGCGCTCCATCTGGTCGGCGGACAGGAACGGCGCCGGGGCCTCCTCCACCAGCTTCTGGTGGCGGCGCTGCAGGGAGCAGTCGCGGGTGGAGACCACCACGACGTTGCCGTGGGCATCGGCCAGGCACTGCGTCTCCACGTGCCGCGGCTTGTCGAGGTAGCGCTCGACGAAGCACTCACCGCGCCCGAACGCGGTCACCGCCTCGCGGACCGCGGACTCGTAGGCGTCGGGCACCTCCTCCAGGGTGTAGGCCACCTTGAGGCCGCGCCCTCCGCCGCCGAAGGCCGCCTTGATCGCGATCGGCAGCCCGTGCTCGGCGGCGAAGGCCACCACCTCCTCGGCGGACTCCACCGGATCGGCGGTGCCCGCCACCAGGGGCGCGCCGACCTTCTGCGCGATGTGGCGGGCCTGGACCTTGTCGCCGAGCGCGGTGATCGCGGCCGGGGGCGGACCGATCCAGGTCAGTCCGGCGTCGATGACGGCCTGGGCGAAGTCGGCGTTCTCGGCGAGGAAGCCGTAGCCGGGGTGGACCGCGTCCGCGCCGGAGGCCGCCGCGACGGCCAGGAGCTTGCCGATGTCCAGGTAGGAGTCGGCCGGCGTGGAGCCGCCCAGGCTGTGGGCCTCGTCGGCGACCTTGACGTGCAGGGCGTCCAGGTCGGGTTCGGCGTAGACGGCGACGCTGCCGATCCCGGCGTCACGACAGGCGCGGGCGATCCGCACGGCGATCTCGCCGCGGTTGGCGATCAGTACTTTACGCACGGTGGAAATCCTCCAGCTGGAGCGTGGAGCGGGTCACGCGCCGACCGCTCGACGAAGAGTCTAGGAAACGGGAGAGCACGTCAGAGGTCATCTCGTGCTCATGCGCCAGGCGCCGGGGCCCGGACGCAACGGGGTGCGCATACCGCGTGAGCGGTCCCGCCACCCGGAGGCGGGCCGCTCGGGTCCGGGGGCCCCGGCGGCGGCACGGGCGGCCGCCGCACGGGCGGTGAGCACGGCGGTGAGCACGGCGATCTCCTCCTCGGTGGGCTCGCCGCGCACCACGACCAGGTGCGGTTCCCCCGCCGAGGGCTGGTTCGGCGCGCTCACAGCGGGATGTTCCCGTGCTTCTTGGGCGGCAGCTGCTTGCGCTTGTTGCGCAGCGCCTTGAGCGCCTTGGTGACCTGCACACGGGTCTCGGAGGGCAGGATGACCCCGTCCACGTAACCGCGTTCGGCCGCCGAGTACGGGTTCAGGAGGGTGTCCTCGTACTCTCCGACCAGCCGGGCCCGCTCGGCCTCGACGTCGTCGGCCGCGGCGAGGGTGCGCCGGTGCAGGATGTTGACCGCGCCCTGGGCGCCCATGACCGCGATCTGCGCGGTGGGCCAGGCCAGGTTGACGTCGGCGCCCAGGTGCTTGGAGCCCATCACGTCGTAGGCGCCGCCGAAGGCCTTGCGGGTGATCACGGTGATCAGCGGGACGGTGGCCTCGGCGTAGGCGTACAGGAGCTTGGCGCCCCTGCGGATGATGCCGTCCCACTCCTGGTCGGTGCCGGGCAGGAAGCCGGGCACGTCCACGAAGGTCAGCACCGGGACGTTGAACGCGTCGCAGGTGCGCACGAACCGGGCGGCCTTCTCGGAGGCGTCGATGTCCAGGCAGCCCGCGAAGCTCATGGGCTGGTTGGCGACCACTCCCACGGACCGGCCGTCCACCCGGCCGTAACCGACCACGATGTTGGTGGCGAACTGCGGGTGGACCTCGAGGAAGTCACCGTCGTCCAGGACCGACTCGATGACCTGCTTGATGTCGTACGGCTGGTTGGCCGAGTCCGGGATGAAGGCGTCCAGTGCCAGGTCGGTGTCGGTGAGCTCGTCGCCGGGGTCGTCCTCGGGGGCCAGTCGCGGGGCCTCCTCGAGGTTGTTGTCGGGCAGGTGCGACAGCAGGGCCTTGACGTAGTCGATGGCGTCCTGCTCGTCGGCGCCCCGGTAGTGGGCCACCCCCGACTTGCTGGCGTGCGTGTTGGCGCCGCCCAGCTCCTCCATGGAGACGTCCTCGCCGGTGACGGTCTTGATGACGTCGGGGCCGGTGATGAACATCTGGGAGGTCTCGTCGACCATCACGACGAAGTCGGTGAGGGCCGGTGAGTAGACGTGCCCGCCCGCGGTGGCGCCCATGATCAGGGAGATCTGCGGGATGACACCGGAAGCGTGGGTGTTGCGCTTGAAGATCTCCGCGTACAGGCCCAGCGCGACCACACCCTCCTGGATGCGCGCGCCGCCGCCCTCGTTGATGCCCACGACGGGGCACCCGTTCGTGAGGGCGTGGTCGAGGACCTTACAGATCTTCTCACCGTAGACCTCGCCCAGGGAGCCGCCGAAGACGGTGACGTCCTGGCTGAACACGGCGACGGGACGGCCGTCGACGGTTCCGTGGCCGGTCACGACGCCGTCCCCGTAGGGGCGGTTGGCGTCCAGGCCGAAGTTGGTCGAGCGGTGTCGGGCCAGCGCGTCGAACTCGACGAACGAGCCCGGATCGAGCAGTGCGTCGATCCGCTCACGGGCGGTCATCTTGCCTTTGGCGTGCTGTTTCTCGACGGCTCGCTCGGACCCGGCGTGCACGGCTTCGTACCTGCGTCGCTGCAGGTCGGCGAGCTTGCCCGCGGTCGTGTGGATGTCGATCTCAGCCGCGGACAGCGGTTCAGGGGCTTCGGTGGCCATAACTGCTCAGGTTAGCTCCGGAGGTCTCGCCCGCCGTCACCCGGCCCGTGTTACTCGTCAGTAGGTTCGGCCTGACGTGCCCGAGTGTCGAGAGAGCGCCCCCGGGGGTCGCGGGGGTGTAAAAGGTGTCCGGAAACCCCGGAAAAGCGTGAGGCATTGTGAATTGAACCCGTTCGGCAACAATTGTTAACGTCAAGGCGAAACCCCCGAAATCCACCCCCGCACACACGCCGCCAGGCGTGATCTCTGTAAGGTCGGCCCTATGACAGCGGTAAGCGCAGAACGCGACAGTGCCCGGCAAGAAGTCCCCGAACAGCTCAGGAATGACGTCAAGCTGCTCGGCGAGATGCTCGGAACGGTCCTCGCCGAAAGCGGCGGCGAGGACCTGCTCGCCGATGTCGAGAAACTCCGACACGCGGTGATCGGCGCCCGGGACGGCGTCGTCACCACCGAGGAGATCACCGAGATCGTCGGCGCCTGGCCGCTGGAACGCGCCAAGCAGGTCGCCCGCGCGTTCACGGTCTACTTCCACCTGGCCAACCTGGCCGAGGAACACCAGCGCATGCGCGCCCTGCGCGAACGCGACGACGCCGCGAACCCGCCCCGCGAGTCCCTGGCCGCCGCCGTGCGCGCCGTCCGGGAGAGCGAGGGCGGCGAGGAGCGCCTGGCCGAACTGGTCGAGGGCATGGAGTTCCACCCGGTGCTCACCGCCCACCCCACCGAGGCCCGGCGCCGCGCCGTGTCCACCTCCATCCTGCGGATCAGCGCCCAGCTGGAGGCCTGGCACACCTCCCACGAGGGCAGCAGCGCCGCCGCCGAGGCGCACCGCCGCCTGCTGGAGGAGATCGACCTGCTCTGGCGCACCTCACAGCTGCGCTACACCAAGCTCAACCCGCTCGACGAGGTGCGCACCGCCCTGGCCGCCTTCGACGAGACGATCTTCGCGATCGTCCCGGAGGTCTACCGGACGCTCGACACCGCCATCGACCCCGAGGGCACCGGCACCCGGCCGCCCCGCGCCACACCCTTCGTCCGCTACGGCACCTGGATCGGCGGCGACCGGGACGGCAACCCCTTCGTCACCCACGAGGTGACCCGCGAGGCGATGACCATCCAGTCCGAGCACATCCTGCGCGGCCTGGAGACCGCCTGCGGCCGGATCGCCCGCACCCTCACCGCCTACTCCAACCTCACCCCGGCCAGCCCTGCGCTGCTGGACGCGATCTCCGAGGCCAAGGCCGGGCAGCCCGCGCTGATGGGTGAGATCACCCAGCGCTCGCCCAACGAGCCCCACCGCCAGTTCCTGCTCCTGGCCACCGCGCGTCTGCGCGCCACCCGGGAACGCGACGCCGACCTCGCCTACACGGGCGCCGAGGCCTTCCTCGCCGACCTGCGCCTGGTCCAGGGCTCACTGGCCGCCGCGGGCGCCCACCGCCAGGCCTACGGGGACCTCCAGCACCTGGTCTGGCAGGCCGAGACCTTCGGCTTCCACCTCGCCGAGCTGGAGATCCGCCAGCACAGCGAGGTCCACGCCGCCGCGCTCGCCGAACTGGAGTCCGGCGGACCCCTCTCGGAGCGCACCGAGGAGGTCCTCGACACCATCCGGACGGTGTCCTGGATCCAGGAGCGCTTCGGTGTGGAGGCCTGCCGCCGCTACATCGTCAGCTTCACCCGCTCGGCCGAGGACATCGAGGCCGTCTACAAGCTGGCCACCTACGCCCTGCCGCCCAAGCGCGTGCCGGTCCTGGACGTCATCCCGCTCTTCGAGACCGGCGCCGACCTGGAGGCCTCGCCCGGGGTGCTGGCCGGGATGCTCGAACTCGCGCCGGTGCGCCGGCGCCTGGCCGACAACGACCGCCGCGTGGAGGTCATGCTCGGCTACAGCGACTCCGCCAAGGACGTCGGTCCGGTCAGCGCCACCCTGCGCCTGTACGACGCCCAGGCCCGGCTGTCCGCGTGGGCCGGCGAGAACGACGTGCGCCTGACCCTCTTCCACGGCCGGGGCGGCTCCCTCGGCCGCGGCGGCGGTCCGGCCAGCCGCGCCCTGCTCGCCCAGGCCCCGGGTTCGGTGAACGGCCGGTTCAAGGTCACCGAGCAGGGCGAGGTCATCTTCGCCCGCTACGGTCAGGCCGCCATCGGCCGCCGCCACATCGAGCAGGTCGGCCACGCCGTCCTGATGGCCTCCACCGAATCGGTCCAGGACCGCGAGCGCACCGCCGCCGAGCGCTACCGCCCCTACGCCGACACCGTCGCGGCCGAGGCCCAGCAGGCCTACCTGGACCTGATCAACACCGAGGACTTCGCCGTCTGGTTCTCCCGGGTCAGCCCTCTGGAGGAGCTCGGCGAGCTCCGCCTGGGCTCGCGCCCCTCCCGCCGCAGCGCAGCCAAGGGCCTCGGCGACCTGCGGGCCATCCCGTGGGTGTTCGCCTGGACCCAGACCAGGGTCAACCTGCCCGGCTGGTTCGGCCTGGGCACGGGCCTGGCCGCCGTCGCGGACCTGCCGGTCCTGCAGGCGGCCTACCGCGAGTGGCCGCTGTTCGCCTCGCTGCTGGACAACGCGGAGATGAGCCTGGCCAAGACCGACCGGACCATCGCCGAGCGCTACCTCGCCCTCGGCGGGCGGCCCGAACTCACCGAGACGGTCCTGCGCGAGTACGACCTGACCCGCGAGCTCGTCCTCAAGGTGACCGGCCACAGCCGCCTGCTGGAGAACCGCGCGATCCTCTCCCGCGCCGTGGACCTGCGCAACCCCTACGTGGACGCGCTCAGCCACCTCCAGCTCCGGGCCCTGGAGGCCCTGCGCGGCGAGGAGTCGGACTCGCTCTCCGAAGAGGACGGCCAGCACCTGGAGCGCCTGCTCCTGCTCTCCGTCAACGGAGTCGCCGCCGGCCTGCAGAACACCGGCTGACCCCCCTCGGCGAAACCCGGGCCCCGCACCTCTCCGCAGGTGCGGGGCCCGCGCTCATGGATGATCAGACCGGGAAAGCGCCGGTGTCGATCATGAGGTCGAAGGGAGAGGGGAGTTCGATCCCCTCGCCGAAGGGAGCACGGACACTCCGTGTGTAGCGCCCATCCTCAGGGGCTGAGAACAGGGTCACCTCACCTTTGGCGCTGTCAGGGTCCCAACGATCCACCAGGAGGTACAGGGGGACCTCAGCATGCGCGTAGCCCCACAGCTTGGGCTTGCGATCCTTCTGAGCCGTGCTCTTGGAGGTCACCTCGACTACGAGAATCGCATCCCTGATCAATTGCTCGGGGGCGGAGCTCAGCACTGATTCGGGCAACACCATCAGATCGGGGATGTACAGACCGCTCCGAAGCGGTACCCGTACTCCGACGTTCTGGTAAACCTCTGCCCCACCGATTCCGCTTCCCTCACGGTGGCACTCCAGAACGAGCCACTTGTGGATCAGGGTCACGATGTGGCCGTGTTCGAGGGAGGGGGGAGTCATGATCTTGATGTCGCCTTCGATGATCTCGGCTCGCCAGCCTTCGGGCAGGTCGAGTTCTTCCCAGGCGCGCAGCACGACTTCCCAGTGGGACGGTATGCCGAGCTCTTCCGCTTCCGCGATACTCATGGATTCCGCCACCTCTGACAGCAGTGTGATGGTGATGTCGCCTTCGATGATCTCGGCTCGCCAGCCTTCGGGCAGGTCGAGTTCTTCCCAGGCGCGCAGCACGACTTCCCAGTGGGACGGCTCGTGCTCGGCCGTCTTTGTTGCTGCGATGGTCAACTGTCGCACCTCCGGCTACTCAAAGTAGCTAGACACGATCACCGATGTGCTGGGATCAGCTTAACCGGGGCACATCCGGCCCGGCGGGTTGTCCACAGACGATTTCGGGGCTGTTGTAATGGGCCCATGACCAGCGCGCGCAGCAACGAACTCCCTCCTCTGGACCGGTCCGCGATCGTGTCCGCCGTCATCCGTCCCGGCGGGCTGTGGCGGAGCGTGGAGGTGGTGCCCGAGGCCGGGTCCACCAACACCGACCTCGTCGCCCGCTCCAAGGGCGGGGCGCCCGAGGGCACCGTGCTGGTCACCGAGCACCAGACCGCGGGGAAGGGCCGCCTGGGGCGCGGGTTCACCACCCCCGCCGGGGTCGCGCTCACCTTCTCCCTCCTGGTGCGGCCCACCGTGCCGCCGGGAGGTCTCGGGTGGCTGTCCGGGCTCATGGGTGTGGCCGCCGTCGCCGCCGTGCGCGAGGTCAGCGGGATCGAGGCCGCGCTGAAGTGGCCCAACGACGTGCTCGTCCCCGGAGAGCAGGGCGACGGAAAGCTCGCCGGGATCCTCGCCGAGGCCGACTTCTCCGACCCCGGGCACCCGGGGGTCGTGGTGGGCATGGGTCTGAACGTCGCGCAGACCCGCGATGAACTCCCCGTGGAGACCGCGACCTCGCTGCGGGCCGAGGGCGCGCCCGGGACCGACCGGGGCGCGCTGCTCGCGGCCGTCCTCGACGGGTTCGAGGAGCGCTACGCCGCATGGACCGGGGCCGGGGGAGACGCCGAGGCCAGCGGGCTGGCCGCGGAGTACCGGGAGGCCTGCGTGACGATCGGGCGCCCGGTCCGGGTGCATCTGCCCGACGGCAAGCTCCTGGAGGGCACCGCGACCGGGGTCGACGCCCAAGCCCGGCTCCTCGTCGGGGGACGTGCGCTCAGCGCGGGGGACGTCGTGCACGTCCGCCCCGGCGGATGACTCCGGAACCGTTGTCCACAGGCGGTTTCCCGCCACTCCCGGACTCGGGCGCCCTGTGCCATTATCACCGTTATGGCTATCGCGGACCGTTATCTCTCCGACGACGAAGAACTCGTCTACGTCGCACGTCAGCACTGGACCCTCCTCGCGGGAGAGTTCGTCGCACTCCTCCTGATCGCCGGCGTCGTGGGCACCGCCCTCTTCTTCATGCCCTGGAACGAGGACTGGAGCCTGATCGCCGGAGGAGTGGTGGTGGCTGTCGGCGTCGTCGCCGCCCTGGTCTTCTGGTTCGTCCCCATGCTCAAGTGGGCGACCACGGTCTACATCCTCACCAACCGGCGGCTGATGATGCGCGACGGCATCATCTCCAAGCAGGGCCGGGACATGCCACTGACCAGGGTCAACGATGTCTCCTTCAACATCACGCTCTGGGAACGGATCATGCGGTACGGAACGTTGTCGGTTCAGTCGGCATCAGAGCAGGAGGGTATGGTCCTCCAGCGGGTGCCCAGACCCCAGTGGTTCCAGTCGGAGATCTACCGCCAGGTCAACGAGGCCCAGCGGCCGGTGCAACCGACCGATCCGCAGAGCTGATCCACCGTCTCCGGCGTAAGCTGGAGGCGCATCCAACATCGCGCCCCCGGGCCGGTGACAATGAGATTGCTCCCCGCCCCGGCGGGGAAGGTCCCGTGAAAGAGAACGTATGCCGTCGCGTCCTGACCCGAAAGCGATCGAGTCCGTCCTGCTCGGTGGTGAGGCGGTCTACACCAGGGAACAGGCGGTCGAGCTCGCCGAAGCCGATCCCGAGCTGGCCGGCCGCGTCTGGCGCGCCCTGGGATTCCCCACCCTGGGCGACGACTCGATCATCTTCGCCGAGAGCGACGTCGAGGCGTTGCGCATCACCAACTCCCTCCTCAAGGAGGGCCTCCTCGACGAGGAGGGCGTGGTCCGCTTCGCCCGCGCCATGGGGCAGACCATGGCCCGCCTGGCCGACTGGCAGACCAGCATCCTGAGCACCCTCCTCTTCAAGGACGGCAACGACGACTCCGCGGCCAGTCCGCTGATGAACCAGGTCAAGGAGCTGCTGCCGGACGTGGAGCGCCTGCTCCTGCACATCTGGCGCCGCCAGCTCGCCGCCTCCACGTCGCGCACCCTCGCCGTGATGTCCAACGGCAACGACACCGTCCCGAACTACTACCCGCTGATCGTGGGCTTCGCCGACCTGGTCTCCTTCACCACCCTCAGCCGTGAACTCGACGAGGTCGAGCTCGCCGGGGTCGTGGAGGGCTTCGAGGCGACCGCCGCCGACATCGTCGCCTCCGGCGGCGGCCGGGTCGTCAAGACCCTCGGCGACGAGGTCCTCTACGTCGCGGACTCGCCCCTCCAGGCGGCGGACATCGCCCTGCGCCTGGCCTCCGGGGTGAAGACCCACGTGGAGGTCCCCGACGTCCGCGTCGGCGTGGCCTACGGTCCGGTGCTCACCCTGCACGGGGACGTCTTCGGCACCACCGTCAACCGATCCAGCAGACTCACCTCCTTCGCCCGGCCCGGCACCGTGCTCATCGACGACGCGCTCGCCGAGAGCCTCACCGACGAAGAAGGGCTCCAAGTGGTCAAGGTCCGCGCCCGGCACGCGCACGGCCTCGGCCTCATCCAGCCCTACGCCCTGCGCCGCGACTTCGACGCCGGCTGATAAGCGTGTGTGCGCAGACCCGTCGGGATAGGCTCGGAGCTCCTGCCCCACGAGATGTCAGGTGGTGAGCCTGTGAGTTCCCTGTCCCCCGTCCAGCGGCTGCGTACCTCGGGAATCTTCAGCATCGAGGGCGCCGAGTCCGACGTCGAGAACAACGTGTGGATCATCGGCAACGACGACAGCGCGGTGGTCATCGACGCCGCCCACGACCACGAGCGCATCGCCCGGGGCCTGGGCGACCGTGAGCTCATGGCGATCGTGTGCACCCACGGCCACAGCGACCACATCAACGCCGCCGTGGCCCTGGCCGACCTCACGGACTGCCCGATCCTGCTCCACCCCGACGACGCCGGGCTCTGGCACCAGGTCTACCCCTACCGCGAACCCGACGCCCCCCTCCTCCACGGTGAGGTCCTGCGCGCCGGAGACACGGAGCTCAACGTTCTGCACACCCCGGGCCACACCCCCGGCAGCGTGTCCTTCCACGCGCCCGAACTCGGTGTGGTCTTCAGCGGCGACACCCTCTTCCCGGACGGTCCCGGCGCCACCGGCCAGCCCGTCTCCGACTTCCCGACGATCATCGCCTCCATCCGCGACCAGCTCGCCACCCTGCCCGGCGACACCGTCGTCCACCCCGGCCACGGTGAGTCCACCACCGTCGCCGAAGCAGCCGCCCACCTGGACGAGTGGTCCAGCCGCGGCTTCTGACCCCGGCCTCCCCCGAGCGGGTGGCCGGGGCGGTCCGCCGAGCGCTCACCCTCGGCTGGGACCCCGGCGGGACCGGTGGGCCCTTCCACCTCGACCACCGGGAGCACCGGGCCGCGGACCGCTCAGGTCCGTAGCCCGAACCCGGCCGCGGCCTTCACCAACCCGTTCACCTGGACCTCCACCAGGTGCTCACCCGGGTAGTAGGACCGCGTGCTGATCGGGCGCACGGCGTGCTTCTTCTCCAGTGTCCGCCGCTCCCCGGCGCACAGTTCGACCTTCGTCCACTTGAACACCTTCGGGCTCCGGCCGCCGTTCGCCCGCACGTGATGCACCACGTAGTCCACGACCACCGTGTGCGGTCGCCCGTCGGTGTTGACCAGGTCCACCCGGACCACCAGGGCCCCGCCCAGCTCCACGACCTCCGGGGACACGGTCATCCCCTCCGCCGCCACGTGCTCGCCGCCCGTGGCCCCCAGCAACGCCAGGGCCCGCTGGTCGCCCTGCTTCACCAGGGTGCGCAGCGCGTGCCGGACCGTCCACGCCGTCTCCGGGGTCGGACTCTCTGCCGTCCACCGCTCGGCCAGGTCCAGGACCACCCCCGGGTGCTCACGGGAGATGTCGTTCAGGTTGTTCGCCACCGAGGTGCGCACGAACTTCGACGGATCGCTGCGCAGCAGCTCCAGAACGGCCAGCACCGGACCGGGATCGGCGACGAACCCCGGGAGCCTGCGTGCCCAGGGCAGCCGGGGGCGGATGCCCTCGCTGGCGAACCGGCGCACGTTGGGGTCGGGATCGACGGCGCACGCCCGCACCATCGCCATGGTGGGCTCGTAGTGCCTCTGCACGAACGGCCTGACCGCGAACTCACCGGTGTGGCGCTTGGTGATCTCCACCAGCGCGGGCAGCGAGGCCTCCGGGTGGTCCAGCCCGAACTCCTCCACGAACCGGGCCACCGCCATCAGGTGGAAGCCCTCGTTGTACATACCGCCGCCCTCGCCCAGCGCCGCGTCCGGTTCGAGGGAGGCCACCAGGACGCCGACGGCGTCCGGGTAGTGCTCGGGGAGGCGGTCGCGCAGCCCCTCCGCCATCACCAGGACCCGCGCCTTGAGTTCCAGCGGCCCCACCCGCCGCCCGACCTCGGCCGCGTACCCCTCGACGTCGAACCCCGGATGCACCCGGCGGATCGACTCGCCGAGCATCCGTGCGGCCGCGCCGTCGAAGTGGTTCTTGAGGCTGTGCTCCCCGGCCATGCCACGTCCCTCACCAGTGCCCCGATCCGGTCGTCGTCGCCCGTCCGGCCGGGGCTCGGGGACGGGCGGCACCGGCGTCGGAACGGCAAAGCTATACCGGCCCCACGACGAAGTCGAGAATTCCCCTCATCCGCATGAAAAGCCCACAAAAAGGCTTTCCTGTGATTCTGGGTAACAAAGAAGGCGCACGTGAGGGCGGCGGGGGATATCCCCCGCCGCCCCGGACCTCAGCCCTTCCCGGCCGCTATTCCTCTGCGCCTCCGCCCTCTGCGCCTCCGCCCTCTGCGCCTCCGCCCTCCGCGCGGCGGATGTTCGGCGCGATCGGGGTGTCCCTGGGGCGCATCCCGATCTTGGAACCCAGCCACACCAGCGGGTCGTACTTGCGGTCGACCACGCGCTCCTTGAGCGGGATCAGGGCGTTGTCGGTGATGCGGATGCCCTCGGGGCACACCTCCGTGCAGCACTTGGTGATGTTGCAGTAGCCCAGCCCGAACTCCTCCTGCGCCGTCCTGCGCCGGTCCGCGGTGTCCTCCGGGTGCATCTCCAGCTCCGCGACCCGCATGAGGAACCGCGGCCCCGAGAAGTGCTCCTTGTTCTCCTCGTGGTCGCGGATCACGTGGCACACGTTGTTGCACAGGAAGCACTCGATGCACTTGCGGAACTCCTGGGAGCGTTCCACGTCCGCCTGCCGCATCCGGAAGTCGCCCGGCGACGTCTTCGGGTCCGGGGTGAACGACGGGATCTCCCTGGCCTTGGCGTAGTTGTACGACACGTCGCACACCAGGTCCCGCACCACCGGGAAGGTGCGCATGGGTGTCACCGTGACGACCTCGTCCTCCTCGAACACGCTCATCCGGGTCATGCAGGACAGCCTCGGCAGGCCGTTGATCTCCACCGAGCACGAGCCGCACTTGCCCGCCTTGCAGTTCCACCGCACCGCCATGTCAGGCGTCTGCGTGGCCTGGAGGCGGTGCAGCACGTCCAGGACGACCTCGCCCTCGTTCACCTCCACCCGGTACTCGGTCAGCTCGCCGTCGTCCGCGCCGCGCCACACCCGGAACGTCCGTTCGCTCATGACGTGCCCTCCTCGGGGGGTTCCTCCTCGTCGGGGCTCCCGTTCCCGGGAAGCTCCTCCTTGGTCAGGTACTTGGCCAGCTCGTCCCGGTCGAAGAGCTCGAGCAGCTCTTCCGGGATGTCCGCGACCGGACGCCGCTCCAGCTCCACCCGGCCGTCCACGGCCCGCACGGACAGGTTCACCCGCCGCCACTCGGCCGACATCTCCGGATGGTCGTCCCGGGTGTGTCCGCCGCGTGACTCGGTGCGCTCCAGGGCGGCACGGGCCACGGCCTCGGACACCAGGAGCATGTTGGGCAGGGCCAGCGCCAGGTGCCAGCCGGGGTTGTACACACGGTCCCCGGGGGCGCTGAGCAGGTCCACCCGGTCGGAGAGCTCGGCCAGCCGTTCCAGGGCCCGCTGCACCTCCGGACCCTTGCGGATGATCCCGACCAGGTCGTTCATGGTGTCCTGGAGCTCGGAGTGGACCGTGTACGGATTCTCCCCGGCGCCCTGTTTGAGCGGGGCCAGCGACGAGTTCACCGCCTCGGCGGCAGCCCGGTCCAGCGCCCCGGCCCCGGGGCTCGCGTCGCCGAGCGCGTCCACGTAGGCGGCGGCACCCAGCCCGGCCCGGCGGCCGAACACCAACAGGTCCGACAGCGAGTTGCCGCCCAACCGGTTGGAACCGTGCATGCCGCCCGCCACCTCGCCGGCGGCGAACAGCCCCGGCACGTCCGCGGCGGCGGTGTCGGCGTCCACCCGCACCCCGCCCATCACGTAGTGGCAGGTCGGCCCGACCTCCATGGGCTCGGCGGTGATGTCCACGTCCGCCAGCTCCTTGAACTGGTGGTGCATGGACGGCAGCCGCCGCCGGATCTCCTCCGCGGGCAGGCGCGAGGACACGTCCAGGAACACACCGCCGTGCGGGGAGCCCCGCCCCGCCTTCACCTCGCTGTTGATCGCCCGGGCCACCTCGTCGCGGGGCAGCAGTTCCGGTGGCCTGCGGTGGTGGGCCGGGTCGTCGTACCAGCCGTCCGCCTCGGCCTCGGTCTCCGCGTACTGGGAGCGGAAGACGTCGGGCACGTAGTCGAACATGAACCGGTCGCCCTTGGAGTTGCGCAGCACGCCGCCGTCACCGCGCACGGACTCGGTGACGAGGATGCCCTTCACCGAGGGCGGCCAGACCATCCCCGTGGGGTGGAACTGGACGAACTCCATGTTGATCAGCGAGGCGCCCGCGCGCAGTGCCAGCGCGTGCCCGTCGCCGGTGTACTCCCAGGAGTTGGAGGTGGTGCGGAAGGCCTTGCCGATCCCGCCCGTGGCGAGGACGACGGTGGGCGCCTCGAACAGTACGAAGCCGCCGTCCACCCTGCGGTAGCCGAAGGCACCGATGATCCGCCCGCCGTCATCGCCCGCTTCGGACGCTCCGCTCCCTCCCGGGACGGGGGCGTTCTCCCGGATCAGACTGGTCACGGCTGTCTCGGCGAACACCCTCAGCCGGGCGTCGGGGTCGCCGTACTCCACCGCGTCGGCCTGCTGGAGCGCCACGATCCGCTGCTGGAGGGTGCGGATGAGCTCCAGCCCGGTGCGGTCGCCCACGTGGGCGAGCCGGGGGTACTCGTGCCCGCCGAAGTTGCGCTGGCTGATCCGCCCGTCCTCGGTGCGGTCGAACAGCGCGCCCCAGTACTCCAGTTCCAGGATGCGCTCGGGCGCCTCCCTGGCGTGGAGTTCGGCCATACGCGGGTCGTTGAGGAACTTGCCGCCGCGCAGGGTGTCGCGGAAGTGCACCTTCCACGAGTCGGCGTCGTTGGTGTTGCCGAGCGCGGCCGCCGCGCCGCCCTCGGCCATGACCGTGTGCGCCTTGCCGAAGAGCGACTTGGAGATGATCGCGGTGCGTTTGCCCTGCTCGCGTGCGGCGATCGCGGCCCGGAGCCCGGCGCCGCCCGCCCCGATCACCACGACGTCGTAGCTGTACCGGGTGATCCCGTTCTCCGCTGCGGAAGCACCCTTCGCCGAGGGCTCGTTCTCTGCTGTGGGGGGCATGTGGATGTGTCTTCCTTCCCCGGTGCTCAGTTGAGGATGCGCAGGTCGGTGATGGTGCCACTGGCGACCAGGGCGATGTAGGCGTCGGTGGTCATCAGCGACGCGATGCTCAGCCAGCCGAACAGCATGTGCCGGTGGTTCAGCGTGGAGATCCGGGTCCAGGCCCAGTAGCGCACCGGGTTCCGGCTGAAGCTGCGCAGACGGCCGCCCATGATGTGCCGGCACGAGTGGCAGCTGAGGGTGTATCCCCACAGCATCAGCACGTTGACCAGCATGATCAGGTTGCCGACCCCGATCCCGAACCCGCCCTCGGTGCCGTGGAAGTACGGGACGAGCATGTCCCAGGTGTTGATCACGGTGATCACGAAGGCGGCGTAGAAGAAGTAGCGGTGGCCGTTCTGGGGGAGCATCAGCGGACGAGTCTCGCCGGTGTAGCTCCGGTGCGGCTCGCGCACGGCGCACGCGGTGGGCGCCTGCCAGATCGAGCGGTAGTAGGCCTTGCGGTAGTAGTAGCAGGTCACCCGGAACAGCAGCAGGATCGGCAGGCTGAGCAGGGCGTAGGGGAAGAACGGGGGGAGCTCCCACGGCACGCGTCCGAAGAGCGAGGCCTCGGGCGCGCACTGCGCGGCGAGGCAGGGGGAGTAGAAGGGGGTCAGGTAGTGGTGTTCCGCGACCCAGTAGTGGTCCTGCTGGAACACCCGGGCCGCCCCGTAGACGAGAAAGGTGGCCAGGCCCAAGGTCGTCAGAATCGGGCCCAGCCACCATCGGTCGGTACGCAGTGTCCGCTGGTTCAGTCGCGCCCGGCCGCCGCCGGGGCGATCGTCGTGTGCAGAGGTCGTAGAGGTCACCGTGGTCTCCACCTCCTGTGGAGAGCGGCGGGCCAAGGAAGCGGGGAGCGGCCCCGTGCCTTCAGTGGCCGTGACCGCTCCCGGGTGCTGGATTGCTGCGGGAAGCATTGACACCCTCCCCGTCGTGAACCGGCGGGGATTCCGACTCGCCCTTGCGGGCGAGTGGCGCTGCGCGCCTCGCGGCGACAGCTGGTTCCTGTTTCACCGGCCGGTGCCGGAAAAGCGAGTTCTCCGGTCTTACCTGGCCTCCGCAGGCGTTTAACGTCTCCGCCTGCCCGGCGGCGACATAGCGGCGGGTTTGGTTATCACCCGTCGACAACACGGAGCGTGTAGAAGCATAAACGCATTGTGCAAACCGGATCCGATTCACCTCCGGGCTGAAGGTTGGATCACTCTCGGACAAGACGGGCGGCGAACCGGCCTGTTGCGCAACACTAGGCCGTTGTGATCACGGTCACGTCCCGGAGTTCGGGCAGCTCCCGGGAAAATAGTGTGATCTGCGCCACTGTTTGACCCAGGGCCATGCCGTCGTTCAGGGAACCAACAGGGCACCGGCTTCGGGCAGCTCCAGGAACTCCGCCGGGACCCGGACCCCCAGGTTCGCGAGCCTGCGCAGGTGGGCCCGGTGGCTGAACCGCTCGCGCAGCACCTCGTGCCCGCGCCGGACCTGCCGCGCGTACCGCTCCCCGTCTCCCATGAGCGCCTCGACCTCGGCCCGGACCCCCTCCGGGTCGGTGTAGATCGCGGCGTCCCCGAACACGGGGGCGAAGGAGTGCGGCAGCAGGGTCGGCAGACCGACGGCGATCGCCTCCAGCGGGGCCCGGCCGAAGGCCTCCAACATCCCCTCACCGGTGAAGTAGACGTACGCGTCCAGGCCGTGGAGGAAGTCGCGCACGTCCATCCCGTCGAAGGGGTGCACCGTCCAATGGTCGGGCAGACGGCCCAGGGCGCGCTCGGGGACCCTCGCACCGCCCAGGACGTGTGTCTCCCAGCCGGGCAGCGCCGGGTGGGCGGCGGCCAGCACCGCCGGGTCCTCCGGCCACTTGCCCCGCTGGTCGCCCGAGTGGCGGCCGAGCAGCACCCGGCCGTCCGGGGCGCGGAGCCCTTCCCGAGCCCAGGAGCCCAGGTCGATGGCCTCCGACCAGTCCTCGTCGGCCAGCGTGACCCCCGCCATCTCCGCGGAGTGGTGCAGGACCATCGCCTCGCGCACCCGCGGGCTGATCGGGTGCCAGCTGTGCTCGCCGAGCAGGCTGGTGAACCCCTCCGCGCAGCGGGCGACGTTCCACGCCTCGTTGTTCTCGAACTCCACCCCGTAGCGCCGGTTCGGGGTCTGGTTGAGGACCACGATCCGCCGGGCGGCCTCCACCGAGGGCAGGACGTCCAGCGGCCGCTGCCCGATCAGGGGGAAGCGGACCACGAGCAGGTCGCAGGTCACCCGTTCGTCCGGCGCGACGAACCGGACCCGGTCGTTGTCGACCTGGGCCAGGATCTTGGGGTTGACCCCGAGGGAGTGGTTCTCGCGCAGGACGGGGTGGTGCACCAGTCCTGTGCTCAGCCCCGCGTCGCGCTGTGCCGTGATCTCCTGGAGGTTGCTGCCGGTGGTGCCCCCGGGCAGGCGGAAGTCCGACATCAGCACCACGTCGAAGTGCCGCGCCGTCCGGGGCGCCCGGATCCGCGCGGTCAACAGCGACGGCACCCCCGACGCGCCCCGGGCCGCACGCGGAGCCGCGAGGTCGGCCAGGTGGGCGTGGTCCCGGGCGCTCTCGGGCGCGCCCGTGGCACGGTGCCAGTTGGACAGGGTCTTGTGCGCCTCGGCCCGGACGGCGGGGCCGGCCCCGCCGTCCGCGCCCAGGACGCGGAGCCGGTCGATCCCCAGGGAGCTGTACCCGGTCCAGAGCAGGTCCTGCGCCTTGGCGAGGTGTTTCTCCGCCGGGGTCGGGGCCGTCTTCCCGCTTTTTTCGCGGAGCTTGTGCTCCCGACGGGCCCAGCCCTCCACGGTCCGGTCCGCGCAGGCGTCGGCGGCCTCCTGGATGGTCTCGCGGACCCGCGCGTCACGCTTGCGGGCGAGGCCCGCCTCCTCCCGGTGCTCGCGGGACATCTCGTCGAGCCGGGAGCACGCCTCCTCCAGCTGCCTGGACAGGTGCCGGTGCTCCCGCTCCAGCAGGGACACCACTCCCAGGGCGAGGACGGCGAGCCCTGCGAAGACCAGGGCCAGGGCCAGCCTGGGCGGGCTGAGGGCGACGGCGACGGTGGCCGCGGCGACGGCGACCAGTACGACCTGCTTACGGGAAAACGACCTGAGTCTCATGACGCGACCACGTTCCGCATAGGGGATGGGGTGCCTCCCGCGCGGGGCCGGTGGGGGAAGGCCGGCGGCGGCGGTTGGGATCAAGGGTCACCCAGACCGGTGCCGCGGCGAAGCAACCGCGGTACGGGGGAGGGTCGATGACAGAGCCGTGCGAAACGGTCGATGTCGGATGAGGCCCACAGGTCGGACCGGTCCCGCTCGTCGGCCTCCCCGTGGCGTCCGCGCCCGGGTCCGTGCCCCGGCCGGGTCCGTTTCCCCGCGGTGCCCGCGCCCGTTCCCGCGGTCCGGTCAGCGCTCGTGGACCGGGCCGCGGTCGTGATCGTGGCCCGGGTCGCCCGCGTCGGCCGCGGAGATGAGCACCTCCAGGTCGGGGCCGAGATCCTCGGTCGACAGGGCCAGCAGGTACTCGTTGAGGTGGCGGCGGAAGGCCTCCGCCGAGTGGGAGGGCTCCACGTCCTTGCGCCGGGCCAGCGCCACGGTGCGCAGCAGCCGGGGCCGCGCCAGCGGCGTACCGCGCAGACCGGGGCGGTTGCGCAGCACCATGCTCGGCACCACCGCCAGGCCCAGACCCGCCTCCACGAAGCGCAGCACGGCGTCCATCTCGCCGCCCTCCACCGCGAGGTCCGGCTCGAACCCGGCGGCGCGGCAGGCCCGCAACGTGGCCTCGCGGACGTCATAGCCCCGCCGGAACATCACCAGCGGCCGGTTCTCCAGCTCGGTGATGCGGATCGAGGCCCGTCCGTTGGGGGAGGGGCGTGAGGTCGGGCTCGCCACCACCAGGTTCTCCCGCAGGATCGGGGTGGTCGAGAAGTCGGGGTCGCTGCTCTGCAGCGGCAGGATGATCAGGGCCAGATCCAGCTCCCCCCGGCCCAGGTCGCGGATGAGGTCGCGGGAACCGCTCTCCTCCACGTGGAGTTCGATTCCGGGGAACCGGGTATGGAAGTCCGAGAGCACATCGGCCAGCAGCCCGGCGCACAGCGACGGCGTCGCGCCCAGCCGGACCCGGCCCCGGCGGATCCCGGCGAGCTCGGCGACCTCCCGGCGGGCGGTCTCCAGGTCGGTCAGTATGCGCTGGGCCAGCGGAAGCAGCGCCTCGCCCGCAGGCGTGAGTGTGATGTTTCCCCGAGCACGGCTGAATAACGGCGCGCCCAACTCCCGCTCAAGGCTCCGGATCTGTTTGCTCAAACTCGGCTGGGCGACGCGAGAAAGCTCGGCTGCGCGGGTGAAATGGCGAGTACGGGCTACAGCGACGAAGTAGGCCAGCTGCTGGAACTGCATGATCCATAGCCTAAGGCTATGGAGACCAGGGTCCCGATGACTTGGACGTCAGACTTAACTCAAATTTAGAGTGGCAGACTGTGGCGAACAGTACCTTGACCAAGAAGCGGTCTACGGCCTACGGGTCCACGGTGGCGCTCAAGTCAGCGATGGCGGCGTCCGGTGCGATCCTCGTGCTGTATTTGATCGCGCACATGTACGGCAACCTGAAGGTCTTCTCGGGCCAGGCTGCCTTCGACGGCTACGCCCATTCTCTTCGCGAGATCGGGTACCCGCTCCTGCCCGAGAGCGGTTTCCTGTGGATCTTCCGGATCGTGCTCCTCGCGAGCATCCTGATCCACATCTACGCGGCGGTGACGCTGTGGGCCCGCGCCCGCAGGGCCCGACCCGCCGATCAGCGCTACCAGGTGAAGAAGCGGGTGGTCCGCAGCTACTCCTCCTACACCATGCGCTGGGGCGGAGTGCTGATCGCGCTCTTCGTCATCTTCCACATTCTGCACCTGACGGTGAACGTCATCGCGCCGGGCGGCAGGTCCGACAGCCCCTACGAGCGTCTCGTGAACGGGTTCCAGCCCGAGTTCTGGTACGTGACCCTGTTCTACGTCCTGGCTGTCATCGCACTGGGCTTCCACCTGCGCCATGGTGTCTGGAGCGGCTTGGCCACGCTCGGCGTCAACCAGGCCCGTCGGCAGCCCGTGCTGAACTCGATCGCCACGGGCATCGCGCTGATCGTGACCGTCGGTTTCCTGATCCCGCCCGTGGCGGTCACCTTTGGACTGGTGAGTTAAGTGTCTGAGAACGACCTCTACATCGAGGGCGCCCCGCTCCGCGACGAGAAGGCGCCCGAAGGCCCAATCAGCGAGCGCTGGGACAAGCGCCGTTTCTCGGCCAAGCTGGTCAACCCCGCGAACCGGCGCAAGCTCTCCGTGATCATCGTCGGTACCGGTCTGGCCGGTGCCGCTGCCGCGGCGACCATGGGCGAGGCCGGCTACAACGTCATCTCGTTCTGTTACCAGGACAGCCCCCGGCGCGCGCACTCCATCGCCGCGCAGGGCGGCATCAACGCCGCGAAGAACTACCGCAACGACGGCGACAGCATCCACCGCCTGTTCTACGACACGGTCAAGGGCGGTGACTTCCGCTCCCGCGAGTCGAACGTCTACCGCCTGGCCCAGACCAGCGTCGAGATCATCGACCAGTGCGTGGCCCAGGGTGTGCCGTTCGCCCGTGAGTACGGCGGTCTGCTCGACAACCGGTCCTTCGGTGGCGTGCAGGTCTCCCGTACGTTCTACGCGCGCGGCCAGACAGGCCAGCAGCTGCTGATCGGCGCCTACCAGGCGCAGGAGCGGCAGATCGCGGCGGGCACCGTTCAGATGAACACCCGCCACGAGATGCTCGAGGTCATCGTCGTGGACGGCAAGGCGCGCGGCATCATCGCCCGCGACATGGTCACCGGCGAGATCGAGACGCACTTCGCCGACGCCGTGGTCCTGGCCACCGGCGGTTACGGCAACGTCTTCTTCCTGTCGACCAACGCCATGGGCTCCAACGTCACCGCCGCGTGGCGCGCCCACCGCAAGGGCGCGCACTTCGCGAACCCCTGCTACACGCAGATCCACCCGACCTGCATCCCGGTCAGCGGCGACTACCAGTCCAAGCTGACCCTGATGAGCGAGTCGCTCCGCAACGACGGTCGGATCTGGGTGCCGAAGGTGGGCGGCGACACCCGCGACCCGCGCCAGATCCCCGAGGACGAGCGCGACTACTACCTGGAGCGCATCTACCCGTCGTTCGGCAACCTGGTGCCGCGTGACATCGCGTCCCGCGCCGCCAAGAACGTCTGCGACGAGGGCCGCGGCGTCGGCCCCGGCGGTCTGGGCGTCTACCTCGACTTCGCCGACGCGATCGCGCGTCTGGGCAGGGATGCCGTCGAGGCCAAGTACGGCAACCTGTTCGACATGTACCAGCGCATCACCGGCGAGAACCCGTACGAGGTTCCGATGCGCATCTACCCCGCGGTGCACTACACCATGGGTGGCCTGTGGGTCGACTACGACCTCCAGAGCACCATCCCGGGCCTGTTCGTGACCGGTGAGGCCAACTTCTCCGACCACGGCGCCAACCGCCTGGGTGCCAGCGCGCTGATGCAGGGTCTGGCGGACGGTTACTTCGTCCTGCCGAACACCATCAACGACTACCTGGCGGACGGCCCCTTCGAGAAGCTGGACGAGAGCCACCCCGAGGCCGTCAAGGCCAAGGAGGAGGTCACCTCCCGCATCGACAAGCTGCTCTCCATCAACGGTTCCCGCACCGTCGACTCCTTCCACAAGGAGCTCGGCCACATCATGTGGGACTACTGCGGCATGGAGCGCAACGAGGAGGGCCTGCGCAAGGCCATCGAGCTCATCCGTGAGCTGCGCGCCGAGTTCTGGCGCGACGTCAAGGTGCTGGGCACGAACGAGGAGCTCAACCAGGCTCTGGAGAAGGCCAACCGCGTGGCCGACTTCCTCGAGCTGGGCGAGCTCATGTGTATCGACGCCCTGCACCGCCGCGAGTCCTGCGGCGGCCACTTCCGCTCCGAGAGCCAGACGGAGGACGGCGAGGCCCTGCGTCACGACGACGAGTTCGCCTACGTCGCCGCGTGGGAGTTCGGTGGCGTTGACAGCAAGCCCGTGCTCCACAAGGAAGCCCTGGAGTACGAGTACGTCGAGATGAAGCAGCGGAGCTACAAGTGAACATCACCCTGCGCGTATGGCGCCAGAAGGGCCGTGACGACGAAGGCCGGATGGTCACGTACAAGCTCACGGACGTCTCCGAGGACATGTCGTTCCTCGAGATGCTCGACGTTCTCAACGAGAAGCTCACGCTCGAGAACGAGGACCCGGTCGCGTTCGACCACGACTGCCGTGAGGGCATCTGCGGTGCCTGTGGCGTCGTGATCGACGGCGAGGCCCACGGCCCGGAGGTCACCACCACCTGCCAGCTGCACATGCGCAGCTTCAACGACGGCGACACCATCACGGTGGAGCCGTGGCGGGCCAAGGCCTTCCCGGTCGTGAAGGACCTGGTCGTGGACCGGGGCGCTTTCGACCGCATCATCCAGGCGGGCGGCTTCATCAGCGCCCCCACGGGTACCGCGCCGGACGCCCACGCCAACCCGATCCCGAAGCCGGACGCCGACCGCGCGTTCGACGCCGCGACCTGCATCGGCTGCGGCGCCTGCGTGGCGGCCTGCCCGAACGCGTCCAGCATGCTGTTCACCGCCGCGAAGGTCACCCACCTCGGCATGCTCCCGCAGGGGCAGCCCGAGCGGGCCTCCCGCGTGGTGAAGATGATCAACCAGCAGGACGAGGAGGACTTCGGCGGCTGCACCAACATCGGTGAGTGCGCCGCGGTCTGCCCGAAGGGCATCCCGCTGGACACGATCTCGCAGCTCAACCGCGACCTGCTGGGCTCCCTCAGCAAGGGCATCGGCTAGCCGAGAGCCAGTTGTGGGAACGGGCCGCACCCTTCGGGGCGCGGCCCGTTCCGCGTTCACCCGTCTGTTCGCCCCGACGCCGGAGCGGTTCGGCGTCTTCCCCGACGCTTCTCTACGCGACCCCGCGAACCCGAAGGGCGCGCAGGTGGTCCAGAGCCTTCTCCACGTTGGGCCCCAGGGCCTCGGCCGAGTCCAGGACCAGCCGTTCGTCCGTCCACGAACCCAGACCATCCCGACGCGCGGGCCATTGTTCGCGGGCCTCCCCAGCGTCGTTCACGGCGTCCGCGACCACGGTGCTCTTGCCGGAGCCGGGCAGCCCGGCCATCGCGATCAGCATGCCTCCCACCCTTCCAGCGGGTACCGACAGGCGCTCAGACGGCGGGGCGGAGCATGCAGTAGGTGGAGGGGAACGACGGGTCGTTGATCGCGCGGACCACCCGGAAGTCGTACTTCTCGTAGTAGCCGATGTTGGCCGAGTTCATGGTCTCCAGGTAGACCGGGACGCCGTCGGCGTCGGCCTGCGCCAGGCCCGCGCGCAGCAGGCGCGAGCCCACACCGGTTCCGCGGGCCACGGGGTCGGTCCCGAGCACCCCCAGGTACCAGTGCGCCTCCTCGGGCGCGGAGGCCTTGAGCTCGCTCAGGTACCTGACGATCTCGGGGAGGCGGGACAGGCCGACCAGCTGGAGCCAGTGCGGCAGCGAGCGGAGCAGGGCCGAGGGGCTGTCGCCGGGCACACCCGGCGGGGTCCACAGGGCGGCTCCGCGGATCACCGGGGCGCGCTCCGCCTCCTCACGGGACTCGTACACGCTGGTGCGGCCGTTCGGGATGCTCCCGAAGCCGGCCATCAGGGCGTAGGCCCTGGCGGTCTGGCCCATCCGGCGGTTGTCGTCCGGGAACACCCAGCGGAAGAACGGATCGTTGTAGAAGGCCCTGCTCAGGACCCGGGCCACCCCGGGGACGTCGTTCATGGTGGCGGTTCGGACCGACTTGACGGTGGTGGCCATGGGGGTCATCGTGCTGTCTCCCTCTTCCCAGGGGTCGTCACCGCTCATGCTAGATCACGGAAACATCACAGGTGGGTGCTTCGTGAAAAGGCACGGTCAGGGAACGGTTCGACAGCGGTGCGGGAGGCAGAGCGGTCTAGGAAGCGGAGCGGAGCAGGAAGTAGCTGGTGCCGACACCCTCGTGCGGGACCTCGTGCACGCAGCGGAACCCGAAGCGCTCGTAGAAGCCGACGCTCTTGTCGTTGAGGGTCTGGGTGAACACCGGCAGGCCCTGGGAGTCCGCGTCGTCCAGCCCGGCGGTGAGCAGCCCGCCCGCCACCCCGGTGCCGGCGGCGCTCGGGTCGACGCCCAGCGCGGCCAGGTACAGGTGGGGCTCCTGCGGGCTGGCCATCTTCCACTCGGCGAAGATCCGGACGAACGCCGCCAGCCGGGCGCGGCCGATCAGCGCACCCCAGTGCGGCCAGGTGCGCAGCGACACCAGCGGCCCCTCGGGGTTGCTGGTCGGCTGGGCCCACAGCGCGGCCGCGCGGGTGACCGGCGCGGCCCCGGTGGTCTCGGCGACGTCGGTGACCCGGGTGTCGCCCGCGGGCACGTAACCGAACCCGGCGGTCAGGGCGAAGAACCGGCGTACCTGGGCCATGCGCAGCTCGTCGTCGGGGAACAGCCACCGGAAGAGGGGATCGTCGTGGAGCGAACGGCTGAGGACCCGGGCCACTCCGGGGACGTCGTCGACGGTGGTGGCGCGGGCGGCTGCGGTGACGATCGGACTCATCCTGGCTACTTCCTGGTAGGGGGCGACTCGTCCATGTTAGATCACAAGACAATCACGGCTGGGTGGTGGTCGCTCGGTCGGGAACCGGCTGATCGAACACGTGCGCCCGGACCCAGGCGTGCATGGCCACGGCGGCGGCCGCGCCCGCGTTGATCGACCGGGTCGACCCGAACTGGGCGATGGACAGCACCGCGGTGCACACCTGCCTCACCTCCTCGGACAGTCCGGGGCCCTCCTGGCCGAACACCAGCACGGCGTTGCGCGGCAGCGGGTAGGTCTCCAGCGGGACCGCGCCGGGCAGGTTGTCCACCCCGACCAGCACGAGGCCGCGCTCGGCGGCCCACTCCACCAGCGCCGCCGCGTCCGGGTGGTGGTGCACGTGCTGGTAGCGGTCGGTCACCATGGCGCCCCGGCGGTTCCAGCGGCGCTTGCCCACGATGTGCACGGCCGCGCAGCCGAAGGCGTTGGCGGTGCGTACGACCGATCCGATGTTGAAGTCGTGCGACCAGTTCTCCACCGCCACGTGGAACTCGTGCCGGACCTTGTCGAGGTCGGCCACGATCGCGTCGCGCCGCCAGTACCGGTACCGGTCCACGACGTTGCGCCGGTCGCCGTTGGCCAGCAGCTCGGGGTCGTAGTGGTCGCCCTGGGGCCAAGGGCCGGGCCACGGGCCCACGCCGACCTCCCGCGCCTCGTCCTCACCGGAGGAGGGTTCGGCGGGGATCACGGTGGTGACCTCGGAAAGGGTGGCCTCGGGGGCGCGGTGCTCGTTCATCACCTCCCAGCTTACGAACCGCCCGCCGCGGCCCGGCCCGCGGAAGGCCCGCCGCTCACAGGTGGATGCCGCCGTGGAAGTCACGGCCCTGGATGACCTTGGCCGACCCGCTCACGTCGCCGTGGATCTGGTTGACGACCGTGCCGTCGCCCTCCTGGCTGACCTGGCTCACACCCGATCGCAGCTCCTCCAGGAGCCGTCCGATCTCCGGGTCCTCGTGCGCGGCCCGCTCCAGGTGCATGGAGACGACATCGAGTGCCTCGGCGTCGTCCTCCTCCAACCGGAGGTCGTCCAGCGCCTCCATGGCCTCGGGCTCCGAGCGGAAGCGCCTGGTGACCGCCTTGTACAGGGACCTGAAGGTCGAGACCACGCCCTCTCCCAGGCCCTCGCCGAGTCTGGTGGCGGAGGCGGTGGCGAGAGCGGCGACGATGGCGGCGGTGACCGGATCGGCCATGGGGGTCTCCTCTGGGGCCGGAGGTGTGTGTGCCCCCAGTCTTCCCCCTCAGGCCGCCGTCTGTCGCCTTCGCCGGGACACCAGGAGGGCGACGGCCCGCCAACCGAGCATGGTCGCGGCCAGGAACAGGGAGGTCACCACCACGAAGGAGAGCGGTGCTCCCTCTCCGCTGAGCAGGCGCAACGGCATGGCGCCCACCACCGTCAAGGCCCACACGAGGACCCCGGTCGGCCAGATCCGGTCAGGGGAGCGCCACGCCAGGGTGACGGCCCACCCCAGTGCCAGCGCGGCCAGGAACGGCCACGCGGTCCCGGCCACGGCGGCCGGACCCAGACCGGTCGCGTGGTCGGTCTTGCCCACCACGACGAACACGAGCACGCAGAGCAGGTCGGCCAGCAGGGCCGGCACCGGGGTGTACGAACGCATACCCCCAGGCTACCGGCGCTTTCGCAACCCCCTCGGCCGGGTTCGGGCCCGGATACGGGATACTGGGGACGCACAGTGACGGAGCGCACCGGATACGGGTGCGGGGCATCTGACTCCTCCGGGCGGACCCGAGTCGCCCCCTCCCGAGCAGGACCGGCGCTCCCCTCTGAGTACCGACAGCGAGGCGCGTCCCATGAACCCTCCTCCCATCACCTCGCCGAACCCGGGCGGGGCGTCGTCCCCTTCGGCCCCGACCCCCGCGCCCCCGACGAGTCCGAGATCCTTCCCGAACGGCCCTGACCCGTCCTTCGTCCCTTCCTGTCTGAGAGACCCTCCCCCGGATGAACCCTTCCTCCGAACCCCCTGCTCCCGGGTTCCCGTCCCCGCAGCGCTCGGCCCCCCTGCCCCAGGCCCCGGCCGGGGTGCTGCCCCTGAACCCCGACGACCCCCGCTACCTCGGATCGTTCCGCCTGCTCGGGCGCCTCGGCTCGGGCGGCATGGGCGTGGTGTACGCGGCGCTGGACGGGCGCGACCGGCGGGCGGCGGTCAAGTGCGTGCACCGTTCCCACACCGCTGACCGGGAGTTCCGGGACCGGTTCGAGCGCGAGGTGAAGATGGTGCGCCGGGTGCGCGCGGCCCCGCTCCCGGCCTTCCTCGGCGCCGACACACGGGCCGAGCTGCCCTGGCTGGCCACCGAGTACGTGCCCGGACTCACCCTCGACGAGCACGTGCGCCGGTACGGGCCCCTCCGCGGGCCGGGACTGGCCTTCTTCGCAGCCGGGGTGGCCGAGGCGCTCGCGGCGGTCCATGCCGCCGGTGTGGTGCACCGGGACCTGAAGCCGGGGAACGTGATCCTGTCCCCGGACGGGCCCAGAGTGCTGGACTTCGGCATCGCCCGCGCGGTGGAGGAGACCGCCCTGACCCGCACCGGCGGCCTGGTGGGCACTCCGGGCTGGATCTCGCCGGAGCAGTACCGCGGCGCGGACGCCACCGACCGCTCGGACGTGTTCGCCTGGGGTGGTCTGATCGCCTACGCGGCCACCGGGAGCGGGCCCTTCGGCACGGCGGCCTCGGACGTGGTGGTCTCACGGGTGCTGTCGGCCCAGCCGTCCCTGGAGGGGGTGCCCGCCGGTCTGCGCGAGACGGTGGGCCGGGCGCTGGCCAAGGACCCCGCGCACCGCCCCGACGCCGCCGGGCTCCTGAACGACCCGGCCCTCGCCGCACACAGGCAGGGGTCCGGGACCGGGGCCGTCGCCGGAACCGCGCTGCCGCTTCCCGTCCCGGCAGCCGACCCCTGGCGCTCGTACGCCCCGCCCCGCCGGTCCTGGGCCCGGCAGCACCGCCGCGGCCTGGTCCTCGGCGCGGCCGGGCTCGTTCTCGCCCTGGTGGCCTCGGGCGGTGTATGGGCGGTGGCCGACGGGCGGATCGGCGGCGGGTTTCCGGGCGGCTCCGCCGACGGTTCGCCGACCACCACCGGGATCACTGCCGACGGCGCGGTCGCCGACGACGTACCCGAGGAGTACCGGGAGCTCTATGAGACCGGGACCGTGACCGTGGCCCCCGCCCCGGACGCCGGTGACGTCCTCGTCCGCACCCTGGAGAGCGAGGCGGGAGAGGAGGCCCTGGAGCAGGTGCGGTTCGCCATGGGCGAGCACTCCTGGACCTTCACCGGGAACCTCACCGTCGACGTCACCGCCGAGTACCTGCCGGACTTCGGCTCGCTGCAGGTGTACAGCCACGAGTTCGTGGGGATCGCGGAGATCGAGCCCGGGGACGAGTACCTGGACACGTCCGCCGCGATCAGCAGCGGACGCCTCGCCGTGCTGTCTCCGGAGGAACCGGTGGCGGAGTTCGAGATCACCCTCATGACCGAGGCCGGCATGCAGCCGGGAGACGACGCCACGGCCGTCTACCACACCCCCGCCGAGGCGGTCTCCACCCCGCAACCGGAGGTCGGCTACCCGGGCGGGATCTGTTACCACTGGCGGGGCTGGGCGTCGGGCGAGGAGTCCCACGACCCTGACCCGGTCGAGGCCACCCCCGTCGACGCGACCCTCTCCGGAGGCTCCCCGGTGAACCACTGCGCCTACAAGCCCAACCGGGATCAGCTGTGGGACGGCGAAAGCCCTCGTCCCGAGTGATTCCCGAACTCGGTCTCCCCTCTCCTTCCCCCGTCCCGAACAGGAAACGATGTTGAGCCGTTCCGTGTCCTTCGATCAGAACCATCTGCCTCCTGGCGTGGACCCGCCGGGGCGTGGTGACCCCGAACGTCTCGGTGAGTACCGGGTGGTCGGGCGCATCGGAGCCGGGGGCATGGGCGCGGTCTATGCCGGGCTCACCGAGTCTGGGCAGACTGCCGCGGTCAAGGTGATTCACTCCCAGTTCGCCGCCGACCCCGACTTCCGGGCCCGGTTCGCCCGTGAGGTGGGCCTGGTCTCCCGGGTGCGGGCCACCTGTGCCCCCGCTTTCCTGGGCGCGGACACCGCGGCGGCTACTCCGTGGATGGCCACCGAGTACGTGCCCGGCCTGACTCTGCGCCAGCACGTCAAGGGGCACGGGCCGTTGAGCGGGGGCATGCTCACCGCGCTCGCGGTCGGCCTGGCCGAGGCATTGGCCGCGATCCATGGCGCCGGTGTGGTGCACCGGGACCTGAAGCCGGGCAACGTGATCCTGTCCCCGGACGGGCCCAGGGTGTTGGACTTCGGGATCGCGCGTGCGGCGGACGGGACCGTGCTCACCGCCACCGGTGGTCTGCACGGCACGCCCGGCTGGATCGCGCCTGAGCGGTACGAGGGGGCCGAGGCCACCGGCTACTCGGACATGTTCGCCTGGGGCGGGCTGCTGGCCTACGCGGCGACCGGCCGGGATCCCTTCGGTGGTGGGACGGTGGAGGGGATCATCCATCGGAGTCGGAACGAGGAACCGGACCTGGACGGGGTGCCCGAGCGCCTGCTGGGTTTGGTGCGGCGCGCGCTCGCCAAGGTCCCCGGCGAGCGTCCCCGGGCGGACGAGGCCCTGGCGGAGCTGACCCGCGGTTGGTCGGCCACCCGCATCATGCCGGGCGGGGCGATGCCGCCCACCCTGGTGGGGGACCAGGGACAGGGCACGCACCCCACTCGGATCGTGTCCGAGCTGTTGGCCACCGAATGGACGGCTGTGGCCGACCCGGGGGTGCGCCGGGTGCGCGGGCCGCGCCGGGCCCTGTGGCTGTCAGCCGCCGCGGCCGTGCTGGTGGTCGTGCTCGTCGGCGGCCTGCTGTACTCCGACCGGATCCCCTGGGGGACCGGGACCCCCGGGGACGACGGAACAAACACAGCGGCCGAGGAGACCGAAGAGGCCGACGGACCGTTGGTCCGGACCGACCCCGAGGACGCCGAGGCCGTGGTCGCCGAGGCCGTCGACCTGATGTACGCGGCGTCGGACTACGTGTACCGGCACGAGTACAAGGTCGACCAGGAGGGCGGCGACCCGTCGCCCTTCGTCAAGGAGTACACCGAGGATCCGGTCCGGGCCCTCCAGAGCAAGAGTTACGGCCCGTTCGGGAGCTCGGTCGTCCTGCAGCACGGGGACGACCTGGAGGAGACGGTCAACGGCTGGATCGACCACCCGGACGAGGGCGCCGCTCCGGTCCTCCAGTACTTCGCGGCCGAGGACGGGAGCGGCAACGACGAGGACCCGCGGGACGGTCTCGACTGGGGGCTGGAGCTGATCCTGGAACCGGGGGCGGAGATCGAGTACCAGGGGCGCAGCCGGGTCCCCTACGAGACGGAGTTCTGGGACGTCCCCACCAGCTACGGCCTGGAGTTCGAGGAGGCCGAAGGGCACCTCTACAGCGGAACCTACGTTGAAGTACAGGAAGAGGACGAGGAGGTCGAGCCCGTGACCGTCTCCTTCGACCTGTGGCTGGACGACGAGGGGTATCCGCTGCGCCTGGCCGACACCGGGATCTACGAGCGGGCGGACTCCGAGTACCTGGGGACCACCTTCACGACGATCCGCAACTACACCTTCAACGAGCCCAGGGACATCCACATCCCCGAGGAGTCGGAGATCCTGCCCGAGCACCCCGGCGTCAACTGACCGGGCCCGGTTCCGCCTCCGGGGCCCGGTGCCTTCCCCGGCACCGGGCCCCTGTGAACCGCTCCGCGACTACCGGTGGTGCCCGGCCCCGAGGTTCTCCTTGAGGAAGTCGACCTGCAACAGCAGCAGGTTCTCCGCCGTGACCGGGTCCGACGGGCTGTGGGTCACGCCCGCCAGCGGCAGCACCGTGTGCGGGCGGCCCGCGGCGAGCAGCGCCTCGGACAGCCGCTGGGTGTGCGCGAACACCACGTTGTCGTCGATCAGGCCGTGGATCAGCATCAGCGGCCGCTCCAGCTTGGCGGCGTCGGCCATCAGCGACGTGTCCGCGTACACCTGCGCCTGCTCCTGCGGGGTCCCCAGGTAACGCTCGGTGTAGTGCGTGTCGTACAGCGTCCAGTCGACCACCGGGGCGCCCGCCACCGCGGCGTGGAAGGCGTCCGGGCGGCGCAGCACCGCCAGCGCCGCCAGATAGCCGCCGAACGACCACCCGTGGATGCCGACCCGGGTCAGGTCCAGGCAGTCGAACCGCCCGGCCGCGTCCTCCAGCGCCGCCACCTGGTCCTCCAGGACCGGCTCGGCGAGGTCGTGGTGGACGGCCTGCTCGTAGTCCAGGCCGACCCCGGGGGTGCCGCGCCCGTCCGCGATGAGGACCGCGAAGCCCTGTTCGGCGAACCACTGGGAGGACAGGAAGGCGCCGCGCGCGTTGAGCACCCGCTGGGCGTGCGGGCCGCCGTACGGGGCGACCAGCACGGGGAGCGGGCCCTCGCCCTCGCGGTACCAGGACGGCAGGACCAGGGCGGTGGGGATCTCGCGCTCCCCGGACAGCCAGGTGGTCACACGCACGTCCGGCAGCTCCGGGGTCTCGGCGAGGCTCTCGACCTCACCGTGCGAGCGGCGGGTCTCGGTACCGGCGCCCCGGACCACCAGGGTGCGCACCCCGGTGAAGTCCATCGACCGGTGCTGCACCACGAGGGTGTCGCCGCGCAGCCGGCCCGCGCGCAGGCCGCCGTGGCCGTCGTCGGAACCCCCGGACTCCCCGAACCCGTCGGGCAGCTCCATCGGGGCGCAGGTGCCCAGCCGGGTGTCGGCCAGCCACAGCGACACGTCGCCGGGCCGCCCGGCGGGGGAGCCGGAGAACAGCACCCGGTCGCCGTCCACGTCCACCACGCCGCGCACGTACACGCCGTCACCGCTGACCGCGCGGTCGCCCACGTACACCCGGCGCTCGCCGTCGCCTCCGTCGCGGCCGATCCACACCAGCTCGCCCGACGCCGTGAAGTCGGGCACGCCCGGCATGATCTCCACCCACACGCCGTCGCTCTCGGTACGGATCTCGGAGACCAGACCGGTGGCGGGGTCGGCGCTGAACAGGGTGAGGGTGCGCTGGTCGCGGCTCTGCGCCGTGAACACCAGGACGGGGTTCCCGTCCGGGCCGGTGGTCCAGCCGACGGTGGGCAGGTACGGCAGGGCCTCGCGGTCCCACTCGATCGGCGTGGTGCCGGGCTTCCCGCCCCGCCGGTACGCGGTCGCCGACGGTACGGGGAGCACGGCCAGCCGCACGTCCGGGTTGGCGGTACCGGCCGCCGGGTAGCGCAGCGGCTGCGGCTCCTGCCCGGGCTGGTTCGGGTCGCCGACGAACCAGCGGTTCACCTCCGACTCGTCCACCCGGCTGACCGCCAGGGAACGGCCGTCCGGCGCCCACCAGAAACCGCGCACCCGGTTCATCTCCTCGGCGGAGACCAGGTCCGCCAGGCCCCAGGTGACGTCCTCGCCGTCCGGCTCCACGAGCACCCGGTCGCGGTTCTCGTCCCCGTCGTCCGCGATGTCGATCACGCGGACCGCGCCCTTGTGCACGTAGGCCACCCGGCCACCGGCCGGGTCGATCCGCGGGTCCACGGCCGGGCTGGCCACCGGGAGCTCGCGCGGGGCGTTGTCGTCCCCGACCAGGTCGACGTAGAAGACCCGCCCGGACAGGGTGAACACCGCGCGGGTGAAGGCGTCGTCCACCGTGTACGAGACGATGCCGCCGCCGTGCTCGCGCATCCGCTCGCGGCGGGCCCGCTCCTCCGGGGGCAGGTTCTCGTCGTCGGCGCCGAGTTCCTTGGGGTCGGCGAGCACCGACTCGGTGCCGGTCCCGGCGGAGTACGACCACAGACAGGTCGCCTTGTCGGTGCCGCTGCGCCCGCGCAGGAAGGTGACGCGTTCCCCGTCCGGGGAGATCTGGAACGCGCGCGGGACTCCGATCGTGAAGCGCTGGGTTCGGGCCTGTTGGCGAGGAAAGCTCATACGCCGATTGTGTCCCATTCCACGCCCGGTCGTTCCCCGGCGGACCGGTGCCGGTCCACCGTTCGGCCGGTGCCGTTGCCCGCCATGGGCCACCGTCGCCCCCCCACATGCCGATGGGTGTGTTTGGGCAGGGATACGGGCACCCGGCCGGTATTGTTCGCTGAGTGATGGACAGGCGACTGATGATGGTGCACGCGCACCCGGACGACGAGAGCATCGTCACCGGTGCGACTCTGGCGAAGTACGCGGCGGAGGGGGCCGGTGTCACCCTGGTGACCTGCACCCTGGGCGAGGAGGGCGAGGTCATCCCCGACGAACTCGCCCACCTGACCTCCGACCGCGAGGACACGCTGGGTGAGTACCGGATCGGGGAGCTCGACAAGGCCTGCGTGGCCCTGGGCGTCCGCGACCACCGCTTCCTCGGCGGCCCCGGCCACTACCGGGACTCCGGGATGATGGGCGGTCCCACCAACGAGCATCCCGACGCGTTCTGGGGCGCGGACGTGGAGGAGGCGGCCAGGCGCCTGGCCGAGGTCATCCGCGAGGTCCGTCCGCACGTGCTCGTCAGCTACGACGAACACGGCGGCTACGGCCACCCGGACCACGTCCAGGCCCACCGGGTCACCCGCCGGGCCTGCGCCAAGGCCAACGAGCGGGCCATGCCCGGCACGCCCTGGCAGGTCGGCAAGCTCTACGCGATCGCCCAGCCGGTCTCCCGGATCGAGGAGTCCATCGCGCGGCTCAACGAGGAGGCGGGGCCCTTCACCCCGCCCGAGCAGGTGTCGGACATCGCCAGGGGCACCCCCGACGCGATCGTCACCACCCGGATCGACGCCACCGACCACTGGGCGGCCAAGGCCCTGGCCATGCGGGCGCACGCCACCCAGATCACCGTGGAGGGGGAACGGTTCGCGCTCTCCAACGGCATCGCCCAGGAGATCGACGCCGTCGAGCACTTCACCCTGCTGATGGGGCCGCCGCCCAAGGCCACGGAGGACGGTTACGAGACGGACCTCTTCGCCGGACTGTGAGCCCGGACGAAGCCGCCGGAGGGGGTGGCGTCCTCCCTCCGGGGAAGCGCCTACCCTCGTCTTTCGTGACCACTCCTGAAACGGCCCCGGCGCCACAAAGCCGTCCGAACCCGTTCGCGTCCTCGGCGGTGACCGTGCTCTCCTTCGCGGTCCTGCTCGTCACGGGCCTGGCCGTGGGGGTGCTGTCCGGGTTCTCGATGGGCTGGGTCTCCCACTACTGGGACGCGGGGCTGGCCGCGCAGGCCGCGGGCGTGGCGGCGCTGGTCGCGTTCGTCGTGCTGCTGTACGCGCTGTGCCGCCTCGCCGGGTGGGGGAGCCGCCGCCAGTCCGGGGCCCTGGCCTTCGCGCTGGGCTACGTCGCGGTCATGATGGCCATGCTCGGCTACGTGACCGGCGGCAGCATCCTGTTCCCCGTCAAGCTGGTGAACTACGTCTTCCTGTTCGGCTCCATGATCGCCCTGGCCGCCGGCGTGGTGCGCAGCTTCGTCCTGCCGCCGCGCACCACGCCCCCGGCCCGGGCCCAGTCCCAGAACTGAGACCCGGGTGGATCCGGTTGGGCCCCGGGCCGGAGCCGAGCCCCGGAACCCGGGCTAGGCCCAGAACTGGAGCAGCAGCTTCCCGTGGAACATCATCCCGGGGATGCTCGGGTTCGGCAGGATCAGCTCGAACAGCGTGTAGACCGAGGTCTCGAACACGTCCCGCACCACCGGCAGCCACAGCACCGCGAACACCGCGATCGAGCAGAACAGGCCGTTGGCCTTCACGAACGCGGTCCACTTCGGCTCCCGGAACGCGGCCAGGACGTGGTAGCCGTCCAGCCCGGGCACGGGCAGCAGGTTCACCAGCGCGCTGGTGAGGTTGGCGAGGGACAGGAAGGCCATCGCGGAGATCGCCCAGTTCACGCTGTCCTGGCCGACGGGCACCAGCAGTGACACGGTGAGAGCCAGCAAGGCGGACAGCAGCAGGCTGGCCAGCGGACCGGCCAGCGCCACCATGACGCGGCGGCCGCGGGTCGGGACACGGTCCCAGTCCACGTAGGTGGGCGGCCCGTTCAGGCCGAACCCGCCCAACCCCAGGTACACCACCGGCAGCACCAGGCCGCCGAAGGCCTCGCGGTAGGCGAACGGGTTGAACCGCAGGTAGGCGCTGCCGCGCAGGGAGCGGTCGCCGGCCAGGTAGGCGGCCAGGGCGTGCGCGAACTCGTGCACGGCCACCGACACGAACCACCCGAACAGGATGAGCAGCGGCGGGATCAGCGGGGTGACCGCCGTGCCCTCGGCGGCCCAGTCCAGTTCGACGGCGCGCCAGGACAGCCAGCCCGCGAACCCGGTCAGGCCCAGCAGCAGCACGAAGACAGGGCTGGGCAGGAAGTCCGCCCAGCCCTCGGCCCGCTCCGGCTTCTCCTTGCTCTTGGCGGCGGCCCCAGCGTCGCCGGGGCCCGCGTCGCCGGGGCCCGCGTCGTCGGAGCCAGCGTCCTCCGTGTCGTCGTCCGCGTCACGCCTGGTGGAGCGCTCCGCGCCGACCCCCGCGGCGTTCAGGGCGTCGTCGGGCATCTGCTCCCACGGGTCGGCGGCGCGCGACTCGTCGCCGGAGTCCTCGCTCACGGCGTCGGGAACGGTCACGTCGTCGGGTTCCGCCTTCTGCGGCGGCTCGGGCGTGGGCATGGTGCTCCTGCTGGTCGCGGGTGGTTCGCGCTCCAGGTTAGGCCCTGGCCCGTACCTCTTCGCAGCGGGTGCCGCCCCGGAACCGGGCCGTCGCGGCCCCCTACATCCCGCCCGCCACCCGCAGGACGGTTCCGCTGGTGTACGAGGCGTCGGCGGACAGCAGCCAGGAGATCGCGCCGGAGATCTCCTCGGGCCGACCCGCACGCCCGAGCGGGATGCGCCCCGCCGCCTGGGCCGGGCGGTCGGGGGCGCCCATCGCGGCGTGCATGTCGGTCTCGGTGATGCCCGGGGAGACCGCGTTGACCCGGATGCCGTCCGGTCCGAGCTCCTTGGCCAGGCCCACGGTCAGGGTGTCGACCGCGGCCTTGGTCGCGGCGTAGTGCACGTACTCGCCGGGGCTGCCCAGGGTCGCCGCGGCGGAGGAGACGTTCACGATCGCGCCACCGCCGCCCCGGCGCATCTCCCGCACGGCACGTCGGCAGCACAGCAGGTAGCCCAGCAGGTTGACCTCGACCACGCGGCGCAGGTCCTCGGTGGACACGTCCGCGAACGGGCCCAGCGGCCCGGTCACCCCGGCATTGTTGACCAGCCCGGTGACCGTGCCGAACTCCGCGGCGGCGGTGTCGAAGATCCGCTCGACCCCCGCCTCGTCCGAGGTGTCGGCGCGCACGGTCACGCACCGGGCCCCGGCCGCCATCACCTCCTCGGAGACGCGCTCCGCGGCGACCCCGTCACTGACGTACCCCAGCACCAGGTCGTGGCCGTCCCGGGCCAGCCGGACACAGGTGGCGGCGCCGATACCCCGGCTGCCGCCCGTGACGACGGTGACCTGACGCGACATCTGCTTCTCCCTCGTTTCTCGGAAAACAAGGGGAAGTGTCCCAGGGCGGGGTCAGACCACCGCGCGGGGGGCCACCGCCGACTTGTGCAGGCACGCCACAGCGAACGCCCGCCCCGGCGGAGTGAGCTCCCGGCGGCCGTCGCTGTCGTTCCCGCAGACCAGGCCGAGCGCCTCCAGCAGCCAGCCGACCGCCATCACCATCGCGCGCACCTGGTCCGAGGCGGTGTCGGCGGTACGCCGGTGCGCCGCGGCGTGCCGACCGGCGGCGACCGGCGGTTCCATGGGCCGCCACCCGGACTCGGTGAGGACCTGCTCGGCCGCCTCGGCGTCGGAGATCCCGCGCCGGGCGTGCGAACCCAGGCCCTGGGGTGAACGGCCCAGCAGCAGTCCCAGCAGGGTCTCGGCGGCGGCCTGCTCGATGCCGCCGGTCCGGCACAGCGTCTCCGTGGCGGCCTGCCACAGTGCCTCGGGGTCGTCGCGCAGCTGCTGGCCACGGCGGGTGAGTTCGAGCCGGCGACCGGACCGGCGCACGGCGCGCATCGTGCGCAGCACCTGGTGCAGGGCGATGATCTGGGTGGCGTCGGTCTCACTGCGCGGGGGTTCGGGGGAGGTGGACCAGCCGAAGTCCTCGCACATCTGCCGGACCACGCCGGGGGAGATGTAACCGATCTGGGTGAGGGTGATCCCGTCCGCCGCCAGGTCCAGCAGCCGCTGCAGCGGCGCCATGGCGGCGACGGAGCCGCGCGGGACGTCCGCCCCGGCGATGATCTGCCCCACCAGCGGCCACAGCCGCTGCCGGTGCGGGTGCGCGGACGAGGAGATCCAGGCGCGGACCCGCTCCTCGCGGATCCGGTCCAGGTGGCTGAGCCCCCGGTGGTCGGGCTGGGTGAGGAAGGAACGCGCGAACCGCTCCTGGGCGGGGCGCCAGCCGCGCTTGCCGGGCCGGATGTCGCCGAGGGAGATCGCGAGCTCCAGGGCCGCGGCGGTCTCCCGCCGTGCGTGCAGCTCCATGTCGCCGACGGCGGTGCCCCACGTGAGTTCGGGCAGGTCGGGCGGTTCCACCCCGGACTCCCACATGAGCCGTTCGTACATGGCCAGGCCCGCGGTGTGGTCGGCGTCGTAGAGGGCGAGCAGGGTGGCGGTCTCGGAGGCCGAGCAGACCTGCGCGTACCGGTTCAGCTTGAGGAGCTGGAAGAGGTGTCCGAGGGAACGCACCGCGAACAGCCGGTCGTCGGCGGAGTTCTGGAAGCGCATGGGTAGCTCGTACCAGCAGAAACGCTGCACGGCGTGCTGGTTGAGCCGTTGGATCTCTCCGTCGGGGGCGAGTGTGCCCAGAGCCAGCCGTGCCATGTCGGCCGCCCGCTCGTCCCGCCGGGCGAGTTCGGCGAGTGCGGACGCGACTGCCTCCCTCATGATGGGCACCACCTCCCCGCGTACCTCGTGCCCGGTCCGTCAGGGGTGGGACGGCCGGGCGCGGTGCTTCGTTGTCCGCCCGAGGTCACGGTTGGGGGAACCGCCGCGCCGGGGCTGAGCCTCTCCTACCCCGGAAAGGCCGAAGAATGCCAGCGTGCGGGTGCCGATGGGCACCCCTTGGTGACCGTTGGGCGGGTCGTGATCCTTCAGGTGAGTCAGTGCGGAGCCGTCCGGGCTGTTCGGAGGGCGGACACGCGTGCGCGGACACGTGTCAGGGCGTCTGTGGGGGACGCCCGCCACGCCGGCGCGGGGGGACCGGGGGGACGACGCGGCTCGCGACGATGTCGGCCTCGGCGACCTCCACCGTCGAGTCGTCCCTCCTGCGCAGCGTGAGCACACCTTCGGCCCAGGACTCCACCACTCCGACGATATCGGTGAAACCGCCATCGGGGAGGGCGATTCGCACGGAGACCCGGCTACCGAGGTCATCCGGAACGATCCTGTGGACCAGTTGTCCTCGCAAGTGCATGAAATCAAGCCCCCCGAGTGTGCGATGGGTGTTCTTCGACGCCATACTAGGAGTACGACATCTGTGCCAATTGCTTGCAGAGCCCGGACCGCAGCCGACGCCCGCACGTCGGAGGGGTGCCGGAGAGCTCTGAAGGTCCCCGCCTCCCCCGTGGGTAAGCGGGGGTGAGACAAGGAGTACGACGTGACCTACGTCATCGCGCAGCCCTGTGTTGATGTGCTGGACAAGGCGTGCATTGACGAGTGCCCCGTGGACTGCATCTACGAGGGTGACCGCATGCTCTACATCCACCCGGACGAGTGTGTGGACTGCGGTGCGTGCGAGCCGGTCTGCCCGGTCGAGGCCATCTACTACGAGGACGACCTGCCCGAGCAGTGGTCCGAGTTCTACAAGGCGAACGTCGACTTCTTCGACGACCTCGGTTCTCCCGGCGGCGCTTCCAAGGTCGGCAAGATCGACCGCGACCACCCGATCGTCGCCAAGCTGCCCCCGCAGGCCGAGTAGCGGCGCTCCGCCACCGCATCCCCTTGGCGCAGAGGTTGCGTGGGTGTGGGCCCAGCCGAATCACGACGTGTCGCGCCGACCCCCGGCCGGGGGGTCGGCGCGACGCTGTTGTGTGCGGGCCCGCCCGGGGATTTCCGAACAGGACCAGGCAGTAACAGGATGGAGTGTGCACCGATGGGTGAACGTCGACCGGTGACCGACCGGCTTCCGACCTTCCCGTGGGACAGTCTGACGCCGTACAAGAAGACGGCCGCGGCCCACCCCGACGGCATCGTCGACCTGTCCGTCGGCACCCCCGTCGACCCGGTGCCCGCCACCCTCCAGCAGGCCCTCGCGGACGCGGCCGACTCGCCCGGCTACCCGCTGACCTGGGGCACGCCCGAACTGCGCGCCGCCGTCCAGGGCTGGTTGGAGCGCCGCCACGGCGTCCGTGTCGCCGACGGAGCGGTGCTGCCCACGGTCGGTTCCAAGGAGCTCGTGGCCTGGCTGCCGACCCTGCTCGGCCTGGGCGCCGGCGACACCGTCGTCCACCCCGAACTGGCCTACCCGACCTACGACGTGGGCGCGCGGATCGCCGGGGCCACCCCGGTCGCCTCCGACGGCCTCACCTCGGTGGGTCCGGCCGACGTCAAGCTGGTGTGGGTCAACTCGCCCGGCAACCCGACCGGCCGCGTCCTGGGCGTGGACCACTTGCGCAAGGTCGTGGCCTGGGCCCGGGAGCGGGGCGCGATCGTCGCCTCCGACGAGTGCTACCTCGACCTCGGCTGGGACGGCACGGAACCCGTGTCGATCCTGCACCCGGACGTCTGCGGCGGCTCCCACGAGAACCTGCTCGCCGTGCACTCCCTGTCCAAGCGCTCGAACCTCGCCGGCTACCGCGCCGCCTTCGTCGCGGGCGACCCCGGCCTGGTCGCCGAACTCCTCGCGGTGCGCAAGCACGCGGGGATGATCGTGCCCGCCCCGGTGCAGGCCGCCATGAAGGCCGCCCTGGACGACGACGCGCACGCCGCCGAGCAGAAGGAGCGCTACCGCGCCCGCCGCGCCAAGCTCCGTACCGCCTTCGAGAAGGCGGGCTGGACGATCGAGCACTCGAACGCGGGCCTGTACCTGTGGGCCGCCCACCCCGAACACGACTCCTGGGGCGCGGTCGGCGCCCTGGCCGAACGCGGCGTGCTGGTCGCCCCCGGCACCTTCTACGGTGTTGCCGGCGGCCGCCACGTGCGAGTGGCCTTCACCGCCACCGACGAGCGCGTGGACACCGCAGTGAAGCGCCTCTCGGAGTAGCCGAACCCACGGCGACGGCCCGGACCCGAGTCGCTCGGGCCCGGGCCGCGCTCATTCCCTGCTCACCCCGGGCCCGGCCGGTTCGACCGCGCCCGGGGCGCGAAGGCACGGAGGGCCTCGGCGTCGCCCGCCGTGCCGTCAGCGGAGCGCCACGCCGTCAGCGGAGCACCACGCGGCCGCCGGTGTGGTCGCTCTCGTCCTCGAGTTCGGACCAGGCCTCCTCGCCGTCCATGCCGTCGGAGGCCTGCCAGCGCTGGTCCTCGTACGTCACCGACGTGATCCCGTACTCCTCGGCGTGCACCACGGCCCACAGGGCCATCGCCCACCCCAGGTCACCGGTCTGGCCGGCCTGGTCCTCGGCCACGGGAAGCTGAGCCGGGTCGGTGCCGAACACCCGGGCCATCTCCTCCTCGGCCCCGGCGGTGTCGGCGTCCCCCGCGTGCATCGAGTCGAGGGTCTCCTCGTCGAACCAGCAGGTCGCCGAGGGGCCGCTCCGTCCCGTGAACGCCACGGCCATCCGGGCGGACAGCTCCTCGTGCTGGTCGTAGGCGAACCCGTGGGCGCTGCGCTGGACGGCCTGCGCGGCCTCGTAGACCGGACGGTCCTCCCAGCCGTCCACCTCGGCCAGCTTGTCGTAGAACGCCCTGCTGGAGAAGACCGGGTCCAGGATCTCGTCCGGCTCGCCCCACTCCTGGGAGGGGCGCTGCTGGAACAGTCCCAGGGAGTCCCGGTCGCCGTACTCCACGTTGTAGAACGTGGACTCCTGCCACACCGTCGCGTACGCCACCGTCACCGCGTGCTCGGGGAGGTCCCTGCTGAAGGCCACACCGCCCACGGTCGCCGCGTTCACGGCCTGCGTGGCCTCCATCGCGTAGCGGCCGTCCGACAGGTCCAGACGGCAGCCGGGGTCGGGCCGGTCACGGGTGTCCAGGGGCTCGAACGTGGTCAGCACGTAGTAGGCCCCGGCGACGAACAGGCCGCAGACGAAGGTCAGGATGAGGAGGATCTTGGCGAACGCGGAGAACTTCCTGCGTTTACTGGGCACGGGCGCACCAAGGGTCGGCGGTAGGTGGAGTGCACCGTGGCCGGGCCCTCGCGGGGCTTCGGTTCCGGTGCGCCGGGCACGCCGGGGTCCTGACGGAGGGGTCCGGGAGGACGGTCCTTGGCGGGCCTCGGCGAAATTGTAGTCGGCGCCGCGAACTCGCACAGAAACCCTTCCGGGGGGAGCGTTCCGGCCCAGGTGGCGCTGTGGTACCGCCGAGTGGTGAAAGGCTCAGTCCGGGCGGGCGGGGCGCATACGACGCACTCCCGCCGAGCGGCTAACGTGGGTTCACATGACCAGCTCGTACAAGAGTCCGCTGCCCGACCAGATCGACGAACTCTGGGCGCAGCGCTCCGAACTCACCCCCGGCCACACCGAAGCGCGCGAGATCATCACCGCCGCCATCGACCAGATCGACGAGGGCAAGGCCCGCGTGGCCTTCGTCGACCCCGCCACGGACGACGTGGTGGTCGACGAGCGCGCCAAGCGCTCCATCCTCCTGGGCTTCAAGGTCCTGGACATGCAGGAGTCGCAGGTCGGTGACTTCTACTACCACGACCGCATGCCGCTGAAGACCCGTTTCGACGGTGTCCGCGTCGTCGCCGGCGCGATCGCCCGCTGGGGTTCCTTCCTCGCCCCGGGCGTCGTGCTCATGCCGTCCTTCACCAACATCGGCGCCTACGTCGGCTCCGGCACCATGGTCGACACCTGGGCCACCGTCGGCTCCTGCGCCCAGGTCGGCGAGAACGTCCACCTGTCCGGCGGCGTCGGCGTCGGCGGCGTCCTGGAGCCCCCGCAGGCCTCCCCGGTGATCATCGAGGACGAGGCCTTCCTCGGCTCGCGCAGCATGGTCGTCGAGGGCGCCCGCGTCCGCAAGGGCGCCAAGCTCGGTGCGGGCACCATCCTCACGTCCTCCACGCGCGTCTTCGACGCCGAGACCGGCGAGGAACTGCCCCGCGGCGAGGCCCCGGCCTGGTCGGTGTGCGTCACCGCCAACCGGACCAAGAGCTTCCCCGGCGGCGACTTCGGCATGCCGGTCCTGCTGGTGCTCAAGCGTCTGGAGGAGGGGCAGGAGCACGACAAGCTCGCCCTGAACGACCTCCTGCGCGAACACGGCGTCAACGCCTAGGCACACCTGAACCGGTGCCGGGGGCGCCCTTCCACCACGGGAGGGCGCCCCTCGTCTGTTCTAAGGTGGCAGCGCCAACCACACCCACACCTCACCGAAACGGGGCGACACCATGCTGGACCTGACCTCGGACGTGGCGGACCTGACCGCCGCCCTCGTGGACATCCGTTCCGAGAGCGGTGACGAGAAGGCGCTCGCCGACGCGGTCGAGAGCGCCCTGTCGGCGCTGCCCCACCTCACCGTCACACGGGACGGCGACGCCGTCGTGGCCCGCACGGACCTGGGCCGCGGCCGCCGCGTCGTGATCGCCGGGCACCTCGACACCGTCCCGATCGTCGAGAACGTCCCCTCGCACGTGGACGGCGACCGCCTCTACGGCTGCGGCACCTCCGACATGAAGGCCGGTGTGGCCGTCCAGCTCAAGCTGGCCGCGCAGGTCACCGAGCCGGTCCACGACGTCACCTACGTCTTCTACGACAACGAGGAGGTCGAAGCCGTCCGCAACGGCCTCCTGCGCCTGAGCCGCAACCACCCGGAGTGGCTGGCCGGGGACTTCGCGATCCTGATGGAGCCCACGGACGGGACGATCGAGGGCGGCTGCCAGGGCACCATGCGCGTGGACGTGAAGGCGTACGGCAAGCGCGCGCACAGCGCACGCTCGTGGAAGGGCGAGAACGCCATCCACAAGGCGGGCGCGATCCTGGACGCCCTGCGCGCCTACACGCCCCGCCGGCCCGAGGTGGAGGGCCTGACCTTCCACGAGGGCCTCAACGCGGTGTCCGTCGAGGGCGGTGTGGCCGGGAACGTCATCCCGGACGAGTGCCGGGTGCAGGTGAACTACCGGTACGCCCCGGACCGTTCCCCGGCCGACGCCGAGGCCCACCTGCGCGAGGTCTTCGACGGCTTCGAGGTCGAGGTCACCGACTCCTCGGCCCCCGCCCGCCCCGGGCTGGACGACCCCTCGGCGGCGGCGTTCGTCGCCGCGGTCGGCGAGGGCGAGGCCCGCGCCAAGCTGGGCTGGACCGACGTCTCGCGCTTCTCCGAGCTGGGCGTGCCCGCAGTCAACTACGGCCCCGGCGACCCCATGCTCGCCCACACGCGCGACGAGTACGCGAAGATCTCGCAGATCCGCGAGGCCGAGGAGCGCATGGTCGCCTGGCTCACCGGTCGGCGCTGACCCGGCCCCCGTCCGCTACAGGTCACCAGCGTGTCACGCGTCGTTCGGGTGTGAGCTCGCCCTGGGTGGATAGCTTTACGGACATGACGGAAGAAGAAGACGTGAGGCGTGCCGGGCCACTCACCTACCGTGGCCGCGCGATCCCCGACACCACGACCGACCAGCGGCTCCTCGACCGGAGGGGTCCCTCCGACTGGGTGCACACCGACCCCTGGCGGGTGCTGCGCATCCAGTCGGAGTTCGTGGAGGGCTTCGGGCTGCTGTCCGAGCTCCCCTCCGCGGTGAGCGTCTTCGGTTCGGCGCGGATCAGGCCCGGGACCGAGTTCTACGAACTGGGCGTCGAGGTCGGGGCCAAGCTGGCCGACGCCGGGTACGCCACCATCACCGGCGGCGGGCCCGGGATGATGGAGGCGGCGAACAAGGGCGCCCAGCAGGCGGGCGGCCTGTCCGTCGGCCTCGGCATCGAGCTGCCCTTCGAGCAGTCGCTCAACTCCTACATCGACATGGGGATGACCTTCCGGTACTTCTTCGTGCGCAAGACGATGTTCGTGAAGTACTCGCAGGCCTTCGTGGTGCTGCCGGGCGGGTTCGGAACCCTCGACGAGCTGTTCGAGGCCATCACCCTGGTCCAGACCAAGAAGATCACCCGCTTCCCCGTGGTGCTGATCGGCACTGAGTTCTGGGGCGGTCTGCGCGACTGGGTGGAGTCCAGCCTGCTCAAGCACGGCCTGATCGCGGACCAGGACATGGAGCTGCTCCACGTCACCGACGACCCGGACGAGGCAGTGCACATCATCCGGCAGGCGCACCTGCACCTGGAGAGCAAGTTCGAGCGCACCGAACCCGGCCCCTCCAGCTAGGCGGGGCCCCGGGGCGGGTCCGCTCTCAGACGAGTCCCCTGCGCACGGCGGCGGGCGGGCGCTCGCCGCGCACCGACGCGACCATGTCCAGGGCCCGGCGGACCCGTTCCGGGTGGGCCGTGACGAACACGCGCGCGCCCGCCCAGGCGTACACCGCGGCCAGAGCCACCTCCTCGGCGGCCTCGACCGGGACGGCTCCCGCGATCCCGGGAGGGGCCGGGGGCAGGTCCGTGCGCGGGGGCTCGCCGTCCGGTCGCGTGCAGCGGACCAGGACGGTGTGTCCCCCCGCGACCAGTTCCGCGACGCGTGCGGCGGACGGGCGGTGCCCCGCGTCCGCGGTCCAGGAGGGGGGCGCGGAACCGGTCCCGGACGCCGGGTCGGGAGAGGCGTCGGGAGTCAGGACTCGAAAGAGCGGATTCGACACCCGCCGAGTCTCCCACGCGAAGCGGCTCCCGAGGGAGTGCGGCGGTGTGGCACGATCGGTGCCGTGCCTTTCTTCATCATGATCCTGGTCGCCGCTGCCGCGCTCGCCGTGCTCGTCGGCGTGGTCTACGTCGTGCTCGGCAAGGGCGGCCAGCTCGCCCGGTTCGAGGCGGACTTCCCCCCGCTGAACCTGCCCGAGGGGCGCCCCGTGGGCTCCCGGGACCTGGGCGGCCTCCTGCTCCCCCTGTCCATGTGGGGGTACCACGTGCGCGCGGTCGACGAGCTGCTGGTCCGGCTCACGGGGACCCTGCGCGAGCGGGAGGAGCGGATCGAGGACCTGGAGTGGCGGCTGGCCCGCCTGGACCCGTCCTACGTCCCCCGGGGCTCCGGGCCCCAGCCCGGCTCGTACCTTCCGGGCGAGGGGGAACTGCCGGCCGACCGGGCTCCCGCCGAGTCCGCGGCCGCTGCGTCCGCCGAGCCCGGCGGAGCCTCCGCCGAACGCGTTCCCGACTCCGCCTTCGCCCCCGAGTCCTCCGCTGACCACGCTTCCGAGACCGAGACCCCGTCCCGGGACGACGACGCCGCGGTCGGCGGCGGAAGGCGCGACGAGCAGGTCTAGGTCGCGTCCCGACCTCCGCTGCTCCGAGCACGGGCCCCTCCGGGCCTGTCCGGGGCGCCGAGGAGCTCCGGGGCACCCGGGCCGGGTATGCCGTGCATCACATCCGATGTGTCGTTCTTGGTCGGATGTGGTGTGTTCGGGTGCTCTATTCTCGGTCGCTGTACATGCGTACCCCCGCTCCGCCGGAGCGGGTGGACCGTCGGTGAGGATGGCGAGGATGGACACAGCAGCCGAACTCCGGGCGGGCTCAGAGGACGGGCCCGGGAACTCCTCCACCCCGGTGCGCCAGATGTCCCTGTGGCCGCCGCCCCGTTCCACCCGGCACAGCGGCAAGCGCCGCCGCCAGTTCACCAAGGCGGCACTGGCCGTGGCCGTGCTCCTGCTGCTCGGGGGCGGGTCCTTCGCGGCCTGGACCTACCTGGGCGACTCCGACGCCGACACGGTCACCACCACGTCCGACCCCGACGAGTTCGTCGGATCGTGGTCGGGACAGATGAACCAGGTCGACACCGACGGGGAGCCCGTCGCCGAGTGGGACGCCCAGGTGCGGATCGAGGAGGGCGCCGAACGCGGCAGCACCGTCTGGACCACCTTCTCCTGCTTCGGGACCCTGGAGCTGTCGGCGCGCGACGGCGACCGGCTGGTGTACTCCTACACCGAGACCTCCGACCCCGAGGACCGTTGTGTCGACGAGTCGGAACTGACGCTCTGGCCCGTTTCGGATGGCGTGGGGCTCAACGCGGAGTGGTCCTCCGTCACCCGTGAGGGAACCCGGATGGTCTCCACCGGCACGTTGGACTGAGCGGAGACCGAGGACGGAAGTCGCAGGCCGGCACCGTCGGGAGGGCTTCGGTCGGCTTCCTGGTTTGACCCGCTGCCCTGGGGCAATAGTCCGTGGGGCCGCTCTCGCTCCGCGCGGGTTTCGGTCGAGACCGATATAACCTTACTGTCCAACGATTCCTCGTTGGCGGGCACTCACGGAGGGACCTGGCTGTCGCCTGGCGCACACCCAGGGGTCAACCTCCGAGATAATGGTCGAAGAGTGATTCACGTCCCTTAAGCCACACGGGCACGAGTCACGCGGAACCGGCCTACGGCTCCGGAGCCGAGACGTTCCAGCGGATCGGCGTCGGTGCTGTGGGTCGGCCCCGGTCACCCGCGAGGAACACCTAGAAAGGGGAATGGCATGGCGGCGATGAAGCCGAGGACCAGCGATGGGCCGATGGAGGTCACCAAGGAGGGCCGCGGCATCATCATGCGGGTCCCGCTCGAGGGCGGCGGCCGTCTGGTCGTGGAGCTCACGCCGGACGAGGCCACCGAGCTTCGGGACGCGCTGCAGGGTGTCGTCGGATAACCGGACACAAACCGTCCCCCACCTGGGCCGGAACGCCCTGATGACCCCCGAGGTTCCACACCTCCCAAACGCGTGAACCTCCCATTGAGTGAACGATTGTGAGCGGCCTGTGCCATTCGCCATGGAGATCCACCCCGTACCGGGGACCCTCGCCGAATCCACCGCGGACCTGCTGGTCCTCCCCGTACTCACGGGCGAGGAAGGCCCCGAGGCGGTCGAAGGGGTCACCGACGGCGGATTGACACAGGTCCTTCCGTCACCGCTCGCGGATCTGTTCGCGCACTACGCGCTCACCGGCAAGCCCGGTGAGCTCTCCCAGTTCCCGGTGTCCCGGGACGGGGGCCTGGTCCGCCTGGCCCTTCTCGGAGTCGGCTCGGGTAGCCCCGACGACCTCCGGAAGGCCGGCGCCGCCCTCTCCCGGGCCGCACGGGGCAACGAGCGCGTCGCCCTCGCCTGGCCGGGCGCGGACGACGCGGCGGCCACGGCCTTCGCCGAGGGCGCCCTGCTCGCCTCCTACACCTTCACGCTCAAGAGCGCCGAGACCCCGGCGGACCAGCGCCCCGCGGGCGTCATCGACGTCGTCGGCGACACCGCGGCCCTGGCCGACGCCCTGACCCGGGGCACCGCCCTGGCCACGGCCACCGCCCTGGCCCGGGACCTGATCAACACCCCCTCGTTGACCAAGGACCCGGAGTGGATGGCCGCCCGGGCGCGCGAGGTGGCCGGCGACGTCGGCCTCGACGTACGCGTCTGGGACGAGAAGGACCTGGAGGGCGCGGGCTTCGGCGCCATCCTCGCTGTCGGTCAGGGTTCGGCCCGGCCGCCCCGGCTGGTGCAGCTGTCCTACACGCCGGAGAACCCCACCGGGCACGTGGTGCTGGTCGGCAAGGGCATCACCTTCGACACCGGTGGTCTCTCGCTCAAGCCCAACGACAACATGAAGCTCATGAAGACCGACATGAGCGGTTCGGCGATCGTGCTGGCCGTCCTGTCGGCGCTGGCGTCCGTGGGGGCGGGGGTCCGGGTCACCGGCCTGCTCGCGCTGGCGGAGAACGCCTTCGGCGGCGACTCCACCCGCATCGGTGACGTGCTGACCACCTACACCGGCAAGACCGTCGAGGTGCTCAACTCCGACGCCGAGGGCCGCCTGGTCCTGGCCGACGCCATGGGCTACGCCAGCACCGAGCTCGACCCGGACGTCCTGGTCGACGTCGCCACCCTGACCGGCGCCGCCAAGCTGGCGCTGGGCACCGGGATCGGCGCGCTGTACGCCACCGACGACACGGTGGCGGCCGAGATCGAGACGGCCGGCCAGGAGTCGGGTGAGCCGCTCTGGCGGATGCCGCTCACGGAGGACTACGTCCCCACCACCGAGTCCCGGGTGGCGGACCTGGCCAACATCGGCACCCGCGGCGGGGACTTCGGCCCGGCCGGCGCCACCGACGCGGCGCTGTTCCTGCGCGAGTTCACCGGCGGCCTGCCCTGGGCCCACCTGGACATCGCCGGTCCGGGCCGGTCCATGAAGGAGAGCGGCCTGCTCTCCAAGGGCGGAACGGCCTTCGCCACCCGGACCCTGCTGCGCTGGCTCGCCCGGAAGTAGGTCCGCGAACGGAAGGGGCCCGGACGGAAGAGGTCTTCCGGCCGGGCCCTCGGCGTCTCCGCTGCGCCCTACGGGCGGATCGCCGCGAGCAGGCCCTCGCCGACCGGGACCAGCAGGGGGATGAACGCCTCGTCCTCCCGCATCCGCTGCATCACCTCACGCACGGCGACCTCCGCCGGACCCGGGACCCGCAGCGGGCCGTCCGGCTCGCCCGAGGCCGTCATGACGTTGTTGAACACCACGACCCCGCCCGGGCGCAGCAGCCGCAGCGCCTCCTCCAGGTAGGCCGGGTAGGAGACCTGGTCGGCATCGACCGTCACCATGTCGTAGCCGCCGTCGGTCAGCCGGGGCAGCACCTCCAGCGCCGTACCGCGGATCAGGCGGGCCCGCCCCGCACCGAAACCCGCCCGGGAGAGGGCCGATCGCGCGTAGTCCTGGTAGGCGGCGTTGACGTCCACCGTCGTCAGGATCCCCTCCGGGGCCATCCCCCGCAGCAGCCAGATCGCCGACGTCCCGCACCCGGTGCCGATCTCCACCACCGATCTGGCCCCTATCGCGGCGGTGAGGAACCGCAGCGCGGCCCCCGTCGCCGCGTCCACGGGCGGTGCCGCGGCACGGACCCCCGCGTCGTAGGCGTCCGCCAGAGGACCATCGCCCATGGCGGACTCCTCGAACCGAGCCTGCTCGGTCCGGACCCACGCGGTCCGGGCGACGCTCTCTTCTGCGCTGATGACGGCCTCCCAAGTACTGCTGAATATCGTGGCCAGGCGCTCTGACCGGGGGATGGTCACCCACCGTAGAATGGCGGTCGCGTCCAGGTATTGTCCCTGGGCAAAAGACTAGCCTGATCCGGTCGGAACTCCGAGTGTGGCGACGGGAACTTAATCGGCGTCCCCCGGCGTTGAATCGGGATGAACGCACGTTGATCGCCACGAAGTAAACTCCCCCCGACCGACCCCCGTGTGAAGGATCGGCTCGTGGAGTGGATCAGCGGGACGAAGGGAGCAGCGCGGTGCCAGAGACCGGCCCAGCCGTGGAGTTCGAGGCATGGGAACCCCCGAGCTGGGAAGAGGTCGTGCGCGTTCACTCGCCGCGGGTCTACCGGCTGGCCTATCGCCTCACCGGGAACAAGCACGACGCCGAGGACCTCACCCAGGAGGTCTTCATCCGTGTGTTCCGCTCCCTCGCCAACTACACCCCCGGAACCTTCGAGGGGTGGCTCCACCGCATCACCACCAACCTCTTCCTCGACATGGCCCGGCGCAAGGCCCGCATCCGCTTCGAGGGTCTGGCCGACAACGCCGACGAACGCCTGGAGGGCCGCGAGCCCTCACCGGCCCAGCGCTACCACGACCGGCACTTCGACGCCGACATCCAGAGCGCGCTGGACGCCCTGCCCGCCGAGTTCCGCGCCCCCGTCGTGCTGTGCGACATCGAGGGGCTCTCCTACGAGGAGATCGCGGCGACCCTCGACGTCAAGCTCGGCACCGTCCGCAGCCGTATCCACCGGGGCCGTGCCCAACTCCGCCGCGCCCTGGAGCACCGCAGGTCCCTGGCGGCCGAGAACGACGGCCCCGGCGGACCCCGGAACGGTGGAACCAACGTGATGCACGGGGAGGCGGAGTGAGCATGGACCACCTCGGGGAGCGCCTCTCGGCGCTCATCGACGGGGAACTGGGCGCGGCCGAACACGAGCGCGCCCTCATCCATCTGGCCAAGTGCGAGTCGTGCCGCTTCGAGGCCGACATGATGCGCCGGCTCAAGCGCCGGCTCACCGGGCTCGGCGAACCCGAACCCGACATGGACTTCATGGGCCGCCTGATGTCCCAGCCCGGCCTGGGCGGCCCGGCCGCGGGTCCCGGCGGCAGACCCGGTGACCGGGGTGATGGAGGCCCCTCCGACCCGCCCCCGAACAGCCCTTTCGGGTCCAGCCCGCCACTGGGACACTCCCGCCCTCTCGGTGGGTTCCCCGGGGGTGGGCCCCTGATGGCGGGCCCGACCGGGTCGAGCACCGAGCAGGGGAGCGGCCCGCGCACCCGGCCGGAGCGGCACGTTCCGCCGCGGCCCGAACGCCAGGGCGGCGCCGACCGGTTCTCCGGCCTGCTGCCGCACTTCTCCGGCGGGCGCTACGCGGTCGCCGGGCTGGCGGTGGCAACGGCGCTCCTGGGGAGCGCGTTCGTGGCGGGCGGTGAGGGCGAGGACGCCCCGGTGGTGGAACCCCACCTGACCGACTTCGCGGTCGAGCACGCGGTGACCAGCCGCCAGATCCCGGTCGTGGAACCGCTGCCCGCGGACCGCCCGCCGTTCGAGCCCCTGCCCGTCGCGGCCGAGCGCCCCTCGGCGTCGACCGACACGACCCGTTGAGGGCTGGGCACCCCTCTTCCGGCCCGAACTCCGGTCCCGCTTCCGTCGTCGCCGCGCTGTTGTGCGTCCTCGTGCTGACCGGTGCGGTGCACCCGGACGCGACCTCGGTCCCGGCCAAGGGTGAGGACGACGGCATGGCCGTGCTGCAACGCGCGGCCGCCGCCAACAACCGGGTGGCCTACAGCGCCGTCCGTGAGGTGCGGGGCCCGCAGAACAGCGACCGGGACGGGGTCGACGTGCACGTGGTCAACCGCCCCGGCGCCGGCGTGGCCATGTCGCCGACGGCCGGAGAGGGCGAGAACGGGGAACAGGCCTTCGTCGTGCTGGCCTCCTCCGCCCTGGAGTCCCTCGACGAGCGCCTGCTGGACGCGTTGGAAGAGAACTACCACGTGGTGGACACGGGCCCCGGCCGCCTCGACGGCCGCCCGGCCCACCTGGTGGAGGTGCTGCGCGCGGACTCCACCGTCGCCGGGCGCTTCTGGGTGGACACCGAGACAGACCTGCTCCTCGGCCACACCGTGTACGACCGGGCGGGCGAACCGGCCTTCAGCAGCCACCTCACCGACCTCAGCCTGGGCGAGGGCGCCTGGCCGGACGAGGTCCTCGGGGACTCCCCCTGGGGCGACGCGCTCAACAGCGAGGAGCGCAGCGACCTGCGCGAGGCGGGCTGGGTGATGCCCGAGAACCTGACCTGGAACCTCAGGCTGGTCGACGCCCGCGCCAAGCGCTACGAGGGCGAGCAGGTCGTGCACGCCGTCTACTCGGACGGGCTCTCCCAGGTGTCGGTCTTCACCCAACGTGGCAAGCTGGGAACCGAACATCCCTCCACACTTCGTAACGGATACGCCGGAACCGGAACGGGGGGAGGCGGCGTCACAACAGGGCACGACACGATCTTCGGCGGAGACGTGGGCCAGTACCAGAGCGTGTGGCAGGCGAACGGTTTCGTCTACACCGTCCTGGCCGACGCCCCCGCGGACCTGGCCTCATCAGCGGTGACCGCGCTGCCGGGGCCCGAGGACTCCGGCTTCTGGGCCAGGGTGCTGAGAGGTCTGTCCCGGTTGGGTCTCCTGTAGGGGCCTGGCCGACCGGCGGAGCGTCTGCCGAGCCGAAAGCCAAGCGACATACGGAGCAGGTCTTGAGTCAGGACAACGACCGTTCGGAGCCCGCTGAGGGGTGGACCCCTTCGCCGAACGGCGGCGTACCCCAGCGAGGTGTGCCGGACACGCCCGCCACGGGGCAGGCGCCCGCGGAACCCCCGTCGCGGCCCACCGGCGCGTGGATCGCTCCGCCCCACCCCCAGGGAGGCCGCCCTCCCCAGCCCGAACGTCCCGTGAACCAGGGCACCACCCAGGGTTCGACCCCCGGCAGCGGAGACCCCATGCACCCCAACCCGTCCTCCCCGGAAGACCCCACCGGCTACAACCAGGGCCAGCACCCCCAGCAGGGGCAGTCCGGCCAGTACGGACAGACCCCCCACCAGGCCCCGCAGACTCCGCAGGCCCCACAGGCCCCGCAGGGGCAGCCGTCCTACCAGGGGCAGCCCTCCCAGCAGGGCTCCCAGAGCCACGGACACTTCGCCGTGCCCCCCGGCGCCCCGGCGACCCAGTACGGCCAGCCCGCCCCGGCCCCCGGGACGATCTCCGCGAAGCGCGGGATCCCCGCCTGGGCGGCGCTGAGCGGCATGCTGGTCGTCGCCCTCATCGCGGGCGGCGCGGGCGGGCTCGCCGGCGGCCTGCTCAGCTCCTCGGGCGAGCAGGAGGCCCCGCCTCCCCAGGAGGGGCCGATCATCAACGAGCCCCCTCCCGAGGCGCCCGAGCGCGCCCCCGACACCATCGCGGGTGTGGCCCAGCGGGTCAGCCCGAGCGTGGTCTCCCTGCGCAGCGCGGGCGGCCGCGTCGGGGCGAGCGGTTCGGGTTTCGTCATCGAGGGCGACTACGTGGTCACCAACGACCACGTCTCCGCGCCCCTCGAGGAGGACGGGATCATCATCGAGTACAGCGACGGCAAGTTCAGCCTGGGCACGGTGGTCGGCTCCGACCCCAGCTCCGACCTGGCCGTGCTGGAACTGGAGGATCCCAACGACGTCGAGCCGCTGGAGTTCGGCAACTCGGACGAAGCGGTCGTCGGCGACGAGGTCATCGCGATCGGTGCGCCCCTGGGCCTGGCCGGGACGGTCACCCAGGGCATCATCAGCGCCGTGGAGCGGCCGGTCAGCTCGGACCAGGGCGAGAGCCAGTTCTTCGCCCTCCAGACCGACGCGGCGATCAACCCCGGCAACTCCGGCGGCCCCCTCGTGGACATCCAGGGGCGGGTCATCGGGGTCAACTCGATGATCGTCACCATGGGCGGCGGCACCATGGGCGAGCAGCCGGGCGGCAACATCGGCCTCGGCTTCGCGATCCCCTCCACCGAGGCCGAGCAGGTCGTCAACCGGATGATCGACCACGGTGAGACCACCTACGCGGACCTCGGGGTCACCTACGACCAGGAGAGCCCGGTCATCGGCGCGGTCATCGACGACGGTCCGAACGCCGTCGAGACCGGAGGCCCCGCCGACGAGGCCGGGCTGGAGCCGGGCGACGTGATCGTCAGCTTCGACGGCCGCAGGGTCAACTCCCACGGCGAGCTCCAGGCCATGGTGCGGGACCGCGAGCCGGGCGACGAGGTCGAGCTGGAGTACGAGCGGGACGGCGAACGGGAGACCGTCAACGTCACCCTCGGCTCGGCCGACTGACCCGCGGCTGCCGGTCCGGGCGACACGACGGCCCCCGAGTCCAGGACTCGGGGGCCGTACGCGTGTCTTCCAGCCGACCTTCGGGAGCGGTCGGTCGTCAGCGACCGGCGGGGGAGATGCCCAGCTGCATCCCGGCCAGCCCGCGGGGCTTGCCGACCAGCTTCTCGGAGATCGAGACGAGCACCTTGCTGGCCTCGGCGTCGGGGTGGGTCAGAACCAGCGGCTGGCCCACGTCGCCGCCCTCGCGCAGACGGGTGTCCAGCGGCACCTGCCCCATGAGCGGGATCTCGGCGCCGAGGGTCTTGGTCAGGGCGTCGGCGACCTTCTGGCCACCGCCCTGGCCGAAGAGGTAGACGGGATCGCCGCCGTCCTCCGGCTGGTAGTAGGACATGTTCTCGATGACACCGGCGATGCGCTGGTGCGTCTGGGCGGTGATGGCGCCCGCGCGCTCGGCGACCTCGGCCGCGGCCTGCTGGGGCGTGGTGACCACGATCAGCTCGGCGCCCGGGAGCATCTGCGCGACGGAGATCGCGATGTCACCGGTGCCCGGGGGCAGGTCCATCAGCAGGACGTCCAGGTCACCCCAGAAGACGTCGGAGAGGAACTGCTGGAGGGCGCGGTGCAGCATCGGTCCGCGCCACACCACCGGGGTGTTGCCCTCGGTGAACATGCCCACCGAGATGACCTTGATGTTGTGGGCCGTCGGCGGGAGGATCATGTCCTCGACCTTGGTCGGGAAGTCCGACGCACCGAGCATGCGCGGCACCGAGTGGCCGTAGATGTCGGCGTCGACGACGCCCACCTTGTGACCCTGGGCCGCGAGCGCGGCGGCGAGGTTCACGGTGACGGACGACTTGCCGACACCGCCCTTGCCCGAGGCGACCGCGTAGACCTTGGTGAGGGAGTTCGGCTTGGCGAAGGGGATCTCCTTCTCCGCCTGGCCGCCGCGGAGCTTGGTCTGGAGCTCCTTGCGCTGTTCCTCGTTCATGACGTCGAGTTCGACGGTGACCTTGGTGACGCCGGCGACCTTGGTCACCGCTGCCGTCACGTCCTTTTCGATGCGGCCCTTCATCGGGCAGCCGGCCACCGTGAGGTAGATACCGACGTGCACGGCACCGTCGTCGCCGATCTCGACGCTCTTGACCATGCCGAGGTCGGTGATGGGACGGTGGATCTCCGGGTCTTGCACCGTGGCCAGGGCTTCGTGGACCTGCTCGGTGGTTGGTGTGGAGGACATGTGCTCAATCGTAGGTCAGCGGGACGGGGTACTCGGCCTGTGGTGTCACTCGCAGGACCACCAGTTCCAACAGGGGGCGCACCGTGCGCTATTCCGTCCGGGGCCCGCTCCCGCAGGGCCTGTGGCGCACCCGCTGCGTACCGCGACCAGGCGTTAAAGGCGTGGCCTTAACGCAGGCAATACATGCCCGGATAGTAGTCTCGGCGCACGATGGGAAATGTGCCGCCACCGCCTGGTTCGTCCTGGCCCGCCGCGCCTGAGGGGCCGGAGGGGCAGACTTCCGGTGGTTACACCCAGGAGCAGACCTGGGCCTGGCCGCCCGGCGGGGCGAGGTCGACCCCGCCCGGCGGGCACCCCGCGCTGACCCCGGACCCGTCGGTGTGGGCTTGGCCACCACCGCGTCCGGTGCGGTCGAGCCAGTTCGCCTGCGCGGAGATCCCCGAAGGTGAGTCCTATCACAGGCTCGCCCGGACCCCGCGCTTCCGCTGGTGGGTGTTCCCGCTCTCGCTCCTGGTCTTCACGGTCCTGCTGTTCTTCCTGTGGGTCGGCGTCCTGGTCGTGATGACGATCGTCGCGATCCTCGGCGGCAGCGGTCTGGCCCCCGACTCGGTCCGGGTGGGGGAGATCGCCGGACTGGCCTTCGGACTGTCGGCCATCGCACTGCTCGTACCGGTGACACTCTTCGTGGTCCGCGTGGTGCAGTGGCGCCGGACCGGCGCGCTGTTCTCCGTCGCGGGCCGGATGCGCTGGCGCTGGCTGGCCCGCTGCGTGTTCACCGCGGCGGTCCCCCTCACCGCGGGCGCCATGCTGCTCCTGGTCCTGTCCGGCGGTACGCCCGCCGACGGCCCGGTCTCCGTCAACTACGGGAGCGCCGAGGCCCTCGCGGCGGCGGTGCTCGTGATCGTGCTCCTGGTGCCGTTCCAGTCCGCGGCCGAGGAGATGACCGTGCGCGGGCTGGTCATGCAGCTCGTGGGATCGCTCGGATCACCCGGCGGCGACAGCTCCTTCGCCCGGGTGCTGCGCTCGCCGTGGCCCGCCGTCCTGGCGGGCGGGACCCTGTTCGCCGCCCTGTACGCGTCCACCCACCCGGGGCACCTGTGGGCCACGGTGTCCCTGGCCGTCTTCGGCCTGGGCATGGCCTGGCTGACCTGGCGTACCGGCGGCCTGGAGGCCGCGATCGGCCTGCACGTGGTCAACAGCCTCGTCCAGCTCTCCCTGTGCGCCGTCGAGGGCCGCCTGTCCGAGGTCGGCACGGGCGTGGTGATCGGCAGCGGCCTGCCGGTGGGCACCAACACCCCGACGACCCTGGTCCTGACGGTCGTCCAGGTCGGCCTCTACCTGCTGCTGGTCACGGGCCTGGCCCGCCGACACGGCGTCGCCCGCCGCAGCGCCACCACTCAGCCCTGAGTCCGGGGCACCCCGTCGCCCTCGGGGACGCCGTCCCCCGCTTCCGTCTCCGGCTGCGGAGGGAAGACCCAGGTGCGGTAGGAGAAGAAGCGGAACAGGGTGCCCAGGCCGACCCCCACGACGTTGCCGGAGATGTTCTGCGCGAGGGCGCCGTCGAGGCCGAGCACGTAGAGGGAGAAGGCCTGGCAGCCCACCTGGACGAGCATGCCCACGCCGTTCATCACCAGGAACAGGAAGGTCTCCCGGCCGTAGCCGGTACGGGCCCGGTCGCCGAAGGTCCAGAACCGGTTGCCGACGAAGGCCACCGCGATCGCGCACAGGGTGCCCAGCACCTGCCCGGTCATCACCTGCACGCCGCCGGCCCACAGCAGGTTGGTCGCGATCAGCTGCACGGCGTAGGCCACGGCGCCGACCGAGCCGAACTTGCCGACCTCGGCGGCCAGCCCGGCCAGCCGGGGGCGTCGGGAGAGGAACTCACGCATGGCCTGAGCCTTCCGGTCCTGGTGGGGGTCGCGGCGGTGGGGGAGTGGGCCTTGAGGCCGACGCACCCGCACGCTCTAGACTCTAGCCGGGGGCTTCGACAGACACCCCGGCCGCGGGTTCCGAGCCGAACGGCCAGGGTCCGCCGTGCGCGGATCCGCCCCGCATCCGCGGTTGACGAGCATTGAGTTGAGGAACTGTGAGCGAGCGTAACCGCATCGTCCCCCGCGTGGGAATGGTGGGCGGAGGGCAACTCTCCCGGATGACCCACCAGGCGGGCATCGGCCTGGGAGTGGACTTCTCCGTCCTGGCCGCCGACCCCGCCGACAGCGCGGCCCTGGTCTGTGGTGACGTCACCCTCGGCGACGACCGCGGGTTGGACGACGTCCTGGCCTTCGCCAAGGCCCACGACGTGGTCACCTTCGACCACGAGCACGTGCCCGAACCGGTCCTGCGGGCCGTGGAGGAGGCGGGCGGGCTGCTGCGCCCCGGCCGCGACGCCCTCCGCTTCGCCCAGGACAAGCTGCGCATGCGCACCCGCATGGCCGAGCTGGAGGCCCCCTCACCGCGTTGGCGGGCGGTGACCACCCTCGACCACGTCACCGGGTTCGCCGAGGGCGCCGAGGGCGAGGCGGGGACCGGCTGGCCGGTCGTGCTCAAGGCCGCGCGCGGCGGTTACGACGGCAAGGGCGTGTGGGTCGTCGACGGCCCCGAGGAGGCCCGCGAGGTCGTGGACCGCGCCGCCGCGGAGGAGGTGCCGCTCCTGGCCGAGGAGAAGGTGGACTTCAGCCGTGAACTGGCCGTCCAGGTGGCGCGTTCCCCGCACGGCCAGGTCGCCGTCTACCCGGTCGTGGAGACGGTGCAGCGCGGCGGGATCTGCCACGAGGTGATCGCCCCCGCGCCGAACCTGTCCGAGACCAAGGCCCTGCGCGCCCAGCAGCTGGCCATCGAGATCGCCCAGGCCCTGGACGTCACCGGTGTGCTGGCGGTAGAGCTGTTCGAGACCGCCGACGACGTGGTCGTCAACGAGTTGGCCATGCGCCCGCACAACTCCGGTCACTGGAGCATCGAGGGTGCCCGGACGTCCCAGTTCGAGCAGCACCTGCGCGCGGTCCTGAACCTGCCCCTGGGGTCGCCGCGCACCAACGCCCCCTACACCGTCATGGCCAACCTGCTGGGCGGTGAGGACCCCGACGTCTACCGCCGCTACCTGCACGTCATGGCCAAGGATCCCGAGGTGAAGGTGCACTTCTACGGCAAGGACGTGCGTCCGGGCCGCAAGATCGGGCACGTCACCGTGATGGGTGACGACCACCAGGACCTGCTGGAGCGTGCCCGCGACGCCGCCGGCTATCTGCGAGGAGATCAGAAGTGACCGAGAACAAGCCCGTGGTGGGCATCGTGATGGGTTCCGACTCCGACTGGCCGGTGATGCGCGACGCGGCCGAGGCGCTGAAGGAGTTCGGGGTCCCCTTCGAGGCCGACGTGGTCTCAGCGCACCGCATGCCGAACGAGATGATCGCCTACGGGACCGAGGCGGCCGGGCGCGGCCTGAAGGCGATCATCGCCGGCGCGGGCGGCGCGGCCCACCTGCCCGGGATGCTGGCCTCGGTCACCACCCTGCCGGTGATCGGCGTTCCCGTCCCGCTCAAGTACCTGGACGGCATGGACTCGCTGCTGTCCATCGTGCAGATGCCCGCCGGGGTCCCCGTGGCCACGGTCGCGGTGGGCGCGGCCCGCAACGCCGGCCTGCTGGCGGTGCGCCAGCTCGCCGCGCACGACCCGGAGCTGGCCGAGCGCATGGCCAAGTTCCAGGAGGAGCTCAAGGAGCAGGCGCACGCCAAGGGTGAGCGACTGCGCCGCGAGGTGTCCGACAGCGGCTCGACCATGGGCTTCGGTTTCTAGGACCGCCTGATCGGCCCCCGGGCCCCGGTGCCGTCGGCGCCGGGGCCCGGTCGTTTCCGCCCGTCCGCTTCCGGGGCGGGGCGCCGTGCGGGATCCGGCTTCAGTGTTCGGCCAGGAGGGTGCGCATACCCTCCATCGCCTGGTCGACGGTGGGCAGCGCGTCGGGGTCGATGAGGTACTGGAGCACGTATCCGGTGACGGCGTTGTAGATCGTCGAGCCCAGCCCGGTGACGACGTCCGGGGCGACCTGGTCGGAGGGCACTCCCAGGACCAGTGCGGCCAGTTCGCGGCGCCCCTCGCCGATCCCGGCCCGCAGCGCCGCGCGGACGTCCTCGTCGAACTGCGCCTGGGCGAAGGCCTGGACACTCGCCACCAGGAGGTCGCGCTGGTCGGGGAGGGTCGCGAACAGCGCCGTGAGCAGGACCCGGGCCCGTTCCTCGGGGCTCTCGGTGACGGCCTCCCGGACGGCCTTCTCGAAGACGTCGCCCCAGTCGCTGGTCGCTTCGAGGACCGCGGTGTTCATGAGGTTGTCCTTGGATCCGAAGTGGTATCCGATGGACGCCAGGTGCGCGCCCGAGGCCGCGGCGATGTCCCGGGCGGTGGTCTTGCTGTAGCCCTTCTCCGCCAGGCACTTCTTCGCGCCCGCCAGCAGGTCCTCACGTTGGCTCATGCGCACACCCTAGCATTTTGACGTACGTACATATTGACGGCCGATTTGTACGCACGTACGATCAAACACATGGACAAGACCACCCCACATGCCGCACCCGAACGCGCCACCGGCCGCACCTGGATCGGGCTGGCGCTGCTCCTGATCCCCGCGCTGCTGGTCTCCATGGACCTGTCGGTGCTCTTCGTCGCCGCGCCCGCCATCACACAGGACCTCGACCCCAGCGGTACCCAGTGGCTGTGGATGATGGACGTCTACGGCTTCGTCCTGGCCGGACTGCTCATCACCATGGGCAGCCTCGGCGACCGGATCGGCCGCAAACGACTCCTGCTCGTCGGCGCCCTGGCCTTCGGAGCCGCCTCCGCGCTGCTGGCCCTCGCCACCAGCCCGGAGCTGTTCATCCTCGGCCGCGCGCTGCTCGGTATCGGCGGCGCCACACTCGCCCCGTCCACGCTCTCGCTCATCCGGGCCCTGTTCACCGACCCCGCCCAGCGCCGCTCCGCCATCGGCCTGTGGACCGTCGCCTTCACCGGCGGCGCGGTCATCGGCCCGATCATCGGGGGCGTGCTGCTGGAGTTCTTCCGCTGGGGCTCGGTCTTCCTGATCAACCTGCCGTTCATGGCCCTGCTGCTCCTGGCCGCCCCGTTCCTGCTGCCGGAATTCCGCAGCCCCGCGAAAGCCTCCTTCGACCTGCTCGGCTCGGCGACCTCGCTCGTCGCGATCCTCAGCCTGGTCTACGCCGCCAAGCGCCTCGCCGAGTACGGCGCGGACGGAACCGCCGTGTCCGCCCTCGTCGCCGGGGCGGCGTTCCTCGCCGTCTTCGTCCTGCGTCAGAGGAGCGCTCGCAACCCGCTCATCGACGTCTCCCTGTTCACCCGGCCCGCCTTCGCCGCTTCGGTCACGGGCAACACCGCCGTCGCCTTCGCGATGGCCGGCCTGGGGCTGCTCGCCTTCACCTTCCTCCAGGTCGTGCACGGGCTCAGCCCGCTGACCGCCGCCCTGTACGCCCTGCCCACCATCCTCGGCACCGTCCTCGGAGCGACCTTCGCGGGCCTGCTCGCCGACCGCGTCCGCCCCGCCCCGCTCATGGGCCTGGGACTGGCTGTGGGAGCCGTGGGCTTCACGATCGTCGGCACGGTCGGCACCGGCGGTGGCGCGGTCCCCTTCCTGGCGGGATACGTCGTGGTCACCTTCGGCATCGGGGTGGTGGCGACCCTGGCCAACACCCTGGTCCTGGCCACCGCCCCGCCCGAGCGCGCCGGGGCCGCCGCCGGGGTGTCCGAGACCAGCACCGAACTCGGCGCGGCCCTGGGCATCGCCACCCTGGGAACCATCGCCACCTCGGCCTACCGCTCCGGCATGGAACAGAACCTGCCCGGTGCGGGCGACGCCGCCCTCGAAACCGTCGCCGGAGCCGCCGCCACCGCCGACCACCTCCCGGGCCCCGAAGCCGCGGCACTCCTGGACACGGCCTTCACCGCCTACACCTCCGGCATCGCCGCCGCCGCCCTCACCGGCGCGGCGGTGCTCGCCGGGGTGACGGTCCTGGCCCTGGTCGCCCTCCGGAGACTGCCGCCCGGAACCGAGACCCCGGCCCACGGCGATGCCGCGGCCGGCCACACGTCCCAGCGAAACAGTGACCCTTTGTTTAACACGCCGGAGTGACCTTTTTCGAGTTATCCACAGGCCCCGAGCGGGCTATTTTCGGGAGAACCGGCAATAGTTTCATATCCCTCAAGGAAGATCCTTTTCCAGGGCTGAATCCATACAATGGATCCATGACTTCTTCTCAGGCGTACGGCAGCGGAAAGGCGGGCGACGCGCCCGCTGTGGCCGCGATGCGCCACGCCGCCGAAGAGGTCACCCAGCTCATGGACGAGGAGCTGTCGGTCGGGGCTGTGGCCGGGATGCTGGACGTCACCTGCGAGTTGTGGGACCTGATGGACCAGTGCAAACTCCGCGTCCTGCTGCGCCTGGCCCGGATCCACGCCTCGGGCGACCTCGCCGAGGTCGGGGGACAGGGAACGCTGGCCCGGTGGATCACCCACGCCCTACGGGTACCCCAGCGCGAAGCCTACGCCCTGGCCGTGCTCGCCCAGTTGCTTTTCGGGGACAAGCTTCCCGAAACGCGCAAAGCATTGGACGCGCACTCCCTTTCCGTGGGGGAGGCCGCCACGATCGCGAAAGCGGTGGAGCGGGCCACCAAAAACCGCGACAAGCGCAAGTTCGAGGACGCGGACCGGTTCCGGCAGAGGATGGACGCCGGAATCATGGCCGCCAAGAAGAACAACCCGACGCTGTCCTCGAACGAACTGCTGCGCACGGGCCGGGACGTGGCGGCCGAGCTCGACCCCACCCGGGTGGAGGACCAGCACAGGAAGGCCTACGACAACCGCCGCGCCGATCTGGCCCGTACGTTCGAGGGCTCCTACTACCTGCAGACCTGGGGCCCGGACGCGGACGCCGAACTGATCGAGAAGGCTCTGGCGGCGTTCAGCAAGCCGCACGACTCCGACAAGCCCGAGGTGTCCAAGGCCGAGCGGGTCTATGACGGGTTCATGGCCATGGTCAAGGCCGCCCTGGGTCACCAGAACTGCACCAAGCCCCCGGGCCCGCTGGCGATGATCAACATCACCGTGCCGTTGGACGTGTTCAACGGCCGGCGCAAGGCCCGCGCCGAGGCCGCCGCTGCCCAGGACGGGAAGCCGGGTTCACCCGGGTTCGCGACCACCCAGGACGGCCAGGTGATGGCGATGGAGGCGGTGTGGAAGATGGCCCCGGACAGTGTCCTGCGCCGGGTCATCACCGACCCCACCTCCGGCAAGCCCCTGGACGTGGGGCACGGGGTACGCAGCGCACCGGAGCAGATCCGGACCGCGGCCAACCACGGCCACACCACCTGTGCCTGGGCGCAGGGGTGTGACGTGCCCATCAGCGGCACCGAAGCGGACCACATCCACTCCTACTCCCGGGGCGGGAAGACCAGCGCAGACAACATCCAGCCGCTGTGCTCCTTCCACAACCGGCTCAAGTACCGGCGGGAGAAGAACCCGCACCGCACCAAGTGGAACGGCCGCCCCCGCCGCCGACCCCCGGATCCGGACCCGCCCCCGGACGCCCCACCGGACCCAGCGCCCCGGGAATGAGAGCCAAATCCTCACCCCGCCGAGCCCACCCGAGAGGAGGCCGTCCATGCCCACCGCTCCGAACCTCCACCATCCCTGCCCCTGCGACACGCGTGCCGGTGCGCGCGGGTGTGGAGATCCTGCTGTCTTCGCCGCTGCTTTTTCGTTGCCCACTGTGATCAGCCGCGACACGAGACCCGGTGTGCGCGGGTGTGGAGATCCTGCTGTCTTCGCCGCTGCTTTTTCGTTGCCCACCGCGACCGGCCGCGACACGAGACCCGGTTCGCGCAGGTCTGGGGACCCTGCTGTCTTCGCCGCTGCTTTTTCGTTGCCCACCGCGACCGGCCGCGACACGAGACCCGGTTCGCGCAGGTCTGGGGACCCTGCTGTCTTCGCCGCTGCTTTTTCGTTGCCCACCGCGACCGGCCGCGACACGAGACCCGGTTCGCGCAGGTCTGGGGACCCTGCTGTCTTCGCCGCTGCTTTTTCGTTGCCCACCGCGACCGGCCGCGACACGAGACCCGGTTCGCGCAGGTCTGGGGGAGCTCGGCCCTTCGCCGCCGCTTTCCGTTGCTCACCTTGATCGGCCGCGACACGAGGTTCGGTCTGCGCAGGGCTGGAGGAGCCCGGGCTTTCGCTGCCGCTTTTCCGTTGCCCACCGCGACCGGCCGTGCCCCGGCCGGTCGTCGATCATCGACCGGGTCCGCCGGCTCGCCGGAGAGGGTCTGTAGCCCCAAGCTGCGTGGGTTCAGGACGGCTTTCTCGACGAGCTGGCGGACCGGGTGAGCTGGAGTCGCGCCCATCGGGCGCTGTTCACGCAGGGCTAGGCGCTCAGTTCGTAGCCCTCGGGCAGGACGCATTCCTCGGTGGGGCGCTGGTCGAGGTAGCCCCACTCGAGAAGGTCGTTGACCGGGACGTAGCCGTCTCCTTCGGCCTCGGGAACCTCCTCGGCCGGGACCAGGAGCTGCTCGCCGCCGCCGGGCTGTTCGAAGTGCGGGGCGATCGGGCCCACCCACGCGGAGACCGGCTGCGCGACCTCGTAGCAGTTGTAGTTGTGCTCGGCGCCGTCCGGCCAGGTGTTCAGGGAGTTCGGCGGGAGCGCCCGCTGCTCGTAGGGGGCGCCCGCCGGGGCCAGGAACGAACCCCACGGGGAGCCGAAGCGGTCCAGCATCCAGCCCTCGGGAAGCTCCTGGAGCTCCTTCAGCGGCTGGCCGTCGACCACCACGAAACCGTCGTGCTCGGGGTAGTCCCAACTGCCATCGACGGTCCACCAGCGGTCCAGGAACTCGACGGGGGAGAGGCCGCCGAACCGGTCGTACCCCTCGACCAGACTGCCCACCGGGCCGTCCTCGGGCAGCTCGGCCGGGCCGAGGCGGGTGTCGCCGCACAGGTAACGCTCCAGGTCCTGCGCGCTGGGCGGCGGGACCAGCACCGGGCACTCCGAGACGGTCTCGGCGGCGGTGGCCGGGCTCGCGGCCATCAGCAGGAGGAGAGCGGTACCTGCCAGCACGGAAAACTTCAGCATCGGACTCCGTTCATTTTGACTCAGGGTCAGTAAATGATTACGGAGAGAAGTTAATCATGTGCGTGCGAAAACGGCCGCCCCTCGCGGAGCGGCCGTTCATGAGTCAACGAGGGTTACTGGCGTCCGAGAGCGCGGTAGGTCCAGCCGGAGGCGCGCCAGTAGGTCGGGTCCAGGGCGTTGCGGCCGTCCACGATGCGCTTCTGCGCCACCACTGTGGCCAGCTCCTCCGGGTTGGCCTCGCGGAACTCCGCCCACTCGGTGAGCAGCAGGACCACGTCGGCACCGCGGGCGGCGTCCAGCATGGAGGTCGCGTAGTTCAGCTCGGGGTGCGCCTCGCGGGCCCGCTCCAGGGCCGCGGGGTCGTAGACGGTGACGTGCGCGCCCAGGGAGGCGATGGTCGAGGCCACGTCCAGGGCGGGCGAGTCGCGGATGTCGTCGGAGTTCGGTTTGAACGCCGCACCCAGGACCGTCACCGTGCGCCCGGCGAAGTTGCCGCCGATCAGCTGACGGGCGATGTCGGTCGTACGCGCCCGGCGGCGCTGGTTGATCGCGTCCACCTCGCGCAGGAAGGACAGCGCGGGCTCCACACCGAGTTCGTCGGCGCGGGCCATGAACGCCCGGATGTCCTTGGGCAGGCAGCCGCCGCCGAAGCCCAGGCCGGGGCCGAGGAACTTGCCGCCGATGCGGTCGTCGTAGGACAGCGCCTCGGCCAGCTGGATGACGTCGGCGCCGGCGACCTCGGACACCTCGGCCATGGCGTTGATGAAGGAGATCTTCGTGGCCAGGAAGGCGTTGGCCGACACCTTGACCAGCTCGGCGGTCTGGAGGTCGGTGACCAGGAACGGGACGCCCTCGTCGACCTGCTGCTGCCAGAGCGCGCGGACGGCCTTCTCGACGCGGGGGGAGTCGGTGCCGATCACGATGCGGTTGGGCCGCAGTGTGTCCTCCACACCGAAGCCCTCGCGGAGGAACTCCGGGCTCCAGCCGAGCTCGGCCTCCTCACCGATGGGCGCGAGCGCCGCGAGGCGGGCGGCCAGGGTGGCGGCGGTGCCCACCGGAACGGTGGAACGGCCCACGACCACGGTCGGTCGGGTCAGGTGGGGGGCGAGGCTGTCGATCGCCGCGTTGACGTACTTCAGGTCCGCGGCGCCGGACTCGTCCCGCTGCGGGGTGCCCACGCAGATCAGGTGCAGGTCGGCGAACTCGGCGACCTCCGCGAAGTCCGTGGTGAAGTGCAGCCGACCGGTCTGGAGGCTCTCGGTCAGCAGTTCGTCGAGCCCGGGCTCGTAGAAGGGGACCTTGCCGGAGCGGAGCAGGTCGATCTTGGCCTCGTCGACATCGAGGCCGATGACCTCGAAACCCAGCTCGGCCAGGCAGGCGGCCGTAGTGGCGCCGAGGTAGCCGGTTCCGATGACGGATACCCGCATGCGTTCCGCTTCGACCACTGGTGTTCCTTCCTCGCTTCCGCACGCGCCTCGTGTGCTGGTGTGCCCGCTCATGACGGATCACATCCCGCAGGAGGGCAGAAAACGGACATGGTTCGGCCGACGGGTTGTCCGTGGGGGACGGTGCATCACCCTACGCGTCGGGGTCTGGCGCGTGACCGAACAACACGTGAACAGTCAGGCGCACAGGTTACCGGCGAGTGGGAGGCGGTCCGCACCGGGGGAGGAGTCTCCGTGTGCCGTCCCGCGGCCAGGGGAACCCCGCGCTCAGTACCTGCCGTCGCCGAACGACGGGGTGTGGCCGGGGTCCTCGTCCACCGGGGTCCACACGGCGCCGGTCTCACCGCGACGAAACGGTCTCGTGGTCTTGTTCGGATCGTCATACTCGCGCACCGGTGAGGTGGGCGGGGGTACGTCCGGAACGGTGTCGCCCACCGGGCCGCCGTCGTTCCAGGGCCGGTCCGGTCCGGAGAGGGTGGCCGGTTCGCCGCCGGGCAGCCCGTCCCGCTCCCGGTAGTCCTCGCGGCTGGCGCTCGCCACCACGCGCTCCCGGGGCGGGGCGCCGAGCGGTCCGATGTCGTTCGCGGACCGCCAGCGAGTCGGCAGTGTCGCCGAACCCAGCAGCAGGACGCCCAGGGGCAGGGCCACACCGAGCCCCGCGCCGTCCGGGTAGAGGAAGACCTCGTCGTTGATCCAGTACAGGGCCGCGCCCATCGACTCCGGTGAGAGGACCGGCCACAGGCACAGCGCCACCAGCAGGAGCCCGGAAGCGCCCGCCACCAGCGGTGACAGCCTCGAAGCCACCAGATAGGCGCCAACGACCCCCACCAGGCACAGCACCACCACGGACAGCACCGTCGTCACGCTCACATCGCCCTGAGTGATCTTCGGGAAGAGGTCGGCCGACCAGGCGACGCCCACCCACAGCACGGGGGCGAGGGCGATACCGGCGAGCAGGCCGACCAGGTGGCGGAGCACGCGAACCCTTCCTTCGCGGGGATCACCCGCAGATGTTGTCCTCGGCGGTCGTGGTGGCCGGGTCGGTGTCGGCGGAGGGCTCCTCCTCCGGTTCCACCTGGGCCTCCTGGACCTCGGGGGCGTTGAACGTGGTGTAGTTGAATCCGATCACGACCTGGAGGCCGTCGTCCAGGGTGCCGTCCTCCACGGTCTCCGCACCCGGGAGCGTCTCGGCGAGGTACTCGGCGGCCCGCTCCTGACCCGGACCGTACCTGACCTCGGTACCGGCCACGTCCCGGCTGCTCCAGTTCTCCGCGCCGTCCGTGACCTCGAACCCGGCCGCGGCCAGCTGGTTGTCCAGCTGAGCTCCCAGGCCCGGGGTGGCCGTGCCGTTGAACACCCGCAGGCTGATGTCGCCCGGGACCGGATCGGCGTCCTCCTCCGCGCCCGTCTCGTCCTCGCGCTCCGGTTCCACCAGCGGGCGGTCGGCGTTGATCGCCGCGAACATCTCCCGGGAGGCCGTCTCGTCCCACAGCAGGGCGACGTCGCCGCGCGGGGTCCAGTGCTCCATGTCGGCGATGGGCACCTGGGCGAAGGTGACCTCACCCAGGTCGAGGTTGCGCATCTGGTAGGCGAGGTCGTTGATGGTGCTGGTGTCCAGACCCTCGTCCACGGTCACCGAGGACAGCGCGCTCTCCAGGAAGGCGGTCAGCTTGCCCGGGTCGGAGAGCGTCTCGGTGCTCAGTGCCCGGTCGAGCATGGACGACAGCACCTGCTGCTGCCGGTCGATGCGGTCGAGGTCGCCGCGGGGGGTGGCCCGGGTCCGGGCGAAGGCCAGGGCCTCGGCCCCGTCCACCCGGTGCGTTCCGGCCGCCATGTCCAGCTGGGCCTTGGGGTCGTTGATCGCCTCGGGCAGGCACACGTCGATGCCCTCCAGGGCGTCGACCACCTCCACGAACCCGTTGAAGTCCACCTCGACGTAGTGGTCGACCCGCACGTCGGTGACCGACTCCACCGTCTGGACGGCGAGCTGGGGGCCGCCGTAGGCGTAGGCGGCGTTGAGCTTGTCCTCGCCCTCGCCCGGGATATCCACCCACAGGTCGCGGGGCAGGCCCACCACGGTGAGGTGGTCGCGCTCGTGGTTGAGGCGCACCAGCATCATGCTGTCCGAACGCTGCCCCGGGGTGGACCCCACACTGAGCGCGTTCTGGTCCTCCTTGCTCATCTCGCCCCGGTTGTCGGAGCCGATGACGAGGAAGGTCAGGCCGCCGGTCTCCTCGGGGCGGTCCCCGTCGGCCAGGCCGCCGAACACGTCGAAGCGGTTCAGGGAGCCGGACATCCACCCCGTGATCGCCCACGAGGTGCCCGAAGCGAGCAGGACCAGCACCGAGAGCACACTCATCAGCACCAGGCCGTTGCGGTGGCGGCGCACACGCGCGTTGGGAACGGTGAACCGGCCCGACCGGGGGGAGCGCCGCCCGCCGGGTGGCTGAGGCTGCGAGCGCTTCCGCCGGAACTCGCCCGTCGTCCTCTGCCGTCCGGCGTCCTCGTCGCTCATCGACGTCCCCGTCCCACCCGTTCCACGGTGTCCTTGGTACCTAGGTTGTCACCCGATCGGCCGAAGGGCGCGGGATGTCAAACCTCGGCGTGTTGCCCCCCATATGTTTCGACCCGGAAACGGTCGTGATGGTTTCGGGAATCGCGTAAACCGCTCTGACCAGTACGGCGTCATTGGTCTCGCCCCACAAGGGGGCACCCCGGTGAACGCCCCCGCGCCCCCCGCGCCCGCGGGACCCTGCGTCCTCCCCTCAACCTCTCCCCCGGATCCAGGAGTCAAACGACATGACCTCGCAGCCCTACTCCGAACCCGTCTCCCCCAAGAGCTGGCTCACCACCGTCCTGCTCAGCTTCTTCCTCGGTGTCGTGGGCGCTCACCGCTTCTACACCGGCAAGATCGGGACCGGTGTCCTGATGATCTTCACCTGCGGCGGTGTGGGTGTCTGGGCCCTGATCGACTTCATCATGATCCTCATCGGTAACTTCAAGGACTCCGACGGCCTGCCGGTCAAGAACCAGTCCTGATCCCCGGCGGGTGTGACGGCGGAGGCGAGCGGTCCGGACGCCCGGGTTGGGTGCAGTACCGTTGAGCGCGCGCTACGCCCCCGTGCACTGCCCTCGAGAAAGGGCTCCGGGGAGCCGGCGCAGTCCCGACAGTCTTGACCTTGGGAAGTGCCCGTGTCCTGGCCGCCTGTCTCCGTCGTCATGCCCGTACTGAACGAAGAGCGCCACCTCGCAGCCGCGGTGGAGCACGTCCTCGCCCAGGAGTACCCGGGCGAGCTCGAGGTCGTTCTGGGCGTCGGTCCCTCCTCGGACCGAACCCGCGAGGTCGCCGACGGCCTCGCGGCCGCCGACCCCCGCGTCAAAGTGGTGGACAACCCCACAGGGAAGACGCCCGCCGGCCTGAACGCCGCCATCGGTGCCTCCTCGCACGACATCGTCGCCCGCATCGACGGCCACGCGATGATGCCCTCCGACTACCTCAAGGTGGCGGTGGAGACCCTCGATGAGACCGGGGCCGACAACGTCGGCGGCATCATGGCCGCCGAGGGCACCACCCCCTGGGAGAAGGCCGTGGCCGCCGCCATGACCTCCAAGGTCGGGGTGGGCAACGCCCGCTTCCACACCGGCGGTGAGGGCGGCCCCGCCGACACCGTCTACCTCGGTGTCTTCCGCCGTTCGGCCCTGGAACGGGTCGGCGGCTACGACGAGGCCTTCCTGCGCGCGCAGGACTGGGAGATGAACCACCGCATCCGCACCACCGGCGGAACCGTCTGGTTCCAGCCCCGGATGCAGGTCTCCTACCGTCCGCGCCGCAACGTCAGGCTCCTCGCCAAGCAGTACTTCCACTACGGCCGCTGGCGGCGCGTGGTCGCCCGCCAGCACAAGGGCACGATCAACCTGCGCTACCTGGCCCCGCCGGTGGCCGTGGCCGGGATCCTCGTCGGCCTGGTCGGCGGCGTGTTCTTCTGGCCGCTGTGGCTGGTGCCCGCGGCCTACCTGGCCCTGATCACCGCGGCGACGGTGCCGCTCACCCGCGGCCTGCCCGCGTCCTCGTGGCCGCTGGTCCCGGTCGCGCTCGCCACCATGCACATGTCGTGGGGCACCGGTTTCCTCACCAGCCCGCCCGGGCTCGGCGCCGACTCCCGGACCGCCCGGTCGAGCAGCGGCTCCACCAGCTCCTGACCCGGAACCGCCGCCAGGGCGGCCGCATGCGGACAACGTCCGCCCTCGATCGGGGGCGGACGTTCTGCTAGGCAGGGGAGGCAAAGGAGAACCGGAGAGGGCGTCATGGAGCAGTTGCGCGGGGACCAGGCCGTCTGGGTGTTCGACGGGCAGTCGATCTCCATCAGGTACGAGACCAAGGGCTGGTTCAGAAGCCACCTGCTCAAAGCCCTCGGCAGCCTCGAGGTGCCGGTCGACGTGATCGACACGGTGGACTTCCGACCCCGTGCCACGCGCAGGAACGGCTGGGTGATGAACCTGCGGCTGCGCGAACGCACTGACCCCTACGCCGCAGCCGGCGCCGCGACCGACGACAAGGCCCAGCCCTTCCGGATCACCGGCCCCGCCGACACCGAGCTGGTCGCCGAGTACCTGGCCGACCAGGTGCGGTTCGCGGCGAGCCAGGCCGGCCCCTCCGACCCCGTGGCCGCGACCCGTCTGGTCCCCGCCCTGCCCCTGCACATCAGGACCTGCGAGGGCACCGCGCGCCTGGAGACCGACCGCCTGACCCTGGCCTGGGAGGGCGCCTACGCCAGCGGCCGCGCCAAGAGGGGCCGGCGCCGCGAGTACGCCTTCGCCGACATCACCGGTGCGGAGTGGGCGCCCGTCAACAACACGGGATGGGGCCTGGTGCGTGTCTTGACCAGGGAGAACTCCCAGGACGTACTCAAACCCAAGGACGACCTGGGAACGTTGCGCACGGGCATGGACGGCAGCAGCGCTGAGAGCTACCACGCGTTCCTGCTGGCCGCCACGGTCATCGCCCACCTGTGGGCCAGGGACGCCGTGGAGGCGACCGGAGCCGTGGGCGCCGGCGCTGCCGTGCGCGCCCTGGAGGCCGCCTCGGGATCACCGGACGACGACGAGTGGATCTTCAGGCAGATCGAACGCCTCGGCGAACTGCACGCCAAGGGCCTGCTCACCGACGAGGAGTTCAGTGCCAAGAAGGCCGAACTGCTCGGACGGATCTGAACGGAAAGTCGGAGAGGGAAGTCATGGACGAGTTGCGTGGGGACCAGGCCGCCTGGGTGTTCGACAGTGAGTCGATCGCCATCAGGTACGAGACCAAGGGTTGGTTCAAGAGCCCGCTGTTCAAGCTCCTCGACAGCCTCGAAGTCCCGGTCTCCGCGATCCAGGACGTCGACTTCCGGCCCGGTGCCGGGCGCAAGAACGGCTGGGTGATGAGCCTGCGGCTGCACGACCGGATGGACCCCTACGCGGCCGTCGGCGCGATGCTCGACGACAAGGCCCAGCCCTTCCGGATCACCGGCCCGGCCAAGACCGAGCTGGTCGCCGAGTACCTGGCCGACCAGGTGCGGTTCGCGGCGAGCCAGGCCGGGCCGCCCGACCCCGCCACCCCGACCCGGCTGGTCCCCGCCCTGCCCCTGCACATCAGGACCTGCGAGGGCACCGCCCGGCTGGAGGCCGACCGCCTCTCCCTCGTCTGGGCGGGCGGTTACGCGAGCAGCTACAAGAAGAAGAAACAGCGCCGCGAGTACGAGCTCGGGGACATCACCGGAGCGGAGTGGGCGCCCCTCGACGACTGGGGTTGGGGGTTCGTCCGCATCCTCACGGAGAAGAGCGCCAAGGAGGCCTCGGCCAAGCCCAAGAACGACCTCAACGTGCTGCGTGCCGGGGAGGAGGGCAACGAGATCCACCAGGCGTTCCTGCTCGCCGCCACCGTCACCGCGTACCGGTGGGCCCTGGGCGGCTCCACCCGCCCCGGGCTGGGCTCCGGCGCGGTCACCGACGAGGACGCCGGGCCCGGCCCGGACGACCCGGAGTGGTGGAAGGGCGTGGCCCGCAGCACGTTGGAGGCCGTGCGCAGCCCCCGCCTCACCGTGAACCTGCCCGGGGTCGGAAGCGCCCGGGGCGACGACGGAGCCGACGACACCCCGGAGGGGCTGCCCGCCGGGGACGGACACAGGCAGGTCGAGCCCGCCCCGGCCGCGGGCGCTCAGCAGGGCAACGACACCTCGTGGATCTTCGAGCAGATCGAACGCCTCGGCGACCTGCACGCGAAGGGCCTGCTCACGGACGAGGAGTTCGGCACGAAGAAGGCCGAACTCCTCGACCGCATCTGACCGCTCCGGCTATCCGGCGCCTTCGGCACCCTTCAGGGCCGTCACCGCTCCGGGCACGTCGTCCACCACCACGGCGTCCATCCCGGCCGCCGCGAACCGCGCCGCGTCCACCGGGTCCGGGCACCAGGAGATCATCTCCAGTCCGGCCCGGTGCGCCGCCTCCACCGTGTACTCCAGCGGGCGGCGGCCCGGCCGGGGGGCCTCGCCCTCGAGCCCCAGCGCCCGGGCGTCCACCGCCACGATCGGGCAGCCCAGGCCCACCGCCCCCGGGATCGCGGAGTCCGCGGGGTTGCGCACGTACGGCATCCACGCCGTCGCCACCCCCGGAGCGCCCTCGTGCACCCCCGACAGAAGGCCGGGGTCGAACGAGCAGACGAACATTCGGCGGCGCTCGGCCTCCCGGCGCAGGAACGGCAGCACGAGGGAGAGGGTCCGCCGCGCCGGGGCGTCCACCCCGTCCTCCATCACCGTCTTGACGTCCACGTCGAGCCCCAGTTCGGGCGGGACGGCGGACAGGCCCTCCTCCAGCCCGGCCAGCCCGGCCTCCCGGCACTGCTCCTCGGTCAGGTCCACGACCGCGCGGCCGTCGTCCAGCGCCGCGTTGTGGAAGAGCACCAGCCGGTCGTCGGCGGTCCGGCGCACGTCGATCTCGATCCAGTCCGCGCCGGTCCGGGCGGCCAGCTCGAACGAGGCGGGCGTGTTCTCCCGGGCGCCGTCGACCACGCCCCGGCCCGCGCCCCGGTGCCCGATCACCTCGGTCGCCCCGAAGACCCGGCCCCCGCCGCTTCCCCCGCTCACACCGCGCACTCTGCCCACACCGCGCCCCCTGTTCACGAAGGGGCTCCCAGGTCGGCGTCGGCGCGCATCCGGCGCAGCAGCGTCTCGGCGACCTCCACGTCGCCGGGGTTGGTCACCTTGATGTTGGCCTCCTCGCCCGGCACGATCCGCACCTCCTCCTCGGGCAGGTAGCGCAGCACCACACCGCAGTCGTCGGTGGCCGCCAGCTCGGGGTCGGCCATCGCCAGCGCGTAGGCCCGCCGGGCCACGTCCAGCCGGAAACCCTGTGGCGTCTGCATCCTGCGCAGCCGGGACCGGTCCGGGGTCGCCGCGATCACCTCGCCGCCGCCGCGCCCCGGTGCCACCCTCACCACGGTGTCGGCGCTGGGCACCGCCACCCCCACGGCCCCGGCCGAGCCGAGCGCCGCCACACACGCCCCGATCGTCTCCCGGCTCACCAGCGGCCGCGCCGCGTCGTGCAGCAGGGCCAGGTCGGAGCCGGCCGCGTGGGCCATGGCGGACAGCGCCGCGTAGGAGGTGTCCGTCCGGGTCGCCCCGCCCGGCAGCACCCGCGAGACCTTGGTGAACCCGGCGTCGGCGACGATGTCCTCGACCCTGCCCACGTAGGCGTCCACCATCATCACGACGATCTCGTCCACCTCGGGACTGGCCTCGAAGGCCGCGATCGAGTGCTCGATGATGGGCCGTCCCTCCAGCGGCAGCAGCTGCTTGGGGGAGGGGCCGCCCATGCGGGCACCGACCCCTCCGGCCAGAACGGCCGCGATCACGCGCGGACCTGGGGACATGGCTTCCCAACTTTCCTGAGGAGGGGATGTCAGTCGCCGACCCTAGCCGAAGGCGGGTGGGCGCAGGGGGGGAGGACGCGGACGGGAATGGTACGGATGTGGGGTGCACGGCACGTGGTTGGCACGGTCTGTCCGATGCAGCGGTAACCTATGGACGCCTGTTGGGCGTGCCCGGTCCATACCTCCTCTGATTCGGTCGTGGAGCCGGGCGCGGTCGGAGACATCCCCCGGTCACCCGAAACTCCCCCGTTCCGGTCCGGTGAGGGTTCGGCCGCGTGACCGCATAGACGGCTGGTGCGCGCAGGCGAGTTCGTAGACGCGACTGTCCGGCACATCGTGAACCGGACGATCTCAAACCTTGGAGGTGGCGGTGGCGTCAAGGACGCTGGCCGTCTGGGAGCACCGGAAGGTCGTCGGCCTCCTGGTCCGGCGCGACCTGAAGGTCAAGTACCAGCAGTCTGTGCTGGGTTACGCCTGGACGATGTTGGAACCCCTCGCACTGACGTTGGTGTACTACTTCGTCTTCGGCGTCGTGCTCCAGGCGAACCGGGGAATGCCCGAGGACGCGGGGGCGTACGGTGGTTACGTCCTCTTCCTCGTCGCGGGCATCCTGCCCTGGACCACCTTCGGCGCGATCCTCAGCGAGGCGCCGCGCGCGATGATCACGCACTCGAAGCTGATCACCACGATGAAGGTCCCCCGTGAGATCTTCCCCATGGCCACGGTGGGCACCAAGTTCATCGAGTACGTGCTGACCTGGCCGGTCCTGCTGATCTTCGTCTTCTCCCTGGGCGGACGCTTCACGTGGGAGGGGATGCTCCTCTGGCTGCCGCTGGCGGTCGTGCTCACCTTCATGTTCGGTCTGGGCGTCACCCTGTTCCTGTCCGCGGTCAACGTGTTGCTCCGTGACGTGGAACGCCTGACGCGCATCCTGACCCGCATCCTGTTCTACGGGTCGGCGATCCTGTTCCCGGCCGCCATGGTGCTGGGCTCCGGTGCGCCGGGCTGGGTGAAGACGCTCTACGAGATCAACCCGCTGGTGGGCATCTTCCAGATGCACCGCACGGTGTGGTTCCCTGGATTCGAGGAACTAACGCCGAGTCCTCTGGCGTTGACCTCTGCGGTGGTCGGTTCCATCCTGATGTTCGTCATCGGATACTGGACGTTCCGCCGTCTGGAGATGTCCGTTCTGAAGGAGTTGTGATGGCGTCCACCTACGAGGCCGCGGTCACCAGTGGTCCGGTCATCGAGGCCAAGGGCCTCGGTGTGAAGTTCGCCGTGAACCGCCGCCGCAAGCGCAGCCTCCGTGAGATGTTCATCCACGGCAGCAAGCGCGACCCCAACGCCGAGGGCAACGAGTTCTGGCCGCTGCGCGACGTCTCCTTCGACATCGCCAAGGGCGACTGCGTGGGCATCGTCGGCAAGAACGGCACCGGCAAGTCGACCCTGCTCAAGATGATCGCCGGGGTACTCCTCCCGGACGAGGGCAAGGTCAGCGTGCACGGCAAGGTGGCCCCGCTCCTGGAGCTGCGTGCCGGGTTCAACGACAACCTGACCGGGCGCGAGAACGTGTACCTGGTCGGATCGCTGCACGGCATGTCCGAGAAGGAGATCGACGAGCGCTTCGACGACATCGTCGACTTCGCCGAGGTCAAGCCGAAGTTCATCGACACCCCGGTGCGGCACTACTCCAGCGGTATGAAGGTGCGCCTGGGATTCGCGCTCATCTCCCAGCTGGAGCACCCCATCATGCTGGTCGACGAGGTGCTCGCGGTGGGCGACAAGGCCTTCAAGCGCAAGTGCTACGAGGCCATCGACCGGATGCTCGCCAACGAGCGCACGATGGTGCTGGTCTCGCACAACGAGAAGGACCTGCGCCGCTTCTGCAACCGGGGTCTGTACATCAAGGGCGGCGCGCTGGCCCTGGACACCGACATCGACTCCGCCCTGGCCGCGTACAACGAGGACACCAGGGTGGAGATCGAGGAGCGCAAGAAGAAGGACGAGGCCAAGAAGAAGCGGGCCGAGGCCGCGGAGAAGAAGGTCGAGGCCGAGGAGAAGCCCGAGACCGGCTCCGAAGACACCGGGGGCAAGGACGGCGGCCAGGCCGCCTGACCACCGCCTGATTCACCCACAAGCCCGCAAAGAGCGCATCCCGGACTGTTCCGGAGGTGCGCTCTTTTGTGTCCGGACCTGTCCGGAACGCCTTCGGAGAGACCCGAAGCGGCAGGTGCGCAGGCATGCGCGTGTCAGTGGTTGATTGCGTACAGAGCGTAGGCGACGGTGACTCTCAGCTGAAACTGGGAGGGCACGGACATGGCAGGCACGGTGGCGCGGGTGACCGCGCGGATGTTGGAGCGCAGACGCGTCACCCGTTCGGGGGTGACGCGCATCAGCGTCGTGGCGGCGGTCGCCGCGGCGGTCTGGTTCAGCAGGGTCGACCTCGTCGGTGCCCTGGCCGGGTCGGCCCTGCTCGGCCTGGTCCTGTTCTGCGACGCGGTCCGCTCCCGGATGCGGGCCAACCGCAGGGACGCCCTCACCGTCTGGACCGCGTCCATGGCGGCCCAGCTCCGGGAGTACATCGTCTACGTCGGGCTCGCGTTCGGGGCGGCGGCCGCGGGGTTCGCCAGCGCCTGGGGGTGGGCTGCCGGGGCGCTGATCGCCCTGGCCCTGCGTGACGCGCTTCTGGTGGCCCGCTCGGCCCCTCCGGCGTCCTCGAACCTGAAACCTCTCGCTCTGCCCTCACAGCGTCGTCCTGAGGGCCTCCACGTGCCCGGGCCGCGCGAGCCCGGGCCTTACGCGTCCGCACGGCAGGCCACCGAGCACCGGGTGCTCCCACCCCGGTCCGCCGCGGTCGGGGCCGAGGGCCCCTCCCTGGCCCGGACGGCCCGCAGGGTCATGGCCTTCGGGCAGCCGACCCGCTTCCTCGTGATCGCCGTGGCCACCGTGGCCCTGGACGCGCGGGTCGCCTTCCTCAGCCTCGTCGTCGGCTGCGGCGTCGCGATCACCGGAGAGCTGGTCGATCCCTCGTCCCGGGAGGCCGGGCGATGAGTGAGGCCCTCAACCCGGCCGTCCCCGACCTGCGCTTTCTTCGTGATGACAGTCACATGGGGGTGCTGCTGGGGAGGATCCTGCCGGGGCTCGCTCCACCGCTGCTCACCGCGGTCGCCGCAGCCGTTGTCGTACTGGTGCCGACCGCGGCGGACCAGGGACAGCTGACAGGCATTACCCTGTTCGCACCGGTCGCTGCCCTGCTACTGTCCGGTCTGGCCTCGGGCCATCCCCACGACGGGCGGTACGACTGGCTCGTACCCCCGGTCCTGCGCGTCACCGAGTACAGCTACCTGGCGGTCGTCGGGCTCGCGTCCGGCGTACCCGGTCCTCTGGTGTTCGTACTCTTGGTGACGGTCGTCTGCCACCACCGCGACGACGTCGCACGTCCCGCTGTCGGTGTGAGCCGGCCGGCGTGGGTGCGGCGCGCCGCACTCGGCTGGGACGGCAGGATGATCGTCATCGCGGTCGGGGGCGCGTTTTCCGCCCTCACGCCCGCCTACGGCATACTCGCCGCATACCTGGCGATCTTGCTCGTCCGCGAGGCAGTGCGCACCTGGAGCGCCACACCGGTGGCCGACGTGCGCGTCAGCGCCGCCACAGAGGGCGGCGACGACACCGCCGTCCCGGGGGATGACCCGATCATCCACCGGGGAGACGGGGGCCAACCGGCCGCCGGAACGAACGGGGAGGCGTGAGAGCCTCCCCGAACTAAGGAGGAACACGCCCTCATGCTCGGAATGGTTCTCGCCGCAGGCGCGGGGCGCCGTCTGCGCCCCTACACCGACACCCTGCCCAAGGCCCTGGTGCCAGTCGACGGCGAGACGACCATCATGGACATCTCGCTGCGCAACCTGGCCGCCGCCGGGCTCACCGACGTCGTCGTCGTGGTCGGTTACCGTGCCGAGGCCGTGGAGGAGCGCAAGGAGGCGCTGGAGCAGCGCCACGGCGTCAAGCTCACCCTCAGCTACAACGACAAGGCCGAGGAGTGGAACAACGCCTACTCCCTGTGGACCGCGCGTGAGTTCTTCTCCGAGGGCGTCCTCCTCGTCAACGGTGACACCGTTCACCCGGTGAGTGTCGAGGAAACGCTACTCGCCGCCCGGGGTCCGGAACTGCTCCTCGCGGTGGACAACGTGAAAACCCTCGCCGACGAGGAGATGAAGGTGACCCTCGACGAGGACGGTCACCTCAGCACCATCACCAAGCTGATGGACCCCGCCACCGCCGCGGGTGAGTACATCGGCGCCACCCTCATCGAGGGCTCGCTGGCCCCGCGCCTGGCCGACGCACTCAAGGCCACCTGGGAGCGCGACCCGCAGCTGTACTACGAGGACGGCTACCAGGAGCTCGTCCGCCGCGGCGAGAAGATCTCCGTCGCCCCCATCGGCAAGGTCGACTGGGTCGAGGTCGACAACCACGACGACCTGGCCAAGGCAAGGGAGATCGCGTGCCACTACTAGCCCGAATGCTCCCCTCCCCTCTGGCGATCGACGTTCGCCGGGGAGCCATCGCCTCACTCGGATCGGTGCTGGCCGACCGCCGCATCGCCACCGAGGGACGCATCGCCGTCGCGGTGGGCCCGGGCCAGGGCGCACAGATCGCCGCTGACCTGGACCTGCCGAACTGTGAGGTCTTCCAGGTCGAGGAAGGCACCGTCGACGCGGCGACCGAACTGGGCAAGAAGCTGCGCTCCGGCGCCTACGAGGCCGTGGCCGGCATCGGCGGCGGAAAGACCATCGACGTCACCAAGTTCGCCGCGACCATGGCGGGCATCCCGATGGTGGCCGTGGCCACGAACCTGGCCCACGACGGCATCGCCTCCCCCGTCAGCTCCCTGGAGCACGAGGGCGGCAAGCCGTCCATCGGCGTCACCATGCCCCTCGCGATCGTCATCGACGTCGACTACGTCCAGGCGGCCCCCGCGCACCTGGTGCGCTCCGGCATCGGCGACGTGGTCAGCAACATCTCGGCCATCGAGGACTGGGAGCTCGCCGGCAGGGTGAACGGCGAGCCGGTCGACGGCATGGCCGTCACCTTCGCCCGCGTTGCCGCCGAGGCGGTCCTGCATCGCCCCGACTCGATCGAGTCCGACGGGTTCCTCAAGGTCCTGGCCGAGGGCCTGGTGCTGTCCGGCATGGCCATGTCGGCCTGCGGGTCCAGCCGTCCGGCCAGTGGTGCCTGCCACGAGATCCTGCACGCGATCACCCAGCTCTACCCCGGTACCAGCAACCACGGCGAACTCGCCGGTCTGGGCGCGCTGTATGCGTCCTACCTGCGGGTCAAGCACCTGGACTGGCCGCAGGCGCGCCTGGAGGAGATGCGGAACTGCCTGATCCGCCACGACCTGCCGATCGTCCCCTCCGACGTCGGCCTCGACGAGGCCTCGTTCGCGCGGGCGGTGGCACACGCCCCGGGCACCCGCCCGGGCCGGTTCACCATCCTTGAACACCTGAACCTCTCCGAGGACGAGATCGGGCGGAGTGTCGCGGACTATGTCGAAGCCGTCGGTCGCTGAGGTCCGCGCGGGCGGCCAGCCCGCGGGGATCAAGGAGCGCGTCAACGAGGAGCACTGGGCGGGCCGTCTCTACATGCGGGACATCTCCCCGTACCTGACGACCCTCTTCGTGCGCCTGCGCGTGCCGCCGAACCCCATCACCTACCTGATGATGGCGTTCGGTGTGCTCGCCGGTGTGATCGTGGCCTTCGGCGGTCTGTGGTCGGCGATCCTCGCCGCGGTGTTCGTGCAGATCTACCTTCTGCTGGACTGCTCCGACGGTGAGGTGGCCCGGTACACCGGACGCACCAGCGTCGCCGGGATCTACCTGGACCGCATCGGGCACTACGTGTCCGAGGTCGCCCTGCTGATCGGCCTGGGCATCCGTGCCCAGGGGGAGTTCGAGTCGGGCGGCTGGGTCATCTTGGGCATGGCCGCCGCGCTCGGTGTCGTGCTGATCAAGGCCGAGACCGACAACGTGGTGGTGGCCCGGGCCAAGGCGGGCCTGCCGGAGAAGATCTCCGAGGAGGCCATGAAGCCGAAGTCCTCGGGGCTGAGCCTGGCCCGTCGCCTGGCCTCCATGCTCAAGGTCCACCGCCTCATCCAGGCGGTCGAGCTGTCCCTGATCGTGGTGGTGGCGGCCGTGGCCGACCTCTTCCTCGGTGACCTGACGGCCACCCGGATCCTGGTCGTGGCCTGTACCGCCGTCGCGGTGCTGATGAGCTTCGCGCACTTCGTGAGCGTGCTCGCCTCCCGACGCCTCGAGTAACGCCTCGGTGACGTTCTCACGTCGCTACGGAGCCGTGGACGATACCCCGTCCACGGCTCCGTACACTTCGCTTTTATTCTTTCGTTAGTCTGTTTCTGCGAACGTTGACATGTGTCCACTTGTCAGCCGCACGTCGTCCACTGAACGGTCGCAACCATGGCCACTCCCGTGATCCCGCCTTCGCAAGGCTCCGGTACTCCCACGGCGCAGGACAACCGAGCGCCCCGAGCCGAACGGAGCAGCTCCCAGGTGCCCGGTACCGGAAAGCCCACCCTGTCCTGTGTGCTGCTCACCATGGGCAACCGTCCCGCCGAGCTGCGTCGTGCGATCACCAGCGTGTTCGAGCAGGAGGGCGCCGACGTCGAGGTCGTGGTCGTCGGCAACGGCGCCGACCTGCCCGAGCTCCCCGAGGGTGTCACCACCGTGCGCCTGCCGGAGAACGTGGGCATCCCCGCGGGCCGCAACGAGGGTGTCCGGGCGACCCGGGGCGATGTGGTCCTGTTCCTGGACGACGACGGCTGGTACCGCTCCATGGACCTGGCCAGGCACGTGCGCGAGCGCTTCGCCGCCGATCCCGCCCTGGGCGCGCTGTCGTTCCGCATCGCCGATCCCGACGGCGGTCCGGACCAGCGCCGCCACGTACCGCGGCTGCGGGTGGGCGACTCCCGCAAGTCGAGTGTGGTCACCACCTTCCTCGGCGGTGCCAGCGCCGTCCGCCGCTCCGCCTTCGAGGAGGGCGGGGGACTGCCGGGCGAGTTCTTCTACGCCCACGAGGAGACCGACCTGGCCTGGCGCATCATGGACGCCGGGTACACCATCGAGTACGACGCCGACGCCGTGATGTACCACCCGGCCGTCGCGCCGACCCGGCACGAGAACTTCTACCGGCTCAACGCCCGCAACCGGGTGTGGCTGGCCCGCCGCAACCTCCCGTGGCCCCTGGTCTTCGCCTACCTGGGCACCTGGGTGGGGCTCACGCTGCTGCGCGAGCGGGACCGCGCCGCCCTCAAGTCCTGGTTCGCCGGCTTCCGTGAGGGCTGGCGCGAGGACGCGGGCCGACGCACCCCCATCAGTTGGAAGACGGCCTGGCGGATGACCCTGGCCGGACGGCCCCCGATCATCTGAGCGCCCCACCTACCCCCCGGAGAACCTCGTGGCCTTCAGCGGTCTCATCCTGATGCTCGGTCTGCTCGTCCTGATCCTCATCGCGGTCGGGGTGGTGCTCGTCGTCGTGTTCGCCCGCCGAAAGCCGGCTCCGCGCCCCGGCCAGTACCCGCAGCAGGCGCAGCCTCCGTACGGCCGGTACCCGTCGCAGGGCGGGTCCCCGTACGGCCGGCAGCCCCACCCCGGTCAGTACCCGCCGTACCAGCAGCCCCCCGGCCAGTACCCCGGAGCCCCGGGCCCCGGCCCGCGGGGCCCCCAGGGCCCGGGCCCCCAGTACCCGCCCGGGAACTGAGCGCCCTGCAGGTGGAGGCACAAACGAACAGATGACACGCGGATGACCACATGAACGGTGTGGTCGCCCATGGACCGCTCCCCAGGAGCCGGACCGCCGTTCCCGGTCCGGATCCTGGGGAGCGGTCGTGTTTTCCGGAGTTCCGCCGTGCCGGGCATGTCGAGCACGTCACACAAACTGTTGCTTCTTGACAATAGTTGACGATGTGGGCATTGTTTCAGGGTGGGAGGGGTGCCGAGCGGCGGGGTTCACGCTGAGCGGAAGCCCCGCCGCTCGTGCTCGGCCTCCCCGGCCCCGGCGCCCATCCGGCCAGCCGCCTCCTGGAAGGCGGCGAGGCCCTCCAGGAGCATCGCCCGCTTCCGTGGGGGCATGTTCGAGACGACGGCGTGGAGCTCACGCTCTCGCCGGGCGCGGAGGTCGTGGATGAACGAGCGCCCGCTGTCGGTGAGCCAGACCCTCAGCTCACGGCGGCTACTGGGACTGGATGTCCTGTGCACGAAACCGACCGCCTCGAGGCGGTCGCACAGTCTGCTGACGGAGGGAGGGGTGGAGCCCAGACGCTCGGTGACGGTACGCAGGTTCACACCGTCCTCGCCTTCGAGGATGAACAGAACCTTCAGCTGAGACGCTGAGACCGGAGCGGTCGCCACCTCGCGCCCCCGCCCCCAGAGCACCTCGATCAACTCGGTCACTTCCGAGGCGGCCCGGGCCGTGTCACACGCCTGTTCCTGGGATTCAGCACTCACTTTCCAGTTTCACCACATCACGGTTGTGAGTTAAGCCCGTGCCCTGGTCGGCAGTCGGGTATCACCAAAACCATAACGGAACGCCCGGTTCCGTGTCCGCCGACCGTGTCCGCCGCAAACCCGGGCGGGTACGCAGAGATTCCCGTAGAGAAGACACAGGTAAACGACTTTGAACGGTTACGAGGCGGTCGCTCGGGCCCTGCGCCAGGCCAGGCCCGACAGGCTGCTGACGGCGCTCCGCGGCGTCCTGGGCGCGCACTACGACGCGCTGACGGTGGACCTGCTTTTGGTCGACTACGGCATGACGGCTCTGTGCCATGTTACGGAACCGCACCAGGAACCCAGACAGCATTCGCTGTTCAACAGCGAGGCCGGACGGGTCTTCGGTTCCCAGTCGTGCCGGGTGGAGAAGTTCGCGGGCGCCGAGCAGGTGATCGTGCGCCTGCCGGTGAGCGTGCGAGGGGACCGGTTGGGCGTGCTCGTGGTGGCGCTGCCCGGCCAGGACGTGAGCCAGGACCTCCTCGGCGAGATGGGGCGGATCGCCCAGACGCTGGGACACGAGCTCCTCGTCGCGGAGAGGGACACCGACTTCTACCGGGTGGTACGGCGCCGTGACCGCCTCACTCTGGCCGCCGAGATGCAGTGGGACCTGTTGGCAGGCCGTGCCTACGAATGCCTCGAATACAGCCTCGGGGCCCAACTGGAGCCCGCCTACTCCATCCGCGGCGACAACTTCGACTGGTCGGCCGAGAGCGACCGCCTGTGGCTCAGCGTCACCAACGGCATGGGTGAGGGCATCGAGGCGTCCCTGCTCACCAGCCTGGCGGTCAACGCCCTGCGCAACGCCCGCCGCGCGGGGATCCCGCTGGCCGACCAGGTCGCCCTCGCCGACAAGGCCGTCTACGCCCAGCACGGCGGCGAACGCTATCTCGACGTGCTCATGCTCTCCTTCGATCCCGCCACCGGAGAGGTGGAGGTGGTCGACGCGGGGTCGCCCCGCCTGTACGTCCTGAGGGAGGACACGGTGACCCGCTACCCCTTCGAGGCGCAGATGCCGCTGGGGATGGCGGAGGACACCGTCTACACGGTGCAGCACTTCACCGTCCAGGCGGGCGACCGGTTGGTGTTCGTCAGCGACGGGGTGTTCGAAGCGCACGGCGCGGATTCCGTTCCCTTCGGTGACCGGGCGCTGGCACGCTCGATCCTCTCGACCCGGCTGCTCCCCGCGGCCTCGGTGCCCCACGAGGTCCTGCGCAACCTCGCCGAGTACCGGCAGGGCGCCCCGGGCGTGGACGACGCCCTGGTCGTGTGCCTCGACTGGAGAGGCAAGGACTGACTGCTTCTGGGCGCGACCCGGCGAAGACGACAATGCTCTGGTAAACATTTGTCGTGCGGCAAACAAGCGATGAGAGGAACACATGACCGACGTCCCCCCGGTCGGGACCGCGACATCGGTCGTGGCCCGGCTCCTGAGGGAGAAAAAAGAGCATATTGCCCAGCTTTGGGCGGACCAGCCGCTTTTCCAGGCGGTCTTCACCGTCACCCGCGACGAGGCGGTGGAGGCTGGCCGCGCCGTCCTGGAGGCCCTGGCCCAGGTGGCCGAGAGTGGCCGGGTGGACGACATCGCGGCCCCCGGGTTCGCGATGATCCGTCAGCAACTGGCCGCCATGAGCACCTCCCGCACGCGTTCGGGACTGTCCATCGGGCAGATCGACCGCGAGGTCGGCGCGCTCGGTGCCGCCCCCGCCGAGTTCCTGGAGGACGCGTCCGGCGACACGGACGAGCGGGTCCGAGCCCGGTTGCTGTGGAGCGAGCTCCTGGCCACCCTCAGGGTGGTGGTCATCGAGACGGCGCTCCAGGAGAACCGTGAGATCGTCGAGCGCCAGCGCCAGCAGCTGCTGGAGATGGCCACCCCCGTCGTCAAGCTCTGGGACCGGTTGGTGGCCGTACCGCTGATCGGCATGCTCGACAGCGCACGCAGCCAGGTGGTGATGGAGAACCTCCTGGAGGCCATCGTCGAGCACAACGCGACCATGGCCATCCTCGACATCACGGGGGTGCCCACGGTCGACTCCCTCGTCGCCCAGCACCTGATGAAGACCGTGGCCGCCGCGCGCCTCATGGGAGCCGACTGCGTGATCTCGGGCATCCGGCCCGCGATCGCCCAGACCATGGTCCAGCTCGGACTCGACCTCGGCCCGGTCACCACCCGGGCCACCCTCGCCGACGCGCTGGAACTGGCGCTGGAACGGCAGAGCGAACAGGCCAAGGGAATCGCGCCCCGTCACTGACAGACCGATCGGACCAAAACCGTGCAACCTGGAGCATCCTCCGTCCCCGTTCTGGACCTGGGTGGCATTCTGCTCATCAGTATCCAGGGGGAACTCCCCGACGACGCGGCCGTCGACCTACGGACGGACGTGACCCTGGCCGTGTCCGAAACCGGGGCCCGCGGGGTCATCATCGACATCAGCGGGCTCGACATGGTCGACTCCTTCCTGGCCCGTGTCCTCGCGGAAGTGGCCGCCAGCGCCCGGCTACTGGCGGCCCAGGCGGTGCTCGTGGGCATGCGTCCCAGCGTCGCCATCACCCTGGTCGAACTCGGACTGGCCCTCCCCGGCCTGGAGACCTCCCGAACCGTCATCGAGGCCGCCTCCCGGTTCGGGGTCGAGATCCGGGACAGAGGGGACCAGCCCGCCGCCAGGGGTACCGATCGGACCCCGACGTGAGCACCGACGAACGAGCCACCGTCAGCCTCCCGGTCCGCAACGACGCGGACCTCATGACCGTGCGTCAGCGCGTGCGCACCCTGGCGCAGGAGCTCGGGTTCGGCCTGGTCCAGCAGACCAAACTGGTGACCGCGGCCAGCGAGCTCGCCCGCAACACCCTCATCCACGGGGGCGGGGGCTCCGTCACCGTGGACGCGGTGTCCGACGCCCAGGGCCGCGACGGCCTCACCCTGACCTTCCGCGACGAGGGGTCCGGCATCACCGACGTCGACCGCGCGCTGCGCGACGGCTACTCCACCGCCGGCGGGCTCGGCATGGGGCTGAGCGGCTCCAAGCGGCTGGTCCACGAGTTCTCGGTGGACACCGCGCTGGGCGAGGGCACCACCGTCTCCGTCACCCTGTGGCGGGGGCACGCGTCCCACGGGCCCCGATGACCAGGGTCTGGGACGTGGCGGTCAGCGACTCCACCCTGGTCCGCGAGGCGCGTCAGGCCGTCGGGGAGGCCGCCGCCGCGGCGGGTTTGGACCGCGCCAGAGCCGGTGACGCCGCCCTGACGGCGACGGAACTGGCCACCAACGCGGTCAAGTACGCGGGCGGGGGCAGGATCGTCGCCGAGGTGGTGAGCGACAGCTGGGGCAACGCCCGGGCCCTGCAGATCCTGGCCCTGGACCACGGCCCGGGTATCGGTGACGTGGACCGTGCCATGGCCGACGGCTATTCCACCGGCGGCTCGCTCGGCACCGGACTGGGCGCCTGCGCGCGGGCTTGCGACCACTTCGAGGTGGACGGTGTCCCGGGCCAGGGAACCCTTGCCCTGGCCCGGATCGCCGCACCCGAGCACCGCGCGCTGTTCGCCGCTCCCGCCGTCACCGGCGGCATGCACCTGGCGTTGGGCGGCCGCCCCGAGTGCGGCGACGGTCTGGCCTTCCGCGGCGGTCCGGGGCACCGCACCGTCATGCTGGCCGACGGCCTCGGACACGGGGCCGGGGCGGCCGAGGCCAGCGACACCGCGGTGCGCACGGTGCGGCACCGTGCCGGGGAGTCCCCCGAATCGCTGCTGCGCCTCCTGCACACAGAACTGCGGCCCACTCGCGGCGCCGCCGTGGCCGTCGCCGACATCGACGAGTCAGCTCACCGGCTGACGTTCTGCGGCGTCGGCAACGTCAGCGCCCGGCACTACAGCGGCGGCCGCTGGGAGACACTCCTCTCCCAGCCCGGCATCGTGGGCGCCTTCGGGCTGCGCACCCCGGTGCCGCTGCGCCGGGAGTGGAACCGGGGCGACCTCCTGGTGCTGTACACCGACGGGCTGCCCAGCCGATGGTCCTCCGAGGGGATCGAACGCCTGGTCGACAGGGACGCCGCGCTGATCGCCGCGCGGGTCTTCCGGAACGCGGGCAGCGCGGCCCGTCCCCTGCGGGACGACACCGCCGTCGCTGTCGTGCTGCACACCGAACACTCCGCAGGGGAGAGGGAATGAGTCATCAGCTCCTGAGTGAACGTGTCCGGTCCTCGGTGGACGTGGCACTGACCCGTGCGCGTATCGGGCACTTCCTGCGAGCGGGTTCGTACGACTCGGAGGAGGCGGTGGAGTTCCTGTCCGCCGTCACGGAGCACGCCCGGGACCACGTCGAGTCCGGTCGCCACGGCGAGGTCCGCCTGGAACTGTCGAGCGACCACCGGTCGCTGCGGGCCACGGTCGTGGGGGAGGGGCGCGAGGGTGAAGCCTGGGCCGGGGCTCTGGACCTGGAGCGACCGCCTCCGGACGCGGGAGAGGGGCAGCCGGACCTCGGAACGGGGGAAGGGGCCTCCGCGGTCGAACTACTGGCCGCCCAACAGCTGGCCGACGACCGCCGTCACCTGAGGACGGTCCGTCTGGCCCGGGAGCGCGCCGACGAGCTCGCCTCCCACCAGAGGGAACTGGAGGAGACCAACCAGGGAGTGCTGGTCCTGCACGCCGAGCTCGACCAGGCCAGCGACGAACAGCAGCGCCTTCTGCGGGCCGAACGCGCGGCGCGGGACGAGGCCGAGACCGCCCGCAACCGGCTGACCTTCCTGTCCGCCGCCAGCGCCCAGCTCATGGCCACACTCCAGCGCCCGGAGATCTACGGGCGCCTGGAGAAGATGCTCGTCCCCGCGTACGCGCTGGCGGTCGAGCTGTGGATGTTCGACGAGGAGGGCACGCTCGTCGCGCTCAGCGGTTCCGGCGGATCGGAGCCGCCGGCCGCCGCCGTCCGGGCGGTCACCGGGCGCCGTCCCGCCCGCGGTGAGCCCGGGCCCGACGGGGTGTGCGTCACCGCGTTCCCCCTGCTGCTCCCGGCCCGCTCGTCGGGGGTGATGGTGCTGCAGCGCGTCGCTGACCTCGAGGACGACGACCTGATGCTGGGCGAGCTCGCCCGCCGTGTCGCCGCCGCGCTGGACAACGCCCAGCGGTTCGAGCACGAGCGCGACACGGCGTCCGCTCTCCAACGGGCGATGCTCACCCAGTTGCCACGGGTCTCCGGGGTGGCGTTGACCGCGCGCTACCTCCCCGCCGAGGACGGCATGAACGTGGGCGGTGACTGGTACGACGTCTTCCCTCTGGGGGACGGGGAGTACATCGGTGTGGTCGGAGACGTCACCGGGCACGGCATCCATGCCGCGGTCACCATGGGCCAGCTGCGGACCGCCCTGCGGGCCTACGCGGTGCACGAGCGCAGCCCGGCCGCTCTGCTGGGGCTCCTGCACCGGCTGCTCGACCGCCTGGAACCGGACCTGTTCGCCACGGCCGTCATCATCCGGTTCCGGCCGGGCAGGTCCAAGGTGACCATGGCGTCGGCCGGGCATCCGCCGCCGCTGCTGCGTACCGCTTCGGGTGAGGTCTCCGCTGTGGAGGCTCCCGCGGGCGGCATGCTGGGCCTTCCGGTCGACCTCTCCTTCATGGACCACCGTGTGGACGTGCGCCCCGGCAGGTCGCTGCTGCTCTACACCGACGGTCTGGTCGAACGCCGCGGGGAGTCCATCGACGACGGAATCCTTCGCCTGGGCAAGGGCTTCGGCGCGGCCTTCCGGGCGGGTGGGGACACGGAGTCGGCCGCCGACGAACTGCTGGCCTCGGCCCTTCTGGGCCACTCCTACGACGACGACGTCTGCATGCTGGTCCTGAGCCCGTCCTCGGACACCGGCTGAGACGGGAAGGGGGCGGGCGCCGCACGGCGCCCGCCCCCTCTCTGCTGTTCCGGGATCAGATCTCGGTGACGGCCTCTTCGTAGTCGAGGCGCGGCAGGCGGTCGAACCAGGCGTCGGGGCCGGGCTTGCCGATGTTCATGACGACGACCGGGGTCTGGCTGGAGTCCTCGCCGAAGAACTCCTTGCGCACGCCCTCGGCGTCGAAGCCGGTCATCGGTCCGGCGGCCAGGCCGGCGGCGCGAACACCCATGATCAGGTAGGCGACCTGCAGGAACGCGTTCTGCAGGGCCATGGAGGCACGGGCCTCGACCGGCATGCCGGAGAAGTTGTCGCGGGCGTCCGGCACGACCGGGAAGGTCTTCGGGAAGTGCTCGTGGAAGGAGCTGTCCGCGCTCAGGACCAGGGCCAGCGGGGCCGTCGCGGTCTTGGGGGCGTTGTTGCCCGCCATGTGCTTCACGAGCCGTTCGCGGGCCTCGGCGGAGCGGACGACGGTGACCCGCAGCGGCTGGTTGTTCATCGCCGTGGGGCCGTACTTGACCAGGTCGTAGATGGCGCGCATCTGTTCGTCGGTCACCGGCTCGCCGGTGAAGGAGTTGGCGGTGCGGGCGCCGCGGAACAGCAGGTCCTGGGCGTCCTTGTTCAGGACCAGTGCGTCACTCATGTCGTCCACCTCGGCGGTGCTCGTGCGGGTTCGGGGCATGCCGTCCGGAGACGGCTAACGGGCACAACCTAGTTGACTAGGAAGATATTTCTCAACAGAACGATATGTGAGCTCCTTCACCGGTCCGCCCAGGTCCTGGCCGTGCGGCTCCCCGTGGCCGGACCACGGGGTTCATTCGCGGAGCGCGGTGCGCCTGCGCCCGCTCTGGCGGGGCGCCCTGGGGCGGGGGACCGAGGGCACCGGGCCGTTGGCCTCGGCGACCCACTCCTCCAGCTGCTTCACGAACAGCCGTGCCTGTACCGGCCAGTGGTAGGAGGCCTGTGCGATCCGGTGCCCGGTGTCGGCGTACTCGTGGCGGAGCTTCTCGTCGCGTCGCAGCTCCAGTACGGCCCGGGCGGCCGCGGCGGGGTCCTCGAACGGCACGACCGTACCGGCGGGGCCCTCCGGGCGCTTGGTCACCAGGGCCGCGGCCATCGGGTTCGGCGTGGTGACCACCGGAAGCCCGTGGGCCATGTACTCCACGACCTTGGTGGGCATGGAGTGCCGGTAGTTGTCGGTGTCGTGCAGCAGGCTGATCCCGGCCAGGGCGCCGGCCGCCATGCGCAGAGCCCTGTCGTTGGGCACGAAGCCGTACCAGTGCAGCGCGTTCTCCTGGTGGGCGTCGCGCAGCAGCGGGCGGACCACGTGGTCGGCGCCGCCGATCACCTCCAGGCGCACCCCGTGGTCGCGCAGCCGGCGGCCCATCTCGATCAGGTCCTGTGCGCCCCGCGCCTTCGAGAGCTGCCCCAGGTAGACGACCCGGTCGTCGCCGGGCGGGCGGAGCGGGGTCTCGGGGACGTCGGTGGTGTTGGGCACCACCGGGTGGTTGCCCCTGAACCGGGACCGGTACCCCTCCTCGGCCAGGATCAGGCGCATCCGCTGTTCGGCGCGGCGTTCGAAACCGCGGACCACGCCGCCGAGCGGGCGCCGCAGCGGCTGCGGGATCCACGGCTTGGTGCGCAGGGCGGCGGGGGTGTCCTCGTGGACGTCCCACACCGTCACCGGTCGTTTGGTGGGCAGGGCCAGCATCAGTTCCGGGTCGTGGAAGAGCAGGAGGTCGGCCTCCGGGGCCAGCCGGGCCAGAGCCGCCCGGGCCGCCTGGATGGAGGACATCCGGTCGCGGCCGGAGGCGCGGGGGACGTCCACTGCTCGCACCTGGTCCCAGGGGATCACCCCGCACTCCCGGAACGGGGCCACATAGGTCACTGTGTGTCCGGCGTCCACGAGCGCCCGGATCTGGCGGTGCAGGATTCGGGCGTCCTCGGGGTGGTGCACAATCGTGGCCACAAGCGCATGCATCGAGATCACCTACGTGTGTCACCGTTTTGGTACGACTGGTCCGTATTCGATGATCCGCTGTGAAGGTGCGGTATCAGCTGTACGACACGGTATTCACCTGCGGAAACACACGGAGGAAAGCCGAGTGGACACGGGGGGTGGTTCCAGTGAACCTTCGGTTGGGCGCGGGTGAACGCGCGAAGGCACGCCGTCGAACGCCGTATGGCGTCCGGGTCGACGTGCCTCGTGGCGGGCCTGTTCGGGGCCCTGTTGACCTGTTCGTCGTCGGTTAAAGGACCTGGATCCCCTCACGCTGGACGCGGCGGCGCATCTGTGCGGGCACCTCGGCCACGGCGTCGGACTCGGGGTCGGGGCGGCGCAGGACACCGCGGGTGTCCAGGAGCAGCCGCGCGTACTCGGTGAGCAGCTTGGGCCGGTATTCGGTGTGGTCGGTCAGCAGGATGGTCAGGTCGGCGTCGGCCATCGCCTGCTCCAGGTCGGTGGAGCGGGGCACGTCCACACCGTCCACCTGCCAGGACTCCACGTGCGGGTCGTGGTAGGTCAGGGTGGCGCCCTTGGCGGCGAGTTTGCGGGCCACCGGCCGCGCCGGCGACTCGCGCTGGTCGGCGATGTCGGCCTTGTAGGTCACACCCAGCAGCAGGACCTTGGACCGGGAGAGCGCCAGACCGGAGTCGTTGAGCAGCTCCTGGGCGCGCTGGGTCACGTAGGCGGGCATCCGGCCGTTGATCTCCTGGGCCAGCTCGACGAACCGGAACGGGTAGCCGAGCGTCTTGACCTTGTAGGAGAGGTAGTTCGGGTCGATGGGGATGCAGTGTCCGCCCACGCCCGGGCCGGGGTAGAACGCCTGGAAGCCGAACGGCTTGGTGGCCGCGGCGGCGATCGAGTCCCACAGGTCGATGCCCAGCTCCTGGCAGAAGACGGCCATCTCGTTCACCAGGGCGATGTTCACGTGCCGGTAGGTGTTCTCCAGCAGCTTGGCCATCTCGGCCTCACGGGTGCCGCGGGCCCGGACCACGGTGTCCACGAAGTTCTCGTAGAACGTCGCGGCCGCCTGTCCGCACTCCTCGGTGAGTCCGCCGACCACCTTCGGGGTGTTGGCCACGCCGAAGGTCGGGTTGCCCGGGTCGATCCGCTCGGGTGAGAAGGCCAGGTGGAAGTCGGCACCTGCGACCAGGCCGGACTCCTCCAGCAGCGGCCGGACGACCTCCTCGGTGGTGCCCGGGTAGGTGGTGGACTCCAGGATCACCAGGGTCCCCGGGGACAGGTGGGCGGCGATGGCCTTGGAGGCCGAGGTGACCGCGCCCAGGTCCGGGCCGCCCTCCGGGGAGAGCGGTGTGGGAACACAGATGACGATGGTGCGCGCGGTGGTCAGGCACCCCGGGTCCGTGGTCGCGCTGAACCCCTTGTCCAGCATCGAGGTGACGTCGCCGGACGACAGGTCGTCGATGTGCGACACGGCGTTGTTGAGGCCTTCGACCACACGTGTGCTGACGTCGAAACCGGTCACCCTCAGTCCCGCCGAGACGGCCTCAGCCGCCAGGGGTAGACCGACGTAACCGAGGCCGAGGACGACGAGGTCGCTGGCCGAGCCGGAGCTCTGCTCGGGGACAGTGGCTGGGTTGGAGGCTGCGGCATCCACTTCGTGGTCACACTCGCATTCATTTCGTGAACGGGCGTAAATCTTCGAGGACTGCCGTGGGACGGCCATTCAGAGTGCTGGACGTCTGAGTCTAGGCACGTCTTGTCCTCGTTTACGGGTTCTGTCCTGGTCCGGACATTTTCCGAATAAGAACCCGGTACGCCTGGTTGTAGCGGTATACGGCCTCGGTCCACGTTCGGTTGGCTCCGACACGCTCTTGACCTGCTTGGCCGTAGGACGTCCGCTTTTCACGACTGTAAGCGAGTTTTGTGAGTACATCAGCTAGACGTGCCGATTCGCCTGCCGGAATTAACTCTCCGGTCACCCCTGGTTCCACGATCTCTCGCAGTGCGGGAAGATCACTGGCGACAACTGGGAGCCCTCCAGCCATAGCCTCCACCGGTTTCAACGGTGTCACCAACCGACACACGCGTTCATCAAGTCGTGGGACGGCGAACACGTCCAGTGCGGCGTGGTGGTGCCGGACCCGGTCGGCAGGGACCCGCCCCGTGAAGTGCGCCGCGCCGGTCAGTCCGAGCCGCTCCGCACGGTCACGAAGCGTGGCCAGCTCCGGGCCGTCACCGACGATCAGGGCGTGGGCGGGCTCCCCCTGCCCACGCATCAGCGCCACCGCCTCGAGGAGCACCTCCAGCCCTTCGTAGCCGAAGCAGCTCGTGGTGGTGCCCACCACGAACTCCTCCTGTCCGATGCCCAGCCCTTCGCGGACCCCGGCCCCGGACGGAAGCGGGTCCAGGAACGAGACGTCCACGGCGTTGGGGACGACCAGCAGCCGTTCCCGGGGCACCCCGCGGGCCTCGATGTCGGCGCGCATCGCCTCCCCGAGGGTCACCACCAGGTCGGCGGCGAGCATGCACTCGGTCTCGCTGGCGCGTTCGGCCTGGTAGAAGGCGTCCTCGACACTGCGGGAGGGGTCCCGGGACAGCCAGGACTCCTCCAGGAAGCCCCGCACCTCGTAGACCACGGGGATCCCGTACCGGCGGCCCAGCTCCAGGGCCAGGCGCGCGTTGTGGTGGTTGCTCGCCGCGTGCAGCACGTCCGGGCGCAGCGCCTCCACCAGCTCCGACCCCAGCCGCAACCCCGCCCGGAGCTCCTCGGCGTGGTCCCCGGGCGCGGTCCAGGGCAGGAGCCGGTGATAGGGGATCCCGTCCACGCGCACCAGCGTGCGCGGGTCCAGGACACCCTTGGTCAACGGGTACCCGGCCCGGGTGGCCACGTGCACGTCCATCCCGGCCTCCTGCTGCGCGACCGCGATGCGATGCGTGCGCTGGGTGTAGCCGGCGTTGGTGTGCGGCAACGCGTTGGTGACCAGGTGCAGTACCCGGACCCCCGCCCCGGGGCGCCCCGGATCCGTGGCCACCCGCCAGCCCTCGCCGCGGGTCTCCGCCGGTCGCTGAGCGTTCACCGTGTCGTCAGGCCGCGTTGGCGCACCGCGGGTTAACGTGAACCCGTGACGGTCAGGCGAAACGGACGGGGACGCGGGGACGGCGCGCCCCGTGGCCAGGGCCGTCCGGTACTCCGCCGCGGTCCGATGCGACCCCGACGGGATACGTTCGACCAGTTCACGTGCGGTATCGGCGTCCCCGGCGGCGAGAGCCGCCGAGACCAGGCGCCCCACCCTCCGGGGCGAGGCGCCCCGGGCGGCGGACAGCAGCACCTCGCGCGCTTCCTCGCGTCGCCCCTGGTCCCACAGGGCGTAGGCGCGCGGCAGGGCACCCGAGCGGGACGCAGCGGCCCGCGCCGCGCTCCGCACGGGGCCGGGCATCAGCCGAGGTACCAGCAGCGGCAGCCGAGCGGGTTCGGAACGCAGATGGTGCCAGGCCAGGGACACGGTGAAGGTCACCGCCCTCGGCCAACGGGCACGCGGACGCGGAACTCGGGGTTCGGAATTCTGGGAGTCATGCACGGTCAGTCACACAACCACGTGGACGTGGCCAGGTGGTGACAACACGGCGTCGCGTTCGGGACGGCTGGGGCAAGGAACTCCGTCACCCGAAGCGTGCGCCGGCCCCGTCGCCCCACCGCACCCCGGACCCGCACCAGCACAGCAGTCACCCCCACCGAAACCAGAAGGAAACAGCCGTGGCAACGAGTGCCCCTCTTGGCAGCCAGGACACCGGGATCGTGCACGTGGTCGGGGCCCGCCCCAACTTCGTGAAGGCCGCGCCCGTGGTCTCCGCCCTGCGCGGGCGGGGCGCGCACCAGACGGTCCTGCACACCGGTCAGCACTACGACGACCGCATGTCCGCCGTCTTCTTCCGCGACCTCGGCCTGCCCACCCCCGACGTCGACCTCGGTGTCGGCTCGGGCTCGCACGCCGCGCAGACCGCCGCGCTCATGGTCGGCCTGGAGCGGGAGTTCACCGCGAACACCCCCGGCATGGTCGTGGTCTACGGCGACGTCAACTCCACCGTGGCCGCCGCCCTGGTCGCCGCCAAGCTCGGCATCCCCGTCGCGCACGTCGAGGCGGGCCTGCGCTCCTTCGACAACACCATGCCCGAGGAGATCAACCGGCGGGTCACCGACCAGCTCAGCGACGTGCTGTTCGCGACCAGCCCCGAGGCGATCGGCCACCTGGCCGCGGAGGGCGTGTCCCCGGACCGCGTCCACCTCGTCGGCAACCCGATGATCGACACCCTCCTGGGCAACCTCGACCGCTTCGACGCCGACGCCCTGCGCGCCCGCCTCGACCTCCCCGAGCGCTACGTCGCGGCCACCCTGCACCGGCCCGCCAACGTCGACGACCCCGCCAACGTCGCCCGCCTCACCGAGCGCCTGCACGAGATCGCCGACCTCACCGACGTCGTCATGCCGGTGCACCCGCGGGGCAAGGCCGCCTTCGACCGCGCCGGGCTGGGCGACCACCCGCGTGTGCGCCTCCTCGAACCGCTCGGCTACCTCGACTTCGTCGCACTCACCCGCGGCGCCGCGGCCGTGGTCACCGACTCCGGCGGCGTCCAGGAGGAGACCACCGTACTCGGCGTCCCCTGCCTGACCCTGCGCCCCAACACCGAGCGCCCCGTCACCATCACCCACGGAACCAACCAGCTGGTCACCGAGGCCGACCTCCTGCAGACCCTCGGCAAGGTCCTGGACGGCCGCACCGCGGAGCGGATCGGCGACGTGCCGCCGCTGTGGGACGGCCACGCGGGGGAGCGCATCGCCTCCGTCCTCACCCAGTGGTCCCGATGACCGGCGTGGACTCCGTCCGCGCGGGCGCCCCCCGACACCCAGACCGACCGACGGGCACCACGGTGCCCCGACCCGAGGTTTCCCGAACCGAGCACAAGGTGGCAGACCGTGAAACGGCGTGAACAGAGCCAGACCGAACAGCTTCGGCAAGCCCTGGCCGAGCGCGAGGCCCAGCTCCAGGAGGCGCAGGCCCGGCTCGCCACACTCGAGGGTTCCACCTCACTCCAGGTGGGCCGCGCGCTCACCGCCGCCGCCAAGCGCCCCGGCCGCTCCCTGGTCAAGCTCCCGCGCGACCTCTACCGCCTCTGGCGGCGCAGCGGCAGCACCAACCACGCCGAGCGCCGCCGGGTCGAACCCGTCCGCTCCTTCGACGCCGAGCGCCAGGAGGCCCGGCTCCTGACCGGGCTCAGCGGTGGACGCGAGGACCTGCTGGTCGTCGCCACCGTCCTCAGCCCGGCCGTGGAGAAGGCCGTCGCCCCCTACCTGCGCTCGGTACCGCTGCGCCCGCACGACGCCCAGATCGTGATGGACGCGGTCGACGTCGACCTGCTCCTGGTGTCCGCGTCGGCGGCCGCACCCGGGTCCCCCTGGGCCCACGTGGGCGATCCCGCCGCCGTCGACCGCACCCGGGCCCTGCACTGGGTGCTGGAGTCCGCGTCGGCGCGCGGCATCCCCACGGTCCTGCTCGACGACGCGCCCGCGTCGCCCGCCCTGCGCCAGCTCGGCTTCGACCGCGTGCACAAGGGCGACGCGGGCGTGCCGCTGCACCAGTTCAACCCCGTCGCCGCCGAACTCGTCTCCGGGCCCGAGGCGGTCTTCGTCCGCACCGCACCGGACCAGCAGGTCCCCGACGTCCTCCTGGACCTCGGGGTGGGCGTGGTCGACGCCGACTCCCCGGACCTGCCCGACGCCCTGCGCGCCGCCAACGTCGCCGTGATCCCCGAGTCCGGCCACGGCGACCTGCGCCTGCGCCGACGCGCCTGGGCCTGCGGCACCCGGGTGGTCTCGCACCCGGCCGTGCCCGTGCCCGACGCCGAGGACCTGGCGGTCACCGTGCCCCGGCTGCGCGCGGACCAGCCCACGCCCCGAGAGGTGCGCGCCATGCTCCGGCAGGTCTTCCTCGACGAGGCCGCCCCGGTCCGCCTGGCCGCTCTCCTGGACGGGCTCGAGTTCGCGGCGGGCACACCCGGTACCGAACTCCCGCTGAGCGGCCGCGGTGTCGCCGTGCTCGCCGACCCGGCCTCCGAGGCCGACGCCGAACGCCTGGCCGAGGACCTCCTGTCCTCCCGTCTGCGCCCCGCCGAGCTGGTCGTGCCCGACACCGCCGCCCGGATGCCGGGCGTCCAGCGCCTGCGAGCGGAGGGCCTGACCGTGCGCACGGTCCGCGCCACCGCCCCCGACACCCCGGAGGAACTCACCCGGGGCGGGGTCCGTTCCCAGGTGGGCGGGTTCGAGCCGGAGCACTGGGCGGCTCTGGCCGAACGCGCCACCTCGCCGTGGGCGCACCTGTGGACCGGGCCGGTCGGACGACACCGGCTGGCCGACCTCGCCTGCGCCGCCGAGTGCTCCGGGGCCGACGCCGTCGGCACCCCGGACACCGCGGTGCCGGACGGCCCCGGCACGACCGCGGCGGGGGAGCGGGGCTTCTTCGACCGTGACACGGGGGGCCGGCAGTACGTGTTCGTCACCTCGGTCGCCCCCGAACTGGCCCGGACCGACCTGCTGCGGCGCGGCTGGCGTCCGGCGGAGTGGAACCGGCGCGGCACCCGGCTGCTGGCGCTGGGCCCCGACCACGGCTCCGGCAGCGACGGAGACAACGAGGGCCCCGCCCACGCCGACGCCTCGACCGGCGCACTCGGGTGACCAGCCCCGACGAGCACCGCTCGTCCGTTGACCAGCCGTCGCCCGCCACGGGCCAGTCATCAGCATCCGAAGGGAAGAACGTGAGCACACCTCCTCCGCGCGCACTCTTGTACGGGGACGTGGACCTCAACATCATCGACGGCTCGGCGATCTGGGCCCAGTCGATGGCGCAGGCCCTGGCCGCGGCCGGATGCGAGGTGACCCTGCTGCTCAAGGCCCAGGTGCGTACCGACCGGCTCACGGCACCCCTCACGGAGACGCCCGGGGTCCGGGTGGTGCGCCCCTACGAGGACAGGATGCTCCCCGACCTCGGCCCGCGCGGACTCACCCCCGAGCAGGCCGTGGAACTCATGGGCAGGCTGCACGCCCGCAAACCCTTCGACCTCGTGGTCGTCCGCGGCCGCCGCCTCGCCGGGCTGGCCGCCCAGGAGGAGGCCCTGTCCGGGAAGCTGTGGACCTACCTCACCGACTTCCCGCACAGCGTCGGCGAACTGACCGCGACGGCCACCGCCGAGCTCACCGAGATCGCGCTCGCCTCCCGGTTCGTCCTCTGCCAGACCGAGGAGCTGCGGGCGTTCCTGGAGTCCACGGTCCCCGCGGCCTGCGGCCGCTCCGTGCTCTTCCCGCCGGTCGCGGCGGTGCCCGAGGGGGTCGCCGCGGAGGGCCGGACGCACGCCCGCACCCGGCTGGCCTACACCGGCAAGTTCGCGCCCCGGTGGAACACCCTGGAGATGACCGGGCTCCCCGAGGAGCTCGCCCGTCTCGGGGTGGACGCCGAACTGGTGATGATCGGCGACAAGATCCACGCCGAACCCGCCGACTGGGCCAAGCGCATGCGCAAGGCGCTGGAGAGCACTCCGCACGTGGACTGGCGCGGCGGCATGGCGCGGGCCGACGCGCTCCGCCAGTCCGCCGAGTGCGACTTCGGGCTGTCCTGGCGCGACCCCGACATGGACGCCAGCCTGGAGCTGTCCACCAAGGTCCTGGAGCTGGGCGCGCTCGGCCTGCCGGTGGTGCTCAACCGGACCCCGATGCACGAGGCGCTGCTCGGCGCCGACTACCCGCTCTTCGCCGGTGAGGACGCCGCCTCGGTGGCGGCGGTGGTCGCCCGGGCCTACCACGACCGGGCCGTGTACGCGGAGGCAGCCGAACGCTGCCGGGCGGCCGCGGCCGACCACACCCTGGAGCGGGCCGCCGAACGCCTGCGCGGCTACCTGGCCGAGGCGGTTCCGGCCGCTCCCGCGGGCGCCGACCCCGAACGGCCGCTCAAGGTCGTCATCGCCGGCCACGACCTCAAGTTCTTCACCCGCCTCGCCGAGTACCTCGACTCCCTGCCCGGGCTGGACGTGCGCGTCGACGAGTGGGAGGGGCTGAGCACCCACGACCAGTACCGGTCCCGGGAGCTCGCCGGCTGGGCCGACGTCGTCATCTGCGAGTGGTGCGGGCCCAACGCCCTGTTCTACGCCAAGTGGAAACGCCCCGACCAGCGACTGATCGTCCGCCTGCACCGCTTCGAGCTGTACGCGGAGTGGCCGCGCCGCCTGGACGTCTCCAAGGTGGACGCGGTGGTGTGCGTGAGTCCGCACTACGCCGACCTCACCCGCGAGCTCACCGGCTGGCCCGCCGACAAGGTGGTCGTGCTGCCCAACTGGGTGGACGACCGCCAGCTCGACCGCCCCAAACTCGCCGGTGCCGAGTACGCGCTGGGCATGATCGGCATCGCGCCCTCGCGCAAACGCCTGGACCGGGGCCTCGACGTGCTCTCGGAGCTGCGCCGCATGGACCCCCGCTACACGCTGTCGGTCAAGACCAAGCAGCCGTGGGAGTACTGGTGGATCTGGAACCGGCCCGAGGAGCGCGCCTACTTCGAGCGGGTCTACCGTCGCATCCAGCGCGACGAGTCCCTCGCCGCCGGGGTGGTCTTCGACCCGTTCGGACCGGACGTGGCCACCTGGCTGCGCCGGGTGGGGTTCATGCTCTCCACCAGCGACGACGAGTCCTTCCACCTGGCACCCGCCGAGTGCGCGGCCTCCGGCGGCGTCCCGGCGCTCCTGCCCTGGCCGGGGGCGGACACCATCTACGACCCGCACTGGATCCACGACGACCCGGTGGCGATGGCCGAGGCCGTGCACGCCACGGTCTCCGAGGGCCGGTTCGCGGAGGAGAGCGAGCGGGCCCGCGCGGAGGTGACCTCGGTGTACGGCCTGGAACGGGTCCGGAGCCTGTGGAGCGATCTGGTGGTCCGCGGCGAGGTCCCCGAGGGCCAGGGCTCCAACGCCCACGCCGGCGCCGGGAAGTAGGGGCTTTGGGAGTGTTCCGCGGATGCTTTCGGTGGGCTCGGCGCTTGCGCCGATGTCCGTGAGCGGCCGTCCGGGCAATCTCTCGCCAAACGATGAACGAAGGTCAGCCCGGGTTTGGCTGTCCGAGTGATATCGGCGCAGCGAGAGGCAGCCCGGTGGTCGCGAACCCGAAATGATCCAAGGAACACGACCTAGACCGGGCCGGTCATCTTCGACAACCCGCCCGCGCCGGCGGGCAGGAACAGCGCGAAGGTGGTCGGCCTGGTCTGCACCAGCTCGATGCGCGCGCCCTCGGACTCGGCGATGTGGCGGGCCAGGGCCAGCCCCAGGCCGGTGCCGCCGCCCCCGCTCACCTCGCGCTCGAAGATCCGCCCGGACAGGTGCTCGGGGACGCCCTCTCCCTCGTCGCTGACCTCTATGCGGACGGACTGGCCGGTGTCGAGGCGGCGGATGGTCACCGTCCCCGCGCCGTGCTTGTAGGCGTTCTCCACCAGGGTCGCCAGGATCTGGGCGAGGTCGGTGGGGACGGTCATGGCGGTCAACCCCGGGTCGCCGGTGACCAGGAGCCTGCGCTGTTCCTGCTGGAAGACCGGGGACCACTCCGCCTGGAGGTGGTTGAGGACCGGGTCGACCTCGACCGGTTCGACCTCGGGGTTCTGGCTCTTGCGGGCGCGGCCGAGCAGGCTCTCGACGGTCTCCACGAGCCGTTCGGTCTGGGCCAGGGCCGCCTCGCCCTCCTCGCGGACCACCTCCGGGTTGCCGGACTCGGCGATGATCTCCTCCAGTCGCATGGTGAGCGCGGTCAGCGGTGTGCGCAGCTGGTGTGAGGCGTCGGTGGCGAAGTGGCGCTCGGTGGCGATGAGCCCGGCGATGCGTTCGGCGCTGCGGTCCAGCACCTCGGCGACGCGGTCGGCCTCCGGGATGCCGTAGCGATGGCCCCACGGGGTGGTCACCCCGGAGCCCAGGCGTTCGGCGGTGGCGGCCAGGTCCACCAGGGGCAGCGTGAGCCTGCGGGCCTGGAACATCGACAGGCCCACGGCGACCCCGATGGCGAGCAGGGACAGCGAGGCGATCCCCAGCCAGGCGCGGACCACGCTCTCCTGCACGTGCTCGCTGCCGGTCCACACCTCGACCCGGGTGCCCCGGTTGGTGGTGGCGGATGCCTTGAGCAGGCGCGGGGAGTCCGCGGCCTCGGGGTTCAGGGCAGGGTCGCCGGCGGTCATGGCGGTCGGTCCGCCCGCGGGCGTGATGCGGACGAACCGGTCCGGGTGGTCCCGGTCGAACTCCGCCAGGTCCAGCTCGTTGTGGAGTTCGAGCATGTTGTCGCTCTCGACACCGATGAGCTCTGCCTCGCCCTCGAGCTGCCGACTGGCCTCGTCGTGCACCAGTTTGTAGGTGAGCGCACCCAGGGGCAGCCCGAGCAGCATGACGGCGATGACTGTCACCACCAGGGTGGAGAACACCATCCGCCTGCGCATGTCACCTCACGTCCGTCCGGCCCCCGGGGCGGTCGACCGGCAAGCGCGTCGAACCCAAGGCCGTGTCAGTCTCGTTCGAACCGGAACCCCACGCCCCGGACGGTCGTGATGTAGGAAGGCTGGTTGGCGTCGTCGCCGAGTTTGCGGCGCAGCCACGAGATGTGCATGTCCAGGGTCTTGGTCGACCCCCACCAGTTGGTGTCCCACACCTCCCTCATGATCTGCTCCCTGGTGACCACCTTCCCCGCGTCGCGTACGAGCACGCGCAGCAGGTCGAACTCCTTGGTGGTCAGCTGGAGTTCCCGCTCGCCCAGCCAGGCGCGGCGCGAGTCGTTGTCGATCCGGACCCCGTGGACCACCGGGACCTCGGCCCCGCCGCGGCGCAGGAGCGCACGGACGCGGGCCAGGAGTTCGGCGAGTCTGAAGGGTTTGGTCACGTAGTCGTCGGCACCGGCGTCGAGGCCGACGACGGTGTCGACCTCGTCCGCCCGGGCGGTCAGAATGAGGATCGGCGTTCCGTGACCCTCGGCGCGAAGCCGACGTGCCACCTCAAGGCCGTCCATTTCGGGGAGCCCGAGATCCAGGACCATGAGGTCGATGTCTCCCGCACGGGCGCGGTCGAGTGTCTCAATGCCGTTGACGGTCACGTCTACCGTGTAACCCTCGCGTCGGAGTGCGCGCGCGAGAGGCTCGGAGATCGAGACATCGTCTTCGGCCAGCAAAACGCAGGTCATGGAGCCGATCGTAGGTCCAGGGTGGCGCATTTCCCTATTATGCGCGCCGGATGCCCCAAGGTTGGCTGAAAATACGCTAATGACATACCGGTCAAATGGTGTAATTGGCCATCATGGGCCTTTTCTTTGCACGTTCTTGGTGAAACTGGGAAGCTGTAACGCGGGGGTGCGCGAGCATCCCTCGACAAGCCTTCCCGGACACCAGAGGAGCCCGCACGTGAACCCCAACCCGCCGCCCCACGGCGGAGGCGAATTCGGCTTTCCTCAGCAGGGACGACAGCAGGGCTATCAGCAGGGTCCGCCTCCGCAGGGCCCACCCCCGTCGCAAGGGCCGCCTCCGCAAGGGCCGCCTTCGCAGGGTCCGCCTCCGCAGGGTCCACCCCCGCCGCAGGGCCCTTTCCCGCCGCAGGGGCCGCCGCCCCGGGGCAGGTACGGGGCGGGGGTGGTCGCGGTGATCGCCGTCGCCGCGGTGCTGGCCGGGGCGTCGTTCCTCGGCGGCGGCCTCGCGCTCGGCGGCCTGGCCACCGACCGGATCGCCGCCGGGCGGGAGCCCGAGCCGGAGCCGCTGCCCTCCGTGTCCCCCTCGCCTGAGGAGTCCCCGAGCCCGACCGAGGACCCCTTCCCCAGCCCCGAGCCCACCGAGGAGGCGAGCGAGCCCCCGACGCAGGAGCCGGAGGACCTCGCGTCCGCCGAGGACGTGGTGGAGGAACTGAGCGGGGACTACGACCTCCAGTCGGGCGTGGACGCCTCCGGCGACCTCTGCGAGGCCGAGGACGAGGAGGACGCCTTCGTCTGCACGAGCGCCGTGGACACCAACCTCGTCCGCATCATCGCCTTCGAGAACATGTTCACGGCCACGCTCGTCGTCGCGGGTCTGCAGTCCCAGGTCGGGGAGGACGACAACGACATGGCCGACGTCCAGAGCGCCTGCCACATCGTGTTCGTCTGGTTCGAGGGCGGAGACATGGACCAGGGCGAGCGGGACAGCATGGTCAGCGACACCGAGGCCTTCACCGGCTGCTGACGGGGGCTGCGCACCCGTGTCGAGTCATTGCGTGTCTATTTGAACACTCTGAGTCAGAATAGGGGTGGCAATGGGGCGTTGGTGGTGGTTGGCGGGTCTCGGGACCCGGGCTCCCACCGGGCCTTTCCACTCATCTCGGACCCCGAATCCGGTCCGGGGCACGTGAGGAGCGTTGATGGCGCGGCGGAACGACGGTGCGGGGAACAGCCGCGGTGCGGACCACGGGGCGGAGAGCCGGCTGGAAGCCGGGAGGCGGAGACCCCGTGCGCGCCGGGGCGTGCGACTGGGCGCACTGGCCGCGCTGGCCCTGGTCCTGCCGATCGCCCTCGCGGCACCGGCCGCCGGGCGCACCGGGGCCGAACCCGTCGCGGTCGAGTCCGCGACGGCCGGCGGGACCGGGGACCAGGCGGCGCGGGGCCCGGCGCTGCCTGACGCGGAGGCGGGCGCGGCCGAGTTCTCGCACCGCCACTACTACTCCACCTGGCGCGACGCCCGGACCTACTGGTCACAGGAGAGCCGCTACCCCACCGGCGGCTGGTTGTGGGCCGGGCGGCACTACTTCTTCTGCCAGGCGGAGGGGGAACCCCACTCCGACGGCGAGGGGGGTTATTCGACCTGGTGGGCGCTGACCGACGACGACACCGGCAACCGGGACGTCTTCGTCAGCGCCACGGCCTTCGGGAGCAGTGAGCCCTGGCAGCCGATCGAGGGTCTTCCGCGCTGCTGAGCGCCGCTCCCGGCCAGGGGAACAGGAAGGCCCGTGACCGGGGTGCCGGTCACGGGCCTGGGGCGTGTTCCGGGAGAACGCCCCCGGGGCGGCGGATCAGCCGTCGGTCTCCCCGGCGTCCGTGGCCGTCCGGCGCTTGCGGCTCAGGTAGAGAGCACTGCCGCCGGCGACCACGGCGACCAGGGCGGCGATGACCAGACCGGTCAGGGCGCTACCGGTCACCGGCAGGGACCCCTTGTCGTCCCTGCTGTCCTTGTCGTCGCCCTTGCCGTCCTTGCCGTCGGAGTCACCGGGCTTCCCGCCGCCGGGCCCGTCGGTGGGTCCGTCGGTGGGTCCGTCGGTGGGCCCGTCGGTCGGGGCCGGCGAACCGGGCGGGTCGGTGGGGGTGCCGCCGCCGTTGCCGGGGGGCGCGGTGGCCTCCTCGCCGACCACGATGCGGCCGGCACCGCCCTCGGGGTAGTCCGCGGCGGTGATCCGGCCCTCGAGGGTGCCGGTGACGAAGCGTTCCAGGGCGCCCTGGTAGGTCGAGCCCACCACGGTGAAGCCGGCGTCGCGGAACGGGTACGTGTCGCCGCCGCGGGCGGAGAAGTCGTTGGTCGCGATCGTGATGGCGTCACCGTCCACCACCTCGCCGTCCTCGACGATCACCGTGCCGTCGTGCAGGATCGCGTTGCGCACGCGCTCACCCGGGACGAGCACCTCGCCGCCCTCGTCGACCTCCTGGGCGGTGTTCTCCGGGTCGTACGCGAAGTTGACCCCGGCGACCTGCATGAATCGGCCGTCGGCCGTGGGCGCGGCGGAGACACCGTGCTCCAGGAGCTCCTTGACCTGCGAACGCGGGATCTCCGGGACCACCGCGACCTGGTTGGCGAACGGGGCGATCGAGTAGGTGTCGAGCGCGGTCACCGGACCGGCCGGGATCACCGAGGAGTTGCGGATGCCGCCGCCGTTCTGGATGCCGATCTGCGGTACGGGGACCCCGTACTCCTCGGCGTTGCGCGCGCCGGTGTCCAGCAGCGCGTCCGCCACCAGGCTGCCCAGGTTGGTCTCCTGGGTGCGCACACCCGGGTCCCGGGTGCCGTCCAGGGCGACCTCGCTCCGCGCCACCTCGGTGTCGGCGAGCTCGGCCACGTAGTCGGTGACCGGCTTGGTCACCTGGGCCTCGACCTCGGGGTGCGGCTCGACGGCGTCGTCGCCGGTGCCGGAGACCCGGACCGGTCCGGAACGCTCGCCGACGGAGGCGAGGTCGCCGTTCGCGTCGAAGTTCAGGACCAGGCGGCCGACGTACTTGTAGTCGGATCCGGCCGTCACGACGGGCACCTCGTCACCGTCGTCGTCGACCACCAGCAGCGGGTAGGACAGCGGCTCCCCGGTGCCCGGGTGGACGGTGACCTCGTCACCGGGGACCAGGGGGTCGCCCGGGCCGGCCATCACCTCGTGGCCGCCGCCGGAGACCACGGCGTCGACACCGCTCAGCTCCTGGGCGACCCGCTCCTCGTAGGTGATGTCCTGGAGGTGGGAGATGAGGATGATCTTGTCGACGTCCTCGCCGGTGAGCCGGTCGACCTCGGCCTGGACTGGGCCGACGACCTCGTCCACCACGACGTCGCGCGGGCTCGTGATGGTGGCCAGCGGCGGGAAGAGCGCGCCGACGATGCCGACCTTCTCGCCCCGGACCTCGGCGACGGTGCTCGGGGCGATCCGGCCCGCGTCCTCCAGCGCGGCCAGTCCGGCCTCGCCGGACACGTCCACGTTGGCGGCGACCACCGTGGTGCTCTCGGGCAGGCCGCCGACGAACTCGGCGTACAGGTCGGGGCCGAAGTCGAACTCGTGGTTGCCCATGGAGACCGCGTCGTACTCCGCGTAGGAGGCGGCGATCGCGTCGTAGAAGGGCGCGCCCTCCTCCTGGGAGGCGGCGAACTCCGGACCGGGGAGGTACATGTCGCCGGAGTTGACGGTGACCACCCCGCGGTCGGCGGCCTCGTCGGGCCCGATCCCGGTGCCGTCGTTCTCACTGTCGCGCAGCTGGTGGAGCAGCGTGGTGTAGCGCGCGGCCCCGCCGAAGTCCGGCTCGGCGGAGGCGTGCAGGAGAGCGGACTCGGGGTCGTTCCCGTGCAGGACCGTGAGGGTGAAGGCCGCCTCGCCCTCGGGGGTGTCCATGGGCGCGGACGCGCCGGCCGCCGGCGCGAAGGGCACCACCAGCGCGCTTGTCAGGAGCAGTGCGCCGGATGCGCGCACGAGTCTGGACATGTCTGCTGTGACTCCTTCGGGGGATCGTTCGGGGTCTTCGCCCTGGGGCGGTTGGGGGTCGGAGTTCGTTCACCCTAGACGGGGACGGGTGTTCGGGCACGGGCCTCGGGGTTACGATTTGCAGAATCTCCCGTGTGCACGCAGGTTTTCGTCGCCCGCGTGTCGCTCAGGGTCTCCAGGGGCGGATTTCGGTCGCCCTGTGTAACTTTTTTCGGACCGGGTTCTCGCGAACGGGTGCGCGGGCCCGCGCCGCCACGGCCGTGCGCCCCTACCATGGAGGGGACAGTCGGCTCGAACCCCTCGGAGGACGTCCGTGTTTCCCTCTGGCCAGGACCCGTACGACCCCGACGCGGGACAGGGCGGGGTTCCCTCACCGCGGGGAATGCCCGACTTCAACGCTCCCCACTACGAGGCGCTGCGCCCCGACGCGCCCATGCCCAAGCGGGTCTCCACGGTCCGCACGCTGATGTACATCGGCGGTGTCAGCGGGATCCTGCTCGCCCTGCTCTTCGTCATGGGCCTGGCCGCGCCGACCGACGCGATGAACGAGGCCCTGGACGAGCAGGCCGCGATCGCAGCCGAGCAGGGCGTCGCCCTGGCCATCGACGCCGACATGATGCGCTCGATGATGGCCTCCCTGGCCCTGGTGACCGGGCTGTACGGCGCACTGTCCGTCTTCATCGCCACCCGCCTGCGCAGCCGCACGGTGGGTGTCTTCTGGGGCACCATGCTGTTCCAGGGGGCGGCCGGCGGCATCCTGCTGTGGAGCCTGCTCTCCGGCGAGCTCCTCGCGATCGTGCCGCTCGGCTTCGCCGCCACGATGCTGGGCTTCATGTGGTCCAAGGAGAGCCGCGCCTACTACGGCCTGCTCTGATCCTCTCCCCCGGAGGCGCGGCCGAAGAGGCCGCCCTCCTTCGGGGGCAGGGGCGGCCGCACCGCCACCTTGGTCCACTGGCGCTCCAGCAGGCCGCGTACGGCCCGGGCCCCGGTGCCCTCCGGCGGCTCCGAGGGGGAGCGGACACCGCCCCGCGGCCCCTCCAGGGCCAGGAGGGCGGGGAGCAGCTCCCCGGAGTCGGGCCGGTCGTCGGGGTCCTTGCTCATCGCCGCCTCCACCAGCTCCTCCAGCCCCTTCGGCAGGTGCTGGAGGTCGGGCTCCTCGAACATGACCCGCCGGGCCATCTCCTTGGGCGCGGCCGTCCCGAACGGGTCGTGCGCCACCGAGGCGAAGGCGACCGTGGCGCCCCACAGGAACACGTCGGACCTCTGTGTGGTGGGCTGGCGCTGGTACTGCTCGGGGCTGATCCACCCCGGGGTGCCCAGCTTGTCGCGCTGCTGCGCGGGGCGCTCGTCGGGCAGGGCGTCCGGAGAGGGCAGCCTGAGGTCCCGGTAGGCCCGCCGCATCCGGCGCAGCCTGATCCACTTCGTGGGGTCGGGGTCCTCGACGGCGTGCGCGATTCCGAAGTCCAGCAGTTTCGGGCCCTGCCCGGACAGCACCACGTTGCTCGGTTTGAGGTCGCGGTGCACCACCCCCGCAGAGTGGATCCCCCGGAGGGCCTCGGCCACGCCCACCGCCACCCCGAGCAGCATGCCTCCGCGCATCCGGCCGAACCGCTCCACATGGTGGCGCAGGGTCGGGCCGGGCACGTACTCGGTGATCATCCACGGGAGTTCGGCGCCCACGTCCGCGCGTACGAACCGCGCCACCGAGGGGCTGTTGACCTTCGCGAGCAGGCGCGCCTCGTGCGCGAACCGATCCCGGAACCGTTGGTCGCCGGCCTGCTCCGGGTGCACCACCTTCACCGCCAGGTAGCCGTTCACCCCGGGCGAGTCGGCGGCGTAGACCGTGCCCATACCGCCCGACCCCACCCGGCCCCGCAGCCGGTGCCCCCCGATCTCGCCGGGGTCCCCCGGCTCCAGCGGGGCGAGTCTGCGTACACCGCGCGCCTTCATGGGCACTCCAACCGGCAGTGGGGGAGGGTCGTGCCGGATCTTATCCACAGACCTCCCGTTCACACCGTTCCCGCGTCCGCCGTTCTGTTTCCGAGACCCCGGAAAACGGACGTTAAGGGTGATATAAAGTCCCCGTTGGCAGCGGCTGTGAGGACCCCCATGAAGCTCACGCTCCCCTCCGGGGAGACCGTCCACCTGACCCCCGCGATGATCCGCTCTCTCGAACAGGCCACCCTGTTCCCCGGCAGCACGGACGCCTGGCGTCCCAGCCTGCTGACCGCCACGACCGAGGCCGACCTGATCCGCTGGGGCCTCGTCGCCCCCGAGACCACGGGCCTGCCGGTCCTCACCGCCCGGGGGATGCTGGTCCGGGATCGGCTCACGGCGTCGGAAGCCCCTGAGACCTCCGAAGAGCCAGCCGGTCCGGGACGCGCCACGATCGACCCGGCCCTGGGCCCCGAGTCCACCCGTCGGCTGGCCTCGGCCCTCAACGGACGCCGCCCCGACGGCCGTCCCGCCTGGGCGGTCGAACACCGCGAGGGCCCCGGGACCGCGGCCCTGGCGCTCTACACGGCCGCCTGGTGCCTCCTGCTGTGGGCGGTCGTCCCGAGCATGACGGTGCCGCTGGGGCTGGCCGTGGGCACGGTCTCGGTCGCGGCCGTGGGGACCGCCTCCCTGCTCGGCGAGCGCAGGCTCCGCAAGGAAGCGGAGGACGACCCCGAACGGCTCGTCACCGGCCTGGCCGACCACCACGTCACCGGTGACCGCCTGGACGCCCCCGCCGCGGACCTGCTCGGTCGCGCCCAGCGCTCCGTGGACGCCGTGCTCGGCTCACCCCTGCACGGTGAGGGACTCCTCCTGGACACGGCGCGCAACCGGGTGGTCCTCACCGACACGGAGTGGTCGCTGGCCCAGGACCTCCTGCGTCAGACCCGCACCCGTGAACGGATCGCCTCCGTGCCCGCCGAGGGCGCACGCAGCCGCGAGGCCGCCGACCGGGCCCGGAGGGCGCTGGCCGAGGACGTCGACCGCACCGCGGAGCGGGTCCGGGTCCTGGAACGGTACGCGGCCACCGTGCGCGCCGCCGAGATCGAGGAGAGGGAGCGCCGCACCGCCCGGGAACTGGAGGGCATCGCCGCGGAGACGGCCGGGCACGGACCGCCCGACGACGGTCTCGACGCCCTCGTGAGAGCCCAGGAGCTCGCCCTGCGCCTGGCCGCCGAAGGCGGGGGAGCCGCGTGAAGCTGGTTCTGGAGGGCGGGCACACCGTCGACCTGAGCCCCTGGCTGCTGCGCGCGGTTCGCGGGGCCTTCCCGCTCCCCGGCGGGCAGGGGCGGCTGGCCCCGTTCGTGCCGGACGGGACGGTCGGCGAGGTGCTCATCCGTGAAGGCGTGGCCGCCCACGACGGGAACGGCGACCTCGTGCTCACCGATCGGGGGAGGGAGGTCCACCGGCTGGCGACCGCGCCCGAGGACGGCGCGGAGAGCGGGGGCGGCCGGCTCACGTACTCGTCCGAGCTGGCCCCGGAGGAGCTGGCGGAGGCCCGCGCGGCCGAGCAGCAGCTGAGGTCGGGTGTGCGGGCGTTCCGGTGGGCAGACCCGCTGCCGACCTCCGTCCGGCTCGCGCTCCTGACCGCGATAACGCTGCTGGCGGCCGTTCCGCTCGTGATCGAATGGTATTTCGGGTGGTTCGGTGCGCAGATGATGGCCATGGTTCTGCTCGTCCTCGTGGGCGAGGCCGTGCTCCTGGGCAGGGTCGAGCGCTTCCGCCGGGCCAGAAGGGACCGCGCCCCCGGCGCGGTGCTGCGCAAGTACGCGAGGCGCTGCCTGGCCCCCGCGGCGCTCGATCCGGTCGCCCGCGGACTCCTGCTCAGGACTCAGCGGGCGGTCGACGCCTCCCCGGACCCGGCGGCGCTGCTCGGGCAGGAGTGGGAGCTGGCCCGTGAACTGGCGCGGCACAGCCTCCGCCGGGCGGAGATCGAGGCCCGGACCGACCCCGACGAGCGGGTTCTGGGCCTGGTCGACCTGCTGCCCGCGCTGGCCCGCACCGAGGCACGGGTCCGGGAACTGGAGGCGCTCGGGCGGGGGGAGCCGTCCACAGGTTGAAGGGCGGGGCTCCCGAAGGTCGGTGTCTTCTGGCACGCTCGAAGCCGGCACCGGTAGCGGTGACGCGGGCGGGGGAGAGGTATGACACCGGAACAGTTCATCGACGCGGCCCTGTGGTTTCCCGAGGCGGAGGAGAGCGAACCCTTCGGCCCGGGACCGCTGGTCTACAAGGTGGCGCGGCAGAAGATGTTCGCCCTGCTCACCGGGGGCGCGGAGGGGGAGTCCGCCACCGTGAACCTCAAGTGCGACCCCGAGCTCGCGCTGGAGCTGCGCGGGCAGTTCCCGGCCGTCACCCCCGGCTGGCACATGAACAAGCGGCACTGGAACTCGGTGCTGCTGGACGGCTCCGTGCCCGACGACGAGCTGGTGGAGATGCTCAGGCACTCCTACGTCCTGGTCGCCCGCAGCCTGCGCAGGGCGGACCGGGACCGGGTGCTGGCGGTCCTGGGGGAGGACACCCCGGAGCTCCCGGCCGAGACCGGCGCGGAGAGCTGAGAGAGGACGGCGGTACACCGTGCCCACCCCATCCGGCCCCTCGAAGCCCGACGCGCCCAAGGGTGCGGTGGTCCAGGGCGTCCTGGAACGGGTCACCTACGCCAACGAGGAGACCGGCTACACCGTCGCCAAGGTCGACACCGGGCGCGGCGGCAGCGACCTGCTCACGGTGGTCGGCTCCCTGCTGGGCGTCCAGCCGGGCGAGGCGCTGCGCCTGCGCGGCCGCTGGGGCTCACACCCCCAGTACGGCCGCCAGTTCCACGTGGACGACTACACCACCGTGTTGCCGGCCACGGTGCAGGGCATCCGCCGCTACCTCGGCTCCGGGCTGATCAAGGGCATCGGCCCCAAGATGGCCGAGCGGATCGTCGAGTACTTCGGCACCGACGCCCTGGAGGTCATCGAGGAGGAACCCGGGCGGCTCGTCGAGGTCCCCGGCCTGGGCCCCAAGCGCACCAAGCTCATCGCCGACGCCTGGGAGGAGCAGAAGGCCATCAAGGAGGTCATGGTCTTCCTCCAGGGCGTCCAGGTCACCACCTCGCTGGCGGTGCGCATCTACAAGCGGTACGGGGACGCCTCCGTCGAGGTGGTCCAGAAGGAGCCCTACCGGCTGGCCTCGGAGGTGTGGGGGATCGGCTTCAAGACCGCCGACACCATCGCCCAGGCGGTCGGCATCCCGCACGACAGCCCTCAGCGGGTCATGGCGGGTATCCAGTTCACCCTCTCGGAGTCCGGCAACGACGGTCACTGCTACCTGCCCGAGGAGCGGCTCATCTCGGCCGCCGTGAAGATCCTCCAGGTGGAGGCGGGCCTGGTCATCGAGTGCCTGGCCGAACTGGTCGCCGCCGAGGGGGTCGCCCGGGAGACCGTCCCGGGGCCCGAGGGGGAACTGGTCCGGGCGGTCTACCTGCTCCCCTTCCACCGCGCCGAACTGGGCCTGGCCGCGGGCCTGCGCTCCCTGCTGGAGACCCCCGAGGAGCGCATGCCCGCCTTCGCCGACGTCGACTGGCCCGCCGCCCTGGAGTGGCTCGACCGGCGCACCGGCTCCTCGCTCGCCGAGGCCCAGCAGCGGGCGGTCCGTGAGGCCCTGTCCCAGAAGGTGTGCGTGCTCACCGGCGGCCCCGGCTGCGGCAAGTCCTTCACGGTCGCCTCCATCGTCACCATGGCGATGGTCAAGGACGCGAAGATCATCCTGGCCGCCCCCACCGGTCGCGCGGCCAAGCGCCTCACCGAGCTCACCGGCTTCGAGGCCTCCACCGTGCACCGCCTCCTCGAACTCCGCCCGGGCGGCGAGGCCGCGCACGACCGGGACAACCCGCTCGACTGCGACCTCCTCGTGGTCGACGAGGCCTCCATGCTCGACCTGATCCTCGCCAACAAGCTGGTCAAGGCGGTCCCGCCCGGGGCGCACCTGCTGTTCGTCGGCGACGTCGACCAGCTGCCGTCCGTGGGGGCCGGGCAGGTCCTGCGCGACCTGCTGGACGAGGGCTCGCCCATCCCCAACGTGCGGCTGACCCACGTGTTCCGCCAGGCCCAGCAGTCCGGCGTGGTCACCAACGCGCACCGGGTCAACCAGGGGGAGCCGCTCCAGCTCCAGGGGCTGTCCGACTTCTTCCTCTTCCCCTGCGACGAGGCCGAGGACGCCGCCCGGATGACCGTGGACGTGGTCGCCCGGCGCATCCCCCGCCGCTTCGGGCTCGACCCGCGCCGCGACGTCCAGGTCCTCACCCCGATGAAGGGCGGCCCCGCCGGGGCTGCCAACCTCAACTCAGCGCTCCAGGAGGCGGTGACCCCGCCCGGCGACCAGATCCCCGAGCGCAGGTTCGGCGGCCGCGTCTTCCGGGTCGGGGACAAGGTCACCCAGATCCGCAACAACTACGACAAGGGTGAGAACGGGGTCTTCAACGGCACCCTCGGGGTGGTCACCGGCATCGACCAGGTGGCCCAGGAGGTGTCCGTGCGCACCGACGAGGACGAGGAGATCAGCTACGACTTCGCCGAACTCGACGAGCTCACCCACGCCTACGCCATCACCGTGCACCGCTCCCAGGGCAGCGAGTACCCCGCGGTGGTCGTCCCGGTCACCACATCGGCCTGGATGATGCTGCAGCGCAACCTGCTCTACACCGCGATCACCAGGGCGAAGAAGCTGGTCGTTCTGGTCGGCTCCCGCAGGGCCCTGGCCCAGGCGGTCCGCAACGCCACGTCGGGGCGCCGGCACACCGCCCTCGCCCACCGGTTGCGCCGACCCCTCGCGGAATCCCGCCCCGGACCCTCCGACGGCCCCCGCGCCGCAGGCCCCGCCTGATTGTTCCCAAGTGCACGGAGCGCCCGTTTCGGGACCCGGAAAGTGCGGGAACCTTCACCGATTCCACCCCACGGGACCTCACCTGTGCATAGGCTCTCGGTCAGTCACCTTGTTCTTCCTGGCGAGAATCTTCCAACGGGTGATTTCTGAGACCAACCCGGAAGCCGGCGCTCTTTCCACTCCCCCCGGAGAGCGGCGGCGCCCCGGGTGCCGGCCCGAACGGACCGGCACCCGGGGTTCACCCCACCGGTATCCGGGGTTCGTCCCCCCGGAATCTCCGCCTAGGCTGGGTTCTCGTGCGACAGACTCTGATCGTGGTGGGCGCCGCCATCATCCGGGACGGACACGTCCTCGCCGCCCAGCGCGCCGAACCCCGGGCCGTGCGCGGCCGGTGGGAGTTCCCCGGCGGCAAGACCGAACCGGGGGAGACCTCCGCCGACGCGCTCGTCCGCGAGTGCCGGGAGGAACTGGGCGTGACCGTTCGGCCCCTCGAACAGATCGGGGACGACGTCCCCCTGCCCGAGGTCGCCGCCCGGCTCGTCCGACCGGTCGTACTGCGCCTGCTGAGGGCCGAGCTCGTGTCCGGCCGGCCCCGCGCCCTGGAACACCTGGCGGTCCGTTGGGTCACCCCCGACAACCTGCGGGAACTGGACTGGCTGCCGGCCGACGTCCCTTTTCTGGGAGCGCTCGAACCCTTGCTCAGAACGCACGAGAGTCCCGCCTGAGGCGGGTTTCGGGAAACACGGGGAGCCCTGTTCACAGCGCCTTCGGGGTGACGAAACTAACCGGGGTGACCTGTACGTTTCCCAACCAGACCACTATGACCGCATAAACTGGCAACGGGCCGTGGCACTCTGCGGTCTCTACCCAGTACAGGAGATCGAGACTTAAGCATGTCCAGCGCTACGCCCGTCGAGGGCTCCGCACGCCGCAGTGACCTGCGCAACGTCGCCATCGTGGCTCACGTCGACCACGGCAAGACGACCCTCGTTGACGCCATGCTCTGGCAGTCCGGTGTCTTCCGAGAGAACCAGGACGTCAACGACCGTGTGATGGACTCCAACGACCTGGAGCGCGAGAAGGGCATCACCATTCTCGCGAAGAACACGGCGGTGCACTACACCACGCCCGAGGGCGAGGACGTGGTCATCAACATCATCGACACCCCCGGCCACGCCGACTTCGGCGGTGAGGTCGAGCGCGGCCTGTCGATGGTCGACGGTGTCGTCCTGCTCGTCGACGCCAGCGAGGGCCCGCTCCCGCAGACCCGCTTCGTGCTCCGCAAGGCCCTCCAGGCCAAGCTCCCCGTCATCCTCGTCATCAACAAGGTCGACCGGCCCGACAGCCGGATCGCCGAGGTCGTGGACGACACCTACGAGCTGTTCATGGACCTGGACGCCGACGAGTCGCAGATCGAGTTCCCGATCGTCTACACGTGCGCCCGTGACGGCAAGGCCTCCCTGGAGCGCCCCGCCAACGGCACCGTGCCCGAGAACGACAACCTCGTTCCGCTGTTCAGCACGATCCTGGACACCATCCCGGCCCCGGTGTACACCCCGGGCGCGTCGCTCCAGGCCCACGTCACCAACCTCGACGCCTCCCCGTTCCTCGGCCGTCTGGCCCTGGTCCGGGTCCAGGAGGGCGAGCTCCGCAAGGGCCAGCAGGTCGCGTGGATCCGTACCGACGGCAGCATCCAGCAGGTCAAGATCACCGAGCTGCTCATGACCGAGGGCCTGGAGCGCAAGCCCGCGGAGAAGGCCGGCCCCGGTGACATCGCGGCCATCGCCGGTATCGAGGACATCATGATCGGCGAGACCCTCGCCGACCCCGAGAACCCGGTCGCTCTGCCGCTCATCAAGGTGGACGAGCCCGCCATCTCCATGACCATCGGCACCAACAACTCGCCGCTGGTCGGCAAGGTGAAGGGCTCCAAGGTCACGGCCCGCCTGGTCAAGGACCGCCTGGAGAAGGAGCTCGTCGGCAACGTCTCCCTGCGCGTGCTGCCCACCGAGCGCCCCGACACCTGGGAGGTCCAGGGCCGCGGTGAGCTCGCGCTGGCCATCCTGGTCGAGCAGATGCGCCGCGAGGGCTACGAGCTGACCGTCGGCAAGCCGCAGGTGGTCACCCGCATCGTCGACGGCAAGGTGCACGAGCCGGTCGAGCGCCTCACCGTGGACGCCCCCGAGGAGTACATGGGTGCCATCACCCAGCTGCTCAGCGTCCGCAAGGGCCGCATGGAGAACATGGTCAACCACGGCACCGGCTGGGTGCGCATGGACTGGCTGGTGCCCTCCCGCGGACTCATCGGCTTCCGTACCGAGTTCCTCACCGAGACCCGCGGCACCGGTATCGCCAACCACGTGTTCGAGAAGTTCGAGCCCTGGTTCGGTGACATCCGCTCGCGTCCGAACGGCTCCCTGGTCGCCGACCGCGCCGGTGTGGCCGTCGCGTTCGCGATGTTCAACCTCCAGGAGCGCGGCACGCTGTTCGTCGAGCCGACCACCGAGGTGTACGAGGGCATGATCGTCGGCGAGAACTCGCGCGCCGACGACATGGACGTCAACATCACCAAGGAGAAGAAGCTCACCAACATGCGTTCGGCCACCGGCGACGAGCTCGTCCGCCTGGTGCCGCCGCGCAAGCTCTCCCTCGAGCAGGCCCTGGAGTTCTGCCGCGAGGACGAGTGCGTCGAGGTGACCCCCGAGAACGTGCGCATCCGCAAGGTCATCCTGGACCAGAAGGAGCGCGGCCGGATCACCGCGAACAAGAAGCGCCAGTCGCAGTAGGACATCCGGACGGGGCCGCGCGGCCCTGACGGACCCGTGAGTGGGCGGGGTGCCATCGCACCCCGCCCATTCTGCGTTTTCGCCGAATGCCTCTCGGGTAGACCCGTAGAACATGAAATCCGAGCCCTCGTGTCCACGTTGCGGGCGCGCGGCCCAGCCCCCGGGGCTGTGGACCAGCGCGTGGCAGTGTGACGCCCACGGACCGGTAGCGCCCCTTCAGGGGGTACGCGCCCCGAGTACGGCCACGCTCGACACCGTCCTGCCGCAGGCCGAGGTCCCGGTGTGGATACCGTGGCCGCTGCCGACGGGGTGGGTGGTCACCGGCTTCTCCGAGGTCGGGGACGAACGCAGCGGAACCCTGGCCGTGGCCGTGGCCCTGTCCGGGCCGAACCCCCTCGGCGGTGTCGGCGAGGCCGTCATCGTCGCGGAGGACCCGGGCATCGGACTCGGCGCGCGCATCGCCGGGCTGGAGGGCCCCGACCCCGGCAACGGGTTCGACTCCGGCCCGCCCGACGCCAAGGTGCGGTTCGACGGGCACGAGATGGCCCTGTGGAACCTGGACGTCGGCAAGGACAGGGCTGCCTACGCCGGTGAGGCGCTCGCCCACTGGCTGTGGCTGGTCTTCGCCTCCCCGGACACCGGCATGCTGATGTGCGAGATCAACTCCCTGCGGGACCTGCGCGACCTGCGTGACGGCGGCGTCGCCCTGGAACCCCCGTTCGGAGCACCCAGCCCTTTCCTGAACCAGGTCCTGGCGCCCCGGGACGAAGAGGACTGAACCGGCCCCGCCCGGTCCGCCCCGCCACCCGGTCTGCACGGGAGCGCCTTCACCTGCGTACAATCGCCCGGTGACACGTATCGACCTGCACTCCCACAGCTCGGTCTCCGACGGGACCGACGCCCCAGCCGAGGTCATCGCGTACGCGGTCGCCGCCGGACTCGACGTACTCGCCCTGACCGACCACGACACGGTCGGCGGGATCGAGGAGGCCTCCAGACAGCTGCCGTCCGGTTTCACCCTGGTCCCCGGGATGGAGCTGTCCTGTGCGTACGAGGGGTCCAGCGTCCACCTGGTCTCCTACCTGTTCGATCCGGCCTCCCCGGGACTGGACGCCGAACTCCGCAGGGTCCGCTCCGACCGCGCCTCCCGGGCCGAGGAGATGGTCCGCAAGCTCCAGGACCACGGCGTGGGCGTGACCTGGGAACGGGTCCTGGAGATCGCCGGTGCGGGGGTGGACGAGTACGCCGACGCCAACACCATCGGCCGGCCCCACCTGGCCCGGGCCGTGGTGGAGGCGGGGGCCGCCAAGGACGTCCAGGACGCCTTCGACAGGTGGATCGGCTCCGGCGGCCCCGCCTACGTGTCGCGGTACGCGATCGACCCGGTCCGCGCCGTGGAGCTGGTCCGTGCCGCGGGCGGGGTCTGCTCACTGGCGCACCCCGCACGCTCCGAGGGCGCCACCAACGGCGCCGTCCCCGTGGAGCTGGCGGAGCGGATGGTCGCGGCCGGCCTGGGCGGTATCGAGGCCGACCACCCGTCGCACAACCGGCCGCAGAGGAAGTTCTGGCGCGGGACCGCCGCCGACCTGGGCGTGGTGGTGACCGGCTCCAGCGACGACCACGGGGCCCTGACCGGGCACCGGCTGGGGTGCCGGACGACCGCTCCGGAGGCCTTCGAGGAGCTCGTCGCCCCGGCGACGGGGGCGCCCCTGCTGAAGGGGTGAGGGAGCGACGGACCCCCGGTGTTCGGTACGGTACGGACCACTGCGCGGGGACGCGAGAATAGTCGCAACGTTTTACTACCCATACCTGGACGAAAGGTCTGACGCCGTGTTCTGGAAGCGGAAGTCGAAGAAGCAGGACGGCCAGGAGGCCACCGATTCCGCTGCGGAGGTCGCGGAGGACACCACGGAGGAGACCGAGGACGACGCGGTCGCCTCCGAGGACACCGCCGAGGGCGAGGAGACCGCCGAGGACAAGGCCACCGGGGCCGAGGCGGAGTCCGGGAAGGACGAGGACTCCGACGGCGTCACCGAGGCCGATGAGGCCGATGAGGCCGAGACCCGGAAGGCGGCCAAGGCCGAGGTCGAGGACGAGGCCGACGAGGCCGAGGAGGTCGGTGTCACCGGCCCCGACTCCGACGGCATCATCCGCGTCCGCACCGCCGGGACCTTCGAGTTCGACGGCGAGAAGTTCGACGTCATCAACAACACCTGGATCATCGAGGCCGACAAGGACGGCGTCGTGATCATCGACCCCGCCCACGACGCCGAGGCGATCATGGAGGCCGTCGGCGACCGCGAGGTCTACCTGGTGGCCTGCACCAACGCCTACAGCACGCACATCGGCGCGGCCCTGGCCATCGCCCAGGAGACCGAGGCGGACATCGCCCTGCACCCCCGCGAGATGCGGGCCTGGCGCCGCATCCACGGAGCGGAGCACCGCCCCGAGATCGACGTGGAGGGCGAGGGCGCCCTGGACATCGGTGATCTGCACATCGACGTCCTGGCGCTGCCCGGCACCACCAGCGGAACCGTCGGTTTCTACGTGAGCCAGCTCGGCGCCGTGTTCAGCGGCGACACCCTCCGCAAGGGCGAGCCCGGCATGGTCGGCAACACCTACATCGACTACACGACGCAGCTCGCCTCCATCGGCGAGAACCTGCTGTCGCTGCCGCCGGACACCCGGATCTTCCCGGACCGCGGCCCGTCCACCTCGGTGGAGGCCGAAGGCCGCAACTTCGACTCCTGGGTCTGACCCCGAGCCGTACACAACGGTGCCGCCGTCCCTCTCGGGGCGGCGGCACCGTTGCGTACGGGATCGGTCAGCGGCGGCCGACGGACTCCGTCTCGTTCCAGAAGGAGGTCAGCGCGCTGCAGGTGGTCTCGGGGGCCTCGACGTTGGGGGAGTGGCCGGCGCCGGGGATCACCAGGCGCCTGGCGTCCAGGCGCGCGGCCATCTCGTCCTGCTCGGCCAGCGGCCAGGCGTCGTCGTTCTCGCCGTAGAGCACCAGCTTGGGCGCGTCCACCTCGGCCAGTTCGTCGATGCGGTCCAGTGCGCCCAGCAGGTCCTCGGCCATGCGGATCAGGGCCAGGGCGCTGCTGCTCAGGAACCGGTCGCGGAGGAAGCCCACGACCTCGGGCTTGGGCGAACGGCCGCGGGCCTCGGCCTCGAAGCGTTCGTCCCACAGCTCCTGGAGGCGTTCGGCGGTGGGGTTCATCGAGAGCGCGGCGATGAGGTTGCGCGCCCGGACCGCACCCGGCCCGCTCAACGAGCCGGGGCCGGAGCACATCAGGGTGAGGGAGGCCAGCGGGGAGTACTCGGTCAGTGCCGCCTCGCGGGACACCAGACCGCCGAAGGAGTGTCCCACCAGGTGCACGGGGCCGCCGTCACCGACCTGGTCCAGGACCTCGGAGACCACCCCTCCGAGCGAGGAGAGGCGGTAGTCGGGAAGCTCCACCCCCGGTGGCGGGGTGAGGGTCTCGGGGCCCGGCGAACGGTAGGTGCCGGGCAGGTCGATCGCCACCACCTCCCGCCCGGCCTGGGCCAGGCTCTGGAGGAGGGCGATGAAATCCTCCTTGCTGCCGGTGAAACCGTGCACCAGGACAGCAGGGGTCAACTCCGTGCCGCCGGAGGTGGGCAGAGCCCGGAGTGCGGCTACCGGACCGTACGAAAGACGCAGGTCCGTGCGCCGCACACCCGGCGGCAGATCGAGGAACTCAGGTGTACTCACGTCGGGCCACCCTAGTCGGTCGGCGTACCGACCCGGGAGCACCCGACGTCGAATACGGGGGGTCGTCAGGTGTTCTCGGGGTCCCGGCGCACTCCGCCGCGGGTGCGGCGGCGACGACGGATCTTGCGGGCGCCGTCTCCGTCAGCGGACTTCTCGGGGCCGCCGGCGGGAGCGTCGGCCTTGACCGTGGTCTTGGCCGCCGAACTCTCGGCCGGGGCCGAGCCCTCGCCGTTGCGGGTGCGTCGGCGTGAGCGGTTGCGACCGCCTCCGGCGCCGCCACCGCTGCCACCGCTGCCACTGCTGGTGCCGGTGCTGCGTCGGCCGCCCGGCTCCTTGCGGTCGCCACGACCCCGGCGGCCGCCGCGGTCGCCGCCGCGCGCCTGACCGGTGTCGCCGATGTCCTCGACCTCCTCGGCCTCCAGACCGGCGAACTCACCGCGCTTGTCGGCGGCCAGCCTGCCCTTGGTCCCCTTGGGGATGCCCAGGGCCTCGAAGAAGTGCGGCGAGGTGGAGTAGGTCTCCTCCGGCTCGGCGCAGTCCAGCTCGAGCGCGCCGTTGATCAGCTTCCAGCGCGGCATCTCCTGCCAGTCCACGAACGTGACCGCGGTGCCCGTGCGCCCCGCGCGACCGGTACGGCCGATGCGGTGCGTGTAGGTCTTCTCGTCCTCGGGCGTCTCGTAGTTGACCACGTGGGTCACGTCGTCGACGTCCAGGCCGCGGGCGGCCACGTCGGTGGCGACCAGGATGTTGATCTTGCCGTTGCGGAAGGCGCGCAGGGCGCGTTCGCGCTGGCTCTGGCCCAGGTCGCCGTGGACGGCCGCGGCGGCGAAACCGCGGTCGTTGAGCTCACCGGCGACCCGGTCGCACGCCCGCTTGGTCTGGCAGAACACCATGCTCTGGCCGTGGTCCTTGGACTGCAGGAGCCGGGCCAGCATCTCGGGCTTGTCCATCTGGTGCGTGCGGAACGCGTGCTGGGCGATCCGCTTCGTGATGGCCGAACCGTCGATCTCGTTGTCGTCGCCGGCCCGCACGTGCGTGGGCTGACGCAGGTAGTTGCGCGAGAGCGTGACGATCTCGCTCGGCATGGTGGCCGAGAAGAGCATCACCTGGCGCTCGGTGGGGATCTTGGTGAGGATGCGCTCGATGTCGGGGAGGAAACCCAGGTCGAGCATCTTGTCGGCCTCGTCCAGGACCACGGCCGCGACCTCGTCCAGACGCAGGTGCTTCTGGTTCTCCAGGTCCAGCAGACGGCCCGGGGTGCCGACGACGACGTCGACGCCCTCCTTGAGCCCGTTGATCTGGGGCTCGTAGGAGCGGCCGCCGTAGACGGTCAGGATCCGGCCGCCGCTGCGCTTGCTCGCGGTGGTCAGGTCGGCGGCCACCTGGATGGCCAGCTCACGGGTGGGAACCACGACCAGGGCGCGCGGCCGCTTGGACGTGCCGGGCTTCTCCTGGGCGCGCTGGAGAAGGGGAAGACCGAAAGCGAGGGTCTTGCCGGTACCGGTGCGCGCCTGGCCGATGATGTCGCTGCCGTGCAGCGCGATCGGCAGAGCCAGTTCCTGGATCGGGAAGGGTGCGATGATCCCCTCGGCCTCGAGGGCGTCGGAGAGTTCGGGGCTGACACCCAGGTCACGAAAGGTGGTGCCGGGTGTTGTCTTGACTTCTGTGCTGCTCAGGGCTCAAGCCTCCATCTAGGCGGGCCGCAGCGTTGTTCGTGGCCGCGGCGGGGTGCGGTCGCGAGCGGCTTGCTGGCCGCCGCGGAGGGCGCGGCTCACCCGGTTCCCGCTTTGGCGAGGGAGCCGTGGTGGCGCTGCCGACTGGACCCGCGCGGCCCGGGGGGTGACCCTTGCCGCGATGTCTCGGTTCCATCCGCTGGTTTGTCGTGTGCGGTGCGTAGCTGGGCGCGTGGGCCGTTGCTCCCTCACGCCGCACTGCTCGTGAGGACACGTTCTGGTGTCCGGCTGGCACATCGCTGGGCGCCCGCGTCCGCGGCGCCGGAACGTGTTCGCGGGAGGGCCCGCGTCGCGGGGGTGCGGGACGCGGCGCCGCGATCATGCACGCCGGTCATCACGCTGAGTCTAGCTGCTGGTTCGCCCGGTGCACATAGCAGTTCCCTGTGCTGTGGACCCTGCAGTTCACCGTGCTCTGGACGGCGGTGACCGTACCCGCTCCCAGCGTGTACAACCGCCCTCGGGGGGCGTTTAGTCCCCGGTTGGGTGCCGGAGAGGCCGGGCGATACCCTGGCGGGCATGACCAAAGGCCCCTCTGCCGAATCCGGCGTGATCGATCTGCTCGGACTGCTCGCCTACGCCGAGCTCGGTTCCTTCTTCCGTCTCGCCGACGACGCCGGGTTGGCGCCCTCGCTGCGGACCAAGGGACAGCTGGCCGGTCTGGCCGCCACCGAGCAGAACCACTACCAGGCGCTCCGTGGGCGCCTGGTGGAGCTCGGGGTGGACCCGGAGGAGGCCATGGCGCCCTTCATCAAGCCGCTGGACGCCTGGCACGAGCGCACCGAGCCGCAGAGCTGGCTGGAGAGCCTGGTCAAGACCTACGTCGGTGACGGCATCGCGGGTGACTTCTATCGCAAGGTCGCCGAGCTGGCCGACGCGGACACCCGCGCGCTGGTCGAGGACGTGCTCGCCGAGACCGACCGGGCGGAGTTCGTCGCCGCCCAGGTGCGCGCCGCCCTGGAGGAGAACCCGAAACTGGCCGGCCGCCTGTCCCTGTGGGCCCGCCGCCTGGTCGGTGAGGCGCTGAGCCAGGCGCAGGCGGTGGCCGTGGACCGGCCCGAGCTGGCCGCGCTGCTGGCCAAGGACAAGAAGGTCGCGGAGAAGGCCGCGAAGGCGGGGGACTCCGGACTGGGCGACCTCGCCGCGGTCAGCCGGATGTTCGCCTCCCTCACCGAGGGCCACGCCGCGCGGCTCACCGCGATGGGGTTGGCCGAATAGGGCTTACTGCCCGGGTTTCGTGCCTGACGGGTGTTTGACCAGAACTTGGCCCGGCTTGGTCAAGGGCGGGTAATTTCCAACACATTCGTTACGATCCATTGGTCCGGCGCACATAGAGTCGATGGAGTTCCCCGTCTCCTGACCACGCGAGTAGGTACTTCCATGCCCCGTGGGACCTCCGTGCGCCATCCGCTGGCCGGACTCACCCGTGACTTCCACAAGATCGGCCCCCTCGAGGGTCCGGTAGAGCCCTGGATGAGCGCTGAGCTGGACCAGCACGCCGCGCAGGTGTGCGAAGGCATCGTCTCCGGCGGCGCCGAACTCACCGCCGACACTCTCGGAACGTACCTCCACGGTTTCCTCGACGGCTGCCTCGAGCGCGGCTGGGACTCCGAGGACGCCGACTACGACTGGGAGACCCTCCGTATTCTCGCGATCTGCCGGCTGGCGAAGGACCGCGGTTTCGTCCGCTAGGTTGGTGACGTCCGTAGGCGGGTGTGATCTATGACGCGGGACCTCCCGCGCTCGTCGCCCTGTCGGTTCTCCGGCGAAAAGCCGTTGCTGGGCGTACGCTGAAACGTGCCGGTGAACCCACGGCGGTCGCCCCCGGCCCGGTTCGCCTGGACGGAACCAGCGGCCTGCGGAATGCAACCTGGCATTCACGGTGTTATCAGGGTCCAGCGGTTCCCGGTCACCGTACTGGCGGAGCGGCCCGAAGAGCCGCGAGAAAGGAATGCGAATGAGGAGCGGTCGGCATGGGGCGGCGCGCCCACCGGTCGGCGTCCTGATCCAGCAGGATCGCGTCGACTTCGCGCTTTTCGCACTGATCTTCGTCGTCGCACTCGCGTCGATGGTGTTCACCGGGCCCGGAAGCATCGTCTTCTGGCTGGCCTTCCTGCCGATGATCTCCATCGGTGTGCTGGTGTGGCGGCGTATCGAGCACCTCGCCCGGTTGGAACTGCGCGACTCCGAGTTCCTGTGACGCAGGCGTCGCACCGGCGACGCACACGACGAGGGCGAGGCCGCGCGGCCCCGCCCTCTCTCTGTCCTGGGATTCTCTGTGTCCTGCGAACTCGCGCCTGGCGGCTACGGGGTGGACTCACCGCCCCGGGTGCCCTGACCCGGCAGGCTGGTGGCTCCCTCCCTCGCCTCCTCGTCCCTGACGGCCTCGGAGGCCGGACGGCTCATCGCAGCCTCGCGTCCGGCCTGGTAGCTGGTCTCGTCACCGATCCGCCCGGTCTCGCGCTCGGCGGCTTCCAGCCAGCGCGACCAGCGGGACTGCATCGGCTTGATCAGACCACCGCCGACACCGACGACCAGGATGCCGCCGACCGTCGCCAGCACCGCGACCAGCACCGGCAGGGTGACGGACACGGCCACACCCATCTGGTTCAGCGCGGCGATGACACCGAGGGCCAGGATGGCCACAGCGGCCACGTTGGCCAGGATGCGCCCGTAGGACAGTCCACCCAGGGCGCCGCTGACGAGATCCCGGACGGCCTTGGCGATCATGGCCGTCACCACGAGGATCACGAGGGCCACGATGCCGTGCGGGATCCACGCGATGACGTCGCTGAGCAGTGTGCTGACCGGGTTCGGCCCGAAGACGTTGAACGCCATCGTCAGGACGAACAACAGGCCGACGTAGTAGATGATCTTCCCGCCCAGCTCACTGGCGGTCCAGCGGCTGCGCTCGAAGTACTCGGCCACACCCCCCCGGTGCAGCGCGCGGTCCAGTCCGACGCTGTGCAGGCCCTTGGCGACGGCCTTGCCCACGAACCAGGCGATGATCCAGCCCAGTACGAGGATCACCAGGAAGCCCAGCAGCGACGGCACGAAACCCACAATCGCCTGCCAGGCGTCCATCAGGCCCTGACCCATGTCCATACGTCTTCACCCCCGAATCGCTGGTTCCGCCCGGTGCACCGGTGGCCGGTGTCGGGCGGATACGGCGAAGAGAAGCGCGTTACTTCTCATTTCCGCGATACCCGTAGGGCGGGGGTTGAACCGTTTGTCGGGCCGCTGAGGCTTTGATTGCACAGCCTTTGTCGAAGAATGGGAAAAGCGTGGTTCGCTTTCCGTGCAGAATTCGAGAAAATGCGCGATCCGCGTATGTCGGAAAAGTGTGTTCCGAGAAAGGAGGACCCCCGGCGCGCTTTCGCGGCCGGGGGTCGAGCCTGTGGCTGTCGGGGCGTCAGTCCTCGAACTCGGCCTCTTCGCTGGAACGGGTGAGGTCCCAGCCGCTGATCCCGCGCCAGGCCAGCCGGGCCACCAGTTGCTCGGCGGCGTTCTGGGGGACCGAACCGTGGTTGTTCAGCCAGTACCGGGCGCTGGTCTCGGCCATGCCGACCAGGGCGATGCTCAGCAGGTGAGCCTCCTCGTCGGAGATGCTGGTGTCCTGACGGATCACCTTGCCGATCAGCTCCGCGCAGCGCTGGAACGTCTGCTCGCTCTTCTCCCGTACGGCGGGCAGGTTGCGCAGGTCGGACTCGAAGACCAGCCGGAACGCCTCCCCGTCACCCGCGACGAAGTCGAAGTACGCCTGGAAACTGGCGGTGACGCGCTGACGGTTGTCGTCGGTGCTCTCCAGCGCCTCCCGCTGTTTCTCGACCAGGGCCTCGGAGTGTTCCTCCAGAAGGGCCAGGTAGAGCTCCAGCTTCCCGGGGAAGTGCTGGTACAGAACCGGTTTGCTGACACCCGCGCGGTCCGCGATCTCGTCCATCGCCGCCGCGTGGTAGCCGCGGGCGACGAAGACCTCCTGAGCTGCTGCCAGGAGCTGGCGGCGGCGCCTGACCCGGGGCAAGCGGGTGCCCCGGGCGCGGGCGTCTGAAGGAGCTGTCACACCCACACCCTCCGAACTCGGCATGGCAGATGCACACCATTCACCGGACATCTGCGTGGCTAACGCTGTCGGACGCGGCCTCGGCTCTGTGTCGCGGCCCGCAGCTTTTCCCTCATCCTACTCCCGCGTAGGTTCGATGTGGGCGGCGGGAAGCGACCGTTGTCCCGGATCAGCGGTGTTCTTCCTCGTCAAGGCCCGCGTCCCGGGCCTGTTCGATCACGTCCGCCTCGTCGGCCTCGGCGAAGGCCTCACCCGGGGTCTCCTCGGTCCAGTCGTCGAGGTCGTCGGCGCCGGCCGGGGCGCGCTGTTCGGCCGCGTCCGCCTCGGGCACGGCCGCGGTCGGGTCCTCGGCCGCCGCTGCGGCGCGCCCTCTCTTCCCACTGTGATCGGAAGATGCCACGGGGTCCTCCCAACATCGTCGCGGAGCGTACGAGCGACACTACCCGCGGGAGGGGAGGCCCACACGGAATGAACTCGCGGCCCGCCCTGGTTGAGGGGGCAGGAGGCCGGTGGACGCGACGCGGACCACGCCTCCCCGGGGTGGGAATGGAAAACCCCACCCGTTAGGTTGGGTATAAGTGCAAGCAGCTTCGCGCACCGCCCCCGGATGCGAAGCGACCCGAACAGTCATGAGGAGTCACCGTGTCGCTGCCGCCGCTGGTCGAACCAGCCGCAGAGCTGACCGTGGACGAGGTGCGCCGTTACTCGCGTCACCTGATCATCCCCGATGTGGGCATGGACGGACAGAAGCGCCTGAAGAACGCCAAGGTGCTGGTCGTCGGCGCCGGCGGCCTCGGTTCCCCGGCCCTGCTCTACCTCGCCGCCGCTGGTGTGGGCACACTCGGCATCATCGACTTCGACGTCGTCGACGAGTCCAACCTCCAGCGCCAGATCATCCACGGCCAGACCGACGTCGGCCGGCCCAAGGCCGAGTCCGCCCGGGACAGCATCAAGGAGGTGAACCCCAACGTCGAGGTCGTCCTGCACCAGGACCGCCTGGAGTCCGACAACGCGTTGGAGATCTTCGCCGGCTACGACCTGATCCTGGACGGCACCGACAACTTCGCGACCCGTTACCTGGTCAACGACGCCGCCGTCCTCCTGAACAAGCCCTACGTGTGGGGTTCGATCTACCGTTTCGACGGCCAGGTCAGCGTCTTCTGGAACGAGTACGGGCCGCAGTACCGCGACCTCTACCCCGAGCCCCCGCCGCCCGGCATGGTCCCCTCCTGCGCCGAGGGCGGCGTCCTGGGCGTGCTGTGCGCCTCCATCGGCTCGGTGATGGTCAACGAGGCGATCAAGCTGATCACCGGTATCGGCGACCCGCTGGTCGGCCGTCTGCTCATCTTCGACGCCCTCGAGATGACCTGGCGCGAGGTCAAGGTCCGCAAGGACCCGGACACCGAGCCGGTCACCGAGCTCATCGACTACGAGGCCTTCTGCGGCGCCGTGTCCGAGGAGGCCACCGAGGCCGCTCTGGACTCGACCATCACCGCTCCGGAGCTCAAGGAGCTCCTGGACCGCAAGCCCGACGACATCTTCCTCGTCGACGTGCGCGAGAAGAACGAGTACGAGATCGTCAGCATCCCGGGTGCCACGCTCATCCCCAAGGGTGAGTTCCTCAACGGCAAGGCCTTCGAGCAGCTGCCGCAGGACAAGCGGGTCGTCCTGCACTGCAAGTCCGGCGTGCGTTCGGCCGAGGCCCTGGCCGCGGTCAAGGCCGCCGGGTTCTCCGACGCCGTGCACGTGGGCGGCGGCGTGCTGGCCTGGGTCAACCAGGTCGACCCGAGCCTGCCCACCTACTAGCTTCACCAGTTCTCCCCGAACGGCGCCGGGTCCTCCCGGCGCCGTTCGGCATTCCCGGCTGCCCGGAGTGGGTACAAGTCACCCACGGGACGAGGCGTCGACCACCGGCGCTCGTCCCCGACGCAAGGAGGTGGCGTTATGCGTGAGAAGGGACGCTGGGCGGACTGGGCGGCGGTCGCGCTCGGTCTCGTGGTGGGTCTGAGCTGGGTCGGACACGGGATGCTGGGGTTCTCGGGAGGCCTGTTCTTCGTGCTGGGACTGGGGGTCGTCCTCGCCGCGACACTGTCGCTGACCCGCCCCGGTCTGCTGGCCAGTGAGGCCGGTGTGATCGCCGGCGGGCTGCTGCTGTTCCTCCTGCCGTGGCTGCTCGGGTTCACCCACATCACCGGGGCAGCGATGACCGCGTGGATCGGCGGCGGGGCCATCGCGCTCCTGGGCGTCTTCGGCCTGGTCATGGCGAGGTCGGCGCGCAGGCGCGACCCCGAACTGGCCTGGGGCACCCACAGCAACGCCGAACCGGAGTAGCCGGCACAGCCCTGGCCCCGGAGTGGTCCCCGCCCTCTCCGGCCCCTCCCGGAGAGGGCCGTGAGAGGGTGCTGGTGTCCAGGACAAGCAGCACAGGGGAGATCCACCGTGATCACGGGCGAGCTCGGTGAGAGCATCCGGTACACCGAGCACGGTGATCCGCACGGCGAGCCGGTGGTCCTGCTCGCGGGGTTCAAGGCCCCGGCGGGTTCGTGGCGCTTCCAGGTCTCCGCGCTGGCCGCGGCGGGGTTCCGGGTGTTCGCGGTCGACCTGCCGGGGCACGGGGGCACGGCCCTCCCGGTCGGCACCGACATGGGGGTGCGCGGGCGCGACCTGCACACCTTCCTCACGACGGCGGTCACCGGACGTGCGCACCTCGTGGGCGGGTCGATGGGCGGCAACACCCTGTGGTCCTACGCGGAACAGTTCGGCACCGACCGCGTCGGTCGGATCGTGATCGCCGACCAGACCCCCAAGATGCTCAACACCCCGGACTGGCCGCACGGGTTCTACGGGTTCACCGAGGAGAACGCGGACACCTACTTCGACGACGGCATCCCCGGCACCGGGCACGGGGTGCCGCTCCGGCGGCGCGGTATCGCGGCCGTGCGGCTGCTGGCCGCGATGCGGGGGACCGATCCCGCCCTGACCGGGCCGGAGAAGGAGCTGCTGCGCGACCACGCCGGCCGCGACTGGCGTTCGGTGATCGCGGGCGCGGACGTGCCGGCCCTGTTCGTGGCGGGCGCGCAGAGCGAGTTCTGGCCCGGCGGGCACGCGGCCGCAGCGGCCGCCCTGAACCCGAGGGCCTCCGCGGCCGTCGTGGAGCGGGCGGGGCACGGGGTCAACATGGAGCGCCCCAGGGCCTTCAACCACGGACTCGTGGAGTACCTGAAGCGCGGTCCGGCCGCGGGCTGACCCGACGCGAGACGGCCACACCGACCAGACAGAGCGCCCCGCCGAGCAACGCGCCCGGCACGGGTGTCTCGCCCAGCAGGGCCCAGGACATGGCCACCACCAGGGCAGGGACCAGGTAGGTGGTGGCGCCCAGTCGTCCGGCAGGCATCCGGGACAGCGCGAACGCCCAGGTGGTGAAGGCCAGCGCGGTCGGGAACAGCCCGAGGTAGACGAGGGTCGCCGTGGCCTGCCACGGGGCGGCCGCGGCCTCGGTCACCAGGACCCCGCCGAAGGGCAGGCAGCACAGGGTGCCGACCAGGCAGGCGTAGGCGGTGACCTGCAGGGCGTCGGCGTGCCGCAGGGCCGGTTTCTGGGCGACCACGCCGATCGCGTAGCCGACCGCCGCCACCAGGCAGAGGAGCACTCCCAGGGCGGAGGAGCCCTCGTGTCCGGCGGTGGACAGTCCGATCACCGCGGCGCCGCCGAAGGCGACGGCGGTCCCGACGGCCAGCGGCCGGGGCAGGCCCTCACCGAGCAGTCGGGCGCTGAGCAGGGCGATCAGCACCGGGCCCAGGTTGACGACCAGTGCTGCCGTACCCGCGTCCACCTGCTGCTCTCCCCAGTTGAGCGCCACCATGTACACGCCGAACCACAGCACCCCCGACCAGAGGATGCCGGGCCAGGCGGCGCGCGGCGGCAGCCCTCGCCCGGTGAGCAGCACGATCAGGAACAGGACGAGGGACGCGGTGGCCAGGCGGCCCAGGGCCAGGGCGCCGGGGGAGAAGTACTCGCCCGCGGCGCGGATGGCGACGAACGCCGAGGCCCACAGGACGACGGTGGTGGCGGCAGCGGCGAGCGCCGCTCGGGAGGCGGTTGTTCCGGTCATGGCCCGACCCTAGGAGCGGGAGGGTTCGGCGCTCACCGAAACGTCGCGGTGTCCAGGTCCAGCAGAGAGCGCACGGGCCGTGCGTCCGGGGCCGGGCCCGGCGGCGGGTGTCGGCGGGGATGGCTAGGCTCGGTCCCATGGTTGAACCCCACCCCTCAGGACCCGAGGCCGACGGGGAGGCCGTCGACGAGTACACCGAGGAGGTCCTCTCGGTGGTCGAACGGATCCCGCCGGGCCGTGTGATGAGCTACGGCGACATCGCCGAGTACGTCGGCCGCGGCGGACCCCGGCAAGTGGGATCCGTCATGTCCCGGTGGGGCGGGGGCGTGCCCTGGTGGCGGGTGGTGCGCGCGGACGGGCGCCCCGCAGAGGGGCACCTCGTACGGGCCCGGTCCCACTACGCGGCGGAGGCCACCCCGATGCGTCCGGGAAGTGACCGTGTGGACATGCGGGAAGCCCGGTGGGACGGGGGAAGCGAAGACTGACGAGCCGCCTGTTTCCTCCGGACGCGTCCGGGATGGTCGTCCGCCTCTGGTGAACTGGAGGCGTGAACACATCCCCGTACCGTCTTGTGCGGCGCGCCCACCAGGTGCAGCCGCCTCCGGTGCTGGACGAGAACCAGCAGCGCGTGGTCGACCACCCGGGCGGGCCGCTGCTCGTCCTGGCGGGCCCCGGGACCGGCAAGACCACCACCGTTGTCGAGGCCGTGGTCGACCGCATCGACAACCGCGGCGTGGACCCCTCACGCATCCTGGTGCTCACCTTCAGCCGCAAGGCCGCCCAGGAACTGCGTGAGCGCATCACCGGCCGCCTGCGCCGCACCACACGCGAACCCCTGGCGCTGACCTTCCACAGCTACGCCTACTCCCTCATCCGCCGTGAGTTCCAGCGGATGGGTGACCTGCCGCCCCGGCTGCTGTCCGGGCCCGAGCAGCTCATGGAGGTCCGTGAACTGCTGACCTGGGAGTCCCAGGACGGCGCGCACGAGTGGCCCGAACGGCTCCGGCCCGCCCTGGAGACCCGCGGCTTCGCCGAGGAGCTGCGCGACTTCCTCATGCGCGCCCAGGAACGCGGGCTGGGCCCCGCCGAACTGGCCCGGGAGGCCGCCGAGCGCGGTCGCGACGACTGGGCCGCCGCGGCCGGGTTCCTCGCCCGGATGAACGGCCGCTTCGACATCGCTCCCGTGCCCACGCTCAACTACGCCGAGCTGGTACGGGTGGCCGCCAACATGCTCTCCGACCCCGAGGTGCAGCAGCGCGAGCGCGCCGCCCACGAGGTGGTGTTCGTCGACGAGTACCAGGACACCGACCCCGCCCAGGAGGAGCTCCTGCGCGCCCTGGCCGGGGACGGCCGCGACCTCGTCGCGGTCGGCGACCCCGACCAGTCCATCTACGCCTTCCGCGGTGCGGAGGTCGACAACATCCTCGACTTCCCCAGCCGGTTCCCCACCCTGCAGCGCACCGACGCCCCGGTGGTGGCGCTGCGCACCTGCCGCCGCAGCGGCTCCACCCTGCTCGCGGCCTCGCGCGGCCTCACCCGCCGGCTGCCGGCCGTGGCCGCCGCGCGGGGCCGGGTCAACGCCCACCGCGACCTCGTCCCGGCCGAGGGCGTCCCCGACGGCGAGGTGCACGTCCTGATGGCCGACAGCGCCACGCAGGAGGCCGCGGTGGTCGCCGACACCCTGCGCCGCGCCCACCTGGTGGACGGGGTCCCGTGGTCGGACATGGCGGTCCTGGTGCGCTCCTCCAGCCGCCAGCTCCCCGTGCTCCGCCGGGCGCTCACCGCGGCCTCGGTGCCGGTGGTCGTGGGCTCCGACGACCTTCCGGTGGCGGCCGAACCCATCGTCCGCCCGATGCTCGCTCTGATCCGCTACGGCCTGCGCCCCGAGGAGCTCGACGACGACTCCGCGCGCGAACTCCTGATGAGCCCGTTCGGCGAGGCCGACACGGTGCGGTTGCGAAGGCTGGTGCGCGCTCTGCGCCGCCTGGACCTGGACCGCGTCGGTGGGACCCCGAGCGACGGCGGGGCCTCCGGTGACAGCGGCGACTCCGCGGGCACCGAGCCCACCGGCTACCGTCCCTCCGCGCGCCTGCTCGTGGACGCCCTGCGCGACCCGCGCGAACTCACCCTGGTGGACCCCGCCGTCGCCGCGCCCGCCAACCGCGTGGCCAACGCCCTGCGCACCGTGCGGGACCTGACCGCCAAGGGCGCCGACGCCGAGCAGGTCCTGTGGGAGCTGTGGCGCGACAGCGGCCTGGCCGACCGGCTGCTCCGCGCCAGCCTGGCCGGGGGGCGCCGGGGCGCCGCCGCCGACCGCGACCTCGACGCCGTGGTGGCGCTGTTCGAGAGCGCCGCGCGTTACTGCGACCGGCTTCCGCCCGGCACCCCCGACGGCTTCCTGGAGGACCTGGCCGCCCAGGAGATCCCCGGGGACAGCCTCGCCGAACGCGCCCCCGAGGGCGAGGCGGTGCGCATCCTCACCGCCCACCGCTCCAAGGGCCTGGAGTGGGAGCTGGTCGTGGTGGCCGGAGCCCAGGAGGGCGAGTGGCCCGACCTGCGCCTGCGCGGCTCCCTGCTGGGCGTGGAGGAGCTCGTGGACGCTCGGAGCCACTCCGCGGACTCCTTCGGCGCCGCCCTGGCCTCCAAACTCCTGCACGAGGAGCGCCGACTGTTCTACGTGGCGCTCACCCGCGCCCGCCGCACCCTCTACGTCACCTGTGTGGGCGGCGAGGACACCGACGAGCGCCCCTCCCGCTTCCTCAACGAGATGGGCCGGGGCGACCCCGAACAGGTCAGCACCGGCCGCCGCTGGCTCTCCCTGCCCGCGCTCGTCGCCGATCTGCGCTCCGTGGTCACCGACCCCGACGCCCCCGGGCCGCTGCGCGAGGCCGCCGCCGCCCACCTGGCCCGCCTGGCCGAGGAGGGCGTCCGGGGCGCGGACCCGGCCGAGTGGTACGCGCTCACCCCCTTCACCGACGACCGCCCCCTCTCCGATCCCGAGGACACCATCCGGGTCTCGCCCTCACAGGTGGAGAGCTTCACCAACTGCCAGCTGCGCTGGCTGCTGGAGCGCGCCGCCGGGGCCTCCTCCGGTGACTCCGCCTCAGCGCTCGGCACCGTCGTGCACGCCGTGGCCGTCCTGGTCGCCCAGGGCAGCAGCGCGGAGGAGGTCGGCGCCCGCATGGACGAGATCTGGGCCGACCTGGACTTCGGCGGCCCCTGGCAGGCCGACAAGCAGCGCGACCGCGCCGACGAGATGGTGCGCAAACTCGTCACCTGGGACGCCACCAACGACCGCGAGCTGGTCGTCACCGAGGAGGGCTTCAAGGTGGACGTCGGCGGCATCGAGATCACCGGCCGCGTGGACCGCCTCGAACGCGACGCCGAGGGCCGCGCCGTGGTCGTCGACATCAAGACCGGCGGCACGAAGGCCGACGACCTGGCCCGCCACCCCCAGCTCGGCGTCTACCAGATGGCCGTGCTCAAGGGCGCCTTCGCCAAACTCGGCCTGGCCGAACCCGGCGGAGCCACGCTCGTGCAGGTCGGCAAGGCCGCCTACACCAACAAGGCACGCGAACAGGCCCAGCCGCCCCTGGGCGAGGACCCCGACTCCGGATGGGCGCAGAACCTCGTGCACGAGGTCGCCACCGGCATGGGCGGGTCCCGCTTCACCGCCACCCGCAACACCGGATGCAACTCGTGCGCCGTACGCGCCTGCTGCCCGGTCCAGGACGAGGGCCGACATGTCTGAACCCACCCCCGGGGCCGCCGATTCCGCGGCCTCCGACGCCTCCGGGCCCCGCTTCAGCCCGGCCGAACTCGCCCGGCTGCTCAAGCGGCCCGAACCCACCACCGAACAGGCCCAGGTCATCTCGGCGCCGCTGGAACCCGGCGTGGTCATCGCCGGAGCGGGTTCGGGCAAGAGCGAGACCATGGCCTCCCGCGTGGTCTGGCTGGTCGCCAACGGGCACGTGCGGCCCGAGCAGGTCCTCGGTCTGACCTTCACCCGCAAGGCCACCGCGGAGCTGGCCGAGCGCGTGCGCAAACGCCTGGAACAGCTGCGCGCCACCGAGCTGTTCCCCGAGGAGCTGCTGGACGGCGAACCCACCGTCTCCACCTACAACGCCTACGCCGGGCGCATCGTCGCCGACCACGCCCTGCGCGAGGCGGTCGAGCCCACCTCGCGGCTGCTCAGCGAAGGGCAGGCCTGGCAGCTGGCCGCCCGGATCGTCGGCGAGTACGACGGCCCCATGGACCACGTGAACGTCGGCGCCGACACCGTCACCCGGCGGGTCCTGGACCTGTCCGGGCAGATCTCCGACCACCTCACCACCACCGACCAGGTGCGCGGCATCGGCCGCTGGATCCAGGCCGGGGTGGACGCGATGCCCCGCAAACCGACCAAGGAGACCCGGGAGCTCGTGGACACCCAGCGCCGCCGCGAGGAGCTCCTGCCGCTGGTGGACCGGTACAACCACGCCAAGCACGCCCGCGAGGCCATGGACTTCGGCGACCAGATGGCACTGGCCGCGCGCATCGCCCAGAACCACGCCGAGGTCGGGCTCATCGAGCGGGGCCGCTTCCGCGTGGTTCTCCTCGACGAGTACCAGGACACCAGCCACGCCCAGCTGGTGCTGCTGCGCGCGCTGTTCGGCGAGGGCCACGCCGTCACCGCCGTCGGCGACCCCTGCCAGTCCATCTACGGCTGGCGCGGGGCGATCGCCGCCAACCTCACCAGCTTCCCCACGGACTTCCCGGCCGCGCCCGGGCGGCCCGCCTCGGTGCGCCGGCTGTCGCTGAGCTTCCGCAACGGCGAGCGTGTCCTGAACGTCGCCGAGCGCATCTCCGAACCGCTCCGGGCCGAGGCCGCCGACGTCCCGGTCCTGCACCCCGGCCCCGCCCGCCGGGACCGGGGCACCGCCCTGGCCGCCCTGTTCTCCACCGAGACCGAGGAGGCCGCGTGGATCGCCGACCAGGTGCGCCGCCTGGTCGAGGCCGGCGCGGAGGAGCCCGGCGGGACGGTGTTCGCACCGGACGGCCGGGCCTGGCCCGAAGGTGAGGCCGGGGGCGGCGCGGACGGCAAGGTCAGCCCCGGTGACATCGCGATCCTGTGCCGCAAACGCTCCCAGTTCCCGCCGCTGCGCGAGGCCCTGGAGGCCCACGACATCCCCGTGGAGGTCGTCGGCCTGGGCGGGCTCATGCTCGTGCCCGAGGTCCGCGACATCATCGCCACGCTGCGGGTGGTCCACGACGCCTCCGCAGGGAACGAGCTGGCCCGCCTGCTCACCGGACCGCGCTGGCGGATGGGCCCCCGCGACCTGGCCGCACTCGGCAGGCGCGCCACCGAACTGGCCCGTCACACCCGCCGCGATCTCACCGGACCGGCCGGAGAGGAAGGGAGGGAGGGTTCCGAGGAGGGCACGGAGGACCTGCTGCGGCGGACCGTCCTGGACCTGACCGCCGAGAGCGGCAGCCTGGTGGACGCCGTCGACGACCCCGGGCCGGCCTCGAACTACTCCGCGACCGCCTACGAACGGCTGGGCCGGCTGGCCGAGGAGCTGCGCAGCCTGCGCAAGCTCGTGGGGCAGCCCCTGCCGGACCTGATCACCGAGATCGAGCGCATGCTCGGCCTGGACATCGAGGTGGGCGCCCGTACCCATCGCGATCCGCTCTCGGCCCGCGCGGACCTGGACGCCTTCGTCGACCACGCCGTGCGGTTCGTGGGCAACACCGAAGACCCCACACTGGGGAGTTTCCTGGGATACCTGAACGCCGCCGAGGAGAACGAGAGCGCGCTCAGCCCGGGCGAGCGGGTCGGTGGTTCGGACAGCGTCAAGCTCATGACCATGCACGGGGCCAAGGGTCTGGAGTGGCCGGTGGTGATCGTGCCGGGGGTGAGCGCGGGCAAACGGGCTCCGCTGTTCCCGGCCAAGGCACGCGACTCCCTGGCCTGGGTGAAGGCCGACCACCTGCTTCCGTACCCGCTGCGCGGCGACCGTTCCAGCCTGCCCGCCCTGCGGGGTGTGGAGAAAGCCGACATCGCGGCCTTCAAGGCGGCGGAGGAGGCCCGCCACCTGATGGAGGAGCGGCGGCTGGCCTACGTGGCGGTCACCCGGGCTTCCTACGCCCTGGTGTGCACCGGCCACTGGTGGGGACGGACCGGCAGTTCCTGGCGGGGCCCGTCGGAGTTCCTGGAGGAGGTCCGGGAGGCCTGCGAGAAGGGTGCTGGAAGCGTGGTCCGCTGGGACCCGCCGCCGGATCCCGAGGACACCAACCCGCACGACGAGGAGGAGTCCTCGGCCGTGTGGCCCCCGACCGAACTGGTCGGAGCCGAACAGGGCGGGGCGGAGAGCGGACCGGAGCATGCCTCCGTCGCTGCCGTGGACCCGGCGTCCGTCCCCGACTTCGAGTTCGGCCCAGAGCCGGATTTCGAGTTCGAGCCGGAGTACGACCCCGACCACGACGGGGGGTCGGTGCCCGACTACGAGCCCGAGCCCGCCTTCGAGCCCGCCCTCGAGTCCGTTCCTGAGCCCGGGACCGTGTTCGAGCCCGGCCCCGTACCGGCGGCCCCGCCCACCGCGGACGATCGCCGCGCCCAGATCCTGGCCGGGGCCGACCTGGTCGAACGTGCCCGCGCCCGGATGCGTGAGGGCAGGCCCGCCGGCCCCAGGAAGACCCCCGAGGGTCTGCGCCGCCGGCTCCAGGGGTGGGAGCGCGACACCGAACTGCTGCTGGCCCATCGCGAGACCGAGTCCGCCGCTCCCGGGGACGGGACCGTCCAGGTGGAGCTGCCCGCCCACCTGTCGGTGTCCTCGATGGTCTGGCTGGCGCGTGACCCCTCCGCGCTCGCCCGCCAGATCCGCAGGCCGTTGCCACGGCCGCCCGCCCCCCACACACGGCGGGGGACCGCCTTCCACACCTGGCTGGAACAGCGCTTCGGCCAGAACGCCACACTGCTCGACGAGCTCCCGGGGGCTGCCGACGAGACGGCCGGAGAGGACGAGGACCTCGCCGAACTCCAGAGGAAGTTCGAGGAGAGCGAATGGGGTCCGCGTGTTCCGGTGGAGGTCGAGGTCCCCTTCGAGACCGTCATCGGCGACCGGTTGATCCGGGGCCGCATGGACGCTGTCTTCCACGACGCCGACACGGGGCGCTACGACGTCGTCGACTGGAAGACCGGCCGTCCGCCCAACACCCGGCTCGAGCGCAGGGCCGTGGGCGTGCAGCTGGCCGCGTACCGGCTGGCCTGGGCCGATCTGGCCGGGGTGGGCCTGGAGGAGGTCCGTGCGGCCTTCCACTACGTGAGAGCGGGGGAGACCGTGCGCCCCGCCGACCTGTTGGACGCCGAGGGCCTGGCGGAGCTGATCACCGACATCCCCGAACCGGGGTGAGTGCCGTACCCGGCTGAACGCCCGGATCCGGGCGCGCGACCGGCTCCGGAACCGGGGACGCGGCGGGGGCCTGTGGCGGGCCCCCGCCGCGTTGTGCCGTGAGGGCTACTCGTCGAAGTGGATGTCCCAATTGACGGTGTCGCCCTCCACGGAGGTCACCGTGACGGTGATGTCGTTCATGACGCCGTTCTCGGTGAACGTGCAGCCCAGCGAAGCCCCCACCTGCGCGAGGAGGTGGGTGTCACTGCAAGTGAAGTTGTCGACGGTGTGGCCGGCGGCCTCCAGCGCCACGGTCGTCTGGTTGATGACCTCCGTGTTGGCGACCTGGCCGCCGCTCGCGGAAGCGGCGGAGCTGTCCTCCCCGGCCGCGGAGTCGTCCTGGGTCGCAGGCTCCTCCGCGGCGGTGTCGTCGGCCGGGGCGTCGTCGACGACGACGTCCCACAGGACCTCGGAGTCCTCGACCGAGGTCACGGTGACGGTGGCGCCGATGCTCTCGCCCCCGTGGGTGAGTTCGCAGCGGATCTCGGCACCGACCTCCGCGGGGAGGTCCTCGGAACAGGTGAAATCGTCGGGGGTCTGACCGACCTGCTCGGCGAGGATCTCGCTCGACTTCTCGGCGACCTCGTCGGCGGAGACGGAGCCGGGCCCGCCGATGCTGAAGTCGAACGAGCAGCCGGTGACCAGCAGCAGGGGGAGCGCGCCCAGCGCTGCTCCGGTGACGAACCGACTACGTTTGACCTGCCGCATTGCGGCCTCCTAGATGTAGGTGGCGGTATACCACAAGAAGTGACGACGGCAACGGCCCGACGGTTCCGGCGTCGGATGCTCCGATACCTTTTCGTTCTCTCTTGCGTGTTCTGTTGACTCGGGGTATGCGAGGGGATGCGCTGCGCCGCGGGGGCGGCCCGCGGGTCAGACGACGCCGAAGACGAAGCCCCCGGGGGAGTCGATGTCGTCGCCGAACAGGTACTGGCGGGCGGACAGCACGAACTCCTCGCGGCTGATGTCGCCGTCGCCGTCGGTGTCCACGTGGGCGAAGCGCTTGCGGGCGTCCGCCTCCTGGGCGCCCAGGACGCCGGCGTAGACCAGGAACTCCGTTTCGCTGATCCGGCCGTCGCCGTCGGCGTCGAGCAGGTCGAAGACCGCCTCGGCCACGGCCTCGGCCGCGTTCGAGCGGCTGCGGTCCTCGGCCGCGGCGTGCATGGCGGACACGAACCGGTCCCGGTCGAGCCGCTCGTCGTCGTTGGCCCGGACCAGCTTCTTCCACAGGGACACGTACGCCGTCTGGATCGCCTGGGCCCGGGGAGCGGAGGCCTCGAGGCTGTAGCCGGACAGGTAGCGGTACACCAGTCGCTGGTAGTCCGCCCAGGTCACGGCTTTGTCGCCGTCGGTGTCCAGGGTGTCGAAGAGATCACTGAACCGGGCTGCGATCTGGGGGTTGGTGCTCACGGAGTCCTCCTGTGCGGGGCGGGTCCCTCCCGTCCCCTGTGGTCAGAGTCCCGGGGGACGCAAAAGGTTCCCTGCGAGACCGGCGGGTCCGCTCTAACCTCGGGGCATGCCGAAACAGCGCAGACGCAAGGAACGCGAACGGCGAGAGAACGAGCGGCGCCGCCGTCGCGAGGCGGAGGGCCGCTGGGAGGTGGTGTTCGAGACCACGGACCCGGACGAGATGCGCGCCCACCGGGACGGTTCCGACGCGGAGCTGCGCGTGGAAGTCCTCTGCGGGCGGTTGCGGCAGCCCACCTGGTACCGGATCAGCCGACTCGTTCCGCGGTGACGGCTGGGGGACAATGGCGCGCGTGTCAGAGACAGGTATCCCTCAGGACGGCGGGTCGCCCGTGCGCGCGGGCGTGCCCGAGCACGGGCGCGTGCCCAAGTACTACGCGGTGCGCCTACTGGTCACCGAGCTGGTGGACGGCCTGCCCGAGGGGCGGGTCCTGCCCACCGAACGCGAGCTGGCCGAACGCTTCGGTGCGGCCCGGGAGACCGTCCGCCAGGCGTTGAGGGACCTGTTGTTGGAGGGCCGCCTGCGCCGTCGGGGGCGGGGTACCGCGGTCGCCGGGGCCAAGCTCGAACAACCCCTCTCCCTCGCCAGCTACACGGAGGGGGTGCGCCGCCAGGGCCGGTCTCCGGGGCGCACCCTGGTCGACCTGCGCAGCTGGCCGTGTCCGGCGAAGCTGGCGGTGGAGCTGGGCCTGGGGGAGGGCGAACCGGTCTGGCACATGGAACGGGTGCTGTGGGCCGACGACGAACGCGTGGGTCTGGAGTCCACCTACGTGGCGGTGGAGCGGGCACCGCGCCTGGACGTCGAGTTCGATCCCGACTCCAGCTTCTACTCCTACCTGCGGGAGCGGGGTGAGGCCTTCGCCGGCGCGGACGAACGGTTGGAGACCGTGCTGGCCACCCCGAGGGAGGCCCTGCTCATCGGTACCCCGCCCGCTTTGCCGATGCTGCTCATCCATCGGCTGTCCCGGGACGGTCAGGGGCGTCCGCTGGAACGGGTGCGCTCGCTGTACCGCGGGGACCGGTTCAGCTTCACCGCCCGGTTGGAACGATCCGACCCCGACTCTTGATAACGGAATGGCAACGGGTCTGGTCCAAAGTTCGGGGGTGGTTCATCCGGGCGTCTCCGACGGGAGCCGGTGCCTCCACCCGCGCCGGTCAGGCTCGGGCCCATGAGAGTGATCATCGTCGGTGCCGGGGTACTCGGCACCATGCACGCCTGGCAGGCGGTCTCCCGCGGGCACGAGGTCGTCCACATCGAACGCGAGGCCGCGGCCCGGGGCGCCTCCGTCCGCAACTTCGGCCTGGTCTGGGTGAGCGGTCGCTCCAGTGGCCCGGAGCTGGAGGCCGCGCTGCGCGCCCGCGAGCTGTGGGAGGGCATCGCCGAACGCGTCCCCGCCCTGGGCTTCCGGCCCTCCGGTTCGCTCACCGCGCTGACCACCGAAGCCGAACTCGCCGTCGCCGAGGCCGCGGTCCGGGGTCCCGACGCCGGGTCGCGCGACCTCCACCTCCTGGGGCCGGAGCGCGTCCGCGAGGTCAACCCGGCTCTGCGGGGTGATCTTCTGGGAGCCCTGTGGTGCCGGCGCGATGCCCAGGTCGAACCCCGTGTCGCGCAGAACGTCCTGCAGGCCGAGCTCGCCCGCAGCGGCCGCTACACCCTGCTGACCGGCCGTGAGGTCCGTGAGCTGCCGGGTCCCGGCGCGGTCCGCGACGACCACGGCGAGACCCACCGGGGCGACCAGGTCGTGCTGTGCACCGGCGCCTGGCTGGGCGGTCTGGTCCGCGAGCTGGTCCCTGACCTGCCCGTGCGCCGGGTCCGCCTGCAGATGATGCAGACCGCGCCCCTGGGCGAGACCCTGAGCACCTCGGTGGCCGACGCCGACAGCTTCCGCTACTACCCGGCCTACCGCGGCCCGGAACTGGACGCCCTCGACAGCGTGCAGCCCCAGCCCTCCACGGCGCGGGAACACGGCATGCAGCTGCTCATGGTCCAGCGCGCCGACGGCTCCCTCACGATCGGCGACACCCACGAGTACGAGCACCCCTTCTCCTTCGACACCGCCGAGGCCCCCTACGAGCACCTCGCCGGAGTGGCCGAACGCCTCCTCGGGCGCCCGCTGCCGCCGGTCCGCCGCCGCTGGGCCGGGGTCTACGCCCAGTGCACGGACGCCTCGGAGGTCGTCCACCGCGCCCCCGTCGCCGATTCCGCATGGCTGGTCACCGGCCCCGGCGGCCGGGGTATGACCTGTTCCCCGGCCATCGCCGAGACCACCGCTGACGAACTGGACTGGTGACCATGACCGACCACGAAGCCCACCTGGCCCTCGGAGCCCTCGCGAACCCCGTCCGCACCGAACTGGTCGTGCTGGACATGGCCGGAACCACGGTCGCCGACGACGGCCTGGTCGAGCGGGCCTTCCGGGCCGCCCTGCCCGACTTCACCGAGGCCGACCTCGCCCACGTGCGCGACACCATGGGCGAATCCAAGATCACCGTCTTCCGCCACCTCACCGGAGGAAGGGAGGAGCGTGCGCAGAAGGCCAACGCCGCCTTCGAGGCCGCCTACGCCGGACTGGTCGACGAGGGTCGCTGCGCACCGCTGCCCGGCGCGGAGGAGGCCCTGCGCCGCCTCCGTGAGGACGGCCGCGCCATCGCCCTGACCACCGGGTTCGCCCGGGACACCCAGGACCGCATCATCACCGCGCTGGGCTGGCGGCGCCTGGTCGACCTCACCCTGTGCCCGGCCGACGTCGGCGGGCGGGGCCGCCCCCACCCGGACATGGTCCTGGCCGCGGCCCTGCGTGCCCAGGTGTCGTCGGTCGCCGCCGTCGCGGTGGCCGGAGACACCGCCTCGGACGTGCGCACCGGCCGCAACGCCGGGGCCGGGACCGTCGTCGGGGTGCTGACCGGCGCCCACGACGCCGCCACGCTGGAGGCCGCCGGGGCCACGCACGTGCTCGGGTCCGTGGCCGCCCTGCCGGACCTGCTCACCGCGCGGGAGGGCTGAACCACAGGTGCCCCTCGCCGGGAAGGCCGGCGAGGGGAACCCCCGCAGTGCTGTGCGGCGCGGTCCTCAGGCGTCGAGCAGGTCGTCGATCTGTCCGAGCGCCGCGGTCATCCCCTCGTCCATGCCCATCTCGACCATCTTCTCCATGGCCTCGGCCGACTCGAAGGTCGAGCGCAGGACCATACGGGCGCCGTCGCCGTGCCCGCTGATCTCCACCCGCATGGTGACGGTCGGCATGCCCCCGGCCTCACCCGGCTCCTCCCCGAACCCGTCCAGGAACTCCAGCGAGGTCGGCCCCTCCACTGCCGTGATCCGCCACCAGCCGTGGTGCCGGTCCCCCTCCGGGCCGGTCATGAAGTAGGTGACGTCGCCCCCGGGCGTCAGCTCGTGCTTCTCCACGGTCGCCGGGTAGGTGGGCGGTCCCCACCACCGCTCCAGCTGGCGCGGGTCCGCCCACAGCTCCCACGTCCGTTCCACGCTCACCGGGAAGTCACAGGTCATGGTGAGGGTGCGGTTCTCGAAGTCCTTGTCGACGCTGGTGACGCTCATCGGGTCGGTTCCTCTCGTTCGTGTGCCCGCGGGGCGCTCAGGCGCCGAGTTCCTCGTCGAGGATCAGGGACATGCGGTCCACCCGTCCGCGCCAGAGGTCCTCGATCCGGTCGAGGGCGGCGCGGGCACGACGCACGGCGTCGGGTTCGGTGCGCACGAGCTGTTCCCGTCCGCGTCGTTCCTTGCTGACCAGGCCGGCCCGCTCCAGCACCGCGACGTGTTTCTGCACCGCCGCGAAGCTCATCGGGTAGTCCTCGGCCAGCCGTGACACCGACAGGCCGCCCTCCGCCGAGCGGTGCAGGATGTCGCGGCGGGTGGCGTCGGACAGGGCATGGAACAGCCGGTTCACGTGTTCGTCCTCGTTGGGCACGTTATCTACAACCATTTGGTTGTAGGTTACCCGGTCTCGTCCTCTTCGTCCAGGTTCTAAGGTCAAAGGCGACAATGATGTCCAGGACAAGGACGGCTGATGCACGCACGTGCCTACATCGAGGCCCACCGGGAAGAGTTCCTCGCCTCACTCAAGGAATGGCTGGCGATCCCCTCGATCTCCGCCGATCCCGAGCGCCACGACGACGTGCGCCGCTCGGCCCGCTGGCTGGCGGACCACCTCACCGCGGCCGGGTTCCCCACGGTCGAGGTCTGGGAGACCCCCGGTCTGCCCGCCGTGTTCGCCGAGTGGCGCGCCGCCGACCCCGACGCGCCCACCGTGCTCGTCTACGGCCACCACGACGTGCAGCCCGTGGACCCGCTGGAGGAGTGGGAGACCGAGCCCTTCGTCCCCACCGAACGCGGCACCTCCCTGTACGCGCGCGGCGCCTCCGACGACAAGGGCCAGGTCCTCTTCCACGCCCTGGGCGTGCGTGCCGCCCTGGCCGCGTCCGGAGCCGACGCCCCGCCGGTCACGGTCAAGCTCCTGGTCGAGGGGGAGGAGGAGTCCGGCTCCGTCCACTTCGCCGAGCTGATGAAGACCAACCGCGAGCGTCTGGCCTGCGACTTCGCCGTGATCTCCGACACCACCATGTGGGCGGCCGACACCCCCTCGATGTGCGTGGGCATGCGCGGTGTGACCGACGTCGAGATCAGCCTGTACGGCCCCGAGCGCGACCTGCACAGCGGTTCCTTCGGCGGTGCCGTCCCCAACCCGCTCAAGATCATGAGCGACCTGCTCTCCGGCCTGCACGACGCCGACAACCGTGTCGCGATCCCCGGTTTCTACGACGGCGTCGTCGAGGCCGGCGCGGAGGAGCGCGAGCTCATCGCCCGCCTGCCCTTCGACGAGAAGGAGTGGCTGGCCACCGCAGCCTCCACCGCCGCGCGCGGTGAGAAGGACTACAGCACCCTGGAGCGCGTCTGGCTGCGGCCCACCGCCGAGATCAACGGCATGTGGGGAGGCCACACCGGCGCGGGCGGCAAGACCATCGTCCCCCGCTCCGCGCACGCCAAGATCAGCTTCCGCCTGGTGCCCGGCCAGGAGCCGCTGCGCGTCCAGGACCGCGTCCGCGAGTACGTCGAGGCCAACACCCCCGACGGCGTCACCGCAGAGCTGGAGTTCGGCGGCCCGGGCGTGCGCGCCTGCGCCTCCGACCTGTCCTCCACCGCGCTGAAGGCCGCCCGCTCCGCCATGGGCCGCGCCTTCGGCAAGGAGGTGCTGTTCACCCGGGAGGGCGGCAGCGGCCCCGAGGCCGACATCGCCGAGATCCTCGAAGCCCCGCTGGTGTTCGTGGCCGTGGGCCTCAACGAGGACCGCATCCACGCCCCCAACGAGAAGGTCGAGATGCCCCTCCTGCTGAAGGGCGCCGAGAGCGTCGCCTACCTGTGGGAGGAACTGGGCGCCGCCAAGGAGGTCTGACCCGCCGGGCGCGGCCGCCGTCCCACCGCGGCGGCCGCCCGGTTTCGCGAACGGGAGTGCGCCCGGCCCCCGGAGGCGTTAGACCTTGAGGAGAACCACGATCCCGGAAGGCCGTATGGAAACCGAAGCCACACCCCTCCTGTCCCGCTCGACCGTCGACCCCGTCGGCCACCGCCGCGGGGACGACGACTGGCTGGCCGCGGCCTGGGCGGACCCGAACACCAGAGTCCTGGTCCTGGAGGGCGGCGAACCCGGCAGCTACGGCTGGAAGGCGCTCATGGCCAAGCAGTCCCGGGCCCTGGTCACCACCGGCCAGACCCGGGAGCTCGTCCTCGTCGACCCCCGCCACGCCCCCGAAGGGGAGCGCTACCTCCTGGGCAGCGACGGCGAGCGCGCCTACTTCGCGGTCCGCTCGCTCCAGGACCTGGCGTCCAACGCCGTCGCCGAACCCGCCTCCCTGCGTGAGGTCGGCGCGCTCCTCAACGACCACGACACCGGCCTGTTCACCCGGGCGATCGCCCTCGCCAACTGGAACGCCGGCCACGGCTTCTGCCCGCGCTGCGGTTCCCGTACCCGGATCGAGAAGGCCGGGCACGTGCGCGTGTGCGAGGAGGAGGGCACCGAACAGTTCCCCCGGATGGACCCGGCGGTGATCATGCTGGTGCACCGGGAGCGCGACGGGCAGGAGGAGTGCCTGCTCGGCAACAACCCGAACTGGGACGCGCACCGCTTCTCCGTGCTGGCCGGGTTCGTCGACGCGGGGGAGTCCCTCGAACAGGCGGTGATCCGCGAGGTCGCGGAGGAGGCGGGCGTGGTCGTCGAGCGGCCCCGTTACGTGGCCTCGCAGCCCTGGCCGTTCCCGCGCAGCCTCATGATGGGGTACACCGCCCGCGCGGTGGGGGAGACCGAGTGCACCGACGACGAGATCGCCGAGACCCGCTGGTTCACCCGGGCCGAGCTGGCCGAGGCCGTGCACAAGGAGGAGGTCGTCCTCCCCGGACGGGTCTCCATCGCGCGCACCCTCATCGAGCACTGGTACGGCGCGGAGCTCCCCGGCGGCTGGTGACCGGCCTCCGGGCACGCTGGAACCGCGGGCCGTCCGTCCCCCGCATCGGACGCCCCGCGGTCAGCCGGCCGCTGTCAGCCGGACCCCGTGGTGAGCTCGTCCGGAAGGACGGTCAAGGGGCTGGTACTGCTCTCCACCACGTCCTGGGCCAGGTCGGCGACCTTGCGGCCCCGGGACCGGGCCGAGGAGCGCAGTCTCTCGAACGCCTCACGCGGCGGCATCGTGTGCCGTTCCGCGAGGACCCCGATGGCCTGCTCCACCACGACTCTGGAGTGCAGAGCGTGCTCCAGCTGCGTGATCGTGTGCCGCAGCCGCTCCACCTCCGAAGCCCCCTCCGGGGCCCGGCCGGGCGCCTGCGTGCGGGGGCGGCCCGACCCCGCCTCGGAGGTGAGAAGGTCCGCCAGGACCATCGCGCTCACCAGGTCCGGGGTCTCGTGCCCGTTCTGGTCGGTGCCCACACGCCACCCGTTCGGGGTGCGGCGCACCACTTCCACGTCCACCGTGTCGGTGACCGCTATGTCATGAGGCCTCACATCGTCCCCCAACTCAACACTCCCCGTCATCTCCGAGCTACGGTGTCGGCCGTGCCGCCGGTCGGAACTCGGGGGTGTCCGCCCCCTTGGGGGAGGGGGTCCCGCCGCGCGGGCCGCACCATGGCGGCCCGCGCCGTTCGTCCTAGGACAGCTCGGCCAACTTCTTCTTCACCTGAGCGAGCGACGGGTTGGTCATCGCCGTGTCGTCACTGAAGACCACGGTGGGGACCGTCTGGTTCCCGCCGTTCACCTTCATCACGTACTCCGCGGCCTCCGGGTTCTCCTCGATGTTCACCTCGCGAATCGCGATCCCCTCACGGGAGAGCTGGCTCTTGAGGCGTTTGCAGTACCCGCACCAGGGGGTGCTGTACATCGTGAAAAGTTCGGTGCCCGTACTCGTCATCTCGCTCACGTCTTTCAGGTCGACGGTCATGGTGGGGGTCAGCCCCCCACTTCCAACACCGAGGGGATCTCACCGCTTCCCACGACCGTGCGACACAACGTGGGACGCCTCACAGGGGCGACTGGTTCTGGAATGTGTCCCTCGGCTCGTTCGCCCCGCTTTCGGCGCCGCTGACTCCGATACTGGCCTATCCGCTCCCGGCCGAGACCGATACTTGAGAGACTGTGCGCCCACGGCCTGACAGCCGACCCACGCAGATACAGCCGCCCCAGACAGATTCAGGAGCACCATGGACCCCGACCGCGTCCTGGAGGGACTGGACCCGGAACAGACCGAGGCGGCGCGCGCCCTGCGCGGCCCCGTGTGCATCCTGGCCGGTGCAGGAACGGGGAAGACCAGGGCCGTCACGCACCGGATCGCGCACGCCGTGGCCAGCGGGGTCGCCTCCGAACAGCAGATCCTCGCGGTCACCTTCACCGCCCGCGCGGCCGGGGAGATGCGCGGGCGGCTGCGCTCCCTGGGCGCCCCCAGGGTGCAGGCCCGGACCTTCCACGCGGCCGCTCTGCGCCAGCTCTCGTTCTTCTGGCCACAAGTGGTCGGCGGCGAGAAACCCACCCTCATCGACAGCAAGCTCTCGGTGGTGGCACGGGCCGCCAACTCGGTGGGGCTGCAACCGGACCGGCTCGGGCTGCGCGACCTCGCGAGCGAGATCGAGTGGGCCAAGGTCTCCCAGGTGCGTCCGAGCGACTACGACAAGGCCGTGGCCAAGACCGGCCGCCAGGCGCCGATGCCCGCGGGCGAGGTCGCCCGCGTCTTCGAGGCCTACGAGGAGCTGCGCAGCGAGCACAACCTCCTCGACTTCGAGTCCATGCTCGAACTCACCGCCGGGATGATCACCGAGTACCCGGCCGTCGCCCAGCGGGTCCGCGACCAGTACAGGTACTTCGTCGTGGACGAGTTCCAGGACGTCAACCCGCTCCAGAAACTCCTCCTGGACGCCTGGCTCGGCGACCGCGACGACCTGTGCGTGGTCGGCGACCCCAGCCAGACCATCTACTCCTTCGCCGGGGCCACCCCGGGCTACCTGACCGGGTTCGCCAACCGCTACCCGCACGCCACGGTCGTCCGGCTGGTCCGCGACTACCGCTCCACGCCCCAGGTGGTGCGGGTGGCCAACCACGTCATCGCACAGGCCAGGGGCACGACCTCCGCGAACCACCTCACCCTCCAGGCGCAGCGCCCCGACGGCCCCGACCCGCTCTACCAGGAGTACGAGGACGAACCCGCCGAGGCCACCGGTGTCGCACGCAAGATCAGCGTGCTGATGGAGGACGGGACCCCCGCGAGCGAGATCGCGGTACTGGTGCGCACCAACTCCCAGTCGGCCGCCTACGAACAGGCCCTGGCCGACGAGGGCGTCCCGTTCACCGTGCGCGGCTCCACCCGCTTCTTCGAGCGCCCCGAGATCAAACAGGCCGTGCACACCCTGCGCGGGGCCCGGCACGGCGCGGCGGACGAGGAGGCCGAACCCCTCGTCCCGACCGTGCGGAGCCTGCTCGCCCAGATGGGCCTGACGGACCAGGCCCCCGAGGGCCGCCAGGCCAGGGAGCGCTGGGAGTCGCTCTCGGCGCTGGCCCAGCTCGCCGAGGACATGGCGTCCCGCCCCGGCCCCGACGGCCGCCCCGCCACCATGGGCGTGTTCGTGGAGGAGCTCGAGACGCGCATGGCGACCGAGCACGCCCCCGGGTTCGAGGGGGTGACCATCGCCTCCCTGCACTCCGCCAAGGGCCTGGAGTGGGACGCGGTGTTCCTGGTCGGCCTGACCGAGGGCATGGTGCCGATCATCTACGCCGAGACCGACGAGCAGGTGGAGGAGGAGCGCCGGCTCTTCTACGTGGGGGTCACCCGCGCCCGCCAGCACCTGGCGATGTCCTGGTCCCTGGCCCGCTCACCGGGGGGAAGGAAGACCCGCAAACCCTCGCGGTTCCTGGACGGGCTGCGTCCCGCCTCGCCCTCCACCGCCGGCCGCCGCGAGCGCCGCAAGGGCGGGGCCGTGCGCTGCCGGGTCTGCTCGAACGTGCTCTCCGACGCCACCGAGCGCAAGCTGGGACGCTGTCTGGACTGCCCGTCCACCTACGACGAGGCCCTGCTGGAGCGCCTGCGCGAGTGGCGCAGGCAGACCTCGCAGGAACAGAAGGTCCCCGCCTACGTGGTCTTCACCGACGCCACCCTCCAGGCCATCGCCGAGCAGGAGCCCTCCAGCGTCTCCCAGCTGACGGCCGTGTCCGGGGTGGGGCCGGCCAAGCTCGACCGTTACGGTGAGGCGGTACTCGCGCTGGTCGAGGGACGGGAACCGGCGGGGACGGCCGCCGACGACGGAGGCGCCGGTGACGGAGAGGACGAGGATGAGTGAACACGACGCCGAGCGCAGAGGGCAGTCACTGTCCGATCTGCTGAGGGTCCTGGACCTGGAGCAGATCGAGGTCAACATCTTCCGCGGGCTCAGCCCGACGGATGGTCCCCAGCGGGTCTTCGGCGGACTGGTCGCGGGCCAGGCGCTCGTGGCAGCGGGTCGGACCGTGCCCGCCGACCGGTACGTGCACTCCCTGCACGCCTACTTCATAAGGCCGGGCGACCCGTCGGTCCCCATCGTCTACGAGGTCGACCGGGTCCGTGACGGGCGCTCGTTCACCACCCGCCGGGTCGTGGCCATCCAGCACGGCAAGGCGATCTTCACCCTGTCGGCCTCCTTCCACAAGGAGGAGCCGGGGCTGGACCACCAGATCGCCATGCCGGACGTGCCGCCGCCCGAGGAGCTGCTCAGCACGCGCGAGCGGCTGCGCGAGGCGTTCGGGAAGGTACCGAACTTCGTGCAGTGGCACCCGATCGAGACGCGTCCTGTGGGCGCCATGTCGTTCGAGGCCGAACGCGATCCCGACCTGCGCACGGCCACCAACCCGGTGTGGTTCAAGGTCGACGGGAAGCTCCCCGACGACCGCCTCACCCAGGTGTGCCTGATGACCTACGCCTCGGACATGACCCTGCTGGACACGGTGCTGCTCCGGCACGGCCGGTCCTTCGCGGGCATCGCGATGGCCAGCCTCGACCACGCCATGTGGTTCCACCGCCCGTTCCGCGCCGACGAGTGGCTGCTCTACGCGCAGGAGTCCCCGACGGCGCAGGGCGCCCGGGGGCTGGCCCGCGGCCTGGTCTACACCCGGGACGGACAGCTCGTCTGCTCCGTGGTGCAGGAGGGGATGATCCGCGTGGTCGACGCGGAGGGCTGGGCCTGACCGCTGGGCAGGGGCCACCAGGGAAGACGTCGGACCGGTCCGGGCGGGCCGGCCCGCCCGGGCCCCGGAGGGTCGCCGGTAACACTCCGGGGCCCTCTGCCATTCCCGCGAAGTTCTGGCCGGATGCGGACGTTTTCCCAGGTCAAAAATAGGTTGCCGACTTTCCTGGCCGCCCCGTAGTGTGTACACCGTCGAACTGACCGCTCTCGGTACAGGTGCAAGATCCTGTGCCCGACGCTGAAGGAGGTGCCCGATCAAATGAACACCACGGAGATGAACACGATGACTGAGTTGAACCCCGGTTCCGCTTCCGCTGCCGCTTGGCAGCTGTTCGCGACCCGTGTCGTTCCGGGCACCGGCCTGGGCGGTAGCACCACGATGGGCGCCACCGAAGGCATCCGTCTGAACACCGAGAGTGGCATCGCCGCTCTGGGCATGATCCAGCTCGTCGGAGCCGAGTTCGTGTCCCAGGGGACCGGTGTGTCCGCTGACGGTGTGACCGGCGGTCTGCGCCACGAGTCCGAGCCTGCCCTTGATCGCGGCAAGCTCACCGGCGGCATCAACCACGCATCGCACGAATCCCCGCGCCGTTACGGCGCATCGGGGGAGTGTCCACGGAAGATTCCGGCCTAGAGCAGCACAGGCCGAGATTTTCGACCGTGGCCGCGGACCCCGACACAGGGGCCGCGGCTTTCTTTGTATCTCCGTAGGCTCTCCGTCCCCCAGGGGCGGGGGAGCAGGCGGCGGCATCGCAAGTCCAGGTCCCTCACCGGACCGGTTCCGGTGACTGAACACCGACCGCGTTGTACGAACGATCAAAGATCTTGGAGGGCACCGATGCTTGCGTCGGTCCTGGAATCGCCCCAGCTGGGCGAGGTCGACATCCCCTGCCGCACGGAGCCGGACCTGTTCTTCGCGGAGACTCCCGCGGAGGTCGAGGAGGCCAAGGCGATCTGCGGGGCCTGCCCGATCAGGGAGCAGTGCCTGGCGGAGGCGCTCGAGCGGCGTGAGCCGTGGGGCGTCTGGGGCGGGCAGCTGCTCGTCTCCGGCCAGGTCGTGGCGCGTAAGCGCCCGCGTGGCCGTCCCCGGAAGAATCCCGCCCCGGTCGCGGCCTGACACGGCCCGGACAACCCGAACCCCCCGAAGAACTCACGAAGCAACGAAGGATTCGAACAGCGATGATGCAGGAACTCATGCAGATGGTGGAACGCTCCGACGAGGAACCGCGCGAGCGTCAGATCAGACGGCTCGGAGCCCGACAGCTGCGCGCCCGGCAGCGCGAGGAGCGTCGTGCGGAGCAGGCGATCATGGAAATCGCGTGGTCACGGCTGTGTTGACGTGGGCTGAGCAGTGAGTGAACAGACGAGGCCGGACGGTGTCTCCCCCGAAGGGAGTACACGCCGTTCGGTCTCGTTTGTGTAACCAAAAACGTCGGAAGCTGTCGAGTTTCGCCTCGATGTGCCCTCCGTCACCAGGCAAAAAGCCCCCTGGTCAGAGCGGAATCCGCTACACAGGGCCGTTTCCCGCTCTGATCGCCCGGTGCGGACATCGCGTCGAACTAATCACATATCGGGACAAGCCACACCTGTTCGAGAGCGCCCGGCTCGGCTACCGTAAAGTTCGTGCCCTCGAACACCAAAATCGAGGTACGACGCAGTCCTCGTCGCCGGCGCACAGTGTCGGCCTACAGGGACGGGGATACCACTGTCGTCCTCGTACCCGCGACGTTCTCCCGCGCAGAGGAAAAGCGCTGGGTGGACCAGATGCTGCAAAAGCTCGAGGCGCGTGAGGGCCGCAGACGCCCCGGCGACCGAGAGCTCCACGAGCGCGCGGTCGAACTGGCCGAGCGCTACCTGGACGGAAACCGGTTGCCCGACAGCGTCCGCTGGGTCGACAACCAGAACTCCCGCTGGGGCTCGTGCACCCCGGACACCCGCACGATCCGCATCTCCCGCCGCGTCGCCGGGATGCCCGCCTGGGTGGTCGACTACGTCCTCGTCCACGAACTGGCGCACCTGCAGATCCCGCACCACGGCCGCGACTTCTGGGACCTGGTCCGCCGGTACCCCAAGGCCGACCGCGCCCGCGGCTACCTCGAGGGGTTCAGCGCGGGCAGCCGCTCCGAGTGTGACCACTCGGAGGGCGAGGAGGAACTCGAAGCCGACGAAGTGGCCCTCGAGGAGTAGTCCGCCGGACGGTGTGCCGACGCTGCCGTCGTCATCGCCGGTCCAGCTGGGCGCGCGCCTCGGTGAGGTCCCGGGAGACCTTGCGCAGGGTGAGGGCGCTCACCACGAGCAGGATGGCGAACAGGGCGGCGTAGTAGACCGTGGTGCCGCCCCAGTCACCGGAGACGGCGGCGCGGCCCAGGACCGCGACCAGCAGGGCGGCCACGAACACGCAGATGCCCCGGCCCAGGCTCAGGGAGCGTTCCTTCTGCTGGATCCTGCCCAGCGCGGCCTCGCGCGGGCCGACCAGGCCGGCCCGCTCGTCGGCCAGGAGCTGTTCGGCGATCCTGCGGCCCCGGCGGGCGAGCAGGACCATGGCCAGGCCGCCGAGCATGCCCGCGACGGTGATCAGGGACACTACGCGGGCCCCGGGGAGCTCCGGACGCTGCCCAATGCCGCGCGGACCGCCCGTGCGGCGGCGCGGACCAGGTCGCGTACGGAGTCGTCAGTGGGTTCGGGCAGGTCGTCCACGGGGAACCAGTCGAGCCCGGCGGACTCGACCGGATCGACGACCAGGACGGCGTCGGCCGGGGCCAGCGCCGCGTACTGCACATCCAGGTGGAAACTGCCGCCGCCGCACGGCACCGCGTGGCGGTCCAGCCGCACGGGCTCGGGCAGCAGGGTCAGTCCTCTGATCCCCGACTCCTCGGTCGCCTCGCGGAGCGCCGCACCGCCCAGGGTGGTGTCATCGGGCTCGCAGTGGCCCCCGGTCTGCAACCACATCCGATGGATGCGGTGCAGGACCAGGGCCACCTTCGAACCGTCGGCGGAGATGATCGCCGAGCTCGCGGTCAGGTGCCCGGGCAGGCACGTCCGCCACATGCCGTCGGCATGGGCGTCCAGGTGGTCCAGGTAGGAGCCGCGCAGCTCCTCCTGCCCGGCGTCGGGCGCGGTCCACGCGCCCAGCACCGCCCGGGCGTCCGCGTGCAGTGTCACCTACTTGCCGTCCTTGTCCTCGTCGCCGGGCCCCTCACCGGGCTCCTCGCCGGGCTTGGGCCTCTCCGAGCCGTCGGGGTCGGTCAGCGACGAGATGTCGAAGTCCACCCCCTCGAACTCGCTCCGCCCGTGCACGAAGGCGTCCGGGTCGTCGAGGTCGGCGGCGGTGGGCATCAGGTCCGGGTGCTGCCATACGGCGTCCCGGCCCTCCACACCGCGGGCCTCCTCCAGCGCGGACCACAGGGCTCCGGCCTCGCGCAGGCGGCGCGGGCGCAGCTCCAGGCCGACCAGGGCGGCGAAGGTGTGTTCGGCGGGGCCGCCGGTGGCACGGCGGCGACGGGTCGTCTCCGCGAGCGCTCCGGACTGCGGCAGCCGCTCGGAGACGGCCCTGGCCACCACGGTCGCCACCCAGCCCTCGATCAGGGCGAGAGTGGTCTCCAGGCGGGTCAGCGCCGCCTTCTGCTGCGGGGTGTCCTCCGGCTGGAGCAGGCCCTCGGAGCCCATGCCGCCGGACATCACCTCCTGGAGTGCCTCCGGGTTGGTGAGGTCGATCTCGCCGAGTTTGTCCTCGAGTCCGCTGACGTCGAAGGACATGCCGGACGCGTACTCCTCGACCAGGCGCGACACGTGCGAACGCAGCCACGGGACATGCGAGTACAGGCGGTGCACGGCGGCCTCACGGGCGGCCAGGTACAGCCGGACCTCGTCCTCGGGGATCTCCAGGCCCTCGCTGAAGCGGAACACACCCGAGGGGAGGAGGGCAGCGTTGCCCTCACCGGCGAGCGGCAGGCCGATGTCGGTGGTGCCGATCACTTCCTGGGCCAGCCCGCCGATGGCCTGACCGGCCTGCTGACCGACCATCATGCCGCCCATCTGCTGGATCATGCCCAGCAGCGGACCGGCGACGGAAGCCATTTCCTCGGGCAGGTTCTGCCCCATGGCCTGTACGGTCTTGGCGGTCAGCGGGTCGCACAGCTGCGCCCACGAGTCCATGGTCTTCTCGATCCACTCCGACCGGCTCCAGGCCTGGGCGGTCTGGAGTCCCGAAGGCAGGTCGGTAGCCTGGTCGAGCCACAGGTCAGCGAGGCGCAGTGCCTCCTCGATCCGTGCGTAGTCGGAAGGCGGCACACTCGGGTCCCCTTGCTGGGACACCGCGTGCCGCGCGATGTTCTTGACCATGTCCCAGTTGATGCCGGACGTCGAGGACGTCTGGCCCGCCTCGGGCGCGCCGGGGGCGGGCTGGGACGACATCATGTCCGCGAACTGGCGGAGCATGTTGGCCATCTGTTGCGGGTCGCCGAACGGGAAGCCGTCCGGCATACCGGAGTCCCCCCCGCCCGGGCGGCCGCTGCCGGCACCCGAGCCGGAGTCGCCAGAACGGCGTCCGGACTCGTCGTCGGGATCGTTCGGCATGCTGAAACCGAAAGGCAGGTCGCTCACAATCAGACCTCAGGCAGGATTAGGTTTGGTCTCCACTGTCACGTTAGCTGGGAGTCGCCCGGAGTGAATACCGAAAGCAGCCAGGTTCGCCCAGAGCACAGCCCATCGGATCGGGCGGGCATGGTGGTGGCGGTCACCGGTGCCGCCTCCGGAGTGGGCCGACTCCTCGTGCAACGCCTGGCCACGCCAGAAGGTTCCATCGCGGCGCGCGAGGTCGTCGCCATCGACGAGGAGTTCGCTGACCTGCGGGGGGTCACCTGGCGGATCGCCGACGTACGCGACCCCGGGCTCGTCTCCCGTCTGCACGGGATCGACGTCCTCGTCCACACCGCGGACGACCGCTCCCTCGAAACCAAGCCGTCGGAGCGCCGGGCGCACAACATCCGCGCGGCCCAGACGGTCCTGACCGCCGCAGCGGCCTCAGGAGTCCCACGAGTCATTCTCGTCACCAGCACGATGGTCTACGGCGCGGCCCCGGACAACCCGGTCCCGCTGACGGAGAACGCCACCCGCGTCTCGGACAACAGCGAGGGCCTCATGGGCGACTTCGCCGAGGTCGAGGAGCTGGCCGAGCGCGCCCGCCGGGCCCACCCCGGCCTGAGGGTCACCGTGGTGCGGCCGGCACCGCTGGTGGGGCCGGAACTGGACACGCTCCTGAGCCGCCACTTCTCCGCGCCCCGGCTGCTCACCGTCAAGGGCCACGAACAGCACTGGCAGTTCTGCCACGAGGACGACCTCGCCTCCGCGCTGGCCTACTGCGCCCTGCACGACGTGTCCGGCGCGGACGGTGTGGTGGCCGTGGCCAGCGAGGGCTCCCTGACCCAGGGGGAGGTGGAGGAGATCGCCGGGATGAAGCACTTCGAGGTCCCCGCGAACCTGGCCTTCGGAGCCGTCCGCCGCCTGCACCAGGCCCGCATCACCCCGGCCGCGGCCGGCGAGATCAAGTTCCTCGTCTACCCGTGCGTGGTGGACTGCGCGACGCTGCGCGAAGCGGGCTGGAAGCCCGGCTACGACAACGAGGCGGTGCTGGCGGCCCTCCTGGAGTCCCGGGGCGGCAAGCACGCGATCGCCGGGCGCACCGTGGGCCGCAAGGAGGTCACCATCACCGCGGCGGGGGCCGCCGGTGCCGCGGCGGCCGCCATCGGCACCGCCGCCGCCATCCGGCACCTGCGCAAGCGCGGAAAGAGCTGACCTGCACGGACGGGTGCGGGCCTGTGTGATCGCACAGGAGGGGTTCACGTGCGGACGTGTCGTGCACGGAGCGCCTTGATACGGTTTGCCGGTGGAACAGATCACTCTCGCGGCCGTACGCGACACGCCCCTGTCCGTCGACGAGGTCCTGGCGGCGGTGACCGACCCCAGGGCCGGTGGAACCGCCGTCTTCATCGGAACGGTGCGCGACCACGACCACGGTCGGGACGTCACCGCCCTGTCCTACTCGGCCCACCCGAGTGTCGAGGCGCAGCTCCGCGCCGTCATGGAGAAGGTGCTCACCGACACCTCCGTGCCGGGGCGCCCGGTCGTGCGGATGGCCGCCACGCACCGGGTCGGCGACCTGGAGATCGGTGACATCGCCGTGGTCGTCGCCGCCTCGGCCGAGCACCGGGAGGAAGCCTTCGCGGCCTGCCGGCAGCTCATCGACGACCTCAAGGCCCAGGTGCCCATCTGGAAGAACCAGGCCTTCGAGGACGGCGGCGCGGAGTGGGTCGGCTCCCCCTGACCGCGGCCTGACCTCTGCCCCGGAGGGTCCCCGGTGGCTCTAAAGTGTCAGCATGGTTCGTCGTGTCATGACCCTTGTCGCCGCACTCGTCCTGCTTGCCGGGCTCGGGTACGGCAGCCTCTTCCTGCCCATGCCCTACCTGGTGGCCGCCCCCGGCGTCACGCTGGACACCCTGGGGGAGCAGGAGGACGGCCGACCCGTCATCGGCATCGAGGGCGCCGAGGACTACGAGCACGACGGATCGCTCTCCATGGTGACCGTCCAGTACGCGGGCGGACCCGAGCACCGGCTCACCCTGTTCACCCTGGTGACGGCATGGCTCTCCCCGAGCCAGGCGGTCCTGCCGGAGGAGCTCCTCTTCCCGGCCGGGCGCTCGCCGGAGGAGGTCAGCGAGCGGCAGACCGTCCAGATGAACAGTTCGCAGACCGACGCCACCGCCGCCGCGCTCAACCAGCTCAACATGGACTATGAGGCGATCCCGCTGGTCGCCGAGACCGTCGAGGACATGCCCGCCGACGGCCTCGTCGAGGCGGGCGACCGCATCATCGAGGTCGACGGGGAGAAGGTGCCCACCAGCACCGGCAGCGACGATCCCGAGGAGCTCGTGGGCAGCGCCTACGTGGTCGACCGGGTCGGCGACCGCTCCGCCGGGGACCCGGTCGCGCTGGTCCTGGACCGCGACGGCGAGGAGGTCGAGGTCGAGCTCGACACCGTCGAGGGCGAGGAGGGCAACGCCGCGGTCGGCGTGCTCATCGCCGACGACATGGACTTCCCCGTCGACGTGTCCATCTCCGTCGGCGAGATCGGCGGCCCCAGCGCGGGCATGATGTTCGCCCTCGGGATCATCGACCGGCTCAGCGAAGAGGGCATCACCGGCGGCGTCAGCATCGCGGGTTCCGGGACCATCACCTCCGACGGCCAGGTCGGCGGGGTCAGCGGCATCCCGCAGAAGATGGTCAGCGCCCGCCGCGACGGCGCCGAGTACTTCTTCGTGGCCGCCGACAGCTGCTCCCAGGCCGCCCAGTCCGCCGCCTACGGCGAACTCGAGGTGGTGCGCGTCGAGACGCTCACCGACGCCATGGACGCCCTGGAGACCATCCGCGAGGGCGGCGACGACCTGCCCCGCTGCGAGGGCGAGTAGTTCTGCGCCTTTGCGGCTCGAACGGGCAACCCCTCGGGGTCGAGTCGCCGGGCAGTGAGTAGGGGAACCCCGGGCCGTGCGGTCCGGGGTTCCTTCGTACGTGTGGGCGGCGCCTGCTCAGCCCTCCCGGGGTTCTTCCTCCAGGTCGAGGGTGAGGGCGAGCGCTGAGGTCAGGGCGGGGATCAGGTCCGGGCCGTTGAGCACCTCGGTCTCGCTGTCGTGGCTGCGCATCCGCATGGCGCAGTGCCGCGAACCGTCGCGCAGCACGCCCGCGACCATGCGGATCTCCTCGGTCTCCTTGCCGGAGGCCGAGGGGTCCTCGCCCGCGGCCAGGGTCTCGTCCGAGCCCTTCACCACGAGGCGCTCCATGACCAGCGCGCAGCCGGCCACCCCCTCGGGCCACAGGATGCGGCCCAGGGCTTCCTCCAACGGGACGTCGGGGGACAGGGCCTCCTGCTCCACCGGGGTCAGCTCATCGGGGCTGGCCGGGGCGTCGATCCCCAGCAGGCCCGCGAGAGCGGGTTCCGCAGCCAGCAGCTCCGAGGTCGGGACCAGGGCGTACAGCCCCAAGGGGCGGTCCCACCCCTGCTCGGCGGCGTGGCGTTCCAGGTCCATGACTGCTTCGCGAATGTTCGACACGTTTCCATGGTGGCCGATGTGGGAACCTCGCCGCGCCCGTTGCCGGACAGTAGGGTCGCAAAGGTGCCGTCCGGTTGCGACTCCGATACATCAACGATGCAGCCTTGTCACCGGCCCGAGGGTGATTTCGGGAACCTGGCGGCCACCGATTAAGTTTTCAGTAATAAGGCGCAACACGCGCATCGACCGCACCTACCAAGCCAGAACGAGGGGGAGGCGTGAGCTTCCGATCGCCCGGCGCACCACCTGCGCGTATGCCACGCCGATCAAGGTTGCTCGCGCCAGTCGCGGCGACCGTGGTCGTCATCATCGCGGGTTTGATGCTCGCTGCGAACTTCTGGACCGACTTCAAGTGGTTCAACTCCGTCGGTTACACCAACGTCTTCCTGACCGAGCTGTGGACCCGGGTCCTGCTGTTCGCCGTAGCAGCGCTCGTCATGGCGGTCATCGTCGGCGCGAGTATCTTCTTCGCCTACCGTGCCCGGCCCGGCGTCCGGCCGATGAGCCTGGAACAGCAGGGCCTGGACCGCTACCGGCAGTCCATCGACCCGCACCGCAAGCTCTTCTTCTGGATCGCCGTGGGCGCCCTGGCGCTCCTGGCCGGTGCCGCCGCCAGCGGTGACTGGCGCTCCTACCTGCAGTTCGTGAACGGCGTCGACTTCGGGATGACCGACCCCGAGTTCGGCATGGACATCGCGTTCTTCGCGTTCACCTACCCGTTCCTGCGGGTCCTGCTCGGGTACCTGTACGCGGCCGTCATCCTGGCGTTCATCGCCGCGGTCATCGTGCACTACCTGTACGGCGGCGTCCGCCTGCAGAACGACTCCGGGCAGCGCGCCACCCCGGCCGCCCGCGTGCACCTGTCGGTCCTGCTGGGCCTCTTCGTGCTCCTGCGCGCCGGTTCGTACTGGCTGGACCGCTACGGGCTGGTCTTCTCCGACCGCGGGTACACGTTCGGCGCCTCCTACACGGACGTGAACGCGGTCAAGACCGCCCTGACCATCCTCACCGTCATCTCGGTGATCTGCGCGATCCTGTTCTTCGCCAACATCGCCTTCAAGAACACGATGATCCCGGTGGCCTCCCTCGGCCTGCTCGTGCTGTCCGGCGTGGTCGTCGGCGTGGCCTACCCCGCGCTCGTCCAGAACTTCCAGGTCGACCCGAACGAGCAGCGCCTGGAGAGCCCTTACATCGAGCGCAACATCGAGAGCACCCGTGAGGCGTACGGCATCGCCGACGCCGAGGTCGAGACCTACGACGCCACCACGGAGCTCACCCCGCAGGAGCTGTCGGCCGAGGCCGACACCATCCCCAGTGTCCGTCTGGCCGACCCCGCGGTGGTCTCGCAGACCTTCCAGCAGATGCAGCAGGTCCGTGGCTTCTACCAGTTCCCGGACGTGCTGGAGGTCGACCGCTACCCGGACTCCGAGGGCAACCTGATCGACACGATCGTCGCCGTCCGCGAGCTCGACGGGCCGCCGGCCGACCAGGACAACTGGCTGAACCGGCACCTGATCTACACCCACGGCTTCGGCATGGTCGCCGCCGCGGGCAACCTGATCGACGACGAGGGCCGCCCGGTCTTCACCGAGTACAACATCCCGCCGCGCGGTGAGCTGAGCGAGGTCGCGGGGGAGTACGAGCCCCGGATCTACTACGGCCGCGAGGGCGCCGACTACGTCATCGTCCAGGCCGAGGACGAGTACGACTACCCGCTCGACCCGGAGAACGAGACCGAGGAGGTGCCGACCCTCGAGGACGCGGTGGAATCGAGCCCGGATGCCGACGAGGCCCGTGCTCCCGCCGACGCCGAGGACGGCGCCGAGGAAGCCCCCGAGGAGGGCGCCGAAGCCACGGACGGGGCCACCGAGGAGGAGCCCGCCGGTAGTTCGCAGGCGTACAACAACTACGAGGGCGACGGCGGAGTCCAGCTCAACAACTTCTTCGACCGCATCCTGTACGCGATCAAGTACCAGGAAACGAGCATCCTGCTCAACAGCGCGATCACCAGCGACTCGCGGATCATCTACGAGCGCGACCCCCTGGACCGCGTGGAGAAGGTCGCCCCCTTCCTGACCGTGGACAGCCGGCCCTACCCGGCGGTCGTCGACGGCAGGGTCAAGTGGATCGTGGACGGCTACACCACCTCGGACGGTTACCCGTACGCGAACCGGATCGACTTCGCCCAGGCGGTGACGGACACCTTCACCGACGGTTCGATCCAGCAGGTCGGCGCGTTGCCGGGCAACGAGGTCAACTACATCCGGAACTCGGTGAAGGCCACCGTCGACGCCTATGACGGCACCGTCACCCTGTACGGCTGGGACGAGGAGGACCCCGTCCTCCAGACCTGGGAGAACGCCTTCCCCGGGACCATCGTGGACCGGGACGAGATGAGCGACGAGCTCATCCAACACGTGCGTTACCCGGACGACCTGTTCAAGGTGCAGCGCGAGATCATGCGCGAGTACCACGTCACCGACGCCGCGTCCTACTACGGCGGTCAGGACTTCTGGTCGGTCCCCAACGACCCGACCACCGACGGCGACCTGTCCGAGCCGCCCTACCGCCAGACCATCAACTACCCCGGTGTCGACGAGCCCAGCTTCTCGCTGACCACCACGTTCGTGCCGCGCGGCCGTGAGAACCTGGCCGCGTTCATGGCGGTGGACAGCAACCCGGAGTCCGAGGAGTACGGCCAGCTGAAGCTGCTGGAGCTCCCCCGGAGCACGGTGATCTTCGGTCCCGGCCAGGTGCAGAACGCGTTCGACTCGGACGCCGACGTGCGTGAGGTCCTGCTCCCGCTGGAGCAGTCCAACGCCGAGGTGACCCGGGGCAACCTGCTGACCCTGCCGTTCGCCGGCGGTCTGCTCTACGTGGAGCCCCTCTACGTGCAGGCCGGCGGTGGCGGAGCCGCGTCCTTCCCGCTGCTCCAGCAGGTCATGGTCGGCTTCGGTGAGGAGGTCGCCATCGGCAGCAACCTCCAGGACGCCCTGAACAACCTGTTCGACGGCGGCGAGACCCCGCTGCCCGACCCTGACGCCGAGGAGGGCACCGAGGACGACGAGGAGTCCGCCGAGGCCGGTTCGGGCGAGAGCGACCCGAGCGACCTCACCGAGGCCCTCAACGAGGCCGTCGAGGCCTGGGAGGAGGCTCAGGAGTCGAACGAGGAGGCCAACGAGCGCCTGCGCGAGGCTCTGGAGGCTCTGGAGGAGGCCGCGGGCAACTAGTCCGCAGCGGTACCGGACGCCTCTGAAGGCGTGGTGTGCGACGGGGCGGGACCTTCCGGGTCCCGCCCCGTTCCTGTCCCCCGTACCCGAGCACTTCTCCGAGCCCGTAGTGTGGGGGATGTGCACGGACCTGCGCGGTTGCTCCACGAGGAGCCGCAACGGGGGTGCGCCACGTCTCCACTGGCTGATTTGGCTTTCTCGCCGGGTCGCGCTAATCTGAAGACACAACGACGCGGGGTGGAGCAGTTCGGTAGCTCGCTGGGCTCATAACCCAGAGGTCGCAGGTTCAAATCCTGTCCCCGCTACCAAGATCGGACCCGGGAGAAATCCCGGGTCCGGTGCTTTTCTCGGTTCTTCCGCCTCGGTGGAGAAATCGGGAAGCACATATCGGCGTCATATCGACGAGGATGTGTGTGCGCGGCGAAAATGCCGGGGCGGACCGCAAGGAAAGCCTGGTAGAGTAGCTAACAAGCCAGGTCGGGCAACTGACCAGGACAAACGGGTGGATCTCCGATCGGTTTGATGCAAAACAAACCGATTTGCCACCTGGGGCTAAAGGCCCTAAAGTAGAGATCACAACGACGCGGGGTGGAGCAGTTCGGTAGCTCGCTGGGCTCATAACCCAGAGGTCGCAGGTTCAAATCCTGTCCCCGCTACCAATAAGAAGAAGCGCCGGGTGGAGAAATCCACTCGGCGCTTCTCGTTGTACCCGCCCATGGGTGTGCCCGCCCGTTGGACGGAGCCGGCCCCGGTGCCGACCGTCCTTCGGTCGGCACCGGGGCCGGGTAACCGGGTTCAGCGGGTGCGGCCCTCCACCAGCTCCACGACCCGGTCGGCCCGCTCGGCCACCTTGGGGTCGTGGGTCACCACGACCACGGCGGCGTCACGCACTCGGGACTGGTCGATCAGCTGGTCCATGATCATGGTGCTGCTCGTGGCGTCCAGAGCGCCCGTGGGCTCGTCGGCGAGGATGAGCGCGGGTTCCCGGCTCAGGGCCCGCGCCAGGGCCACACGCTGCTGCTCACCGCCGGACAGCTGGTGCGGCTGGGAGTTGAGCCGGTGGCCCAGCCCCACCGACTCCAACAGCTCCTTGGAGCGGGAGCGGCGGCGCAGCACCGGAACCCCGGCCAGCACCATCGGCACACTCACGTTGGCCAGGGCCGAGCGGCGCTCCAACAGGTGGAACTGCTGGAACACGAACCCGATCCCGTCGCCCCGCAGCCGTGACCGGCGGCCCTCCCGCAGGGGAGTGGTCTCCACACCGTCGAAGACGTAGGAGCCGCTGCTGGGCTTGTCCAGCAGCCCCAGCACGTTCAGCAGGGTGGACTTGCCCGACCCCGACTGGCCGACGATGGCCACGACCTCGCCGCGGGCGACATCGAAGGTGCAGTCGTGCAGCACGTCGATCCGGGCGCCCGAAACCATGAAGTGCCGGGTCAGCCCCTGCACCTGGAGCAGCGGGGGACCGGCGGCCCGGGGCCCTCTCACGGCCACCGGGTAGGGAGCTTCGGCCGTCATCTAGCCACCCATCCAGAACTCGTCCTCGAGCTCCTCGTCCTCGTCACCGTCACCGGGGACGTCGAAACGCGGGTCCAGCGGCACCGGGTCCAGGATCGACTCGCCGACGCTCAACCCCTCGGTGACCTCCACGAGTTGGCCGTCGGACAGCCCCAGGGAGACCTCGCGGGGCTCCTCGGAGCCGCTCTCGTCGACCACGATCACCTGGCCCTCCTCGGCGGTGCCGCGCACGGCGGTCACCGGGACGACCACGACGTCCTCGGCCTCGCCGGTGCTCACCGACAGCTTGCCCTGGACGCCGTCGAAGACCCGCAGGTCCGAGGGGACCCGGCAGGACAGCTCGGCACCGGCGCCGCCACCGCCACCGCCCTCGGACTCCCCGGCGAAGGGGTCGAACTCCTCCTCGACGGGTGCCGCGCCCTCCTCGGCCGCGCCCAGACCGATGAACTCGCACGCGGTGGCGGGCGGTCCCTTGTCGATCTTGAGCATGATGTCGTCCGGGTCGTCGTAGAGCCGGTACAGGTCGTTGGCGGGGACCGTGGCCACCGCGCGGAACTCGTCGGGGGCGACGGAGGCCACCTTCGCCCCGGGCTCCAGGACGTCGCCGACCTGCAGGTCGCCCATCCCCTTGATGGTTCCGGCGGTGGGCGCGTACAGGGTGATCTCGGTGGTCGCGGGCCCGGCCGCCGCGCCCTCCTCGTCCTCGCCGGCGGCGGGCTCGGCGGGCACCGCCACGTTGACGATCGGGGCCCCGTTCTCCACCGTGTCGCCGTTGTCCAGCCACAGGTGGGTGACGGTGCCGCCCTTGTTGGCCTTGAGCGCCTTGCCCGGCTCCGGCTGCACGGTCGCGTCGAGCACCAGCAGGGAACTGACCGTGCCCAGCTCGACCTCGACCGGCGCCCCGCCCACGTCCACCGAGGCCTCGTTGAGGGACTCGTCCCCCTCCGCTCCGGTGCCGCCGAGCCGGGACAGCAGGAGATAGCCCGAACCGAGCAGGGCCAGCACCAGGGTGAGGGCCGCGCCGATGATGATCCACTTCTTCACGTGTGTCTCCTATTCCCGCAGCCCGGCGACGACGGACGCGCGCAGCGCCCGGATCGCGGGGATGATCCCGGCCAACAGCCCGACGAGGGCCGCACTGCCCAGGCCGACCAGTGCGGCCGAGGGCGGAACGGCCACGGTGATGTCGGGCGGCAGCCACATGAGTCGTCCGATGACGGCCCCGCCCGCGGCGACCAGAGCCCAGGAGAGGGCCAGGGCGATCAGTCCGGCGACGACGGCGACCACGACCGCCTCCATCACCACGGCCACGAACAGGGTGAACCTGCTCGCTCCGAGGGCCCGGTAGGTGGCGAGCTCGCGGCGCCGCTCCCGCACGGTGACCAGACCGACGTTGAGGACGCCGAGCAGGCCTGTGGTGAGGGTGATCACCGCGACGCCGATCAGGCCCAGGGACAGGTAGCCGATGAGTTCGTCGGTGGTCTCCGCGTAGTCGGAGCGGTAGACCATGAGGTTCTCGGGTTCGTCGAGCCCCCAGCGCCAGGAGGCGGAGAGCAGGCGATCGGTGAACTCGCCGCCGCCGAACATCTCCTCTGCGGCGGAGTCGGCGGGGTCGATGCGCGCCAGGTAGGTGACCTGCGAGGCCGCGTCGTCCTCGGGGGCCCAGGAGGAGCCGAAGACGAGTTCCCCGGTGAGGGGGGCGCGGAGCAGGTAGGCGCTGTACCAGTCGGAGTCGAACGTGGAGCTCTGCGAGACGCCGACGATGCGCACGTCCGTCCACTGGTCGGTGCCGATCTGGATGTCGGTGAAGTCACCGAGCTCCGCCGCCAGTGCCTGGTTGACCACCAGTACCGGGGACCGTGATTCCAGGTCGGCCTCGGTGAACCAACGGCCCTCGGCCATGTTGATCCGGCGGATGTCGCCGAGCGTGGCGTCCACGCCGACGAAGCTGACGTCCTGGAGGACCTGGTCGCCCTTGCGGAGCGGAGGCGAGGCCTCCATACGGTTGTAGACCGTGGTCTCCAGTGCGCCGGCCCGTCCGAGGTCCTCCTCGAAAGCGCCGAGGTCGGTGACCTCTCCGTAGACGGAGACCTCCATGGTCGCCGCGCGTCCGGCGTTGGCCTCGCTGAAGGCGGTGGCGTAGCGCTGTCCGAGGTCACCGGCGGTGACCACCATGATCAGGGCGCCGACACCGACGACGATGCCCGCGCAGGACAGGATGGTCCGGGCCACGTTGGCCCGGGAACCGGCGAAGGCCAGCACGATCCCAGCTGTGAGGGAACGCAGCATGGAGCCCCTTCCCGTGTGTCTGTAGGCCCCGGCGCGGCGTCGGGCGGCGCCGGGATGCCCCGCATTGGGCGGGGTTTCAACAGACCCATCGCGGGCATGGGGGGTTTCGGTTCATTGTGGAGGGTGTTTTCTGTTGGCCGAACCCGGCCACTCAGGGTTGTGGAAGAGGAGCAGGAGACGGGGGCTGCCCGTCGTCCCGCCCGACCTCGAAGCCGTCGCAGGTGATGGGTGCCCCGCTCTCGGCGTCGGACCACACGACCGTGTACACGCCGGGTTCGAGGGTTCCGCCGTCCGCCCCGGCGCCCGTCCCGCCGTCGAACGCGTCCGGGTACTCCAGGTTCGCCCACTCGCCTTCGGCGAGGCCGGCCTCGGCGGTGGCGGTCTCCCCGGCGGGGTCGGTCACGGATGCGACGACGGGACCGGAATGCCCTTCGGTGTCGGAGAGGCCGAGCGCGACAGGCTCGCCGTCCCCGACCTCCTTGCGCGGGGCCCGGCTGCGCCAGGCACCCGGGAGTCCGGGGTCCACCGCGGGGGCGCAGGCGTAGCGGGCGGGGTCGAAGGCGGTGTCGGGCACACCGAGCCCGAGGGGGCCGGTCTCGGCGGAGGCGCGCACGGTCTCGGCGATCATCTCGCTGAGCTGCTGAGGGGTGTGGCCGTGGCTCTCGCCACAGGCGGTGGCCAGGAGGAGGACCACACCGCAGAGTGCGACCGTGCGCCGTCGTCGGGTTGTCTTGGTCAGCACACAGCGCACGTTACTACGTAACGTGTTCGTCCGAGTGCTGCTTGTGTCGGTGGCCTCGGGCCGCCCCGGCCTACTTCGGTCGGCGCAGGGGGGTGGGACCGCCGTTGAGCCAGGTCAGCACCTGGTCGTGGATGACCCCGTTGGTGCACACCAGCGGTCCGCCGTCCTCGAAGCCGTTGCCGCGCAGGTTGGTGGCGCGACCGCCGGCCTCCTCCAGGATGATCGGCAGCGGCGCCGCGTCCCAGAGCGAGAGCTCGGGTTCCGCGGCGATGTCCACGGTCCCCTCGGCGACCATCACGTGTGACCAGAAGTCGCCGTAGGCCCGGGTCCGCCACACCGACCTGGTCAGCCCCAGGAACGACTCCAGGCGGCCCTGCTCCTCCCAGCCGGTCAGTGACGAGAAGCTCAGCGACGCGTCCGACAGCTCCTGGACCTTGGAGACGTGGCAGCGCGTGGCTTTGGACAGGCTGCGGCCCGTCCAGGTGCCGCCGCCCTTGGACGCCCACCAGCGCCGGTGCAGAGCCGGGGCCGACACCACGCCCACCACGGGGCGGTCGCCCTCCAGCAGGGCGATGAGGGTCGCCCACACGGGGACGCCGCGCACGTAGTTCTTCGTGCCGTCGATGGGGTCGATGACCCACACCCGGTTGCTGTTGCCGCTCCTGCCGTACTCCTCGCCGACGACCGCGTCGCGGGGCCGCGCGCGGGAGAGCACGCTGCGCAGGGTCTCCTCGACCATGCGGTCGGCCTCGGTGACCGGGGTCAGGTCCGGTTTGGTGTCGACAACCAGGTCGAGCGCGCGGAAGCGCTTGACCGCGATGTCGTCGGCAGCGTCGGCGAGCACGTGGGCCAGCCGCAGATCATCGTCAAAGGACGCCATGGCCGGTAACGCTACCTTCCCGGGCACGAACATGCCTAAAGCGGCACCGCCGTGTGATCAGAGTGTTAGGACGGCCACGCGGTGTCACAGCCGCACGGGGCGCCGTGCGGCCGCCGCGGGACAGGGGGCGGGCCCGCGGCCAGTGAGAGGAAGGACGGCCCCTGGACGTGGATGCGAGGATGGAGGGATGGGAACCGTGAGCGGAGACAGACGTCCCCGGGAAGGCGCCGGGGTACGCGAACGGCTGATGGACGCCGCCTACGCCGAGGTGCTGGCGGGGTACTGGGGCGAGCGGCGGATGGTCGACATCGCCGCCGCCGCACGGGTCTCCAGACAGACCCTCTACAACGTCTTCGGCAGCAAGGAGGGCCTGCTCCAGGCGGTGGTGGTGCGTGAGGTCAACACGCTGCTGGACACCGTGGTGCGGGTGCTGGAGTCCGACGGGCACGACCCCGTGCACGCGGTGAGCCGCACGACCCGGATGGTCCTGCTGGCGGTCCGCGACAACCCCCTGCTGCGCGCCGTGGTCACCGGGGACGACCAGCTCCTGCCGGTCCTCACGACCAGGTCCGCGCCGCTGCTGGACGCCCTGCGGGAGCGCATCGCGTGGACGCTGGGGGAGCGCTGTCCGAACGCGGACCCCGGCGTCACCGAGGCGGTCGCGGACGTGACCCTGCGGCTGATCGTGTCGTACACCCTGCAGCCCATGGACCCCGACCAGGCCGCCCACCGGGTGGAGATGGTCGTGCACGGCATGCTGCCGGTGGACCGCTGAGGAGGCCGTGGTGGCACGGGACCGTGGACCGAGAGAGCTGACCGAACAGGAACGCGGCGAGGTGCTGCGGACGTACATGCCGCAGGGGCGGTTGACTTCCGTCCCGGTCCGCCGTCCGGACCGGCTCGTCCTGCTCGACCGGATCGCCCGTGCCTTCGAGCCGGGGGTCCGGTACACCGAACCGGAGCTCAACACGGTCCTGTGCCGGTTCAGTGCCGACCTGGTGGTCCTGCGCCGCAGCCTCATGGACGAGGGCTTCCTGGAACACGACCGGACCCACTACTGGCGCTGCGGTGGCACCGTCGACCTGTAGCGGCGCGTCCGGCGGCGGGAAACCGCCGGACACGCCCTTGTCAGGAGCCCTTGACGAGCAGTTCCAGGGCGCCGGTGCCGTCCTCCTCGGCGAAGCCCTGGGCCAGGCGCTCCTCCAACAGCTCGGAGTAGGGCGCGAGGAGGCGGAAGTCCACCCCCTGCTCCTCGGCGGTGACGGCCAGGGCCCGGTTGCCGGCGACCTGCATGGCCAGGTTGGAGACCACGCCCCTGCTGTAGTCACCGCTGTCGATCTGCTCGGCCATCAGGTCCGTCGCCGAGGCCATCGCGGTGAGCCAGGAAGTGAGCAGCCCCGCGAACTCCTTGGTGGGCATCTCCTCGCCGCGAACGAGGGCGAAGGCGTGGGTGATCCCGGCGAGCATGCCGTGCATGGCGCTGAGCAGGGCGATGTCGTACAGGGCGGCGGCACCCGGACGCGTTCCGGCGAAACGGACCCCCAGGGGCGCCGCGAGGGTGGACGCGTGCTGGTCGAAGACCTCGCGGGGGCCGCTGTAGAACACGTAGCCACCGGCGTCGGGGACACCGATCATCGGTGGGATCGCCATCATCCCGCCGCTGAGGAAGCGGGCACCCCGCTTCTCGGCCCAGACGGCTCGGGTGTCGGCCTGGCCGGGGGTGCCGGTGGTGAGGTCGACGAGGTCCCTGCCGTGGAGGTCGGCCCCGTCCAGTGCTTCTTCGAGGGAGGCGTCGTCGAACAGGCAGGTCACCACGAGGCGTCCGGCTGCCACGGCCTCGGCGGCGGTGACGGCGACGTCGGCGCCGAGTCCGCGGAGCGGTTCGGCCTTGGCCGCGGTCCTGTTCCAGACGGTCACGGGGTACCCGGCGGCGAGCCAGGTACGGGCGAGCGCGGTGCCCATGGCGCCGAGGCCGAGCAGGACGACGCGGGGCTTGGTTGACTGTGCGGTGTCGTGTGTCATGGGCTCAGCCTCGGGCCGGTGCCCGGGCACGGACAAGTACGCACTTCGAAGTGGGTGCGCACTCACGGGTAAGCATCCAGCTGGACGAGACGGGACGGGGCGGGGACGTTGGTCACCAAGCGCGGGGCGAACGCGTACCACTGCGGTATCGACGCGGCGATGGACGTGGTCGGCGGGAAGTGGAAGGTGCTCATTCTGTGGGCGCTCGACGAGCGCCCCCACCGGTTCGGTGAGCTGCGCAGGGAGCTGACCGGGGTGTCGGAGAAGGTCCTCGCCTCCCACCTGCGTGAGCTGGAGGACGACGGGATCGTGCGGCGCGAGGACTTCGCCGAGGTCCCGCCCCGGGTGGAGTACTCGCTGACGGAACTGGGCCGGAGCCTGAACCGCGCTCTGGAACCGCTGGGCGCCTGGGGGCGGGAGCACGTTCTGAGGGCGGCTCCACCGGACGGGGGCCCCGGCTCCTCCGGAGCCCCGGAACCGGTCGGCCCCGGCCGTGTCCCAGGGCCTGGCGGCCGTGGTGGCGCTTCGGAGGCGGACGGCGACGGTGGGCGGCCCCGGGGCGCCGGGCGGGCCTCGGCCCCCGGTCTCGCGGCGCACGCCGACACGCGTCCCCTGTAGCCCGGGACGGTCAGGAGTGGGGGCCGGGCGGGGGCTGCTCGGGGTCGGTCTCCTCGTCGCCCTCGCGGCTGCTGAGCAGGCGCCGGAGGGAGGCCACGCGCTCGGGGTCGACCTCGCCGCGGCCCAGGGCGGCCTCGACGGCGCACTCCGGGGCGTCGGGCTGGTGGGTGCAGCCGGGTGGGCAGTCCTCGGCGATCTCGGCGAGGTCGTGGAAGCCCGTGACGATCTCCTCGGGGGAGATGTGCGCCAGGCCGAAGCTGCGCACGCCCGGGGTGTCGATCAGCCAGCCGCCCTCGAACCGCAGGGCCAGTGCGGAGGTGGAGGTGTGCCGCCCCCGGCCGGTGACCGCGTTCACGTGGCCGACGGCCCGGTCGGTCCCCGGGACCAGTCGGTTGACCAGCGTCGACTTGCCCACGCCCGAGGAGCCCACGAACACCGTGGTCTTGTCGGCCAGGCGGGCGCGGAGCTCGTCGAGGCCGCCGTCGGGGCTGAGTACCTCGTACGGCAGTCCCAGCGGCTTGTAGGTGCTCAGCATCTCGTCGGGGGAGGCCAGGTCCGCCTTGGTCAGGCAGAGCAAGGGCTCCAGTCCGGCGTCGTAGGCGGCGACCAGGCAACGGTCCACGAACCGGGGCTGCGGGGCCGGATCGGCGAGGGCGCAGACGATGGCGAGCTGGTCGGCGTTGGCCACGATCACCCGCTCGACCGGATCGGTGTCGTCGGCGGTGCGTCTGAGCACGGAAGCGCGTTCCCGGACCCGGACCACGCGGGCCAGGGTGTCGGGTCTGCCGGACAGGTCGCCGACCACGTCCACCCGGTCGCCGACCACGATCGAGCCCCGGCCGAGCTCACGGGCCTTCATCGCGACCACCGGGACGTCGTTCACCAGACAGCGGTACCGTCCCCGGTCCACCGCGGTGACCAGGCCCTGCACGGCGTTCTCGTGCTTGGGCCGCTTGCTGGTGCGCGGCTTGGAGCCGCCCCGGGCGCGTACGCGGATGTCGTCCTCGTCCAGGTGGCGTCCCCCGCCCCGCGTGCGGCTCATGCCAGGACCTCCGACCACATGCCGGGGAAGTCGGGCAGGGTCTTGCGAGTGGTGGCGATGTTCTCCACCTCCACACCGGGCACCGCGAGCCCGATCACCGCACCGGACGTGGCCATCCGGTGGTCGTCGTAGGAGTGGAACACCCCGCCGTGCAGGGGCCGGGGCCGGACGACCAGCCCGTCGGGCAGCTCCTCCACGTCTCCGCCCAGGCGGTTGATCTCGGTGGCCAGCGCCGCGATGCGGTCGGTCTCGTGGCGGCGCAGGTGCGCGATCCCGGTCAGCCGGGAGGGGGAGTCGGCCAGGGCGGCCACGGCGGCGATGGTCGGGGTGAGTTCGCCCACGTCGCGAAGGTCGGCGGTGATCCCGTGGATCCGGCCGGTGCCGCGCAGAGTCAGGTCCGTGTCGTCGGCACCGGACCGGGAGACCTCCCCGCCCATCCGGGTGAACAGATCGCGCAGGGCGTCACCGGCCTGGGTGGTCTGCTCCGGCCAGCCCTGGACGGTGACCTCGCCCTCGCTGACCAGGGCGGCGGCGAGAAAGGGAGCGGCGTTGGACAGGTCGGGCTCGACGGTGATCTCCGCGGCCGAGATCCGCCCGGGCTCGACCTTCCACCAGTTCTCCCCGGTGGTGACGGTGACCCCGACCGCGCGCAGCATCTCGACGGTCATGTCCAGGTGCGGCTGCGAGGGGACCGGCGGGCCCTCGTGCCGGACGTGCACCCCCTCGGCGAAACGGGCGCCGCTGAGCAGCAGGGCCGAGACGAACTGGGAGGAGCCCGAGGCGTCCAGGGTGACCTCGCCGCCGCGTACGGACCCGGCCCCGTGGATGGTCAGCGGCAGGGCTCCGCGTCCCTCGTCGTCGATGTCGGCGCCCAGGACGCGCAGGGCGGTGAGGAGCTCGTCCACGGGCCGTTCCCGGGCGCGGGGGTCGCCGTCGAAGCGCACGTCACCGGTGGCCAGGGCCGCCAGCGGCGGCACGAAGCGCATGACGGTGCCGGCGTTGCCGACGTTCACGTCGGCCGGGCCGCGCGGGGGCGCCGGGGTCACGCGCAGGTCCGGCGCGGAGTCCGGCTCCCGGGCGGGGACCTCGTCGATCCTGGTGCCGAGCGCGCGCAGGGCGCCCACCATGAGCTCGCTGTCCCTGCTGACCAGGGGGCGGCGCACCAGGCACGGCGTGGCGGAGAGCGCCGCCAGTACCAGGGCCCGGTTGGTGACGGACTTGGAACCGGGCAGGGAGATCCGGGCGCGCACCGGTCGGGGGGCGGTGGGCGCGGGCCAGTGCCCGCCGACAGGGGCGGCGGTGGTCGGGGCGGACTGCGTGGACGCGGAGTCAGGCATGCTCCAAGGCTATCGGGCCGTGCGGGATCGGGAGGGGAGCGGCGCCAACCTGTGGACAACCCCACCTGTTCCCCGGCCGCGGGGGAGTTCGGGGGCGGCGCGGGGCGCCCCGGGAGCCCTGCTCCTCCGGCACCGGCGCCGTGTGGGCCGGCGCGCGTGCGACCGGGGGCGGGTCGCGGGCTGCGGACAAACGGGGGACGGCGGGTGAGGGCGTACGTGGTCGGACGTATCCTGGAATGCGCCATGGTGTATCTGGATCACGCAGCCACGACCGAGGTCCGCCCCGAGGTGATCGCCGATGTGGCGGCGGAGCTCGGTGCCCTCGGCAACCCATCGTCCCTGCACGGCCACGGACGGTCCGCTCGGCGTACCGTCGAGGAGTCGCGCGAACGCGTCGCCGAGGCGGTGGGAGCCACCCCGCACGAGGTGGTCTTCACCGCGGGCGGGACCGAGTCGAACAACATCGCGATCAAGGGCCTCTACTGGTCCCGCAACGCGGAGGACCCGGCGCGCACGCGGATCCTCGTCAGCGCCGTGGAACACCACGCCGCGCTCGACCCCGCCCACTGGATGGCCGACCACCAGGGCGCCGTCCACGAGGAGATCCCCGTGGACGCCCTGGGCCGGGTGCGCCCGCAGGCCCTGCGCGAGGCGATCGAGCGCGATCCCGCGTCGGTGGCCGTGATCTCCGTGATGTGGGCCAACAACGAGATCGGCACCGTGCAGCCGGTGCGGGAACTGGCCGCGGTCGCCGCCGAGTACGGGATCCCCTTCCACACGGACGCGGTGCAGGCCGTGGGTGTGGAGGAGGTCGATTTCGCGTCGAGCGGGGTGAGCGCCCTGACGCTGAGCGGCCACAAACTCGGCGGCCCGGTGGGCGTCGGCGCGCTGGTGGTCGCGCGGGGGCTCGTTCCGACCCCGGTTCTGCACGGCGGCGGACAGGAGCGCGACATCCGTTCCGGAACCCTGTCGGCCCCGCTCAGCCGCGGGCTGGCGACCGCCGTGCACGCGGCGGTCGGGGAACGCGACGAGCACGTCAAGCATCTGACGGCGCTCCGTGACGAACTGGAGTCCCGGGTCCGCGAGGCCGTGCCCGACGTGGTGGTCAACGGCGACCCGGAGCTGCGGCTCCCGGGGATCGCCCACCTGTCGTTCCCGGGCTGTGAGGGCGACGCCCTGCTGATGCTGCTGGACGCCAAGGGCATCTCCTGCTCCACCGGCTCGGCCTGCTCGGCGGGGGTGGCACAGCCCAGCCACGTGCTGCTGGCCACCGGGGCCGAGCCCGACGTCGCCCTGAGCAGCCTGCGCCTGTCCCTGGGCCGCACCTCCACCGGGGAGGACGTGGACCGGCTGGTCGAGGCGATCGGACCGGCGGTCGAACGCGCCCGCGCGGCCATGGCCAAACGGCGGCGCTGAGCGCCCGCACGGCTGTGACCCGTGCACACACGGACGGCGGCGGTGCCCAGCAGGGGCGCCGCCGCCGTCCGTGTGTCGGTCCCGAACCGGGCGCGGTCAGTCGCCCGGGCGCTTGATGGTGACGGACTCCAGCACGATGTCGCTGGTGGGGCGGTCGGCCTCGTCGGTCTCGACCGTCGAGATCGCGTCCACGACCGCCATCGACTCCTCGTCGGCGACCTTGCCGAAGATGGTGTGCATACCGCTCAGGTGCGGGGTGGCCTCGACCGTGATGAAGAACTGGGACCCGTTGGTGTCCGGACCCGAGTTGGCCATCGCCAGCAGGCCCGGTTCGTCGAAGCCCAGTCCCGAGTCGAACTCGTCCTCGAACTGGTATCCGGGGCCGCCGCGGCCGGTGCCCGTCGGGTCACCGCCCTGGATCATGAATTCGTCGATCACGCGGTGGAAGACCGTGTCGTTGTAGAACTCCGCCTCACCCGTCTCCGGGTTCTCCGGGCCGTCGCCCTCGGCGAGCTCCACGAAGTTGGTGACCGTCAGCGGCGCTTCGGCGGCCAGGAGCTCCACCTCGATGTCGCCCTCGCTCGTGTGGAGCGTGGCCCCCTCGACGTCGGGGACCTCCACGTCGGCCGCGGGTTCGGAGGTCTCGGGTTCTGAGGCCTCGGGCGCCTGCGGCTCCTCCTCGTTCCCACACGCCGCGGTGGCGAGGAGGGCGGTGGAGGCGAGGATCGCTACCGGCAGAGTCAAGCGGTTCATCGGTTCACTTCCGAGATCAGGTTCGCAGCGGGGCGGCACACAGAGTACTGCGAACAGGAGCGCCCCAGATGCGGCGGGGGGCCTGACCGAAACTCCGTGACCGCATCAGGACGCGGATCCGGTCGGGTCCTCGTCGCCGTCGCGCTCACGCTCAGGCCCGCTCCCAGGCCCGCGCTGTTCGCTGCCGCCGGCTTCGGTGTCCCCCTCGGCCGCCCGGTCGGCCTGCCGACCGTGTTCCCGCTCCCGGTGTTCGCGGGTCTCCTGCTCCTGGAACTCCCTGGCGCGGCGGCGCTGCTCCTCGGCGCGCTCACGGCAGCGCCGCAGGAACGCCTCGTCCTCCTCCGGCGAGACGGCGCGGGCGCGGCCGGGGTGCTCGTACTCGGGGAAGGGCGGAGGCGGACCCGCGGGGCCGCCGGCGAGAGCGGCGTCCCGGGGCGGACGGCCCAGGACGAACCACAGCGCGGCGCCGATCTTGGGGAGCAGCAGGACGATCACGGCCCAGGCGGGCTTGGGCAGGAGGCGGACCCGTTGGGCGTCCGATCCGACGACGTCGAACAACACGTAGACCCAGAACGCGATCGACATCACGGTGAGGAAGAGGGCGAGGTAGACCAACGGACCTTCCAATCGGGGGAAACACTCGACAGGCCTGGTGTGACATCGTCGGCCTTGTACTGACTTATCACGGATGGCCGCACCCGCCCGGTCGCTTGACCAGCCGCCCCGGCGCGGGAGAGGGTCGGACTGCAGGGGCTGGGGTGTCGAACCCGAGGGTACGTCACCACATGCCCCTGGAGGTGTCTGCAGGTGCCGGGCGAGGACGGGAGAGGTTATGGACGTGAACACCGCGTTGCCGTCGGCGATGTGGCTCCCCTTCGGGGCGCGGGTGCTGCGTGCCCGCTCCGACCGGGGCCTCTCGCGCGCCGAGCTCGCCAGGAACGTCGGGGTCACCGACGACAAGCTCCGGGAGGTCGAGGACGCGCACTGCAGGCCGGCCCGCTCACTGGTGGAACGGGTCGACACCGCGCTCGGCACCGAACACCAGCTGGTCGACGCCTGGGCCATCACGCTCCAGGCCGAGGCCTTCCCCAGCGAGTTCGGAGACATGAGCGAACTCGGCACGCACGCGACCCGCCTGTGGGAGCACCAGCCGATGGCGGTCCCCGTCTTCCTGCGCACCCGCGAGTACTCGCGGGCGATCCTCGAACCCCGCTATCCGCACGTGGGCCGCGAGGAGATCGACGCACTGGTGGAGGACGAGATGGCCGAGCGGGCGGCGATGACCGGCCCTGACGGTCCGGCCCTGCGGGTGGTCCTCAACGAGTCCGTGCTCCAGCGGCCCCAGGGCGGCGCGGCCGTCCTCAACGGCCAGCGCGACTTCCTCGCCGACCTCGTCAAGGCGGGCATCGTCGACCTCGGGGTGATCCCCGAGGAGACCCCGCACCATCCGGGGCTCGGCGGCGCCTTCCGGCTCATGGAGTTCGCCGACCGGCCCAGCATGGTCTACGCCTTCGCGGCCCAGGGAGGCGAGCTCACCGGGGACACCGAGGACGTCGGCCACTGCCGGATGGTGCGCGACTCCATCGAGGAGGCCAGCGTCGACCTGACCCCCGAGTCCGAGCTCCTCACCGCTCGCTGGCCCACAGGATGACCGGTTCGTAGGGTGATCGATCGGGAAACAGCCTTGGGAACGTGACCGTCCATGGACTAGGTTGCCCGCCATGGATATCGCTATCACTTCCGGATACGTCGTTCCCGTCGCTGGAGACCCCATCGACGGTGGAACGGTTCTCATCACCGACGGAAAGATCGCCGCGGTCGGTGCGGCCTCCGACGTAGCCGTTCCCGAGGGCGCCGAGATCGTCGACGCGGCGGGCAAGTGGGTGCTGCCCGGCTTCGTCGAGGCCCACGGCCACGTCGGCATCCACGAGGAGACCATCGGCTGGGCCGGTGACGACACCAACGAGATGACCGACCCCAACGGCGCCCGCATGCGTGCGATCGACGCCATCAACCCCGCCGACCAGGGGTTCGTCGACGCGCTCTCCGGCGGTGTCACCAGCTCGGTGATCAAGCCCGGCTCCGGCAACCCCATCGGCGGCCGCACCGTCGCCATCAAGATGTGGGGCCGCAGCGTGGAGGACCGGCTGCTCAAGGAGCCCGCCAGCGTCAAGAGCGCCCTGGGTGAGAACCCCAAGCGCGTCTACGGCAACAAGGACACCCTCCCCTCCACCCGCCAGGGCGTGGCCGCGGTCATCCGTGACGCGTTCACCAAGGCCCAGGACTACAAGGCCAAGCGGGACCACGCCGCCGAGGAGGGCAAGCCCTTCGACCGCGACAACACCCTGGAGACCCTCGTCCAGGTGCTCGACGGCGAGGTGCCCTGGTGCCAGCACGTGCACCGCGCCGACGACATGCACACCGCGATGCGCCTGGCCGACGAGTTCGGCTACCGGCTCATCATCAACCACTGCACCGAGGGCCACCTGCTGGCCGACGAGATCGCCGAGCGCGGCATCCCGGTCATCACCGGGCCGCTGATGACCAGCCGTTCCAAGGTCGAGGTCGGCAACAGGACGCTGGCCAACCCGGGCATCCTGGACCGTGCGGGGGTGAAGGTCGCCCTGACCACCGACGCTCCGGTCATCCCGATCGAGTTCCTCGTCTACCAGGCCATCCTGTGCGTCAAGGAGGGCATGGACCGCGACTCCGCGATCCGCGCGCTCACCCTCAACCCGGCCGAGATCATGGGCCTGGACGACCGGGTGGGCTCCCTCAGGCCCGGCCTGGACGCCGACGTCGTGGTCTGGTCCGGAGACCCGCTCGACATCATGAGCCGTGCCCAGCGCGTGTTCGTCGAGGGCCGCGAGGTCTACACCTACGACGAGGCCGAGCGCAAGGGCGTGGCCGCCGACCCCTACTACCGGGAGTCCTGAACCCCCGCGGACCGAGGGCCCCGACCCCTTCCTGAGGGCCGCTGAGGTACCTCAGAGACCCTCACGCCGTGTCCCGCGCCACCTGAGGCGGGGCACGGCGTCGGTGTTCGGTGGATTCTCCCGATGTGGGAGGCGGGTCCTTACCGGGAGTCTGGACTCAGCCGGGAGGAACGGCCCGGCGGACACGGACTCACCACAGGGGGACACCATGCACCCGGACCAAGCCGCCCAGGCCGCCGACGCCTACCGGGCCGAGGCCGAACGCGCCGCCCGCGAGGAGCGCCTCGTCCGCCGGGCCCGGAAGGAGGCCCGTGAGGCCGCCCGGGCACAAGCGCGTGTCCAGAAGAAGAAGGAGGGACGGGGCGGCCCCTCCGGCCACGACCTCGCCGTGTGAGCGGGGCGGGACCCAGAAAAGGCGGCCGGTCAGAACACGAACGTCAGCACCGTGCCGACGAGGACGAAGACCGTACCCACGAAGAACGGCACCAGAACCGGAATCCTCCCCGCGTTCGGGTGGTCGCTGAGGGAGTAGTGCGGCGGATGGGCGGGGTCGTACTCCAGCCGCAGCCGCTCCTGGACGGCGGGTGCGAAGCCGCCCGTGGCGACAGGGTGCCGCAGGTGGACCTCACGCCCGTCGGCGGCCTGGAAGTAGACCGTGAACGGGTGCACCCGCACCGTTCTCCAGCCCCCGTTGTTCCGGCGCACGCGTTTGCTCTCCGTCCAGCTGTCGGTCACCGCTCCGGTGGCGGAGGCGCTGTACTCGGGTCGGGGGCTGCGGTCCGTGAGCAGGCGGTACGACGCGCTCGCCAGCACTCCCAGGCCCACCAGGACGAAGGTCGGCGGAATCACGGCCAGGGCGGTGCCGGTTCTGTTCGCGATGACCAGGGCCGCGACTCCGAGGATGACCAGGCTCATCGCGAGCGGGAACAGCGCGGCCACGAGCGACGGAGGGCGGGGGATCCCGTCCCGGTACAGGGGGTAGTCCCGCATGGGGTCCCCGGGGAAGGCCGCGCGCTCCACCCGTACGTTCGCCTGGTCCTGGGCGGCGTACAGCGCCGTGACCGGGGTGCCCTCGCGGAGGAGGTACCCGCCTGTCCCGGAACCGTCGACCGCCTCCCAGGTGCCCCCTCGGGCGTCCTGCAACCGAACGGTCACCGGCTGCCTTCCGGAACGCTCCATGGGGTGGACGGCGGAGACGACCCCGTGTGCGCGGACCCCGGACCGGGCCAGCCCCAGTTCGCGTCGGCGCCGCGAGAGCGCGGAGACGGTCCGGCGGGCCCCCGTGTAGAGGAGGAAGGCCGTCACGACCAGGAGTGGGATCAGGGACGCGAGGGTGTCGTTGTTCACCGGAGCGTTCTACCAAGGCGACATAACGGTCAGGACACCGGCCCCGTCCCGTGTCCGGTCCGCCCCGGCGTCAGACCACCCTTCGGAAGGGCAGTTCCCCGGCGGGCTCGGTCCCGTACAGGACGCTCACCCGCTCCGTGCCCATCCGGTCCAGGAACCGCTGGAGGTCGCCCTCGGCCGGGGCCGGGGTCAGCACCAGGGGGACCCCGGCGGAGATCGCCGCGGTGAGCACCGACAGGTCCTCACCCAGTGCGGTCAGCGGGGCGTCGGGGGCGACGACCACCGCGAGCCGGTCCTGCTCGCCCAGGCCCCACTCCTCGGCGAGGGCCTGCCCGGCCTTCACCACCTCGGTGCCGGTGAGGGTCCGGCCGGCGGACTCCAGGGCGGGTTCGGCGGCGTCCACGGGGTAGGCGGGGAAGTGGTCGCCGTGCCCGCGCACCTCGACGGTGTAGTCGGTGACCATCGGCGGGACCTCGCGCAGCGGCAGGCCCAGCGGGTCCAGGGACGTGCCCACGACCTCCTCGGCGCCGCTGTCCAGGGCGGCCTCCAGCCGCTCCGGGTCGGCCACCGCGACCTCGGTCCCCGGGGCCACACCCTCGGCGGAGAGCACCGCGGCGGCCCCCACCGACCAGGTGGACAGCAGCCACGCCAACGACTGCCAGTGCGGCGGCAGGGCCAGGGCGATCCGGTCGCCGGGCTGCGTGCCGAAGCCGTCCACGAGCATGTTCGAGGTCTTGGACACCCAGTTGTCGAGGGTGGCCCGTGACAGTTCGATCCGGTCGCCGAGTTCGTCGTAGGAGGTCACGAACGGGCGTGTGGGATCGGCGGAGACGAGGGCGCGCCAGAGTCGCGCGGGAGAGTCGGACATGACGCCCATGCTAGGGCGTGCTCCGAACCGGGTTCCGCGCACCGGCGCCCGGACCGTACGGCACCGTCCGAGGCGGACCTTCTGCCACGGTCGCTCCGGGGAGGGGCCGCCGTGTGCGTACGGTGGCGCGAACTGCCAGAGTTGCCTTCATGCGCCTGCTTCCCGGACGGTTCCTCGCCCGTGTGACCGCGCTTCCCGCGATCGCCCTCTCGGCCTGGCTCCTGGTCACCTTCCCCCTGTTGGTCATCGGTCAGTTCACCCCGCTGACCGGGGCCTTCCTCGGTCTTCCCGCCGTGGTCGCGGCCTGCGCCCTGGTGCCCCGGTTCGTACCGGACCCGCCGGAGGGGGAGGAGACGCCCTGGTGGCCGGTGATCGCGGTCCTGGTGATCACGGCGGCCTTCGCCGCCGTCCAGATCGCCTTCCACGCCGAGGCCCTGGTGATCCGGCGCGACCCGGCCTCCTACGCGATGTACACCGCCTGGATCGCGGAGAACGGCTACCTGCCCATCCCGCAGCAGCGCGAACTCATCGCGGGGGACGACCCGGCGCTCAGCTACCAGAGCCTCGCCTACTACCAGCGCGACGACGTCATCTGGCCGCAGTTCATGGCCGGGGCTCCGCTGGTGCTGTCGATCGGCTACTGGCTCGGCGGGCTCGACGGCATGCTCGTGACCACCCCGGTCCTGGGCGCCCTGGGCGTGCTCACCTTCGCCGGGCTCACCGCCCGCCTGGTCGGGGCCCGCTGGGCCCCGTTGGCCGCCCTGGTCCTGGCGGTGTGCCTGCCCCAGCAGTGGGTCAGCCGGTTCACCTACAGCGAGCCCCTCGCGCAGATCCTGCTCCTGGGCGGTCTGGTCATCGCCTTCGACGCCCTGTCCCGCCGCCGGACCCTCACCGACCGGTGGGGTGGGCCGCAGACGCTGGCGGCCGCGGCCGGCGTGGTGTTCGGGCTGGGCGTGCTGGTGCGCATCGACGCCATCCGCGACCTCCTGCCGGTGGTGGGCTTCGTCGGCCTGATCCTGGTCGCCCGGCGCGGGCAGGCGCTGCCGCTGCTCGGCGGACTCGTCGTGGGCGTCGTCTACGGACTGGTCGCGGGGTACGGCTACTCCTATCCCTATCTGGAGTACCTCGCGGACTCGCTGAACCCGCTCCTGCTCATCGGTTTCGGGGTCGTCTTCGCCACCGTCGTGCTCACCGCGGCCCTGTGGCGGTACGGGCTCCCGCACACCGAACGGGTCCGCTGGCTGCCCAACGCGATGGCGCTGCTGGCGCTGCTGGTCATGGCCGGGTTCGCGATCCGCCCCCTGTTCTGGCCGGACTACGGGCACGGCAGCGACTTCACCGACCAGTGGGTCGCCTCCGTGCAGCAGATCGAGGGCCTGCCGGTCGAGGGCAGCCGCACCTACTACGACATGAGCCTGTACTGGGTGGGCTGGTACGTCGGGCTGGGCACCGTCCTGTTCGCCTCCCTCGGCGTCGCCCTCGTCCTGCGCAGGCTCACCCAGCGCCGCGACCTCCAGTGGCTGCTGCCCGCCATGGTGCTCGTGTGGACGGTCGCCACGACCCTGCTGCGCCCGGCCATCACCCCGGACCACCCCTGGGCCAGCAGGCGCCTGATCGTGCTGGTGATCCCCGCCTTCATCCTGTTCGCCGTGTGGTTCCTGGCCTGGCTGACCCGCTACTGCGAGAGGTCCGTCCGCGACGCGGGGGCCGGGCCGCTGGTCCGGACGCTGCCCGCCGTGGTCGCCGCCGGCGCCGCGGTGTCCCTGATCGGGCCCTCCGCTGCCACGTCCGCCGCGGGGATCATGGGGTACCGGCAGGACGTGGGGACGGTCGCGCAGACCGAGCGGCTCTGCGAGTCGCTGCCCGCGTACGCCTCGGTCATCGTGGTCGACTCCGGGATGGCGGGGAACTACATGCCGCTGCTGCGCAACGTGTGCGGGGTGCCCACCGCCGCACTGGGCGACCTCTCCCCGGAGGCGGTCGAGCGCGTGGTGTCCGCCGTGCACGAGCGCGGCCGCGACGCCGTTCTCGTCGCGCCGGAGTGGGACCTGATCGACGAGCTCACCGACTCCTCGGTGGAGCCGGAGCGGCACTTCCACGTCGTCGCGCAGATGGACCCGAGTACCCTCATGGAGCCTCCGACCGGAAGCTGGAGCTTCAACGGGAGCGTGTGGACCGCGGTCCTGCCCGCCCCCGAGTGCCCTCCGACCGCATCGTGCCCCTCGCCACGCCGCTGAGAAGAATCCATGAACCACGCAGACGCCGAAGAACTCCCCGAAGAGCGCACCGACGCCCCGCCCGTGCGGGTCACGATCGTGCTCCCCTGCTACAACGAGGAGGAGCACGTCGTCGACGAGATCAAGCGGATCTGCTCGGCGATGGACGCCTCCGGGTACGGGTACGAGCTGCTCGCCGTCGACGACGCCTCCACCGACGACACCCTCGCCCGGCTGCGCGAGGTCGCCGACGCCTTCCCGCACATGAAGGTGGTGGCCTTCGGGCACAACGGCGGATCGGGCACCGTACGGCGGATCGGCAGCCAGCGGGCGCGCGGCGAGTACGTGGTGTGGACCGACGCGGACATGAGCTACCCCAACGAACGCATCCCCGAGCTCGTCGCCATGCTCGACGCCGACCCCGAGATCGACCAGGTCGTGGGCGCGCGCACCCAGGAGATGGGCACGCACAAGGCGCTGCGGGTCCCCGCCAAGTGGGTGATCCGCAAGTTCGCCGAACGCCTCACCAACACCCGCATCCCCGACCTCAACTCCGGGCTGCGGGTGTTCCGCAAGGACGTGGCCCGCCCCTACCTGCGCCTGCTGCCTCCCGGGTTCTCCTGCGTCACCACCATCACGCTGGCGTTCCTGTCCAACCAGCACCCCGTGAAGTACGTGCCGATCGAGTACGCCAAGCGGGCGGGCACCTCCAAGTTCCACTTCGTGCGCGACGCCTACCGGTACATCCTCCAGGTGCTGCGCATGGTCATGTACTTCAACCCGCTCAAGGTCCTCATGCCGCCCGCGCTGTGGCTGCTGGGCGTCGGAGCGGCCAAGTTCGTCTACGACCAGGTCCGCAACCCGCTCTACATGCCCAACAACACCGTCATGATCCTCATGACCGGGCTGATCATCGCGGCGATCGCGCTCCTGGCCGACCTCATCGTGCGTTCCAGGGAGCACCCGTGAGCGACCAGGGAACCGACCACGGCCAGGGGGCGCCCGTGACCAGGCGGATCACCCTCGTGGGTCCCGCGCACCCCTACAAGGGCGGCGGGGCGCGGCACACCACCGAGCTCGCGCACCGGCTGCGCGGCCTCGGCCACACCGTGGGGATCGAGTCGTGGCGGGCGCAGTACCCGGCCGCGCTGTACCCGGGGCAGCAGACCATCACCGACCCCGAGGGCGAGCCGTTCCCGGACACCCGCCACGAGCTGGCCTGGTACCGCCCGGACGGCTGGTGGCGGACCGGGCGGCGCCTGGCCCGCCGGGACGACCTGGTGGTCCTCACCCTGTTCTCACCGGTGCAGGTGCCCGCCTACCTGGGCGTCCTCGCCGGGATCCGGTCCCTGCGCAGGGGGACCGGAGAGGGCCCGCGGGTGGTGGTGCTGTGCCACAACGTCCTGCCGCACGAGCGGCGCGCGGTCGACGTGTCCCTGGTCCGGGCGCTGCTGCGCCGGGTCGACGGGGTCCTCACCCACTCGGCCGAACAGGGCCGCCTCGCCGAAGGGCTCCTCGGGCCGGCGGGGCCGCGCCCCGTGGTCGCGGAGATGCCCCCGCACCTGCCCGAGACCGGGGGCGTGCGTTCGCAGGAGCGGTCCGGGGAACGCCGGGGCCTGCTGTTCTTCGGGATCGTCCGGCCCTACAAGGGCGTGGACGTGCTGCTGCGCGCCCTGGCCGAGGGCGCGCCGGAGGACGTCGCGCTGACCGTGGCGGGTGAGTTCTGGGGTGGTTCGGGGGAGCTGTCGGCCCTGGCCGGGGAGCTGGGCCTGGCCGACCGGGTCCGTTTCCGGGAGGGGTACGTGCCCGCCGACGAGCTGCCCGGGCTCCTGGCCGGGGCGGACGCCCTGGTGCTGCCCTACCGTTCGGCCACCGCCACCCAGAACGTGTGGCTCGCGCACGAACACGGCCTGCCGGTGATCGCCACCCGGGCGGGCACCCTCGCCGACCACGTGCGCGACGGGGTGGACGGTCTGCTCTGCGAACCCGGGGACGTGGCCGACCTGGCCCGGGCACTGGCCGCGTTCTACCGGCCGGGTGAGCCCGCGCGCCTCAGGGCGGGTGTCCGCCCGGTGGACGCCGAACCGTACTGGAAGGCGTACACCGGGCAGCTGCTCGGTACCTGAGCCCGGAGGGTCCCCGGGGCGCGGACGTGGTTCAGGAAGCCCGGCCCCGGGGTCCGCGGCGGCGCAGGTGGAGCACGACGGGCACCAGCAGGAAGACCGCGCCGAGCACGCCCGCGCCCAGGACGAACCAGGGCAGAAGGTCCCGCCAGCCGGAGGATCCGCTGTCGGCGGCGGCCTCGTCCGCACCGTTCGCGAGCTGCTCGCCGAGTTCGTCGTCCGTGCCCACCTGCACGCTGCTGAGCGGGGTCTCGGCGACCACCGCGCACTCGCCGAACCCGGGCAGGGAGAAGGACTCGGTGGCCACGCGCACCTCGTAGAAGCCCAGCGGCGGCTCCCAGTCCGCCCAGGACAGGACGGGGGGATCGTCACCGGTCAGGAGCCTGCCGTCGGCGCCGGACAGGGTGGCGGTCAGTGTTCCGGCCCGCTGGGCGGCCTCGTCCATCTCCTCGGCGGTGATCCCGGGGAGGGTCTGTGCCTGCGGCACCAGGACGAGTTCGAGGTCGGCGGTCTCCTCCGCTCCGGTGCCCTCTTCCTCCTCCGAGGCCAGTTCGGCGGCCAGGGCCAGGGAGAGCTCGGACTGTCCCCCGTCCGACTCGCTGAGGACCGGGAAGAGCTGTCCGACCACGGTGAGGGTGCCCGCGCCCCGGTCGCACTCGATCCCGGCGGGCTTGACGTAGGCGTGGGAGGGGCCTTCGGGCGGCGGGTCGTCGGTGGCGGCCGGTGCGGCGGCGCCGAGCAGCGCCGGCACCAGGAGCAGTGACACGGCGGGGGCGGACAGGACACGTGGGAAGCGGGGGGCCCAGTTCATACGGCCCGAGCATAGGACGCGCCTCCCAAAAATGGAAGGTTTCTTTCCTGTTCGGTTGAGCCAGGGGACAGGGCCGGGGCTCAGGGTCCTCCGGGCGCCGGTTCGGCATCCGGCTCCGGGGCCTTGGACAGCAGGACCGCCAACCCCGCCCAGCCCACGTCCGCCACCGTCATGACCAGCCTGGACAGCACCGCCACCACCAGCGCCGCACCCGCGTCCACCACCGGGGCCAGCGCCACCACCAGGACCACCTCGCGCACCCCCAGACCGGCGGGGGCGAACACCACCAGCAGCCCCAGCGTCCAGGCCAGCGCGTACGCGCCCACCGCGGGCCCCGCCGACCTCAGCGCGTCGCCGCCCACAGCCCAGGTCAGCAGCCACACGTGCGCGCCCAGCGGCACCCAGGCCACCAGGGTCCAGCCCACGGACGCCGCGACCGGGCCCCCGCCGACCACCAGCGGACCCGCCTCGGCCACCTCCCTGAACCGGGCGAAGGGCCGGGCCGCCAACCGCACACCCCACCCCAGCACCCTCGGGTGCAGGCAGGCCAGCAGCAGCGGCGCGGCCGCCAGCGCCCACCACCAGCGGCGGGCGGCCTCGGCCGAGGACAGCGGCAGCGCCACGGCGGCCACCGCCAGGCTCACGGCCACGGTCACGGCGATCGCCAACAGGGTCGCCGCGGCCCCGCGCGATCTCGGCACCCTCCAGTCCCGGGCCAGCTCCACCTGCGCCACGAACGCCCACACCGACCCGGGCAGGTACTTGCCGAGCTGCCCGACGAACATCACCCGGGCGGCCACCGCGCGCGGCAGGGGGGACCCCAGGCCGGCCAGCAGGGACCGCCACGCCAGCATCTGCGCCGCCAGCCCCAGCATCCCGGCCAGGACGGCGGCGGGCAGCACCCACAGGGGGAGTTCGGACACGGCGTCGCGCGCCTGCGTCCAGTTGGCGTACAGGGCCGCGCCCGCGCACGCGCACACCAGCAGGAGCAGGGCCAGCCGTACCCACGTGTTCCGTCGAAGCCGATTCAGCACCCCGCCAGACTATTCGGGTCCGGGCGTGCGGTCCTTGCCCCGGACGGCCACCGGGTGGCGGCGACGACCGCAAAACAGCGAACGCGTAGTGTGGGCCGGTATGAGTGGTGCGAACGATCCTGCCCCCGTCCCCACGCCGACGGCGTCCGCCATGCGCAGGGCGCTGGCCCGGGCCCGGGACGGCAAGACCCTTGACGTCACCGAGGCGGAGGTACTGCTGCACGCCCGCGGCGAGGACCTCGAACGGCTGCTGGACCACGCCGGAAGGGTCCGCGACGCGGGCCTGGAAGCCGCCGGCCGTCCGGGTGTGATCACCTACAGCCGCAAGGTCTTCGTGCCGCTGACCCGACTGTGCCGGGACCGCTGCCACTACTGCACCTTCGCCACCGTCCCCGGCCGCCTGGACGCCCCCTTCATGTCCCCGGACGAGGTCCTGGACATCGCCCGCAAGGGTGCCGAGATGGGCTGCAAGGAAGTCCTCATCACCCTGGGGGACCGGCCCGAGGACCGGTGGAAGCAGGCCGCCGAGTGGCTGAACTCGCGCGGCTACGACGACACCCTGTCCTACGTCCGCGCCATGGCGATCATGGTCCTGGAGGAGACGGGACTGCTCCCGCACCTCAATCCCGGGGTGCTGACCTGGTCGGACCTCCAGCGGCTCAAGCCGGTGTCCCCGTCCATGGGCATGATGCTGGAGACCACCTCCAGGCGCCTGTTCGAGGAGAAGGGCCAGCCCCACTACGGCAGCCCCGACAAGGACCCCGCCGTGCGGTTGCGCGCGATGGAGGACGCCGGGCGCTCCAGCGTCCCCTTCACCACCGGCATCCTGCTCGGGATCGGTGAGACGGTCACCGACCGGGCCGAGTCGATCTTCGCGATGCGCGGGGTCTCCCGCCGCTACGGCGGCATCCAGGAGGTCATCGTGCAGAACTTCCGGGCCAAGCCGGACACCGCGATGATGCACCGCCCCGACGCCGAGCGCGACATGATGGCCGCGACCATCGCCGTCACCCGCCTCGTCATGGGCCCCAAGGCGCACATCCAGGCCCCTCCCAACCTCATCGGGGCCGACCAGGGCGGTGTGGACGAGTACGAGCTGATGATCCGCGCGGGCATCGACGACTGGGGCGGTGTCTCCCCGCTCACCGCCGACCACGTCAACCCCGAGCGTCCCTGGCCCCAGATCGATGACCTCGCCGCCCGGACCGCCGCCCAGGGGTTCGCGCTGCGCGAGCGCCTCACCGTCTACCCGGAGTACATCCGGGCCGGTGAACCCTGGGTGGACCCGCGCCTGCGCGCGCACATCGACGCCCTGGTGGACCCGGAGACCGGGCTGGCCCGCGAGGACGCCCCGCTGGTGGGCCGCCCCTGGCAGGAGCCCGAGGCGGTCCTGGTCTCCTCCGGCCGCACCGACCTGCACACGGAGATCGACACCGAGGGCCGCACCGGCGACCGGCGCAGCGACTTCGACGCCGTCTACGGAGACTGGGACGAACTCACCCCGGGCGTGGACCGCGAGGGCGCGGTGCCCCGCCGCCTGGACCCGGAGATCTCCGCAGCCCTGCGCAGCGCCGAACGCGACCCGGCCGGGCTCAGCGACGCCGAGGCGCTCGCCCTGCTGCACGCCGAGGGCGACGCCCTGGAAGCGCTCACCGGCCTGGCCGACCGGATCCGCAGGGACACCGTCGGCGACGACATCACCTATGTCGTGACCAGGAACATCAACTTCACCAACGTCTGTTACACCGGCTGCCGGTTCTGTGCCTTCGCGCAGCGGCGCACCGACGCCGACGCCTACACGCTCTCCCTGGACCAGGTCGCCGACCGCGCCGAGGAGGCGTGGAAGGCCGGGGCCACCGAGGTGTGCATGCAGGGCGGCATCCACCCGGACCTGCCCGGCACCGCCTACTTCGACATCGCCGCCGCCGTCCGCGAACGGGTCCCGGAGATGCACGTCCACGCCTTCAGCCCGATGGAGGTGGTGAACGGCGCCGCCCGCACCAACCTGCCGGTGCGCGAGTGGCTGACCCGCGCCCGCGAGGCCGGGCTCGGCTCGATCCCGGGGACCGCCGCGGAGATCCTCGACGACGAGGTCCGGTGGATCCTCACCAAGGGCAAACTGCCCGCCAGTGAGTGGATCGACGTCATCACCAGCGCCCACGACCTGGGCATCCCCACCACGTCCACGATGATGTACGGGCACGTGGACTCCCCGCACCACTGGGTGTCGCACATCAAGCTGCTGCGCTCGCTCCAGGAACGGTCCGAGGAACGCAACGGCAGGCCCGGCTTCACCGAGTTCGTGCTGCTGCCGTTCGTGCACACCAACGCGCCGATCTATCTCGCCGGGCTGGCCCGCACGGGACCGACCGTCCGTGAGAACCGCGCGGTGCACGCCCTGGCCCGCCTGCTCCTGCACGGCAGCATCGACAACATCCAGGGCTCCTGGGTCAAGCTCAACGAGGGCACCTTCCGCCAGCTGCTCGACGGCGGTGTCAACGACGTCGGCGGCACGCTCATGGAGGAGACCATCAGCCGCATGGCCGGCTCCGGGCAGGGCTCGTTCAAGACCATCAGCGACATCAAGGCGCTCGTCGAACCCACGGGCCGCCCGGTCCGCCAGCGCACCACCACCTACGGCCCGGTCCCGGAGGAACGCCAACGCATCGCCGAAGCCAGCGACGGCGTGGCCCCCAGCGTCCTGCGCCCCACCCTCCCGGTGGTCTGACCGGCAACGACAAGAGGGGCGGGACGCCGGGGAAAGGCGTCCCGCCCCTTTCTCGTTGCGCGGCCCGTCGGGGAGGGGAGTGAGGCGACGGGCCGCCGGCCGCGGGGTGGGAGTGAGGGCCCGCGGGGGTGTGGTCGGTCAGCAGCCGCCTACGCGGTCCCAGACCCCCCACTCGCCGGTGGTGCCGGGCTCCTCGCCCTGGGTCCACCAGCGGGCGGTGTAGACCGAACCGCTGTGGGAGACGGAGTCACCCTGCGTGTAGACACTGCCGCTGCTCCAGGCGGCGGCGTCGCAGTCGGGCTCGCCCGGACCCTCGGTGGGCTCCTCGGTGGGGCTGGGGGACGGGGACGTGCCGGGGCCGTTGCCCAGGCGCTGGGAGACGGTGTCGGCGAACTCGTAGTTGTTGGTGGCGTCCCAGTTGATGGACCAGGTCATCACGCCGCCGATGGGACCGTACGGGGTGTCGGGGGAGAAGGAGCCGCAGCTGGTTCCGGCCTCCAGGCAGTCCAGGGCGGCGACGATGCCGTTGGGCTCCAGGTAGCCGCCGCCGGCGGCGGAGGGCACGGCGGGCAGGCCCAGGCCGACCTGGCTCGGGTCCAGGCCCATCTCCAGCTGGATGCAGGCCAGGGCGGCGACGAAGTCGCTGGTGCCCTGGGTGTAGACGCTGCCGTCGCAGCCCAGCATGGAGCCGGAGTTGTAGTACTGCATGTTCACGATGGTGAGGATGTCCGAGATGTTCTCGGCCAGCTGGTAGTACCCGGCGCCGGGGCTCTGGAAGTCGATGGTCTGCGGGGCCATCGTGACGATCAGGTCGGAGCCGGCCTTGCCGCTGAGGTCGTGCAGGGCGTCGGACATGTGGGTGGCGTCGATGCCGTGTTCCAGGTCGATGTCCACGCCGTCGAACCCGTAGTCCTGCATGAGCTCGTAGGTGGTGTCGGCGAAGTTCCGCGCCTGGGTGGGGTTGGTGACGTCCACGTGGCCGATCTCGCCGCCCACGGAGATGATCACCTTGCGGCCCTCGGCCTGGATGGCGGCGATGTCGTCGCGGAACTGCGCGTCGGTGTAGCCGCCGAGTTCGTCTCCGGCGAGGTTGAAGGTGATACCGCCGTCGAGTTCGGGGTGGTTGTCGGCGAAGGCGACCGCCACGAGGTTGTACTCGCCGGGGATCTCGGAGAGCGGCATCACGGTGGAGCCGTTGTCGAAGTTGTGCCAGTAGCCGGTGAGCCACTGGTCGGTCTGCTGGACCTCGACGCTGTCGGACACGGTTTCGACCTGTGTGGGGTCGGGGGTGAGGGTGCCGCAGGAGGTGACGAGCGCGGTGGCTGTCGCGGCGAGGCCGCCGAGAAGGGCGAGCCGGGTGTTCCGGGGGCCGAGCATGGGGGTGCTCCTTTCGTCGAGCGGGGAGACGAAGGGTCTGTGCTCTGTGAGCCGGTAATTGTTAGGAGACCTTAGAGTTGCGCCAGGAGCCCGTCAACGGAAATGGTTAAGAAAGTTTGTAGTTTTCTTGGGTACCCGGTACCACCAGTGGTCCGCGGACTCCCGGCCCGCTGGGGAGGGTTCCGGCCCGTCCCCGGTCAGACGCCGTACGGACCGCCCCCGGGGCCGCGGAGGTCCATGTCCCGGGTCACCCCGGTGAAGACGTCGTAGTCGATCTCCCCCGAGCGGTACAGCGCCATCAGCGCGTCCCGGCGGGCCTGGTCGACCTGGCCGAAGACCGCCTTGCGGTCCCGGGCGTCCTCCTTGACCCGGTCCAGGTCCGCGCCCTCCGCGTTCAGCAGTCCCTTCACCGCGCCGATCCGTTTCGCGTACCGCTCCCGCACGGCGTCCGCGGTCCGGTCGTCCACGTCCCCCTCGGTGAGCATCTCGTCCACCTTGCGCACGGCGGCGCAGTCCATCTCGTACTCGGCCCGCAGGAACTCCCGCCGACGGGTGCCCTCGTCGGTCAGCCCCAGCCTGCGCAGCACCCACGGCAGTGTGCTCCCCTGTCCGACCAGGGTGCCCATCACGACCACGCCGGCGATGAAGACGAGCGCGCCCCGGTCGGTGAAGTCCTCGCCGCCCAGCGTCGCGGGGAGGGACAGCGCGATCGCCAGGGACACGGCCCCGCGCATGCCGCTCCAACCGATCGCCACACGCTCCTTGAAGCCCGAGCCGTCCAGCCGTTCTCTCGACAGGTACCGCTGCAGCGGGGTCACGAACAGCATCAGCGCCATGCGCACCGCCATCGCGGTGGCGGTCACGGCCAGGGCCACCAGCACCAGCTGCACGAAGGCGTAGTCCTCCTGCACGGACCGGACCACGGCGTCCAGCTGCAGGCCCAGGAGCACGAACAGCATCGCCTCCAACAGGCTCACCAGCGTGGTCCAGATGGTCTGCCCGCTGACCCGCACCCGGGGCGGCAACAACCCCTCGCCGTGCGTGCCGAGGTAGAAACCGGCCACCACCGCGGCCAGCACCCCGGAGAACCCCGCCATCTCCGCGGGGATGTAGGCCACGAACGGGGTGATGAGCGCCGTCATCAGCTGGAGCGAGGCGTCCCGCATCCGGACGCGCGCCCAGGCCACCGCCACGGCCACCACCGCGCCGTAGACCAGTCCGCCCACCACCACCTCGCCCAGCTCCAGGGCCGCGTCGGCCGGGGTGAGGGGGTGCGTCATCGCGGTGACAGCCAGGCTGAACAGGGTCAGGGCGACCCCGTCGTTGATGAGGGACTCGCCCTCCAGGATGGTCAGCACCCGGCGCGGGGTCCCCGCCCGTTTGAGGATCGCGGAGGCGGCCACGGCGTCGGTCGGTGCGATCGCCGCGCCCAGCGCGATCGCCGCGGGCCATCCCGCGTCCGGCAGCAGCAGGTGGACGATCCCGGCCAGTCCGAACGCGGTGGCCAGGGTCATCCCCACCGACATCACGACGATGGGCCGCGCCAGGTCGCGCATGTCCTTGGGGGAGGAGAAGAACGCCGCGTTGTAGATCAGCGGCGGCAGGAAGACCAGGAGGATGATCTCGGGGGTGATGGACAGCGAATGCATCCACGGCACCACCCCGAGGAGCATGCCCAGCACCACCAGGACCACCGCGCCGGGCACCCTGATCCGCCCGGCGACCAGCTGTCCCGCGATGACCGCGACCACCACGACCAGCGTGGCGACCACGTACTCCTCGACGGCCATCCGAACCCCTCCCCGTCCGCGCCCCGCCCCAGCATGCCGGGACGGGGACGGGGAGGGGCCCGGGACGCGCCGCCGGGGCCGGTCAGCGCACCGTGGTCCGGGTCATCTCACCACGACGAAGGCGTCCGGGTCGCGCGGCGGCCGCTCCTTGGGCGCCTCGGCCGCGTACCCCACGGCCACCGCGCCCATCGGCCGCCAGTCCCCGGGCACGTCCAGGACCTCGCGCACGGTGTCCGCGCAGAACATCGTGGAGGAGATCCACGCCGAACCCAGGCCCTCCATGGCCAGGCCCACCAGCAGACTCTGCACTCCGGCGCCCATGGCCACGAGGAACATCGACCGCTCGGCGTCGGCCCGGCGCTCGTCCGGGTAGGGGTGCGCGCCGTCGGCGACCAGGAACGGCACCACCAGGTAGGGGGCGCCGCGCAGCACGTCGCCGCGCCTGGTCCGCCTGGTGATCTGCTCCTCGGTGAACCCGTCGCCGCGCAGGTCGGTCACCCAGGCCTGGAGCATCGCGTCCAGCAGCCGCTTCCTCGTCTCCGCGGACTCCACCAGCACGAAGCGCCAGGGGGTGGTGTGGTGCGGTGCGGGAGCGGTCACGGCGGTGGCCACGGCACGGCGTACCAGGGCGGGGTCCACCGGCTGGTCGGTGAAGGACCGCACGGTCCGCCGGGCCGGGACCACGTCCCTGGAGCCGTAGCGGAACAGGTCGGCGTCGGCCGGGCGGACCAGCTCCGCGGCTCCGGGCCCGTCCTCCTCGGTGACCAGGCCGCCCAGGCCCGAGACCACGGCGACCGGCACACCGGCGGTCTTGCCCTTGACCAGCTCCCCGGCGCCGGCGATCTCGTCGGCGACCGCGTTGACCGTGGCCTCCATCAGGTTGCCGTGGGTGTCGACGGTGCCGCGCAGGTCCTGCACGGCGCGCAGCCCGGCCGCGCCGATGGCGACGTCGGTCTGACCCATCCGCCAGGGGCGGCCGAACGTGTCCGAGACGATGACCCCCACGCGCACGCCCAGGCGCTCGCGCACCCCCGCGCGCAGGGCGCGGGCGGAGGCGTCGGAGTCCTCGGGCAGCAGGAGGACGGTGCCGGGCTCGACGTTGGAGGCGTCCACCCCGGCGGCGGCCATGACCAGGCCCTGCCGGGTCTGCACGATCCGGGTCCGGCCCATCCGCGCGACCACGCGCTCGGTCTCGGCGCCGATGGCCGCCTCCCGGTCGTCCCCGGGCCGTGAGCGTCCCTCGGCCTTGCTGACGATCTTGGAGGTGACGACCAGGATGTCGCCGTCGGCCAGGGGCCGGCCGGAAGCGGTCACGGCGTCGGCGACGAGCCCGGCGAGGTCGTCGCCCGGACCCACCTCGGGGATCCCGGCGAGCCCGCGCACCCGCAGTTCGGAGTCCCGCGCGGCGGCGCCCCGCCCGGCAGCCCCCTGCTCCCGGGCGCTCACCGGCTCTCGTCCTTGCCTTCGGACAGCTCCACGGCCAGGTCCAGAGCGGCCCGGGCGAGCGCCTCGGTGGACTCCGGGTCGCTCATGTACAGCGGCCGGGAACGCACCTCGATCCCCTCCACCTCGGTGCCTGCGTCGGCCTCGTCGACCAGCCAGCCGTCCAGCAGGTCCGAACCGAGGTGCTCGGCGACCGCTCCCGCGCTGGTCTCGACGCCGATGGCGCTGAGACAGGCGTCGGCCATCCCGCGGACGGGGGCGCCGCCGATGATCGGTGAGACGCCCACCACGGTCTTGCCGACCATGGCCTCGCGGATGCCCTTGATGTTGAGGATGGAGCCGACGCTCACCACGGGGTTGGACGGCGGGATGACCACGACGTCGGCGTTGCTGATGGCACGGATCACACCGGGGGCGGGCTCGGCCTTCTCCGCGCCCATGCTGATGATCTGTTCGGCGGGCAGCGCGGCGCGGTGCCTGATCCACCACTCCTGGAAGTGGATGGCCCGGCGCCCGTCCTCGTCGTCGACGATCACGTGCGTCTCGACCTGGTCGTCGGTCATCGGCAGCAGCCGCACACCGGGCTGCCAGCGGTCGCACAGCGCGGTGGTGATCGCGGACAGGGGGTAGCCCGCCGCGATCATCTGGGCCCGTACGATATGGGTGGCGGTGTCACGGTCGCCCAGACCGAACCAGGTGGGTTTCATCCCGTAGGCCGCGAGCTCCTCCTTGACCGTGAAGGTCTCGTCGGTCCTGCCCCAGCCCTGTTCCTCGTTGATCCCGCCGCCGAGGGTGTACATCACGGTGTCCAGGTCGGGACAGATCCGGAGGCCGAAGAGGGTGATGTCGTCACCGGTGTTGCCGATGACGGTGATCTGGTTCTCTGTGGTCTGGTCCGATTCGGTCGCGGCGCCGGTTCCGAGGGCGGCTTTGAGGCCGCGGAGGAAACGTGCGCCGCCGATACCGCCAGCCGGTACGACTATCCGCATGCGCCCAAGTCTGGCAGGCTGGGGGCGCGTATGGGTCGTCTGCCCCCCGTGGGTACGATCCGGCGTGACCGTTCCGGTACCGACGGTGTGTGAACCTTCGGACATCGGTCGCCATCCCACTCCATCGGCCCCGCGTCCGGTGTCCCCGTTTCCTTCCCTGGGCGCGCCTCGGCCGATTCACCCGACAGCCCGACGATATGCCAAGCTTCCTCCGACGCGACGGCGAAGCAGCAGAGGGGAACCTCTCTTGAACAACGAAACACTAGAACGTCTGCGCCTGCCCGGGGCCTGGGTCCTGTTGGGGGCCGTGGGCGTCCAGATGCTGGCCGGACTGATCACGCTGATCATCTGGTCGAGCGAGTACAACGGGAGCTTCGCCGGCGCCATGGGCTCGGCCGGGTCGTCCTTCTACGGCATCACCATCACCCTGCTGCTGGTGGCCGCGGTGGTCCTGGTGCTCACCAGCGAGCGCACCCGTCCGGTGTCCTTCCCCGTGATCCTGACCGCGATGATCATGGTCGGTGTCGGCCTGCTCTTCGGCCTGATCGGCCTGATCAGCGGGTTCATCGGTATCGACAACGGCGGTCTGGCCTTCGCGGGCTTCCTGGAGAGGGCGGCGCTGCTCGCGGTGCTCGGCTTCTTCGGGTTCTACCTGATCAAGATCTTCAACGACCCCACCGTGGTCCCGCGTGCGCAGCCGCAGCAGGCGCAGATGTACAACCAGCAGCAGTTCCCGCCCGCGACCGGCACCCAGCAGTCGTTCGCCCAGCCCGGCTACCCGGCCGCCGACCCGGCGCAGGCCGGTGCCCAGCAGGCCTACGGTGACGCCTACGGTCAGCAGGCCGCCTACGGGCAGGACGCGGCCGCCCAGCAGGCGCAGCAGCAGGCGTACGGCACGGGCGCCCAGCAGGCCTACGGTGACGCCTACGGTCAGCAGGCCGCCTACGGGCAGGACGCGGCCGCCCAGCAGGCGCAGCAGCAGGCGTACGGCACGGGCGCCCAGCAGGCCTACGGTGACGCCTACGGTCAGCAGGCCGCCTACGGGCAGGACGCGGCCGCCCAGCAGGCGCAGCAGCAGGCGTACGGCACGGGCGCCCAGCAGGCCTACGGTGACGCCTACGGTCAGCAGGCCGCCTACGGGCAGGACGCGGCCGCCCAGCAGGCGTACGGGACCGGCGCGCAGCAGGCCTACGGCCAGGACGCCGCTGCCCAGCAGGCGCAGCAGCAGGCGTACGGCACGGGCGCCCAGCAGGCGTACGGCCAGGACGCGGCTGCTCAGCAGCAGGCGTACGGGACCGGTGCACAGCAGGCGTACGCGACCGGCGCGCAGCAGGCCTACGGGCAGGACGCGGCCGCTCAGCAGGCGCAGCAGCAGGCGTACGGCACGGGCGCCCAGCAGGCCTACGGCCAGGACGCCTACGGTCAGGCCCAGCAGCAGTACGGCCAGGACGCCTACGGTCAGCAGGTCGCCTACGGCCAGGACGCGGCCGCGCAGCAGGCGTACGGCTACGACGCGCAGCAGGCGCAGGCCTACGGCCAGGCCCAGCAGCAGTACGGCCAGGACGCCGCCGCCCAGCAGGCGAACGAGTACGGCCAGGCCTACGACCCGTCCCAGTACGCGCCGCAGACCTACGAGGCCCAGCCCGCCGCCGACCAGCAGGCCCAGGACGCCATCCAGCACGGTTGGTACCAGGACCAGGCCCAGCAGGGGCAGGAAGCACCCTCCGAGCCCGGACTTGAACCATTCTTTAACTCCGGTGAGAACACTGGTGGTGAGTCGACCGACCAGAGTGGTGGGACGTACGGCAGTCAGTACGGTTCCGGCTCCGGCTACAGCTCTGACCAGCCAGGACAGGGCGGTACCGACAACCAGCAGAACTGGTACGGCAGCGACGGCCAGCGCTGATCCCGCTCGGGCCGCCACGCTCTCCACGCCTTGGGAAGGCACGTGAATTGCGTGGTAATCCACAGAACGGACATCGCGGGCCTGCCGTTGGAGGTTCGTTACATGATATTCAGTGGATTACCACGTCGGGCGCTTGACTCACAGTGAGGCGCACGCGTGTAATTCCAATGTGGGATTTCCACCCGACCCGGGGGACGAAAAGGGTCGGGGACATCTATTGGGGGGCTACAGGAGGTGCGCATGAGCGAGGTCATCCCGCTGGCGCACGGCTCGGACGAAGATCTGGGCTGGCAGGAACGTGCCCTGTGCGCGCAGACCGACCCGGAGGCGTTCTTCCCTGAGAAGGGCGGCTCGACACGGGAGGCCAAGAAGGTCTGCCAGTCGTGCGAGGTACGTGCGGAGTGCCTGGAATACGCGCTGGAGCATGACGAACGCTTCGGCATCTGGGGGGGACTCTCCGAGCGCGAGCGCCGAAGGCTGAAGAAAGCCGCCGGGGGAGATTTCGATTTCCTGGCGGACATGCTGTAGGAGCGCGCGTGAGGGCGCACCCGGGCCACGAGTCCGGGTGCGCCTTTTTCATGTTCCATGCCCTTCGTGCCCTTGGACAGGATTGGGTCCGGGCGTCCCCCTGGCGTTGAATGCTCCGATATGGTCGGCCCGGGCAGCCCCGACCGAATAGGCCCGTAATGGTGCGGGGTGGCGTATCGTGATGTCCCGCGTTCGCGTCAGCGAACCGCGCCCGGCGCGCACACGCGCCCATCGACCGCCTCTGGTCGGCAGACACACCGGGCCCGTACACGGGCCCGCCCCTTCTCCCGGAGAGAACCCACCACAGCCGTGCTTGACCTGGATTCCGCTCGCCACGTCGTCACCGCTGTCATCGTGTCCCACGACGGCGCGCGATGGCTGCCGGAAACCCTGTCCGCGCTCCGTGCCCAGACCCGGCCCGTGCAGCGGGTCGTGGCCGCCGACACCGGAAGCTCCGACGGCAGCCCCGACATCCTCGCGGACCACCTCCCCGCCGACGCCGTCATCGACCTGCCCGCCCGGACCGGCTACGGGGACGCGGTGAAGGCCGCCCTCGACCTGCCCAGGTCCACCACCGAGGTGCACGGGTTCGACGACGACGCCACGGAGTGGATCTGGCTCGTCCACGACGACCTCACCCCGGAGAAGGACACCCTCGAACAGCTGCTGTCCGCCGCGGACAAGGACCCGCGCACCGCGGTCCTGGGCCCCAAGCTCCGCGACTGGTTCGACCGCCGCCTCCTCGTGGAGGTCGGCGTCACCATCGACGGCGCGGGCCGCCGCGAGACCGGGCTGGAGCAGCGCGAGTTCGACCACGGACAGCACGACGGGACCCGCCAGGTCCTGGCGGTCTCCAGCGCGGGCATGCTGGTCCGCCGCGACGTGTGGGAGCGCCTCGGCGGTTTCGACCCCGCGCTGCCGCTCTTCCGCGACGACATCGACTTCTGCTGGCGCGTGGGCGGTGCCGGGCTGCGGGTCCGCCTGGTCACCGACGCCGTCGCCTACCACGCGGAGGCCTCGGCCCGCCGCCGCAGGAGGATCACGGCCACCCGCAACCACCCCCGCCGGGTGGACCGCAGGCACGCGGTGTTCGTGCTGCTGGCCAACCTGCCCGTCGGCGGCATGGTGTTCGCCCTGCTGCGCAACTCCGTGGGTTCGCTGCTGCGCGTGATCATGTACCTGCTCATCAAGCAGCCGGCCAACGCGTTGGACGAGGCGGCCGCGATCACCCTCGTCTACGGTCGGCCGTTCCGTCTGGCCCGTGCCAGGTTCCGGCGCCGCCGTGACCGCCGCCGCACCTACAGCGCCATCCGGCCCTTCCTGGCCAGGGGCGTGGCCGTGCGGCAGTTCGCCGACGCGGTCACCGGCATCCTCACGGGCGAACGCGTGGGAGACACCGCCGGACGCCACCAGGCGGTCACCGTCCCGCCGGGTGAGGACGACGACGGCCCCGCCGACGACTCCACCTCGTTCTTCCGCCGGGTGATCCTGCAGCCGGGAGCCCTGCTGGTCATCGGCCTGACCGTGGTCACGATCATCGCCGAACGCTCACTGCTGTTCGGCGAGATGCTCGCGGGCGGCGCCCTGCCCCCGGTCACCGGCGGCGCCCTGGACCTGTGGAACCTGTACCTGTCCGGCCATCCCGACAGCGGTGTGGGCTCGGCGGGACCGATCCCGCCCTACGTCGGGTTCCTCGCCCTGCTGTCCACCCTCACCCTGGGCCAGCCGTGGATCGCGGTGATGGTCATCCTGCTGGGGTGCGTCCCGCTGGCCGGACTCACCTCGTACCTGCTCGCCCGCGAGGTGCTGCGCTTCCGTCCGGCCCGGCTGTGGATGGCGGGGGCCTACGCCCTGCTGCCCATGGCCACCGGCGCCGTCGCCCAGGGCCGCCTCGGTACGGCCCTGGTCCACGCCCTGCTGCCGATCCTCGGCCTGCTGCTGGTCCGCGTGGTCTCCATGCCGCCCAAACCCTCGCGGCGGGCCGCCTGGGGCCTGGGCCTGGCGCTCACCGTCGCCGCCGCCTTCGTCCCGATCGTCTGGCTCCTGTGCCTGGTCACCGGGGTGCTGGTCGCGGTCGCCTTCGGACACCTGGGCCGCCGGGTCTACGTCAGCGTGGCGATCAGCCTGTCCGTGCCGGTGGTCCTGCTGATGCCGTGGTCGCTGGAGGTGCTGCTGCACCCGAGCCTGTGGCTGTTGGAGGCGGGACTGCACCGGCCTGAGCTGTCCGACCCCGGGGCCACCCCCGCCGAGCTGCTCATGCTCTCCCCGGGCGGTCCCGGCACGCCCCCGTACTGGGTGACCGCCGGCTTCATCGCGGCCGCCCTGTGCTCGCTGCTCCTGCTCCGCAACCGGATGCTGGTCGCGGCGGGCTGGAGCCTGGCCCTGTTCGGGATGCTCATCGCCGTCCTGACCAGCCGCATCGTCGTCGAGCCCTACTTCGGTGGCCCGCCCGCCCAGGTCTGGCCCGGCGTCGCACTGGCCTTCGCCGCCACAGCCGTCCTGTTGACCGCCTCCACGGCGGCCCGCGCCTTCGGGAACATGATCCGGACCGGAGGGGTGAAGCGGTACTTCGCCCTGGGCGTGGCCGCCCTCGCGCTGGCCACCCCGGTCTCGGCCGCGGCCCTGTGGATGTGGGAGGGCGTCGACGGCCCGATTACCGCGAACGCCCCCCGCTCGGTCCCCGGGGCGCTGGAGAGCGTGAGCTCCGACGGCACCCGGCCCCGGACGGTCGTCGTCACCCCGGCCGACGACGGCAGCGTCGACTACGTGGTGGTCCGCGGCCGCGAACCGAGGCTGGGGGAGGAACGGGTCCTGCCCGAACCCCGGACCCGCGCCGCCGTGGACCGGGCCGTCGCCGAACTCGCCGCCGGCCAGGGCGGCGACCAGCTCGTCAGCCTCCTCGACCACGGCATCCAGTACGTGCTCTACCCCCGCCCGGAGATCAGCGCCCCCGCTGACGCCACCATGGTCGACACCCTCGACGGGACCCCGGGGCTGGGTCGGCAGTCGCTGTCCGGCCACTACGGGCTCTGGCGGATCGTCGAACCCACCGGTGTGCTGCGCACGGTCTCCGAGGACGGCCTGGAGGCGGAGGCGCTCCAGGTGGAGGGTTCCGCGGACGACCTCACGGCCGAGATCGGAGAGGGCCGCACCGGCCGCCGTCTGGCCCTGGCCGAACCGGCCGACGGCAGTTGGACCGCCACCCTCGACGGCACCGAGCTCACCCCGGTGAGCACCGAGAACGGGACCCAGGCCTGGGCCCTGCCGGTGCACGGCGGTGAGCTGCGCGTCTGGCACACGGACCTGGTGCACACCGCCTGGGTGGTCACCCAGGGCGTCCTGCTCCTGATCGTGGCGGTGCTCGCCGCCCCGGGCGTGCGCACCGAGGAGGAACGCAAACTCATCGCGTCCACCCCGATGCCCCGTCCCCGGCGCCCGCGCCGCGGGCCGCTGTCCCGCACCCGAGGGCGTGGCCGTGAACGGCCGAGGGGCACACGCTCCGCAAGGCCCGCCGCGTCCGCGGAACCGGACGAGGGCCCGCCCCGGACCCCGGCGGAGGGTTCGGACGGGGTCGAGGCCGAGAGCTCTGCCGAGGACCGGACGGTCGCGGAGCGCGAGCCCGATCCCGGGCCGACCACGACCGGGTCCATCCCCGTGGTCCGGGGCAGGCGCCGGGGCACCCGGCGGGCAGGACGGCGCCGTGCCGGATCACCCCGGGACAGGGGCGAACGGGACGGCACCGACGACAACGAGCGGGAGGGGTAGGTCGTGCGACTGATCGTGGAGAACCGGTTCGCGCTGTTCGGGCTGGTCGCATTGGCGCTGCTCGCCCTGTTCGGGGTCGCGTTCGCGATCCGGCCGATCAACCCCGAGCTGGGGGTGACCGAACCCGGCACCGTCCGACCGGACCTGGCCGCACGTGTCTGCCCGGCCCCGCACGAGTCGTCCGAGGACGGCGCGGAGAGCTCGGTGGCCGCCTTCGCGCCCCGCGTCAGCCGGGACGACGAGGGCGTGCTCTGGGCCGTCCCGCTGGCCGAGGCCCCTGCCGAGGGCGAGGAGGACGCGGCGGAGACAGAGGACGCGGAGGAGGCGGACACAGAGGACGCGGACGAGGCGGACGAGACCGAGAACGCCGACCCGAGCCCGTCCCGGGACCCCGACGCCGACGACCGGGGTGAGCTCCTCGGAGAGGAGCAGACCGAACCCGGACGGGTCTGGAACACCGATACCGGCGACGCCGCCCTGCCCACCGCCCTGCACGCCGAGGGCTCCCTGGCGTCCGGTCTGGACGCCGCGCAGACCACCGTCTCCGACGACGGCATCACCGAGGTCCGCTGCGCCGAGCCGTCCATCGGGACCTGGTTCGCCCTGCCCGGCGCGGAGGACCCCGACGGGGTGGACCTCGGGACGCTGACCGTGCACCTGTCCAACCCGGAGGTCTTCCGGGCCACGGTCAGCGTGGACATCTACACCATGGAGGGTCCCTCCTTCTCGCCGGACAGCCGGGGTATCCACCTGGGCCCGGGGGAGTCGACCGAGTTCGACGCCACCGAGCTCATCCAGAGCACCGGATCCATCGGTGTCCACGTGCGCACCAGCACCGGCCGCGTCTCCGCGGCCCTGCTCGCCGAGCACTCCTCGGGGCACAGCGACTGGGTTCCGCCCACCCGGGCCCCGGAGGAACACCAGGTCGTCCCAGGGGTGCCCGGCGGCGACGGCACCCGCCGACTGATCGTGGCCGCACCCGGGAACGACCCCGTCGAGGTGCGCGTCCACGTGGTGACCGCCGAGCCCGAGGAGTCCGAGGACGACCGGGACGCCGAGGACACCGGTGCCGCCGGGACCGCCGAGGACCCGCTGGTCCTGAACGTTCCGCCGGCGGCCTCGGCCTGGCTGACCCTGGAGAGCGTGCTCGGCGGCCTCCCCGGGACGGTGGTGGTGGAAGCGGACGCCCCCGTGGCCGCCGGTGTGGTCGCCGAGGAGGTCGAGGTGGACGGTGAGGAAGTGACGGTCGTCGAGACCGCCTACACGGCCGCCGTGGACCCTCTGACCGACCCGCTGGACACCACGGCCGTCATCCCGGACATGCCCGAGGGGGTGGACGTGGAGCTGGTCCTGGGCGCCCTGGAGGACGATGCCAGGGTCGTGGCGACCCCGATCGCCGCCGACGGCAGCATGGGAGACGCCGTGCGGGCCGAGGTGGCCGCCGGAACCACCCACGTCTTCGGCACCGACACCGACGGCTGGGGAGTGCCCTCCGGGGCCGACCCCGAGGACGGATACGCGGTGCGCCTCGAACTGCTGGAGGGATCGGGCCCGGTGTACGCCGCCCGGATCCTGCGTTCGGGCAGCGGGATCAGCGTCCTGCCGGTGCGGCCCGCACCCGTGCAGGTCGAGCTTCCGGTCGTGCGGGACAGCATGACCGGGGTGGTCCCCTGAGCGGGCACGGAACGGTGGTCCCCTGACGGGGCCCGGTTCCTCGACCGGGACCGGGACCCTGACGGGGACGGGACCGCCGCCCGGGGCTCAGTTCTCCGGGTCCACCGACTCCGGTTCCACCCCGAGCAGGTTGGCGACCTCCTCGACCACGGTCTCGTGGACGAGGAGAGCCATCTCCTCGGGGTCCTTGGTCCGCATCTCCACGGGCCGCCGGTAGACGATGATCCGCGCACGACCCTCGGGGTCGGTCTCCAGGCGGGAGAAGGGGATCGTCTCGGACAGGTCGCCGCGGAACGGGATCGGGGGAACGTCCTCCACGAGGAAGTCGACGTTCGCCAGCTCGCGCGCCCACAGCCGCTCCAGGCGTTCGACGGCGTCCAGGACAAGATCGTCGAAGGCCTGCGCTCGGCTGCGGGAGACGGGCAGGTCAGAGGGCACGAGAGGACCGCGGATGCCTCGGCCGCGGCGGTCCCGGCGCCGCACTCGGTCTGGTTGGCCACTGGAAAGGCGCACTCGTCGCACACATTGAGACTAAGCCATCACGAGCCCCCCGCGTAGTCCCGGTGGCCCAAGAAGTGAGAAGGGGCCCGCTCCCCGGGGGCCGGCGACCTGCCCGGGTCAAGGACACTCGCCCAAAAACGGAGCAGGTCATGGGACGATGCTGGCGTGTCCCTCGGTAAAGGCATACAGTCAATCGCTGTGAGCCATGTTCGACGCTGTTCCCGCACCGCGTGCAGGCAGCCCGCCGTTTTCACGCTCACGTACGTCTACGCCGACTCCACCGCCGTTCTCGGCCCGCTCGCCGCCTACGTGGAACCGCACTGTTACGACCTGTGCGCCATCCACGCCGAGCGGTTGACCGCGCCGCGTGGCTGGGAGGTCGTTCGGCTTCCGGTCGAGACGTCGGGAGGTGGTCCCGGCAGTGATGACCTGGAGGCCCTCGCCGACGCCGTACGTGAGGCGGCGAGGCCCCCGGCACGCTCAGAGCCGTCCCCCGGCGAGCCCGTGGGGGAGGGTCACGAGACGATGCGCCGCGGCCACCTGCGCGTGGTCAAGTCGGACCGCGGTGAGCAGCGTCCACCGCACCACCCCAACGGCTGATCCGGCGGCGCCCCGGCCCCGCCCCGACGATCGGTCCGGCGACCTCTTGCTAGTTTTGTACGGCGCTCGATCGTGACCGGGCGCTGAACCGAATTCGTCGCAGAATCGACCTGGCCGGAGCAGACGTGGCTGACCTCGGAAGCATCTTCAAGGCATACGACGTACGCGGTGTGATTCCGGACACCTTCAACGCCGACATCGCCCGCGCGATCGGCTCCGCCTTCGCCCGTGTGATCGGCGGACCCGCCGTCGTGGTGTCCCACGACATGCGCCCCTCCTCCCCGGAGCTGGCCCACGCCTTCGCCGACGGCGTCACCTCCCAGGGGGTGGACGTGGTGTTCGCCGGACTCGGCTCCACCGACCTCCTCTACTACGGCTCGGGCTCCCTCGACCTGCCCGGTGCCATGTTCACCGCCAGCCACAACCCGGCCGACTACAACGGCATCAAGATGTGCCGGCCCGGGGCCTCGCCGATCAGCGGCGAGACCGGCCTGAACGAGATCCGCGACCTGGCCGAGCGGATCCTCTCCGGCTCCGACGACGCCCCCGCGCACGACGGCCCCGCGGGCACCGTGACCGAGCGGGACCTGCTGCCCGGCTACGCCGACTACCTGCGCGACCTCGTCGACCTCTCCGGCAGCCGCCCGCTGAAGGTGGTCGTGGACGCGGGCAACGGCATGGGCGGCCACACCGTCCCCGCCGTCCTGGAGCAGGGCCTGCCGCTGGAGGTCGTGCCCCTCTACTTCGAGCTCGACGGCACCTTCCCCAACCACCCGGCCAACCCCCTGGACCCGGACAACCTCGTCGACCTGCAGGCGAAGGTCCGCGAGAGCGGCGCCGACATCGGCCTGGCCTTCGACGGCGACGCCGACCGCTGCTTCGTCATCGACGAGCGCGGCGAGCCGGTCTCCCCGTCCGCCGTCACCGCGCTGGTCGCGGCCCAGGAGCTCAAGCGCGAGCCCGGCGCCACGGTCATCCACAACCTCATCACCTCCGCGGCGGTCCCCGAGATCGTCGCCGAGCGCGGCGGGAAGCCCGTGCGGACCCGCGTCGGCCACTCCTTCATCAAGGCGACCATGGCCGAGACCGGTGCGATCTTCGGCGGGGAGCACTCCGCCCACTACTACTTCCGGGACTTCTGGAAGGCCGACACGGGTATGCTCGCGGCCATGCACGTCCTCCGGGTCCTGGGCGCGGACGAGCGTCCGCTCTCGCAGATCACGGAGGAGTACTCCCGGTACGCGGCCTCGGGCGAGGTCAACTCCGAGGTCGCCGACGCCCCAGGCCGCATGGCCGCGGTGCGCGCGGCGTTCGCAGGACGGGACGGGGTCGACGTCGACGAACTCGACGGCCTCAGCGTCACCCTGCCCGGCGGGGCGTGGTTCAACCTGCGCGCCTCCAACACCGAACCGCTGCTGCGGCTCAACGTGGAGGCCCCCGACGACACCGCCGTGGCGCGCCTGTGCGACGAGGTCCTGGCCATCGTCCGCGCCTGACCCGGTCATCATCACGAGGAACGAGAACCATGAGCACGAAGATCGACGGCTGGCTGCTGGAGATCCTGGCCTGCCCGCAGAGCCAGGCCCCGCTGCGCCACGACCCGGAGACCGACGAACTGGTCTGCGACGAGAGCGGTCTGGCCTACCCGATCCGCGACGGGATCCCGGTCCTGCTGGTCGACGAGGCACGCAAAATCTCCTGACGACCGAAAAAGGTTCGGTGGAGGACGGAACGTTCTCCCCGTTTCGGTAGTCATAACGGGTACGCCCGGGTAAGGGGCGCCCTCCGGGCGCCGGGGCCGCCTGCGGCCATACCCGGCGTTCCGTACCCGTACCCTGATTCTGCGCTCCCCCGCCCAAGACGACCTCCCTGGAGGACATCGATGCCCGGTCCCGAATCGCTACTGCCGAGCGACCCCTCCGCGTTCGGTGAATACAGCGTGACCGGACGACTGGGGAAGGGCGGCCAGGGGGTCGTCTACCTCGCCGAGGACGCCTCCGGAGACGAGTACGCGGTCAAGGTCCTCAACGACCAGTGGTCGGCCGACGCCGACCTGCGCAAACGGTTCGAGAAGGAGGTGCGGGCCGCCCAGCGGGTCGCCTCCTTCTGCACCGCCGCGATCATCGACGCCCAGCTCGACAGCGACCCGCCCTACGTGGTCAGCGAGTTCGTCCCCGGCAAGGACCTCCAGGAGACCGTCGCCAAGGGCAAGACGGTGCGCGGCGCCGCGCTCCAGCGCCTGGCCGTCTCCACCGCCACGGCGCTCGTCGCCATCCACAAGGCGGGGATCGTCCACCGCGACTTCAAGCCCGGCAACGTGCTGCTCGGCCCGGACGGTCCGCGCGTGATCGACTTCGGCATCGCCCGTGTCGACGACGGCACCGCCACCATGACCAACTCGATCGTCGGCACGCCCTCCTACATGGCGCCCGAGCAGATCGAGGGCCGCGGGATCACCGACAAGTGCGACATCTTCGCCTGGGGCTGTGTGATCGCCTTCTCCTCCACCGGCCGCGCGCCCTTCGGCTCCGACACCGTCCCGGCCGTGGTGCACCGCGTGGTCAGCGCCCCGCCGGATCTGGACGGGGTCGACGACGAGCTGCGGCCGATCGTGGAGTCCTGCCTGGACAAGGACCCGAGCAAGCGCCCGAACGCCCAGACGCTGCTCATGCGGTTGCTCGGCCACGACGGGCCGGTGATGGCCACCGACAGCGCGGACGCGCTCAAGCAGGGCGAGCACGTCGCCCAGACCGGCCTGCTCAACGGCAACCAGCTGCCGCCCGTGCAGCCCCAGGCCCCGCAGTACCCGCCCACCGGCGCGCAGCCGGGCATGGGCTACGCGCCGGGCGTCTCCGACCCGCGCCTGGGCCAGAACCCGGGCGCCAACCCCTACGGCGGTCCCGGGGCGTCCAACCCCAACCCGATGGCCAACCCGGGCCTGTCCAACCCCCGGCCGGGCCAGATGGGGCACCCGATGAGCTCGGACCCGCGGCACGGCGGGTTCGGGGCGCAGCCGGGCATGTCCAACCCGCGCCCGGGCATGTCGGGCCACCAGCAGTCGCACGCCATGCACCAGGGCGCCAACCCGATGATGACCGGCGCGGTCAACCCCAACCAGACCTACGCCCCGCACGGCGCGCCCCGCCCGCAGCCGGCCCAGCAGGACTCGATCCTCCAGCAGGGCTGGGTGATCCCGGCGGTGATGATCACCATCATCATCCTGCTGCTGCTCCTGCTGATCCTGGGTCTCAGCGGCGGCTGAGCCCCGGTCCCCCGCCCGACCCCCGGCCCTCCGGCCTCACAGGCGGGTGAGCTCGTTCATGGAGCGGGAGACCGCCTCGTCCACCAGGTCCCGCACCTGGGGCCAGCGGTCGTCCACGCAGTCCGTGGGCATCACGGTGACACTGTCGCTCCGGGACATCTCCAGCGTCTCCCGGTCCCCCTCCGGGGTGACCAGGCGCGCGTTCGCGGTCACCGCCAGCACACCCGAGGGCGGGCTGCCCACGTCCTGGACCAGGACGTAGAGCGACAGCGACGTGTCGCCCACCACCAGCTCCAGGCACGTCCACCAGTACGCCGCGCCCGGGGTGAACAGGGCCCGGTCGAGGGGCTCCGGCCCGCCCCGGGCCGTGGCGGCACCGCCGTCCCCCGAGGAGACCGTGGCGCTCGCCCCGGGGTCCAGGGCGCGCAGGATGAGCGCGACCGGGTCGCGCCGGGAGCGGACGTAGTCCAGGACGCGGCGACGCGTCACGGCGGTCAGCGGAGGGACCGGTGCCCCCGCCCCGGGCCGGTCCCCCCGAGCCCAGCCGAGTTCGCCGCGCAGGGCCCCGGTGACCAGCCGCGCCATGTGGGAGACCAGGGGCGCGAGCCGTTCCTCGGGGTCCTGCTTGGTACACGGTCCGGGCGGTGGACAGCCCGGGTCGAGGAGCAACGGGGGCAGGTCCGCCCGCTGGAGGACCCGCGAGGCCAGTACCCAGGGCAGGGCCCAGGGCGCGTCGAAGCCGTCCCCTCCCTCTCCGGTGGCCTCCGGCCCTCCTGTGGCCTCGGTCAGGATCCGCACGCACTCGGCGTAGGTGTGCGCGGCCCGCACCACGGGGTGGGCCGGGACCACCGCGGCCCGGGCGAGGTCGAGGGTGTGTTCGGTGGACAGGGCCGTTCTGAACGGCCGCAGCGCACGGCGCGTGCCCGGGGTCCACTCGGTCTCGGGGAGCGCGGCGACCCGCCCCGCCAGCGCCGCGATGTGCGGGCCGGTCATCGGCTCGCCCGAAGCCGACGCACCGGTCAGCAGGAGTTCGGTGAGTTCGGGGCCGCCTCCCCACTCCCGGACGCGGTCCCGCGTCAGCTCCCGCCGCGCGGCTCCGCGCACGTCCAGGGGATGGCCCTGGCGTTGTGCGGCCCAGACCGCCCGCAGGCGGTCGACGTCCCTGAGGTCTTCGCGCACGCGCTCGGGGAGTGTCCCCCAGGCCGTGTCGCCGAGTTGGCTGTCCACGGTCTCATCCGTAGCCCGTGGGGTCTTTGCCAAAACATGCCGAACGGTTGGTCTGGGTGTCCGGTGACGGCCGTGGACCCGGGTCAACCAGAGTGGTCGGTGCGCGTCCCCGGGCTCGTGGGGCCGGGGCGACGGGAGCCCAGAAGGCGCATGGCCTTCTGCTTCTCGAAGTCCAGCGCCCGGGTGCGGCCGGCGGCCAGCCTGCCCAGGCGTTCGCCGTGCGCGCGCACCCGGGCCAGCACGTCGGGTTCGGCGAGCACGCGCAGGGCGAAGGCCAGAGCCGCCGGGGGGATGTCGAACTCGCGCTCCAGCTCCAGCCCGCCCTCGATCGTGCGCAGGTCCTCCTCGGTGAACCGGCGGTGCCGGTGCCCGCGCCCCGTGGGCTGTTCCTGGGTCCGGGGGAGCAGGCCGAGGCCCTCGCGGTAGCGCAGCATGCGGGCGGTGCTGCCGACCCGCTCGGCAGCCGCGGAGATGGGGACCGGCGAACCGTCGGGTCCGGGCGCTGTGGGGTCGTCGTCGAGGGCGGCCATGCTGGGACCCTAACCCACGTGAAGCGCCACATCGCGCAAATCTGACATCTCGGTGTGAGCTTTGTGTCCGAGGGTGGGTCGCGGGCCTAGAATCGGCTCGTAACCATGACTTGACGAGTGAGGAACGCATGGCTTTCGACTTCAAGGTCGCCGATCTCTCCCTGGCCGAGTTCGGCCGCGACGAGATCCGTCTCGCCGAGCACGAGATGCCCGGCCTCATGGCCACCCGCGCCGAGTTCGGTGACAGCAAGCCCCTCACGGGCGCCCGCATCATGGGTTCGCTGCACATGACCGTGCAGACCGCTGTCCTCATCGAGACCCTCGTCGCCCTGGGCGCCGAGGTCCGCTGGGTGAGCTGCAACATCTTCTCCACCCAGGACCACGCCGCGGCCGCGGTGGTGGTCGGCCCCGACGGCACCGTCGACGACCCCAAGGGCGTCCCCGTCTTCGCCTGGAAGGGCGAGACGCTGGAGGAGTACTGGTGGTGCACGGAGCAGGCGCTGACCTGGCCGGGCGCCGACGGCCCCAACATGATCCTCGACGACGGCGGCGACGCCACCATGCTCGTCCACAAGGGTGCGCAGTTCGAGAAGGCCGGCGTCGTCCCGGACCCCTCCACCGCTGACAGCGAGGAGTTCGAGGTCGTCCTCAAGCTCCTCCAGGCGAGCCTCGAGAAGGACGCCACCAAGTGGACCGGCATCGCCAAGGGCATCAAGGGCGTCACCGAGGAGACCACCACCGGTGTGCTCCGCCTGTACGAGATGCAGCGTGACGGCATCCTGTCCTTCCCGGCGATCAACGTCAACGACTCGGTCACCAAGAGCAAGTTCGACAACAAGTACGGCATCCGCCACTCGCTGCCGGACGGCATCATGCGCGCCACCGACGTCCTCATCGGCGGCAAGGTCGCCGTGGTCTGCGGTTACGGCGACGTCGGCAAGGGCTCGGCCGAGGCGCTGCGCGGCCAGGGCGCCCGCGTCATCGTCACCGAGATCGACCCGATCAACGCCCTCCAGGCGGCCATGGACGGGTTCCAGGTCACCACCCTGGAGGACGTGCTGGAGACCGGTGACATCTTCATCACCACCACCGGCAACTTCAACGTGATCATGGCCGACCAGATCGTGCGCATGAAGCACCAGGCGATCGTCGGCAACGTCGGCCACTTCGACAACGAGATCGACATGGCCGGCCTGGCGAAGGTCCCCGGCATCCGCAAGAAGGAGATCAAGCCGCAGGTCCACGAGTGGACCCAGGAGAACGGCAAGTCCGTCCTGGTGCTCTCCGAGGGCCGACTGCTGAACCTGGGCAACGCCACCGGCCACCCCAGCTTCGTGATGTCCAACAGCTTCACCAACCAGGTCATCGCGCAGATCGAGCTGTTCACCAAGCAGGACGAGTACCCGATCGACGTGTACACGCTGCCGAAGCTCCTCGACGAGAAGGTCGCCCGTCTGCACCTGGCCGCGCTCGGCGTCAAGCTGACCGAGCTCACCAAGGAGCAGGCCGCCTACATCGGCGTGGACGTGGCCGGGCCGTTCAAGCCCGACCACTACCGCTACTAGGGGCGAGTCCTTCCACAAGATGACACTCCCCTCGCACGAGGTGGCGGACCTCGGCCTCGCGAAGGCCGGGGTCCGCCGTGTGGCATGGGCCGAACGCTCCATGCCCGTCCTGCGCAGCGTCCGCGAACGGTTCGCCGAGGAGCGGCCGCTCGAAGGGCTGCGGGTGGCCGCGTGCCTGCACGTGACCGCCGAGACCGCGAACCTGCTCCGGGTCCTGCGCGCGGGCGGTGCCCAGGTGTGGTTGGCCGCCTCCAACCCGCTCTCCACCCAGGACGACACCGCCGCCGCCCTGGTCGCCGAGTACGGGGTGGCCGTGCACGCGTGGGCGGGCATGGACACCGCCGCCTACGACCGCAACCTGGTCACCGTCCTGGAGTCCCGGCCGCACCTGTTGCTGGACGACGGGTGCGACCTGGTCAACACGGCCCATGTGGACCGCCCCGAACTGCTCGAAGGGGTGCTGGGCGGCTGCGAGCAGACCACCACCGGGGTCATCCGTCTGCGCAGGATGAGCGCCGAGGGCGAGCTCCGGCTACCGATGGTCGCGGTCAACGACACCCGCACCAAGCGGATGTTCGACAACCGGTACGGCACCGGGCAGTCCACCGTGGACGGGATCCTACGCGCCACGAACACGCTCCTGGCCGGGCGCACCGTGGTCGTGGCCGGGTTCGGCTACTGCGGACGCGGCCTCGCCGAGCGGTTCCGCGGCATGGGTTCGAACGTGGTCGTCACCGAGGTGGACCCGGTCAAGGCGCTGGACGCCGTGATGCAGGGGTACACGGTCGCCACGATGGAGACCGCCGCGCCGGTCGGGGACGTGTTCGTCACCGCCACCGGAAACCGCGACGTGATCCGCCACGAACACCTGGCGGTGATGCGGGACGGCGCGATCCTGGCGAACTCCGGCCACTTCGACCTCGAGATCGACCTGAACGCCCTGGACGCGCTGTCCGTGGCGGTCGACCGCAGCGTGCGCGAACAGGCCGAGGAGTACGTGTTCGCCGACGGCCGCAGGCTCCTGCTGCTCTCCGAGGGCCGCCTGGTCAACCTGGGCGCCGCGGAGGGCCACCCCGCCGCCGTCATGGACATGTCCTTCGCCGTGCAGGCGCTCACCTCGGAGTGGCTGGCGAAGGAGCACGGCACACTCGAACCCGGTGTGGTCGAGGTGCCCGAGGAGACCGACAACGAGGTCGCCCGGCTGGAACTCGCGGCCCTGGGCGTGGGCATCGACGCGCTCACCCCCGACCAGGAGGCCTACCTGAACTCCTGGCGCCCCTGACCTTGGGGGTCAGGCCGCCGTGAACGTGGTCGCGGCCACGGTGGTCGGTTCCGGGACGGCTTCTCCCCGCTCCCGGAGCACCTCCAGGTGCCCTCGCACGGCCTCGTGCATCTCCTGGAGGGCCTCCTCCTCCGTGTCTCCCAGTGCGACACAGCCGGGAAGGTCGGGGGACCAGGCGCCGAAACCACCGTCCTCGGCCCGCTCGATGATGACCGCGAACGTGCTCATCGCTACCTCCATGTGATTCCCGCCTGTTTCAGGATGCTGCGCTCGGTACCAATGGGCAAGTCTCGGCTCGGTTTTCCCGGGATGGTCACCACCCCCGGTTTCTTCGGATGCACGTAGTGCCGATGACTGCCGCGTATTCGATGCAGTACCCAGCCGTCGGCTTCGATGAGCTTGATGATCTCGCGGACCTTGAGGGGCATGTCGCGAACTTAACGTGTTCAGCCTGACGCTATGCGTGGTTTCCGCTTATCGCTGGAGAGCTACCACCGGGGACGCGAGCCAGGGTACGGGCCCTGCGGGCCATGCCCTTGGAATCCGTGGTGCTGTGGGCCCTGGAAGCCCTGGGAGGAGGGTTGTCCCATGGCTTCCAGGCTGCGGCGACGGCGCTCGGCCAGCACGGCCGCCAGGAAGTACGGCGGCGTGGTGCCGGGCGGCGGGGCCGGGCTGACCTGGGCGGCGACGGTGTCGGCCAGCTGGATGCCCATCTCGTGCCGGGTGTGCTCGGCGAGCTCGCCGTATCGCAGCACGTACTGGCGGGCGGCGTTCGCGGTCTCGGGGGACAGCCGGGACAGCTCGGTCGTCGCGGCCCAGGCGGCCAGGTGCGGCGGCATCGGGATGACCACGTCGCGGCGTCCGCCGGTGCGCTCCTCCACCACCATGGTCCCGGCCACGAAGTCGCCGATCCGGCGGCCGTCCCGGTTGAGCATCGAGGTGATCAGGGCGATCACGCCGAAGGTCGTCCAGAGTTCGACGAACGCGGCCAGCGCCCGGGCCAGCGCCTGGCGGAAGCGTTCGGGTGAGCCGTCGGTTCCGACCACCCGCAGGCCCAGGGCCATCTTGCCGAGGGAGCGCCCGCGCGAGATGGACTCGAACGCGGTGGGGTAGCCGACGATGATGAGGATCGTGGCGGCCAGGGAGATCGCGGCGGTCGCGGCGGGATCGACGGTCACCCCGATCCAGGAGACGACCAGGCCCATGGCGATCAGCGCGATGATCTGCACCAGGAAGTCGATGGCGATCGCCGCCGTGCGCGTGGCGAAACCGGCCGGGCGCAGTTCGAGTACCACGGCGTCACCCGTGACCAGCGGCGTTGTGCCGTACACGTCGTCACGGGTTCCGCCACCACCGGGATAGGACACCAGTACACGCTCCCTTACCGGGTGTCTGAAACCGTCTCCACGACACTACCCGCCAGCGGGGTGGCGTGTTCGCACCGGTCGCGGTCGCGGGGTACCGATCCAGTAGTGTCCAGTGCGTGGATATCGACGTCTTTGCCGCGGCGCACGCCCGGGAGTGGGAACGGCTCGACGAACTGGTGCGCCGGCGCCGTTCGCTCACGGGTGAGGAGATCGACGAGCTCGTCGACCTCTACCAGAGGGTGTCGACCCACCTGTCCGTGGTGCGCTCCTCGGGTCAGGACCCGGAGCTGGCCGGACGGCTGTCCTCCCAGGTGGCCCGGGCCCGGTCCGCGGTGACCGGCTCACACGCGTCCTCGTGGACCGACGTCGGCGGTTTCTTCACCAGGGTGTTCCCCGCGGTGCTGTACCGGCTGCGCTGGTGGTGGATCGGCGTGACCGCCGGAACCCTCGCCGTGGCGACGGTGACCGGTGTGTGGATCGCCACCGACCCCGACGTCCTGGCCGCCATCGGCACACCCGAGTCCATCGCGCGCTACGTCGAGCACGATTTCGCCAACTACTACGTGGAGAACCCCGCGGGATCCTTCGCGGCCCAGGTGTGGACCAACAACGCCTGGGTGGCGGCGCAGGCGATCATCTTCGGTGTGGCCTTCGGCCTGCCCACGCTCGGTGTGCTCTTCCTCAACGCGGTCAACCTCGGCTCGGCCGGCGGCATGATGTTCGCGATGGGTCGCGGGGACGTGTTCTTCGCGCTGATCCTCCCGCACGGCCTGTTGGAGCTGACCGCCGTGTTCGTGGCCGGCGGTGTGGGGCTGAAGATCGGCTGGACCCTCGTCTCCCCGGGCGACCGGACCCGCCTGCGCGCCCTGGGCGAGGAGGCCCGCGCGGCCATCGCCGTGGTGCTGGGCCTGGTGGTGGTGCTGTTCGTCTCGGGTCTCATCGAGGGCCTGGTCACCGGCTGGGTCACCAACACCTGGATCGCCATCGGCATCGGCGTGGTCGCCGAGGTCCTGTTCTTCGTCTACGTCTACACGGTCGGCAGGAAGGCCCACGAGGAGGGCGAGACCGGCGACATCAGGGACGCCCCCGCCGCCGTCCCGGTGGCCGGTTAGCCGGAGTTCAGGGCCCCTCCCGCCCTGGTCTCCTCGAAGTCCGCCCCGCTCAGGCGGTCCCGCACCAGCCGGGTCTGCGGGTGGTCTTCGCCCAGCACGCGACGGCGCCCCTCCAGGACGGCCCTGAAGTGCAGGCGGGCCCTGGGGCGGTCGCCGCGTCTCAGGGCGACCAGCCCGAGCTTGTACCCGGCGTTCAGGGTGAGCCGGTCCCCTCCGCCCAGGACGCGTTCCCGGATCTCGTGGACCTCTTCGAACAGCTGCTCCGCCGTGTCCAGGTCGCCCATCCTCATGGCGGCGTACCCGAGGGCGTCCATGGAGGCCAGGGTCTCGTCGGCCTCCGGGCCCTGCACCCTCGTCCGTGTCTCGAGGATCTCCCCGTGCTGCTTCCGGGCGGACGCCCAGTCACCGTGCATCCCGGCCACCAGGGCGATCTGATGGCGGGTGTCCAGGGTCCGGGGATGCTCGGCGCCCAGCACCCGCTCCCGGTCCGCGAGCAACGCCAGGTACGCGCTCTCGGCCTCGGAGACGCGCTCCCGGAAGAGCAGGCCCTCGGCCAGCAGGTGCCGGGCCTGGAGTGTGAGGGGATCGTCGGGGCCCAGCGTTTCCTGTGCGGTCCTGCGGACGGCACCCGCCACCCGTTCCGCCTCCGTGAACTGTCCCAGCTGCAGGTGCCTGCGCGCCTCGGAGAGCCCGACCCGTGCCTGGAACCGCGGCCCCAGCGCCGCTGTCCGGCGGGCCAGCGCGCCCAGGGCGGCGAAGGCGCCCAGCTCGAACCGCGGGTGCTGGTCGCCCTGCCGCGTCAGGAGCTCCTCGACGCCCAGGACCAGGGGCAGGTCGTCCTCGCCGAACCGCGCCCGCACCGTCTCCGAGACCAGCGGATGCAGGCGCAGCCCGGTTTCCTCGAAACGCCGTTGTACCTGGACCAGTCCGTGGACGGCCAGCGCGTTCACCGCCCGGGCGAAGGAGGCTTCGTCCAGCGGCTGCTCCGAGGTGTCCAGGGCGCCGCCGACCAGCTCGGAGACCGGCAGCCGCCACAGCGGCACGGTCCGGCCCTGGGGCCCGAGCAGGGCCAGTGCTCGCAACAGGGGCACGGCCTGCGGGTTCTGTTCACCCACCATGCGCAGGGACAGTTCCCAGACCCCGGAGAGCAGGCGGCGCTCGCTGTCGTCCCCTGTCACCAGCGGTCCTGAGAGTTCGTCGAGTCGCGCGATGTCCCCGTCGAGGTGACCCAGCAGGGAGCTCGCGTCGGGCAGGAGGACGTGGTGGGTGGCCAGGATGCGTCCGGCCAGGAAGAGCGCCAGCGGGACCCCGCCGAGGCGTTCGGCGAGCTCTTCGGCCCCGGGAAGCCGTTCCGCACCGGTGTGGTCCGTCAGGGCCGTGGCCGCGTCCGGGCCTTCCAGAGCCCTCACCCGGTGCACCTTCGCGGGCGCCCACAGCGCGGGATCGTCGAGTCGGCTGGTGACCAGGACGAACCCGCCCGGGCTGGAGCGCAGCCAGCCGCGCTGTTCACCGGGGCGGTGTTCGGGGTCGAGTTCCTCGGGCCGGTCGGCGTTGTCGATCACCAGCAGCCAGGGGTTCCGGGCGGTGTCCAGGTGTCGCCACACCCAGCGCGCGGCCTGCCTGGGCGCGGCCGTGAACTCCTCGGCCTCCTGTCGGGAGCCGCCCAACTCCACGGCCACCTCCAGCATGCTCGGCAGGACGGCGTCCGGGCGGACCCAGAACACGGTCCGCCCTTGGGAACGGGCGTGCTCGGCGAGCGCCGCCGCCACGGTGGTCTTCCCGAACCCCCCGGGCCCGGTGAGCACGTGCGGGACCGGAGCCCCGTGTTCCATCGCCGAACGCAGCTCGGCCAACAGCTCCCCGCGTCCGCGCACGGTGGTCGCGGGCCGGGGCGGGTCCAGGGACACGTCCGCCGCTGGGCCGGGGGCCCGGGGTGGCGCGTTCAGGGTGACGCCGCCGTGGAGGTCCCGGACCTGGAGCAGCTGACCGTGGACCGCGCCCTGGGCGGTGTTGCGGGCTTCGGGGGGAGAGGCCATGCACCCATAGTGCACGAAGGAGGCGCCCTTCCGGAGAGAGGCGCCTCGTTCCGATACCCGCTTTCGTGACCCCTGGTCTTCCTGCCGGGAGCCGCTGCGCGAGGGCCCGGCCTTGTTCGGGCAGGGCGCCGTCCTCAGTCGCGGAGCGGCCCGCGCCTGCTCCACCCCAGCTCCTCGCTGATGGCGTGTGCGGTGGCGGTCAGGTCGTCGGTGAACGCGAGCAGCCCGGGGCGGTCGAGGACCATGCTCGGGGCCGAGACGGAGACCGCCGCGGCGACCCGGCCGGCCGCGTCGAAGACGGGCGCGGCCACACAGTGGATGAACTCCTCGTGCTCGAAGTCGTCCAGGGTCCAGCCCTGGCGCGCGGTGCGGTCGAGGACCTCGTCGAGGGCGTCCCGGTCGGTGAGCGTGTTGGCCGTGTAGCGGGGGTAGGGGGACTCCCCGAGCAGCTCGTCGCGCTCTCCGGCGGACAGGTAGGCGAGGATCACCTTGCCGATCCCGGTGGCGTGCAGCGGTGCCAGCGCGCCGATGTGGGAGTACATGCGCACGGCCTGCCGCGACTCGACCTTGTCCAGGTACATCACCTGTCTGCCCTCGAGCGCGCCCAGGTGGACGGTCTGTCCGCAGGTGTCGCTCAGCGCGGCGAGGTGCCGGGCGGCGCTGTCCCGGATGTCGAGTCCGTCCAGGGCGGCCGCGGCGAGGGCGGCCAGGCGGGGGCCCAGCTGGTAGCTGCCGTCGTCCGCGCGGCGCACGAACCGCTCCTCCTCCAGGGTGCGCAGCAGGCGCAGCGAGGTGGTGCGGTGCACGTCGAGGCGGCGTCCGAGCTCGCTGATGGTGGTGGGGCCCTCGGCCAGCTCCACGAGGATCCGCAGGGCGCGTTCGACACTGTTGGACACCGGTGGGTACTCCCCGTAAGTCGTCAGGGGCACGGCCCCTGGGGTCGGTCTGAGGCCGTTCCGGACCGGGACTGCCTCTCAGCGGGCGGTGGGACTCTCCGGTGGCGGCGGGATGTCGCCGGGGAGTCCGAGTACCACCCCGGCCAGTCTGGCGCCTTCGGCCAGGCACTCGGGCAGCGGAGCACCGTCGAGCAGGCGGTCGAGGAACCCCGCGGCGAAGGCGTCACCGGCACCCACGGGTTCGACCACCTCGACCCTGGGCGCGGGCTGGAACCAGGTCCGGCCGTCGCGGACGGCGGTGGCCCCCCGCGCGCCCTGCTTGACGACGAGGAGGTCGGGGCCGGAGTTCTCGCCGGTCAGAACTTCACGCAGCTCCGGCAGGGTCTCCACCTGCCACAGCGACTGGGCCTCGTCGAGTCCGCAGAACACCACGTCGGCCCGGCGGGCCAGGTCCAGCAGCAGCCCGGCGTTGTCCGCGCCGTGCAGCGCGGGGCGGTAGTTCACGTCGAAACTGCGCAGCGTGGCCGGGGGAGCCTGCTCGAACAGGTCCCGGACCAGCCCTTCGGCCGAGTCGGACAGGACGGCGGTGATCCCGCTCGTGTGCACCAGACGGGGGTGCCACCGCCACACCTCGGCCGCGTCGCCCCGGTTCAGGGTGGAGGCGGCCGAGCCCTTGCGCCAGTAGCGCACCCGGGTCCCCTCAGGTCCGGGCTCCTTCAGGTACAGGCCGGTGGTGCGCGCCCGGTCCTCGCGGACCAGGCAGTGCACGCCGGCGCCGGTCAGGCGCTCGTGGACGTGCTGTCCGAACACGTCGTCGCCCAGGACGCTGCGCCAGCCCACGGCGCGTCCGGCGCGGGCGAGGTGCACCGCGACGTTGGACTCCGCGCCGCCGACCTCGGTGCGGAAGCGGGGGCCGCTCCCGTCGCCGTGCGGTTCGGGGACGAGCAGCGCCATCGTCTCGCCCACGCACACGGCGTCGAGCCGGGCGAGGGGGCCTGTCTCAGAGCCCGCGAGGGGGGACGGTGCCGGGGCGTGTCCGGCGGACGCGCGCCCTGGTGCCTCGTTCCGTCGCTGCGTGCTCACTCGCGGCCTCCGGTTCGTTCTGGTGTCCCGCATCACGGGCCGTGTTGACCTGCGTCACTGTCCAATGCTATTCAAGGTGTTGTCCAGTGCGCAACACTGTTGCGCTATGTGCAGCACAAGGGGGATGGCTGGCGTGTGGGACCTGTTGTTGCGCGGAGGCCGCGTCGTCGACCCCGCCTCCGGTCGTGACGAGACGGCCGATGTCGCCGTGCGCGCGGGCCGGATCGCCGAGGTCGCCGCGGGCCTGCCCCGGGACCGCGCCGCGCAGGAGGCCGACGTCCGCGGGAAGCTGGTGCTCCCCGGCCTGGTGGACGCACACACCCACGTGCTGCACAGCTCCACCTACTGGGGCGTGGACCCGGAGCCGATCGCCTGGCGCACCGGGGTCACGACCTGGATCGACGCCGGATCCGCGGGCGCCTACGGGCTGGACGGGCTGCGCCGCTTCGTGGCCGAGCCCGCACCGTTCAGCGTCCGGTCGCTGATCAACGTCTCCGGGATCGGACTGGTCGGACGCACCGGTGAGCACCACGTCCTGGAGAACCTCGACGTCGACGCGGCGGCCGCGGTGGCCGCGCGCCACGGCGACCTGGTCTGCGGTGTCAAGGCGCGCATGGACAGCCAGACCGTCGGTGTGCACGGTCTGGAACCGCTCCGCAGGGCCGCGGCACTGGCGAAGCGCCTGGACAAGCCGCTCATGGTGCACATCGGCTACGGACCGCCCCACCTCGCCGACATCGCGCCCTTCCTCACCGAGGGCGACATCGTCACCCACTGCGCCACCGGGGTCGCCGCCGACCTCGTCGTCGACGGCCGCCCCACCGACACCCTGGCGCGCCTGCGCGACTCCGGGGTGCTCCTCGACCTCGGGCACGGCTCCGGCGCCTTCGACTTCGACGTGCTCGAAGCGGAGCTGGCCGCCGGAATCGTCCCGATCATCTCCACCGACCTGCACATCCGCTCGGTCTACGGGCCCGCGTTCGACCTGCCGATCGTCATGGGCAAGGCGATGGCCGCGGGGATGAGCCTGACCGACACGGTGGCGGCCGTGACGCACCGGCCCGCCGGAGCGTTCGGACTGCCCGCCGGGACGCTGCGCCCGGGTGCGGCGGCCGACATCGCGGTGTTCGAGGCCCGCGAGGGCCGGTTCCCCGTCGTCGACGTGCACGGCGGTTCGCGTCAGGCCCCGCTGCGCCTCACCAACACGGCCACCTACGCCGGCGGACGCCTGCTCACACCGCGTGCCGCCGAACCGCCGCCGGTGTGGGTGCCCCTCAGCGCGGCCCAGCACCGTGCGGAGGAACAGCGCCACGAGCAGGTCCGCTCCGCCGTGCGGTACCTGGACCGCCCCGAGGACTTCGACGAGCACTTCCCCCGCCCAGCCGCCGAGGACAGGCCCTGAGGGCCGGACACAGACGGGAACGCACCATGACAGAGACCGGCCCACCCCCGGAACGGGGCCCGGAGCCCGCGGACACCGGGCCTTCCGCGCCCATCGGCCCTCCCAGCGGTACGGGCCTGCCCGCCGCACTGCTGGCCGCGTCCGACGCCGTACCGGTCGAGGCCCGGTCCGTGCCGTTCAGCCCCACCACGGTCGACGGGATCCGGGCCGCGGGGTTGGGCCTGCGCGACCTGTGGCTGCCCGCCGTCACCCTGGACGAGGCGGCGCTGCGCCACAACCTCGACCGGTTCGCCCGCTGGTGCGCCGAACGGGGCGTCGACCTGGCGCCGCACGCCAAGACCACGATGGCGCCGCGGCTGTGGTCGGAGCAGTTGGCACGGGGCGCCTGGGGCCTGACCGCCGCCACCGTCGCCCAGGCCCGTGTGATGCGCCGATTCGGTGTCCCCCGGGTCCTGGTCGCCAACGAGGTCGTGGAACCGGGCCAGCTCGCGTGGCTGGCAGAGGCCCTGGACGATCCCGGGTTCGAACCGCTGTGCCTGGTGGACTCCGCCGAGGGGGTCCGGATCATGGCACGCGCCCTGGCCGGAGCCGCCCGGCCGCTGCCGGTCCTGCTGGAACTGGGGGTCGAAGGCCGCCGCACGGGCGTCCGGAACCTGGACGGGGCCCTGGAGCTGGCACGGACGGTGGCGGCCTGCCCGCAGCTCACCCTCGCCGGCGTGGAGGCCTTCGAAGGAGTGTTCCCGCAGCGCCGCGACGACGACTCGCCCTCCCGCGTGCGCACCTGGCTGGACCGCCTCTACGAGTTCGCGCGGCGCGCCGACGCCGAGGACCTGTTCGCCGGGGCGGCCGAGGTGATCGTCACCGCGGGCGGCAGCAGCTACCCCGACCTGGTCTCCGACGCCCTCTCGGAGCCGCCCCGGCTGTCGCTCCCGGTCCGCCGGATCGTCCGTTCGGGCTGCTACCTCACCCACGACGACCTGTTCATGGAGCGCGCGTCACCGCTGCGCTCCTCCGCCGACGACGACCCCCTGCGTCCCGCACTGCGCTGCTACGCACGGGTCCTGTCCCGGCCGGAGCCGGGCCGGGCCCTGCTGGGGGTCGGCAAGCGAGACGTGTCGTTCGACATCGACCTGCCCGTTCCGCGCGCGCTGCTGCGTGACGGGGAACGGGTCCCCCTGGGGGACGGGGCACGCGTCGTCGAGCTGAACGACCACCACGCGTTCCTCGACCTCACCGGCTCCGCGGAGGACGCGCTGCGTGTCGGAGACGTCGTCGAACTCGGCCTCTCGCACCCCTGCACGGTGTTCGACAAGTGGCCGCTGATCCCGGTCCTCGACGAAGGGGACCGGGTCGTGGACGCCGTCCGCACCTTTTTCTGAACCGGACCGGCCACCGCCGGAACCACCGCTACCAAGGAGGACACATGGCCAGGAAGAAGATCGTGAACACCCCGGACGCCGCACCGCCCGGAGGCCCCTACTCCCACGCCGTCGTCGCCGGGGACTTCGTCTACCTCGCCGGCGCGACGCCGCACCGCACCGACCGCTCGCTGGTCGACGGGCCGTTCCCGGAACAGGCCCGGGCCACCTTCGAGAACCTGGCCACGGTGGCGAAGGCGGCGGGTTCGAGCCTGGCCGACGCCGTCCAGGCCCGGGTCTACCTGCGCGACCTGGACGACTTCCAGGCGATGAACGGGATCTTCGCGGAGTACTTCGGCGACGAGCCGCCGGTGCGCACCACCATCCAGGCGGACCTGCCCGGTTTCGACATCGAGATCGACGCGGTCCTGTACCGCCCGGCCGACTGAGTCCTCCGGGACCAGCCGTCCCCGGCTGTGCGGCCCGGCTCCGGGCCGCACAGCACCCGCTCCGCCCCTCCACCCCAGCGCCTGTCCCCGCCCCGGCCCGCACCGCCTCTGCCTCATCCCCGCCCGCCCGGAAGCCCTCGTGGCCGGGTGCGCACACTCCCCGTCATCCCAGGAGGTTCGCCATGAACCAAGCCAACGCAGCGGTCTACCTGTCGGCCCTGCTCGCCACGGTGCTGCTGATGCTCGCCGTCAGCTGGTGGGTCGCCCGGCGCACGAAGGACGGTGAGGACTTCCTCCTCGCCGGACGCAGGCTCGGTACCCCGCTGGTCATGGGGAGCACCCTGGCCACCCTGGTCGGCACCGGCTCCAGCCTGGGCGCGGTGGGGTTCGCCTACCAGAACGGTTGGGCCGGGGCCCTGTACGGGATCGGCGGCGCGGCGGGCGTCCTGCTGCTCCTGTGGCTCTTCGCCGACGTGCGCGAGAAGGGTTTCATGACCTTCCCCGAGGAGATGAGCTACTACTTCGGGGCCAGCCGCGCGATCAAGGCAGTGGTGGCCGTGCTCCTGTTCCTGGCCTCGGTGGGATGGCTGGGCGCGCACATCATGGGCGGCGCCATGTACCTCTCGTTCCTCACCGGCATGGACCAGAACCTGGCCAAAGTGGTCATCGCCCTGGGCTTCGGCCTGTACACCGTGATCGGCGGCTACCTGGCCGTGGTCATCACCGACGCCATCCAGGGCACGATCCTCTTCCTCGGCTTCACCGTCCTCGCGGTCCTGGCCCTGGTGAGCGTCGGCGGTTTCGACGGGTTGGGTGAGGGGTCCTCGGAGGAGGCGCTCTCCGTGCTCGGCGTTCAGGCGCTGGGTCCGCTGCCCGCCCTGTCGCTGGCCGTGGTCGTCGCCGTCGGTGTGCTGGCCACCCCGTCGTACCGGCAGCGGATCTACGCCGCGGCCGACGTGCGGACCGTGCGGCGCAGCTTCGTGCTCGCCGGCGTCCTCTTCGCCGCCTTCTCGATCCTGCCGGCGATCGCCGGGATGTCCGCCAGGACCCTGGAGCCCGCCCTCGAGAACCCGGACATGGCCTTCCCCTACCTGGTCACGACCCTGTTCCCGCTGTGGCTGGGCGCGTTCCTGCTGGTCGCCGGCCTGTCGGCCACGATGTCCTCGGGTGATTCGGACGCCATCGTGAGCGTCACCATCCTGCTGCGCGACGTCTCCCAGGTGGTCACCGGCAAGCTTCCGAACCCCGAGAACACGGTGCGGTACTCGCGGTGGGGCCTGGCCGGGGTGATGGGGCTCGCCCTGGTGTTCTCCCTCCTGGCCACGACCCTCATCGGGTACATCACCCTGATGATCTCCACGGTGCTCACCGGCCTGCTGGTGGCCTCGCTCCTGGGCAAGTTCTGGCCCCGGGCCACCTGGCAGGGCGGGATGGCGGCGATGCTGGGCGGTTCGGCCGCGGCCCTGGTCGTCAACGGCGTGGAGGCGTTCACCGCCTTCTGGGGCAACGCGGTGATCCCGTCGCTGGCCGTGGCCCTGGTCTCCGGTGTGGTCGTCAGCCTGGTCACCCCTCGCACCCCGATCTCGAAGGAGGAGGCGCTACGGCGCCTGACCGAGGAGCGCTCCGTCATCGAGGTCGGTGACAAGCTGCGCGGCGGCGGGAACGACGACGCCTGACCGGAGCCGGACACAGGAAGGGGCGCCCTCCCGCTCGGGGAAGGCGCCCCTCCTGAGATTCCGGGGGCTACACGCGTCCCCGGGTCACAAGCGTCCCTGGGCCTTCAGGTTGATGTAGGCGTCGGCCAGTGCCGGAGCGATGTGCTCCGGTCCGGCGTCGACCACCTCGGCCCCCATCTTTCGCAGCTCCGCGCTGATCCGGTGGCGTTCGCCGAGTGTCCGCTCGGCGGAGGCCGCCCGGTACAGGGCCTCGGGACTGCCCCGTTCGGCCGCCATCTCCTCGACCTGCGGGTCCTTGATCCCCGCCACCATCAGCAGGTGGTGCGAGGACAGCAGCGGCAGCCGCGGCAGCAGCCCCTCCTCCAGGGAGGTGGCGTTGAGATCGGTCAGCAGTACCACGAGCTTGCGCGCCCGGCCCTGGGTGAGCACGGCGCTGACCAGGCCGGCGGGGTCCGACTCCACCAGTTCGGCCTCCAGCGGCGCCATGGCCTCCACCACCCGGTTCACCTGGCTGCCCTTGCCCGAGGCCTTCACCTGGGCGCGCACCGCGCGGTCGTAGGCCATGAAGTCCACCCGGTCGCCCGCCTTGCCCGCCAGCGCTGCCAGCAGCAGCGCGGCGTCCATGGCGTGGTCCAGCCGAGGCGTGTCGCCCACCCGTCCGGCGGAGGTGCGGCCGGTGTCCAGCACGATGAGGATGCGCCGGTCCCGTTCGGGCCGCCAGGTCCGCACCACCACCCCGTCGTTGCGGGCGGTCGCGCGCCAGTCGATGGAGCGCACGTCGTCGCCGGGCACGTAGTCGCGCAGCGAGTCGAACTCACTGCCCTGGCCGCGCACCATCGCCGTGTGCTGCCCCTCCAGCTCGCGCAGCCGGGACAGCTTGCCCGGCAGGTGCCTGCGGCTGTGGAACGGCGGCAGCGTCCGGACGCTCCAAGGGGCGCTGAGCGTGCGCTGCCGGCCGGCCAGACCCAGCGGGCCGATACTGCGCACGGTCACCCCTGCGGCGCGGGCGTCGCCGCGGCGCGTCGGCGTGAGCGCGGTCCGGACACGGCGGCGCTCCCCGGCGCCGACCCGCAGCGGCTGGGCCTTGGGGGAGGCGTGCGCACTCGGCGGCCAGGCGTCGCGGACCGAACCGCGCAGCCGCCGACCCGTCGGGTTGGCGACCGTCACGAACACCTCGGCGGTCTCGCCCAGGCGCAGCGACGTGTCACCCTCCCGGGACAGGCGCAGCTTCCTCGGCCCGACCGCCAAGGACACGTCCACCGCGACCAGCAGCACGACCAGGCCCACGGCGACGTAGGTGACGGTTCCCCCGAGACTGCCGGAGATCGCCACCGCACCCGTCGCGAGGAGCGCCAGCAGCGCGGCCCGGCCGGTGACCACCATCAGCGGGGCACCGGGACGGAGGCGAGCACACCGTCCAGGATCCCGTCGGCGGTGGCGCCCTCCAGCTCGGCCTCCGGGCGCAGTCCGATCCGGTGCCGCAGGGTGCCCTTGGCCAGGGCCTTGACGTCGTCGGGGGTCACGTAGTCGCGGCCGGACAGCCACGCCCACGCGCGGCTGGTCTTCAGCAGCGCCGTCGCACCGCGGGGGGAGGCGCCCAGCTGGAGGGAGGCGGAGAACCGGGTGGCCCGGCACAGGTCCACGATGTAGCCGAGGACCTCGGGGGCGATACGCACACCGGCCACCGCGTTGCGGGCGGCGTGCAGCTCTGCGGCGCCGGCCACGGCGGTCACCCCGGCGGCGGTCAGGTCGCTCGGGTCGAAGCCGGCGGCGTGGCGGCCCAGCATCGCCACCTCCGCGTTGCGCTCGGGCAGCGGGACGGTCACCTTCAGCAGGAACCGGTCCAGCTGCGCCTCGGGCAGCGGGTAGGTGCCCTCGTACTCGACCGGGTTCTGGGTGGCCGCCACCATGAACGGGTCCGGCAGCGCCATGGGGCGCCCCTCGACGGTGACCTGTCGCTCCTCCATGGCCTCCAGCAGCGAGGCCTGGGTCTTGGGCGGGGTCCGGTTGATCTCGTCCGCCAGCAGCAGGTTGGTGAAGACCGGCCCCTGCATGAACTCGAACTTCGCCGTGTGCTGGTCGTAGACGAGCGAACCCGTCACGTCGCCCGGCATCAGGTCGGGGGTGAACTGCACCCGTTTGTGGTCCAGTGACAGGGCCTGCGAGACCGTGCGCACGAGCAGTGTCTTGGCGACACCCGGCACGCCCTCCAGCAGTACGTGGCCGCGGCACAGCAGTGCCACGACCAGACCGGTCACCGTCTCGTCCTGGCCCACGACCGCCTTGGCCACCTCGCGGCGCAGGGCGGTCAGTGCCGCCCGGGCCTCGTCGGCGGAAGGCAGTGCCTCGGGTGTGAAGGCGCTCACGTGCCGTCTACCTCTCTCGATACCTCGGTGACCTCTGGGGTCTGTTCTCGTCTGTGGGGGCCGTGCGGGTTCCGGCGGTCGTGCGGGTTCCGGCGGTCGCGGTGCCGGCCCCAGGGGGGACGGCCGACGCGCGGGCTCACCGCAGCCGTCCCGAGAGCTGGTCGATCTCCTCGGCGAGCCGCAGCATCGCCGCGTCGTCCGCCGTGTACGGGTCCGGCCGGACCGGGTACAACAGCGGCCGCAGCGCCTGGGGGTCCTCCCCGGTCCGGGCGGCCACGGCCGCCACGACCGCGTTCGGTCCGGCGTCCGCGTGCAGGCCCAGCCTGGGGACCGAACGTTCCAGGAAGCCCTCGCGCAGCGCCGACACCGCGCGGTCGCGCGCCTTGCCGGCCTGGTACAGCCCGGCGCGGCCCTCGGTGGTCTCCGTGGCCCGCACCACCACGGGGAGCGACTCCGGGACCAGCGCGCCCATCCGCCGCCCGCGCCAGAGGGCGAACAGCAGCAGGGTCAGCGCCAGCGGGACCAACGACCAGCGCAGGCCCGGCGGGACGAGCTCCCACAGGGTGGCGCTCCCGACCTCCGTCGGCGGGTCGGGACGCAGCCACACCACGTCCTCGGCGGAGAGCAGGTTCAGCATCAGGGACGCGTTGCCCGCGGTGTCCAGCTCGCGGTTGGTGAGCGGGCCCCCGGTGCCCAGGACCGTCGTGGTGCTGCCGTCGGGGGCGGCCACCTGGAGCATGGCCGAGCCGCCGGGGGCCGGGTAGCAGCCCAGGGCCTCCACCCCCGGCTCGGCGGAGTACAGCTCGCCCACGAGCCCGGTGCCACCCGCGGCGGTCGCCGCGGGCAGCGCGCAGTCGGGTTCGAGGGTGCGTTCGTCCTGGGCCCGGCCGGTCACGTCCGCGCCCGGCGCGAAGGTGTGGAGGGATCGCAGGGAGGGCTGCACCAGCACGGTGTCGGTCTCCAACCCGGCCAGGGTGTCCAGCTCCTCGGGGAGCAGGCGGTGGTCGAGGAAGAGCACCAGCAGGGTGTCGTCCCCCGCTCGCTCCACGGCCCGTACCGCGGCCTCGGAGCCACGGGTGACGGTGACGTTCGAGTCCTCCTGGAGCAGCTGCACCAGGGCACGGGAACCGCCGGGGGCGGGGTTGTCGGGCTCCAGGTGGCCGGTGGGGAACCGCTCCTTTCCCAGGGACAGCAGGACCGCCGCCACGACCAGCACGGTGATGACGGCGAGCGGCAGGCGGCCGGCCCGCCACAGGCGTCCTGCGGCGGAACCCTGCGAGGCCGACCCCGGCAGCGGGGAGGCCGGGATGTGCGACCGCGGCTCGGGCGGCGCGGTGGTCGTCATCGGCGCCCTTCGTTGTGGGACCGGCCGCCGGGCGGCGGACTGTTGTGGGACAGGGGGACGGCGGGACCGGGCGGCGCGTCGTCGGTGAGCACCGGGCGGGCCGCGCTCAGCCGTCCGTCCAGCTCACGCATGACCCGCGCGGATTCGGCGGTGGCGGGGCGGTCGCCGTAGGCCACGTCGTTGAAGATCCGGGCGCCCTCGTGCAGGCCCTCGGCCTCACCGGGCAGCGTTCGGGCGGCCTCGGCGGCCAGCTCGGTGGCGGTCCGCCCGGCGCGGGGACCGACGATCACCCGTTCCTCCAGGTCGACGCTGATCGCACGCAGGCGCTCGGTCACGGCCCCGGCGAAGTCGCCCTCGGCCTCGCACCGGTCGGAGGCCGTGCGGTGGTCGGCGGCGGAGCGGACCTCGCCCTCGTGCAGCGGCATCTCGACCCGGCGGTTGCGGGAGGGGCGCAGGTAGACGATCAGGACGACGACCAGGACCAGGACCACCAGCAGCACGACGGCCAGGATCCACCCGCCCGGCACGACCCCTCCGCCGGCCGAGGCCAGCCGGTCCAGGAGCTCGCCCAGCCAGGCGAGGAAGCGGTCGATCAGGGAGGGTTCGCTCTCCCCGTACAGGGGGTCGGACAACTCCTCGATCGCACGCCGTCGGCCCTCCTCCCGGGTCACCTCCAGGGGAGCGGTGTGGAGGGGCCTCACGTGCGGTACCCCGGAAGGTAGATCTCCGGTCCGACCGCCTGACCGCGCTGCGCGATCTGGTGCAGCTGCAGGTCCAGGCCCTCATGGCGCATCCGCAGGTCGATGTAGAGGAGGGTGTTCACTCCGGCGACGAAGGGCTGGGTGAGGGCGTAGATCAGCACGGTGACCACGTAGGTGATCACACCGACCAGGATCGGGCCGAAGGTCCCCAGCCCGTCGTTGAAGGCGAGGAAGGGGGTGAGGAGGCCGACCGGCACACCCAGGACCATGTTCACCACCATCACGATCAGGAGCGCCAGCAGCCAGTAGCCGAGCGTGCGCCACCAGGCGTTCCGGGAGAGCCGCCACGAGCGGGCGATGGCCTGGCCCGGGCCGAGCCGCTCCAGCACGACCAGGGGCATGGCGTAGTAGAGCCGGATCCAGATCCACAGGGCCGGAGCGCCGACGATCAGACCGCCCACGACCAGGAGCAGCAGGCCGACAGCGATGCCCGCCCCGATGTTCTCGGCCCCGAAGCCGACGATGAGGCCCAGGAAGAGGGCGACGAAGAGCGCGATGACCAGGACGACGGCGATGACGAGCTGGATGCCCAGCTTGATGAAGGCCAGGCCGATGATGGCGCCGATCCGGCCGCGCACGGCCTCCCACGCCTGCCCGATGGTGAGCCGGTAGCCGAGCACCGCCATACCCACGACCGCCGCGAGCAGGCCCAGCAGGACCGCCCCGCCGACCAGGAGGATGAGGTCGCCGACGAAGCCCAGCAGCGTGGCCAGCGGCGACGTCTGGAACATCGGGTCGTCGGGGTCGAACGCGGCCGGGTCCGCCATGATCTCGTCGAACGAGGTGAGGACCTCGGCGGTGTCGCCGGTGAGCCAGGTCGCGGCGACGGTGCTGACGATCGAGGCGATCGCCATGACCAGCAGGGAGAGCACGAAGGTGGTCCGCGGGTTGTCGCGGATGTAGCTGAACGCGCCGTTGAAGATGTCGCCGAGCGACATCGGCCGGAGCGCGACCACACCGGGCTTGATCGGCTGCGGACGCGGGCCCTGCTCGCCGTAGCCGGGTGCGCCGTAGCCGGAAGGGCCGCCCTGCCCGGGTGCGCCGTAGCCGGAGGGCCCGCCCGGGGCTCCGTACCCCGGGGGAGTGCCCTGGCCGGGGGCGCCGTAACCGGGAGGGGGACCGTAGCCGGGGGCTCCGTGGCCGGGGGGCCCGTAGCCGGGGGCTCCGTAACCGGGAGGGGGTCCGTAGCCGGGGGCGTTCTGGCCGGAGGGACCGTGACCGGGGACGCCACCTTGGCCCTGGGGGGAGTAATCGGACGGGCCACCCGGACCCTGCGGGCCGTACCCCTGCGGGCCGTACCCCTGCGGGCCGTACCCCTGCGGCTCCTGGCCGCTCCGGGGCGCGTACCCCGGAGGGGGCGCGGGTGTCCCGTAGCCGGTTTCGGCCTGGCCGGGTGTTTCGTAGCCGGGCTGCGGGGACGTGGGGCCGCTCTCCGCCGGAGTGTCGGCGGATCCCTGTCCCGGTGCGGCCCAGCCGCCGGCACCGGGGGTGTCTCCAGATGCGGGCGACCCCTGTTCCTCGGGGCTGTCCGGGGTGTCCCCCGGCCTCTCCCGGTGGTCGTCCTCCTGGCTCATCTGCCCCGCCCTCCATGAGGTTCGGTTACTGTGCGCGAGCGTATTCGCGCCAATTCTGACGTGTCGGAAACCAACCTACCGGCCGGTTCCACCGCTTCTCGGTGGTGCTGGAGTGTGTCCCAGGACAACCGACGCACTTCATTCCTTTTGTATGCTTTCTGTTACCAACCGGCCAAGTCACGAAGCTTTCTGGGCCTTCATAGCCAGGGACGACGCCGCCGGTGACCGAAAACGGTCCAAAAGGGCCCAACAGCGCTGACCTCTCTTCCAACACTGTCCGAAGCTGGCAAGGTTGGGGAGACCAAACGCAGTTCCTCGCATACAGGGGAGCGTTCCCCGAAACAGGGGGACACGGGCACCGACCACTGACGCCGCTTGAGTGTTCCAGGAGAGAGGAGTAGGCGCCGGGATCCCCCCGCCCACAAGGCGGTGGCGGACGCTTGGCGCCGCACACACCGATGAAGGGACGTGTACTGGTTGTCGACGATGACCTCGCCCTCGCCGAGATGCTGGGCATCGTGTTGCGGGGTGAAGGGTTCGAGCCCTCGTTCGTTCACGACGGGGACAAGGCTCTGGAGGCCTTCCGCGAGACCAAGCCCGATCTGGTTCTCCTCGACCTGATGCTGCCCGGGGCCGACGGGATCGACGTGTGCCGTCAGATCCGCGCCGAGTCCGGGGTTCCCATCGTCATGCTCACCGCCAAGAGCGACACCGTCGACGTCGTCCTCGGTCTGGAGTCGGGCGCCGACGACTACATCGTCAAGCCCTTCAAGCCCAAGGAGCTCGTCGCCCGCGTGCGGGTACGCCTGCGCCGCACCGAGGAGCCCGCGCCCGAGGTCCTCCAGATCGGTGACATCACCATCGACGTCGCCGGCCACGCGGTGCGCCGTGACGGAGAGCAGATCAGCCTCACCCCGCTGGAGTTCGACCTCCTCGTCGCCCTGGCCCGCAAGCCGCGCCAGGTCTTCACGCGAGAGGTCCTGCTCGAGCAGGTCTGGGGCTACCGCCACGCCGCTGACACGCGCCTGGTCAACGTGCACGTGCAGCGCCTGCGCGCGAAGATCGAGAAGGACCCGGAGCACCCCGAGGTCGTCGTGACCGTTCGCGGCGTCGGCTACAAGGCCGGAACCGCCTGACCCGTCCGGGACCCACATGACCGCGTCCGAACCCGAGGAGGGGCGGGGGGCCGACTCCGAGGGGGAGCGGTCCGCCCCTCCCGCCGGCCTGTCCGAGACCGGGGGCCGTTGGCGTGACAACAACACGGGCCTGACCCGTGCCTACCTCCTCGCCCAACGCGCGGCCCGCGCGTTGGTGCGCGGGGTGCACACCAACTGGCGCCGCTCGCTGCACCTGAGGGTCATCAGCACGACCCTGGTCCTGTCCCTGCTGGTCATGGCCGGACTGGGATACGTGCTGATCTCCGAGGTGCGCGGCGGTCTGCTGGACGCCAAGGTCGACGCGGCGGTCAACGACCACCGCGCCGGGCTGAACTACGCGCTCGTCGAACTCCAGGAAAACGAGATCGGCGACCGCAACCGGCTGCTGAACAACATCGCGAGTGAGCTGACCAGCCGCAGCGGCGACACCGGGCTCTACAGCGTGTTCATCCTGCCCTCGGTGAGCGACGAGCTCGGCTGGGCCACCGGCGAGGGCAGCGTCCCACCGCGCCTGGTCGAACAGGTCCGCCAGTCCGAGGTGCACGATCAGCAGTACCACACGTACACGCGCATCGACATGGAGGACGGTTCGGTCGAGCCGGCCCTGGTCGTCGGCGCCCAGCTGACCCACGCCTACGAGCTCTACTACATCTTCCCGCTCCAGCACGAGCAGGAGATCCTGGACCTGGTCCAGGGCACGGTCGCGCTGGTCGCGGTACTGCTGGTGATCCTCCTCGGGCTCATCGCGTTCATGATCACCCGCCTGGTGGTCACACCGGTGCGCTCGGCCGCGCAGTCGGCCGAACGCCTGGCCGCGGGGGACCTCACCGAACGCATGACGGTGCAGGGCGAGGACGACCTCGCCCGGCTCGCGATGTCCTTCAACGACATGGCGGGCAACCTCCAGGAGAAGATCCAGGAGCTGGAGGAGCTGTCCAAGCTCCAGCGCCAGTTCGTCTCCGACGTCTCCCACGAGCTCCGCACCCCGCTCACCACCATCCGGATGGCCGGGGACCTGCTCTTCGACGACCGCGAGGAGCTCGACTCCTCCCACCGGCGTTCCGTGGAGCTGCTCCAGAGCCAGGTCGAACGGTTCGAGGAGCTCCTGGCGGACCTGCTGGAGATCAGCCGCCACGACGCGGGCGCCGCCACCCTCGGCATCGAGTCCGCGGACATCCGCGACTCGGTGATGAAGGCGGTCGGTGACGCGGAGCAGATCGCCGAACGCCGCGGCATCAAGGTGGTCCTGCGCCTGCCCGCCGAACCCTGCGTCGCCGAGTTCGACACCCGGCGGATCAACCGCATCCTGCGCAACCTCGTGGTCAACGCCATCGAGCACAGCGAGGGGCGGGACGTGGTGGTCGCCGCCGCGGGCGACCGCGACGCCATCGCGGTGGCCGTGCGCGACTACGGGGTGGGTCTCAAGGAGGGGGAGGAGCACCTGTGCTTCGACCGCTTCTGGCGGGCCGACTACTCCCGGGTGCGCACCACCGGGGGCACCGGTCTCGGCCTGTCCATCGCCAAGGAGGACGCCACCCTGCACGGCGGCTGGCTCCAGGCCTGGGGCCTTCCGGGGCAGGGCTCGCAGTTCCGCCTGTCCCTGCCGCGGCGCTCCGGGGCCGAACTGCGCGGGTCCCCGCTGCCCCTGGTTCCGCCGGAGATCGCCCTGGGCCGCAACTTCACGGCCTTCGGTGACAAGGAGGGCGGCGCCAAGGAGCACGGCGCGGCCAGGGACGGAGACAGCGCGGCAGGGGAACCGAAGGGCCCGGCGAGGGGCCGAGCCGGAGTCGACGAAGAGGAGGCTCTGTGAGCGACGTGAGGAGTCCAGGACGCCTGGTCCGGGTCGCGCGTACCGCCGCGGCGGGAGCGCTCGCCTGCGTGTCCCTGGCGGCCTGTGCGAGCGTTCCCATGACCGGCCCCGTCGTGCCGGGCGAGGGCGGCGACAGCTCGGGCGACCCCTACGGCGGTTACGTGCGGCTCCTGCCCGCCGGGCCCCAGCCCGGTGTGGAGCCCGAAGGCCTCATCGACGGCTTCCTCAAGGACCTCGGCAGCTTCGAGGAGGACCACAAGGCCGCCCGCAGCTACATGCTCCCCGAGATGAGCGAGGAGTGGTCCCCGGACGGAGGCGTGCGGGTCTTCGCCGACCTGGACGCCGTGGACATGGACTCCGAGATCTCCACCGACGGCCTCAGCGCCACCGTGCGGATCCGCAGCAACGAGACGGCCACGATCGACGAGAGCGGCAAGTACGTTCCGACCGAGACCGGCACCGTGCTCGAGGAGACCTTCACGCTCGCCCGCGAGGACGGCGATCCCGAGGGCGAGTGGCGGATCCAGGACCTGCCCGACGAGATCATCCTCAGCCAGCTCGACGTCGAGCGCACGTACCGCCCGTTCAACCTCTACTACCTCAACCCGGCCGGGACCGCGCTGGTCCCGGACCCGGTCTACCTGCCGGTGAGCACCGACCAGCTGGCCGACCGCCTGCTGCGCAAGCTCACCGGCGGTCCCACCGACTGGCTGGACCCGGCCGTGGTGTCCGCTTTCCCCGAGGGGACCGTCCCCCGCACGGAGGTCGACTCCGAACGTGCCCTGATCAGCGTCAGCGGTGTGCCCGACCCGGACGAGTACAGCATGGGCGCCCAGATCGCCTGGACCCTGCGGCAGCTGCCCGAGATCCAGGAGTTCACCCTCCGGGTCAACGGCGAAGAGGTCGGCTTCCCGCATTCGGACTGGGACAGTTCCGAGCGGCCGCGCCCGGGCAGCGACTACTGGGCCCGGCTGAGCCCCGGAGCCACCTCCCCGGACGTCAACGCCTACTTCACGCACGAGGGCCAGCTGTGGTCCGCCTCCGACTGGGAGACCGACACCTTCGACGACGCCGAGCGGGTCCCCGGCCCCCTGGGCGCCGGGGACATCCAGCTGGACCGGTTCGCGGTCTCGCTCGACGAGAGCACCGTCGCGGGCATCACCCTGGGCGGCGGGGAGGTCGTCACCAGTTTCGCCAGCCCCGGGGCGGAACCCCGGGAGGTCCTCGGCGACGGCATGTTCACCGAGCTGTCCTGGGACGTGAACGGCGATCTCTGGGTGGTGGAGGAGACCAGGGACAGCGCGCGCTCTGACGACGAGGAGGACGAGCAGGCGGAGGACGCGGACGCCGAGGACGGGATGGACGCCACGGGCGGCCAGGACCCCCCTGCGCCCGGGGACACCGCGCTGTGGCTGCTGCGCGACGGGGACGAGGTCGTCCAGGCCGAGGTCAGAGGGCTGAGGGACCACTCCTTGGTGCACTTCAGGATCTCCCGGGACGGTACCCGCGCCGCCGTGGTCACCGAACGGGACGGGGAGCGCTCGCTCCAGGTCGGCCGGGTGGTGGAGGACGAGGACGGCCAGGTCTCGGTCGGCGCCTTCATCAGCCTCGCGGACCAGGAACTGGAGGACGTCACCGGCGTCTCCTGGCGTTCGAGCGACCAGTTGGTCATCCTGGGGAGCCGGGACGGCGGCACCACCCAGGCCCTGTTCGTCGCCCTGGACGGCGGTACGCCCGCAGCCAGCGCGGGCGCCCCGGTCGCCGGGATGATCACCATCTCCGGCGCACCCGGCCAACCCCTGCTCGCGGGTTCGGACGACGGTAATATCTGGGTGTCCAACGACCCCTTGAACTGGCAGAACGTGGTGGAGGGCGGTTCGCCGACCTTCCCCGGCTAGGGCCTGTTCCCCTGGTTGCTCCCGCGGATCCTTCCGGACCCGCCGCGCCCGTTCCGCCCCGGTCCCGGGGCAGGTCTTCCTGCGGGGGGCCGAGTTGTCCACAGGCTGGGGAACGGCGCTGGCGCGGGCGGCCGGAGCAGCCGATGCTGGAGACATGGACCAACGGACCGGTGCCCCCCGCGGGCGGCGGACGCCCGGTGTGCCCTCCCTGGTGCGCCGCCTCCTCGCCCTCCTTCTCGACCCCCTGCTCGAACTGCTGCTGCCGCGCGCCTGCGCGGGCTGCTCCGGCCCGGACGGCCCCCTCTGCGGGATCTGCCGCACCGTGCTGGAGCGCCGACCGCACCGGGCGGATCCGCGTGAGCGCTGCCCGCCGGTCTGGGCGTCCGGTCCCTACGCCGGACACCACCGGCGGGTCCTGCTCGCCCACAAGGAGCGCGGGGACGAACAGCTGACGGAACCCCTGGGGGAGCGGCTGGCCGCCGCCTACCGCGTCTCGGGGTGGGCGGCCCCGGACACGCTGCTGGTACCGGTTCCGGGACGCCTCGGGGCCTCGGCCCGGCACGGTCCGGTCGTCCGGCTGGCGCGGGCCTGTGCCCGACGGGCCGGGCCCGGGATGGTGGGCGGGGTCGCCCCGGTGCTGCGCTACCGGCGTCGAGCGCGGCCCCAGGTGGGCCTGGGGCGCTCGGAACGCCTGGCCAATCGTCTGGGGGCCTTCACCGCGGCGCCGAGGCCGCCAGGGCCCTTTCAGGGGCGCGGACGGGCATCTGAGCGGGGTCGGTGGGATCTGCGCGGGCGCAGGGTGGTCGTGGTGGACGATGTACTCACCACCGGCGCCACGGTCGCCGAAGCGGCCCGCGCCCTGCGCGAGGAGGGCGCCGAGGTGGTGGGCGCCCTGGTGCTGGCCGAGCGCTCCCGACCTTCGGAGCGTCCGTATCCGGTCATTCGGAGGGTGCCGGAAAGAAGGTTTTACAAACCCCCCTGAACAGGCGAAAGATGCCTGTTCGCAAGGGTTTGCGTCGCTTGCCGGGCGCTTGGGACTCCGTTCGCTACCTGACATCCGCGCTGGGACAGGTTACGGTCCAGGTATGGCACCCGTCCGGGTCCGTGGTTGCGCCGGATTTTCAGAGCCCTCGGGAACACCGAGGAGCGACTCCGGCAAGCCGATGCCAGGCGCAGGCGAAACGGCCCACGTAAGGCGACTTTTCGTCGACCGATCACGGTGCGCCTTAGAGGTAAGTCCTGCCCCGCGGAGGGTCCCGATGTCCCTCATGACAGGGAGAAGAGCAGTAGTCGCGGATAAGAGCGGCGAAACTCTCAGCAGGCGGATGTGGGGACGAAGACCAGGTCGGCCGGACGGGTGGCATGCCGACGTGCGGGGGTCCGTCGTTCCCGGAGCGAGAGCTCCGGGGGCGCGGACCCCCACCCGGCCCCTCGGTGTCCGTTCCACCCGAGTCCTCCCGGCCCGGACTCCCGCCCCCCGGGTCCCCGTCGGCCAAGACCTGTCCACCAGGGCCTCCGCGCCCGGTGAGCGAATCGCCTCAAACGGGTCAAACATCTTTCTTCCCAGTTCAGGGGTCCCGGGTAATCGTGTCCCTGGGGCGCGTGATGACCCTGCCTCTGATGGGTATACGCACTTCCAACCGAGTCGTGGCCCGGAAAAGAACGGGACACAGACGGAAGGGGGCTAGCGCGTCACACCCTCCCCACCGCAGGAGGGGAGCAGAGCCAGCCTGGCCGTCGCCTTCACGGCGGCCACGCGATGAAGGGGGTCCTATGGACATCATCGTCAAAGGTCGACGCACCGGCGTGAGTGAGAAGTTCCGACAGCACGTCGAGAACAAGCTCGACAGGCTCTCCAAGTGGGAGCGGAAGGGCATGAGCGTCGATGTGGAGGTGTCCCAGGAGCGCAACCCCAAGCTCGCCGACGTCCGCGAGCGGGTTGAACTGACCATCCACTCCGACGGCCCGGTCATCAGGAGCGAGGCTGCATCCGTGGACCGTCACGGCGCTCTCGACCTCGCGATCGACAAGATCGAGGCCCGACTCCGCAAGTCCGCGGACCGCCGCAAGGTCCACCGCGGCAATCGCACTCCGGTCTCCGTCGCGGCTGCTACCGCCGATCTCCCCGGGGATCTGCCCTCACCCACCCCGACATCAGCCGAGGCGCCCCCCGCCCAGCGCAGTGGGGACGAGGAGATCGACGGCGTCGAGGTCGACGACCGTTTCTCCGACGAGTTCGTGGAACTCGACACCCAGGGGGACGTTCCCGTGATCGTGCGGGAGAAGTTCCACCGGGCCAAGCCGATGAGCATCGACCAGGCGTTGATGGAGATGGAACTCGTCGGACACGACTTCTACCTCTTCCATGACGAGGTCAACGACACCCCGAGCGTCGTCTACCGCCGTAAGGGATTCAACTACGGCGTTCTCAGGCTCGTGGACTAGCACCCCGTCTCCCGACATCCCCCGCACGGGAGGTGGGAGAGCCGAACGCGCACCGCGGCGGGCCCGAGAGGCCCGCCGCGGTCCTGTCGTGGCCCGTGTCGTGGTCGGGCGCGGGCCGGACGGCCGCCGGTCAGGTCTCCTCCTCCTGCTTGATGTGGTGCAGCGGCGTCTGGTGCGGTTCCTCCGCCTCGTAACGCGGGGGGTCGAGCACCACATCGCTGAGGATGTCGAAGACCACGGCCACCACGGCCGCCGCGGCCATCAGGACCCCGGCCGCCACCAGGAGCGGGATCGACCAGTCGAGCACGATCGCCAGGCCGCCGAGGGCGAAACCCCCCACGGCGAGGGCGACACAGGCCCAGGAGGCCGCGCTGCCCCGGTGCCCGTTGGTGGGGGCGAGGGAACCGCCCTGGCGCTGGAAACCCCGGATCCGTCCTCGGCGGGACTGCTCCTCCTCGGTGGGGTGGTGTCGCTCCCACCCGAGCCCGGGGTCGTCCTCGTCCTTGGGGCCGAGGACGGTCGGACGTTTCCCCTCGACGAACTCGTCGACGGCGTCGACCGGGGTTTCCGGAAGGCGGGTGGACTCGTCCTTCGGGTTCGAGGTTCGTCGGCGTTCTCTCTTCGTCGGCATGGTGATCCCCCTGGGGACGCTGTTGCGTTCGGCGGTACTCGGACCGATCGCTCTGACGCGCAAACGTCCGGAACCGCCTCTCTCCCATTGCACTACCCGGAGAATTGCGCGAGTCTGCACAAACATCATGAAAAGGGCGGGAACATCTATACCCATCCCACTCGTTTGTCGGGAGGACGGGAAGCGGTTCCGGGTCCTCTAGGATGTAGGCCCGAGGACCCAGGATTCCCCCTGACCTCCGTTGCCACGGGAAGCGGTCAGCGGGCCTAGATCTGACTCTCCACCCCCTCCGGTGGAGCCAACCGCGATCTGCGAGGAGCGCATAGGAAGTGCCAGGCATACTCGACAAGCTCCTGCGCGCGGGTGAAGGTAAGATCCTGCGCCGGCTCAAGAAGTTGAAGGACCAGGTCAACGCCCTCGAGGACGACTACGTCGACCTCAGCGACGAGGAACTGCGCGACCTGACCCAGGAGTACAAGGAGCGCCACGAGGACGGGGAGTCCCTGGACGACCTGCTCCCCGAGGCCTTCGCGACCGTCCGCGAGGCGGCCAAGCGCACCCTGGGCCAGCGACCCTTCGACGTTCAGATCATGGGCGCGGCCGCCCTGCACCTGGGCAACATCGCCGAGATGAAGACCGGTGAGGGCAAGACCCTGACCGGAAGCCTCGCGGTGTACCTGAACGCCCTCGCGGGCAAGGGCGCCCACGTCATCACCACCAACGACTACCTCGCCCGACGCGACGCCCAGAACCTGGGCCGCATCTTCCACTTCCTCGGGCTCGAGGTCGGCGTGGTCGGACCGCAGATGACCGCGGAGGCCCGCCGCAAGGCCTACCAGGCCGACATCACCTACGGAACGAACAACGAGTTCGGTTTCGACTACCTGCGCGACAACATGGCGCTCTCGCTCAAGGACACGGTCCAACGCGAGCACTTCTTCGCCCTGGTCGACGAGGTCGACTCCATCCTCATCGACGAGGCGCGCACCCCGCTGATCATCAGCGGCCCCTCCGAGCAGAACTCGCGCTGGTACGCCGAGTTCGCGAAGATCGCGCCCCGCCTGAAGAAGGAGACCGACTACGAGGTCGACGAGAAGAAGCGCACCGTCGGCATCACCGAGTCCGGTGTGGCCAAGGTGGAGGACTGGCTGGGGATCGACAACCTCTACGAGGCCGTCAACACCCCGCTGATCAGCTTCCTCAACAACTCCCTCAAGGCCAAGGAGCTGTACCGCAAGGACAAGGAGTACATCGTCAAGGACGGTGAGGTCCTCATCGTCGACGAGTTCACCGGACGAGTCCTCGCGGGTCGCCGCTACAACGAGGGCATGCACCAGGCCATCGAGGCCAAGGAACGCGTCAAGATCAAGGACGAGAACCAGACTCTCGCCAAGGTCACGCTCCAGAACTACTTCCGCCTCTACGAGAAGCTCTGCGGTATGACCGGTACCGCCCAGACCGAGGCGGCGGAGTTCACCCAGACCTACGGCGTCGGTGTGGTCCCCATCCCCACCAACAAGCCGATGGTCCGCGAGGACGTCAAGGATGTCGTCTACAAGCACGAGGACGCCAAGTTCCAGGCCGTGGCCGAGGACATCGCCGAGCGCCACGAGGAGGGACAGCCGGTCCTGGTCGGTACGACCAGCGTCGAGAAGTCCGAGCTCCTCTCCCGGATGCTCAAGCGCGAGGGCGTCCCGCACGAGGTCCTCAACGCGAAGAACCACGCCCGTGAGGCCTCGATCATCGCCCGCGCGGGCAAGCTCGGCAGCGTCACCGTGGCCACCAACATGGCCGGTCGCGGTACCGACATCATGCTGGGCGGCAACCCCGACTTCATCGCCAACGAGGAGCTCCAGAACCGCGGCCTGTCCCCGCTGGAGACCCCGGAGGAGTACGAGGCGGCCTGGCCCGAGGCCCTGGAGAAGGCCACCGCTGAGTTCGAGGAGGAGCACGAGAAGGTCGTCGAGGCCGGCGGTCTGTACGTGCTCGGCACCGAGCGCCACGAGTCGCGCCGGATCGACAACCAGCTCCGCGGCCGTTCCGGCCGTCAGGGTGACCCGGGTATCTCCCGTTTCTACCTGTCGCTCCAGGACGACCTGCTGCGTCTGTTCAACTCCAGTCGTCTGGAGGTGTTCATGAACCAGCTGAACATCCCGGACGACCAGCCGATCGAGTCCGGCATGGTGAGCAAGGCGATCGCCTCCGCCCAGGGCCAGGTCGAGACGCAGAACTTCGAGATCCGCAAGAACGTCCTCAAGTACGACGAGGTCCTCAACCGCCAGCGCAAGGTCATCTACGCCGAGCGCCGCAAGGTGCTCGAGGGCCAGGACCTGCGCGACCAGGTCGTGGAGATGCTGGAGGAGGTGCTCCGCGGCTACGTCGTGGAGGAGACCGCCCAGGGCGACCCGGACGAGTGGGACCTCGACAAGCTCTGGCGGGCGTTCAAGCAGGTCTACCCGATCAGCTTCACCGTCGACGAGTTCATCGAGCAGAACGGCGACCTCCACACCCTGACCGGCGAACTCATCGCCACCCAGGTGGTCGAGGACGCCAAGGCCGCCTACGACGCCCGCGAGTCCGACCTGGGCGAGGAGGCGATGCGCGAGGTCGAGCGCCGCGTCATCCTCCAGGTGATGGACCGCAAGTGGCGTGAGCACCTCTACGAGATGGACTATCTCCAGGAGGGCATCGGCCTGCGCGCGATGGCCCAGCGCAACCCGCTGATCGAGTTCCAGCGCGAGGGCTTCGACATGTTCCAGCAGATGCTGGAGGCCATCAAGGAGGAGTCTGTCGGCTTCCTCTTCAACGTCGAGGTCCAGGTCCGCAAGAAGGACGAGCCGACCATCACCGCCTCCGCCGCCGCGCAGACCGCCGCCGCGGTCGGCGGGGCCACCGGTGCGGCCGCCGTCGCCACCGCCGTCCAGGAGGACACCGAGGCCGCGGAGGCCGACGCGCCCGCCGAGGAGGCGGAGCCCGCCGAGGACGTGGTGGTCCCCGGATTCGGCGAGGACCAGCCGAACCGGCTCCAGTACTCCGCGCCGAGCGAGGACGGCACCGTCGAGCAGCACAGCGAGACCGTGGACAACGAGTACGCGGGTACCGCCCGCAACTCCCCCTGCCCCTGCGGCTCGGGCAAGAAGTACAAGAAGTGCCACGGTGACCCCACGGCCAAGTAGCCGCTGAGGAGCACCGAGAACACGCGTGTGGGCGCGGTCCCTTCGGGGCCGCGCCCACACGCGTGTCAGCGGGTGTTGATCCGGGCGGCCCTGCGGGTCAGGTGGTCGCGCTCGGCGAGGTTGGTCGCCTTGCGGGCCGCCTCGGCGTACAGCCGCGCCGCGCCCTCCAGGTCGCCGTCGCGTTCGTGCAGATGGGCCGCGACCGCCGTGTACCGGGGGAGGGAGTCCTCGAGCTCCGCGAGCGCCGCCAGGCCCGCGCGCGGCCCGTCGGCCTCCCCGACGGCCACCGCGCGGTTGAGCCGGACCACCGGGCTGTCGGTCAACCCCACGAGCTCGTCGTACCACTCCACGATCTGCGGCCAGTCGGTCTCCTCGGCGGTGGGCGCGTCGGCGTGCAGCGCGGCGACGGCGGCCTGGGCCTGGAACTCGCCCAGCCGGTCGCGGGCCAGGGCCGCCTGGAGGATCCGGACGCCCTCGGCGATCGCCCCGGTGTCCCACCGGCCGCGGTCCTGCTCGTCGAGCGGTACGAGGCTCCCGTCCGGAGCGGTCCGGGCGGCGCGCCGGGCGTGGTGGAGCAGCATGAGGGCGAGCAGCCCCGCCACCTCGGGGTGGTCGATCACCGCCGCGAGCTGCCGGGTGAGCCGGATGGCCTCGGCCGCGAGGTCGACGTCCCCGGAGTAGCCCTCGTTGAAGACCAGGTAGAGGACGCGCAGCACGGTGGTGACGTCACCGGGGCGGTCGAACCGCACACCGGAGACGGTTCGCTTGGCCCGGCTGATGCGCTGCGCCATGGTCGCCTCGGGCACCAGGTAGGCCTCGGAGATCTGGCGGGTGGTCAGCCCGCCGACGGCGCGCAGCGTGAGCGCGACCGCCGACGAGGGCGTCAACGAGGGGTGGGCGCACAGGAAGTAGAGCTGGAGCGTGTCGTCCACCGCGCGCGCGGGCCCGGGCCGGGGTTCCTCGTCGACGAGCGCCTCGCGCCTGCGCCGGGAGGTCTCCGCCCGGGCCGTGTCCAGGAACCGGCGCCAGGCCACGGTGACCAGCCACCCCTTGGGGTCCCGGGGCGGGTCGGCCGGCCAGGTGCGGACCGCCTCGACCAGCGCTTCCTGCACGGCGTCCTCGGCCGTCGCGAAGTCGGCTCCGCGGCGGACGAGGATCGCGAGGACGCCCGGTGTGAGGCCCCGGATCAGGGCGGTGTCCGTTCCGGGGTTCACGTCGGCGCTCACTCCGTGACGGTGGGCGGTTCGGTCAGGAACGGGCGCAGCTCCAACCACTCGTGGATGGGTTCCCCGCCGGCCCCGGGAGCGGCCGACAGCTCCCCGGCGAGTTCGACGGCGCGTTCGTGGCTGTCGACGTCGATCACCATCCACCCGGCGATGAGGTCCTTGGTCTCTGCGAACGGGCCGTCGGTGACCGGCGGGCGGCCCTCGCCGTCGTACCGGACGAAGGTCCCCTCGGGGGCGAGCGCCTGGGCGTCGACGAACTCGCCGGTCTCCTCCAGCCGGGCCGCGAAGTCGTTCATGTACGTGATGTGGGCCGAGATCTCCTCGGGCGTCCACCGGTCCATGGGCACGTTGTTGATCGCGGCCGGGGCGCCCCGGTAGTGCTTGAGCAGAAGGTACTTGGCCATGATGTCTCTCCTCGACGCTGGTGCGACCCATTGTGGTCGCGTTCACAGCGGGGACGGAACCAGCCACGGCTTCTCGACACCATCGGCCGAACTTCTCCGACTTCTTTTCTTCAGCTCCCGCGCCGAAGGGGGAGGACCGGACAGAAAGGGGCCCGGCGCCGCCGTTGGGCGGGCGCCGGGCCGAGTGGGGGACCGGGGTCGCGGTGTCCCCGGAGACGGCTCAGGGGTTCGGTCTCAGGAGGTCTGGGTGACCTTGTTGAGCCCGCGCGGAACGTCGGGGTTGTAGCCCAGGCGGCGGGCGAGGTGCTCGGTGAGCAGCTGGGCGGGGACGATGAGGTTCATCGGTGACACCCACTCGGGCACGTCCGGGACGGGCACGGACAGGTCGCTCGCGGCGGCCAGGGCGGAACCGCCGCCGAAACCGAACACCGGGGCGCCCGCGGAGCGGACCCGCTCGGCCAGGGCGACCGTGCCCTCCAGGGTGGGGCCGCTGGGTGCGGCGACCAGCAGGGCCGGGGTGCGCGGGTCCACCACGGCGATCGGGCCGTGCAGCAGGTCGGCGTAGGACAGTCCCATGGCGTGCAGGTAGCAGGCCTCCTTGAGCTTGAGCGCCGCCTCCAGGGCCGTGGAGAAGGCCATGCCGCGCCCGGAGATCACCGCGCCCTGCACGGCGACCATCCGCTCCACGATCTCCTCCAGGGAGTCCGTGGGCGCCGCGAGGATCTGCTCGATGCCCTCGGGGACCAGCTCCAGCTCTCCGGCGTCCAGGTCGGCGCCCAGCCCCAGGGCGAGGACCGCGAGGGCGGCCAGCTGCGTGTTGTAGGTCTTGGTGGCGGGGACGGCCAGCTCGTTCCCGGCCCGGGTGACCAGAGCGACGTCGGCCTCGGCGGCGAGCGGGGAGTCCGCCCCGTTGGTGACACCGACGGTCCGGGCACCGCAGTCGGCGGCCCAGCGCATGGTCTCGACGATCTCCTCGGTCCTGCCGGACTGGGAGATGGCCACGGCGAGGACGCCCGAGAGGTCGATCTTGGCGCCGTAGGCGGTCGCGATGGAGGGCGAGCCCAGCGTGGCCAGGCGGCCGGTGTGCGCCTGGAGCAGGTAGCTCCCGTAGACAGCGGCGTTGTCCGAGGAGCCGCGGGCGATGAACAGGACGTGTCTGGTGGTGCGGCCGAGTGCCTCGATCTCGCCGCGCAGGGGCAGTAGCTCGGTGAATGTGCGGCGCAGGGCCTCGGGCTGTTCGGCGATCTCGGAGCGCATCACGCTCGTCGTGGTGGTCATGACGGAGCCTTCCGGTGTGGACGGGCGGTCCTGGACGAACGCCGGGGGCCGCGCTGGTCGCTCGTGGGCGGCCCGGAACTTTCTCTCTGGCCAGCCACGATGATGGTTCGCTCCGCGTGCCGCAAGGAGGATTGACACGCGGGTCGAGCTGTGGTCTAGTCCGGACTATACCAGTCGGAAACCGACATCCCCCGGCAAGCGCCAGATGCCGGGGCAGACGCCGCGCTAAGGTCTGACACCAGCCCGAATCGCCGACCGAGAAGGCCGCCCGCTCCATGTCGATCGACGCCAGCAACCCACTGCCCAAGTACGTCCAACTCCGCGACCTGCTCCTGGACTGGATCACCGCGGCCGGGCTGGGCGTGGACGACATGGTCCCCTCGGAGCGCGAGCTCAGCACCACCTACGGCCTCTCCCGGATGACCGTGCGCCAGACCATCGACCTCCTGGTCGCCGAGGGCCGCCTCTACCGGGTCCCCGGCAAGGGCACCTTCGTCGCCCGGCCCAAGATCGAGATGTCCCTGGTGCTGGCCTCCTTCAGTGAGGACATGCGGGCCCGCGGCTTCGAGCCGGGCGCCCGCGAGCTGATCCGGCAGGTCATCCCGGCCAGCGGCCACACCGCACGCATGCTCGACATCGCCCCCGGAACCCTCGTCCACCACATCGAACGCATGCGTACCGCCGACGACGAACCCATGGCGGTCGAGCGTTCCAACATCCCCGCGGCCATGGTCCCCGGCCTGGAGGACTACGACCTCGCCGAACGATCTCTCTACGAGGTCCTGGAAAACGAGTTCGACATCCTGTTGGATTCCGGAGAACAGACCATCGAGGCCGGGATCTGCGACTCGGCCGACTCCCGTCTCCTTGGCCTACCCGCTGGAAGCCCGGTGCTGATCATGCAGCGCCGCAGCTTCGCCAAGGGACAGTGCGTCGAACTCGCGCTGTCCACCTACCGTGCCGACCGCTACCAGCTGCACTCCCGGCTGGACCCGCGGCAGCACGGCGACTGACGTCTCGCGCCCTCGGGGCGCGTGTCCGAGAGGGAGGACCCCCCCACCATGTCGGACCCGACACCGACCAAGAAGTCCTCGGCCCAGGCCGGGGACGCCACCAACGCCAAACGCGGCTCCTCCACACTGGCCGTGCTCCAACGGCTCGGCCGCAGCCTGATGATGCCGATCGCGGTCCTGCCCGCCGCCGCGATCCTGCTCCGTCTCGGCCAGGACGACCTGCTCGGAGCCGACGGCCTGGCCGGGCTCAGCGGGATGGGCTGGATGCAACCCGTCTCCGGGGCGATCGGCACCGCCGGTGAGGCGATCTTCGAGGCGCTCCCGCTGCTGTTCGCCATCGGTGTGGCCATCGGCTTCGCCAAGCGCGCCGACGGCTCGACCGCCCTGGCCGCCGTGGTCGGCTACCTGGTGTTCGACCGGGTGGCGACCTGGACGATGGTGACCTTCGACGGCGCCACCGGCGACATCGGCTCACGGTTGACCACGTACCCCCTGCCCACCGATCCGGTGACGAGGGAACCGATCACCGACCCGGAGGCGATCAGCGCCGTCGCGCCGATGATCAACCACGCGGTCAAGAACCCCACCGACGTGCTCGGCGGGATCGCGATCGGCCTGGTCGCCGCCGTGCTGTGGCAGCGTTACCACCGGATCAAACTGCCCACCTGGCTCGGTTTCTTCGGCGGCCGCCGCTTCGTCCCCATCGTCACGGCCCTGGCCGGCCTGGGGATGGGCGTGGTGCTGGGCCTGCTCTGGCCGATCGTCGGCATGTGGATCCAGAACCTGGGCGAGGGCATCATCGGCGCGGGTGCGCTCGGCGCCGGTGTCTACGGCGTCATCAACCGCATCCTGCTGCCGATGGGCCTGCACCACGTGGTGAACTCGTTCATCTGGTTCGTCTCCGGTACGTACACCGCCGACGACGGAACGGTCACGCACGGCGAGATCACCCGCTACTTCGCCGGGGACCCGACCGCGGGCGGCCTGCTGTCCGGCTTCTTCCCGGTGCTGATGTTCGGTCTGCCGGGCGCGGCGCTGGCCATGTGGCTGACCGCGTCCAAGGCCCGGCGGACGCAGATCGGCTCGATCATGATCCCGGCGGCGCTGACCGCGTTCGTCACGGGCATCACCGAACCGGTGGAGTTCGCGTTCATCTTCGTGGCGCCGGTGCTGTTCGCCGTGCACATCGTGCTCACCGGCGTCTCGATGGCGGTGATGAACTTCCTCGACGTCCAGTTGGGCTTCGGCTTCTCGGCGGGCCTGATCGACCTGTTGCTGAACGCCACGAAGGACAACACCCAGGGGTTGGGGGTCCTGTTGCTGTTCGGGGTGTTCTACTTCCTGGTCTACTTCGGGGTCTTCTACCTGCTGATCACGAAGTTCAACTTCCCCACCCCGGGACGCGAGCGCGATGAGGAGGACCTCGAGGCGGCCGCCCCGCACACCGCCCCGGCCACCGCCGACGGCACCACCGAGCCCGGCACCGACCCCCCGTCCGGCGGGGAGTCCGGCAAGGGGCCCGATCGTGCGGACTGACCGCCGCGCCGCCCCTGGCATGTGAGCCACACCACCTCTAAGCTCTGCTCAGACCCCCCGGGTCACGTGAGCCCGGGTAGAGCACGGAGGACACATGGCGGACAAGGCAGCGGCGATCGTCGCCGGTTTGGGCGGCGCGGCCAACATCGAGGACATCGAGGCCTGCATCACCCGGCTGCGGACCGAGGTCGCCGACCCCGGTCTGGTCCGGGAGGCCGATCTCAAGGCGGCGGGAGCGCACGGGGTCCTCGTCTCGGGCAACGTCGTCCAGGTGGTGGTCGGTCCGGAGGCGGACAGCCTCACCGACGACATCCGGGACCTGATCGAGTGAGCCCGAGGGGCGGGCTCGGAAGAAGTCAGGACTTTGTCCTCTTCTGGTTGACCGATTTCCGGGTTAAGTCTCGCCCCAAGGGAAGGTTTCCTCCATGTCAGACGTGATCGGTGCGCTGCGCGTACTCTCCCCCGTAACCGGAACGGCCATGCCCCTGGAGACGGTGCCGGACCCGGTGTTCTCCCAGAGCATGGTCGGACCCGGGGTGGCGGTCCACCCCGAACCAGGTCAGGAAGGCGGCCAGGAGTCCCAGCACGAGGCCGTCGCGCCCATCGCCGGGACCCTGGTCAAGCTCCACCCGCACGCCTTCGTGGTCATGGCCGCCGACAACCGGCGCGGTGTCCTCGTCCACCTGGGCATCGACACCGTGCAGCTCGCGGGCGAGGGGTTCACACTCCTCGCCCAAGAGGGCTCGGAGGTGGCGGCGGGCACCCCGGTGATCCGCTGGTCGCCCGGCATGGTGGCCGCCCTCGGAAAGCCCTCGGTCGTGCCGGTGGTGGCCCTGGACGCCCGGCCGGAGGCCCTCTCCGAACACGCGAGCGGTGCGGTCGCCCCGGGGGAGGTGCTGTTCGTCTGGGAGTGACGCCGGGGCACCCGCCCCGGCGTCCTCCGGGGGTGACCTCGCCCCGAACCCTCCGCACCCCGGCGGGGTGCGTCCTGCCTGGTCCCGCGACCGGGTAGTCTCCGGCCGCAACCAGCGACCCGGCGGAGATGAAGTCCCACATGAGACCGTCCTTTCCACGCGCCCTGGCCCCGGCCTGCGTGGCCCTCACCCTGATCACCACAGCCTGTTCCACACCTGAGGAGGTGGACCCCTCGCCTGAGAACGACGACCGGAGCACCGACGCTTCGGCCGAGCCCTTCGAGCCGGTCCTGGCGCCGCAACTGCTCGCGGACATGGACCTGGACGACAAGATCGGCCAGCTCCTGGTGCTCACCGCCCAGGGAACCACCGCCGCTGACAACGCCGCCCAGATCGAGGCGCACCGACCCGGCGGCATCATCTACTTCGACGCCAACCTGAACGACGCCGAACAGATCGCCGAGATGTCGGCCGGCGTGCAGGACCTGGCGGCCGAACAGGGGCAGGGCGTCCCCCTGTTCGTCAGCATCGACCAGGAGCAGGGCCGGGTCGTCCGCATGCCCGTCGGCACCCTGTTCCCCGACGCGATGGCGGTCGGCGCCACCGGCGACACCGAGCTCGCCGCCCTGCGCGCCGCCACCACCGCCGACGAGCTCACCGCGGTCGGCATCAACATGAACTACGCGCCCGACGCCGACGTCAACACCGACCCCGACAACCCGGTCATCGGGATCCGCTCCTTCGGCTCCGACCCGGAGCGGGTGTCCGAGATGGTGCTGGCCGAGGCCGCCGCCTACGCCGAACACGGTGTCGCCCCGGTGATCAAGCACTTCCCGGGGCACGGGGACACCGACGTCGACAGCCACAGCGGACTGCCCGTCATCGACCTGCCCCGTGACCGGTGGGAGGCCGAGCACCTCCCCCCGTTCCGGGACGCGGTCGAGGCGGGCGTGGACGCGGTCATGACCGCCCACGTGCTCATGCCGCAGCTGGACACCGGCGAGGACCCGGACCCGGCCACCCTGTCCCCGGCGATCATCGACGGCATCCTGCGCGACGAGCTCGGCTACGACGGCGTCGTCACCACCGACGCCCTCAACATGGACGGTGTGCGCCAGCGCCACGGCGACGGTGAGATCGCCGTCCGGGTGGTGGAGGCCGGTGTGGACCAGCTCCTCATGCCGCCGGACCCGGGCGCCGCGGTCTCCGCGATCCGGGAGGCGGTCGAGAGCGGCCGTCTCACCGAGGAGCGCATCGACCAGTCGGTGCTGCGGATCCTCACACTCAAGGAGAAGCGCGGGATCCTCGAAGCCGAGTCCGCGGACCCGGCCGAGGCCGAGCAGGCCCTGGAGGACCCGGAGCACGCCGAGGCCGCCCAGCGGGTGGCCGACGCCTCCGTGACCCTCGTGCAGAACGTCGGGGACCTCCTGCCCCTCGCCGAGGGCACACGCGTGCGTGTGCAGGGAGTGGGCGCCGACCGGATCGCCCCGGCTCTGGCCGACAGGGGCCTGGAGGTCGTGGACAGCGGCGAGGAGGTGCTCGTGGTGGGCACCGACGGCGCCCGGGGTTCGCAGGAGCAGCAGGGCCAGGTCTCCGCGGGCGAGGCCGCGGGCACGCCCGTGGTCGTGGTCGCCCAGGGCGGCCCCTACGACCTGGAGGCCTTCCCCGAGGTGGAGGCCTTCATCGCCCTGTACTCGTCGGTGGAGGTCTCCCGGGTGGCCGCGGCCAAGGCGATCACCGGTGAGCTCGACCCGTCCGGGACGCTGCCGGTGGACATCCCCGGTGCCGGGGTGAGTTCCGGGACCGGGCTGAGCTACTGAGCGTTCCGCCCGCCTCACCCGCTTCGCGGGTTCTCGAAGGTTGAACCGGACGGGGAACGGGAAGAACCGTTCCCCGTCCGGCCCTTCGGACGCACGAAGGGCCGGACGGCTGTTCCCAACGGCGAAGGAGGCGATTGGATGAACGGCACCCGGCGCGGGGTCATCTCCGACTGGGGCGGTGTGCTCACGCCGCCTCTGCCCGACGGCATCCAGGCCTGGCTCAGGGCCGACCGGATCGACGTCGAGCACTACTACGAGGTCACACGCCCCTATTTCGACGGCAGCCTGCCCGACAACCCCGTGCACGCACTGGAGCGGGGCGAGATCGACACCCGCCAGTTCGAGCGCGACCTCGCGGCCGTGCTGCGCTCCACCCACGGCGGCCCGGTGCGGGCCGAGGGCCTGATCCAGCGCATGTTCTCGAACTTCGACCCCGTCCACGACATGTACGAAGCCCTCCGCCGGGCGCGGGGGAGCGGGCACAGCACCGCGCTGCTCTCCAACTCCTGGGGCAACGGCTACCCGCGCGAGCACTTCGCGTCCACCTTCGACACCGTCGTGATCTCCGGCGAGGTGGGGATGCGCAAGCCCGAGGAGCGCATCTACCTGCACACCTGCCGGAGCCTCGGCCTGGAGCCCGAGGACTGCGTGTTCATCGACGACCTGGCGCACAACGTCGAGACCGCCGAGTCGCTGGGCATGACCGGCATCCTGCACACCGACGTCGAGAGCACCCTCCGGGAGCTGTCCCGCTTCCTGGCCCCCGAGGGCGAGCCAGAACGCCAGCCGGCCTGACCACGGGAACCGGCTCCGACGGGGCGCCGGTCCGGTCACCTCGGGTTCTTTGGGAAACTCGTAGGACCCGACCGCGCCCTGGAGTGCCCATGTACGTCTTTCTGCCCAGCACCGTCCCCGCCCTGGCGGCCCTGCTCGACGCGGGTCGCCTGGAGGGTGAGGCCCTCACCGCCTTCACCGCCGAACCCGGTCCCGGCGGTGACCCCGAGGAGGCCGAGTACGACGCCATGTACGCGGCCGCCGACGCCTCGCTCGGGCTCCTCGCGCAGGAGCCCGAGGCGCCCCGCCGCCGTGTGGTGCTCGCCGCAGAGATGCCCGACCACGTCGTCGAACACGGGGCCCGCCACGCCGACGGCGTCGCCCGGGTCAGCGTCCGGGGCGGAGTGCCCTACAAGAAGCTGAGGTCCGCGCACGTGGACGACGCCGCAGCGGCCGCGGACATCGCCAGGGCCGCCGCCGACCCCGGCTCCGCGACCGCCGACGAGGTCACCGCCGAACACGAACTCATGTGGTTCGCCGTCCAGGAGCTGCGCTTCCTCGTCGAGGAACAGGCGTAGTCGAGGAACGGGCGTAGCGGCGCCCGAGCGGCTGGCGCGGTTCGTGCCGACCTTCGGTCCCCGGAGTTTTGTATTTTCTGGTCTTTCCCGCTGTGGCCTCGGCTGATTTTCTCCCGCAGTCCGAATCAGGGTGTCGCACCGGAAAATTTTCCACAATGGCTGGTCTGTTGGGAAACTGTTTTCCACATCGCTCTGACCAGGAAGGTTTGACAGTCTTTTCGGTGGTGGTACAGGATGCTCCACCAGCGCGCGGTTACCGGCCGTGACGGCCTTCGCGCGTTCACCGGCGGTTTTCCCTTGAACGACCCCCAGTCCCCGCTGCCGCCGGTCGAAAGGAAATCCATGTCCACTCCGAAAAAGAGACCTGCCCTCGTGGGGCTCGCCGCCACCGCCGGCCTCGGCCTGTTCGCGGGAGCCTGGTTCCTCGTCCCCGAAAGCACCGGCGGCGGTGAACTCAGCGGGAACACCGACCCGCTCGGGACCACGGCCGCCCCCGACCCCCTGAGCGACGAGCCGGTCGGCTACGCCTCGATGAACGGCGGCACCACCGGAGGCTTCGGCGGTGAGACCGTCAACGAGTACCTGCTGAGCGAGTACTCCTCCTGGAGCGACGAGAGCACCCCGGGCGAGGCCCTCTACGCGGTTCTCAAGGACCACAGCGGCTCCGACGACGGCCTGGTCGTCCACGTCGACGTCGCCGTGACCGCGGACCAGGTCAGCGAGGACAAGATCGACGTCAAGGACGTCTCCAACGTCTCCGTCCTCGGCGTCGGGGACGAGGGGCGGTTCGACGGGATCGGCTTCAAGGTCACCCGCTCCGAGAACGTCGTCTTCCGCAACCTGGCCGTTCGCGAGGTCTCGCAGGGCGAGGGCGACGCCCTGGAGGTCACGGAGAACAGCTCCAACGTATGGATCGACCACAACGAGTTCAGCAGTGAGAAGGAGGGCGTCGACAAGGACTTCTACGACGGCCTGGTCGACATCAAGCACGGCTCCGAGTACGTCACCGTCTCCTGGAACAGGTTCGAGGACCACTGGAAGACCTCGCTGGTCGGCCACAACGACACCGCCGGCTCCGCGCCCGACCGGATCACCTACCACCACAACCTGTTCAGCAACCTGAACAGCCGGGTGCCCCTGGTCCGCCACGCTGACGTGCACATGCTCAACAACGTCTTCGAGGACATCGACGGCTCCGCGATCAACGCCCGGATGGGCGCCCGCGTCCTCGTCGAGGGCAACCACTTCGACAACGTGGGATCCGGTGAGACGGACGGCCACGACGGTCAGATCCAGGGCCCGGTGGGCTGGTGGTACGGCAGCCCCGAGACCGGCTACTGGAACCTGGTCGACAACGCCTTCGTGGACACCCCCCACGAGCACCTGGAGTCGACCACCGACTTCACCGTGCCCTACGACTACGAGGCGGAGAGCCCCGAGGACGCCAAGGCCTCCGTCGAGGCGGGCGCCGGAACCGGCGTGATCGACGTCCAGCCCTAGGAACCGGGAGAATTCCGGCTCCAGGAACCGGGTGAACCCAGGATCTGGGAGAAGTCGTACCGGGCGCCGAGGACCGCGAAGGTCTTCGGCGCCTTTTGGTGTTCCGGAAGAAGACGCGATCCCAGAGGGCGGCTCGAACACGAACGACGCGCGGTCCCGGGTCGGATTCCGGGCCGGCAGAAGTTCTCTCCGGTAATCCCGGGGAACCGTTCACACAGTGAACGGCGATACCCCGGTTGTCTGTGATTCTCCGCAGAAGAGCGTTGCCCCCCCGGAAGAACGTCGCCCCCCAAGGAGAAGTGTATGAAGCGTGGAGCGCTGCTCCCCCTGATTCTCGTGCCAGGGCTGGCCGTCCCCCTCATGGCGCCGCCCGCCCTGGCCGACCCCCTCCCCGAGACCCCGGTCCGGAGCATCGACTGGGAGACGTGCGGGGAGGAGGAGAGTCCCGACGCCGAATGCGGCACCCTGACCGTCCCGATCGACTGGGACGACCCCGACGGCGAGACGATCGACCTCGCTCTGGCCCGTATCCCCGCGAGCGATCCCGACTCGCGGATCGGATCCCTGGTGATCAACCCCGGAGGTCCCGGCGGCTCCGGGGTGGGCTTCGCGCTCTTCGCGCCGGAGGTCTTCAGCCCCGAGGTCCTCGACAGGTTCGACATCGTCGGTTTCGACCCCCGCGGGGTCGGCGGCAGCCACCCGGTCCTGTGCTCGGTCGAGACACTGCAGGACAACCCCGGCGCCCTGTTCGACAGCCGGGCCGAACTCCAGGCGCGCGCCGCCTACAACGATGAACTGCGCGAGGACTGCCGGGAGAACACCGGACCGCTGCACGACCACGTCGACTCCCTCAGCGTCGTCCACGACATCGACGCGATCCGGGCCGCCCTCGGCGACGACCAGCTGTCGTTCTTCGGCGTCTCCTACGGGACGCTCATGGGCCAGCAGTACGCCCAGACCTACCCGGAGCGGGTCCGGGCAGTCGTGCTCGACAGCGTGATGGACCACAACCTCGACACCGGTGAGTACCTGGCGACCCAGGCGGAGGCCGCGCAGGACTCCTTCGACGCTTTCGTCGCCTGGTGCGAGGGCAGCGCTCAGTGCGCCCTGGACGGACAGGACCCGCGGGCGCTCTGGACGGACCTGCTCAAACGCGCTGATGCGGGCGAGCTCGTCATCGAGGACCCCGAAGGTTCGTGGGAGGTGACCGCGGAGGACCTCATCGGCATGGCGTTCTCCTCCGGCTACGGGCCGGACTGGCATGACTTCGCCTCGACCCTGGCGTGGCTGGACGATCCGGAGAGCGTCGGGTTCCCGGAGGAGGACGACCTGGCTGAGCCGGCGGAGACGGCTGACGGTCCGGCGGGGGACGACGAGTCGGTGCCCTACCCCTACCCGGCGGTGCTGTGCAACGACTACAGCCTTCCGGTGCGCGGCTACGGAGACTGGAGCGCGCTCATGCGCAGCGGCCAGAGGCTCTTCGCCCCCGACGTGCGCTACGGCATGCTCGCGGTCGACGACGTCGCCTCCTGCCTCGGACAGCAGGAGGTGCGCAACCCCCAGGCCCCGACCGACGTGAGCGGCAGCGAGCCCCTGATGGTCATCAACTCGCTCCACGACCCGGCCACCGGGTACAACTGGGCGGTCAACCTGGCGGACCAGCTCGGCGACGACGGCGTGTTCGTCACCTACGAGGGGGCCGGTCACGGTGTCTACGGCCGTACCGAGTGCACCACCGAGGTCGTCGACGACTACCTGATCCACCAGAAGCTGCCCGCGGACGGCACCCGCTGCGAGGCGGCCCCGGTCGACTTCGAGGAGGACCTGCCGCTCCTGGAGGCGGTGCCGGAGCCCGATGTCGCGTCGGTCGACGACGTCATGAGCCGGGCCCGAGCCGGGGCCGGCCGGGAGTAGGCCGGGACAGCGGCCTGGAGGGGCCGGGAGCGTGGAACCACGGTCTCGGCCCCTGCCCCGGAACCCGTGGTCAGGCTCAGGGGGAGGCCTCCTCGAACGGGCCCCTCTCCAGTGTTCCCTGGCCATGAGCCCTGTTCGGTCGTGCCGGACCCGCCCCGCACGGGCGCTGCCATGGAAGGATCGGGGTGTACCCGGCCACCCCCTTCCAGAAGGACTTCGCTCATGCACGACGAGAAGATCGGCGACTTCCTCGCCCGGCTCGCCGACCGCGTCCCGGCCCCCGGCGGCGGCGCCACGGCGGCACTCCACGCGGCCCAGGGCGCGGCGCTCCTGGGCATGGTCGCCCGCTACAGCTCCGGGGAGAAGTACGCCGAGCACGCCGGGGAGATCACCCGGGTCAGGGACCTGACCGACCGGCTCCGCGCCGACGCCCTGCGGCTCGCGGAGGAGGACGCGACCGCCTTCGGCGCCGTGGCCGACGCCTACAAGCTGCCCAAGGACACCGACGAGGCCAAGACGGCACGCTCGGCGGCCATCGCCACGGCCCTGGCCGGGGCGAGCAGGCCCCCGGCCGACGTCATCCGGCTCTCCGAGAGCCTCGTCGAACTCAGTGAGGCGCTGCTGCCGATCGGCAACCGCAACGTCGTCACCGACGTGGCCGCCGCGGCGGAGGCCGCCCGCGCCGCCGCGACCACCGCCCGGGTGAACGTGGAGGTCAACCTCGGCGGGGTCGAGGACCCCCGCGTCAGAGAGGAGCTCCTCGCGCTCACCGGCCGCGTGGACGGGATCGCCGCCCGCGCCGACCAGGTCACCCGCCGGGTCCGCGAGGTGATCAAGTGACCACCGGATCCCCTGACAGGACCGTGCTCTCCGGCAAGGAGCCGGCCGCGGCTATCCGCCAGGACACCAGGGCCACGGCCGAACGCCTCACCCGGCAGGGCACCCCGCCCGGGCTCGCGGTTGTGGTGGCCACGGCCGACGAGTCCAGCGCCTGGTACGTGCGCTCCATCGCCCGGGCCGCCGAGAAGGCGGGCATCGTCTGCGAGGTCGCCGACCTCGGCCCCGACGCCACCCCCGACCGGATCCGCGAACGCCTGCTCGGGCTGAGCGCCGATCCCGCGGTGCACGGGATCATCCTCCAGACCCCGCTGCCCGAGGGCGCGAACGCCGCCGACCTCGCGGGGGCCATCGCCTTCGAGAAGGACGTGGACGGCGCCGGCCCGGTCTCCCTGGGGCGGCTCGCGGCCGGTCTGCCCGCCTTCGCCCCGGCCACCGCCGAAGCCGTGCTGGCGGTGCTGGACCACCACCGGATCGACCTCAGCGGCCGTTCCGTCGCCGTGGTCGGCCGTTCCACCGTGGTCGGCAAACCCGTGGCCCACCTGCTGCTGGACCGGGACGCCACGGTCACCGTCTGCCACTCCCGCACCAAGGACCTGGCCTCGGTGACCTCCACCGCCGACATCGTCGTCGCGGCGGTCGGCCGTCCCCGCCTGCTCACCGGCGAGTACGTCCGGGAGGGGGCCGTGGTGGTGGACGTGGGCACCAACCCCACCGAGGACGGCGGCCTCGTCGGCGACGTGGACGCCGAGACGGTGGGACCGAAGGCGGCCGCCCTGACCCCGGTCCCCGGCGGCATCGGCCCGGTCACCACCGCCCTGCTCCTCCGCCACACCGTTCAGGCGGCGGACCGGGCCGCCGAGGGCTCTCGGAACCGACCGCCGGAGTGACGGGGCACGGAGCCCCCGGGGCCGGCGAACGCGTGCGTGCCGGGCCTGAGGGGCTCCCGCTCCCGGGCGGCTGGAACCGTGCCCCCGCCCTGCCTCCGCGTTCCGGACCCGCGCTCCGACCCCCGTGCCCTGGCCGGGTCCGGCCGCCGTTTCCTCCATGAATCGCCCATCCGGCACAATGGTGGCGTCCCCGAACCCCGATCGCCGAGGAGTCAGCCATCAGCCGCCTGGTGCTATGGAACATCGACCTCACCCTCCTCGATGTGGGGCAGGTGATGAGGGCCGCCTACGCCGAGGCCTTCGAGAAGGTCACCGGTGAACCGCTGGTCTACCTGACCTCCTCCGCCGGGCGGACGGACTCGGAGATGTTCTTCGAGTTCTGCGCCCGCAACTACGTCGACGTGGAGGCCGACACCGAGACCCTGGCGGACTTCCTGGCCGCCCTCGAGACGGCTTTCAGCGCCCGCCACGACCAGCTGCTGGCCAAGGGCCGGGTCATGCCCGGGGCGGCCGCCTCGCTGGCCGCTGTGGCCGCCCTTCCGGAGACCGTGCAGACCGTGGTCAGCGGGAGCACCAGGGCCAACGCCACCGCCAAACTGGTGGCCTTCGGCCTGGACACGAACCTCAACCTGGCCGTGGGCGGGTTCGGTTCGGTGAACTACCCCAAGTCCAGCCTCATCCAGTCCATCCGCCTGCACGCCTCGGGTGAGGGCGGCCGGGCCTACACCGAGGAGGAGACGGTGTTCATCACCGGTTCCGCCCCGGACGTGCGTGCGGCGCTGATCGGCGGGGCGACCCCGGTCGCGGTGCTCAACGGTTCAGCGACCGAGGGGCAGCTGCGTGAGGCCGGGGCGCAGATCGTGCTTCCGGACCTGAGCGATCCCAGAGCGGTGATGACCGCCGTTCACCAGGCGACGGCCCGATAACTAGACTGGGTCCGCGGTGCGCTTCCGCGTCCGCCGCGACCACTGCCGCAATCCGCTTCTAACAGTACGTAACTACCGTGTAACGGTGTTGGTCCTGTTCTCGGGCGCGAAAAGCAGTAGCCTGGTCACGGTCCCCGCCTGGCGGGGGCAGTGCAGAGGCAGGGACAACGACGTTCCACCGCCTCGTTTGACGCCACCTGTGCGCACAGGTACCAACCCAACCAACACCCTCGTGGGTTCCTTGCGGCCCAAGGTCCTCACGAGAAGTCACAACTCAGCACAGAAGTTCACAGGTCGACTGACGAGCCATACACGTCACATGACCGGGTGTTCTCCCATGCGCTCGTGCGACGTTGCTCACAAAGGAGTGAGAGATCCCTATGTCCGGGCAATCCGACGTCATCCTCCAGAAGCTGCTCAGCGACGCGGCCTCCCGCTGGAGTCCCGGGGACCGACTGAGCCCCGAGGCCGCCGACGCGGTTCGACGTTTCCTTCCCCTCTACTACCGGCACACGGACCCCGAGGAGATCAGCGGACGCAGCGCTGATCAGGTCTGCGGGATCGCGGAGGCGCACCGCTCCTTCGGCGCCGAACGCGCGCCGGGGCGGGCCAAGGTCCGGGTCTACACCCCGACCCTCGAACGCGACGGCTGGGAACAGCAGACCAGCATCGTCGAGATCGTCACCGACAACGCACCCTTCCTCGTGTCCTCGGTGACCATGGCCCTCAGGGAGCTGGGCGCCGGGGTGCGGCTGATCATCCACCCCCAGATGACCGTCGGCCGCGACCTGTCCGGCCGCCTCGTCGAGGTCGACCCGGAGATCGGCGGCGACGGCCTGCTGCCGACCGACGAGTCGTGGATGCACATCGAGATCGACCGGCAGAGCGACCCCGAGCGGGTCAAGGAGATCACCACCAAGCTGGAGCGCGTCCTCAACGACGTCCGCTACGTGGACGAGGACTCCGCCAAGATGAGCGACCGGGTCATCCGGATCGCCGACGAGCTCTCCGCCTACCCGGACCGCCTGGTCGCGGGCGGTGTCGACCCCCGTGAGATCGGCGAGAGCGTCGACTTCCTGCGCTGGATCGCCGGCCGCCACTTCACCTTCATGGGCTACCGGGAGTACTCCCTCGTCACCGACGAGAACGGCGACGACTCGCTGCGCCCCGAGCCCGGCACCGGACTGGGCGTCCTGCGCATGGACTCGCCCGCCTCCACCAGCTTCGCGGCCCTGCCCCCGGAGATCCGCGGCAAGGCCCGCGAGCCCTACGTCCTGGTGCTCACCAAGGCCAACTCCCGGGCCACCGTCCACCGGCCCAAGTACCTCGACTACATCGGCGTCAAGAAGTTCGACGCCCAGGGCAACATCGTCGGCGAGCGCCGCTTCCTCGGCCTGTTCACCTCCCAGGCCAACACCAGCAGCATCGCCCAGATCCCGATCCTGCGCCGCAAGCAGGCCGAGGTGCTGGCCCAGGCCGGTTTCGACGCCGACAGCTACGACGGCAAGGACCTGATCGAGCTCCTGGAGACCTTCCCGCGCGAGGAGCTCCTCCAGATCCCCGTGGGCGAGCTCTACAGCATCGTCCGCGGCGTCCTGCGCCTGCGCGACCGCCGCGGCACCAAGCTGTTCATGCGCCGCGACCCCTACGGCGGCCGGTACATGTCCTGCTTCGTGTACATGCCGCGCGACGAGTACAGCACCCAGGTGCGGCTCGACATCCAGAAGGTCCTGGCCGAGGCCTTCCACGGCGCCACCATGGACCACAACGTGATGATCGGCGCCGCCCCGCTGGCCCGCCTGTACCTGGTGGCCCGCGCCCAGCACGGCGAGACCCTCGCCGACATCGACCAGGTCGCCCTGGAGGAGAAGGTCCGTCAGGCGGCCCGCTCCTGGGACGTGGACTTCGACGACGCCCTCGTCGACGAGTTCGGCCCCACCCGCGCCACCACGCTCAAGGAGCGCTACGGCCCCGGGCTCACCGAGACCTACAAGGTCGACAACGACCCGACCGTGGCCGCCAAGGACATCGCCCGGATCGAGGAGCTGCTCCAGCGCACCACGCCGGGCGACCGCCAGGGCGAGTTCTCGGCCAGCCTCTACCAGCCCGACGGGGCCGACATCGCCACCTGGCGGTTCCGCCTCGCCCGGATCGGCGAGCCCATCTCGCTGTCGCGCGTGCTGCCCGTCCTGGAGCACCTCGGTGTCGAGGTCGTGGACGAACTCCCCTACGACATCACCGTCGGCGGGGTGGGCCGGGTCTGGATCTACGACTTCGGGCTGGGCCCGCTGGAGTCCTCCGACCTGTCCCCGGCCCGCCTCAAGGCGCTCTTCGAGGACGCCTTCGACGCCTCCTGGCGCGACCTCGGCGAGTCCGACCGGTTCAACGCCCTGGTCGTGCGCGCCGGTCTCGACTGGCGCCAGCTCACCGTGCTGCGCGCCTACGCCAAGTACCTGCGCCAGACCGGTTCGACCTTCACCCCCGACTACCTGGCCGACGTCCTGGTCGCCAACGTCGGGATCGCCAACCTGCTGGTGGAGCTCTTCGAGACCCGCTTCGACCCGGACCAGTCCGACGAGGGCCGTGAGGAACGCGGCTCCGTGCTGGTGGGCAAGATCGAGGGCGAGCTGGAGGGTGTGGCCAGCCTGGACCACGACCGCATCCTGCGCTCGTTCCTCGCGGTCATCCAGGCCACCCTGCGCACCAACCACTACCAGGGCGGCTCCGAGGGGCGCCCCTACCTGGTGCTCAAGCTCAACCCGCAGGAGATCCCGGACCTGCCCCACCCGCGGCCCCGGTTCGAGATGTACGTCTACTCGCCGCGGGTCGAGGGCGTCCACCTGCGGTTCGGCTCCGTGGCCCGCGGCGGCCTGCGCTGGTCGGACCGGTTCGAGGACTTCCGGACCGAGATCCTCGGGCTGGTCAAGGCACAGATGGTGAAGAACTCCGTCATCGTGCCGAGCGGCGCCAAGGGCGGGTTCGTCTGCAAGCGCCTGCCCGCCGGCGGCAGCCGCGAGGAGGTGATGGCCGAGGTCGTCTCCTGCTACAAGCAGTTCATCAGCGGCCTGCTCGACGTCACCGACAACCTCGTCGACGGTCGCGTCGTGCACCCCGAGCGCACGGTGCTGCACGACGGCGACGACTCCTACCTGGTGGTCGCCGCGGACAAGGGCACCGCGACCTTCTCCGACACCGCCAACGCGATCTCCATCGAACGCGGCTTCTGGCTGGGCGACGCCTTCGCCAGCGGCGGCTCGGTGGGCTACGACCACAAGGCGATGGGCATCACCGCCCGCGGCGCCTGGGAGTCGGTGAGGTACAACTTCCGCGAGATGGGCGTCGACGTCCAGGAGGAGCCCTTCACCGTCGTCGGTATCGGCGACATGTCCGGTGACGTGTTCGGCAACGGCATGCTGCTGTCCAAGCAGATCAAGCTGGTGGCCGCCTTCGACCACCGCCACGTCTTCCTGGACCCCGACCCGGCCCCGGCCGCGTCCTGGGCCGAGCGCGAGCGCGTGTTCCACCTTCCGCGCAGCACCTGGGAGAGCTACGACCCGTCGCTGATCTCGGAGGGCGGCGGCGTGCACCCGCGCACCGCCAAGTCCGTCCCGATCACCCCGCAGGTGCGCGAGGTCCTCGGGATCGAGGAGGGCGTCACCGCGCTCACCCCGGACGAGCTCATCCGCCACATCCTCACCTCGCCGGTGGACCTGCTGTGGAACGGCGGTATCGGCACCTACGTCAAGGCCAGCGGCCAGACCCACGCGGACGTCGGCGACAAGGCCAACGACCAGGTGCGGGTGAACGCCGCCGACCTGCGCGTCAAGGTGGTCGGCGAGGGCGGCAACCTGGGCCTGACCCAGCCCGCCCGGATCGAGTTCGCCCGCGAGGGCGGCCGGGTCAACAGCGACTTCATCGACAACTCCGCCGGTGTGGACACCTCCGACCACGAGGTCAACATCAAGATCATGCTGGACCGCGAGGTGCGCGCCGGCGAGCTCGAGAAGGCCGACCGCGACCAGCTGTTCATCGACATGACCGACGAGGTCGCCTCGCTGGTCCTGGACAACAACTACGCCCAGAACACGGTGCTGGCCGCGTCGCGCAAGCAGTCCCACGAGATGCTGCACGTCCACGGCCGCTACATGCGCCACCTGGAGCGCACCAAGGTCCTCAAGCGCAAGCAGGAGGATCTGCCCTCCGACAAGGCGATCGCCGAGCGGCGCTCCCAGGGCAAGGGGCTCACCGGCCCCGAGTTCGCGACGCTGCTCTCCTACACCAAGATCAGCCTCAAGGAGCAGATCGGCCTGTCCGACCTGGCCGACGACCCCTACCTGGCGTCCACCCTGACGGATTACTTCCCGACGCCGCTGCGATCGGACCGCTTCGCCTCGGGCGTGCAGTCCCACCCGCTGCGCCGGGAGATCATCGTCAACCAGGTGACCAACCAGCTGGTCAACCGGTCGGGCATCACCTACGCGTTCCGCCTGAACGAGGAGCTGGGCTCCAGCTCCGCGGACATCGCCCGCGCCTACCTGGTGACCCAGGAGATCCTCGGCCTGCGCCAGTTCTGGGGCGAGATCGAGGAGCTGGACCACAAGATCTCCGTGGACAGCCAGCTGTTGCTGCTGCTGGAGATCCGCAAGCTCGCCGAGCGCTCCGCCCGGTGGCTGCTGCGCAACCGCACCTTCCCGTTCGACCTCAGCAGCGAGATCGGGTTCTTCGCCGAGGGTGTGGGCGAGGTCCTGCCGCAGCTCAAGAACCTGCTGCGCGGCCGGGACCTGGAGGCCTTCGAGGAGCGCCGCGACCGGTACACCTCGCTGGGCGTGCCCGCCGAGCTCGCCGAGCGGATCGCCGTCATGGTGCCCGCCTACTCCACCCTGGACCTGGTGGAGATCGCGCACCGCACCGGCCGGCCGGTCGACCGGGTCGCCAGCCTGTACTTCGAGCTGGCCGACCGGTTCAACATCAGCTGGTGGCGTGAGCGGATCATCGACCTCCCGCGGGACGACCGCTGGGGCACGATGGCCCGTTCGGCGCTGCGCGACGACCTCTACTCGGCGCACGCGGACCTGACCGCCCGTGTCCTGGAGTCCGGCCCGGCCGAGTCCAACACCGAGCTGGTCGCCCAGTGGGCGGCCCAGAACGAGGCCTCGGTGCAGCGCGCCGGGATCACGCTCTCGGAGATCCAGGAGCACGAGCGCTTCGACCTCGCCACCCTGTCGGTGGCCCTGCGGTCGATCCGCTCGCTGGTCGACTAGCGGACGGTCCCGCCGACGGGGACGCGCACAGGAGGGGCGTACGGGAGACCGTGCGCCCCTCCGGCCTTTCCGAGGACCTTCTCACCCCTCGGAGGGCCCCGGTGCCCCCGTCTCCCGGTTCCCGAAGGGCCGTGGAAAGTCGCGGATGAGGGCTGCCCGTCCGCTGGGTCCTACACTGGGTCCCGTGGCAGAACTGGACCCAGCAGAGAAGATCAAGGAACTCGCGGCGACCCTGGCGAGTGTGACCGCCGTGTTGGACCTGGAGGCGATGCAGACCCAGATCGCCGAACTGCGCGAGCAGTCCGCGGACCCCGAACTGTGGGCCGACCAGGGCAACGCGCAGAAGGTGACACGCAAGCTCTCCGTCCTGGAGTCCATGGTCAACAAGGTCAACGGCATCGACCAGCGCCTCGACGACCTCGGGGTGCTCTTCGAGCTCGCCGAGGCCGAGGACGACTCCGACACCAAGGCCGAGGCCGACCGTGAGCTCGAGCAGCTCCGCAAGGAGATCGGTGAGCTCGAGGTGCGCACGCTCCTCAACGGGCCGCACGACGAGAGCGAAGCCATCGTCACCATCAACTCCCAGGCGGGCGGCGTCGACGCCGCCGACTGGGCGCAGATGCTCCAGCGCATGTACCTGCGCTGGGCGGAACGGCACGGATACCCCACGGAGGTCTACGAGACCTCCTACGCGGAGGAGGCGGGCATCAAGTCCACCTCGTTCGCCGTCAAGTCACCCTTCGCCTACGGCACCCTGAGGGGCGAGCACGGCACCCACCGGCTGGTGCGCATCTCGCCCTTCGACAACCAGAACCGGCGCCAGACCTCGTTCGCGGGCGTGGACGTCGTCCCGATGGTGGAGCAGAGCGACCACGTCGACATCGACGAGACCGAGCTGCGGGTGGACGTGTACCGCTCCAGCGGCCCCGGCGGTCAGGGCGTCAACACCACGGACTCCGCGGTGCGCATCACCCACCTGCCCACGGGCATCGTGGTCTCCTGCCAGAACGAGCGTTCGCAGCTGCAGAACAAGGCGACCGCGATGACGATGCTCCAGGCCAAGCTCCTGGCCCGCAAGCGGCAGGAGGAGCAGGCCGCCCTGGACGAGATCCGCGGCGACTCGGTGAGCAGCTGGGGCACCCAGATGCGCAACTACGTGCTGCACCCGTACCAGAGCGTCAAGGACGTGCGGACCGGAGCCGAGACCGGGAACACCTCGGGTGTCCTGGACGGCGAGATCGACGCCTTCATCGACGCCGAGATCCGGTGGATGCGCAGCCGGGAGAAGAACGAGCAGAGCTGACCCGCGGTGTCCCCGCCCACGGGCGGGGACACGCCCGGTCGCGTGAAGGGCACCCAGCGTGAGTGAATCCGCGCTGCCGGCGTCCCGTATCCCAATGGTGACGCCCGCGTCTCCGCAGTTTTACCGAAACTGCTATATGTGAACGTTATCATCGGTTGACACCTCCGATATGCTCGTGGCTGTTGTCCGATAGTGCTCTGATCTCCACAGATCTCACGGGTGCGACGGGACCTGGACAATCCGGGCCGCTGCCCCCTCTAAACTGTCGGTGGCCATGCGGCCGGTACGATCCCGAGCGGTGCTCAGTCCGCCGGGTGCCCATACCTTCGAGAGCCTTGTGATGCGCCTGTGATCCACTTCGATAACGTCACCAAGCTGTACCCGACTCAGAAGCGCCCCGCGCTCGACGGTGTTTCCATCGACGTGGACAAGAGTGAGTTCGTCTTCCTGGTCGGTCCGTCCGGTTCGGGCAAGTCGACCTTCCTCCGGCTGGTGCTCAAGGAAGAGAAGCCCAACGAGGGCCGCGTCCACGTAGCGGGCAAGGACCTCGCGCGGCTGTCCAACTGGAAGGTCCCGCACCTGCGCCGCCGTATCGGCTGCGTCTTCCAGGACTTCCGCCTGCTGCCGAACAAGAACGTCTTCGAGAACGTCGCCTTCGCACTGGAGGTCATCGGCAAGCCCAGGCGGTTCATCAAGAAGGTCGTGCCCGAGGTCGTCGAGCTCGTCGGCCTCGAGGGCAAGGCCGGACGCATGCCCGGGGAGCTCTCCGGTGGTGAACAGCAGCGCGTGGCCATCGCCCGCGCCTTCGTCAACCGCCCGCAGATCCTGCTGGCCGACGAGCCCACCGGAAACATCGACCCGGCGACCTCCATCGGCATCATGAAGGTGCTGGACCGAATCAACCGCACGGGCACGACCGTCGTCATGGCGACTCACGATGCCGCCATCGTCGACTCGATGCGCAAGCGCGTGATCGAGCTTGAAGAGGGCTTGGTAGTGCGCGACCAGACGCGCGGCGTCTACGGCCAGGCGTACTGACCTCTGGCACGTCGTCGCCGGGCGGTCGGTCGGCGACCGCGAGACCACCGGCACGGCGAAGCCCCGAAGGATGGACCTTTAACAGATCATGCGAGCACAATTCGTTCTCTCAGAGACGTGGATCGGCCTACGTCGCAACCTGACGATGACCATCGCCGTCATCACGACGGTGGCCATCTCCCTCACCTTGTTCGGGGCCGGTCTGCTGGTCAACCAGCAGGTCTCCGAGATGCGCAACTACTGGGACCAGCGGATCACGCTGACCATCTACATGTGCAGCGACATCTCGCCGTCGCCGGCCTGCCAGGAGAACGGCGCTGCGTCCCAGGAGGACCGGGAGGCCCTCGAGGCACAGCTGGACTCGCTCAGCGAGGTGGAGGACTACCGCTACCTCAACGCAGCCGAGGCCTGGGACGACTTCCAGGAGCGCATCGGCTCCTCCAACGAGGCGCTCGCGGAGGCCGCGAAGGAGGGTGACATCCCGGAGAACTTCCGGGTGCAGCTCACCAACCCCGACCACTACGACACCGTGCGCGCGGCCGTCGACGGTGCGGCCGGTGTCGACTCCGTCTCCAACGACCAGCGCATCCTCGAACAGTTCTTCGGGCTGCTCGACGGTCTCAAGTGGGCCGCCCTCGTGGTCGCCGGCGTCCAGCTGGCCGCCGCCGCGCTGCTGATCGGCAACACGATCCGGCTGTCGGCGTACAGCCGCCGCCGGGAGACCGGCATCATGCGCCTGGTCGGCGCGTCGAACTTCTACATCCAGTTGCCCTTCCTCCTGGAGGGCGCCATCGCCGGTCTGATCGGTGGTGTGATCGCGTCCGGGTTCATCGTGGCCACCAGGTACACGCTGCTCACCCAGATCGAGGAGTGGTTCCAGTTCGACGTGGCGCTGGGCACGGGCGCGCTGCTCTACGTCATCGGTGTGTCGATGATTCTCGGTGTGCTCCTGTGCACCATCACCTCGTTCCTCACTCTGCGCCGCTACCTGAAGGTCTGACGGGTCACCGCCGGGCACAGGCGGGCGCCGGGTACCGGGGGGCCACACACGTGGCCCCCCGGACGCATGAAGGGATACAACCGTGGCCAAGGAAACCGGGCGGAAGCTGATCGCCCAGAACCGCCGGGCCCGGCACGAGTACCACCTCGACGAGACCTACGAGGCGGGGCTGGTCCTGACCGGTACCGAGGTGAAGTCCCTCAGGGAGGGGCGCGCCTCCCTCGTGGACGGCTTCGCGCACATCCACGACGGTGAGGTGTGGCTCGAGGGCGTGCACATCCCGGAGTACTCACAGGGCACCTGGACCAACCACTCGGCCCGCAGATCACGTAAGCTACTCCTGCACCGCGAGCAGATCTCCCGGCTCATCGGTAAGACCCGAGAGCCCGGGCGCACACTGATCCCGCTGTCCCTGTACTTCAGCGACGGCCGGGCCAAGGTCGAGATCGCTCTGGCCCGCGGTAAGCGAGAGTACGACAAGCGCCATGCCATCGCCGAACGTGAAGCCAAGCGTGACATGGAACGCGCGCTACGCCGTCGGCGTTGAGCTGTCCCAGTTGAGTGCCACCGAGTCGAGTGTCACAGCCGAGGCGCCTGAAAGGAACACATAGAGGTGTCCCCCCGTCCCCTCGGCCGCAAGATCGCGGCCGTCAGCAGTGGCCTGATCGTCGCCCTGAGTCTCGCGGCGTGCACGACCCACCCCAGTCCGGAGGTGGCCGTCAGGTCCTTCCTGCTCGCCTGGCAGGACGGGAACCACGCCGAGGCCGCCCGCAACACCAACGGCGACCCCGAAGAGGTCGAGCGGGCGCTGACCGACGCGCACGACCAGCTGGACCTCGCCTCCATCCGGTTCGACCTCGGACGGATCTCCACGGAGGGCGGTTCCGCGACCGCCGAGTTCGGCGCCACCGCGGACCTGGGCATCGGCGACCCGGTGTGGAACTACACCGGTGAGATGTCCCTGACCAACGGCCCCTCGGGCTGGCTGATCGACTGGTCGCCGAGCGTGATCCACCCCGATCTCGGGGAGGGCGAGCGCCTCGCCGTCAGCTACGAGATCGAGGAGCGCGGCCAGATCCTCGACCGGTCCGGGGAGCCCCTGGTCTCCGCGGACAGCGTCACCGCCTTCGGTGTGCTGCCCGCCGACATGGAGGACAAGGAGGCGGGCGTCACCGAGCTCGCCGAACTCCTCGACGAGGACCCCGACCCGCTGCTCAACCGGGTGCGGTCCGCTCCGCCCGAGCAGTTCCAGCCGCTCGTCCTCATCCGCGACGCCGACAACGCCCTCATGCGCGAGGCCGGGAACATCGCCGGCGTCGACACCCAGGAGGTCGAGGTCAACCTGTCTCCGCGGGTCGCCCCCTTCGTCCTCGGCGAGGTCGCGGGCACCGCGGAGCACCGGGTCTCCTCCCGGGTCGCCGGCCCCTACCAGGCGGGCGACACCGTCGGCCTGAGCGGCCTGCAGAACATCTTCCAGCAGGAGCTCGCCGGAACGGCCACCACCCAGGTGGTGACCCTCGGCGACGACGGTGAGCAGACCGACGTCCTGGAGGCCTGGGAGGGCGTGCGCAGCGGCGGCATCGAGACCACATTGGACCTGGCCACGCAGAACGCCGCGGAGAACGCCCTGGAGTCGCTGCCCGGCGACGGGTACGTCGTCGCGGTGGACACCACCAACGGTGAGGTCCTTGCCGCGGCCAACGCCTCGGGCAGCGCCGCCGACGACGGAGCCTTCACCGGCGCCTACGCCCCGGGCGGCACGTTCACCATGGTGTCGGCCCTGGCCGCCCTGGACACCGGAGCGGTCACCGCCGACAGCCCGATGCCCTGCGGCTTCCAGTCCGAGGTCGGAGACCAGGTCTTCACCAACCCCAGCAACGGCTTCCTCGCGGAGAACCCCACGCTGGTCCGCAACATGACCTACCTGTGCACCGTCGGCTTCGTCGACATCGCTCCCGAGGTCGGCCCGGAGGCGCTCACCGAAGCCGCCGCCCGGCTCGGTCTGGGCGCCGACTGGCAGCTCCCGCTCCCCGTCTCCTCGGGGACCGTCGACATCGACGACGACGCCGCCGAACTCGCCTCGGCCATGGTCGGCGACCACGGTGTCCAGGTGAGCCCGCTCGCCATGGCCCTGGCCGCCGGAGCCGTCGCCGACGGCTCCTGGCACGGCCCCACCCTCGTCCGCGAGGAGGGCCCGGCCCCGGCCGGCTCCACCGAGCTCGACGAGGCCCACCTCGAAACCGTCCGCGAGGGACTGCGGGACGCGGTGAGCCTGCGCATCCCCGAGGTGAACGTCGGCGAGGAGCAGGTGTTCGGCCAGGCCTCCCGCACCGAGCAGGACGGCACCGCCCTGCACTGGTTCGTCGGTTACCAGGGCGACGTCGCCTTCGCCGTGCTCGCCGAGGTCGACCCCGAGATGAGCCAGTGGCAGCAGTACGCCGTCACCGCCGCCACGAGCTTCCTCGACGGCCTCGCCAACGGGACCACCGTCGGAGACGAGAGCCTCGCCGCCGAGGACCCGGCGCCCCCGGCGGACCTTCCCGTCGAACCGGGTCTTGAGGGCGAGCAGGGCGCCGAGGCCGACCTCAACGGGAACTGATCGGAAGACCCCGCGCAAAAAAGACGCCGCCGGAGCAACCCACGGGTGCTCCGGCGGCGTCTTTCCCTATGACTGGGACCGCCACAGGGGGTAGCGGACCAGTGCAGAGACAGGACCTCGTCTCGGGGGAGGCCCTGTCGGTTCCGAAGGTCGGCTCCGACCCTGGCCGACCGCCCCCGTGAGTTGCGTCGACCTCTCTTGCGTCCGCCTCACGGGGGTTTCTCCCTGCCCGGTGAAAGAACTTCGGGTTCCTCGCCCCCACCGGGAATCTACTTGGACCCCGCACTGTTCAACAGGTAGAGTGACGAACACGCGAGTGCTCGTTCACTCGCATGTCGGCCTCCCGGAGCCCTCGGGTGACAGGTGGTCTTGACAACTTCACAGGGGGTGATCGGTTTCGACTTCGGTAGTCGTTCCAGGGGAAGCGGGTCGAGGGTTGTGTTTGTGACCTCGTTAATCCTGCATTCGCATAAATTCAAGTGCCAATTCCAAGCGCACTGAGTTCGCTCTCGCTGCTTAAGCGATTGTGACTCTGTCGGTCCGGGCTCGTCATCGGCTCGGGATCCGGCACCATTTAGATGACTCACTGCTCAGATCAGGCCACGGGGTCTGAGCGGGACATTTTCGTGGCTGGGCCTGTCAGCGATGTGTCTGTACAAGCGCTGAGGCCGAGCAGAACGACACTACAGACTGCACCCGGAGAAGCCCTGGCTCGGTGCTGAAGGACGCGGGTTCGATTCCCGCCACCTCCACGAGAAACGGGCCGCTGCTCGGGGGACTTCGTCCTCCTCGCCGCGGTCCGTTCCTGTTTTCGGGGGGACGACCCCCCGGCCCCCCCCGAAGCTCTCAGGCGGCCCTGCTCGCGCGTGAACGCGCTCGCCGGGTCGCCTTCGTTGTGCCCTCTGGGGGGCGACCTCCAGACCCCCGATGGGCGCAAACGGGCCGCTGCTCGGGGGACTTCGTCCTCCTCGCCGCGGTCCGTTCCTGTTTTCGGGGGGACGACCCCCCGGCCCCCCGAAGCTCTCAGGCGGCCCTGCTCGCGCGTGAACGCGCTCGCCGGGTCGCCTTCGTTGTGCCCTCTGGGGGGCGACCCCCAGACCCCCGATGGGCGCTCGCATCCGACGCGCCCCTGAGGTGTGGGGCTTCGTCCCCTTCCTCCGGGGCGCTTTGTCGTGTGCGGGGTCGGTGAAAGGGTGATCTGTGGTTCAGGTCCCTGTGGTGAGGAATGGTGTTTGTGTGACGCGCCCTTGTGGTGTGGGGGATTTCGTCCTTCTCGCCGCGGGGCGCTTTGTCATGTGCGGGGTCGACTGACCCGGGCTGGGGAGACATCCCCTCACGAATTCCCGGAGCGCCGCTGTCCCTGTGCGGTGAGGGCGTTTCCCAGCGGCGAGCGGGCGTAGAGGACCTGGCGGCCCACGCGCCAGGACTCCAGGAGGCCTGCGTCCCTCAGCGCGATCAGGTTGGTGGAGACGGTGGCCCGGGCGAGGCCGAGGCGGATGGCCAGGTCGTGAGTGGTCTCCGGTTCGGTGAGGTGGATCAGGATCCGGGCCCGGGTGCGGCCCACCACCCCGGCGAGGGCCTCGGGCGGGCTGCCCGGAGCCGCCCACAGGTCGCCCACGCCCCGGACCGGGTAGACCAGGGTCGGTTGCCAGGGTTCCTCGCTGATGAGGATCAGCTCCGGCCAGATGAAGGCGCTCGGCATCAGGACCAGGCCCCGGTGGCCCAGGTGGAGCCTCTCGGGGGCGGAGGGGCCCGCCACGTTCAGGGTGTCGCCCTTCCAGCGCAGGCGGTCGTCCAGGCCCGTCAGAAGCGCTTCCAGGCCCTCGAGGGCGAGGACGCGCGAACGCAGGGAGATGTCGGCGTCCAGCAGGGCCTGGAGGCGGGGCCAGTGGGGGCGGACCAGGTGTGTCCAGCAGGTGGTGAGCAGGTCGGCCAAGGTGTCGCGGGTGGCGGCGGGGTCGGCGAGGAACGGTTCCGTGGTCGCCGGTGGGAGACCGCGGTGCGGGGCGAGCAGGCTCAGGCGCAGCTCGTGCTCCACGCGGTCGGCCGGAGCGGACCGCAGCCGGGCGATCCCGTCCTCGAAGCTGGTCAGCGGCGAATCCGGCGGGGGAGTGAGGAAGTCCGGCACGTATCCCGGGCGGGGGAGCAGGAGCCGGAGCGGGGAGAGGTCGACGTGCTCGGGCAGCCGGGCGGTGCGGACCCACGGCAGGTGGAAGCTCTGCCGGTGCGGTTCGAACAGGGTGTGCACGGCGGCGAGGGTCTCCCACAGCGGGGAGACGGCGAACCGGCAGCGCATCAGGTCCTCGCGTGCGAAGACCACCTGGCCTGGCATTCCGTCCACCTTTCAGGAGGATTCGAAGATATCCGAATCCGTTGAGCCGCACGGGCGGCAGGCCCAGAGTGGGCGCCATGTCCTCTTTTCGCCGGGTGCTGTCCGTACCCGAGTTCCGTGTCCTCTTCCTCGCGGAGGTCCTGTCGATCCTGGCGCTGGTCGCGGTCCAGATCACCCTTTCGGTGCTGATCTTCGAGCGGACCGGCTCGCCGCTGCTGTCGGCGCTGGCCTTCGCCCTGGGCTTCCTTCCGCACCTGGTCGGGGCTTCGCTGCTGTCGTCGGTGGCTGATCGTTTCCCCGCGCGCCGGGTCATGGTGCTGGCGCAGCTGCTGAGCGGGGCGGTGATGGCGTGCATGGCGGTTCCGGGCACACCGGTGCCGGTCATGCTGGTGCTGCTGGTGGTGAGCGGCACGGTCGCTCCGGTGTACTCGGGCGCGCGCTCGGCCGCGCTCGCGGACGTGTTGGACCGGGGTGGTTTTCCGCTGGGGCGCTCGCTGATGCGGATGGCCGCGCAGACCGCGCAGATCGCGGGGTTCTCCTTCGGCGGCGTGCTGATGCTGGCCACCTCCCCGACGGTGGCGCTGCTGGTGGCCGCCTCCCTGATGGCCGGATCCGCCCTGCTGGTGGGCCTGGGTACCCGGGCGAGGCCGGGGAGGGAGGTCGCCGGCGGGCTGGTCGGTTCCTCGTTGGGCGGGGTGCGTGAGGCCTTCCGGTTGCCCCGGCTCCGGTCGGTCTTCCTGCTCAGCTGGGTGCCCGCCTCGCTTTTCGTGTGGTCGGAGGCGTTGGCCGCCCCGCTGGCGGCGGGGATGGGCGGCGGCCCCATGGTGGTGGCGATGCTGCTGACCGCCGGCCCGGTCGGCACGGTGGTGGGTGAGCTGTTGGCGGGGGCGCTGCTGACGGCCGGGCAGCGGCGGCGCTGGATGCTGCCGCTGGCCTGCTTCACCTTCGTGCCGTCCCTGCTGTTCGTGTCGGATCCGGGCCCGGTGCTCGCGGTGGCCGCGCTGGCGGTGGGTGCGCTCGGCTACGGGTACACGCTGGCTCTGGACGCACTGTTGTTGGAGGCGACCCCGGAGAAGATGCGCGGGCGGGTGTTCTCACTGGGTTCGGCGGGACTGATGATCACGCAGGGCCTGGGGTTCGCCCTGGCCGGGGCGGTCGCGGAGTTCGTGCCCCCGCACCTGGTGGTGGCCCTGGCGGGGGCCGGCGGGTTGGCCGCGGTGGCCGTGTTCGGGCGGAGGTTCGGCCGCAGGGGAGAGGCGAGAGAGGGAGTCGCACGGCTACTTAGGTTGTAATCCTAACTAGGTTGCTTTACCGTCTAGGTAGAGCAACCGATGAAGGAGACACCGATGCCCCCCGAGCTCTCAGTCCCCGCCTTCTCCGCCCCGGCCCTGGCCGTCACCCTGGTGCTGGTCGCCTACCTGGTTCTGTGCGAGCCCCGGTGGGGCAAGGCCTGGTTCGAACGCATGAAGCGCGACCGCGACGTCGACCCGAACGCCTACACCCGGTTCTTCGGCTGGGGGATGGTCGGCTCCTGGCTCATGGCCGGTCTCGTGCTGGTGGCCGTCCTGATGTCGCCCCAGGTCACCTGGGCCCACGTGGGACTGAGCTTCGACGGTGACTGGGAGACCCTGGCCGGGGTCCTCGTCGGTCTGGGTGTCGCGGGCGCGGTACTCGCCCTCCTGGCCGTGAAGTACGGGATCTCCCCCAGGATCCTGGAGGACCTGCGCCCCAGGAACCGGCGTGAGCGCGGTTACGCCGCCGGAGCCTCGGTGACCGCCGGGATCTGCGAGGAGATCGTCTTCCGCGGCCTGTTCATCGCCGTGGGCGTCTCCCTCGGGCTGCCGGTCGTCGCGGCGGCCGGGCTCAGCCTCGCGGTCTTCACCCTCGCCCACCTGTACCAGGGGCCGAGGGCGATGGCCGGGGTCGGTGTCGCCGGGCTCGCACTGACCTTTCTGTACCTGAGCACCGGAAGTCTGCTGCTGCCGATCATCGCGCACGCCGCGGTCGACCTGCGCGGCTTCCTGCTCTCGCCCAAGCCCAGGGGCGCCGAGAAGGCGTCCGCCCCCGTGGCCACCGCGGCCTGAAGGAGAAACACGTGGATCGACGATCGAGCTGGTTGAAGGGGGTCCTCGACCTCCTGGTACTGGCCGGGCTCACCGAGGGCGAGAGCTACGGCTACGCCCTGGCGGCCAGGCTGGACGAGGCCGGGTTCGGCAGGATCAAGGGCGGCACCCTCTACCCGGTGCTCAACCGGCTGGAGGAGGCGGGCCTGGTCGTCGCGGAGTTCCGCGCGGCGGAGAAGGGGCCCGGACGGCGCTACTACCAACTGACCGACGAGGGCCGTGCGGTCCTGGCCGAGCAGGGCGCCGCCTGGCTGGAGTTCGACGGATCGGTACGCGAGGTCCTGCGGAAGGGCGGAATCCGATGAGTTACCTGGACGAGCTGGAGACCCTGCTGCGTGAGCGGGAGGTCGCGGAGGAACGGATCCGGGAGACGGTGAACGACCTGGCTGCGTTCGTGGCCGAGGGAGACGCCGACCCGGAGGAGGAGTTCGGGCCGGTCGCCGAGTTCGCCGACGACCTCACCGGAGGCGGCGGCGGGTCCGGGCCCGGGGGCGAGGCCCTGGTCTGGGGAGCGGACGCCTTCGAGGCTCCCGCCCGGATGAACGAGATGGGCGCCCAGGGCTGGGAGATCGACCTGGTGGACCGGCAGGGCCGGTTCGTCAGTCACCGGGACGAGAGCCCGCAGGCCTGGGAGTACCGGCAGGAGTCCGCGCTCGGGAGGAGGGAACGGGCCCGGATGGCGGAGCGGCTGGCTCCCGAGGGGTGGGAGCCGTGCGGCCACTACTTCACCCACGCCTACTTCAAGCGGGCGCGGGCCGCGCTGGTCGGCCCGGAGGCGGAGCTGGCCGAGCGCCCCGCGCCCGCCCGGAAGCGTTTCTTCTGGGGGGTCCCCGGCCTGGTGGTGACCGCTTTCTCCCTGGTGGTCGGGGTCCTCGCGCTGCTCAGCCTGGGGCGGACCCTCTGGGACGGCGACAACGCGGACCGGGCGGCCACCCTGCTGGGCGCGCTGGTGGGCGCGGGCGTCGGCCTGGGCGCCATGACCGTCGTGGTGTGGCTCTTCTTCAAGCTGTTCGCACGGCTCAGGAACCGCTGACCAGAGCCTGGGACAGCCGGTGACGGGCGCCGACCAGGGAGGGGCCGTACCAGGTCAGGTCGCGGCCGGACACGGGGACCGAGGGCGGGCCGAAGGCCTCCGGCCCGTCCTCGGGGCCGAACGCGTAGGGCTCGTCGGGCAGGACCACCAGGTCGGCCGCGGTCGCGTCCTCGGGTTCGGCCGAGGGGTAGCGCCCCTCGCGGTCGGCGAACACGTTCTCCGCGCCCAGCCGGGCGAGCAGGTCGTGGGCGAAGGTGTCGGCGCCCACGAACATCCACGGGTTCCGCCAGATCGGAACCGCCACCCGCACCCGCCGCAGCGGGGGCGGGGCGGCCCACACGGCGTCGGCCTCGGCCAGCCACGCGGGGGAGGAGCCGGGGGCCAGCACGCGGAGCAGCCGGCGCAGCGAGGCGAGGGCCCCCGGCACGGTGCGGATGTCGGTCACCCACACCGGGATCCCGGCTTCGCGCAGCTGGAGGACGTGCCGTTCCCGGTTCTCCTCCCGGTTGGCCACCACCAGGTCCGGGGCGAGCTCGACGATCCGCCGCACGTGCGGGTTCTTGGTGCCGCGCAGCCGCTCCACCGCGAGGCCGGGCGGGTGGGTGCACCACTCGGTCGCGCCGACCAGCGCCTCGGGCGCGGTGTGCGCGATCGCCTCGGTGATCGAGGGCACCAGGCACACCACCCGGGCCGGCGGGGAGTCCAGCCGGACCGGATGCCCCAGGTCGTCCTCGGCGTCCCCGCCCGGGAAGAAGTCGTTCATGGGGACGATGATGCCCGTCGGCGGCGGCCCGGGGGTCCTCAGAGGCCGACCACGGGGCGGGGCGTGTAGTGCTGCTCCAGCTCGGCGGCCTCGTCGTCGGTCAGCTCGACGTCCAGGGACTCCACCGCGTCGGTGAGGTGCCGTGGCTCGGTGGCACCGATGATGGGCGAGGTCACCGCGGGGTTGCGGGACACCCAGGCCAGGGCGACCCGGGCCCGCGGGACACCGCGCTTCTCGGCGATCCGGCCCACGGCGTCCACGATCGGGCGGTCCTCGTCGCGGTACAGCGTGCCGCCGAACACGTCGCCCCTGGTCCGGGTGGTCTCGGTGCCCCACTCGCGGGTCAGCAGACCGCGGGCGAGCGGGCTCCACGGGATCACCCCGATGCCCTCGTCCGCGCACAGCGGCAGCATCTCCCGCTCCTCCTCGCGGTAGAGCAGGTTGTAGTGGTTCTGCATGGTGGAGAACCGGGTCCAGCCGTTGACGTCGGCCACACGCAGGGCCTTGGCGAACTGCCAGGCGTACATCGAGGAGGCGCCCACGTAGCGGGCCTTGCCCGCCTTCACCACGTCGTGCAGGGCCTCGACGGTCTCCTCCAGCGGAGTGGTGGGGTCGAAGCGGTGGATCTGGTAGAGGTCCACGTAGTCGGTGCCCAGCCGCCGCAGGCTGTGGTCGATCTCCGCCATGATGTTCTTGCGTGAGAGCCCGCCGCCGTTGGGACGGCCCGGGCGCATCGGCATGAACACCTTGGTGGCGAGGACGATCTCGTCGCGGTCGGCGTAGTCGGCCAGCGCGCGGCCGACGATCTCCTCGCTGTGGCCGTCCGAGTAGGCGTTGGCGGTGTCGAAGAAGTTGATTCCCGCGTCGAGGGCCTGCCGGATGAACGGCCTGCTGGTCTCCTCGTCGAGGCTCCAGTCGTGGCGTCCCCGTCCGGGGTCGCCGTAGCTCATACAGCCGAGGGCGACGCGCGAGACGTCCAGGCCGGTCCGGCCCAGCTTGACGTACTCCATGTGCTCTGCCTCCGCCGAGGGGTGTGTGGTGTCGGTGGTGTGGACGGGGTGCCGAGGGGCGGCTCCGAAACCGCGACCGAGCCTAACCGGCGCCTGGCTCCGGGTGAAGGGTCACCGGACTTCGGTCAGGGGGCCGAAGTGGTTTCGGGTGTCCTTGATCAGGGAGGCGAGCAGGGACTCGGCGAGGGGCCGGCCCAGCTGCATGGCGCTGTCCAGGCCCTTCCAGGGGGAGAAGGCGAACGACCACACGAGCTTGCTGCCGCCGTCGAAGGGGACCACGTGGTAGTCCTCGGCGAAGGAGTTGAACACCGGGAGGTTGGCCGCGTCGGCGTGGAAGGACTTGCGCCGTTCGGCCTCGTCCCAGCGGAAGAACCTCTCGCGCATCCGGTACGTGCCGAGCACGTTCGCCTCGCGGGTGGTGCCCACGCCGTAGGGCGCCTCGGTGGTGTAGGACACCTCGGGGAGCGCCCGGCACCAGGACAGCGGACGCGGTGAGGTGAGACCCGCCCAGACCTCGTCGGGGGACGCCGCGAGTTCCAGGCCCACGCGCCAGCGCATGGGCGCGGTCTCGAAGAAGGTCTCGTCAACGGCGTGGAGCCCGTAGCGGAAGGTGGTCACGAGGGGTCCTGTTCGTCCGGGGGCGCTTCCGGTGAAGGTACCAAGCCCCCTGAGGGCAGTCGACGGGGGCGGTGCCCGTCGGCTCCGCCCCCGTTGTCTGGTTCTTCCTACTCCTTGGTGGCTCCGACGAGCCATGCGACCTTGTGGGCGGTCAGCGAAACGCTCCCGCTGTTGCCCAGGTGGACCCCGAACGAGGCGATGAAAGCGAAGTCGTGTTCACGACGCTCGCAGATCACGTCCTCGACCGCGTAGGTGGAGGACGGGTTGCGCACCCGCAGGCACAGGGCGGGTTCGTCCATCACCTCCGCCTGGACCTCGTATCGGGACAGTTCGTTGGCGAGCTTGCCGAGGTGGTCGCGCTCCTCGGAGGGCACGCGGGTCGGCTGCTGGTCGTTGGCCTGTCTCGACTGAGCCATGGTGGATCCTTTCGTGTCAGGCACGGTGCTTTCCTCGACGCCCTGTCCGTAATTGTCGCTCAGGGTCAAGTTACTAATCCGTACCGTGCTCACGACACGCCGTCAGGACACCGAACTGCCTTCGACCCAGGCGCCTCGGTACATCACCTCGGAGACCGAGAGGTCCTCCTCGAGGATCACGAGGTCGGCGTGGCCCCCGACCTCGATCCGCCCCGCGCCGGACAGGCCCAGCGCCGCGACCGGGACCGACGACGCGGACCGCACCGCCTCCGCCACGGGGACGCCCACGGCGACCGCGTTGCGCACCGCCTGCGGGAGCACGATCGTGCTGGAGGCGATCGCGCCGTTCTCCACCAGGCGCGCCTCGCCCCCCTGGACCCGGACCCGCAGGTCGCCCAGCGTGTACTCACCGTCGCCCAGGCCGGTCGCCGACATCGCGTCGGTCACCAGCGACACCCGCCCGGGGCCAGCGGCGGCGAATACCAGCCGGGCGGCGCCCGGGTGGACGTGCACGTTGTCCAGGATCAGCTCCACCGTCACCCGCTCGTCGCCGAGCACGGCGGCGATTGGCCCCGGGTCGCGGTGGTTCAGCGGCCGCATCGCGTTGTAGACGTGCGTGGCCACGGTCGCCCCCGCGTCGATCGCGGCGAGGGTCTGCTCGTAGCCGGCCTCGGTGTGGCCGATCGCGGCGACCACCCCGCAGGAGCGCGCCGCACCGATCAGGTCCAGGGCGCCGGGCAGCTCCGGGGCCACCGTGATCATTCTGACGTGCCCGCGCCCGGCCTCGAGCCAGGCGTCGAACTCCGAGGTGTCGGGGTCGCGCAGCAGGTCGGGGTCGTGCGCCCCGCACTTGGACCGCGCGATGAACGGCCCCTCCAGGTAGATCCCGGCCAGTTCACCCGCGTCGCACAGGTCGGCCAGCACCGAGACCTGCCGCAGCGTGGCCTCGGGGGTGGCCGCGACCAGGCCTCCGACCAGGGAGGTCACCCCGGCCCGGCGGTTGAAGGCGACGATCTCGCGGATCCCCTCCGGGTCGGCCTCGGGGAAGGCGTGCCCCGTGCCGCCGTGGATGTGGGTGTCGACCAGCCCCGGAGCGACCAGGCGTCCGCCGACGTCGTACCGGTCTCCCGCGCCGGGGTTGCCGGTGCCGAGTCCGGCCACCCTGCCGTTCTCGATCCGAACCCAGCCTTCGTGGGTTCCGTCGGCCGTCACGACGCGAGCGCCGGTCAGGGTGAGGGGTGTCTGGGCCATGTCTCGGGCTCTCCCTGTGTCTGGAGGTGCCGCCCTCAGGCGGGGTGTCGGAGTGGTGTGTCGTAAATTACATTCGCGTGGCCGGATGGTTCGGCGAGGGTCGTGCGCACCCCCGACAGGCCACGTATTCCCAGCGGAGACAGGGTGATCCCGCTCCCTGGGACGGTTGTCCGCGAGGTGGACCGGACCGCGCGGAGCCCGACGCCCCCGGAGGAGGGGCGGCGGCACGCATTGACGATAGCGGCCGAGGCGCCTCATGATGGAGACATGTCCGCCGGTGAGCTGCTTGTCCAGCGCCTGCATGTCGATCTCAGACAGCAGGCAAGCGCGCTCTGTTGTAGCTAGCGCCTTGCGGGGCCCACGTGCCCCGCGCCACGGTTCTGACCCGTGCCCCCTGGCCCTTACGCAGACACCGGACGCTCAGCTCTCCCACTTGGGTCCTGGACCATTTCTCCGGTCCGTGTGAGCACCCCCGCATGAGCCGACGCACCCGAGCCCCGGACGACGAAGTCCCGCTCCGCTTCGGTTCATGAGGAACAACGGTCCTCCTCCGGTGTCAACGATTCCGATCACCGCCCCCCGCGTTCCTTCCGGTCGATCCCGGCTCGCTCTGACCGAACCCAGGAGTTCTCCGCTATGACTCGCTTCACTGTGCTCGTCGCCGCTCCCCAGCCCCAGTCCTCCGTGCGCAAGGCCGCCCTGCGCGCCGCCGCCGAGGTCGCCACCCGCGCCGGGGTCACCTCGCGCCCCGAGATCATCGACCTGGCCGAGCTCGGCACGGACCTGCTCACCGAGTCCGCCGTCTCCGTCACCGACGCCCTGGAGAGGGTCCGCCGCAGCGACGTGCTCCTGGTGGCCTCTCCCCAGGTGCACGGCACCTACACCGGGCTGCTCAAGGTCTTCCTGGACCGGCTGCCCGAACTCGGACTGGGCCACACGGTCGCGGTCCCGCTGGTCGTCGTCGACGACCTGCGCAACAGCCACGGCATCGAGGAGGACCTGCGCGTCCTCCTGGCCGACCTGGGCGCCTGGGTCGCCGAGCCCGGCCTGATCCTGGCCGCTGACGAGACCCACCGGCCCGAGAGCGTTGTGCGCGCCTGGGCCGACGTGGCCGCGCCCGGCCTGCGCGAGGCCGTCTCCGTCGCCGCCTAGCCGAAACCGGCCGGTTCGAGCAGTCCGGCCGGTGCCCGGCTCCGGTTGCCCGGGTGCGCCAGCCCGGGCAACCCGACTCGGGCGACACCGGCCCCGCGCGTGGCTGGTGGCCGTGCCGCCCATTGCCTAGGCTCGAAGAATGCTCTCTTCGGCGCAGTTGGCCGTTTTCGTCCCCGCCGCGCTGGCCGTGGCGGCCTCGCCGGGCGCCAACAACCTGCTCGCGTTCCGCAACGGCCTACGGCAGGGGCTCCGTCCGGCCGCCGTCGCACTCACGGGGCGGTTCGCGGCCTTCGCCCTCATGCTCGGTGCGGTCGTCACCGGGCTGGGGGCACTCCTGCACACTTCCCGGACGGCTTTCGAGATCCTTCGGGTCGTCGGGGCGGTCGTCATGGTCGGTCTGGGTGTGTGGGTGGTGTGGTCGGCGCGCGCCGCAGCCGCCGCACCCGCCTCCGGCGGGGATCCGCCGGGGCAGGAGAGCGAGGGCGTCCGCGGTACGGCGGTGTGGAAGCCGGCCGCCCAGGAGTTCGTCACGGCGGCCGCCAACCCGAAGGCCCTGCTGCTGTTCACCGCCTTCCTGCCGCCGTTCGTCTCCGCTCAGCCCGGGGCGGCCGCGGCCGGAGCGCAGTTGGCCGCGTTGGGCGCGCTCTACATGGTGTGCGAGGCGGCCACGGCCCTGGGGTGGGCGGCGGCCGGGCGTGTGCTGGCCGGACGCCGGCTGCGTCCGGTGACCCTGCGCCGGTTGGACCAGGCGTCGGGAGGCGCGCTGATCGCCTTCGGCGGCGGCCTGGCGCTGGCGGACCTGTCCCGCCGGTGACGCGGGCTGACGGGGCTCCGGGGTACGGGGCGGCCCCGGGGCCTACTCGGCCTTGGCGGGGGTGCGCTCCTCGCGGAGCCTGCTGGTGTCGGCCTCGGCCTGGGCCACGTTGCCGCGTACCAGGACCACCACGGCCAGGGTCAGCGCGAATCCACCCGCACGCAGCGCCAGCATGAGCGGGTCCTCGGGCAGCTGCTCACTGAAGAGCAGCGTGCCGACCACCACCACGAACACGTTGCCGACCACGTTGGACACCGGTGCGGTGATGGAGGCCCGGGAGCGCTGGAGCGAGGTCTGGAAGAGCACGATGCCGACCGCCCAGCCCAGCGCGTACAGGTAGGGGAAGGGCGAGAGCAGGGCGGGGACGATCGCGGAGAGGAAGCCGTTGTCGGCGAGCAGGCCGCCCAGCCCCTTGCCCTGGAGTCCGGCGCTGCCCTGCGCGAGCCCGGCGGCGGCACCCATGGCGGCGGCGGACACGTACTTGCCCCGGCCGCCCGCGAAACCCATCACGGCGACACACGCCACGACCGTGACCACGCTGACCGTGACCAGCAGCGGGGTGTTCGCGGTCGTCCCGGTCTCCGCGCCGTCCACGGTGGAGAGGCTGAGCAGGGTCAGGGCCACCGGCATGACACCCAGCGCCACGTATTCGCCGCGGGTGATCCGATCGCCCGCCACCAGGGTGATCACCAGCAGCATCGAGGCCACACCGGCGGCGAAGGCGGGCTGGGCCACCGACACCGGGGCCAGGCCGAGGGAGACGATCAGGCCCACACTGCCCATAGCGGCGAAAGCGCATCCGAACACCCATCGCGGGTTACCCAGCAGTACCCTGGCGAGGTGAAGAGGACGGTTGATCGAGATCGACTCGGAGCCGTGCAGTGCGCGCTGTTCCACGGTCAGGCCGATCGTGTAGACCACTGCGGAGAGCAGCGCGACCAGGAGTCCGATCACGGGGGGCCTTTCGGCTCGGTGCCGTCGAGTCCGGCGGGGCCAGAAGGTTGACGCCCTCCATATAACCAGTTCTAGTCTGGTCTGGCGAGCGTCTACCCCCTGGTCGCCCGACCGGGGACAAAGGTGCTCCGGTGCCGAACAGGAACCTGTGACTACCCGCGTGACGCGGCGGCGAGAGATGGGGCATGGTGCAGGACCCGGGCGAGGACGCCACCCCCGAGGACGGGCCCGTCCCCGAGCAGACCCCCACGGAAGAGAGCTCCCCGGAGCAGGCGGCCCCGGCACGGGGGGCCTGGCGGAGCCGGTGGGAGGAGCACGCCCCGTACTGGCTCACCGCCGCACCCTGGCGCCGCCTGGTCTGGCACCTGCCCGGGGCGCGGCGGCCCGGTTCCCGGTTCGAGCCGGGCCCTCTCGGCCTGCTCGGAGTCATGCTCGCGGCCATGGCCGTCACGCTGCTGCTCCTCCAGAGCGGCTCCGGCGGACTGGGCGGCGAACACGGTGAGCTCGCCGACGAACCCGCCTCCGTGCCGGGCCCGCCCGACGGAGAGCTGCGCATCATGGTGGTGGGGGACTCCTCGACCCAGGGCAGCAGCGGCGACCACACCTGGCGCTACCACCTGTGGTCACACCTGACGGAGCAGGACGTCGAGTTCGACTTCGTCGGCCCCGACGACGACCTCTACTCCCTGGACGGGCAGGAGCCCGGCGACCACAGCTACGCCGTGCCCGACTTCGACACCGACCACGCCGCCCGCTGGGGCGCGAGCGCCCAGGACCTGTCCTCCGACATCGCACGGGTCGCCGCCGAGCACGAACCCCAGTACCTGCTCCTCCAGGCCGGGACCGAGGACATCCTGTCCGGCGGCAGCGCCGACCACGCCCTCGACGGCATCGCCGAGACCGTCTCCACGGTCCGGGTGGTGCTCGACGGCGCCCGGTTCGTGGTCGGTGAGCTCCCGGACGTGGAGGGCTCCGACGACGACGGCCGGGTCAACGCCGAGATCGAACGCTTCAACATGGGCCTGGTCGACCTCGCCGGGCAGCTCAGCTCCGAGACGTCGCCGGTGGTGGTCGCCCAGGTCGCCAAGGAGTACACCCCGGCCTACGACAACTGGGACGCGACCAACCCCAACGTGCGCGGCGAGCTCAAGATCGCCGCGGCCTTCGCCGACGCGCTGGCCGAGCCGCTGGGAGTGGGGGAGGGCTTCCCGCGGCCGCTGCCCGAACTCTCCGCGGGGCCGCTGACCGCGCCCGAACCCGACTACGAGGAGACCGACGAGGGGCTCAGGCTCTCCTGGGAGAACGTGCCGGGCGCCACCGACTACCGGGTGGAGCAGCGCAGGGTGGCCCCCGCCCCGGACGAGGCCTCGGTGATCCCGGCCGAGGTCGAGAGCGACGGTGACGAGCGCTTCCTCATGGTCGAGTCGCTCTTCAGCGGGGCCCGCTACGAGTTCGTCGTGCGCCCTCTCAAGGGCCGGGACAAGGGCACGGAGTCCGAACCGCTCCAGATGGTGTGGGACGGCGAACCGCCACCCGGTCCCGCATGGGTGCGGGTACAGGACGGGGGCGCGCAGGTGTCCTGGGAGGACGTGGAGGAGGCCGGGCACTACGAGGTGTGGGTCCGGCAGTTGGAGTGCGTCCCGGACGAGCGCCGGGTCCCCGGGGACCCGGCCACCGACGACCGCCGTTCGCCCGCCGACACCACCGGGTTGTCCGGGGGCTCCCGGACCGGGGACTCGGCCACCGACGACCAGGACACCCCCGGCGGCGGGGACCGGGATACCGAGGAGCCGAGGCCGAGCCCCTCGCCTCCGCCGGTGACACCGCGCCCCGACCCCGAGCCGGAGCTCGATCCCTCCGACCCCTCCGGTCCCACCGGCTCGCAGCCCCCGTCCGGTACCTCCTGTGAGCCCCGGGACGGTCTGGGGCCCGAGGACGGCGACGGCTGGCGCACGCTCGGCTCCGCCGGGGAGAGCCCGCGCTGGACGGCGACGGTCTCCGGCCCCTACGAGATCGTGATCCGCTCCTACCGGGACTACGTGGAGGGCGGGTACTCCGACAGCGTCCTCCTGGAGGACTGATGGGCGCCCGGTTCCGGGTCGTGGCGGTACTGCCGTGGCTGGTGGGACTGGTTGCGGGCGCGCTCGCACTGGGGCCGGCCCTGGGCCCCGGCTACGTGCTGCGGTACGACATGCTCTTCGTCCCCGACCTGTCGCTGTCCACGGTGCTGGCCGGGGCGGACGGCTTTCCGCGGGCGATCCCGAGCGACGCCGTGGTGGCGCTCCTGTCGCTCGTGCTGCCCGGGGACGCGGTGCAGACCCTCGCCCTGCTGGCGGTGTTCACCCTGGGCGGCGCGGGGGCCTTCCGCTTACTGGCCGGGCTGGTCTCCGGGGACGGCCGGATGCCGGGCGCGGTACTGGCCGCGGGGGCGGCGGCCGGGGTCGCCTACGTGTGGAACCCGTTCGTGGCCGAGCGCCTGCTGCTCGGCCAGTGGGCGGCGCTGCTGGGGTACGCCGGGCTGCCGTGGGTGCTGCGGGCGGTGGTCCGGACGGCTTCGGCCCGCCCGGGCGCGGGGCTGGCCGGGCTGGTGCGCTCGTTGGTCCCCGCGGCGGTCGGCGGGTTCTCCTCGGTGGTCCTGAGCGCGCTCACCGCCGGTCCGCAGGTCCTGGCGGGGCCGCGGCGCGGGCGGAACGCCGGGCTGTTCGCGCTCGGACTGGTCCTGGTGTCCCTGCCGTGGCTGCTGCCGTCGCTGACCAGTGGAGCGGCCACGGATCCGGCCGGGGCGGAGGCCTTCGCGGCCCGTGCGGACACCCCCTTCGGAACGGTGGCCTCCCTGCTGGCGCTGGGCGGGGTGTGGAACTCGGGCGCGGTCCCGCCGGGGTACGGGGAGCCGGTCACGGCGCTGGCGCGGCTGCTGCTCAGCGCGGTGTCCCTGACGGGCTGGGCGTGGTGGCTGTACCGGTCCCGCCCGGTCGTGGGCGTCGGGCTCTCGGTGTCCGCCGCGGTGGGGTTCGGGATCGCGGTCCTGGGTGTGTCCGCCCCGGGGAGGGAGTTCCTGGCCGCCCTGATCGGCCTGTGGCCGGGGTTCGGGCCGTTGCGCGACGGTCAGCTGTACCTGGCGCCGCTCGCCTTGGTGCAGGCGCTCGGGCTGGGCGCCGTGGCCCTGTGGCTCCTGCGTGCGCTTCCCGGCCGCGGGGGCGGGGATTCAGCGCTCCCGGTGCGGTTGGAGGTCCAGGAGGCCAGGGGCGAGCGAGGGGACCGGGGGGAGTCCGGGGCGTGGTCGCTGCCGCTGTGGCGCGTGGTGGCGGTGGTGTTCACGATGCTTCTGCCCGTGGTGGTGCTGCCGGGGCTGCTGTGGGGGGCCGGAGGCAGGCTGACGCCCGTGGAGTACCCCGGGGCGTGGCTGGCGGCTCAGGAGGCCGTGGCGGCGGACGAGCGCCCCGGTGCCGTTCTCGTGCTGCCCTGGAGCGCCTACCGGGGGCTGGAGTGGTCGGGTGAACCCGTGGTGGTGCTCGATCCGGCGACCAAGCTGTTCGACCGCCGCACGCTCTGGAACGACGACCTGAGCATCGGTACCCCGGACGGGGGGAGGGTCGTGGTGAGCGGAGAGGACACCCGGGCGCGGGAGGCCGCCCGTCTGCTCGAGCCCGACCCCGTGACCGGCCTGCCGAGTGCCGAACGGGTGTCCGATCAGGACGCGTTGGCGGAGCTCCTCGGTGGTCTCGGGGTGCGGTACGTGGTGGTGTCGGCGCCGGTCGATAACCGGTTCTGGTCCGGGTCCGAGGCTCTTTCGCCGGTGGTCGAGGGGGCCGACATGACGCTTTTGGAAGTGCGCGAACAGCACATCAGCGTGGACAAAGACGACATTTCAGGGTTGGAAGTTACCAGCGGGTTAGTTACAGTTGGGGCAATCATCTGGTCTATGGCTAGATCAGGTTCTAGTCTCGGGTTCCAGCGCCCCCAACCACTGAAGGAGCGGGGCGCGCGGAAGGAGATCCCCAAGTGATCAAGGTAATCGCCGCCTGCGTGATCGGCGCGGCTCTGGCGGGTGGTGCCACCGTGGTGGCCACCAACCTCGCCACCGAGTCGACCGCGACCGCGGAACCGGTGAACGAAACCCTCTACAACTACGGCGACCGCTAGTTCTCCGGTTCGCCGTGATCGGTTGAGGTAGGCGGGCGCCCCGCCACCAGTGGGGCGCCCCGCCCCCTCCGCGGCCGCACCTCCCGCGGCCGCCCCCCATCCCCAAGACGTCCGGTCGACGGGCCTGTTCGGCGTGCGCTCGGTGCTTCCCCAGAGTGCCTACGCACAGTGCTCGTGCGTGTTCGGCGAGTGTTCGATCCCAGGGTCCTCGCCGGGCACCGCGCGGAAGGAGAGCGTGTGGTCTTCCAGAAGGTCCCATCCCGGGTGGAGCCCGGCCTGCTCACGATCACCCCCGCCCCGGCCGCGATCCCCGCCCCAGCCCCGGCGGAGTCCGCCGAGTCCGCAGTACACGGCCCGGCCACCGTTCCGGGACCGGCCGCCGCCCCGGCAACCCCCGACCCCGCGGTCCCGGACCCGGCCGACCCCGGGCCCCGCCTCGACGGCGTCCGGATCGTCATGGTCAACTGGCGCGACCCCTGGCAGTCCACCGCGGGCGGCGCCGAGGAGTACGCCTGGCGGATCAGCCGCCACCTGGCCGAACGCGGCGCCATCGTCACCTTCCTGACCAGCCGCGAACCCCACCAGGCCAGGGTCGAGACCAAGGACGGCGTCGTCATCCGCCGGATGGGCGGCAAGTTCACCGTCTACCCGCGGGTGATGGCCTGGCTCGCCCTGTGGCGCCGCGAGTACCACCTCGCCTTCGACTGCATGAACGGCATCCCGTTCTTCACCCGGCTGGTCCTGCGCCGCAGCACCAGGGTCGTCAGCGTCGTCCACCACGTGCACGACCTCCAGTTCAACGCCTACTTCTCCGCGCCGCTGGCCTGGTTCGGCCGCTTCCTGGAGTCGACCGTGGCCTCCCGGGTCTACCGGAACTGCACCACCGTCACCGTCTCCGAGTCCTCCCGCGCCGCCATGCGCGACAAACTCGGCTGGCGCGCGCCGATAGAGATCGTCCACAACGGCGGGGTGGCGCCCCAGTGCGCCGACGACCGGTCCGCCGGCTCCGCCCCGGACGCCGGACCCGCTCCGGACGCCGCGCCCGCGCTGGTCAGCCTCGGCCGGCTCGTCGTGCAGAAGCGCGTCTCACGGGTCGTGGACCTGGCCCGCACGCTCGGCGACGACCACCCCGGCCTGCGCGTCCACATCATCGGCCGCGGCCCCGAGGGAGAGCACCTCGCGGAGAAGGTCGGCCGCGACGGCCTCCACGGCCGGGTGGAGCTGCACGGCTTCCTCTCCGAGGAGGACAAGAACACCGTCCTGGCCTCCTGCCACCTGCACGTGACCGCCTCCGAGTTCGAGGGCTGGGGTCTGACCGTCATCGAGGCCGCACGGCTCGGCGTGCCCACCGTGGCCTACGATGTGGACGGACTTCGCGATTCGGTCCGCGACGGAGAAACCGGGTGGCTCGTCCGCGAGGGCGAGACCCTCGAGGACGTCGTCTCCCGCGCCCTCACGGAACTGTCCGACCCCCGGAGGGCGGAGGAGGTCCGGCGCGCCTGCCGCGCCTGGGCGGCCCGGTTCACCTGGGAGGCCAGCGGGGCCCGCATGACCCGCCTGGTCGCCGCCGAACTCGACCTCACCCACCACCCCCGGACGTCACCCACGGCGCAGCCCCCCTCCGGCGCCCCCGACCCCACCGCAGGCAAGAAAGCGAAGATGTGACTTCGGCGGAATCCACCGCCAGGCGCGAACCGGAGGATTCCAGAGCACCGACCGCCCCCGGCGGAGTGGACGAGAAGCTGCTGGTGCGGCTCAAGGTCCTCGCGGTGTGTCTGCTCCTGGGAGCACTGGCAGCGAGCATCGACCCCGGCAGGATCGTCAGCGACACCAAGATCGACCTGACGGTCAACCCCCTGGGGTTCATGGAGCGAGCCCTCCACCTCTGGGACGCCTCCTACTTCGGGCAGATCCAGAACCAGGCCTACGGGTACTTCTTCCCCAACGGCCCCTTCCACCTGCTGTTCGAGGTGCTCGGCATGCCCGAGTGGCTCATCCAGCGCCTGTGGATGGCCGTGCTGCTCATCGCCGCCTTCGTGGGTGTGTACAAGGTCGCCGAGGCCCTGGGCCTGGGCACCGTCAACACCCGCATCCTCGCCGGTGTCGCCTACGCGCTCGCCCCGCGCGTGCTCACCCTGCTCTCGTACAACTCGGCAGAGCTCCAGCCCATGCTGCTCATGCCGTGGATCCTGCTGCCGCTGATCCTGGGCGCCAGGTACGGCTACCCGCCGGCGCGCATGGCCCTGCTGTCGGGGCTGGCCTTCCTCCTGTGCGGCGGCACCAACGCCGCCTCCGAGCTGGCGGTCCTGGTCGTCCCCGGCCTGTACCTGCTCACCCGGGCGGGCGGTCCGCGCAAGCGGCGGCTCATCCTCTGGTGGGCGGTCGCGCTCGTGCTCGCCTCGTCCTGGTACATCGTCCCGCTGCTCATCATGTCGCGGTACGTGTACTCGTTCATGCCCTACACCGAGGACGCCGCCGTCACCACGGGGATCACCTCCCTGTTCAACTCCCTTCGCGGCACCTCCAACTGGATGGGCTTCCTGCCCGACATGGGCAACACCGCCCTGCCCTCGGGCGCCGAACTCTCCCTGACCCCCTGGCTGGTCGCGGTCACCGCGCTGGTCGCCGGGCTGGGCCTGGCCGGGCTCATCAACCGGCGCACCCCCGAACGCCTCTTCCTCATCAGCAGCCTCCTGGTGGGCACCGCCATCGTCGTCGCGGGCTTCACCGGAGCGCTCACCGGCCCCTTCGCGCCGTACATGCGCGAGCTGTTCGACGGCGTCCTCGCGCCCTTCCGCAACGTCCACAAGTTCGACGCCCTCATCCGCCTGCCGATCGTCCTCGGCCTGGCGCACCTGCCGGTCGTGGTCGCCCGGGACCTGGCCGACCGCCGGGGCGGCGGCAGCGGGACGAGGACCCGCGTCAGGCGGGCCGTGGCCGGGGGCGGCGCCGTCGTCTTCCTGGTCACGCTCACCCCCATCGCGACCGTCGGCATCGCGCCCCGCGGCGGGTTCGAACAGATCCCGGACCACTGGTACGAGGCCGTGGACTGGCTGGAGGAGCGCGGTGACGAGCGCGGCATGACCATGGCGCTGCCCGGTTCGGCCCGCGGTGAGTACGAGTGGGGACGCCCCCTCGACGAACCCCTGCAACCCCTGCTCTCCGGCGCCTGGACCAACCACCAGATCATCCCCTGGGGCTCCTCGGGCATCTCCCGGATCAACCACGAGATCGATCAGCGGGTCTCCTCCGGGCGCGGTTCCGAAGGGCTCGCGGACACCTTCGCGCGACTGGGCGTCACCCACCTGATCGTTCGCAACGACCTCCAGCGCGTGGGCAACAACGGCGGCTGGCCCGCCCGCGTCCACCAGTCGCTCCAGAACTCCCCGGGCATCACCGAGGCCGCCGAGTTCGGGCCGGTGATCGGCTCCCTCGACCACCAGTCCGCCTCCCAGTGGTTCGACCAGCCCTACCGGTCACTGACGATCTACGAGGTCGAGGGCGCCGCGCCCCAGGTCGGAACCGTCCCCTCGGAGAACGCGCTGCGGGTCACCGGAGGCCCCGAGTCCGTCCTGCACCTGGCCGAACAGGGCCTGGTCAACGACGACCGGCCGATCCTGCTCGGTGACGATCCCGGCGCCGAGGAGATCGCCGCCGAGGACACGATCGTCACCGACACCGCCCGCCGCCGCGAGGTCGTCTACTCCGACGTGCGCCGCAACGTCTCGGCCACCATGACGAAGGACCAGGAGCTCGAACGGGACGTCCCCGCACCGGACGTCATGGACCCCGCCTGGGAGGGGTACGTCGCCCACGCGGAGGACCTGGGCGTCGCAGGGGTCACCGCCTCCACCTCCGAGGCCGGGGTGGAGGCCCGGGCCAGCGACCGCGACCCCGGGCACGCCCCCTACGCCGCCTTCGACCCCGACCTCGGCACCGCCTGGCGGTCGAGCGCCTTCGCGGGCGCCCTCGGCCAGTGGATCGAGGTCGAGTTCACCGAGCCCCGCGACCTCAGCGGGCTGAGTGTGGCCTTCGAGCAGCTGCCGGACGAGCCGCCGCCCTCGCGGGTCTCCCTCATCACCGACTCCGGCCGGTCCGAGGCCGCCGTCGCCGCCACCGACGAACCCCAGGAGCTCGCCGCCCCGCCGGGACAGACCTCCACGCTGCGGGTACGGATCGACGAACTGGCCTGGGAGCCGGAGTACCGCTTCGGCACCCGGGTGGGTGTCTCCATGATCTCCCTGCCCGGGCTGGAAGCCGAGCGTACCCTCAGGGTGCCCGGTCCCGAGGACGCCGGCACGCTGCTCTTCACCGGGTCGACCGGCACCGCCCCCGGCTGCATGGAGGGTTCGCACGTGTGGGTGTGCAACCCGCGGCTGGAGGTGAGCGGTGAGGACGCCCGCAAGCTCGACCGCACCTTCGAACTCTCCTCCGGAGCGGCCGCCGCACCGCACAGGATCTCCGGCGAGGTGGTCCTCACCGACCCCCGCGAGGCGGAGAACGCGGCCAACCGGGCCAGCGGGTTCCCGCACGTGACCGGCTCCTCCACCGCCGTCCAGCACCCCGCGGCCATGGGCCGGGGCGCACTCGACGACGAGGAGGGCACCGTCTGGTACCCGGACCCGGAGGAGAAGGCCCCCTGGCTCGACATCGAGCTCGGCGCGGCGACCACCATGGACCACCTGAAGGTCGACTTCCCCCGGGCCGACAGCGTGATGCGGCCCATCAAGGTGACGGTCGAGGGCGGCGGGACCGTCCGCGAGGGCTGGCTCGACGGCAGCGGCCGGATGGACTTCGCCGAGCTGACCGCCTCGTCCCTGCGGCTGACCTTCGAGCGCCCCGAGGGACAGGCCCTGGAGATCGGCACCGTCGAACTCCCGGGGGTACCCGCGGTGGACCCGCTGCCCGAGGGCGACGCCTCCACGACCTGCGGTCTGGGCCCCACACTGAGGGTCAACGGCCAGCGGGTGGAGACGCGCATCAGTGACGGGGACCTCGCCGACCAGCTCACCGGAAACCCGCTGCGCTACGAGACCTGCACCGACCTCGACCTGACCGAGGGCGAGAACCGGATCGTCGTCGACCCGGGCAACCGGTACCAGGTGCGGTCGGCTCTGGTGGAGTCCGTGCGGAGCGGCTCGGACGCGGAGCCGGGCGGGGGCCCCGCCGGAGGAACCGAGGTCCGGATGGCCGAGGTCGACACCCTGCACTCCTGGGGGCCGGGCGAGCGCCGCTTCGACGTGGACGTCGACGAGGACAGCCTCCTGGTGGTGAACGAGAACTTCAACGAGGGCTGGGAGGCCCGGATCGACGGCGGCGACGGGCCGCTGGAGCCGGTGCGGCTGGAGGGCTGGAAGCAGGCCTGGGTCCTGCCCGAGGACAGCGCGGGCACCGTCACCCTCACCTACACCCCCGACGCCGTCTACCACCGGGTGCTGGCCGCGGGCGGTGTGCTGGCCGCGCTGCTCGTGGTCCTGGCGCTGTGGCCCCGCCGCTGGCTGCCGGGAGGGAAGCGGCTGGCGACCGAGCCCCCGCGCCGTTCGCGGGCGCTGCCCGAAGCGCGTTCCGGCTGGCTGCCGCGCTGGGGGGTGCTGCCCCTGGGCCTGGTCTACGGGGTGTGGACCGCGGGCTGGGCCGGTGCGGCCGTGGTCGGCGTGCTCCTGCTGTCCCTGTGGTGGCTGGCCCGCCGAGCGCCCAGCAGGCTGCGGCACGCCAAACCCGGCAGGCCCTCCATGGGCGGCCGGATGCTGCCCCACCTGGCCGGACCGTGGGTGGTCACCGTGTCGCTGGCCCTGGCCGGCCTGGCCACGGCCTCCGGGACGTACCTGGTCGTGAACATGCCCTTCCACGACATCACCGAGACACTCGGATCCGCCCTGCGCGGCTGGGTGCCGCAGGCGCTGTGCCTGCCGGCGATGGCCCGTCTCGTCCTCGCACTGGGGCAGCGCGGCACGGAGCACGAACCGCCCGTGTCCGAACCCCCCGCCGCAGGGCCCGCCCGGGTCACCGACGGCGGGGACCGGGGCGAGGCCCGGGGCGAGGAGCCGGGTGAGCGCCGGAACCAGGACGGGCACGAGGGCCGGTTCGGGCACGCCCCGGAGCCCGAACCGCACCCGCGGCACTCGGCCGAGCCGGTCCCGGAGTCCGGGCACGATGTCGAGGAGGCCCACAGGTGAGTACGTTCTCGCAGGTGGGTGCGGCTCCCGAACCCCGGATCCAGCCGCGGCGGCCGGAGCCGGGGCGCGGACTGCCCAAGGGCACCCTCCCGGTGGCGGCGGGCGCGTTCCTGCTGACCCTGGCGCTGCTGCTGCCGCTCTACGTGCACGAGCGGGTCGCCCTGCTCCCCGGGGAGGCCTCCTTCACCCTGAGCATGGTCGACACCGAGGCCGACTACCTGGACACCGCCACCTGGAGCCAGGTGGAGAGCACCGAACTCGAACAGCTCATCCGGGTCGAGGCCACCGCGCACGGTGACGACTGGTCGGCCTGGGAGACGACGGTGAGCACCTCGGCCTCGGACCGGGTCATCGACCACTGGAGCCGCCGGGTCATCGTCGACCGGGAGACCGGCCGGGCGGTCAACTGCTGCGGCGAGCACGTCAACGGCGACCGCGCGGTCCGCCAGGCCGGGCTGGTGCTCCACTGGCCGCCCGGCGTGCCCGAGGGCGGCCACACCTTCTACGACGCCGAGGTGCGCTCGGCCCCCGCCGTCGAGTTCGAGGCCGACGACGAGGTCGCCGGGGTACCGGTGCGCCGCTACACCCAGAGCGTGGACGCCACCCAGGTCCCCGACTCCGCGCGGGACGTCCCGGCCGCCCTGTTCGAACCCGGGGCCGAGGGCACGGTCAGCGCGACCCGCTGGCTGACGGCGGAGCGGACCTTCTGGGTCGAACCGGTCACCGGCACGGTGGTGAACCTGCAGGAGAGCCGGTCCGAGGCCCTGCGCCCGCAGAACGGTCCCGGCGAGGTGGCCCTGCTCGAAGCCGAGCTCGCCCTGGCCGACGGTCAGGTCTCCGGCTACGCCGAGCAGGCCAGGGTGAGGTCGCTGCTGCTCCGGGGGCTGGACCTCTGGGCGCCCTGGACCCTGGGTCCGGTCGGGGTGTTCGCGATCCTCGCCGGTCTGCTCACGGCTTGGCGGGACCGCCCGCCCCGGGCCGGGCGGACCCCGGCCGAGGAGACCTCGGCGGAAGGGAACGCCGAGGAGCGGGAGGCCACGAAAACCGGGTGACGGGCGGGCGGCCCCGTGGCATGATCCGCGGGACACCCCCAGCCCGGAGCCGCCATGTCCGCCAGCCCCGCCGCCGGGAGCCCGGCCGCGAACCCCGCGACCCCCTCCGCCCGCCGGATCCGCGCGGTCGTCCTGCTCACCGCCATCCTCCTGTCCTCCATGGGCGACGAGGTGGTGCTGGTCGCGGCGGTCTTCCGGTTGGCCGAGACCGGGAACTCCCTGTGGGTCACCGCGCTGCTGGTCGCCCAGATCGGTCCGCTCATCCTGCTCGCGCCCCTCGCCGGGGCCGTGCTGGACCGCTTCGACACCGGCAGGGTCCTGATCCTGGCCTGCGTGGGCCAGGGCGCGGCCATCCTGCCCGCCGTCTGGTTCCACCATCCCGGCGTACTGGTCCTGTGCGTGCTCGCGGTCAGCTCCATGGCGGCCTTCGTCAATCCGGCGATCCTCACCCTCCTGCCGAGCGCCGCCGGAGAGCTCTCCCCGGTCCACGCCAACTCCCTGTTCGAGGGGGTACGCGCCTCGGCCACCGTGCTGGGCCCCCTGGTGGGCGGGGTGCTGGTCGGCCTCTTCGGGATCACCCCCGCCCTGCTCCTGGACTCGGCGAGCTTCTTGGTGGCGGCCGGGACCTTCCTGGTGCTGGGCGTGCGGCGTCCGTCGGTGAGCACCTCGGGGACCCTCTGGTCCGGCGCCGTGGACGGGGCCCGCCACCTGCTCGGAACCCGGCTGTTCCGGGTGCTGATGCCGGTCCTGGTCCTGGCGGTGGTGGCCACCTCCACCACCAACGTCGCCATGGTCTTCGTGGTCCGGGAGGTCATGGGGCACGGCGCGACGGTCTTCGGGCTGCTCACCGCGGGCTGGGGCGTTGGCCTGCTGCTCGGCGCGCTGGTGGTCACCCTGCTGCGCCCGACCCCGTCGGGGCGGGGCGTCGCACTGGCCGCCGCCCTGGTGGGGGCGTCCCTGGCGCTGTGGGCGTGGTTCCCCGTGCTGGGGGTGGCGGTGCTGTGCGTGGTCCTCGCGGGGGCCGGCAACTCCGTCCACAACATCCTGCTCAGGTCCGTGGTCCACGAGAGCACGCCCGAACCCCTCCTGGGACGGGCCCACGCGCTCATGGGATCGGTGGTCAACAGCGGTTTCGTCGCGGGTTTCCTGATCGCCGGACTGTTCGCCGCGGACCACCCCCGGGAGCTGCTGGCCGCCGCCGGGGCCACGGCCCTGGCCGCCGGACTGCTCGGCGCGCTCGTCGTGCGCACCACCCGCGCGGAGACCGGCTGAAGCAGTAGAATCGAACCCATGTGCGGTCGTTATGCCCAGTCCAGGAACGTGCACCAGCTCCAGCTCGCCTTCGACCTCCCCGAGGAGGCCCTGGGCCAGGAGGGCGACCCGCGCGCCTGGCCGCCGCTGGAGGAGCTCGACCCGGACTACAACATCTCGCCGGGCCGCCCGGTCTACGCCGTCCTCGGCCCGCCGCCGCAGGGTGAACTCTCCGGGGAGCCGGGGCCGCGGTCCCTGCACACGATGCGCTGGGGGCTCGTGCCCTCCTGGGCCAAGGACCGCAACATCGGCTACCGGATGATCAACGCCCGCAGTGAGACCGTCGCCGACAAACCCGCCTTCCGCACGGCCTACCGGCGCCGCCGCTGCCTGCTCCCGGCCGACGCCTACTACGAGTGGCAGCTGGTCAACAAGGACGGCACCTCCGAGGCCAGCACCTCGCCGGCGACCGACCCCCAGCACAAGAAGCGCAAGGCCAAGGCGCTCAAGAAGCCGTTCTCCATCCACTACCGGGGCGACGAACCGCTCGCCCTGGCCGGGATCTTCGAGCGCTGGCGCGACCCCGAGGTCGACGACGAGAACGACCCGGCGGCCTGGGTGTGGTCCTGCGCGGTCATCACCACCGAGGCGGCCCCCGAGCTCGCCCACATCCACGAGCGCATGCCCGTCGTGGTGCCCGCCGACGGCTGGTCCTCCTGGCTCGACCCCGCATCGGGTCCCGACGACCTCGCCCACCTGTTGCACGAGACCCCGGTGTCCCGGTTCGAGGTCGACGAGGTCTCCACCGACGTCAACAGCATCAAGAACAACCGCCCAGACCTGCTGGAACCCGTCGAGGACGCGGGCCCTGCCCATCCGGAGACACTTTTCTGACCCCTGCGCGGCTGGACAGGCCGGGGGACGGCCTGTGTATGGTGTGCGGGGCCGCAGGGGAGTGCTTCCCCCCGGCCCGGAACACCGTGATCGAGGTGTTCCGGCACGCTCGACGTGCACATAGGTGAATACGCAACGCGGGAGCTCGCGCCATGGCGGGCTGAGAGGGCGACTCAAGGGTGTCGCCGACCGCAGAACCTGTTCGGGTAATTCCGACGTAGGGAGGCATGCCATGACGGCTCTTGACGGTCGTGAGGTTTCCACCGCCGACGAGCACCGGGTGACCACCGGTCCCATCATGGGATCGCGCAAGGTCCACCAGGAGATCGACACCCCCGAAGGTCTCACGCTCCGCGTCCCGCAGCGCCGGGTGGAACTCAGCAACGGCAGCCATTTCGATCTGTACGACACCTCCGGTCCGTACACCGACGACAACGCCCACATCGACGTCCACCAGGGGCTTCCCCGCACCCGTGAGGCCTGGGCCCTGGAACCCGTGAACGGCTCGGTCAGCCAGCTGGCCTACGCCAAGGCCGGGATCATCACCCCCGAGATGCGCTTCGTGGCCGCCCGAGAGGGCATGGACCCCGAGTTCGTCCGGGACGAGGTCGCGATCGGCCGCGCGGTCATCCCGGTCAACCGCAACCACCCCGAGTCCGAGCCGACCATCATCGGCAAGAAGTTCCTGGTGAAGATCAACGCCAACATCGGCAACTCCGCGGTCACCTCCTCGGTGCCCGAGGAGGTCGAGAAGATGGTGTGGGCCACCCGCTGGGGCGGCGACACCGTGATGGACCTGTCCACCGGCAAGCGCATCCACGAGACCCGTGAGCGCATCATCCGCAACTCGCCGGTGCCCATCGGCACCGTCCCGATCTACCAGGCGCTGGAGAAGGTCAACGGCGACCCCACCGCGCTGAGCTGGGAGATCTACCGCGAGACCATCATCGAGCAGGCCGAGCAGGGCGTGGACTACATGACCGTCCACGCGGGCGTCCTGCTCAGGTACGTGCCGCTGGCCGCCCGCCGTGTCACCGGCATCGTCTCGCGCGGCGGCTCCATCATGGCCGCCTGGTGCCTGGCCCACCACAAGGAGAGCTTCCTCTACACCCACTACGAGGAACTCTGCGAGATCTTCCGTCAGTACGACATCACCTTCTCCCTGGGTGACGGACTGCGCCCCGGCTCCATCGCCGACGCCAACGACGCCGCCCAGTTCGCCGAACTGCGCACCCTGGGCGAACTCACCCACATCGCCCGCTCCCACGACGTGCAGGTGATGATCGAGGGCCCCGGCCACGTGCCGATGAACAAGATCAAGGAGAACGTGCGCCTGGAGGAGGAGCTGTGCGGCGAGGCGCCGTTCTACACGCTCGGCCCTCTCGCCACGGACGTCGCGCCCGGCTACGACCACATCACCTCCGCGATCGGCGCCGCCCAGATCGGCTGGTACGGCACCGCGATGCTCTGCTACGTCACCCCCAAGGAGCACCTGGGGCTGCCCAACCGCGACGACGTCAAGACCGGCGTCATCACCTACAAGCTCGCCGCCCACGCCGCCGACATCGCCAAGGGGCACCCCCGGGCGCAGGAGTGGGACGACGAACTGTCCAAGGCGCGCTTCGAGTTCCGCTGGCAGGACCAGTTCCACCTGTCCCTGGACCCGGAGACCGCGCAGTCCTTCCACGACGAGACCCTGCCCGCCGAACCCGCCAAGACCGCGCACTTCTGCTCCATGTGCGGTCCCAAGTTCTGCTCGATGAAGATCTCCCAGGACGTGCGCAAGTACGCGGCGGAGAACGGACTGGACACCGTCGAGGCGATCGAGAAGGGCATGGCCGACAAGTCCGCGGAGTTCGCCGAAGGCGGCAACCGCGTCTACCTGCCCCTCGCCGACTAGGGGCCGACCAGGGAATGGAATGTCGGCCGGGTCCGCCGCCCCGCGAAGGGACGGCGGACCCGGCCGGTCCCGTGCCGGGCCGACGACCCCCTGTCGGCAGTCCGGAGCTAGGGCGCGGCCGTGTCCGAGGCGCGGGTCAGGGCGCGGTGCCAGAGGACCAGGACGGGCGGGACGACCAGCTCGACCGCGAGCAGGGCGTAGACGAACGGGGCCGGGGGCCCGGCCACGCCCAGGGACACGATCCGGGCCAGCCCGCCGAGGAAGACCGCTCCGGAGACCCACCACAGGGCCAGGCCGCGCGTGTGCTCCAGCGGGTCGAGCGAGACCCAGAGCAGCAGCAGGCCCACGGCCACGAAGATCGCGGCGAAGAAGCGGTAGTTGCTGTCCACCGTGGGGGCCACCCCGGTCTCCCCGGGCAGGGGAGCGGTGCTGAAGAGGACGTCCATGAATCCCACAGCGACCGCGAACAGCGCGAGCAGCAGGAGCGACGACTGCAGGTACCGCAGGGAACGCACGATCGGACTCCGTCCGGCAGGGGGCACCTCGCTCCGACCCTACGCCCGGCCCCCGGCGGGCCCCGGGCGGGGCCTCAGCCCGGTTTGCGGGCGCTGGCGACCAGGTGCACGCCGACGTAGTCGTCGGAGTCGGCCGCGTGCAGCTCCATCTCCACCAGCCGCGCCATCGAACGGGGGTCGCGGTCCAGCATCATCTCCACGGTGGAGGCCGACAACACCGTGCGCGGCTTGATCCACTCCAGTTCGAGCCCGGTCTCGGTGACCATCTCGGTCAGCTGTTCCGCGGTGAAGCAGCGGGTGATCGAGCCGTCCGGCCAGGGGACCAGGAGGACGTCCGCGCTGGGCGCGTGGCTCAGCTCGGGCCAGTAGTCCTGTTCGGCCAGCAGCGCCATGCCCAGTACCACCGAGTCCACGCAGACCAGGACCCGGCCGCCCGGGCGCAGGACCCTCGCGACCTCGGACATCGAGGACTCGGTGGCCAGGTGCCGGGAGAAGACCCTGTTGTCGGCGATCACGCCGTCGAAGGACTCGGGGGTGAAGGCGCGCAGGAAGGCGGAGTCGCCGACCACGTGCCGGAGCCGCCCCCGGCGGGCGGGGCGCGGAACCACGGCGCGGCCGTTCACCAGGGTGAGCGGCCGGCGCATGGCCAGGTCCGCCGAAGGCAGCAGGGTGACGACGTCGTGTCCCTCGGCCACGGCACGCGGGGTGCCGTGGAAGTCGGGGCTGGACAGGTCGAGCAGCCGGGAAGGCGTTTCCGGAAGCCAGCGGGTGATCTGCGCTTCCGCGACCGCCCAGTAGAACCGCCAGTAGTCCGAGAGGCGGTCAGTGGTGGCGAACTGAGCCGCAGGCGATCGGGGGCGGTCGGAGGCCGGAGTCGGGGACGGTCGCACGTGCACTCCTCTCCCATCCTTCAAAGGGTCCTACCCGCACTCTGCCATGCCTCACCTCCACCGACGGAGGCAAACGACAAAGTTCGGCCGGGAGAGGACCTCGGTCCTGCGCCACGGGCGGAATCAGCTCGCCGGGGACGTTGTTGTCACCAGCACCGCCCGGGGACCAGGTGCCCGGAAGGTGTTCGCGACACACGGAAGCAGGGAAGGGGCTGGGTTCTGAGCATGCCGACCGCTGGTGCGTGCCTCGAGCGCGCGGAAACGGTGTCGGCGCCACGCGGCGTCGACGCGCAGGTCCGGGGTGTGGGACCGTATCGTTGGGATATGGACGCCCCACCAGGGACCAGCGCGAGGAGGCCGAAGGGCTTGGACCAGAGCCAGGAGACAGCCGAGGAACGGGACGAGCGCTTCGAGAGGGACGTGCTTCCCTTTCTCGACCAGCTCTACTCGGCGGCGCTGCGCATGACCCGCAACCCCGCGGATGCCGAGGATCTGGTGCAGGAGACCTTCGCCAAGGCGTTCGGTTCCTTCCACCAGTTCAAGGCGGGGACCAACCTGAAGGCGTGGCTGTACCGCATCCTCACGAACACCTTCATCAACTCCTACCGCAAGAAGCAGCGGGAGCCGAAGCAGGCCGGAACCGAGGACGTCGAGGACTGGCAGCTGGCACAGGCCGCCTCGCACACCGCGGCCGGGCTGAAGTCCGCCGAGGCGGAGGCGCTCGAACACCTCCCCGACAGTGACGTCAAGCGCGCCCTGCAGGAGTTGCCGGAGGACTTCCGGATCGCGGTGTACCTCGCTGACGTCGAGGGCTTCGCGTACAAGGAGGTCGCCGAGATCATGGGCACCCCGATCGGAACGGTCATGTCCCGCCTCCACAGAGGGCGGCGCCAGCTGCGCTCCCACCTCGAGGAGTACGCGGTCGACCGCGGCTTCCTCCCCACGGGGAGGGGTGCTGGAGCCGAGGCCGTCACCTCGGGGTCGGCAGCCGGAGGTCGGGGACAGGTGAGTGGGTCGGATCGAGGAGATCGGCAATGAGCGGCGGCCAGGAGAAGTCGGAGACGGGCACCCCGTGCAGCGAGGTGCTCGACAAGCTCTACACCTACCTCGACGGTGAGCTCGAGGAGAGCAACTGCGCCGAGGTCAAGTCACATCTGAACGGGTGCAGCCCGTGCCTGGACGAGTACGGTCTCGAGGAGGCCGTGAAGAAACTCGTCGCCAAGCACTGCGGTTGCGACCCGGTCCCCCTGGACCTGCGCGACAAGGTGCTCGGGCGGCTGGCCGAGGCGCGCAACGAGCAGTTGGCCCGTGAGGCCCGGGCCGAGTCCCCCGGGGCGCCCGCCTGAGGGTGGTCCGAGGGCCGGCGGCCGGGTCGGCCGAGACAGGGTGGCGAAGGTTGGAATTCCAACCTTCGCCACTTTTGTGTGTTCAGATATTGATCTTCTGATCTGTTGAAGTTTTGGTCCCTTTGTGTGCTTTTGTAGAAAATGAGCGATGTCTCCCTCTCTGCCCGGGGGTTTTGGTCACTGGGGTGCCTGGTGGGTGGTTCCTGGGGGATCGACACGCCCGATGCGCCGAATCTGTTTTCGGTCGTGACCGACTCGGAATGAATTTCCTCGGGTTCTTGGTGGCCTGTTTCGCTCGATCACGTTGAGTAGTCGTTGCTGATGAGCTCTGTCGGTGATGGTTGTGGGATCGCCCGAGTCGAAGGTGATTGCCGAAGGCGCCACTGGCGCCTAGCGTTACTCTGTGTAGTCTCCCGGAATTGCTAATTGAATTAGTAATTCCACGTTTCGGAACTTGACGCCCCAGTTGGTGTCCGGAGTGCCCCCGGTTCGGGTTGGGGGTAATCAGGAAGGTGTTGTGGCCCGTTAAACTGGACGCCTTATCCAACGAATGGGGTAATTTGCGCGGCGTGCTCGGGGGATGAGGGGCCGCCGTGCCGGAAGAAGGGGGCAACGATGTTCGTCAGCATGTTCAGCGCCATGATGGCCGCTGTTTTGGTGGCTTCCACTTTTACCGGATGGTCCTGGTGGTAGAACAGAACCGGTGAAACCATGACAGTCCGGTCGTCGTCGGCGGGGGGTGAACGGGGGTGCGGGCTCTTCCTGGGGGCGCGCGTGTCTACGTCGGAATCATCGTTGTCAGTGCAGTCGCCATCGTGCTCATCGGTCCTTACACAGGTATCGATCTGGGGACCCTGGTGCTCATCGCTGTCCTCTTCGTCGTGGCGGAGTCGATAAGCACTCACGTCGTCGTCGACGTCAAGGAAGCCGGCATCTCACCGAGCTCGGCTGTGGCTCTGGCCGCCGTCGTCCTGGTCGGACCGGCCGGGGCGGCGGTGGTCGGTTTCGCCTCCTGTCTGGCGATTCGCCGACAGGGCCTGGTCAAACGGGCGTTCAACGGAGCACAGTTCGCACTGGCGGCCTACGCGGCCGGACACGTCTACCTTCTACTCGGCGGCACTGTCGGAGTGCCGGGGCAGTCCGACTTCCCCGGCATCGTCCTTCCGTACGTCGCAGCGGTCCTGACACACACGCTGCTCAACTCGGCGCTCATCGGCGTCCTCATGTGGTGCCTGGGCGTCGCCCGGCCCGCCGGATCGGGGCCCCTGCGCTGGCGGCCGCTGGTCGCCCTGGAGATCGCCTCCGTCGGGTACCAGATGCTCGGCCTGGCCATCGCGGCGATCTGGGGCGCGGTGGGGATCATCGCCCCGCTCCTGGTGCTGCTGCCGCTGTTCATCGCCCGATGGGTCTTCGGCCAGCAGACCGCCGAGGCCCGGGCGCACGAGGCCACCCTGGCCACCCTGTGCCAGGCGGTGGAGACCAAGGACTACTACACCCGCGGCCACTGCATGCGGGTGGCCGAGGGCTCGGCGATGATCGCCGCCGAACTGGGCATGCCCGCCGAACGGGTGCAGAAGATCCGGTACGCGGGGATGCTGCACGACATCGGCAAGCTCGGTGTGCCCACCAAGGTGCTGCAGAAGAACGGCAAGCTCACCGACGACGAGTACGCGGCGATCAAGCTGCACCCCACGCGCGGGTACGAGATCGTCCGCGAGATCAGCTTCCTCGACGAGGCCCTCGACGGCATCCGGCACCACCACGAACGCCTGGACGGCCGCGGGTACCCGATGGGCCTGGTCGGGATGGAGATCCCGGAGTCCGCCCGCATCATCAGCGTGGCCGACGTCTTCGACTGCCTGACCTCCACGCGGTCCTACCGCAAGGCCTGGTCGGTCGAGGACGCCATCGCCGAACTGCGGCGCTGCGCGGGGAGCCAGTTCGACCCGCGGATGGTCGAGGCGCTCGTCCGGGCCGTCTCCCGCGAGGGATGGCAGACCCCGGACATCGCGGAGCCGCCCGGGGGCCGTTACTGTGCCACCGAGCGTCCGGACCCCGACTGTCCTGACGCGTCGGCACCGGACTCCCCGGACGGGGAGAAGGCGGCACCGGTGGCGGAGTCCACGTCGGCCGGAGTGGTGACGGGTGGTCAGGACCGGTGATGACGCAGAAGCAGCCGGACGAGGCGAGCCGCCCCCGTCCCGAACCCGGCGGACCGGAGGGCGGGGCGCTCGGCCACCAGCGCTCCCGGGGCCCGCTCTGGCGCACCGCACGGCCCTTCCGCGCCCTGCTGGTCGGCGGAGTGGGCGCCGCGTCCCTGGCGGCGCTGGTGTTCACGGCCGCGGCCGGGTTCGAGCAGCCCTACGTGGCGCTGGCCTTCTGCCTGGTCATCGCCGGGGGAGAGCTGGCCCGGATCACGCTGCCCGGCCACCGGGAGTCCGCGCCGATCGCCCTGGCCGGAGCGATCGCCTACGCGTTCCTGCTCAGCCTGGGCGGTGACCCCAGCCACCACACGGCCTGGCAGGTGGTGTCGGTGGTCGCCCTGGGCGTGGCGCTGGGCGAGCTGCCGCACGTGGCGGTGGGGAACTCCCCCCGGCTGGAGGACGTCGCGCGCAGGGTGCTCACCGCGCTCCTGCTCGCCGCGGCCTTCCGCCCGCTGGTGGAGGCGATGGCCCTGAGCGGCCCCTCGATCGTCGTCGCCCTGATCATGACGGGGCTGGTCGCGCTGGCCTGGGTGCTGGACGTCGGGCTCTCCGCCGTGCTCCGCGCCGAGCGCCTGCGGACCCGGCTCCGGGTGGCCGTGCCCGACGAGGCCCGGGCACAGCTCGCCACGGGCGGCGCGATCGCCTCCAGCGGTGTGCTGATCGCGCTGGCCTGCACGGTGACCGGCCTCGTGGGCCTCCTGGTCTTCACGGCCCCGCTGCTGGTCTCCCAGGTGGCCTTCCGCAGGCACGCCGAGGTGCGCCGCACCTACCTGGAGACGGTGCGGGCGCTGTCCCGCGTCACCGAGGTGGGCGGTTACGTGGAGAACGGCCACTCGCGCCGGGTCAGCCAGCTCTCCCACGGGATCGCCTGCGAACTGGGGCTGGCCGAGGCGGAGCTGCTGGAACTGGAGTACGCGGCCCTGATGCACGACATCGGCCAGCTCTCCCTGCGCGAACCCATCGCGGGCGGGGCGACCGTGCTGGCCTCACCGAGGGAGCAGCGCCGGATAGCGGAACTGGGTTCGGCCATCATCCGGGAGACCGGGGTGCTGGACAACGTCGCGGAGATGGTCCGCCGCCAGTGCGAGCCTCTGGCCGGGGACGGCGACGAGGGGGTGCCCCCGCTGGGCAGCCGCATCATCAAGGTCGCCAACGCCTTCGACGACCTGGTCGGAGAGAACGGCGACGCCGAGCGCCGGGCCGCCGTGGTGGAGCGTCTGCGCATGGACACCGACAGTGAGTACGACCCCCGCGTGGTCGACGCCCTGGCCCGCGTGCTCGTACGCCTCTGAGAGGACGCGTACGAGCACACCGCGGGGGCCGGCCTGGGCGGGAGGCGGGCGGCGGAGTCCGGTCGACGAACCCCGCTTGGACCTCGGAGGGCGGGGTTCAGTCCCTGGGCGGGCGCAACCTCGTGACGAACTTGTAACGGTCGCCGCGGTAGAGCGAACGCACCCACTCCACGGGGTGGCCGTCGCCGTCGAAGCTGTGCTGGCAGTGCAGGACCAGGGGCAGGCCCACGTCCACACCGAGCAGCCGGGCCTCGTTCGGGGTCGCGAGGACCGTCTCGATGGACGCCTCCGCCTCCGCCAGGGAGACGTCGTAGGCGCTCGCCAGAGCCTCGTAGAGCGACGCGTAGCGGTCGAGCTGCCTCCGGAGTCCGGGGAAGCGTCGCGCGGCCAGGTGGGCCGTCTCGACGGCCATGGGCTCGCCGTTGGCCAGGCGGAGCCGCTCGATCCGCAGCACGCGCCCGCCGGAGCGGATCGCCAGGAGCTCGGCGAGCTGGTCGTCGGCGTTGATGTAGCTGACGTCCAGGATGCGGGTGGCCGGGTGCAGGCCGTGCGCCCGCATCTCCTGGGTGTAGCTGGTCAGCTGGAGGATCTGCGCGACCTTCGGCTTGGCCACGAACGTGCCCTTGCCCTGGATGCGCAGCAGCCGTCCCTCGACGACCATCTCGGTCAGGGCCTGGCGCACCGTGGTGCGCGAGGTGCCGAACTGGGTGGCCAGAGCGCGCTCCGGCGGGACCGGGTTCCCGGCCGGCATCGCCTCGATCAGCTCCAGCAGCTGCTTCTTGACCTGGTAGTACTTCGGCACCCGTGGGTTGCCGTCCAGTGTGCGCTGACCAGTCATCAGTCTCCTCCGCCGCGTCCCGCGCCTGTCCCACACCCCGCCCGGAAGTGGCCGGTTCAGCGGCCGGTCGGGCGCCGATTGGTGTGGACCACTGGTCGAGTGCGTGTCTCTTGAGTATGCACGGCTTCATGGGATGATTTGTGAGTGCCTCACCTCAGCGACCTCATTCGCCGTCACACGTCACTCAAGCAGGCGGACCTGGAGTGGATCCACTCCCTGGTCTCCGACTGGCAGCTCCTGGCCGACCTGTCCTTCGCGGATCTCGTGCTGTGGGTGCGTCTACGCGATGACGACGGCTGGGTCGCCGTCGCGCAGATGCGTCCCACCACCGGCCCGACCGCCTTCCAGGACGACCTGGTGGAGACGGTGCTCAGGGACGACATGACCGATGTCACGTCCCGTTCCGGCCCCAGGGTGGTCGGCCGCCGCGCACTCATAGACCGCGCCTGGAGCGAGGGGCGGATCTGCCGGGACGGGGACCCCGACTGGTCGGGCGGCGTCCCGGTGCGCGAGGAGACCATCCCGGTCCGTCGCGAGGGCAACCTCATCGCCGTCATCCAGCGCAGCACCAACCTGAGCTCGGCGCGCACCCCCAGCCGACTGGAGCTCACCTACCTCCAGAGCGCGGGCGACCTGGCCCAGATGATCGCCGAGGGGGCCTTCCCGTTCAGCGACCAGGGGCCGCTCATGGTCCGCTCGCCGAGGGTCGGCGACGGTCTGCTCAGACTGGACCAGAACGGTGAGGTGGTCTACGCCAGTCCCAACGCCCTCTCCGCCTACCGGCGCCTGGGTCTGACCGCCGACCTGGTCGGCGCGCGCCTGGACCGGACCACGTTGGAACTGGCTGTTCAGGGGGAGGCCCGGGACGAGAACCTCACCTACACCGCGAGCGGCCGAGCCCCGCAGGAGGCCGAGGTGGAGGCACGCGGGGTCACCGTCCAACTGAGGTCCATACCTCTGGTCATCGACGGAGTGCGGATCGGCGCGCTGGTGATGGTCCGCGACGTCACCGAACTCCGGCGGCGCGAGCGCGAGCTCATGACCAAGGACGCCACCATCCGGGAGATCCACCACCGGGTGAAGAACAACCTCCAGACGGTGGCGGCGCTGCTGCGGCTGCAGTCCCGGCGGCTGGACATCCCCGAGGCGCGGGCGGCGCTGGACGAGGCGGTGGGCCGTGTGGGTTCGATCGCGATCGTGCACGAGATGCTCTCGCACACCCCGGACGAGGTCGTGGACTTCGACGACATCGCCGACCGGGTCATGCAGATGGCGGCGGAGGTCTCCTCCACCGGCCAGGTGGTGGTGCCGCGGCGCGACGGGCACTTCGGGCTGCTGAATGCCCTGGTGGCCACGCCGCTGTCGATGGTGCTGGCCGAACTGGTGCAGAACGCGGTGGAGCACGGTCTGGGGCAGGGGCCGGGGCTGATCGAGGTGAAGGTGCGCAGGTTCGACGCCGGGCCGGGTTTCCCGGGGCCGAGCAGTCTGGAACTGGCCGTCTCCGACGACGGCGGCGGACTCCCCGAGGACTTCGACCTGGAGGGGACCACGAGTCTGGGTCTGCAGATCGTGCGGACCCTGATCGTGGGTGAGCTCGGGGGAACCCTGGCGATCAAGCCGAAGGAGTCCGGGGGAACGGAGGTGGCGATCAGCCTGCCACTGGAACACGAGGAAGGAGAGGTTCCCTGAGCGGGACGGCAGGCGGAGGGTGAGCGCCGCCGTGCGCCGTCCCCCGCCGCGCCGGCGGGGGTCGGTCGGCGTCACCGTCTCCGGTCGACCCCGGTAACGGGTCGTGCTCTGTCACACGGGGCGAGGTGCGGTGGTCAGCTGCGGACCATGGGTCGAAGCGCGGAACCACGGCGCTTGATGCGGCGTCGCTCCTCTTCCGAGGTGCCGCCCCAGACTCCACCGTCCTGGCCGCTTTCCAGCGCCCACTTCAGACAGGCGGAACTGACCGGGCAGCGCTGGCAGACGGCCTTGGCTTCCTCGATCTGGATCAGTGCGGGGCCGAAGTTGCCGATCGGGAAGAAGAGTTCGGGGTCTTCGTCACGGCAGGCTGCGTCATGGCGCCAGTCCATGCGGTCCACTCCTCACGGTGAGGCGATCATTTGTGAAGCTTTTCACGATCAGAACGTGCAAGGGCGCCCGATGGATGGGGTCCACCGGTGGTTCGTGCGGGCCGAGGTAGTTGAGGTTTCACCCCACGGCCACGTGGGAAGCGCCCAAATTAACTCGCCCGTAACTCGCGGCGATATCTTGAGCGTGACAGGCCCGCGAGGGCCATGCAAGAGCTCTCGAGGCCAAAGGTCCTGTTCCGCGTGTCGGGTGCGTCACAGTGATCGGGAATGGCTGCTTTCCCGACAATTAACAGAAGATTCGTAATGCCTTCGGTACCGAGTGGAAGTTGACCTGTTCGCGCTCTCCCAGGTATTCACCGTCGATTTGGAAGGCTCTCGGATGGGTCGACGTGACCTTCAGGGAGGACTGGTCGTGCCAGGTCACGTAGCCGTCCCCACGTGCGGGAAGGCCCTTGGGGAAGAACATCTGGGAAAGAACCCAGCCAGTCAGCGCGTGCGAGGACTGCGTCAGTGCGAAAGCGTCCAGACCCAGCTCGAAACGTGAGGCCGGCGTCGGCTGAAGGGCCAGGGCACCCGCGTAGGTCCACGGAGTGGTGTTCGTGACCAGCGCGAAATAAACGTCGTCCAGGGTCCTTCCGTCACTGGACACGCTGAGTGACGAATCGCGGATATCCCCTTGGAAGAACAGCTTTACCGCGACCTCCGCGTACAGCGCAGGAGTCGCCTTCCTGCCGTTGTCGCGTTCCTGTTCCACCTGCTGCACCACGTCGGCGTCCCAGCCGAAACCGGCACAGAAAGTGAAGTAGCGGTCGTCCTGATCGCTGGTGATCCGCCCCAGCCCGACCTCCCGTTCGCGTCCGGCACGGATCGCCTCCAGCACCGCGCCGGTCGCCTCGACCGGGTCGCCGGGGACGCCCAGGGCCCGGATGAACACGTTCGCGCTGCCTCCCGGGATCACGGCGTAACGGGGGCGGGTCAGCCCTTCCGGGGTGGCGAGGAGCCCGTTGACGACCTCGTTGACGGTGCCGTCACCGCCGAGGCTCAACACGAGTTCGTAGCCTTCGGCCGCGGCCTCCCGGGCCAGTTCGCGAGCGTGGTCGCGGTAGGCGGTCTCGACGGCGGTGACTTCCAGCTCGGACGCCAGGGCACCCATGATCACCTCGCGCGTGCGAGAGGTGGTCGTGGTCGCTTGGGGATTCACGATGAATAGGGCTCGCACCCGGTCAGTCTAGGTCCTGCGGCAGGCCCGAAGGAGTGCGAGGGTGACCTGTGCCATAGGAGCCGGGCGGGGGCGGAGCCGGGAGGGCCGGGAGGGGGGACGCCGGGAGCGCGTATAGGCTCGTCAGGTGTCTTCGCGTCCCGTCACCATCGTCATCGCCGCCGCGCTCGAGGCCCTGATCGGGCTGGTCGCGGCGATCGCCGGAATCTACAGCCTCTACACCGCGATCACCGGCCGGGCCACCGATCCGGTGTCCTCGGCCGTCCCGCTCACCGTGATCGGTGTGGGTGTCGGAGCGCTGCTGCTCTTCGTCGCGCGCGGGCTGTGGCAGCTGCGCGACTGGGCGCGGACCCCGGTAGTGGTCACCCAGCTGTTCATGGCCGTGGTGGCGTACTACATGTTCACGGGGGAGCAGTACGTGATCGCCGCCGTCATGATCGCCGTCGCCGCCGCCGCGGCGGCCGCCGTGCTCTCACCGCCGACGACCGCGGCGCTGTTCTCCGACTTCGACAAGCGTCGGTGACCAGCCGCCGCGGCCGTCGGCCGCGAACCAGGTCAGTCCTCCGTGGTGAGCGCCTGCCGCAGCTGCGCCAGGGTGCGCGCCAGCAGGCGCGACACGTGCATCTGGGAGATCCCCAGCTCCTGGGCGATCTGCGACTGCGTCATGTTCCCGAAGAAGCGCAGCAGCAGGATGCGCTTCTCCCGGGGCGGTAGCTGTTCCAGAAGCGGCTTCAACGACTCCCGGTACTCCACGCCCTCCAGGGACTCGTCGACGATCCCCAGTGAGTCGGCCACCGCGGGGGCGTCCTCGTCACCGCTGTCGGGAGCGTCCAACGAGACCGTCGAGTAGGCGTTGGCGGACTCCAGGCCCTCCAGCACCTCCTCCTCGGTCATCTGGAGGTGTGCGGCCAGTTCCGCGACGGTGGGGGAGCGCCCCTCCCGCTGGGACAGGTCGCTGACCGCCTTGGTCAGCGAGAGCTTCAGCTCCTGGAGGCGACGGGGAACCCGCACCGCCCAACCCTTGTCCCGGAAGTGGCGCTTGATCTCACCGACGATCGTCGGGGTCGCGTAGGTGGAGAACTCCACCCCGCGCTCCAGGTCGAACCGGTCGATGGACTTGATCAGCCCGATCGTGGCCACCTGGGTGAGATCGTCGAGCCACTCACCGCGGTTGCGGAACCGTCGGGCCAGGTACTCCACCAAGGGCAGGTGGAGCTCCACCAGCTCGTCGCGGATCGCCCGGCGCTCGGGTGCGTCCGCATCGAGGTTGTTAAGGCGCTCGAACAACTCTCTCGCGCGCGCCCGGTCGGGCACCGCGTGCTCGGTCTTCGCTGTCAGAGCGGGCCCCCTTTCGCTCACGCCGACTCCAGGGTGCCGCGGCGTTTGTACAGGACGATGTAGACGCGGTCGTCCGGATCGACCCCCGCGTCCACATCCCCCGCGAGAGCGGACAGGACGGTCCAGGCGAAGGTGTCGCGGGCGGGAAGGCGCCCGTCCGCGGTCAACACCGAGACGGAGATGCGCATCCCGTCGGGGGTGAGTTCGAATTCCGTGGTCAGTTCTGTGCCGGGCAGCGCCTGGGAGAGGAGCATCGCGCACGCCTCGTCGACCCCGATCCTCAGGTCCTCGATCTCGTCGAGGGTGAAGTCGAGTCGGGCGGCCAGCCCTGCCGTCGCCGTGCGCAGGACAGACAGGTAAGCGCTGTCGGCTGGCATGTTGACGGTGACAGCGTCGCGTACACCAGTGGCGTCGGCCGTGGGCACAGCGGTTTCTTCGGTCACGTCCCTCCTTCGGGGGGCGAGGTTGCCGCTTGAGAGCAATGTATCTCGTTTCACCCTGCCACTGACGCAGGGAGAACGGATCGTGTCCACCCTTCGAGGCGTGAACACGAGACAAATGGCCTGGCTCAGCCCTTCACAGAGCCCAGAGCGGTCAGCGCGTCGCCGTCCAGGCGACGGACCGTCCACTCGTCCATGGGCGTCGAACCCAGGGACTCGTAGAACCCGATCGCCGGAAGATTCCAGTCCAGAACCGACCATTCCAGTCGGGTGTAGCCGCGTTCCACACAGATCCGGGCGAGGTTCTTCAGCAGGGCCAGGCCGTAGCCGTGGCCGCGCATGTCGGGGCGGACGTACAGGTCCTCCAGGTAGATGCCGTGCCTGCCGGTCCAGGTGGAGTAGTTGCGAAACCACAGGGCGAACCCCGCGGGGACGGGGGCGCCGTCGGCCCCCGAATGCTCTGCCACGTGCGCGTACACCGAGGAGTCCGGCCCGAACAGGGCGGTACGGAGGTCCTCCTCCGTGGCGACGACCGCGTCGGGTTCCTTCTCGTACTCCGCGAGCTCCTGGATCATCCGGTGGATGACGGGAACGTCGTCGGGGCGGGCAGGGCGGATCATCGGACCACCTCGGTCGCGGATCGGGGGCTAGGGTCCTTCCCAGGGTATGCGCTGGACGGAGGGGGTTCTCGGGGTCCGTGGGAGGCGCGTGGCGACCGGAGCCCGGCGCGCCGCCTCAGCTCGGCCGGTGCGCGACCAGCCGCTCCACCATGCCGAACAGCAGGCGGTCGTGGTGGCCCACCCGGAAACCGGCCTCCTCGGCGACTCTGCGGGGCAGCCTGCGCGGGTGCCCGCGCAGTCGTTCGCGCAGGCGGAAGGGGAACCGTGTGTACTCGACGTGGTCGACCAGCAGCAGCCGGCCCCCGGGCACCAGGACCCGGTACATCTCCGTCAGGGCGCGTCCCTGGTCGGGGATCGTGCACAGCGCGAGCGCGCACAGCACGGTGTCGAAGGACCGGTCTGCGAAGGACAGCTCCTGGGCGTCGCCCTCCACCAGGGTCAGGGGCCGGCCCTGTTCCCGGGCCTTCTCACGTGCCTTCGCCAGCATGGCGGGGCTGAGGTCCAGCCCGGTCAGCTCCACCTGGGGCGGGTAGTACTCCAGGTTCGTCCCGGTGCCCACCGCCACCTCGAGGGTGCGCCCCCTGGCCCCGCCGCAGAGGAGTCTGCGGGTGCTGCGGATGGCCGGGGGCTCGTACCGGCTCCCGGTGTCGTATCTTTCCGCCCGGTCCTCCCAGAGCTGGCGGACCTTCTCCGTACGCGCGTCCATGCCTCTCCCAGGGGGCTGGTGGAGTCCCCCTGATGACTCTGGGGCCGGCAGGCCCTCCGGTCAAGGCCATCGGGGGCACGTCACGGTGAACACGGTCCGGTGGGGCGGTCAGACCGCCCACTCGTCCCATTCGTCGGGCAGGCACCGGATCACGGAGCCCCGGCGGCCCGCGTTCGCCGGCAGGCCCTCGGGGCGCTCCCCCGAGGCGTCGTCGAAGGCCACGGTCCCGCCGGTGAACTCGGCTCCGTGGAAGGAGGCCGCCGCCGCGGAGAAGCGGGTCCCCTCGAAAGTCACGGTTCCCCCGGTGAACCGGGCCTCCTCGAACCGCACGATCCCCTCCACGAACTCGGTCCCGCTGAAGAACACCTTCCCGGCGGCGAACTCGGCCCTGTCGAAGACCGCGACCCCACCGGTGAACAGGCTCCCGAAGTACAGTTTCCCGCCGGTGAACCGGGCCTCGTCGAAGAACCTCGCCCCGCCGGAGAACACCGCCGATCCGAAGGACACCTTCCCGGCCGCGAACTCCGCGCTGTCGAAGAACAGGAGGCCGTCGAAGAAGTCGGCCCCGGCAAAGCCCACGGCCGCGCCGGTGAACCGGGCCCAGCTGAAGGAGACCGTGCCGCCGGTGAACCGGGCCCCGGTGAAACGCACCGACCCGGCCGCGAACTCCGCCCCGTGGAAGCTGACGGTCCCGTCCGCGAACTCCGCTCCGGCGAAGCGCACCTCCGCACCGGTGAACCGGGCGTTCACGAAGGTCAGGACCGAAGCCGGGCCGGTGAACCGGGCACCGTCGAAGAACACCTGCCCGCCCGAGAACTCGGCCGAGTCGAAGTCGACCGACCCCTCGACGAACCGGGCCCCGGTGAAGTACACCTCCGCGCCGGTGAACCCGGCCCCCGTGAAGTCCGCCCGCGCGCCGGTGAACTCGGCTTCGCCGAAGTCGACCCTCCCGCCGGCGAACCGGGCCCCGGTGAAGAGCACGCGGCCGCCGGTGAACCGGGCTCCGCGGAAGGAGACCGCTCCGCCGAGGAACACGGCACGGGACAGGTCGCCGCCGTCGAAGACGGCACCGGAGAAGTCGTAGTCGCGGCCGCGCCAGCGGGTGTCCTCCCGCAGGTGGTCGCCGATGGTCTCGACGACCGCGTGGCGCACCTCGCGCAGGGGGTCGGGCCCGGGCGGCGCGGCGGGCGAGGTCCGGTCGGCGGGCGCGGGGGCGTCCGGTGTGCGCAGGTAGGCGCACAGGACGTCGACGACCGCCTGCACCTGCTCGTCGGAGGAGGTGCCGTCGGCCAGGCACCGCAGCGCGTCGACCGCGTCCGTCCGGGCCGAGGCGTCCTCGCTGCGCAGAGCTTCCCGGGCGGCGGCGAGGCGTTCGTCGAACAGTTCGGCGCTCCTCGGTCCGGAGGCCGGGCCGGCGGGGTCGGGGGGTCGGTTCTCAGAGGGCACGGTCCAACGATAGGGGGCGGTTCGGACCCTCCGCCGGAGGCGGGGAGGGCTCCGGTGACCGGCGCACCCCGGCAGGACGACGGGCCCCGCGCTCCCAGGAGGGAACGCGGGGCCCGAAGGGCGCTCCGCCGGCTCGGGTGCGGTCTACAGCACCTTGGAGAGGAAGGCCTGGGTGCGCTCGTGCTGGGGGTTGGAGAGCACCTCGGCGGGCAGTCCCCTCTCCACCACGACGCCGTCGTCCATGAAGACCAGGGAGTCGCCGACCTCGCGGGCGAAGCCCATCTCGTGGGTGACCACGACCATGGTCATCCCGCCCCTGGCGAGGTCGCGCATGACGTCCAGGACCTCACCGACCAGCTCCGGGTCCAGGGCGCTGGTGGGCTCGTCGAACAGCATCAGCGACGGCTCCATGGCCAGGGCCCGGGCGATCGCCACCCGCTGCTGCTGGCCGCCGGAGAGCTGTTCGGGGTAGGCGTTCGCCTTGTCCGGCAGCCCGACCCGATCGAGCAGTTCCAGGGCCCGCTCGGTGGCCTGGGCCCGGGGAACCCGCTTGACCTGGATCGGCGCCTCGATGACGTTGCCGAGCACGGTCAGGTGCGGGAACAGGTTGAAGCGCTGGAAGACCATCCCGATGTCGCTGCGCTGAGCGGCGATCTCGCTGTCCCGCAGCTCGTAGAGCCGACCGCGCTTCTGCCGGTACCCCATCAGCTCGCCGTTGACCCACAGGCGGCCCGCGGAGAGCTTCTCCAGGTGGTTGACACAGCGCAGGAAGGTGGACTTGCCCGACCCCGAGGGGCCGACGATGCACATCACCTCGCCGCGCTTGACCTCCAGGTCGATGCCCTTGAGGACCTCCAGCCGTCCGAAGCTCTTGTGCACGTTCTCGGCCACCACGAGGGCGTCGCCGGGCAGCTCCGCGCCCTCCGCGGTCTCGACGACGATCCCCGTCTCGTAGCCCTTGGTCTCGTCAGCCATCAGTGCGTCCCTCCGACGATGCGGTCCCGGACACCGCGCTCACCCCGGTTGAACCTGCGTTCGATGAAGTACTGGCCGACCATCAGGACACTGGTGATCGCCAGGTACCAGAGACAGGCGGCCACCAGCATCGGGAAGATCTGGTAGCTCCGGGTGCCGATGGCCTGGAGCTGGTAGAAGAGCTCGATGGTCACCGGCACGTAGGCGAGCAGCGCCGTGTCCTTGAGCATCGCGATGGTCTCGTTGCCCGTCGGCGGGATGACCACCCGCATCGCCTGCGGCAGGGTGATCCGGCGCATGATCCTGCCCCGGCTCATCCCGAGGGCCTGGGCGGCCTCGGTCTGGCCCTTGTCCACCGACTGCAGGCCCGCGCGGATGATCTCCGCCATGTAGGCCCCCTCGGACAGCGACAGGGCCAGCAGGCCCGCCGTGTAGCCGGTCAGCAGGGTGCGCGCGTCGATCTCGAAGAAGCGGGCGTCACCCTCCAGACCGAGCAGCGGCATCCAGTAGTTGTCGAACGGCAGTCCGATGTGGATGGTCGAGTACAGGATGGCGAGGTTGCCGAAGAGCACCGCCAGCACGAGCCGGGGCACCCCCCGGAAGAACCACGTGTACATCCAGGAGACCGTGACCAGCACGGGGTTCCCGGACAGGCGCATCACCGCGAGGATGACGCCCAGGATGACACCGATGACCATCGACAGCACGGTCGCGCTCAGCGTGACCCACACGCCCCGGATCACGGGGTCGGAGAACATGTTGTCGAACATGTACGGCCAGTTGAACGCGGGGTTCGTGAACAGCATGTGCACGAACATCGCGGCGAGGACCAGGATGATCCCAGCCGCCACCCACCGTTCGGGGTACCGGACGGGGACGGCGGTGATCGGTACGGCCGAACGGCCCGGGGTCGGTTCCTTCGACCCCGGGCCGCCCACCGGTTCGCTCGGTGAGGTCACAGTCAGACTTTCGCTTGGTGTCGTGCGTGAGCAGTGCTCGGACGGGTGTTACTCCTCGACGGAGGGGTTCACCTCGGCGGCGTCCAGGGCGCCGACCTCGATGCCCCACTCGGCCAGGACCTCCTCGTAGGTGCCGTCCTCGATGATGGCGTTGAACGCGGCGGCGACGGCTTCCGCGAGCTCCTCGTCGTCCTTGTGGGTGAGGACTCCGTACGGCGCGGCGTCGTACTGGTCGCCGATGAACTCCAGCTGCTCACCGGTCTGCTGGAGCGCGTACAGCGAGGTCGGCAGGTCCGCGAGGGAGGCGTCGTTCAGGCCGGAGACGATGGTCTCGGTGGCCTGCGGCTGGCTCTGGAACTTCTCGATCGTGATGGCCTCCTCACCGGCGTCGACGCACTCCTGGCTGCGGGCCTCGATGTCGTCGTCGTGGGTGGTGCCCGACTGCACGGCGATGCGCAGGCCGCAGGCGTTGTCGGGGTCGACGCCCTCGGGGTTGCCCGCGGGGGCGAACCACTGGGTGCCGGAGGAGAAGTAGCTGACCATGTTCACGGCCTCCATGCGCTCCTCCGTGATGGTGAAGGAGGAGGAGCCGAGGTCGTAGCTGCCGGTGTCGACGCCGATGATGATCGAGTCGAAGGTGGTCGGCTCCCACTCGGCCTCGAGGCCGAGCTTGGCGAGCGCTGCCTCGACCAGGTCGACGTTGAAGCCGAGGACGGTCTCGCCGTCCTCGTCCAGGTACTCCCCGGGCGGGTACGAGGCCTCGACGCCGATGGTCACGGCACCGGCCTCGGCGACGGCGTCGGGGAGGAGCGCGGCGAGCTCCTCGTCGACGGACACCTCGGGGGCTTCGGGAGCCGCCGTGTCGTCGGAGGCGTCGTCACCGTTTCCGCAAGCTGCCAGGGCCAGGACACCGGCCGTGGCGAGGGCGGTGAGGTAGGTCCGGGACTCGGACAGGGGCTTGCGCAGGGCCATCTTGGGGTCTCCTTCAGGGAGCGCGGAGTGCCTGGTCGGAGGCGGGTTCAAGGTCCCGCCCGGTCAACCGGAGGCGACATTCAGGACATTATCTGTCATAAGGCGATACGTCGGTAACGTTCCATCGTGTCGACCCGCGATTTTCCTCTGGTCACCGTTGTGAGAGGATTGCGTAACGGGTCATCCCCGTGAGATGCGGACGCGCAGTACTCGCATAAGAGTCCGGCGAAGACTTGTCTCTCCCGGCGGCACACCGGTCATGGCCGACCGGCGCCGCGGAGAGCTCCCCTAGCACCCTTACGTCTTCGCGCGCGATCCGTTGCCCACCGTCCCCGTCATGGCCGACGCGGACGTAGCAGCAGACCGAGGGGTTTGAGTAGTGACCACCTTTTCTTCGCGTACCCAGAACACGTCCGAGCTGGACGAGGACCCGGCTTTCGCCATGCACCGCGGCGGCAAGCTGCACGTGACCTCCTCCGTCGACGTCAGTGACCACGAGGGCCTGTCCCTCGCCTACACCCCCGGTGTCGCCCGTGTCTGCGACGCCATCGCCGAGACCCCCGAACTCGTCGAGACCTACACCTGGAAGAGCAACCTGGTCGCCGTCGTCACCGACGGCACCGCCGTGCTCGGCCTGGGCAACATCGGCCCGGAGGCCTCCCTGCCGGTCATGGAGGGCAAGTCGCTGCTCTTCAAGCAGTTCGGCGACGTCGACTCCGTGCCGATCGCGCTCAACTGCACCGGCGTCGACGAGATCGTCGAGACCGTCGTGCGCATGTCGCCGTCCTTCGGCGGCATCAACCTGGAGGACATCGCCGCCCCGCGCTGCTTCGAGATCGAGGCCAAGCTGCGTGAGCGCCTGGACATCCCGGTCTTCCACGACGACCAGCACGGCACCGCGATCGTGACCGTCGCCGCGATGCACAACGCCGCCCGCCTCACCGGCCGCACCCTGGCCGACCTGCGAGTGGTCGTCTCCGGCGCCGGTGCCGCCGGGGTCGCCGTCACCAAGATGCTCATCGACGGCGGGATCGGCGACATCGCCGTGGCCGACTCCAAGGGCATGATCTACGACGGCCGCGAGGGGCTGACCCCGGTCAAGCAGGAACTGGCCTCCATCAGCAACAAGGCCGGACTCCAGGGCTCCATCGAGAGCGCCCTCGAGGGCGCCGACGTGTTCGTCGGCCTCTCCGCGGGCGAGGTCCCCGAGTCGGTCGTGGCCACCATGGCCGAGGACGCGATCGTCTTCGCGATGGCCAACCCCAACCCGGAGGTGCACCCGGACGTGGCCCGCAAGTACGCGAGCGTCGTCGCCACCGGGCGCAGCGACTTCCCGAACCAGATCAACAACGTGCTGGCCTTCCCGGGCGTCTTCCGGGGCGCCTTCGACGTCCAGGCCACGGACATCACCGAGAACATGAAGCTGGCCGCCGCCCAGGCGCTGGCCGAGCTCGTCGGTGACGACCTGAGCGCCGACTACGTCATCCCCAGCCCCTTCGACGAGCGCGTGGTCCCGGCGGTCTCCGCCGCCGTCGCCGCCCAGGCCCGCAAGGACGGGGTCGCCCGCCGCTAGGGGGCGACAGGCCCGCGCGACAGGCACGCACGACGGGGCCCGCAGACCGACACAGGTCTGCGGGCCCCGCCCGTACCACGGGGGTGGGGCCAGGACCACCCGGCACGGGGTGGCACGGGCACCCCGGACGGGGCGGGACGCGGCTACCCGGGCCCGGGGGACCGGCGTAGTGACCGGCCAGGGGGCGCGACCGTAGGTTTCAGGGGCCCTTCCGCGCCGCTCAGGCGGCCACAGAACCCTTGGACACCCCATGCGCCCACCTTCCCCGGCCGTGCCCGAGATCCGATCCGGCGGTGCCGTCCGATGGACCGTGACGACCCTGGCCGTCGTGCTCGCCGCCGTCGCGGCGTTCGCCCTGACCCCGCGGCCCTACACACTCGACCCCCGCACCAGTGGTGACCAGCGGCTCGCGGAGCGGGTCAGGGACGGCATCGGTGACACCACGGGCTACCACGGGCTGTCCGTGGCCCTCGTCGAACCCGACCCCGCGGGCGGGTACCGCGTGCGTACCGCGGCGCTGGGCTCGGGTGGGGGCGAACCGGTGGACGAGCACACCCCGTTCGGCTCCGCCTCGGTCGCCAAGGTGCTCCCCGGGATGCTCCTCGCCGACATGGTCGACCGGGGCGAGGTCGCCCTGGACACGACCGTCGGGGAGCTGCTGCCGGACCTGGACTTCGCCGATCCGGCGGTCGCCGACATCACCGCGGCGGAACTGGCCACGCACACCTCCGGGCTGTCCCGGGAGGAGACGAGCCTGCCGCAGACCCTCTGGCAGTTCGTCGCCAAGCGCCACCCCGACCCGCCCGCCTCGGTCGACGCCTTCCTGCGCTCCGTGGCCCGCAACGCCGTGGTCGACCCCGGGCCGAAGGGCGCCAACAGCTACTCCAACACCGGCTTCTCCCTGCTCGGCCACGGTCTGGCCGCGAGGGCGGGCACGGACTACGCCGCACTCGTCGAGGAACGGATCCTCGACCCCCTCGGTATGGAGGACACCGCCGTGCGGGTCGACGGGGAGGACACCGCCGCCGACCCCCGCGTGCACAACGCGGACCTCGGCCGCCCCCTCGAACTGGACCGCTGGGAGGCGAACGGCCCCCAGGGCGGGCTGACCACGACCGCCGGCGACCTCGGCCTGCTCCTCGCCGCCGTGATGGACGGCTCCGCCCCCGGGGCGTGGGCGGCGGATCCTGTCGGCCCGGGCGACGTCGAGCGCCGTGAACAGGGGCTCGGCTGGTACGTGGAGACCCTGGGCGGCACGGCGATCACCTCGCACGGCGGCAACGCCACGACCAACGGCCACACCGCCTGGATTGGCTACTCCGGCGACCGGGGCGCCGTGGTCCTGTCCAACACCCACCGGTTCAGCGAGGACATCGGCATCCGGCTCCTGGGGGTGGACGAGCCCAGCCCCGACAACGTCGCGGGGGAGCGGGTGTACGAGACCGCCACGGTGGCCGTCACCCTGCTGCCGGTCCTGCTCTGGCTGGGCTTCGCCGCGCGCCGGCGCCCCGGCCGCCGGCTGCGCCGCCCCGCGGACCGGCTGGGCCTGGTCTCCTACGGTCTCGTCGCGGTCGCACTGCTGGCCTACGCGCACGCCGGAGGGTTCTGGCACCTGGCCTCCCCGTGGGTGTGGACCGCGGGTGTGCTCCTCGCGGCCGCCGCCGCGATCGCCGGGGTCCACCGCTGGGCTGACCTGCCGACCGCCCGGGGGCGGCGCCCCTGGGCGCGCCTGCTCCTGACGGCCCCCTTCGCCCTCGCCGGAACGGCGCTCCTACTGGCCGTGGCCACACTCTGACCGCCGGGGCGGAGGGAGGCCTACATCAGCTCCGCCGGAGTGCCGGACTCCTCGGAAAGGAGGGCGAGGGCCGAGCGCAGGTCGGCGAGGGCGGCGTCAGGGGTCTCACCCTCGCCATTGGCGGCGACGCCGGGGCGGAGCAGGGCGCGGGCCCACCAGACCCCGTCCCCGTCCTGCTCGATCGTGTACGGAACCAGCACGGGCTCTTCCTTCTCCTGTGAGCGGTTCGTCCGAAAGGCCCGGAGGACCACGCCCCCGCGTGGTCCTCCGGGCCCCGTGACCCTGGTGTTCAGTCCTTCTTCTGGTCGTCCTCGCCGGTGGCGGCGGCCCAGGGGTCGCTCCCGGAGGACGGCATCGGGCGGGCGCCCGGGCTCTCCGGTTCGGGCTCCTCGGCCTTGGAGCTGTCAGCCCGGGGCTCTTCGGGCCCGGCGGTCCCGCCACTCTCGGAGCCGGGACTGTCGGAACCCTGGTCGGACGGGCCCCAGCGGCCCATGTCGCGGCGGATCACCTCGACGGTGTCGTCGAGGATGCGGCGCAGGTCGTGGGTGGCGGACTCGCCCACCTGGCCGGCGCCGCGGACCATGTCGCGGACCCTGACCGAGAAGTCGCGCAGCGCGTGCTCGAACTCGTAGCGGTCGCCCCGCCGGGCGCCCTCGCCGGACCCGCTCTCCTCCCCGCCGTCCTCGTCACGGTCGGAGCCGCTGTCCTCTCCGCGGTCGGAGCCGGTGCGCTCGGAGTCGGTACGGCCGCCCCAGGCGGCGCCGAAGGCGCCGAAGCCCTGGGCGAACCGCTCCCACTCGCGGGCCCACATGCCGCTGTCGCCGCGGTCCCGGTCGCGCTGCCGTTCACGGGCGCCGTCGTCCTCGGACCGGTCCCCGGCGCCGGAGCTCTCGCGCCGCCCCTCGCCGGAGGCGAACTTGAGCTCGTCGCGCAGGGAGCTGATGGTCGCGCGTACGTCCTGCTTCACGGCGCGGGCGATGTCGCGGACGGAGTCGGTGATCTCCCGCTCCAGGTCGTCCAGGTCGCCACTGCGCGAACGCAGCTCCTCGCGACCCTTGTCCGTGAGGCTGTAGACCTTGCGGCCGCCCTCCTCGGTGTGCGTGACCAGCCCTTCCTCCTCCAGCCGTGCGAGCCGGGGGTAGATGGTGCCGGGTGAGGGCGAGTAGACGCCGAGGAAGCGGTCGCGGAGCAGGCTGATGATCTCGTAGCCGTGCCGGGGGCTCTCGTCCAGCAGCTTGAGCAGGTAGAGCCGGAGTCTGCCGTGGCCGAAGATGGTGCTCATTCAGGCCCCCTCGGGGATCGCGGCCGGAGCCTCGGGCGCGCGCCGCAGCAGCGCGGTCCGGCCGGACACGGTGTTGACGCTGATGGAGGCGGGGTCCACGCCCACGCCGATCTTGCCGTTCAGGGAGTTGCGGGCCGGGGCGGTGCGGCGGTCCAGACCGAAGTCGGAGTCCACCTTCCCGGTGACGGCGCGCAGCTCCACGGTGGCCGAGCTCTCCGAGGGCACCCGCAGGGCGACCTCGCCGGAGACCGTGTTCACCCGGACCCGCGCGGAGGGCGACAGGTCCGTGTCGACCAGCACGTGCCCGGAGGCGGTCTTGGCCTTCAGCTCGGCCAGACGGCCGCCGGCCACCGCGAGCTGGCCGGTGGCGCTGTTGAAGTTCAGGGTGCCGCCGGGGTTGCGCACCGAGGCGCTGCCCGAGGCGGTGTTGACGTCGGTCTCGCCGGAGACCCCGTCCAGGGTGACCTCGCCGCTGGCGCTCCGGACGCGGGTGCGGGCGCTCAGCCCGGCCGCCACCACGGGGGCGGTGGCCGTGGTCACCTCGACGGGGCACTCACGGGGGACCCGGAGGTTGACCGTGGCCCGGCGTGAGGAGAGGTCCCGGTAGCCGCCCAGCTGGACGGGCTTGAGCCGGTCCAGCAGGCCCTGACCGGTGAGGTCCTTGTAGTGGATGGTGAGGATGCCCGCCTCCTGGACGACTTCCAGGGGCTCGCCTTCGATGTCGGTGATCTCGAAGGTGACCGGGTCATCCGTGGGGATGATGTTGACCTGTCCGTGGACGATCCGCACCTTCAGGGCGACGATGCCGTCCAGGGTGTGGGTCATCGGACTGTCGATGGTCCATCGTGCCATCGTGAACCCTTTCCACTCGCTCTCGATGACTTCACGATATGTCGCGAGTCCGCCGAACTCAAGATATGTCGCGGATTTCAGGGTCGGATCAGGGAGAGCCCGGGGTCGGTCCCGGAGACGAGCGAGGGGCCCGGGTCGTGAAGACCCGGGCCCCTCGGCCGGATGTCACCGCTCAGCGCGGCTCCGTGTGACTACTCCTCGTCCTCGTCGTCCAACCGGGCCAACCAGGTGGCCAGCCGTTCGACCGGAGTCTCGAACTCGGGGTTGATGTCGGTGAACACCCGCAGCTGCTCGGCGAGCCAGGCGAAGCTGACCTCCTCCTCGCCGCGGCGGTTCTCCAACTCCTCGATCCCGCGATCGGTGTAGTACATACCGTTGTCCATCTAGTCCGTCGCTCGGCTGTCCCGTCCGCCTATTCGGCGGGCGGGAACACCGTGTCCACCAGGGCGCGCTGCTCGGCCTCGTGGCGCTTGGCCGAACCGGCCGCGGGCGCGGAGGAGGCCGGACGCGAGATCCGGGTGAACGGACGGTCGAGCTGCTCGGAGAAGACCAGCGCGACGAAGGGCCACGGACCCATGTTCGCCGGCTCCTCCTGGACCCACAGGACCTCGCCCGCGTTCGGGAAGGCCTTGAGCTGCTCCCGGATCTCCTCGATCGGCAGCGGGTAGAGCCGCTCCGCCCGGATGATCGCGGTGTGCTTGTCACCGCTCTTGCGGCGGGCCGCGTCCAGGTCGTAGTAGATCTTGCCCGAGCAGATGACCACACGGCGGACCTTCTCCGGCGCGATCGAGTCGTCCCCGATCAGCGGCCGGAAGTGGCCCGAGGTGAAGTCCTCGGCAGCCGAGGTCGCGGCCTTCAGGCGCAGCAGCGACTTCGGCGTGAACACCACGAGCGGACGCTCGAACGGCGACTTCGCCTGCCAGCGCAGCAGGTGGAAGTAGCTCGCCGGGGTGCTCGGCATCGCGACGGTCATGTTCTCCTGCGCGCACTGCTGCAGGAACCGCTCGATCCGGGCCGAGGAGTGGTCCGGCCCCTGGCCCTCGTAGCCGTGCGGCAGCAGCATGGCCACGCTGGAGCGCTGGCCCCACTTCTGCTCGCCGGCGCTGATGTACTCGTCGATGATGGTCTGGGCGCCGTTGACGAAGTCGCCGAACTGCGCCTCCCACATCACCAGGGCGTCCGGACGGGTCAGCGAGTAGCCGTACTCGAAGCCCAGCGCCGCGTACTCGCTGAGCAGCGAGTCGTGCACGTGGAACTTCGTGGTGCCGTTGTCGAACTGCTTGAGCGGCGTGTGGGTCTCGCCGGTCTCGCGGTCCATCAGCGTGGCGTGGCGCTGACCGAAGGTGCCGCGGCGGCTGTCCTGACCGATCAGGCGGACCGGGTGGTCGTCCAGCAGCAGCGAACCGAAGGCCAGCAGCTCACCGGTGGCCCAGTCGATGGCGTCGTTCTCGACCATCGTCGCGCGACGGGTCAGCTGCGGCGCCAGCCGCGGGTGCGGCGTGAAGCCCTCGGGCATCGTCACCTGGGTGTCGATGACCCGCTTGACCGTCTCGGTGCTGATGGCCGTCTCGACCTTGGAGTGGTCCAGACGGGACTCGGTGAACACCTCGGGCTTGACCACGGAGCCCGGCTCGACCGGCCGCTTCTCGACCTCGCGGGTCTCGGTGAACGCGCGTTCGAGCTCGGTCTGGTAGTCGCGCAGGGCCGACTCCGCGTCCTCCACCGTGATGTCGCCGCGTCCGATGAGGGACTCGGTGAACAGCTTGCGGGTGGAGCGCTTGGCGTCGATGACGTCGTACATCAGCGGCTGGGTGAACGCGGGGTTGTCGCCCTCGTTGTGCCCGCGGCGCCGGTAGCAGACGAGGTCGATGACGACGTCCTTGTTGAACGTCTGACGGTAGGCGAAGGCCAGGTGCGCGATCCGGACCACGGCCTCGGGGTCGTCCCCGTTGACGTGGAAGATCGGCGCCTGGACCATCCGCGCGACGTCGGTGGCGTACACGCTGGAGCGGCTGTCGGTCGGCGAGGTGGTGAAGCCGACCTGGTTGTTCACGATGACGTGGACCGTGCCACCGGTGCGGTAACCCCGCAGCTGGGACAGGTTCAGCGTCTCGGCGACCACACCCTGACCGGCGAACGCGGCGTCACCGTGGATGAGGATGGGCAGCACGGTGAAGCCCTGCGGGCCCTTGTCCAGCACGTCCTGCTTGGCGCGGACGATGCCCTCGGCGACCGGGTTGACGGTCTCCAGGTGGGACGGGTTCGCGGACAGCGAGATCTGGATCTTGTCGCCCTCGCGGGTCTCGAAGGTCCCCTCGGTGCCCAGGTGGTACTTGACGTCACCCGAACCGTGCGCGCTGCGCGGGTCGAGGTTGCCCTCGAACTCACCGAAGATCTGCCCGTAGGACTTGCCGCAGATGTTGGCGAGCACGTTCAGGCGGCCGCGGTGGGCCATACCGATGACGGCCTCGTCCAGCTCGGCCTTGGCGGCCTTGGAGATCACACCGTCCAGCAGCGGGATCAGCGACTCGCCGCCCTCGAGGGAGAAGCGCTTCTGACCCACGTACTTGGTCTGCAGGAAGGTCTCGAAGGCCTCCGCGCTGTTGAGCCGGTGCAGGATGTGCAGCTGCTCGTCGCGGTCGAGCTTCTCGTGCTCGCGCTCGACGTGCGACTGGATCCACTCCCGCTCCTCCGGGCTCTGGATGTGCATGTACTCGATACCCACCGTGCGGCAGTAGGTGTCGCGCAGCACGCCCAGAACGTCGCGCAGCTTCATGACCTGCTTGCCGCCGAAGCCCCCGGTGGGGAACTCGCGGTCCAGGTCCCAGAGGGTCAGGCCGTGCTCGAGCACGTCCAGGTCCGGGTGCTTGCGCTGCTCGTGGTCGAGCGGGTTGGTGTCGGCCATGAGGTGGCCGCGCACGCGGTAGGCGTGGATCAGCTCCTGGACCCGGGTGGTCTTGTCGAGCTGGGTCGCCTTGTTGACGTGGATGTCCTGGACCCAGCGGACCGGCTCATACGGGATCCGCAGCGAGTTGAAGATCTCGTCGTAGAAACCGTCGTCGCCCAGCAGCAGCTGGTGGATCCGGCGCAGGAACTCGCCCGACTGGGCACCCTGGATGATCCGGTGGTCGTAGGTCGACGTGATCGTCATGACCTTGCTGATGCCCAGTTCGCTCAGCGTGTCCTGGGACGCGCCCTGGAACTCGGCCGGGTACTCCATGGCCCCGACGGCGAGGATGGTGCCCTGTCCGGGCATGAGGCGCGGCACGGAGTGCACGGTGCCGATGCCGCCCGGGTTGGTCAGGCTGATCGTGGTGCCCTGGAAGTCCGTCACGCCCAGCTTGTTGTTGCGGGCCTTGCGGACCAGGTCCTCGTAACCGCTCCAGAACTCGTTGAAGTCCATCTCGTCGGACTTCTTGACGGAGGGCACGACCAGTTGACGGGAACCGTCCGGCTTCTGCAGGTCGATCGCCAGGCCGAAGTTGATGTGCTCGGGCTTGGCGACGCCGGGCTTGCCGTCGATCTCCGTGTAGGAGTAGTTCATCTCCGGCATGGACATGGCTGCCTTGACCATGGCGTAACCGATGAGGTGGGTGAAGGAGACCTTCCCACCGCGGCCGCGCCGGAGATGGTTGTTGATGACGATGCGGTTGTCGAACAGCAGCTTGACCGGCACCGCGCGCACGCTCGTCGCGGTGGGCATGGTCAGGCTCGACTCCATGTTGGTCGCGGTGCGGGCGGGTGCGCCGCGCAGTCGCTCCTCGTTGACCTGGAGTGCATCGTCGGTGTTCTTGGGTGCTGGGGCCGCAGCGGCCTTCTTCTTCGGCGCGGGCGCGGCGGGGGCCTTCTCGGTCTGCGCCTTTGCGGTCGCAGTGCCCCCACCCTTCCCGTTGGCCGAGTCCGCGGGCTTGTAGTCCGCGAAGAAGTTCCACCAAGCCTTGTCAACCGAATTCGGGTCGGTGAGGTACTTCTGGTAAAGCTCCTCGACCAGCCACTCGTTCGGGCCGAAATCTGTCAGGGGTTGAGACGCCTCAGACGACACGGCGGAGATCGCCCACTTCCGCAGCTCGCTTGTGAATGTGTAGGAAAGACGGGTGGCTGCTGGCAAGGCGGGCTCAAAGAAGCATGAAGTCGCTCCCCGATGACAGGGAGAATCTGACCTGGCCAGCACTCGTCGGGTACCAGGCTACTTGTACCGGCCTCCCAGACGTGAACATCGGTGTTGTTGAAACTGGGAGATACCTAACAATCTTTCACACAAACCTTGTCGCTGTGTGTCGGTCGCTTTGCGTTGCGTGGTCAAGATGGCTTGTTTGGTCCTGTTTGGTGGGATTTGGGGCGTGCTTCCCGCTGGCCGCCTCCGGCCAGGCGCAGTGTGGCGCGCACCACGTTTCCCGTGGAGGCGGCTCCGGCGCGGTCGGACAGTGACCGGCCGGTGACGGGACGGCCCCCGACAGTGCCCGACCGACGGCGCGCGACCCGCAACCGGCGGCGAAACGCCGGTGATCGACGACGGGGATGTACGGATCTGTGCGCTCTTCCCCGTTCTCCCACGCGACGGCCCCGCCGCTGCTTACCATCGCCCCTGTCGAAACGCCGAACACGATCGGGTAGTCGGGTAGGGGAGGGCCCATGAGAGGGCTCGGAGAACTGGAGGCGGCCATCATGGGCGCCCTGTGGCGAGCGGAGGGGCCGCTCTCCGTGCGCGGGATCCGGGAACACATGGTCTACGACCGGGAGAGCGCGTACACGACCGTCATGACGGTCGCGAACATCCTCTTCCACAAGGGCCTGGTGGACCGGGAGAAGGACGGCCGGGCCTGGGTGTACTGGTCCAGGGAGAGCCACGCCGAGTACACGGCCCGGGTGATGGGCGAGGTCCTCGAGACCGGACCCGACCCCGACACGACCCTGCTCAGGTTCGTGGAACGCTTCAGCGACGAGGACATGGCCCGCCTCCACCACGTCTTCAGCCAGGTGCGCGACCGGCGCGGCCCGGGTCGCGTCCCCGCCTCGCCGGCGGCCCCCTCACAAGCGGCGCAGTGAGCGCACGCTGCGCGTGGCGACCGCGGCGAGCGTCGCCGCCAGGGTCAGTCCCGACACGATCAGCAGGGACCTGCCCGGTCCGATCGCCTCGGCCACCGGGCCGATCGCGATCTGCCCCACCGGCATCGCCACGAACGACCCCAGCGCGTCGTAGGAGTACACCCGCGAGAGCCGCTCGGGCGGGACGTTCTCCTGGAGCGACACCTCCCAGGCCACGCTGAACTGTTCCACCGCCATCCCGCCCGCGAACATCGCGGCGAACAGCAGCGGGACCACGGGGGAGGGGCCGGCCATCACGAAGAACGGCAGGGTCTGGAGGGTGACCAGCGCCGTCCCGTAGAACAGGGCGCGCCGGGGCTGCCAACGGGCCGCCAGGACCCCGCCGACCAGCAGACCCACGCTGTTGGCGGCCATCAGCAGCCCCCACGTGGTCCGCCCGAACGTCTCGTCGGCGATCCCCGGGCCCAGTACGGCCGTGGCCGCCGACCACCCGGCGTTGACCACCATGAACTGCAGCACGATGATCCACACCCACGGCCGGGCCACGAACTCGCTCCACCCGTCCAGCAGGTCGCGCAGCACGTTGCTGCCGCTCGGCGCGACCGTCGACGGCACACGGAGGAAGAGGAAGGCCACCCCAGCGGAGGCGAACAGCAGAGCGTCGACCCCGATCGCCCAACCGGGACCGACCAGGCCCACCAGCACGCCTCCCGCGGACATCCCGGCGAACATGCCCAGCTGCTTGGCGATCCCGGCCAGGGCGTTGGCCGGGCGCAGTAGCGTGTGCGGCACGGTCTGCGGGGTCAGCGCCGCCAGGGCGGGCAGGTTGGCGGCGGCCGCGGCCCCGTTCAGCGCGCTCAACGCCACCATCGTCGTGAGCGTGGCCGTCCCGGTGAGCAGGGCCAGCGCCAGCAGCGCCTGGGAGAGCGCCGCCAGCACACAGGCGCTCTGGATCACCAGGGTGCGCGGCAGCCGGTCGGCGAGGACCCCGCCCAGCAGCAGGAGCGCCACGTTGGCGATCGACCGGGCGCCCACCACCAGGCCCACCTGGGCCAGGGAACCGGTCACGTCCAGCACGGCGAAGGCCAGCGCCACCGCCGCCGTGCCGTTGCCGAAGAGCATCAGGACCCGGCCCACGACCAGGACACGGAAGGGCGCGTGGGCCAACGGCGCCGTGATACCGGGGCGTGCGCCCTGCGTCTGTGCCATCCGTGGTCCGCCCCCGTGCTCGGCCTGCCGACCGGAGCACCCTCGCCGAACCGGAGGCGGGGGTCAATCGGTTTTCCGGGGCAGGGCCGCCGGCCGAGGGCTGGGACTCCGTTACCGGCCGAGGACCCGGCGCCGGGACTCCGTTACCGGCCGAGGACCCAGCTCCGCCCCTCCGCGGCCAGCTTCTCCACCAGGGTGGCGCTGTCGTGTTCCTTGGCGAACAGGTGCTCGGGCCGGGTGATCGGCACGATCCACAGCCAGCGCACCGGGTCGCCCTGGAAGGTCAGCCCCGAGGTGTCCGGCGGCTGGTGGGCGGGGTCGGTGATCAGCTGGCCCGGGTCCTCCAGCAGCAGGACGGCGCCCGCGCCGCCGCGCATGGACCGGTCCTCGGAGTTGTCCAGCCACTTCACCGTGTGCCCGGTCCCGAACCACGTGACCGCCCGCCAGGGGAACGCCCCGATCCACCGGAAGATCCGCGCCGCGTGGTGGGCGGGCAGGGTGGTGGCCAGGGCCAGCTCCACCCGCGCGTGGTTCGAGGTGTCGGCCATGTAGCGGTCGAGGGTGGGCATCCGCTGCCCGCACATGCCCACGGTGGAGAGCACGGTGAAGGGGCGGTGCTCCGAGGGCGGCCGTTCCGAGACCCGCAGCAGCGGCGGGTGCCCGTCGGAGACGTCCCAGTAGTGGCCGGGTTCACCGACCCGGCGGTTCAGGTGGCTGAGGACGGTCCGCTGCACGCTGCGCCAGGCCCCTGAGGCGCGCCGCCAGTCCCAGTAGGCCTCGGCGTGCACCACGCGCGGCCACAGCTGGTTCTTCACCGAGTCCAGCTCCCAGGCGTAGGCGCTGCGCCCGATCGCCTCGCGGGCGTACCCCGGCAGGCCGCTGTCGGCCTCGGCCCAGCCCGGTATCACCGCGAGCAGGCCCTCCTCGTCCACCAGGGCCACCCCGTCGCCCTCCTCGAACCACACCGCGCGGAGCGTGGCCGGGTCGAAGCGGGGACGCCCCTGAGGGTGCTTGGTGTAGGCCTCCGGCATCAGCGGGGCCTGGCCCTCGTAGAGGCCGCTCGACTCGCTGTCGCGGGGGGCGATCTCGTGGTTGGCCAGCCACACCGGGACGCGGATGCGCTCACGGGCGTCCAGCAGGTAGGCGGCCGTGGTGTGGGAGTCGCACTCGACGACGACGCGACGACTCTGGTAGGGGCTGATCTCGTCCAGCAGGACGTCGATCTCGGTCACCGGCCCTCCCACGTGCCGACGGGCTGTCGTGTTGTCAGTGGGGACCGGCAAGGGCGGATCCGTCCGGGCCGTCCACACACATAAGTAGAATCGACGGTAGTGCCCTGACAGGCGGAGCAGCACCGCAGTCGCGTATAGGTCGTATAACGACCCGTGCCGCCACATCCCTCCCGCGCCGGGCGCAGACCACCGACTCCACTCCTTACGGATCCTTATGCCCGCCGAGCTCACATTCGTCGCACCCCGCCGCGCCAAGCCGCCCCGGCACCTGGCCGACCTCAGCCCCGAAGAGCGGCTGGAGGTCGTCAAGGAGCTGGGGGAGAAGCCCTTCCGGGCCAAGCAGATCGCCAAGCACTACTACGGCGGGCTCGAGTCGGACACCTCTCAGATGACGGACCTGCCCGAGGCGTCCAGGGAGAAGCTCGGCGAGGCCCTGCTGCCCACGCTGCTCACCCCGGTCCGGCACGTCACCGCCGACAAGGGCATGACCCGCAAGACCCTCTGGAAGGCCTTCGACGGGGTCATGTTCGAGTCGGTGATGATGCGCTACCCGGACCGCGTCACCCTGTGCATCTCCTCCCAGGCCGGCTGCGGCATGAACTGCCCGTTCTGCGCCACCGGCCAGGCGGGCCTGACCCGCAACCTGTCCACCGGCGAGATCGTCGAGCAGGTCGTGGCGAGCGCGCGCGACCTGGCCCGCGGCGAGGTCGCCGGCGGCCCGGGGCGGATCAGCAACATCGTGTTCATGGGCATGGGCGAGCCCATGGCCAACTACAAGCGGGTGCTCCAGACCGTCCGCCAGATCACCGACCCGGTCCCCAACGGCATGGGCATCTCCCAGCGCGGCGTGACCGTGTCCACGGTGGGCCTGGTCCCGGCGATCAACAAGCTCATCGCCGAGAAGATGCAGGTCCGCCTGGCGATCTCGCTGCACGCGCCGGACGACGAGCTCCGCGACGAGCTGGTGCCGATCAACACCCGCTGGAAGGTCGACGAGGTCCTGGACGCCGCCTGGCGCTACGCCGGGACCACCGGCCGCCGCGTGTCCATCGAGTACGCGCTGATCAAGGACATCAACGACCAGGCCTGGCGGGCCGACCTGCTCGGCAAGCTCCTCAAGGGCCACCTGGTGCACGTCAACCTCATCCCGCTCAACCCCACCCCGGGGTCGAAGTGGACCGCCTCGCGGCCGGAGGACGAGCGCGAGTTCGTCCGGCGCCTGCAGTCCCACGGGGTCTCGGTGACCGTCCGCGACACCCGCGGCCAGGAGATCGACGGCGCCTGCGGACAGCTCGCCGCCGCCGAGGAGTAGACCGGCATGGTCGAGACCGCCCTGGCCTTCGCGGTGGCCACCGCGGCAGGGCTGGTCCCGCTCATCAACATCGAGCTGTACCTGTTGGGCGCCGTCGCCGTTCTGGACGACGGCGCCCTCGTCGCGATGGCGGTGGCCGCCGCCCTCGGCCAGACGCTCGGCAAGATCCCCTACTACTACGTGGGGTACGGGACGATCTCCGCGCCGTGGCTCAAACGCCGGGCGGCCACCCCCGGCAAGTGGTCCGACCGGATGGCCCGCTGGCGGACCAGGGCCGAGGAGCGCCCGGTCTGGGGCGCGGGCCTGCTCGCCCTCAGCTCCTTCGCGAGCGTGCCGCCGTTCATGGTGGTGTCCGTCCTGGCCGGGGTCGTGCGGATGAACATCGTGCTGTTCTGCGCGATCACCTTCGTCACCCGCACCGCGCGCTTCCTCCTCCTCGTCCTGGCCCCCGCCTGGGCGATGGACGTCCTCGCTCTCTGAGCCCCTTGCCGGAACCCGGGCGCGGTTCCGCCTTCCCGCCCTGTCTGGGCGTCCGGCGCGTCTGCGTGCTCCCTCGCCGTTGACCGTCGCGAGGACGCCGGGGCTGACCGGTGTCCGGTACCGGTCAGAGCGCGTGGTCGGTGAGGCGGGTCACGGCCGCGACCACCTCGGGGCCGTGGATCGTCTCGACGTCGTTGTGGCCCGCGCCGGACAGGACGATCTCCTCGAACAGGTTCGCGCTGGCCCCGGCCACCTCGTGGCTCTGCTCCGGGGGCACGATCATGTCGGCGCCGCCGGCGACCACGGTGGTGGGCCGGTCGATCCCGGCGACCAGCTCGGTCACCGGGAACTCGTCCTTGAGCAGCAGCCGTACGGGGAACACGGGGTAGTGGACCCGGCCCATGTCGGCCAGGGAGGTGAAGGGCGAACGCAGGAACAGCGCGGCGGGCGGGCGTTCGGCGGCCAGGTTCGCGGCGACGGCGGCGCCCAGACTCTCCCCGAAGTACACGGTCCGCTCCGCCTCGAACCCGCGCCCGGCCAGGTGGTCGGCGGCGGCGCGCGCGTCGGCGGCCAGCCCCTTCTCGTCGGGGCTGCCGGGGTTGCCTCCGTAACCCCGGTAGTCGAACAGCAGCACGGAGAACCCGTTGGCGGCCAGCGACCGGGCCAGGGGCGCGCGGCTCTCGCGGTTGCCCGCGTTGCCGTTGGTCACCAGGACCGCGGTCTCCCGGTCGCTGCCCCGGGGCGGGACGAACCAGCCGCCGAGTTCGAGCCCGTCCTCGGTGTGCAGGCGCACGTCCTCGGCGCCCTCGACGACCTCGGCGGCGGGCGGTGGCTCGCCGCCCATGGGCACATAGATGAGCGACCTCTGTATGGCCCACATGAGTCCCACCAATACCACCAGTACAAGCGCTACCACCGCCGCCACGATCAGGGCGCGTCTCACCAGGGCTCCTCTCGGAGAATCGCTGTCCATGCCGTGCGGGTTACCCGTTCCCCGCGGGAACATCCAGGTTTGCATTGCAAACCAAAGAGTCCCCGCCTACGGTGGAGAAAAGGTTTGCACTACAAACCGGAGGCTCGGATGGCTGTCCCCCACGACATCGACCGGCTGGAACGGATCCGCCACGTCACCGCCAACTACCTCGACTACCAGGGCCTGTACACGTCCCTCTTCGGGGTCTTCCTGATCTTCCTGGTCTTCATGGACCAGGGCAGGCTGGAGGCGCTGATCCTCGGCGTGCCCGTGGTGGTCACCCTCAACATCCTGATCAGGCGTCACTACCGGAAGCGGTTCGGCGACGTGCGTCCGCTGCGCTCACCGAACCGGACCCTGGTCCAGGTCGGCGTGACCGTTCTGGTGTTGGGTGGATTCCTGGCCGCGGTCGTGATCGCCAACGCCTTCGACCGGCAGGGCCTGTGGATCTACGGCCTGCTGCTGATGGGGCTGCTCGTGCTCACCGCCGGCTGGCACTGGAGGATGCGTCCGCACTACCTGGTGTCCGCGGCGGTCGCGCTGGTGCTCTTCGTGCTTCCGCTCGGCGCGCTCACCCCGTCGGGTTCCCACCCCTTCGAGATCACCAGTCCCAACGTGCTCCTGCTGGTGGTGGCCGTCATGTTCGTCGTGAACGGGCTACTCGACCACCGTACGCTGGTGCGCACCCTTCGACCGGTGGCAGAGAGCGAGACCGACTGACCATGGGCACGCCCTTCGAGGACATGGCGGAGATCGACCGCCTGGTGCACGAACCCTCGCGGCTGGCGATCACCAGCGCCCTGCTCTCCTGCGAGAGCGCGGACTTCCTCTTCCTGCAGCGGATCACCGGGCTGTCCAAGGGAAACCTGTCCAGCCATCTGTCCAAGCTGGAGAGGGGCGGCATCGTGGAGATCCTCAAGACCTCCGAGGGCCGTCCCCGCACGACGGTCAGCCTCACCCCGGCCGGGCGCGGCACCGTCGCCGAGCACTGGGACCGGCTGACCCGGCTGCGCGACGCCGCACGCGAGTGGACCGCGCCCGGGGAGTGACCCCCGGACACGGTCCGGTGCGGTGGTGCCTCGGGCCGACTACGCGGTGGCCAGGTCCCGGTTGCGGAAGCCCACCAGCGACAGCGCGCCCGCCAGCAGGACCGCGCCCGAGTACAGCACGTAGGGGAGGGGCTCGAAGTCCTCCACCGGCAGGCGCGGCAGGAGCTCGAAGGCGCTGAGGTTCATCGCCCAGTCGGGGAACTCCAGCAGGCCGCCCATCACCGTGGCCAGGATGCTGTACCCCAGCCACAGCCAGAGCAGGCCGGTCAGCCGCGGTGCGGCCCCGAGTACAAGTGCCGCCAGGGCGCCGAAGACCATCGCCGCGGGCAGTTGGGCCAGGACCGCCTGCAGCAGGCGGCCGACCCACGCCCCGTCCTCCAGGACGGCGGCGGCGCCCAGACCCAGCCCGAGGCCTCCGGCGACCACGACGAACAGGGTCGAGACGGCGGCCACGGCCAGCGCGGAACCGAACAGGGCCACCCGGCCCACAGCGGCGGACAGCACCAGTTCGGTGCGGCCGGAGCTCTCCTCCGCGCGCATGCGCAGCACGGACAGTGCGCCGAAGGCGGCGGCGCCCATGATCACGTAACTGGTGACGAAGGACAGGAAGCCGCCGATCACGTCGTCGACGTCGGTGCCGAAGACCGCCTCCAGGTCCGGGTTGGTCTCGAACATTCCCTCGACCTCCGTGGCGAGGGTGCCGAAGGAGACCGCGAACAGCAGGACCGCCAGTGTCCAGGCGATGATCGAGCCGCGCTGCTGGTTCAGCTGGAGGGTGGTCACACCGCGCAGCAGCCGACCGGCCCCTGCCGGTCCGGGGCGGGCGGCGACCAGGCCGGCGCCCAGGTCGCGGCGGCCGGACAGGAGGTGGGCGGTGATCACCAGGGCCACGATGACCAGCCCGTACAGCGCGAGGGGAGCCCAGCTCAGGTCGTGGTAGGGCTGGGCCTGCTGTACCCAGGCGAACGGGGAGAACCAGGAGAGCAGGTTGCCGCCGGACTCGGCCATGTCGCCCACCACGCGGAGCATGAAGAGCACGCCCACCGCGAGGAAGGCCAGCCCCGAGGTGGAGCGTCCGTGTTCGGAGACCTGGGCGCACACGGCGGCGATCGCGCCGAAGGTGATCCCGGCCAGGGCCAGTCCCAGACCGTAGGCGAGGGAGTCCGCGACGGCCAGGTCGAAGCCGATCAACGCCAGGGCGATGACCCCGCCGATGACCAGGTTGACCAGGGCGATCGTCATCAGGGCGGCGGCCATCGGCGCTCCGCTGCCCAGCACGTTGGCGCGCAGGAGCTCGGCGCGCCCGCTCTCCTCCTCCGCCCGCGTGTGGCGGACGACGTGCAGGATGCTCATCACCGCCATGGCGATGAGCAGGGTCATGGTCATCTCGTTGACCATCATCGGGCCGAGCGTGTAGTCGTCCAACCCGTAGCCGGGGCCGCCGAAGACGATGCCGGTCGGCGTGTCCATGAGGGCGGCGCGGCCCTGGCGTTCCTCCTCGGTGGAGAACATGTCGTCCAGGACGGGGACGACGGCGGCGGTGGTTCCGGCCAGGGCCAGGGTCCACACCGACAGCCGGATCCGGTCGCGCCGCAGGACGAACCGGGAGAGCGTCCCGGCACCCGTGAAGGCGCTCATGCGCGCTCGCCTCCCTCGGTGCCGCCGTTGAGCGCGGCCAGTTCGTCCCCGTAGTGGCGCATGAACAGCTCCTCCAGGGAGGGCGGGTTGCTCACCAGGGAGCGCACCCCCAGGGAGGTGACCTGGCTCAGGACCGCTCCCATCTGCGCGTGGTCCACCGAGAACGAGATCCGGTGGCCGTCGATCTCCGGGTCGTGCACCCCGGGCAGGGCGGCGAGCGGCGCGGGGTCGTGCTCGACCTCCGCGTGCACGCTGGAGCGGGTCAGGTGGCGCAGGTCGTCCAGGGTGCCGGACTCCACGGTGCGCCCCTGCCGGATGATGGTCACGGTGTCACAGAGCTTCTCGACCTCGGACAGGATGTGGCTGGACAGCAGGACCGTGCGGCCCTCCTCCTTGATCTCGCGCACGCACTCGGTGAACACCGCTTCCATGAGCGGGTCCAGCCCGGAGGTGGGTTCGTCGAGGATGAGCAGTTCGGCGTCGGAGGCCAACGCGGCCACCAGGGCGACCTTCTGCCGGTTGCCCTTGGAGTAGGTCCGGGCCTTCTTGGTGGGGTCGAGTTCGAAGCGCTCCAGGAAGGCCTTCTTGCGCCGGGTGTCGAGTCCGCCGCGCAGGCGTCCCATCAGGTCGATGGCCTGGCCGCCGGTGAGGTTCGACCACAGGGAGACGTCCCCGGGCACGTAGGCCAGGCGCCGGTGCAGGGAGACGGCCTCCTTCCAGGGGTCGCCCCCGAGGAGCCGGACGCTGCCGGAGTCGGCGCGGAGCAGGCCGAGCAGGACGCGGATGGTGGTGGACTTGCCCGAGCCGTTCGGGCCGAGGAAGCCCGCGACCTGACCGGTGCGGACGGTGAGGTCGAGCTTGTCGAGCGCTTGGAAGCGCCCGAAGTACTTGTCGACGCCGCGGGCGTCGATGGCGGGTGCGGACATGGTGGTGTGACTCCTGCTCTGGTGGGGCTCTGCCGTCGGTCGGGGGGATCAGCGCTCCTCCTCGGGAGGGTCGCTGATGTAGACCAGGTAGCCGTCCAGCATGGTGCGGTCCACCAGCAGGCCTTCGGTGTACACCTCCAGGGCCGGGAGCACGTACTGCTCCTCCCAGTCGCGCAGGACCTGGCTGAAGTCGGGGTTCTCCGTGTCCTGCTGCATCGTGACGAGCACCAGGATCGACCCGAATCCGTTGGCCGCGAGCCAGCGGGCCCGTCGGGCCGGGTCGCGGCTGGGGCGGACGGTGCCCTCGCGCACCCCCAGCTCCAGGTAGCTCTCCACGTCGGCCACCATCGCCTCGTACAGGTGCCGGCTGAGCTCACCGCCCTCCTGCATGGCGCGGAAGAGGTAGGCCAGCAGCCCGGAGTACTTGTCGATCTCCTTCAGCGAACGGAGCATCCCGTCGGAGCTGGGGTGGCTCACCGACTCCTTCTTGATCTCGTAGACGACCTGTCTGACGTGGTCGTCGCAGACCTTGCGGAGGTTGGCCTTGCTGCCGAAGTGGTGGATGACCAGGCCGGGGGAGACCCCCGCCCGCTCCGCGATGGCGCGCACGGTGACGCCGAGGCCCTTCTCCCCGAAGCAGGCGATGGCCGCGTCGCGGATGCGTGCGCGCGTGGTGAGGTCCTCGTCAGGGGGGACCTTCCTCCTTGAACTCATGTTCAATACATTAAACGCTTGTTCAGCCTCGGAGCAAGGGGGTCTTCCCGTGCGGGCGTACACTCGGGTCACGTTCGGGGTGGCCCGCCGGGGCGGCCCCAGACCACGAGGGGGAAGTTCGATGGTGCAGGTCGCGGTCGCCCAGTTCGCGCCGGGGCAGGACAAGGCGGAGAACCAGCGTTCGGTGGCGGAGCTGACCGCCCGTGCCGCCGCAGGGGGAGCACGGGTCGTCCTGCTGCCCGAGTACACGATGTTCACCGCGCCGCGCACCGACCACCGCTACGTGGAGGCGGCCGAACCCCTGGACGGCCCGTTCCTGGCCGACGCCGCGGACACCGCCCGCCGCGAGGGCGTGTACCTGGTGCTCGGAGTGAACGAGTCCGAGGGCGAGGACGCCACCCACTTCACGAACACGCTGGTCGCGCTCTCGCCCGAGGGAAAGCGGATCGCGCTCTACCGCAAGATCCACCTCTACGACGCCTTCGGCGTGAAGGAGTCGGACGTGGTCGCCCCCGGGCCGATCGACGCACCGGAGACCTTCACCGTCGACGACGTGGTCTTCGGCCTTCAGACCTGCTACGACCTGCGTTTCCCCGAGGTGACCCGGCGGATCGCCGGCGCCGGGGCACACGTGGTGCTGCTGGCCGCGCAGTGGGTGCCCGGCCCGCTGAAGGAGGAGCACTGGCGCACGCTGGCCCGGGCGCGCGCCATCGAGAACACGGTCTACGTGGCCGCTGCGGGCCAGGCGGCCCCCACCGGCGCGGGAAACAGCATGGTGGTCGACCCCATGGGTACCGCGCTCGTGTCCCTGGGCGAGCAGACCTTCGAGGTGGCCTCCGCCGAGGTTTCGGCCGCGCGCGTGGAGGCGGTGCGTGTCACGAACCCGGCGCTGTCGCTCCGCCGTTTCGAGGTCACCCCGCGCTCCGAGGGCTGAGGCCTGCCCCGGCGTCGGTTGGTACATATCCGGCGCTCTGCATGAAAAACCAACCCTGGGCTGGGGTCTTCCCAGGGTTCGTCACTTAGGGTTATGATTTCCATGCACGGAGTGATTTAGATCGGTCCGGACCCTTCCAGGCGCCGAGAGCTTCTGATTCAATTAAGAGCCGGTAACTATCGGCCCGCCAGACTGTCCTAAACCACGGGGGGAGCAAGGACATTGCGCGGAACGAGCACGATGTGCGAACCAGACACGAAGCCTGACGCCACATCCGAGATCTACGTCTACGACCCGAGCTGGCTGAGCGGGGCGCAGCGCATGGGGGATGCCTGCGTCGTCTGCCACACCAAGTGGCCCCGGCCCCGCCGGGCCCTGGGTGAGCTGCCGGACGGTAGCCACGTGTACGGATGTGACGAGTGCGCGGGGATCATCGGCCACCAGCCGGTCTCCGCGGGTGAACCGCTGATCGCGGCACGCTAGTCGAGGACGGCTGCCGAGACCGCTGAAGACGGTCGCGCTCCGGGTCCAGGGGGAGTCATGCGGACCCGGAGCGCTTCCGTTGACGCACCCGCTTCCATGGGGAGGAGGGGAAATGAGCGCGTCTATCCAGGATGGTCTCTCGTGACACGTGGCCCACGGCCACACCCCGTGAGGGGCGTCGGTGAACAACGATACTCCGTGTTGCCCGCCGCAGACCGTCAGTGAGAGACATCCATCCGTTATTTCGGTGAAATCGCGTCAGCCGTTGGTCGGGAAGCCCAGGTTGACGCCGCCTTCGGGCCGTTTGCCCGGGTCGGTCCAGCGGGCCGTGACCGCCTTCGTGCGGGTGTAGAAGTGAACACCCTCCGTGCCGTGCGCGTGGGAGTCACCGAACAGCGACTGCTTCCAGCCGCCGAACGAGTAGTAGGCCATCGGCACCGGGATGGGCACGTTGATGCCCACCATGCCCACCTCGATCTCGTTCTGGAAGCGCCGGGCCGCGCCCCCGTCGTTGGTGAAGATCGCGGTCCCGTTGCCGTACGGGTTGTCGTTGACCAGCTTGACCGCCTCGTCGTAGTCGTCGACACGGAGCACGCTCAGCACGGGACCGAAGATCTCCTCCCGGTAGCAGGACATCTGCGGGCCGACGTGGTCCAGGACCGAGGGTCCCAGCCAGAACCCGTCCGAGTCACCGCCCAGGACCGGGTGGACCCGGCCGTCGATCGCCAGGGTCGCGCCCTCGCGCACCCCCGACTCCAGGTACGAGGCCACCTTGTCGCGGTGCTCGCGGGTCACCAGCGGACCCATCTCGCTGCGCTCGTCGTCGCCCGGGCCGACCCGCAGCCGCGAGACGCGCTCCCTGATCCGCTCCAGGAGGTCGTCGGCGACCGAGTCCACCACCGCCACCGCGGAGATGGCCATGCACCGCTCGCCCGCCGACCCGAACCCGGCCGAGACCGCGGAGTCCGCCGCCAGGTCCAGGTCGGCGTCGGGCAGGACGACCATGTGGTTCTTGGCCCCGCCCAGCGCCTGCACGCGCTTGCCGTGCTCGGCGGCGGTCCGGTAGATGTAGCGCGCGATCGGCGTGGAGCCGACGAAGCTGACGGCCGCCACGTCCGGGTGCTCCAGGATCGCGTCCACCGCGGCCTTGTCCCCGTGCACCACGTTGAACACCCCGTCGGGCAGCCCGGCCTCGGCCCACAGCTCGCCCAGGAGCACCGCCGCCGACGGGTCCTTCTCGCTGGGCTTGAGCACGAACGTGTTGCCGCAGGCGATCGCCACCGGGAACATCCACATCGGGACCATCGCCGGGAAGTTGAACGGCGTGATGCCGCTGACCACACCGAGCGGCTGGAGGATCGAGTAGGAGTCCACCCCGGTGGAGACGTTCTCGGAGTAACCGCCCTTGAGCAGGTGGGGGATGCCGCAGGCGAAGTCCACGACCTCCAGGCCCCGGGCCACCTCGCCCTGGGCGTCGGAGAAGACCTTGCCGTGCTCGGCGCTGACGATCGCGGCCAGCCGGTCGCTGTTGGCGCGCAGCAGCTCACGGAACCGGAACAGCGTCTGCACGCGCTTGGACAGCGAGGTGTCCCGCCATCCGGGGAAGGCCTCCCTGGCCGCCGCCACCGCGGCGTCGACCTCCTCGGGGCCGGCGAGGTCCACCGTCCCGGCGACCCGGCCGGACGCGGGGTTGTAGATGTCTCCGGTCCGTTTGGCGGGCCCGTCGTGGGCACCGCCGCCGATCCAGTGGGTGACGTGCTTGCTCATGCTTCCTCTTCCAGGTGGGGTGGGATCAGGCCTCGGCGGCGACCGCGCGCACGGCGTCCAGCAGGATGTCGCGGCCCTCGGCGGCCTCCTCGGCCGACAGGGTCAGCGGCGGGGCCATGCGCAGCACGTTGCCGTGCACGCCGCCCTTGCCCACCAGCAGGCCGCGCTCGCGTGCGGCCTCCAGGACCCTGCCCGCCAGCGCCGGGGACGGGGCGCCGGTCGCCGGGTCGGCCATCTCGATCGCGAACATCAGGCCCTTGCCGCGCACGTCCTTCACGCACTCCAGCTCGCGCAGCGCACGCAGGCCCTCGATGACGGTGGCGCCCTGGCGCAGCGCGTTGCCCTGGAGGTCGTGCTCCAGCACGTAGTCGAGGGTGGCTCCGGCCGCGGCCATGGAGACCGGGTTGCCGCCGAAGGTGGCCACCCCCAGCGCCTTGAGGCCGTCCATCAGGTCGCCGCGCGCCACGACACCGCCCACCGCGAAACCGTTGCCGAGCCCCTTGGCGAAGGTCATGGCGTCCGGGGTCACCCCGTGGTTGCCGATGCCGAAGAAGCTGGTTCCGGTCCGGCCCCAGCCGGTCTGCACCTCGTCGGAGACGAACAGGATGCCGTGCTCGTCGAGGACCTCCTTGTAGGCGGCGTAGAGGCCGTCCGGCGGCATCGCGAACCCGCCCACGCCCTGGATCGGCTCGGCGATCAGGCAGGCCACGCCGGGCGCGGCGGTGTCCAGGACCTCGCGCAGGTCGGCCACGCAGACGTCGATGTACTCCTGCTCGGTCAGGCTCCGGAACGCGGGGGAGGCGTGGTCGGTGCCGTGCAGGTAGTGCACGTTGAGCGGCGACAGCGAGGAGTTCTTCCACGCCCGGTTCCCGGTCACCGCGACGGTGCCGAAGGAGCGCCCGTGGTAGCTGCCGCGCACGGCCAGGACCTCGTCGCTGCCGCGCGCGTGGGTGGCCAGCAGCAGGGCGGTCTCGTTGGCCTCGGTGCCGGAGTTGGTGAAGAACACCTTGGCGTCGGGGATCCCGGACAGCCGGGCGATCTTCTCGGCCAGCTCCACCTGGGAGCGGATGAGGTACAGGGTGGAGGTGTGCACGACGCCCTTGGCGATCTGGCGCTCCACCGCCTCGCGCACCTCGGCGACGTCGTAACCGAGCATGTTGGTCACGATGCCGGTGAAGAAGTCCAGGTAGGTGTTGCCTTCGGCGTCCGTGACACGGACGCCCTTGCCGCTGACGATCTCCAGCGGGGACTCGTAGTACAGGGGCAGCCAGGAGGGCATGACCGCGCGGTGGCGCGAGAGAAGTTCCGACATGCCCCCAGTCTCCCCAGCGCCGGGGGGCTTGGCCAGAATCAGCATGTTGACAACATGCTGGGTGGCTTTACAACATGTAAGGCCGCCGACGGGGGCCGGACCCGGTGCTCACAGCTCTGGGGGGAAGTGCACTGTGTAAAGAAGTTTGCCCGTCTGCCTGACAGAACGTCCTAGACTGTCGCTGTGCTTCCCACCCTTGCCGAGGTCCTCCAGCTCCCCGCTCTCCAGAAGGCCCGGCCCCGTGTGGTGGCCGGATCCGAGTACCTGGACGTGGCCGTCCGCTGGGTCCACATCGCCGAGGTCACCGACCTCGCCCACCTCCTGCGCGGCGGCGAGCTCGTACTCAGTACCGGCATCGCCATGCCCGACGACCCCGCCGCCCTGCGCCGCTACATCGAGGACATCGCCGACGCCGGGGTCAGCGGGATCGCTGTCGAACTCGGCCGCAAGTACCACGCCGAACTCCCCAAGGCCTTCCTCGAGGCCGCCACCGACGCCCGGATCCCCGTCATCCTGCTCGACCGCGAGGCGCGCTTCGTCGAGATCACCGAGGCCGTGCACATCCGGGTGGTCAACGAGCAGCTGGAGGAGCTGCGCGAGTCCGAGAAGCTCCACTCGGTCTTCACCCAGCTCTCCGTGGAGGGGGCCGACGCCGGGCAGATCCTGCACGAGGTGGCCCAGATCTCCGGCTGCCCGGTCGTGCTGGAGAACCTCACCCACCAGGTCCTGGCCTGCGACCTCAACGGCGAGGACCCCGGCACCCTGCTGACCTCCTGGGAGAGCCGCTCGCGGTCGGTGCGCACCGGCACCCGGACCGTGCACGCGCCCGCCACCGGCTGGCTGGTCACCACGGTCGGCGCCCGGGGCCAGGACTGGGGCCGGCTGATCCTCATCACCGGGGCCGCGCCCACCGCCCGCCAGACCATGCTCATCGAGCGCGCGGCCACCACCCTCGCCCTGGGACGCCTGCTGGAACGCCACCAGGAGAGCCTGGAGCGCCAGACCCACCGCACGATCATCGCGGGCATCATCGACCGCGCCTACTCCGACCCGGAGGAGGCCCTGGTCCGGGCCCGCGCGGTCGGGGTGCCCCTGAACGGCCGCGAACTGGTCGGACTGGTCCTGCGCCTGCGCGAGAGCGGAACCGGGCTGGCCGCCCAGGCCCGCCTGTCCGACACCGCCGAGGGCGCCGCCCGCGCCTGCCGCGAACTCCGCCTGTCCGCCCTGGTGGGTTCCCTGGACGACCTGCGCGTCGGCATCCTGCTGGCCCTGCCGAACAAACAGCGCCTGGACGCCACACTGCACCTGCTCGCGGACCGGGTGCGGGGCACCGTCGGAGACGCGGCCGTGCTCGCGGTGGGCTCGTCGGCCGACGGCATCCGCGAGGTGCGCCGGTCCTTCCTCGAAGCCCGCCAGGTGGGTGACGTGGCGATCAAGCAGAGCGACCGGCGTCCCTTCTACCGGCTGCCCGACCTGCACCTGCGCGGCCTGCTGCACCTGTTCCGCGACGACGAGCGCCTCCAGACCTACGTGGAGCGCGAACTCGGCCCGCTCCTGGACCACGACGCCCGGCACGGCGGGGACCTCACCGACATGCTGCGCCACTACCTCGGCGCGGGGCGCAACAAGGCGCTGGCCGCGGGCCGGGCGCACCTGTCCAGGCCCGCCTTCTACGAACGGCTGCGCCGGATCTCCAACGTGCTCGACACCGACCTGGAGTCGGTGGAGACGTGCCTGTCACTGCACGTGGCCCTGCTGTCGCTGGACTCGGTCCGGGACAAGCGCTGAGAGCCGCCCCGGAGCGGCACCGAGGCGCCGCAACCGTGCAGTACCTTGGATTCCGTTGTGTCGTGATGCTGGAACAATGAATTCCTGCAGCCGAAGCGTCGGAAAAAAGCTGTAACCGAATCAAGCACCGTCGGTAACACACGGAGGACCTGTGACCGAACAGCCCGACCCCGGTCCCGCGCGACGGGTCAACGGGGTGGTGTTGGACGATACGGCCAAACGCATCATCGAGGTCCTCCAGCAGGACGGACGCCTCTCCTACGCGGCCATCGGCAAGACCGTCGGCCTGTCCGAGGCCGCGGTGCGCCAGCGCGTCCAGCGCCTCCTGGAGTCCGGCGTGGTCCAGGTCGTGGGCGTCACCGACCCCATGACGCTGGGCTTCAACCGCCAGGCGATGATCGGCGTGCGGACCTCGGGCGACCTCAACGCCGCCGCCGACGCCGTCTCGGAACTGGACGGGGTGGAGTACGTGGTGATCACCGCGGGCTCCTTCGACCTCATGGTCGAGGTCGTCGCCGAGGACGACGCCCGGCTGCTGGACATCCTCGCCGCCATCCGGGCCGTGGAATCGGTGGACAGCACCGAGACCTTCCTCTACCTCAAGCTGCGCAAGCAGACCTACGCCTGGGGAACCCGGTGACGTCCCGTGGGCTGGAACGTCACCGGGGACCTGAGGGGGCCTACAGGCCGGCCAGGGCCTCCTCGAGGATGTTCAGGCCCTCGTTGAGCAGGTCGTCGCCGATGACCAGCGGCGGCAGCATCCGGATGACGTTGCCGTAGGTGCCCGCGCTCAGCAGGATCAGGCCGCGCGCGTGGCAGTGCTTCAGCACCTGGGCCACGGCCTCCGGGTTCGGCTCCTTGCCGTCCTTGACCAGCTCGATCGCGACCATCGCGCCGCGGCCGCGCACGTCGCCGACCACGTCGAACTTGTCGGCGAAGGCGTTCAGGCGGTCGAGCATGAGCTCGCCGATCCCGCGGGCGCGGCCGGTCAGGTCGTCGGACTCGATGGCCTCCAGCGCGGCCAGGGCGGCGGCGCAGGCGGCCGGGTTGCCGCCGTAGGTGCCGCCCAGGCCGCCGCCGTGCACGGCGTCCATGAGCTCGGCGCGGCCGGTCACCGCGGCCAGCGGCAGGCCGCCCGCGATGCCCTTGGCGGTGGTGATCAGGTCGGGCACGATGCCCTCGTGGTCACAGGCGAACATGTCGCCGGTGCGCGCGAAACCGGTCTGCACCTCGTCGGCGACGAACACGATCCCGTTGGCGCGGCAGAACTCCACCAGGGCGGTCAGGAACCCGGGGGCGGGCTCGATGAAGCCGCCCTCGCCCTGGATGGGCTCGATGACCATCGCGGCCACGTTCTCGGCGCCGACCTGCTTGGTGATCTGGTCGATCGCCGCGGCCGCCGCCTCGGGGCCGCAGTTCTCCGGGCCGGTGGGCCAGCGGTAGGCGTACGCCATCGGCATGCGGTGGATCTCGCCCGCGAACGGCCCGAAGCCGTGCTTGTAGGGCATGTTCTTCGCGGTCAGGCCCATGGTGAGGTTCGTGCGGCCGTGGTAGGCGTGGTCGAACACCACGACGGCCTGGCGCCCGGTGGCGCTGCGGGCGATCTTGACGGCGTTCTCGACCGCCTCCGCGCCCGAGTTCAGCAGGATGGAGCGCTTCTCGTGGTCGCCCGGGGTGACCCGGTTGAGCGCCTCGCAGACGTCCACGTACGCCTCGTACGGGTTGACCATGAAGCAGGTGTGGGTGAAGCGGCCCAGCTGCTCGGCGGCGCGCTCGACCACGCGGGGGTCGGCGTTGCCGACGTTGGTCACGGCGATACCGGAGCCGAAGTCGATCAGGGAGTTGCCGTCGACGTCCTCGACGATGCCGCCGCCCGCGCGCTCCACGTACACGGGCAGCACGCTGCCCACGCCCTGGGCGACAGCCGACGAACGGCGCTTCTGGATCTCGCGGGACTTGGGGCCGGGGATCTCGGTGACGATCCGGCGGGACTGGACGACCTCGGTCGCGGCCATGCGGCTGCCTCCTTGTAAGGGGTGGTGGTGCGGGGGTGCGGACCCGCAAGACACTAAGGCGCGCCGAACCGGACACCCATGGACACAGTGGATAATCGAGTGAGTGTCCTGTGCCATTGCGTCAGGGCCACAGGAGCACGGGGGAGAGCTACGGGGGGATACCGATGCCGCCGACACTGGGGGCGCTGCTGCGCACGCCGAGTCTGCGTCTGCGGCTGCTCACCGGACAGGACCGCACACACCGGCAGGTGGAGTGGGTCGCGGTCAGCGAGCTCGCCGATCCCACCCCCTACCTCGCCGGGGGAGAGCTGGTGCTCACCACCGGGGTGCGCTGGGTCGAGCGCCTGCCCGACCTGCGCGCCTACGTGCGCCGCCTGGCCGAGCGCGACATCGCCGGGATCGGTTTCGGGGCCGCGGTCAACTTCGACCGGACCCCCGAGGAGCTGCGCGCGGCCGCCGAGGAGTTCGGGGTCGCCCTGGTCGAGGTCGGCCGCGAGACCCCCTTCATGGCGGTCGGCAAGGAGGTCTCCCGGCTGCTCGCCAAGGAGGAGTACGAAGGTCTCAGCCGGGCCTTCACCGCCCAGCGCGAACTCACCCGGGCCGCGCTGACCGGCGCGCCCGCGGTGGTGGACCGGCTCGCCCGCGAACTGGGCGGGTGGGTCCTGCTGCTCTCACCCGACGGCACGGTCCGGCACGCCGCCCCCTCCTCGGCCGCCGTGCGCGCGCCCGGGCTGGCCGCCGAACTCTCCCGGCTGCGTGCCGCGGGCCCCCGCGCCAGCGTCTCCGTCGCCTCCGCGGGCGACCGCGTCTCCGTGCAGCCCCTGACCACGGGCGGCCGGGCCCGCGGCTTCCTCGCGATCGGCGGGGTGCGGGTGTCCGGATCCGACGACCGCACCCTGGTCAACGCGGCCGTGTCACTGCTCTCCCTCGAACTCGAGCGGTCCTCCCCGGGCCGGGGCTCCCGGGTCCGGGCGGGCGTGCTCTCGGCGCTGCTGGACGGCGCCCTGGACCCCCTGCACCCGGGCGCGGCCGCCCTGCGGACGGTGCTGCCCGCCGAACCCGTGGTGGTGGCCGTCGCCGAGGGCGCCGACCCGGACGGGCCCCTGCCCGAGGGGGTCCTGGTGACCGCACACGAGGGGCGCACGGTGGTGCTGGCCGCCGCCGACACCGAGGAGAGCGTGTTCGGCGAGCTCCTGGCCGGCCCCGTCGGGCTGAGCGCCCCGGTCGGCTACACGGACCTGGCCGCCGCCCGCTCCCAGGCCGAGCGCGCCAGGGCGGCGTCCGCGGAGGACGGCGACCCCCTCCGGCGCTTCGACCAGCTTCCGGGCGGCCTGCTCGGCCTGCTGGACACCCCTGCCGGGGCCCGGATGGCCGACGACCTCCTCGCCCCGATCGACGAACAGCGCGCCGCGCCCGAACTCCTCGCCTCGCTGCGCGCCTACCTCGCCGCCTCGGGGCGCTGGGACGCCGCCGCCGAACAGCTGGGCGTGCACCGGCACACCCTGCGCTACCGCATGCGGCGGATCCGGGAGCTGCTCCCCGGGAACCTGGACGACCCCGACCACCGCACCGAACTGTGGATCGCGCTCCGCGTGCGCGAAGGCCGCTCCTGACACACCCCCTGACCTGCCCGCGCCCCGGAAAGCCCGGTCCTCTGACGCACCGTCGCCGGGTTGTGACGCCTCGGTGACCTTCCGGTCACGCTCCCACCGGGGGGCGCACCAAGACGCCGCTGCCCGTTCGGTGCCCGGTCACCTTGCCGTCGGTTGCCGACAGTCACGGGTCTGCACAGTGGGAGACGTCCCGATGAGTGAGATGTCCGCTTTTGGGCGGACCGTCTTGAGGAGTCCCCCGAACCATGCAGACCAGATTCGGCCGCACTACCGGCGCCTTCGCCGCCGCGGCCTCCGCCCTCGCCCTCCTCGCCGCCTGCGGGCCGAGCGCCGACGAGGCCGCCGAGGCCGACGCCTCGGAGAGCGGGGAGGGGCTCACCCCCGACACCCTGATCATCGGCGCGGTCCCCGCCGAGGAGGCCACCGGGCTGGAGAACAGCTACGAGCCGGTCATCGAGATGCTCAAGGACGAGACCGGGCTGGAGGTGGAGTTCCAGACCGCGACCGACTACGCGGCGGTCATCGAGGGCCAGCGCAGCGGCCAGATCCACATCGCCCAGTACGGCCCCTTCTCCTACTACATCGCCAAGAACACCGGCTCGGACATCAGCGTCGCCGGCGCCATGATCCAGGAGAAGGACGAGCCGCCCGGCTACGTCTCCTACGGTGTCGTCCCGGCCGACTCCGACATCGAGAGCATCGACGACTTCGCCGGCAAGCACCTGTGCTTCGTCGACCCCAACTCCGCCTCCGGCTACCTGTACCCGCTGGCCGGGCTGCTGGAGGCCGGGATCGACGAGGGCGACTGGGACGAGACCTTCGCGGGCGGCCACGACGCCTCGGCGATCGCGGTCGCGGCGGGCGAGTGCGAGGCGGGCTTCGCCTTCGACTCGATGGTGGACGAGACCCTCGTCGACAACGGCTCCGTCGAGGAGGGCGACCTGCGCGTGGTCTGGGAGTCCGAGACCATCACCAGCTCCCCGATCACCGTCTACAACGGCCTCGACCAGGAGCTCTTCGACACGGTGATGACGGCCCTGCAGGAGAAGGGCAACCAGGACTACCTCATCGCGAACGGCTACTGCGAGGAGGGCGACTGCGACCTCACCGACGAGCGGATCTGGGGCTGGGAGTCGGTCCCGGAGGACTTCTACGCCCCGCTCGACGTCGTCTGCGAGGCCACTCAGTCCCCGCAGTGCAGCGACAGCTGATCCCCGCCCCGACCGTTTCCCTCCACTGACCACGAGGAGCAGTGTGGACACCGCACCCCGGCCCCGTCCCGCCGTCCGCTTCGACAACGTCACCAAACGCTTCGGTGACACCGTAGCCCTGGACGGGGTGTCGGTGACCGCGAACACCGGCGAGGTACTCGTCCTGCTGGGCCTGTCCGGGTCGGGCAAGTCCACGCTGCTCCGCCACGTCGACGGCCTCCAGATGCCGACATCCGGCGGGGTCGAGGTCCTGGGCGTCGACGTGCCCGGCGCCCGGGGCCGCGAGCTGCGCGCGCTCCGGCGCCGGATCGGCTTCGTCTTCCAGCAGTTCCACCTGGTGGGCTCGCTGACCGTGCTGGAGAACGTCTGCACCGGCGCGCTGGGCCGCATGCGCGGGCCGCGGCTGGGACTGCCGACCTATCCGCGCGCTGTCCGGGAGGAGGCCCTGGCCCAGCTCGACCGCGTCGGCCTGGCCGACCGCGCCTTCCAGCGGGCGGACACGCTCTCCGGCGGCCAGCAGCAGCGTGTCGCCATCGCGCGGGCCATGCTCCAGCACCCGGAGGTGCTCCTCGCCGACGAGCCGGTCGCCTCCCTGGACCCCGAGTCGGCGCACCAGGTCATGGAACTGATCCGCGAGGTCGCCGCCGAGGAGAACCTCACCGTGCTGTGCAGCCTGCACCAGGTCGACCTCGCGCTCTCCTGGGGCGACCGGATCGTCGGTCTGCGCACGGGTCGGGTGGTCATGGACAGCCCGGTCTCCGAGCTCGGCCGTGACGAGGCGATGGCCGTCTACGCCAGGGTCGGTTCCGCCGCGCCCCTGACAACCGCCTGACAGGGGGAGCGCACATGATGACCGAACCCGCCGCCACGTCCCCCGCCGCCACCGAACCCCCGGCGCCGTCCGGAGGGCCGCACGCCCCCGCCGCCCGACCGCGCACCCTGCCACTGCCCGGTCCGAGCGGGGTCGCCGCGCTCCTGACCGTGCTCACCCTGGTCGGGGTCGGCGTCTGGTCGGTGATCGACCTGCGCATCAACGTCGCCACCCTGCTCTCCAGCGCGGACAACGCCTCCGACTTCCTCTCCCGGACCCTCCCGCTGGACTTCCCCACCCCGGCCGAACTGGCCGGGCCCCTCGGGGTCACTCTCGCCGTCGTCATCGCGGCGACCCTGCTCTCCGTGGTGCTGAGCATCCCCCTCGCGGTGTGGGCGGCGGGCAACACCACGCCGGGAAGGCCGGCCCGAACGGTCGCCCGTGCCCTGATCGTCATCGCCCGGGCCGTCCCCGACGTCGTGCTGGCGATCCTGTTCTTCCGGCTCTTCGGCTTCGGCGCCGTCACCGGTGTCCTGGCGATGGGCCTGCACTCGGTCGGCATGGTCGGCAAGCTCTACGGCGACGCCGTCGAGCAGATCGACGAGGGCCCGCGCCAGGCGCTGCGCGCCGCGGGTGCGAGCCGTCTCCAGGAACTCACCGGCGGTGTGCTGCCCCAGGTACTGCCCGCGTTCGTCGCCACCGCCATGCACCGGCTCGACATCAACCTCCGGATCTCGGTGATCCTCGGGTTCGTGGGCGTCGCCGGCATCGGCCAGGACCTGGCCCACGCCCTGGGCCGGCTCGACTACCAGCGGGGCATGGCGCTGGCGCTGATCGTGCTGCTGCTGTGCGTGTCGATCGAGCTCCTGTCGGTCGCCGTCCGCCGGGCGCTGCTGCCGGACACCGAGCAGCGTCCTACGGGCGTCACCGGGCTGGTGGCCCGTCTGCGGCCGGGCACCGGGGCCCGCACGGGTGGGAGACCGGCCCCGGTGGACCCCCGGACCGCCTCGGCCGAGGCGCTGGCCTCGGGCCGGGTGAGCCCGCCCTGGACGCCGGAGCGCGTGCGCCGGACGTTCTACGTCCTGGTCACCACCGCGGTCCTGGTCGGTTCGGTCGCCTACTCGGCGCTCGACTTCAACGGTTTCATCGACTCCAACCGGGGCCCGCTCGGTGTCCTGGCGATGTTCTGGCCCCCGGAGTCGGGCGGCATCGGCGACCGGCTGCTCCAGGGCCTGGTCGTCACCGTGCAGATCGCCTTCGCCGCCACCCTGCTCGGCATGCTGCCGGCACTGCCGGTGGGCGTGCTCGCCGCGCGCAACGTCGCCCCCAGCCGGCGGGTCGGCCAGGTCTGCCGGATGTTCATCGTGTTCGTCCGGAGCGTGCCCGAGCTGATCCTGGCGATCGTCTTCGTGGTGATGATCGGACTCGGCCCGGTCGCGGGCACCCTCGCCCTGGCCATCGGGGTCGTGGGCCTGCTCGGCAAGCTGGTCGCCGACTCGGTCGAGGAGGTCGACCCCGGCCCCGAACGGGCGCTCCGGGCCACCGGCGCGAGCCGGATCCAGGTGTTCTTCGGCGCGACGCTGCCCCAGGCGCTGCCGGCCTTCGTCGGCCACAGCATGTACCAGCTGGACGTCAACATCCGGGCGGCGACCATCCTCGGCATCGTCGGCGCGGGCGGCATCGGCTACGAGCTGCTCAACGCCGCCCGGGTCCTGGAGTTCGGAGTGGTCACCCTCATCACCCTCATGGTCTTCGGCGTCGTCATGGTCGTGGAGCTCGTCGCGGTGTGGCTGCGCGGTGTCGTCGGGGGCCGGGCCGCCTGAGCCCCGCCGGGCCCGGGCCCCGACCAACGTCACACTGCGTGAAAGTGGCGACGGGTTCCGGCGTTCCCGGGGTGGAGGCGTCAAAAATGCACCACAATGAGCCTTGACAGCGGGGAGTAATCGCCTGGTCACCAAGATCGGGTGGTCAGGGGGCGTCGTGAGGTCACTACGGGACGACGAGCAGATCGGCGGTACCGGTACCTACCCGCTCTCGGTCGGGCAGGAACCGGACCGTGGGCGGTCGGCGGCCGGGGTCGCCGCGGCCTCCCTGCGCTGGAAATCCCCGGTGGACCGGGGCGAGGTCCGCTCCTTCCTGGCCTACCTCAGGGCCTGCCTGCGCCGTGAGGCCGTGCACACGCACGTCGTGCGCGCCGAGCACCTCGACTCCGACACCTGCGCCTGCCTGCCCGCCGGTCCCGAACTGCTGTTCAGCGGCGCCCGGGACACGCTCCCCCTGCACCCCGAGAGCGCCCGGGTCATGCGCCTGGCGGCGCGCCACGGCCAGGCCCTGCGCTACGGCTACCCCCTGGTGGTCCTCGGCGAGGGGGCGGACCGGGTGGCCCTGCCGCTGCTCATCGTGGACGTGCGCGCCTCGGGTGAGACCGGCGCCGAGGCCGGCACGCGCCCGGACGGAACGGTCCGCCCGGGCGATGGCACCCCGCTGCTGCGCGCGGTGGGCCGGCCCGACGTCAACACCGCGCTGCTGGCCCGGCTCGGCATCACCGACCCGGAGGACCTCTTCGAGCTGCGCACCCGGCTGCGCAACGGGGCGCCCGACCCCGCCCGCCGCCCCGCCGCCACCGCCGACCTCGCCGCCAAGGTCCGCACCCTGCTCACCCGGCTGGAGATCGAACGGGTCGACGACATCGCGCCGCTGGGCACCCGAGGCCGACCCCGGACGGTCACCACCGGGGCGCACAACACCGCGGTGCTCTTCAGGGCCGGCCCCGGCGGCCCCGGCGACGGAGAGGAGCCCGACCCCGGCACCACGGAGGGGATCCTCGCCGACCTGGATCCCACGGACCGTGACGGGCTCGACCCGGACTCCGTCCCCGGCACCGCGCTGGAATCCCTGCTGGGCAGCGCCCTCCACCACGGCGCTCCGAGCGTCCGGGGCGACAAGCCGGCCGCACCGCAGCCCGCCTTCGGCCTGCTGCGCCGGGGCGCCCGGGCCCAGCGGCGCACTGCCGAGGCCGAGGACCACAACCCCGCGCCGGTGCCCGTCTCGACCACCGCCCTCGGCCAGGCCCAGTACGCGGTCCTGCGCGCCGCCATGCGCGAACAGCTCACCGTGGTCGCGTCCCCGCCCGGCAGCGGAGTCCACGGCCTCGTCGACACGCTGGTCCGCACCGCCGTCGCGAGCGGCCAGCGGGTCCTGGTGTGCGGCCGCACCGAGGCCGACCTCGACTCCGTCCTCGCCGCGGCCGACACCGCTCCGGGGCACCCCGTCGTCCGGGCGGGCGGCCCCGGACGGCGCGCCGGGGAGCTGCGCCTGCTCACCCGGCTGCTCGCCCAGCACGCCGGGGCCCTGCCCGCAGGGAGCTCCCCGGCGACGGGTGAGGACGGCACCGGCCACCGGACCGAACTGGTCGCCGCCTGGAACCGGGTCAGAGCGGTCTGGGCGGCCATGGACACGATGGCCTCGGGCGGCCACGTCCTCGCGCACCTTGCCGAGGAACGCGGCCGCAGCATCGTCCGCGGCTGGGACCCCGACAGCCTCTTCACCCCCGAGCGCGGCGGCCCCGAGTACTGGCGGCACCGGGCCGAACGCGCCGCCGCGGGTGGGCTCGGCGGGCTGCAGCACCGGGCCGCCGTCCGCCGCGAACTGGGGGTGGCCACCGACGCCGAGGGGTTGAACCAGCTCTGCGCCGTCGCCCGGCTGGAGAGCGACTGGCGCGAGGCCGTGGACCGCAGGACGCGGTGCGCACCCCTGAACGAACTCACCGCGGAGCTCGCGGACGCCCTGGCCGCGCACCGCAGGGCCAGCTCCGCCTGCCTGACCGCGGTCACCGAGCCCCGCCTGTGGCGCGGCCGTACCGCCATCGAGAACCGCATCGAGACGCTCAACTGGCAGCAGGGCGGGGACTGGCCCGGCCTGGCCAACCTGCTGGACACCCTGCCCGTGTGGGTCTGCCGCACCGACCAGGCGCGCGCCCTGCCGCCGGAGGCCGGGCTGTACGACCTGGTGGTCGTGGTGGGCGCCGAACAGACCCGGGTCAGCGAGCTGCTGCCGGTGCTCTACCGGGCGGGCCGCGCGGTCGTGATGGGCGACCCCGCACACCCCGGACCGGGGACCGTGCTGGAACCGGAGGAGGAGCGCCGCGCCCTGGCCACCGCCGGACTGGCGGCGGAGCATCTGGACGCCCACGCGCTGCGCCACGGTTCGGGATCGGCTCTGCGCGCGGTGCAGGCGGCCGCGCCGCCGATGCTCTGGTTGGACGAGCACGACGGGGCACCCGAGGACCTGGCCGACGCCGCCTCCCGGCACTGCTACGGAGGGCGGCTCGGGGTGCTGAGCCGCCCCGACCCCACCGGGGCACCCGCCTTCGAGTGGCGCGACGTCACCGGTGAGTGCGAGGCCGCGCCCGGCTCCTCCTACGTCAACCGGGACGAGGCCTACCGGGTGGCCGTGGTCGTGGCCGAACTCGACCGGGAGCTGCCGGAGGGCCACAGCCTCGCGGTCGTCGCCCCGCTGCAGCCCCAGGTGGCCCTGATCCGGAGACTGCTGCGCCAACGCCACCTGCGCCACCGCGTGCGGGTCGGCGGACCGGGCATGCTGGACTCCGACGCCGCCGCGGCCGACGTCACCGTGCTCTCACCGGTGCTCGCCGCCGGGGCCCCGGCCATCGCCGAGCGGCGGGTGCGCAGGATGAGCCACCTGTGGTCGTCGGTGCTGACACGGACCCGTCGACGCCTCGTGGTGGTGGGCGACCGCGCCCACTGGTCCGGCGGCGACGGCCCGCTCGGCGACCTGCTCACCGGGCGGGCCGGAGGCGGAACGGACCCCGCGAGCAGCGCCCTGGTCGACGCCCTGCGCGCCGCCGGCACCGGTGTGGACGTGGGACCGCGCATCCACGGATGGACCGCGGACCTGGTGGTCAGCTACGGCGCCCGGCGGGTGGTCCTGCTCCTGGACCGGGAACCGGACGGTCCCGCCCTGCGTCGCCTGCTGACCAGGGGTGACGCCCTCAACCAGGTCTGTGAGGACCTCGTGGTGGTGGTTCCGGCCTGGCGCTGTCTGGCCGATCCCCGAGCGCTGGTGGAGGAGATCCTGGCCGCCTGCTGACCCGCCGGTCCTCCCGGGGGCCGCACTATCCTGGGGGCGACACACAGACGCCCGAAACGCGCCGGTTCGCCCGGTGGTCAGGGCCGGGGAGGGGAAGGTGGACACGGGTGCCTGAGGGCCACACGCTGCACCGGCTGGCGGCGCACTTCGACAAGGCCTTCGGCGGCACCGCGGTGAGGGCCTCCAGCCCTCAGGGGCGCTTCGCCGAGGGCGCGGCCCGGATCGACGGGCGGGTGCTCACGGAGAGCGAGGCCCACGGCAAGCACCTGTTCCTCGGCTTCGACTCCGGGGAGTGGCTCCGGGTGCACCTGGGCCTCTACGGTGCCTGGTCCTTCGGGGACGCCGACGGCGAACGCCACCTGGGCGCGCCCCGGAGCGAGGGCGCCGACCGGCTCGACCTGGAACGCGACCCCGACGGCTTCGTCCTGCCGCCCGACCCGGTGGGCGCGGTCCGCGTGCGCCTGGTCAACTCCTCCGGCTGGGCCGACCTGCGCGGCGCCTCCGCCTGCGAGGTCGTCACCGAAGAGGACAAGCGCGCCGTCCAGGAGCGGCTCGGCCCGGACCCGCTGCGCCCCGACGCCGACCCGGAGCGGGCCTGGCGGACGGTGAGCCGTTCCCGCAGCAGCCTCGCGGTGCTCCTGATGCGTCAGGACGTCATCGCGGGCATCGGCAACATCTACCGTGCCGAATCCCTCTTCCGGGCCGGGATCGACCCGATGACCCCCGGCCGCGACCTCACGAGGGAGCAGTGGGACGTCCTGTGGGCCGACCTCACCGGACTGCTCCGGGACGGTGTACGGGACGGCTACATCATCACCACGCGCCCCGAGGACCGCCCCGACCCCGACGCCCGACCGGTGCCCCGGCCCGACACCCTCTACGTCTGCTACCGGACCGGCGACCCCTGCCGGATCTGCTCGTCTCCGGTCTCGGCCACGGAACTGTCCGGCCGCACCCTGTACTGGTGCCCCGGCTGCCAGAGTTAGCCGCCGCCCGGAAAATCCCCCGGATGGTCCGCACCTCCGTGGGTAGAATCCCCTTCCGATTGCTTAACCGGTTCAGCCGCACGGCGGTCACAGAGTCGCAAAACGCTGGGAACACGTCGGGCAGAGGACGTTAGGGGAACGCTGTGGGGGCTGTGATGCGGAGGCCGACGATCATGGACATCGCCAAATCGGCGGGTGTGTCCAAGGGAGCGGTCTCGTACGCGCTCAACGGTCGGCCGGGGGTCTCGGAGGAGACCCGGAAGCGGATCCTGGACATCGCCCATGACCTGGGGTGGGCGCCCAGCAACCCGGCCCGGGCCCTGGCGCCCGGCGGTCGGGTGGGCGCGGTGGGCCTCGTGGTGGACCGCCCGGCGCGCTCGCTCGGGATCGAGCCGTTCTTCATGCAGCTGGTCTCCGGCATCGAGATGGAACTGTCCTCTGCCGGAACAGACCTGTTACTCCAGGTCACGGAGGACACAGGGGCGGAGATCGAGGTCTATCGGCGCTGGGCCTCGGAGCGCCGGGTCGACGGAGTGGTCATGGTCGACCTGCGTGTGGACGACCCCCGGCCGGACGCCGCCCGCAGCCTGGGCCTGCCCGCCGTGCTCCTGGGCGGACCCTACGACGGGGACGGGCTGCCGTGCCTGTACACCGACGACGCCGCCTCGGTGCGCGAGGTGGTCCACTACCTCGCGGCGCTGGGGCACCGGCGTATCGCCAGGGTGGCGGGGCCGGAGGAGCTCGTGCACACCCGGATCCGCGGCGAGGCCTTCCGGGAGGCGGCGGCCGTGGCCGGCCTGGAGGAGGCGTACTCGGTGCACGCCGACTACACGGGGGAGGCCGGGACCCGTACCACGCGCCGCCTGCTCGCCTCCGCCGAGCGGCCCACCGCGCTGCTGTACGACAACGATCTGATGGCGGTGGCCGGGCTCGGGGTGGCGGCGGAGATGGGCGTCGACGTGCCCTCCCAGCTGTCGATCGTGGCCTGGGACGACTCCGCGCTCTGCCGCCTGGTGCGGCCCTCACTGACCGCGATCAGCCGGGACGTGGTCGGTCACGGACGCCAGGTCGCACGCATGCTCGGCCGGGTGCTGGCGGACGAGCGGGTGGAGAGCGAGGAGTCCTCGGTGGGCGAGATGCAGCCCCGGGGGAGCACCGGCCCGTTGGTGGTTTCACACGTATCCGCTGTTACAAGCGAATAACACCGAAGAGTCGGGGATTGACGGAGTTCATGCGTCCGTGTTGTTGTTAACGTCACTTACCCGGTTCAGCAACGGCCCTTCGCTTCCTCTAGTGGGAGCGCTCCCAGCCTTCCGAGACAGGATCGGCTTCCCCCCGTATGGAGGGCCGACCGGGTGGAAGAAGGAGTCGAGATGAAATCTCTGAGGCTTCCCGCTGCTCTGGCAGCACTGGTGATGGTGGCCAGCGCGTGCTCGGGCGAAGGCGGCGAGGGCGGAGGTTCCGAGGGTTACCCCCGGAACGAGACGCTGTACACCACGGGCACCGCCTGGGGTCCTCCGACCAACTGGAACCCGATCATGGAGGGCAACTACGCGGTTGGAACGGTGGGGCTGGTCTACGAGCCGCTCTTCCTCTTCGACCCCAACGAGAACGAGTACACGCCCTGGCTCGCCGAGAGCGACGAGTGGCCTGACGAGAACACCCACGTCATCACCCTTCGTGAGGGCGTCGAGTGGACCGACGGCGAACCCCTGGTCGCCGAGGACGTCGTCACCACCCTGGAGCTCGGTCACTTCGACATCCACTACAGCAACGTCTGGGACTACCTGGAGAGCGCCGAGGCTACTGGGGAGCGCGAGGTCACCCTCACCTTCTCCGAGCCCCGCCCCCAGGAGTGGATGAACTGGGTCTCGGCCCGCGCGATCGTCCCCGACCACATCTGGGCGGACAAGGACGAGTCGAAGGTCACCGACGACCCCAACCAGGATCCGGTCGGTACCGGCGCCTACGTCTACGAGAACCACGCCGACGACCGCATGGTCTGGAAGCGCAACGACGACTGGTGGGGCACCGAGGCCCTCGGCCTGGAGATGAAGCCGACCTACATCGTGGACATCGTGAACGCGTCCAACGACGTCACGATGAACATGCTCAACAACCACGAGATCGATCTCTCGAACAACTTCCTCCCGGGTATCGACCAGGTCATCAACGACGACAACAACATCACCAGCTACTACGCGGGCGCGCCCTACATGCAGTCCGCGAACACCGCCTGGCTGATCCCCAACCACGAGCACCCGGCGCTGGGCGACCCCGTGTTCCGCAGCGCGCTGGCTCACGCGATCGACCTCGAACAGATCGTCACGGGCCCCTACACCAACCTGGTGGAGCCGGCCGACCCCTCCGGCCTGCTCCCGCAGTGGGACGACTACATCGACCACGAGCTGGTCTCCGAGGAGGGCTTCTCCTTCGACGCCTCCGAGGCGGTGGCCATCCTCGAGGAGGCGGGCTACCTGGACGAGGACGGCGACGGTTTCGTCGAGACCCCCGACGGCGAGGAGATCACCCTCACCCTGGAGGTCCCCTCCGGCTGGACCGACTGGATGGAGTCGGCGAACGTCATCGCCGGGAACGCCCAGGAGGTCGGGATCAACGTCGAGCCCGCCTTCCCCGAGCACGACCTGCTCATCGAGAACTTCCGCAAGGCGGAGTTCGACCTGATGATCAACAACGACCGGGGCCTGAGCAACACGCCCTGGACCTACTACGACTTCATCTTCCAGCTGCCGATCAACGAGCAGCAGACCACGGCCAACTACGCGCGGTACGAGAACGAGGAGGCGTGGGACCTGACCCAGCAGCTCGCCGCCGTCCCCGCGGACGACGTCGAGGGCGCTGCCGAGATCACCTCGGACCTGCAGGAGATCTTCCTGGAGGACCTGCCGATCATCCCGCTCTGGTACAACGGCATGTGGTCACAGGCCAGTAACAACGTGTGGACCAACTGGCCCAGCGAAGCCTCGGACACGCCCGACAACTTCGCCACCATGTGGAACAACATGTACCAGATGGGTGCCATCTACACCCTCGCCGAGATCGAACTGGCCGAATAGCGCATCCGTGGAGCGCTCCCTTCGTGGGAGCGCTCCACGACCCGCGCCCCCACACCTGGAGGACACCCGTGTGGCGCTATATGGGCCGCAAGATCGGCATCTACGGCATCACCTTCGTCGTCGCGGTCACCATCAACTGGATGATCCCGCGCTTCATGCCCGGCGACCCCGTCAGCAGCATGCTCAGCAGGGCCTCGATCTCCGATCCTGAGGCCCTGGAGCGGATGACGGCGTACTACAACGACGTCTTCGGGCTCGACACCCCGCTTCACCAGCAGTACTTCAGTTTCTGGGCGGGACTGTTCCGCGGAGACCTGGGGATCAGCGTGTGGCTCTACCCCGAGCCCGTCACGGACATCATCCTGCGTGCCGTGCCCTTCACCGTGGGCCTGCTGCTCCCCGCCATCATCCTGAGCTGGATCATCGGGAACCGCTTCGGCGCCTTCGCCGCCCGCAGCAAGATCCTGGACAACACCCTCCTGCCGATCGGCTACATCCTCACCGCGACCCCCTACATGTGGATCGCCCTGCTGCTGGCCTGGGCGCTCGCGGTCAACGGCGGGTTCTTCCCGACCGCCGGCGGCTACAGCTTCGCGCTCACACCCTCGTTCTCGTGGGTGTTCATCTCGAACCTGCTCAGCCACTGGTTCCTGCCGTTCCTGTCCATGTTCGTCGTGGCGCTGGGCGGCTGGGCGATCGGCATGCGCAACATGATCATCTACGAGCTGGAGGCGGACTACTCGAACTACCTCCAGGCGCTCGGCGCCCCGCGCCGGCTGATCCGCCGCTACGCCTTCCGCAACGCGATGCTGCCGCAGATCACCGGACTCGCCGTCCAGCTGGGCACCCTCATCGCCGGAGCGCTGCTCACCGAGATCGTCTTCAACTACCCGGGTCTCGGGACACTGATGCTCAACTCGCTGAACAACCGCGACTTCTTCCTCCTGCAGGGCATCTTCCTGTTCGTGGTCATCGGCGTGCTGATCGCCAACTTCATCATCGACATCATCTACGTCCTGGTCGACCCGCGCACGCGCGTCCAGATGACGGGAGGCTCCTCATGAGCAACATCCCAGGAGCCCCTGGGGCCGCCGACGGCGCGAGCGCCCCCGAGGCGGTCGGCGAGCGCAAGGTCTCCGAGACCCTGCACTTCGCCCGGCGCAACCCCAAACTGCTCATCGGCTCGAGCATCGTGCTCATCCTCCTCCTGACCGGTCTCATCGGCCCCCTGTTCGTCGACCACGGGCCCAACGAGTACGTCGGTCCGCAGAGCCAGCCGCCCAGCTCCGAGTACTGGTTCGGCACCACCACGTTCGGCCAGGACATCTGGGCGCAGTTCGTCCACGGTCTGCGCTCCACCTTCTTCACCGGGGCCCTCGGCGGCGGCATCGCCTTCGTCGTCGGCACCACGATCGGTTTCGTGGCCGGATACAAGGGCGGGATCGTCGACGAGATCCTCAACATGCTCACCAACGTCGTGCTGGTCCTGCCCGGCATGGTCGTGCTGATCGTCGCCGTCGCCTACCTCGACGTGCGCGGACTGCTCGTCCAGGCGCTGTTCATCGGCCTGACCTCCTGGCCCTGGGCCGCGCGCGCGGTGCGTTCCCAGGCTCTCTCCCTGGCCACCCGCGACTACGTGGACCTGGCCCGGCTCAGCGGACGGCGCACCTGGCGGATCATCACCTCCGAGGTCGCCCCCAACATGAGCTCCTACCTGGTGATGTCGTTCATCCTGCTGTTCGGCGGGGCCATCCTCATCGCGGCCGGCCTCGACTTCATCGGACTCGGACCGGCGGGCGGTGTCTCCCTCGGCCTGATGCTGGAGAACGCCGTCGGATGGAGCGCCCTCCAACTCGGTATGTGGTGGTGGTTCATCCCGCCAGGTACCGGGATCACCGTCCTCGTCGGTTCGATGTACATCCTCAACGTCGGGTTGGACGAGGTCTTCAACCCCAAGCTGCGGGAGCTGTGAGATGACCCTGCGCGTCAACGACCTGAAGGTCTACTACCAGACCCTGCGCGGGGACGTCCACGCCCTCGACGGGGTGAGCTTCGACCTCGCGGACGGGGAGATCATGGGCCTGGCCGGGGAGTCCGGCTGCGGCAAGTCCACCCTCGGCAAGAGCCTGATCCGGCTCGACGGCCGGATGCGGCACGTGGACGGCACGATCGAGCTGGACGGCAAGGACGTGCCCATCGCCGACGACCGGGCGATGACCCCCTTCCGCTTCCACGAGATCTCGCTCATCCCGCAGTACGCGATGAGCGCGCTCAACCCCACCCGCAAGATCGGGCGGATGATCAACGAGCTGCTGCGTTCGCGCGGCGTGCGCCCGAACACGATCGCCGAGGAGCTCAACCGGCGCCTGGAGCTGGTCGGGCTCGACCCCGACGTGCTCAACCGGTTCCCGATCGAGCTGTCCGGCGGGATGAAGCAGCGCGTGGTCATGGTCATGGCCACCCTGCTCAACCCGTCCCTGCTCATCGCGGACGAGGCCACGTCGGCCCTGGACGTGTCGACCCAGCGGTCGGTGGTCGAGTCCATGGTGGAGTTCCGCGACCGCGGTTACGTCAAGAGCATGATCTTCGTGACCCACGACATCTCGCTCGTCTACCAGATGGCCGACACGGTCATGGTGATGTACGCGGGCCGGATCGCCGAGAAGGCCCCGGCGAGCACGATCATCAACGACCCGCAGCACCCCTACACCAAGATGCTGATCGGGGCGCTGCCCGAGGTCGGCACGACCACGGAGGACACGCGGCTGGAGGGCATCCCCGGCACCCCGCCCGGGCTGCTGAAGCCGCCCACGGGCTGCCGGTTCAAGGACCGCTGCCCCATCGCCTCGGAGGAGTGCTCCGAGACTCCGCCGCTGGTGGAGATCGACCCCGGCCACTGGGCCGCCTGCTGGAAGACGGGGAGGTAGTGCCGTGCTGGAACTGAGCCACGTGCACAAGGTGTACCGGGTGGGAGCGTTCGGCGGCGCGAGGCTGCGCGCGGTGCGCGACGTCAGCCTGACCGTCGAACCCGGCGAGGTGGTCTCGCTGATCGGGGAGAGCGGGAGCGGCAAGAGCACGATCGGCAAGATGGTGCTCGGCCTGACCAAGGTCAGCTCCGGGCAGATCCGCTTCGAGGGCGACGACGTCTCGCACATCCGCGGGTTCTCGGCCAAGAAGGAGTACTACCGGAGGGTGCAGGGCGTCTTCCAGGACCCGTTCAGCTCCTTCAACCCCATCTTCAAGGCCGACCGCGTCTTCACGATGATCCGCTCGTCCTACTTCCCCGAGATGTCGGACGCGGACTGGAAGGACAAGATCCTGGCGGCGCTGGCCACGGTCCGCCTCGACCCCGACAACGTCCTCGACAAGTACCCGCACCAGCTCAGCGGCGGGCAGCTCCAGCGGCTGCTCATCGCACGGGCGCTGCTGCTCGACATCAGGCTGCTGGTGGCGGACGAGATCATCAGCATGCTGGACGCCTCCACCCGCATCGACGTCCTCAACCTGCTGGGCGACCTCAAGGAGCGGGGCCTGGGCATCCTGTTCGTCACCCACGACCTCTCGCTCGGCAACTACGTGAGCGACAAGTCCGTGATCCTGCGCAAGGGCGCCATCGCCGAGATGGGGCCGACCCGGAGGGTCTTCGAGAACCCGCTCCACCCCTACAGCCGCCACCTGCTCTCGTGCGTGCCGCAGCTGCACCGCACGTGGGCCGAGGTGGACGCGGAGTTGGCGGCCAACCCGCCCGAGGACTACCTCCTGCCCACGGTCGAGGAGGGCGACGACTCTGCGCCGCTGACCGAGGCCGAGGAGGGGCACTTCGTCGGCATCGACCAGAGCTGACCCCGCACCCGAACTGCTCCGAACACCATCAGAAGTAAGAAAGAAGGAGCGCGCATGACCTCCTGGTTCGACCTGCGCGACGGCTGGACCCTGACGGCGGTGCCGCACGAGGGCGCCCTGCCGGATCCGGCCGCCGCGGTCGGAGAGGTCCCCGCCACCGTGCCGGGCTGCGTCCACACGGACCTGCTCGACCGGGGGCTCATCGAGGACCCCTACCTCGACGACAACGAGAACCGGCTCGGCTGGATCGGCCGGACGGACTGGCGTTACACACGCTCCCTGGCCGACGAGGCCGGCGCCCTGGACGGGACCGCGGAGCGCGTGGACCTGGTCTGCGAGGGCCTGGACACCGTCGCCACCGTCCGGGTGGGAGGCCGGGAGGTCGGGAGGTCGGCCAACATGCACCGCTCGTACCGCTTCGACGCCGGCCGGGCGCTGGCGGAGGGCGGATCGGACCCCGCCCTGGAGGTGGAGTTCGCCTCGCCGTACCGGTACGCGGAGGCCAACAAGGAGCGGATGGGGGCGCTCCCCGGCGCCTACGACGAGCCCTACCAGTACATCCGCAAGATGGCCTGCAACTTCGGCTGGGACTGGGGCCCGACCGTGGTCACCTCCGGGATCTGGCGGCCGATCCGGCTGCACGCGTGGTCGACGGCGCGGCTGGACTCGGTCCGGCCGCTGGTGTCGGTCTCCGAGGACGGGTCGCTGGGCCGGGTGAGCCTGCGCGTGGTGGTGGAGAGGACCGGCCCCGGCGCGGACACCGACCTCACCCTGACCGCGAAGGTCGCGGGGGAGAGCGCCACCGCCACCCTCGCGGGAGGTGAGACGGAGGCCGCCCTGGAACTGGTGGTCGCCGATCCCGGGCTGTGGTGGCCGCGCGGCCACGGGGAGCAGCCCCTGCACGACCTCGCGGTGGAGCTGTCCGCCGGGAGCGCCGCGCTCGACACCTGGGAGCGCCGGATCGGCTTCCGGAACGTGGCGGTGCGCAGTGAGCCCGACGCCGGCGGCTCGGCCTTCGCGGTCCGGGTCAACGGCCGGGACGTCCTGGTCAAGGGCGCCAACTGGATCCCCGACGACGCCTTCCCGAGCCGGATCGGCCGCGACCGCTACCGGGAGCGGATCGACCAGGCGTGCGACGCCGGGCTCAACCTGCTGCGGGTGTGGGGCGGCGGGATCTACGAGTCCGAGGACTTCTACGAGCTCTGCTCGGAGCGCGGGGTCCTCGTCTGGCAGGACTTCCTCTTCGCCTGCGCGGCCTACCCCGAGGACGAGCCCCTGGCCTCCGAGGTCGAGGCCGAGGCGCGGGAGGCGGTGGTGCGGCTGGCCCCGCACGCCGCCCTCGCGGTGTGGTGCGGCAACAACGAGAACATCTGGGGACACGAGGACTGGGGGTGGAAGGAGGAGCTGGGGGAGCGGGCCTGGGGCGCCGGGTACTACCTGGACGTGCTGCCGCGCGCGGTCGCCGAGCTCGACCCCACCCGTCCCTACTGGCCGGGGAGCCCCTACTCCGAGGGTGAGGGCGTCCACCCCAACGAGGCCTCCCACGGCACCATGCACCTGTGGGACGTGTGGAACGAGAAGGACTACACGGTCTACCGCGACCACCGGCCCCGGTTCGCCGCCGAGTTCGGCTACCAGGCGCCGCCCACCCACGCCACCCTGCGGGGTTCGGTGTCGGACGACCCGCTCACCCCGACCTCGCCCGGTGTCCTGCACCACCAGAAGGCGATCGACGGCAACGGCAAGCTCGCGCGGGGGCTGGCCGCGCACTTCGGCGACCGCGAGTGGGGGTTCGACGACTGGCACTACCTCACCCAGGTCAACCAGGCCCGCGCCCTCACCGTGGGCATCGAGCACTTCCGGTCCACCTGGCCGTACTGCACCGGCACGGTGATGTGGCAGATCAACGACTGCTGGCCGGTCACCTCGTGGGCGGCCGTCGACGGCAACGGCCGGCGCAAGCCCCTGTGGTACGCGCTGCGCCGCGTGTACGCGGAACGGGTGGCCACCGTGCAGCCGGCCCTCGGCGGCGGGCTGGCGGTGGTCCTGGGCAACGACACCGACGAGGAGTGGACCGCCGAGGTGACGGCGGCCCGCCGGGACACCGACACGGGCCGCGTCCTGTCCGCCTCCGTCCACCCGGTCCGGGTGGCGCCCCGCGGCGCGCTGCGCGTCACGCTGCCCTCGGGGGTCGCCGAACCGGAGGCCGCCGCGCGCGAGGTGCTGACGGTCGACGGCGCCGGAGAGCGCGCGTGGTGGTTCTTCGCCAGGGATCACGAACTGGACTACCGAAAACCCGAATTCGACGCGGAAGCGCGGGTGGAGGGTGCCGATTTGCGGGTGAAGGTGCACGCTCGCGTGCTGTTGCGGGATCTGGTGCTGAACGTCGACAGGCTCGATCCCGAAGTGAGTGCGGACAGCGCCCTGGTGACGCTGTTGCCGGGTGAGGAGCACACCTTCACCGTGGTGGGCGGAGCGGCCCTCGACGCGGGGGCGGTGACGGCGCCACCTGTGCTGAAGTGCGTCAACGACGCGCTCGTGAACTGAGGGTGATGTTTCGGTGACGCTGCGGTGACCGTCCCATGCGTCACACGCGTTCCCCGCACGGCCTGCCGATATTCCTCGGCGGGCCGTGCGGGTTGCCACACCGAAATCCCTCGCGAGCTGGCTCTGCTGTGGTACGTTCGTAGAAGATTGTTAGTCGTTGAATTTCGCAGTTGGTGTCTTGCCCGCGGAGTTTGTGACCGGCGGGCGGTTTCTCTTGGAGTCGGCTCGCGGCAATTTTCGGGCGTGTGAGTATGCGTCCGTGTACACCGAGCTGAAGGAGAAAACATGGCTCAGGGAACTGTGAAGTGGTTCAACGGCGAGAAGGGCTTCGGCTTCATCTCCCCCGACGACGGTGGCCCCGACGCCTTCGTTCACTACAGCGCCATCCAGGGCACGGGCTTCCGTAACCTGGAGGAGAACCAGCGCGTGGAGTTCGAGATCGTCGCCGGTACCCGCGGCCCGCAGGCCGAGAACGTCGTCGCGATCTAAGACCGCTAAGACGTAGCGTCGTCACCCCTTGCAGGCGTAGACGTCGCTGAACGCCCCTGGAGAGTCCAACTCTCCGGGGGCGTTCGCGCGTCCGGGGCCGCCCCGACCGGGGAGCCTCGTACGACGAAGAACCCCGGGCCGTCACCGACGGCCCGGGGTTCTTCGTGTGCTCCTGCCCCCGCTCCCGGCGGGGTGCTCGGACCCTCCTGCCGGGGCGGTCAGCCCTCCAGCAGGGACCGGGTGCGCTCGCGGACCTCCGCGGTGTCCAGGCCCCGCACGGTGACGGTGGTGCGGCGCCGCAGGGCGTCGTCGACGGTCACCGCCCACTCGCGGTCGCGGGCGAACACGACCTGCGCCCAGATGTCCGGGCCGTCGGGGTGGATGCGCTCGCCCAGCCCGGGTTCGGCGCGCACCAGCGAGGCGATGTCCATGGCCAGGCTGCCGTAGTGCGAGGCCAGGTGCCGGGCGATCAGCGGGTCCAGACGGGCGCCCGGTTCACGGTCGATGATCAGGCGCTGGGCGACCGCGTCCGGACTGGCCAGCCCGGGCAGCGGGACGGTGCGGAGCGGGTCCGCCATGTCCTCGGCCAGCGGAACGGCCGACACCTTGCGCAGTTCCTCCAGGACGGCCCGGCCGATGTGCCGGTAGGTCGTCCACTTGCCCCCGGCCACCGAGAGCATCCCGCCGCGCCCCTGGCTGACCACGGTCTCCCGCTTGGCCGAGCTGGTGTCCCCGGGGCCGCCCGGCAGGACGCGCAGTCCCGCGAACGAGTAGGTCATGCGGTCGCGGTCGAGGTACGGGGCGTCGATGCCCAGCGCCGCCTCGCCCAGGATCTGGTCGACGTCGGCGGGGACCACGCCCACGTCCGCGGGATCGCCCTCGTAGGCCTCGTCCGTGGTGCCCAGGAGCAGGTGCCCCTCCCACGGGATGGCGAAGGAGACCCGGTACTTGTCCACCGGGATGGTGAGCGCGGCCCGCCACGGGTCCGGGGTGCGCAGCACCAGGTGAGCGCCCTTGGACAGGCGCACGCTGGGCGCGGCCTCCGGGTTCTCCATCCTGCGCAGGTGGTCCACCCAGGGGCCGGTCGCGTTGAGGACCAGCCGTGCGTCGATCCCGAACTCGCCTCCGTCCACCCGGTCGCGCAGGTCGGCCCCGGTCACCCTGCCCCGGGTGGTGCGCAGCCCCAGGACCTCGGCGTGGTTGAGCACCACGGCCCCGGCGTCCGCGGCGGCGCGCACCGTCATGACCGCCATGCGGCTGTCGTTCATCTGGTGGTCGCTGTAGGCGGCGACGGACTTCAGCCCCTCGGTGCGCAGGCCGGGGGCGAGGCGCTTGGCCTGGAGCGGGGAGAGCAGGCGGCCCATGCCGTCGCCGAAGGCGGACAGGGCGGAGTAGAGGAAGACGCCCGCGCCCATCTTGGCGGCGCCGTGCGGCCCCCCGGAGTAGATCGGTACGAGGAAGGGGCGGTGGTTGACCAGGTGCGGCGCCACGTCGGAGGCGAGGGAGCGCCGCTCCTTGTGGTTCTCCGCCACCAGGCGCACGTTGCCGGTCTGGAGGTAGCGCAGACCGCCGTGCACGAGCTTGGACGAGGCGCTGGAGGTGGCCCCGGCGAAGTCGCCGGCGTCGACCATGGCCACCCGCAGGCCCGCCTGGGTGGCGGTCCAGGCGACGGAGGTGCCGAGGATCCCGCCGCCGATGACGAGGAGGTCGAAGGTGCCTCGGGTGAGTTCCCCGCGGGCGAGTTCGCGGTGCGCGGGGGCGTCGCTTCGGTGGGTGCTGGCGGTCATGGCTGGTGCTCCGTCCGTTGGGGAGGGGGGCGGTTACCGCACGTACCTGAACGGGCTCCACGTTTCAGGTGGGCGTCGTACGCATCATACGACAATGCCGAACGATGCTAAAGATCGGTGGGGGCATTGCGGTGATTGGCCCGGGGCGCAGGCAGTTCTGACAGCGCAAGGGGAGGGTGATGTGACGCAGAGGGGTTGGAGTGTCGCTTGTTGCGTCAGTGGTTCGGCATTGTCGAATCCTCAGCGGGACCCCGAGGGCGGGTGCCGCCCGTGCGAGGTGAGGGGGCGGCTTCCCGGCCGACATGTCGTCCCATGGTGGGAGACGCGAGGTTTTTTGCGACAGGAAGCTGGAATCCAGAGTCTCCGAAGTTGAGTTCCTGATTCCAGGGTCTGGATCGATGTCTGGACTTCGAGTTCCCCGGATTGTCCCACTTGGGAGGCATCTCCAGTCCTACGATGAACGGCATCATGGCCACTAGGTACTCACCCACGATCCGGCGGCGCCGGCTCTCCGCCGAGCTCCGGCGTGTCCGACTCGCCGCCCGCAAGACCAGCGAAGAGGCCGCGGCGGACGCCGGGCTGTCCAAGTCCACGTACTCCAACATCGAGTCCGGGGTGAAGAAGCGCCCCAGCCTGCCGGAGGTCCGGGCGATCCTGGACGCCTGCAAGGTGCCCCGGGGCAGAGAGTTCGACGAGATCCTGGACCTGTGCCGCCAGTCCCTCGAACGCGGCTGGTGGACCCGGTACCGCGACGTCCTCGCGGCCCGGTTCGTCGGCTTCGAGACCGAGGCCAGATCCATCACGACCTGGCAGCCCGTCATGATCCCCGGACTCCTCCAGGTCCCGGAGTACATGAAGGCCACCGCGCAGGCCTGCCTGGCCAACCCGCAGGAGATCCGGCGGGCCATCGACGCCCGGATGACCCGGCAGCGCATCCTGGAGGACCAGGACCCGCCGGAGCTGTGGGCGATCTTCGACGAGGGCTCCCTGCTGCGCCTGCACGACTACCCCGAGGTCAAGCGCGTCCAGGTCAAGCACATCCTGGAGATGGCCCAGCGCCCCAACGTCACCGTGCAGATGACCAGGGCGGCCAAGCTCAACCCGGGGTGCGGCGGCTCCTGCGTGATCCTGGAGTTCCCCGACACCATCGACCCCACGGTCGTCTTCCTGGAGACCGCCACCGACGGCATCTACCTGGAGGAGCCGGACGACGTGGCCCGCTACCAGAACCTGGTCAACCACCTCAGGCTGGTCGCCCTTCGTCCCGGGGAGACGCTGGACTACCTGGAAGAGGTGCATCTGGACTGATGAGACCGATCGAGTACCCGCAGCATCGCTCGTGTCCGCGGCACCGGTTCCGCAAGTCCTCCTACAGCATGCCGACCCAGGGCGACTGCGTCGAGGTGTCCGACCTGCCGGGGGAGAGCGCGGTACGGGACAGCAGGCACAGACGGCAGGGCGCCCTGCGCTTCCCCACGGGGGAGTGGAGGGCCGCCCTCACCGCTCTTGTGGCCCACACGGCCCCGGACACCCGCCCGACAGCCGAAGGGCGCCCGGCCTCGACCGGACGCCCTTCGTGAGCGGGAGAGGGACCGCGGATCAGACGCCGAAACCGGTCAGGGTCCAGATCCAGGCGCCGATCACACCGCCCACGATCGGGCCGACCACCGGGATCCACGCGTAACCCCAGTCGGACGGGCCCTTGTTCGGGATCGGCAGCAGCGCGTGCGCGATACGCGGGCCCAGGTCACGGGCCGGGTTGATGGCGTACCCGGTGGGGCCGCCGAGCGACAGGCCGATCGCGAGCACCAGCAGGCCCACCAGCAGCGGGGCGAGGCCGTGGGCGAAGAACGAGGAGAGGTCGGCGTCCCCCCTCGTGACCGAGCCCTCGTTGGCGCCGATGCCGAGGATGCCCAGCACCAGCATCGCCGTACCGATGACCTCGGTGGTGAGGTTGGCGACCGGGTTGCGCACCCCGGGCGAGGTGCTGAAGACGCCCAGCTTGGCGTCCGGGTCGTCGGTGTGCTTCCAGTGCGCGAAGTAGGCCAGGTAGACCAGGCAGGCGCCGACGAAGGCACCGAGCAGCTGGGCGATGAGGTAGCCGGGCACCAGGGCCCATTCGAACTCGCCGATGCTGGCCAGGCCGAGCGTCACCGCGGGGTTGATGTGGGCGCCGGACGTGGTGCCGACGACGTAGACGGCCATCGCGACCGCCATACCCCAGCCGAGCGTGACCACGATCCAGCCCCCGGCCAGGGCCTTGGAGCGGGCCAGTGAGACGCCGGCGACGACACCGCCGCCGAGCAGGATCAGGATGGCGGTACCGACGAACTCCGCCAGATACACCGTCAGGTTTTCCATGGGGACCTCCGCCCCGTGCGGGGCAGCCGGGTCACGGGCGCCGCGCTGCCCGTTACGGGCATGGTCGGACGCACCCGTCACAGGGATGGGTGGGGGAGGGGCATCTCTCGATGTCCCCGGATCCGCGCCCCCGGGGTCCGAATGGCAGCGGTGCCCCGGGGCGCGGTCGTCGTGTTACTCGCCGTCCTCGCGCTCGACCCAGTCGAGGGTGCGCCGCACGGCCTTCTTCCAGTTGTGGTACTCCCGGCGGCGGACCTCGGGCTCCATCTTCGGGTTCCACTCGGCGGCCTTGTGCCAGTTGGCGCGCAGGGTCTCGATGTCGGGCCAGTAGCCCACCGCGAGCCCCGCCGCGTACGCCGCGCCCAGACACGTGGTCTCGGCGACCATCGGCCGCACGACCTCGGCGTCGAGCACGTCGGACAGGATCTGCATGAGCAGGTTGTCCGCGGTCATGCCGCCGTCGACCTTCAGGGTGGTGAGGTCGATCTGGGAGTCGGCGTTCATGGCGTCGACGACCTCGCGGGTCTGCCAGGCCGAGGCCTCCAGGACGGCGCGGGCGATGTGGCCCTTGGTCACGTATCCGGTCAGGCCGGCGATCACGCCGCGGGCGTCGCTGTCCCAGTGCGGGGCGAACAGGCCGGAGAACGCGGGCACGATGTAGCAGCCGCCGTTGTCCTCCACCGTGCGGGCGAGGGTCTCGATCTCGGGCGCCGTGGAGATCAGGCCCAGGTTGTCGCGGAGCCACTGGACCAGCGAACCGGTGACCGCGATGGAGCCCTCGAGGGCGTACACGGCGGGCGCGTCGCCGATCTTGTAGCCCAGCGTGGTGAGCAGGCCGTTGTTCGAGGTCACGGGCTCGGTTCCGGTGTTCATCACCAGGAACGTGCCGGTGCCGTAGGTGCCCTTGACGTCACCCGGGTCGAAGCAGGTCTGACCGAACAGGGCGGCGTGCTGGTCGCCCAGGGCGGAGGCGACGGGGGTGCCCGCCAGGTAACCGGTGGACTCGCCGTAGACCTCGGAGGAGGAGCGGATCTCCGGCAGCAGGCTGGCCGGGATCCCCATGGCCTCCAGGATCTCGGTGTCCCAGTCCAGGGTGGCCAGGTTCATCAGCATGGTGCGGCTGGCGTTGGTCACGTCGGTGACGTGGCGGCCGGTCAGCTTCCAGATGAGCCAGGTGTCCATGGTGCCGAACAGCAGCTCGCCGCGCTCGGCGCGCTCGCGCACCCCGTCGACGTTGTCGAGCAGCCAGCGGATCTTGGGCCCGGAGAAGTAGGTGGCCAGCGGCAGGCCGCAACGGGCGCGGAACCGGTCCTGGCCCTCCTCGGCACCGAGTTCGCGCACGATGTCGTCGGTGCGGGTGTCCTGCCAGACGATGGCGTTGTAGACCGGCTTGCCGGTCTCCTTGTCCCACAGCAGGGTGGTCTCGCGCTGGTTGGTGATGCCGATGGCGGCGATCTGGTCCGGGGTGATGTCGCTCTTCTGCAGGGACTCCTGGACAACGGCCTCGACGTTGGTCCAGATCTCCTGGGCGTCGTGCTCCACCCAGCCCGGCTTCGGGAAGATCTGGCGGTGCTCTCGTTGATCCACCGAGACGATGCGCCCGTCCCGGTCGAAGAGGATGCAGCGACTCGACGTGGTTCCCTGGTCGATCGCGGCGACGTACTGCTGACTCATCGGTGCTCGCCTTCAGGTGGACGGCTGTGGAACGGGGTGGGAGACGTGTGATCGGTGGTCGTCACCGAACGGTGTACGACATTGACGTATGAATAGGCGTTAGTTTCAACTGTCTTTCCTTCCCATGTCAAGGCCGTGTGACGCAATCGTGTTGCGTGGGTCACCCACTCGGGGCGGTCACTGTCTCAGGACGGCCGCGGACACGGAAAGCACCACTCCGTGGCGGGACGCGAAGTGGTGCGAAGTGCGCCGTGGCGCGGCTGCCGCCCCGCCGAGGGGGCGTGCCGCGGGGGAGTCAGTAGGGCGTGACGCCCAGCTCCCGGGAGATGGCGCGGGCCGCGTCGCGCACGTAGGAAACCTGTTCCATGTCGGGCTTCCCGTCGTCGCCGCGAAGCCGCTCGACGGCCCCGCGCACCCCGATGGCGCCGACGGTGACCCCGCGCCGGTCGCGGATGGGGGCGGCGATGGACACCTCCCCGTCGACCAGCTCCTCGGCCTCCCAGCCCCAGCCGCTGTCGCGGATCCCGGTCAGCTGCTCCTCCAGCGCGGCCATGGTCGCGACGGTGTGCCGGGTGAAGGAGGTGAGCTCCACCGGGGAGTCGGTCTCCACGGAGGCGACCTCCTCCGGGACGGCCAGGGGGTCGAAGGCCATCAGGGCCTTGCCCAGGGCGGTCGCGTGCAGGGGGAGCAGGGTGCCCACGTCCAGGGTCTGCCGACTGGAGTCCGGGCGGAAGACGTGGTGGACCACCAGGACCTGGTGCTTGTGCAGAGTGCCGATGCGCACGCTCTCCCCGCTGCGCGAGGCGAGGGTGTCGGCCCAGTTCAGAGCACGGGTGCGCAGTTCGTTGCCGTCCAGGTAGCGGGTGCCCAGGCTCAGCATGCCGCCGCCCAGGCGGTACCGGCCCGATTCGGGGTCCTGCTCCACGAAGCCCACGTGCTGGAGGGTGCGCAGGATGCCGAGGGCGGTGCCCTTGGGCAGTTCCAGCGAGCGGGAGACCTCGGCCAGACTCAGTCCGCGGGCGCCACTGGCCAGGAGCCGGAGGATCGCGGCGGCGCGTTCGATGGACTGGATTCTTCCCGGCATTGCGGTGCTACCACTCTCTAGTACGACAATGTCATACGCCAGATGCTACTACGCGATGTGATGCGCAACACCTGCCGGTGCCCCGTGCTCGCGCGGGACCGGCCAAGTGTACCGACGGGCCACCGCGCTGACCTGCGTGGTTCGTCAGATCTCCGAGACCGCTCGGGTGATCGCCTTGGCCGCCTTCTCGACGTCACCGTCGGTGATGTCCAGGCTCAGCACCAGCCGGACGCGGGAGCCGCCGCCGAGCGCCCGCACGCCCTGGGCCGCGAAGGCCTCCAGGTACCGCCCGGCCTCGCCCTCGGGGGTCTGCAGCAGCACCATGTTGGTCCGGGCCTGCGCGGTCAGCCCGGGGAGGCCGTCCAGCTGCCCGGCCAGCCGGGCCGCGCGCTCGTGGTCCTCGACGAGCCTCTCCCGGTGGTGGCGCAGTGCGTGCAGGGCGCCCGCGGCGATGATCCCCGCCTGGCGCATACCCGCCCCCAGCATCTTGCGGCCGCGCCGGGCCCTCCGGATCGTGTCGGTGTCACCGGCCAGCGCCGAGCCCACCGGGGCGCCCAGTCCCTTGGAGAAGCAGACCGACACCGTGTCGAACCCCTCGGCCACCTCCGCGGGGGAGGCCCCCAGGTGGGCGGCGGCGTTCCACAGCCGGGCGCCGTCCAGATGGGCGCGCAGCCCGTGGGCGTGCGCGAAGTCCGTGACGCGGCGCTGCTCGGCGAGGGGGACCACCTGGCCGCTGAAGGTGTTCTCCAGCCACAGCAGGGCGGGGTCGGCCCGGTGCACGTCGCCGAGTCCGGAGATCCAGGACTCCAGCAGCTCCTGCGGAGGGAAGGGGTCGCCCGAGTAGAGGCGGGGCAGAACCCGGGACAGCACCACCGCTGCGCCCTGCTCGTCCCCGATGAGGTGGTGGTGCTCGTGCGCCCACACCTCCTCCCCGCTGCGGGTGGCCACGTACAGCCCGAGCTGGTTGGCCATGTGCCCGGAGGGGACGTAGAGCGCGGCCTCCCGGCCCAGCAGGGCCGCGGTCTCCTCCTCCAGGGCGCGAACGGTCGGGTCCTCGCCGAACACGTCGTCACCCACCTCGGCTTCGGCCATGGCCCGGCGCATGTCGGGGGTCGGGCGGGTCAGGGTGTCCGAGCGCAGGTCGATCAAGGCTTCTCCTCGGTGGTGCGGTGCTGCCACGACGATACTCGGGCGGGCCCCGGCGCCCGTGCGGGGCCTCGGTTCCCGCGTCCGTAGAACCTGGTCAGGCCTCCTCCGCGAGGGTGAGGTAGGCGTCCGCGTCGTGCAGGGCGTGCAGCCGGTACCAGGCGTCCAGCGCGCGCGGGGTGAGGACGTCGAGCTTGGCGAGGACCTCCCGCGCGAACTCGACCGGCGCGGTGCCGCCCGCCGTGACGAGGTCCTCGTCGGTCACCGCGAGCTCCCCGCGGTACCGGTGCCCGCCCGCGTAGCCGGTGCCGAGGAGGTAGTCGGGGGCGGAGCTGGTGTGGTCCCGGTGGTCGAGCAGCCCTTCCCGGGCCAGGCCGGCGGTGGCCCCGCTGATCGCCGCCACGGGGACCCCGGCGTCGAGGAAGATGCCCGCCGCCGAGGCCAGGGGGGCCATCGCCTCCGGCGCGGAGTCCCAGTCGGGGGAGCCGGGGAGGACGAGCATCGTGCTGGCGGAGGGCTTGAGCTGGTGGAGCGTCAGGTCCGGCAGGACCGTCAGTCCGCCCATGGTGGTCACGGGGGCGCCGGTCAGCCCGACGGTCACCACCTCGTACCCGGCGGCGCCCGCCAGGCCGCCCCCGGACCGGACATGGGCGACCGCGTGCCCCACCTCCCAGTCGGCCAGCTGGTCGTAGACGGCGAGGTGGACGGCGCGGCGCGGCTCAGCGTTCATGGCAAGAGGCTGAATGGTGGACAACATGTTGTCAATGACGGTGGAGGTTTAAGCCAGCCAATGTCCGCATTATGGCTTTGTCTGCTTGAAGGGTGGTTTCAGGCCTTTGTTGTTGCCTGATCACGTGGATGGGAACGGGCCTTCCGGGCATACTGGCAGTGTCACAGGAGCGCCTGCCCCGTCGGGCGACTCGTGCCCAGATGTCCCCCACCACGGTGATCCCTGAGAGGTCTGCCCCCTGTGTCGAGCGGAACCAGCCGTCGTTTCTTTATCGCCCTCGGCGTGGCCAGGTACGAGAACCTGCCCGAGGAACTGCAACTCGGAAAGGTGAACCGGGACGTCGAAGCCGTCCGTAACCTGTTCGGCGGCTTTGACTACGTGCCCGTGCTGGAAGGACTCGGCGCCTACGAAAGCGCTGATCATATTCGACGGCGCCTCAGCAGCTGGGTCGCCGACGTCGGGCTGGGGGAGGACGACACCGTCGTCCTCTACTTCGCGGGCCACGCCTACGCGCCGGACCGGGACCGGCACTACCTCTACTGCTGGGACACCAGGGAGAGCTCTCCGGCGGCGAGCGCGCTGGCCACCGAGGATCTGGTCCGGGTCCTGTGCGAGGGTTCGCTGCGCCGCCTCCTCCTCGTCCTGGACACCTGTACCGGAGGGGCGGGAAGCGCGGACGCCGCCCGGGTCGCGCTCGACACGCTCGCTTACCGCCACAACGGAACCGACGTGTCCACCTCACTGTGTTTCCTGTCCTCGGCGCGCCCCAAGGACCTCGCCCTGGACGGAGCCTTCGCCGGAGCCCTGAGTGAGGCGGTCGAGCTGGCCACCGAACGGGCGGGCCAACGGCAGCCCTACCTGGACCTGGCGTCCGTGGTCCAACACGTCAACGACCACTTCGACGAGAACGGGATCGGTCAGCGCTCCACACTGGCCAAGGGCGCGGGTACCGGTCTGGACCCCTTCCTGCCCAACACCAGGCACCGCGCCGATCTCCCGGCCGAGGGCACGGACCTGGACTTCCAGCATCACGCGGCGGCGATCGCCGACCACTACGGCCCCCGCTCCCGCGGGGTGGAGTTCGAGTCGGAACAGGGCAGGTACTTCAGCGGCCGGGAACGGGTCCTGCGGGAGCTGGTCACCTGGATCACCGCCCCGGAGGGCGACGGCCGGGGGCGGACCGTCACCGGCAAACCGGGGTGTGGCAAGTCCGCGGTCCTCGGCCGGATCGTCACCGTCTCCGATCCCGACTACCGCGCCCGGCTCAACCTCGACAGCGCTCCCGAAGGCACACTCGTCCCAGCGAACACCGTGCTCGCCGCCGTGCATGCCCGGCACAAGCGGTTGGAGGAGATTGTCGAACGCGTCTCCGCCGCTCTGGGCGGCCGAGCGGCCACCCCCTCGGCTGCGGGGCTCCTCCAGGAGTTGGCCCAGCGCGCCCAGACTGCGGACCGCCCGCTGGTCGTGGTCATCGACGCCCTGGACGAAGCCGGGTCCGGTACCACCGCCGACATCCAGGGCCGGGGTGAGCCGCGCCGGATCGCCCGCGAGCTGCTGCGCCCCATGGCGGAGATCCCCGGTGTGCGGTTGCTGGTCGGCGCTCGGCGGGAACTGGTCAAGGCGCTGGGTTCGGCCACCAGCGTCCTGGACCTGGACGAGTACCCGGCGGACACCCGCGAGGACATCCGGCACTACGTGGAGCAGATGCTGCTGGCCACGGACGAGGAGAACGTCCGAACCCCCTACCAGGGCAAGCCGGAGCTGGCCGCCCGCGTCGCTCGCGGCGTGGCCGAACGTGCCTCCGAGGTGTTCCTGGTCGCCCGGCTCACGGCCCGGAGCCTGCGCCGGGACGCGACCCCCATCGACGTCAACCGAACCGGCTGGGAGAGAGCCCTGCCCAGCGCGGTGGGGGAAGCCTTCGACGACTACCTGGAACGCTTCGGTGAGGAGGAGGACCGGGTCCGCCGTATCCTCACCCCGCTGGCCTTCGCGGAGGGTCAGGGGTTGCCGCGCGGAAGCAGCTGGGTGGCGATGGCCGTGGGGCTCTCCGGACAGGAGTGCACCGAGGCCGACGTGAGTGACGCGCTGCGCATCGCCAGCGACTACGTGGCTGAGGTGGTGGAGGGGCAACGGTCGGTGTACCGCCTGTACCACCAGGCCCTCGCCGACCACCTGCGCCAGTCCTACGCGAGGGATCCGGCCCGGCCCCAGGAACGGATCGTTCACACCCTGCTGGACACGGTCCCGGCGACGGCGGACGGGCAGGGCCGAGACTGGTTCGCCGCCTCGGTGTACGTGCGCGACCACCTGGCGACCCACGCCGCGGACACCGAACACCTCGACGGTCTGGTGGTGGATCCGGTGTTCCTGCTCGCGGCCCGGCAGCTGCCGCTGTTGAAGGTGTTGGGACGCACGTGCGGTGCGGAGGCCCGGGCGGCCCGCACCGCCTACGAGCAGATCGCGCACCGGTTGTCGGAGGATTTCCCGCTTCAAGGGCGGGTCGCGGACCTCCAGCTCTCGGCTCGCCGTTGCGGGGCCGATCTCCTCGCTGAGCGGATCGACAAGGCGGGTCTGCCGATGAGCTGGCGGACCAAGTGGGCTTGGTGGTCCACGAGCGGGGCGCACCGGCAGTTGGTGGGACACACAGACGACGTCGAGTGCGTGGCGACGATGGTTCTGGACGGCCATCTGGTAGCCGTCACCAGCGGCGACGACAAGACGGTGCGGGTCTGGGACCTGGGTACTCAGAGCCAGCTGGGGGAGGCGCTGGAGCTGCCTGTGCGGTCCACATGCGTTGCTTTGGGTGAGCTGGGCGAGTACTCGGTCGCGCTGGTCGGCGGGATCGACGGGCAACTGCGAGTGATCGACCTGTCCACCAACCAGCTCCTCGGTGAACCGCTTGTCGGGCACACCAACCTCATCCAGGACGTCTCCATGGCCGTCTTCCGGGGACGCCCCTACGCTCTTACTTCCAGCCAGGACGGTACGGCCAGGCTCTGGGACCTGGAGGAGCGCCGGGCCGTAGGCCATCCACTGGAAGGGCACCGCAGTTCCGTGCGGGCGGCGGCGCTGGCACACGTGGGGGACACCTTGATCGGTGTCACCGGAGGAGCGGACCGCAGGGCCTACGTCTGGGACGTGACCCCGTTTCTCGACGACCCGTCGGCGGAGGTTCAAGGCGAGGCGTTCGTGGGTCACACGGCGACGGTGACCGCGTTGTACCTGTACGGCACCTCCTCGGGGCCGGTGGTGTTGAGCGGCGATGATGACGGCACCCTCAACCGGTGGAATCCCTTGGACCGCCAACAGCTGGGTGAGCCGGTCTCTGTGCATTCCCACTACATGCCGAACCTGGCGGGGGTCGTTTCGATCGACGTGGGCGGATTCGGCGCCAGAGAGGTGGTTCTCACCCACGGTAGGGAGGACGCCCGGGTGTGGGATCTGACGACCATGCGTCAACAGGGCCACCCGCTCAGCGGCCACGTGAACCAACTCTCCGGTGCGGCTCTGGCCTGCCACGGATGGGAGAGCTACGCCGTCACAGTCAGCTGGGACCGAACCGCCAGGGTCTGGGATCTTGCCGTGGAACAACCCGAGACCGGACACGGTGGATCGATCAAGGCGATGGACACCGTGGTCCACAAAGGGCGTTCCTACGCGGCGACCGGTGGCACCGAGGGACTTCTGTGCCTGTGGGACCTGGATGAGCGACGCGGCGTGCTCCGGCCTCTGGAAGGGCACACCGGGGCCATCCAAGCGGTGGCTCTGTGTTCGGTCGCGGACGAGCTGGTCGCGCTGACCGGTGGGGAAGACACGACCCTCCGGGTGTGGCACCCGCTCCGCGAGCGGGAATGCACGGCTTTGATCACGGGACATACCAACACGGTTACCTGTCTGCAGGCGGTCACGCTGAACGGGCGCACCATCGTGGTCAGCGGTAGCGAGGATGGGACTATCCGTTTGTGGGACCCCCAGGCCTGGAGTGAGGTCACCGAACCGATCAAGGGACAGGTCGGCGGGGTCCGGGAGATGAGTGCCCGAGTCGAGGCCGGGGCGGTACACATCGCAGTGCTGACTACACAGGGCTACCTGTACCTCTGGAGGTGGGGCGGTGCTGCGGAGACCGAAGCGGAGTGCGTGGCCGCCCGAGTGGAGGAACTGTTGACGCTGCGGGCACGGCCGATCGGGGTCGGCTTCGTCCGTGGGGTGGCCGCCGTGCTGATGACGGACAGCGCCAACAGTGTCCGCTGCTTCGGCCTCGAACGGTGGCGGCAGCTGGGAACCACGATCGAGGGGTGGGGTGAGCGAGTGATGGAAGCCGTGATCTCCCCTGCCGGGACCGAACTCTTGCTCGCTGTGACGGACTTGACCGGCACTGTCCGGCTGTGGAACTTGGAAACCGGTGAGTGTCAGGGCGAACCGATGCCGACTGACAATCGGAACTGGATCGTGGTCTCCTTCGCGCAGACTCATGGCGGGCTTGGGCTGCTCGTCTCCAATGGGAAGCAGGCGCGTTTGTGGGATGCCGTGTCGACCACACCAGTGGGTGAGGCGTTCTGCGGCGTGAACTACGAGCTTCGAGGGGTCAGTGTCGACGAGACCACAGACACTGTGAGCACTTCAGGGGATGACGGAGTGCTGCGTGCGCACGATACGGAGGACGGTCATTTGCTGGTTCCACTCCTCCCCAGTCGATTTCGCCGAGGTGGCCTTCACCAGATCACTGATAGGCAACATCTAGTCCAACGTTGGGGAGGGCTGGACCTCGTGGACTTGTTGGAACGCGAAAACCTCGGGTCTTTGGGTGAAGAGGTCAGCCCGTATTCCGAGTTCACGGTCCATAACCTCGGAGGCCGGACTCTGGTGGTGGGTGTCCTCCAGAGCCCGACCTCCGGGCTTCAGGTGTGGGATCTGGCGAAGCGGGTCAAGCTCGGAGAACCGTTAAGTGGGCACACAGCGGCAGTTTCCTCTCTGAGCGTGGCTCAGGTGGGAGACTCGCACGTGCTGGCCAGCGCTTCAGCTGACGGAACTGTCAGGATCTGGGATCTGGAGACCCGGGACCCACTCACGGACCCCTTGCGCGGAGAAGGGGCCGGTATGGGCGCGGTGGGCATCGGCCGGATAGGGAAGCAGAGCCTTCTCGTCGCAGGCGACTCGGACGGGGGCTTCTTCGCCTGGAATCCGCAGGACTGGTCGCGCGTTCCCCTGCCGATTCCCTCGTTCGACAACGCGGTGCGGAAAATTCGGATCGTCCAGGTCAAGGGGATCCCCCTGATCGTTGCCGCGGATATCACTGGGATCGTCCGGATCTGGAACTACTCCGAGCGGGAGGTGGCCGCCGAAATCGGGGTCGGCAGTCCGATCAACGATCTCGCTGTCACCGAGAGCGGTGACCTCTACGCCGCCACCAATCTCGGGCTGGTTGCTCTGCGCCTCGACACTTCCTCACTCTCCGGCAGCTAGGAGCGCTCGTATGGCTCGGATCGTCTGTGTGCACGGCATCGCCCAGCAGGTCAAGGGCGCCCACACCCTCCTCGCTGACTGGTACCCGGCGCTTGCCGACGGGGCTGCTCTCGCCGAAGTCGAGATCGACCGGGACGACGTCGCCATGGCCTTCTACGGTGACCTCTTCCGTCCCAAGGGCCACCGCATGATCGGTCTGCCCGAGTACGACTCCTCCGACGTGGCAGAGGGCCTCGAACAGGATCTCCTGCGCGCACTCTGGGAGGAAGCGGCGCGTAGTGAGCCGGCGGTCCCCGGGCCGAACGATCCGGTGCGCTTCGGTGCCCCCACCTGGGTCCAGCGTGCGCTGCGCTCGCTGTCCCAGCACCCCTACATGGCGGGGGTTGCCGACCGGGTGATGGTCGCCGACCTCAAACAGGTCCGCGCCTACCTCACCGAACCCGAGGTCCGGGAGACCGCTCGGGGACGGGTCCAAGAACTCGTCGGTCCGGACACCCGGCTGGTGGTCGCGCACTCCCTGGGTTCTGTCGTGGCCTACGAAGCACTGTGCGCTCGCTTCGGTGACTTCCAAGTGGATCTGCTGACCCTCGGGTCCCCGCTGGGGATTTCCGGGCTCATCTTCGACCGGCTGGTCCCCGCCCCCGAACAGGGCCAGGGCGTGCGCCCGGCAGCGGTGCGTGAGTGGACCAACGTCGCCGACCGGCGAGACGTGGTGGCCTTGGTCAAGGAGCTGGAACCCTTGTTCGGCAGGGTGCGGGACCGGCCCGTGCACAACGGGGCCAAGGCCCATGATGCCTCCCCGTACCTCACCTCGATCGAGGCGGGGGAGGCGGTGCGGGCGGCACTGTCCGGCTGACCCGTCACATCACCCGTCCCTCGGCTCTGGCCCCGGTAGTTCTCGCCGGGGCCATTTCATGTGTCATCGGTCACTCCTGGCAGCGCCATGCGAGGCAAGGGGATGTTCAGTCCTGGGGCGTGGATGATTTTTGGTGGTTTTCAGGCCTGTGAGCTGGGTCTCCATCACAGATCCGAAACTCGATGTTCACAAAAGCTCACAAATGGTACTACCATTCTCGGAGTCTGGTCCAAGAGCAGGTCAAGGACGTGTCGCCACGCGGCCAGGCACCATCGTCCCGTCCACTGGAAGGCTCCGGCGTGGAGAACTTCGAACCCGTCTACGGCACGGGTCCCCTCCTCGGGATCGCGGCGGGCGCCATCGCGCTCCTGCTGTTCCTGATCATCCGCTTCAAGCTGCACGCGTTCATCGCGCTGGTCCTGGTCAGCGTCCTCACCGCCCTCGCCGCCGGGATCCCGGTCGACGGGGTCGTCCCCACCCTCCTCAGCGGGTTCGGCGGCACACTCGCCAACGTGGCCCTGCTCGTGGGCCTGGGCGTGATGATCGGCCGCATGCTCGAGGTCACCGGCGGGGCCGCAGTCCTGGCGGGCGCCCTCATCAAGCTGTTCGGCGAGAAGCGCGCGCCGTTGGCACTCGGCGTGTCCTCGCTGCTCTTCGGCTTCCCGATCTTCTTCGACGTCGGCCTCATCGTCATGCTGCCGATCGTCTTCAGCGTGGCACGCCGCCTCGGCGGTTCCATGCTCCTCTACGCCCTGCCGACGGCGGGCGCCTTCGCGGTCATGCACGCCTTCGTCCCACCGCACCCCGGGCCGGTCACCGCCGCCGTGGAGGTCGGCGCGGACATGGGCCTGACCCTGCTGATCGGCGTCATCCTGGCCATCCCCACCTGGTACCTGGCCAGCTACCTCTTCGGCCTGTGGGCGGGCAAGCGCTTCGAGATCCCCGTCCCGGACGACATCATGGGCAACGGCGACGTCAAGCACGAGAACCCGCCGCGCCTGGCCACGGTCATCAGCATCCTGCTGCTGCCGATGCTGCTCATCTTCGCCAACACCGGCACGGGCACCCTCACCGCCACCGGGACCCTCCCCGAGGACGCCGTCTGGGTCCAGGCGCTCCGGCTCGTCGGTGAGACGCCCATCGCGCTGCTCATCACCGTGCTCTACGCGATGCTCGTGCTCAGCAACGGCCGCTTCACCCGCCAGCGGGTCGAGGAGATCGTCGGCGGCGCGCTCGGCCCGGTCTGCGGCATCATCCTGATCACCGGTGCCGGCGGCATGTTCGGTGGCGTCCTCCGGACCAGCGGCATCGGCGACGCCCTGGCCGGGAGCCTGGAGTCCACGGGCATGCCGGTCATCGTCGCGGCCTTCATCATCGCGCTCGCCCTGCGCGTCGCCCAGGGTTCGGCCACGGTCGCCATCACCACGGCCGCCGGTCTGATCGCCCCGGCCGTGCAGGCCGCCTCCGGTCTCAGCTCCGTCGACCTCGCCCTGATCGTGATCGCGATCGCCTCCGGGGCCACCGCGCTCTCGCACGTCAACGACTCCGGGTTCTGGCTGGTCGGCCGCTTCCTGGGGATGGACGTCAAGACCACGCTCAAGACCTGGACCGTCATGGAGACCCTGATCGGCTTCATCGGCTTCGGGTTCGCCTTCGGCCTGTCGCTGGTGCTGTAGGGGCTCCGGGGCTTCAGCGGTTCCGGCGGACCGGGGGGATCAGCGAGCGGATCCGACGTCGTCGTGCCTCAGGGCGTCCGCGACCTCGGTGACGATCGACCGCATCGCCGCCTCGGCCACGTCGGACAACCCGTCCCGGATGGCCTGCGCCACCGCCGTGTGCAGGCGCAGCGCCTCCGGGCGGGGGTTGTGCGGCATCAGGTCGTAGGAGGTACGGGCGACCAGTACCTCGGTCACGACCTCGGCCAGGCCGGACAGCATCTCGTTGCCGGACAGCTCCAGGATGCGGCGGTGGAAGGTGATGTCGAGCTCCATGAAGGTCCTGAGCTCACCGGCCCGACCGGTCAGGGACATCTGCTCGGCCACCACCACCAGCTGGGCCCGTTCGTCGGCCGGTCCGCGTTCGGCCGCCAGGGCGGCGGCGCCCGGTTCCACGGCGGCGCGGAGCTCGTTCAGGGAGCGCAGCTGCTCCATACGGCCCGAACCGGCCAGGCGCCAGCGGATGAGCTGGGGGTCGAAGACGCTCCAGTCCTGCTGGGGTCTGACCCTGATGCCGGTCCTGGGCCGGCTGACCGCCAGCCCCATCGACTCCAGGACGCGCACCGCCTCGCGGGCGACCGTCCGGGACACGCCGAAGTCCTGCTCCAGCCCCTGGAGGGTGAAGGTGTGGCCGGGGGCGTACTCCCCGGCGGCGATCGCGGGGCCGAGGACCGCCAACACCCGGTTGTGCAGCGTGCGGTGCTCGGTGGTCATCGTGTCCCTCGTACTTCCCGGATTCCTTGTGTTCCGACCGGAACCGGTCGGGGGTCAGGCTGAAGCCTAGCCCGATTGATTGATACCACTATTGGTGGCGGCGTCGCGGTCGGGCGACGGGCCAGAACACGGAGAGACCATGCACTTTGTCTTCATGGGCGTCTCTGCCAGCGGCAAGACCAGTGTCGCCGAGCAGATCGCCGAGCGGCTCGGGCTGCCCTTCGCCGAGGCCGACGACTTCCACCCCGAGGCCAACATCGGGAAGATGTCGGCCGGGGTGCCGCTGACCGACGAGGACCGGTGGCCCTGGCTGCGCGAGCTCGCCGACTGGATCGCCGACCACGAGGAACGGGGCGCGTCGACGGTGATGGCCTGCTCCGCGCTCAAGCGCACCTACCGCGACGTGCTGCGGACCGGCGCACCCGGCGTGCACTTCCTTCACATGCACGGGCCCGAGGAGGTGATCTGGGAGCGGATCGACGCCCGGGAGGGCCACTTCATGCCGCCCGCGCTCCTGCGCTCCCAGCTGGAGGCGCTCCAGCGGCTCGACTCGGACGAGGCGGGCCTGGAGCTCGACGTACGCGGCGACCTGGACACTCTCGGCGCCGAGGCGCTGGCGTACGTGTCCGAGCGTCTCAGGGCCGCCCAGGACTGAGTGGGGAGGGCGGAGGCGGGTGTCGGGAGCGGGAACCGTCCGAGCAGGGGTTTTCGTGCTGGTGTGTGACGATATGGCAACCGTGTGTGCGGGAGCCCCCGCTCCACTTGTGTAGTGCGCCCGGGCACGCGACGCTGTTCGTCATGCAAGACTCCCAAACGTCCCCTATGTCTTCCGCCTCCCGACCCTTCAGCGTGGTGCCGTCCCCTCGGCAGAGCCTTCTCGCCGCGCGTCGCCCGGGTCTGCGGCCCCCGCAGGACGTTCGGCAGACCTGCGTCCTGATGTTCCTCACCGCGGCCGTGTACGTCCTGCTCGCCTACCATGCCTGGACGATGCTGGACACGGGGGTGCCCGGCGCGGTCGTGACCGACCTGTGGGTTCTGCTGGTCGTGTCGTCGCTGGTCGCCCTGGGGCTGATCGCTCTGGCGCTGCCGGTGCGCCGCGGGGGCCACGTGCTGTGGCGCGCGGCCCAGTTCGGTTCCGTGGTCGCGCTGGGTGTGGCCGTGTCCGCGCTGCACATGGCGGCCAGGCTGGCGGACACGCCGATCCTGGTGGTCGGGCTGGTGGTGGCCTTCTTCGCCATCATCGTGAACATCGCGCTGTGGAGCACCGGCGTGCGCCGCTGGTGCCGGCCCTAGGCGCCGGAGCCGCGCACGCCACGGGCCCGGCGGGGCGATCCGGATCTCATCGACCGGGTCGCCCCGCCGGGCCCTTCCGTGTCCCGCGGCCCGGGAGCCGCTTCCGTGTCCCGGGGCCGGGCCCCGGGACACGGGGCGTCTCAGGTGTCGGCCGTCCCGGGGGCCGACCGCCTCGGGAGGCCGGTCAGTCGTCCTCCTCGCCGTCGGCCAGGACGTGCAGGCGGGCGAGGTGCTCGCTGTCGTCCTGTCCGTGGCGGGTCGCGTAGATCTCGCGCGCCTCGTCCGCGATGTCGCCGACCTCGTCGTCGAAGCCGTAGTCGAGGAGGTCGTCCAGCAGGTCGAGCGCGCGGTGCAGCGGATCCCCGTCGTCGGGTTCCTCGGCGGCCTCCTGGGGCGAGTGGCCGGTGACCCGGGCCAGCACGAGGCCCCGGGCCTCCTCCACCGCGCTCTCCGCTCCGGCCGCGGCGCTCAGTCGGATGCGGGTGATGGGGTCCTCGTCGGCGACGAGCATCAGCTGCTCGGCCAGCCAGGCGGTGTCCTGGCCTTCGAGGAACGCGGTGAGGTCCGCGTCGTCAAGGGGAGTGTCCATCCGCAGATCATAGGACGAACGAGCTCCTCCGGCGTCCGGGCACGGCTTGCCCGAGGGGGCCAGAAAACGGACATTGTGTCAATAAAGTTAATTCGTCCCATGATCGGATTCTAAATTCCCGGCCGTGTTTGTATGAATACGCAAGGTAGCGGGAATGGTGCTCCGGGGATCTGGGGAGAGGTGGAACTCAGTTGAACACCTGTGGGCCAAAAGACGATCTATGGATCACGGCACAGATCTGAAACGGTTGTATTAATACCCAGCTGTCTATCTTCCCAGGTGGTCATGGCGCGGTTTAGGGTCCGACTCATCGTTCCGGGCCCAACCCCCCGTCCCCCATCACTGAGGTGGACCATGTTCATGAAATCCTCCCGTAAGCCGCTCGGCCTCGTGGCCGTCGCGGCGTCGCTCGCGCTCATGGCCACGGCCTGCGCTGAGAGCGACCGCGGTGACGGCGGCGGCGAAGAGCAGCCGTTCGTCTTCGCGGCCGCCGGTGACATCGCCTCGCTCGACCCTTTCCTCGCCAGTGACGGTGAGACCTTCCGTTACAGCCGCCAGGTCTTCGAAACCCTTCTCGAGCACGAATCCGGCGGTTCCGAAATCGTCGGCGGACTCGCCGAGACCTGGGACCAGTCCGAGGACGGCACCCGCTGGACCTTCAACCTCCACGACAACGTGAAGTTCCATGACGGCGACGATCTGAACGCCGACGCGGTCTGCGCCAATTTCGACCGCTGGTTCAACCTGACCGGGGCCTACCAGAGCTCCAACAACTCGTACTACTGGCAGAAGATCTTCGGCGGTTTCGCGGAGAACGACGAGGACCACGCTCCACCGGAGCCGCGTTTCGTCTCCTGTGACGCCGAGGACGAGCTCACCGTCACCATCGAGGTCAGCGAGTACTCCTCCCTCTACCCGGGCGGCTTCAGCCTCGCGGCCTTCGGCATCATGAGCCCCACCAGCCTGGAGGCCATGGAGGGCCAGGAGATCACGGGTGAGGAGGGCAACCCCACGCTGCCCGAGTACACCCAGGTCCCCGGCACGGTCGCCGGCACCGGTCCGTTCACGGTCGAGGAGTGGAACCAGGACCAGGGCGAGATCACGATGGAGCGCTTCGAGGACTACTGGGGCGACCCGGCCGGCTTCGAGACGATGATCCTGCGCGCCATCCCGGACGAGAACGCCCGCCGCCAGGCCCTGGAGGCCGGTGACATCCACGGGTACGACCTGGTCGCCCCGGCCGACGTCGCCCCGCTCCAGGAGGCCGGTTTCGAGGTTCCGACCCGAGACGTCTTCAACCTCCTCTACCTGGCCTACCAGCAGGACCACGAGGCCCTGGCCGACCTGGAGGTCCGCGAGGCCCTCTCGCACGCGGTGAACCGCCAGCGGATCGTCGACACCATCCTGCCCGAGGGCGGCGAGGTCGCCTCCCAGTTCCACCCGGACACCCTCGACGGCTGGTCCCCGGACGTGCGCGAGATCGAGTACGACCCCGAGCTGGCCGCCGAGATGCTGGCCGAGGCGGGACACGAGGACCTCGAGATCGAGTTCTGCTACCCGACCGAGGTCACGCGGCCGTACATGCCCGCTCCCAAGGACATCTTCGACGTCATCACCGAGGACCTCCAGGAGGCCGGTGTGACCGTCGAGGCCAAGAGCTACGAGTGGGCCGAGTACATCAACCAGACCGACAGCGGCAACTGCCCGCTGTACCTGCTCGGCTGGACCGGCGACTACAACGACGCCTACAACTTCATCGGCACCTGGTTCTCCACCCCCAACAGCGCCTGGGGCCTGGACGACGAGGAGCTCTTCGACAAGATGGAAGAGGTGAGCACCAACCCCGACCAGGAGGAGCGCACCGCCGGTTACCAGGAGCTCAACGAGATGGTGATGGACGTCCTGCCCGGGCTTCCGATCTCCAGCTCGCCGCCCTCCATCGCGTTCTCCGGGGACATCAACCCGCCGAACGTCAGCCCGCTGACCCAGGAGAACTTCGCCGAGGCCTCCTGGAAGTAGGCACCTCCTCTCCCTGACCCGAGAGCAGTGTTCACCGGGCCCGGCCGGTTCCGACCGGCCGGGCCCGCGCCCGGCCTCCCCGCGCACAGCTTCCCCTCGGCGGCCCCGTTCCCACGGCCCTCTCGCCGACCTCCCCCGGGGAACCCCCGAAAACCATCCGTTCATCCCGCCACACCCCGGCGGGGACGCTTCGCGTCCATCGTTCCCACCACTGGCGAAAGGCGGCGAAGGTGCTGCGATTCATCGTCAGGCGACTCCTACAGCTGATCCCGACCCTCGGCGGCCTGTCGATCCTGCTGTTCGTCTGGCTCCAAAGACTCCCGGGCGGTCCGGAGTACGCCCTGCTCCCCGACGACGCGACCGCCGAGCAACGCGCCGCCCTGCGCCGTTCGCTCGGCCTGGACGAACCCCTCGCGGTCCAGTACCTGACCTTCCTGCGCAGGATCGTGCAGGGCGACCTGGGAACCTCGCTCCAGACCAGCCGTCCGGTCCTGGACGAGTTCTTCCTCCGCTTCCCCGCCACGTTCGAACTGGCCGTGACCGCGATGCTCATCGCCGTCACCCTCGGCCTGCCCCTGGGCTACCTGGCCGCACGCAAGCGCGGCACCGTGCTCGACTTCGCCGCGGTCGGCGGTTCCCTCCTGGGCATCTGCACCCCGGTCTTCTTCCTGGCGTTCATCCTCAAGGTGGTCTTCGCCGAGAACCTGGGCCTGTTCCCGTCGGCCTTCCGGCTCTCCCCGGGCCTGAGCCGCACCGACATCACCGGGTTCGTCGTCCTGGACGGCCTCATGACCCGCGAGTGGGACGTCGTCACGGACGCCCTGGCACACCTGGTCCTGCCGGGCCTGGCCCTGGCGTCCATCCCGCTGGCCGTCATCACCCGGATGACCCGCGCCAGCGTCCTGGAGGTCATGGGCGAGGACTACGTCCGCACCGCCAACGCCAAGGGACTGCACCGCACCACGGTGCGCACCCGCCACGTGCTGCGCAACGCCCTGCTGCCGGTGGTCACCGCCGTCGGCCTGCTCGCGGGCAGCCTCTTCGCGGGGGCGGTCCTCACCGAGAGCGTCTTCGCCTTCCCGGGCATCGGATCGTTCGTCTACGCGGCCACACAGACCCGTGACTACCCGGTGCTCACCGGGTTCATCCTGCTCATCGCCACCATGTACGTGTTCATCAACCTCCTGGTCGACATCTCGTACAGCCTCCTCGACCCGAGAGTGCGGGCCCAGTGATGCCTACGACACCGAGTCCGAACCCGGCAGAACCGGGCACCACCGGGACCGAGGAGAAGGTCCCGTTCCACCAGCGCAAGGCCGCCAAGGTCGACCGGCTCGCCGAACTCATGGGCGACCGCGGCGACGACGGCCACGGCGCGGGGATCTGGCGCGAGGCCTTCCAGCGGATGCGGCGCAGCCCCATGGCGATCACCGGCGCGGTCATCGTCGCGCTGTTCGTCCTCATCGCGCTCTTCTCCCCGCTCATCGCGCCCTACAGCCCCACCTCCCAGGCCTGGGGCAACGAGGTCTTCCCGAACCGCAACGAGTTCGTCGGACCGCGCGGAGAGAACTGGATGGGCCTGGACCACCTCGGCCGGGACATGTTCTCCCGCATGGTGATCGGCGCCCGCCAGACCCTCCTGGTCGGGGTGGTCGCCACCCTCGTCGGCTTCCTGTTCGGCGCGGTCCTCGGTGGTACCGCCGGCGCCTGCTCGGTACTGGGCGGACGCTGGGGTCGGCAGGTCGACAACGTCGTCATGCGCATCATCGACATGATGCTCGCCATGCCGACCCTGCTGCTCGCCGTCACCGTCGCCGCCCTGGTCGGGCCCAGCCTCACCACGGTCATGATCGCGGTCGGTATCGCCCAGATCCCGATCTTCGCCCGCCTGCTGCGCGGCGCGATGATCTCCCAGGGCAACCGCGAGTACGTACTGGCCGCCCAGGCGCTGGGCGTCCGCAAGCGCAAGATCGCCCTCACGCACATCCTGCCCAACTCCATGGGCCCGGTGATCGTGCAGTCCACGCTCACCCTGGCGACCGCCATCATCGACGCGGCCGCCCTGTCCTACCTGGGCCTGGGCAACCCGGACGCGTCCTTCCCCGAGTGGGGCACGATGCTCTCCGAAGCCCAGCGGTTCCTGTCCAGCGCACCGTCCCTGGCCGTCTACCCGGCCCTGGGCATCATCATCACCGCGCTCGGCTTCACCCTGCTGGGTGAGGCGCTGCGCGAAGCGCTCGACCCGAAGTTGAGGAAGTGACCATGAGTTCCAGCACGCCGCTGTTGGCGGTGGACGAGCTGTCCGTGGTGTTCCACCGCAAGGGGCACGGTGAGACGCGCGCCGTCGACGGGGTCTCCTTCAGCCTCGAGGAGGGCCGGGTCACCGGCCTGGTCGGCGAGTCCGGCTGCGGCAAGAGCGTCACCTCCCTGGCCCTGATGGGGCTGCTGCCGGAACGGGGGGTCAAGGTCGGCGGGAGCGCCGTCATGCGCCTGTCCGACGAGGGCGAGGACCTCGTGGAGGCGGACCTGCTCAAGGTCTCCCAGCGCCGGATGCGCGACCTGCGCGGCACCCAGCTGGCGATGATCTTCCAGGACCCGTTGAGCTCGCTCAACCCGGTGGTGCCCATCGGCGTCCAGGTCACCGAGATCCTCAAACGGCACCGGGGGATGCGCGGCGCCGCCGCCCGCAAGGAGGCCGCCGACCTGCTGTACCGGGTGGGGATCCCCGACCCGACCCGCCGCCTGAACGAGTACCCCCACCAGCTGTCCGGGGGCATGCGCCAGCGCGCGCTGATCGCGATGGCGGTGGCCTGCAAACCGCGGCTGATGATCGCCGACGAACCCACCACCGCCCTGGACGTCACCATCCAGGCCCAGATCCTGGAGCTGCTCAAGGACCTGGTCACGGAGGAGGGCACCGCCCTGCTCATGATCACGCACGACCTCGGTGTGGTGGCCGGGCTGTGCGACGACATCAACGTCCTGTACGCGGGCCGTGCGGTGGAGACCGCCGAGCGCGGCCCCCTGTTCGCCGACCCCACCCACCCCTACACGGTGGGCCTGCTCGGCTCCATCCCCCGCCTGGACGCGCCGCGCGGCGAACCGCTCACCCCGGTGCGCGGTTCGGTCAACGACAACATCGCCTGGGCGGACGGGTGCGCGTTCGCCCCCCGCTGCGACCACTACACGATGGAGTGCCTCCAGGGCCCGCCCCAGCTGGTCAGGATGGCGGACGGGGAGTCCGGGAGCCCCGGGGGCGCCGGACACGTCCACCGCTGTGTGAACCCCATCAGCCACGCCGACGTGGTGGACCGGGCCGTGCTGGAGAGCCCGGCCGTGGCGGGCGACGACGAGGAGGAGCGGGGATGAGCCTGCTGGAGATCAAGGACCTCAAGGTCCACTTCCCGATCAAGCGCGGCGTGATCATCGACCGCACCATCGGACACGTGCGCGCCGTGGACGGGGTGTCACTGAGCATCGAACAGGGCCAGACCTACGGCCTGGTCGGTGAGTCCGGCTGCGGCAAGACCACCCTGGGCCGCGCGGTCCTGCGGCTGAACGAGATCACCGAGGGCGAGGTGTGGTTCAACGGCCGCGACCTGGCCGGGCTCGACTCGGAGTCGATGCGCCGCGAGCGCGCCAACCTCCAGATGGTCTTCCAGGACCCGCTGGGCAGCCTCAACCCGCGCCAGAACATCGGCTCCATCCTCCTGGAGGGCCTCCAGACACACGGGATCGGCGGCCCCACCGACGAGGAGGCCGAAGGGCTCAGCCGGAGTCAGCGGCGCGCCCGCACCACGGAGGACCAGCACCGCCTGGTGGTGGAGGCGCTGGAGCGTGTGGGGCTGTCCGCGAAGGCGCTCCAGCGCTACCCGCACGAGTTCTCCGGCGGTCAGCGCCAGCGCATCGGCATCGCCCGGGCCCTGGTGCTGCAGCCCGACCTGATCATCTGCGACGAACCGGTGTCGGCGCTGGACGTGTCCATCCAGGCGCAGGTGCTCAACCTCCTGGAGGAGCTCCAGGGGGAACTGGGCCTGACCTACCTGGTCATCGCGCACGACCTCGCCGTCGTGCGGCACGTCAGCGACGTGGTGGGGGTGATGTACCTGGGGTCGATGGTCGAGGAGGCCACCAGCGACGAGCTGTACGAGACCCCGGTGCACCCCTACACCCGGTCGCTGATGTCGGCGGTGCCCGTCCCGGACCCGGAGGTGGAGGACACCCGCGAGCGCATCCTGCTCGCCGGTGACCTGCCCTCGCCGGCGAACCCGCCCTCGGGCTGCCGGTTCCACACCCGGTGCCCCTGGAAGCAGGAGCAGCGCTGCGACACCGAGCACCCCGAGCTGCGCCCGCTGCATGGCGAGGAGGGGAGTGGAACCCACCGGGTGGCCTGCCACTACGCCGAGCAGATCCTGTCCGGCGAGATCCAGCCGAGCGCGGACAAGGCGGAGCGGATCGTGCACGCCACGGGCTGATCCACAGGTTGATCCGCGGCGGAACACACGCGCGGGTGCCCCCGGCGAAGGGGGCACCCGCGCGCCGCCGTGTCTACGGCACCGGGACGCGGAGGTCCGCCGGCCGGACGAACCGGCGGCACACGTACACCCGCTTGAACTGTTCGCGGAGCCTCCCCTCGTCGGCCAGGTCCGCATGCACGAAGGTCCTGCCGACACCGAACCCGACCAGCGGTCGCGCCGCCCGGTCCGCCTCCGCGTCATCGGCGTGGACGTGCACGTAGTGGTCCTCGTCGGAGGGGCGGTAGGGGCGGATCTCGATGGGGGCCATCCGGCCATGGTGATGAGCGGGAACACCTGCGGCCAAAGGGTTTTCGCCCGCAGGGGAACCTCGCGGGCCGCGGTCCCCGGGCGGATCGGCCTTCCTGACCAGGCGAGACCGGTACGGCACCGCTCGACGCCACGAGGCCCCGGTCTTCCGAGCAGAGTCTCCTAATCGTGATTTTCCGGTTATGGGTTTGTCGGATGCACGAGATGGGAACAAGAGTAGGTTTCTTGGGTCACCCCTTTCACTCCTGTCCACACCCGCCTCGGTGGACCCCGTCTTCTCACAGGAGTCCCTCGTGTTCACATCCACTGGTGCCGGCGCGTTCGGCATCCGGTTCGTCGGTGCCACCGCCCTCACGGCCGGGCTCGTTCTCAGCGCGGGAACCTCCGCCGCTGCCGCGCCCGGTGACAACGGCACCGTCAAGATCCACAACCCCGAAACCCCCGAAGAGGACAACCGCAACGAGCCCAAGGTCTGTGACTTCCAGGTCGTCGCCTCCGGCTTCGACTCCGTGCAGGAGGTCTCCTGGGAGATCCTGAAGCACGGCGGACGACCCGACTCGCGCACCGTCGTGCTGGAGGGCGAGCTCGTCCTCGACGACGAGGGCGAGGGCAGCACCGAGCTCCTCAGCCTCGAGGACGGCCACTACAAGCTCGACTGGACCTTCGAGGGGCAGAAGGGCAACGGCGGCAAGCACAAGGTCTTCAAGGTCGTCTGCGAGGAGGACGGCGAGACCGAGCCGACCCCCGACCCGGAGCCGACCCCCGGCCCGACCGAGGAGCCGGAGACGGAGACGCCCGACACCCCGGAGACCCCGGAGACCCCGGACGAGGGCAAGACCCCCGACGAGGAGACCGACCTGCCCGAGGGCGGCTCCGAGGAGGAGCCCGAGCCCACCACCCCCGTCACCGAGTCGGGCCAGACCCCGGAGAAGGACGGCGACGACCTGGCCGTGACCGGCTCCGCCCTGGCCGGCCTGGTGGCCGCCGGCGCGCTTGCCGCCGCCGGTGGCGGCGCCGCGCTGTACATGAGCCGCAAGCGCCGTGGTGAGGGCAGCGGCTCCGAGGCGTAACCGCCGCTCCGGACGCCCCCGTCCGGTGAGCCATCTGGGCGGGACCCGTACGCGGGTCCCGCCCTTCGCCGTACCGGGAGGGCTCCCGAGCTGACAGTTGTCACCGCGGGGAGCGGGTGTCTGTCATCCCGGCCGACCCGCGTTCCTCCCGGAGCGGCGATGACAGCGGCGACTACAGAAGACGGGCCGTTGCGGTGAACCTGGAGGCATGGCTTCCCCTGACTTCTCCCGGGTCACCGACCCCGTACCTCCGCCCGCCGAACCGGCCCGCACACACCGTGCACCGGCCGCGCCCCGACGGGTCCGGCTGACCGCCCTCGCGGTCGGTGCCGCCGTGGCCGTCCTCGCCTACCTCTTCGCCCCCGCGCAGTCCGCCCCCGCCACCGGGTTCGCCGGGGACGAGGCGCTCGCCGCGGACGTCGAGAGGCTCCTGGGCGACCGGATCGTCGAGGTCCAGGGCCTGTCCGTGGCCCGGTTCGACCTGGAGGATCCCGGCTCCGTGGAGTGGGCGGCCGCCCGGGACGCGGACGGCGGCGTCCCGGTCGACGAGCACACCCCGGTGGAGACCGGGTCGGTGTTCAAGGTGGTCACCGGCATGCTCCTGGCCGACATGGTGGAGCGGGGGGAGACCTCCCCGGACCGCACCCTCGCCGAGATCTTCCCTGACGCCGGGTTCGCCGATCCCGAGGTCGCCTCCATCACCCTGCGGGAGCTGGCCACCCACCACTCGGGGCTGGGCGCCGTACCCGACGGGGACGGGCTCGGCGTCACCCTCGCCTCCCTCAGCCTGACCGGCCCCTACGAACGAGCCACGCCGCCGCTGGAAGGGCTGGCCGGGACCCGGGCCGGGGCCAAGGACCAGTACGTGTACTCCAACCTCGGCTTCGCCGTCCTGGGGCACGCCCTGGCCGCCGAGGCCGGGACCACCTACCCGGATCTGGCCCGCGAGAGGGTCCTGGACCCGCTGGGCATGGACGACACCGTCATCGCGGAGGAAGGGACCCCCGAAGGTGCCGCCCCGAGCCACTACGAACCGGGGGTGCGGGTCGCACCGTGGTCCGCCGCCGACTACGCTCCCGCCGGCGTCGCCACCTGGAGCACCGTCTCGGACCTGGTCGCCCTGACCTCGGCCGTGGCCGACGGCAGCGCCCCGGGGGCCGACGCGGCCGAAATCGTGTCGGAGGACGTGAGCATCGGAGGGGCTCCCTCAGGTGACGAACCCGCCGGTGAGACCGGGGCCGCCGGAAGCCTCTCCATGGGTCTGGCCTGGCACCGGATGGACAGCCCCGAACACGCGCCGGTCACCTTCCACAACGGGAAGGTCTACGGGGCCTCCTCGATGGTGGCCTTCGATGGTGAACGGGCCGTGGTCCTCCTGGGCAACACCATGACCCTGCAGGAGACCGCCCTGGCCATGGGGCTGATGGACGACGAGCGGGGCGAACCCCTGACCACCCCGCCGTTGACCGTCCCGATGTCCGTCCTGACCGCGTTCCTCCTGGTGGTCCCGCCGCTCCTGCTGCTGGCCCTGGTGGCCCGGCGCCGCACCCTGGTCACCCAGCGCCCGATCGACCGGCTGCGCGTCGTGTCGCTCACCCTGGGCAACCTGGCCTGGCTGGCCTACCTGCAGCGCGCCGGTGTCTGGACCGAACTGCCCACCGGGCTGTTCGCGCTCTCGGCCGGAGCCGTGGCCGCCGCGGTCACGGTGGGCGTGTGGCACTGGCGGCGGGTGCCGGTGGAGGCGGGCCGCTTCCGCTGGCTGCACGTGACCGTGTTCGTCCTGTCGGTGCTCTTCTCCCTCGGCCTGGTAACGCTGATGACCTGGGGAATCACGGCCGCCTGGTCCTGATCGGCCGGTGGCCCCGAGGTGCCGGCCGCCGGGTGTCGGACCGGACCGAACGGTCGTCGTGACCATGAGTGCTTCGCCGAACTTCGGGCATCACCACAGGGCTCGCGCGCCCTGTCCCGCCGCATCGTAAGGATGACATCCTCCGAAGAAGGGGAAGCACGTGCTCGCCGACGCCTTCTACTCGTCACTGGCCCACCCCAGCCGCAGGGAGATCATCAGGGTCCTGACCGAGAACCCGCCGCTCTCGGCCGGTTCCCTGGCCGCGCGGGTGGGGGTGTCCAGATCCAATCTCTCCGCGCATCTGAGACCGCTCAGGGAATCACGGGTCGTTCGGTGGAGTCGTCGTGGAAACGTCATCATGTACACGGTCGACCAGGAGGTTCTGGCCGCTTGCCTACGGGAGACGGCGGAGTCCCTCAACGTGAGCCTGGAGGAATCCTGATCGTCCTGGGTGGCGTCCGATCCACCTTTTTCACTATGTGTTGAAATACTGCCGGCCTTCCGGGGGCGACCCCCCCGGAAGGCCGTTCTGTTGCGTCTTCCTCCCGCATCGCCCCCGTGGATACAGGCGAAGAGGCGGTCACGTTGGGTGAAGAAGTGTGTACGATTCATGTTTGAATATTTGTTTGAATTCTTGAATTAACAGCTCGAGAAGGCGCCTGATTCCCCTGTCGGTCCTTCTTGATATGCCATGAGAAAGCCATTTACGAGTTCATGTTATTTTCTCGTTCCCTCGGTTATCTTCGGTCTGCTGATTCGGTCCCACGAGCTGGATCGGAGACGGCAGTCCATCGAGGAAATGGGGTAATGAAGTGAAGAAGAAGTGGATCGCCCTCGTGGCGGCCGGTTCCCTGGTCCTGGGTACACCGGTCGTGGTGAACGCCCAGGATTCCCTGGGCGGCCCCGCCCAGGTCCGGAGCGCCTCCTCCGAGGACGTGCTCAGCGCCGCGTTCTTCGGCACCGGGCCGCTCGCGGGCGACGAGCTCCGCGCCACCCTTCCGGAGGAGATCTCCCAGGAGAAGTGGGACGGGCAGGTCTCCGCGGCCATGGACGAACTGGTCGCCCATGACGCGGAGGAGGTCGACCGGATCGCGGAGGACCTCACCAGTGGTTCCCCGGTGCTGGTCGAGCAGGCCGTGGCCGACGGCGAGGCCCTGATGACCGAGGCCTTCGCCCTCGACGAGAGCGAAGACGACGGTTACGTCTCCCCGCGCTGCGGTCTGTTCGGCGCCGTCTGCGTGGCAGCGGCCTTCGCCTTCGGCCTGTCCACGGCGGTCGCACAGAACTCGGTGGCGGTCACCACCGTCGCCGCCGTGACCCAGGCCGCCTGGCGCTGGAACGGGGTCGGCTCGGCCGAGTCCCAGCTGGAGCGGGAACAGGCGATCGCCATCTACACGGAGAGCCTGGCCGCATGAGTTCCGACATCCTGGGGGCCCTTTCCCCAGGAGGTGCCGCCCGGGAGGCCGAGGTCTCCCGGGCCCGGCGCCCCTTCCTGGCCGGGGCCTGCCTGACGCTCCTCCTCGCCGGGCTCTCGCTACTGCTGGCCGTGCCCTCCAGCGTCGTCATGAGCCCGTCGACGGCCGACGCCCTCGTTCCGCTCAAGCAGGCGGCGCCCCAGGGGTGGGCCTTCTTCACACGCGATCCGACCCAGGAGTACATCGTGCTCTACCGACACGACGGTGAGAGTTGGGAAACGGTCAGCAGCGTCTCCGCGTCGGGGGCCGACAACCTGTTCGGCTCGGACCGGAGCCGACGGACGGAGTCGTACGAGATCGAGATGGTCGTCAACGAGCTGCCCGAGGAGGAGTGGGTGGAGTGCGGCCGGGCGCGGACCATGGCGGAGTGCCTTCCCGAGACCCCGGGGGCCGGCGTGGGAGTCCGTTCCCACGCGGAGGAGCCCAGGTTCTGCGGACCCGTCGTCTACGCCCGTTTCGAACCCGTGCCCTGGGCCTGGGCCGCCCTGGCCGAGGAGGTCCCTCTGGGGTACGTGGAGACCGACATCGACTGCCGGAACATGGAACGGGGTGAGGAGCCGTGAGTACCGGCAACCGGCCGGCAGGCCCTCTCGCCGCCTGGCGTGACCGCGTCGTGGTCAGGATGCTGGACCACACGCCGCACAACCCCGCCCTGGGCCTGGCCCGGACCCTGCTCGCGGTCGGGACCCTGATCGCCCTGGTCTCCACCCCGGTCCAGCACCTGTTCTACGTCAGTCCGCCCAGGCCCGACGGCCGGCTCTGCGAGGGCGTCCTGGGGTCGGCGGGGCTCTTCTGCCTGGCACCCCTGGATCAGCTGGAGGCCGCACGGTGGGCGGCCGTCGCGATCCTGGTGGTCGTCGCCTCGGGGTTCGCGCCGCGGTGGACGGCCGTCCCGCACTGGTGGGTGTCCTTCTCGGTCTACTCCTCCAGCAACGCCATGGACGGCGGTGACCAGGTCGCCGCCGTCCTCACGCTGCTCCTCCTGCCGCTGTGCCTGACCGACCGGCGCCGCTGGCACTGGACCACCGACACCGGGGCCGGGCGCAGGTCCCCCGGGTTGCGCGTCGCCAACGGCTTCGTGCTCCTGCTGCTCTGGTTCCAGGTGTGCGTCATCTACTTCCACGCCAGCGTCGGCAAGCTCGCCGTGGTGCAGTGGCGGGACGGGACCGCCCTCTGGTACTGGACCATGTTCCCCACCTTCGCGGTCCCCGAGCCCCTGTACGCGCCGATGTCGTGGCTGCTGTCGCACGGTGTCGTGGTCGCGTCCCTGACCTGGGGGACGCTGGCCCTGGAGTTCTTCCTCGCCTGTTGTCTGTTCGCCGGACCGATGCTGCGGCGGCTCGGGCTCGGCCTGGGTGTCGCCCTCCACCTGGGCATTGCCGTGCTCATGGGACTGCCGGGCTTCTCCACCATCATGTTCGGCGCCCTCGTGCTCTACCTGCTGCGCCCGGGTGACCCCCTGCCGGAGGCCCTGACCGGATGGGTGAGCAGGAGGGTCGGCGGGAGGACCGGAGAGAGGACCGGAGGTGAGACCGGCGTGAAGGACACGACGACGGCCCAGACGGGTGCCAGTGCCGCTCGTGAGCCCGTCCCGGATCCCGAGCCCGTACCCGCCGACTAGAAGACCCGCGGGCCCGATTCCCGCGAAACCCGAAGAACACGAGAGGGGTCGTCCCAGTGCTCATCACCTCCGTCCACGGCACGGTCCTGGCATCATCGGACCCTCCGCTGACCGGCTGGCCGCTGTACCTGCTCCTGGCGTCGGTGGTCGCCATGGTGGCGGCCCTGTGCTCCGTGGCCTGGCTGGGCGCGCGCGGCCGGATCAGACCCAACGTCGCCTTCGGCATCCGGACCGCCTACACCCTGGGCGACGACAGGGCCTGGTACACCGTCCACCGGCTCTCCGCCCCCTGGACGATGGCCGCCGGCGTGGTCATGGCCACTTCCCTGGCCCTCGTGCCCCTGGCACAGGGGCCGGACCTTCAGATGGTCGCGCTGCTGGTGCCGATGGCGATCGGTGTCGCACTGCTCCTCGCCGGCTCGTGGCGGGCGCACAGAACCGCCCGGGCCGCCGACCGGAGCCGGGCCGGCGCCGAGGGTGCATGACGGGTCTCTCATGACCTCTGTCCCTGTTGGAGGGGGAGGTCGGTGGTGCAGGATGGCGGCGGTGTCCGTTTCCGGGCCCGCGGTTGTGAGGGCCGACACCGGACACCCCCGGCTGGGGGCGAACCTTTGAGGGAAGGATGGGGGTATGGGAGACACAGTGGACAAGAACGGACCATCCGGGGCGGGGTTGTTCCTGTACGACCGGGACTGCGGCTTCTGCCAGCGGGCGGTCGGCTTCGCCCAGAACCGCCTCCGCACTCGAACCGCCTTCGCGGCCTGGCAGGACGTCGATCTGGCCGCCGTGGGACTGACCCCCGAACAGACCGACGAACAGGCCTGGCTCGTGTCTCCGGACGGGAGCCTGCTCGCCGGTGGTGACGCGGTCGCCGGGGTCCTTCTGGGGGCGGGCCTGCCCGCCCGGGTCCTCGGCCGCATCATGCTGCTGCCCGGGGTGCGCGTGCTCAACCGCGCCGCCTACCGGGTGGTGGCCGCCAACCGGTACCGGCTCCCCGGCGGGACCGCCGCCTGCGCCCTCCCCTCCCCACCCGACCCGAGGCAGTAGAACGCAGCAGCAGTGAAGGAAGTGACCGTGAATCCGCTGGCCGAGAACACCGACCAGATGATGCCCCTGATCCCGTTCGTCCTGGTCATGTCGAGCGTGGTGGTCATGGCGGTCGTGCTGGTGCTGATGGGGGTGCTGGGAGCCCGACGGCGGATCAAGCCGAACGGGTTCTTCGGCATCCGGACCGCCTACACGTACTCCAGCGACTTCGCCTGGTACACCGTGCACGGGCTCGCCGCCCGCTGGTCGGTCATGGCCGGGATCGCCTGCCTGCCCTCGCTGGTCCTGATTCCGGTGGCGACGACCCCGAACGGACAGATCGCGGCCCTGCTCGTGCCCATGGGGCTCGGCATGCTGCTGCTGACTTTCGGCATGTGGCGTGCGCACAAGGTGGCCCGGGCCCGCGAGGTCCGGGAGGCGGGCCGAGCCGACCTGCCCTGATCGGTCCGGGGCACTCAGACCGCCGCGCGAAGCTCCCGGCACACGGCCAGGACCCGCTCGCGCAGCACCGCGCCGCGTTCGGCGAAGTCGCGCTGGTGGTCCATGTAGGCCGCCTTGCCCTCGGCGGTCTCGATCCGCACCGGCTCGTACCCCCACTCCCGCAGGTCGTACGGCGAGGCGCGCATGTCCAGCACCCGGATCTCCTTCGAGAGCTCGAAGCAGTCCGCCACCAGCTCCGAGGGCACGGCAGGGGTGAGCTTGTACGCCCACTTGTACAGGTCCATGTTGGCGTGCAGGCAGCCCGGCTGGTCCAGCTCCGCCTGGCGCTCCCGGGTGGGCTGCAGGGTGTTGAGCGGGCGCGCGGGAGCGGTGAAGAACCGGAACGCGTCGAAGTGCGAGCACTGGACGCGGTGCGACTCCACGACCCGGTCGGTGCCCTCGTGGCCCAGCCGCAGCGGCACCTGGCCGTGCCGGACCTCCTCGGTCCGGTACACCATCGCCCACTCGTGCAGTCCGAAACAGCCCAGGTGCGCGGGGCGCTCGGCCACCGAGGACAGCAGGCGCTCCACGAAGTCCAGCACCGGCCGGGCGGCCAGGAACGCCGGTACGTCCAGCCCCACCCCGCCGGGGAGTTCGGTGTAGAAGCGCTCCGAGAGCCGCTCGCGGGCGCCCTCGCCGAGGAGCACCGAACCCGCGCCGGGGTGCCAGCGCCGCAGCTGTGACGGTTTGAGGTTGTAGTAGGTGAACAGGAAGTCCTCGACGGGGTGCCGCTCGCCCGCGCTCCTGCGCCGCAGGTGGTCGCCGACCAGCGCGTCCACGCGCCGCTCGTGCAGCTCGGCGCGCTCGCGCCACTCCGTCTCCGCCAGGCCCGTCAGGACCCCGGTACTCGTTCCCGTCACGGCCCCCAGGGTACGCGCGCTCACCGGAACACGATCCTGACTAGTGTTCTGAGGGTGCTGATCCCCACCGACGAACAGATCCGGGCCCTCCACGAGCGCCACGCGCCCACCCCCGAGGCCTTCGAGCGCGTGTACACCCACTGCCGGGCCGTGTGCGAGGCGGCCGAACAGCTCCTCGTCCGCGCCGCCCCGGGTGTGAACGCCGACCTCGTCCGCGCCGGATGCCTGCTCCACGACATCGGCGTCTACCGGCTGTACGGCCCCGACGGTCGGCTCGACGGTTCCCGGTACGTCAGCCACGGGGTGCTCGGCCACGAGCTCCTGGCGGAGGAAGGGCTCTCAGAGACCCTGTGCCGGTTCTGCTCGCACCACACGGGTGTGGGGTTGACCAGTGAGGACGTGCGTTCCCAGGGGCTGCCCGTCCCGGTCGCCGACTACCTCGCCGAGTCCCCCGAGGAGGAGCTGGTCATGTACGCGGACAAGTTCCACAGCAAGTCCGAGCCCCCGGTCTTCCTCACCGCGGCCTCCTTCGCGGCCAAGGTGCGGCGCTTCGGCCCGGACAAGGAGCTCCGCTTCAAGGAGCTGGTGGAACGCCACGGCGAGCCGGACCTGGCCGCGCTGTCCGACTCCTACGGCCACCGGGTGGTCTGAGGGCGGCCCTGGAGGATCTCGCCGCTCGCGTGGCATGGAGCGGTGCCGTGGACCGAGGTCTCCCCGGTGGTCTCACGCCCTGGCCGGAGGGTTCCGTCCCACGGTCGTGTCATCTCCTCAGGTGCCGTCAGTCCACGCGTTGTTCGGCGAGGTCCAGCCAGTGCTCCACGTCCGCCGGGGTGAAGTGTCTGATGGCCCAGTCGACCATGCGAAGGCTCATGTGAGCCCATGCGGGCCGCAGGACGTCCTCGGGCAGCGCATCGAGGACAGCGTCGAGACGCCGTGTCACCCCCGGGTCGGCTTCCTTCGAGTGAACGCCGAATCGCAGGGTCACCAAGTCGAATCGTCGATCACCGCGGGCGGCACCGTCCCAGTCGACGACGCCGGTGATCGAGCCGTCGGCCGCCAGGAGGTTGCCGGGGTGGAAGTCCAGGTGCACGGCGTCGTGCCCGGCCATCCGGTCGGGGTGGTCCGCGCCGACAGCGGTGATCCGACGTTCGAGTTCGGCACTGCGGCGGTTGTGCTGACGCAGAGGGTCGTGCAGGCAATATCCGGGCCCGTCCTCACGAAGGTGGAACTCCGCTGTCGGGACATCGGGGCGGTCGGCGAGCCGATCGGCCTGCAACTGGTTGAGTTCGAGCGCCTGGTCCAGGCCGCGGTGGTCCAGGTGGTCGATCTTCGTGCCCGGCAGGAGCTCTTGCACCATGACCACCGCGTGGCCGACCTGGGCGATCAGCTCGGTAGCCGGCGCCGGATAACCTGCCGACCGCAGCGCTTCGGTAACGGCGAGCGGTCCTGCCCGCATGTCCGCCGCCTGGCTGTGCGGTCGCCGTGTGAGGACGGAGCGGTGGCCGTCGGGCCAGCGCACATAGGCTGCACCCACCTGCCCGCCCGGGCAGAGGGCTTCCAGGACCAAGCGGACACCGGTCCGGGTGTGAAGGGCGTCGATCGTCCGGGCGGCATCGAGCCGCTCAGCACGCGCCCGACTCTGCGGTGGAGAAGTCACCGGACCGATTGTCGCTGCCCGCCTCGCCGTCTTCAAACGCTCAGCTCACTCCACCGTGGTTCTCATTCGCGGGGTGCTCGGATCCGTGGCCGGTCGGCCGGTCGGCGGCCATGCTCCATGAGGTTCGGCCACCCGGTTCGAGACTCTGCGGCGGTCCGGTCCCGGTTCAGTTCGACTGCTGGACGGGGAGGTGGCGGCCCAGGTAACCCACGTACACCCGGTTGGTGGTGTCCGGGCCCAGGTGCGGGAAGAAGTACAGCCGGGGGCAGATGCCGTACTCGATGTCCAGTTTGATGTGCGCGTACATCGGCACCCGGCCGTCGGGGGCCACCTCGGTCGGCACCCGGAACACCCGCTTCTCCTGGAGCTTGCCCCGGTTGCGGACGTAGTCCGACTCCTGTGAGGCCAGCCGCTTGACCGGGATCACCCGGTAGCCGTTCGGGGGGTCGCGCAGGTAGGAGTGGAAGCCCAGACCGCTGCCGGGGTTGTCGAACTGGTAGCGGGCGTAGTCGTTCAGGGCCAGCAGCGCCTCCCAGGCCCGGGTCACCCACAGGGCCTCCTTGCGGCTGTCGGACAGTTCGTACACCGTCTGGGCCTCGATGGTGAAGAACAGGTGCGGCAGGGCCGAACCGTCGGTGATCCGTTCCAGCAGCTCCGCCACGCTGGACGGCGGCCGGTGCTCGGGGTCGCGCGGGGCCGGGGTCGCGGCCAGCCGGAACAGGCCCGCCTCCCGTGCCCGGTCGCGCAGCCACCGCACCTCGTAGAGGGCGGTGCGGCGCTCCTCACGGGCCGCGTCCAGTTCCTCGGCCAGGTCGGCGGTCTCCGCGAGCAGCGCCTGGCGTTCCTCCGACAGCTCCCCGATCCGCGCGCTGAGCCTGCGCACCTCTTCCCGGAGCCGCTGTGTCTGTTCCTCCTGGAGCTGTGCGGCGGCCAGCTCCGCCATGGTGACCGAGTCCCGCTCGGACTGGTGTGTGATGACGTTCCCCGATCCTGTGGGCGGTGACTGCTGGGGGAGCGGGGGAACGGTGTCGGGTCCTCGGCGCAGGTCGTCGGTCTCCTCCGACAGGAGGGCGTCGATCGCCCTGAGGGCTTCGGGCAGGACCAGCCCGACGGCGTTGTCACGCACCTTGCGGGACAGGGCCGCTCCCACCCAGTTGCGGACGCGGTCGCCGTCGCGTGCGGTGTCCAGGGTGGTCGGGCTCATCCGCGGGTGGCGCTGGGCGTCCGCCTCGTCGGCTGGGTCCACCCCTGGTAAGAACGTACGCACGCCGCCTGCCGGGATGTCCAGGTCACGGGGGAGCAGGCCGCCCACCCGGTCCAGGGCGGCCCCGTCCAGCACGTACCCGGCGCACATGCCGGTGCAGCGGGACAGGGTCCCCGCCATCGCGTTGCGCCAGTCGGCGACGGTCACGTCCCGGGGCGCTCCGGTGGCGACGACCGCCAGCCTTCGCAGGGGGTCGAGGACGGTCGAGATCAGGGCCGCCACGTCGGCCTCGTCCCGGCCGCGCACGATCCTGGGGGCGGACGGCAGCGGGTGCGCGCCGTCGTGGGCGCCGACCGCCTCCAGCAGCATGCGGGCCGCCTCGGGCGGCATCACGTCCAACCGGGGCGCGTCGGGGGTGTCGGCGGCGGCCGTGGGATCGACGGTCATGTCGAGCCACACGTAGTTCCACGGGGAGAGTTCGGGGTCGACGACGACGGTGGCCAGGGTCCGCCACACCCCGTCCGCCTTGTCGGACTCGGTGGTCAGCCGGAGGAAGGTGAGGCCCTCGTCGGCGTTGTCGTGCCGCGCGACCAGGGCACGGGACCTGTGGCTCAGCTCGTAGCGGCCCGAGGCGGCGAAGTCCACGCGCGCGCCCGAGTTGCCGCGTTTGCTCAACCAACGGGAGAGGACGGCCGAGGTGACGGCGACGAGGTCCCTGTCGTCGTCCGGGACGGCGACGAGCGTGCGGTAGACGAGCGGCAATGGGCACTCCTGGGTTCCCGTCGGCGGCGGACCCGAGGGGTCTGGCCCAGTGGTCTCCCCGGAGTCGGTGCTGGCAGAGCCCTCCCTCACCACTGTGTATCAAGGATCGTCCAGACGCCAGCCGGTTGACCAAAGATCCCTTGACCGGGTTGCCGTCCCGCGGTTCAAACACCGAACCGAGGAGAACTTCGCCCCGGATGCGCCACAGTGGCCAACGCCGGGGTCCGGATTGGCAACTGTGGACAAGGCCGGGGGAGCGGGGCGGGGGTTAGCGTCGCCGACATGACCACGCACCCCTTCTGGCTGGCCGGTACCGCCGCGACCGGCGACACCGAAATGACCGTCCTCAATCCCTACACCGGTGAGGCGGCCGGTGTCGTCTCCGTGCCCACCGAGGCCCAGGTGGAGGCCGCCGTCGCCGCCGCGCACGCGGTGGCAGCCGAGGCCGCAGCCCTGCCCGCGCACGTCCGCGCCGGGGCCCTCGACCACATCTCCCGGCGCATCGGAGAGCGCGCGGAGGAGATCGCCCAGGTCATCACCGCCGAGAGCGGCAAGCCGATCAAGTGGGCCCGCGCCGAGGCCGGGCGCGCCGTCTCGGTGTTCCGCTGGGCCGCCGAGGAGACCCGCCGGGACAGCGGAGAGCTCCAGCGCCTGGACACCGACCCGGGCGGCACCGGGCGGATGGCGATGATCCGCCGGGTCCCCAAGGGGCCGGTTCTGGGCATCTCGCCGTTCAACTTCCCGCTCAACCTGGTCGCCCACAAGGTCGCCCCGGCCATCGCCGTGGGCGCGCCGGTGGTCCTCAAGCCCGCTCCGGCCACCCCGATGACCGCGCTGCTCCTCGGTGAGATCCTCGCCGAGACCGACCTGCCCGCGGGCATGTTCTCGGTGCTGCCCATGCCCAACGAGCTGGCCGCCCCGCTGATCACCGACGAGCGGCTGCCCGTGGTCTCCTTCACCGGCGGCCCGTTCGGCTGGGAGATCCAGCGGCGCGCCCCGCACAAGCACGTCACCCTGGAGCTCGGCGGCAACGCCGCGGCCGTGGTGCTGGACGACGCCGACCTCGACTGGGCGGCTCAGCGGGTGGCGCTGTTCGGCAACAACCAGGCCGGCCAGGTGTGCATCGGCGTGCAGCGGGTCGTGGTCACCGAGTCCGTCTACGAGGAGTTCCTCCCGCGCCTGGTCGCCCAGGTGGAGGCGCTGGGCACCGGCGACCCGGCCGACCCGAAGACCGACGTCGGCCCCCTGGTCGACGAGGCCGCGGCGGACCGGGTCTCGTCCTGGATCGGTGAGGCGGTCACCGCCGGGGCCCGCCTGATGACCGGCGGCACCCGTGACGGCGTCACCGTGGCGCCGACCGTCCTGGCCGACGTCCCCTCCGACGCCAAGGTCGTGCGCGAGGAGGTGTTCGGTCCGGTTCTGGTCGTGCAGCGGGTCGCCGACACCGACGCCGCCTTCGCGGCGGTCAACGACAGCGACTTCGGCCTCCAGGCCGGGATCTTCACCCGGGACCTGCCCACGGCCTTCCGCGCCCACCGGGAGCTGGAGGTCGGGGGTGTGGTCATCGGTGACGTGCCCACCTTCCGCGCCGACCAGATGCCCTACGGCGGCGTCAAGCGCTCGGGTGTGGGCAAGGAGGGCCTGCGCGCCGCCATGACCGACCTCACTCACGAGCGGGTCCTCGTCCTCACCGGCATCGACCTGTAGGACCCCCGGGACTCCCGGGACGAGGAGAAGCGGCGGGGCGGCGGTGACCGGACAACGGCACCGCCGCCCCGCCGCTTCGGTTCGGTTCGGCGCGGTCGTGGCGTGGCGGGGCTAGAGCTGGGAGGCGTGCTCGAAGAGGCGCTTCGCCTCGGCGCCCAGGCGCGGACCGTACTGGGTGTTGCGGTCGTCGGCGTACTTGAAGCTGACCACCGAGGAGATGGTGCCCTTGCCGCTGGCGGTGTCGAAGTCGCTGAACCAGGGGCCGCCGCTGGAGCCCTGGGTCATGGTGCAGCGGACCCCGTTGGCGGTGGTGCCGCCGGTGTCCGGGACCGTTCGGCCGGAGCAGTAGTGCAGGTCGCGGCCGTCGTAGGGGGAGGCGGCCGGGTACCCGAAGGTGTACACCTGCACCCCGTCGCGCACCTGCTGTTCGGTCCAGGTGTCGAAGGCCAGCCTCTGCGCGCCGACCCGCTCCTGGACCGCGGTTCCGCCGTCCTTGTTCAGCACGACCATCGCGAAGTCGTAGCTGTCGTCGGCGTTGTTGGACCACTGCGGCGCGACCATGAGGTCGCGGGCGGTGAACTTGCCGTGCGGGCTCTCGCCGTCGTCGTAGCCGGGAACGAAGGTCCAGTTGCGGGCCCAGGAGCCCTTGCCGTCCTTGGCGCAGTGCCCGGCGGTCACCAGGGTGCTGCTGTTGGCGGAGTCCACGACCGAGGCCGAACAGGTGAAGTCACGGCCGTCCATGGTCAGGTACACCTTGCCGGTGGTCTCCGTGACCAGCCCGCCGTCGTTCCAGCGTTCGCCGTCGCTGTCGGGGCGGGCGGCCTGGGGCTCGACCTCGGCGGAGGGCTGCTGGAGGGGTTCGGCGAGTCCGAGGGCGGAGTCGACCAGGCTGGAGATGGGCTGTGCGGCGGCCATCCGCTCGCTGGTCCAGTAGTCGAGGACGGCGGCGTTCTGCTCGTTGGTCACGGCTCCGGTCTGGTGGACGACCCCGTCCGTCCGGGTGGCGGTGACCCTGCTCTGCTGGGCCGGCTGCGCGGGGGCGAGCGAGTCCGGGAGGACGGCCGAGGCGTGGATGGCCTGGGTCACGGCCGAGGCCGGGGCGGGAAGGTGGTCGAAGACGGCCAGGCCCCCGAGGGCGACCGCGGCGGCGGCCAGCGGGGCGAGGATCCTGCGTGCGGTGGACGAGGTCATGCCCACGATCTTCGCACACTTGGAGTAACCAGGTAACTACTTTTAGTTTGTGTCGTGGCTTTCCCGGGAACGGGGAGGCGGCCGACCGGCCCTGCGGGAGTCGGGGTCGGTCGACCGCCCGTTCCATGGTGCCCCGTTGACCGGAACACGGGGTTTCGGCGGTGATCAGCCGTCGGTAACCGGCCGAGCGGGAAGGATCTAGCCGAGCGGGATCGTCACCCTGGACGGGTTCTCCTCGGGGGAGGTCACCGTGATCCGGTTCCCGATCGTGCTCTCGCTGACGTAGCGGGCGTCCTTGCTGTCGACCACCACGGCCAGCCGGTGTCCGGCCGGGACGTCCCACACCACCGACGACAGCTCCGTCTCCACCGTGACCGGATCACCGGGGACGGCGTCGCGCAGGGTGTACGGGGCGTGGCTCAGCAGGGAGCCGGTGCCCCGGTCGTTGATCGCGTACAGGTACACGAACACCGACTGCTCCCCGGTGGTCGGGGTGACCGTGAACGTCACCTCGGGGACCCCGGCCACGCGGACGCCGTCGGGGTAGGCGGGGCTGGTCCACACCGCGGCCCGGTACCGGTCCACGGTGGGCAGGGACACCCCGGTGGGCACGTCGAAGAACTGCTGCAGCGCCCCGGACAGGATCACCGTTCCGCTGCGCGCCGTCGTGCCGATACCGGTGCGGAAGCCGTAGTTCCACCCTGTGGCGGGCCCGCCCTCCATGGCGCCGCTGCTCTGCCAGCGGCCCCAGCTGGTACTGGGCCGGCCGAGGTGGTACTCGTCGGATCCGGCGGTCACCGAGGGCCAGTCCGCGTGTGAGGTCCAGGCGCCGTTCCCGTTGTTGGGCTTGACGCGTACCGGGTCCTCGGTGTCGATGCCGTTGTCCTCGCCCTTGAGGTGGTGGTCGAACCAGCGGCCCAGGTCCTCCCAGGCCTCGTTGGGCAGCCCGACCGCGCCGAACGCCTCCGAGGTGGCGTGGTCGCCGGGGGAGAGCATCAGCCGCTTGGGGCCGGTCAGCTCCTCGTAGAAGTCGGCGACGTGCGCGGCGGGGAACATGCCGTCGTTCCAGCCGTGGGCCATCATCACCGCGGTCCCGTTGGCGTTGAGCTGGTCCACCTTGGTGGCGGCGGAGCGGTCCGGGGCCATCTCGAGGATGGGGTCGATGTTGCCCTTCCGGTACTCGCGCTCCATCTCCCGGAGCGACTCACCGGGGGTGCCGAGCAGGTTCCCGGCCAGGAGCAGCAGTTCGGCGGACTGCACGTCGATGGTCCGGTTGGGGTAGAGGGAGGCCTCCAGGTCGGCCCAGCCGCTCATGGAGCCGACCGCCTTGACCCGCTCGTCCTCGGCGGCGGTGAGCAGGCTGATCCCGCCTCCGTAGGAGATGCCGGCCATGCCGATGTTGTCGGGGTCGGCCTCGGTGTTCTCCAGCGCCCAGTCGATGACGGAGCCGGCGTCGGCCCGGTCGTCGGGGCCGGCCACCTCGATACCGCCGCCGGAGTCCCAGAACCCACGCGAACTGTAGGCGACGACCTGGTAGCCGGACTCCTCCGCCAGCTTCTTGGCGGCGCCGACGTAGAGGATGTGCGGGGTCCCCCAGGCGGAGGGCATGACCAGCAGGGGGAGCGGGCCCTCGACTCCGGTGGGGGTGATGACCTTGGCCTTCAGCTCGGTGCCGTCGTGGCTGACGATCGTCTCGTAGCTGATGGTCGACCCGACGGCGGCCTCGGCGGGCGCCGGCGACAGGGTGGCTGCCGCGACGATTGCCGCCGCGACACAGGAGAGGGTTCGAAGACGCGTGCCGGAGGGGGGGCGCGTGCGGACAGAGAACATGGCGGAAACCTCGGGGTGGGGGCGGGGAGGTTCCGATGGGCGTTCGCGCCTGGGTCGTGCTCCTTGGATCATCCCGAAAGCGTCCAAGCCGCACTCCCCAGCCATCGGGGGAGGGCCGGTGCCCGTGAGCACCGGCAGTGATCGGCATCTCTCTTTACTGTGAGGTAACTTACTCACGGGTTAAGTTAAGTGATCCGCGTGCCCTTGTAAAGACCCCGTGACGCCCCGGTGTCTCCTCCGTGTCGCAGGCGCCGGGGGTCGTCCACAGGCCAGGGGCGCGTGTGGGCGGGGTGCGCGACAATGGGGGAGTGCGAGAAGAACAGCAGCGAACAGTAGTGATCCTCGGCTCCACCGGCTCCATCGGGACCCAGGCCGTCGACATCGTCCAGCGCAACCCCGAACGCTTCCGCGTGGTGGGCCTGGCAGCCGGGGGCGGCCGTGCGGACCTGCTCGCGAAGCAGGCCGTCGACCTCGGGGTCGAGCGGGTGGCCGTGGCCGACCCGGCCCGCGCCGCCGACCTCTCCCGCCTCCTCGGCGAGCAGGGCTCCTCCGCCGAGGTGCTGGTCGGCGCCGAAGGGGTGGCCGAACTGGCCGCGTTCCCCTGCGACGTGGTCCTCAACGGGATCACCGGCGCCCTGGGGCTGGAGTCCACGCTCTCCGCTCTGCGGGCCGGAACCACCCTGGCCCTGGCCAACAAGGAGTCGCTGATCATCGGCGGGCCGCTCGTGCGCGATCTGGCCGCACCCGGCCAGATCGTCCCGGTCGACTCCGAGCACTACGCCATCGCCCAGTGCTTCCCGTACCTGCCCGAGGGCGAGCTCACCAGCCCGGCCCAGGGCCTGGTGCACGCCGGGCGCGCCGACGTCCGCCGCCTGGTCGTCACCGCCAGCGGCGGCCCCTTCCGCGGCCGCAGGGCGGACGAGCTCGCCGACGTCACCCCCGCCGAGGCGCTCAACCACCCGACCTGGAGCATGGGCCCGGTCATCACCGTGAACTCCGCGACCCTGGTCAACAAGGGGTTGGAGGTCATCGAGGCCAACCTGCTGTTCGACGTGCCCTTCGACCGGATCGACGTGGTCGTGCACCCGCAGTCGATCGTGCACTCCATGGTCGAGTACGTGGACGGCACCACCCTGGCCAAGGCCAGCCCGCCCAGCATGATGATCCCGATCGCCTACGGGATCGGCGCCCCCGAGCGCGTCCCCGACGCCGCACCGGGCATGGACTGGACGAGGGCGCAGAGCTGGACCTTCGAGCCGCTCGACCACGAGGCCTTCCCCGCGGTGCGGCTGGCCGCCGAGGTCGGTGCCGCGGGCGGTACGGCCCCGGCCGTCTACAACGCGGCCAACGAGGAGGCCGTCGACGCCTTCCTGAAGGGAAACCTCGCGTTCCCGGCCATCATGGACACTGTCTCCCAGGTAGTCTCTGAACACCAGCGGACGGACCATCCGGGTGCCTCGACCCTGACCCTGGACGACGTCTACGCCGCTGACACCTGGGCCCGAACCCGCGCGCGCGAGCTGCTCACCCGCGGCTGAGGACCGACATCGGCTTGAGGAGAGATGCATGGTCGTTCTGCTGACCGTGGTCGGGATCGTCCTGTTCGTGCTGGGACTGCTGTTCTCGATTGCCTGGCACGAGCTCGGCCACATGTCCACGGCCAAGATGTTCGGGATCAAGTGCACCGAGTTCATGGTGGGTTTCGGCAAGACGCTGTGGTCGGTGCGCCGGGGTGAGACCGAGTACGGGATCAAGGCCGTGCCGCTGGGCGGGTTCGTGCGCATGGTCGGCATGCTGCCGCCCGCCCGTCAGCAGAAGGACGCCGGCGCGAAGAAGATGTCGCGCTGGCGGGCCATGGCCGAGGACGCCCGTGAGGCCTCCTACGTCGACCTGGCACCCGAGGACCAGGACCGGCAGTTCTACCAGCGCGCCCCCTGGAAGCGCCTGATCGTCATGTTCGCCGGCCCGGGCATGAACCTCGTCCTGGCGGTCGTCCTGCTGGCCGTGCTCTTCATGGGGATCGGCGTCCCCAAGGAGACCACCCGGATCGGGATGGTCAGCGAGTGCGTCGTCCCGGCCGGGGTGAGCATCTCCGAGTGCACGGACGAGTACGCCCCCACCCCCGCCTTCGAGGCCGGGCTGGAGCCCGATGACGTCATCGTCTCGATCGGCGGCGAGCCCGCCCGGAGCGGCACCGTCAGCCAGCAGCTCCGCCAGTCCCTCGGCTCCACCGAGTTCGTGATCGAACGCGACGGCGAGCGCTTCACCACTGACATCGACATCGTCGAGAACGAGCTGCCCGCCCGAGACGCGGACGGGAACGTCGTCTACGAGACCGACGACCAGGGCGACCTCGTCTACGACGACCAGGGACGCCGCGTCGCTGCCACCGAGGTGGTCGGCTTCCTGGGCGTGGTGTTCGTGAACGAGCGCCAGGGCCTCACCGTCGGGGAGTCGGTCTCCGAGGTCGGCAGCATGCTGGTCAACGTCGGCGAGGCGATCATCGCCCTGCCCAGCCGGGTCCCCGAGGTGTTCGGAGCCGCCTTCCTGGGCGAGCAGCGCACCGAGGACTCACCGGTGGGCATCGTCGGCATCTCCCGCATCGGCGGCGAGATCATGTCGCAGGGTCTGCCGGTGATCGACACCGTCGCGATCATGCTCAGCATCCTCGCCAGCGTCAACCTCTTCCTCTTCGCCTTCAACATGCTGCCGATCCTGCCGCTGGACGGCGGGCACATGGCCGGGGCGATCTGGGAGTCGATCAAGAAGTGGACGGCCAGGCTCTTCAAGCGACCGGACCCGGGCCCGGTGGACGTCGCGCTGCTGACCCCGGTGGCCTACGTGATCGTGGCCTGTTTCCTGGTGTTCAGCGTGATCCTGCTCGTGGCCGACCTGGTCAACCCGGTGAAGCTCTTCGGCTGACCTCGCGGGCGGTCCCCGGAGCGTTCCGGAGGGCCGCCGCGCGCCGCTCCGCGCCGTGTTCCCGCGCCGCTCCGTGCCGTGCCCGGGGCGGCGCGCGGGGTGAACACCGGTTGAACTGGTGTGAGTGGGGCCACGACGGGCCGAGTATCACCTCGAGGGCGGGTAACCTTGGGCTCGCGTTCCGGGAACGCCGCCGCGGCCGAGGCCGCCGAGACGGAGCACCCGAACGCGGCTCCGGGCGCTGCTGCCGGACGCCCTTCCTCACGAACCGGACGACATCAAGTGCCGCCCTCCCTCCGGCGGCAGACGAGGTGAATCAAGCGTGACCATCGATCTCGGTATCCCCGCCACACCGCCGCGCCCGCTGGCGACCCGGCGCAAGACCCGACAGATCATGGTCGGGAACGTTCCCGTCGGCGGGGACGCCCCGGTGTCCGTGCAGTCGATGACGACCACCCGCACCTCCGACATCAACGCGACCCTCCAGCAGATCGCCGAGCTGACGGCGTCCGGCTGTCAGATCGTCCGCGTGGCCGTTCCCACCAACGACGACGCCGACGCGCTGCCGGTCATCGCGAAGAAGTCGCAGATCCCGGTGATCGCCGACATCCACTTCCAGCCCAAGTACGTCTTCCAGGCCATCGACGCCGGCTGCGCGGCCGTGCGCGTCAACCCGGGCAACATCAAGAAGTTCGACGACAAGGTCGCCGAGATCGCCAAGGCCGCCAACGAGGCCGGCACCCCGATCCGGATCGGCGTCAACGCCGGTTCGCTCGACAAGCGGCTGCTCGCCAAGTACGGCAAGGCCACCCCCGAGGCGCTGGTGGAGTCGGCGCTCTGGGAGTGCTCGCTGTTCGAGGAGCACGGCTTCCGCGACATCAAGATCTCGGTCAAGCACAACGACCCGGTCGTGATGGTCAACGCCTACCGGCTGCTGTCGGAGTCCTGCGACTACCCGCTGCACCTGGGCGTCACCGAGGCCGGTCCGGCCTTCCAGGGCACCATCAAGTCCGCGGTCGCCTTCGGCGCGCTGCTGTCGGAGGGGATCGGTGACACCATCCGCGTGTCCCTCTCCGCCCCGCCCGCCGAGGAGGTCAAGGTCGGCGCGCAGATCCTGGAGTCCCTGGGCCTGCGCGAGCGCGGCCTGGAGATCGTCTCCTGCCCGAGCTGCGGCCGCGCCCAGGTGGACGTGTACACGCTCGCCGAGGAGGTCACCGCCGGGCTGGAGGGCCTGGAGGTGCCGCTGCGCGTGGCCGTCATGGGCTGCGTCGTCAACGGTCCGGGTGAGGCGCGCGAGGCCGACCTGGGTGTGGCCTCGGGCAACGGCAAGGGCCAGATCTTCGTCAAGGGCGAGGTCATCAAGACCGTTCCCGAGTCCAAGATCGTGGAGACCCTCATCGAGGAGGCCATGCGCATCGCCGAGGAGATGGGCGAGGCCGGCATCGAGGGCGAGCCCAGCGTGTCCGTGGCGAGCTGACCCGGACCACCGCTTCCCGTACCACCGCTTCCAGAACGGCCGCGCCGGCACCCGGCGCGGCCGTTCTGGTGTACGCGGACCTGGAGCTCGCGACCGGGCCCTCGGCGGTGGGGACACGGGTTCACGGACGTTTCGGGAGAAACCAGGACGGCGGCTCCGGTGGACCCGGAAAAGCTGGTACGCCAGGTCGGGGTCGGACGTTTTCCCTGGCAGGGCACGGGCACCAGGGGGCGTAGACGCCTATCGTGACCGGCCATGATCGAAGAGTCATGGTCCGGTCGCGTGTGTCACGCCCCTTTCGTGCTTTGAGGAGACCTCCATGCCCATGACCTACGCCGACTTCCACCGGGAACTCAAGGACCTCGGGGACCCGAAGGCCGACGCCGTGGTCCGGGAACTGCTTGACGAGGGCCAGGTCAACGCAGTGAACCAGCTCTTCCGCCAGATCAGCACCGCCGACTCCCCCGTCCCGCAGCAGGCTCCCGAGGTCCTGCGCGAGTTCATGGACTCCACCCGCGCCTTCCCGGACTGGATGGACCCCGCGCTGATCAGCCAGGCCTCCGACTTCTTCCGCCACCACCACCTGGAGGCGTCGGCCATGCAGGCCACCGTGGGGCTGGTGGGTACCTACCTGTCCCCGGTCGGGGCCTACACCCTGCACTCCACGCACCAGCTGGCCGACAACCCCCACCGCCGCCTGTCCCAGTCCACCCGCCTGTTCATGGGTATGGGGGACCGCGACGCGTTCACCGAGCACTCCAAGCTCGTGCCCACCTGCCAGAAGGTCCGCCTCGTCCACGCGGCCATCCGAGAGCTGCACCGCCGTTCCGGCCGCTGGGACTACGAGGGGATGGGCATGCCCGTGTCCCAGCTCTACACCGCCGGGGCGGCCCTGGTCTTCTCCGTGCAGGTCCTGGAGGGCATGGCCAACCTCGGCCGCAAGGTCGACCCCGACGAGGCCGACGGCTTCTCCCATGCCTGGATGGTCATCGCGTACTTCCTGGGCGTTCCGGAGGAGTACCTCCTCCAGTTCAGCTCCCGCGGGGAGGCCGTGGAACTGTGGCAGGAGGGGCGCGAGAAGGAGTGGGCACCGAGTGAGGCCGGGGTGATCCTGACCCGCGAGTGCGTCGAGCTGTACCAGCGTGAGGTGGCCATGGACGTTCCGAAGCTCAAGGAGGCCGTGCCCGCCTTCATCCGCGCGGCTCTGACCGACAGGTACGCGGACATGGTGGAGATCCCCAGGAGCAGCTTCGACCTGGGAGCCAAGGCCGCCACCACGCTCTCCAAGCCGCTGCTGGGCAGCCCCATCGCCAAGAACCCGGTCACCGACGAGGTGTTCGGGGTGCTGGGCAAGGCGGTCGAGCGGGTGGCCCGTGAGGCCTTCACCCGCGGCCAGGAGACCGAGCCGCAGATGACCGATCGCATCAGCTGAGAAGGTCCGCGGGTGAAGGGCCGGAGCGCGTCCGCCCGGGCAGGCTGACCGCGCCGGGCCCTGCCGGGCGAAACGGCTCCGGGGGGAGTGCGGCGGGCGCCGTGCTCCCCCTCTGCTGTGTCCGGAACACTCAGGGGTCCTGGGGGCTTACACCTACCGGTGGCCCCGCTTCGGTGTTCTCGCAGGTCACACGGTGATGATCACCGTGAGTCACCTCATATGACATGCATCACTCCGATGTGCGTTTTCTTGCGTCAGCACGCACGTTTTCGGCGCTTCAAGCGGACAAATGCAACGAATGTGGGTCATGTTACTCAGGCAACACCATTACCGTTGCCTAGGGCACATTTGGGGCGCCGTTGATTCGAGACGGCGCCGATCCGGTGTGCCCACCCCGCAGAACGTCGAGGAGTCATTTCGTGGTGGACCAGAAGACCCCCGCGCCGGTGGGCGCGGCCGCGCCCACGCTCGGGCAGCGCCTGAGCCGGCGCAAGCCGGTCGAGAAGCTGGTGGCGGAGACCGAGAGCGGCAACGGCCTGCGCCGCACCATGGGCTTCTGGCAGCTGTCCATGATCGGCATCGGCGCCACCCTGGGCACCGGCATCTTCGTCGTCCTGGGCGAGGCCGTCCCGATCGCCGGTCCCGCCGTCATCCTGGCGTTCGTCCTGGCCGGTGTCACCGCGCTCTTCTCCGCGCTCGCCTACGCCGAGATGGCCGGGATGATCCCCGCCTCCGGCTCGGCCTACTCCTACAGCTACGCCACCATGGGCGAGTTCATGGCCTGGGTGTGCGGCTGGTGCCTGATGCTCACCTACGGCGTCTCCGTCGCCGCGGTCGGCGTCGGCTGGGGCCAGTACATCAACGAGCTCCTCCACCTGACCACGGGCCTGGCGCTGCCCGGCGCGTTGCTGGCCGGACCCATGGAGGGCGGCCTGATCAACGTGCCCGCCGCCGTCGTGGTCCTGCTGTCGATGTTCGCCCTGCTCGCCGGGGTCCGCGAGAGCACCCGCGTCAACGCCGTCATGGTCGTCATCAAGGTCGCCGTGCTGGTGATGTTCGTGGCCATCGCGATCACCGCCGTCCAGGACGGCAACTTCGCCCCGTTCATGCCGATGGGCATGGCCGGTGTCTCCGCCGCCGGCGCCACCCTGTTCTTCTCCTACATCGGCTTCGACTCCGCCTCCACCGCCAGCGAGGAGGCCAAGAACCCCCAGCGCGACCTGCCGCGGGCCATCATGTTCTCGATGATCGTGGTCACCGCGATCTACTGCCTGGTGGCCTTCAGCGCCGTCGGCGCCCTGAACTGGACCGAGTTCGCCGAGGGGCAGACCTCCCTGGCCGGGATCCTGACCCTGGTCACCGGCACCCCGGTGTGGGCGGTCATCTTCGCGGCCGGCGCCGTCCTGTCCCTGGCCAGCGTCGTCCTGGTCGTGCTCTACAGCCAGACCCGCATCCTCTTCGCGATGTCCCGCGACGGGCTCATCCCCGCGGCCTTTTCCAAGCTCGACGCCAAGGGCACCCCGCGCGCCAACACCGTCATCACCTCGGTGTTCATCGCGCTCCTGGCGGCGCTCGTCCCGCTCGGCCCGCTCGCCGACGCCACCGCGATCGGCACGCTCTTCGCCTTCGCCCTGGTCAACGTGGCCGTCCTGGTGCTGCGCAGGAACCGCCCGGACCTCAAGCGCGCCTTTCGGATGCCCGGCGCCCCGGTCACTCCGGTCCTCGGTGTCCTGGCCTGCGCGTACCTGATGTTCAGCATGTCGCTCAGCGTGTGGGTGGCCTTCGGTGCCTGGCTCGTGGTCGGCCTGGCCATCTACTTCGGCTACAGCATGCGCCGCTCCGCGCTGGAGACCGAACCGGCCTTCGAGGTCCGCGCCTGACCCGGGCCGAGACACGTCCCACGGGGCGGGGTCGGGGGAATCCCCGGCCCCGCCCCGCTGTTCTCCCTGGTGGCCAGGGCCCCACGGGGTCCGGTGAGGGTATCGGGCGCGATCGTGCGCGGGGGCGCAACGAACCACGGCGGTTCGGCGCCAACTCGCAACAGAGTGCGCGTCCGACACACGGTTCCCACGCCTTCTCCCACCTAGAGTGGACGCGGCCGACCAGCGACGACACACCGGGAGGTGGAAGCGGTGACCGCACCACTGCGCGTGGCCCTCGACCAGGGCACGGGGCTCAGCGGAGACCCCGCGTCCTCCCTCGACCGGCTCCGGGAACGGGCCCGTGCGGCAGCGGCCGACGGAGCCGCCCTGCTGGTCACCCCGGAGATGTCGCTGACCGGCTACAACATCGGCTCCGAGGCCGCACGGCTGGCCGAGCCCGCCGACGGACCGCTCTTCGACGCCGTCTCACGGATCGCCGCCGACACCGGCGTGGCGATCGTCTACGGCTTCCCCGAGCTGGCCGACGGGAACGTGTACAACGCGGTGCGGTTCGTGGACGCCGCGGGGTCCTCCCGCGCGCTCTACCGCAAGACGCACCTCTTCGGGGACCTGGACCGGGACCTGTTCAGCGCCGGTGACGAGCTGGTCGTCCAGGTGGACCTCGGCGCCCACCGGATCGGCCTCCTGGTCTGTTACGACGTGGAGTTTCCCGAGGCCGTGCGGGCGCACGCGCTGGCCGGGACCACCCTCCTCGTCGTGCCCACCGCCCTGATGGGGCCGAACACCTCGGTGGCCACCCTCCTGGTGCCGGCCCGCGCCATGGAGAACCAGATCCACCTGGCCTACGTGAACCGCTGCGACACCGAGGGCGACCTCGACTACGTCGGCCTCAGCGCGCTGGTGGGCCCCGACGGCACCGAAATCCTGCGGGCCGGGCCCACGGAGGCCCTGCTGGTCGGCGACGTCGACCCGGCCGCGACCGAGGCCTCCCGCGCCGAACTCTCCTACCTGGGTGACCGCCGCCCGGAGCTGTACTCCGCTCCGGCCACCGCGCCCGCACCCTGACACCCGCACCACTCCTCCCCACCTCTTCGACCCGTATCCCAGCCCAGTGAAGGAGGGCCCATGACGTCTGCCGTGCCCACAGCCGCCGGTACCGCGCCCGTGACCGCCACCCCGGCGGACGACCGTCCGCTGACCATGTCCGGGCCCGACTTCCCGTTCGCCTACGACGAGTTCCTGGCGCACCCCGCCGGGCTGGGCCAGGTCCCCGCCGAGCACCACGGCACCGAGGTCGCGGTCATCGGCGGCGGCCTGTCCGGCATCGTCACCGCCTACGAGCTCATGAAGATGGGCCTGAAGCCGGTCGTGTACGAGGCCGACCGGATCGGCGGACGCCTGCGCACCGAGCGCCTGCCCGGAGCCCCCGCCGACGTGGTCGCGGAGATGGGCGCGATGCGCTTCCCGCCGACCTCCACCTCCTTCTGGCACTACGCGGACCTGATGGGCCTGCGGACCAACGCCTTCCCGAACCCGCTCGCGGCCGCCACCCCGAGCACCGTCGTCGACCTCAAGGGCGAGTCGCACTACGCGACGCACCTGGACGACCTGCCCGAGGTCTACCGGGACGTGGCGCGCGCCTGGGACCAGACCCTGGAGAGCGTCGAGCACACCCGCATGCAGAAGGCGATCCGCGAGCGGGACGTCGCCACCCAGAAGGAGATCTGGAACCGGCTGGTCGAGAAGCTGGACAACCAGACCTTCTACGGCTTCCTGTGCGAGTCCCCGGGCTTCTCCTCCTTCCGCAACCGGGAGGTCTTCGGCCAGGTGGGCTTCGGCACCGGCGGCTGGGACACCGACTTCCCCAACTCCATCCTGGAGATCCTGCGGGTCACCTACACGGGTGCGGACGACGACCACATGGGCATCGTCGGCGGTGTGGACCAGCTCCCGACACGCCTGTGGGAGCACGCCCCGGACAAGCTCGTGCACTGGGCGCAGGGCACCTCCCTGGCCTCGCTGCACGGCGGTGAGCCGCGCCCGGCGGTGACGGCGCTGCGCCGGACCGCCGCCAAGGGCAACCCGGCGGGCAACATCACCGTCACCGACTCCTCCGGCTCCACCCGCACCTACCCCACGGCGGTGTTCACGGCGCAGTCCTGGATGATGCTGTCCAAGATCGACTGCGACGACGACCTGCTGCCGATCGACCACTGGACGGCGATCGAGCGGACCCACTACATGGAGTCCTCGAAGCTGTTCGTCCCCGTGGACCGCGCGTTCTGGCGGGACAAGGACCCCGAGACCGGCCGCGACGTCATGAGCATGACGCTCACCGACCGCATGACCCGGGGCACCTACCTGCTGGAGGGCGAGGACCCGGACGGCCCCGCCGCGATCTGCATGTCCTACACCTGGTGCGACGACTCGCTCAAGTGGCTGCCGCTGTCGGCCAACGAGCGCCTGGAGGTCATGCTGGCCTCGCTCGGCAAGATCTACCCGGACCTGGACGTCCGCTCCCACATCACGGGCGACCCGATCACGGTCTCCTGGGAGGACGAGCCGTACTTCATGGGCGCGTTCAAGGCCAACCTGCCCGGTCACTACCGGTACCAGCGCCGCCTGTTCACGCACTTCCACCAGGAGGACCTGGACGAGCGCCACCGCGGGCTGTTCCTCGCCGGCGACGACGTGTCCTGGACCGCCGGCTGGGCCGAGGGCGCGGTGCAGACCGCCCTGAACGCGGTGTGGGGCGTCATGCACCACTTCGGCGGCGAGACCGACCCGACCAACCCCGGCCCGGGCGACCTGTTCGACGAGCTGGCCCCGGTCACCCTCCCCGAGGACTGACGGCAACCTCCGAGGCCCCCGGCGGGCCTCTCCCGGACCCCGGAAGCGCCCCCTGACGGCGCGACCGGGGTCCTTCGGGTTTTCGGGGTGATCCGTGCGGGTATGCGTTTTCTGATCGTTCCGGCCCCCGCCCCGGACCCACGGCCTCCTGACGGGAATCCCCCATGAGTTCCCCGGCACCCCCTGCCAAGATCTTCTGGTCCCCGGCCACGGCGCTGGCCCTGCCCGTGGTCCTCGTGGCCTGCCTCTTCCTGCTGGACCTGGCCGTCGAGCTGGGGGCCCGACCGTGGCTGTCGATCCCCCTCTTCGCCGTGGTGGTCCTGCTCTTCTGGGGCTGGTCCATGAGCGCGTTCACCTTCTGGACCCGACTGGGGGAGAAGGGGATGACGACGGGTGGCTGGACGGCCGTCTCCAGGGTTCGCTGGCTGGACGTCACCGGAGCCCGGGTCATGCCCGACGGCAAGATCCTGGTCGCCCTGAAGAACGGCGGCGGTCTCACCGTCAGGACCTACCAGCGCTCCGGTGCGACCGCTTTCCTCGGCAACGACGCGGCCGAGCGGCTGGCGGAGCGGATCACCGCGGAGGTCGACGCCACCGCCGAGTACCGAGTGTGGGAGGACGACGGCCTGGTGGAGCTGCGCCGCAGCCGGTGGCTCTCGCCCGCGCTGCTGATCCTGGTGACTCTGGGGTTCCTGTGGCTGGGGACCCTCTGGGCCTCGTGGCTGTACTGGTGACCGGCTGTGCCATGGCTCAACCGGACCTGCCGGGGCGCGTTTCTAGGGCAGGTCGGCGGTGCCGGCGAGGATGGGCTGGTCGACCAGGCGGGACAGGACCAGGGTGCTCTTGGTGCGCACCACGAAGGGCTCGGCGCCGATGCGCTCGATGACCTCCTCCAGGTGGTGGGTGTCGCGGGCGCGGACCTGCACTATGGCGTCGGCCTCGCCGGTGACCGTGCAGGCCGAGGTGATCTCCGCGTAACCGGCCAGGCCGACGCGGATCTCACCGGGTGAGGTGCGCGCACGGCAGTAGAGCTCGATGAAGGCCTCGGTGGTCCAGCCGATCGCCTGGGGTTCGACGACCACGGTGAACCCGCGCACGGCGCCGGACTCGACCAGGCGGTCCACCCGGCGCTTCACCGCGGAGGGGCTGAGGCCGACCTCGCCGCCGATCTCCGCAAAACTCATCCGCGCGTCCGCGCCGAGAACCGCGATGATCCGCTCGTCGACACGATCAAGCCGCATTGTGCCCCTTTGTCCATGTCTGATCCGACCAGGGCACATGTTACCGGGGGAGTGCCCGGCTGGGGCCCGTGTCGCTTCCTTATGTCACGCTGTGTAGCGGAGACAATGCATGGGACAACCTGGCAGTCATCGGGGGTAATCGAGTGCGAACAGTGTGCACGCAGTGGGCGACCGTCTCCGCCGGGGTGCTCCTGGCCTCCCTGGTGGCCGTGCCGACGGCACACGCCGCCCCCGCTGAGGGGGCCGCCGCGCCGACCACCCGGATCGACCAGAAGGCAATCGACTGGCAGCCCTGCGAGGACCTCGAACCGGTCGGTGACGCCGAACTCGAATGCGCCACCATCACCGTCCCCATGGCCAGGACCACCGACGGCGAACGCGTCGGCGACCTCGCCGAAACGGTCGAGATCGCCCTCTCCCGGGTCCGCGCCACGGGCACCGCCGAGCACACGGTGCTGGTCAACCCCGGCGGCCCCGGCAGCGCCGGGCGCATGTGGGCGGCGCACACCCACAACCGCATGCCCGAGGAGCTCCGCGAGACCTACGACGTGGTCGCCTTCGACCCGCGCGGCATGGGCGCCTCCACCCCCGCCGTCACCTGCGACCCCGACTTCTTCACCCCCGTCCGCAAGGACACCGTCCCGGCCGACGCCGCCGAGGAGCAGGCCCTGCGCCTGGACGCCGAGGCCTACGCCGCCGCCTGCGCCGAGGAGGCCGGCCCGCTCCTGGACCACATGCGCACCGAGGACACCGCGCACGACATGGACGCCATCCGGGTCGCCCTCGACCTCGACCGGGTCGACTACCTCGGTTACTCCTACGGCAGCTACCTCGGCACCGTCTACGCCTCGCTCTACCCCGACAGCGTGCGCGCCGTGGTCCTGGACAGCGTGGTCAACCCGGACAACCCCTGGTACGAGAGCAACCTCGTCCAGAGCCGGTCCCTGGACCGCGCCGCCCAGAACTTCTTCGACTGGGTCGCCCGCCACGACGACACCTACGGCCTGGGCACCGACGGCGAGACCGTCGCGGACGCCTACTACGCCCTGCGCGCCGAGCTGCGCGAGAACCCGCTGGACGACACGGTCGGCCCCACCGAGCTGGAGGGCGCCGTCATCGTCGTCGCCTACAGCGGCAACACCTGGCCCTCCGCCGCGGGAGCCCTGGCCGCCCGGATCAACGACGGCGACCCGGCCCCGCTCCTGGCCCTGCACGAGGCCTACGGCGACGACGCCGACAGCGACCCCGGCTACGGCGGCTACCTCGCGGTCCAGTGCACCGACACCGAGTGGCCCCGCAACTGGCGGACCTGGCACGCGGACGCCGAGGAGACGCACGAGGACGCACCCTTCATGGGCTGGCACAACATGTGGTACAACGCGCCCTGTGCCTCCTGGGAGGGCGAGTCCGACCCCTGGTTCCAGGTCGGCGACGGGCCCTACGAGCACCCCGCCTACGACGGCGACGTGCTCATCGTGCACGCCACCGGCGACGGCGCCACCCCGGTGGAGGGTTCGTACGCCCTGCGCGACCGCCTGCCCGGCTCCTCCCTGGTGATCGAGGACGGCGGCCTCACCCACGGCGTCGCCCTCACCGGGAACACCTGCGTGGACGAGGCCGTGGTCGCCTACCTCCGGGAAGGGACCCTGCCCGAACGCGGTGCCGAAGGTCCCGACCTGACCTGCGACGCCCGGCCCGAACCCCAGCCGCGCACCGTGCAGAGCGCCCCCCACGCGCCGGTGGACCGGCTCGGACCGATCGGACTCGACACCTCCGGGTGAGCCGGACGCCCCGGCCCGGACCTCCGGGCCGGGACTGCCAGGTGAGCGAGTGGAGTCGGTCTAATAGGCTGGAACCGGCGCGAATTCGTCGTGGGCCCACGAGCCGTACCGGTATCCCGCCGGGCACGGTGACCGGGTAGATGGGGGAGATGCGATGCTGCGGACCTCGGCGGTTCGGGTTCTCGGTGAGCGGGACAGGGAGGCTGTCCGTGCGCTTCTGGACGCCGACCCCGTGGGCAACGTCTTCGTCGCCTCACGCCTGATGGCCACCGGTATCTCCGGGGGCGGCGTGGGCGCCGAGGTCTGGGGCCACACGGAACGGGGCAGGCTGACCGCCCTGTGCTACTCGGGCGCCAACCTCGTCCCGGTCAACGCCGGCCCCGCCGCCGTGCGGAGCTTCGCCGACCACGCCCGCTGGCGCGGCCGCCGCTGCTCCTCGATCGTCGGCCCGGTGGAGGCGGTCAGCGACTTCTGGCAGCAGGTCACCCCGGCCTGGGGGCCCGCGCGGGTCATCCGCGCCAGTCAACCGGTCCTGGAGATCGACGGCCCGCCCGCCGTCGACCCCGACCCGCTGGTGCGCCGCGTCCGCATCTCCGAACTCAACACCCTGGTGCCCGCCTGCGTCGCCATGTTCACCGAGGAGGTCGGGGTCCCGCCGGACTCCGGCGACGGCGGCGCCCTCTACCGGGCCCGGGTCGAGGAACTGGTCCGCACCGGCCGGGCCTTCGCCCGGATCGAGGACGGCCGTGTGGTGTTCAAAGCCGAGATCGGCGCCGTCACCCAGCACGCCTGCCAGGTCCAGGGCGTCTGGGTCCACCCGGACCTGCGCGGCCGGGGCCACTCGAGCGCGGGCATGGCGGCCGTGGTCGACTACGCGCTGGCGGAGATCGCGCCCCGGGTGACGCTGTACGTCAACGACTTCAACACCCCGGCCCGCGCCACCTACCAGCGGGTCGGTTTCCGGCAGGTCGGAGAGGTCATGTCGGTGCTCTTCTGACGGCGGTGCTCTGACGATCCGGGCCGGCCCGGGGAACTGGGGTCAACAGTGACAGGGGTCTACGTCGCGTCGAGTGACGCGGAGAGCGACAAGAGGACGATCGCGCTCGGGATGACCGAGCTCCTGGCCGGGACGGTCGACTCGATCGGGGTGTTCCGGCCCATCGTCGCCGAACAGGGGCGCGACCCCCTGCTGGAGACGCTGCGCCGCCGGTTCGGGCTGGGCGACCCCTACGAGGACTGCGTGGGGGTCACCTACCAGCGGGTGCACACCGACCCCGAGGAGGCGATGTCGGAGATCGTCGCCGCCTACGGGGCCCTGAGCGCCCGCCACAGCGCCGTGGTCGTGGTGGGCACCGACTACACCGACGCGGTGACCGCCACCGAGTTCGCCTTCAACGCCCGCGTCGCCGCCAACCTCGGCACCCCGGTCCTGCTCGTGGTCTCCGGAGCGGACCGGGGCACGGCCGGGGTCCGCAGCGAGATCGCCGTGGTCCACGCCGAACTCGCCCGCGAGCACGCCACCCGCCTGGCCACCGTCGTCGACCGGGTCCACCCCGACGGGACGAGCGGGCTGCGCGAACGCCTGGAGGGCATCGCCTACGTCCTGCCCGACGTCCCCGGCCTGAGCTCGCCCACCGTCCGCGACCTCCAACGGGCCTGCGACGCCCGTCTGCTGTTCGGCGACGCCGAACGCCTGGCCCGGGAGACCTCCGGGGTCGACATCGCGTCGATGTCGCTGCCCGCCCTCCTGGACCGGATGACCGCCGACCGCCTGGTCCTGCTCACCGCGGACCGGGCCGGATCGCTGCTGCCCGCCCTGCTCGCCGCGCACACCTCACCCGACTTCCCGTCCCTGGCCGGGGTCGTGCTCACCGGCGACACCGAGATGCCCGAGCCGGTCTGGCGCCTGCTCACCGGCATGGACGTACGCCTGCCGGTCCTGACCACCCCGCTCGACACCTACACCGCCGCCACCCGCCTGGCCCCCGTCCGGGGCGGTCTGGCCCCGCTCTCGGACAAGAAGATCGAGTCCGCCCTGGCCACCTTCGGCACCGCCGTCGACGGTCCCGAACTGCTCAACCGCCTCCGGGTGACGCGCACCGGCGCCGTCACCCCGCTCATGTTCGAGTACACGCTCCTGGACCGGGCCCGCGCCGACCGCAGGCGGGTCGTGCTGGCCGAGGGCACCGAGGAGCGGGTCCTGAGAGCCGCCGACCTCCTGCTGCGCCGCGACGTCGTCGACCTCACCCTCCTCGGCTCACCGCGCGAGGTCAGGGCCCGGGCCGACGACCTCGGGCTCGACCTGGGAGCCGTCGACGTGATCGATCCGGACAGCTCCGAACTGCGCGACCGCTTCGCCGAGGAGTACGCCTCCCTGCGCGCGCACAAGGGCGTCACCGTCGACCTGGCCCGCGACACCGTCCGCGAGGTCTCCTACTTCGGCACGCTCATGGTGCACTGCGGGCTCGCGGACGGCATGGTCTCCGGGGCCGTGCACACCACCGCCCAGACCGTCCGCCCCTCCTTCGAGATCCTGCGCTCGGGCCTGGTCTCCAGCGTGTTCTTCATGTGCCTGGCCGACCGGGTCCTGGTCTACGGCGACTGCGCTGTGGTGCCCGACCCCTCCGCCGAGCAGCTCGCCGAGATCGCCGCGAGCTCCGCCGACACCGCCGCCCGCTTCGGCGTCCAGCCCCGGGTGGCGATGCTCTCCTACTCCACCGGGGCCTCCGGGACCGGCGCGGACGTCGACAAGGTCCGCGCCGCCACCGACCAGGTCCGGCAGGCCCGCCCCGACCTGGAGCTGGAGGGGCCCATCCAGTACGACGCCGCCATCGACCCCGGGGTGGCGCACACCAAGCTCCCCGACAGCACCGTCGCCGGACGCGCCACCGTTTTCGTCGTCCCCGACCTCAACACCGGCAACACCCTCTACAAGGGCGTGCAGCGCAGCGCCGGCGCGGTCGCGATCGGGCCGGTCCTCCAGGGCCTGCGCAAACCCGTCAACGACCTCTCCCGCGGGGCGACCGTGCGCGACATCGTCAACACCGTCGCCATCACCGCCGTCCAGGCCCGGAAGGACGAGCGCGACACCTGACACATCACAGTCAGATTGGCGACTGGACAGGGAACCGGGAGGACGGCGCTGGGTAACGTGGGTGGGCTCCACCCCGCCACCCCGCGCCACAGAGAGACCCGATGCTCCACAACCCCACCGGCCGTGCACGCCTGGGTCTGGCCCTCCTCCTCGCCATGCTGACGGTGTTGGGCCCGCTCAACATCGACATGTACCTCCCGGCCTTCCCGGAGATCTCCGCCGACCTCGGGGCCAACGCCTCCCAGGTGCAGCTGAGCCTCACCAGCTGTTTGGTCGGCCTCGCGGTCGGCCAGGTGGTGATCGGCCCGATCAGCGACTCCCAGGGCAGGCGGGGCCCGCTCCTGGTCTGCATCGCCCTGTTCGTCCTCGCCTCGGCCCTGTGCGCCCTCGCTCCGAACACCGCCGTCCTGGTACTGGGGCGCTTCCTCCAGGGCTTCACCGCCAGCGCCGGCGTGGTGCTCTCCCGCGCGGTGGTGCGCGACGTCTTCGACGGCTCCGCGCTCACCCGCTTCTTCGCCCTGATCATGGTGGTGGTCGCGGTCGCGCCCATGGTCGCCCCGGTGGTCGGCGGCGGAGTCCTCCTGCTGCCCTCCGCGACCTGGCGCAGCATCTTCTGGACCCTCGGGCTGCTCGGCGCCGTGATCGCCCTGGTCGTGGCTCTCCGACTGCCCGAGACCCTCCCTGCGGAGCGGCGCATCCCCGGCACCTTCGGCGGCAGCCTGCGCACCATGGGCGTCCTGCTGAGCGACCGCCGCTACCTCGGCTACACCCTCATCGTCGGCCTGCTGCACGGCGGTAGCTTCGCCTACGTCGCCGGGACGCCGTTCGTCTACCAGGACCTGTACGGGGTGTCCCCGCAGGTGTTCGGCTTCCTCTTCGGCGTCAACGGCATCGCCATCATCATGGGCAGCGCCGCCGTCGGCCGCCTCAGCGAACGGTTCGGCGAGCGCGCCCTCCTCGGTCTCGCCGTGGCGGTGGCGGTGGCCGCCACCGCGGTCGTCCTCACCACGGCGTTCCTCCAGGGCCCGCTGGTGCTCCTGGTCGTGCCGATCTTCGTCTACATGACCTGCATGGGCATGGTCCTCACCGGCTCCTTCGCCCTGGCCATGGAAGGCCAGGAGAACCGGGCCGGAAGCGCCAGCTCCCTCCTCGGCGCCCTTCCGATGATCATCGGCGCCGCGGTCGCGCCCCTGGTCGGCCTGGACGAGACCACGGCGATCCCGATGGGACTGCTGCTGTTCGGCAGCTCCACCCTGGGTCTGCTGGTCATGTTCACCATGACCCGGCCGCCCGCGAGGGACACCGTCCCCGAGTCCGACCCGCTCGCCTGATCCGGCCGTAGCGCCCACCACAGAAGCCGGCTTTCCCCGAACCTTGCGGAACCGGGGCACCAGCACTGGAATCCCCGGTTCCGTACATGGGACGGGTTGGCCTTTCCTTGCCCGTTCCTTCCCCTAGCCGCCCGGGTCTCCGGGTAGGTGCCTGGTCACCGGCACCTACCCGACCGAGGACAGGCATGAATCTCATCACCAGAGGCTTCCACGGGCGGCGCGGCGGCGACCCGGCCCGCATCCCGCCGGGGCAGTACGAGGCCCACGACTTCCCGGTGCTGAGCGTGGGCCCCACACCGCGGGTCGACACCGACGACTGGGCCTTCACCGTCACCACCGAGACCGGGACCGCCCACAGCTGGACCTGGGACGAGTTCCTCGGACTGGCTCAGGAACGGCCGCACGTGGACATCCACTGCGTCACCCGCTGGTCCAAACTGGACACCGACTGGGTCGGCGTCTCCGTGGACACGTTGCTGGCCGACGTGGAGAGCACCGCCGACTACGCGGTGGCCCACTCCTACGGTGGTTACACCACGAACCTGCCGCTGGAGGACCTCACCGACGGGCAGGCGTGGATCGTCCACACCTTCGACGGCGAGCCCCTGGCCGCCGAGCACGGCGGGCCGGCCCGCCTGCTCGTCCCGCACCTGTACTTCTGGAAGTCCGCCAAGTGGGTGAAGGGCCTGACCCTGACCCCCGGGGACGAACCCGGGTTCTGGGAACAGGCCGGTTACCACGACTACGGCGACCCCTGGCGTGAACAGCGCTACCGGGGGGACTGACCGATGCCCTCCTGGACCACGGCCACCCTGGAGGCCGACCGGTGGGAGACCCCGACCGCCCGCACCCTGGTCCTCTCGGTCCCGGGTTGGGCCGGGCACCGGCCCGGACAGCACGTGGACGTACAGCTCAGGGCGGAGGACGGGTACACCGCCGAGCGCTCCTACTCCATCGCCTCCGCCTCCGGACCGGACCGGCTGGAACTCACCGTCCAGCTGGCACCCGGCGGGGAGGTCTCCCCGTACCTGGTCCAGGAGTTCCGCCCCGGGGACCGGGTGCGGGTGCGCGGCCCCCTGGGCGGGTGGTTCGTCTGGCGGACGGCCGACCCCGATCCGGTCGTTCTCGTCGGCGGCGGCTCCGGTGTCGTACCGCTCGCGTCGATGGTCCGCGAGCGCCGCCGCACCGGGGGCCGGGCCCTGTTCCGGATCCTGTACTCGCTCAGATCGCCGGACGACCGCTACTACGCCGGGGACCTCGGGGCGGCATCGGACCCGGGCGTGGACGTCTTCCTCGCCTACACCCGCAGCGCCCCGCCGGGTTCGGTGCGCGGCGCGAAACGGTTGAGCGTGGCGGACCTGAACACCCACGGCTTCCCGGCCGAGTTCACGCCCCTGTGCTACGTGTGCGGGCCCACGGGGTTCGTGGAGACCGTCGCGGACGGGCTCATCGCCCTGGGGCACGACCCGCGCCGGATTCGCACCGAACGCTACGGGAGTGGAGGCGGACGATGACCCGACCGACCCGTCTGGACGGGAACGTGCTCGCCGGGCCGCTCTCGGAGGTGTTCAGCGTGGACCTGACCGCGGCCGCGCGGCTCTGCTCGGTCTGCGGGGACGAGGGGGTGTGCGCTCAGCTGCTGGTGTACGCGGACGGACCCGGGCTGGTCGCCCGCTGTCCGGGATGCGCGGTGCTGGTGCTCCGCCTGGTCCGTACCCCGCACGGGGTGGTGCTGGACCTGGGAGGGACCGGCTGCGTCACCATTCCGCTCGGTGAGGAGCCCTGAAGCCGAAGCCGGGTGGGATCTCGTTTCGAGTCCTCGGGGGCGGCGTGTGGCCCGGCCGAGTCGGGCAGAACCCGGTCTCACAGGTCCAGGCGCTCGCCCATCACGTCGAGGGTCGGCCAGGGAGGGCCGTCGCGCAGCGCGCGCAGGAGTGCCTCTCCGAACAGCCTTCCCTTCGGAAACCCGTCGCCGCGGTCCCAGCGCCACGCGGCGACCATCGCGAGGACGAGCTGCCGACAGTCGTCCAGCAGCCCTCGGTCGAGGTCCGGGTAGTGCCCGCAGACCGCCTCGGGCACATGGGCGAGGTCGAACTCGACGGGGCCGCGGCAGCACGTCTCGAGGTCGATGAACAACGGGCCGTTCCCCGTGGCGAGCACATTGCCCGGATGCGGCTCGCCGTGGAGCAGCTGCTCCACGGCGCCGCGCTCCTCGACCGCTCGCCGCAGGCCGGTCAGCCTGCCGCCGAGGAAGGCGCGGTCAGCGTCGGCGAGGTCCGGCGAGCGGTCGGGGTCGGCGACGATCTCCTGCGCCTCCGTGACCCGGTCCGTGAACCGGGGGCTCGGCATGCCGGCCTCGCGCATGCCGGCGTGCAGCCGTTCCAGCGCCTCGGCGTAGTCGACCGGTGGGACGCGGGGCGCCACCGGCTCGTAGTAGGTCCACAGTGTGATCGCGAAGCCGTCGCGCGTGTACACACGCGGCTCCACCCGAGGCTCCAAGGGGCACATCGGGCTTCCGTTCCCGGTGAGCCGCTGGGCGAGCTCGACCTCGAACCGGGCGACCTCCTGTCCCACAGGGGCGACCCGGGCGAAGGTGTCGCACGGTGTCAGCCGCAGCGCCAGCTTGTTCGAGTCGTGGAGAACGGTTGCGTCGTCGACCGGCAGGCCGAGCGAGGCCGCTACCGAGGCCGCGGCCGCACTCGCCCGCGTGAGGTCTGATGTCTCCATGCTCAGAACCTGGCACACCGGCCGCCGGCTGTCTCCCCGTTTTCCGTGTCAGAGAGGGCCTCGGTCGGCGGCCAGCACCGCCGCGAGGCCCTCCCGCAGATCCTTGACGAAGTACTCGGGGACCTCCAGCGACGGGAAGTGGCCCCCGGTCTCGGGCGCGTTCCACCGGACGATCCGCCGGTACCGTTCCTGTGCCCAGGGGCGCGGGCTCTTCTCGATGTCGCGGGGATACATGGTGATCGCCGACGGGACGTCGACCCGCAGTCCCGGGTCCAGCGAGTTGTGGCTCTCGTAGTAGATGCGGGCCGCCGACGCGCCGGTCCGAGTCAGCCAGTAGAGGGTGACGTCGTCGAGAACGCGGTCTCTGGAAATCCTCTCGAACGGGCTGTCCTCGGTGTCGCTCCACTCCGCGAACTTGTCGAGGATCCAGGCCAGGAGCCCCACCGGTGAGTCGACGAGCGAGTAGCCGATGGTCTGCGGGCGGGCCGCCTGCTGTTTTGCGTATGCCGCGCGGTGGCGCCAGAAATCGCGGGTCTCCTCGGCCCACCCGCGCTCGACCTCCGTCAGACCGTCCGCCGACAGTCCGGGCGGCGCCTCCGCGAACGTCGTGTGGATGCCGAGCACGTGCGCCGGGAACCTGCCGCCGAGGACCGTGGTGATGTTCCCTCCCCAGTCGCCGCCGTGGGCCGCGAACCTGCTGTAGCCGAGCCTTCCCATCAGTTCCACCCAGGCGGCCGCGATCCTCTCGGTTCCCCACCCGGTGGCGGTCGGCTTGTCGCTGTACCCGAAGCCCGGCAGCGACGGGACCACGACGTGGAACGCCGGCGCGTCCCCGTCCCCCGGATCCGCCAGCTCGTCCACCACATCGACGAACTCGGCGACGCTGCCCGGCCACCCGTGCGTCAGGACCAGCGGCGTGGCGTCCGCGCGCGCGGACCGGCGGTGCAGGAAGTGGATTCCCAGACCGTCGACGGTCGTGCGGAACTGGCCGATCCGGTTCAGTTGCTCTTCGAACGACCGCCAGTCGTACCCGGTGCGCCAGTAGTCCACGACCTCGGCGAGGTCGGCGAGCGGAACGCCCTGTTCCCATCGCCCCGGGCCGGGCGCGGCGCCACGGACCGTCTCGGCCTCCGGCAGTCGCGCCGCGGCCAGCCGAGCGCGCAGGTCGTCGAGGTCGGCGTCGGTCGCGCGGGCTTCGAACGCCCGCACGTCGCTACGTGAACGGTGCATGAGACCTCCAGGCCATTGTGGAACCGTCTAAGACGGTTCTAACACCTCGCCGAGTCCAACCGCAACCAGCTAAGGTGGTTCCATGCGCGCCGACTACCCTGATTTCCGCCTCGGCAACGTGTTGGCGACCAGCTTCACGGCGACTCTGTCGGAGCGTCACGGCGACGCGGTGGAGCGAATCCCCACGCCGCGCCGACTCGTCGACTGGCTGGCCGTGAGCGGCCTCGCCGTGGACTCCTGCACCACCGCCCAGCTCGACCTCGCCCGGGAGCTGAGGGAGTCCGTCCACGCCGCCGCGACGGCTGCCGCGTCGCAGCACGCCCTCCCCGGGACCGCTGTCCAGGTCATCAACGACCGCAGCGCCCAGGGCCGGGCCGCGGCGGTCCTGACGCCCGAGGGCAGGCGGCACTGGCAGCTCGGCTCGGCCTCCCGTGTGGAAGACGCCCTCAGCGTGATCGCCGCCGACGCGATCAGCGTCATCGCGGGCGAGCGGGACGGGAAGCTGGCCCTGTGCGCGTCGCCGACCTGCCGAGCCGCCTTCTTCGACACCAGCCGAAGCCGGACCCGCAAATGGTGCGACATGAACACGTGCGGGAACCGCCAGAAGAAAGCGCGGTTCAGGGCCAACCAGCGCACAGGCCCCACGCCTGCGGAGTGATCCCTGCTCCGGGCCACCCGAGCGGGTCCCGCACCCCGGCGTCCCGTCAGCGGGCGGGGTCGATGACGGTCATCCCGGCGACCGTGGCCTGATCGAACCCCGGAAGCAGTGTCGCGGCCTCGTCGAGGCCGATGACCCGCTCGATCAGCAGCTGCGGCCGCAGCGCGCCCCGTTCGATGAGCGCCATCATGCCCGGGTAGTCGGCCGCGGCCATCCCGTGGCTGCCGAGCAGGTCGAGCTCCCAGCCGATCACCCGTTCCATCGGCAGCCGCGGGTGGCCCTCCACCGGCGGAAGCAGCCCGACCTGGACGTGCCGGCCCCGCCGGCGCAGACCGAGGAGCGCGTCGGAACTCGTCCGCTCGCTGCCCACCGCGTCCACGGCGACATGGCTGCCGCCACCGGTCAGTTCACGGACAGCGGCGGGGATGTCGGTCCCGTCCGCGAGCAGGACGTGTTCGGCGCCCAACTCCCGTGCGGCGGTGAGGGCCTCGGTGTTGCGGTCCACAGCGATCACCCGGGCACCCAGAGCACGGGCGATCATGACCGAGCTGAGCCCGACCCCGCCGGCGCCGACGACGGTCACCCACTCGCCCTCGCTGAGCCGGGCACGGCCGACCAGGGCCCGGTAGGCGGTGGCGAACCGGCACCCGAGACTCGCCGCGGTGGTGAAGTCCACCCGCTCGGGGACCGCCACGAGATTCGTGTCCGCGGAGTGCAGGGCGACGTACTCGGCGAACGAACCCCAGTGTGTGAAGCCCGGCTGCCGCTGATCCGGGCACACCTGTGCCTGCCCGGACCGGCACCATTCGCAGTCACCGCAGCCGCACACGAACGGCACCGTCACCCGGTCCCCGGACTTCCACCGCTCCACCCGCGCGCCGGTCCCGACGACGACCCCCGCCAGCTCGTGGCCGGGCACGTGGGGGAAGGCGACGTCGTCGTGGCCGGCCCAGGCGTGCCAGTCACTGCGGCACAGCCCCGTGGCCATCACCTTCACCAGCACCCCGTCGGCGGGCACCTCGGGCACCGCCACCGAACGGACCTCAGGGCGGCCCCGGACCGCGTCCACGACAACCGCACGCATCTGTTCTCCCTTTCACGCCCCGTCCTCCGGAGCCACTCGACAGTGTGCCCGGTGACGCCGTCCAGGCGCACCACTCACCCGGGAAGCCCGAAAAGCGGGGGGCCGGGCGCGCACCGTGCGCGCCCGGCCCCCCGCCCCGGCCCTTGACGTCTAGCCTTCGACGACCCGGTCCCCGGAGTCCATGCCCAGCCGCTCGGGGGCGCCCGGGAAGGACAGCTCGAAGTCCGGGGTGTCGGCGATCAGCGCACGCGTGTACTCGTGCTGCGGCGACGACATCACCTGGCCCACGGGACCGTACTCGACGATCTCGCCCCGGTTCAGGACGGCCACCCGCTCGGCGATGTTGGAGACCAGGGCGATGTTGTGCGTGACGAACAGCAGCGCCATGCCCTGGTCCTGGAGCCCGCGCAGCAGCTTCACGATCTCCGCCTGCACCGACACGTCCAGCGCCGACGTGATCTCGTCGCACACCAGCAGGTCGGGGCCGGTCGCCACCGCGCGCGCGATGCACACGCGCTGGCGTTCGCCACCGCTCAGCTGCTCGGGGAAGCGGTCGGCGTACGACGCGGACAGCGCGGCCCGCTCCAGCGCCTCGGCCACCACACCGTCCGGGTCGGCGGGCCGGCCCACCAGGTGCCGGTACGGGCCCAGGATCTGGTCCCGCACCCGTTTGCGCGGGTTCAGCGCCTCGTACGGGTTCTGGAACACGTACTGCACCCGCCGCCGCTGCTCCGCGGTACGGCGGTAGCTGCTGGCGGCCAGCGGGACTCCGTCGAAGAGGATCTCGCCGGTGAACTGGTGGTGCAGACCCGCGACCGAACGCGACAGGGTCGTCTTGCCCGAACCCGACTCGCCCAGCAGGGCCACGCACTCGCCGCGGGAAACGGAGACGTCGATCCCCTCCAGCACCTGCGTACGCCCGTACCCGGCGGTCAGCCCGGAGACCCGCAGCAGCGGCTCCTCCTCCGGCTCGGCCTCCTCGTGCCCGGACGTCTTCAGCAGCGGCACCGCCATCAGCAGCTGACGGGTGTAGGAGTGCTGGGGGGCGGACAGCACCTCGGCGGCCCGCCCGCGCTCCACGACCTCGCCCCGGTACATGACCGCGATGTCGTCGGCCAGGTCGGCGACCACGGCCATGTCATGGCTGATGTACACACCGGCGGTCCCGTAGTCACGGGTCATCGACCGGATGGTCTCCAGAACGTGCGCCTGCGTGGTCACGTCCAGACCGGTGGTCGGCTCGTCGAGCACGATCACGTCCGGGCGTCCCACGAACGCCATCGCGATCGCCACCCGCTGCTGCTGCCCGCCGGAGAGCTGGTGCGGGTAGCGGCGCAGGAAGGCGTCGTCGTCGGGCAGCGCCACCTCGCGCAGGACCTCGCGGACCCGCTCCACGACCTCGCCGTTCGACAGCGAGTCGTCGTGCAGGGCCTCACGCAGCTGCACTCCCAGGCGCAGGGCCGGGTTGAGCGCCGAGGCGGGCGACTGGGGGATGTAGGCCACCGCGCGACCGCGCAGCTGCCGGACCCCGCGCTCACTGAGCCCCGCCAGGTCCTGGTCGCCGACCAGCACCTGTCCGCCGACGATCTCCGTGGCGCGCTTGCAGTGCGCCAGCAGGGACAGGCCCAGGGTGGTCTTGCCGGAACCGGACTCGCCCACCAGGCCGAGAATCTCGCCCCGCTTCACGGTGATGGACACACCGCTGATGATCTCGACGTCGGAGGGACGCCCGATCACCGTGAGCCCGTCGACCACCAGTACGGTCTCGCCGTTGCGGACACTGCGGCCCCCGGCGCCCTCGACCCCGGTGTGCTCCGTGCTCTCCACGTTCTCCGTGTTCTCGTTCCCACTCACTTCTCGACCCCCCGATCGATACCGATCGCCGCGCGGGAGAGCCCGTCGGTGATGAGGTTGGCGCCGACGGTCAGCACCGCGATCGCCGACACGGGCAGTGCCACCGCCCACGGCTGGATCGACATGCCCTGGCGGTTCTCGTTGATCATCAGGCCCCAGTCCGCCGTAGGAGGCTGCAGACCCATGCCGAGGAAGCCGAGCACGGCCACCACACCGATGGAGTAGGTCAGCCGTAGCCCCAGCTCCACCAGCAGCGGGCTGGTCACGTTCGGCAGGATCTCCACCGTCATGATCCGCCAACGCGGCAGTCCGATCGCCTCGGCCGCCTTCACGTAGTCCTGTTCGATCACCTTGCGGGTGGCCTCGCGGATCACCCGCGCCACCCGCGGCATGTGCGAGACCGCGATGACCGCGACGATCAGCCACACCTTCGGGCCGATGATCGACATCACCAGCAGCGCCGCGATCAGCTGCGGGAAGGCCAGCAGCACGTCGTTGGCGCGCATGAGGACGTCGTCCACCCAGCCGCGGCGGTAGCCGGCGATGATGCCGACCACCGTTCCGGCGGCCACACCGAGACCGGCGGCGGAGCCGGCGAGCAGGAGCAGCGTCCAACCGCCCCACAGGAAGCGGGTCAGCACGTCACGGCCGCGGTTGTCGCCACCGAACAGGGCGCCGTCGACGCCCGTCTCGAACGGCTTGGCCACGAACTCGGTCGGGGTGTAGGGGGCCACGAACGGGCCCGCCACGGCGATCAGGACGATGAGGCCGGTCAGGACCACACCGACCTTGGTACGGCCGAACCGCCACGCGGTCCGGAACAGCCCCGGACGGCGCCGGGCGGGCGCCGTGGGGGTCGTGCTCGTGGTGCTTGTCGAAGGTCCACTCATCGGTTCGCGACCCTCACCTTCGGGTTGGCCGCCAGCCCGATCACGTCAGCGATCAGGTTGACCAGGATGTAGATCCCCGCGATGAGCAGAACCACGGCCTGGATCAGCGGCACGTCGCGGTTCTCGATGGCGTCCATGAGGACCTTGCCGACACCGGGGAAGTTGAACAGGAACTCGATGGCCACGACGCCGCCGGCCAGCCAGGCCAGCTGGAGGGCGACCACCTGGGCCACGGGGCCGATCGCGTTGGGGGCGGCGTGGCGCCACAGCACCGTGCGCTCGCCCATGCCCTTGAGCCGTGCCTGCTGCACGTACTCGCTCTCCAGGACCTCGATCATCGTCGCCCGCATCATGCGCACGATCGGCGGGGCCACGGCCAGCGCCAGCGTCAGCACGGGCAGGATCCACTGCTCGGGGCCGCCCTCCCGGGCGTACACGGACGGGAAGAGCCCCAGCCCGCCCGGGCCGAGCATCAGGATCAGCAGGATGCCGACCACGAACTCGGGGATGGACGCCACGACCAGGGTGCCCATGGAGGAGGTGTGGTCGAAGGCGCGGTCCCGCCGCAGGGCGCTGAACGCGCCGAGGAACAGGGCGATCGGGGTCGCGACCAGAGCGGACAGGCCCATCAGGGTCAGCGAGCTCCGCACGGGGTCCGTGAGGTACTCGGCGACGGGCATCCGGTTGGAGAACGACGTGCCCAGGTCGCCCTGGACGAGCCCTTGGAGCCACTGCATGTACTGCACGGCCACGGGCTCGTGCAGGTTCAGCTGGTTGCGCAGCGCTTCCAGACGCTCAGGGGTGGCGTCGCGGCCCAGGATGAGCTGGGCCGCGTCGCCGGGCAGTGCCTGCGTGGCCGCGAAGACCACGAGGGACACCGCCCAGAGCGTCAGTGCGCCGAAGAAGAGGCGGACGACGATGAGTCGGGTCATGGTGAGCTTTCGGTAGCGGTCTGGGGGTTCGGGAACCGGAGGGCCGCTACTGGTCCAGCCACAGCTTGTGGAAGGCGTAGGTGCCGAGCGGGTGACCCGAGACGGCGGGCTCCAGGCCGTGCACCGAGTTGGTGTAGGCGTCGAGCAGGTTCACGAAGCCCCACACGATGTAGCCGCCCTCCTCGTACTCGATCTCCTGGGCCTTGCGGATGAGCTCGTTGCGCGCGTCGTCGTCGGCGGTCCGGCGCGCCTCCTCCAGGTACTCGAGCCACTCCTCGTGCTCGCCCCACATCGTCTCGTTGTAGGGGGCGCCCACGACCGAGCCCTGGGCGGTCTGGGTGATGTAGTTGCGGGCGCTCCAGAAGTCCTGGCCGAAGGCGTAGGGGAAGCCCTCCTCCGGGTTCCAGTAGTCGCTCGGGTTGACGCGGCGCAGGTTGACGGTGACCCCGGCCTCGCGGGCCTGCTCCTGGAAGACCTCGGCGGCGGCGACCACACCGGCGCTGATGTCGGAGGTGACCAGCTCGATTTCGAGGCCGTCCTCGTGGCCGGCCTCGGCGAGCAGGCGCTTGGCCTCGTCGATGTCCTGTTCGCGCTGGTCGAAGTCCTCGGGGTAGGACGGGTCCATCCGCGCGTACATGTCGTTGCCGATCTGACCGTACCCGGCGAGCGCCTGGTCGATCATCTCCTGGCGGTCGACGATCAGGCGGAAGGCCTGGCGCACGCGGACGTCGTCGAACGGGGCCTCCTCGATGTTCATCGTGAACGGCAGCCACATGCCGGTCTCGGACTCGAGGATGTTCATGGTGGGGTCGGCCTCGAGGATGGAGACCTGGGCGTGCGGGAGCTGGCTGATCACGTGGACGTTGCCGCTGTTGAGCGCGTTGACGCGGGCGTCGTCCTCGGGGAAGTTCACGATCTCGAGCTCGTCCACGTAGGGCTGGCCCTCGATGTGGAAGCCCTCGTGGCGCTCGAAGACGCTGTACTCGCCGACCTTGAACTCGCCCATCTTGAAGGGGCCGGCGCCGATCGGGTCGTCCGGGTCGTAGTCCACCGGGACGACGCAGTTGTAGTACTCGGCGAGCGCCTCGGGCAGGGTGACCAGCGGCTCGTCCACCGGGATGGTCAGCGTGAGCTCGTCGACGATCTCGATCCGCTCCGGGTCGACGCCGGGCATGTCACCGGCGCCGCGCATGGGGTTGTCGGGGTCGAGGATGCGCTTGAGGGAGTACACGACCGCCTCGGTGGTGACCGGTGTGTCGTCGTGGAAGGTCAGGCCCTCCTTGAGTACGAGCGTCCACTCGGTGCCGTCCTCGTTGGCCTCCAGGGACTCCGCCAGGTAGGGCTCGATGGTGCCGTCGTTGTCGAAGCGCATCAGCGAGGCGTAGAGGGCGTAGTTGCGCGCGATGTCGACGTTGTCGGTGGGGTCGTGCGCGTCCAGGGTGTCACTGGCGCCGCCGCCCGCGACACCGACCTTCAGGCGGCCGCCCCGCTGGGGCTCGCTGTTTCCGGAGCCACCGGACTCGGCGCCGCCGCCGCACGCGGCCAGGACCGGGGCGACGGCCGCACCGGTGGCGGAGGCCTTGAGGAGGGTGCGGCGGGAGGTGAGGCGGTTCAGGGCGGGGGTCGACTCTTCGGGCTGGGCAGGCACGGGGACACCTCGTGTGGGGACGGGAACTTCGGAGGGGCCGAGACCGCGGTGACGGACGGTGGCTGGGGGGTGCCCGGGGTGATGGTCGGTATCGGCCCCAAATGATCCTTGTTCGCACTACAGGAAGCGTCAAACGACGTCAGGGCGGTGATGGGTGTGTCCTGGGGGTTTCTTACGGCCCGTCCAGGATGGTGCTTGTGGGACTGTTGAAACCTGCTGTGGCCAGGGGGTTCCAGGTGGGGGAGGCGGGTGCCACACGCGGCCGTGCACGTCCGGCTTCCGAGTCGTGGTAGGGGGGCTGAGTGCACTTCCGGCGATCCCCGTTGTGTCCCCATTGTTGTCTCCGAGTAGCCAAAACGTGGCGTTTAGTCGCTGCTTTTCCGGCTTTTCCAGGGGCTCGATCACGTAGGGTGACATCTTTCGGGTGTGCGGAAATGGGTCGCGCGGGGGGCGGGGGCGCGGTGACGAGCACCGTTCCGGGTCATGCGGGTGCCAGGAAAGGGGTTGGTTCCGGTCAGGTATTGCCTACGTGTTACACCTCACATGGCCAGTCCTGGACACCAGGCTGTTTCCTTTGTCCACATCGGGGATGACACGGGACGGGGTTTTGGGAGCTTTCCCCGGCGCCGGGAACCCAGGTGTGCTGTTCTGGACCCGGCACACCCTTGTCTAAGGTGAGTGCAGGCGGCGCATACCCGCGCGACCGTCGCGGGTGATTGGAGTGACCGGATGGCTGAGGCGAGGCAACTCCGGGACTATGTGCCCGCGGATGCCCCAGACGCCGCGACGTCGACCGCACCGAGGATCGACGTCGGCGAGCTCACCGGTGGGGTCACGGACCACACCGTGTGGAGCTGCGCGGGAAACCTGACCGCGGTGCGGTCCATTCGTGCCCGGGTGCGTGAGTTCCTCACCAGGAACGGGCACAGCGAGGAGGCTCTGGACGACGCGGAGCTGGCCGTCAGCGAGCTGGCCACCAACGCGCTGCTGCACTCGCGCTCGGGGCAGAGCGGCGGTGTGATGACCCTGTTCATCCGCTCCGACTCGAACCGGCTCCGGGTGGCCGTCGCCGACCAGGGCGAGCGCGACGCGGTGGACGCCGACAGCGGGCACACCCGCGAGGACGGCGAGGACTACGGGCGCGGCAAGCTCATCGTCGACAGCTGTGCCACACGCAGCGGTGAGTACTCGAGCGAGGCCACCCACGTGACCTGGTTCGAGATCGACGACGAGGCCGTCGTCGCCGAACGGTCCGCCTGACCCGTCCGCCCCGGGGAACCCCCGGAGCCGCCGAAGACCCGGGACCGGGTCAACGCACGCCGTCGGGGTGGGGGGAGCAGATCCGGGTGGGGACGGGATCGCACGCCACCGTCACCCGGCGCCCCTCCGGGGGAGGGCAGTCGTCCCCCGCGACCACACACGCCCCCGTCCACAGCGCCAACGCCACCAGGGCCAGCCGGGTCGCCTCGTCCCCGGCCTCGCCCACCGCGACCACGTCGTCGGCGGTCAGGGACAGCCCTTCCCGCAGTTCCGCGAAACGGGCCAGCAGGTCGTGGTGGGTGTGCAGGGTGGTGAGGATGTCGCCGCCGACGGGTTCGTAGCCCAGGTGGCCGTTGTCGAACAGCCCGCGCGCGGGGCTGTACCCGTTGCCGTCCGGGCTGGGCAGCAGGAGATCGCTGAAGGGCGTCGTGCCCAGGGCGGTCCCGAAGGTGATGACCTGCCGGACCCGCGACCGGTCGGCCAGTTCCAGGGCCCTTCCGGCCAGATCCTCGCTGACCAGCAGCAGCCGGGCGTCGGTCTCGGCCAGCGCCATGCACTGGGTGCGCAGGTCGGACTCGGGGGAGACGGTCAGGGCCCGTCCGCCGACGGCCATCACCGTGTAGGAGGCGAGGAAGCGGTCGGGGGAGACGGGGGCCAGGACGCCGACGACGTCCCCCAGGCACATCCCGCGGCGGCTCAGCCCCGCGGCCGCCTTCTCCACGGTGGCCGCGAAGGCCAGCGCGTCGGTCCGGCCGGATCTGCCGCGGATGGTTCCGCCGCGTCCGGGCCGCAGTCTCAGTCGTTCGCACAGCCCGCCGGTGAGCGAGCCGATCGGGTCGTCCCGACGCGGCAGGTGACGGCCGGGTCGTCCGGTTCCAGAAGTCAGCCCTACCCCCATGCGTTCCCCCACTCGAACGGTGTCCGCGCGGGCCCGCTATCCGGGCTCGTCACGCCCCCTCCACGTGACGAGCCCGGAAGCTCCGTGCCGGACGTTCGCCGCGAGCGACCTCCCCAGGTTTCCGCTCGCGCCGGCACGGTTGCCCACCGGCTCCGAGAACATCCACGGAGCCGACGGCCCGACGGTCCCCCGGTGTTCGGCCCGGGTTCCGAGAGCCGTTTCTGGGACCAGCGAGACCCTGTCCGCACAGTGTCAGGAGCTTGATGTCCCATGGCTTGAAGCCTAGCGCGTTCACAGCCATATGCACATGCATCTTGCTATGCAGATGCATATGTAGATTCGCGGGCGCGGGGGGAGTGCGCAGCCCTCGCGGCGCCGTTGCGCGCGCCCGCGAGGCGGTTCCGACGGGGGTCAGCCCGACCGGTGCCGCTCGATCCACGCGGTGATCTGCGTGCGGGAGTTGAACCCCGTCTTCCGGTTGATGTTGGCGACGTGCCTGGCCGCCGTCGCGGACGTGATGAACAGGTCCCTGGCGATCTCGGGGTTGCTCTTACCGGTACTCACCAGCAGGGCGATCTCCAGTTCCCGGCGGGTGAGCAGCTGCCGAGGGGTGGCCGTCTCCGGAGAGGGCGGAGGGGAGGAGGGCTCGGCGGGTGGACGCGGCTGGGAACGGGATCTGGCGGCGGACCCGGCCGACCCCTGGCCCCCGCGCCCGCGGCCCGAACCGGACCGCGAGGGGGGCGGCGAGGGGCGGCGGCCCTCCTCGGCCAACCGCTCGGCCTCCCGGACCGCCGCGGACTGCCCCAGGGAGTAACCCTGCTCCCACCAGCTCACGAGCTGCCGACGGCGCCGCCGGACCCGTTCCACGTCCACGAACGGCCACGGAGCCCCCTGCGTGGGCAGACCGACCCCCGCGCGCAGCGCCATGGCCGCTCCGGCCAGCCGGCAGGCCGGTTCCCGCAGCCCCGAGCCGAACGCCACCCGGGCCAGCGAGACCAGACTCCTGGCCGCCTCGGCGCGCTGTCCGCCGGCGTGGCTGAGCAGCAGCCCTTCGCTGAGGTAGTCGTAGGCCTGGCTGATGGAGCCCTGCGCGTGCGCGACCCGGCCGATCCCGGCCAGACAGCGCGCCTCCTCGGCCACCGCACCGATCATCCGCTGTGTGTCCAGCGCCTCCCGGTAACAGCGGTCGGCGGTCATCAGGTCGTCGTTGACCTCCGCGGCGCGGGCCTGCCCGATGAGGATCACCCCCACACCCCAGCGGTGGTCGATCCCGCGGAGCAGGGTCAGCGCGGCGTTGTAGTGGTGGTCCGCGGAGGGGTAGTCGCCCTGGCGGGCCACCAGGGCGGCCCGGGTTCCCAGAGCGATCGCCTCGCCCCACAGGTCACCGGCCTCGCGGCACAGCCGGAGGGCCTCCTCGACCCGGACCGCGGCCCGGTCCAGGTTCCGTTCACGCACCTCCACCAGCGCCAGCAGGTTCAAGCTGGTGCGGACGAAGGTGTCGTCCCCGGCCTCCCGGCACAGGCGCAGCCCTTCCTCCCCGGTGCGCAGGGCCAGGGCGTGGTCCCGGCGGACACGTGCCAACTGGGCCCGGCCGACGAGCGCCCGGGCCCGTGAGGGCGCCTTGGCGCTCTCCTCCAGGGCCAGCAGCCGGTCCATCCAGTGGGCGCCCTCGGAGTAGCTGTTGTGGCTCACCCAGTGCGCCACCAGGCTCACGCACAGCCTGAGCCCGGGCTCGGCCGCCCCGCGCTGGTGGGCCCAGCGCAGCAGCGACCTGAGAGTGTCGTACTCGGCGATGACCCGCTGGCGGCCGGAGTCCCGCTCGGACCACGGCATCGACCGGCTCGACTCCAGTCGCCGGCCCAGGTCCTCCGCCAGGTGCAGCATGCGCACCAGCAGCCGGTCCTGGAAGGTCTCGGCCTCGTCCGCGGCGACCAGGCGCTCGTGGGCGAACCGGCGCACCGCCTCGGGCAGCCGGTAGCGCACCCGGCCCTCGAACTCACCGGTCACCGCTATCAGCGACCGGTCCAGCAGGGAGGTGAGCAGGTCGAGGATGCTCGACTCCGGCACCGACTCGTCCGCGCACACCTGCTCGGCCAGCTCCAGGTCCCAACCGCGGAAGACCGACAGGCGGCGCAGCAGCACGCGTTCGGGTTCGGGCAGGGCCTGGTAGACGAAGTCCAGCACCAGCGGCAGCACCTGGCTGCGCGAGACGGCCTGCCCCGGGCCGGGCTGGAGCGCGGGGGTGGCCAGGTAGGAGCGCAGCCCCTCGGTGAGCGCACCGATCCCCTCGTCCGGGGCCCGCGCGCCCAGCACCTCGATGCCCAGGGGGACACCGCCGGCCAGGTCGCACAGGGTCGCCACGGCCTCGAGCTCGGGGCCGGAGGCGGTGAACCGGGGGTCGCGGGCCCGGGCCCGGTCCAGGAACAGCCGCACCGACTCCGCGTCGGCCGGGTCGGGCGGCGGGGCGTTGCGCGCGGCCACCGGAAGGGCCATCGGCGGCACCCGCCAGACGGTCCCGCCGGTCAGGCGCACCGGGATCTCGCTGGTCAGCATCACCGACACCGAGGGGCACTCCGTGAGCAGGGACTCCCCGACCTCGGTCACCTCGTCCGCGATGTGCTCGCAGGAGTCCAGCACCAACAGCAGTCGGCGGTCGCGCAGGGCCTCGGTCACGGTCGCCGCGAGCGGGAGTCCCGGTTCCTCGACCACACCCACGGCATGGGCGATACGCGCGTGGATCTCCAGCGGGGTGCGCACGTCCGTCAGGTCGGCGATCCACACCCCGTCGGGGAAGGACACGGTGGACTGCTCGGCCACGCGCAGGGCCAGCCGCGTCTTGCCGATTCCGTCAGCACCGCAGAGGGTGACGGACCGGCTGGAGCCGAGCAGGCGGAGCAGATCGCTCAGATCTCGCTCCCGGCCCACGAAGCTGGTGCCCGGCCGGGGGAGATTATGCCGCGCTGGCGCGGTCAATGGTGCCATGGCCTTCACAAATAGGGGCTGTCGGGGGACTTACCGGGAAGGGGCGAGAGGTGTCGGGGGTGGACGTCGTCGAGGTGGGCATCGGTGCTTGGGCTTTCTGGTTTAGCGGGTGCACGCGCACTGTGCAAGTGCTTCGGCGCAAACAGGCCCCGTTCAGCCGGGCCTGCGCGGCGAAGCCCAGCCGGTCAACTGCGTCCTGGAAGAAATCGAGAGTTTTCTGAAGATGTTCGCGATATGGCGTGCGGCGGTGGCCTGACTGATCGTGAGCCGTTCGGCGATCTCCCGGTTGGACAGTCCGCGTTCGGCCAGCACGGCGATCTCGCGTTCCCGCGGGGTGAGCGAGTCCGGCCCGGTCAGCCGGGACGAGGGCGGGCGGGGGAAGGCCAGGGCCCGGTCCCGTACCTGTTCCAGGGGGAGCGAGCGCCAGGCGTTCCACGCCTCGGTGGCGCGCCCCGAACCCACTCTCCGCTCGACCGCCGAACGCAGCCGGACGGTCTCCGCGGACGGCCGGTCCAGCGCCGTCCTCAGGTCCGCCGCCACACCGGCCAGGGCCGCCGCGCGCGTGGGCTCCTCCTCGGCCAGGGCCAGTTCGGCCAGGGCCTCCAGGGCCTGCGCCACCGAGATCCGGCGGCCGGACGTGAAACCCACCCGCAGGCACTGCCCGAGCGGTTCGCGCGCGGCCAGGGTGTCCCGCATGGCCAGGTGGAGGCGGCCCAGGTCGGCCGCGCACTGGGCGGCGAAGGGGGACGAGGGCAGTTCCCCGAAGACCTCCAGGGCCTCGGAGAGCAGATCGCGGGCCCGGTCGTGGTCACCGGACTCCGCCGCGATGGATCCCAGCCCATGCAGGCAGCGTGCCTCCCACCAGCGGTCGCCCAGTTCCCGGGAGGCCGCGGCGCTCTCCTCCAGGTGGGCGACGGCCTCACCGACGGCGCCCCGCCGCCGGGCCAGCTCGGCCAGCACACCCCGGGTCCTGCCCTCGGTCAGCGGGTCCCAGGACCGTGCCGCCCACTCCAGGGCCCGTGCCGCCTGCTGTTCGCCCTCCTCCAGCGCGCCGGTGCGCAAGGAGAGCACCGCCGCCGTCGCCAGGGCCGAGGCCGCAGCCGTGGACTCCCGGCAGGCCCGAGCGGCCTCCAGGGCACAGGTGGCCAGGGCGCTGACCCTGGGCGCGGGGTCCACGTCCAGACGCAGTTCCGCGTGCAGGGCCAGCGCGCGGGCCCGCAGCGGGGGCGACTGCTCGTCGGGATCGCACTCCAGCGCCTGCTCCAGGAGCCGGCTGCCCTCCGCGGTCAGGTCCCGCACCAGCCAGTAGGGCCGCAGCGCCACGCAGACCCGCAGGGCCTCGTCCACCCGCCCGCTGGACAGCGCCCACGCCACGATCCGGGCGTGGTTGTCCCGGTGGTGGTCGTACATGCGCAGCCGGCCCAGCCGCTCCTCCCAGCTCTGCGGTGCGGTGGTCGCCTCGGCCCCCTTCTCCAGCCGGTTGACGGAGAAGCGGAGATAGCGGTCCCAGCGTTCGTCGCTGTCGGCGCCCAGCTGCTCCGCGGCGTAGACCCGTACCGTCTCGGTCAGGCGGTAGTGGGCGGTGCCGTTGATCTCGGAGTCCATCACCACCAGCGACTTGTCCAGCAGGGAGAAGTGCAGGGGGAGGATCTCGGTGGAGTCCACGCCCTCGCCCGAGCACACGTCCTCGGCGGCCTCCAGGTACCAGGTGGAGAACACCGACAGGCGGTGCAGGAGCAGCCGCTCGGCGTCGGAGAGCATGCTGTGGCTCCACTCCAGCACGGCACGCAGGGTGCGCTGGCGCGCGGGCAGGTTGCCGGTGCCGTCGCTGGTCAGGAGCTGGAACCGGTCGTCGAGGCGGTGCAGGATCTGCTGGACCGACAGCACCCGGACACGGGCGGCGGCCAGCTCGATGGCGAGCGGCATGCCGTCGAGCATCCGGCAGATCTCCGCCACGTACCCCGAGTTCTCCCGGGTCATCTCGAACCCGGCCCGGGCCGCGTGCGCGCGGGTGAGGAAGAGGCGCACCGACTCGTAGCGCTGGGCGTCCCGCCGGGGGAGGGGCGCGGGTACCGCGGCGTAGGGGTCGGTGGGGGTGGGGCGTGCGGGCAGGGAGAGCGGCGGCACCCGCCAGATGTTCTCCTCCGGCACGTGCAGGGGCTGGCGGCTGGTCACCAGGATCCGCACCCGGGGGCAGTCCCGCAGCACGGCCTGGCAGAGTTCGGCCATCGGCCCCACGGCGTGCTCGCAGGTGTCCAGCAGCAACAGCAGGTGCTGGGTGCGCAGCGCCGTGATGACACCGTCCATGAGGGTCTTCGCGTCACCGGTGACCGCGTGCAGTCCGGCGGCGACCGTGCGCAACGCCTGTTCGTGGGTGGAGGCCTCGCTCAGGTCGATGAAGCGCACGCCGTCCGGGAAGCGGCGCAGCACGCGTTCGGCGAGGTGGAGGGCGAGCCTGGTCTTGCCGATCCCGCCGGTACCGGTCAGCGTGATCATCCTGGCCGTGTCCATCAGGTGGCTCAGGTCGACGATGTCGCGTTCACGTCCGACGAACTGGATGAACTCGCCGGCGGACAGGGGCAGGTTGTGGCGGGGAGGAGACATGGCCTCGATTACTAGGACACCGAGTCGGCCCGCGACGTACGCGCGGTACGGCACGGAGTACAGCCTGTCCCAGTCTGGCACCCCGTCCCCGGACCTGTCTCGGGAATGGCCGGTTCCGGCACAGGAGGTCGTCAACCCCCCATGCCGGACCAGAACCTGATAGAGGCCGCTACAGAACGCTGCCCGGCGGGGTCCACACGGCCGGGTCGGCCGGGCCCTGCTCCCCCTTGCCCATGTCCTTGACCTCGTGCTCCCCGCCCTGCTCGAACGGCGGGAACCACACGAAGGGGATGCCCTTCTTGGAGGCGTACTGGATCTGCTTGCCGACCTTGGCGGTGGAGTGGAACACCTCGGTGTTGAAGCCGCGCTCGCGCAGCAGCTCACCGGTGCGCAGGGCCTCGGCGCGCTGCTCGGCGCCCGGGACCACGACCATCACGTCGGTGGGGCAGACCCGCCCGGCCTCGATCCTCCCCTCGGTCACCAGCTTGGCGAAGATCCGGGTCAGCCCGATGGAGATGCCCACGCCCGGCAGCCGCCTGCGGATGAACTGGCCCGCGAGGTTCTCGTACCGGCCGCCCGCGCAGATGCTGCCGTAGCCGGGGTCGTCGTCGAAGGAGGCCTCGTAGACGGTCCCGGTGTAGTAGTCCAGACCGCGCGCGATGGACAGGTCCGCGACCACGCTGCCCTCGGGCAGGTCGGCGAGGTCGTTCAGGACGAACGCGAGCTCCTCGAGGCCTTCCTCCAGCAGCTCCGAGGCCACCCCGAACGCCCGGATCCGGTCCACCACGTCGGCACCGGTGCCCTTGACCCGGGCCAGCTCCAGGCAGGGGGTGATCTGCTCGTCGGCCAGACCCTCGCCCCGGAGGATGTCGCGGACGCCGTCGTCCCCGATCTTGTGGAGCTTGTCCACGGCGCGGATGACCGCGATCGGGTCCTTGACGCCCAGGCCCTCGTAGAAGCCCTGGAGCACCTTGCGGTTGTTGACGTTGAGCGTCCAGGCGGGGATGTCCAGCCCGCTGAGCACACGGTGCACGATGCGGGGGAGCTCGGCGTCGAAGTGCAGGGGCACCGAGTCCACGTTGATGACGTCGATGTCGCACTGGGTGAACTCGCGGAAGCGGCCCTCCTGAGGGCGCTCACCGCGCCACACGCGCTGCATCTGGTAGCGCTTGAACGGGAAGGTCAGCTCGTTGAAGTGCTGGGCCACGTACCGGGCGAAGGGCACGGTCAGGTCGAAGTGCAGACCGAGCTTGGCGTCGGAGTCGTCCTTCGCGTCGGCCTGGAGGCGGTTCAGGGTGTAGACCTCCTGGGAGGTCTCGCCCTTGGCCATCAACACGTCCAGGTTCTCCACGGAGGGGGTCTCCACGGACGCGAAGCCGAAGGACTCGAACCCGGCGCGGATATGGTCCAGCCAACGCTGCTCCACGGCCCGGACCTGAGGGGTCCACTCGGGGAAACCGCTGATGGGAGTGGGTCGGACGACGCGCTGATCGGACATGTGGGGTTCTCGGCTCCCTTGGGAGTGTTTCGGCCTGTGTGGGAAATCGGCCCCTCGACCCGTCTCGTGCGCGCGCACGAGACGCCGCGGTCGGCGCCGTTCGGGGAGGGGCCCGTCCATCCTACGCACCTCGGCCGCCTGACCGCTTGGCCGCAGGAGAGGACGTCACGACGAGCGCGTCCGTTGAGGGTGGTGGCGGGCGACGGGTGGGCGGAGGCCCAAGGAAGTGGGATCCCAACCGCCACCGGCCCACGTGGACGGTTGTGGGCCGGTGGGGCTGTGGAGCGCCCGTCGGGGAGGTACGGCCGGTCCGACGTCGAAGAGCGAGACGTCGGTGGTGGTCGTGCGCCCCAAGGCGCCGCCGGGGCCCGTGGTGGCCGCGTCCTCGTGCCAGGAGTCCGTTGCGACCGCGCTTCGACGGGTGCCCTGTTCTCCACCGTAGATGGCGGGGACGGCGCCGGACAGGGATTGGCGCGGCCGAAAGCGGCCGAAAATGGCCGCTCACAAAGTCGTAAAGTCGACCTTCCGGGGTACAGGAGTGTGCTTGTCTGGCTACCGTCCGTTGGTCAAGGCGGACTCCCTGCCACGAGGTGGACATCCGACCTCGGGGCCTCTTGAGCTGCTCGCCGATCGAAAAGGGCGTACTGGGCGGAGATGTGACCTCATGCCCCACTGTGCCGAAACCCCGGATTCCAGCGCCGTGCGGTGTTAGGTTCCTGTTGCGGTCGCTCTCGTGGAGGTTCGGACCCGGGAGTGCCGCGCCCCTCCAGACCGGGTCGTGTGAGCCAACTGTCCGTGCAGGCCCGGCACTCTCGCTAGGACAAACTGTGATCCACTCAGCTAACAGCACGAACCACGTCCACGCACCCACCGAACTGTCCACCAAGATCATCATCGCCGGGGGCTTCGGGGTCGGAAAGACCACGTTCGTCGGGGCTGTGTCGGAGATCCCCCCGGTCCGCACCGAGGCCGCGGTGACCGCGGCCAGCGCGGGTGTGGACGACCTCTCGCACACCCCGGACAAGACCAGCACCACGGTGGCCATGGACTTCGGCCGGATCTCCCTGGACACCGACCTCACCCTGTTCCTGTTCGGCACCCCCGGCCAGCAGCGCTTCTGGTTCATGTGGGACGACCTGGTCCGCGGCGCCCTGGGCTCGGTGATCCTCGCGGACACCCGTCGCCTGGAGGACACCTTCCAGGCCCTGGACTACTTCGAGCGCCAGTACCGCCTGCCGTTCGTGGTCGCGGTCAACGAGTTCGACCCCGAGGCGGCCTACACCGCGGACGAGCTGCGCGACGCCCTCGACCTGACCCCCGACGTCCCCGTCGTCTACTGCGACGCGCGCGACCGCAAGTCCGTGGTCCGCGTCCTGGTCACCCTGGTCAAGCACGCGATGGCGGTGGAGGCGCGGCAGCGCACCCAGCGCCAGCTCGTCACCTGATCCGGGGCCTTCCGAGAACGACCGGGGCCCCGAAGAACCCGTGGTCCCGTGAAAACCGGCGTGAACCCCTGCTCCAGGGTGTTCTGACCCCGTTCGAGCGGACAAGTGAACCCCCGAGGGGAACCATTCGGTTGTGTCCGGCGTTACCCTGGCGTGGTGTTCGGACGAATGGCAGAAAGCGTCCGCCGCCTACTGGGCAAGCCCGGTGCGGTGGACCTGCGGCCTTATACCAAGCTCCTGCCGGCGATCGAGGCCGAAGAGGAGGGTCTGCGAGAACTCAGCGATGCCGAGCTGACGGAGAAGGCCATCGACCTCGGCTACGCCGAGCTCCCCTACTCCCCAGGCGACCTCGTCAGTCTGTGCGCGGTCGGCCGAGAGGCCGCCCGGCGTACCCTCGACGAGCGCCCCTTCGACGTGCAGCTGCTCGGTGTCATGGCCCTGCTCGACGGCCACGTCGCCGAGATGGCCACCGGTGAGGGCAAGACCCTCGCCGGAACCCTCGCCGCCGCCGGATTCGCCCTGCGCGGCAAGCGCGTCCACGTGCTCAGCGTCAACGACTACCTCGCCCGGCGCGACGCGGAGTGGATGCGTCCCCTCTACACGATGCTCGGGGTGACGGTCGGCTCCATCAGCGAGGAGTCCACCGTCGACGAGCGCAAGGACGCCTACGCCTGCGACGTCACCTACGCGGCCGTCAGCGAACTCGGCTTCGACGTCCTGCGCGACCGCATGGTGACCGACGCCGACGACCGGGTGGTCCCCGAACCCCACGTCGCCATCATCGACGAGGCCGACTCCGTGCTCGTCGACGAGGCCCGTGTGCCCCTGGTCCTGGCCGGCGCCGCGGAGAGCGTGCCGGCCGACGTCGAGATGGCCGACCTCGTGCGCGGCCTCAAACCGCGACTGCACTACGAGGTCGACGGTGAGGGGCGCAACGTCCAGCTCACCGACGACGGCATCGACGCGGTCGAGAAGGCCCTGGACGGGGTGGACCTGTACTCCGAGGACGACACCTCGGTGCTCCCGCAGGTCAACCTGGCCCTGCACGCGCACGTGCTGCTCCAGCGCGACGTCCACTACGTGGTGCGCGACGGCGAGGTGCGGCTGATCAACGAGTCGCGCGGCCGGATCGCCCTGCTCCAGCGCTGGCCGGACGGCCTCCAGGCCGCGGTCGAGGCCAAGGAGAAGGTGGCGGTCAGCGAGACCGGCGAGGTCCTGGACTCGATCACGGTCCAGTCGCTGGTCCTGCGCTATCCCACCCTCGGCGGTATGACCGGTACCGCGATGAGCGTCGCCGAGCAGCTGCGGGAGTTCTACGAGCTCGAGGTGGCGGTCATCCCCTCCAACAAGCCGAACATCCGCGAGGACCACGGCACGCGCCTGTACGCCACGCGCGAGGAGAAGGAGGACGCCCTCGTCGCCAAGGTCGAGGAGGTCCACAAGGGCGGGCGCCCGATCCTCATCGGCACCCAGGACGTGGCCGAGTCCGAGCTCCTGGCCGACCGGCTGCGTGAGGCCGGGCTGGAGATCGTGGTCCTCAACGCCAAGAACGACGCGGACGAGGCCTCCATCATCGCGGAGGCCGGCACCTACGGCGCGATCACCGTCTCCACCCAGATGGCCGGCCGCGGTACCGACATCCGGCTCGGCGGCAGCGACATGGCCGACCGGGACCGGGTGGTCGAGGCCGGCGGACTGTTCGTCATGGGCTTCGGCCGCTACCCCAGCAGCCGTCTGGACGGTCAGCTGCGCGGGCGCTCCGGCCGCCAGGGCGACCCCGGTGACTCCATCTTCTTCGTCAGCATGGACGACGACCTGCTGGTGAACCACGCTCCCGAGACCACGGGCTACCGGACCACGGCCGAGGGCGAGATCACCGACGAGGCCTGGCTGGCCATGGTCGGCCACGCCCAGCGGGTCTCCGAGGGCCAGCTGCTGGAGGTACACCGCAACACCTGGCGCTACAACAAGCTCATCGACGTGCAGCGCGAGGTGGTCCTGGAACACCGCGAGCTGGTCCTGACCAACGGACAGGGCGACCGGCACATCAAGGCCGACCGCAAGGAACGCCACGAGGAGCTGTTGGAGGAGCTGGACGCCGAGGAGGTCGCCCAGGCCGCCAAGCTGATCACCCTCTACCACCTGGACCGCGGCTGGACCGACCACAACGCGTTCCTGTCGGAGCTGCGTGAGGGCATCCACCTGCGGTTCCTGGGCCGCCGCGACCCCCTCGACGAGTTCAACCGCGAGGCCGTCCCGGTCTTCAAGGGCTTCCTGGACGACGCGCGCTCCCGGGCCGCCGAGAGCTTCGAGGAGCTCGAGGTGGTCGACGGAAAGCTCGACGTGGGTGCGGTCGGGGTCAAGCGCCCGTCGATGACCTGGACCTACATGGTGCACGACCACCCGTTCAGCTCGGCCCTGGAGACACTCGTGGGCAGGCTCAAGGGCAACCGGGGTTCGTCGAGCGGCGACTGATAAATCGCTTCACTGCCGCTTGCGCGGGTCAGGACTAAAGTCCCGGCCCGCGCATTACTTTTGTCGGTTAGTCTGCTGAAACGCTGATCTGATCCGCCGGTTCACTGTTTCATTGGCTGGCGCGGGTTAATATGGATGCGTTTTCAATGGAGTTCGAGACGGTTGGGACTGAATCCACGGTGGTCCACGAGATCGGCGCGCAGGAGAAGATCAGTTACGGTCGCAACGACCGCTTCGCGGGCGGACCCGTTGGCGGAGGGAGCTTCTGGACCGACGACGACGGACGGCCGGTGGCCAAGATCGGCGGTCCGAAAGACTGGCGTCCCACGCCCATGATCGATGTTCGTGTGGGTGATGTGTTCAGTGTCGGCGGCCAGGTGTGGAGGGTTACGGAAATCAATGACGCCGATTCGCCCAGTGCGTATTTGATGGCTACCAGGATTAGCTGAGGCTCCTCCCTGGGGTTCCTCCCGGGGGGGTTTTGACTGGCCCTCGCTTGAATTGCAACCCTCTGCAACCTTTCTCTTTCCCGTTGCGGAGGGTTTCCTTTTTCGGTTTGTCCGGCGAGGGCTTTTCTGTTCCCCTGTTTCTCCTCCCGGGCGCCTCCCCTCGTCGGCAGGAGGAGGCGTCCGGCGAGGCGCCTGCCCTGGTTGCAGTGTGTTGTTGCAGGTCAGGGCTGATTCCTTCCCTCTGTCAGGTGGGAATCGAGACGTTCCGGTTATCCGAAGGGGGGTGTTCGTGTTACCGGCACCTCGTTAACGTCTGTTGGACATGGTGCGCCCCGAAGCGTGTGGGAGGGTCCTTCGTCCACCGGAGGTACGGGTTGGCGCACCCTGTCACCGCCGGTCCCAGGGGCTGTCCCCCGCCCCTGGGCCTGGCCGGCCGGCCCCCGCTTCCGCCCCGCCCCCGACCCGGGGTCCGCTCCGGGCCCCGAGTGTCGGGAGGCGCCCGCCGCCGACCCTTCTCAGTGAACGCTCCGCGGTCCCGCAGGGCCTCGTCGAGTAGATCCTGTTACACACGTCTGGATTGTCCACACGCGACGGTTTTCTCTATGCCATCAGGCTTTTCGACTGAAACCGAGTGGGGCTCGGGTCTTGCGGTAGAACACGTTCCAGTATTAACCTCTGGGTAAGCCTCGCCCGGTGAGGGCGCCCGACGATTCGCTCGTGGGGTGCCACTGGCGGCAGGTGGACCGAAGGACCGTCGCCCGTCGAAGTCGGATCGCGCCCCGACCTCGACGGGCGACGTCCGTTCGGGGCCGCGGGCCCCGCGGGGGTTCAACTGACGAGCCGGGAGATCTCGCCGAAGGTCGGGCACGGCCAGGGCAGGCGGCAGCCCTGGCAGCGGCGCTCGTCCTCGCCGTCGGGGTTGTGCAGGTGGAGGAGGTCGACGCAGACGCTCGCGAGGGCGGACACCTCGTTGCGTGCGTTGGCGTAGAAGGCGACGTCGTTGATGCGGGCCAGGGCGCTGTCGGAGCGGGCGTCGGGGAGCCCGACGGTATCCGGTTCCCATGGCACGGCGCGGTCGGAGCGCTCCAGGATTTGCTGCACGCACTGGAGCAGCCTCGCGTGCTCGGAGGGGCGGCCCCTCCGTGTCGCTGGTCTCGTGAACGGCGGCATCGCTGATCTCCCCCAATGGGTGGATACGCAGCGGCTCATCCCCCAAGGGAAAGCGCTGTGACTCAGCGTACACATATCGTTGCTGATTGTCGCGATGTGGGGGATGTGGTCGGCCCGGAACGCGGTTTTGGCGCGGGGGTCGGCGGCCGGGTGGGAAGGGGAGCGGGCTGCCCCCAAGGGGAGGGACAGCCCGTCGGTCGAGAACGGTCAGCCGCAGCTGCCCGTGCAGCCGCAGGCGCCACCGCTCTGGCAGCCGCAACCGCAGCTGGGGCCGCAGCTGCAACCTTGCTGGTGCGGTGGTCCGGTCAGGGGATCAGGCACAGTCCCTCCTCGGGGCTCGGTGTGGTACCCGTGCGCGATCACGCCAGAGCTCGCGAAGAGGAGGTGGCGCCACGAGTACGTCTCCCGCACCAGGAAGTGCCCGTTGTCCGGCTTTCCCAATCAGGGACGGGAACCTTACTCCTCCGTTACCCGGGGCGTCCGGGTCGGCACTCTTCGGTTCCCCCGCTCCTGGCCAGCGCTTTCTTCGCGGGGATCAGGCGAAGAAGGTCGGGGTCGCTGCGGGCCGGCGTGTCATTCGGTAGAGCCAAACCTGGCCGAGGAGCATGACCGGAACCGCGGGTGCCAGCATCGCCCACACGAACGCACCGGTCACGCCGGGAACCTCCGCCGTCGGCAGCTGCGCGGACAGCGCCACCAGCAGCCCGGGGACCGCGATCGCCAGCGCCGAGGTGTGCCGCGACAGCATCGGCCCGGTCAGCCCGCTGGTCGCGGCCAGGGCCGCCAACAGCACGGCGACCAGCACCGCCGCGATCACGGCGTCCGCCGGCACGGGACCGCCGAGGACCACCGCGGCGAACAGCGTCGCAACGGTGGCCCCCAGTGCCAACCGCGCCAGGGGCCGGGTCGCCCGGGCGGCCGCGTCCGCGCTCTCGGCCTCGGTCGGACCCACCAGCCGCTCCGCGCCGAAGGCCGCGCCGCGCAGCGCGAACAGGGAGACCACCGAGGCCGTGCCCAGGACGGTGAACGGGTCCGGGGACAGCCCGCCGCCGACCAGGCCGGTCAGCACCAGCCCCCAGGAGACGGCCAGCGTCCAGCTGCCCGCCACGATCGCGGTGTCGCAGGCCGACCGCCACCGCCGGCGGTCCACCCGGGCGCGGAACCACAGCCCCGCGTCCCGGACCAGCCACCCGGCCGCCAGCGCGACGAGCACCGGCCACAGGCCGCCGACCACGTGGTGCTCCAGGACGGGGAAGAGCCCGGCCAGTACCCCGACCGCGGCGACCAGCCACACCTCGGAGGCCAGGAAGTAGGGCGCGATGGCGGACACCACGCGGCGTCGTTCCCCGGGTGTGCGCGCCACATGGGGCAGGAGCATGCCCAGGCCGATGTCGGATCCGGCCAGCACCAGGTAGCCCACAACGAACAGGGCGAGCAGCGCGGCGGAAAGCAGTGTTGTTGAGAGGAGTTCCATGGCTGTCTTCCTCCGACTCTCAGAACGTGTGGACGGGGGCGGCGGTCTCCGGGGACTCCTCCTCGCGGCGCTCCGCCAGGGGACCTCCCTCGGGGCCGCGACGGGCGAAACGGACCAGCAGCCAGTAGGTCACGGCGGCCAGGACGGCGAAGGCGGCGGTGAAGAGGGTGAAGGAGACCAGCGCGGCGCCGGGGGCCATGGGCGTCACGGCGTCGGCGGTGGTCAGGTGGTGCACCACCACCCAGGGCTGGCGGTTGGTCTCGCGGTAGACCCAACCGCCGATGCTCGCCAGGTAGGGGAGGAACGGGGAGAACAGGAGCACGGCCAGGCCCCAGCGGCCCGGCCTGAACCAGGACGGGAGCAGGTTCGGGAACCACCGCCGCGGGTTCAGCAGACCGCCGTACTGGGCCACGAGCATGATCGGCCCCAGGAAGAACATGACTCCCCAGGCGGACATCATCACGATGTCCCCGGCCGCGTTGGCTGCGGTCACGAACGCGCTCCGCCCGGCGTCCTCGATCGCCTGGATCTCCTCGGCGGAGTAGGTCAGCCCGCTGGTGGGCGGGTCCTGCCCGAAGATCTGGAACTGCGCTCCGCCGAAGCTCACCACGACGAACGGCATCACGGTCATCACCAAGGCCGAGTAGCGCATCCCGCGCCGGAAGATCCCGTGCGGGTCGTTGCCGCGCAGCAGGTGGTAGGCGCCGACCGCGGCCACGACCAGGGCGCCCACGAGCATCGCCCCGCTGGTCACGTGCAGGAAGGCCAGAACCGCCGCGGGGTTGGCCATCAGGGCGACCGGGTCCGTCATGTGCGCGACCCCGTCCACCATCTCGAACCCCACCGGATGGCGCAGGAAGCCGTTGGAGACCAGCACCCACCACGCCGACGAGTACGCCGTCACGGTCACCACCACGAAGCAGAACAGGTGCGCCCACCTGCCCATGCGGTCCCAGCCGAAGATCCACAGTCCGAGGAACGTGGACTCGACGAAGAACGCCGTCATCGTCTCGATGGCGAGCGGAGCCGCGAAGGTGTACCCGAACATCTCGTGCAGTCCGCTCCAGTTCAGCGCGAGCTGGAGCTCCATCACGAGCCCGGACAGCACCCCCATGCCGTAGTTGACCAGGTACAGCCCGCCCCAGAACCGGACGGAGAGCATCCGCGACCGGTCGCCGCGCAGGACCGCGAGGAGCTGCGTGCCGAGGATGTAGGGGGCGAGACCGAGCGTGAGCGCGACGAACATGTAGTGGGTGGCCGCGGTCAGCGCGAACTGGAGTCTGGCCAGTACGAGCGGGTCTTCGAACATCGGTGGGCCTCTGCGGTCGGCGGTGGGGACGCTGAACAGCATCCGCCGACGGTCAGGGGCGCCACATCGTCTCCGGGGCGACACCTGGGGGCCACCAAGGGAGGTATTCCGGCCGCGGTCCTACTCCCGTGGGCGTAAGGGTGAACCCTGAGCCGGGCCCGGGGTTCCCCGGCAGGCGTCAGCGGCCCGGCGGGTCGTCGCCGGACCAGCCGGGGGTCACGAGCGCGGTCTCGTAGGCGAGCACCACCAGCTGCGCCCGGTCGCGTACCCCCAGCTTCACCATGGTGCGGCTGACGTGGGTCTTCGCCGTGGCGGGGCTGAGCACCAGCTCCCGGGCGATCTCGTCGTTGGACAGCCCCCGGCCGACCAGGGCCAGGACCTCGCGTTCGCGGTCGGTGAGCCCGTTCAGACGCGTGGACGGGGCGGGCGGCTTCGACGGTCGGCGGGCGAAGTCCGCGATCAGCCGCCGGGTGATGCCGGGGGAGAGCAGGGCCTCGCCCCCGTGGACGACCCGCACCGCCTGGAGCAGGTCGCGCGGTTCGATGTCCTTGACCAGGAAGCCGCTGGCGCCGCCGCGCAGCGCGTCGAAGATGTACTCGTCCAGGTCGAACGTGGTGAGGATGACGACCCGCGTCCGCTCCAGGGAGGGTTCGGCGAGGACGCGCTCGGTGGCGTCCAGACCGTCCACACCCGGCATCCGGATGTCCATCAGCACCACGTCCGGGCGTTCGGCCAGCGCGAGGCGGACCGCCTCGGCGCCGTCGGACGCCTCCGCGACCACCTCGATGTCGGGGGCGCTGTTCAACAGGGCGCGGAACCCCGCCCGCACCAGCGCCTGGTCATCTGCGAGCAGTACCCGGATCAACCTGTTTCCCCCTGTCCCTGCGCGGGGCCGCCGTCGACCGGCAGCCTCACCCGCACCCGGAATCCTCCCCCTTCGACGGGGCCGGCGTCCACCGAACCCCCGACGAGGGCGGCCCGTTCGCGCATCCCGGTGATGCCGTTGCCCTCGACGGGCGGGCCCACGGTCCCGCGGCCGTCGTCGACCACCGCGACCAGCAGTTCCGAGGGCCCGTAGTCGAGCCGTACCCGTGCACTGCCCGCGTCCGAGTGCCGGACCACGTTGGTGAGCGCCTCCTGGACGGCCCGGTAGGCCACACCTTCGACCCCCACGGCCACGCGCCGCTCCTCACCGGTCACCTCCAGCACCACCTCCAGTCCGGCTCCGCGCGCGCCCTCCACGAGGTCCGGGACCCGGTCCAGGCCCGGGACCGGGGAGCGGGGCGCGGACTCGTCGACCGCCCGCAGCACCCCCAGCATGGCCCTGAGCTCCGTCAGCGTGTCCTTGCTGGTCTGCTTGATGGTGGACAGCGCCTCCGCGGCGCGCTCCGGCTGGCTCTCCATCAGGTACAGCGCCGTCCCGGCCTGCACGTTGATCAGCGAGATGTTGTGGGCGACCGTGTCGTGCACGTCCCGCGCCAGCCTCAGCCGTTCGTCGGAGGCCCTGCGCAGCAGCTCCTCCTCCCGGGTCCGGGCGACCTCCGCCTCGCGCTCCTGGTCGGCCTTCAGGTACTCCTGGCGCCAGCGCACCACCTCGGCGGCGCACAGCAGCACGATGATCCAGGCGAGCGTGGCCACGGATTCGGCGCGCAGGGAGCCCCCGCTCAGGAGCCCGTGGACGCTGAGCGCGACGAACACCCCGGGGCCCATGAGCCAGCCGAAGACGCGGTACCCCCAGCGCACCACGGTGTAGAGCATGACCGCGGCGCTCAGCATCACCACGCCGTCAGGGAAGGACAGGGGGTAGTAGACGGTCGCCGCCGTCACCGTCACCGCCGCCACCACGCGGGGGAAGGCGGTCCGCCACAGGATCGGCAGGCAGGCGACGAGGATCAGCGCGTATCCCCACGGCCAGGCGTCCCGGTCCCCAGGGATCGGATCGACGACCTCGATGACGGCGGTGCTGCCCGCGGACAGGGCGAGGAGCCCCAGAGCGAGCCAGAGGTCGATACGGGTGGGGCGGGGAACGCGTGAGAGTAGTGCTGCCACGATTCCGACAGTACGGCTGCCACGCCGGGGACGCCGTCCCCCTCAGGGGGACACTTCGGGGGCGCCGCTACTCCCGGGGGAGTACACCGGACCCGGAACACTCCCTAGAAGATGTCGGTCGGTGGCGCGGGGGAGTCCTCGGCGTCCGCGTCGTGCACGGGGGAACGGCCGGAGGTGAACCGGTCCAGGTCCTCGCCCTCCACCAGACGCGCCATCTCCGGGTCCCGGTGGGCCAGCCGCCCCAGCTCCTCCGCCGGCAGCGGTCGGTGTCCCGCCACGAGGACGAGGTTGCCGAAGCGGCGGCCGCGCAGGATCCCCGGTTCGGCGGTCATCACCACGTGCGGCAGCACCGAACGCACCGTGGCCACCTGGGCCCGGGTGTGCTTCAGGGCGTACCCGTCCCCGACGTTGACCACCAGGAACCCGCCCGGCCGCAGCACCCGCGCGGCCTCGGCGTAGAACTCGGCGGAGGTCAGCCGGGCCGGGGTCCGCGCCCCCGCGAAGACGTCGGACACGATCAGGTCGGCGCTGGACTCGTGCCGGGCCGCGATCCAGTCCCGGGCGTCACCGATCCCCACCCGCAGCTGCGCCTTGCGGTCCCACGGAAGCCTGCGCCGGACCGTCTCCACCAGGGCCGCGTCCACGTCCACCGCGCGCTGGCGCGACCCCGGACGCGTGTGCGCGACGTACCGGGCCACCGTCAGCGCCCCGGCGCCCAGGTGCATCGCCTCGATCGGCTCGCCCTCCGGCGCCACCAGGTCGGCCGCGTGCGCGATCCGCCGCACGTACGAGAAGTCCAGGTAGCCGGGGTCCGACAGGTCCACGTGGGACTGCGGGGTGCCCTCCACCAGCAGGAACCACGAGTTCGGCCGGTCCGCGTCGGCGAGCAGGTCGACCCCTGGCACCGGCGAGACCTCCTCCTCGGCCTCGACCCTGTCACGCACACGTCTGCCCATGTCCCCGCCTCACTCCTCGAAATCCCCTCAACGTTAGGCGCAGCGGGGCACCCGCGGCAGCACCCCCGTAGAAGCACGGCCGCGCGAACCCCGTCCGGAGGGCGCTAGCCTGGGTTTCTCCAGATTTTCCTACCCGCGTCCCCCATCGGGGCGCGATCACCGAGGAGTGGCCGTGCTACTGCGGATGTCGAACCTGTTCCTGCGCACCCTGCGTGAGGACCCGGCGGACGCCGAGGTGCCGAGCCACAAGCTGCTCGTCCGCGCCGGCTACGTCCGCCGCGCCGCCCCGGGCATCTACACCTGGCTGCCCCTGGGCAAGATGGTCCTGGAGAACGTCGCCCGCGTCGTGCGCGAGGAGATGAACGCCATGGGCGGCCAGGAGGTCCTGCTGCCCGCGCTGCTCCCCAAGGACTACTACGAGGCGTCCGGGCGCTGGGAGGAGTACGGCGACACCCTGTTCCGCCTCAAGGACCGCAAGGGCGCCGACTACCTGCTCGGCCCCACCCACGAGGAGCTCTTCACCCTCCTGGTCAAGGGCGAGTACTCGTCCTACAAGGACTTCCCGGTCGTGCTCTACCAGATCCAGGAGAAGTTCCGCGACGAGGCCCGCCCCCGTGCCGGGGTGCTGCGCGGCCGCGAGTTCCACATGAAGGACTCCTACTCCTTCGACATCGACGACGAGGGCCTCCAGGAGTCCTACGACAAGCACCGGGCCGCCTACATCCGGATCTTCGACCGGCTGGGTCTGGAGTACGTCATCGTCGCCGCGACCTCCGGTGCCATGGGCGGCTCGGCCTCCGAGGAGTTCCTGGCCGTCGCGCCCACCGGCGAGGACACCTTCGTGCGCAGCACGGAGTCCGGTTACGCCGCCAACGTCGAGGCCGTGAGGACCCCCGCGCCCGCCGAGCTGCCCGTCGAGGGCCTCCCCGAGGCGCAGGTGCACCACACCCCGGACACCGCCACCATCCAGACCCTGGTGAACTTCCTCAACGAAGCCGGGCTCGGGCGCGACTTCACCGAGGCCGACACCCTCAAGAACGTCCTGGTCAAGACCCGCGCACCCGGCAGCAAGGAGTGGGAGCTCCTCGCCATCGGCCTGCCCGGCGACCGCGAGGTCGACTTCAAGCGCCTCGAGGCCGCCCTGGAGCCCACCGAGGTGGCCCTCCTGGAGGAGGCGGACTTCGCCGCCAACACCTTCCTCGCCAAGGGGTACATCGGCCCGAAGGCCCTGCTGGACAACAAGGTCCGCTACCTCGTCGACCCGCGCGTGGTCACCGGCACCTCCTGGGTGACCGGCGCGGACAAGACCGACCACCACGTCGTCGACCTGGTGGCCGGGCGCGACTTCACCCCGGACGGCACCATCGACGTCGCCGAGGTGCGCGACGGCGACGCCTCGCCCGACGGCAAGGGCACCCTGTACACCGCTCGCGGCATCGAGATCGGGCACATCTTCCAGCTCGGCCGCAAGTACACCGACGCCTTCAAGCTGGACGCGCTCGGCCCGGACGGCAAGCCCAAGCGCGTCACCATGGGCTCCTACGGCATCGGCGTCTCCCGCGCCGTCGCCTCGATCGTCGAGCAGTCGCACGACGACAAGGGCATCGTCTGGCCGCGCGAGGTCGCCCCCGCCGACGTGCACGTGGTCGGCACCGGCAAGGGCGGCGAGGTCGAGGAGGCCCTGCGGATCGGTGGCGAGCTGGAGGCCAGGGGCCTGCGCGTGCTGGTCGACGACCGCAAGGCGGCCCCCGGCGTGAAGTTCAACGACGCCGAGCTGCTGGGCATCCCCACCGTGGTCATCGTCGGCCGCGGCCTCAAGGACGGGCTCGTCGAGCTGCGCGACCGCCGTTCCGGTGAGCGCTCCGACGTCCCGGTCGGCGAGATCGTCGAGCGCACCGTCACCGCCTGCGCCGAGTAGCCGCACTCCGGCTACCGGGCAGCAGCACAGGTCGAACAGGAAGGGGGCTCCCGCGCACCGGCGCGGGAGCCCCCTTCCCGTGTGCGGTGTCAGCTCTCCCCGAACCCCGGCAGGGGGTCGAGGCCGGCGCCCCACACCAGCGAGCGCACGGTCGCCTCCTGCAGGACCCGGGCCGCCGTGATCCGCAGGTCGGTGTCGGGGGAGGAGCTCAGCCACAGGTAGGCGCTCATCGTCGTCTCCTCCAGTCCCGCGGCGAACTCGTCCATGTCGGTGCCGGAGCGTCCCTCGGGCAGCGAGTAGGAGGCCAGCGCGGGCGGGGGGTCGATGTCCCGTTCCACCGCCGCCGCGTGCAGGGTGTCCCGCATCGCCTTGTGTTCGTAGGCCGCAGCCGAGGCGCGCTCACGCCGGGTCTCGTCCCCGGCGGCCCCGCCGACGAACTCGAACCCGTACACGGCGGCGTGCTCGGCGCTCAGCGCCTCCGCCAGCGCCGCCGCGGTGGGGTCGCCGCCCCCGGTCGGGCCCGCACCCTCCTCGGGGCTCTGGGGACTCTCCGCGGGCGCGGGGCTGTCGCTCACCTGACTACCTGCCTTCTGCCTTCGAGTCTCTTCGGGAAGCCGCGCCGGTGATCAGGCCCGGTCCAGCAGGTGGGCGTGCCCGGCCTCACACGCGCCGATCCCGCTGATGAGCTGGGCCAGGCCTGGGTCGGTGACCGCGGCGGCCTGGTCCAACCGGGCACTGGTCGCCGCTGCGGCCAGCGCACGCAGCCCCGCGACGTCGAGCACGGCGTCCAGGGCGGGGTCCTCCTGCGGGTCGGCCGTTTCGGCCCCCGTGTCGGAGCCCTCCGCCCCGGCCGGGGCGGCGTCGTGGGCGCCGACCCCCTCCGGAAGGGCGTCCAACAGCGCGTCCAGGTGGGTGACGTGGTGCTCCAGCAGCTGTTCGAGGAGTTCGGCGGGCCCGGTTCCGTGCTCCAGCGCGCTCTCGTAGCGCACGACCGCCCGCTCCTTCTCGCGGATGAGCGAACGCAGGACGGACACGTCGGGGGTCACGTCGAAGGGGTACCAGTCGGCCGTGCCGCAACCGCTCACCCCGACAGCGACACCCGTCACAGCCAAGCCCGTCACCGTCAGGCCCAGCACCGTGCGGCGGCTGACATCCCCCTGGCCCACGCGCTCTCCTCCCGTGCCCCGCGGTTCGGCGCGGCGTCGACGCCGGCCGCCTTCAGCGGCGGTCGGCCCCCATCTTTCCACGGGTGGCGGCGGGCACGGGCCGCACCGACACCCCCTGCCAGGGCGGTGATCCGGTGACCGGACCGCACCCCCGCGGCGCGCCCCGCCCGCGTGGACCGACCTGGAGGGCGTTCAGGTGTGGATACCCTTGCACCACAACCGCCGTCGCACGCGACGCGCGGCGCTCCTGTGTCTCCATGAGGAGAGCACAGGGCGGATTCGTCGCAGACTACGTACAGAGCTGGACCGCCCCGTTCACGGCACACGGCCGAGCGGGCGGGATTTCGCCGTTTGAGGGGCTAACACGCATGGGAGCGCAGGCGCGCAACGAGCGCATCGCCGAGCTGCTGGAGCCGGTACTGGCCGAAGCCGGACTGGACCTGGAGGCCGTCGAGCTGACACCCGCGGGCAAGCGTCGGGTGCTGCGCGTGGTCGTGGACTCCGACAACGGGGTCGACCTGGACACCGTCGGAGAGGTCAGTCAGGCCGTCAACGAGAGCCTGGACTCCTCCGACGTCATGGGCGAACTGCCCTACGTCCTGGAGGTCACCTCCCCGGGGGTGGACCGTCCGCTGACGCTGCCGCGCCACTGGCGCCGCTCCCAGGGCCGGTTGGTGAAGGTCTCCCTCGTCGAGGGCGGCGACGTCACCGGTCGCGTCACCGAGTCCGACGACCAGGGCGTGACCCTGGACGTCAAGGGACGTCCCCGCACCCTGGCCTACGACTCGATCGCCAAGGCCAAGGTCCAGGTGGAATTCCGTCGCGCTGCCGACGCCGACGCGGCGGACTAGAGGGGGAGCCCCGTGGATATTGACATGAGCGTCCTGCGCAGCCTTGAGCGCGAGAAGGACATTGCCGTCGAGCTGGTGGCCAAGGCCATCGAGGACGCGCTGCTGATCGCCTACCACCGCGAAGAGGGCCCCGAGAAGAAGGCCCGCGTGGAGCTGAACCGCTCCACCGGCCACGTGGTCGTCTGGGTGACGGAGACCGACGAGGAGGGCGCGGTCGTCGGCGAGTTCGACGGTACGCCCACCGGTTTCGGCCGCATCGCGACCTCCACCGCCAAGCAGGTCATCCTCCAGCGTCTGCGCGACGCCGAGGACGAGCTGACCCTGGGCGAGTTCGCCGGCCGCGAGCACGACATCGTCTCCGGCATCATCCAGCAGGGCAAGGACCCGCGGAACGTCCTGGTCGACCTCGGCAAGCTCGAGGCCGTCCTGCCCCCGCAGGAGCAGGTACCCACCGAGACCTACACCCACGGCGAGCGCCTGCGCGCCTACGTGGTGCAGGTCCGCAAGGGCCACCGCGGCCCCTCGGTGACCCTGTCGCGCACCCACCCCAACCTGGTGCGCAAGCTCTTCGAGCTGGAGGTCCCCGAGATCGCCGACAACACCGTCGACATCGCGGCGATCGCCCGTGAGGCCGGCCACCGCACCAAGATGGCGGTCCGCTCCAACCGGGGCGGCGTCAACGCCAAGGGCGCCTGCATCGGCCCGCTCGGCAGCCGTGTCCGCAACGTCATGGCCGAACTCCACGGAGAGAAGATCGACATCGTCGACTACTCCGAGGACCCCGCCGTGTTCGTCGCCAACGCGCTGTCCCCGGCCCGGGTCAACTCCGTGGAGATCCTTGACATGGCCGCCCGGGTCGCACGCGTGGTCGTGCCCGATTACCAGCAGTCGCTGGCGATCGGCAAGGAGGGCCAGAACGCCCGCCTCGCCGCGCGCCTGACCGGTTGGCGCATCGACATCCGCTCCGACGCCGAGCCCGTGGCGGCCGCGGACGAGGGTGCCGACGGGACCGGTTCGGGGGACGAAGACGCCCCTTCGGCCGGTTAATCGGGTCGCACCCATGTCCCGACGCGATATGGTGGCCGGAGACGGTCCTGACCGTCCCGTGCGTACATGCGTGGGGTGCCGGTCGCGGACAGTCCAGTCCGACCTCGTGCGGCTGGTGGCCGTGGGCACGGTCATCACGCCCGACACCCGAGGTCGACGTCCGGGGCGCGGCGCCTATCTGCACCACGATCGGCGATGCCTGGAGCAGGCCGAACGGCGCAGAGCGTGGTCCCGCGCCTTCCGGAACCGGAACGGTGGAGGCGCCACCGGGTGGGACGTCTCACTAGTGACGTCCCTACTAGGTGACGCCCCGCGTGACTGAACGCGTCCCCGTTCCGGATAGGGTTGGAATGTCTGGGCTGGCCTCTGGGTTGTAGAGACCGAGGTCGGCGTGCAGTGCTGTGTCGGCGCGTATGAGCTGGCCCATTGTTGTGTAGCGATGAGGAAGCAGGTCGAGATTGCGATGAGCGCCTGATGAGTACGCAGCGATGAGTAACTCGAGCTAACGACGGTCCGGCACTAGCCCATGTCCCGGACCGAAGCTGAAGGAGAAGAGTGGCGAAGGTCCGGGTGTACGAACTCGCTAAAGAGTTCGGTGTAGAGAGCAAGGCCGTGCTGGCCAAGCTCAACGAGATGGGCGAATTCGTTCGTTCGGCGTCCTCGACGATAGAGGCCCCCGTCGTTCGACGCCTACAGGAAGCTTTCAACAACGGTTCCGACGGCAACGGCAAGAAGGGTGGCTCGGCTCCCAAGCCCGGCCCCGCCCCGAAGCCCGCCGCCGAGAACTCCGCGCGCCCCGCGGCTCCCAAGCCGGGGCCCGCTCCCAAGCCGGGCCCGAAGCCGGGTCCCGCTGCCAAGCCCGCGGCCCCGCAGGCCGAGAAGCCCGCGGCTCCGCAGGTTGAGAAGCCCGCGGCTCCGCAGGCCGAGAAGCCCGCCGCGCCGGCTGAGAAGCCTGCCGCGCCGGTCGAGAAGCCCGCGGTTCCGCACTTCGAGAAGCCCGCCGAGCGTCCCGAGTCCGCCCCGAAGCCCGGCCCCAAGCCGGCTCCGAAGGCGGCCCGTGGCGACGCCCCGCGTCCCGGCGGCCCCAAGCCCGCAGGCGCGGCCGGTGGCCGCGGCGAGCGTAGCGACCGTCCCCAGCGCGGTGACCGTCCGGAGCGATCCGGCGGCCGCGAGGGTGGTCGTGACGGCGGTCGTGCCCCGCGTCCGGGCGGTCCCCGTCCGGGTCCGCGTCCGGGCAACAACCCGTTCGCGTCCAACGCCTCGGGCATGGGCTCCAAGCCGGCCGCTCCGCGGCCCGGCGGCGGCGCCCCGCGTCCGGGCCCGCGTCCCGGTGGCCCGCAGCAGGGCGACCAGCGCACTCCCCGTCCCGGCGGCGGCGCTCCGCGCCCCGGCGGTGCCGGTGGCCCGCGTCCGGGCCCGCGTCCCGGTGGCCCGCAGCAGGGTGACCAGCGCGCCCCGCGTCCCGGTGGTGCCGCAGGCGCCCCGCGTCCCGGCGGCGGTGCTCCGCGTCCGGGTGGCGGCGCTCCGCGCCCCGGCGGTGCCGGTGGCCCGCGTCCCAGCCCGATGAACATGCCCTCGTCCCGTCCGGCCTCGCCGGCCGGCGGCGGTCGCGGCGGTGCCGGCGGCGGTCGCCCCGGTGGCGGCGGCGGTCGCGGTCGCGGTGGCGCTCCCGCAGGTGCGGGTCCGCGTCCCGGCGGCGGTGGCGGCGGCGGTCGTCCCGGTGGCTTCGGTGGTCGTCCCGGTGGCGGCGGTCGTGGCCGCGGTGGCGGAACGGCCGGTGCGTTCGGTCGTCCGGGCGGTCGTCCCGGTCGTGCCCGCAAGTCCAAGAAGCAGCGGCGTGCGGAGTTCCACGAGCTCTCGGCTCCGTCCTTCGGCGGCGTCAAGATCCCGAGCGGCAACAACCAGGTCATCCGACTGTCCCGCGGCGCCTCGCTGTCGGACTTCGGCGACAAGATCGACGTCAACCCGGCGTCGCTCGTCCAGGTCATGATGCACCTGGGTGAGATGGTCACCGCGACCCAGTCGCTGCCCGACGAGACGCTGCAGCTGCTCGGCGAGGAGCTCAGCTACCGGATCGAGGTCGTCAGCCCCGAGGACGAGGACCGCGAGCTCCTGGAGTCCTTCTCCATCGAGTTCGGTGAGGACGAGGGCGGCGACGCCGAACTCCGTCCCCGCCCGCCGGTGGTCACCGTCATGGGTCACGTCGACCACGGTAAGACCCGACTGCTGGACACGATCCGCAAGACCAACGTCGTGGGCGGCGAGGCCGGCGGAATCACCCAGCACATCGGTGCCTACCAGGTCGCGACCGAGGTGGACGGCGAAGAGCGCAAGATCACCTTCATCGACACCCCCGGTCACGAGGCGTTCACCGCCATGCGTGCCCGTGGTGCGAAGGTCACCGACGTCGCGGTTCTGGTCGTGGCGGCCGACGACGGCGTCAAGCCGCAGACGGCCGAGGCCATCGACCACGCCAAGGCGGCCGAGGTGCCGATCGTGGTCGCGGTCAACAAGATCGACGTCGAGGGAGCGGACCCGCAGCGGGTGCGCGCCCAGATGACCGAGTACGGCCTCGTGGCCGAGGAGTACGGCGGCGACGTCCAGTTCGTGGACATCTCCGCGCTCAAGGGCGACAACATCGACGCCCTGCTCGAGTCGATCGTCCTGACCTCCGACGCGGCCCTGGACCTCCAGGCCAACCCGGACATGGACGCTCAGGGTCTGGCCATCGAGGCCTACCTGGACCGCGGTCGCGGTTCCATGGCCACGGTGCTGGTCCAGCGCGGAACGCTCAACGTCGGTGACTCCATCGTCTGTGGCGACGCCTACGGCCGCGTTCGCGCCATGCTCGACGAGCACGGTGAGAACGTCCTGTCGGCTGAGCCGTCCCGTCCGGTCCAGGTCCTGGGTCTGACCAACGTGCCCAGCGCCGGTGACAGCTTCCTGGTCGTCAAGGACGACCGCGTGGCCCGTCAGATCGCCCAGCAGCGTGAGGCGCGCGAGCGCTTCGCCCAGCAGGCGAAGTCGGCCCGTCGGGTCACCCTCGACAACTGGCAGTCCGCCATCAAGGAGGGCGAGCGCTCCGAGCTGCTCCTCCTCATCAAGGGCGACATGTCCGGTTCGGTCGAGGCGCTCGAGGAGTCGCTGCTCAAGATCGACGCCGGTGGCGACGAGGTCAGCATCCGGATCATCGGACGCGGCGTCGGTGCCATCACGCAGAACGACATCAACCTGGCGTCGTCTGCTGACGCGATCATCGTCGGCTTCAACGTTCGGCCCGAGGGCAAGAACAGCCAGCTGGCGGACCGCATGGGCGTCGACATCCGGTACTACTCGGTCATCTACCAGGCCATCGACGAGGTCGAAGCCGCGGTCAAGGGTCTCCTCAAGCCCATCTACGAGGAGGTCCAGCTCGGCAGCGCCGAGGTCCGCGAGGTCTTCAAGGTGCCGAAGATCGGCAACATCGCCGGTTCCATCGTCCGCGACGGCATCATCCGCCGTAACAGCAAGGCACGTCTCATCCGCGAGGGTCGGGTCATCTCCGAGAACCTCAACGTCGAGTCGCTGCGTCGCTTCAAGGACGACGCCACCGAGGTCCGCGAGGGCTTCGAGTGCGGTATCGGTGTCGGTTACAACGACATCCGGGTCGAGGACGTCATCGAGACCTACGAGATGCAGGAGAAGCCCCGCGACTAGTCGTGAGGACTGATCCACCTGGGGCCCCGGACGATCATGTCCGGGGCCCCGCCTTTGACGGCTCACACAACACCACAGGTGATCACTTTTGTATGTTGGGGCGCTGACCTTGGACGTTCTCCTCGGAGATGTCCACTCGCTCAAACAGAAGCGTTCGATGGTCCGGCCCGTCATCGCCGAACTGCGCCGGAAGTTCTCGGTGTCGGTCTCGGAGGTCGGCGAGCACGACCTCTACCGTCGGGCGAAGATCGGTGTCGCGGTGGTCGCACCGACCGCCGCCCACGCCAGGGACCAGATGGACACCTGCGAGCGTTACGTCGCGGGCCGTCCCGAACTGGAGCTGCTCTCCGCCAGGCAGCGGCTCTTCAACGAAGAGGAAGACTGACGATGGTTGACGCCGCACGCGCGCGAAAGATCGCCGACCGTATCCAGCGCATCGTCGCTGAGATGCTGGACCGGCGGATCAAGGACCCGCGCCTGGGATTCGTCACCGTGACCGACGCCCGGATCACCGCGGACCTGCGGGACGCCACGGTGTACTACACGGTGTTCGGTACCCCCGAGGAGAAGGCGGCCAGCGCCGCCGCTCTGGAGAGCGCCAAGGGCGTGATCCGCAGCGAGGTCGGTCGCCAGACCGGCATCCGCCACACGCCCAGCCTGACCTTCGTCATCGACGAGGTTCAGGAGAACGCCCAGCACATCGAGAAGCTGCTGGTCGAGGCGCGAAAGTCCGACGAGGAGGTGGCCCAGAAGGCCACCGGTGCCAAGCACGCGGGTGAAGCCGACCCGTACAAGGCGCCTCGTGAGGACGAGGACGAGGACGACGAGTAACACCCCCGGGGCGGCGGCACCGTCCGCCGCCCCCACCCCTTTTCCCTGCTTTCCCGAAGGAGCCCCATGGCCGACAGCGGTGTCGTGGTCGTCGACAAGCCCGCCGACTGGACGTCACACGACGTGGTCGCCAAGACCAGGGGTCTGGCGCGCACCCGGCGCGTGGGCCACGCGGGCACCCTGGACCCGATGGCCACCGGGGTCCTGGTCCTGGGGATCGAGAAGGGCACCAAGCTGCTCGGCCACCTGACCCTGACCGAGAAGACCTACGAGGCCACCATCCGCCTGGGTCTGGTGACCAACACCGACGACGCCGAGGGCGAGCCCGGCGCCCGCGTGGACGCCTCCGCCGTCGCCGACGCCGACGTGCACGCCGCGGTCGCGAAGCTCACCGGTCCCATCCAGCAGGTCCCGCCGCAGGTCAGCGCGATCAAGGTGGACGGCAAGCGCGCCTACAAGTCGGCCCGTGAGGGCAAGGAGGTGGCGCTGAAGGCCCGTCCGGTCACCATCTCCCAGTTCGACGTCACCGAGATCCGCCGCACCCCGGACGGCTTCGTCGACGTGGACGCGGTCATCACCGGCTCCAGCGGCACCTACATCCGCTCGCTCGCCCGCGACATGGGCGCGGACCTCTCCGTCGGCGGCCACCTCACCGCCCTGCGCCGCACCCGCGTGGGCCCCTACGACCTCTCGCAGGCCCGTACCCTTGACCAGCTCGCCGAGGAGTTCACCCAGGTCCCCCTGGCCCAGGCCGTGGCAGCCGCCTTCCCGGTCCGCACCATGGACGAAGCCGAGACCCGGGCCATCCGACACGGCAACCGCATCAGCGAGAGCTCCCTGGGGGAGGGCCCCGTCGGCCTCTTCGCCCCGGACGGCACCGTCATCGCGCTCGGGGAGAACCGCCCCGGCCACATGAAGCCGGTGGTCGTTTTCAGTCCGGCTTAGCCCAACCCGGCCTCGATCCAGCGCCGCATGAGGGCGGTCGGATCGAGCTTGGATGGCGCGAATCATGTACATGGATGAGTCTTGTTGGCTATAATCATGTACATGATGACACTGCCTTTGGCCGAGGCCAGAAACAACCTGTCCAAGATCGTCGACGATGTCGAGAGAACCCACGACGCGGTCACCATCACCCGCAACGGCAAGCCCAGTGCTGTCGTGCTCTCGGTGGAGGATTACGAGTCGATGTTGGAGACCTTCGCGCTTCTGGAAAGCCAGGAGGACCAGGGGCGTCTGGCGCAGGCCAAGGAGGAGTACGAGCGCGGAGACGTGGTCACCGGCGACGAGATGGCTGAGCTCATGCGTGAGCGGTCTCGTCGAGAGGGAAGTACGTGAGCGAAGACTACCGACTCGTCCTCACCCGGACCGCCCGCCGTGCCCTGTCCGAGACGCTACCGGATAAGGTCGCGGTGGCAGCATGGGAGCTGATCAATGGGGACCTCAAGGCTGCACCCAGGAGAGTCGGTAAGCGACTGAATCCGCCGTTCGAGGCAGACTGGGTAGCCAGGCGATCCAGCTATCGAATCCGCTACGGCATTGACGAGGACCAGCGTGTCATCGTCGTGTACGACATCCGAGCGCGAGCTGACGCCTACCGCTATTCGGGAGGACGCTGAACTTTCTGCCCGAGAGGTGCGCTGTCTTGACTGGGCTGGCTCTGACGCAGCATGTCCGTGGAGCCGGATGGAATGACCCCCTGTTCCAGGGAGGCTCGGTGCCACTCATGCGGTCGAGGTTAGCGGGTGGCCCTCCGGTTCACCTGGGAATTCGCTCAGGAGCGCTGAGGGAGCTCCTTGAGGAACTCGGTTAGGGCGGCCGTCAGCTCCCCGGGGCGCTCCACCGAGGGCAGGTGGCCGGTGTCGGGGAGCTCCAGGAGGCGCGCTTTCCGGATGCCCTCCGCGTAGAGGTCGGCGACGTCCTGGACCTGGGGGATCTCGGACAGGCCCTTGACCACCAGGGTCGGCACGCCGATCTCGTGCAGGCGGTCCGCGGCCGGGCGTTCGGGCCACTCCGTGTGGTGGGCCGGGCTCGACCAGAGGCGGGCGAACATCTCGCGCAGCATCAGCAGTGACAGGTCCCAGGCCTCGGTGGGGATCTCCTCGGGGGAGCGCCCCGGGCCCAGCACCATGAACCTCGCCTGGGCGTCGGCCATCGCGGCCACGTCCCGGGAGTCCGGGTCGGCGTTGCCCGCCTGGTAGAGAGCCAGTCGCTCGTGGGGCACCGCGGCCAAGGCCATCTGTCGGCCGATCCGGCTGAAGACCTCCGGCCACACGTGCCCCGACATGCCCGGACAGACCAGGGCGAGTGCGCTCACCCGCTCCGGGGCGGCCAGCGCGGCGTCCACGGCGTAGGCGCCGCCGAAGGACGCGCCGATCAGGGTGGCCTCGGGGATCTCCAGGGCGTCCATCAGCGCCAGCAGGTCCTCGTGGTGCCGGACCGGCCCCTCGTGGTCGGCCGAGCCCCCGTGGCCGCGCCAGTCGTAGCGCACCACCCGGTGGTGCCTGGAGAGCTCCGCGAACTGGTGGTCCCACATCCGACGGTCGGCCACACCCGCGTGCACGAGGACGATCGCGGGTCCGGACCCGGTCTCGTCGTAGGCCAAACGCGTCGTACCGGTGTCGATCATCGCCATCCGGGCACGGTAAACCGCGTTCCCTTCTTGTGCCAACCCCGCTTTGCCCACGGTAGACGAGCGTGGCGGGGGAGCGGCGAGTGCGACGGGCCACACCGGGGGCGTGTCGGAAGCGGGGCCGCCGCCATGGCACGCTTGAGTCGGACGGACTTCACGGCTTCACGACAACGAACAAGGGGACCGAACGTGCGGCGATGGGACGGGCTGGAGGACATTCCCTCCGACTGGGGGCGGTCCGTGGTGGCGGTCGGTGTCTTCGACGGGGTCCACCGCGGTCACCAGGCGATCCTGGCCGCCGCACGCGCACACGGGGGCGAACTCGGCCTTCCGGTGGTCGTGGTCACCTTCGACCCCCACCCGCAGAAGGTGCTGCGCGGGGTCGCCCCGCCGGTCCTGACCCCGGTCGACCGCCGGGTCGCGCTCATGGACTCCCTCGGGGCCGACGCCGTGTGCGTGCTGCCCTTCAGCGAGGAGCTGTCCTCGCTCAGCGCGGAGGAGTTCGTCCAGCGCGTGCTGGTCGACCGGCTCGGCGCGGCCGCCGTGGTGGTCGGTGAGGACTTCCGCTTCGGCCACCGCGCCGCCGGGAACGTCGCCGTACTGGCCGAACTGGGGGAGAAGTACGACTTCACCGCCGACGGCGTCCGGCTGGTCGCCGAGGGCGAGACCATCACCTCCACCCGGGTCCGCTCCCTCCTCGACGAGGGCGACGTGGCCACCGCCGCCGAACTCCTGGGCCGCCCGCACCGCGTGGCCGGCGAGATCGTGCACGGCGCGGCCCGGGGCCGCGAACTGCTGGGTTTCCCCACCGCCAACGCGGACCTGCCGCCGGGCACCGCCGTGCCCGGCGACGGGGTCTACGCCGGGTGGCTGAGCCGCCTGGACCCGGTCGAGGGACACGAGTCCCGCTGGCCCGCGGCGATCTCGGTGGGCACCAACCCCACTTTCGACGGTGCCGAGCGCACGGTGGAGGCCTACGCGCTGGACCGCGACGACCTGGAGCTGTACGGGCTGCGGATGGCGGTCGACTTCACCGCGCGCATCCGCGGCCAGGAGCGGTTCGACAGTATCGACGAACTCATCGTGGCGATGCGCCGCGACGTCGACCGCTGCCGGATCGTCCTCGGCGCGGCGTGATTCCGCCGGCGCGCCTCGGCCGACGCCGTCCCCAGCGCGGGCCCCTCGTCGTTCCGCGCCGACTGTGTTCTCCCCGACCCTGTGGCGGAGGAGCCCGGCCTTGTGATCTGGGGTAGAGTGGGAACGTCCACGTGTGCCCGCAGTGAGTCGCGCCCCTCTGGGGAGCGGATTCGGCGGGAGCGCGGTGCACCCGCGCCATCGGCGGCGGGCCGCGCGCACCACACGCGACGGTGACTGTTCGTACGCGCGGTCACCGCGTCTGAACCCTGTCAAGTACCGGGGTTCGCCCTGCGTGCCGACTCTTAGCTAGAAGGAGCGTTGTGTCGATCGACACCGCCACCAAGGAAAAGATCATCGCCGAGTACGCCACCGCCGAAGGTGACACCGGCTCCCCCGAGGTCCAGATCGCGCTGCTCACGCACCGCATCACCGAGCTCACCGAGCACCTCAAGGACCACAAGCACGACCACCACAGCCGTCGTGGCCTGCTCCTGATGGTCGGCCGTCGCCGCCGTCTGCTCAAGTACATCGCCAAGCAGGACATCACCCGCTACCGCTCGCTGATCGAGCGTCTGGGTCTGCGCCGCTAGGTTGATCGGAGGGAGTGGCTTCGGCCGCTCCCTCTTTGTTAGTAAGGTGTAATCGGAGTGGCGTCCGACACCGGACGTCACCCGTACGCCACCCGCGCCACGACCCCGGATCTCAGGGGTCGGTCCTCGGTAGTGGTCTCCGGACATCATCCGCATGGTGATGCCGTGGGCTTCGATCGATGACCGGCCGTCATCACCTCCGGGGCACGACGCGGGAGAGAACATCGCCGTGCCGCAGGCCCATCGAGGCCCGGACCGGCGTTCCGAAACGTGTAGTAGGAGGTCGCCCATGGAGGGCGTTTACTCGGCCGAAGCCGTCATTGACAACGGCAAGTTCGGCACCCGTACCATCCGCTTCGAGACCGGTCGTCTGGCTCGCCAGGCCGCTGGTTCGGCCACGGTCTACCTGGACGACGAGACTGTCGTCCTGTCGGCCACCACCGCCTCGAAGCGCCCCAAGGAGAACCTCGACTTCTTCCCCCTGACGGTGGACGTCGAGGAGCGGATGTACGCCGCCGGCCGCATCCCCGGCTCGTTCTTCCGGCGTGAGGGCCGTCCTTCCGAGGACGCCATCCTCACCTGCCGTCTGATCGACCGGCCGCTGCGCCCCTCCTTCAAGAAGGGCCTGCGCAACGAGATCCAGATCGTCGAGACGATTCTGGCCCTGCACCCCGAGCACCTGTACGACGTCGTCGCCATCAACGCGGCCTCGATGTCCACGCAGATCTCCGGGATCCCCTTCTCCGGACCGCTCGGCGGTGTCCGCGTCGCCCTGATCGACGGCCAGTGGGTGGGCTTCCCCACCCACGGTGAGCTCGAGGGCGCCACCTTCGACATGGTCGTCGCCGGCCGTGTCCTGGAGGACGGCGACGTCGCGATCATGATGGTCGAGGCGGAGTCCACCACCCAGACCCTGAAGCTGGTCGCCGAAGGTGCCGTCGGCCCCAACGAGCAGACCGTCGCCGAGGGCCTCGAGGCCGCGAAGCCCTTCATCAAGGTGCTGTGCAAGGCCCAGCAGGCCGTGGCCGACCAGGCCAGCCGTGAGCTGAGCGAGTTCCCGATCTTCCTCGACTACGAGGACGACGCCTACGCAGCCGTCGAGGCCGCCGTGCGCGAGGAGCTCTCCAAGGCGCTCACCATCGCGGACAAGCAGGACCGCGAGAGCGAGCTCGACAAGCTCAAGGCCTCGGCCGCCGAGAAGCTGGCCGAGGACTTCGAGGGTCGTGAGAAGGAGGTCAGCGCCGCCTTCCGCAGCCTGAGCAAGCAGCTCATGCGTGAGCGCGTCCTGCGCGACAAGGTCCGCATCGACGGCCGCGGCCCCAAGGACATCCGTCAGCTGAGCGCCGAGGTCGGCATTCTGCCGCGGGTGCACGGTTCGGCCCTCTTCGAGCGTGGCGAGACCCAGATCATGGGCGTCACCACGCTGAACATGCTGCGCATGGAGCAGATGGTTGACACGCTCAACCCTGACAAGACCAAGCGCTACATGCACAACTACAACTTCCCGCCCTACTCCACCGGTGAGACCGGTCGGGTGGGCTCGCCCAAGCGGCGCGAGATCGGGCACGGCGCCCTGGCCGAGCGGGCCCTGCTGCCGGTTCTGCCCGCCCGCGAGGAGTTCCCGTACGCCATCCGCCAGGTGTCCGAGGCCCTCGGGTCCAACGGCTCCACCTCGATGGGTTCGGTCTGCGCCTCCACCATGTCCCTGATGGCGGCCGGTGTGCCCCTGAAGGAGATGGTGTCCGGTATCGCCATGGGTCTGATCAGCGAGGGCGACGAGTTCGTCACGCTGACCGACATCCTCGGTGCCGAGGACGCCTTCGGTGACATGGACTTCAAGGTCGCCGGTACCCGTGAGCTCATCACGGCCCTGCAGCTGGACACCAAGCTCGACGGCATCCCCGCCGAGCAGCTGGCCCTGGCCCTGCAGCAGGCCCGCGGTGCCCGCCTGGCGATCCTCGACGTCATGCAGGAGGCCATCGAGCGTCCGGCCGAGATGAGCCCGAACGCTCCGCGCATCCTCACCGTCAAGGTGCCCGTCGACAAGATCGGTGAGGTCATCGGCCCGAAGGGCAAGATGATCAACTCGATCCAGGACGACACCGGCGCGGACATCTCGATCGAGGACGACGGCACCATCTACATCGGTGCCACCGACGGCCCCTCCGCGGAGGCGGCCCGGGACACGATCAACCAGATCGCGAACCCGACCATGCCCGAGGTGGGCGACCGCTACCTGGGCACCGTCGTCAAGACGACCGCCTTCGGTGCGTTCGTCTCGCTGCTGCCCGGCAAGGACGGACTGCTGCACATCTCGCAGATCCGCAAGCTGCACGGCGGCCAGCGCATCGAGAACCTCGACGACGTGATCAGCATCGGCGAGAAGATCCAGGTCGAGATCCGTGAGATCGACGACCGCGGGAAGCTCTCCCTGGTCCCGGTCGAGGTCGTCGAGTCCGAGAACGCCTCGGCCCCCAAGGCCGAGGCCGCTCCCCAGGCCGACAGCGCCGAGGAGCCGGACGAGGACTCCGACAAGGGCGACGACAAGGGTGACGACAAGGGTGAGGGCGCTCCGCGCCGTCGCCGGCGTCGCAGCTCCGGCGGGCGTTCCGAGAACACCTGATCCTGACTGACCCGGTACGGGGCGGTCGCGTCTTCCACGACGCGGCCGCCCCGCCGTCGTCCCACACGTATGCTCTGCTGGATGCCACGACGCGAAGAAGAAGGATTCATGAGTTCTGTCCCCATCGCCGCCGAGCAGGAGCCGGGCACGACCGTGACGCTGCTGGAGCCCGACGGCGGTTCCGGTCTGGTGCGTCGGACGGTACTGCCCGGCGGCCTGCGCGTGGTCACCGAGAACATCCCGGGCGGGCGGTCCGCGGCCTTCGGGATCTCCGCGACCACCGGCTCCCGTGACGAGGACTCCGCGCACGCGGGGTCGGCGCACTTCCTGGAGCACCTGCTCTTCAAGGGGACCGGTACCCGTTCGGCGCTGGAGATCTCCGCCCTGCTGGACGGCGTGGGCGCCGACCACAACGCGTACACCACCAAGGAACACACCTGCTACTACGCGAAGGTCCTGGACCGGGACCTTCCGCTCGCGGTGGACGTGGTCGGTGACATGGTCGCCAACTCCGTCCTCGACGAGGACGAGGTGGAGACCGAGCGCGGCGTGATCCTCGAGGAGATCGCCATGTACGAGGACGAGCCCGCCGACCTGGTGGACGACGTCTTCGCCGAGCACTTCTTCGGTGACACCCCGCTGGGCCGCCCCATCCTCGGCACCACCGACAGCATCAAGTCGCTGGCCCGGGAGCGCATCGCCGAGCAGTACCGGGACGCCTACGTGCCCTCGGAGCTCATCGTCACGGCGGCGGGCAGCCTGGAGCACGACAAGGTCGTCGAGCAGGTCCGGGCCATGTTCTCCGACCGGCTGGCGGCCGCCGGCGACGCCCGGCCGTCCCGCCCGCGCGGGGCCGGGGAGCCGGTCCGCACGTTCGGCGGCACGGTCGTGCAGTCGCGTGAGACCGAACAGGCCCACATCATCCTGGGCTCGGAGGGTCTGATCCGGACCGACCCGCGCTGGCACGCCCTGCGCCTGCTCAGCGCCGCTCTCGGCGGCGGCATGTCGTCCCGCCTGTTCCAGGAGGTGCGGGAGAAGCGCGGCCTGGCCTACGCGGTGCACGCCTACCACACGGCCTACGCCGACACCGGCACCTTCCAGATCTACGCGGGCTGCCTGCCGGAGAAGGCCGACGAGGTCATCGGGGTCTGCCGCGACGAGCTGGCCAAGGTCGCCGCCTCCGGCATCACCGCCGAGGAGCTGACCCGTGCCAAGGGCCAGATCCAGGGCGCCATGGTGCTGGGGAGCGAGGGCACCAACGCCCGGATGGGGCGCCTGCTCGCGCACGAGCTCACGCACCCGCGCCACTTCTCGATCGACGAGGACCTGGCCCGGTTCGACGCCGTCACCCAGGACGACGTGGCCGAGGTCGCCGCCGAACTACTGGCCCGCCCGCGGGCGCTGGCCGTGATCGGCCCGTACGAGGCCGACCGGGCCTTCTGACACGAACACACAGCTGACACGGACGCCCAGCTGAGGCGCACACACAGAACGAACCCCGCCGGTCGGTTCCCGGCGGGGTTCGCTGTGTGCTCGGTCGGCTCCCGCCTGCGGGGAGCCCGGATCGCGGGTGGTTCGGGTCAGGTGCGTTTGCGCCGTGCGATGCTGATCCGCTTGGGGCCGCGCTGGTTGGCCGCCCCGTGCACGGTCACCACGAGGAGCCCTTCGCCGTAGCTGGCCTCGATGTGCTCCTCGTCCACATCGTCGGGCAGGCTGATCTCACGGCGGAAGGTGCCCATGAACCGTTCCGAGGAGTAGTAGACGACGTCGTCCTCGTCACGCCGCCGTTCCCCGCTGATGGTCAGGATGCCGTGGTTGAGGCTGACCGAGACGTCCTCCTCGTACACACCCGGCACCTCGCACCGGATCACCAGGTCCTTGCCCCGGGCGAGGATGTCGGTGGGCGGGCTCCAGGCGTCGGCGAAGCCGCGTTCGCGCTCACCGGCCTGGCTGGTCTCGATCGAGGACATGGTGTCGGAGATGCGGTTCATCTCCGTGATCATGTCGACGACCCCGTGGAAGGGGTTGTTGAACCTCTTCGGTGTCATCGGCCCTGTGCCTCCTCTGGAGTGTCGCCTTCACCCTTGCGGTCCACTCTGATGCTCCCAGAGCGGGTCGGCGGCGGGCGGTCCTCCGCCCGCAGTTTCTTCGGCGCGCCCGCCCTCGGTTCACGGGCGAGGGCCTTGAACAGCCCCCACAGCATGAACACGAGGATGACCGCGAAGGGCAGGCCCGTGACCACCGACGCCGCCTGGAGCGCGTCCAGGGCGCTCGCCCCGCCCAGCACCAGCAGGACGAGGGTCACCCCGCCCTCGCTGACCGCCCAGAAGGCGCGCTGAAGCTTGACCGGCTTGGTGTCGCCGCCGTTGGTGAGGGTGTCCACCACCAGGGATCCGGAGTCGGAGGAGGTGACGAAGAAGATGGTCACCACCAGGACCAGCAGGACGGAGGCGGCCACGGCGACGGCCGGGGCCAGGGGCAGGGCCTCCAGGAGGTGGTACGCGGCCTGGGCCTCGTCGCCCTCGGTGAACCCGCCCTCGCCGAAGAGTTCGTAGTACAGGCCGGAACCGCCGAACACCCCGAACCACAGGATGGACACCACGACCGGCGCGAACAGGGCGCCGAGGACGAACTCGCGGATGGTGCGGCCGTAGGAGATGCGGGCGAGGAAGACACCGACGAAGGGTGCCCAGGAGATCCACCAGCCCCAGTAGAAGACGCTCCAGCCGGTGGTGAAGTCCGCCGCGGTCCCGTCCACGAGCGGGCTCGGGAAGGACAGGCTCCAGGGAACCAGGCTGCCCAGGTAGTCGCCGGCACCGGTGAGCATGGAGCTGACGATCCACAGTTTGGGCCCCACGGCGAAGACGAACGCCAGCAGGGCGAACGCCAGCCAGAGGTTGATGACCGACAGGCGGCGGATGCCCTTGTCGATCCCCGACAGCACGCTGAACAGGGCGATGCCGGTGATGACGATGATGATGGCCGCGTGGGTCCACGAGTTGTTCGCCATGCCGAAGACCTGGGAGAGCCCCCCGTTGATCTGGAGCGTTCCCAGACCGAGTGAGGTCGCCAGGCCGAAGATGGTGCCGAACACCGCCAGGATGTCCACCAGGTTCCCGGGCCAGCCGAAGGCCTTGTCACCCAGCAGCGGGTAGAGCGCGGAGGCCGGCCGCAGTGGCAGGCCCTTGCGGAAGGCGAAGTAGCCCAGCGAGAGGCCCAGGGCGATGTAGATCGCCCACGGGTGGAAGCTCCAGTGGAAGAAGCTCGAGGCCAGCGCGCTGCTGGCGGCCTCGGGCTGGAGCACCGCCTCCTCGCCCCCCTCGAGGACGATGCGGGTCAGTTCGACGCCGGAGGCCTCCTCCGTCTGGGCCACTCCCTCCGGGTCCTCCGCGACGACGATGGGTGCCTGTGCCGAGTCGCGCGGCTCGTGCAGGTGGGTGACCGGCTCGGCCACGCCCCAGAAGACCAGGCCGATGCCCATGCCGGTGGTGAAGAGCATCGCGAACCAGGCCAGGTTGCCGAACTCGGGTCTGGAGTCGTCGGGGCCGAGGCGGATCTTCCCGAAGCGGCTGAGCATGAGGAAGACGGCCGAGCCGAGGAAGAAGGTGGTCGCCAGGACGTAGAACCAGCCCAGCTGGGAGCCGATCCAGTCCCGGGCGGCGGAGGCGCCGTCCAGCAGGGGTTGTGTGAAGGCGATCCCCAGGACGACGAAGGCGAGGATCACGATTCCGGAGATCGTGAAGACGGGTGGGTTGGTGTGTTCTCGGATGTATGCGCGCAGGGTTGAGATGGTGGCTCCTTCCCAGCCCCGCTGAACCTACGGGGGTCGAAGTGCCGGTTCCTGCTACCGGCCATGGTCGTATCCCGTGGGATGCTAGGGGCTTTGGTCCCTTGTGGCAAAGCCATCGCCACAATAAGGAGCGTTACAGGCGGGACACGGCATGCCGGACACCGGGCAGCGGACACCGGGGCCGGGGCGGCCAGGGGGTCCGACGGGACGCGGATGTGCCGAACGGGACGGAGCGGGTTTCGGGCGGAGTCAGTTCCGGGGCTCGATGAGCGCGTCCAGGGTCGCTCCGGCGCGGTCCAGCCAGTCCACGATCACCTCCAGCTCCTCCACCGAGTAGCCGGCGTGCAGGTCGGTCATCGCCTCCCGCATCCCGGGCGCCGTCGTCCCGACCGTGTTCTCGGCCCCCTCGACCAGCCGGACGGCGACCTTGCGCCGGTCCAGCGGGTGCGGTGCGCGCTCGACCAGGCCGTGCGCCTCCATGCGGTCCACCACCCCGGTCACCGACCCGGTGGACAGGCACAGGCTGTCCGCGATCTCCCCGGGGGTCATCGATCCGGCCACGCGGAGCAGGGTGTAGCACTGGAAATCGGTCGGGTTCATGCCCGTGCGGTCGGCCATCCGGTGGAGGAGGCGTACCAGGCGCACGGCCAGCTGCTGGCCGTCGTTCTGGAGTGCCAGGTAGAGCTCCTCGCGCGACCTGCGCCCGTGGTCGTCTCCGGGTGCCTTCCGTGGAGACTCGGTGCTGGGCACGGTGTCCATGGATCTCCCTACCGCTCGGTGAACGGACCCTCCGGTCACTTGTGTCGAGTCTAGGCGGCCGCCCGAGTGTCGCTTGGCCCAGGAAAGACACCTCGTGTAATACTCATCCTTGTAAGATGCTCTGATTCCGAGATGTTTACGGAAATATCGGACACCGACTGGGGGCAGCCATCACCGTCTATCCAGCGGACGCACCCGAGGAACCGCTTCCTGTCGAAGTCGACGGCGTACGAAGCCGGGTGAACGGTCTCCTGGCCGAGTACCTCGGCCAGAGGGCCGCCGAAGCGGGCGGGATCGATCGGGACTTCGCGGCCGAACTCTGCACGAGACTGTCCGACTTCACCCTGCACGGCGGCAAGGGGCTGCGCTCGGTCCTGGCCTGGTGGGGCTGGCTCGCGGGAGGAGGCGCCGACACGGGGCCCGGCGCCGTGGCCGCCCTGCGGGCGTGCTCGGCCATCGAGGTGCTCCAGTCCTTCGCTCTCGCTCACGACGACGTGATGGACGCCGCCCCGCTCCGCCGGGGCGCCCCCTCCTTCCACGCCGGATACACGATGGAACACCAGAGCCGGGGCCTTCGCGGGGACGCGCGCCGCTACGGCGAGTCCCTGGCGATCCTGGTCGGCGACCTCGCCATGGTCTGGGCCGACGACCTGCTCCACGAGTCCCTGGCCGAACTGCCCACCGGCGACGCGGCGCACAGGGTGTGGCGGGGGATGCGCACGGAGGTCATCGTCGGGCAGTTCCTCGACCTCAGCGCCCAGGCCCTCGGCGACCGCTCCGAGGAAGGCGCCCTGCGCACCGACCTGCTCAAGACCGCGTCCTACACCGTCGAACGCCCGCTGCACCTGGGATCGGCCATGGCCGGGGCCGACACGGCGACCGTGGCGGCCCTGCGGGGCTACGGCACCGACGTGGGTGTGGCCTTCCAGCTGAGGAACGACCTGATGGACGCCTACGGCGCCCCCGGCGACACGGGCAAGGCGACCGGTGAGGACCTGCGCGAGGGCAAGAACACGCTGCTCCTGGCCTGCGGGGTGCGCCTGGCGCGGGAGCGGGGCGATTTCGGGGCGATGCGGGTGCTCGACCGGGTCGGCCATCCCGCCGAGCGGGTGGACGCCGAGGAGGCGGCCCACGTCCTGGACCGGGTCGGAGCCCGGGACGAGGTCCGCCGACGATGCCGTGAACTGGCCGAACGGGGCCTCGAACGGCTGCGGGAGATCGAGCTCCACCCCGCCGTCTCCGACGGCCTGCGCTACTTCGCCGAGACGGCGGCGCGTACGTGAACCTTCCGAAGAGAGGACCTGACAACGTGTTGTCGAGGAAGGAAAAGGGCCCCGTGGTCGTGGTGGGCGCCGGCCTGTCCGGCCTCTCCTGCGCGCTCCACCTGTTGGGAGCCGGGCGAGAGGTGGTGGTGGTCGAACGCGGGGACCACCCCGGGGGACGCGCCGGACGGCTGGACATGGCGGGTTTCCGGGTCGACACCGGGCCGACGGTGCTCACCATGCCCGAGATCCTCGACGAGGCCTTCGCGGCGGTCGGGGAGTCCGTGCACGACCGGCTCGAACTCCTGCCGCTGGCGCCCGCCTACCGCGCGGCCTTCGCCGACGGATCCACCATCGACGTCCACACCGACCGGACGCGGATGGCGGCGGAGGTGGCCCGCGTCGCCGGCACCCGGGAGGCCGTCGGCTACCTCCGCCTGCGCGAGTGGCTCACCCGTCTGTACGAGGTGGAGATGCGCTCGTTCATCGACGCCCAGTTCGACTCGCCCCTGGACCTGGTCGGCCCCGACCTGGTGCGGTTGGCGGCGATGGGCGGGTTCGGCCGCCTGTCCCGGGCCGTGGGGCGCCACCTGGAGGACGAGCGGCTGCGCAGGATCTTCTCCTTCCAGTCCCTCTACGCCGGCGTCGCCCCGGACCGGGCGCTCGCCGCCTACGCGGTCATCGCCTACATGGACACCGTCGCGGGCGTCCACTTCCCCAAGGGAGGGATGCGGGCGGTCGGCGAGGCGATGGCGGCCGCCGCGGCCAAGGCCGGGGCGGTCCTGCGCTACGGGGAGTCCGTGCGGGGCCTGGAACGGAGCCGGGACCGCGTCACCGCGGTGCTCACCGACCGCGGGGAGCGCCTGGCCTGCGACCAGGTGGTGCTGACCGCCGATCTGCCCGCCGCCCACCGCCTGCTCGGGTACCGCTCCCGCCGCCCGGTCCCGCACCGGTTCTCACCCTCGGCCGTCGTCCTGCACCTGGGCACCGACCGCACCTGGGAACACCTCTCCCACCACACCATCTCCTTCGGGAGGCGCTGGGACCGCACGTTCACCGAGATCATCGACGAGGGCCGGACCATGAGCGATCCCTCCTTCCTGATCACCCAGCCCACCGCCACCGATCCCTCCCTGGCTCCGGAGGGCCGCCACCTCCTCTACGTCCTCGCGCCCGCGCCCAACCTCGCCGCCGGGGACATCGACTGGGACCGGGAGGGCCCGCGTTACCGGGACCGGATCGTGGCCACCCTGGAGGCCCGGGGGATGACCGGCCTGGACGCCTCGGTACGCGCCGAGCACCTGGTCACCCCGGCCGACTGGGCACGGCAGGGCCTGGCCCGCGGCACCCCCTTCTCCCTGGCGCACACCTTCGCGCAGACCGGACCGTTCCGACCGCGCAACACCGTCCCCGGCACCTCGAACGCGGTCCTGGCGGGATGCGGGACGACCCCGGGGGTGGGTCTGCCCACGGTCCTGCTCTCCGGCAAACTCGCGGCCGCACGCGTCGTGGCCCGGACCGGGGGGAGGGGGCGGCGATGACCACCGCGACCGGCGAACTCGACGCGGCGGGGATCGGCCCCGGGCAGCTGCGCGACGACTACCTGCGCTGCCGGGCCCTGCACGCCCTCCACGGCCGCACCTACTACACCGCCACCCGCGTGCTGCCACCCGAACGCAGACCCGGCGTCCACGCCCTGTACGGCTTCGCGCGCTGGGTGGACGACATCGTCGACGAGCCGGGCCCGGACACCACCCCCGCCGACCAGCGGGCCCGCCTCGACGCGATCGACGCCGACCTCGGCCGGGCGTTCACGGGCGGGGAACCGGACGAGCCGGTTCTGCGCGCACTGGCGCACACGGTGGAGCGCTACGAGCTGCCGCGGGAGTACTTCACCGCGTTCATGGACTCCATGCGCATGGACCTCGACGTCTGCGCCTACCGGGACCTCGCCCATCTGCGCGAGTACATGTACGGGTCGGCGGCGGTCATCGGGCTCCAGGTCCTGCCGGTCCTGGGGACCCGTGCGCCCCGGGAGGAGGCCGCCCCGCACGCGGCCGCGCTGGGGGAGGCCTTCCAGCTCACGAACTTCCTCCGTGACGTGGCGGAGGACCTGCGCCGGGGCCGTGTCTACCTGCCCGGCGACGTCCTGGCCGAGCACGGTGTGGACACCGGGCTCCTGGCACACTGCGCGCGTACCCGGACCCCGGACCCGCGCGCCCGGCGCGCGATCGCCGCCCTGGTGGAGGTCAACCAGGGGTTCTACCGGGAGGCCGAACCGGGTGTCGCGATGCTGGACCCGGTCGCCCGCCCGTGTGTCGCCACCGCCTTCCGCCTCTACCGAGCGATCCTGGACGAGATCAGCGCGGCCGACTTCGACGTGTGGAGCGTGCGGCACCGCGTCTCCGACACGCGCAAGCTGGCGGCGGCCGTGCCCGCTCTGGCCCGCTCGCTGTGGGCGCGGACGGTGCCGCGTCCGAGAACCGGGGAATGACCGGTTCCATCCGCGAAGCGGGAACGGCCGCCCCGCCCGCCGCACGACGCTACGAGGGGACCCCCATGACCTTGCCCGACCCCGAACCCCGGCGCCTTCCACTGCGCAGGATGCCCCGGAGCACCTGGTCCAGGCAGGAACCGACCTGGCGCGAGGCCTCGCCCGCGGTGATCGGTGCCGCGCTCAAGAGGGCGTCGGCCCGGCCCTCGGGGAACTGGTTCGTCCTGGCCTCCAGCGCGGAGGTGCGGCGCGACCGCCCGTTCGGCCGTGTGGTGGCCGGGACGGAGCTGGTCGCCTGGCGTACCGGGGACGGCGCCGCGCACGCCGGGCCGGGGGCCTGCCCCCACCTGGGCGCTCCGCTGTGCCGTGGCGCGGTGGACGAGGGGCGCCTGGTGTGCCGCTGGCACGGGCTGTCCCTGGGCTCGGACGGGTTCCCTGGATGGAGCCCGTACCCGGTCCACGACGACGGCGTGCTCGTCTGGGTGCGCCTGGACCGGGCCGGGGGAGAGGAACCCACGGACGCGCCCGTGGTTCCCGAACGCCCGGACGGCGCGAACAGCATCGCTGCAGTGGAGAGCCTGGCCGGGCGGTGCGAACCCGAGGACGTGGTGGCCAACAGGCTCGACCCCTGGCACGGCTCGTGGTTCCACCCCTACTCGTTCGTGGGGCTGCGGGTCACCGAGGTGCCCGAGGGCCCCGACCCCTCCCCCGACCGCATGGTGGTGGACGTGGGGTTCAAGGTGGCGGGGCGGTGGGGCGTGCCGGTGCGCGCCGAGTTCACCTGTCCCGAACCGCGCACCGTGGTCATGCGCATCATCGAGGGCGAGGGGACGGGCAGTGTGGTGGAGACCCACGCGACCCCGCTCGGGGTCGACCGCGACGGGGTCCCGCGCACCGCGGTGATCGAGGCGACGGTCGCCGCGTCCGAACGCACCGGTTTCGCACTGGCCCGCCGCGTGGCCGGGGCGGTGCGCCCGGCGATGCGGATGGTCGCCCGCCGCCTGTGGAAGGACGACCTCGCCTACGCGGAGCGGCGCTACCTGCTCCGCGCGTCCGGACGCTGGCCGGGTTGAGACCCCCGTGCCGCGCGGGCCAGGGTCCGGAAGAGGGCGGACCGGCCTCTGCGGGGCACGGTCCACAAGGTGTGCCCCGCACGCCCCCAGCGCGAGAGCAGCGCGTTGGCGGCGCTCAGCCCGCTGGTAGCCGCGCCCTCCATGAGCGCGACCGGCAGGTCCACGCGCACGTGGTCGCCGGCCACGACCACCGACGGGTCGGGGGTGGTCACCGCGCACCGGTCCGCGTGGCCGCCCGGTGGGAAGAGCGGGCAGTCCGCGCGCAGCTCGTGGCGGGCGTCCACCACCCGTGCCGAGGCCAGTTCCGGGTAGACCGCCGTGGCCTGTTCCCACAGCGACTTCTCCTCGGCCCGGGCGTCGCACCCCTCGTGCAGTGCGTAGGCGTGCAGCTCCACCACCGAGCCGCCGGTGCGCCCCGCCCACTCCCGTGCCTGGTCCTCGTAGCGTTCCAGCACGCTGATGTTGTCCAGGGTGGGGTACCCGGCGGTGCCGAGGAACGCTTGCCGGTGCGGTCGCACCGGCCGGTCCAGCCAGTAGCGGGACACCAGGAACGGGGGAGCCGAGGCGATCCGGGCCACCCGGTCGCGCCACGCCGCCGAGCCCAGCTCCGGTGAGCGCGCCACCAGCGAGCGCAGCCCGCGCGGGTCCGCCGCCAGTACCACCGCGTCGAACCCCTCACTCCGCGCGCCGTCGGCGCCTGACCAGGCCACGGTGTGGCGCGGCCGGTCCCCGGGGGTGATCCGCTCGACCCCCGCTCCGGTCCGGAACTCCACCCCGGCGGCCCTCAGGTAGTCCTGCAGGGGGTTCCACAGGGCCTGAGGGAACGGCGAGCGCGGCACGTCGAACACCAGGCCCTCGGACGACCCCAGGAAGTACACGTGGAACATGACCGCCATCTCGGCCGCGCTGAGCTGTTCGGGTGCGGCGAAGAAACTCCGGCTGAACACCTCGAAGGCCAGGTGGCGGGCGGTGGCCGGGAAACGGGTGACCTCCAGGAGCTCCCGGGCGCTGCGGTGGCCCAGGCGCTCGTGCACCCCGGGCACGTCCACGTCCAGGAGCTGGAGCACGGCCGGGGCGTTCACCCCGGCCAGTTCGGCGAGGGGGAAGCTCGGGCTCGTCGCGGCCAGCGTGAACGCGTTCCACGGCGGGGTGGCGGGCAGATCCGAGAAGCGGTCCCGGGCACCCGAACTGTGCACCAGCGGATAGTCGGGGAGGGGCACCAGGCCCCGCAGCTCCGGATCGGTGCGCCGGAGCAGCCCGCGCAGGTTGTAGTACTGCCGGAAGAAGGCGTGGAAGCCCCGGCTCATCGTGGCGGTACTGCCGTCGGCGAGGGTCGTGTCCCAACCGCGCAGACGGCCGCCGAGGCCCGACTCGCGCTCGAAGACCACCACGTCCACCTCCCGCTCGGCCAGGCCGCAGGCGGCGGCCAGCCCGGCGATGCCCCCGCCGACCACGGCGACCCGCGGTGTGCGCCCGGGACGCGGACCGGTCGGCGGCGGTGCCCCGACCTCTTCGGCACGAGGGTCGCGTACGTCGGGGTTCATCGGACCTCCGTCCCGGCACCCGGCTCCGTGGAACCGCGCCCTTCGGAACCGCTTCCCCGGGCACCGTGCCCGTCGGAGCCCCGGCGCTCCGGCGCCCTGCGGCCGACGAAGGTGTGGGTGATCCCGTACTGCCAGCCCGGCATCGGCGCGGCGGCCACCGACTCCAGTCCCGCATCGCGCATCCTGCCCAGCAGCGCGGCGCGTCCGTCGAACTCCAGCACGCTCCGCCACAGGTAGCGGAACAGGTCCGCGCGGCCGGCCAGGGCCCTCCCCGCCGGGACCACCACGCCCCAGCACACCGCGGTCCACACCGCCCGGGCCGACGCCGAGTCGGCCACCGAGTACTCGTGCAGGGCCAGCCGCCCGCCCGGCCGCAGCAGCGCGCGCACCGCCTTCAGCAGGGCGCTCGGATCGGGGACGTTGCGCACCAGGTAGGCGGCGAACACCGCGTCCGCGGGGCCGCCCAGCAGCCCCACCGCCCACTCCGGAGTGACGTCCTCCGCGCGCGCCAGGTGGAAGGTGACGTTCTCCGGCCACTCCTTGGCCGCCGCGGCGCGAAGCATCCCCTCGGAGGCGTCGACAGCGACGATCCGAGCCTTCGGATACTCGTGCAGCAGGGCGGCGGTCGAGGCCCCCGTGCCGCACCCCAGATCCATCAGGAGCAGCCCCTCGCCCTGACCGGGCAGGCCCAGGCGCCGGGCCGATCTGCGCAGGTCCCGGTGGTAGCCGGGGTTGGCCGCGACCAACCGGTCGTACACGTCCGCGGCGTGGTCGAACTCGTCGGTGACGGCTCCGGTCTTCATCCGCGCGGTCGAAGTGGTCAAGGTTTCTCCAAGCTGGCCTGGGTCGGGAGGGGGCCTCGTCGTCCGGAGGGGGCATGCTGGGGGAATGGTCGACTACGACGTGGTGGTCATCGGAGCCGGAGCCGCAGGGCTCACCCTCGCCCATCGGATGGGGCAGGTCAACGAACGACGCGTGTCCCCGCTGCGGACGGCGCTCGTGGAGCCTCCCCGGGGCCCCAGCACCCCGCCGCCGCGGACCTGGTGCTTCTGGGAGCCCGACGGAGGCCCCTGGGACCACCTGCTGGCGGCCCGCTGGGAGGACCTCACGGTGGTGGGGCCCGACGGCGCCGAGTTCCGCTCCCCGGCCGAGCCCTACGTCTACAAGATGCTGCGCTCGGCCGACGTCGACGCGCACGTCCGCGCCACCGCGGACGGGCACGTCGAACAGCGGGAACTGTACGTCGAGGACGTCGCCGACGGCCCCGATCACGCCACCGTCTCCGCGGTGGCGCCGGACGGGGACCGGGTGGTCCTCACCGCCCGCTGGGTCTTCGACTCCCGTCCGCCCTCCCCGCCGCCCGTCGGGCGGACCCACCTCCTCCAGCACTTCCGCGGGTGGTTCGTGCGCACGCCCCAGGACGCCTTCGACCCGGACGCGGCCGTTCTCATGGACCTGCGCCCGCCCCAGCCCCGGCGCGGGGTGGCCTTCGGCTATGTGCTCCCGCTCTCCCGCCGCGAGGCGCTGGTGGAGTACACCGAGTTCGGCCGCACCGCCCTCTCCACCCCCGAGTACGACCGGGCCCTCAAGGACTACTGCGACCGGGTGGGGCTCCCCGAGGTCGAGGTCACCGCCGCGGAACAGGGCGTGATCCCGATGACCGACGCGCGCTTCCCCACCCGCACCGGACGACGCCTGTTCCGCGTGGGTGCGGCCGGGGGCGCCACCCGGCCCTCGACCGGGTACACGTTCAGCGGGGTGGCGCGCCAGACCTCCGCGATCGCCGACGCCCTGGCCGCGGACAGGGTGCCGGTACCACCGGTCCCGCACCGGCCCCGCCACCTGCTGATGGACGCGATCATGCTGCGGGCCCTGGCCAGCGAGCGGGTCTCGGGCGCCGACTTCTTCACCCGGCTGTTCGCCGCCAACCGCCTCGGTGACGTACTGGCCTTCCTCGACGGGGACTCGCGGTTCACCCGCGAGCTGGCCATGGGCCTGACCACCCCGGTCGCCGCGATGTCGCTGAGCACGGCCGACCACCTGTGGCACACCCTGCGGTCCCGCGCCACGCCGTGAACCCGGCCCTCACGCCGGGACGCCCCGCCCGCGGAGGACGGCGACGGCCTCGGTCAGGGAACCGAGGTGACGGTCCGCGAACCGGAGCGCGCTCCCGGCCTCGCGCCACCCCGGGCCGGCCGTGTACAGGGTGGTGCGCTCGGGGGCGGAGACCGTGACGCGGGCGACGGAGACCAGGGCCTCGGCGTCGTGCTCACCGCTGGTGTGGCACCACAGGACCACGGCGCGCGGGCCGATCCGGCGCACGGCGCGCACGGTCGCCTCGGCCGGGGTGCAGGCTCCCAGGACACGGTGGGCCAGTCCGGCCTCGCGCAGGGCGGCCGCCAGCGCCTCCACGGGCAGGCTGTGCATCTCGTGCGGTACGCAGGCGAGCAGGACCGGCCGGTCGTGGACGCCCGGAGCACGGGGCGGGGGCGGCGCGGGCACGCGGCGCAGGACCGAGGACACGCTCCACGACAGCAGGTGCTCCACCTCCACGAAGCGCCGGGTGTCCTCCCACTTGCGGCCCATCCCGTACAGCAGCGGCATCGCCAGGTCCTCCCAGGCGGCGACGGTCCCCTGACTCTCGACCGCGTTCTGGAGGAGGTGTTCCACCAGGTCGGAGTCCATGCGCATGGCGGCGCGGGCCAGCCCCTGGAGTGTGAGCGAGGCGGCGCCGAGCGGCAGCCCCTCGCCGCCGGCCCGGGGTTCGGGGACGGCCGGCAGCGGGGTGGGGCCCGGAGCGAGGACCTGCCGCGCGGCCTCGGCCGGGGGCGCACCCTCACCGACCAGACGGCACAGCTCCCGGAGCCGGGCGACGTCGGCCGGGGTGTACCGCCGGTGGCCGCCCGGGCTGCGTTCACGCGGGCCGACCCCGTAGCGCCGGTCCCAGCTGCGCAGGGTGGTCGGTGCGACTCCGAGGAGCCGGGCCGTGGCCCCCGGAGTGAGTGCGTCGGTCATGGTGCCCCAACACGTTGCGAAAGCGATGCGACTTGTGGCGTAGGCCGCTGACCTCCGACTCTAGTCATGAGAGCACCGAAAGGGGGCACGACATGGAACTGGACACCACACGCCGGGCGGACCGGCGGCTCGACCTCGTCTACCGGATCGGGGCCGGCTTCACCGGACTCGTCCTGATGGGCTTCGGCATCGCCGGCCTGATGGTCAGACTTCCGCTGTTCGACACGCAGGGTGAGGTCATCGCGGGGCTGTCCACGAACGGGGCGCTCAGCTTCCTGTCCATCGCCATCGGCTCGCTGCTGGTGGGCGCGGCGGTCCTGGGCGGCAAGTTCGCGTCGACGGTGTGTATCACGGTCGGGGTGGCCTTCGTGGTCAGCGGCCTGGTGAACCTGTACCTGATGAGTACCGACTTCAACATCCTGGCCTTCTCCATGCCCAACGTCATCTTCAGCTTCCTGGTGGGCCTGGTGGTGATGACCTTCGGTATGTACGGCCGGTTCAGCAGCCACCTGCCGGAGGACAACCCCTTCCAGCGGCATCGCCACCCCGACGAGCCGTTCGGCGGGGGCAGAGAGGTGTCCGCCGTGGAGAGTCAGCCCGACGGGACGACGGAGGAGGCCGACCAGGCGCGGGAACACGGGGCGACACGCCTGCACGGTCCGCGCGGCTCGGCCCACGGCGTGCCCGAACAGCGCACCGGGGACGTGCGTGAGGGCAGTTCCCGGGAGAACAGGGGATGAGCGCAGCCGAGGGGCGGCTCGCCCTGGTCACCGGAGCCAGCGGTTACATCGGCGGACGGCTCGTCCCGGAACTGCTGGCCGCCGGATACCGGGTCCGCTGCCTCGCCCGCACCCCGAACAAGCTGCGCGACCATCCCTGGCGGGACCGGGTGGAGGTGGTCCAGGGGGACGTGGTCTCCGGAGAGGGCCTGGCCGAGGCGCTGGCGGGGGTGGACGTCGCCTACTACCTGGTGCACTCCATGAGCGGCGGCAGCGACTTCGTGCGCACCGACGCCGAGGGCGCGGAGCGCTTCGCCGCCACCGCGGGGGAGGTGGCCGCGAGGGCGGCCGGGGAGGGGAAGGCGGGGCCGGGGCGCATCGTCTACCTCGGGGGTCTGGCCCCGGAGAACGCCGATCTGTCCGAGCACATGGCCTCGCGGACGGAGGTCGGCAGGATCCTGCTGGACGGCCCGGTGCCCGCGGTGGTGCTGCGTGCCGCCGTCATCCTGGGGTCGGGTTCGGCGTCCTTCGAGATGTTGCGGCACCTGACCGAACGGCTTCCGGCGATGACCACGCCCCGGTGGGTGCGCAGCCGGGTGCAGCCGATCGCCGTACGGGACGTGCTGCGTCTGCTCGTGCGGGCGGACGAACTCCCGGAGGGGACCAACCGCACCTTCGACATCGGTGGTCCGGAGGTGCTCAGTTACGCCGAGATGATCCAGCGGTTCGCCGCCGTGGCCGGGCTGGCCCGCCGGCTCATCGTTCCGGTGCCGGTACTGTCGCCCGGGCTGTCGAGCCTGTGGGTCGGCCTCATCACCCCGGTACCGCCCTCGGTGGCCCGGCCGCTGGTGGAGTCGCTGCGACACGACTCGGTGGCGGGTGAGGACGACCTGGCGCGGGCCCTGGACGACCACGACCGGATCGGCTTCGACGAGGCGCTGCGTCTGGCGCTGCGGAGGATCGACGAGGACCGGGTGGACACGCGCTGGTCGTCCGCGGCCTGGCCCAGCGCGCCGTCCGACCCGTTGCCCACCGACCCCGCCTGGGCCGGGGGCAGCCTGTACACCGACCGCCGCGCGCGTTACGTGGACGCCTCACCGGAGAGCCTGTGGCGGGTGATCGAGGGCATCGGCGGGGAGCGCGGCTGGTACTCGTGGCCGCTGGCCTGGGCGGCGCGCGGCTGGATCGACCTGGCTGTCGGCGGAGTGGGGCCCCGTCGCGGACGCCGCGACCCCGAACGCCTGCGATCCGGGGACTCCCTGGACTTCTGGCGCGTGGAGGAGATCGTCCCGGGGGAGCTGCTGCGCCTGCGAGCTGAGATGCGCCTGCCCGGGCCCGCCTGGCTGGAACTGCGCGTGGGGAACCGGGACGGGCGGACGGTCTACTGCCAGCAGGCCCTGTTCCACCCGAGAGGGCTGCTGGGCCACCTGTACTGGAAGGCGGTCACCCCCTTCCACGGGGTGGTGTTCGGTTCGATGGCCGACAACATCACGGCCCGAGCGGAGGCGGACAGCGCGGACGGTGCCGAAACGGACGGCGGAGTGAGAGCGGTCGCCTGACCCCGGGCCGCACCGGCGCGCCCGCCCCCGGGCGGGCCCCGGTGGGTCGTGCCCTCCGGGTGGGCTAATCTGTGGGAAGCTTTAGCTAGAAATACGAGAAACTCGTATTGCGAGTCAATGGGTGGAGCGTCGGCCGCACACGACCGCACGCCGTTCGCGCACCCGGAAGGACGTCCCACGGTGAGCACACGACACGAACCCCCGCGCAGACGATCACGCTGGTGGGTCGGCGCGGCCCTGCTGGTCAGCCTGGTCTGGCTCCTCGGGGTCGGCCCGCTGGGGGCGTTCCTCGGCAAACTCGGCGAGGTCCAGACCAACGACCCCGGAGCGTTCCTGCCTGTCGGAGCCGAATCCACCGAAGCCGGGGAACTCGCCGAGGACTTCGACCGCGGCGACACCGTCCCCGCGATCGTGGTGCTGTCCGCCGACCAGGAACTCACCGAGACCGACCTCGCCGGGGCCGGTGCCCTGGCGGAGCGGATCGGCACCGAACCCTGGGCCACCGGCCAGGTCGTCGGCCCGATCCCGGGCACGGAGGACCCCTCGGTCGCCCAGATCGTCGTCCCGATCGGAGAGCGGTACGACACCGGGGACTCCGTCGAAGAACTGCGCGCGCTCCTCGCCGACGACCCCCTGCCCGGAATCCAGGCACAGGTCACCGGACCGGCCGGTTACGCGGCCGACCTCGTGGCGGCCTTCGGCGGCATCGACTCCACCCTGCTGATCGTCGCGGTCGTCGCGGTCCTGGTCATCCTCGTCGCGGTCTACCGGTCACCGCTGCTGCCGATCCTGGTGATCGTGGCCTCCCTGCTGGCCCTGGGACTGTCCGGAGCGCTGGTCTACGCCGCCGCCGACACCGGGCTGGTCAGCCTCAACGGCCAGAGCCAGGGCATCCTGTTCATCCTGGTCGTGGGGGCCTGCACCGACTACGCGCTGCTGCTCGTCGCCCGCTACCGGGAGGAGCTGGCCACCCGTGAGCGCGTGCCCGAAGCCGTCCTCGCCGCGGTGCGGGGCGTCACCGGGCCGGTCCTGGCCTCCGGCGGAACCGTCATCCTCGGCCTGCTCTGCCTGCTCGCCGCCGACCTCGCCTCCACCCGCAGCCTCGGCCCGGTGGTCGCCATCGGCGTGGCCGCCGCGATGCTCGCTGCGATGACCTTCCTCCCCGCCGCCCTCGCCCTGTGCGGCCGCGCCGCCTTCTGGCCCACCGCCCCGCACCGCACACACCTGGGGGAGGGCCGGAGCACCGACCAGGTCCTGCGGCAGCACCCCTTCTGGGGCCGGATCGCCGCCATGGTCGCCCGCCGCCCGCGCGCCTACTGGCTGGGCACCGCCGCCCTCCTGCTCGCCGCCTCGGTGTTCGCACCCCAGTTCAGCGCGCAGGGCACCGGGCAGGCGGAGGTCTTCCGCACCGAGGTCGAGGCGGTGGACGGCCAGGAGGCGCTCACCCGGGGGTTCGGCACCGACTCCAACGCCGCGCCCGCGCTCGTGGTCGCACAGGAGGAGTACCTGGACGAGGTCGTGGCCGCCGCCGAGAGCCTGCCGGAGGTCGACGGGGCCGCCCCCGTCACCGAACCCGGGCCGCCCGGCGAGCAGGAGACAGGGAATCCGGGGTCCGAGGGACAGGACTCCGGGGACCAGGCGCCCGAGGGACAGGCGCCCGGCGGTCAGGCTCCCGGCGACCGGGCGCAGGAAGGCGCCCCCGAGCCCCTGGTGGAGGACGGCCGGGTCCTGGTCGAGGTGGTGCTGGCCGCCGACCCCGAGTCCCCCGAGGCGGTGGCCGCCGTGCGCGACCTGCGCGCCGAGCTGGGTTCGATCGAGGGGGCGGACGCCCTGGTGGGCGGGGTGAGCGCCACCGACCTCGACACGTTGGAGACCGCCCAACGGGATTTCACCGTGGTCGTCCCCCTGGTACTGGTGGTGGTCTTCCTGGTGCTGATCCCGCTGCTGCGGTCGCTGGTGGCCCCGCTGCTCCTGATGGCGGCCAACGTGCTCTCGTTCGCCGCCGCCCTCGGGGTGGGGACCCTGGTGTTCGACCACGTCCTCGGCCTGCCCGGAGCCGACCCCGTGGTGCCGCTGTTCGCCTTCGTCTTCCTGGTGGCGCTCGGGATCGACTACAGCATCTTCCTGATGTCCCGGGCCCGGGAGGAGACCCTCACGCACGGGCACCGGGAAGGGGTCCTGCGGGCTCTGACGGTGACCGGCGGGGTGATCACCTCGGCCGGGGTGGTGCTGGCCGCGACCTTCGCCGCGCTGGCCGTGATCCCGCTGCTGTTCCTGCTCCAGCTGGCCTTCCTGGTGGCCTTCGGCGTGCTGGTGGACGCGCTGCTGGTGCGCACGCTGCTCATCCCGGCCCTGGCCCTGGACGTGGGGCCGCGTCTGTGGTGGCCGGGCCGGGCCGCCCGCTCCGGCGACGAACCCCGTCCCGGCGACGGGCCCCGGGACGTGGGGGAACCGGCTACAGCAACTCGCCCGGAAGCTCCTGGTAGGCCTGGCTGAGCCTGCGGAGCAGGTCCGGCCGGGGCAGGTGGACCCCGTCGATCGAGGCCACCGGCCGGACCCCCGCGGTGGCGTTGGTGACGAAGGCACCCGCCGCCCCGGTGGCCGCGACGGCTGACAGGGGGCGGGTGGAGACCGGTACCCCGAGCGCCTCGGCGGCCTGGCCGACCAGGCGCATCGTCACCCCGGGCAGGCAGGGGGCCTGCGGCCAGACCAGCCCGGACCCGTCCAGGAAACCGATGTTCCAGGTGGGCCCTTCGGAGACACGGCCGTCCACACCCGTGAAGAGCGCGTCGTCGAACCCGTCCAGCTGGGCCGCGCGCCGCTGCCGGACCGCCCCGAACAACCCGGTGCCCTTGACCGTCGGGGCGTCCCGCGTGAACAGGCGGGTGCCGAGGTGGACCGGCGGCGGGGCGGAGCCGGGGGCCGCGCGCGTCGTCACCAGGATCTGGGGCAGGGCGCGCGCGCTGGGGCGGCCCAGGTCCAGGGTGGGGTCGTAGACGGTCACCCGGACCACCGAGGGCGAGGGGTGCGCGCGAGCGGAGCGGCGGGCGAGTTCGCGTACACGCGGGATGTCGAGTTCGCTGCCGAAGAGGGTCGCGCAGTCACGGCTGAGGCGTTCCATGTGCAGCTCCAGGCCGCGTACGCGCAGGTCCGTGACGAGCATGGTCGTGAAGTGTCCGTAGCCGTACAGGGCGAGGCCGGCGAGTTCTCCCGTGCTGACGGGGCGTCCGTTCAGTTCCATTACGGGCCCCATTCTGGCACTTCGGGACCTGGGGCAGGAGCTGGTTGGAAGGTCGTATCCGGGCCGTTCTCAGGCCCGGGAGCCCTGCTCCATCGCGACGAACGCGGTGACCAGCTGGTTCTCCGAGGTGTCCAGGTACTCGGTGAGTTCCCCGCAGGCCGTGGCGGCGTCACCGTCGGCCAGCGCCAGGTGGATGCGCCGGTTCCAGTTGAGGTAGGGGTCGTGGAACTCCCGGGGCGCGGCCATCACGTGGAACACGAGTCGGGTCTCGGCCAGCACCTGGCGCATGAACTCGTTGATCCGCGCGCTGCCCGCCAGGGCGGCGAGCGCCTCGTGGAAGCGCATGTTCGCACTGCCCATCCGCCACCAGTCCTCCTGGGCGCGGGCCCGCTCGCCCTCGTCGACGGCGGCGCCCACGGCCCGGACCAGCTCCGCCGGGGCGTCGGCTGCCCCGCGTACGGCGGGAAGTTCCAGGGACCTGCGCGCATTGAACAGATCGCGGACGTCCTCGCTGGTGGGGCGGTTGACGAACACCCCCCGGTGCATGTGGTGCACGAGCAGGCGCTCCCGGCTCAGGAGCCGGAAGGCCTCGCGCAGCGTGTTCCGGGAGACCTCGTACTTGCGGCTGAGCCTCTCCTCGGAGAGGCGCACACCGGGGGTCAGCTCACCGTCGATCACGAACGTGCGGAGCATGTCGGCGACGCGCTCGGCCTGGCTGGTCGGCCGTGCCAGGGCGGGCTCGGGCAGCCGGTCGATGTAGTCCTCGGTCGCCGTCACGTGAGCTCCTCCGACTGCTTCGACGCGTGCCCACACCGGGCGGGGTGGTCCCACCCATGTTACGTACGGGCCGTTCGGGACTTTACTTACCGGTCTCTTACCAGGGCTGTGGGATTGGAGTATTGTTCAACAATCCAACGATGGCGTTGGTCACCAGGACACTTCGATCTCCCCACACTGGAGAACACCATGGGCGACCAGCCCTCCGCACCTGCTCCCAAGCCGGTGCGCCCCCGATTCCGCCGCGTGGCGCTGAGCAGCGGCCTGCTCGGAGCCATGTTCCTGATGGCCACCAGCGCCATCGGCCCCGGTTTCATCACCCAGACCACGACCTTCACCGCGCAGCTCGGTGCCGCGTTCGCCTTCGCGATCCTCGTGTCGATCCTGGTCGACATCGCCGTCCAGCTGAACATCTGGCGGGTCATCGGCGTCTCGAACATGCGCGCCCAGGACCTGGCGAACAAGATCCTCCCCGGTGCCGGGTACGTGCTCGCCGCGCTCATCGTCTTCGGCGGCCTGGTCTTCAACGTCGGCAACATCGCCGGAACCGGCCTCGGCCTCGACGCCATGGTCGGCCTCGACCCCCGCGCCGGCGCGGTCGTCTCGGCGGCCGTCGCGATCGTCATCCTGGCTGTCAAGAGGCTGGGCGTGGCCCTGGACCGCATCCTCGTGGTCCTCGGTCTGCTCATGATCGCCCTCACCGCCTACGTGGCCTTCGTGTCCAGCCCGCCCGTGGGCGAGGCCCTGCGCCAGTCCGTGCTGCCCGAGGCGGCCAGCAGCGACCTCTTCCTCGCCACCATCACGATCATCGGCGGCACGGTCGGCGGCTACATCACCTACGCGGGCGCCCACCGCCTCATCGAACAGGGCAAGGGCGGACGCGAGAACCTCGCGGCCATCACCCAGACCTCCGTCACCGGCATCATCGTCACCGGCATCATGCGGGTGCTCCTCTTCCTCGCCATCCTGGGCGTGGTCGCGGGCGGCGTCGCGATCATGGACGCGCCCAACCCCCCGGCCGAGGCCTTCCACCAGGCCGCCGGCGAGGTCGGCATGCGCCTGTTCGGCATGATCATGTGGGCGGCCGCGGTCAGCTCCGTGATCGGCGCCTCCTACACCTCCATCTCCTTCGTGACGACGTTCTCCCCGTGGCTGGAGCGGCACAAGGGCAAGTTGGTCACGGCCTTCATCGGTGTCTCCCTGGTGATCTACCTGGTCTCCGGCCAGGCCCCCGGGACACTGCTGGTCATGGCGGGCGCGCTCAACGGCGTCATCCTGCCGGTCGGGCTCGGGCTGCTGCTGTGGGTGGCCGCACGCCACTCCCGGACCCTCCTCGACGGCTACCGCTACCCGCGCTGGCTGCTCGTGATCGGTGTGGCGGCCTGGCTGCTCACCGCCTACATGGCCGTCAACTCCCTCGGCGGTATCGCGGCGCTCTGGCAGTGACCCCGACCTCCACCGGCCGGTCCGCGAAACACCGGGCAGGCCACCGAGACACCCGGCAGAGTGGGTGGCGCCGCCACAACGGCGTGGCGGTGCCACCACCGGGTACGAGAACCAGGAAAGAGGAGCAGCACGTTGCGTATCGACCTCAACTCCGACCTCGGCGAGAGCTTCGGCCGCTGGGAACTCGGTGACGACACCGCCCTGCTGTCCATCGTGACCAGCGCCAACGTCGCCTGCGGCTTCCACGCCGGCGACCCCTCGGTCCTGCGCCGCACCACCGCCGAGGCCGCCGCGCGCGGGGTCGCCGTCGGCGGTCACGTGGCCTACCGGGACCTCGCGGGCTTCGGCCGCCGTTTCGTGGACGTTCCGCCCGCCGAACTCACCGACGAGGTGCTCTACCAGCTCGGCGCGCTGTCCGCCTTCACCGCGCTGACCGGCGACCGCATCCGCTACGTCAAACCGCACGGCGCCCTCTACAACACGATCGTCCACCACGAGGAGCAGGCCGCCGCGGTCGTCGAGGCCGTCCGTGCCTTCGACCCCGCCCTGCCCGTCCTCGGCCTGCCCGGTTCGCGTTTCCTGGAGAAGGCCGAGAGGGCGGGCCTGCGCACCTACCGCGAGGCCTTCGCCGACCGTGCGTACACCCCGCAGAGCACCCTCGTCTCGCGGCGCGAACCCGGTGCCGTCCTGCACGACCCCGAGGCCATCGCCGCGCGCTGCCTGCGCATCGCCCGCGGCGAACCCATCGAGGCCGTGGACGGCACCGAGATCCTCGTCGAGGCCGACTCCCTGTGCGTTCACGGGGACAGCCCCGGCGCCGTGGACATCGCCCGGGCCGTGGCGGACCGGCTGCGCGCCGAGGGCGTGACCATCGCCCCGTTCACCTCCGCTTGACCGAGCCCGTACCGATTTGGAGCCGTCCGTGCGCGTTCTGAAGTGCGCAGACACCGGGGTTCTGGTGGAGGTCGCCGACCTCGCCCAGGTCATCGCCCTGGGCGCAGCCCTGCAGGCGGACCCGCTGCCCGGCGTCGCCGACGTCGTCCCGGCCGCCCGCACCGTCCTCCTGCGGCTGGAGCCCGGTGCCGACCCGGCCGCGGTCGCCGAGGCCGTCACCGGGCTCCGACCGACCGCCGAGGTCGGTCAGGGGACGGGGGAGACCGTGACCGTCCCCGTCCACTACGACGGGGAGGACCTCGCCGACATCGCCGAGCTCACCGGCCTCAGCCCTCGCGAGGTCGTGCGCGCCCACACCGCGGCGACATGGACGGTCGCGTTCTGCGGGTTCGCCCCCGGCTTCGGCTACATGGTCGGTGACGACCCCCGCCTGCACGTGCCCCGCAGGGGAGAGGCCCGCACCAGGGTCCCCAAGGGCTCCGTGGCCCTGGCCGGGGAGTTCACCGGCGTGTACCCGCGCAGCTCCCCGGGAGGGTGGCAGCTGCTCGGTCGGACCGACGCCGTGACCTGGGACCTGGACCGGAACCCGCCGGGCCTCCTGCGGCCCGGTGTCCGTGTGCGCTTCGAGGAGGTCGCGTGAACCCGGTGACGGCCGAGGACAGCGCCCGGGAGAGCGATCCCCCGATGCCGGAGAACGCCCTCCCGGGGCCGGACTCCTCCACCGCCCCGGCCCTGGAGATCCTGGCGACCGGGCCGATGACCACCGTGCAGGACGCGGGCCGCTTCGGCCACGCCGCCCTGGGCGTGGGCCGCTCCGGTGCCGCCGACACCGACTCCTACGCCCTCGCCAACCGCATCCTCGCCAACCCGGCGGGCGCCGCCGCCCTGGAGGCCACGCTCGGCGGGCTGAGGGTGCGGGCACGCGGAGCGGTCACGGTCACGGTGACCGGAGCCGAGACGCCGGTCCGGGTGGACGGTCGCGGAGCGGCGGTCAACGAGGTCCTGCACCTGCCCGACGGCGCCGAACTCACGCTGGGCGCACCCGCCCGGGGGCTGCGCTCCTATCTGGCGGTGCGCGGGGGAGTGGCGGTACCGCCCGTGCTGGGCTCACGCAGCACCGACGTGCTCGCCGGGCTCGGCCCCGCCCTGCCCGAGGCCGGTGACGTGCTGCCGGTCGGCCCGGCTCCCACGGCCTTCCCCGACCTGGACCACGTACCGGCCCGCCGGGTCGGTGGCGACCGGGTGGAACTGCGGGTCGAGCTCGGCCCGCGCGAGGACTGGTTCACCGAGCGGGCCCTCAGCGCTCTGCTGTCCGGGGACTACGAGGTGACCTCCCGCAGTGACCGGGTGGGCGCCCGACTGGCCGGACCTGCCCTGGAACGGTCCCGGGAGGGCGAACTGCCCAGCGAGGGCATGGTGGCCGGGTCGCTCCAGGTGCCCCCGGGCGGGGAACCGGTGCTGTTCCTCGCCGACCATCCGGTGACCGGCGGGTACCCGGTGGTCGCGGTGGTGCGCTCCGCCGACCTGCCCAAGGCCGCCCAGGCCCGCCCGGGAACGCGCATCCGATTCGTGTTGTGAGTGCCGTGGTGCCGACGCTCCGGGCCCCGGCACCGTCGAAGGAGGAACCGATGAAGCCCGACCCCGACGACGCGGCCCCCTCCGGGCCGCTCCCGTCCCAGCTCTCCCCCCGGCAGGCCCGCGCCCTGTTCCGGGGCGGCCTGCGCGTACCCACCTCCGGCTACAGCCCCGGCTACGCGCAGGCCAACCTGATCTCCCTGCCGCGTGATCTCGCCTTCGACTTCCTGCTGTTCGCCCAGCGCAACCCCAAGGCCTGCCCGGTGCTGGACGTGACGGAGCCCGGAGAGGTGTCCGCCTCCGTGTTCGACGGGGACCTGCGCACGGACCTGCCCGCCTACCGGGTGTACCGCGGCGGAGAGCTCGTCGAGGAGCGCTCGGACGTCACCGACCTGTGGCGGGACGACCTGGTGTCCTTCCTCATCGGGTGCAGCTTCACCTTCGAGACGCCGCTGCTGGAGGCCGGGGTGCCGGTCCGGCACATCGAGGCCGGTACGAACGTCGCGATGTACGAGACCGACCGGGCCTGCCGGCCGGCGGGACGGTTCTCCGGGCCGCTCGTGGTGTCCATGCGCCCGATCCCGGCCGACCGGGTCGCGGACGCCGTCCGGATCACGTCCCGCTACCCGGCCGTGCACGGGGCGCCGGTCCACGTGGGCGACCCCGCGGCACTGGGGATCGGGGACCTGGACCGGCCCGACCACGGCGACCCGGTGGAGGTCCGGGAGGGCGAGATACCGGTGTTCTGGGCCTGCGGGGTGACCCCGCAGGCCGCCGTCATGGCCTCCGCCCCCGAGTTCGCCATCGGCCACGCCCCCGGCCACATGGCCGTCACCGACGTCCGTGACACCGAGTACCAGGTGCCCTAGCGGGGCCCGGCTCTAGCGTTCCTCCGGGGCCGGGGAGTCGGGGAAGGACTGGTCGGAGCGGTCCCGGCCGCCCCGGAGCCGACCGCCCGGCCTGCCCTGCGGGCCGCGCCCCCGCAGGGCCCCGCTCCGGCTCGCGTGGATGGTCTTCGCCGCCCGTTGGACGTCGTCCTGCTCGGCCTGGGCCGCCATCTGCCCCAACGCCTCGATCTGCGAACCCATCTCCGACCGGACGGCCCCGAACTCCTCGGTGCCCAGGGCCGCACTCATCTCGTCGCGGCTGTTCCGCAGGTGGCGGGAGGCCTCGGCGCGGTGGCCCCGGCGCATCTCGTAGGCGGCCAGGCGCTTGGCCGTCTGCGCCCGCTGGAAGAGGTCCTCGGCCCGGACCTCGGGGCGGCCGACCCGGTCGGTGACCTCCCAGGCGGTCTCCACGGTCAGCTCCAGACGGGTGGTGCGGGTCTCCAGCGTCCCCGGGTCGACGTGGACCAGCTCCACCTCGGCCAGGGGCACCGGGCCGCCGCCGGACCGGGCGTCGGCCTCCGCCAGCACCGCCGTGGACACCCGCAGCAGCAGCCTGCGGCTCTCACCGGAGAAGAAGTCCCCCAGTTCCACCATCAGCGCGCCGTCCTCGAGCCGGGTCGAGAACGTCTCACCCACCACCGACAGCCGTTCCACGTGCGCACCGCCCCGCACCGTGAGCGAGGCCGCCTGCGCGGTCTTGGCCAGCAGGTACTCCGCCTCGTCCGCGATCATCCCGCCGGCGGTGTCCGCGTCCTCCGCGAACAGCGCGCTCCCCGCACCGCCCTGCGCGATCGCGCCGAGCAGTTCCTCGTCGTAGCCGAGCCCGTAGCCCAGGGTGGTGACGGTGATCCCGTGCTCGTAGGCGCCGCGTGCCACGTCCCTCAGCAGGTCGTGGTCGGTGGTGCCCTGGTTGGCGTGCCCGTCGGAGACCAGCAGGAGGGTGGCGCCCCGGCCCTCGCCGGCCCGGCGCGCCTCCTGGATGCCGCGCAGCAGGCCGCTGGACAGGTCGGTACCGCCGTGGGCGCGGATCCCGGAGAGCCGCCGGCGCAGCTGGTCCTTGTCGGTGAGCGGCCCCGCCGGGGCCTCCACCCGGGCCTGGTTGTTGAAGGAGACCAGACCGAAGTGGTCCGCGGGGTCGAGCCGGTCCACGAGGCCGTGCAGCGCCTCGACCACCCCGTGGATGCGGCGGTCGCGGTTCATCGAGCCGCTGCGGTCCAGCACCACCTGGAACGTGGCCGGGGGACGGTCCCCCTCCTCGGTGAGCTCCGGTGCGGTGGCCTCCAGGAGTACGAGGACGGAGTCGGGGGCGTTGAGGGCGAGGACGTCGAACTCCAGCTGTGCTGACAGGCGCATGGGACCGCTCCAGGGGGTGTCGGCTGAACCTCAGCCTAGGCAGTGCCACCGGAACGATCCCGGGATCAGGCCGTCCGGAAGTGGCCAGCGGTCGGTGCGCGCAGCCGTCCGCCGCGGCGCCTCCGTACTCAGGACCGGTCCAGGGCCTCCTTCGCGGTGACCGGTTCCGGGCGCAGCCCCAACCGCCGCAGCTCCAGGGCGGCCAGCTCCGTCACCGTCGCGGGGTCGTTCTCCTGCCAGGCCCCGGCGGGGTCCTCGTGCACCGCCATGAGCCTGGCGGGGGAGGCCGAGGACAGGGCGCGCAGCGCGAGGAGCCGGTTTCGTGCCTCGGGGTTCAGCCCGCTCAGCCGTCTGGTGCTGGTGGCACGGCTGATCCAGCGTGCGCGCGCGGGCAGCCAGGTGGCGGCGATCAGGAACAGCGGAAGGACCGCCACGAGCAGCGGGAGGGTGAGGGACAGCGAGGCCACGGACTCCTGGAAGGAGTCGCCCGCCGCGCTGAGGGACTCGCCGGTCTCGCTGAGGCTGGTGAAGGGGGTGGCCAGGGCGTCCCCGGCGAGGGGGACCTGTCGGACGTTCTCCGCGGCGGTTTCCATGTGTTCGGTGAACCCGTCGCCGGTGTCGGCCATGAGCTCACCGGGTCGGTTCAGGGCCAGGACGACCTCGCGCAGTGACAGGGCCGCGGAGATCCACGCGAACACCCAGACCAGCGCGAAGAGGTCGGACACGAGTTGGAGGCAGGCGCGGACGGGGGTGTCGGCGTACAGCTTCACAAAGGCTCCCGGGGGTGAGGAGAGGGGTGGGAATGGGGCCCACCCTTCCCCGTTACCCGTTTCCGCCCCTGAACACCCACCTCGCGGCCCTGCTCCTGAACACCTGCCCGGGACACCGCTGGACCGATCGGCCGCCGAGAGCGCCCTCGGGGCAGGGAAGAACGCTCTCCGAGACCGAGCCGGCCGGAGGCTGCCCCGAGTCCCTCGCCGTCTCCTCCGACGGCGAGGGACGGGATCCGTACTGGAGTCCGGCCTGGTGAGCGTCTTCGATGGCCTGGAACGCCGGATCGGCTAGGGCCTGTTTTTCTGGATGCTTTCGCTCGTGTCGGCGGAGCCGACATCGAGCGAGCGGCCGTCCAGGCAATCTCTCGCCAGACGATGAGCGAGAGTCAGCCCGGGTCTGGCTGTCCGAGCGACATCGGCGCAGCGAGAGGCAGCCTGGTGGTCGCGAGCGCGGAATGATCCAAAAAACAGGCCCTAGGGGTGCCGCCCGAGGAAGTCCCGGACCGCCGCCCGCCAGGCCTCCGGGGCCTCGGCGGCGATCAGGTGCCCGGACTCCACCTCCACCAGCTCGGCACCCGGGATGCCCGCGGCCAGCTCCCGAGAGCGTGCGGGGGAGGCCAGCCGGTCCAGGGTCGCCGCCACCACCAGGGTGGGCACGGCGATGTCGGCCAGTTCCCCGGTGGTGTCGGAGGCGACCACCAGGTCCACCTGTTCGGGGGTGCCCTCGGGTACGAAGCCCGCCAACCACGCCACCGATTCCTCCAACTCGTCCGGAGACATCGCCTCCAGCGCCGGATCGCCGGCGGCCACCAGGGTGAGGAACCGGGCGAGCAGCTCGCGCTCGCCGTCCAGCAGTTCCCGCCAGACCCTGGTCGCCAACCGCATCCGGTTGTCCATCCGGGCGAACCCGGCGGTCAGGACCAGCCCCGTGACCCGGTCGGGGTGCCGGGTCGCGGCCCGCACCGCGATCGCGGTCCCCAGCGAGTACCCGAGGATCGTGAACCGTTCCACGCCCGCGCCCACGGCGGTGGCGACCATGGTGTCGGCGACCGTGTCCAGGTCCAGGGGGACGGTGCTGCGCGGGGTGGCGCCCGAACCGGGGAGGTCCGGGGCCACTACCGTGTGCGTCGAGGTCAGATCGTCCATGAGCGGGCCGAAGTTGGCCTCGGCCCCGCCACCGCCGCCGTGTGCGAGCAGCAGGCCGGGACCGGAACCCTTGACTGTGTGGGAGAAGTGTTCAACCATGCGGCGACGGTAGGCAGTGACACCAGTGTGAAGGTCAAGAGTGAGGCGGGTCACGGGATGCTGATCGGGGAGCTTTCTGAGCGCACCGGCGTGAGCCGCAGGCTGCTGCGCTACTACGAGGAGCAGGGGCTGCTGGAGTCCACGCGGTCCGCCAACGGGTACCGCGTCTACGAGGAGGAGGCCCCGCGCACGGTCCGGCACATCCGCGCGCTCCTGGACATGGGACTGACCACCCGGACCATCTCCTCGGTCCTGCCGTGCGCGACCGGTGACGAGCGCGAACCCCTGGAGCTGGAGATGTGCCCGAGCCTGCTCGGGACCATCCGCCGTGAACTGGCCGAACTGGACGCCCGCATCGACGAGCTCCAGCGCAACCGCGGCGCCCTGGCCCAGCAGATCGGCTGCTGAGAGCGTTCTCCCGGACCGGGAGAGCGCTCTTCGAGGACGCGTCCCGAGCGGCGCCTCCCCCGGACGGCTCTTCCGGGTCGAGGACCGCCCGTCCGGCGGTGGCAGCGCCGCCACGCACCGCCGAACGCTGGACCGTCCTTGGGCGGACCGAACCAGGGGGTGGGCCGCTCACCGCGCGGAACGCGACGGTGAACGGCCCATCCACACCAGTTGCCAGGCCATGGCCAGGGTGTTTCCCGGATCCGCCCGGGCCCGCCCGACCGCGTTCGGCTCAGCTCGGGAGCTCACCCCGGCGGGCGAGGTCCCCGTACCAGCGGCCGCTGGGCTTCACGGTGCGTCCGAAGGTCTCCCGATCCACCCCGACCAGGCCGAACGTGGGCTCCCACGTGCCCCACTCGTAGTTGTCCAGCAGTGACCAGTGCAGGTATCCGCGCACGTCCACCCCGTCGGCGATCGCGCGGCCCAGCCCGGCCAGGGCGCCGGTGGTGTACTCGATCCGCTCGTCGTCGGAGGCGGTGGCGATGCCGTTCTCCGTCACCAGGACCGGGACCCCGCCGGTGCGTTCGGCAGTGTGCCGGACCGCGCCTTCCAGGGCCTGCGGGTGGAACTCCCACCCGGTGATCGTGCGGCGTGTGCCCGATTCCGGCTCCCTCGGCCCTTCGGGGCCGATCACCACCCGGGTGTAGGCCTGCACCCCGACGAAGTCGTCGTCCTTCGCGGCGTCCAGGAACTGGTCCTCGCGGGTGTAGGACCACTCGGCGACCAGGTCGTCCGCCCCGTCGACCGCCTCGAAGTTCTGGTTGGCGACGGTCCACCCGGTGCGCAGCCCGGACAGGTCCGACAACTCCTCGCGGGCGGCGTGGTGTGCGGCGATCAGCGCCTCGGACGCCGCCTGGTCCGGCGGCGGCATCGCCCCGGCGACCAGGTGCCGGTGCTCACCGTCCTCCTTCCCCGACGGCTCGGCGGCGGCGCGCCGGGCTCCGGTGATCATCGCGAGCATGTTCGGCTCGTTGACGGTGCACACCCAGGGAACACCGTCCAGGATCGCCTTGGCCTGGCGCACGTAGCGGCGGAACAGGTCGACGCCGTCCGTCCCGAGCCACCCGCCCCCGGCGCTGAACCAGGCGGGGGAGGTGAAGTGGTGCAGCGTGACCACGGGCGTGATCCCGCGCTCCAGGCAGCCCTCCACCATCCGTCGGTAGTGGGCCAGCTCGGCCAGGGAGAAGTGCCCCGGGACGGGTTCGATCCTGGCCCACTCGATCCCGAACCGGTAGCTGTTCAGCCCCAGGTCCCGGACGATGTCCAGGTCCTCGCGCCACCGGTGGTAGCTGTCACAGGCGTCGCCGCTGCGCTCGGGCAGCATCGGGGTCCCGGACTGTTCCAGCGCCCAGACGTCGCTGTCGGTGTTGTTGCCCTCGACCTGGTGTCCGGCGGTGGCCGTGCCCCACAGGAAGCCCTCGGGAAGGTTCGTCATCGTGTTGTTGCCCCTGCTCCCGCTCGTTCGATCCCGGTTCCGCTCCGACCCCGGCTCAACCGGTGATCTCGCCGCGCGCGACGGCCGCCTGCCGTCGGGCCTCGATGTCGTCGACCAGCAGGTCGAGCATCTCCTCGGTGACACCCAGACCGAAGGTCCGCAGCGTGATGATGGGCAGGGAACGGGCCATCTCCAGCATCTCGGCGGGCACGTCGTCGAGTCCGGGGAAGGAGGCGATCACCTCCTCCATGACCGGGCCGCCGATGGGGTGGGTGCGCCACTCGCCCACGGTGCAGTACTTGGTCAGCTTCCGCACGTACCGGTCGCCCGCGGTGGTGATCTCGGCGCGCAGCGGCAGGTCCCGTGAGGAGGCTCCGACGGCGACGGTGTAGGTGCCCGCGGCCAGGGACCAGCGCTGGTCCCCGGCGTCCCAGACCGACAGGTCGCGTCCGGTCAGCGGGAGGTCGATCCGGGCGCTCTCACCCGGCTCCAGCGCCACCTTCGCGAACCCGCGCAGCTCCCGCACCGGGCGGGTCGGGTGGTCCTGCTCGACCCCCGTGTACAGCTGGGCGACCTCCTGGCCGGGCCGGTCGCCGGTGTTGGTGACAGTGAACGACACCGTCCACGCGTTCTCCCCGTCCTGCCCTCCGGCGGGGGTCACCTCCAGACCGGAGTAGGCGAAGCTCGTGTAGGTGAGCCCGTACCCGAAGGGGTAGGCGACCGGCACGTCCAGGGTGTCGAAGTGGCGGTAGCCGACGAACACGCCCTCGCCGTGGCGGACCTCGCTGTTCTCGCCCGGGAAGTTCAGGTACGTGGCGTGGTCGCGCAGCCGGACGGGGATGGTCTCGGTGAGGCGGCCGGACGGCGAGGCCGCCCCGGTCAGGACGTCCACGACGGCGGCCCCGCCGGCCTGGCCCAGCAGCCAGCCCTCCAGAACGGCGTCCGCCCGGTCCTGCCACTCGGACACGGAGACCACGCCGCCGTTGGACAGCACGACCACCACCTGCTCGCCGGCCTCGCGCACCCGGGCGAGCAGCTCCAGCTGCGGCGCGGGCAGGCTGATCGTGGTCCGGTCGTAGCCCTCGGACTCCGCGGAGTCGGGCAGACCCAGGAAGAGCACCGTGGTGTCCGCCTCGCGGGCCGCCGCCACGGCGTCCTCGACCAGTGCGGGGTCCTCGGTTCCGTCCAGGGTGAACCCGGCGGCGAACCGCACGCTCTTCAGCGTTCCCGCCTCGACCGCCGTGCCGAACTCCTCCAGCGCGCTGTGCACCTTGGTCGGCACCACGTGGGAGGAGCCGCCGCCCTGGTAGCGGGGGGTGCGGGCGAACTCGCCGACCACGGCCACGGAGCGGTCCGCGGCCAGCGGCAGCGCGCCGCCCTCGTTCTTCAGCAGGACCAGGGCCTCACGGGCGGCCTCCCGCGCCAGGGCGTCGTTGGCCTCGTGCTCCAGCGGGCGGGAGGTGTCGGTGGACACCCGTTCCTGGACCCGCTTCAGCCGCTCCACCACGGTGTCCAGCACGGACTCGTCGAGCTCGCCCCGCTCCACGGCCGCCACGACGAGATGGTCGGTCCCGCTCGGCGGCATCTCCAGGTCGAGCCCGGCTCGGACCGCGGCGACCCGGTCGACGACGGCGCCCCAGTCGGAGACCACCACACCGTCGAACCCCCACTCGTCGCGCAGGAGCTCGGTCAGCAGCCACGGGTCCTGGCTCGTGTAGGTCCCGTTGAGCCGGTTGTAGGAGCTCATCACCATGGCGGGTTCGGTGGTGCGGATGACCTCCTCGAACGCGGGGAGGTAGATCTCGCGCAGGGTGCGGTCGTCGACCTCGGCGCTGACCCGGTGCCGGTCGGTCTCCTGGTTGTTGGCGGCGAAGTGCTTCACGCACGCGCCGACCCCCTGGGACTGGATGCCCTCCACCAGCGCCGCGGCGATCCGCGCGGTGACGTGGGGGTCCTCGGAGACGTACTCGAAGTTGCGGCCGCACAGGGGCGAACGCTTGATGTTCATGCCCGGGCCGAGGACCACGTCCACGCCCAGCGAACTGGCCTCGCTGCCCAGGGCCGCGCCGACCCTGCGCACGAGGGCCGGGTTCCAGGTGGAGCCGAGCCCCACGGCGGGCGGGAAGCAGGTGGAGGGGACGCTGCCGCCGATGCCGAGGTGGTCGCCCTCGTCGGGCTGGTGGCGCAGTCCGTGCGGGCCGTCGGCCAGGTGGAGGGGGCGCAGTACGCCCTCCACTCCGGTGCTGTGCCAGGTGTCGGAGCCGGAGGTGGCCGAGGCCTTCGCGGCGAGGTCGAGGCGGGGGTCGTTGCTCATCTGGGCCTTTCCTGGGTGGGGCTGGTTCCACTCGTGGGGTCGGTGCCACTCGAAGGGATGGTGTCGCTCGTGGGGCCGGCGCCACCGCTGGGGGTGGCGTTCTCTGTGTGGTGGGAGTCGTCCGCGGGACCGTCCGGTACGGGGATCCCGAGGGTGCGGAGGAAGGAGACGACCGCGGACCGCATGTCGACGGCGCTCGGGTCGAGGAGCCACTGGACCTGCAGCCCGTCCTGGAGGGCCAGGAACTGCTGGGCGGCCACCTCCGGAGTGGGCGCCGGGTGGGGGGAGGACTCCGGGCGCCGGTCGAGCAGTGCGGCGAAGGCCGGGACGAGGAGTCCGCGCAGGATCTGGTACCGGCCGAAGAAGTACTCGTGCGCCGGGTGCCCGGGGTCGGTGGCCTCGGCGGACAGGTTGACGTACAGGGAGACCAGGCCCGGGGTGCCCGTGTTGCGCTCGACGATCTTCACGATGTTGTCGATGAGCTCCCCGTGGCTGATCCCCTCGTCGAGGACCAGGGGGGCGTCCACCGCGTCACGCCTGCTCAACACGTGTATGAGGGTGGCCTCCTTGTTGGGGAAGTGGTGGAGCACCCCTGCGTGGGTGAGTCCGGCGTGCGCCGCGATATCGCGCAGGGACACCGCCCGGTAGCCGGACCGGGAGAACAGCTCCGTCGCGGAGTCGATGATGCGCTGCCGGGTGCGCTCCCCCTTGCTCATGCGGGGGGTCCGACTCAGGCGCTGCCGGGCGCGCTCTCTGTCCGTCACGGGACGGTCTCCTAGCGGGTTGTTATGTGTTCGTGTCGAACGGCCTCTTCGGCGGCCGTGAAGGCCGTGATGGCTCCGAGATTACGGTTCCAGCGCCCGTCTCCCGCTCTTCCGGGACCGGTTCCTCGTGTTGTACGGTGACCGACACAAAACTTACCATGTGGTTAATTTGTGGTGCCAGACACATTAGTCGATTCCCGGAGCCCTTTCCGGGCCTTGCTCATCGGAGTGGGACATGCAGACGAAAACCCGCGTCAACGCAGGTGTGGCAGCCACCGGCGCGCTCGTGCTCATGCTGGCCGGCTGTTCCACGGGCGGCGGTGACACCGGCTCCTCGTCCCTGACGATCGGGAGCATGACCGTCCCGCAGAGCCTGGACCCGGCCGAGGCGATGGGCAGCGCGCTGCCCTACTTCCAGGCGGTCTACGACACGCTCGTCAAGCGCGAACCCGACGGCGGGTACACGCCGATGCTCGCCACCGAGTGGACCTACGACGAGTCGCTCACCGAGCTCACACTCACCCTGCGCGACGACGTCACCTTCGACGACGGAACGCCCTTCGACGCCGAGGCGGTCAAGGCCAACCTCGAACGCTTCCGCGACGGTGGCGGCGGCCAGGCCCAGACCCTCGCCCTCCTGGAGGAGGTGGAGGCCGTCGACGGCACCACCGCCGTCCTGCACCTGGCCCAGCCCAACCCGGCGATGCTGTACTACCTCAGCGACGCCGCCGGGCTCATGGCCAACCCCGCCGCCTTCGACGGCGACTCCCTCACCACCGACCCCGACGGCACCGGCCCCTACGAACTCGACAAGGGCCGCACCGCCGTCGGCACCACCTGGGCCTACACCCGCGCCGAGGACTACTGGGGCGAGGACCTGCCCTACGAAGAGATCGCCATCAACCTCTTCGACAACGAGAACGCGATCGTCAACGGCGTCCGCACCGGCCAGATCAACGCCGCCCTCCTCCAGGACGTCGATCAGCAGGCGGTCGCGGAAACGGACCCGGACGTGGCGACCCAGCCCCAGGCCATCGACTACCAGGGCATCATCCTGTTCGACCGGGACGGGCACATCACCCCCGAACTCGCCGAGCCCGGGGTCCGTCAGGCGATCAACCACGCCATCGACCGCGAGACCATGCTCGAACAGCTCCGCGACGGCCAGGGCGAGGTCACCAACCAGATCTTCGGCACCGAGAGCGACGCCTACGACCCCGAGCTGGACACCTACTACGACCACGACCCCGAACGCGCCCGCGAACTCCTCGCCGACGCCGGGTACCCCGACGGCTTCGAGCTGACCCTGCCCCGCATGAGCCAGATCGTCACCGACCCCATGGCGACCAGCCTCCAGAGCGACCTCGCCGAGATCGGCATCGATCTGACCTGGGACAACCTGGACCAGGGCAGTGCCCTGAACAGCATCTTCACCGAGCAGGCCTACCCGGGGATGGTCATGAACAACGCCCAGCTCGCGGAGGACTGGGTCACGGTCACGGAACTGGTCCTGCCCGGCACCTTCAACTTCTTCGGCGCCACGGACGACACCATCGAGGACCTGGTCGAGACCATCCGGTCCGCACCCGAGGGCGAGGCGGCCGACGAGGTGCGGGCGCTCAACCGCCACCTCGTGGAGCAGGGCTGGTTCGTGCCCTTCTACCGGATGACCTACCTGCACGTCAGTGACGGCACCGTCGACGTCGAGCCCCAGTCCGGCATGGCCGTCCCGTCCCTGTACAACTACGCCCCCGCCGAGTAGGCCCCATGACCTCGTTCATCCTGCGGAGGCTGGGGTCGGGGCTCCTGCTCCTGGTCGTCATCTCCGCCCTCGCCTACCTCCTCCTGTCCCTGCCCGGAACCGACGTCGGCCGCCACGTCCTGGGCCCCGCCGCCCCGCAGGACGCCGTCGACGCGCACAACGCCGGGCTCGGGCTGGACCGGCCCGTGGCCGTGCGCTACCTCGACTGGCTGACCTCCGCCCTCCAGGGCGATCTCGGCCGGTCCTGGTTCACCAGCGAGGACGTCTCACTGGCCCTGGCCAACCGGCTGCCGGTCACCTTCAGCCTGATGATCGGGGTCACCCTCGTCACGGCCGTGGTCTCGTTCGGCCTCGGCGTGTGGGCCGGGGTGCGCCGCGGCGCCGTGGACCGGGCCGTGCAGCTGGTCAGCGTATTCGGCTACGCACTGCCCGGCTTCCTCGTCACACTGATCATCGTGCTGGTGTTCGCGGTCCGGCTCGGCTGGTTCCCCGCCATCGGCTACACACCCTTCAGCCGGTCCCCGGGCGGCTGGCTCGCCACCGTCACCCTGCCGGTCCTGTCGCTGTCCGTCGCCGGGATCGCGGGCGTCGCACAGCAGGTGCGCAGCTCCGTCATCGACGTCATGGGCCGCGACTACGTGCGCACGCTCAGGGCACGCGGCCTGCCCACCTCGCGGGTGGTCTTCCGCCATGTGCTGCGCAACGCCGCCACCCCGGGCCTCACCGTGCTCGGCATGCAGTTCGTCGGCCTCCTCGGCGGCGCGGTCATCGTGGAGCAGATTTTCGGCCTGCCCGGCATCGGAGCGATGACCGTCCAGTACACGACCCGGGGGGACATCCCCGTGATCATGGGCGTGGTCATGGTGTCCGTGATCGGCGTCATCCTCATCAACCTGCTCGTGGACGTCCTCGTCGGCTGGCTCAACCCGAAAGCGAGGGTTGCGTGAGCACCTCCGTCACACCGAGCACACCGAGCACACCGAGCACGCCGGGTACGGCCGTCACGTCCCCGACCGCCCCCACCGGGCCGAAACGGCGGTCGGGAACGGCCCGGCGCTTCCTCACCAGCCCCCAGGCCCTGGGAGCGTCCCTGGTCCTGGCGGCCGTCGTCGTCCTCGTCGTGTTCGCCCCGCTGTTCACCGCGCACGATCCCAACGCCGCCGACCTCAAGGACGCCTTCGGTGCGCCCGGCGGCGGCCACCTGCTCGGCTTCGACTCCTCCGGCCGCGACGTGTGGTCCCGGCTGCTCCACGGCGGCCGCAACACCCTCGGCGGCGCCCTCCTCGCGGTGGCCGTCGCCCTCGCCGTCGGTGTGCCCACCGGCCTGGCCGCCGGATACTACGGCGGCTGGTTCGACTCCGTGTCCAACTGGTGGGTCAACCTGGTCATGGCACTGCCCGCCATGGTCGTCCTGCTGGCCACCCGTGCGGTCCTCGGCACCACGGTGTGGGTTCTGATGGTCGTGCTCGGCGTCCTGGTCGCGCCCGGCTTCTACCGGCTGGTGCGCGGAACCGTGGCGGCGATGCGCGGCGAACTGTACGTGGACGCCGCGCGGGTGTTCGGCCTGCGCGACTCGCGGATCATCGTCCGCCACGTCCTCGTCGTGGTGCGCGCCCCCGTCATCATCCAGGGCGCCCTGGTCGCCGGGATGGCGATCGGCCTCCAGGCCGGTCTGGAGTTCCTCGGCATCGGCAGCGGGGACCTGCCCACCTGGGGCGCCATGCTCAACGAGGCCTTCACCAACATCCAGCGGGCACCGGTGTTCATGCTCTGGCCCGGACTCGCGCTCGGCCTCACCAGCGCCGCCCTGGTCCTGCTCGCCGCCTCCCTGCGCGACGTCCTGGAGGACCGGGGCACCGCGCCCGCCACCGGCCGCGGGGCCCGCCGGCTCGGCGCCGACGCCCCCACCACCCTGGACAGCGCCGGGGAGCGGGCCGACCTGCTCTCCGTGCGCGATCTCGCGGTCACCTACACACTCGCCGACGGCAGTTCCCGCGAGGTCGTCCACGGCGTCGACCTGGACGTGCGCCGCGGCGAGGTGCTCGGGCTGGTGGGCGAGTCCGGCTCGGGCAAGACACAGACCGCCTTCTCCGTGCTCGGCCTGCTGCCGGAAGGCGGCCGCGTGTCCAGGGGAAGCATCCTGCTGGACGGCACCGAGGTGGTGGGTTCGGCGGAGAAGGAGATGCGGAACCTGCGCGGGGACACCGTCGCCTACGTCCCCCAGGAACCCATGAGCAACCTGGACCCCGCGTTCACCATCGGCGACCACCTCACCGAACCGCTGCGGGTCAAGCTCGGCCTGTCCAGGACCCAGGCCCGCGCACGCGCCCTGGACCTGCTCCGGCAGGTGGAGATCCCCGACCCCGAACGCACGTTCCGCAGCCACCCGCACCAGATCTCCGGCGGCATGGCCCAGCGCGTGCTCATCGCCGGGGCGATCTCCTGCGACCCCGACCTGCTCGTCGCCGACGAGCCCACCACCGCGCTCGACGTCACCGTGCAGGCCGAGGTCCTCGGGCTCCTGCGGCGCCTCCAGGCCGAACGCGGCATGGGCGTGCTCCTGGTGACCCACAACCTCGGCGTGGTCGCGGACCTGTGCGACCGGGTCGCCGTGATGCGGCAGGGGCGGATCGTGGAGGTGGGCACCACCGAACAGATCCTCCGCGACCCGCAGGAGGACTACACCCGAGGCCTGCTCGACGCGGTACTCGACGACACCCCGGCCCGCGAGCCGTGGCAGCCCCGGGAGGCGGCCCAGTGACCGACCCACGCACCGTGACCGGCCCCGGCACCGATCCGCACGCGGACGCCGACAGGCTCCGGGAAGCCGGCCCGGACCCGCTCCTGGACATCCGCGACCTGCGCGTCTCCTTCCCCGGCAAGGGGTGGCGGGCACGGCGGGTGGAGGTCCTCAAGGGCGTGTCCCTGGACATCCGGCCCGGCGAGACGGTCGGCCTGGTGGGGGAGTCCGGTTCGGGCAAGTCCACCATCGGCCGGGCCGTCCTCGGCCTGGTCCCCGTCGCCGGCGGCAGCATCCACTTCGACGGTGAACGCGTCGACGTCGCCTCCCGGCGCAGGCGGCGCCGGCTCAGCCGCGACATCCAGGTGGTCTTCCAGGACCCCTACACCTCGCTCAACCCCTCCCTGCTCATCGGGGACACCCTCGCCGAACCCCTGCTCGCCCACGGCGTGACGGCCGAGGACGCCCGGACGCGGGTGGCCGACCTGCTCGACCGGGTGGCGCTGCCGCACGACGCCGTGCACCGGCTGCCCCGCGAGTTCTCCGGCGGCCAGCGCCAACGCGTCGCCATCGCCCGCGCCCTGGCGATCTCGCCCCGCCTGATCGTGTGCGACGAACCCGTCTCCGCCCTGGACCTCACCACGCAGCGCACCGTCATGGACCTGCTGCTGGAGATCCAGGAGCGCACCGGGGTGGCCTACCTGTTCGTCTCCCACGACCTGTCCGTGGTGCGGGCGCTCAGCCATCGGGTCGCGGTCATCCACCGCGGAGAGATTGTCGAGTACGGCGGGGCCGAGCAGGTCACCACCGACCCCGAACACCCCTACACCCAGCGGTTGCTGCTGTCCGCCCCGGTCGCCGACCCGGGCCGCCAGCGCCGGCGCCGCGCCGAGTACGAGAGGCGATTCCATGCGGACGCGAACTGAACCGGCCGGTCTGGTCCCGGCCCCCGCCGAACAGCACACCGGAGCGCTGGTCCGGATCGGCTCCGGCGGGCGGCTGACCCTGTCCGGCGCCGCTCCGGAGGCCGCGGACTGGTTCGCCTGGGCGGTCGGGGTCCTGCACGGGCTGCGGGCCGAACCCGTGCTCGAGGGTGCGGACGTGCTGGTCTCCACGGAGGCGGAGCCCGCGGAGTTCGCCCCGGTCGCCCCGGTCACCGGGGTGGACCCGCGCCCCGAACCCGGCGCGGACGAACGCCACCGCCTGACCGTCTCCGAAGGGCTGGTGCGGCTCTCCTCGGCCGGCGTGGAGGGTGCCTTCCGTGCGCTGACCAGCCTCGTCCAGATCATCAGCGTGGACGACGAGGGAGGGGTGTGGGCTCCCGGCGGCGTGATCACGGACGGCCCCCGGTACGCCTGGCGGAGCCTGTCCCTGGACGTGGTCCGCCACTACTTCACCCCGGACGAGGTACGGCGGGTGATCGACCTGATGGCGCTGTACAAGTTCAACGCCCTGCACCTGCACCTGACCGACAGCGAGGGGTGGCGGCTGGAATCGCGGGCCTGGCCCGGACTGACCCGGCCCCGGGCGGACGGCACCCGCGAGTACTACACCCGCGAGGAGTTCGCCGACCTCGTCGCCCACGCCGCGCGCTGCCACATCACCGTGATCCCGGAGGTGGACCTGCCCGGGCACACCCGGTGGGCCTTCGACGCCTACCCCGAACTGGCGGGTGGTATCGAGTACCCGCATCCCCGACTGCGCTACCTGCACCCGGACTCCGAGGCCGCGCGCCGGTTCGCCGGGGACGTCATCGCCGAGTTCGCCGAGGCCGCGCCGGGGCCGTTCCTGCACCTGGGCGGGGACGAGCCGTTCGGGATGGGGCACGAGGACTATGCGGCCTTCGTCCGCCTCACCCACCAGTGGGTTCGTGAACAGGGCAAACGCGTGGTGGGCTGGCAGGAGACCGCCCGCGCCGGCGTCCTCGGCGGTGAGGACGTCCTCCAGTACTGGATCGGCGCTCCGGACGAGTTCGACCCCGAGGCGATCAAGAAATCTGTGCCCGAGGAGTACCACCCGCTGGTCGACCAGGCGGCCGAGACCTTCCGGATCTCACCCGCGGATGTCCCGGCCGCGACCGAGGCGGGCGTGCCGGTCCTGATCTCGTCGAACTCACGCCTCTACCTGGACCGGCCGTACGCGGACGCGTGCGCCGATCCCGTTCAGGAAGGTGACCGGGGCCGCCTGGGGCTGCCCGCCTACCCGCCGATCACCGTCGAGGACTCGTTCGGCTGGGACCCGGCGGAGACCGCGGAGGGCCTTGCCCCTGGCACGGTCGTCGCCGGCGTGGAGGCCGCGATCTGGGGCGAGACCCTCACCGGCTTCGGCGATCTGGCCTTCCTCCTGCTGCCCCGCCTGCCCGGAGTCGCGGAGAAGGCCTGGACCCATCCGAGGACCGAGTGGAAGGACCACCGCGCCCGCTTGAACGGCCACCCGCCACTCTGGAACGCCCTGGGTTTCGAGAACCACTTCCGCCCCGAGAGCTGAGCCAGATCCCGTCTCCGGCGCGAGCTCCATCCGCGCCGGAGACAGGGCACGGCCGTTTCCGCCGGGGTCTTTGTGTGCTCAGGCGCCGGCGACGTAGCGGCCCTTGCCTCGCACGGTGATCACGAGCCCTTTGTCCTGGAGTAGCCCGATGGCGGATCGGATGGTCGGCCGCGACACTCCGAACTCTTCGCACAGGTCGTGTTCCCCCGGGATGCGCCGCCGGGGCGGGTACGTGCCATCCGCGATTCGGGCAGCCATCACGGTCGCGATCTGCTTGAAGAGAGGCTCGGGGCCGTCGAGATCGATGGTCATAGGGCGAAACTACGTTGTTCCGGCCACTTTCGCTTCTTCACCAAGCGAAGCGTGGATCTGCAGTCCCGGACCTCTTCAGGAGTGGACCGGCCACGCTCCCTTGCCGTTCGATACGCGGACGAGTCCGTGCTCGGCGAGCACGGTCATGGCGCGCTGTGCGGTGCCGCGCGATACGCGGAATTCGTCCTGTAGCGCCGCCACGCTCGGAAGCCGGGTATCCCCTGGATAGTCCCCGCGTTCGATCCTTGCCGCGAGGACGGCAGCGAGTTGGACGTACTTGGGTTCCGGACCTTCCTTGAGTCGGCTGGCCGGACCGTACCCGTCGGGAAGCGGTGTGGTCATGCCTTTTATCGTCCCATGCCGGGAAGGTCTGAACTCTATGGACATCTCTGAACTTCATGTACAGATCTGAACGGTTGCGGTAAGGTCACGCATGTCGATACGGCAGAGCCCGGCGGGTGTCGTTACCACCCCCGGGCCGTGGTCAACGCTTATGGGAGCGTCAACGTGCACACTCTACTTGCCATGCCCGCGACCCTGATTCGGTTGCTGCGCCCATCGCGAGGACTCCACGCGGCCCCGCGTGTCCTCCGCCGCGAGGTTCGCGAAGAAGCCCGCGCGGCGCTTGTCCGCCGCTACGCGAACCCCCTCCCGGCCCGCCCTGCGGGTCCGGGTTACGCCTCCGCCCTCCCGGCACCGCGCCGCCCCTTGGACACGACCCCGCCCGTGACGCTTCGCCTCGACTCGACGAACCACGCGGCTGCCGCCCGGACAGGGGCCGTGAGTTCTCCGGTGGACCTGGCCTACGAGGCACGACAGCGGCACGAGAACCTCGACCGTGATCGGTGGGACGCGGCCGTGCTGCGCGGGACCGCAGTGCTGGAAGGGGCCGCGTGATGACCGCCAACGACGAAGCGCAGGAGTTCACCGGTACGGGCACGGAGCCGAGGGCGGGGATCGGTTCTCTCAGCCGTTCGGCCGACATCATGGCGGCGGAGGTGTCCCGCCTGCTGGCCAGGCCGGGGTTTCTCGGGCAGAGCGTGGCCGACCTCCGCCGCGCGGACAGCGCGTTCGACGCGCTCGACGGACTGATGCGCGGCGGTGCCCCGCTTCCGCTCCACTGGCCGAGGAGTGGTGATGCGAATCTGCGCGAGCCCGTGACCGCGCTCTACGACTCCGTCTCCGAGTCACTCCGCGTGATGGGCGGGGCCGCGCAGTCCTTCGTCGCCCTCCGCTCGGCGTGCGAGCTGTTGCACAAGCTCGACGCCGAGCTCCGTGCCGGGGCTCCACTCCCGGAACCCTGGCAGCGGCAACGGTAGCCGCTCCCCGAACCCAGCCCCGTCGGCACAGCCGACGGGGCTCCTCGCTGTCTGCCGGACTGCTTTTGTGTGGTCAGTCGAAGAGGTCTTCCGGGCGGTCTGCCGTGACGGCCAGGGGAACCCACTTCTCCAGGGTGTCCAGGTCGGCGCAGGACTCGATGCGCTCACGAGTCGCGTCAGAGAGGGAGAACCCGCGCGTTTGGAGGATCATGACCACGTTTCGGACGGCTTCGGTGACCCGACCTTCCTCGCGCCCCTCCTCGCGCCCCTTCTCCTCACCGATACCGACGTACTTGCGGGCGAAGTCGCTCTGCCACTGGTAGGTTTCCACGGCCATCATGCCCTCCAGCTCCTTCCGGGCGGCCTCGTTGAGGCCGGCCAGTACGTAGTCATAGTAGAACGCCCTGTTCTTGTTCGCCGTGGCATCGAGGGCCTCCAGCACGGCTTCCAGGGTGCGGGTGTCGGTGTCGCCGTGCGCACGGGCGGACAGTACCGCCAGTTCGGGGAGAGCCCGAGCCTGCTCACCGTCGACGATCAACGGCATGTCGGAGGCCCCGATCGTCAGCGGAGCCAGGTCGAAGCCCGGGTGTCCGGTCCGGATCGGGGTGGAGCACCAGCGTGCGAGCGCGTCGGTCGGACACAGCACCACCAACACGGTGGGGCATTCCAGCCTGAGACGCAGAAGGGACAGGTAGGCGGGCCAGGTCAGCCGCTTTTCGTGGTCGTGTCCGTTCTGGCGCTCCACCACGACGGCCAGGACGGGGCGGGCGCCATCGCGCAGCAGGACGGCACCATCGCTGTTGAGCTCCTTGGGATCGCAGTTGGTCAGTACCGAGCTGGTGTTGACCGCTTCGGTGTGGTGCGGGACGTCGAAACCCAGGGATTCCAACAGAACGGGGGCCATGGCGGGCTGATTCTGGATCAGCCTGAGCGGGATCTCGTGTTCTCGACCGGGCACAGGGGTTTCCTCGTGTGTGTTCGGTTCCCCGCGGCGACCCGGTTGGTCCAGGTCACAGGCAGGGGAGGGGCACAGGGAGATCATGCCGTGCACGCCACCGCCATGACGGGGTTTTCGGAGATCAGCGGACACCCCGGCCCGGTCGGACCGAGGTGTCCACACGAGGTGCCGCCTATCCGCGCGACCACGCTCCCGCCTCAGCGGCCTTCGCGGCGTACTCCTCGAACCCGTTCGCGGGGCGGCCCAGGGCGCGCTCCACCCCGTCGGCGGGAGCGACGTTGCGGCCGTCCAGGATCTCGGTGACCAGTGCGGCCAGGCCTTGGGCGACCTCCTCGGGCAGGCCGTCGGCGGCGGCGCCCGCGACGAACTCGGCCCGGGTCACCTCCAGGTACTCCACGGGGCGGCCGGTCGCGGAGGCCAGGGCCTTTCCGGCCTCGGTGAAGGTCAGTGCCCTCGGGCCGGTCAGCTCGTACAGCTCACCGGCGTGGCCTTCCCCGGTCAGGGCGCGGACGGCGATCTCGGCGACGTCGTCCAGATCCACGAACGGCTCGGGCACGTCCGCCACCGGCAGCGCCAGGGTTCCGGACAGGACCGCCGACACGAAGAAGCCCTCGGAGAAGTTCTGTGCGAAGAAGGAGCAGCGCAGCACGGTCAGGCCGGGGAAGACCGAGCGCACCTGCTGCTCGGCGCGCTCGGCCTCCGGCTCGCCGCGCCCGGACAGCAGAGCCATCCGGCGCACCCCCGTCGCGGCCGCCTTCGCGGCGAAGGCGGAGACGATGTCGGCCGCCCCGGGGAAGGCCAGGTCGGGGTGGTAGCAGAGGTAGACGGCGTCGACCCCCTCCAGGACGGCGTCCCAGGTCTCGGGGGCGTCCCAGTCGAAGCGCGGGGTGCCGGTCTCCGGGTGGCCGGCCCGGGAACCGACCCGGTGGTCGACGCCCCGCTCCGACAGGAGCCGGGTGATGCGGCGGCCGGTCATCCCGGTGCCGCCGGTGACCAGGACTCGTGTGGTGGTGCTGTTCGTATCCATGGCTCCAGTACAACGGCTGTTCGCTGGACGGAACATGGTTCATCTGCTGGACTGCATAAGAGAACGTCCAGCAGCGCCGGAACGGGAGACGCCCGTGGACCCCTTGGTACACCTGATCGACGGGCCGCGCGCCCAGTCCGCCTTCACCCTGCGCGTGGTGATGGGTCCTCCCTGGGGCATCGACATCCGGGACGGTGCCGCGCTCGCGCTGGTGGTCATCACCAGCGGCCGGGCCTGGCTGCGTCGCGAGGGCACCGACCCTGTCCCCGCGGGCCCCGGCGACGTGATCCTCGTCAGCGGCCCGGACCCCTACCTGCTCTCGGACCGCCCCGACACCGCCCCGGGCATCGTCGTGTATCCGGGCAACCGGTGCACGAGCCTCGACGGCGAGCCGGTCCACCTGACGATGAGCCACGGGGTGGGCACCTGGGGGAACGACCCGGAGGGTCCCGACAGCATGGTCATCGGCGCCTATCAGGACACCGGCGAGATCGGCCGACTGGCCCTGGCCGCGCTGCCCCCGCTGGCGGTCCTGCCGGCCGGTTCGGTCGACCCCGCGGTGGTCTCCCTCCTCACCCGCGAGATCACCACGGCCCGTGTGGCCCAGAGCGCCCTCAACGACCGCCTCCTCGACTGCCTGCTGGTCATGGCGGTCCGCGCCTGGCTGGAGTCGCACCCGGACACCGCCCCGAACTGGCTCAGCGCCCGACACGACCCGGTGGTCGCCCGGGCCCTGGACCTGGTGCACGAACACCCCGGCCACCCCTGGACCCTGGAGTACCTGGCAGAGGAGTGCGCGGTCTCCCGAGCCACCCTGGCCGTCCGCTTCCAGCGCGCGGTGGGCAGCCCGCCCATGGCCTATCTGCGCACCTGGCGGCTGACCCTCGCGTGCGACCTCCTCGTTGCCGAACCCGGCCTGGGCCTGGAACCGCTGGCCGCCCGCGTGGGCTACGGAAGCGCGTTCGCGTTCAGCACGGCCTTCAAGAACCACCTGGGAACCAGTCCGTCCCACTACCGCCGAACCCGGCGGGAAGGGCTCACGTCGCCCTTCTCCCAGGAGGGCCAGACCTCTCAGGGAGCTCGGATCTCTCCGGAGGCGAGGGTTCCCCCGGGGCCCCGGACGAGCCCCGCTCCGGTGTAGGCCTGGCCCAAGAGCTCCTCCACCAACGAGCTCTTCGCCCTCAGATAGGACCGGTGCCCCTCGTCGTCGGGGGCGAAGCGCGCCCCCAGCTTTCGTTTGAGCTGGCTGTAACGGTGTACGTCCTCCGGGTGTGTGCGTAACCAGTTTCGGAGAAGGACGTGGTCCAGATGCGGACGCGACCCCTCGACCACCGCGTACAGGTGGTGTTCGGGGTGTCCGGTTGGGGCCTCGAAGGCATCCCTGCCGACGATCCCCAGATCACCCTCGTGGCGGTAGCCCAGAGCCACGAGCCGTCTGATGACCTCGGGCAGGGGCGAGGCGTCCGCCATGACGACGTCCACGTCGATGATCGGCTTGGCCGCGCATCCTGGAACCGAGGTGCTGCCCACGTGCTCGACCGTCACCGGCAGGCCGGCCAGGGGCGGGGCGAGCCGGTCCCGCAGTTCGGCGAACCACTCGACCCATCGGGGGTCGTGGTCGTGGACGGGGATGGTGTGCACGGGGCCCTCTTCCTGGAGCGGAGACCGGGGTCCATTCCAGTAGAACCGCAGCGGCTCGCCCGCGCCAGTGGACTTCTCGGCCCTGTGGACAACCTGTCGGAGCGGTGAGGCTCCTCAGGCCGCCTCGACCCCCAGCGCGGCTCGAACCCCCGCTCCTACCTCAGCTCCCACTTCGACCGGGCTCTCCCGCGCTTCTTCCCGCGCCTCCTCCGTGAACCGACCGATAGGTCGGGGCAGGTCCCACTGCTCATGCGGGTCACAGGACCAAGGCCCGGCCGGGTTCCGTTCACCCGTGTCGACGAAACGTCGGGAACCGGCTCGGGCGCTAGGATGCCGCCGGACCGAGGAACGGCGCACCACACCACAGGGAACCCCCAGATGAGCGACCGCACCCAGGCCTTCACCGGGCTCACCGACAACTACCGGGCCTTCCGCCCCGACTACCCGGAGCAGGTCCTCGACACCCTGCTCGACCACGTGCGCGCCGGTGCCACCGCGTCCTGGCCCGACCCCTGGCTCCTGATCGACGTCGGCTCCGGAACGGGTATCTCCACCCGCGCCCTGCGCGGCCTCTTCGGGCCCGGCCCCCGCGTGGTGGGCGTCGAACCGGGCCGCGACATGCGCGCCACCGCCGAGACCGGCGCGGACGGGGTCGAGTACGTGGACGCCCGCGCCGAGGACATCCCCTTCCCGGACGCCTCCGCCGCGCTGGTCCTCACCGCTCAGGCCCTCCACTGGTTCGACCGCCCCGCCTTCTACGCCGAATCCGTTCGCCTCCTCGCCCCGGGCGGCACCCTCGCCGTGCTCAACAACAACCGCGACCTCGACGGCAGCGCGTTCGTCGACGACCACGAAGGCCTGCTGGAGCGGTACAGCCCCGGTTACGACCGCTACTACCGCAGCTACGACCTGGTCGGTGAGTGGTCCGCGGTCCAGGGCCTGACCGGGGCGACCGAGCACTCCCACCCCTGGGTGCGCGTGCTCACCACCGACGAGTACCTGGGTATGGCGCTGTCCTCCAGCAAGATGGCGGCGGTCGTCCGCGAGCTCGGTGAGGAGCGCACCCGTGCCGAGATCCTCGCGGTCGCCGACCGCCACTTCCCCGACGGCCGGGTCGAGGTCCCCTACACCACCCAGCTGGTGGTGGCCCGCCGCGTGTGAGCCGGTGCGTGCGGGCCGCGCCGCCGGGTAGACCAGGGAGGGAACCCGCGAACCAGGAGGCACTCGTGGAACTGGGGCCGCTCGCCTACCTTCTGGTCGCCGCCGCGGTCCTGGCCTGGGGTTACGGCCTCTACCGGCTGGTCCGGCGACAGGTGCGCCGTGAACGCGACCCCGACGACCCCGACGACCCCGGCCCCGGCGGTCCGCTCGACGACTGGTGAGCCCCTCGGCGTGCCCGGATCCGGGGGCGGGCCTGCGCCCCGAACGGGGTTTTGCTGGATCGGGCCCTTCCGCTGGCCTTGGCCAAAGACACGCCCGGGAAGGATCCCGCTGATCGGGTCCGTGACCGCGGGCCGGGCGACGACGACGGGGGAACCCACACTCATGGCGCAGCTGATCGTACTCGGGGTGGCCGACCGCGACACCGCCGAGAAGGCGCTCGACATCGCTTCCGACCTCAGCAAGCAGGAGCTCCTGCAGCTGGAGGACGCCGCCTACGCCTACAAGGACGACAAGGGCCGTCCCCGTATCCACCAGACCGTCAACCTCACCGGCTACGGTGCGGCGGGCGGCGCCCTGTGGGGCACGCTCATCGGCCTGCTCTTCCTGAACCCCCTTCTCGGTCTGGCCGTCGGCGCGGGTACGGGCGCCATCGCGGGCAAGCTCAGCGACGTCGGTATCGACGACGACATGATCAAGGGCATCGGCGCCGAACTCCAGCAGGGCCGCGCCGCGGTCTTCCTGCTCGCGGACGACGCCACCATCGACCGTGTCGTCGACGCCTTCCGTCCGCTGCACCCCACGGTCATCCAGACCAACCTGTCCAAGGACAACGAGCGGGAACTCGTCGAGGCCCTCCAGTCCTAGGCCGTGTTCCCCGGAGCTCCGGACCCGGGCGTTCCAGCAGAACACGCCCCCTAGGCCCCGAGCCCTCTCACGCCGCCGGTGCGGGCCACCCGCACCGGCGGCTCTTTCGTAGCCGGACCCCGGCCGCCGTTTTCGGGCATGCCCGGTCCCGCGGGGCGGCCAGCCGGTTTGGTCAACAAGTGACATGACCGTGGCACCCCACTGAATCACGCACCGTGATGATGGAGCGTGTGCTGGTTTGTTGCTCGCCTGATCGCCTCCGACCGGATGACGAGGAGAAGTGATGCCCGGTAGCGGACCTGACCACTCCGACGACACCGACTTCGCCAACGCGGACCGCGGACTCATCGCACGGCTCCAACCAGGCCAGGTCAAGGACGACAACGGACGGGTGGTGTGGGACGCCGACGCCTATGCCTTCCTCGACGGGGAGTGCCCCAGCACCGCCAACCCGAGCCTGTGGCGACAGGCCCGGCTGTGCGCCAAACAGGGGCTGTTCGAGGTCACCGAGGGGATCTACCAGGTCAGAGGGCTGGACCTGTCGAACATGACCCTCGTGGAGGGTGATCAGGGCGTGCTGGTCATCGACCCGCTGGTCTCCGCCGAACCGGCACGGGCGGGGCTGAGGCTCTACCGGGAACACCGTGGAGACCGGCCGGTCAGCGGGGTCATCTACTCGCACTCACACGCCGACCACTTCGGCGGGGTCGGCGGGGTCACCGACGGCACCGTGCCCATCCTCGCCCCGGCCGGGTTCATGCAGCACGCGGTCGCGGAGAACGTCTACGCCGGCCCCGCGATGGCCCGCCGCGGCCTCTTCCACGCCGGTTCCCACCTGGAGACCGGGCCGCGGGGGCAGATCGGGGTGGGCCTCGGCCAGACCAGCTCCTTCGGCACCGTCACCCTCATCGCGCCCAACCGCGACATCACCCGCACCGGCCAGGAGGAGGTGGTGGACGGGGTGCGGATCGTCTTCCAGATGACGCCCGGTACCGAGGCGCCCGCGGAGATGAACTTCTACTTCCCCGAACACCGCGCCCTGTGCATGGCGGAGAACGCCACCCACAACCTGCACAACATCCTCACCCTGCGCGGAGCCCCGGTGCGCGACGCCCGGATCTGGTCGCGCTACCTCGACGAGTCCGTCGAACTCTTCGCGCACGAGTCCGACGTCCTGTTCGCCTCCCACCACTGGCCCACCTGGGGCACCGACAACCTCGTCGCGTTCCTGCGCCAACAGCGCGACCTCTACGCCTACCTGCACGACCAGACCCTGCGCCTGATGAACCAGGGGTACGTGGGCACGGAGATCGCCGAGCACCTCCAGATGCCGCCCGGCCTGGACGGGGAGTGGCACACCCGCGGCTACTTCGGTTCGGTCAGCCACAACGTCAAGGCGATCTACCAGCGCTACATGGGCTGGTTCGACGGCAACCCGGCCCACCTGTGGGAACATCCGCCCGAGGAGGAAGCGCGCCGGTACGTGGAGTGCATGGGCGGTGTGGACGAGGTGGTGCGCAAGGCGGACGGGTACCGGGACCACGGCGACCTGAGGTTCGCCGCCACGCTGCTCAACCACGCGGTGTTCGCCGACCCCGGGCACGAACGGGCCCGGGCCGCGCTGGCCGGGGTGTACGAGCGGCTGGGGTTCGGTGCGGAGAACGGGACCTGGCGCAACTTCTACCTCCAGGGCGCCGCCGAGCTGCGCCGCGGCAAACCGGACCTCCCCCCGAACCTGGGGGCGGGGATGGCCGCGGCGCTGTCGGTGGACCAGCTCTTCGAGTCCCTGGCGATCCGGGTCAACGGCCCCAAGGCCTGGGAGGAGCACTTCGTCATCGACTGGGTGTTCACCGACCGGGACACCACCTACCGGACCACGCTCTCCAACGGCGCCCTCACCACGAGGGAGAAGCCGCGCCGGGGCGAACCCGACCTCACCATCACCCTGAACAAGTTCCGGCTGCTGCGCCTGCTCGCGGGCAAGGGCACGGAGGGCATGGGGTTCTCCGGGGACGAGGGACTGCTGGACCGTCTGCTCGGCCTGCTGGACCGCCCCGACCCGGCCTTCGACATCGTCACCCCCTGACCGCGCCCCTCGGCGGAGGCAGCGAGCGGTTCCGCCGCAGGGGAGAGCGCCCGCCGAAGGACGGGACGCCCTCCTGCCACGGTGGAGCGCTCTTCGGAACGCGGGAGCGCTCTCCGGAACGCGGGAACGCTCTCCCGTGCGGCCGGGTCAGGCTCGCGAGCGCAGGCGGCGGAGCATCCGGGCGTCCTGGAAGCCCACGGTCCGCGCCGCCGAGTCCAGGGTCGAACCCTCACCGATCATCTGCTCGGCGCGTTCCAACCGCAGCTGCTGCTGGTACCGCAGCGGGGTCAGCCCGGTGGCCTCGGCGAAAGCCCGGGTGAGGGTGCGTTCGCTGACCCCGGCCGAGGCGGCGAGCTCGGCCAGCGGAAGGGGTTCGGTGAACCGGGCGTCGATGGTGTCCTGTACCCGGTGCACCACGTCCACCGGGTGGCCCCGGTGCCGCAGCATCGCGCTGGCCTGGGGTTCGTCGCCGTTGCGGCGAGCGTAGACCACCATCTCCCGGGCCACGGAGGCCGCCACGGAGGGCCCGTGCCACCGGGTCGCCAGATGGAGGGCGAGGTCGATACCGCTGGCGATGCCCGCCGAGGTCACCACCCGGCTGTCGGACACGTACAGCACGTCCGGTACGACACGGGCGCGCGGGTAGCGGCGGGCCAGATCGGCCTGGAGGGAGTGGTGGGTGGTGCACCGGCGCCCGTCCAGCAGTCCGGCCCGCGCCAGGACGAACGCCCCCGAGCACACGCTCGCCACCGTGCCCCCGGCCGCATGGTGCGCCGTCAGCGCCCCGACCTGGCCCGGAGTCGCACTGGGTGCGGGCCCGGAGGTCCGCCAGCCGGGGACCAGCACCAGGTCGTCGGGGCCGAGGGAGGGCCAGTCGACCGCGGCCCGCAGCCCCACTCCCTGGGCGGTGGGCACGTCGGAGGTGGCGGAGACGTGGTGGAGCTCCACCGGGTGGCCCAGGCCGGCCAGGGTGGAGAACACCTGGGCCGGGCCGGCCAGGTCCAGCAGGTGGAGCCCGGGCAGGAGCAGGAAGACGATCTTGCGCACGATCCGGTCACCCTAGCCGAACCCTCAGCGGTCGCCCGCGACGATCTCGTCCACCGTCCGCACACGGGCGAAGCGGCCGGACAGGGCGTAGACGGTGCGGGTGACGACGTCCTTGGGCAGAAGGGTGCCCGGGTCGTCGAGGACCTCCTGGAGGGAGCGGCCGGGAGCGCTTCCCGGAGCCTCGATGGGCTCGGTCGCCGTGGCGTCCACCGCGAAGGTCATGGTGAACCCCAGCTCCGAACCCGCTCGGGTGGTGGTCTCGCAGCACTGTTCGGTACGCACCCCGCAGACGGTGACCTCGCCGACACCCCAGTCGGTCAGCATACGTTGCAGGTCGGTGCCGGTGAACGCGCTGTGCGCGGTCTTGGTGAGCAGGGGTTCGCCGTCGGCCGGGGCCAGACCGGGCATCGGCTCCACGAACCCGCGGGCGGGGTCGAACACCGTTCCGCTTCCGGGTTCGGTGTGCATGACCCAGACGACCCGGTCGCCCCGGCTGCGGAAGTGGTCGACCAGCCTGCCGATCGGTTCGGCGACCCGGGGGTCGGAGGAGGCCTGCCAGCTCTCGCGCTGGAGGAAGGACCGCTGTGCGTCGACGACCAGGAGTGCTCTGCCGGTCCCGTGTTCAGTGCTCATACCTGAACCCTTCCAGCGGGCCGCGCCTCGGGCCAGGCACGATCCCGACCGCTACCGGACCGATCCGGTCACAGGTCCAGGGCCCGCTCCCGGCCGACGGGGCCGTGCCCGAAGCCGTGCTGGGGCTCCTCCGCCACCGGGGCGGCCCCGGGCTCCCGGAGCCCGGCGCAGCGCACCCGAAGCCTCGCCCCGCAGCGCGGAGCCCTGTCCGGCCTCCTCGCCACCGGCGACGCCGCCCGGGTGACCCGGGCGGTCCGCACCGACACCACCACCCTGTGACGGGTCAGATCAGCCGCTTCTTGAAGCCGATGTGGCTGGCCTCGTAGCCCAGCCGCTGGTAGAAGCGGTGGGCGTCCTGCCGTTTGACGTCCGAGGTCAGTTGCAGCATCACACAGCCGCGCCCCCGGGCCTCCCGTTCGGCCCACTCCAGCAGTTCGCTGCCCAACCCGCTGCCGCGCTCGTCCGCGTGCACCCGGACGCCCTCGATCTGCGCCCGTGTGGCGCCGCGCCGGGACAGGCCCGGGACGACGGTGAGCTGGAGGGTGCCGACCACACGGCCGTTCCGGCGGGCCACGGCCAGGTACTGGTGGGGGTCGGCGTCGATGACCTCGAAGGCCTCGCGGTAGTGGGACAGGTCTTCGGGGGTCTCCCGCTGGGCTCCCAGAGGGTCGTCGGCCAGCATGGCCACGATCGCCTCCACGTCGGTCTTCAGCGCGCGTTCGATGGTGAGCATGCACTCAACCTAGCGACCCGTTCTCCGGGGCCCCTTGGATACCGTTCGTTTTCCGCCGTCTGGTTCTGGACTCGCCCGATTCGGGATGGGTCAATTACAGTTGACCCATGGACACCGAACACCTCAGCGCGCTCGCCCGGGCCATGAACGGCGACGATCCCCTGGCGGGGTTGGGCGCGGTCGTCCAACTGCGCGGGGAGGCCGAGCGGGCCGAAGCCGTCCTGGTACGCCGCGCCCGCAACCAGGGCGCCACCTGGGCCCGGATCGCCGAGGCCCTCGGGGTGTCCAAGCAGGCCATCCACAAGAAGTACGGCGGCCGGGGCCTGCTGCGCAACCAGGAGTAGCTGGGGGCGGTCCGAAGGACTGCCCCGGAGAAGGGGCACGCCGGAGGGCCCCTCCGGGTGCGTCCACCCGGGCACACACCCGCGGCCCCACACCTGCGGGCACGCCTCCGCGGGCACACACACCCGCGGGGCGCGTCCGCCGGAGCGCGTCCTCAGCGCAGTGCCGCCACGAACCGCACCATGCGCTCCTCGAAGCCCTCCACCTCCCCGAACCAGACCGCCACCGAGTCCGCGCCCGACGCCGCCAGCTCACGGAAGCGCGCGACCGCCGCGGCGAACTCCTCCTCACCCCCGGCCCACGCCATCCGGACCCCGGCCCCGACCGGGCGGCGGGTGAGCTCGCGCAACCGGTTCCGGGCCGCCCGGAAGGCCTTCGGAGCCGGGTCGACCCCCTGCCACTCGTCGGCCCACTCCGCGGCCCGGCGCAACGCCGCCTCCGAGCCCCCGCCGACCATCACCCGGATCCGTTCCGCCGGACGCGGCTCGAACACCCCCTGCTCGTAGGCGTGGAACCTCCCCTGGAAGGCCCCCTCGCCCTCGAACAGGTGCCGGAGCAGCGCCAGCGCCTCGTCCGCCCGGGCGCCCCGGCTGGTGAAGTCGGACCCCACCGCCGCGAACTCCTCGCGTGCCCAGCCCACGCCCACTCCGAGCGTGAACCGGCCGCCCGACAGCCGGTCCAGTGTGGCCACCTGCTTCGCCAGGACGAACGGATCGCGCATCGGCAGCACCAGCACGGACGTGCCCAGCCGGACCCGCTTCGTGCGCGCCGCCAGGTACGCCAGGGTCACGAGGGGCTCGTACACGCCCCCGAAGGCGCTCCCGTAGGGCTCGGGCGGCAGCAGGTGGTCGGGCAGCCACACGGTGTGCGCGCCGAGTCCCTCGGCGCGCACACCCAGCTCCACGAGGGTCTTCGGGGACATGTCGGGCGACTCGTCGGGCAGGACGACCTGGAGACGGGGGCCGGTCAGGGGTTCGGTCAGCTCGCTCATGCGGCGACGGTAACCCGTCACACCGGTGTGAGGGTCAAAACGCCGTGATGAGCGCCGAACTTCCTCAGCCCTGCCCGCCCGGCAGGGTCAGTCGCGCCACCAGGGCCCGGTGCGGGGTCCCCGCCACGTCGAGGATCTCCAGCTCCTCCACGGAGATCCGCTCGTCCACCAGCACGTGGTCGATGGCGGCCTTGGGCAGCGGATCGCCCACCGGCCAGGTGCCGGTCAGGCCCTGCCCCAGGTGGGCGGCGGCGTCGGTGTAGCCGCCGGCCAGGACGTCACGCATCCCGGCGTGGTCGAGGGTGGCGTTGAAGTCGCCCGCGAGGACGCGGACGGTGTCGTCGCCGGCCTCGGGCAGCCCTCGCAGCCCGTCCCGCCAGGCGGCCATCGTGGAGGGGCGGCGCGGCGGCATCGGATGGACGGACACGACCTCCACCGGCCCCGAGGCGTCCGGGACGGCCAGCCCGGCACGCGGCATGGCCAGCGAACCGATGTCGTGCCCGATGTCGCCCAGGTCCTCGAGCGGGTACACCGAGTGCACCGTGCCCCCGGCCGCCGCCGGTGCGGAGTGGTCCACCGAGTACGGCAGCAGCTCGCCCAACCCGGCCGTGTCCAGCCCTTCGGCCATCTCGGGGGTGACCTCCTGGAGGGTGAGCAGCTCCACCCCGTGCTCGCGGACCAGGTCCACGACGGTGTCCGGTTCCACGTGCCCGAAGTGGACGTTGAGAGTGAGCAGCCCCAGGGGCGGCCCCTCCGACGCCACGGCCGGGCCCTCGAAGGCGCGCGGCAGGACCGCGGTCGCCAGCAGGACCCCGGCCAGGGCGATGGCCGCCGCCGACCACCAGCGCCGCAGCAGCGCGGCACCCACCAGGGCGACCGGGGCGGCGAACAGCACGAGAGGGGTGTAGGCCAGCAGGGGGACGAGCGGGAAGCCGCGCTCCAGGCCCAGGATCCGCACCAGTGCGTACAACAGGAACCCCGCCGCGGTCAGGGCGACCACTGCGGTCACGGCCCGGTGCCGCCTCGGGGCGGTCGTGTTCGGATCCACTCGGCGCTCAGCTCCTCGACTCGGGTATCGGTACCCGGGTGGGACGGCGCCCGGCCCCGCGGGGTTCGGAGGAGCCGCCCTCTTCGAGCACCTGCGCACCGGTCCCCTCCCCGGACGCTGCGCGCCGGTCCCCTCCCCGAACACCTATGCCTCGGGTCTTTCCCCGGACGCTGCCGCACTGTGCCCTTCTCCGAACGCTGCCGCGTAGGCGTCCCCTCCGAGCACACCCCGGGCCGCCGCGCTGATCCGGTCGACGTCCCCCCGCTCCGCCTCGGGCAGGGGCGCGCCCGCCGACTCCCGTTCGGCCGCCGCGGTGCCGAGCAGGCGCGCCGCCTCCGCCGCGTCCCCGGAGAGCACCGCGACCCCCGCCAGACCCTCGTGGGCCAGTGCCACCGCGCGTGGATCACCGGTGGCCCGTGCCGCGGCCAGCCCCTCCTCGTGCAGCTTCCGGGCGGTGTCGGCGTCACCGCGCATCTCCGCCACGAACCCCAGCTCGGCCTTGGCCAGCGCGATCCCCGGCAGGTAGCCGCTCGCGCTGTTCCACTCCACGAGCCGGGTCATCCGTTCCTCGGCCGCGTCGAGCCTGCCGCGTCTGCGGTCGGCCAGGGCCAGACCGTTCTCCGCGAACGCCGTGCCGCTGCCGTGAGCGCGCTCCCGGGCGATGCGCAGCGCGCGTTCGTGGAGTTCGGCCGCTGTGTCGAAGTCCCGTGTGAGCAGGGACAGTCTGCCCAGGCTGGACAGCTGTTCCGAGACGGACACCCACAGGTCCAGGTCCTCGGCCACGCGCAGGGCCTCGGTGTGCAGGGTGCGCGCGGTGTCGTGGTCACCGCCGATCTCCGTCAGCGTGCCGAGGATGCGGGTGGCGCCCAGGGCGCCACCCGCGTCCCCGAGCTCCCGGAACAGGTTCAGGGCGCTCTCGGCATCGGCCCGGGACCGGCTCAGGTCGCCGCTGACCATGCGCTGTTCGGCCCGCACCACCAGGGTCGAGGCGATGCCCCACCGGTCCCCGAGGCGGCGGAAGACGGCCAGCGCCTCCTCCGCGAGCCGCAGGGACACGACCAGGTCCCCGGTACCCAGCATGGCGCCCGCGCACAGCAGCCGGGCGTGCGCGGCGCCCTCCGGATCGTCCGCGCCCGCGTGGGCCTCGAGGAGGACCCGGAGCTGTTCGTTGGGGTCGCCGCCGCCGGGGCCCAGGTGATCGGAGGACAGGAAACCGAGCCCGGTGAGCCAGGCCATGGCCCGCAGCCGGGCGGGGGAGCTCCCGCCGACGTCACCGGCGCTCCTCCGGTCGGCTCCACCGGCAGCGAGCGCCGCGGTCAGCTGCCGGCGCGCCTCCCGCAGCCGTCCCCGCATCACCCAGTACCGCCCCAGGGAGGAGACCAGCCGGAGGGCGAGGTCGGCCTCACCTCCGCCGACAGCCCATTCGAGCGCGCACCGGAAGTTGCCGGACTCGGCGTCCAACCGGCGCAGCCACTCCCGCTGCCGGGCCCCGCGCAACCCGGCGTCGGAGGCCTCGGCCAGAGCGGTGTGGTGTTCGGCGTGGGCGCGCCGGGTCCGCTCGACCTCGCCGGCGTCCGCCAGCCGTTCCAGGCCGTACGCGGTCACCGACTCCAGCAGCCCGTACCTGGGGCCCGAACCGTCGTCCTCGACCACCACCAGGGAGCGGTCCGCCAGCCGGGCGACCACGTCCAGTACGTCCGCGCGCTCCACCCCGCCACCGGAGCAGACCAGCTCGGCGGCCTCCAGGGTGCAGCCGCCCCGGTGGACGGAGAGCCTGCGCAGGACCGCTCGCTCGTCGTCGGCGAGCAGATCCCAGCTCCAGGCCATCACCGCGCGCAGGGTCCGTTGGCGTTCGGGCGCTGTGCGATGGCCTCGTCCGAGCACCTGGAAGCGGTCGTCCAACCGCCGTGCGAGTTCACGGACCCCCAGGGTGCGGACCCGGGTGGCGGCCAGTTCGAGGGCGAGGGGCAGCCCGTCCAGGCGACGGCAGACGGCGGTCACCGTCTCAAGATTGTCCGCGGAGAGCACGAACCCCGGGGAGGAGCGCTCCGCGCGTTCGACGAAGAGGCGTACCGCGGCCGACTCCTCGGCCCCGCCGGTGTTTTCGGGCAGGTCCAGCGGCGGCACCGGGTGGACCCGCTCGTCGGCCAGCCCCAGCGGCTCGTGGCTGGTGGCCAGGGCACGGACCTGCGGTGCCGAACCGAGCAGCCGTTCGCACAGGCTGGCCACAGGGTCCAGCAGGTGCTCACAGGTGTCGAACAGAAGCAGCGCCCGCTGGTCGCCCAGAGCCGTGCAGAGCTGGTCGACGGCCCCTCCCGGGGCGTCCTCCCGCGGCGCGTGCCCGAGAGGCCCCTCCCGCAGTCCGAGGACGGCCGCCACCGTCTCGGCGATCTCCTCGGCGCCCACCGGGCCCTGAGCGGTCGCTGCCGTTCCCGGACCGGCTCCCGCTTCGGCCGCCTCCCGCGCGGCCGGTCCGGTGAGCCCGCCGAGCGCGATCATCCACACGCCGTCGGGGAACCGGTCGGTGATCCCGCGGAGGGCCTCCACCGCCAGCCGGGTCTTGCCGACCCCGCCCGGGCCCACCAGAGTGACGAACCGGTCCGCCGCCAGGAGCTCCCGCACCCGGGCGATCTGGGCGCTCCGGCCGATGAGGCCTCCGTCGGCCCTCGCGCTGAGCGGCTCGGGCAGGTTGCCGACACGTCGGGGGATCGGGGGAGCAGTCTCGGCCGGCGCGTCCAACGACGGGTCCCGGGCCAGCAGGGACCGGTGCAGGGCGGCCAGTTCCGCACCCGGGTCCAGGCCCAGCTCCTCGGCCAGACGCAGACGCAACCGCTCGTAGCTCTCGAGTGCCTCGCTCTGGCGGCCCGACCGGTGCAGGGCCAGCATGTGGGCGGCACGCAGGCCCTCGCGCAGCGGGTTCTGCTCCACCAGGTCGCCCAGCTCCCCGACCAGCAGCCGGTGTTCGCCCAGGTCGAGCCGGGCCCTGGCCAGTTCCTCCACCACGGTCAGCCGGAGTTCCTCCAGCCGGGCGGCCGCGTGGTGGGCGTACGCCGCCTCGGCGGAGTCGGCGTAGGCGGGGCCGCGCCACAGGCTGAGCGCCTCGCGCAGCAGCTCGGCCCCGGAACGCGGCTCGGCGGCGCTCCTGGCCCGGTCCACCAGGGCGCGCATCAGGTCCGCGTCCACCTCGGCCGCCTCCAGCGCCAGGCGGTACCCGGCCGGACCGTGTTCCACCAGTGCGCGACCGCCCGGTTCGGCCCGCTCCAGCGCCCCGCGCAGCCGGGACACCTTCGCCTGGAGCGCACCGGCCGTCCGCTCCGGCGGGCGGCCGTCCCACAGGGCGTCCACCAGCCGGTCCACGGAGACCGGGTGCCCCTCGTGGACCAGCAGGGCCAGCAGCAGGGCGCGGACCTTCGTTCCGGGTATCCGCACCGGCTCACCCCTGGAGGTCCACACGGCGAGTGGACCGAGCACCCCGAATCTCATGCCGCCCACGTTAGGCCGTCAGCGCCGACGGCGGAGGGTCAGCGGACGGTCAGCCGACGGTCAGCGCCGGAACCCAGAGTGGGACCGAGCCGGACAGCGCCGAACCCGAGGGCGCCGGCACCGACGCAAGGGAGGAACCGATGAGCGCGCAGAACGCCCGCATCACCGTCGTGTACTACTCGTCCACCGGCAACGTCCACCGGCTCGCCGAAGCGGTCGTGGACGGGGCCGCCGACGCGGGCGCCGAGGTCCGGCTGCGCCGGGTCCCCGAGCTGGCCCCCGCGGAGGTGGTCGAGGCCGATCCCGCCTGGCGGGCCCACCTGGACGCCACCGCACACGTCCCCGAACCCTCGCTCGACGACCTCCGCTGGGCCAACGGCTACGCCTTCGGCACACCCACCAGGTTCGGGAACGTCGCGGCCCAGCTGCGCCAGTTCCTGGACACGACCAGCGGGCCCTGGCAGGCGGGTGAGCTCGCGGACAAGCCGGCCACCGGCTTCACCGGGAGCTACGAGGAGCACGGCGGCCAGGAGTCCACCCTGCTCTCCCTCTACAACACGTTCTTCCACTGGGGAGCGGTCGTCGTGCCCACCGGATACGTCGACTACGAGGTGGTCCACCGGGCGGGCGGCAACCCGTACGGGGTCAGCCAGGTGGAGGAGCGGGCCGCGGTGGACGCCGACTACGCGAAGGCGGTGCTCACGGCCGCCCGCTACCAGGGCGGGCGGCTGGCGGCCTTCGCCGGAACCCTGGCCGCGGCCAGGCCGTAGCCCGACCCCGCCCACCCCGCTCACCCCGCTCGTCCCGACCGCCCCGCCGAGCAGCCCTTCAGCCTTCAGGAGTCACCGATGACCACTCAGAACACCGCTCCGAACAGCCAGAACACCCCTCGGGTACCCGAGGGACACTCCGGCGCGGGTGAACTCCCCGACCTGTCCGCGCGCTGGGACTCCGACCCCCTGGACCTCGCGGCCTACCTCGAACGGATCGGCTACGACGGACCCCTCGACCCCACCCTGGCCACCCTGCGCGCACTCCAGGCCGCCCACCTGGAGGCGATCCCCTTCGAGGGGATCAACCCCTACCTGGGCCTCCCGGTGCCCCTGGACATCGGCTCCCTCCAGGACAAGCTGGTGCACGGTCGGCGGGGCGGCTACTGCCACGAACAGAACATCCTGTTCGGCACGGTCCTCGACCGCCTCGGCTTCCAGGTCACCGGCCGCAACGCCCGCATGCTGATGGGCGCGGACGAAGGCGTCATGACCGCTCGCGGGCACGCCGTCCTGTCCGTGGTGATCGACGGGACGGACTGGCACGTGGACGTGGGCATCGGCAACGTCGGACCGCGCGAGCCGGTCCCCCTGACCGAGGGGGCGAGGGTGGCCACGGGACCGTGGGAGTACCGGATGGACCGCACGGACCTGGGGCACTGGCTGCTCCGCTACCGGAGGCCGGGGCCGGGCGACTGGTTCAACGTCGTGCAGTTCACGGAGGAACGCCACTACCGGTCCGACTACGAGGACGCCAACATCATCGCGGCCACGCACGGGTCGTCGCCGTTCACCCAGCAGCCCGTCGTCGCCCACAACGGCGCGCGGGTGCGGCGCTCGCTCGCGGGTCGGACCCTGAACACCTACCTGCCGAACGGGGAGAAGCACACCCGCGAGATCTCCGCGGAGGACGTGCCGGAGACCCTGCGCTCGGTGTTCGGAGTCCACCTGTCAGAGGCACGGGAACGCGAGCTGGTGGAGCGTCTGCGCGACTGGACCGGCCCGGACCCGGACGCTGCTCCGCACGGCCAGTAGCGGTGGCCCCGGGCCCGGCCCTCACCAGGTACGGGCGGCCCTGGTCAGGTGGGAGCGGACCAGCTCCAGGTGGGGGTTGTCGGACGCCCCGGGACGCCGGGCCAGGTAGACGGTGTTGAACGGCGGGTCCTCCGGCTCCAGCAGTGCCACCAGGCTCCCGTCGAGCAGGGCCCGCTGGCACAGGTAGCGCGGCAGGACGGACGCCCCCGCCCCGTTCACCACTGCGGACATCACCGAGCGCAGGTCCGGCACGGTGAGCTCGGGGGTGTGGGTCAACCGCACCCCGAACACGTGCCGCCAGTACCGGCGGGCGATGGGCAGGTCGTCGGCGTAGGTGACCAGGGGGACCCCGCACAGGGCGGCGCAGCCCTGGCGCTGGACCCGGGCGAGGCCGACCCGCTCCGCCCAGGAGGGCGCGGCGACCAGGACGAACTCCTCGTCCATCAGCGGTTCGGCGAGCACAGCCCGACCCCGGGGCCGGACCGTGGACAACACCAGGTCGTGCCGCCCCGCCCGCAACCCCTCCAGCAGGTCGTCGGTCAGCCCGGTGTGCACGCGCAGCCTCAGCTTCTCCCCGGCGACCAGCGGGGCCAGGGCCGGCAGGACGCGTTCGCCGATCAGCTCGGCCGGGCCCGCCAGCCGCAGCGGCGCGGTCGGCTCCGACTCGGTCCCGGGGTGGCTCTGGAACGCCACCGTCTCCAGGTCGTCGAGCGGCCCCGACACCCGGGCGGCGAGGTCGTTCGCGTCCGTGGTGGGTGCCACACCGCGGGGGAGGCGTTCGAAGAGCGCGTGCCCCAGGCGCCGTTCCAGGGCCCGTATCTGGGTGGTCACGGTCGGCTGTGACAGACGCAGCAACTGGGCCGCGGCCGTGAAGGAGCCCGAGCGGTGCACGGCGAGGAAAGTGCGGAGCAGCTGGAGGTCCAGCGGTCCGTCCGCCCTGGGGGTGGTTTCGATCGAGGCCGAACCATTGGAAATTCTATAGGTCACTTCGCCGATTCTATTGGTCCCCGTATGGCGTTCGGGTTTAGTGTCGGGAGCCCGTGGTCGTATCGATACCCCGATCCCACGAAGCCGCGTTCAGGGGGAGTGTTCCAACCATGCCCGTTTCCAAGGAAGTCCACCTCGTCGCCCGTCCCTCCGGGGAACCGAAGCCCGAGGACTTCGCCGTGGTCGAGACCACCGTCGCCGACCCCGCCCCGGGCCAGGTCCTGGTCCGCAACGACTGGATGTCGGTCGACCCCTACATGCGCGGTCGCATGAACGACGTGAAGTCCTACGTGCCGCCGTTCGAGCTCGGCAAGGTCATGGAGGGCGGCGCGATCGGCACCGTCGTCGCCTCCGAGAGCCCCGACGTCCCCGTCGGCGCCAGCGTCCTGCACTTCCAGGGATGGCGCCAGTACGCGCTCGTTGAGGCGTCCCGGGCCAAGGTCGTGGACACCGACGCCGTACCCGCCCAGGCCTACCTCGGCGCGCTCGGCATGGTCGGCCTCACCGCCTACGCGGGCCTGACCGCCGTCGCCGGGCTCAAGGAGGGCGACGTGGTGTTCGTCTCCGGCGCCGCGGGCGCGGTCGGCAGCCTCGCCGGCCAGATCGCCAAGCAGCTCGGCGCCTCCAAGGTGATCGGCTCCGCCGGCGGCCCGGAGAAGAAGCGCCGCCTGCTGGAGGAGTTCGGCTACGACGCCGCCATCGACTACCGCGAGGGCGACCTGGAGGGCCAGCTGGCGGAGGCCGCGCCCGAGGGCATCGACGTCTACTTCGACAACGTCGGCGGCGACCACCTGCGCGCCGCCATCCAGGGCATGCGCGTCCACGGCCGGGCCGCGCTCTGCGGGGCGATCTCGTCCTACAACGCCACCGAGCCGGTCCCGGGCCCGGACAACCTCGGGCTGCTGGTCGGCAAGCGGATCAAGCTCCAGGGCTTCCTCGTCGGAGACCACGGCGACCTCGCCCCCGAGTACTACAAGAACGCCGCCCAGTGGCTGGCCGAGGGCAAGCTGCGCACCGAGGAGACCGTGGTCGAGGGCATCGACAACGCCGTCGACGCGTTCCTCGGCATGATGCGCGGCGCCAACACCGGCAAGATGCTGGTGCGCCTGCCCGCCTGATCCCGGTCCGGTCCGTTCCTCAGGGGGTCCCCGCGATTTGCCTGGAGTGCACTCCAGGTCGGCATCATGGGGACCCCCGGGTCCCCGCCCCCGGCATCCCGGGGAATCCGCCGCCACGGGCCCGGACTCCGTGGGAGCAACCGCGGCACGTCCACAGCCGCGACCCGCACATCACCGTCGAAAGGCACCCCTTTGCAGTACGTCACGCTGAACAGCGGCCTCACCATGCCGCAGCTCGGTTTCGGTGTCTGGCAGGTCCCCGACGACGAGGCCTACAGCGCCGTCACGACCGCCATCGAGGCCGGTTACCGCAGCATCGACACCGCCCAGCTGTACCAGAACGAGAAGGGCACCGGCCGCGCCGTCGCCGACTCCGGTGTGGCCCGTGAGGACATCTTCCTCACCACCAAGCTGGGGAACGGTGACCAGGGCTACGACAAGGCACTGAAGGCCTTCGACGCCAGCCTGGAGCGCCTGGGCACCGAGTACGTCGACCTGTACCTGATCCACTGGCCGCTCCCGGAGCGCGACACCTACGTCGAGACCTGGAAGGCGCTGGAGCGCATCCACGCCGAGGGCCGTGCCAAGAGCATCGGCGTGTCCAACTTCACCGCGCAGCACCTGGAACGCCTGGTCGGTGAGACCGAGGTCGTGCCCGCGATCAACCAGATCGAGCTGCACCCCTACTTCTCGCAGACCGAGATGCGCGCGGCCAACGCCGCCAAGGGCCTGCTCACCGAGGCCTGGAGCCCCCTGGGACAGGGCAAGGAGCTGCTCGGGGACCCCGTCCTGGCCGAGCTCGGCACCGAGCACGGCAAGTCCGCCGCCCAGATCGTGCTGCGCTGGCACCTCCAGCTCGGCAACGTCGTCATCCCCAAGTCCGTGACCCCGTCGCGGATCCGGGAGAACTTCGACGTCTTCGACTTCGAGCTCACCGCCGAGGACATGGACCGGATCAACTCGCTGGACCGCGGCGGACGCATCGGCCCGAACCCCGACACGCTGAACTGACCCCGACCGACCGGACCGGTGCTCAGGACGGCCCGCCGTAGCCCCGGCGGTGTTCCTGGTCACGGTCGCGGCCACGGTCCCCAGGCCCGCCGAGTCGCACTCGGCGGGCCTGGGGCGTCCCGGAGGCCCCGGGTCCACCGGTCGGACGGGAGGGCCGTCCGTTGGTCCGTCCAGCGGCCGGACGCCGTGCCCGGACCGTCGGGAACCGCACCGCGACGGAAATAAACTCCGTGACGGCGGATGACCGCTTCCGGACGGGATCGACACCCCTCACACCAGGGGGAACACGCCCAACAGGGGACACTTCGCGAGGGGTAGGGACCTGTTGTGCGCAGCTCGTCGGCAACACCACACCGAGGACCCCGGGTCCTGAGTGGCGGGTGGCCGGACAGAGGCGTACAGTCCTCTCTGGTGCGCCGGGAAAGTTCACACGGCGGACACCACACCTCTCTCTAGGCGAAACCAGATCCATGACCGTCGTCCCCCTGCGCGCCGCGCGCGTCTACCGCTCCGAAACCGCTGAGCGGTCCGTGCACGCCTGGTGTCACAAAGCCCTGAGCCAGTGGCCCGAACTCGGACCCCTTCCGCCCGTGGAAACCCGTCTGGGCCCCACACAGGCCTTCCGCGCCTCGGGTGGAACCGGAACCCCGGTCCTGGTCCTGTCGGGTACCAACTTCAACGCCGCCACCACGGTTCCCGCAGCCCGCGCGCTCGCCGCGGACCGGCCGGTACTGCTGGTCGACCCACCGGGACAGCCCGGTCTGAGCTGCAGCCAGCGGACCGCGGGTTCCCGGACGGAGACCTACGGTGCGTGGCTCGACGAACTGCTGCCCCGGATCACCGACGGCCCGGTCATCGTCCTGGGCCACTCGCGGGGCGCCGCGATCGCGCTGGCCTCGACCCCGAACCCGCTCGTCGCGGGGATGCTGCTGCTCAACCCGGCCGGGTTGACCGCGGCGGGCGTCAGTTCGGAGTCGATGCGCGCCACCCTGCCGTGGATGATCCACCCCAACGAGCAGACCAGCACCCGGCTCGTGGAGTTCCTCAGCGGTCCGGCGACGGACACCGGCTGCGAGGAGCACCGCTCCGAGGCGGAGTGGCTGACACTGGTGTCGCGCCACTGCCGTACCCACTCCCACCCGACCCCGCTCCACGCGGAGTCCTTCCTCGCCTGGGCCGGGACCCCGGTCCGAGTGGCCACCGGCTCCCACGACCCGTTCTTCTCACCCGCGCGTCTGCACGGACCGGCCCGCCGGTTCCTCGACTCCGACGTGCACACCATCGAGGGGGCCGGGCACCTGTCCCTGTACGAGCAGCCCGAGAAGGTCGCCGAGCTCCTCCGCGAGCTCGACGCCTGAGCGGCACCCGCCCCACGGGCGGCCGACGACCACCGGTGGCGGTTTGCTGCCGCCACCGGAGCGTGGCTCCGGCCCCCGCGGCCGCCACACGGCGGTGGTGGCACGCCCCGGCCGATCCGGCGCCGACCGGTTCCGGCGGTCCTGCCGTTCCTGACGGCGCTGCGGTCCCCGTCGTCCCTGCCGGCCCCGTCGGTCGGGCCCTCAGCCGCGGCCCAGCGCCCGGCGCAGCTCCGGAGCCGATGTGAACACGTGCCCCTGGAGCCCGAGCCTTTCGGCGGCCTCGACGTTGGCCCGTTTGTCGTCCACGAACAGGACGTCCCCGGCCGGGACACCCATGCGCTCCAGACACCACTCGTAGGCTCCGGCCTCGGGCTTGGCGTGCCTGATCCGGCAGGAGAACCCCAGCGTCGGAAACAGGTCCAGTACGCGCGCGTGGTGTTCCTCGAAGCGGGCGGCCAACTCCGAGGGGATGTTCGAGAGCAGCCCGAGCGGCACCCCCGCCTCGGCGAGCTCCGACACCAGCGCCACCGAGTCCCCGTTCACCCGCGACCAGCTGTCCAGGTCCAGGGAGATGAACCGCTCGACCTGCTCGGGGCCGAAGGGCTCCCCGAGGAGGCCGCCCACCGTCTTCCAGTAGGAGGGGCCGTCCAGGTCGCCCCGGTCGTAGTCCTGGCGCGGCGCCCAGTAGGCGGCCCAGAAGGCGTCGTGGCCGTGACCGGAGTACTCCACCATCGTGGCGCGGACCGTCGGTGACTGGTCCATGGCGACCACGCCGAACATGTCGAACAGCACAGCGTTCAAGAGGCACTCCCAGGGTCGGCCGATCAGGGGCGTCGGGTTCGGGTACGAAAGGGCTTCTTCCCCACGAGACTCCCACGAACCACGGTGTCCTCGCGGCTCCGGAAGGCCGAGCCGCAGGAACGGCGACAGGCGGACGACACGCCGTGCCGCCCGCCGCACGCGGGGCGACGGAACTCCCCGGTCCCGTGTGCGGGTGTCCGCGGGCCCGGCCGGAGGACGGCCGGTGAGTTTTGCTTTCCCTTTGAAGGGCATATGAGCAGGGGAAGATTTGTCGTGTTTTGTAGGAGGATTTCCAACTTGTTCGTGATGTAATTCGAGTGTGCCACAGGAAAGACGGTTTCAGCTTTCAGGCAAAGGCAAGTGGCAGAGGCGGAATCGCTTTCCTTGTGCGTATCCTTGCCCGAGGTCGACACGTGGGCACAGGTATTCGCCCGCTCTGTCGAACAACCCCGAGACAGCAGAAAGCAGTCGGCATGTTCGAAAAGCTGGCACGGAAGCTGGGTTTGGAGACGAACCCGGCGATCTTCTTCATATCGGCCGGGTTGACCGTCCTGTTCGTCGTGTGCGCCATCGCCTTCACCGATACGGTCGACCTCGTCTTCGGCGCCACTTCGGACTGGATACTGTCCCAGATGGGGTGGCTCTACATCCTCGGGGTGACGTCGTTCCTGATTTTCCTGATCTGGATCGCGTTCAGCCGCTTCGGGCACATCCGCCTCGGCCCGCCGGACAGCACACCCGACTACACCAACCTCACCTGGTTCTGCATGCTGTTCGCGGCCGGGATCGGGAGCATCCTCATGTTCTGGGGGGTGGCCGAACCGATCAGCCATTTCGCCGAACCTCCGCAGGGGAACGCCCAACCCGGATCGGTGGAGGCCGCGGAGCAGGCCATGGGGTTCACGCTCTACCACTTCGGCCTGCACACCTGGACGATCTTCTGCCTGCCCGCCCTGGCCTTCGCCTACTTCGTCTACCGCAAGGGCCTGCCCTTCCGGGTCAGTTCGATCTTCTACCCCTTCCTCGGAGAGCGCGTCCACGGCCCGATCGGCCGGACGATCGACATCTTCGCGGTCCTGGGCACCCTGTTCGGCGTGGCGGTCACCATCGGCCTGGGCACCATGCAGATCAACAGCGGGCTCAACACGCTGTTCGGTCTCGAGGAGAGCCGCCTCACCCAGATCATCCTCATCTCCGTCATCACGCTCATCGCGGTGATATCCGTGATGACCGGTCTGGACGTCGGCATCAAGTGGCTCTCCTCCATCAACATCGTGATGGCGGTCGGGCTGCTCCTCTTCGTGTTCTTCGCCGGGTCCACCCTGTTCCTGGCCAAGGGCATCATCGAGACCACCGGCGTGTACCTGGAGTGGTTGGTCCCGCTCTCGTTCTGGAACGACACGTTCGGGAACACGGGATGGCAGGGCTCCTGGACGGTCTTCTACTGGGCGTGGACCATCACCTGGTCGCCGTTCGTGGGGATCTTCATCGCCCGCATCTCCAAGGGGCGCACCATCCGGGAGTTCGTCCTGGGGGTGCTGGGCCTGCCCACGGCCTTCAGCATCGTCTGGTTCAGCGTGTTCGGGCTCTCCTCCTTCGACATCGAGATGAACCAGGGCGGCGGCCTGGTCGAGGAGGTCGTGGAGCAGGAGGACATCCCCGGTGCGCTCTTCTCCTTCCTGACCCACTACCCGCTGGCGACCCTCCTCTCGATGGTGGCCATCGTCATCGTGGTCATCTTCTTCACCACCTCGTCGGACTCGGCGTCCCTGGTGGTGGACATGCTCTGCTCCGGCACCGCGGACTCCCCGACCCGGCAGCGGGTGTTCTGGGGCATCACTGAGGGGGTGGTCGCCGCCACCGTCCTCACCGCATCCGGGGTGGGCGGCCTCGACGCCCTGCAACAGACGATCATCGTGTTCGGGCTGCCGTTCTTCGTGATCGGCTTCTTCATGATGGCCGCGCTCGTGAAGGCCCTCCGGGCCGAGACGGCTGAGGGCTCCGGCGCGCAGCGGGAACGCACCGCACCGCTGGCCGTCCGGTCCCGCAGGATCCGCCGCCAGAACAGGCGAGCGGACGGAGGCGCTCCGGGCGGTGCCGGTGGCGAGGGTGCCGCCAACGGGAAACGGGGCAACGGCACCCCGGAACCCTGATCCCCGAGCCGGGAGTTCCGGGCCGGGCGGGTCAGTCCGGTGCCGCCGGCCAGAAGAAGGCGTCGACCTCGAAGTGCAGCGCGAGCATTTCGGGGTCGACGCGTTCCCGGCCGTAGGCGTCCAGGAACCGTTCGGCGTCCGCCTCACCGAAGTGCGGGTTCAGCCGACTGCGCAGGCTGCCCACCATGGCGGCCAGGTCCCGGTGCGAATCCGCGAGCCCGGCCCGGCCCAGATCCACGAACCCCCATCCGCCCTCCGGGGTGACCAGGACGTTCGGCAGGCAGAAGTCCCCGTGGGTCACCACCAAGGGGAGGCGGCCCGCCCGCTCGACCCGGCGTTCCACCTCGGCCAGCGCACGGACCGGGTCGGTTCCGGCCCGGCCGGTGCCCTGCCAGGAGCGCTGGACCACCCCCGAGGCCACCCGTTCCCGGGCCCGCTCCACCTCGTCCTCCAGCCGTTCGTACCGCAGCACGGAACCGGGGTGGGGCCGGTGGAGGCCGTGTGCGGCCTCGGCCAGGACCTCCACCAGGTCCGGGTGCTCCCGGAGGGCCCGGGGCTCGTGGGCGGGGGTTCCCGGCAGGTGGGAGGTGAGCATCCACCGGAGTCCCGGAACCCCGGTCCGTTCCGGCGGGGCACCGGTCTCCAGCAGGTTCGGGACCGCCGCTCCGGCCCTGGACAGCCGTTCCGTGTTCTCCGACTCGGCCATCAGCTCGGCCATGAGGTCGGGCCGGTCCGGCGGCACACTCTTGAACACGGCGACCGGACGGCCGGTGCCGTCGTGGAGGTGGAACACGCGCGCCCCGGAGAGGCCGACATGGACCTCCTCCGGACGGAGGGTGCGCAGCGCCGGGTCGCGGAAGCGGGGGAAGTCCATGCCCGCAGTCTAGGAACGCCGCCCGCGCGCGGACCAGGGGTTTTTCCCCGTCCCGATCCGGTCGGCGGGGGCGCCCCCGGGAGGGCGCTCCGGGTCCGGGGCGGCCGGGACGTTCCTGCGCCGGGTGACCTACGGGCGCCCCGGCAGCAGGGCACCGGACCCGGTCGCGGCCACCGCCGCCGCTGGAGGCCCTCCTGGCCCGCAGCCCGAAAAGGGCCTGCGGGCCCCCGGAGAGTGACGCCATCATGGAGGCATGACCCTCGCCGAACCCGACGAACGCTTCCTCGCCGCCACCGCTGACCGCCTCGCCGCCCTTCCCGGGGTCGAGGCGGTCACCCTCGGCGGTTCACGTGCCCAGGGCACACACCGGCCCGACAGCGACTGGGACCTCGCCGTCTACTACCGGGGCTCCAGGGGCGAGTTCGGCCCACAGGCGCTGCGGGACGTGGGCTGGGAGGGAGAGGTCTCGGAGTTCGGCGGCTGGAGCGAGGGGGTGTTCAACGGCGGTGCCTGGCTGCGGATCGACGGACGACCGGTGGACGTCCACTACCGCGACCTCGACGTGGTGGAACACGAGCTGGCAGAGGCCGAGCAGGGCCGGTTCCGGATCGAGCCGCTCATGTTCCACCTGGTGGGCATCCCCACCTACCTGGTGGTGGCGGAGCTCGCCGTGGGCCGGGTACTGGTCGGGGAGCTGCCCCGCCCCGAGTACCCGAACCCGCTCCGCCGGAGCGCGCCGCCGGTCTGGCGGGGGTTCGCCTCGGCCAACCTCGCCTACGCGGAGCGCAACCACGCCCCGCACGGCCGGGTGGCCCAGTGCGCGGGGCTGGTCGCCCAGGCCGCCTCGCAGGCGGCGCACGCCGTTCTGGCCGCCCGCGGCGAGTGGGCCACCAACGACAAGACCCTGCTGGCCAAGGCCGGTCTGGAGGAGGTGGACTTCGTGGTCGCCGGGATGACCGCCGACCCCCAGGACCTCCTCGCCGCGGTCGCCGAGACCGGACGCATCATCGCCGGAGCCCGTTAGCCGCGTTCGCCGGCCGCACCCCGCCGCGCGCGGTGCGGGCACGGCCGAGGGGAGGGGCGCCGCAGCACTCCTCCCCTCAGGGGTCAGCCCTCCGCGCGGGCGGCGGAGTCTTCCGCCACCTCCGCGGCCCGGCACCGGGGCCTGCCGCCGGGCCCGCTGCTCTGTGGGCCTACTTCTCCCAGGTCAGGTTCACCACTCCGCTGACGGTGTCGTAGCCGGCCCGGGTGAACGCCTGGGCCATGGGGACGTTCCCGACGTCCGTGGCGGCCCGGACGTTCCGAGCGCCCTCCTCGGCCAGGACCCGGGTGCCCTCGGCGAGCAGGTCGTCGATGTAGCCGTTGCCCCGGTACTCGGGCAGCACCGCGATGTAGGCGATGATCGGGTGGTAGGCGTTGCGGGCGGGGATCACGAAGCCCACGGGCTCACCGTCCGGGAGGGTCGCCACCCGCCACCAGGACCTGGGGGTCCGGTAGTTGGCGAACTCGTCGGCGAAGTTGGCCGCCGCGACCTCCTCGGCGGACTTCTCCGAGAGGTCGGCCCGGTCGTGGACGTCCAGGGTGCCGTCCAGGGCCCGGGCCATGAGGCCGAGGATGTCCTCGGTGCTCTCGATCTCCCGGAACCGCAGGCGGTCGCCGACCACGGGAACCGGGTTCTCGGCGAACCACTCGAAGCGCAGGCGCTCGACGAGCGGGACGGCGCCCACCCGCTCGACCGCGTGCACACGGTCCTCCACCACGCGTCGGGCCGCCTCGTCCTCGCGCCAGTTCGCGGGGACGAAACGCAGGTACTCGGGCGGGGGAGTGCCCTGGGCGACGGGGGTGCCGTCGGGGAACAGGGACGCGTGCGCGGTGCGCAGCAGCTGCTCGGCGACGGCGACACGGTCGACGTCGTGGGCGTCGTCGACCACGTCGAGGAGGTCCAGGAGGAACGGGGCGTCGTCCTGTTCGCGGCACCACCAGGACATCCGGGCCAGGAGGCGGTCGCCGTCGAGGGCCATCCACATCCAGGAGGGCCGGCGGCGGCCCTTGGCGAGGTCGTCTGCGAGCTCGTGGTTCTGCACGTAGGGAAGCCGGTTGAAGAGTTCGAGCTCCTCGGGACCGGTGATGGAACGGATGGTCAGGTCGTTCGGAAGAGCGGTCAAGCCAACACCTTCGGTGTGTGCGCCCGCTGTGACCGGGATCAGCGGTGGTCGCTGACCCGGGAGGACACGGACGCGGTGATCACGGGGAACATCGGATGTGCCTCCTTTCTCGTCGTCGCCGCTCCGGGGGTCGGTTGCGGCCTCAGTATGTATAGCGGTGCGAGTCCCGCCCGGGCAAGCCCTTTTCATCCCTTGACGCCCTCCGCGGGCCTCTTCGGCGTGGAACGGTAGGAGCGGGTCACCACCAGGGTGAGGACCCCGGCGAGCAGGCCCCAGAAGGCCGAACCCACCCCGAACAGCGTGAATCCTGAGGCCGTCGCCAGGAAGGTCACCACCGCGGCCTCCCGCGAGTCCTCGTCCGACATCGCGGAGGTCAGCGAACCGCCGATCGTGCCCAGCAGCCCCAGCCCGGCGATCGCCAGGACCAGGGTCGAGGGCAGTGTGGCCAGCAGGGACGCCACGGTCGCACCGAACACGCCCACGCACAGGTAGAAGACGCCCGCCCACACCCCTGCCAGGTAGCGGCGCTCCGGATCCGGGTGGGCCTGCGGGCCCGTGCAGATCGCCGCGGTGATCGCGGCCAGGTTCATCCCGTAGCAGCCGAACGGCGCCAGGACCAGGTTGGTCGCCCCGGTCCAGCCGATCACCGGGGAGATCGGCACCCGGTAGCCGTCACCGCGCAGCACCGCCACCCCGGGCAGGTTCTGCGAGGCCATCGTCACCACGAACAGCGGCAGACCGACGCTGACCAGCACCTGCCACGAGAACTCGGGGGCGACGAACACCGGTGCGGCCAGTGCCAGGTCCACCGACCCCAACCGCAGCGAACCCTGAGCGGCGGCCACCAGACCACCGGCGAGCAGGGACAGCAGGACCGCGTACCGGGGCAGCCACCGGCGGCACAGCAGGTAGGCCGCGAACATCGCGAACACCACCGTGAAGTCACCCTCCATGCTGGTGAACAGCCCGGTCCCGAACTGCAGCAGCACCCCCGCCAGCAGGCCCGCGGCCAGCGGAACCGGAATCCGGTCCATCACCCGCTCGAACCACCCCGTCACCCCGCTCAGCGTGATGAGGGCGGCGGAGAAGAGGAAGGCGCCCACGGCCTGGGCCATGGTCACCCCGTCCAGACCGACCGCCAGCAGCGCCGCGCCCGGCGTGGACCAGGCGGTCACCACGGGCGCCTTGTAACGCAGGGACAGGCCCACGCAGGTCACGGCCATACCCACGCCCAGAGCCAGCATCCACGAGGCGATCTGCCCGGGTGAGGCCCCGGCCGCCTCGGCGGCGGTGAACACGATCGCCGCGGAGCTGGTCACCCCGACCAGGACGGCGATGAGCCCCGCGGTCACGGCGGAGAGGGGAAAGGCGTGCTGGACGCTCCGAAGGACGGTTCTCATAGCGGACCATCCTGTCGCCCCATGACCGAACCCCGTGCACCGGGTGGCGGCCTCCGGGGTCCGGGGTCACCGGTGGCGAGGACCGGTGGACGAGTGGCGGGACGCGGAGTTGTCCACAGGCCGGAAACAAAGCGGTGGACTCGCGCCCCTGCTCCGGGCGACGATGCGGGTATGGACCGAACCTTCGACCGACTCATCGACGAGGCCGCAGCCGAACCGACCGAGGGCTGGGACTTCTCCTGGTTCGAGGGGCGCGCCACCGAGCAGCGGCCCTCCTGGGGCTACCAGCGCCTCATGGGTGGACGGATGGCCCGCGCCACCGCCGCCCTCGACATCCAGACCGGCGGCGGCGAGGTCCTCGCCGGGATCCCCGTACACCCTCCGCTGACCGTCGCCACCGAGGGGTGGCCGCCCAACGTCGTCAAGGCCACCCGCCTGCTGCACCCCAAGGGAGTGGCGGTGGTCGCCGACCCCGACGAACCGCCGCTGCCCTTCGCCGACGCCGCCTTCGACCTGGTCGTGTGCCGCCATCCCGTCACCGTGTGGTGGGACGAGATCGCCCGTGTCCTCGCGCCCGGCGGCACCTACCTGGCGCAGCACGTCGGACCGTCCAGCGTGTTCGAGCTGGTCGAGTACTTCCTCGGTCCGCAGCCGGAGGAGGTGCACGACTCCCGCCACCCCGACCACGACCGGGCCGGTGCCGAAGCGGCCGGCCTGGAGATCGTCGACCTGCGGTCCGAACGGCTCCGCATGGAGTTCGCGGACATCGGCGCGGTCGTGTACTTCCTGCGCAAGGTCGTGTGGATGGTCCCCGGATTCACCGTTGACCAGTACCGGGACCGGCTACGGGAACTGCACGAACAGATCGGGGAGAAGGGACCGTTCGTGGCCCATTCCGCCCGCCACCTGATCGAGGCCCGCAGACCGGAGTGAGGCGGCGGCGCGGACCCTCCCGGCGCGTGTGATCGAGCGGCCGGGAGGGCGGAGGGGCCGGGTTCAGCTCTTCGCGGTCACGTGCTGGACGACCTCGAAGCCCCAGATCTCACTGTTGGTCGCCGCCGGTCCACCGTGCCCGCCGTGGGCGTGGCCGTCCTTCTTCGCGTCGGCCGCGGCCTGGGCGTGGCCCTTCTTGAAGGCCTGTCCGCTCACCCAGTTCTGGAAGTCCTCCTCGGACCGCCAGCGGGTGTAGACGAGGTACTTGTCGGTGCCCTCGACCGGGCGCAGGAGCTGGAACTCCTCGAAGCCCTCCTGGTTCTCCACGAGCCCCGCGCGCTTGGCGAACCGCTCCTCCAGCGTGGAGCCCTCACCCTCGGGGACGGTCAGTACGTTGAACTTCACGACACTGGTCATGCGAGTACCTCCGGTCGAACCGATACCTACTGGGGTCAACCTAAGGGACCGGGTCCGCCCGCCCGCACCAGGCTCCCCGGCGCCGGGCGCCCCGTACTCCGGCGCACGGCCTTTCCGGGCGCCCGGTACCGGCTCGGTGCGGTGGGAGGTCGGGGTCCTCACCGCAGCGTCCGGGGGCGCCCGGCCCACGCCGGTGTACGCGGCGGAGGTGTCGCTGGTGTCTTCTGGCGTTCTCGTGGTGCGCCAGCCGCATGTCGCCCCGGCCCTTGCGGGGTGTCGTCCCCGGAAGGGCCTGTACCCCGGAGATCCGTGGTCTCAGGGGTTCGCGCCCCTCATGGGACGTGGGCGGTGCCTGCCCGACGCGGGTGAGGGGTGGGCGCACGGAGAGGATCGCGCATCTCGTTCTCCCGGTGTGGGGTTCGTCGTGCGTGGGGGAACCACGGACACGCCCCCGCGAAAGCGGGGGAGCACCGGCCCGTGCCGGTGCTCCGATTCTGCTCCGCTCCGCTTTCAAGGGACTTAAGGCCCTGGCCGCGAGGCACCCGAAGTCGGGGGTCAGGCTCCTGTCACCCGGTCCACCCACTCCACCAGCTCACCGCCGACCTCGGCCCGGTTGGTCTCGTTGAGCACCTCGTGCCGCGCGCCCGGGTAGGTGCGGTACACGAGGTCGGCCACGCCGGCCTTGCGGTAGCGCTCGACCAGGGCGTCGCTGAACTTCAGGCGGTGGTTGAGCGGGTCGTGGTCCCCGACCAGGACGTACAGGGGCAGGTCGGTACGGATCCCCGAGAGGTCCGTGAGCGGCCCGAAGGCCGCGGTGGCCAGCCCCACCAGCCCGTCCTCGTCCACCGCGAACCCGCACAGGGGGTCGGCGACGTAGAGGTCGACCTGCTCCTCGTCGCGGCTCAGCCAGTCCGCGGTGGTCCGGACCGGCTGGAAGGGGAGGTTGAACACCTCGTTGAGGTCGGTGGTGCCCGGCGGGACCGACCCCAGGAACAGGTCCACGGCGGTGGTACCACTGAGCGCGGCCCCGGTGAGCAGGTCCGCGTGCGCCAACAGGTACTGCTGGGCGGCGAAGGAACCGAGGCTGTGCCCGACCAGTACCAGGGGCAGGCCGGGGTGGCGGTCGCGCAGGATGCGGGAGAGCGCGGCCATGTCGGCGACCAGCAGGTTCCAGCCGTCGGCGCCCAGCTGACCGGGTTCTGCGTGCATGGTGGCCCCGTGGCCCCGGTGGTCGTTGGCGTACACCGCGTACCCGTGCTCGTTGAGCGCCCTGGCCAGGGGTGCGTAGCGAGGGGCGTGCTCGCCCATGCCGTGTGCCAGCTGCACGATCCCGCGCGGCGGGGTGTCGGGCTGCCATTCGTGGACGTGCACGGTGAGGCCGTCGCTGCTGTCGAAGGTGAACATCGCTCTCCCCGGGTGTGGGTGACAGGGCTTGGGTGGCAGATACACGGGTTGCAGAGGCCGGTTTGCGGATGCCGGGCCGCGGGGGCTTGCGTTGCGGAGCCCGGCCGCGGGGGCCGGGCCGCCGGGCCGACTCGAAGGGACCGGGTGCTGGTCCCGGGCTGCAGGCCTTGACCGCCGGAGCCGCGGGCCCGGTGGGGTACGGGAGGTCCGCCGTGCACCGATTGTGCCCCGGGATGCTCGTTCCTGCCCAGGGCGGGCCGGCCCGCCGTTCGGGAGGGCCGGTCGTCGCGGCCGCGTTCCACCGCTGGGCGCGAGGTCCCTCGGTCAGCCGAACACCACGTTTCCCGATCCGTCCACGTGCCATCCGGGGTTGTGCGCGATCTCCCAGACCACACCGTTGGGGTCGCGCACGTGCGCGTGGAAGACCCCGCCGAACTCGCCCTGCTGGGGCCGCTTCACCACGGTCGCCCCGGCCGCGGTCATCGCCTCGACGGTGGCCCCGACCTCCTCGGGGCTGTCCACGTTGTGCGACAGGGTGAGCCCCGAGACCCCCGTGATTCCGGAGCCGCCGCCGAGGTCGCGGTCGAACTTGCGCGTGTCGAACAGGCCCAGCACCAGCCCGGGCGCGACCTGGAAGAAGATGATCTCCCCCGGAACGTCCGCCAGGGGCTCCCAACCCAGGCCGTCCCGGTAGAAGCGCCGCGCCGCGTCCAGATCCGCCGTGGCCAGTGTCATGAAGTGCACCTGCTGCCGCATGTTCCCCCCGGTGTCCCGTCCGTGCCGGGAGCGTATCCACCCGCTACGACGAAGCGGCCGCACCACGCCCCGAGAGGGTTCCTCGGGCCGTCAGCGCAGGCCGTGCTTGCGGGCCACGATCCGCAGCATCACGGCGCGGGGCAGCAGACGGCGCAGCGCGAACACGACCGGCGCGTTGCTGCCCACCGCGTACAGCGGACGCGGCCGCTTCGCCTCGATCGCGCCGACCACGGTCGCCGCCACCCGTTCCGCCGGGATCCCCTTGGCCTCGTTGGCGTTGAGCGTGTCCACCATGGTCCGGTACTCCTCCCGGAACGGGGACCCCTCGCCCACGTACTGGGTACGGCGCTCACTGATCCCGGTGTTGATCGAACCCGGCTCCACCGTGGTCACACCCACCCCGAACGGCGAGAGCTCACGCCGCGCGGCGTCCGCGAACCCCTTCACCGCCGCCTTGGACGCCACGTACGAGGAGCGGTACGCCAGTGGGAAACTCGCCAGCATCGAACCCACCATCACCACACGCCCGTACCCCCGCGAGCGCATCCCCGGAAGGACGAGCTGGGTGAGGCGGACCGCGCCGAACACGTTGAGCCGGAACACCCGCTCCACCGCGTCCATGGGAAGTTCCTCGATCGGTCCGTTCTGGCTCTCGCCCGCGTTGTTGACCAGGACGTCCACCTCGCCCGCGGCCTCGGCGCAGGCCTCCACGGACGCGTAGTCGGTCAGGTCCAGGGCCAGGTACTCGACTCCCGGCACCGGCGCGGTGACGGCTCCGGGGTCGCGGCTGGTCCCGAACACGCGGTAGCCGCGCTCGACCAGGGCCGCGGCGACGGCCGCCCCGATCCCGGAGGAGGCACCGGTGACCAGCGCTGTACGGGGCGGGGAGGAAACGGCGGGGGACATGGGGAGGCCCTTCGGTTCGGGGGACGGGGTCCGAGGCGCACCACAGTAGTTGACCCGTGCTCAACAGCCCCGGCCCCGGGAGCCCCGGCCTCGGGAACTCCGCCCCCAGGAGCCCCGCCCCGTCTCTGAACCGTCCCGCGCCGCTCCACGGACGAGGCCGGGGATCAGTCCTGTTCGCAGCCCTCCAGGACCAGTGCCAGCCCGGCGCCGAGCAGCCACAGGTCCTTGGACAGGGGAATGCCCTCCGGGGTGGGCGCCAGGCTCCGGGGCTTGTGCATCCCGGGCGTGCGCAGGTAGAGGCCGAGCAGGCCGGACGCGAACGCGCTCAGCCCCGCTCCGGCGAGCTTGTTCGGCACGAGCGGCACCAGCAGCGCGGTGCCCAGGGCGATCTCCCCGGCGCAGAGGAGCCGGGTGAAGGTGACCGGGTCGACCTTGTCCAGGAACGGGTACGTGCCGACCGCCATCCCGTGGAGGCCCATCGCGGTGTCCTCGTCGGCACCGCGTTTGCTCAACCCGGAGTTGAGGATGGAGGCGCCGGTGGCGATGCGCAGGACCAGCTGGTGAGGTCTGACGGGCGACTTCATGGGAGCTCCAGGGTGGATCGACAGCATTCATGACTCTGTGTGTTCAGAATGCTACGTGCTGGAGTGGCGGAGTTCCGGTCAGGTCCGCCGGGTGTCGACCGTTCGTCGCCCCGGGCGGGGAGACCGTGCTCGCCGGGGCCTCACCCGACTTCGAGAGGTGCCCGAAGTGGAGGGGCGGTCCGGAGCGAAAGTCGGTTGCCCCGACACCCGGAGCGTGGTTTCCTGCGCCCGACCACCCCAGGAAGGACACACATGCGCAGAGTCATCGTGACCGGCGGCGGTACGGGTATGGGTAGGGCGATCGCCGAACGCCTTGCCTCCGCCGGGGACGAGGTCCACATCCTCGGACGCCGCAAGGAGCCCCTCGAACAGGTCGCGGCGGAGAACCCCGGAGCACGGATCGTCCCCCTGGCGGTCGACCTCACCGACGAGGACGCCGTCCTGGCCGCGGCCGAGCACCTCGCGGCCGGACCCGTCGACGTCCTCGTCAACAACGCGGGCGGGATCATCAAGGAGACCCCGGTCGACCTGAAGGGCACCTTCGACATCTACCGGCGCACCATCGACGCCAACCTGCTGTCCGCGATGATGCTGACCCAGGCGCTCTGGCCCGCCTTCCGGCGTCCGGGCGGCAGGGTCGTCAACATCAGTTCGATCGCCGCGCACCGGGGCGGCGGTGACGCCTACGCCGCGGCCAAGGCCGGGCTGTGCGGCTGGGGGATCGACCTCGCCAAACGCGGAGGCCCCGACGGCATCACCGTCAACACCCTCACCCCCGGCTACGTGCAGGACACCGAGTTCTTCACCAAGGAGGGGCGCTCGGGACGACACGACACACTCGCGGCCGAGACCATGGTCGGCCGCGCGGGCACCCCGGCCGACGTGGCCGCGGTGGTGGAGTTCCTCGCCTCACCCGAGGCGTCCTGGACGACCGGCCAGGTGCTGGGCGTCAACGGCGGTGCCCTGCCCGGCCGCTGACCACCACTCCCGCCGCCGGCGGGTCCACCGGCGGCGGTCGCCCTCCTCGGGGCCGGTCTTCCAGGAGGGCGCACCCGCGGACCCACGGCGGCTTTTCTTGCCGCCGCAACGTTCTAGGGTCGTGCCCATGACCCCCACTCCCCCCGGAACCCGCCTCGAGAAGATCACCCCGGAAAACGTCGGCGCTGCCTGTGCACTGCGAGTCCATCCGGACCAGGAGCGCTTCGTGGCTCCCGTGGAAAGATCCCTCGCCGAGGCCTACGCGGCCGGCCCCGGCGTCGCCTGGCCCAGGCTCGTGTCGGAGGAGGGCGAGGTGGTCGGCTTCGTCATGGGCGGGTTCGCGCCGGACGCCGAGGTCGAGGCCTTCCGCTGTGGGATCTGGCGACTGAACGTGTCCGCCGCGCATCAGGGGCGGGGCTACGGCAGGTTCGCCGTGGAGGCCGTGGTGGAGGAGGCCCGCCGGCGGGGGCAGAAGCGGATCACCGTGCTGTGGCTCCCGGGCGAGGGCGGTCCGGAGGGTTTCTACCGGGGGCTGGGATTCCGGCCGACCGGCGAGCTCATGGGTGACCAGGTGCTCGGGGAGGTGTTCCTGGACCGGTCGCCCTTCAGTGCCGGAGAGCGCTCTCACTCTTGAGGGAGCGCTCTCCCGAACGGCTCACCACTTTCGAGGGGCGAGCCAGCCCCGACCGAACGATCAGCCCTGTCCGCCGAGACGGTCGCGGGCCTCCTCCTCGGCGGCCCCCAGCGGGTCCTCCACGAACCCTCCGAAGGTCTGCGCCTGCTCCTGGAACCCCTGCGCGGTCTCGGTCACGCCCCCCATGGCCTCCTCGGCCGCAGCCTGTCCGTAGTCCCCGCCCGCGAGGTCCTGGCCGGTCTCCTGGACGTTGCCGAGGGCCTCCTCCGCGCCACCGCCCGCCTGGTCGAGTACCTGGCCCGCTCCGTCCACGGCCTGCTCGGACGCGTCACCGAGCAGCCCTTTGAACCAATCGATCACTTCACTGATCATCGCTCTTCAATTCTTCCCTGGGACAGAGCCCCGCTGTAGTGGACGCAGTCATCCTTCCCTTCCGGAGTAAGGCCTCTGTAAGGGATCCCAGAGGCCTGAGGGAGGCGTGTGCCGTCGAAACCGGTGAGGGCTGCGAGTGGTCGCCGGATCGCGGGTTTCCCCGGGCGCGGGCGAGGGCCGAGTGCCTTCGGGGGCGCGTCTGCCGGACCGGCGGCCGGACAACCCCGAGGCGGGCCTGGAGCCTCCCGCTGATCTGCGACTTCCCGGATCGCTCCGCGACACTTCGGTGGCCCGCGGTGGGTTTCGCACCCATGGGCCGGGTCCGCCCGGCATCATGTGAGAGCAGTGCGGGAAACAACGGAAAACAGCGGAGGCCCCGTGGGGAAGCAAGGGTTGGCCAGGGCAGTCGTGGCCACAGTGGCTACTGTAGGTATTGGGATCGCTACCTCAGGTCCGGCCCATGCGGACCACCAGGACACCGGGCCCACACCCCTCGACTACGTCGCACTCGGTGACTCGGCCGCGGCTGGCCCTCTCATTCCCGACCAGGATCCCAACATCGCGTGCCTGCGCTCCGATCGGAACTACCCCAGGGTCGCCGCGGAGGCACTGGGCGCCGACCTCACCGACGTTACCTGCTCCGGTGCCAGGCTCTCCGACTTCTCCGGCCGGCAGTTCGGCTTCCTGCCACCGCAGTACAGCGTCCTGGACGAGGACACCGACCTGGTCTCCCTCACCATCGGCGGCAACGACGTCGACCTGGTCAGCGCCGCCCTGAGCTGTGTCAACCTCCTCCGCGAACCCCACGGGGACTCCTGCGAGGAACGCTTCACCCAAGACGGGGCCGACCGGATCGCCGAGGACATCGAGGCCTGGGAGCCCGAACTCGACCGGGCCCTCACCGAGATCCGCGACCGTGCCCCCGACGCCGTGATCGTGGTCGCGGGTTACGGCACCTACGTCCGTGAGGGCGGATGCTGGCCCGTCCAGCCGGTCTGGGGGCGCGACGCCGACTACATCCAGGGGTCGGTGGACCTCCTCAACGAGGCCCTGGAACGCCAGGCCCTCGCACACGGCGGAACCTACGTCGACCTCGCCGAGGTCAGCGTCGGCCACGACGTGTGCGCCCCGCCGAGCGAGCGCTACCTGGAGGGCCTGGTCCCCACCAGCGTCGCGGCCCCGCTGCACCCCAACGCCCGGGGCATGGCCGCTTTCGGTGAAGCCCTCGCCGAGGCCGTCGGCGCTCCCGCCCGGCCGGAGGAGTCCCTCTGACCTGTGTCTCCCACCCGCCCTGAGGAGGCGGCCCCGGCGCCGGTGGTCCGGGAAAACCCTTGGATCGCAGCGGCGCCCCGAGTGCATGCTGTGGGGGCCGTTCCCACACCTGGAGGACCTCGCCCATGATCGCTCGGATCGACCCGCACGACGCCCACGCCTTCTCCGCCTGGTACGAGGCCAAACGGGAGGGGTGGCTGGCCGGTCGGGAGGAGGGCGCTGTCATCTCCCACGACCTCCTGCGCGGCAAGGTGACGGCGGACCGTGACGACGCCGCTTTCCAGCTGTACGCGGCCTGGGAGGGCGAACGGATCACGGGGGTCCTGATGGTGATGCTGCCCCTGAGGGAGAACCGGCAGGTCGCCGAAGTGACCATCGCCGTCGTGCCCGAACACCGGGGCCGGGGGCTGGGCACCCGCCTGCTCGCGGAGGCCGACCGGGTGCTGGCGGAGGAGGGGCGCACGGTCGCGACCACCGAGGTTCCCGTGCCGACGGGGCGGACCAGGCAGGCCTGGCCGGGCTCGCGCTTCGCCCTCCGGCACGGGTTCGAGGTGGGGCTGGAAGAGGACGCCCTGAAGCTCGCGCTCCCTGTGGACCCGGAACTCCTCACGTCACTCCGTCCCGACACCGGCTCCTACCGGCTGCGGGAGTGGACGGGCGCCTGCCCCGACGGGATGGTCGAGGCCTACGCCCACATGCGCACCGTCATACAACAGGACATGCCGACCGGGGACCTGGAGGTCGCTCCCACGATCTGGGACGTGGAGCGCGTCCGGGCCCTGGAGAGGCGTATGGCGGACGCGGGCACGGACGCTCTGGTCACCGCGGCCGAGTCCGCCGAGGGCGAGCTCGTCGGGTTCACGAGCCTCCTCCTGCCGGCCGGGCAGGACATCGTCCACCAGGAGGACACCCTGGTGGTGGACGCGCACCGGGGCCACCGCCTCGGCACGGCGCTGAAGGTGCGCAACCTGGAACGTCTGGCCGGAGCCTTCCCGGACCGTTCGGTCGTGCGTACCTGGAACGCCGTCGACAACACGTACATGCGTGCCGTCAACCTGGCCCTGGGCTTCGAGGTGGACGAGCGCTACCTCGAACTCCAGCGCCCGGGCCCGCGGACACCGGCCTCCTGACGTCCGGTGTCCCGGGGCGGGCACGCGCCCGGCTCTGACTCAGTACCCGGAGTGGGCGGCGGCCCAGGCCCCGTGCACCCCCTCGCGGGCCGGCTCGGACGGCGGACACGGCCCGAACTCCAACGCGGCGTCGGCGGCCAGCCCGATCACCCGCTCCCGCACCTCCAGCTGTGACTGCCAGTGACCGGGGAAGGCGTGCACCCCGTACCGGGCGCCGATCAGGCTTCCGCACAGGGCCCCGATGCTGTCGCTGTCCCCCGAATGGTTCACCGCCAGCCGGAGTCCGTACCTGCCGACCTCGGGGATCCCCCTGTGCGAGGAGTACCCGGGTTCCAGGACCGGGGCGGTGGCGGGCGAGGCGAGGTCCTCGGCGCGCAGGGCCACACACGCCGCCACCGCCAGGGCCTCCTCCGAGGTCCAGCCGTCACCGAGCCCGGCCAGGTCCCAGGCGGTGGGAACACCACGGGAGGCCGTCTCGACCGCCGCGTCCAACGCCCGTGAAACCTCCTCGTGGCCGCTGCGGCCCTCCAGCAGACCCCGGGCCTCTCCCAGGGAGTCGGCGATCTCCCCGTCGCGGACCAACCCCCACACCGTCGCGGCGAACACCCCCGCCGCCAGCTGGGCCGTGCGGTGTCCGTGCGTCAGGGCGGCCACGCGCACGGCCAGGTCGAAGGCGTACTCGGCCTTGCCCGCCCCGAACCCGCACGGGGCCACCCGCACCACGGCGGCGCACCCCTTGGAGTTGTTGACCGGTTCCTCCACGGTGCCCAGCGGCCGCCCCGGTTCCTTGCGCGCCTCGGCCTCACGCAGCGCCGCGACCGTGGCGGCCCCGTAGCCGCGTGGGGAGTCCAGGGGGTCCGGGAAGGCCAGAGGCGCCCGAGGCCCTCCTGCCGGGGCCGGGGCAGGGGCCGTTCCGGCCGAGGGGCCCGGTTCGGTTCCGTCCCGGTGGATGCGCACCCACCCGAGGTATGCCGTCTGGACCATGCCCACGGCGGCCCCGCCGATGCCCTTGTCCCGTTCCCGTACCGACGCCCGGATCAGGGCGTCGGCGGTGCGCAGGGTCAGTTGGGTCTCGTCGGTGATCGCCCCGACCCCGTAGGAGCCCTCGGCGTACTCGGTCAGGCCTCGCGGCCCGTACCGTTCGTGGATCTGGTCGAGCCCGAGCCCTTCGACGGGTGCTCCGAGCGCGTCGCCGATGGCGCCGCCCATCAGGCAGCCGGTCAGCCGGTCGGGAACGGGTGAGGGGGTGTGCATTGCAGGATGTTAGGCGGCTTCGGTCCGGCTTACAAGCCCTGTGCGGCCGGGCTTCGCGGTGCGGGGAGGGGCCTTCCGCCCCGCCCGGCCGGACGGCGCCGAGGAGCTCTCCCGGAGGTGTGTGAGAGCGCTTCCCGGAGGTCGGAGAGTGCCCCGTGGGGAGGTTCGGGGCCTCGGCGTGCCACTCTGGGTGAGGTGCGTCGGAGCGGTACGCGGACGAGGGTCCGGTGAGGGGCGGGTATGGCGGAGCGGGTGGTCCTGGGGATCTGCGGGAGTCTGCGACAGGGGTCCTACAACGCCGCGCTGTTGCGCCTTGCCGAGCGGGTGCGTCCGCAGATCCGTGTGGTCGGCGCGGACCTGGCGGGACGCCTGCCCCTGTTCAACCCGGACGTGGAGGCCGACGAAGCCGTCTGGCCCGACGCGGTGCGCGAGTTCCGCGAGCACGCCTCCCGGGCCGACGGGGTGCTGATCGCCACCCCCGAGTACGCGCACGGCCCCGCCGGGGTCACCAAGAACGCGATCGACTGGCTGGTGGGCGCGGGAGGCCTGGTCGGCAAACCCACCGTTCTGATGAGCGCCTCACCGGGGCAGGCGGGCGGGATGCGCGCCCACACCCCGCTCATGCCCACGCTGACCCTGTTGGGCGCGGTGCTCGTGGACTGTGTGGTGGTCTCCCGGGCCGGTGCGCGGACGGACGCTTCGGGGGAGTACGTCGATCCGGCGGTGGTGGAGCGGATGGGACTGGCCATGGGTGAGTTCGCGGACGCGCTGTCGTACGCGGACCGCAGGAGTACAGGGCTCGCCGGTCGGTGATCCGCCCCGGTCGGGCAGGTGACCCGGCGTGGGGGCGGTGGTTCCCGGTGTGCGATCCTCTCAGGGGCGCCGATCGCCCTTCGGGCTGGTCAGAGCGTGTGCGCTTGGTCACTGAACTTGTGTTCCCGGGGTAGTCCTGATTTAAGATCGGGTAAATAGGAAATTTGGTACATCGAACCCGGATTTCCTGGATCCACCCGTCCGCAGTACGCAAAGGACCCTCATGCGCCGCGCCACCCTCGCCGTCCCCGCCGCCCTGGCCCTGTTCGCGGTGACCGCCTGCGGTGCCCCCTCCGAGAACGCCTCGGACGCGGCCAGCGGCGAGGACACCCTCGTCGTCGGCGCCACCGCGGTCCCCGCCGGTGACATCCTCGACTTCATCGACGCCGAGCTGGCCGCCGACGCCGGTCTCGAGCTGGAGATCCACGAGTACTCCGACTACATCGCGCCCAACGCCGCACTCGCCGAGGGCCAGCTGGACGTCAACCTCTACCAGCACGAGCCGTTCCTGCTGGAGTACAACGAGGGCAACGGCACCGACCTCGTCGCCGTCGAGCAGGTCTACCTGCCCCCGCTCGGCCTCTACTCCAACGTCGTCGACAGTGTCGACGACCTCGAGGAGGGCTCCGAGGTCGCGCTGCCCAACGACCCCACCAACGAGTTCCGCGCGCTGCTCCTGCTGGAGGAGAGCGGGCTGATCACCCTCGCCGACGGGATCGACGAGGCCACCTTCAGCCTGGGCGACATCGAGGAGAACCCGCTCGACCTCCGGTTCCGTGAGGTCGAGGCGGCGCAGCTGCCCCGCTCGCTGGACGACGTCGACGCCGCCATCGTCAACAACAACTACGCGCAGGAGGCCGGGCTGGACTTCGAGGAGGACTCGATCCTGCTCGAGGAGTTCGAGGGCAACCCCTACGTGAACGTCCTCGCGGCCCGCTCCGACAACGCCGACGACCCGCGTATCGCCACCCTCGTCGAGCTGCTGACCTCACCGGAGACGGTCCGCTTCATCGAGGACGAGTACCAGGGCAGCGTCATCCCGGCCACCGCCGAGTAGCGCCGGGCCCGTGCTCAGGGCGCGGAGAGGAAGGCGTCCAGGGCGTCGAGCCAGGCCTCCGGCCGGTCCACGTGCGCCATGTGCCCCGCGCCCTCCAGCACCACGGCCCGGGCGTTCGGCAGGAACCCGGCCGCGCGCTCGGCGAGGGAGGCGGGGAAGGTCATGTCCTCCCGCCCGTGCAGGAACAGCAGAGGAGCGGCCAGAGCACGCAGCCGTTCAGGGCCGTCGGGCGGCCTCGGTGAGTCCAGCGAACCCGCCAGGAAGCCGGGCACCCACTCGGCGGACCAGGAGACGCGGTCGAGCAGGGACAGGTAGGAAGGAAGCCGGTCCGGGTCGCGGACGGCGGCCGGCGCCCCCGCGACGGCGGCCTCCCGGACCAGGTCGGGGCCGGTCAGGCCGGACTCGGACCACACCCTGGCCTCGGCCCCGCGCAGGGCGTCCCGTTCCGGCCAGGGCCCGAAGTCGGTGTCGGCGACCGGCCACAGGGTGCTGGACGCGATCACCGTCCGCCGCACTCGGTCTGGTGCGGACAGGAGGACGCGCTGGGCGATCTGCCCGCCGGTGGAGAACCCGAGCAGGTCGAACCGATCCAGCCCCAGCCGGTCGGCGAGGACCACCAGGTCATCGGCGGCGGCCTCGAAGGAGTACCCGGCCGGGCCGAGCCCCCGCGTCGACCGCCCGCAGCCCCGCAGGTCCGGCAGGAGGACGGGGCGGCCCAGCCGGTCCAGGGGTTGGCGCAGGTAACTGTGGTCCCAGTCGGGGCCGCCGTGGACCACCAGCAGCGGTGTGTCCCCGGGCGGCCCGAGGGACGAGCAGAACAGGCTGACTTCGGGGTTCTCCCGAATGGTGACGAACTCTCCCATGCCCCGAGTCTGACACCGGGCCCGCCCGCTGGAGGCCGTCCGTCACGGGCGGTCCCGCCGAGCGTCGACTCGGAGGCCCGGGGGAGCGCTCCCCTGAGAACGGAGAGCGCCCCCGGGGCCCCACACCACCGGCCTCACCAGGCGTCGAAGGTGGAACCCCCGTCCGTGGAGCGCGCCACGTGGAGGTCGGCCACCACGATGACCTGCTCCTCGTCGGCGTGCAGTGCCTCCGGAGTACCCGGAAGCCCTCCGGCGCGCTCCCAGCCGGCACCGGCGTCGTCGCTCCGGTAGACGCCGCCGTCCACCGCGACCCCGAACACCGTCTCGCTGCCGGGGACCCAGTCGACCAGCGCCAACGGGGGAGCGTCCGCCACCGCGTCGAACCCGGCCCCGCCGTCGGTCGAGCGCACCGGGCCCTCCTGGGTGGTGGCCACGACGGTCCCGCCGTCGTCGGACACGGCCAGGGCGAAGACCTCCACCCCGGGGGACAGGTCCGCCCAGGTGACGCCGTCCTCGGTGACGCGGAGCGCGCCGTCGAAGCCGACCACCAGATCACCGGCGGAGGCCAGTGCGTGGAAGTCGGACTCGCCCGCCAGGGACAGGGCCTCCCAGTTCCGGCCGCCGTCACGGGTCTCGATCAGGCCGACCGGGTCGGGCATGTCGGTGTCCCCCGCGGGGTGGCCGCTCGCCAGGTAGTGACCGGGCCCCTGGACGGTGAAGCCCATGAGGTCGATCGCGGGCCCGACGTGCGCCGGTACCGTCGCCTCACGGGTCAGCCGATCGGGGGCGGGCACCGTGAACAGGCCCGAGTGCGTGGCCACCAGGACCTCCCCGGACTCGGGGTCGACCCCGACCCCGTGCACGTGTCCGGCCTCCTCGGGAAGGGCGACCCCGACAGTGTTCGCCGCGCCGCCTCCGTCCGGTCCAGCGGGTCTCTCCGCTCCGGCCTGCGCGTGCACGCCCGCCTCCGGTTCCGCACATGCCGTGGCGGCGGCGAGCAGTCCCGCCGCGGCGAGCGACGCGAGGGTTCGGGCGGGTGTTCGTGTTCGGCTTCGCATGGCTCTCTTCCGGGTTCTCGGGTGACACCTCGGTCTCACCCAGGGGCGGGGTCCGGCACCCGTGTACCGGACCCCTGGGCTCTCTCCGCGAACCTCAGTGCCCCGAGTGGTCGTCGTCGGTGGCGTCCCCGTCCGGGGTCTCGGTCCCGGACCCCTCGGAACCCGGTTCCGCGTCCTCGTCACCCAGCATCTCGTTCATCTGCTCGATCTCGCTCTCCTGGGCCGTGATGATCTCCTCGGCCAGCTCGCGGGCCTCGGGGTTGACCCCGTCGTCGAGCTCGGTTCGGGCCATGTCCACGGCGCCCTCGTGGTGCAGGACCATGGACTGCAGGAACAGGGTGTCGAAGGCCTCCCCCTCGGCGGCTTCCAGCTCGGCCATCTGCTCGTCGGAGAGCATGCCGTCCATCTGGGAGTCGTCCATGCCGTGCTCCACCCCGGCTCCCCAGGTGTCGAGCAGCGTCTCCATCTGCTCGATCTCCGGCCCCTGGGCCTCACGGATCTCCTCAGCCAGAGCCAGGACCTCGTCGCCCGCGCGGGTGTCGGCGAGGTCGGCCATCTCGACGGCCTGCTCGTGGTGGGGGATCATCATCTGCGCGAAGTGCACGTCCGCGTCGTTGAACTCGGCGGACTGCTCCTCGCTCTCCGGGGTGGTGGTCACGGTGTCCCCGCCGCCTCCGTCGCCGCAGGCCGCGGCGAACAGGGCGGTGGCGAAGGCGGCGGTGGCCGCGGTGAGGACCCGCTTCTTCAGGGCACGCTCGTACGAGGTCATGGCGACCTTTCCTCTCTGGGTTCTCCTCGCCGCACGGGTCCGGGCCCGTGCGGCCGTCTGCGGTGCGTGGCGCGTGGCCGGCACGGGAGGTGCCGGCCGGCGCGGGCATCTAGACGCGCAGCACCTGTAAACGGGCCAGAGAGGGTTCGTCGGGTGTGGGGAAGGGGGACCGCGGAAGGCGGGGGACCGGTCCTGCGGGGCTCAGGGGTGGCCCGGGCCAGCGGGTGAAGGCGATGGCGGCCACGCCCAGCAGCACGACCGCGAAGGATCCGAGGGTGAGACAGGCCGAGGTCGGGTCGAGTTCGGGGAGCGCGGCCGCGTGCTCCCCGTCGCCCCAGGACGCGCTGTCCCAGGTCGGGGAGTGTGTTCCGGCTTCCGCGGCGGGACCGGTCGCCGAACCGTGGCCGGACCCGGCCGGGACCCCGGTCGCCGCGGTGTGACCGGCTCCGGCACCGCCGTGCACGTGGGGCGCCGGAGTGGGGGCGGCGAGCTGGGCGCCGGGGGACGCGGTCGAGGCGTGCGCCTCGTGCTGGAGGTGGCCGAGCGTGTGCATGGCCCCGAAGCCGAGCAGCAGCACACCGATCAGCAGGACCCGCGTCCAGGCGGGTCCCGTGCGGCTGCGGCGCGGCGGGGACGGCGACATGTGCGCCAGCATACCCCTACCCCGGTGGGGTACTCGATCGGGGCGGGCGGAGTGTCGCCCGGAGTCGGAAATGTCCGCCGACCGTGTTTCCGGAAAATCCACCATTGACACCGCGGCGTCCTCGTATATACGTTCCGGAAACATACCGTCTGGTCGGTTAAATCCTAGGTGGGTGCATGAGTTTCAACCTCGCGACGATCCTTCAGGAATCACGGCGGGAGAACCCGGACAAACCCCTCTGCCACATCAACGACCTGGAGTTCAGTTACGCCCAGGTCGACGAGATCTCCGGGCGGGTCGCCGGCGCCCTGCGCGGCCTCGGGCTGGAGACCGGCGACCGGGTCGCCGTCCAACTGCCCAACCTCCCGCAGTTCCTCTTCACCTACTTCGGCATTCTCAAGGCGGGCCTGGTCATGGTCCCCCTGAACCCCCTCCTCAAGGCGCCCGAGACCGCCTACCACCTGAACGACTCGGGGGCGCGGGTGTTCGTGACCTTCGAGATGTTCGCCGAGGAGGCGGTGCGGGCGGTCGACCTGGCCGGGGAGGCAGCGGACGGAACCGGGGAGGGGATCCGCACGTACGTCGTGAACGTGCCCGGCAACGACGAACGCCCCGAGGGCACCCTCCACTTCGACGAGCTCTACTTCGCCGAGGACATCGGTGACCCCGAACCCACCGGGTCGGACGACACCGCCGTGCTGCTCTACACCAGCGGCACGACCGGCAGGCCCAAGGGCGCCGAACTCACCCACTTCCAGATGTACATGAACTGCACGGTGGGCGGGGACCTCTTCGGGTTCCGCGACGACGACATCGGCCTCGCGGCCCTGCCGCTCTTCCACATCTTCGGCCTGTCCAGCGTGCTCAACGTGGCGGTGCGCAACGGCGGCACCGTCGTGCTGGTGCCCCGGTTCGAGACCGCCGCGGCGCTGGAGGCCATGGAGCGGCACCGGTGCACGATCCTCACCGGGGTACCGACCATGTACCAGGAGATCCTGCACAGCGACACCGGGGGCCGGGACCTGTCGTCCCTGCGCGTGGGGGTGTCCGGTGGCGCGTCCATGCCGGGCGAGGTCATGCGCGCCTTCGAGGAGAAGTTCCCCGGGGTGGTGATCCTGGAGGGGTACGGGCTCTCGGAGACCTCGGCCGGGGCCACCTTCAACATCAACGCCGAACAGCGCAAGGTCGGCTCGATCGGGAAGCCGCTCTGGGGCGTGAGCGTGCGCGTGGTCGACCCCGACGACCAGCCGCTCCCTCCCGGACCCGACCACGTGGGCGAGATCGTGGTCCGCGGCCACAACGTGATGAAGGGGTACTGGAACCGTCCGGAGGCGACCGCCGAGGCCTTCCGCGGCGGCTGGTTCCACACCGGCGACCTGGGTTACGCCGACGAGGAGGGATACCTGTTCGTCGTCGACCGCAAGAAGGACCTCGTCATCCGCGGCGGGTACAACGTCTACCCGCGTGAGGTCGAGGAGGTGCTGTACGAGCACCCCGAGGTGACCGGGGCGGCGGTGATCGGCCGCCCGGACGAGCGCCTCGGGGAGGAGGTCGTGGCCTGCGTGTCCCTGGCCCCGGACGCCCAGGCCACCGAGGAGGACCTGGTGGCCTTCTGCAAGGAGCGGCTGGCCGCCTACAAGTACCCGCGTGAGGTGCGCCTGCTGGACGAGCTCCCGGTGGGGCCGACCGGCAAGATCCTCAAGAAGGAACTGCGCCCCCGGGTCACCGGGAGCAACGGGTAGGTCCCGCCGGCGGGCAGATCCGGTCAGCGGGCCGGTCCTGGGAGCGCCCGCCCCGGCCCCGGGCACCCGAAGGGCCCGGCACCTGCGTGGTGCCGGGCCCTTCGAGCGCTCTTCGTCACTGCCCCGGGTCGGCGGCCCGGGTCCGGGACGCCTCACAGGTTCCTAGGGCAGGTACCGCGGTGTGCTGGCGCGGCTCTCGTGGTGCAGCCGGTGCAGGGCGGTCACGTAGTACGTGGTGTCGGTGCCGGCGGGCGCGGTGAAGGTCGCGGAGCCGTCGTCTCCCGCACGCACCGTGCCGAGCATGGCGCGCGGGTCCTCGATGCCGCACCGGGCCTGCTCCTGATCGGGCCGGCCGTCGAAGGCGTACACCGCGTAGTAGGCGGGCGCCTCGCCGGTGCCGGGCCTGATGTCCAGGACGGTGCCGTCCCCGCCGGCCCGCGCCTTCACCTTCGGCGGGGCGGGGGCGGTTCCGCCGAGGTCCTGCTTGACCGGCACCAGGGCGGGGCTGGAGTAGTGGTCCTCGACCAGGATCCCCATGGCCTCCTGGGCGTTGGTGCGCAGCGAGGTCGCGCTGAAGTAGACGTCGCCGTGGACCCCGGGGTGGTCCTTGTTGAAGTCCAGGTGGCCGGAGAGTTCGTTCGGGTCCTCCCAGGCGCCCGCGTTGCCGACCTTGTAGGCGGCCTGCCCGATGTACAGGTGCGTGCCGGTCTCCGCGGCGACCTCCTCCCACCAGGGGACGAGGACCGAGTAGTCCGCGACGGGCAGCCCGATCTCCCAGTAGACCTGCGGGTTGATGTAGTCGAGCCAGCCCTCCATGACCCACTTGCGGCTGTCGGCGTACTGGTTGTCGTAGGACTGCGAGCCGTTGGTGTCGGAGCCCTCGGGGTCGGTGCTGGAGTTGCGCCAGATCCCGAAGGGGCTGATGCCGAACTTCACGTGCGGCTTGGCGGCCTTCACCGCCTCGCTCATCCCCTGGACCATGAGGTCGACGTTGTCGCGCCGCCAGTCACCGATGTCGTCGAACTCCGCCCCGTACTCGGCGTAGGTGTCCTCGTCCGGGAGCTCCAGGTCCGCCACCGGGTAGGGGTAGAAGTAGTCGTCGAAGTGCACCCCGTCCAGGTCGTAGTTCTCGACCGAGTGCATCATCGCCTCGATCACGAACTCGCGGGCCTCGGGGATTCCGGGGTCGTAGTAGAGCTTGCCGCCGTACTCGAACACCCAGTCGGGGTTCTGCCGGGCCGGGTGGTCCTCGACCAGGGCGTCGAGGTCGTCGTGCATGGCCACCCGGTACGGGTTGTACCAGGCGTGGAACTCCAGGTTCCGGGCGTGGGCCTCCTCGACCGCGAACTCCAGCGGGTCGTACCCGGGGTCGCCGCCCTGTTCCCCGGTGAGCCACTCGGACCAGGGTTCGTACGGTGACGGCCAGAAGGCGTCAGCGGTGGGTCTGATCTGCACGAACACCGCGTTCAGGCCGTTGTCGACGGCCTCGTCGTACAGGTCGACCAGGTCGGCCTGCTGCTCCTCGGGGCTCTGCCCCTGTTCGACGGGCCAGTCGATGTTGTGTACCCCGGCGATCCACTCGGCCCGCATCTGGTGCTTGGGCGGGGCCTCGGGGTCGGCCACGCAGGGCGCCTGGTCCTCGGGTGCGGGTTCGGCGGCGGCCTGCGGGGCGTGGAGCAGCGCCGCGGTCAGTGCCGCGGTGAGGGCCCCGCCGAGGAAGGCGGTCCGGGAGAGGGCGCGCGGTGCGGTGGTGCGGGGGAACGGAGCCGAGGGTTCGGGCCGTGCGGCGGGTCGGTTCCGGTGCGGGTACGCCAAGGTTGCTCCTTCAGGCTTGCGTCGTACGGTCGGGGACCTGGGAGGAGCGCCGCCTTTCGGGCGCTGCTCCGGCGAGTCCTTGTGCGACGGTCAGCTCGGGCTTAGGAGAAAACCTTCATGATTTAACCGCTGATTGCAACACTCCTACGCGAGGTTGGGTCAAATGGGCTGAATGTGAGCTTTCAGATCAGAAATCCCTTTGTGGGTGAATTCTGACTGCGCTCCCTGCCCGCCCCCGCGCTCACCTGCGTCTTTCCCGCCTTCCTAGGGGGCGTCCCCGCCGGTGTGCCTCACGGCGCTTCCAGCGGCGAGGCGAGGAGCAGCCCGGCGCCGGTGGCGGTGCCCGCACCGATGCCGTTCAGGGCCAGCTCCTGGAGCGCCTCACTGTCCTGGACGATGGCTTCCCCGGTGAAGTGGTAGCGGGCGGGGCGGCCGCCCAGGCGCTTCCACTTCGCCGACGTGACGCGCAGGGCGCTCCCCAGCTTGAGGTCCAGCCACTCCTCGAACTCCGGCTCCGGCAGGGCCACCTTCTTCACACGCGGCTCGGGGTTCGCCTCGGTGGGCTCAGCCTCGCGCTGGGTGGTGGGTGCCGTGATGAGCTCCCAGCGGATGGTCTCGCCCTCCGTGTGACGGGTCATCGGCAGGATCGAGGCGGCGTAGGCGCCGGTGATCTTGCCCCAGGCAGGCGCGGTGTCGGAGCTGATCACGAGCGTGGTCGGCGAGATGCGCGCCCACAGCACCCGCGCGTCGGACCCGGGGTCGGGGTCGACGGACCTGCGTACGATCTTGCCCATCACCGCCCACTGGTCCATGCCGACGGCGCGCTTGGGATCGAGGCTGATGCGGGACAGGTACAAGGATTTCCGATCTGGGTCGTCCCGCCGGGGCGGGGAACGTGTGCGGACACGGGTCGAAGGGAGAGTCCCGGACCCGCGGTGAGGCTTTCAGCCTACGAGGGGTGGGCCCCTGGTCAGCCCACCCCTCGCTGCGTCAGTGCCCCGCGCGCCGCTTCGGCGCCCGGGACACCGCCGACGTGCCGCCCGCTGTCACTCCCAGGTCGTGTGGATGGCGCGCTCGGAGTCGGCGTACCCGGCCCGCAGGAAGGCGTTGACCATCGGGACGTTGCCCACGTCCGTCGCCGCCCTGATGCGGGGAACGCCCAGACCGGCCAGGAGACGTGTGCCCTCGGCGAGGATGTCGTCGATGTACCCGTTTCCCCGGTGCTCCGGCAGGACCGCGAGGTAGCCGATCACCGGGTTGTACTCGTTGCGCGCGGGGGTGGCGAACCCGACGGGCGTGCCGTCGGGCAGCGTCGCGATCCGCCACCAGTCCCTCGGACTGGTGTACCGGGCGAGTTCGTCCTCGAACATCCGCTCGGCCTCCTGCCGGGCGGTCAGCCGGGTGAGGCCGGCGAGGCTGTGCGCGTCCAGGGTGCCGTCCAGGACGCGGACCATCAGGCCCAGGAGCTCCTCGGCGTCCCGGATCCGGCGGAACAGCAGTCGCCCGCTCGGCGGCGGGACGGGTGTCCCGGGGCGCCACTCGAAGCGGACCCGTTCCACGAGCACGCGGGCCCCGGTCCGTTCCAGGGCGGCCAACCGCTCCTGGACCGGCCGTTCGGTCGCCGGTTCCGCACGCCAGTCACGGGGGACGAAGCGGATGTGGTTGGGCGGTGGGGTGCCCGGGGACAGGACACGGGCCATGGCGGTGCGCAGGAGCTGTTCCGCGGTGTCGACACGGCCGGAGGCCTCCGGAGGGGAGTCATCGTCGTCGACGTCGAGGATGTCCAGCAGCGAGGGGGTGTCGCCGCCCGACGAGGTCCACCAGGCGGCCCGGGCGACGAGCCGGTCGCCGCGCAGGGCGACCCACATCCACTCGGGGCGGCGCCGTCCGGAGTCGAGGTCGTCGGCGAGCTCGTGGTTGAGGGTGTAGGGGAGCCGGTTGAAGAGGTCGAGCTCCGCGCGCCCGGTGATCGGGCGCAGGGTGAGGCTGTGGTGCTGTTCGGTGGTCAAGGCACACTCCAGTGAGAGCGCCCGAAACTTCAGCGGGTCAGCGGTGGTCCGCCGACCGGTGGAACTCGGGCGTGGTGACGGTGATAAGCATGTCCATCGCTTATCCCTCCTCTTCCTCGAAGATGCACCGGCACGGTGCCGGTGACGGAACCAACCGTTCTACCGGATCGGGCGCCGCACCGCATCCTCTTTCGCGGGTCCCACGGCCCTCCGCGCTGCCCGCACCACTGCCCTCGTACCCCTGCCCCCGCGCCCGACCTTCGGGCCCTCTAGGAGAGGGCTTCGTCGATCCGCGGCGCCAGGTGTTCCAGCGCGTACGGCACGGACAGCACGGAGTTGTAGGTGACGGCGCCGCGCTCGTCCAGGGTGGTGGTGACGACGGCGTCCTCACGCACCACGTCGAGGGTGTCGAACACGCTGGAACCCTCGGTGATGTCGAAGTCCTCGTCGTCGCTCATCACGAGCAGCAGGTCACCGTCGAGCAGGTCCACGCGCTCCGACGACAGTTCCACGAAGAACTCGTCGCCGCTGTCCTGCTCGGTGACGGCCTCGGGGATGACGAAACCGAGCGACATGAGGAACCGGCCGCGGGCGTCCCCGGGCAGGTAGGCGCCGTACTTGCCGTCGTAGGGCAGGACCGCGGTCCCGGTCAGCCCCTCGAACTCCGGGTACTCGGCGCGCGCCTGCTCGACGAGCGCGTCGGTGGCCTCGTTGAGGGCGGCGCCCTCCTCCGGGCGGCCGAGCGCGGTGGCGATGACCTCCGTCGCCTCGTCGCGGGGCACGGTGTAGGCGGCGGTCCCGGAGGGGCGGGCGACCACGGGGGCGATCTGGGAGAGGCTCTCGTAGACGGCCTCGTCGAACCCGGCGGAGACGCCGATGATGAGGTCGGGCGCGAGGTTGGCGATCTGTTCGATGTTGGGCTCGGAGTCAGAATCGATCCGGGTCAGCTCGGCGCCCTCGACCAGTTCGTCGGTCCACGGGCCGAGGCCGGACTCGTAGAAGGTGTAGCCGGTGTTGCCGACCGGGACGAGGTCCAGGGCGAGGACCGCGTCGGCGTCCGTGACCCCGAGGGTGACCACCCGCTCGGGCTCCTCCTCGACGGTGGTGCTGCCGAACTCGTGCTCGATGGTCACGGGGAAGGCGCCCTCCGCCGTCCGCGAAGCGGAGCCGGTCTCCGGAGGGCCGTCGTCGGCGGTTCCGCAGGCGGTGAGGGGGAGGAGGGCGACGAGGGCGCACGCGATCGAGCGCGGGGCGGGGCCGGGGGACATGGTGCTCCGTTCGACTAAGGTGAGGCACGCCTACCTTAATGTCCGGGTTCGGTGGGTATGCCTGTGGCCCCCGGCGCACGTGCGCGGTCCCCGGCAGTGAGCTCGCTGTTCCGGTGGGAGTTTCTCGATCGCCGCGCGCAGCAGAGGGCCCGAGGGCCGGGCCACGTGGGCCTCCAGGAAGGCCTCGAGCCGCCCGCGGAGCGCAGCATCACCCCGTCACTGCGGTGGGTGTCCAGTCGGGCCGCGAAGGCCTCTGCGGTCAGGTCGTCGGCCACGGGCGGAAGATCACCGGACGGGGCCTTCCCGGGGCCGGGGCCCAGTGGGAGAATCCCGGGAATGAACCGGAGCCCGGGATGTGTCGCGTGTGAAGGGACGGTCGCCCCCGACGGCCACTGCTGGGACTGCGGCGCGGACCAACCGGACTTCCGACTGCGCATGGAGGTCACCGGGCCCGGCGGCGCCGCGGGGGTGAGCGACCGCGGACTGCGGCGCGGGGTCAACGCGGACGCGCTCACCGTCGTCGACGCGGGCGGTGCCCGAGGGCCCGAGACTTCGGGAAACACACGGGCGTGGACGGTCGGGGTGGTCTGCGACGGGGTGTCCATGTCGCCTCGGGCCGAACGCGCCGCACAGCTCGCGGTGGAGGTCGGCGGCGCAGCCCTGGCCGAGCGGCTGACCGCCGGGGACCTTCCCGAAACCGCTCTGTGCCGCTCCGTCGCGCGTGCCGGTCAGGCCGTCGCCGCCCTGGCGGGCACCGAACCCACCGCGCCCGCCTGCACCTACGTGGCGGGCGCGGTCGGACCCGAGGGCCTGTGGGTGGCCTGGGTCGGGGACAGCCGCGCCTACTGGCTCCCGGAACGTGGCGGCCCGGCCCTGCCGCTGACCGAGGACGACGCCGGGGAGTTCGGCGCGATCTCGGCGTGGCTGGGCGCCGACGCGGAACCGGGCGAACCGGGCGTCCGAAGCCTGCGCCCCACGGGCCCGGGGGCGCTCCTGCTGTGCACCGACGGCCTGACCCGCTATCTCCCCGCGGCGGAGGACCTCCGGGCCGCGATCCCGCACCCCTGGCCCCGGAACTCGTTCCTGCCGGCCGCCCGCGGCCTGGTCGGACACGCCCTGGACCGGGGCGGGCACGACAACGTCACCGCGCTGCTCCTGCCGGTGGGTACTCGGTGCCCGTGAGGGCTTCCCAGACCACGGGGAGGTCGATGCCGACCACCGCCATCGTCCAGGTCCCTTCGTCGGTGTCGAAGGTGATGACGGTGTGGTCGCTCAACCCCTTGACGAGAACCTCGGCGGTGGTCGTGTCCCGCGTGGTGAAGTGTTCGCGCCGCTCCGGCACGTGGACGGGATCACGGGAATCCTACGGAGAGGACTGCCCGAGCCGGTTCGCCGGGTCGGAAACCCTGTTGCGGGTGGGGAGGCCGGGACCTGGGACGGTTGACAGACGGCGCACGGTGCCCCACCCTCACAGCTATGAGAACCCCCTTGTTGAGCCGCCCGACCGCCAGCCGGTCCGCCAGGGCCGCTGACAGGGCGCGTCGCGGCACGCCGGGCATCATCCTGCGCCGCGGACGCCTGGGTTCCCCTCCGCGCCGTTGATCCTCCGGCGCGTCCCTTCCGCTCCGTGAGCCCTGCTCCGGTGGGGCCGCCGACCGTCCAGTGCGCTTTCTCCGGACCGTCCGGGCCGTCCCGCCGACGGCCTCGGCCGGCCTCCGTTCCGGTTCCTTCGAACCCGTGACTCAGTTCCTCCCTCCAGCGACCGCATTGCCGTTATTCCCGACCAGAAAGACAGAGAATATGAGTTCGACCCTCAGCCCGAGAGCCGCAGCGGAGGCCGCCGAGGCCACCCGGCCCGCCGAGCCCGCCCTTCGTGAGAGCGGCGCCGTGGACACCGCCCTGGTCGAGGGGCCGCGCACGCTGCGCCGACTCCCCGAGGGCGAGGTGTCCCGCCCCTACGAGCTGTTCGAGGTCCGGCCGCTCGGCGCCCTCATCGGGGCGGAGATCCACGGCATCGACCTGCGCCGGGAGATCGGCGAGGAGCTGCGCGCCGAGCTCAACCGCGCGCTGCTGGAGTTCAAGGTGGTCTTCTTCCGGGGCCAGCCCATCGACTCCACGCGCCAGCAGGAGATCGCCCGGTTGTGGGGCGAGCTGGAGACCAACCCGTTCATCGACCAGGGCGACGACGCCCACGTCGCCCGGTTCGCGAAGGGCGAGGCCCCGCCCAGCTACGAGAACGTCTGGCACACCGACGTCACCTGGCGGGAGGCGCCCGCCCTCGGGGCGATCCTGCGCCTGGTGGAGGTCCCGCCGGTCGGCGGCGACACCCTGTGGGCGGACATGGCCGCCGCCTACGACAACCTTCCCGAGGAGGTCAAGAAGCGGATCGAGGGGCGTACCGCCGTCCACGACGTGATCCCCGGCTTCTCCCGCTTCCTGGACAGGGACCGGCTGCTGTCGTGGCAGGACCGGTTCCCGCCGGTCGAGCACCCCGTCGTGCGCGTCCACCCCGAGACCGGGCGCAGGACGCTGTTCGTCAACGTCTCCTTCACCACCCGGATCGTCGGGATGGACGACGCGGAGAGCGACGAGCTGCTGCGCTTCCTCTTCCAGCAGGCGCACACCCCCGAGTTCCAGGTGCGCTTCCGGTGGGAGCGGAACTCGATCGCCTTCTGGGACAACCGCGCCACCCAGCACTACGCCGTGAACGACTACCACCCCCACCCGCGCGTGGCCGAGCGCGTCGCCATTGTCGGCGACCGGCCCTTCTGATCCCGCTCCCGGCCTCCGGCCCGACCAGGACCTGAACCGCCGTCCGCCCCCCCCCGGGAGCCGGCCCCGGGGGGGCGGGTATTGACCTGAAGTCCCCTTGAGGTTTTAGCGTTGGCGTCCGTCAGGTTCCCCTACCGGAAGGCCTCCTCATGCGCCGCACCACCGTCAACCCATGGACCTACCCGGAGGGCATGGACCACGGAGTCCTCATCGAGGGGCACCAGCGGTTGCTCTTCGTCAGCGGACAGTGCTCGGTCTCTGCCACGGGGGAGTCGCTGCACCCCGGCGACATGCGCGCCCAGACCGCGGCCGCCCTCGACAACGTCGAGGCGGTACTGCGCAAGGCGGGGATGGGTCTGGGGAACATCGTCCGTATGAACACCTACGTCACCGACGTGGACGCCTTCTTCGCCGAGGCGGGGGAGATGATGGCGGACCGGCTGGCCGCCTTCGACGTGCGCCCGCCCGGGGTCTGCGCCGAGATCAGCCGCCTCGGTCGCCCCGAGCTGCTCGTGGAGCTGGAGGCCTTCGCCGCCGACTGACCTCCTGGGCGGGCCGATCCCGTTTTCGGCCCCTGGCCCTCACCCGCCCCCGTCGGCGGTGCCCCTGACCGGGCGCAGGGTGAGTGCGACGGTCAGAGCCAGCGCCCCCACCGCTCCGGTCAGCGCGTAGACAGCCAGGTAACCGCCGAGGTGCGCGGCGGCCAGCACCGCCCCGGTGACCGCGATCAGGGTGGACGTGAGCACGGACTCCGAGACCTGGAGAGCCGAGCTGTTGCGGCCCCGCAGTTCCTCGGGGGACAGCACCAGCACCGTCGAACTGATCTGCGGGACGGCCATCCCCATGCCGACACCCATGAGGACGAAGGCCCCGGCCGCCGCGACGACGGGGACCAGCCCGGCGACCATCAGTGCGGCGCCCACCGGGCCGCAGAGGACCAGTGCGGCGGCGCGCCACAGAAGGTCGGGGCGGTGCGGACGGCTACGGGTGCGCCCCTGGAGCCAGGCGCCCAGGGCCCAACCCAGCGCCCCGACCGCGATCACCAGCCCGGAGAGCGCCGGAGCGTAGCCCAGTTCGTCCTGGAGGTACAGCGGGACGTAGACGTCGGCGACGGCGGCCCCGCCCAGCAGGGCGCGCAGGACCACCAGCCGGGGGATGCCCGCGCGTGCGGTCAGCGTCCCCCTGGGCAGTAGCCGGGCGGCCGTGACCAGGACCAGGGCCACGCTGACCACCGTCCCCAGGGCCGACCAGGTTCCCGGCTGCTGCCCGGACAGGTGGAGCCCCAGGAGCGCCGCGGCCCCGACGATCGACCAGACCACCCGCCGGTCCAGTACCGAACCCCCGCCGTGGCCGGGCCCCGCGTGACGCACCACCCCCACCAGGCACAACAGTGAGACGGCGGACCCGGCCAGCACGAGCGCGAACACCATTCGCCAGTGCACCGCCTGCACCAGGAGTCCGGAGACCAGCGGCCCGGCGACCGACGGCAGCAGCCACGCGGCGGTCAGCAGCCCGAACATGCGCGGACGTACGTCCTCGTGCACGAACCGGGCGATGACCACGTACAGGACCACGGAGTCGATGCCGCCGCCGATCCCCTGGAGCAGTCGGCCGACCACGAAGACACCCATGCCGGGTGCGGCCACACACAGGGCGAGCCCGGTCAGGAACGCCGCCCCGCCGAACAGCAGGGGCCGCAGCGGTCCGTGCCGGTCCGCCCATGTGCCGCCGAGGGTCATGCCCACGAGACCGGTGGTCACCGCTGCCGCGAAGGCCAGCGAGTACCACCGCTCGGCACCGAGGTCCCGGGCCACGACCGGCAGGGCGGTGGTGACGGCGAAGATCTCGAAGGCGATGAAGGTCATCAGCACGAACACGCCGGCCACCAGCATGCGGCTTCCGGGAGCCCAGAGGCGGACCGGAGGCTGCGCAGAGCTCACTTCGGCGGTCACGGGGTCCTGCCGCCGGCCGGGGGGACGCCGGTCACCGCGTCGTCGTCCGTGCTGATCACCAGGGCGTTCTTGCCCCGGCCGTGCCCGGTCTCCACGTCCAGGTGTGCCTTGTACGCCTCGTCGAGCGGGTGGGTGGCCCGGATCGTCACGGCGAGCTCACCGCGGTCGCACAGGTCGAGCAGCTCACGGAGCCGGGCCGCGGAACGGTTGCTGTTGATCCACAGGCATCCCAGCTCCCGGGTGAGCCCGATGTCGACGACGGTCCCGATCCGGTTCCGGTCCTCGACCAGCTCCACCGCGGTTCGCAGGTTGCCGTGACCAGCCGTGTCCAGGGCCGCGTCCACGCCCTGGGGAGCCGCGGCGCGGATGCGCCGAAGCTGCCCGGAGCCGTACTCCACCGGCACCGCGCCCAGGGAACGCACGTACTCGTGGTTGACCGGGGCCGTGGTCCCCACGACCCGCACCCCGCGCGCCACCGCCAGCTGTACGGCCATGCTGCCGACCCCGCCCGCGGCTCCGTGCACCAGCAGGGTCTCACCCTCCACCGCACCCAGCCGTTCGAGCGCGGTGTGCGCGGTCTGCCCCGACGCCGACAGCGCGCCCGCGGTCAGCCACGACACCCCCGCGGGCTTGTGGACGACCTGCTCAGCCGGCACGTTCACGTACTCGGCGTAACAGCCGAGCACCCGGTAGCCGGCGACCTCGTCTCCCACCGCGAACCCGACCGCCCCGGGGCCGACCTCGGCGACGATTCCGGCGAACTCGTTGCCGAGGATCTGCGGGAACCCGATGGTGGCACCCGGTGGTGTCCAGCCGGCCCTGATCGCGGCGTCCGTCGGCTGGACCCCGGCGGTGCGGACCCGGACCAGGACCTCACCCGTTCCCGCCGAGGGAAGCGGCAGGTCGCGCACGGTCAGGGCCTCGGCCGGACCGAACGCGTCGATCGCGGCGGCCCGCATCGTTCTCGTGGAGCCGCTCATCGGACCGCCTCCGCACCGTTCAGGAACGCCACCAGTTCGTCCGTGCTCCGGGCGCCTCCCAGGGCCCGGCCCTCGCGCACGAAGGCGGGGATGGAGCTGACACCCTGCTCCACCGCCGCCCGGTGGTCGGCCTCCACCTCGGCGGCGAACCCGCCCGAGTCCAGCAGGGCGTCGACCGCACCCCCGTCGAGTCCGAGCTCCGTGCCGATCCGGCGCAGCGTCCCCGGGTCCTCCAGGTCCTCGCGCTGCTCCAGGTGCGCCGAGAAGAGCCGGTCCCACGCGCGCTCCGGGTCGGTCCCGTGGGTGACCGCGAGCTTGATCAGGCGGTGGGCGGGGTATGGGGAGAGCTGCGCCGTAGGCGACCGTTGAGGGTGGTGGCGGGCGACGGGTGGGCCGATGCTCCGTACCCCGTCCATCTCGATCTCCAGACCGTCCTCGCGGCCCCCCTTCGCCACCCGGTTCCGGACGGCGTCCCACTCGGCCTCACTCATGCCCCACGAGTTCAACGCCGCCCCGCGCACCGTCCGGTCCGGTGCGTCCGGGCCCGCGGGCTCCAACAAGAAACTGCGGCGCACGACGGTGACCTCCCGTCCCAACCGCTCCAGTGCTGCTCCCAGCCGCCGGTGGCCCATCCAGCACCACGGGCACCTGATGTCGGCCCACACGGTGATCGTCGTCATCGAGTTCTCCGAACCCTCGCCTGTCATGTCCGTCGCGTAGAGTCCACTTCATCAAGTGAACTTGATGTCAAGCCGCCTGGTGGGGCCGGTGACGGCCTGGTGAGGAGAGTGCGCGGTGCCGCAGTTGGATCCCGACATCATCTGGCTGAAGCCCGGCCAGATAGCCCAGCGGGCAGGCGTCGCGGTCTCCGCGCTGCACTACTACGAGAGCCTCGGGCTGATCAGGAGCCGGCGCACGGCCGGCAACCGGCGCGAGTACAACCGGGGGACGCTCCGCGTCATCGCGTTCATCCGTACCGCTCAGCGCCTCGGCCTCTCCCTGGACCGGATCAAGGAGGCCCTCGACCAGCTCCCGGACGAGGGGTTGCCGACCAAGCGTGACTGGGCTCGGATCTCACGCCAGTGGCACGACGAGCTGACCGAACGCATCGAGGAACTGACCGCGCTGCGGGACCGGTTCTCCAGCTGCATCGGTTGCGGATGCCTGTCGCTGGTGGCGTGTCCCTACTCCAATCCCGAGGATGTTCTGGGCCGTGGCGGCAGCGGAGCCCAGCGCTTCCCCTGAGCCTCTCCCCTCACCCCCGACCGAAAGACGCACCCCTCGTGCCCGAATTAATCCCTCGTTCTGTGATCAACGTATTTCGTGTCCCGGTCGATCGAGGCGGGCAGCGAAAAGCAGTACCGAAGACAAGGCGGTCGTGGGCCGGGGCGGGCGCTCCTGTGTTCGGGGGCGGCCTGAGAAAGCTGGGCGAGGTCAAGGCATTCGACAGCTGTTCCTGGAAGGGCTTGGGGTGTGATTTCCGTGAGACTTGCGTTGAGGATGCTGAAATTTGCTTCCCTGATTTTTGGGGCGGTGGTTGTCGCCGGGTTTCTGGAATTCGGTCCAGGTATTGGTTCCCTGCTTTTCGGGATTGACGGTACGTGGGGTCGGTTGGTGAGTGGTGTTGTTGGATTTGTGCTTTACGTTTTTCTTTTGGTGGGGTTCATCCATGTGCTGAACAGGCCGTCTTCCCGCTGACCGGGTGGAAGGGGAGCTGGGGACGGGAAGGCCTGGGGGAAAAGGCGTTGTGGCTCGGGGAGGGCCTCGGTCACACTGGCTCGGACACCCCGTCCTTCGGACCGACTACCGTCCGAAGAGGACCCCCACACACACCGGGAGAACCATGTCCACCCTCCGAGTCACCGCTGAGCGGCTCACGATCCTTCCGCACCCCGACGCCGACGCGCTGGAGCTCGCGCAGGTCGGTTTGTTCCGTGCGGTCGTCGCGAAGGGTGCGTACCGGACCGGGGACTGGGCGGTCTACATCCCGGAGAACGCGATCCTCCCCGAGGAGCTCATCGAGGAGATCGGTCTCACCGGCAAGCTCTCCGGTGCGAAGAAGAACCGGGTGAGGCCGATCCGGCTGAGGGGCGAGCTGTCCCAGGGCATCGTCTGCCGACCGGGCCGGCTCAGCGACCGCGATCTCGCGGCCGAGCACGAGGCCGGGACCGACTTCGCGGCGGACCTCGGGGTCACCAAGTGGGTGCCGGAGGTCCCGCTGCACATGAGCGGCGACATGGTGCCCGCCCCCGACCTGGTCAGGTGGATCGAGGTCGAGAACATCAAGCGCTACCCGGACGTGTTCGAGCCCGGGGAGAGGGTCGTGGCCACGGAGAAGATCCACGGCACCGCCTGCCTGTACACCCTGGTCGCCGAGACCGGCGAGGAGTTCGTCTCCTCCAAGGGCCAGGGCGCCAAGGGTCTGGCGCTGGTGCGTTCCGAGCAGAACCTCTACTGGAAGGCCGTCACGGCCCACGGCGTCGCCAAGGCCGCTCGTGCTCTCGCGGAGCGCTTCGGGGCCGACCGCGTAGGCGTGTTCGGTGAGGTGTTCGGAGCCGGGGTGCAGGACCTCAAGTACGGCGAGACCGGCCGCAGCGACCGTCCCGGCTACGCGGTGTTCGACGTCCGGCTGGACATCGCCGGCACCCCCCGCTGGATCGACTCCGCCGACCTGGTGGACGTGCTGGCGGAGGTGGACCTGCCCGCGGTACCCGTGCTCTACGACGGTCCCTACGACGAGGCCGCGCTGTTCGCCGAGGCCGAGGGCAGGGAGACCTGGAGCGGTTCCGCCCTGCACCTGCGGGAGGGCGTCGTCGTCCGCCCCGCCCGGGAGCGCTTCTCGGAGGTCCTGGCCGGGCGCGCGATCGCCAAGTTCGTCTCCGACGCCTACCTCACCCGCAAGGGCGGCACGGAGTTCGAGTGAAAACGGTGAGTGGACACCGCGTGTGAGCGCCGACCGTGGCCGTTCCGCCCCCTCTTCAGCGGGTCGGGGCGGCCACACGCTCCTCGGCGGAGAGGAAGCGGAAGGAGCCGGGGTCGCCGGGCCCGGCGGCGCTCACCCGTCCCCCCGGCGTATCGCGTGGTGGATGAAGTCGAGCAAGGTGTCCAACCGGCTCTCGAGGTCGACGCTCTCGTCCATGGCCCATGCGCTGAGCAGGCCCTCGACACCGTGCAGGATGATCCCGGCGGTGGCGTGCGGATCGAACTCCCGGAACTCCCCGTCCTCCTGCCCGCGCCGGAGCAGCCGCGCGAACTCCTCGACCTCCTCGTTCAGCGCGTCGGCGAAAGGGCTCGAACCGTCGGGGGAGCGGTGGTTCGAAACGATGCCGACCATGGCGAGGAAGCCGGTCCGGTGTGCGCCGTAGTACTCCACCTGGCCGCTGATCCACGCGCTGACCTGACCGGACGCGGTCGTCTCCGCCTCGACCCGGGCGGACATGTACTCCGCGGCCGCCTCGATGAACTGTTCCGCGACCAGGACCATGAGTTCGTCCTTGCCCGAGAAGTGGTAGGAGATCACGCTCTTGCTGATCCCCGCCTGCTCGGCGATCCGGGACAGGGAGGCGTGCGCGTAGCCGGTTCGGGCCACCGTCTCCGCGGCGGCCTCGACGACCTGCCCCCGCCGCGCCTGTTCGATGAACGAGGCCCGCTTCCGTCCGGACGGACCGGTTCCAGTCTGCATATTCTTATTTTAGGCCGGTCGGACTGAAAAAGGTCAAGCCGGACCCGCCGGGAGGCGGAGCCGCGGTCCTCCTCCCGGTCGGCGGGTTCGCGGCGATGACGACGCGCCCATCGGTTCGCCCGGTGTCCTCCGGGGCGAGGGCTGGGGCAGGGAGCGGGGTGGTCGGGGTCAGCCGTCCGAGGCCTCGACGTACAGGCGGCGGGGGGTGGCGGCGGGTTCGGGCATGCGCAGCGGTGCGGTGCCGGGGGTGATGCGCCCGGCGATCGGGGCCCGGAGGGCGCCGGTGCAGTCCGGGACGGATCCGGCCAGCCCGTGCCAGCTGAGGAACCCGATCAGGGCGAACAGGTAGGCCTCCTTGGCGTCGCCGTCCAGGCCGAGCCGGTCGGAGGAGTCCAGCCGCGCGGGGGCGAGCCGGGCGGCCAGCCGCTCCATCAGCACGGGGTTGCGGGTGCCGCCGCCGGAGGCGAGCACGTCCTTCACCCCGAAGGGGCGCAGCGCGTCGGCGACGGTGACGGCGGTGACCTCCACCAGGGTCGCGAGCAGGTCCCCGTCGGAGGGCCTGCCGGCGATCTCGAGGGCCGCGTCGAGGTGGTCGGGGCCGAACAGCTCCAGCCCGGTGGTCTTGGGCGGGGCCAGCCGGTAGTACGGCTCGGCGAGCAGGTGGTCCAGGAGCGCGGGGTCGGGGCGGCCGGTCCGGGCGAGGGCCCCGTCAGCGTCGAAGTCGGCCCGCCCGTCCGTGACCAGGCGCATGGCGGCGTCCACGAGGGCGTTGGCGGGACCGGTGTCGAAGGCCCGGGGCGGTTCCCCCTCGCGGACCACCGTCACGTTGGCGATGCCGCCGAGGTTGAGGGCGGCGGTCGGTTCGGGGCTGCCGGCGAGCAGCAGCAGGTCCAGGGTGCTCGCCAGCGGAGCGCCCTGGCCCCCGGCGGCCACGTCGGCCACCCGCAGGTCCGAGACCACGGGAAGGCCGGTTGCCTCGGCGATCCAGGCGGGCTGGCCGAGTTGGAGGGTGCCGTGGACGGTGTTGCCGTCGGCCCAGTGGAAGAGGGTCTGGCCGTGTGAGGCGACCAGGTCGGCCCGCCCGTCGGCGAACTCCTCGATGCCGCCGGCCACCGCCGCCGCGAACTCCTGGCCGATCCGGGTGTCCAGCCGGCAGACGGTCTCCATGGTGGTGGCGGCCGGCGGGAGGGCGCCGCGGATCTCCTCGTAGAGGGAGTCCGAGTAGGGCGTGGTCCGGAACCCCAACGGGACCAGTCGGACGCGTTCGCCGCCCTCCTCCAGGTCGAGGCGGGCGGCGGCGACGTCGATGCCGTCCGCCGAGGTCCCGGAGGACGCACCGATGACGATCAATGGGGCTCCTACAGCAGAGGTCGGGGCGGGCTGGGTGCCCGTCCGTGGACGATACCCGGCCCGCCCCGGTCAGGCACCCACCGGGCGACGTCGCACCGTGTGCGACGGTCGTGCCGGGACCGGTGCCCTTTCGGCTCAGCGGCGTCGGCGCCCCGTGCGGGTTCCGTAGCCGCCTATGTGCAGGGCGAGGAAGATCAGTCCGGTGAGCATGAGGGTGGTGGTCGTCACGATGCCCTCGATGTTCAGGCCGAGGATCTCGAAGAGGACTGCGATGCCGAACAGCACCGCCGCGATGATCGCGAACACTGTGCCTCCAAGGGGTTTGGGTGGCACTGGGGTTGGGCTTGTGGTGTACCCGTAGAACGCCCGGGTAACCGGTCCGGACCCGCTGCGGGGCAGGGGATCCGGGCGAGGTCACGGCACTGGTTTGCATGTTCATACATTTAGGTGCATACTTTTTGCATGTCCAAGGTGCTCACTTCCCTGCCAGTCGGTGAACGTGTCGGAATCGCCTTCTCCGGAGGCCTCGACACGTCCGTAGCGGTCGCGTGGATGCGCGAGAAGGGCGCTGTGCCCTGCGCCTACACCGCCGACATCGGCCAGTACGACGAACCCGACATCGCCTCGGTGCCGGGCCGTGCCACTGACTACGGCGCGGAGATCGGGCGCCTGGTCGACTGCCGCGAGGCCCTGGTGGAGGAAGGGCTGGCCGCACTCGCCTGCGGGGCCTTCCACATCCGCTCCGGTGGTCGCGTCTACTTCAACACCACCCCGATCGGCCGCGCCGTCACCGGCACGCTGCTGGTCCGGGCCATGCTCGAGGACGGCGTCCAGATCTGGGGCGACGGCTCCACCTACAAGGGCAACGACATCGAGCGGTTCTACCGCTACGGCCTGCTCGCCAACCCCTCCCTGCGCATCTACAAGCCGTGGCTCGACGCCGACTTCGTCACCGAGCTCGGCGGCCGCAAGGAGATGTCCGAGTGGCTGCAGGAGCGGGACCTCCCGTACCGCGACAGCACCGAGAAGGCCTACTCCACCGACGCCAACATCTGGGGCGCCACCCACGAGGCCAAGGCGCTCGAACACCTCGACACCGGCATCGAGATCGTCGACCCGATCATGGGCGTGCGGTTCTGGGACCCCGAGGTCGAGGTCGTCACCGAGGACGTGACGATCGGTTTCGAGAAGGGCCGCCCGGTCACGATCAACGGCAAGAGCTTCGCGAACTCCGTGGAGCTGGTCCTGGAGGCCAACGCCGTCGGCGGCCGCCACGGCATGGGCATGTCCGACCAGATCGAGAACCGGGTCATCGAGGCCAAGAGCCGCGGCATCTACGAGGCCCCCGGCATGGCGCTGCTGTTCGCCGCCTACGAGCGGCTGGTCAACGCCATCCACAACGAGGACACCCTCGCCACCTACCACAACGAGGGTCGCCGCCTCGGCCGCCTCATGTACGAGGGCCGCTGGCTGGAGCCCCAGGCCCTCATGCAGCGCGAGGCGCTCCAGCGCTGGGTGGGCACCGCCGTCACCGGCGAGGTCACCCTGCGCCTGCGGCGCGGCGACGACTACTCGATCATGGACACCACCGGCCCGGCGTTCAGCTACCACCCGGACAAGCTGTCCATGGAGCGCACCGAGGACTCCGCGTTCGGTCCCAGCGACCGGATCGGCCAGCTGACCATGCGCAACCTGGACATCGCCGACTCCCGTGCCAAGCTGGAGGAGTACTCCGCCCTGGGCATGGTCGGCGACAGCTCGCACCCGACCTCGATCGGTGCCGCCCAGGCTGCCTCGACCGGCCTGATCGGCGCGATGCCCGAGGGCGGCGCCGAGACCATCGCCTCCCGCGGCGAGGGCTCCGGCGACGACCTGCTCGACCACGCGGCCATGGAGTCCGGCACCGACTGACCGGTCGGACCGGCGAAAGCCACGTCGGCGCGCGTTCGCCCCGACCGTCCCGTCCGCCCCGCCTGGGACACCCGGGCGGGGCGGACGCGCGTGAGCACCGTCGCGGTCAGGCGGGGGCGGAGGCCCCGACCGCGCCCCAGGACAACTCTTCCAGGTACGGCTGGACCGCATCGGCCTCGGCGAGCAGGGTGTCGGTGGCCACGTCCCCCATCTGCGCGCGCAGCTCCCGCTGGTGCTCGCGGACGGACGCGTAGAGCCGCCCCCATGCCGCGTCCTCGCCGGGGAGTTCGTGACGTGTCCCGGGGACGAGCCCGGCCGCGCGCAGCGGCTCCGTCCAGGCCGATTCCCCGCCCGGCCCCAGCCCCGCGGCCGGCTCGGCCGCTGTGAACAGCAGGCGTCCGCCCGGACGCAGCACCCGCCGCACCTCGGTGAGCGCGGCGTGCGGGTCCGGTGCCAGGGCCAGGGCGTCGACGCTGATCACACTGTCGGCCGAGGCCGTGTCGAGCCCGGTGGCGTCGAAGGTCCCCGTGCGGAACCGGACCCGGGCCGAAGGCAGCCAGGCGTGCGCGCGCTCGCGGGCGATCCCCACCGCCGCAGCGGACCAGTCCACTCCCACCAGCCGTGTCCCGGTCGCCCGCGCCAGCCACAGGCCCGGCCCGCCCAGGCCGCAGCCCAGGTCGACGAGTGCGGACCCGGGTGCGGGGCGCAGGGACGCGACCATGAGTCCGAGCAGGCGCCACGGGCAGCCGCTGGAGGGCGCCACCTCGGCGGGGTACTGCTCGCCCCAGGCGTTCGCCCACAGCTCCCCGAGCAGCAGGCTGCGGTGCTGGGCCCGGAACTGGGCGTCGAAGGCCTCCGGGGTCATGCTCTCCACGCGGTTCCTCCTCAGTGGTGTCGAGGCGCGGACCGCCGAGTCTGGCACCTGCGCGGGCCCCGGGACCAGCGACCTTGGTAGGGGGTGCCCCCTACTCGTTACCCTGTTCCCGCCCCGGCCCTGTGCTTCCCCCGGCCCTGGGCCTGCCCCGACCCCCGACGACAGGAGCGCCCGCATGGAGCGGCGGCCCATGGACATCGAGGCCTACACCGAGCGGACCCGCAACGGCCCCTGTTTCATCTGCGCCCTCCTGGCCGGTGAGCCGGGGTTCGAGCACGAGGTGGTGTTCGAGGACGAGAACCACATCGCCTTCTTCGACCGTTACCCCACGCTCCCCGGGCGCACCCTGGTGGCGCCCAAGCCCCACCTGGAGCACGTCGTCCGGGACCTCGACGAGGCCGCCTATCTCCGAACCATGCTGGTGGTCCGGGAGGTGGCGCTCGCCGTCGAGGAGGTCTTCGAGACCGAGCGCACCTACCTGCTCTCCCTCGGCAGCCGACAGGGCAACTCCCATCTGCACTGGCACATCGCCGCCCTGCCGCCCGGCGTCCCCTACGGGGAGCAGCAGTTCCACGCACTGATGACGGAGAACGGAGTCCTGGACACCGACCCGGCCGAGGCCACCGCCCAGGCCGCCCGGGTCCGCCGGGCCCTCCTGGACCGGGGGCGTATCACGGCCTGACACGGCGGGGGAGGGTCAACGCCCGCCGCCCGTCTGCCGTTCGGTCCAGGCGCGGACCACGTCGTCGAGCACGCCCATGGGCACCGGGCCGTGGCCCAGCACGGTGTCGTGGAAGGCCCTGACGTCGAACCGCCCGCCCAGCGCGGACTCCGCCGAGGTCCGGATGCGCTGGATCTCCATCCGGCCGACCATGTAGGCCAGAGCCCGGCCGGGGGAGGCGAGGAACCCGTCGACCTCGGCCGTGATCTCCAGCGGGTTGGTGGCGGTTCGGGCGGTCATGAAGTCCACCGCCCGCTGCCGGCTCCACCCCCTGGCGTGCAGTCCGGTGTCGGCGACCAGGCGGCAGGCGCGCAGCGAGTCCTCGCTGAGCATGCCCAGTCGGGCGACGTCGTCGCCGTACAGGCCCATCTCGTCGGCCAGCCGCTCCGCGTACAGCCCCCAGCCCTCGTCGAACACCGTGACCGAGGCGAGGCGGCGCAGCAGCGGCAGCCCGGTCAGTTCCTGGGCGGTGGTCAGCTGGAGGTGGTGGCCCGGGACGGCCTCGTGGAAGGCGATCGCCTCCGCGCTGTGCCGGTCCCGCCGGTCCGCGCCGTGGGTGTTGACGAAGTAGGTGCCCGGCCGGCTGCCGTCCAGGGCCGGTGCCATGTAGTGGGCGACCGGGGCGCTGGGAGCCTCGGCCGCGGGGGTCGGACGGACCGTGCAGCGCTGGGACGGCAGTCGGCCGAACCAGTGCGGCGCCGCCCGCTCGGCGCGCTCGACGGTGGCGCGGGTGGCCGCGAGGAGTTCGTCGGCGTCGCGCCAGCGCATCGCCGGGTCGGTGCGCAGCCGGTCGCGGACCCGCGCCGGATCACCGGTGCCGAACACCCGGCGGCCGACGCGCGCGTACTCCTCGTCGATCCGCTCCAGGAGGTCGAGTCCGGTCCGGTGCAGTTCGTCGGGCGTGCGCGCCGTGGTGGTGTGGGTCCGGACCAGACGGGAGTAGTCGTCCTCGCCGCCGGGCAGCCGGCACAGTCCGGCGCGGTCGTCGGGGCGGCCGTGCGGTGCGAGTTCGGCGAGGGTGTCGCGGTAGCGGGCCAGGGCCGGGCGGACGACCCCGGCCAGGAGCCGGTCCCGCTCGGCACGGAAGGCCGCTGCGTCGAACTCCGGCTCCGGACCGGGGCCGGGGCCGCGCAGGGGGTCCTCCTCGGGGGAGGCCAGGCGCCGGGTGAGGTGTTCGGCGGCGGCCTCTGCCAGTCGGCGCACGGGCGGCCGGCCGGCGGCGGCCCCGGCGCGGTGCCGCTCGGCGAGGGTGTCGAACAGGGCGGGCAGGCCGGCCAGGCGGGCCAGGTAGCCGTCGGCGTGGGCGGGTTCGGTGACGCCGAGCACGGCCAGGTTCGACAGGGTGCCGACGGCGGGCGTGAGGAAGGACCCGGAGACGTGGTGTTCGACCCCGCGGGTCCCGATCCGGGTCAGCTCGGCCTCCGCCTGGTGCAGGACCACCGCCCGGGTGACGCGGTCGCCCTCGTCCAGGGAGCCCGGGTCGACCGCCTCGGCCTTCGCGGCCAGGTCCGCGAACCGGCGGCCCTGCGCGGCCTCGCCGGCCTCGGAGTGGTCGGGCAGCCGGTCCTCGCGGTCGCGCACGCCCAGCAGTGAGGCCTTGACGGGATGGGCGTCGAACACGGCGTCCATGAGTTCGTCGGCGATTCGGCTGATGGTCATCCGCGTCTCCTCCGGGCGTCCGGTTCTCCGCGGGAGGCTATCCGGAGACCCTTGCTCAGGGCTATACCAGATCAACTCCATCATTTGACTAATTCCAGAAAAGGCGGCAGACTCCTGGGTATGCCAACCTCTTCGGATTTCGAGCAAATGCTGCGCGAGTCCGCTCTGAGGGTGACGAGCCCTCGGTTAGCTGTGCTCTCCGCCGTGCACGAGAACCCCCACGCGGACACGGAGTCGATCATCGACGTCGTGCGCGGGGAACTCGGCGCGGTGTCCGCCCAGGCCGTCTACGACGTGCTCAAGGCACTGACCGGTGCCGGCCTGGTGAGGCGTATCCAGCCGCAGGGCTCCGTGGCCCGCTACGAAACGCGGGTGGGAGACAACCACCACCACGTCGTATGCAGGTCGTGCGGTGCCATAGCGGACGTCGACTGCGCCGTTGGCCACGCACCGTGCCTGACCGCGTCCGCTGACCACGGCTTCTCGATCGACGAGGCCGAGGTCGTCTACTGGGGCCGGTGCGCTGAGTGCCACAGCGCGCAGAGCTCCTGAACCAGTAAGTTCAACTCTTCCCGTAAGGAAGTCGATGTCTGAGAACAACGAGGTCGTTGCCCCCACCCCGCAGGAGACCGGTGGCTGCCCGGTCGCGCACGGCCAGACCGTGCACCCCACCCAGGGCGACGGCAACCGCGGCTGGTGGCCCAACCAGCTCAACCTGAAGATCCTCGCCAAGAACACCCCCGTGTCCAACCCGCTCGGTGAGGGCTTCGACTACGCGAAGGCCTTCGAGGCGCTCGACCTGGACGCCGTGAAGGCCGACATCGCCGCGCTCCTGACGGACTCCCAGGACTGGTGGCCCGCCGACTTCGGCCACTACGGCCCGCTCATGATCCGCATGGCGTGGCACAGCGCCGGCACCTACCGCTCGCACGACGGCCGCGGCGGCGGCAGCGCCGGCCAGCAGCGCTTCGCCCCCCTGAACAGCTGGCCCGACAACGGCAACCTGGACAAGGCCCGCCGTCTGCTGTGGCCCGTGAAGAAGAAGTACGGCCAGAACATCTCCTGGGCCGACCTCTTCATCCTCACCGGCAACGTCGCCCTCGAGTCGATGGGCTTCGAGACCTTCGGCTTCGGCGGTGGCCGCGAGGACGTGTGGGAGCCGGAGGCCGACGTCTACTGGGGCCCCGAGACCACCTGGCTCGACGACCAGCGCTACACCGGGGACCGTGACCTCGAGAAGCCCCTGGCCGCTGTCCAGATGGGCCTCATCTACGTCAACCCGGAGGGCCCCAACGGCAACCCGGACCCGATGGCCGCCGCCCGCGACATCCGCGAGACCTTCGGCCGCATGGGCATGAACGACGAGGAGACCGTCGCCCTCATCGCCGGCGGCCACACCTTCGGCAAGACCCACGGTGCCGCCCCCGACAGCAACGTCGAGGCCGAGCCCGAGCGCGCCGGCCTGGAGATGCAGGGCCTGGGCTGGAAGAACAACCACGGTACCGGCAAGGCCGGCGACACCATCACCTCGGGCCTCGAGGTCACCTGGACCACCACCCCCGCGCAGTGGAGCGAGGGCTTCTTCAGGAACCTCTTCGAGTTCGAGTACGAGCTCACCAAGAGCCCGGCCGGCGCGAACCAGTGGGTCGCCAAGGACGCCGAGGAGATCATCCCCGACGCCCACGTCCCCGGTAAGAAGCACAAGCCGACCATGCTCACCACCGACCTGTCGCTGCGTGTCGACCCGGTCTACGAGCAGATCTCGCGCCGCTTCTACGAGGACCACCAGGCCTTCAAGGACGCCTTCGCCCGCGCCTGGTTCAAGCTGACCCACCGCGACATGGGCCCGAAGGCCCGCTACCTCGGCCCCGAGGTCCCCTCCGAGGACCTCATCTGGCAGGACCCGCTGCCCGCTCAGGAGGGTGAGGTCATCGGGGACGCGGAGATCGCCGCCCTCAAGGCGAAGATCGCCGAGTCCGGCCTGTCCGTCGCCCAGCTGGTGTCCACCGCGTGGGCCTCGGCCTCGACCTACCGCGACAGCGACAAGCGCGGCGGCGCCAACGGTGCCCGCATCCGTCTCGAGCCGCAGATCGACTGGGAGGTCAACAACCCGGCCGAGCTGCGCGGTGTCCTGGCCAAGCTCGAGGCCGTCGTCGAGGAGTTCAACGCCTCCTCGGCCAAGAAGGTCTCCCTCGCCGACCTGATCGTCCTCGCGGGCGGCGTCGGTGTCGAGCAGGCCGCCAAGGCCGCCGGCCAGGAGGTCACCGTCCCGTTCACCCCGGGCCGCGTGGACGCCACCGAGGAGCACACCGACGTCGAGCAGTTCGCCTTCCTCGAGCCGACCGCCGACGGTTTCCGCAACTACTACGGCAAGGACAACCGCCTCCCCGCCGAGTACCTGCTGCTGGACCGCGCGAACCTGATCGGCCTCAGCGCCCCGGAGACCACCGTCCTGGTGGGCGGCCTGCGTGTGCTGGGCGCCAACTTCGACGGCTCCGACCTGGGTGTCTTCACCGACAAGCCGGGCGCGCTGACGAACGACTTCTTCGTCAACCTGCTCGACCTGGGTACCAAGTGGTACGCGACCGGTGAGACCTCCGAGACGTCGGAGACCTTCGTCGCCAAGGACGACTCCGGCGCGGTCAAGTGGACCGGCAGCCGCGTCGACCTGGTGTTCGGCTCCAACTCCGAGCTGCGCGCCGTGGCCGAGGTGTACGCCTCCGACGACGCGAAGGAGAAGTTCGTCCAGGACTTCGTCGCCGCGTGGAACAAGGTCATGAACGCCGACCGGTTCGACCTGGTCTAGTTCCGACGGGGTTTCTGTCCCGGGCTCCCGGAGCCCCCGGGCGATGACCCCCGGGTTCACAGAACCCGGACCGGCCCGACCTGCACAGGTCGGGCCGGTCCTCTGTGTTCGGGGCCGCGAGGACCCGGGGCAGGACGGCTCAGGAGCGGGGCTCCGGGTGAGGTGTCAGGGCCTGGCCACACCGGTGCGGTAGGCCCAGACGACGGTCTGGAGGCGGTCGCGGGCCCCGATCTTGGCCATGGCCCGGCCCAGGTGCGACTTCACCGTGCTGGTCTCGATGAACAGCGCCCCGGCGATCTCCGCGTTCGACATCCCCTTCGCGAGCATCCGCACGATGTCGGCCTCGCGTGCGGTGAGCAGGGCCAGGGCGTCGGAGTCGTCGGTGCTCGGCGGGCGGCGCCGGGCGAACTCCCGCATCACACGGCGGGTCACCGACCGGTCCACCAGGCCCTGGCCCCGGGCGAGCCCGCGGACCGCGTCCACGAGGTCGTCGGGGTCGGTGTCCTTGAGCACGAACCCGGCCGCGCCCGCCTCCAGCGCGCCGAACACGTACTCGTCCAGGTCGAACGTGGTGACGACGAGGACCTCGGGCCGCCTCCCCGCGGTCCTGTCGAGGATCTCCCGGGTCGCGGAGAGCCCGTCGCCCCCGGGCATGCGCACGTCCATGCAGATGACGTCGGGCTGGAGCCGGGCGGCGAGCTCCACCGCGGTGGGCCCGTCCCCGGCCTCGCCGACCACCTCGATGTCCTCGGCGAGGTTCAGGATCACCCGGAACCCCGCCCGGACGATGGCCTGGTCGTCCACCAGCAGAACCCTGATCACCGTTGGCTCCTCCGCTCGTCCCGCTCCACCGGTACCTCCCACCGCACCCGCCAGCCTCCGGCTCCGGTCGGCCCGGTCTCCAGCGCCGCGCCGACCACCTGTGCGCGTTCACGCATGCCCAGAACCCCGAGGCCGCGGTGCTCCCGGCCGGTGTCCCGGGTACCGCCCGGACCGTTCTCCACCTCCAGGGCCACCCGTGAGGGCTCGTAGCGCAGCGCCATCCGGACGGGCGCCCCGCGGGCGTGGTCGCGCGCGTTGGACAACGACTCCTGCACGACCCGGTAGGCGGTGACGTCGGCGATCGGGGGCAGCGGGTACGGTTCGCCCTCCCGCGTGACCTCGAGGGCCGTGCCCAGCTCCCGCTCGGCGGCGACGAGCCGGTCGAGTGCGGCCAGTCCCGGCACGGGCGCTCCCCGGGCGCCGGGCTCGCCCCGGTGCCGCAGCCCTTCGGTCTCCTCACCCGGGTCGCGCAGCGCCCCCACGACCAGGCGCAGGCTGTCGAGGGTCTCCCTGCCCTGGGTCCGGACCCAGTTCATCGCCTCGCGGGCCGCCTGGTCGTCGCGGCCCACCAGCCGCTCGGCCGCCCCCGCCTGCACGACCATGCCGGACAGGTGGTGGGCGGCGATGTCGTGGAGTTCGCGGGCCATCCGGGTGCGCTCGGCGCGGACGACGTTCTCCAGCCGCTCGTGCTGTGCCCGGGCCTCCTCGGCCGCGCGCGTCCTCAGCAGTTCGACATAGCGGCGCCGTGTTCCCACGTAGGCGCCGAACAGCGCCGGAACCACGAACGACGCGATGCCCGAAACCACGAAACCCACCCCCAGGGCCAGGTCGCTCTCCCCCGGGACCAAAGGGGAGACCGAGGGCGCCAGCCGCCCCATGGCCAGGCCCCCGGCCACAGCGTGCACCAGCACGCAGGACAGGAGGACCGCCGCGAGCCGGAACGGGGCCAGCCGGGTGCCGCAGGTGTAGACGGCGACGAACAGGGCGAGTCCCTGGAACCCGATTCCGGCGGGCAGGAGCGCCACGATCAGTACCTGGAGCGAGGTGACCCCCAGCACGCACAGGAGCGGACGCGAGCGGCGCAGGCACAGCAGAAGGGACTGCGCGGTCAACACGACGGTGAGGACGAGCGCCGACTCCCTGGGGACCAGAACCCCCTCCAGAACCGCCAGCGGTGTCAGTGACGCCCACAGCAGCCCGACGGAAAGCGCCGCCACCAGCACACCCAGGGCGCAGTCGCGGAGAGTCTCCCCGCGCAGCCCGCAGCGGTACAACAGTTCGTCGATCCGGTTCGCCGCACCGGCGAACGGGGGATCCGACACCGTCACCGCCGCGTGATCACGGTCGCTCATCGTCGGGTCTCCCGTTCGTTCGGTCACGGCCACTGCCGCGGTCTCGGAGCTCAGTACGACACGCTCGGGGACAGCAGCCCGAAGGTGATCGCGAACCACTGCACGCCCAACAGGGCGGCCAGGACGAGCGCGCTCCCCACCCAGCGCTTCCAACCCTCACGGTGGCGGACGTCGTGGAACACCGTCCAAGCCGCCGGGAGGATCGCCAGGAGGCCCAGCACCTGCAGCCCCTGCACCGATCGCACCGCTATGGCGGGCACCTCTTGGAAACCCAGGACGAGAACGATGACCACTGCCCAGGAGATTAGCGCCGTCAGGGCGCAACCCGCGCCGACCCGGGCCAGCACGCGGGCCAGGCGTCCGTCCCGGCCCCGCGCGGGCAGGGAGAGGACACGGCGCCGTACGGCCCTGATCGGCCATGACAGCACCGCCACCAGGAGCACGGCCACGGAGGCGAGGATGATCGGCACGGCCAGTGCCGCCTGGCGTTCGGGGTCGGCGCGCAGCAGGGTGAACGCCGACGCGTAACCGATCGCCTCCACGCTCTCGCCGTCCTCGGCGGGCCGCATCGAGAGCACGCTCTGGCCCCCGACCTCACGCCACACCCACGGTTCGATCTCCTCGTAGACCGTCGGCACGAACGTCTCCGGGCCGGGGGAGACCAGGATCCTCCCGTCGGCGAGCGCACGCACCCGCGTCTCGCCCAGGACGTCGATGGCGGACAGGAACGTGCTGTGCATCGCCCGGGAGCTCACATAGGTGCCCTGGGCCAGGGCGGCGTGCTCGGCGGCGGTCTCCTCCACCGGCCCGCCTCCGCCACCCGCTTCCTCGGCGGGGAAGTAGCGGTCGAAGAAGCCGTCCACGACGTCCAGGCGCAGGAGGTGGCTGGCCATGGCGGTGTTGCCGCTTCCGTTGAGGGTCACGAAGACCCCGGTGCCCTCCTCCGGGAGGATCTGCATCTCACTGTGGAAGTAGTTCGTGTCACCGCCGTGCCCGATGATGCGGTGGCCGTTGCGGTCCTCCTCGAAGAACCCCAGGGTCATCCGGGAGCCCTGGGCCAGGGTTCCCAGGGAGTCGGCGTCGAGAGCGGGGGAGTGCATCTGCTCCAGGGTCCCGGGCTCCAGCAGCTCCTCCTCGCGGTCCGCCTGTTCCATGTGCGCGAGCATGAACCGTGCCATGTCAGTGGCCGAGGAGGTCAGCGCGCCCGCGGGGGCCTCCGTCACGGTCTCGAACGGAGCGGCCGGGGTCCCGGTGGCCTCGTAGCCGCCGGCCATGCGGTCGCGGAGCGGCTCCGGGAGCGGCTGGACGAAGGTGGAGGAGGTCATACCCGCCGGCTCCAGCACGTGCTCGCCCACGTACTCCTCGAAGGGCGTTCCGCTGACCCGTTCGACGATGTAGCCGACCAGGGCGTTGCCGTAGTTGGAGTAGGCCGGGACGGTGCCGGGCGGGTAGACCTGTTCGGGCGGGTCGGTGCGAAGGCGTTCTCCCAGGTCGGCCTCGGAACCGTCGAAGAGGATCAGCCCCGCGACGCGTTCCTCGAAGCCGGGCGTGTGGGTCAGCAGGTGGCGCACGGTGACGGGTTCGTCGAACTCGGTGGGGACGGTGAAATCGAGGTACTCGTGGATGTCGGTGTCGAGGTCGACCCTGCCCTCCTCCACCAGTTGCATCATCGCCGTGGCGGTGAACAGCTTGGAGACGGAGCCGACCCGGAAGAGGGTGTCCTCCGGGTCGACGGGCACCGGCTCACCCCCGTCGGTCCCCGTGTCGGCGTGCCCGTAGCCGCGGGCGGTGAGAAGTTCGCCGTCGTGGACGACGGAGACCGCTGCCCCGGGGATGTCCGTGCGTTCCAGCGCGGCGGGTACCAGCCCGTCGAGCCAGGCGTTGACGTCCTGCTCGGTGAGGTCGGCGGCGGGTACCGGGGTGCCGGGGGAGGGAACGCCGTCGGCCGCCGGGGCTGCGCAGCCGGAGGCGAGCACAGCGAGGGCGCCCAGTGCCGCGGCCCATGAGGCAGCTCTCGACACGGCCCTCGGGGCGGCACCTGAGGCGGCCCTCGGAACGGCGCGCGGGGTGGTCTTCGCGGGGATCACGGTTCTTCCTTCCGGTGGTGTGATCCCAGCTTCGCGAAACGCACCCGCCCGGCACATCGGCCGCAGATCGGTGATCCGCCTACGACCTTTGGGGGAGACGGGCTCCTCACGAGGGGGCAACCGCTCCGCTCGGCGTAGGAACGTCCCCTTCCGGACAGGGCGCGGGAGGTGGGGCGGGACGGGGCCTCAGGAGCGGACCGCGGCTACGGCCTCGTCCCACAGGTCCTCCAGCGGAACGGTGCCGTCCAGCCGGAGCCAGGTTTCGCCGGCCACGTCGAGGCAGGCCAGGGCCGTGGCGACGAGGGCGGCGGCGCGGTGTTCGGCCGAGGCCGGGTCCAGGCCGTCCGCGGCGCGCAGGCGCCGGGCGAGTTCGGGCACGAGCAGTTCCTGCCAGGCGAGGTGCTTCTCCAGGCTGCGGGCGCGCAACGAGGGGGAGCGGTACAGCATGCGGCCGATCCGGAGCTCGGTCTCGGGCCGGGTGTCGATCGCCGTGTCCTCGCGCAGCGCCATCAGCGCGGCTCGCAGGGCCTCCCAGGGGCCCTCCTCGGCCGGCCGTTCCAGCAACGCCGCGTGGACGTTCCGGCCCCGGTCGATCAGGTCGCCGAGGACCACGTCCTCCTTCGACGCGAAGTAGCGGAAGAAGGAGCGGCGGGAGATCCCGGCGGCCTCCGCGATCTGGTCGATGGTCGTCTCCTCGAAGCCGTGCTCGAGGAAGAGGGCCATGCCGGTCTCGGCGATCTCGCGGTGGACCGCCCGTCGCGTGCGTTCCCGCAGGCCGGGGCGGGGCTCTTCGTTGGACACGCCTCGACTGTACGCAGGTGGGCACTTCGCGGCAAAGCTGGCACTTGGTGTCAAGTTTGGCGTACAGTGTCATCATGACGATCGACCATGCCGCTCAGACCACGCTCATCACCGGAGCCAGCTCGGGAATTGGGGCCGCCGTGGCCCGCGAACTCGCCGCGCGGGGATCGGACCTCGTGCTCGTCGCCCGCCGCACCGAACGGCTGGAGGCGCTCTCGGCGGAGCTGCGCGCCGCCCACGGGGTCGGGGCCGAGACCGTCCCCGCCGACCTCACACGGCCGGGCGCGGGCAGGGAACTGGCCGCGGAGGTCGACCGCCGCGGCATCCGCGTCACCGGCCTCGTCAACAACGCCGGGATCGGCGCGGACGGAGCCTTCCGGGACCAGGACCCCGCCGAGCTCGAGAGGATGCTCGCGCTGAACGTGTCCGCGGTCGTGGACGTCAGCCGCGCGTTCGTGGGCCGCCTGACCGAGGCGAGGGGCGGCTACCTGGTCAACATCGCCAGCATGGCCGCCTACCAGCCGATCCCGGGGATGGCCGTCTACGCGGCGAGCAAGGCGTTCGTGCTCAGCTTCACCGAGGCGCTGTGGTGGGAGACCCGGGGCAGCGGGCTGCGCACCATGGCGTTCTCCCCGGGCCTGACCCGGACGGAGTTCTTCGACGGCATCGGTGACGAGGGGTACCCGAACAGCGGTTTCCAGACCCCGGAGCAGGTCGCCGCGGCCCTGGTGCGGGCACTCGGCCGCCGCAGGTCCACTCCGAGCACCGTGTCGCGCCCGGGCAACGTGTTCGCCACGTCCGTGGCGCGGTTCCTCAGCCGCCGGGCCGCCGTGTCGGCCACGGCGACCGCCGCCCGCTCCGCGGAGCTGATGGGGAAGAGGGGGTCGGTCAAGCCCTAGCCGGTGCCACCCGCCGCTGCCACCGGGCACTGCCACCCGCCACGGCCACCCGCCGCTGCCGTCAGGCAGTGCCGGGTGGCTAGAGCCAGTCGTGCTCGCGGGCGTACCGCGCGGCCTCGTGCCGGTTCCGGGTCTGGGTCTTCTGCATCGCGTTCGAGAGGTAGTTGCGCACCGTGCCCTCCGCCAGGTGGAGCCGGGCGGCGATGTCGGCGGCCGAGTACCCGTCGCTGGTCGCCCGCAGCACGTCGAGCTCGCGGTCGGTGAGCGGGTTGTCGTCGATGATCGCGAGCGCGGAGACGTCCGGGTCCACCCACCGCCTGCCCTCGTGCAGGGCCGTGATGACCGAGGTGATGTGCGCCGGTTCCGCCGACTTGCTCACGAAGCCCTGCACCCCGAGCTTGAGCGCCCTGCGCAGCACCCCGGGGCGGGCGTGCCGGGTCAGCATCAGGATCACCTGGTCGGGCAGCTCGCGTCGGATCGCCGCCACGGCACCGAGCCCGTCCACGCCGGGCATCTCCAGGTCGATGACGAGCACGTCCGGCCGGTGGCCCAGCGTGGCGGCGACCGCGGACTCCCCGTCCTCGGCCTCGGCCAGCACGGTGATCTCGCCCTCCAACGGGAGCAGCGCGGCCAGGGCCTTGCGCAGGAGCGCCTCGTCGTCGGCGAGTACCACGGTGGTCATCGGTCGTCCTTCCGCTGGGGGAATGCCGCGGCGGTCAGGAACCGCCCGTCCTCGTGCTCCACTGTCAGTGTGCCGCCGTCGCGCTCCACCCGTTCCCGGAGGGCGGAGAGCCCTCTGAGCTCGGGCGGCCCGTCCTCGCCCGCGCCGTCGTTGACGACGGTGATACCGGACTCGGAGAGCGTGATCCGCACCCGCTCGGCACGGGCGTGCCGCAGGATGTTGGTGGTCGTCTCCCGGAGGACCTGGCCGAGCAGCTCACCCGCGGCGGTGGCGGGTCCGGGGCCGCTGTCGTTCGGGGCGTCACGGTCGATGTCGACCCGGATGCCCGCGGCCTCGAAGAGGTTCTTCGCGTTCTCCAGCTCGGCGGACAGGTTGAGCCGCCGCTGCGCGTAGGCGAGCTCCTTGGTCTGGGAGATGGTGTCGCCGACCAGCTCGTACACCTCTCCCAGTTCCCGTTCCACCTGGTCGGTGTCGCTGCGCAGCAGCTTCCGGGCCAGCGCGACCTTCAGCTTCACCACGTGCAGCGTGTGGCCCTGGATGTCGTGCAGGTCGCCGGCGAAACGTACGCGTTCCCGGGCCACGGCCAACTCCGCGTCGCGCTCCCGGGCCTCCTCCAGTTCCCCGATGAGTCCGGCGAGTGTCTGGTTGAGGGACACGAAGACGATTCCCGCCACGGAGACGCTCGTGGCGCCGACGGCGTACTCCAGCAGAACACCCCCGGCGTCGTCCGGGGACATCAGCACTCTCACCGCGATCACCACGACGACGAAGGCGACCAATCCGACGGTGACCACGGCGCGGCGGCGACGCGGCAGCTGGAAGACGACCACGGCGCCCGCCACGGCCAGGCCGAAGGCCGCGGACGCGGTGTCCGTCACCAGCGCCCCGTAGAGCCACACGCCCGAGGCGATGAGCAGGCAGGGGAGGGCGACCAGGAGCGGCCGCTCCACCGACCACGCCTTGAGGGCCACCAGGGCCGCCGCCAGGCCCAGAGCCAGGAGGAGGGCCTGCCACAGGTTCTCGGCGTTGATCGTGATCAGCAGTGCCCCCACCGCGGAGAGCGACGCGAACACGATGTTGAGGTTGAGCGAGCGCAGGTGTCCCTGCGTCACCTCGGTGCGCTCGAACGTCATGTGGGCCCTTCCGGGAGCCGGCAGCGGGGTCCCACCCAGTATTCTTCCGGCCGCGCCGCGCCACCAGTGACACCACGTCATGTCTTCACCTGGAGAAACGTCACGCCGAAGAGGTGACGTGGCCGCACTGCCGGGAAAGCGCTCCGGCGGCTGGAATGGGTGCATGACCTCATCAGCCGCGACACCAGTCATCGACGTCGAGCGCCTCAACGTCAGGTACGGCGACTTCCACGCCGTCAAGGACCTGTCCTTCCAGGTGGGGCGGGGGGAGTTCTACGCCCTGCTCGGCACGAACGGCGCGGGCAAGACCTCCACCCTGGAGACGGTCGAGGGCCACCGCGCCGCCAGCTCGGGCACCGTGCGGGTCTTCGGCCGGAATCCGCGCGAGCGGGCCGCCGTGCGCCCCCGGACCGGGATCATGCTGCAGGAGAGCGGGTTCTCCCCGGACCTGACCGTGCGGGAGTCGGTCCGGCTGATCGGCAGCCTCACCCGGCGCACGGACCGGGTCGAGCGCCTGCTCGGCGTCGTCGGCCTCACGGACAAGGCCGGGACGAAGGTGTCCCAGCTCTCCGGCGGCGAGAAACGGCGTCTGGACTTCGCCACCGCCGTGTACGGAACCCCGGAACTGGTCTTCCTGGACGAGCCCACCACCGGACTGGACATCCAGTCCAGGGACGACCTGTGGGACGCCGTGGACCGGCTCCGTGAGGACGGCTCCACCATCGTGCTGACCACGCACTACCTGGAGGAGGCGCAGCAGCGCGCGGACCGGATCGGGCTCATGCACCAGGGGGTCTTCCACCGGGAGGGGACCGTCGCCGAACTGACGCGGACCCTGCCCGCCACGATCCGCTTCGCCCTTCCGCCGTCCGCCCCGGAGCTGCCGATCCCGGCGACCCGCGAGAGCGACGGGACCTTCCTCGTGGAGACCCTCGGGCTCCAGAAGGACCTGCACGTACTCCTCGGCTGGGCCGAGGACCACGCGGTGGAGCTGCGGGAACTCCAGGCCGGACCGACCCGGCTCGACGACGTCTTCCGCTCCATCGGCAGCGAGCGGGCCGCGTAGACCGCAGCCGCAGCCGCCGCCCTTCACCGCCCGTCCCGCACCTTCCGACAAGAGGACCTTCACCATGCTCGCGATCGCTCGGAGTGAGCTGATCCAGATCTTCCGGAACCGGCTGGTTCTGGTGACCATGCTCATCATCCCCGCTGCTTCCAGCGCGTTCTACATGTACCTGCACGACCGCATTCCGGGCCTGGACCTCGGGGCCGTCGCCGCCGTTCTGATGTTCCTCGTGGTGACGATGGGGCTCTACACCACCGCTGTGACCACGCTCGCCTCACGCCGCCAGAACCTCTTCCTCAAGCGGCTGCGCTCCACGGCGCTGGACGACCCCCGCATCCTCGCCGGGCTGCTGCTGCCGGTCACCCTCATCACGGTGGCCCAGGTGGCCGTGATCCTGACCGTGCTGTCCGTGGTCGCCGACCCGCCCGCCGAACTGCTCCTGCTGGTCGTGTCCGTCCTCGCGACGGTGGTCATGATGGTCGGCCTGGCACTGGCCACGGCCGGGGTGACCAACTCGCCCGAACACGCCCAGGTGACCACGCTGCCCGTCCTCGTCGGGGTGCTCGCGATCGTCGGATGGGTGGGGTTCACCGGCACCGAGGAGCTCACCCAGCTCAAGCGCCTGCTCCCCGGCGGTTCCGCCGCCGAGCTGGTCGTCAACGCCTGGAACGGCGGCGCGTCCGTCGCGGACTCCCTGTTCCTGCTGGCGCCCACCCTGGCCTGGGTCGCCGTCGCCGTCGTCCTGGCCGCCCGGGTCTTCCGTTGGGAGCCGCGTCGCTGACGGTCCCGCGAGGGGCCTGTGGCCAGGGTGGTACCGACACCCGACTCCGCGAAGAACCAAGGGAGAACGACATGGACCCGACACTGCCGCAACGCCTCTACCTGATCAGCTACGACATCGACAAGGGCCGGTTCGACCCGGTCAGCACCACCTACCGCGGCAGCCTGCTGCGCGCCGCCGCCCTCACCGAGCTGATCCTCGGCGGGCTGCTCCGCGACCGCGGCGGCAGGGCGGAGCGCGACCCCGCCCGGACCCCGGACGACCCGTTCCTGGCCGAGGTGCTGGCGGGTCTGTCCCCGAAGGAGCCGAGCCACTGGGTCAACGCCGTTCCGGACCGGGCGTGGACGGCGGAGGGCGCCGTGCGCGAGCAGCTCGCCGCGAACGGCTCGGTCACGGTGGCCCGCCGCCGGGTGCTGGGGGTGTTCCCCACACGCGAGGTCACGCCCAGCCACCCCGACCGGGTCCGTGAACTCCGGGAGCGGGTGCGCGCCGCGGTTCTCGCCGGGTCCGGCCCGGCCACCGCCCCCGCCGAGGACGTCGCCCTGGCCGCGATCGCGGTCGACGGCGACGTCTGGACGGTCTTCAGCACGAAGGAACGCCAGCGGCACCGCGCGGAGTTCAAGGCGCTCCACGAACGCTTCGAGGCCGAGGTCCCCGGTATGCGCAACGCGGTCCTCGCCGCCGTCGTCAACCGCAGGGCCGGCACCAACTAGCCGCGACCGGAGCCGACCGGTCCCACCGAAGAAGGAGCCCCTCATGCCGACCGACCACCCCACCCGACCGCCGCGCCAGGTCCCGGCCGACAGCGCGCCACCGGTACGCCCGGGCTGGCCGGAGATCGCGCTCGGCCTCCTGGCCATGGCGATCAGCGTGGTCGCGCTGCTGTTCTTCGGATCGCTCGGGCCCCTGGACCTGGGCCCGGTGGCCTTCGGGCTCCTCGTGTCCGCGTGGTCCGGGATCGGCGGGCTCGCCGGTTTCGCCGTGGCCTACCTGGCGCGCGTCCGCTCGCTCGCGGCCTTCGGCGTCCGCCGCACCACCTGGCGCTGGATGCTCGTCGGCGCGGCCTGGGGCGTGGCCGCGCTGGTCGCCAAGGGCGCGCTGGTTCTCGGCATCACCGCCCTGACCGGCTTCGACGACAACCCGCAGGGCATGTACTACGAGGCCGCGGGCGGGGGCACGGTCGCCCTGATCCTGACCATCCTGTTCCTGTCCGTGCTGACCCCCGTCGGCGAGGAGTTCCTCTTCCGCGGTGTGATCGCCAACGCCCTGCTGCGCCACGGCCCCCTCGTCGGGGTCCTGGGCAGCTCCGCGATCTTCGCGCTCTTCCACGGCGTCAACATCATCCTGCCCGCGGCGTTCGTGGTGGGCGTCGTCGCCGCGGAGGTGATGCGGCGCAGCGGTTCGATCTGGCCCGCCGTGGCCGTGCACGTCGTCAACAACCTCGCCCTGCCCCTGCTGGTGCTCTTCACCGGCTCCACCGGCCCGGCCTGACCGGCGGCCCCACCTGTTCATGAACCTCCAAGAGCGGCTCGGGAACGGCCCGGGGAGGCCGACGTTTGTCCGGAGCCGGTTCCGGTTAGGGCGATGAGGGAGAACGGCATGGCGGCGGAGCCGCCACCAGGGAGGACGAAGGACCCCGAACCGACGGGAGATGAGAACGATGCCGGGAGTGGACGAACTGCCGGACACCCTGCGCCGGTCGCCGGAGAAGGCGCAGCGCACCTGGATCGAGGCGCACGACAGCGCGGTCGAGGAGTACGGGGAGGGCGAGCGGGCCCACCGGGTCGCCTTCGCCGCTGTCAAACGCGGGTTCGAGAAGGTGGGTGACCACTGGGAGGCCAAGCAGGGGAACAAGAAGGGCCCGTCGGACCAGCAGGCGAAGAACCCGAGTGCCGGGAAACGCCCTGGTCGGGACCGGCCCACGGCGGGCGGGATCGACGCCGAGGCCACCAAGGACCACCTGTACGAGCGGGCCAAGCAGCTCGACATCTCCGGCCGGTCCCGGATGACCAAGAAGGAGCTGGTCGACGCCCTCCAGAAGGAGAGCAACCGCCGCACCTCGGGAAGCGGGGGCGGTAGCTCAGGGGGCTCCCGCTGAACCATCCGGCCCCGGGCCGGGATCGCCGTCCGGGGCCGTGTCAGGCCTCCTCGGCGTCCTCTTCGGGGGCGACGGACCGGAGGAGTTCGCGGGTGGCCCGGTCCAGTCGTGCGGCGTCGGAGGGATCGAGCGTTTCGAGATCGAGCGGCAGGGGCCTGCCGCGGTCGACCGCTGTCAACGGCGCCTCCGGCGGGGTCTCGATGAAGCCGTGGACAGGTGCGACGGAGCGGTCCACGGAACGGGCGGCGAGCGCCGAGAGCGTGCGGAGCGCCAGCCGTACCGGCGCCCGGAACGGGGTGAGGTCACCGCTTCTGGTGAAGCCCGGGTGGTAGAGCACGTAGCGAACCGGGTTGTCGGGCTGCGCGGCGAACGACACTCCCAGGAGATCGTTCGCGCGCCCGGCCTGGAGCTGCGCGGCGACCGTGCTGTAACCGCTCTCGAGCTGCAGGTCGTCCCAGTGGAGACGGCCCGCCCTCGTGCCCACACCGGCGACGTTGACGACGACGGGGGTCGCGCTCCGCCGCAGCAGAGGGCTGAGCCCGTGGCTGAGCAGGTAACGACTCAGGTAGTAGACGGAGAAGGTCCGTTCCAGACCGTCCGCGGTGAGGGTCCGGCCGGGGTTCTGCCGGTTGGCGAACAGGGCGAGGGCGTCGACCACGTCGTGGCGCTCGCTGATCCGGCGGACAGCGGAACGGGTCCCCGAGATGTCGGCCAGGTCGACCCGGACGAACTCGACCCCGCCCCTCGCGCCGAGGCGGACGGCGTCGTCGAGGAGCCGCTCGCCCTTCACCGCGTTGCTGCCGAGCACGATGACCGTGTCACCGAGCCTCGCCCGGGCGAGCGCGAGCGCGCGTCCCATCCCGTCCGTTCCGCCGCTGACGACGATGACGCGCTGACGGCCCGTCCCACCCGAACGCTGGTCCTTCGATCTCATGGCACTTCCGTTCTGTGGCACCCGCGGTTACTTTCGGTACGCGCCCCCATCTTCGACAACCGCACGCCAACAGGGAAGAAGGCAGTTCGTTGTCAGGTACGCACACGGATGTGCCCCTCATCGTCGGTACACCCCTGCCGAGCCCGGTCCCGGCGGACGAGCACGAGCAGTGCCCGGTGACGGACGTGCTCCGGCGCGTCGGCGACAAGTGGACGGTCCTGGTGGTCGTCCTGCTCGGTCAGCGCCCTCACCGCTTCAACGAACTCCACCGCGGTATCGAGGCGATCAGCCAACGGATGCTGACCCGCACCCTGCGGGGGTTGGAGAACGACGGCCTGGTCCACCGGGAGGTCTTCCCGACCGTTCCGCCGAGCGTCGAGTACAGCCTCACCCCGATGGGACGCACCTTGCTCGAACCGCTCTCCGCCCTCGCCGCGTGGGCGGTCGAGCACCGGGCCGGGATCGCCGCCGCCCGGGGAACCGACTGACCCCTGACAACCAGCTCCAGGCCGCCTCCGGTCCGAAACCCGGGGGCGGCCGGTGTTTTGCGCGGGTGGCGTCGGGTTAGTGCGGTGGTAGAGGACGGAAGGACTTCACGACCTGGGGGAGACCATGAGGGCAGTGTTGTGGAACGGTACGCGTGACGTCAGGACCGAGACGGTTCCGGACCCCCGTGTCGAGAGGCCCGACGATGCTGTCATCAGGGTGACCAGCTCCGGGCTGTGCGGCTCCGACCTGCATCTGTACGAGGTGCTCGGACCGTTCATGAGCCCCGGGGACGTCCTCGGTCACGAACCGATGGGCGTGGTCGAGGAGGTCGGGCCGGAGGTCACCTCCCTGGCGCCGGGGCAACGGGTGGTCGTCCCCTTCCAGATCTCCTGCGGGCACTGCCCGATGTGCGAGTCGGGGCTCCAGACCCAGTGCGACAACACCCGCGTCGAGGAACAGGGGATGGGTGCGAGCATCTACGGATACAGCTCGCTCTACGGTTCGGTGCCGGGCGCGCAGGCGGAGTACCTCCGGGTGCCGCGTGCCGACGACAACGCCATCCCCGTCTCCAACCAGGGGTCCGACGACCGCTACGTGTTCCTGTCGGACGTGCTGCCCACGGCCTGGCAGGCCGTCAGGTACGCGGACGTCCCGCAGGGCGGTTCCGTGGCCGTCCTGGGTCTGGGGCCGATCGGGGAGATGTCCTGCCGGGTCGCCCGGCACCTGGGCGCGGGGCGGGTCTTCGGGGTCGACCCGGTCTCCGACCGGCGCGCCCGCGCCGCGGCGCGGGGGGTCGAGGTGTTCGACTCCTCCGCGGGGACCGACGACCTCGTCGCGGAGATCCGCGACCGCACCGACGGCCGGGGGCCGGACGCGGTGATCGACGCGGTGGGCATGGAGGCCCAGGGCCACGGTTCGGCCCGGCTCGCCCAGCGCGCCGCCTCCCTGCTGCCCAAGGGCGCGGCGGCCAAACTCATGGAGACCGCCGGGGTGGACCGCCTGGCCGCGTTCCAGACCGCGATCGACCTCGTGCGGCGCGGCGGGACGATCTCCCTGATCGGTGTCTACGGGGGTATGGCCGACCCGCTGCCCATGCTCACGCTCTTCGACAAGCAGATCCAGTTGCGCATGGGGCAGGCCAACGTCCGCCACTGGGCACCGGAGATCCTTCCGCTGCTGGACGACGAGGACGTCCTGGGTGTGGAGGACTTCGCCACCCACCACCTGTCGCTGGAGGAGGCTCCTCAGGCCTACCGGGATTTCCAGCACAAGGCGGACGGGACTTTCAAGGTGGTGTTCCGGCCCTGACCGCGGCTGGTCTCGGAAGGACACCGGTGGAGGCCGCACCGGCTCCACCGAAAGCGCTCCGGGGCCGGTGAAGGGCTCCGGAGCCACCCGACGGAGGAGGGGGACATGGTTCAGAACGTCGCCGACCACCTGTTGCGCCGGCTGTCGCAGTGGGGTGTCACCGAGATCTTCGGCTACCCCGGGGACAGCGTCAACGGCCTGGTCGCCCAGATGGCCGAGGTCGAGGACGGGCCGCGGTTCATCCAGAGCCGACACGAGGAGATGTCCGCCTTCGAGGCCGTCGGCTACGCCAAGTTCGGCGGTCGGCTGGGCGTGTGCATGGCCACCGGGGGACCCGGGGCGGTCCACCTCCTCAACGGCCTCTACGACGCCAAGCTCGACCACGTGCCGGTGCTGGCGATCGTGGGCCAGGCCAGCCGCAGCGCCATGGGCGGCGCCTACCAGCAGGAGATCGACCTGCACAGCCTGTTCAAGGACGTCTCGTCGGCCTTCCTGGAGACGGTCAACGTGCCCCAGCAGCTCCCCAACGTGCTGGACCGCGCCGTCCGTACGGCCCTGTCCGAGCGGGCGCCGACCACGGTGATCATCCCCGCCGACGTGCAGGAGCTGGACTACGCTCCGCCGGAGCACGCGTTCAAGCACGTGCCCTCGAGCGCTCCCGACCGGGTGGTCGGCGGTGGGACCGTGCTCCCGCCCGAGAGCGAGCTGGACCGCGCCGCCGAGGTGATCGACGCCGGCGAGAGGGTGGCGATCCTGGTGGGCCAGGGCGCCCGGGGGGCGTCCGAGGAGGTACTGGCCCTCGCCGACGCGACCGGGGCGGGTATCGCCAAGGCACTCCTGGGCAAGGACGTGCTGCCCGACGCCCTTCCACAGGTCACCGGGTCCATCGGCCTGCTGGGGACCAAACCGTCCTGGGAGCTGATGCGTGACTGCGACACCCTGGTCATCGTGGGCTCCAACCTGCCCTACTCCCAGTTCCTGCCGCCCTTCGGCAGACGGGCCGTGGAGATCGACATCGACCCCCGGTACATCGGCATGCGCTACCCCACCGAGGTCAACCTCGTGGGCGACGCGGCCGGCACACTGCGCGCTCTGCTCGAACGCCTGGACCCGGCGGACGAACTGCGCAAGGGACGGAACCACTGGCGTGCCACGGTCGAGAAGAACGTTCGCCGCTGGTGGGAGGTCCTGGACGCCCAGGCGGGAGTGGCCGCGGACCCGGTCAATCCGATGCTGGCCGTCAGCGAGCTCTCCCCCCGGCTGCCCGACGACGCCGTGGTGACCGCGGACTCCGGTTCGGCCACCAACTGGTACGCGCGCTTCCTGCGCTTCGGTGAGGACAACCGGGGCTCGCTCTCGGGCACCCTCGCCACCATGGGGTGCGCCGTCCCCTACGCGATCGGCGCCAAGTTCGCGGCCCCCACCCGGCCGGTGATCGCGCTGGTGGGCGACGGGGCCATGCAGATGAACGGGCTCATGGAGCTGCTGACCGCGCGCCGCTACCAGGACCTGTGGGACGACCCGCGCCTGGTGGTGTGCGTACTGCACAACAACGACCTCAACCAGGTCACCTGGGAGCTGCGGGCGATGGCGGGGTCACCGAAGACCCCCTACTCCCAGGAGCTGCCGGACATGTCGTACGCGGCCTTCGCCGAGTCGGTGGGGCTGGTGGGCATCGTTGTGGAGCGCCCCGAGGAGATGGGCCCGGCCTGGGACCGGGCCCTGGAGGCCCAGGGGCCCGTGGTGATCGACGTGCACTGCGACGGCGACGTCCCGCCGATCCCGCCCCAGGCCGAGTGGTCGCAGGTCACCGACACCGTCAAGTCCCTCCTGAACGGTGACCCCGACGGGGCGGGGGTCGCCGCCCGCGGCCTGGCCACCAAGATCCAGGAGTTCCTGCCCCACGGCCGGTGACCCCCGGCCGCCACCGAGGGGGCGCCTGATCGTCGGCCGTAGGGGCCCGACGATCAGGCGCGCTCCTCCGAGTGCTGCCGTTCCTCCAGCCGCTGCCGCTGCGGGACCACCGTGTACTTGGGATCGGCGGCCGACTGGACACCGGCCTGGAAGACCCCCAGCCGGGTCAGCGCCGACCCCGCGACCAGCGCGGCCCCGCTCAGGGCCGACAGCGCACGGCTCCGGCGCCCCAGCACCGCGCCGGCGGCGCCTCCCAGGGTGAGGGCCTTGGCGGCCCGGGTGAGCGCCCCGGCCCGCCCCTGCCCGTAGGGTTCGCCGACCAGGCCCATGCGGTGCTCCATGAAGGAGGACACCGCGACCTCGGTCAGCGCGCCGCCCACCGCGACCCGGCGGGCCGGACCGCTCTGTGCGGTGGGGGAGGCGAGCAGCCCCACGCCTCCGGCGGCGGCCGCGGCCGAGGACGCGAAGACGAAGGGCATCTCGCGGTACCCCTCGTGCCACGAGGGAACGGCGGTGTCGCAGATCAACGGGGCCGTGTAGGTGGCGACGAGCGGGCCCAGCGCCCCGGCGCCGATCGTGGCGGCCGTCCCCGTGCGGGGGAACCAGCCGGTGGCGGCGGTCACGGCCGCCGCCCCGGCCAGGGGCCCGTACCCCATGAGGAGCCACGAACCCACGCTCATCGGCGAGGTCGGTTTGAACACCCGCAGCATGTTGAGGAAGCGCTCGGGCCGGCCGAGGTCGTGGATCAGTGCCGCCGTCGACCCGGAGATCGCCGCCAGCGCGGTGTACTTGAGCGGGCGGGCCAGGCCGGGCCGCCCGGTGACCTCTGCCCCCGCGGCCAGCACCGACGAGGCCCCGGCCAGTCCGCCGAGGAAGAGGTAACCGCCGATGTCGCGGGCCTCCCACACGATCTGGTTGAGGACGGGCCTGCCGTGGTAGGAGCGGAAGTCGGCGTCGGGCACACGGGTGGGTTCGCCCCGTCGGCGGCCGCCCCGCCGCCCGGACCGCTGTCCGCCTTCCCGTTCGCCCCGTCGCGCGCGCTGCTCCTCGGAGACGACGCCGGCCGCGCCGGTGATCGCGTCGCGTCCGCTCACGGCCGCGCCCTCGCCCGTGTGCTCCGGGTTCGTCATGACCGCCTCCCCGCGAACGCCGCGGCCGCCCCCGCGAGCAGGACCACCGCGGCCGCACCGGCGTGGCGCCACATCGACGGCAGGTCCCGGGTGGTCACCACCGGGTCGGGCGGCAGGCCGTAGACCTCGGGTTCGTCGAGGAGCAGGAAGAACGCCCCGGCTCCGTCCACACCGTTGCCGGGGTCCTCCCCGTACAGCCGGGCGGAGGACACCCCCGCCTCCTGGAGGTCCTCCACCCGCCGCTCGGCCCGCTCCCGCAGTTCGTCCAGGTCGCCGAACTGGATCGAGTCGGTGGGGCAGGCCTTGGCGCAGGCGGGTTCGAGCCCGTCCCCGAGCCGGTCGTAGCAGAGGGTGCACTTCCAGGCCCGGCCGTCGACCTCGCGGCGGTCGATGACCCCGTAGGGGCAGGCGGGCACGCAGTACCCGCACCCGTTGCAGATGTCCTCCTGCACGACCACCGTGTCGAACTCGGTGCGAAAGAGCGCTCCCGTGGGGCACACGTCCAGGCAGGCGGCGCTCGTGCAGTGCTTGCACACGTCCGAGGACATCAGCCAGCGGAAGTCGCCCCCGCCGCTCCCGCCGTCCTCGCCGGTGCGCTGCCCCGGCAGGTCGAAGGAGGGCATGCCCAGGTCCACCGGCCCGGGAGCGTCCCCGGCTCCGCCCTCCGGCCTGCCCACGCCCGGGTCCTGGTGGCCCAGGGGCTGTCGCTGTTCGATGAAGGCCACGTGGCGCCAGGTGTCGGCGCTCAGCCGACCGCTGTTGTCGAAGGACGAGGCCAGGAAGTCCAACCCGTCCTCGGGCACCTGGTTCCACTCCTTGCAGGCCACCTCGCACGCCTTGCACCCGATGCACACGCTGGTGTCGGTGAAGAACCCCTTGCGTGAGGGTTGTCCGTCCGCTGCCATCGGTCAGTCCTCCGTTCCGGTCCGCTCGGTGACACCGGCCCTGCGCCGGTACTCCTCCACCAGGGCCACCCGTTCCCGCCCGCGGGGGCGCCGCCCCGGCCGGATGTCGGCCGTCAGCGCCTTGACCTCCTGGATGTGCACGTTGGGGTCCAACGCCATGGACGCCAGTTCGTTGGCCGAGTCGCCGGTCGAGTAGCCGTTGGGCCCCCAGTGGTAGGGCATGCCGATCTGGTGCACGGATCTGCCCTGGACCCGCAGCGGACGCATGCGGTCGGTGACCAGCACACGGGCCTCGACGGCGTTGCGCGCGGTGACGACCGTGGCCCAGCCCCCGTGCTCCAGCTTCCGTTCGGCCGCCAGCTCCGGGCCGACCTCGCAGAAGAACTCCGGCTGCAGCTCGGACAGGTAGGGCGTCCACCGGCTCATCCCGCCCGCGGTGAAGTGCTCGGTGAGCCGGTAGGTCGTCACCACGTACGGGTACACCCCGGCCCCGGGCGTGTCCGGCGCGGGGTGGTAGCGGTTGAGCTCGTGCTGGAAGAGCAGGCGGGTGGGGTTGCGCTGGTGCCCGTACAACGGGTTGGTGAACGGTGTGTCCTGCGGCTCGTAGTGGGTGGGCATGGGGCCGTCGTTGAGACCGGCGGGGGCGAACAGTCACCCCTTGCCGTCGGCCTGCATGATGAACGGGTCCACGCCGCTCAGGGCCGCCACCCCCGACGCGTCCTCGGGAGGCCGGTAGCCGGGCGCCTTGTCGGGTTCGAAGTCGGCCACATCGTACCCGGTCCAGCGCTCCGCCTCCCCGTCCCACCACACCAGGGCCTTGCGGTCGCTCCAGGGGCGCCCCTCGGGGTCGGCCGAGGCCCGGTTGTACAGGACCCGCCGGTTGTCCGGCCACGACCAGGCCCACTCCGCGGCGATCCAGTCCTGCTCCTGCCCCGGTTTCTTGCGCGCGGACTGGTTGACCCCGTCCTTGAACACCCCGCAGTAGATCCAGCAGCCGCACGAGGTGGAACCGTCGTCCCGCAGCTGCGTGTACAGGCTCAGGGGCCGCCCGTCCGCGTCGCGTCCGTTGATCTCGCGCAGCACCGCCTCGGCGCTGGGCTCGCCCCACCCCTGCCCTCCACCCTCCTCCAGGGGGTAGTCCCAGGTCAGTTCGAGCACCGGCAGGTCCCTGGGGTCCTCGGAACCGGCCAGCCGCTCCCGGAGCAGCCGTCCCAGGTGGTACATGAACCACAGGTCGCTGCGCCGGTCGCCGCTGGGCGCCACCGCCCGGTCGTGCCACTGCAGCGTCCGGTTGGTGTTGGTGAAGGTGCCGGACTTCTCCGTGTGCGCCGCGGCGGGGAAGAAGAACACCTCCGTGCCGATGTCCTCGGTGCGCATCTCGCCGGACTCGATCTCCGGACCGTCCTTCCACCAGGTGGCGCTCTCGATCAGGGAGAAGTCGCGCACCACCAGCCAGTCCAGCTCCGCCATGCCGAAGCGCTGCGCCCTGCTGTTGGCGGACCCCACGGCGGGGTTCTCACCCATGAGGAAGTAGCCCTTGCAGGCCCCCTCGATCTGGGCCATGACGGTGTCGTAGGTGCTGTGCGACCCGGTGAGCCGGGGCAGGTGGTCGAAGCGGAAGTCGTTGTCGGCGGTGGCGTGCTCGCCCCACCAGGCTCTGAGCAGGCTGACGGTGTAGGCCCGCATGTTCGACCAGAACCCCTTGTGCGGGTATCCGGCCGCCCTGACGTACCCCTCCAGGTCCTGCTCCTCGTGGGCGTGCGGCATGGGCAGGTAGCCGGGCAGCAGGTCGAAGAGCGTGGGCACGTCGCTGGAGCCCTGGATGCTCGCGTGGCCGCGCAGGGCCTGGATACCGCCGCCGGGCCGTCCGACGTTGCCCAGCAGCAGCTGCAGGATCGAGGCGGTCCGGATGTACTGCGAACCCACGGTGTGCTGGGTCCAGCCCACCGCGTAGCAGAACGCGCTGGTGCGGTCCGGCCCGGAGTTCTCGGTGAGGTGGTCGCACACCCGCCGGAACACGTCCTGCGGGATGCCGCACACCTCCTCGACGAGCTCGGGCGTGTATCGCGAGTAGTGGCGCTTGAGGACCTGGAACACGCACCGCGGGTCCGTGAGGGTGCGGTCCTCCTCGGGCCGGTCACGGAGCACGGCCCCGCCCGCGCCCTGCTGCTCCGGGCGGCCCGCGTGGCTGGTCCCCGGATCGTCCTCCCTGCGGGTCCGGTGCAGCTGGTTGCGGTCGCCCGCGGCCGCCGCCACCTCCGCGCCCCGGTAACCCCAGGAGGTGACGTCGTAGGAGCGGCCCTTCTCCGAGAAGCCGGAGAACACCCCGTCCAGGTCCTCGGTGTCCTGGAAGTCCTCTCCGACGACGGTCGCCGCGTTGGTGTACTCCAGAACGTAGTCGTGGAAGTACTTCTCCTCCGTGAGCACGTGGTTGATGACGGCGCCGAGGAAGGCGATGTCGGTGCCCGCGCGGATGGGCACGTGCAGGTCGGCCAGGGCGCTGGTGCGGCTGAACCGGGGGTCCACGTGGATGACGACGGCACCGCGCGCCTTGGCCTCCATCACCCACTGGAAACCCACCGGGTGGGCCTCGGCGAAGTTGGAGCCCTCGATCACGATGCAGTCGGAGTTCTGCAGGTCCTGGAGGAACATGGTCGCCCCGCCCCGGCCGAAGGAGGTGCCCAGGCCCGCCACCGTGGAGCTGTGGCACACGCGCGCCTGGTTCTCCACCTGGACCACCCCCAGGGCGGTGAGGAGCTTCTTGATCAGGTAGTTCTCCTCGTTGTCGAGGGTCGCCCCGCCCAGACTGGCGATACCGAGCGTGCGCGCCACCCGCTGCCCGTCCCTCTCCTGCTCCCAGGTCTGCTCACGGGTGCGCACCACGCGGTCGGCCACCATCCGCATGGCCGTCTCCAGGTCCAGTTCCTCCCAGTCGGCGCCGTACGGGGGGCGGTACAGGACCTTGTCCCGCCGCGCCGATCCGGTGGTCAGCTGGAGACTCGCCGAACCCTTGGGGCACAGGCGTCCCCGGCTGACGGGCGAGTCGGGGTCCCCCTCGATCTGGATGACCTGCTCGTCACGCACGTAGACGTTCTGTCCGCAGCCCACCGCGCAGTACGGGCAGACGGACTTCACCACCCGGTCGGCCTCCGCCGTACGCGGACGCAGCCGTTCGCTGCGCGCCGACTTCGCGGCCTCGCCCAGCCCCATCCGGTCCTCGCCGGTGACCTGCCTCAGCACCGGCCATGACGCGAGCCATGTCCACAAGCCCATGGAACACCTCCCGGGCCCGGGGGTACGCCCCCGGGCCCGCTCTCGTGCGACGTCAGCTTCCCTGGATCTCGCCACCGGTCGGGGTGAGGGTCTCACCCGTGTAGTAGGACGAGAGCTGGTTGCTCGCGAAGAACACGTAGGAGGGGGCGATCTCGTCCGGATCGGCGGCACGCCCCATGGGTGCCTGCTTGCCGAAGCCCTCGGCGCCCTTCTCCCCGAGCGTGGAGGGGATCAGCGGTGTCCACACCGGCCCCGGGGCCACGCAGTTCACCCTGATGCCCTGGTCCATCAGCACCTGGGACAGCGACAGGGACAGGTTCATCACGGCCGACTTGCTGGAGGCGTAGTCGATCAGCGAGTCGTTCCCGCGCAGCCCGTTGATCGAGCCGGTGATGATGATCGAGCCGCCCTCCGACATGTGCGGGAGCGCCTCACGGACCGTCCAGAACACCCCCATCACGTTGACGTCGAAGGTGCGGCGCAGCTGTTCGGTGGTCAGGTCCGTGAACTTCTCCACCGGGGTCTGGGTGGCGGCGTGCTCCACCAGGATGTCGATGCCGCCGAGTTCCTCCACGGCCCGTCGGACCAGGTGCGCGCAGTGCGACTCGTCCGCCAGATCACCCCGTACCCCCACGGCCCGGCGGCCCTCCTGCTGGACCAGGCCGACCGTGTGCTGGGCCTCGGCGTCCTCGCTCAGGTAGCCGAAGACGACGTCGGCCCCCTCCTTGGCGAAGGCCACCGCCACGGCGCGGCCGATCCCGGAGTCGCCTCCGGTGATCAGGGCGCGGCGTCCCTCGAGCAGGCCCCTGCCCTCGTACTCGCGCATCTCGTCGCGCGGCTGCGGGTCCATGGGCTCGGTGCGTCCCGGGTGCGGCTGGCTCTGTGCCGGCGGTTGTCTGTCGTTCATGGTCGTCCTCCTTTCCCTTCCTTGGACCGCCCTGCCCGACAGGCACCGCGCGCACACGTGCCCCGGCGCTCCGTGTCGGATCCTTTGCCGCGCCTTCCCTGGGTGAAGGGGGGCGTTTTCCCGGTCGGGGTGTTTCCCCGGGGGCCGACCCGGTCAGGGCAACACATGGAGTCAGGGCGAGCGCAGTCAGGACAACACGTGCAGGAGGCACCCATGCGAGTCGGCTACAAGCTCTTCGCCGAGGGCTACGGGCCCCGGGAAATGGTGGAACAGGCGGTGCGCGCCGAGCAGGCCGGGTTCGACTTCGTCGAGATCAGCGACCACTTTCACCCCTGGTTGTTCAGCCACCAGCACTCCGGCTTCGTGTGGTCGATGCTGGCCGCCATCGCCGAACGGACCGAACGGATCGAGATCGCCACCGGTGTGACCTGCCCGTTCCTGCGGATCCACCCGGCGATCATCGCGCAGGCGGCCGCGACCACGTCGCTGCTCTCCGAGGGCCGTTTCACCCTGGGCGTCGGGGCGGGGGAGCGCCTCAACGAACACGTGGTGGGGCGGGGGTGGCCCAACGCGTCCACCCGGCACGAGATGCTGCGTGAGGCGATCGAGATCATGCGGCTGCTGTGGTCCGGGGGCTACCACTCCTACAAGGGCGAACACCTGGTCCTGGAGGACGCGCGGGTGTTCGACCTGCCCGAGGAGCCGCCGCGGGTGGTGGTGGCGGCGGGAGGCGAGGAGGCCGCCAAGCTCGCCGCCGAGTCCGGTGACGGGCTCTTCGCCACCGAACCCAGCTCGGCGCTCACCGACACCTACCGCGCCCAGGGCGGCGACGGCCCCTGCTACGGCGAGGTGCCCCTGGCCTGGGCCGCCGACGAGGGCACCGCGCTGGAGTCCGCGCGCGAGGTCTTCCGCTTCGGGCTCACCGGCTGGAAGGTCCAGGCCGAGCTGCCCAACCCGGTGAACTTCGAGGCGGCGACCGCGCTGATCAGCAGGGACGCCATGGCGGACGTGTTCGGGTACGGCCCCGACCCGGAGAACCACCTGAAGGTGGTCCGGGAGTTCGTCGGGGCCGGGTTCGACCACCTCGCCCTGATCAACGCCGGACCCGACCCGGAGGGTTTCTTCACCTTCTTCGAGAACGAGCTGGCCGGACCGATCCGGGACCTGGCGAAGACGCCCACCGACCTCTGAGGCGCCCACCGTCCGGCACCCCGGTGCCCGCGTCCCCGCCCGCACCCGCCGCGCGGACTCCGACAGCGCCGTCCCTGGCCACAGGGCTAGCGGGCGGCCTCCAGAGCGAGGCGGGCGGCGGACGCGCCCATCGGTTTCGAGACGTCCAGACCGGTGGCGTCCGCGAACCTTCTCAGACGGTTGACCACCGTGTTCCGATGGCAGAACATCCTCTGTGAAACCCCGGTCACGGAGCCGATCCTGAGGAAGTTCAGCACGGTCTCGATCTGCAGGTCCACCTCCCGCTCGGAGAACTGGCCGAGCGAATCGAGGACGTCCCTGGAGAAGGCGTCGGAAACCGGACTCAGGCGGGCGCGTGCCAGCTGGGCCCAGTGGCGTCCGACCGTCGCGGCCTCACCGTCCTCGGCCCAGTGGGAGAGTTCGCGGGCCACCCGCCACATCGCGGCGATCTCTCCCACGCCGTGGGCGCTGGGTGAGATCCCGACGGGCTTCTCCAGGAGCGCCCTCTCGGTCGGGCCCGTCACGTCCCCGGCGGGGGCGATGCCGAACTCCACCCCGTCGAGCCGGAGCAGAACGGTGGTGGGCAGGGTCCGGCCGACCCAGTCCGTGAAATCGCGTGCGTGGTTCCGGTTGGCCACGAAGACGATGTGGACGCCGTCCGCCTGGAGCCCCAGAGCCTCCGCGGCCTGGGCGTGCAGGCGTTCGTCCGTGCTGGACTCGCTCAACAGGTGGCGGAGGAGGAACGCGTGCTCCAGTTCCAGTTCCGCCCGCACCCGGGCGATCTCGTCGGTGTACCCGGCCTGCACGTGCGTGGTGTGGATCTCCACGGCCTCCCAGATCGAGATGACCTCCTCGGAGAACTCCAGGAACTCCCCGGGCGGAACGTGCCCGCGCATCGCTTCCCAGAGGAAGCGGAAGTCCATGCGTACCGCGCGCAGCAGTGACTCCAGGGGGATGCCCTGTCGGGCGCGTGCGCGTCCCACCCCGAGGGAGTGGCTCCGCAGTTCCTCGAACCGCTCCTGCCCCTGCAGGAGGCCCAGGAGGAGGTTCAGCGTGCCCCTGGCCGTGCCGTACAGCTCCGCGTCACCGATGACGGTCTCGGCGTAACCGGTGAGTTCGCGGACGCTGCGGACGTAGTGCCAGGCGACGGCCTCCAGTTCCCCCAGGCAGGCCTCCGCGGAGCGAGCGATGACACCGGACCGCTCGAACTTGTGCATGTGCACATTCTAACGAGGTTTTTCGTGGCGAAGTGCGCTTGTGAAAGTCCGTTTTTTCCAAGACGATGAGCGACATATCTCCTGGTCGTTCATGTTCTGACTGGCCGGTGTCCATCTCCCGGAGGATCACATGTCACAACCGGACCAGATCGCCCCCCGCACAGGGGCCCCGACGGTCAACGCCGCCGACGCGCGACGGATCGCCTTCGCCGCCTTCGTCGGCACCGCACTGGAGTGGTACGACTACTTCCTGTTCGGTATGGCCGCGGCACTGGTCTTCGACCGCCTGTTCTTCACCGACCTCGACCCGAACGCCGGTCTCATGGCGGCCCTGGCGACCTTCGGCGTGGGGTTCGCCGCCAGGCCGATCGGCGCCCTGGTCTTCGGGTACGTCGGTGACCGCTACGGACGGCGTCCGGCGCTGTTGACGACGATCGTCATGATCGGCTGCGCGACCGGGCTGATCGGGCTGCTCCCCGACTACCTCTCGATCGGACTCGCGGCACCGATCCTGCTGGCGGTCCTGCGACTCCTGCAGGGACTGGCCGTGGGCGGAGAGTGGGGCGGTGCGATCACCATCGCCATCGAACACGCCCCCGAACGGCAGCGCGCCCGGTACGCGGCCCTGGTCCAGGTCGGATCCCCGGTGGGCACGCTCGTCTCCTCCGCGGTCTTCTCCGCGGTGCTGCTCCTGCCCAGCGCCGACTTCGACGCGTGGGGGTGGCGTATCCCGTTCCTCGCGGCGTTCCCGCTGCTGGGGATCGCGCTCTACATCCGCCTCAAGGTCGAGGAGTCCCCGGTCTTCCAGGAGCTCGTGGAGCTGGAGGACCGCGCCAAGGTGCCCGCCCTGGCCCTGTTCCGCGAGGCCGGCGGACGACTGCTCGTGGCGGTCGCGGCGGCCCTGTTGGGCGTCGGCGGCTTCTACATGATGACGACGTTCGTGGTCTCCTACGCCTCCAGCGTCCTGGAGGTCGACCGCCAGGTGGTCGTGAACGCGACGCTCGTCGCCGCCGTCTTCCAGATCGCCGTGACCCTGGTCGCCGGTCGCGTGGCCGAGCGCTTCGGGCCCGGCCGCATGACGGTGATCGGCGCCGTGGCCACGGGTGCGGCGGCCTTCCCCCTGTTCTGGCTGATCGACACCGCCGAACCGTGGGCGATCACGGTCGCGGTGACCACCGGGATCTGCCTCATCACGCTCGCCTACGCCGTGACCGGAACCCTCCTGGCCGACCTCTTCCCGCCGCGCCTGCGCTACAGCGGCGTCTCCCTGGGCTACAACCTCGCCGGGGCCTTCAGCGGCTTCCTCCCCCTCATCGCGACCGCGCTGCTGGTCGTCGACGACGGCGCCTCCTGGCCCGCCGTGCTCGTCCTCATCGGCATCTGCGCCGTCACCGCGCTCGGCGGCGCCGCCGGTGAGCGGATCCGGGTCAAGGACGCCCGGAACGAGGGCTGACACCTCCGCACCGCCCGCAGTGGGCGCACGTCCTTACCGAGCGCACCACCCGCAGTGAACGCACCGACCACCCCGACGTCCGATACAGGAGTTCCGCACATGAGCCTCACACCCGACATCGCCGCACGCATCGAACAGGCGGTGGACGAAGCCTTCGACGCCCAGCTGGCCTTCACCCAGGAACTCGTGCGCCACCCCTCCCTGCGCACACAGGAGTCCTCCGCACAGGACCTCCTGTACCGGGCCATGGCTGAGCGCGGCCTGGCCATGGACCGCTGGGAGCTCGACCCCGAAGCGATCGCCGCCCACCCCGGCGCGGGCAGGATCAAGGTCTCCTACGAGGGCGTCGAGAACGTGGTGGGCACCTACGCCCCCGCCGCGGAGGAAGGGCGCTCCCTGATCCTCAACGGGCACGTCGACGTCGTCCCGGAGGGACCCGTGGAGGCCTGGTCCAGGTCGCCCTGGGACGCACCGATCATCGACGGCTGGCTCTACGGCCGGGGCAGCGGTGACATGAAGGCGGGGCTGGCCGCCAACCTGTTCGCCTACGACGCCGTGCTCAGGGCCGGGTTCGCCCCGGCCGGACGCATCCACTTCCAGTCGGTGGCCGAGGAGGAGTGCACCGGCAACGGTGCGCTGGCGACGATCCAACGCGGTTACACGGCCGACGCGGTGCTGATCCCCGAGCCGGAGGAGGACATGCTCGTCCGCGCCAACGTCGGCGTCATCTGGTTCGACGTGCGCGTCGCGGGCCACCCCACGCACCCCCGGGAGATGTCCGCGGGCTTCAACGCCATCGACGCGGCCCACCACGTCATGGGAAGGCTGCGCGAGCTCGAGGAGCGCTGGAACGAGCAGAGGAAGGAGCACCCCTACTTCGAGGACCTGGACCACCCCATCAACTTCAACCTCGGCGGCATCACCGGTGGTGACTGGCCCTCCAGCGTCCCCGCCTGGTGCGAGCTCCAGGTCCGCGCAGCGATCTACCCCGGTATGAGCGCCGACGAGGCGTGGGAGCAGATCCAGGACGTCCTGCGGAGCACCACCACCGACGACGCGGGCCACCCCATCGAGGCGGTGGGGGAACGGACCGGTTTCTACGCGGAGGGCTACGTCCTCCCCGAGGGGACGGACGCCGAGAACGCGCTGCGCCGGGCCCACCGGGCCGTGTTCGAGGAGGAACTGCGCACCTTCACCACCCCCGGCTACCTCGACGGCCGGGTCTACGCCCTCTACCAGGGCATTCCGGCACTGGTCTACGGCCCGGTCTCCGAGGCCATCCACGGGTACGACGAGCGCGTCGACATCGAGTCCGTCAGGCGGATCACCAAGTCGATCGCCCTGTTCATCGCCGAGTGGTGCGGTCTCACCGAGGCCTCCTGACGGGCTCCTCACGCCACTCCGGGCCGGGGAGCCGGTGGAGGAAACGGCTCCCCGGTGCCTGCCCGAGGAGTTCCGACCGGTGCCCCTGTGTTCCGCGGTCCTCCGTGCCGGGCGTCAGCGGTGCGCCCCCACTCCGCTGGAGCCCGGCCGGGGCACCAGTGACACCGTGTCACGGGTTCGCCCTCGGAAATGTCACGGGAGAAGGGTGACACGGCCGCACTGCCCGGGGCGGCCGTGGTCGGGCGAGGGTGGAGTCATCATGACGACCACCTGGAGCCCACGATGACGACCCGCCGTGACGCGGCCCCGCCCTCCACACCCGACACCGGATCCCGGACGCGCCCGGACCGAGCACTCTCCACCCCGGTCGCGGAGCGCGTCCTGGCACCGGACCTCGCCCGCGGAATGATGCTGCTGCTGATCGCAATGGCCCACATTCCGTGGTTCATCTACGAGGCACCCGCCGGCGCGGCCATGCTGCACCCCGCCGACGGCAACCTCGCCGACCGGATCGCCCAGGCCCTGACGATCGTGGTCGTGGACGCCCGGACGCACACCATGTTCGGCTTCCTCTTCGCCTACGGCATCGGGCAGATGCACGCCCGGCAGAGAGCACGCGGAACGGAGCACCGGGAGGTCCGCAGGCTGCTGCGCACACGGCACCTGTGGCTGCTCGCCTTCGGCGCGGTGCACGCCCTCCTGCTGTGGCAGGGCGACATCCTGGGGGTCTACGGGCTCATCGGCCTGATCATGGTGCCGCTGTTCCTCGGCCGCAGCGACCGCACACTCAAGGTCTGGGTGGTGGTCCTCCTGGCCCTGGGCGCCCTGATCACCCTCCTCTCGGCGGCCTCCGCCCTCCTGGCCTCCCAGGCCGAGCCCGCGTTCTCGGCGGCCGACTTCCAGAGGACCAGCATCGCCGAGCCCGCCTACCTGCTCTCCGCCGTGCTCCGTCTCCCCGCCTGGGGCGTGGGCCTGTTCTCCGGCCTGTCCACCCTCGCCCTGCCGACCGCCTTCCTGATCGGACTCCTCGCCGCACGGCACCGGATCCTGGAGGAGCCGTCGCGCCACCTGCCGCTGCTCCGGTGGGTCGCGGGCGCGGGGATCACCGTCGGGTGGGCCGCCGGTGCGGCGCTCGCCCTCCAGCACGTGGGCGCCCTCCACATCGGCGACGCCATGGTGCTCTCCTCGGTGCACTTCTACACCGGGATCTTCACCGGGGTGGGATACGCGGCGCTCTTCGGGCTCATCGCGCACCGGATCACCGTCCGGGGCACGCGCGACAGCCTCCCCGTGCGAGGGATGGCCGCCCTCGGCCGCCGCTCCCTCAGCGGCTACCTCACCCAGTCGGTGCTCTTCGCGCCGTTCCTGGCCGCCTGGGGCCTGGGGCTGGGCGTGTACCTGTCGAGCTGGTCCGCGGCGCTGGTCGCCCTCACCATCTGGCTGATCACCGTGGCGGCGGCCCTGCTGATGGACCGTTCCGGCGTCCGCGGACCGGCGGAGACCCTGTTGCGCCGGCTGACCTACCGGACGCGCCGTCCCCGCGTGCGGTCCTGAACCCCGGACGGACAGTCGCGCGGAGTCCGAGCTGTTGTCACTGAACGGAGTCAGGCGTCACCCATCCGTAGTCATCTGTTGGCTGGCGCCTGGGTCCTCGTTCAGCCGTGTCGACAAGGGTGGTGCTCGCCGGTCCCCCTGACCGGTGAAGCCCCTAGCGTCTCGGAGAGCAAACCGCATGCTCACGACACACCCCCGACCTGTGCCGACACCGCCTTCCCCGCGGGCGCACCGTGCCCTGTGCGCCGTACTGACCGCCTCGACGGCCGCCGCCCTCACCCTCGTGCCCGCCTCGGTGGTCGCGTCGCCCACGGTCGATCCCGCCGCCTCCGACTACCGCGGCGGGATCGAGGTCGTCCCGGCGTCCGACGGTCCCACCGACGACTCGGTGGTGACCGGCAGGGTCTTCGTCGACACCGACCAGGACAGTGCCGGCGGCAGTGACGAACCCGGCCTGGCCGGGGTCATGGTCACCAACGGCCGTGACGTGGTGCTGACCGACGACGAGGGCGGCTACGAGCTGCCCGCCTTCGACAACATGACCGTCTCGATCACCCAGCCCTCGGGCTACCAGGTGCCGCTGGACGAGTACAACATCCCGCAGTTCCACTACAACCACCTGCCCGAGGGCTCCCCGGAGCTGCGCTACGGCGGTATCGAACCGACCGGCCCGCTGCCGTCCGCGATCAACTTCCCGCTCGTCGAGAGCGAGCTGACCGCCGCCGAGGCGCAGAGCTGCGTCATCGCGGGCGACCTGCAGACCTACACCCCGGAGGAGGTGGAGTACGCGCGCGCCGGGGCCATCAAGGACCTGTCCGAGCGCGACGACTACGCCGGCTGCGGCACGCTGTTCGTCGGTGACGTCGTCGGGGACGACCTGTCGCTCTACCCCGACATCAAGGAGCTGGTGGCCGAGACCAACGGCCCGGCCCGCTTCCTACCCGGCAACCACGACCTGGACTTCGACGCCCCCGGCGCCGAGCACTCCTTCGACACCTTCCGCGCGCAGCTGGCACCCGCGTACTACTCCTACGACGTCGGCAACGCGCACGTCGTCGCCCTGAACACCGTCGACCACCCGTGCACCGCGGGGGCCGACAGCCCCGAGGGCATCGAGGAGCACTGCGACCCCGGGGACAGCCCGTCCTACAACGGCCGCATCAGCGACGACCAGCTCACCTGGCTCGAACACGACCTGGCCAACGTCGACCGGGACAAGCTCGTCGTCGTGGCCGGCCACATCAGCCTGCTCAACTACGTCGACGAGGGCTCCCCGGTCCACCAGGTCGACCAGGTCGCCCGGGTGCACGAACTCCTGCGGGGCCGCAGCGCCGTGGCGGTGTCCGGCCACAGCCACACCATCGAGAACCTCAGGACCGGCGACGGCGTCGAGGGCTGGCGCGACCTCTTCGGCGTCGAGGGCCTGCCCTTCCCGCACATCACCGCGGGAGCGATCTCGGGAGACTGGTACTCGGGCGAGGTCGGCGACAACGGATACCCGACCGCGCTCGGCCGCGACGGGGGCCGCCCCGGCGTGGTGACCCTGGACGTCGAGGGCAGCGAGTTCCAGGAGCGCTTCACCGTCACCGGAGAGCCCGACGACGTGCAGACGCAGCTGGGCGTCAACAGCCCCACCTACCGCACCTGGTTCGAGGAGCGCCAGGAGTGGAACTCCGACCCCGTCGGTGAGGCGCCGGAACTGGACGAGCCCCTGGTCCTGGACCGCGCCGACCTGGACGGGGGCAGCTGGCTGACGACCAACGTCTTCTTCGGCTCCACCGGCTCGACCGTCGAGGTCAGCCTGGACGGCGGCCCGGCCGAGGACGCCACCCGCACCCAGCAGATGACGGGGGAAGCGGTCAACGTCGGAGCCGAGTACTCCGACCCGTACGCGGTCTCCCAGCAGCTGGTCCACGGCGGCAGTGTCGCCGACCGCACCATGCACCTGTGGCGGTTCGACCTGCCCGGCGACCTCGACGCCGGTCAGCACATCGCCGAGGTGACCGTGACCGACCCCTACGGCCGCGAGTTCACCGACCTCCTGGAGTTCGAGGTCGTGGACCTGCCGTAACCGGTCCCGTCCCACAGGAGGGCCGCCACCCGCCCGGGTGGCGGCCCTCCGCGCTCGCGAGCGCGGAATGATCCAAAAAACAGGGCCTGGGGGTCAGGGGCGGCGGGAGGCGAGGACGCAGAACTCGTTGCCCTCGGGGTCGGCCAGGGTCACCCAGCTCGCATCCCCCTGACCGACGTCGGCGTGGCTGGCGCCCAGGGCGAGCAGCCGGCGGACCTCCTCGTCCTGTTCCCGGTCGGTGGGGTCGACGTCGATGTGCAGGCGGTTCTTGACCGTCTTGCCCTCGGGCACACGCGCGAACGTCAGCACCGGCGGCACCGGTCCGGAGCGGTCCTCACCGTCCGGGGCGGGGCCGATGGTGACGGTCCCGTCCTCCTCGTCCACGTCGTGCACCTCGTAGTCGAGGACCGAGCACCAGAACCGGGCGAGTTCCCGGGGGTCGGCGCAGTCGACCGCGAGCTCGGTGAACCTGCTGGCCATGTGTGGATCTCCTGTTCCTCAAGGGTTGGAAGGGCAGGGCTCGAGGGCCGTGACGACCACGACCGCCTCGGCCGGGGGCCGGTGCCCCGGTGGACCCGCCGCCGGGGCGGAGCTCCGGAACGGGACGCACGACGATCGTTCCGGAAACCTCCCCGAGCCGGAGCCTGTGGGAAGGGGCGGCACCCACCCGTCACGTCGCGGTCCGGTAGGCGCGGGCCTGGATCCCGTACAGCTCGGCGTAGCGCCCGCCGAGCGCGACGAGCTCCTCGTGGCTGCCCTGTTCACACACCCGGGCCCCGTCCATCACGACGATGAGGTCGGCCATGCGCACGGTGGAGAAGCGGTGCGAGACCAGGAGCGTGACGCGGTCGCGGTCCCTGAGGGCCCGGGCGCGCTCGGCGTACCGCTCGAACAACAGGTGTTCGGTCTCGGCGTCCAGGGCGGAGGCGGGCTCGTCCAGAAGCAGGAGCAGCGGCTGGTCGCGCATGTAGCCGCGGGCGAGCGCGACCTTCTGCCACTGCCCCTCGGACAGTTCGGCCCCCTCGGCCCAGGTGTTGCCGAGCTGGGTGTCCAGCCCCCGGTCGAGCCCCTCGACCAGGGTGCGGGCGTCGGCCCGCTCGACCGCCCGGTCGACGGCCTCCTCGTCCTCGGCCCTGGCCAGGTCGCCCACCCCGACGGACAGCCGCAGCGGGTACTCGAAACGCGCGAAGTCCTGGAAGGCACCCGAGAGCCGTTCGCGCCAGGCGTCGGCCGGCACGTCCGCGAGGGGGACGCCGTCGACCAGGATCCGCCCGGAGTCGGGTTCGTACATCTTCGCCAGCAGCTTGACCAGCGTGGACTTGCCCGCGCCGTTCTCGCCGACGACAGCCACCACGGCCCCGGCGGGCAGGTGGAGCGTGACGTCGTCCAGAACCCGCCGGTCCGTTCCGGGGTAGGTGAACGAGACCCCGTGCAGGGTGATGCCGGAGCGCATCCGGTCCGGGGGAGGGGCCGGGCTCCGTCCGGCCGCCAGGGAGGACAACTCCTCCAGCCACAGCAGGCGGCGCCCTCCCTCCAGCCAGATGGTGCGCAGGAAGTGGACCTGGCCGAGCGTCTCGCCGAGGTACTGGGCCAGACGGCTGCCGGCGGTGAGCAGGAGGACGACCTCGGCCGCCGAACCGCCGTTCAGCGCGACCGCGGCGACGGCGCCCGCGAACGCGCCGCCGAAGACCGTGAGCGCGACCGACTGCCACACGGTGGTCGTCCAGCGGGCCCGGGCCAGGGCACGGTGGCGTTCGGCCCAGGCCCGGTGCCGTCCCTGACGGACCCGGTCCCGGGTACGGGAGACGCGCAGTTCGCGCCCGGGGGAGGCGTTCGTGCCCAGCAGGAAGAGGTGCCGGGCCAGCCGCTCGTGGTGGCCGAGCCGCTCCTCCAGGGTGTGTTCGGCCCCTCCGCGCCAGTGGGAGACCAGGGCGATGGGCACGGCGAACAGGCCCAGCAGGCCCAGCAGGGGGTGGACGGTCATCAGCAGGGAGACGGTCAGAACCAGGCGCAGGACGGCGCCGACCGCCTGGAACAGGTACTGGTAGACCTCGCTCAACGTGTCCGCGTGGTCGCGGACGAGCTGGGCGCGGTTGACGTAGGAGGGGCGTTCGTGGTGCTCCAGGGAGGGGATACCGCTCTGGAGCCGGACCACGTGCGCCTCCATGAACACCGCGGCGCGGTCGGCGAAGCGCCGGTTGGCCCGCTCGCTCAACAGCCGCAGCAGCCAGCTCGTGACCGCCAGCGCGCCCAGGAGCACGGCGGCGGCGACCACGCCGGCCTGGTTCCCGGAGAGCACGGCGTCGGCGAGCAGCGCCAGGGCGGCGGCGATCAGGACGTCGGGCAGGGCGGCGCCGACCGTCGTGGCGAACGCGACGGCGATGAGCCCGGGGGAGGCGCTCCAGCCCAGGCGCAGCGTACGGCGCAGGCCCCGCCAGGAGGAGGGGAGGGGGTGGTCCTCAGCCGGCACGGTCGGCTCCGTCCTGTTCGTCGTCGAACCGCGTGTTCGCGTCGAGCGGTGTGCCGTCGTCGAACCGTGCGGCCTGGAGCTCGAAGAGCCGTCTGTAGGTGCCCCCGAGGGCCATGAGTTCGTCGTGGCTCCCGAGTTCCACGACCCGGCCCCGGTCGATGACGCAGATCCGGTCGGCGCGGCGGACCGTGGAGAAGCGGTGGGAGATGAGGACGGTCGTGCACCCCCGGGTGGCCTCCAGGACGCGGTCGAAGACCTCTGCCTCGCCGCGTACGTCCAGCTGGGCGGTGGGCTCGTCCAGGACGATCACCCCGGCTCCCCGGTTCACGGCGTGCAGGACCCGGGCCAGGGCGACACGCTGCCACTGCCCTCCGGACAGGTCGGTGCCGTTCTCGTATCCGGGGGAGAGGATCCGGTCGAGGCCGCGCAGGTCCGCGGCGCCCGCCGTGGTCAGGGCCTCGATCACCTCCTCGGGGGCGGCGCCCAGCGGCGCCACGTTGTCCCTGAGGGAGAGCTCGTAGCGGACGAAGTCCTGGAAGATCGCGCTGGTCCGGCGGCGCCAGGACTCCAGGTCCAGGTCCCTGAGGTCCGTGCCGTCGACCTCGATCCTTCCCGAGACCGGATCGTAGAGGCGGCACAGGAGCTTGACCAGGGTCGACTTCCCGGCGCCGTTGACCCCGACCACGGCCAGCGAGCTCCCGGCCGGGACGGTGAGGTCGAGGCCGTCCAGGACCGGCTTCGACATACCGGGGTAGGTGAAGGCCACGTCGCGGAACCTGATCCCGACCGCCGGCATCCCCTCGGCCGGGGTCTGCCCGGAGACCACGCCGCGGACCGCGCTGCCCGAGGACATCGTCCCCTCCACACGTAGCACCGACGCGACCCCGTCGGCGGCCAGGGACAGGGCCCAGTTCAGCCCGCCGAAGGCCAGCGCGCTCGCACCCACCGCCGCGTAGGCGAAGGTGCTCACCTGGCCCAGACCGACGGCGCCCGAGGCGGCGTCCCGTCCCAGGGACCAGAAGAACAGCCCTCCCGAGACCGCCAGGACCACCACGGCCCAGCGCATCGGCTTCTGCCGCAGCCGGGTGGCGTGCCATCGCAGTTCGACGAGGGTCCGGCGGTCCGAGGCGAAGCGGTCGGTCAACCAGCTCGCGAGGCCGAAGAGCCGGATCTCCTTGGCGGCGGGGGAGTCCACCGCCAGCCGGTAGGAGTACTCGGCGCGGCGCTGGGCGTCCAGGACCTCCCCCGTGTTGCGGTCCCACTGCGAGCTCTCGCGGAGCAGCCAGTGGGTGGAGAGCCAGGCGCCGCCCACCAGGAACGGCGCCCACCACGCGTAGGCGGCCAGGACCACGGCCTGCGCCAGACCCGAGACCGCCTCCACCAGGCCGCCCGCGATGATGCCCATGGACAGGTGCAGGGGAGGACCGGTCATCCCGAGGTCGAAGTCCCGGGCGGAGGTCAGCTCGTCCATGTGCGCACGGTTCTCCAGGTGCGCGACACCCTCGGGGGCGCCCGCGGCCACGAGCAGGCGGTCGTGCAGCCGGTCGGAGACGTACGAGCCCAGCAGCGAGCCGACCTGGTTCTGCAGCGGTGTCAGGACCTGCATCAGGACGAAGACGGCGCCGATCAGCAGCAGCGGTGTCAGCAGGGGGCCGTTGTCGGCCACGGCGCCGATGAGCACCCCGACCGCCACCACGAAGGCGGCGGGAAGGACCCCCTGGAACACGATCAGGGCCCACCACAGGGCCGTCAGCCCCGGACGGGACCGCCACAGGGTGGCGAAGAAAACCCATTCCCTCCGTGCTCTGAGCAGGACCGTCGGGCTGCGCTTTCCCGGGTTTCCCCTTCTGTCGGGGACAGGTTCGTCGGGGGCAGGGTCGGACACCCTGTGCACCAGCCTTTCCTGTGTCGGACGGCGATTCGGAGGAAGACCGCCTTGAAGGGGTACCGGTATCGGAAAAGACAGGCATGGCGGATCAGCGCCGCAGCGGATCGGCGGTGTGGAACCTATCCCCGGTCCCAGTGGGGGGTCAAGTCATTTATGCGGAACCAGCCGTAGGGGTCAGGCGCCTCGAAGGACAAGCGAAATCCAGGCACACCTTTCGGGTGTTCATCGGGGCGGAGTGCGTCTGTACGGACGAGGAGACGCAGCGGGGCCGAGCGGAAACCAGGTCCAGGGGCATTCCCTGCCGACCGGAGGCGGAGCGCGACTCAGGAAATCATCTTCCCGTAGTTCTCCGAGAAGTCCTGAGCGATTTCCCGGATCGCGGGATCCCTGCTCCCCGAGGCCTGCTCGACCACAACCCCCAAGGCCTGCCATGCTCCGACATCGGCCAGCACGCAGCAGACCGATCGGTAGTCCTCGACATCCTCACGGCCTGTAGCCCTCCTGGCCACCTCGACGAATCGGGAGGGTGAGATGTCCTGACGGGCCGCACGGATCGCTTCGCCGGCCTGCTTCAGCCACCCCGGCGACAACGACAGGTCGACAAGGATCTCGAGCAGCCGGGGAACATCCTCAGGAAAGTCGCGCAGAAACTCCAGGGCGACAGAGCGATCCCAGACCGAACCGTTGAGCAACGCCCCCGTCAGGATCTCAGGGCGTGAGGGCAGGCGGTTCACCTCGGCACGGCGCCGAGCGACCTCCTGCTCCAGTTCCACCAGCGAGCGCCATTCGTCCATTTCGTCGCTCCCCGTCAATTCCAGAGCCCTTTCCCATGGTTTCCCAGTTCACCCCGGCGGATGAACAGGCGGCGCGGTGCCGCGGAGCCCGGCTGCCGAGCGGACGAGTGACGCCACTTCCCGGGAGCGGCTGCTGGGCGGCCACGCGATCACCGTGGTGGCCTCCGGTGCGTCCACGACGGGCACCGCGACGTGGTCGGGCCACTGCCAGGCGCGGCTGGAGGCGGGGATGACCAGCAGTGTCCTGCCGAGCGCCACGAGCTGGGCGAGCTGCGACTGGGTGCGCACCTGCGGTCCGGGCCCGTCCGGATAGGACCCGTCGAGCCGGGGCCAACGGGCGATCGGCAGGCCGGGTACATCGCGGACCTCCGCCAGTGTGAGCTGGTCGCGCGAGGCGAGCGGATGCCCGGCCGGAAGAAGTGCGATCTGGCCCTCGACCAGGAGGTCCTCGGTGTCGAACCCGGTGAGGTCGTCGAACGGCCGGTGCATGAGGGCCACGTCGGCACTCCCGTCGCGCAGGAGCCGGGCCTGCTCACCGACCTCGCACAGAAGGACCTCGACCGGTGGTGCGCCGGGCTCGTCCGCCAGCACGCCGAGGAGGCGTTGCAGGAGCTCGTGAGAGGCGCCGGCCTTCGTCACCAGCACCAGCGGCCGCTTCGAGTCCCCGGCCCGCTGTGTCCGACGCGCGGCGGCCGCGACCGCGTCGAGGGCCGCCCGCGCCTCCCGGAGCAGCACCTCGCCGGCGCCGGTGAGCGCCGCGCCACGGCGGTCGCGGTCCAGGAGTCGGACACCGAGCCGGTGCTCCAACTGGCGGATCGCACGTGAGAGCGGCGGTTGCGCGATCCCGAGCCGAACCGCGGCACGGCCGAAGTGCAGTTCCTCGGCGACGGCCACGAAGTACCGGAGCTCGCGGGTTTCGAGATGGTCCACAGGCGGAGCCTACCGCCTGATACCGGGCCGGTATCAGAGCTTGCCGAACCAGTCTTGGACAACGACCGTGCGACTCACGAGCATGGACCGTGTGAACGACACAAGGGAAACGAAGACCGCGCTGATCACCGGTGCGAACAAGGGAATCGGCTTTGCCGTCGCCCAGGGCCTCGGATCGATCGGATTCACGGTCGCGGTGGGCGCACGGGACGGCGCCAGGCGGGAGGAGGCCGTCGAACGCCTGCGCGGCACGGGCGTCGACGCCTTCGGGGTCGCCCTGGACGTCACCTCCGACGACAGCGTCGCCGCGGCGGCGAAGACCGTCGAGCACACAGCGGGAAGGCTCGACGTGCTCGTCAACAACGCGGGCGTCTCCGGACGCACCGACGGCGGGGCGCAGGACCCGTCCACACTCGACCTCGACGTGCTCCGTGCCGTCCTGGACACGAACGTGTTCGGGGTGGTCCGGGTCACCAACGCGGTACTCCCGCTGCTGCGCCGCGCGGACTCGCCGCGCATCGTCAACATGTCGAGCAACATGGGCTCGCTGACGCTGCGGACCGGACCGGTCCTGGCCGCGTACGCACCGTCCAAGTCGATGCTCAACAGCATCACGGCACAGTACGCCCGCGAACTCGCCGACACGAACGTCATCGTGAACGCCGCCTGCCCCGGCTACGTCGCGACCGACTTCACCGGTTTCAACGCGCCGCGCACACCCGAACAGGGCGCCGCGATCGCGATCCGGCTCGCCACCCTGCCGGATGACGGACCACGCGGCGGCTTCTTCGACGACGAGGGCGCCGTCCCCTGGTGATCCCGGACGGACAGGGCGGAGCCGTCTCGTGCCGCTCGCGTCAGGTTTCGCCGAAGCCGCGCCGGTAGGCGCCCCCGGGCCGGCCCGGGGGCGTCACCAGTGGCGGACCGGGGTGCGGCTGCGGCCGACGAGGAACCACAGCAGGGCTCCGATCACGGGTGCGATGACGACGAAGACCAGCCAGACGACCTTCATCCCGCCGTCGATCCGCGCGAAGAGGATGCTGAACACCGCGGCGACGACCAGCCCGATCACCGCCAGGAGACCGGCCACGAACAGCACCGCGAATCCGAGCCCGAAGTAGGTCTCCTGAGGGATGTCGGCCAGTGGGTTCGCCAGGGTCATGATCGTTGCCTCTCTGCTCGGACGGCGGCCCGTCTCTCGGCCGTCGGGGACGTTGTCCACGCTAGGAGCGGGGCACCGGCCGGAGCATCCACCGGTGGGACGTTCCGGTCGACGCCTTCGAAGGCACGGGTTCGGGGAGCGGCGTCGCCATGGTCGGTGCGCGGCACCGACTTTCGTCGGGGGTACGCGCCCGCCCCCGCAGCCCGCCCGGCCGACTCACGGCTCACCCGGCGCAGGGTGTGCGAGAAGCGGTTGACCACATCAGCACCACCGGAGACCCGAGCCGGGGATGGACCTAGGAGACCAGGTCAGGTCGATCGTGCTGGGTGATAACGCGCGCTGGACGGTGCGGACCGAACGCACCCGCCCCTCAACGGGGTGGACACACGTGACACCACGAGTGCCGACCTCATGTGGAGGAAGAAATGCGATTCGCTGTCGTGTTCACCTTTTCGAGTGGTCCACCAAATTCTGCGAATAGCAGACGCCGATTGATGTGCGCTGCGGAGACGAAAGAAGCCTGTGTCGAGGATGCGGGTGCGCCATCCTGGACTGGGGTTTCCTTGCGGCCGGGGCCGGTGGACCATCGGATCAAAGGTCCGCTCTAGAGTGGTCCGGTGCTCGAATCTGATCCAAGGCAGCCCGAAGAAGTGTTTCCCGCGTACGCGGTCGATGTCGGCAGTGAGGTGTTGGAGCGACCGGCGCGGAACTCGATCGGTGGCTGGCCCTTCCTCGACGAGGGCCAGGAGTGGCCCGAGTGCTTCTGCGGCGAGCGGTTGGTGTTGTTCTTCCAGCTCGACCTGCCCCTGGACCTGGGGCCCTTCGGCGGGGACCACCTGTTGCTCTTCCACTGCCGTACACACGAGGAAGCCGCGATCCCGGACACGTCCGAGGACGGTCGGATCGTGCCCGAGTACTGGGACGCTCCCTACGCCGGCGAGGACCGGCCGTTCTGGCGTGTGCTGCTCCAGAGCCGGGCAGCGAAACCGTGGGCGGATCCCGAGCCGTTCTTGCGTGCTCTGCCGCTGACGTTGCGGGCCTTCACGGAGACTCTCAGCGAGCGGGGCAAGGGCGCCCAGATCTTCAAGGTGGGCGGAACGCCCTCGTGGGCGCAAGATCCCGAGCGTCACCGGTGCGCGTGCGGTGCTGAACTGGTGTACGTGTGCCAGGTCCCGGAGAGCATGGAGTTCGCCGTTGCCCCGGGCCAGCCGGAGCAGCCCGATGGTGGTGGACATGGCCACTACGGACTGTTCCTGGGCAACGAGGTCTACCTGATGGCCTGCCCGGAACACTGTGATCCAGCGGCGACATGGCCGGTGAACCAGAACTGAGCTCCGCCTGATCAAGGGCCCGGTACTCATTTCGTACCTATCTTGACTGCTTGCCTTGCTTGGTGCTCCATCGATGCGAGTTTGAAGTGAATTCAGGGCAGTCGTTTTGCATTCTAGTTTGTGACCCTTTTCGTGTGGCAATTTCCGGGCTGGATTTGCCTTCTGAAGGATCCTCAGTCAGAAATAACCCAGTGGTCATCGTCGCAGATTGGAGGCTCGTGCACGAACTTGCGTCCGTCTTCGGCTTCGACAATCAAGTAGAGGTCGTCCCGGCAGGAGGCAGGTGACCAATAACTGATCGGCCAGATCCCCCAAGGAAAGTCAGGATCATCGTAAGAAGGATAAACTTCAAGGGAAGTGCCAGGTGCTGTTGGGTAACTTGGGTATTCGGAACCTGATGGTTCGTTGGGGTCCAATCCCCTCCAATGTCGGATTGGTACATCTAGTTCATTCGTGATCAGGAAAGGATCATCGGCTCGGGTGCAGCCCGCCAAGCCGATCAGGAGGACAGACGCTAGAACGATCCGAATGAAACCGTGGACCCTCACTCTTCGTTCTCCTCCCGAGCAGGCAGTCCGGTGGGCATGTGTTGGCGCTACTGCATGACGGTGTGGTGGGGGTGTTCCGGGGAGGCGGGACAGTGGTGGAGACCGAGGGAGTAGCCGCGGCTGATGACGAGGCGCTCCAGGCCGCCCGGTTCCATGCTGTCGATCTGGAACAGGTGTTCCATGGGGGTGCCGCATTCGCACTCGATGGGGGCGGGGTCGGTGAGGCTCCAGCGGTGGTAGCCGCCGAGCTTCATGCCTCTGCGGTGGGCGAGGTCGTAGAAGTAGCTGGGCTTGGGGACTACGTGCCCGGTCTGGGGGACGTCTTCTTCCCACTCCTGGATGCGGTCGGCGAGTTCTTCGGGCAGGAAGGCGCCGGAGGGGTAGTCGGTGATCTCCTCGATGGCCAGGAGACAGGGCGGGAGCGTGTACTCCTTGGCGGCGGTGTGCGCGAGCGGTTGTTCCCGGAGCGGTCGCAGGTTCGTTGTGTCGTGTCGCGAGCGGATGGTGAGCCAGGGGGTGTAGCCGTGCCCGAAGGCGTCGGGCGGTTGCGGATGGCTGTTAGGGCACCACAGGACCTGGAGTAGTTCGGCTCCGCCGTGCAGGGCGTGTTCGTCGGGCAGGTCACGGGCGAACAGTTGGAGCACCGGCTGCAGGGCGACGGGAGCGTCGAAGTGGATTTCCTCGGCTCCCTGTGGGGCGTCGAAGTCGTAATGGAGGAAGTCGCAGGTGGGCCAGGGTTCGTCGGCGGGCCACAGCAAGGGACCGCCGACGGAGCTGTCCTGAGGTCCGGGGTTTCCCAGGTGGGGGTGGAGCAGGAGTGCGGGCGTGCCGTACTCGTGGAGTTCGGGGAACGCGGTGAGGAGTCGGTCGCGTCCGGTCGGGGTGGTGGGTCTGGGCATGGAGGGAGCCTTGATCATGGGGGCGGTGCTGTGTCGGGGGCAGGGTAGCTCTGCTGGGTGACAGCCTGGCCTGCGGTGGGCCGTGAAGTGGCTTGAGGAGGTGCCGCCACCGGGCTGTCCTCGCCGTTGCCGATCCAGACGCTCACCAGGCCTCGCCTGCGGAGTGGAAGAACCTCGCTTCAGGTCGCAGGGACCACACCGATCCGGAGTGCACTGGACTGCGCTTGATACGAGGTGAGGAGAACCTGCGAGGTGCGGACACCAAGAACACCAAGATGTCCGGCACCGACCTGCGCGGCAGCGACCTGTCCAACCTGACCGGGCCGGCCTCGCTCCACGGCGCGAAGGTGACCGAGATCCAGCTCCGGCAGTTGAGCGAGGTCATGATCCGCGATGTGGACTTCACGATCGCGGAGAGCCCGCTGTAGGCGCGGCGGCACCAGCCAGAAACGAGGGGCTTCGCCCAGAGAAACCGGGCGAGGCCCCTCGGCGCGCCATGTGTCGAGAGCGGCGAGGAATCCCCGTATACCGCTCATGGCAGCATCGGCCGACCCCGGGACGATCCGTTCCTCTTTCTCATCCCGTGCAGCACATGATGGGGCGGTCGCTGTTCGGGTCCCGGTCCCGCCAGCGGCCGTGGCTCAGGGGTGGAGTGTCAGGGGCGGTGGAGTCCAGCGGCCGGTGCGGTTGGCAGTAGAGGTGACGCCGTACTCGTCCTTGAGCTGATCGGGGATGGAGTACTGCATGACCCGGCCACGGGTGAGGGAGCTGAGTTCCAGGTGCGTGGTGAGGTGGCCGAGTCGGTCCAGGGCCCACTCTCCCAGCGGAGAGCGCTCCTCGATGCGTTCGAGGACGCCGAGCAGGGCGGGAGAGAGCTTGACGGCCGTGTCCCAGCCGGTGCGCGGAACCTCGAGCCAGTCGGCGCAGGTGTCGCCGATGAGATAGCGGATGAGAGCGGCGACCACCGGATCGAGGAAGGTTCCCGGGACGACTTCCTCGTAGAGTTCGATGAGCTGGCGGGTCAGCCGCGCCCCTTCCTCGGAAGGGCCCATGTACCTGGTCATGTACAGGTCGGAGAACTTCCGGGCGTCGTCCAGGTCAGCCGGAGCATGCTCGGGACTGATACCGAGCATCTCGCCGACGACGCGCCAGACGTAGAAGTAGGACTCCGCGCCGTCGGCCGACATGTGGATGCCCAGGCGGTGCAGTGCGTCCAGGACCTGGAGGGAAAACATCATCTGGCCACCGATCATGTCCTCCTGACAGATCGGCGTGCCTAGTGCGGCCACGTCCCAACGGCCTTCACGAAGCATGTGGTGGCGGATGGAGGCATGCAGCAGACGCACCTTCTGGACCGCCGGGACGAACCGGCTCCCCGCTTCGAAGGCGTCGGGCTGCATCAGGTAGACGGTGAACTGTCCGGTCTCGGCCATGCGCCGCGAGGGGTACTCCAGGGCGTGGGTGGCGCTGAGCAGCTTGGCCACGTGTGGAATGACGTAGCAGGCGGGCATGGCGGAGAAGGCCAGGGCGGTCGAGATGTGCACGTTGTTGTCGATGAAGAACAGCCGTGCCTTCTCCATCTCACCCCAGTCGACCCAGGCCGGTGGTGTGGAGGTGGCGTGCAGGTACTCACGGGCGACGTCCGGCAGTCCGTCGGGCAGGTCCTGGCCGGTGGTGGAGAAGTAGCGCATGAGGGTGTTGAACTTGCCGACCTCCCCGCGTTCGAACAGTGTCTCCACCGTCGCGTCGGCGAGTTCGTCTCCCAGGGGCCGCAGTGCGTCCATGGACTCTGGTGTGTAGGACATGGGATTCCTTTCGGCGGGTCAGCAACGGCGGGACGCGGCCGAGGCCACCATGCGGGAGAGGGCCGTGGCTGCTTCGGCCGGCAGGTCCGCGCGGGCGAGAACAGCGGTCGCTGCCTGGACACGCCGGGCGATCATCTCCTCGACACGGTCGAGGGCACCGGTGCGTCGCGTGATCGCCTGCACTCTCGAAAGGCCCTCGCCATCGAGGCCTCGTCGGCCGAGCAGACCGCGCAGCTCCCGGCGTTCGGTCGCGGTGGCGGCTGACCAGGTCTCGGCGAACAGGACGGTCGGCCGGTTGCCTCGTACGTCGTCCAGGTTCGACTTGCCTGTGCGTTCAGGATCTCCGAAGAGGCCCAGCAGGTCGTCGCGCAGTTGGAACGCCTCGCCGAGGGGGAGCCCGTAGGCGGTGAAGGCCTCCATCAGCGTGCCCGGTGCTCCGGCCATCGCGCCGCCGATGCGCAGGGGGTGCTCGACCGTGTACTTGGCGGTCTTGTAACGGATCACCTGGAGCGATCTGCCCGTGTCGGGTCGAGAACCGGTGCTGAGGACCTCCAGGCACTCTCCGGCGATCAGTTCCCTGGTCATGTCCGACCACAGCTCGCGGGCGCGGGAGAGGTAGGCCGCGGGCAGGCCGCAGTCGAGGAACAGCTGGGCCGCCCACGACATCAGCAGGTCCCCGGTCAGCAGGGCCAGGGCGCGCCCTCCGGCGTGGGGCCGCGCCCGACCGGTGAACGCGGTGCGCAGCGCCACGTGGGCGCTCGGCACGCCACGTCGCATCGGGCTCTCGTCGATGAGGTCGTCGTGGATGACGGCAGCGGCGTGCACCAGTTCCATCGCTGTGGCCGCCCTGACCAGAGCATCGCTGTCCGGCTGGCCCGCCGCGCGCCAGCCCCAGTAGCAGAACGCGGCGCGCAGACGCTTGCCGTCGGCGACCGCCACAGCCAGCTGCTCTGTCACCGGCAACAGGTCGGCGTCGATGGCGAGGAGCCGCTCCGTCTCCTGCCGTGCGAACTCGTGCAACGCGGAGTCCACCCGGGTGCGGAGCAGGAGCTGCTCCTCGACCTCAGACATCGCTCTGACCGGGCCGGGACACGGCCCGTCGAGCAAGCAGTTCCAGATGGGATTCGGGTGCGGGGACGTACCGCTGCAGTGCCAGCCGCCCCCGCTGCCTCAGTTCCTCCCGGCCGTCCTGGGACAGCTCCACCAGGTCCGACCGGACCATCAGCGTCCTCGCTTGTCTCAGAGCCGCCCCGATACCGCTGAACGCCAGGTCGGCCACCCCCGCCGCGATCAGCACCGGCTCACTCACGTGGTCGGCCCTCGCATCGTCACCGGCATGCGCCACAGCGTCCCCTATCTTCAGCTGACATGAAAAGAACCGCAGCAGAAATCGGACAAAAGATCCGGAGCAATCTTGGTCCGGACAATCGCATATGCGTTCAGGGGTCCTTGCATGTCAAGCATCTTGGGTAATCACGGGTTTTGTCAATGCGATGAGGCGATCTGGTCTGCTTTGGGGGTCTTCGGAAAAAAGCGGCATGTGAAGAAACCGGACAATGCAAAGAAAAGGGGGTAGAAGGAATGTGAGTAAACCGGGTCAGGCGTCCCGTGGTGAAGCAGGAGGCCGCCTCATGTTGCTCGGCCCACGGTGTCCACCCCTTCTTGAGGTCGGGGCGAATCCTGCTGAAGAAGAGGTCGAAGCCTGGAGAGGGAGCCTGGTGCGGAGCGGGCGAGTTTGGGTGAGGCGGGTGGGCCTCAAGGGCAGTAGGCTTTTCGAGTGTGTGTGCCATGTTCCGTGTCCCTTCAGTGGTCTTTGTTCATCATGAAGGCGATATGCGCGGTTCAGGTTTTTTCGAATATAATGTTTCTCTGTTTTTTCTGGCCAGGGGTTCTCTTTGTTCTTGCCGTGCGTGCTCGAGGGCGGGGCGTTCGGGGGCGGACCTGGCTGTGCGGGGCCGGCCCGCCCCCGACCGCTGGAATGAGGGTGAATTACCAGACCGACGCTGTCCCTCCCCCTGTCCAGCATCAGCGGACTTGATCCGACGACAGGTGGTTGATCCACTGTGTCAGCCGTTTTGTCCCGCAGGTTGAGGCCGGCTGTGCCAGCCACAGCGCACTTGGAGTAGCACTGTGATGAGCCACGACCGGTAGCAACCGGGTCGGGCGGACTTCTGTCAAGCACTCGGAGTGGGACCGGGCCGGTGTCGACCGCCTTGTGGCCCGGACGGACAGAACACTTCCAGGACACCCGCTCCTGCCGAGGAGGCAGGCACCGGCCACGGGAGCCAGGTCCGGGCCAGTGCAGCGGTCGACACCCACCCTGCCGGCTGGCTCCAGACCAGCCGATGTCCACACTCACAGTGGGTATGCGGCCGATCCGACCTCGATGTCGTCGAGGAGGTCGTCCAGGTCGTCCTCTTGGGGCACCGATCGGGCGGGCCTCATCGACTGCGGGAGCGTCGGCTGCGAGAGCAGGCGTCCGGCGACGAGGAAGAGCCCGCCATTGGCCACGAGGAGGAGGCCGATGAGGAGGAGTCCCGCGCTGGGCATGACGAAGTTCGCGGCGTCGAACGCCTCGACCGGTACTCGCGGTTGTCGGTGGAGCACCCAGCCAAGATGCTGCCGGAGATCGCCCGCCACGCCATCGCCGCCTACACCCGGCCTGGGGAGGTGGTGTTGGACCCGATGTGCGGGATCGGTACCACCCTGGTCGAGGCCGCACACCTGGGCCGGAGTGGGGTGGGGATCGAGTTGGAGCCCAAGTGGGCCTCCATCGCCCGGCTCAACCTGGAGACCGCGCAGGTCCAGGGCGCCACCGGGCAGGGGCAGGTCCACACCGGCGAGGGCGCCGAGACCGCCGCGGCTTTGACGCCGACCTCGTTGGTAGACCGGGTGTCGTTGGTGTCCCGGTCCTCGTTCTTCCAGTTGATCGAGACCCGCCGGTTGGGCAAAGAGGGCTGCCCGGTGCACCTGATCCAGCACGAGGACGTGCTGGTCTTCACCGACCCTGACCCCTACTACCAGCAGCACACCAGTGGCGAAGGGCAGGCGGTATGAGACGGACCAACCCGGACCACAACACCGATAACGAGCAGGGGAGCGGCCTCTACCTGCCCGAGCAGGGGTTCTTCACCGATGCCGCGGGCCCGGAGTGGTCGGATTCGGGGTCGGTGTTCACCCGCTAGAACCGGCAGGGGTGGTTGCCCTCACATGTCAGCGACTGGTTCTCCCGCATCGCCCGAGCGGCCGGGCTCTCGCCGATCACGTTGCACGGGCTGCGTCACGGGGCGGCCTCGATGGCGTCGGCCGCGGGAACGGACGTGAAGGTGGTCTCGGCCGAGCTGGGTCACTCCACCACGCACTTCACCCAGGTCACCTACCAGAGCGTGTTCCCGGACGTGGTCAAAGCGGCTGCCGAGGCCACCGCCGCCCTGCTACGCGGAGCATCGGTACCGGCTGAGGTGGGTGGTTTGGTGCCGGTGCGGTAGCCGGTTCAGGAGAGCACACCAGGAGCCGCAGGAAGGGCACAGGCCCCAGGCAAACAGACTGGTTCACCCGTTCTGGCCTGGGGTTTTCTCGTGTCCGGCGTCTGTGGACCATTGGATCAAAGGTCCCCTGACCGGTTCAATTCCCGGGGAGATTTCCCCTTCAAGCGGTGCCGCCCTGATTTTTTGTACCTCTCATACTTTTCATCCGTCAATTAAAAAGATATAACCCACAGTTTCGGAATGGGAAGCTTCAAATCACTCCGTATGCACACATCGAGAACTATTGGTAAGTCGGCCTCAGGTGGACGCCGCCTTTTTCTTTGTGCGGCGGTTCGGTGCTGGGATTCGGGAGTATCTGTGTACAGTCCCTGTGGGCGGGCCCCAGGCTTCCTCTCGTGCCTGGGATCTGTTCGGGTGACATTTGAATATTGAAGATGCATGGCTAGGAAGAGAGTCGCCATGTGTGTTTCATCTTCGGCCTAAATTCCAATCCAAGGATTCGGTGTCTTACATGCAAGATATCTCTGTCCGGGCTTACCGGTTTTCGCCTCTGGCGGCGGCTGGATTTGCCCTCCTGCTGGTCCTCGCCGTGCTGGGTCTCACGCCGACCGGTGCGCAAGCGCAGCCGGAGCCGGTCGAACTCGGCACCGCAGACAGCTTCGCTGTCCTGGCCGGCCAAACAGTGACCAACACTGGCCCCACGGTTGTCACCGGGGACCTGGGTCTGCACCCGGGTACCGCGGTGACTGGATTCCCTCCGGGGGCCGTCAACGGATCGGTGCACATCGCGGATGCCGTCGCGCTCCAAGCTCAGTCCGACCTGACCACCGCCTACAACGATGCCGCTGGCCGTCCTGCGACCGCCAGCGTCTCCGGTGACCTCGTGGGGCAGACATTCACTCCCGGCGTCTACAACGCCAGTTCGTCGCTCGGCCTGACTGGCACAGTGACGCTGGATGCCGAGGGGGATCCTGACGCGGCTTTCATCTTCCAGATCGGCTCCACCCTCATCACCGGGTCGGCCAGTGAGGTGGACCTGATCAACGGTGCTCAGGCATGCAACGTCTTCTGGCAGGTCGGGAGTTCGGCGACGCTGGGAACGAACTCCACTTTCGTGGGCAATGTCCTTGCTCTGACCTCGATCAGCGCGAACTCGGGTGCCACTGTCGACGGTCGTCTGCTGGCTCGTAACGGGGAAGTCACGCTGGACAACAACGTGATCCAGAGGGCCGACTGTGCCGACGACGGGAACGGAGATGGCAACGGTGACGGGAACG
>NZ_ANBA01000001.1 GCF_000341085.1 Nocardiopsis ganjiahuensis DSM 45031 | reverse complement strand
GTGACGGGAACGGAGATGGCAACGGTGACGGGAACGGTGACGGGAACGGAGATGGCAACGGTGACGGGAACGGAGATGGGAACGGAGATGGCAACGGAGATGGCAACGGTGACGGATACGTGAACGGATACTAATGTGAATTCGCACTCGAGGAGGGAGAGCTTCGATTCCAAGCTTCCCTTGGGCTCGAAACGAGAGCCTCCTCGGATTCACCAGTGAACCGAGCGACCTATGAGTCTGGCCGCTTCACCCTTGGGGTGGAGCGGCCAGACCGTGTTCGGTCAAGACCGCGGCATGTACCGTGATGCCGATGGAAGGTGTAAGAACCAGTGGGGCGGCATTGCTGTCGATGTGCAGGCCGTCCGACTGGGTTGCTCCGCCGGACTTCGAGCAATGAAAGCGATACGCCACCTGCATATCGGGCGTTGGGCGAGCATCGTTGGACACACCTGCGGAGAGGGATGCACCGCGGTGGCTCCGGGCCCCAGTGCTTGGGAAGGCGAACCTGTCTGGAAGGCTGGTGATTCGCATACCGCCTGGGTGAGGAGCCCTTTTAACTGGGACACAGGTACCAGCGACCAGGAGTACCTACTCAAGCCGGACGTCACGATTGCGATGACCCTAGAGAGTGGTGATGGCGAGACGGCGGAGTACACGTGGTCGGATGAGCCTTGGCCTCAGACTGTGGGCCTTGAATACGTTCGCTGCGACACCAAGGGTCATGACCGCAGGGGCTGGGAGAATACCGGTTGTGTCTTCCTTAACTCGCCGCCCACTTACTCCTTCAACTCTGAGAATTACCCGCAGGCCGCTGCTCATGCCTGGCTGATCCAGAACATGACACCTAATCGTCCTGGAAAACGATACGGCGGAACTTCCGGGAAGCCCATGTACTTCATGGAAGACCAAAGCCAAAGCAACAGGAGTCGAGGGCGAGTATGCCCCGGAGGTTGGGCAGCCGACCACGGTGATGAAAGTGCCCTGGATGAGGGTGATCCGGGATTGAACTGCGACGAGTTCGCCTTTGCATCCACCTATAACAGTGGCGGTATGTCCCAGGCTGAAGGAGGACTGAACGAAGCAGTCCTTCCGGGTGGCCGCGCCCCTAACGGTAGTGCCTGCATTCAAACCTTCGCCAAGGAACATGAGGGCGACATCCATCTGTACAACATCGACGGCATGATCCCTGACTTCACCGAAGTTTGTGGGTGCTCCGCGATGTCCGGACGCCAAAACCAGGAGTCGATGAGTGTCTTCCCTCAGTTCAGGGCGGCAGTGTGACTCGCGGACAGTGATGCGTACTGGGTGGACTCTCGTATGAGCGGTGACTGCCGTTATACAGCGGGCGGTGCTCCTGTGGAGCCTGTCATCTGCGAGATGAGCACCCCCTGATCTAATAATGGCTAACGTTTGGGAGGGGTGCACTTTGGCGCCCCTCCCAAGCATGAGTTTAGAACGCGGGAGGAAAAATGGCCAGGGGGAGGTTGCCAGCTTCAACTTCGCATTGACTGATCTCCAGTTCGCAGTAGTTTCCTACTGCGGTGAAGATCCTCGGTAGAAGATCATCCATATACTCTTCCCAGTATATCAATACCTCTTCTTTCGGAGAGTCTTGAACCGAAGGGTAAATCGCTCCAGCGGAGCGAAGTGCCTCATCAAAATCTGGATGCCCGGTAAGGGCGCCCCACTCTACGTCGGAAGTCTGACCCTCGGGTGTGACGTGTGAAACGTAAGGTGGTGGATCATCTTCCCTCTGGGTTACACAGATGATCTCTACTCCATCCAGTTTTTTTCGCCTTTGGGGATTGAATATTTGTGCGTACCAAGTGGCGTCGGGTGGGGTTTCTAGAACATACACCCACTCCCTTTGGGTTCCGTACATGGCGAAAGAGTCGAAGGTCGCGGTGCTTTTCTTTTTGCGATCTTTGAAGAGGGTTCCTTTGTCGAGGTCCTCTGCGTGTGCTCCGAGGCTGATGAGGAACTCTCTTGCGCTGATGCCGCGGGCAACCGTGAGGGAAATTCCCTCCCGCATCCCCGGGAGGCCAGGGGTCCGGGGCACCAGATTATGCTCTCCGATCCAATGGATTCCATTGCTCATACGACCAAGCTAGTAGCTGAAGGCCGGGATTGGCCAGCGGAGGTGGCTTGTCCAATTTTAGGCAGCCTGCAGGCTCCGAGATGCGTCTGTCAGGGCGGGTTGGGGTGCAGGGAGACAAGCTGGCTTTAGAGCTCATCTCCTTTAGGGAGTTGGCAATAGCAGATCAGTGTGCAGGGGATGCCGGCGAAGGCCAGGAAGTAAGCTTTGTGCTCGTAGCGGTACTGCAGGCGTCGGTATCCGGCCAGCTAGGCCATGGTGCGCTCGACCTGCTACCGGTGCTGGCCCAATCGTTTCCAGGACTCCGCGCCTTTGCGGGGCGGGCGGTGGACGGTTCCTCGTTCTCGGAGTCAGTGGTGCAGGTGGGCGTAGGCGTAGCTCTTGTCGCCGTGCAGCTCGATCGGTTTGCGCCGTTGGGGTCCGCGGCGTGGGCGGATCGGAGGAATCGCTGCCACCAGGGGGAACAGGGTTTGGCTGTCGGGGGTGTTGGCTCGGAGGTCGCCACAGCCAGGAGCAGGCTCGCCCGGTCGGCGATCAGGTGGATCTTCGCCCCCTTCTTGCCCCGATCGACAGGACTTGGGCCCGTCAGATTCCCCTTCGAGGACGGGCAGTTGACCGAGTCGATGGCGCACCGCGACCAGCTCAGCTCACCGTGGAAACCGGGTTCGTCCAGCACGAGCCGGTGGGGCTTGGTCCACAACCGGGCCTGGAGCCACTCGGTGAAGCGGAGGTGTGCGGTGGGGCCGGACGGACCGAACACCGGCGGGAGCAGGGCCCAGGTACAGCCGGTGGTGGCCACGGAGAGGAGCGTGGCCAAGACCTGGCAGTCGCCGTCTGCGCCGCCCGCTGTGCTGGGGGTCGTGCGGGTGGCTCGGGTACCACTCGTTGGAACAGTTCCCACAGCTCGTCCGGCACCAGCCGTTCCACCATCGCCCCCGGTCAGGCTACCGAGAACCCAGATGAGATGGGCTCTAAGGCGCTTCACCGCCCACGTCTCTTAGTGCACGTATCGAACGATGCTCGCGTATGTGATCGAAGCCACGGCGGCCCTGATGCGCGGGGCTGCGCCCGTCAGCGGGCCGGTGGACGTATGTCCGGCCCTGTGGGCCCCTGGGGTGGGGGAGGGGTGGTCGTGGGCGGACGTGGCGGTGTGGGGCCGGGTTCGTCCCCGCCGTTGTTGGTAGGGGGCGAGTAGGGTTTGAGATGGGCTTTCTCAGTCCGATGGGGGTGTTTCGACTGAGGTCGGACTGAAGAGCACGTATGGAGCACACAAGCCCCGAAAACGCCGCGAGGACCTCTTCCGAGGTCCTCGCGCACCCCTCCTGACCTGGGGTTTTGTGGCGCACCCGGCAGGATTCGAACCTGCGACCGTCGGATTAGAAGTTCCATGGTCGCGTACCGTCACGAGTCACTACGTACCGTTGCGTCCCGCGCCATCCGAATCAGGATGCCGTTCTGTGCCGCGTCGTGCTGCCCGGGGACGTCCCGGTCCAGAACTGCGGAGCACAAACGGAGCACACACCGATCCTCGGCGGCGTCCGATGGCACCTCACGAGGTCTTTGAGGGTGTTCCAGAGCCGGAAGTGGCCGGGGACGTGATCGTGGCGACTGACGGTCACCCGTTCTGGGTTCCGGATCTGGGCCTGTGGGTGGATGCGGTCGACCTGGCCCCGGGCATGTGGCTGCAGACCTCCTCCGGCACCTGGGTACAGGTCAGCGCGGTCCAGGCCCGGACCCAGAGCGCGACGGTTCATAACCTGACCGTGCAGGGCGTCCACACCTACCACGTGGCCATGGACTCGGTGGATGTTCTCAACCACAACTGTGGTGGCGGGGCAACTGTATATCGTGGAGTTTCGGAAAAAGCGGACAAACAGGCGGTGCAAATCCGGCTTTCGAGGATGCGGTCAACGGAGTTGCAAATCCTAGGGGTGGCAACTCAGATCCTCAGGCACATCATCTAGGTAACACTAACAATGAATACACAAGTTGGACGACCAGCCCGAGAGTTGCTTTGACCGCTGCTAATATGAATGGGGGTACTGGTGCTGTCCTCAGGTCGAGGATTCCCGCGGGGAGGGATCACGTTCATTCAAATGATCAACCGTGGGTGGAGCTTGAGGGAGAGTGCGAGGTTATAATCAAGGGACCCATGTCTGGCGAAGTCGGTGTGGCCTGGTCGGGCATGTCCCCGGGAGATATTAATTTTCGTTAGCCGCTAGGCGCCAGTGCCTGTTCTTGGTGGAGGGTTTATATTTTTAATATTTCTCGCGACAGGGTGATTTGCATGCTGAAGAAAAGACCTTGTCGATCTTTGGAGGACATTCCGGAGGAAGTCTTGGATAACGCATGCTGGGATCCTGGTGCGTCCTTCAGGGTGTTTGTGTCACCCAGCTTCAGGCTTTTGGATATCCATAGATCCAGGTATTCAAGTTATCCTGAGCTTGCTCGGGAGAGGTTTGGGTGGATGGGGTTCTTTGAGGCTCTTGAAAACAAGGATGAGTGTGGCCTTTTTGCCATCAGGTCCTCTGAATGGAGGATGATGATTCTCACTGATGGTCGGGGTGGGAAAATTGAGGCTGCAATAGTTGGCCCGCCCAAGTCTTTCATTTGGCCTGAAGGGGCATCTAGACTTTGATCGGTATCCTGGTATTTTGAATTTAGAATTGTCGGATGAAGTGGCTGGGTGCGCTAGGTGGTTCGCTGGTTGTCGTGTCTCGGGGTCTGCTGGGTGTGGAGGTGTCCTGAGTTCTATGAGATCGAGGCCTACGGTTCGGGCTGGTGCTCAGAAATGGGATTATAATCCCAAGTCGGAAAACCCTCAGCGAAAAGAGGGGATTTTTCAAGGATGGGATATGACTTCAGGTTCGGTCGATTGGGGGGCCTCGTCGGCGAATTATGCGATTAACTTCGCTAGCGGCGCTACGTTCGGAGGGCCCAAGCCGTACAACAACCCATTTTCAAGGAATTAATTTTGTCTGAGGGTGTAGAGGTTTTTCGGGGTAGGGGGAGTCTGTTTCTGGGGGTGTTTCTGAGCTTCTCTCTGTGGTTTCTATTTGCGCTGGCGGTGATTGGTGAGGGTTTTGGATTAGAGGGGGTCCTAGTTATCTCCAGTGTCTTTGCCCTGGCTTTTTGGTTTGAGTTGAAGGTCGTGTATTGGAGAAATGTTTCAATCGAAGGGGGTTATCTTGTTACTCGAGGCTACCTGACGAGGACTGCGGTTCCGGTGTCTCGGATCGGGCGAATTTGGGTGAGTGGTGGAGTTCTGCTGATTGAACTCGAAGATGGGGAGATGCTTAATATTCCGGCGTTCCAGGGATCTGTGGTTTCTTCTATTCTTGGAAGTCCAAGTGCCTCTCGTGCTGCTGAAAGAATAAATGAACATCGTGAATATTGGACTTCAAGGTGGAGTGGCGGCGATGGTGGAAGAATTGATTCCCTCCATTTGAACCTAGTGTCCGTGCCAGTCATTTGGGTTGTTTCATTTTTTGTTTACTGGGCTTTGAGTGGTTTTACTACTGATCTTTGATTATGCGGTTGACGGGTGTGTTTCGTGCCGGGTGTGGCGGAGGCCGTGGTGCATGTCGGTATCGCCTCCCGTCACTCACCTTCTCTGGCACTCAGGGTGAGACTGGGGTTGGAGGTGGTGGTGATGTTCGGTTCGGGTTCGGTGTTCAAGCGGTGCGGGTGCCGGGTGGCCGGGTCTTCGAGCAGGTTGGGAAGTGGTTGTCCGCGGTTGCGGTGTCGTGGGCATGGGAGCTGGTACTTCTCGCTGGAGTCGGAGCGGGCCGCGGGTGGTCGGTGTCGGGTGCGGCGGGGCGGGTTCGTTTCCCGTGAGGCCGCGCGTGCTGCTCTGCGCAGGGCCCGAGGCGATGAGGCTGGGACTGGGGAGCCGGTGGTGTGGACGGTGGCGGCCTGGTTGCAGCACTGGCTGGACGGGCGGAGCCGGTTGCGTGCGCGCACCCGGGTGAGCTATCAGGAGCACATCGACCGCTTCCTCGTCCCGCATCTGGGGGAGGCGGTGTTGGCGGAGTTGACGCCCGCCCGGGTGCAGCGGGCCTTCGAGGGCATCGCCGAACACGTCACGCCCCGGGGTGGGCGGGTGGCTGGGGCGACGGTGCAGCGGGTTGCGGGCCACGTTGCGGGCGGCGTTGAACACCGCCGTGCGCGAGCGACTGTTGCCTTCCAACCCGGCGAACGGGTTGCGGTTGGAGGGAGGGCAGAGCGCGCGGCCGGTGGTGTGGACCGAGCAGGCCATCGCGGACTGGCACAACAACGGTGTGCGGCCGGCGGTGGCGGTGTGGACGGTCGAGCACACCCGCGCTTTCCTGGACCACGTGTGCGGCGACCGGTTGTACGCCTTGTTTCACCTGGCGGTGATGACCGGGCTGCGCCGCGGCGAGATCGTAGGGCTTCGGTGGGAGGATGTCGACCTGGAGCGGGGGCGGTGCGGGTGGTGCGCCAGCTCCAGGCCCACTGCGGTGCGGGGTTGGTGGAGGTGGCACCCAAGAGTATGGCGAGTCGGCGCACGCTGATGGTGGACCACACCACGGTCGGTGTGCTGCGTCGTCACCGGTGGCGTCAACAACAGGAAGCTGAAGAGCACGGCCGGGTGTGGGACCGGGGCGGGTACGTGTTCACGGCGATCGGTGGCGGGGTGCTGGCGCCGGAGCGGCTCTCACGCCTGTTTCGGAAGCTGAACACCTCCAGCGAGTTGCCGCCGGTGCGATTGCACGACCTTCGTCATGGTGTGGCGACGTTGGCGTTGGCGGCCGGGGTGGAGCTGAAGGTGGTCCAGGCGATGCTGGGGCACGCGAGCATTGTGCTGACCGCGGACACCTACTCCAGCGTGCTTCCGCAGGTGGCGCGGGAAGCAGCGGAACGCACGGCGTCGCTGGTGTTACGGGATGCCGGTCGGGTTCGCCGACAGGTGCGGAGCAGGCCTGGTCAGCGGGGTTCGGTGCCGGTCCCACCCGGGACCCACCGTGGACCCACCACACGAACAGCGAGGCTGCCCCATGTTCAGGTAAGGCTGTGACCTGGGGTTTTGTGGCGCACCCGGCAGGATTCGAACCTGCGACCGTCGGATGAGAAGCGCGTACCGTCAGGTGCCACTACGTACCGTTCCGTCCCGCACCATCCAAATCGTGATGCCGTCCTGTGCCGCGTCGTGCTGCCCGGTGGCGTCCCGGTCCAAAACTGCGGAGCACAAACGGAGCACACACCGGCCCCGGCGACGTCCGATGGCACCTCGCGGTGTTCTCAACATTGGGATCCTTTCCAGGGGTCGTGGCGCTGGCTCGTGGATGTGACGCCACCGGGCTGTGGTCTGCACCTTGAGGGCGAAAAAGGTGCACTCCAGTGGGTGGGTAACGTCCAGGGAGCGGGCAGTGCCCGGATTGACAACGTGCCGTGGTGATCGGAAGGGGAGGCGCTGTGTCGTGGGTCAGCCGGATCGCCGATGCCGTCGAGTGGTGGTCGATAGACGTCGACATCGCGTGGGAGGTGATCGAGGCGCGGCTGGGTACGGCGCTTCCCGCCGACTACAAGGAGCTCTGCCGGTGTTTCGGCGCGGGTGAGTTCAGCGAGTATCTGCATGTGTACGGTGCGACGGGAGGCGCCGACTCGCAGGTGGTGGACAAGTTGGCGTCGTTGTGGCGGACACTGGAGAAATATCCGCTCACGCGGGACAGCTTCGATCCGTATGGTCTCTACCGTCCGGGTGGGGCGGGTCTGATCCCCTGGGCCATGTCGGTGACGGCCGTCGAGTTCTGCTGGGCCGCCGACGCCGAGGTGCCACCGGAAGATTGGCCAGTGGTGGCACGGGAGGAGGACGGACCTTGGCAGTGCTTGCCGATATCCGCCTCGGAGTGCCTCTTCCGAGTCTTGACCGACGTCACCTTCGAGGATTTCACCATCGCCCACCTGGTAGAACGTCCATCCTTCACACCGTATGCGTCGTAGTCTCGGGCATCGACCAGGCCGTGCGCTGCGACTCCTCTCGGTGATGCCGAATTCTCCGCTTACGTGGCTGGTGGTCGGCTCAGCTCTCGCGAGGTCGGACGCCGACGGGGTGGGCGGAGCGGGCATGGAGCGGCCGCAGGCAAGTCTCATGGCCGACTTGGGTCAGGAACAACGGGCGACCCTGATCCGTGTCCTGCGTCGGGGTGTTTCGTGCCGGATGTGGTGGAGGCTGCGGCATGCGGGATCGCCTCCCGTCCGTCACTCGTGTGAACCTGGAGGCCGTTGAAGGCGATGTCGGGTCAGACCGGCGCCATGCCGCCGAAGGCGGCTGAGCGGACGGCGTGGCTGGTCCCGCCAGCGGGGTTCGAGGACGACTTCTACGGGCAGTAGGCCGGGTCAACAGAAGACGAAGCGTTGATTCTTCGCCTTCAATGAACCCAGCACGAAACACCACCCCGGACACGCTCCTTACCGACACCCCGATATGCGAGCGGCGGCTGAGGCCTGGGTGACCGGTTCCGGCAAGAAGTACAACTGGGGCAGGGATCCTTGGGATCATCTACTCCCGACCGATCCCAACCCCCTTGGAAGCGGTGCCATGACCGACCCCCTACTCGACGGTGACCCTGCCCAGGTCGGCCCTTACACGTTGCACGCACGCCTGGGCGGCGGCGGCATGGGACAGGTGTTCCTGGGCCGCTCCCCGGGCGGACACACCGTCGCAGTCAAGGTCGTGCGCCCCGAACTCGCCCAGGACCCCGACTTTCGGCGCCGCTTCGCCACCGAAGTCGCCGCCGCACGCAAAGTGGGCGGATTCTACACCGCCCAGGTCGTGGACGCCGACACCGACGCAACCGCGCCCTGGCTGGCCACCGCCTACATCCCCGGACCCACCCTGCACCGCGCCGTGGCCGACCGGGGCCCCCTGCCGACCGATTCAGTGACCGTGCTCGGAGCCGGCCTGGCCGAAGGACTCGCGGCCGTGCACGCCCAAGGGCTGGTGCACCGCGACCTCAAACCCGCCAACGTCCTACTCGCCGCGGACGGGCCCCGGGTGATCGACTTCGGTATCGCCCGCGCCCTGGACTCCACCTCCCACACCCACTCCTCCACGGTTCTGGGCACCGCAGCGTTCATGTCCCCCGAACAGGCCAGGGCCGAGAAGGTCGGTCCGGCCTCGGACGTGTTCTCGCTGGGGTGCGTGCTCACTTTCGCCGCCACCGGTCGCAGCCCCTTCGGGGAGGGCCCGAGCCACGCGGTGGGCTTCCGGGTCGTGCACGAGGAACCCGATCTGGCCGGCCTCCCCGCACCCCTGGTCGACCTGGTAAGGGCTTGTCTGGCCAAAGCCTCTGGCTCCCGGCCGGGGGTGGAGGAGGTGATGGCGGCCCTGGCCGCCGGGGCCCCGTCCCGGCCCGGCGACGGGCAATGGCTGCCCCCGGACATCACCGAGGCACTGTCCCGGCACACGCTCGCCTACACGCGGGTCCAGGCGCCGCAGACACCGCCTGCCGAGATGAAGAGAGCCGCCCCCGAGAGGCCGCCGCTGTCCCCCGAGCGAGTCCCGGCCAAGCCCACGGACGCCGAGTTGGTCATCGGCAACCTCACCCTGAACCCGCTGGCGGTCCTGGTGGACGGAGCTGAAATGGGTACCGTCCCGGCAGGCGAACGCGGAAGTTTCCCCGTCGAGTCGGGCAAGCACACCGTGCAGGTCGGTTCCGGTGAGCAACACAGCATGGTGCGCCGCATCGGCATCGAACCGCGTGGCACCACGCGAATGGCCTTCGACGTCGGAACTGGAAGTAATACCCAGCCAGAACCGGTGGAGGAGGTGGTATTCAAAGGACGCCGGGGAGTGGCAGATATTCTCGTAGTGATCCTCGTCCTAGCTGGCATTGTGTTCCTCGGCTTAGTCATCAGTCGCGTCGCGGATCTCATCTTTCCCTGGCTGGGTGGACTGTCCCTAGTCGGCACGGTCGGCGTGGCCATCTGGATGGCTGGCGCCACGGTTTTCGAGGGGCCCCCGAGTCTTGGTTTGCGCGACAGCGAACTGACGGCTGGGGCGGAGAAGGGGCCAGGAAAGCTGGCGGCCTCTTGGCAGGACCTGACCCAGGTCAGCATGGTCGGTGAGGGAAGCACTGCCCGGCTCGTGGTCTGGACCCGCAAAGTCCTCCCCAAGTTCACCTCGCTCGAGGACTTTCAGGGGGGAAAGGTCGTGTGCGTCGCCAAGGAAGTAGGTGTCGCAAAGCATCACGACACCGAGCGCCTGCGTGCGGCGCTGCGGTGGTTCGCCGATGACCTGTGGGTCGAACAGCCGCCCGCTCCGTGAGCTCCGAGCGCAGCCTGGGATCAGATTTTCGAGTCTGCGGCCGGGGTTCCTGACTCCGCATAAGAGCTCATCTCAAAAGCCATCGACATGCTGGGCCAGGTGCTTGTAGCAGATGAGGATGCAGGCGATGCCGAGCATGGCCAGGAAGGTGGAGGTATTGCGCTCCCATCGCACGTTCAGCCTGCGCTAGGAGCCCAGCCAGGCGATCGAGCGCTCGATCTTGTACCGGTGCTGTCTTGTACCGAGGTTGGTGAAGGCTCTGGTGTGTGCCGGGATCGCCTCCCGTCACTCGGCGCGATGGAGGCTGATCACCTGTAGATGTACCAGAGGCTGGCGGCACCCCCGGTCTGCAAGGAGTTGTGGCGGTAGGGCCGGAGCGGCCCTGCGGACGGAGTTCGGAAGCCAGCTCTGGAACGCTTGAGGGCCCAGACTCGCTTGGGGCGCCAGGTCGTGGCGCCCCCATCCTGTTCTATACTTCAGGCTTGTTCGTGGGGAAGGCGAGCTCGATCCAACTCTCGACCAGACCCATCAGGGCTTGCTCGCGCTTCTGGTCAGTCGTCGGCTCCTCACAACCCACCAGCGACCGCACCCACCGCTCCTCGTCGGCACGAGCGACCTCGTCGTAGAGCGCTTGTGGATCCTGCATGCTCACTTCCCTCCCGTTCACTCCCGCAGGAGCCTCTGGAGTGCCTCGAGGGCACGCCTGTGGTGCTGACGCACCGTGCTTTCCTGCCTGCCGGTGACCTGCGCGATCTCGGCGTAGGAAAATCCCTCGTCGCTGCGCATCACAAATGCTTCCCGATGAGCCTGTGGCAGCTTCTGCAGAGCCTCGAGCAGCCGCCGCCCGTCCTCTTGGAACAGGACCCGGCTCTCGGGCTGGGAGCGCCAGCAGGCGTCGGCGACCAGCACCCCCAGCTCGGTGATGTCGTCGCTGTGCCTGCGGACCGCACCATCGTGAAGAAGTGGTTGCGCGCAGTCCGCATCAGGTATGCGGGGAAATTCTCCACCCGGCGTTCTTTGGACAGGATCGACGCCACCGCTTCCTGCATGGCGTCTTCAGCCTCCTGCTGGTTGGCTCCCAGGCCCCGCAGCGTACGGAACACCCGAGGGGTGCACTGGGCGATCTCCCTTACGACCTGCTTGCGGTCGGGTTCGCCGGGATGAGACTGCTTCACGTTCAGCTCCACTCGATGTCGGAACGCCCCGAGTCCGCCTCGACGTTGACTGCCCGTCGATCCTTCGCGTCTGTGTGAAGGAGGGGTCGTTCCACCGCGAGCTAGCCCGTTGGGGTCTCCAGGAGGAGCCCATGCGGGCCGGCTTGTGTAGTCGCGGTTTTGTATTGAGTTGCTGTCATGAGCGCTCCCATAGGTGAATGGGGCGGGTTCCTGTTCCCGCCCGTGCATGACTGGGACGCAACACCCGCCCGATCCGTGACAGCACCAGGCGAGTGATGTGGGTCACTTCAGTCGCGGTGTCACGATCGGGTGGATTTGGCACTCTTGCCGCTAGGTGACAGAGACGGAGGAACTGGGTGCAGGTGGAAACCATTCAGGTGGTCGGTGCGGTACTGGTCTGCCCGCTGTTGCTGCTGGCGCGGGTCGTCGTTCGGGCATGGGTGGAGGAGCGGCGGCTCAAACACCGTCTGCAGATCACCCGTTCCCTGACCGAGGGCAGCACGCTGAGCGAACGGCTTCCCGACGGCACCAACGTGCGCATCACGCTCGGCATGTCGAACCGCATCACCGCTAAGACCAAATCCGCGCGGTGAGCCGCGGTCGGTGTCCGAAGGCGCTGTCTCCGATTTCTCAGTTCCCGGGTTCCCAGGCTCCGAGCGCGGTGAGGAAAGTGGATGGTGTGCGGTCCAGGGTGAACTGGTCCGCGAACAGAATGCGTCCGTATCCGAAGTGCTCGTGGGACGCGGATTCGAGCGCAACCAGTCTTTCGTTCCCCAGATCCTCCAACGGGTGCTTCACTGCGACGGGGGTCGGTCCGTCGCAGTGAAGCGGGTCGTCGACCAGGAGCACGAGGCCGTTGGGGGTCGACCGCTTTTCGCAGCCTGGGGCATAGCTTGCGGCCCATCGGCTCAGGAGCTCGTCCTGTCGACCGGTCTCTACCTGCAGGTCGCGTTCGCGGAGCAGGTCGAACAGGTCTCTGGCGAGCCTCCAGTCCAGGAGAGGGTGCACTGGCATGTTGGAGTAGTCGCGCAGACAGTCGGGGCACGAACCGGAGCAGGTTCCGTGGGCCGAGGTCAGTTCCGCTGTGTAGGAGTCGATCCGTTCGAGGAAGCCTCCCAGTACTTCCGGGTCCGCAAGGTGGGTGCAGTACCCGGCCCCGTTCTCCAAGGTGTCGGCGAGGTAGGCGTATACGGGGCCGGCGGTTCGGGAGGGAGAGCCGCAGATTCCCCCGACGAACTCGTTGGGGGAGACGTCGAGGAAGGGCCCGGCGGCCCGCCGTAGGAGTGCTGCAAGGGAGAACCATGCGGCTCGGCGCCCGAGGACGTCGCCCAGCGAGGTGTCGAGATCGAAGCGGATACCGCGGCGAGCATCCGTGCCGGACTTGGCTCCGAGGAAGAACAGGTCGGTGTGCTGGGAAGTTCCCAGAGCTGTGGTCACACCCCCCTCGGGAGGCGGGGATTCCGTGGCCAGGTAGCCCTGCCAGGGAGTGTTTGCGGCGGGACGGAAGTGGAAGAGCTGCCCGGCGTTGTCGTTTACCGCGTAGCGTTTGCCGCGTCCTGAGCGGACGACAAGCCATTCCCTCTCTGTGTGTTCGAGGGCTTCCATGTCGGCCGCCGCTCTAGCCGCAGTGGACCGGGGAGACCAGGTGAACGTGCCGTCGAAATCCCTGGGCCGGTCGGAGCGGAAGCCAGCCGGCTCACGCATCGGGAGGACGGTGTAGGACGGTGTTGTTGCTCCGCACGCGTTGCATTCAGGTTCGGAGACGTCGCTGTCGGGGGTCTCGTCGATGTGTCCGCACCGGTGGCAGAGGCCGACGGGGATCTCCTCGCCCAGTGGTTCCTTCACCGGTTTGGGCTTGTAACCCCAGGGCTCGAACGCCGCGATGCCGTTCGCCCTGTAGACGCGGCCGTCCCTGACGGTTTCACCGTTCGGCGCGAACTGGGCGATGGCGATGGAGACGTCCCTGTCGACGGCGCCCGCGGGTGGCCAGGGGAAGGTTTTTTGGGGCAGCTCCGTGAAGAGGTACTTCACCCGGGTGGGGAAGCCGTACATGGGGAGGAAGCCCTCTTCGGCGAGTCTCTGGCTCAGGTCCCGATGGCCGACCGCCCGGTTCGCGATTCGGTCCACACCCGGCAGCAGTCTCCTGACGATCTCCACCGGGTCGCCTTCGGTGACGGGGCCACGGGTGCACAGGCGTAGGGCAGAGGCGATGCTGAGGATAAGGCCCGGGTTCTTCTCCACCCATTCGGTGATGTGCTTCCTGTGACGGCTCCAGTGCTCTGTGGTACCGAATCGCCCGTGCGTGTTATTGGTCGGATTCGCTTCGCCCTCGCCGATTCGGCCCCAGACATCGGAGAAGGCCTGCCGCAGCACCTCACTCAGGAGTGCCCGCCGAAACACTTCGGGCATATCCATCGATACGTACGGCCGCGGTGTGGGTTCGTTAGTGATGCGGTGGGGGTGCTGGAAGTAGTAGTCGTCGTGGCTCCGTCCGCGGCACACGGTGAGAGCAGCCGCCGCGTGGCTTCCGCGTCGCCCTGCGCGACCGATCCGCTGCTGGTAGTTGAAGCGCGTGGGCGGGACGTTGGCGAGCAGGACCGCGCTGAGCGCTCCCACGTCGACGCCGGCCTCCATGGTCGTGGTGACCGACAGCAGGTCGACTCCATCCGCCCGGGGAACCTCGCCGCGACCGTGGTCCAGGAAGACGTTCTGGAAACGGGCTTGGCGGGATTGCGCGACGATGCGGTCGGTCTGGCCGGTGAGTTCGGCGCAGTGGAGCCGGGTGATGCCTCCGTCCGCAGCCGACCGCCAAGCGTAGTAGTCGTCTTCGACGGGCGGCGCTTTTGAGGGAGCCGGAGGCAGGGGCCGGAAGCACTTGGTGCAGATACCCGCCCCGGGATGGAGGTGGGGCATCCTACATGTGCCGCACGTCCATACGGCCCCCGCGCCAGGGCGGATGGACACGCGCTCGGGGTGGATGAGGTATTCGGTGACAGCGTCGCCCCAGGAGGCCTCCACCAGGTCCTGGACCTGTTCGGCGTCCATGCCGTGCTTCTCGGCGGCGGCCTTCCAGAATCTCCGGAGCGGAGCGGGTGGTGTGTCGGCTCCGTCGCGCATACCGGTGAAGCGCTTCCGCTGTCCCAGCACTCTCAGGCTGGCTCGCGCGAGTACGTTGCCGAGGTCGGCTCCTTCGGCGGTTCCGCTGTCGTCGGATCTGCACAGCCAGCCGAGACCGAGGGACTCGAAGTCGCGTCGGGCACTTGCGAACAGCCCGTCGAGGAGTTCCCTGGTAAGGGATTCTCCGATCTTTCGGCGGAGGTCGTCCTGGTCCCGGCTCATCGCTACGGACGGTACCGGTCGGACGACCTGTCCGGAGGCCGAGTCGTCGTCGGGCCAGTCGTAGAGGCGGGTCCAGGAGCTGTTATTCGCGCCGTCGTCGTTTTGCAGTGACGCCTTGGGCCCCCCGGGGTTGAAACCCGTCTTCAGGAGGCGTGCCTCGATGAGGGAGGCCTGGGTTTCCAGGGACGGGAGGGCCGTAACCCTCTGCACCAGTTCCTCTTCTCGGGAAGGGTCTGCGAACGGGTCCTTACCGCTCCAGATACCGGCCAGTTCCAGTATCTCTTCCTTATGGCGGGCCATCAGCCTCTGATGTGCGCTGCGCGCCAGCTCACGGTCCACACCCGGATCCTTCTGATAGACCGCTAGCACGAGTTCCAGGTCTCCGGCCGGATCGCCCTGCTCCCGCACGGCTTCGGCCAAAGCGAATCTGATCATGTCCTGGTAATGGCGCAGTCCTATGCCCGCGGACAGTTTCGCGGCGTCCTGGCGGCTGTCGGAGAAGGCGATCAGCTTCCGCTCATTCTCGGGCATGGATGAGAGGAGGGAGGTGGTTAGAACCTGGTTGACCTTCTCGAAGCCGGTGCGCATCGTGCGGATCGGTGAGCGCAGTCTCAGCGGGTCCGTGAGCAGGAGCAGTTCTCCCTTGAGCCTGGGCATCTCCCAGTCATCGCCGCAGCCCGGGCACTGAGTGGGGAAGGGGCTGATCTGATCCGGGGATGTCCCCCTCCTCGCGGAGGGGGCGGCGATGTGGAATGACCAGCCGGTCGGCTCCGCATTATTGTTGACTAGCAGCCCGGTCGAGGGCTCATACCGGCTGCGACGGAACCCGAAGGTGAACTTCTGTTTACAGGGCGCGGTCCTGGTCCACTCCTTCTTGTCCAGGAGAGGGATGCGCGTGCGGGGCCAGTAGACCACGTAGTTGGCCGCGGTCGCGCCGGTGCGCACCTGTTCGGGGAGCTTCTCCAGTTCGGGCAGGTCGGCCAGCAGGCTCCCCTCGAACGCTCCGGGGTTCGTGTTCGCGGCCGTGTTCGTGTATCCGCCCATGTACAGGTCCCCGCAGGTCTGGCAGTAGAGCAGCTCCAGCACCCTCGCGCCGCATATGCACCGTGTCGTCGGCCTTGTGAAGAGGCGGCCGACGGTCCGGTCCGAGTCCTGCGGCCGGTCGACGTACCGGCAGTCCGGGTCGGAGCACGCCCACATCCCGGAGATGTTGCGGAAGAAGTAGTGGACCCGCAGTTTGGGCAGGCCCGGACCCCCGGTATCAGCGCTGCGGAGGGATGAGAGGACGCCGTGAAGGGACGCCCGCGCCGACTCGGCGTCCTCGTGGGGGAAAAGCGCTCCTGCGATCTCCGGGACAGACCTGGCTACCGGCTTTCCATTGTCGGTCAGGGCATTCTGGAGCGCGTCGGCTGCACACGTGCGCTCGAGGAGGGCTTGGGACTCCGCCGCCTGGGGTTGCTGCCCGGAGGTCCTCTCGAAGACACCCGCATGGTCTGAGAGGTCGACGGCGGCAGACAAGGGCTTCACGGTCTCTCCTTTGAGGACTTCGAAGCTGTCCGCGCCCAGGCCGAAGAACTCCTCGAGGAAGCCCTCGTCACGTTCTTTCTCCAGCGAGGCGGATGCGGCCAGGACCTGGAGCCGGTCCGGCCTAGCGTCGAGCCCGAGGCGGTGCCGGAGGTTGCGGAGCAGGTACGCGGTCTCGGTCCCGGCCGTGCCCCGGTACAGGTGCAACTCGTCGACGACGATTCTGAACACCGCGTCGGGGTCGCTGTCGAGCCACGTGCGTGTCTGCTGGAAGAAGTCGTCCTCCCTCGGGCGCAGCAGCATGACGTTGAGCATCGAGAAGTTCGTGACGAGGATGTCGGGAGGGGAGGAGAGCATGTCCCAGCGGGACCGCATCTCGGCTCCGTCGAGGCGGGGGATCATGTACCGCGCGTCGCGGTTCGCGTTCGCTTCGGCTGCGGCTCCCCGCTCCTCGGTCGCGGACAGATATCTGCGCAGGTCTTCCAGTGCTGTTTTGGTGCCGGGTTCTCCGGGGACGGGGGTGGCACCGGTGTAGCGGCCGAAGTAGAAGCGGTGGCCGCGCCGGTTGGAGTCCAGCCACGTTCTGACTGCGGGGCTGTCCAGGGCTTTGCGGAGCCGGGACACCTGGTCGTCGACCAGGGCGTTCATCGGGTAGAGGACGATAGTGCGCACTGCGGCCCTGCGTCCGGTTTCCCCTTCACGCTGCGGGGTGAACCCCCCTTCCCGGGGGCGCCACCAGGCGTTCTCCGGTGCTGGGCCGCCGGTCCAGGAGGCCGATTCGGCGACGAGCGAGGCTAGGACCGGGAGCAGGAAAGACTCCGTTTTGCCCGAACCCGTGCCGGCCGTTACTACGACGTTCTTCCGTTCCCGGAAGGCGTGTACCAGCGCTTCGTGTTGGTGGGAGTGGAGTTCTCTGACGCCTTCGAGCAGACCGGCGGAGGCCAGCTGGAACAGGTCATCCGGAGCGCCTGCCTCGTTGAACGACTGATCCAGGGGCATGCCTGAACCCCTGTAACGGGGGCGGACCTCGAGCATCGGCTCCCGCCAGACCTCCCCGTCCCGGTCGAGGAGCTCTCTCCGTTTCTTCTCCACCTCGGGGTTGTCGATCCCGAAAGGGGTGTCGTAGTAGCGGAAGAGGGCTTCGCGTGCTGCGTCGAAGGTTCCCAGTACGTCCATCGGCTCGTTTCCATCCGGGTGTGCGAGTTCAGCGGTATATCCGGCCAGTGGGGGAGACGGTCCCCCCGGCCTGTTCGGCCATCACCTTCCTGATCCAGGCGCATGTCGCGCGGTCGAATTCGCGGACTCCCTGGCTGAGGCGCATCCGCTCGGTCACTGCCCGCTCCAGCTCTCCCAGCTTCTGCTGTCTGCGGAAGTCCTCCTCCGCCCGGCTGAGGGCGAGTTCCGCCTCGTCGACGGTGACGGTCAGGCCGCCGCCCAGGTCGATGCGCTCGCGGAATCGGGTGCTGTTGCGGGGACGGCGTGCGGCGGGGACCGCGATCGGCTGGGGTGTTCTGTGTACCTCTGAGGGGATGTCCGTGTCCTGTTCAGGGGTACGAGGCCGGGGGGCGGACGGTACCGGCGCAGTCCCGGCGAAGGGCTGTAGGTCATCACTCCGGGGCGGCTCGGCGATCTGCCGTACGCCGATGGAGATCCGCTGGCCCAGGCTCTCAGCGATGGCGCGCGCTATACGCCAGGGCACATTGTCGTATACGTCCGCGTCTCCGGGGCCTGTGCGTGCAGGGAGGCCGCTGCACAGGGTGGCGGTCCTGGCGTGGAGAGGGGGCAGCGGGGCGTTCCGGTGCACGGCGAGGCTGCCGATCCGCCACCGACCCGGGCCGGGCTCCTGCGTCCAGGAGAGTGCGGAGATCCCGTTGCGCTGAAGTTCTGCGTAGACGCCCACCTCCTTCGGGGTCTTGAACCAGGACTCTCCGCGGCGCAGCCGGACTACTGTGCGGGAGTCGGTCCTCTTCCAGCGGTAGAGGCCGTCCTCCAGATGCCCTTCTGCCTCTGTCCACGGGTCCGCCTCATCACTGGGAGAGGGTGTATAGCGGCTGACGCGGGCGTCGAAGCGCGGACCGGCGGCGCTCTCCCCAATCCTCGTGCCGGGAAACATCGCTGAGGCTTGGAGGGCGAAGCAGGGCGTGTACTCGGCTCCGGTCAGGGAGGCCAGTTCTTTGAGCTGGTCTGGGGACCAGTAGCTGATGAGGAGGCTCTTGGGGAGGGGTAGCTCCCCGGGAGGGTGTGGCGGCCGGATCCACACGGCCTCCAAATCCAGGGACGGGCAGCAGCGCAGGAGGGTCTGCAAGGCCGAGCGCCTCCGCTCCCCGGTTACGGCGGCCAGGCCGTCGGAGTAGGGGATCCGTGTGACCGCGGCGGGGGAGCAGGACCACGCGCTGCTGCGCCACGCCACGTCCAGGTGGCCCAGCGCGCTCATGAGCCCTATCCACCTTCGAATCGCGCCCCGGTCATCTGGGAGCCCGTAAAGGCCTGCGTACCATTCGAGCCCGCTGCGGAGTTCTGAGACGGAACCCGCGCCGAGTTCGCTCACCCATCGGAGCAGGACGTCGCCGTGCCCTTCGGGCGGGGTCGTCCAGGTGTCTGGGTGCGATTTCTGCGCCTGAGGGGGAGCACAGGGGGCTGTGTTGAACAGTTCGCGCACGGCAGAGGCGGCGTCCGGACCTGTGGAGGGGTTCTCCGGGGCCGGGGAGAAGGGGCTGACCCGGGAGGTGTCGCCCGTGCGCTGTACGAGCCAGCCCCTACCGTTGCGGATTTCCACTTCGAACCGGTCGCTTTTGGAGAGCTGGGGGTGTCGTTCCCGCCAGGACGGCCGGGCCGGCAAGCGGAGTTCGACGGTGGTGAGGTCGTTGCCCACCGCCAGCAGGTGGTCCGCGTCCCGGGGAGCGACCGCTGCCGCCGGAAGTACGGCGGCAGGGAGGTTCTCGAAGGTGCACCCAATTACCTGAGGGGTTGGCTCGGGGAGCCCTTGCGTAGCTTCTACCTCTGCACTGAGCTCCTCAACTGCTGTTCCGCACTGCGATTCGGCGGGGACCCGTCCTGCCCGGTCCACTGCTTCCCCCCGGATCGAGAACCGCAGGGAGGGCGCGTTGTCCGCAGTGACCTCATGGGGCCCCTCCCGCAGGTTTCCCGGGAGCCGCAGGCGCATTCGCTCCGCATCGCCGGTAAGGGGGTGGCCGTGGATGCTCGTATCTGAAACCGGGCTGCCGTTGAGGGCGATCTCGGGGAGCCCTTCGTCCAGGTAGGTGCGCGTTCCGGGAACAGACCTGATCCTCAGGCCCCCTGACAGTTTCATACGCCCCGGTGGCTGGGCGAACCCGAGTTCCAGGGGGGAGCGGCTGAGCGCCTGGCGGAGCCTGACCGGGTCTTCGAACCGTAGCCGCATGAAGAGCGACCAGCCCCGGGGCATTCCGGGCAGGCGCTCGTGCGGTACCTCCCGGGCCCCCGGAAGGGCGTAATCCAGTAGCCGTTTCACGTCGCGGACAGCGGAGGAGTGCACCAGCAGACAGCACTGGCTGAACGGCTGGGCGGCATCGGCCTCGACGAAGCCCTCGACGTCCGGGCCTTGGAGGAGGGGGACGACACGTGTCGGAGCCCGGTTCAAACTGACACCCTCCCCTTCCAGGGTGAATCCGCTGAGTAGGCGCTCGGAGGTCACGGAAAGCCCGTGGAGACCCAGATAGAGGTCGCTGTCCTGCACGCGCTCGAGCACATACTCTCCTGCGCCGGGCCCGCTCACCTGGAAGGCGTCCCGGCCCTCGGGGGCGGAGCACTCCCCTACCCAGCTGAATGACCGGTTGCGGTGGTCGAACCAGACCCGGACCATCCCCCGGCCGTGCAGGGAAGCGGTCGCGGCCTCCTCCCGGTCGTGCTGGCCGTCCCTGAAGGCTTCCAGCAGGTCGCACCACGTCTCCGCCAGAAGGTTGCTGTGGAGCTGTTCGGCGAATTTCTTGGAGAAGTCCGAGCGGTGCTCGTTCTGCCAGTCCTGCAGGCCCGCCAGCAGCTGCTCCCCGCTCCAGTAGGACGTATGGGCCACCTCTGTGAAGAACCGGGTCAGGGGTTCGTGGTCCGTTCTGCGGATCAGAGCCTGCGACAGCGGGTAGCCGATCCTGGAGGGGCGGGGGTCCTTGGGGAGGATCAGCAGGCCGTACTTGCCTCCCCAGCTCTCCGCCCACGTCCGCAGCCCCTTCCACAGGTCGACGACCTGTGGGAAATCCCTCTGAGCGGCGCAGAGCTGCCCGGGAGGCGGCTGCTCCACCCCGAGGACCCTGCGCAACGGTTCGTAGTAAGGGGGCTGTCCGCGCCTTCCGGTGGGCTCCATCCGTGAAGCCGCGAGCACGGTCGCGGCCAGGATGGGCAGGGAAGAGGGCGGTCGGCCGCTGACTGGGGCAGGGCGTTTGCTCAGCAGTTCGATCCGTCGGTAGACGGCTGTTCTGGAGCGCGGGTAGATCACAGACTGCACTGCTGCTTCGAGGTCCGCTGAGAGTCCGTAACTCTCCTGGATCTCCTTAGCGGTCTCGTCGTCGATGTACAGCACTACGGGTCTTGCGCGCAGGCCCCGGTCGTGGAAGAAGTGATCCGCGAGGGCATCGGCCCACTGCACGTAACACTTCTCTGCCTGTTCGCTGCCCGGGAGTCCTTGACCACTCATATTCTCGGCTCCGCTCTGCCTTGCTCCACTTCGATTTAACTACCAGGTCAGAGCGGGAGATAGGGCCATATGGGAAAAAAAGATACATGCGTGATGCAAGCGGCGCATGAGCTATTTTTCTCCCCGGTGTACGGTCCTGTTTCGTGCCGGGCGTGATGGAAACTCTGGTGTGTGCCGGGATCGCCTCCCGTCACTCAGGGGGAGCAGGCAACGGCCGACACCGGCGTAGCCCCTGCCCGCTCGGCGTTGTGCCGCCGTTGACAGGGCGGAAGGGGAGTCGGGAGAACACGCGGCTGTCTGTTCAGGCGATCGGGTATTCGCTGAGGTGTTTCTGCACCGCTGGCATGTCGGACGGTGCCAGGCCGGCCGGGGTGGTGGGCTCATCGCTCAGGTCCGCGAGTTGCTCGACCCCAGGATCATCGAGCACGGTACCCATGAAGCGCAGCTTCTCTGCGAGCCGTTCCTGGATGACCTCGTCGATGGTCCTCTCCGCGACCAGGATCCTCACGTTCGTCTCGGTGCCGGGTTCCAGGCCGAGCCGGTGGATTCGGTCCAGGCTCTGGAGGAACCGGCCGGCGGTGAAGTCCCTGTCCACGTACACGGCTTCGTGGCAGACCTGGTGGAGGCTGATGCCTTCGCCGAGAGTTGCGGGGTTGGACAGCAGGACCAGGCAGCCGGGGTCCTCGCGGAACCGCTTGATCTGATCGTCCCGGTCAGGGGTCGACCCGTACACGACTGCAGGCCTGTACTCCCGGAGCATCTGCTGGAGAGTGGTCAGGCTGCGCACGAAGGTCGACCACACGATCGTCTTGCGCCCCCGGGCGGCGTTGGCTGCGACGATTTCGCAGGCCTTCCTGTATTTCGGGGACTCCTCGTAACGGGGGAGGGCCTCCATGAGCTCGGTCAGGGTCTTGTTCCGGGGCGGAGGAAGGGGAGGGAGCCCGTAGGGCAGCGGTTCGTGCCTGTCGGCACCGGCGGACAGCAGGGCCGGGGTCGTTGCAGCCATGATCAGGTACATGGAGATCCGCCCGTACTTCTCCAGTTCCTCGTTTCCCTGCCCCTTCCCGGCGGCTTTGAGGCCCTCCTCCCCGATGATCGCCGAGTAGAGCTCGCGGTGCAGGCCTTCGAGGGGGACGCGCACGATCCGGGCGTCGAGCGGGGGGAGGCCGAGTTCCTGTTTGGTGGTCCGGGAGAAGAACGGCTTGAGGACGGTGCTTGCGTCGCGCAGGCTGCGGTCCGCGGTGGCGCGTTCAACCGTCCGCGCCCCCTGGCCGGGCCAGACGAAGGTGAAGATGCTCTGCAGGTCTTTGACGCCGTTGGGCGCGGGAGTCCCGGTGAGGGCGAGCCTGCGGCGGGCACGCGGGCCCAGGGCCAGGCATACGGTGCCGTAGACCCCCCTCGCCCCCCGCTTCATGCGGTGCGCCTCGTCCAGGACCATCATGGCCGGTTCGGCGCTGAGCCACTTCGCCAGCGCGCTCTGGTTCAGGGCGAGCCGCTCGTAGTTGACCAGCACGACCTCCGCCAGGGGGTCAAGCGGGCCGCCGTCGACGGTGTGGATCGACGGGGGGCGGTCGAAGCACAGGCGCATTTCCTCGAGCCAGCTTCCGTGGGCGGACTTCGGAGCGACGACGAGCATGCGTGAGATGTCGCCGCGGAGCCTCGACGCCTGGAAGTCAGCCAGGGTGACCCGCGTCTTCCCTGCTCCGGGGACGCTGAAGTTGGCGCCGTGGCGCATCGACAGGAGCTTGCCTATATCCCGTTTCTGAAAGGGCGTCAGCCCGGCTCTCCACCCCGGTACCAAGAGGTCCGGCACCTCATCGGGTAGGACGCCGACGGTGCCGGGGCCGCTGTCGGCAAGCCGCTCCTTGGCCTCCTGCGCGTCGTGGAGTGAGTCCCTGACCAGAGAAGTCACCTCGGGGTCCCACCGGACGTCCTTCGAAGGCCAGGACCGGAGGGCGCGCAGCCCGGCGAGGAAGTCGTCGAGGGGCACCAGCAGGGACTGCCTGTCCTGGTGCACGGCGCTGCGAAACCGGGACGACAGGCGGCCCAGGGCCGGGGCGTGCTCAGCGTCCGACTTCAGGAGCACCGCGGTTCCGGCAGGAGCCATCTCGAGTCTGAGACTGGGGGCGGTGGGATCTTCCTTCACAGCTCGGCGACCGCGTCCTGCAGCCATGTCAGCCCCCGACCGGGCTGCTCCACCCCGCGCGAGGAGTGCCGGGACAGCTGCTTCAGCGCGGCCCCGAGCTCTTCGATGGCCTCGTCGAGAATCCGGTGTTCCATCAGGTTGTGGCTGCGGGCTTGGGCTACTTCCTTGGTGCACTCCCTGATCAGACCTGTCGCCTCGCGGAGCGTCTCAGCTGCTGCGAGTTTGCGTTCAGCCCTGCGTCCGTCGGCCTCTGCCCCGGCGACACCGCGGTCCATAGCGTCTCGCGCCTGTTGGAGGACGTCCCGTGTCTCAGCGGCTTCATCCGGGGAAAGCCTCGCAGAGACCGCCTGCTTTGCTTTTGCGGTCAGGACCCGGTCGGTTGCGGCGCGGGCACGCAGGACCTGGGGGGCCTCACCGTTCAGACCGGGGCCGGGCCCGGGATCGAATCCCGGCAGGCCGTGGTCCTCGTCCAGGCTGGTTTCCTCGGAGGCGGCGAAGTCCTCGCCCAACAACGGGTCGAGGTAGGCGTCGTGGAAGTCCTCCTTGATCCACCTGACCCTGGTCTTGGCGAAGTCCAGGAGGATGGCGAGCAGACGGCTCTCCTTGATCGCGTCGGCTTCGTCCGGGTCGGCCTCCTGACAGCTCCGGTACAGCTCGCTCAGGGTCTCCTGGTGGCCTTCGAAGTCCATCAGCCGCAGGCTGGCCGTGTTTCCGTCCGCGAGCTCGGTCCGGCTGCGGTGGATCGCGTCGGAGATGAAGTGGTGCACCCACAGGTCGCGGTCGATCGACTTCTGGGTGGTCCGGAAGTCCTCGCGGATCTGCTTCATGGAGCGGCCCATCGTGACCTGCTCGTGGACGGCGATCAGCCGGTTGATGTAGGAGTACTCGCGGCGGCGGTCCTTGCGGAGCTGCAGCTCCAACTCGACAGCCGCGATGTCGACCCATGTGGCGTCTGCGGGAAGCACGGCCACCCGCATGTTGGGGGACGTCAGGTCCCTGAGGGCGGCGTGACGTGTATTGCCGTTGACCAGGACACCGCTGTGAGTGATGATCCCGGCGTCCTTCTGGCCGTACTGCTTCAGGTCGTCCTTGAGCTTTTCGAACGCGGGGTCGGGCGAGTCGGGGTTCTTGGGATTGCACTTGAGCAGGTCGTGCAGGTACGCCTGGCTCTCATAGGACCACGGGTCCTTTGCGAGTTCGGCGTCGCGCAGGGGGTCGTGGGCGCGCTGGGCGCGGACGCGGTGGGTCTGCGGGTTGTAGAAGAGATCGCTGACGGGCATCGTGACGACTTCGAGGTTCAGGGGTTGGCCGCGCCATTCGACCCGCACGGTCTCGGGGGCGCTCCCTCCTCTGCGCCCTTCCTGCAGGCGCGCTTCGACCGTCGCGCGGATCTCGCCGCTTCGGGGGGGCTCTGCGATCTCAGTGGGGTTCATCTGCTTGTCTTCCAGTCCTGTGAGAAGCCGGTGCGTTCCAGTGGGCTGTTGTCGGTTCGGAGAACGCCTCCTGCGACGGTGAAGCGTCAGGGCCGTGTACGCAGCCGCTCGGCCACGGCCACGCGCGCGTCAGCGGGCAGCCGACGGTACTCGGTCCACAGCTGCTCCACCCGCCGGGGGAGGCGCCGTCCCCGCCTGACCCACTGTGCGAGCTCTTCGCGGTCCGCGGCGCTGAGCGAGTCGACCGCTGTCAGCACATCGGACGTCTGGGGTGACCCTGCCTGCGTATCGCCGGCCCTGCAACGTTTGCACTCGGTGACGAACCTCTGCTTGGAGGCCCCCTCCGGCAGGAGCTCTTCTCTGACGCTCACCGACAGCTGTGCCGTCTCCCCGCGCCGGGACTCGGGGTAGGCCTCTCCCGCAGCGATACCGCAGACGGTGCACATGAAATCGTCGGCGGCCAGCACGCTGGCCCGTTCCTTGTTGCTGAGACCGGGCTCCGAGCGCTTGCGCGCTGCCCGGGGGTCCCACACGTCGTCGCCGGCCTTGACGAAGCAGAGCGTGTTCGTCGGGAGCCCGGGGTCCTCCCTGTTCGTGTGGATGATCCAGCCGTCGTCCCGGAGATCGCGCATCCGCCGGTCGACTTGCTCGACCCCCGGGAACGCATCGCGGAGCTGCGCCTTGGTGAAGGTGTTTCCCTCGCCCACTTCCGCCAGCAGCCAGAGGGCCACCTTGATCCGGGTGCCGGCACGCAGACCCGGATCGTTCCATGCAGGACGCACATGTCCTCCTCGTTTTTGGTCTTGATTTTTCCGGCTAGGCGAGCCGGGCGGCTGCCAGACTCCAGCGCTCGGCGTGGCCGGCTGCCCCCTGCTTGTCGTAATGGGCCGCCAGCAGCCGGGCGGCTTCCCCGCTGCCGGCCCTGGCAGCTCCTTCGAGGAGCAGGACCCTCTTCCCGTTCGGGGCGGGTGCACTGTTGGGTGATGAAGCGAACTCCAATGCGATCCCGACGGCTGCGTGCTTGCGCTCCGACGGCGTCGGGATGCTCAGCAATCCGGTTGCCTGACGGCAGCCGAGGGAACTCGCTTCGCTCAACCAGGTTTCTCCTTCGCCGGGGTGGTCGTCAATGCAGCGCAGCACCCCCAGGAGCAGGGCTGATTTCTGGTCGGAGGACCGGGCCGCCTCGAGGAGGGAGAGACCGACGTCTCCGTAAGCGTTCTCGTACCTGCGCTGCTCGGTGTCAGAAAGGCCGATCCTGCTGGCAGCCTCCGAAGAAGAGGGGGAGAGGGAGGACAGTGAGTCGGAGACACTCTGGTCGGAGGGCTGGGGGAGGGCCTTCTGCCGGAACTCCAGCCACTCTTCCCAGACCTTTTCCACATCCTTCAGCCCCGGGCTCTGACCGTTCCCGCCCGCCATGGTCCACTCCAAGTGCAGTGCGGCCAGAACGATGAGGTTGAACTTCTTCCGGCGGGGCGTTCGCTTGATATTCCCACCGAGGATCCTGGACAGGGTTGCGAGGGAGAGGTGCTCCAGCCAGTGGTGGTCATCACTTCTCTGGTCCCACATCAGGTTGATATTTTTTGCGAGGTCGCTCTGATGGACGCCGCGTTTGGCGCACAGGTCCGAAAGGAATACTCCGCAGGCAGCGGCTTCGGATCCTGGGGAATGTGAAGAAGAGGGCATAGTCCACCCCTGGGGTTTGTTCGGAGGAGAAAGTTCGAGGACCTGCCCGGGTCTGGGGTGCAAGGTACTCCTGCGGCCTGAGTATGCCACAGGTTTTGGTTGCATGAAGCACAGTCGCCGGTATCTGCTCCATGCACTTCCTTGCGTTTTCTTGCATTCTCGGGGACCGGCAAGAACGTTCATGTCGGCCCAGGCGGCGCGGGCTCACAAGCCGGCTCTGCCACCGGATGATCGTCTGTGGGAGTTGTCGCAGCTCAAAGCGGTTTCAGGCTGCATGCTCGTGCTTTGTTCATGATGTTGGTCCTCCCTGTCTGGTCGGGTGGGGCATTGTACTCCATTCCCGGATCGACTGGGGCTCTTTTTGGGCCCCATCTTCTTGCATTTTTTCTCACCGAGGGGACCGGCAGGCAGAAGGCTCCCGCCTCGCGGCGCCGTGTCGGCGGCGCCCCGAAGGTCGGATGATTCGATCGTCGGATGGCTGTCTTGCATTTCCTTCCGTATTCTCCCGATCTTTTTCAGTGTTCCCTCTGGGGTTCGGTTTCGCGTTTCAAGGGCGAGGATCTGTGCTTTACTCCTGGGGTCCAGTGCGGTTTTAATATGCTGAGGTCTTCTATGTCTGTGTCTCTCGTCGGTATCACGGCTTCGCACATGATGGTGATCGCTTCCGCGGCCATCATTTTTTTCTTGGTGGTGTATGCGGTGAAGGGAAAAGCGGGGGAAAGCAAGTCGGCCCGAGAGGTCTTGGAGCTGCTGCTCAGGCGGGGGAAGCGTGATAACTGAGGTGGCGCCTCCCTGGTCTCTGTGCGGGTATGCGAAGGGCCCTGGGTGCATACTCTTCGGAGCAGGGGAGGCTTCCCGGCGGCCCTCTGTGCGTGAACTGCGGTCTCCTCGCCGGGAAGAAGCAGGCCCATTGATGGGGGTGGTCAAGGCCGATCGGCGCTGATCGGTTCCCGAAGCCCTCCGCGGAACTACGGTTCCGATCGGCTCCGTGGTCAAGGGGGTAGCGAGGGTTGTGCGCCGCCGGTCGGGTCGTCGCGGCCCGCAGGGAAAGGGAGGGCAAACGCACACGTCTCAGTTGCGTCCCCGAAAGCTTCGCCCCCTAGCCTGAGGAGGAGTCCGGTCCGCCGGACTGCGGGGCCGAGGGCGAGCGCAGGGCGGCAGTCGGGTTGTGCCGGCGGTGTTCAGCGCCGCTGGGGCGGGCCTGTGGACAAGCGGATACCCGCCCGTTTCCGCACATAGAATCACCCCTGGTAGGCCACCCCTGGATCTGTGGCGAGAACCTTCCCCGAACGCTGGGTGGTCGGCACGGACCCATGGCACGATCGTGGTCGGACACCGCCCTTCGATCGGGTGTTCGATCATTGCCGGATCGTCGGCCGCGTGCGCGGCCGGTGGGGCGACCAGGACAGGAAGAGGAACAAGGATGCCGGACCAGCGGGGCGAGTACACGTCCCTGGAGATCTGCGCGGGCGCGGGCGGGCAGGCCGTGGGCCTGCACGAGGCCGGGTTCCGCCACCGTGCGCTCATCGAGGTCGACCCGCACGCCGTCCGCACCCTGGAGCACAACACCCGCAGAGCCGGCTGGAAGAACAGCGAAGGCGAGGACTGCGCCATCCTCCCCTGGGACCTGACCGACTTCGACATGGACGAACTCAAGCAGGTCCTGGGGGACGAGCCCCCGGCCCTCCTGGCCGGCGGGGTTCCCTGCCCGCCCTTCTCCCTGGCCGGCAAGCAGCTCGGCGAGGACGACGAGCGCGACCTGTTCCCCGTCATGCTCGACATGGCCGAGGAGCTCAACCCGCGTGCGGTGATGATCGAGAACGTGCGCGGACTGCTCGAGCCCGCGCACAAGTTCGCCCCCTACCGGGACAGGATCAGGGCCCGCCTGGAGGAGATGGAGTACCGGATCCTGGGCTGGGACGTGCTGGAGGCCCGCGACTACGGGGTGCCGCAGCTGCGCCCCCGATCGATCCTGGTCGCTATGCACAAGGACGACGCCGTGTACTTCCAGGCCCCTCGCGGGGTCAAGCACGAGGTCACCGTCGCCGAGGCCCTGGACGCCTCCATGCGGGAGCGCTACCTGGCCTCGAAGAGGCCCGACGCCATGGACTACTACCTGAGGTGGAAGAACAAGGCCGAGGAACGGGGCACGGTCGCACCGACCCTGGTCGGCGGATCCAAGAAGCACGGCGGCGCCGATTTGGGGCCCACCCGCGCCAAGCGGGCCTGGGCCGCACTGGGGGTGGACGGCCTGGGCGTGGCCAACGCGCTGGGCGAGACCGTGGACGAGGACCGGGACCTGTTCGGCGACCTGGGGCCGAAGCTGACCGTGGCCCAGGCCGCCCTCATCCAGGGCTTCCCCGCCGACTGGGAGTTCCAGGGCCGCAAAACCGCCGCCTACCGGCAGGTCGGCAACGCCTTCCCGCCGCCGGTGGCCCAAGCGGTGGGTGAGGCGATCATCAGCGCGCTGCGGGCAGCTGACGCCGGCCAGGAGCCTCCCGAAACGCTTCCGGAGGGGCTACTGGTCGAGGCGGGGCCGCGCCAGCTCAGCCTTACGGGCTGAGACGGCCCCGACCACTGTCTCGGCACAGGAAGCCGGGTCCTGGTGCTCCCAGAAGCGCAGTACCAGCCACCCGGCTTCCTGCAAACGCGTGTCGGTGTCGCGGTCGCGGCGGGTGTTGCCCGCGATCTTCTCCTCCCAATACGCCGGATTGGTCTTGGGGAAGACGAAGTGGTCGGGACAGCCGTGCCAGAAGCACCCGTCCACGAACACAGCCACCCGGACCGGGCGGAAGAGCAGGTCGGCGGTGCGCCGCATCTTCGGCAGGGGTTTGGCTGCGACCCGGTAGCGCAGTCCGGCGGCATGCACCAGACGGCGCAGGGCGACCTCCGGCTTGGTGTCGCGGCTGCGGTTGGCGCGCATGCTGCGCCTGTTCGCGGCCGAGGAGGCCCATGACCCCTCCGGAGCCGCCCATTCTCCGGCCCCTGCGGTTTCGTCCATCGGGTTCATACCTTCGGTAGCAGCGGGGCAGGGCAGGTCGGGTCCTCGGCGCGGGCCAGGCGCCACCAGGATCCGTCGATGAAAGCCCGGGGGACCTCTGCCGTGTCGCTGTCGGCGGGGGCGAGGCGGGCGGAGACGAACTCGCCGGGCCCGGGCTCGACCAGCCCGAGGGCCTTAGCGATCGCGCAGTGGGTGGTGTACTGGCCCAGGATGACGATGCCCTCGGCACGCAGGGTGCTGCGGGCGCCGCCGTTGCCGCGCACGCGCTTCATGTAGTCCTCCTGCTGGGCCACGGTGGCCACCACAGCCCTTCTCACGGGCAGGCCCTGGGCGCGTCGGAACAGCTCGCACACGCGTGCGGACCCCGAGCCCGGGGCGAACACCGCTTCCACGTCCTCCGGGGGCAGGCGCAGCAGCACGTTGACCGGCAGGGGCTTCTCGTAGAAGAGCCATGTCACCGTTTCGCGGCCCTCCTTGGACAGGGTGCGCTTGGCGTCACGATTCCCGCCCTTGCCGAGCAGGTGGTCGTGTGCGCGGAACAGCCCTGCGGACCAGAGGGACTCTCTGTCGCTGGCCCACAGCCCCAGGCAGAGCTCGCCTACTGCTTCCGGGGGGACCATCCAGCGGGCGAGGTCCTGGGAGTACTTGCAGTCGACTTCTGTGCCGTTGATGCAGTAGTCGAGCACGTTGCCGCCGGGGAAGTCGAACTCGCGCTGGAGGTTGATCTCCACCAGGGTCCCGAAGTGGGTCTTCTCGGTCTTGTAGAGCTGATCCCACCGGTAGCGGCCGGTGTGCTGCCCGTCCAGGAGCATGTCGAAGGTCCGCCGCAGCGCTGCTGCGATCCGGCTGCCGTCGGGGTCCAGCGAGGCCAGGTGGTCGGCGGTCTTCTCCAGCTCGCAGTCGCCTTCCCAGCCGGGGGCGTGGGTGACCGGCGGTGGGAGTTCCTGGAAGGGGAGTTCGGAGTCGTGCACGCCTCGAAGGCTAGCCGCTCCCCGGGAGCAAGGGGGAGGGGCGAAGGTCAGGAGGCCGTGGCCGCCCGGATCCGCTCAGCGCAGTCCTGCAGCTGCGCCTCCTCGGGAAGGTGGACGCGCCCGAAGGCGCGCTGCTTCTCCATCTCCAAGGAGACGAACCGCAGGTCCGGGCGCCCGGGGGCCAGGATGTCCTGAGCGCTCGTCTTGCGTCCTGCGCCTCCGGAGCGGTACCTCGTGTTGGCTACGTGCATCTCGAACACCACGCGGCCGTGCCAGGCGTCGGCTCGGAAGAGCGCGTCGGCCAAGGGGTGCACGCGCATGTCCAGCCCGGCTTCGCGCAGGCGTGCCACCGTGTAGAGCTCGCGCAGGAACGAGTAGTAGAAGAGGCCCACCCGCCAGCTCATGGCATCGCGCACCTCATACCAGTCGGCGCCGGCCCGCTGCTGTTCCTCGCGGACCTTCTTGTGAGCGGGGTCCCAGATCATCCACCTCCTGTCCGGCTCACCTGCCCAGGTACGGAAATCCTGGAAGGAGAAGACCCCGCCGACCTGCTCCAGGGCGAAGTGGAAGAGGTGGGTGAACGCGAAGCCGGGCCGCCAGTCGGCGACGCCTTTGAACTTGTAGGCGTTCCGGGATCTGATGTCACCGAGCGGGTGGTCGGAGGTCACTTTCTCCACGTCGGAGGAGGAGACCCCGTAGACGGCGCGGGAGTCGTGGGCCATGACGCGCTCGGTGACTCCGGGTCTGTAGCCGGCCCAGGCCCTGTACTCGCGCTCGGTTCCGGGGGTGCGGGCGAAGTGGTCGAGTACATCCTGGGCCGTGGTGGTAGGCCTCGGGTCCGGCACGGTTCGGGGCTCCCTGGAGAAGTGGAGGGCATCGTCTACCGATGCGGGACTCTAGAGCAGGCCTGTGACAGGAGGGCCTGCTGGGGCCGGATCCCTAGCATGGTCCGGCCTCCGGAGCAGGGAAGCGCGGATCTTCAGTACGTCCTTGCTGTTCCTGGCGGCTAACGGTGGGGTGCGGTTGGAGCACTGGTCGGCTACCCGTACCGGGCTGCGGCCGTCGACCCGGACGAGTTCGCCGAACACATCCACCGCCACCTCCAACCCCACTTGGGCGGTCTGGTTCTGGAGGAGCTGACTCCCGGCGTGGTGGCGCAGGCATTCGCCTCCATTGCTCAGCACAGGTCGCCTACGGGGTTTTGTCGGCGGCGACAGCGCAGCGGGTGGGGGCCACGTTGCGGGCGGCGTTGAACACTGCGGTGCGGGAGGGGTTGTTGGCCTCGAGTCCGGCCAGGGGGTGCGGCCGGTGGTGGCGGTGTGGACGGTGGAGCAGACCCGCGTGTTCTTGGACCACGTTCGCGAGGACCGGTTGTACGCGTTGTTTCACCTGGCGGTGATGACGGGGGGGCTGCGCTGGCCAGAGATCGATCTGGTGCGGGGACGGTGCGAGTAGCGCCAGCTGCAGTCCCACCAGGGCAGGCTGGTGGAGCTGGCTTCCGAGAGCTCGGCGAGTCAGCGGATGCTGTCGGTGGATCACACCACTTCGGGGGTGTTGCGTCGGCACCAGTGGCACCAGTGGCACCAGCAGGAAGCACAGGGCCAGGGGCGGGTGTGGGATCAGCGGGGTTGGTTTTCACCGCTCTGCGGGGTGCTCCGGAGCGGTTGTCGCGCCTGTTCCGGAAGCTGAACACCTCCAGCGGGTTACCGCCGGTGCGGTTACACGACTTGCGCCATGGTGCGGCGACGCTGGCGTTGACGGCGGGGGCGGAGCTGAAGGTGGTCCAGGCAATGCTGGGGCACGCGAGCATCGTCTTGACGGCGGATACCTATTCCACGGTGTTGCCCCAGGTGGCGCGGGAAGCGGCGGAGCGCACGGCGTGGCTGGTGCTGCGCGATGCGGGCAGAGCCCATCGGTGAAGGAGGGCACGAAGGGTACGTCGAGGGCTGGCCCCACCTCGGCCCCATCCTGGCCCCATCAGTTTTGGGGAATGTCTGAGGTGCCGCGATAAGACCGGTTTGACCTGGGGTTTTGTGGCGCACCCGGCAGGATTCGAACCTGCGACCGTCGGATTAGAAGTCCGATGCTCTATCCACTGAGCTACGGGTGCCTGATTTAATTGTGGCCCTTTGTGGCAGTGCGTGATCAGCTTGTGACCGATCGTGGGGTTCGGGCCGAGGGGGCGTGCTGCTGGTGTCCCTGGGGAGACATTCTAGGGTATTCGTCAGATGTCGCCCAAGGGAGGGCAAAGCCTCACCAACTACGGTGATTCGTAGTTGCGTCTCGTTACCACGCGCGTTCCACCAAATCGGTCTCTATGGGCCTCGCGCCCCACGTTACCGGTGATTAACCCCTGGTGCGCTGCTGTACCGCTGGCGTTTCGCGAAGTCCGGGGGTCGCCCCAGGTGTGGGGCGGCCTGGGAGGTCAGAAGACCCACCACTGACCTGCCAGGATCATCAGCGATGCCACGGTGAACAGCATGAGTCCTCCCTCTCTGGGACGACTGTACGGCCGCTCTGGGTGTATGGGCGAATACATTGCGTGGCAAACGCGGGTTTGCTGTGGTTTGGCGAGGGTGAGGGGTGCTGTTGACCGGGGAGCGGAGACAGGGACTGGTGGCCGGATTCCTGCTGGACAGGGCGGTTCCGGATCCCCGCAGGGGGCATCCGGTGGCGTTGTTCGGGGCTGGGGCCGGGCGTGTGGAGAAGTGGCTCTACCGGGACTCGGTGGGGGTGGGGGCGCTGTACGCGGGCGCGCTCGTGCTGCCGGTCGTTCTGGCGGGATCGCGGATGCGGCATCCGGCGTTGGTCGCGGCGGCCACGTGGGCGGTGCTGGGCGGCAGCATGCTCGGGCGTGAGGCGGAGAAGGTCGCGGACGCCCTGGAGAGTGGGGACCTGGAGCGGGCGCGGACGCTGGTGGGCGGACTCTGCGGCCGCGAGGTCGCCTCTCTGGACGAGGCCGGGGTCGCCCGGGCCGTGGTGGAGTCCGTGGCGGAGAACACCTCGGACGCCGTGGTGGGACCGCTGGTGTGGGGTTCGCTGTGCGGGGTGGGCGGTTCGGTGGGCTTTCGGGCGGTGAACACCCTGGACGCGATGGTCGGGCACCGGAACGAGAGGTACGAGCGGTTCGGGAAGGCCGCCGCCCGGTTGGACGACGTGGCCGGGTGGGCGCCCTCGCGGTTGACCGCGCTCCTGACGGTGCTGGCGGCGCCGGCGGTGGGTGGAAGCCCCGCTGAGGCGTGGCGGGTGTGGCGCAGGGACCGCGGGGCGCACCCGAGCCCCAACTCCGGGCAGTGCGAGGCCGCGTTCGCCGGGGCGCTCGGCCGGACCCTGGGCGGGGTCAACACGTACGGGGACCGGGTGGAGAGGCGTCCGTCGATGGGGGAGGGGCCCCCGGTGGCGGTGGGGGACATCCGAAGGGCGGTCAGGCTGGCCCGAACGGTGAACCTGGGTGCGTTGTTGGTCGCGGTGCTTCGATGAGCGTTCCGGGAGCGGTGCGACCTGGCGGACCGTGAGGTCCCGATGGGTGTTGGTGTGGCGGCTGGAGGGGGCGTACCCGGCGGGATGCCGGCATCCCGCCGGGTACGCCCGGGCTCTCGTGCCGGTACGGCTGGGGGTGTTCTGGGGGTCGGGGCCCTCCAGGAACCCGGGTGCTTGGCGTTCCGGGGTGTTTCCGGCGCTGGACCGCTCAGGGCCTGGAAGCCTCCTCGGGCCGGAACGGCCGCGCGGACCGGTGGATCAGGCGGCGAGGGAACGCGCGTAGTTGACCTGCTGGCTGACGTGCTGCACGTAGGCCTGGTTGGCCACCATGATCTGGGTGGCGTGGTAGTGCCCGCCGCCCTGGACCGTGACCTGGACGTGCCCGGTCGTCTTGGTCTCCTTGATGAGGAGGAAGAGCAGGCTGAGCAGGCAGGTCCAGATGAACAGGATCGCGACGATGATCGCCCAGACGGGGATCGACTGTTCGGTCCGGGTCATGTCGGACATGGTCCACACGCTGCCCTTGATGGGGAAGCGGCCGGACGGGGTGATCACGCTGGTCTGCGTGATCGCGATGTCCCCGATGGTGTCGAGGGTGGCCTCGCTGTGCCCCTGGGGGCCGCCCGGACCGAGCGGCGAGTAGCCGCCGGTGGGGGAGCCGTAGGGCTCGAGCTGGCCGCCGGTCTGCTGTTCGGGCGGCGGTCCCCATCCGGGGTTTCCGTGGTTGGGCTGCTGCCAGGGCTCGCCCTGAGGGGGATCGGGGTACTGGTTCATGGGGGTGATTGTGCCAAAGGAGACCGGGTGTCTGACTCTCCGCACCCAAGGGAGCCGGGTTGTGGCCGGATGTGGCCATGTTGAACCCTGAGTGGCGAGGGCGGTACGGGGTGCGTGTATGGATTTTCCCTGGTGTGGTGTGGGTCACTGTAAACACGGGGTTTCGGGTACCGCGAACCACTTCGGAGCGGAAAACATGAAAGTCTTTCGCGATTTCCTTACCCGTGCGTAACATGCGGCAGATCCATCGCCCGCACCCCCAGGTGGTGACCGCACATGCTCCCCTTCCTCCGTCCCCCCTCCGCGCCCCCGCGATCCCCCTCTCTCCGAGCGAGACTCCGCACCGGTGCCGTGGGCGCGGCCCTCACGATCACGGCGTCCACGGTCGCCGCCCTGCCCGCCGCACCGGCCCTGGCCGAACCCGCCGTCGAGGACTACTGCGCCCCCGCCGGCTGCCGCGACATCCTTCCGCCCGGCCAGAACGGCAGCGCCACCCTGGTCGAGATCCTGGGCCACCAGGTCTTCGGCACCCGGCCCAAGCACTCCTCCAGCCAGCTGGACATGTACGACAACCTCGTGCACCACTACGACGGCCTCACCGAGGAGGGCCTCGACGACTTCTTCGTCGACGCGAGCTTCGGTGTCGACGAGGGCGACGTCGACCGCGAGTACCGGCCGCGCGACGACGTCACGATCACCCGGGACAAGCAGCACGGCATCCCGCACATCCAGGGCACCACCCGCGAGGGCACCATGTTCGGTGCCGGGTACGCCGCCGGCGAGGACCGGCTCTTCCTCATGGACGTCCTGCGCCGGGTCGGCCGCGGCGAACTCACCTCCTTCGCCGGGGGCGCCGAGGGCAACCGGGGCCTCGAACAGGACCTGTGGGGCACCGCGCCCTACACCGAGGAGGACAAACAGGCCCAGGTCGACCGGGTCGCCGACAGCGGAGAACGCGGGGAGCAGGCCCTCGCCGACGTCGACGCCTACCTCGAGGGCGTCAACAGCTACATCGACGAGGCCGACAGCGGCCGCTACTTCCCGGGCGAGTACGTCCTGACCGGCCACAAGGACGCCATCACCAACTCCGGGGAGATCGAGCACTTCACGCAGACCGACGTCGTGGGCATCGCCGCGATGGTCGGCGGCATCTTCGGCGGCGGTGGCGGAGGCGAGGTCCAGGCCGCGATCGTGCTCGCCAACTTCCAGGACCGCTACGGCGAGGAGGAGGGGCTCGAACTCTGGCACGCCTGGCGCATGGAGAACGACCCGGAGGCCGTGGTCAGCGTCGACGGCGAGTTCCCCTACGCCCAGACCTCCGACGACCCGGTCGGCGAGGTCGCGCCCGACCCGGGTTCGGTCGAGCCCTACAGCATCGTCCACGACGAGTACGGATCAGCGGCCTCCGAGGTCGCGCCCGAGCCCCGTGCCGCGACCGAGGACACGGAGGCACCCGCCCCGGACGCACCCACCGTCGAGGAGCTCCCCGAGGAGCAGCAGGCCGAGCTCGACCAGATGGTCGAGGACGGGGACCTGTCCGCCGCGGAGGGTGTCTTCGACGACGGCGTCCTGCCCGAGGGGTTCATGGATCCGCGCGGCATGTCCAACGCCCTGCTGGTCTCGGGAGCCCACACCGAGAGCGGCAACCCCGTCGCGGTCATGGGACCCCAGACCGGCTACTTCTCCCCGCAGCTCCTCATGCTCCAGGAGCTGCAGGGGCCCGGCATCAGTGCCCGGGGCGCCTCCTTCGCGGGGGTGAGCTTCTACGTGCAGATGGGCCGCGGCGTCGACTACGCCTGGAGCGCCACCTCGGCGGGCCAGGACATCACCGACACGTTCGCGGTGGAGCTGTGCGAGACCGACGGCTCCGAACCCTCCACCGCCTCGCGCGCCTACGTCGACAGCGAGGGGGAGTGCACGGACCTCGAGGCGCTGAGCGTCAGCAACGACTGGACGCCCACGATCGCCGACGGGACCGCGGCCGGGGGCTACACCCTGACCTCCCTGCGGTCCGAGTTCGGTCTGGTGCGGTCGTTCGCCACCGTGGACGGCTCCCCGGTGGCCTTCACCGAGCTGCGGTCCACCTACATGCGCGAGGTCGACTCCATCCTCGGCTTCCAGCAGTTCAACGACCCCGGCGCGGTCACCTCGGCCGAGACCTTCACCCAGGCGGCGGCCGACATCGGGTACGCGTTCAACTGGCACTACGTGGACGACGCCGACATCGCCTTCATCAACTCCGGGGCCAACCCGGTCCGGTCCGAGGGCACCAACCCGAACCTGCCCATCGACGCCTACTCCGACTCCGGCTGGTCCGGTTGGGACCCGGCCACCAACGAGGCCGACTACCACCCGCAGTCGGACCACCCGCAGGAGATCAACCCCGACTACATCGTCAACTGGAACAACAAGCCCGCCCAGGGGTACACCTCGGGCTGGTCCACCGGTTCCGTGCACCGCAACGACCTCCTGGACACGAGGGTCGCCGGGCTGATCGGGGAGGGGCACCGGTTCACGCCGGCCTCGCTCACCGCGACGATGATGGAGGCCGGGGTCGCCGACCTGCGTGCCGAACAGGTACTCCCGCTGCTCTTGGAGGTCATCGACACCGAGGCCGTGGAGGACCCCGAACTCGCCGGGACGGTCGAGGCCCTGCGCGCCTGGTCCGACTCCGGTTCCCTGCGCCGCGAACCCCGACGCGACGCCGGGTACTACGACCACGCGGACGCCATCCGCGTGCTGGACGCCTGGTGGCCGCGGCTGGTCCGGGCGCAGTTCGAGCCGGGCCTGGGCGAGGACCTGTACACGCAGCTGACCCGGGCCGTCCAGACCGACGAGTCCCCCTCGGGGGCGATCGGCGGCGGTGCACCCGGCAGCGTCAACCAGAGCCAGCCGCACCGCGGCTCGTCCTTCCAGTACGGCTGGTGGTCCTACGCGCACAAGGACCTGCGTGCGGTCCTGGGCCAGGACGTGGAGGGCACCCTCGGCGACCGGGTCTACTGCGGTGAGGGCGAGGTCGACTCCTGCCGCACGGTCCTGCTGGACAGCCTCGCCGAGGCGGCGGCGACCCCGGCGGGCGAGGTCTACCCCGGTGACGAGCACTGCTCGGCAGGTGACCAGCTCTGTGCGGACACGGTGATCCACCAGGCGGTGGGCGGCATCGGCATGTGGCCGATCGCGTGGCAGAACCGGCCCACCTACCAGCTCGTCTACGAGTTCTCCGGCGGGAGGTGACGCCTCTGCCGGAGGCAGGGAACCCCCGGGCCGGGCGGGAGGACTCTCCCCGGCCCCGGCGGGTACGCCCTCGGACGTGACGGACGCGGCCCGCGGTGCCCCGGCGACGGGAGCGCCGCGGGCCGCGATCGTGCATCCGTTACGGGGATCTTGTGGTGGGCCGGGTTTGTGTGGGTAGCTTAAGGACTACCCGAAACCACAGCGGGGAGGGCCACAGGAAAATGCCTGTCTGGCTGATCTGGATCATTCTCGCGGCCGCCCTCGGGGTCGCCGAGTTCTTCACGCTGACCTTCGTCCTGGGGCTTCTGGCGGCCGCCGCACTGGTCGCCGCGCTCCTCGGCGCCATCGGACTTCCGGTGGCCGTGCAGATCATCGGCTTCGCCGCCGCGTCCGCCGCCGGACTCGTCCTGGTCAAACCGATCATGGACCGCCAGCTCAAGCGCGGTCCGGACGTCCGTTCCGGAACGGCGGCCCTGGTCGGCCGCTCCGGTGTCGTCCTCCAGGTGGTCGACGCCGACAACGGAAGAATCAAACTCCAAGGAGAGGAGTGGTCGGCACGCTGTATCGACGAGGACCTGGTGATCCCGGTGGGTGCGCACGTCGACGTCATGGAGATCGACGGGGCGACCGCCGTGGTCTACCCGCGTGAGGCGCTGCCCGAACTGCCCGAACAGAACCACCCGGAACAGAACTGAGCCGCGCGGCCGCATCGCCGCACGGCCGGGAACACAGCCGTATCCCCAGCCGCAAGCCCCAGACCTAGGTACAGGTGCAGAACATGGAATCTGCCATACCGCTCATCATTCTCGCCGTGCTCCTCGTCGCCGTCGCGTTGGCGGCGATCCGGATCGTCCCGCAGGCACGGGCATACAACATCGAGCGCTTCGGACGCTACATCCGCACCCTCGACCCGGGACTGAACTTCATCATCCCGGGCGTGGACCGGGTCAACACCAAGTTCGACCTGCGTGAGCAGGTCTTCACCTCCCGCCCGCAACCGGTGATCACCGAGGACAACCTCGTGGTCAACATAGACACCGTCCTCTACTACCAGGTGACCCAGCCCAAGGCCGCCGCCTACGAGGTCGCCAACTACATCCAGGCCATAGACCAGCTCACCGTCACCACGCTGCGCAACGTCATCGGTTCCATGGACCTGGAGAAGACCCTCACCTCGCGCGAGGAGATCAACACCCGGCTGCGCGGGGTCCTGGACGAGACCACCGGCAAGTGGGGCATTCGCATCAACCGGGTCGAGATCAAGGCGATCGACCCGCCTCCCACCATCAAGGAGGCGATGGAGAAGCAGATGCGGGCCGACCGCGACAAGCGCGCGGCCATCCTGCACGCCGAAGGTGAGCGGCAGTCGCGCATCCTCAAGGCCGAAGGTGCCCGTCAGCAGGCCATCCTGGAGGCCCAGGGTGACCAGCAGGCGGCGATCCTGCGGGCCGACGGTGAGGCCAAGGCGATCGAACGCGTCTTCCAGGCGGTGCACGCCAACAACGCCGACGCCAAGCTGCTCGCCTACAAGTACCTGGAGACGCTGCCGAGCCTGGCCGAGGGCGAGGGCAACACCTTCTGGGTGATCCCGGGTGAGCTGACCGAGGCGGTCAAGAACGTGAGCCACGCCTTCGCCGGTGACGCCGCCCGCAGCGCGCCCTCCACCACCAAGGAACAGGCGGATGCCGAGTCCACGGACGGGCCGGCGCAGATCACCGGGCCCGACCCGGCGCAGACCTCCGCCTCGGCCCAGGCCGCGGCGGACGCGGCCGAGGCGGCCGAACGCGCGGTCGCCGACGCCCGGGACGACGTCCGCAAGGCCGGCGCCCGCATGGGCACGACCCCGGAGCCGCGCGACGAGTCCGAGTGACCGTACGCACCCGCTGACCCGGGGCACCGTCGGCAGTGGACGGGAACGCCCGGCGACGTGCGGGACCGGTCGGCAGCGGACGGAACCCGCGGGAAACGACGACGACGGCGGCGGTGGCGGGACCCCGGGAGGGGAACCGCCACCGCCGCCGTCCCGTGCGCCGCACCCCTCCAGCGCGTGCCGGAGCGCCGCGGTGCGCGTCGGAGTGCTCCGTCGCGCACCGGGTGCTCCAGCGTGCGCCGGAGCGGTTCAGACCAGGAGCAGCTTGCCGGTGGTGCCCCGCGAGGCGAGGTCGCTCTGCGCCCGGCCGGCCTCGCCGAGCTCGTACCGGCCGCCGATCCGCACGTCCAGGCTGCCCCGCTCCACCAGCCCGAACAGGTCCTCGGCGCGGCCCAGGAGCTCTGCGCGGTCGGCCACGAAGTAGGCGAGCGAGGGCCGGGTCAGGTACACCGAACCGGCGCTGTTGAGCCGCTGCGGGTCCACGGGCTCCACCGCCCCGCTGGACTGGCCGAACAGCGCCAGCACCCCGCGCGGGCGCAGAGAGTCCAGACTGGCGTCGAAGGTGTCCCGGCCGACCCCGTCGTAGACCGCCGCCACGCCCTCGCCACCGGTCAGCTCGCGCACCGCCGGTGCGACCTCGGTCTCGGTGTAGCGGATGATCTCGTCGGCTCCGGCCGCCCGGGCGATCCGCTCCTTGGCGTCGGTGGAGACGGTCCCGATCACCCGTGCGCCGCGGGCCTTGGCCAGCTGGGTGATGAGCAGTCCGGTACCGCCGGCCGCGGCGTGCACCAGCACGGTCTCGCCCTCGGCCACGGGGTGCACCGAGTGGGTGAGGTAGTGGGCGGTCATCCCCTGGAGCAGTAGCGCGGCCGCCTGCTCGGTGGTGACGGCGTCGGGCACCGGCACGAGCAGGGACGCCTTGACCACGGCCTGGTCGGCGTAGGCGCCCGGAGCCATCGCCCAGCCGACCCGCTGGCCCACCCTCAGGTCGGTGACGCCCTCACCCAGGGCCGCGACCACGCCGGCGGCCTCCACCCCGGGGACGTAGGGGAGGGGCACCTGGTAGACACCGCTGCGCTGGTAGACGTCGATGAAGTTGACGCCTCGGGCCCCGACGTCCACGAGCACCTCACCCGGGCCCGGGGCGGGGGCCTCGGCCTCGGTCAGTCCCAGGACCTCGGGGCCGCCGTACTCCTCGATCACGATCGCGCGCATGGTTCTCCTCGTTGTGGCTGGGCGCCGGGCCGGTGCCGGAGGGGCGGTCCCACGGCGGCATCAGCCGTCGACGTCGATCCTGTGCAGAGCGTAGTTCGTGAAGACGGAGGCGACCGGCTCGGTGCTCGCACCGGAGCGCATGACGACGCCGACCCGGCGCCGGTCCTCGGTGTCGAGCTCGCTGTCGTCCGGCAGCGGCTGCGGGTCCGTGGCGGAGAGCACGAGCTCGCCGTTGACCCACATGCGCAGGTCCATGTAGGGCTTGTCGCCGTCCTCGGCCACGTACTCGCAGGAGAACTGGAGGTTGTTGGTGAGCAGGTCGTCCACCTTCACGTCGTAGGGCAGTCCCTCGACCCCGGGGTCCTCGGCGAAGAGGTCGAAGGTCTCGAAGCCCTTGACGTCCGTGGTCTCGGCGAGCGGGGCGTCCCCGCTCTCCTCCGTCACCCTGCGGATCTGTGCCTGCTCGCCGTCGAAGCGCACCAGTCCCTCGTACATGGTGCGCTCCTCCTCGCCCTCCTGGTCCCAGCAGCGCACCCCGAGGCTGCTCTCGGCCGGGCCCTGCAGCGGGGCCATGTCGGTGCTGATGAGGACGCGGTCCGGGGTCTCCCGGTCGTAGGGGGAGACCTCGCCGCGGGACGGGCTCATGGCCGGGTCGAGCTGGAGCATCAGGGCGCTCTGCTGTGCCCAGTACCCGTCGGTGTCCTCGGGGCGGTCGGGGTCGAAGGAACGGAGGCTGGACCAGCCGTCGTCGTTGGCGAAGTCCGTGACGTAGATGCTGGTGGTCTCCTCGGGCGGGGCGTCCGCGCCGGAGAGCACAACGGTGGCGCCCACACCGGCGACCAGCAGGACCGCGACCGCCGCCCCGCCGATGAGCACCAGCCTGCGGCGGCCGCCCGAGCCCTTGCCGCGCGGCGCCCCGGGGTACTGCCCCGGGCCGCCCGGGCCGTTGGGAGTGCCGGGGCCGCCCGGGCCGTCGGGAGCGGGGTGGGCGGGCTGCCCGTGGGACGGCGAGTGGCCGTACGGGGCCTGTCCCTGCGGGCCGTGCTCCGCCTGTCCGTAAGAGGGCTGTCCGGGCTGGGGATGGAGGTGCTGCTGGTACTGGGCGACCGGCGGGTAGCCGCCGCTCGGTGCGCCGTGGCCGCCCTGCTGCGGGCCGGACTGCGGGGAGTTCGGGTGGGGGTAGGGCTCCTGCGGGTTCGCCTGCCCCGGCCAGGGTGCCTGCATCTGCTGGGTCCGGGGCACCGGTTGCGCCGACTGGGGCCGCATCTGCTGGGTGGGGGGCGCCTGCTGCAGCGTCGACCGGGGGAACACGGGGTGGGCCGGGGCCTCCGCGGGCCCGGAGGGCGCCGACGGCCGTCCCCCGGGCGGGGTCGGGGCCCCGCCCGAGGCGTGCTCCCCGAGCTCCGGGTCGGTGTCTCCGGGCGCCCGCCCGGGGACCGGGGGACTGCTCGGCGGAGCCCACGAGGTGGTGATCGTGCGCCGGATGTCCGACTCCTCCGGGTCCTCCTGGCCGGTCAGCCGGGCCAGCAGCTGCTTGGAGGTGGGGCGGTTCTCCGGCTTCTTGTCCAGTGCACCGCCGACCAGGTCCAGCAGGTTCGGGTCGAGCCCCTCCAGCTTGGGTGCGGCCGAGGAGATGTTGTGCAGGACCGCGGGCACCGTGGCCGCGTCGAAGGGCGCTCTGCCGGTCCCGGCGAAGGCCACCAGGCAGCCCCAGGCGAAGATGTCGGCCGCGGCCGTGGCCTGCTCGCCCAGGATCAGCTCGGGAGCCATGTAGGAGGGGGTGCCCATGAGCTGGCTGGAACGGGTGACCGCGCCGCCCGCGTCGTCCAGGGCGCGGGCGATGCCGAAGTCGATCACCTTGGGGCCGACCGGGGAGAGCAGGACGTTGGCGGGTTTGAGGTCGCGGTGCACGATCCCCGAACCGTGGATGGCGGTGAGCGCCGCCGCCACCCCCATCGCGAGGCCCTCCAGGGTCCCACCGTGCATCGGCTCGCCGCCGCGGACCGCCTCGTCCAGATTGGGGCCGGGCACGTACTCGGAGACGATGAAGAGGGGTTCGCCCTCCAGGCGGGCGTCGATCACCCCGGCGGTGGAGAAGCGGGCGACCCTGCGGGCGGAGGCGACCTCACGGGCGAAGCGCAGCCGGAAGGACTCGTCGTCGGCCAGGTCCGGATGGATCAGCTTGACGGCCACGGAGCGGTCGGCGGCGTCCCTGGCGAGGTAGACGGTGCCCATACCACCGCGGCCCAGGCGACTGACGATGCGGTAACCGTCGAGTTCGCGCGGGTCCCCCGCACGCAGGGGTTTGCCGCTTTCGTGTCCGTTGGACGTCACAGTTGGGGGTCCCTCGTATGGATCGTGTGATTCGCGCCTAACAGCGTACCGATGTCGATACGCCGACGCGTTCTGGCTGTACTCGGCCGTCCCGGGCGGGGAGCGGGTCCGAACTGGGGTTTCTGGGTCGGGGTTCGTGGGCCGGTGCGGGTCGGTGGCCGGGGCGGGGGCGGGGTGCGGTAGCGGCGCCCCGGGGCAGGCGTTGGGGGTCTCGTCCGGGCGGAAGCCCTCGAAGAGGATCCGGACCGGCCGGGGGCGGCCAGCGTACCGATGCCGCCGTGGGCGCGCTGGGCCGAGGGGCGGATGAACGGACGTACGATCACAGGCTCGGTCGGCCGTTCGGCTCCCGCGGCGGACGGGTGTCACAGGTGGGGATGGCCGAGACGCGGAAACAGTTCCACGGAACCGCTGATTTCGCTAGTATTCGAATACATGTTCGAATGCCTGGCCGTACTTCCCCACGGGCGGGCCCTCCGGCGGCGTGCCCTCGTACGAGGCCGGACACCAGGTAACAGGAGTCGGTCGATGCTGGGGGGAACTGTCGTGGGGCGGTACTACGGGGCGGACGTCGCGGTGGTCGAGGCCGAGGGGAGGCCGATCCGGTTCACCTGGAACGGCAGGGTGTACGGGATACGGAGGATCATCGACCACTGGGTCACCCTGCGCAGGGACTGGACGCCCGGCTCGGGTTCCCAGGTGCCGGAGCGCAGACACTGGCGGGTGGAGGCCGGATCGGCCTACGCACAGGGGGTGTACGAGCTCCGCCACGACACCACGACCGGAGAGTGGCTGCTCTCCCGCGTCTGGGGCTGAGCCCGCACGCACCGGAGCCGCTGCCCCGTGCCTCAGACGAGGTCGGCGGGGATGAGTCCGTACACCGCCAGGTCGGAACGGCCCGCGTGCAGCGGCATCGCGTTGCGCTCGACACCCTCGGAGACGAACCCGGCGGCCTCGGCCACCTTGCGCGACCCCGTGTTGCCCACGGCCGCCTTGAGCTCCACCCGCTGGAACCCCTGGTCGAGGGCCCAGCGGGAGACCGCCACGACCGCCTCGGCGGCGTACCCCTTTCCGCGGCCCCACGGAGAGATCCAGTAACCGATCTCGGTGACCATGGCGGGCCACTGCGTGCGCAGCAGCGCCACCGAACCGGCGAACCGGCCGCTCTCCTTCTCCACCACGGCCCAGTGCTGGCCGTCGCCCCCGGTGCGGATGGCCGGGGCGACGTTCAGGCAGAAGTCCTCGGCCGACGCACGGGTGTAGGTCTTCCCGGGGGCGGGGAGCGGGATCCACCGCTGGATCTCGGGGTCCACACACGAGGTGTGGACGTCGTCGATGTCGCGTTCGAGCAGGGATCGCAGACGCAGGCGCTCGGTCTCCAGAATGACCGCGGGCATGATCGGAGCGCTCTGGACGTGGGTCATCGTGGGTGTTCCCTCTGTGCTTCGAACGGCTGGTACGGCGCCGGGGTGCGATCACGATACGCGCCCCGCCGCCGTGTCCGACAACGGGTCGTCCCACGTCCGTCGGCTGCGGGAGCGCCGGAACACCTCCGCAGCCCCGTCACCGCCGCCCCGCCGCCCAGGCGTTCTCCCGCCGACCGTGGCACTTCTCTCCGTCGGCCGCGGTGGCGGAGCCGTTCCCCGAGCTCTCCCGAGCGGGGGACGCCTGCCGGTCCGGAAGGTCCCACCGGCCCGGAAAGGGACCACCCGTCCGGAGGATGCCCCCGGGCGGCGGGGCCCGGCTCAGAGCAGACCGTCGACGACCCGTTGGCGGATCGCCGTGTCGAACACCTCGGCGAAGGCGTTGCCCGGGCACTCGGTGTCGAGCCAGTCCCGGTGCCGGGCCACCGCTTCCTGCGGGGTCTGCGCACCGGTGGCCGGGTTCACGTACACGATCCGTTCGGCCGGGTCCACACCGGTCAGCGCGCACAGCACCCGCAGGACGTCCACCAGCGAGTCCTGCGCGGCCCGGGTGGGGAGTTCGTCGGTGAAGTCACCGAGCAGGCACACGCCGATGTTGGCGTGGTTGAACCCGAAGGCGTGCCCGGCCGTCACCGACTCGGCCCGCCCCGGCAGGGGCAGCCGGCGGAAGACCGGGACGCCGCCGCCCGAGTGGCGGCCCTCGTAGACCACACCCTCGGGGTCGACCAGCAGGTGGTAGCCGATGTCGCCCCAGGCCTGCTCCTCGGCGTGCAGGTGGTACACCGCGCGGACGTCGGCGGCGTGGTCGCCGGAGGTCGCCATCGCCGTGTGGTGCACGGTCAGCGCCTGCACCTCGTGGAACTCGGCGGGCCACAGGTCGTTGCCGTCCTCGTCGAAGCGCAGTGACTCGTCGGCGCCCCAGCCCGCGCGGGTGCGCAGCCGCAGCACGGAACCGCCGGAGAGGGTGGTGACCCCCTCGTCCTCGGCCGACATCGACACCCGCTCCTCGCCGCCGAACCGCAGCTCCTCGCCGTCGTGCAGGTTCACGGCGGCCAGGTCCGCGCCGTCCGCGCCGCGCACCTCGTAACCCACCGCGCCCCGGGGAGCCCGTACCACGGCCGAGGCCGACGGCGGCAGGTGCTCGGGTCCGCCGGTGTGGAAGTGCAGGTCCTGCCAGGCGCCCAGGGTTCCCTCCTCGCTCTCGAAGCGCACGGCGGCACCCTCGGCGACCGCTTCGGGCGCCTGGGAGACGGAGACGAGGTCGAACCGGAGTTCGGGGCGCACGAGAGCACCGGTGGCGGTCGCCCGCTCGCTGAGGACTCTCGGCGCGGTGCGGGCCCCGGAGGCCTGGGCGGAGGTCTGCCCGATGGTCCGGGCGGAGGCTGTCGCGGAGGACAGGAGCGCGGGGGCGAGCGCGCTCAGGCCGGCCACGGTGGTGGCACCGGTCAGGAAGGTACGCCGTCGCATGGGTGATCCGTTCCGTTCTGGGGTGGGTCCCGGGACAGGGGGTGCGGGCACCGGGACAGAGTGCCACAGGCGTGTGACATGAGGCACTCGTCGGGCGGGCCCGGGTCGCCGTAGCGGACCTTCGCTCCCGTCCGAAAACCCCTTGGTCACCAGGGGCACTGGGATCAACGCGGTCGCATCTGTCCCACTGGTCACTCGGGACACAAAAACCACTCCACTCACAGGAGACCCATGAACGTGCGGTACGGCCTTCGGCCCCACGGGGACGCCGGGGCCGGTCCCGGGCCCCGGACCTCGCAGTCGGCGTCCGGGGGCGACCCCCGCCGTGCCGTGGCGGTGCGCCCCGGTCCACCGGACCCGGGGCGCGGGTGGTGTTCCGCGTGGCCGTCCGCGGCTCCGGTACCCAGCACGGGCCCACGCGGACTCTGGCACAGTTGATGGTGACTTGAGGACCCCGGCGCTTCGGCCGGGGCAGGCTGCCCCGGGTCGGGGGACCCGTGTGAGCGGCGCGGACGCCGCGGACTACGCTGGTCCGAATCCGTATCGGACCAGGTGGAAACGGGCAGCCCACAGACCTCTTCTCTTCTTCGGGGAGCGATCATGACCAACGACGACCGCGAGGACGTTCATCGCGGCGAGCAGGAGGGCACCAGGTGGCGGGCCAACCGCCCCACGCCCGGCCTGGGTCCGGGCCTGGGGGGCCTCCTGGACGGACTGCCGGAGAGCGGCAAGGGAACCGAGGCCAGAGAACCCAGGAGCGCCGCGCCGCACAACCCCTTCCGGCGCCCCTTCCAGGAGCCGGAGCCGCCACCCGCCCCGCCGGAGCCCCCGACCGCCGCGCCCGCCCCACCGGAGCCGCCTCGCCCCGAAGCCGAAGCCGACACCGCGCCCCGGCCCCCGGCACCCGCGGTGGAGCCCCCGGTCTTTCCGACGGCCTCCGTGCAGCCCCCGGTACCCGCGGCACAGCCCGGGTCACCCGCCCGGCCCGGCCCGCAGGGACGACCACAGCCCGAACCGGCCCCCACGACCCCCGCGCACGTGCCCCGACCCAACGTCATCCCCTTCCGCGCGGGTGTCCGGAGCACCGAGCCCGCGCAGCCCGAGAGCACCACGAACCCCGGCCGAGCGGACGAGAACCCCGTGGCCACCGACCCGAAGCAGAGCGACACCGTGCACGCACACGAAGCAGCGGCGCCCCTTCCGGAGCCGCAGCACACCGGCCCGCACCAGCGGACCGAACCCGAACAACCCCAGGCCTCCGCACCGAGCCTGGTCCCGGCCATCCAGGCCGCCCGTGACGCCCTGAGCGCCAAGGCGCCCCAGGACGCCGCGGAGACCCCGAGCTCTCCGGAGGCACAGGAGGCCCCCGAGTCCTCGGACGCGCCGGAGGCCGCCCGGCCGCCGGCCGGCGACGTCTGGAACGCCACGGAGCACGCCTTCGACGACGCCGAGCGCGCCGCCGTCTACCGCGCCATCCGCGAACGCCGCGACGTCCGTGCGGGCTTCCGGCCCGAACCGGTCCCCGCCGACGTGCTCACCCGGGTTCTGGAGGCCGCCCACCAGGCACCCAGCGTCGGGCACACGCAACCGTGGGACTTCCTGGTCATCGACGACCCCGAACTCCGCTCGCAGGTGCACGACCTCGCCCGCGGCGAGCGCGACGCCCAGGGCCGCACCCGGCCCGGCACCCGCGCGCACGCCTTCTCCGGACTCAAGGTCGAGGCGGTGCTGGAGAGCCCGCTCAACATCGCCGTCACCGTCGACCCCAGCCGGGGTCCGCACAGCCCCGGGCGGCACTCCAGGCCCGCCTCGTACTCGGCCGCGCTCGCTGTCGAGAACCTGTGGCTGGCCGCCCGCGCGGAGGGTCTCGGCGTCGGCTGGGTCGCCTTCGCCGACGAACGCGAGGTCGCCCGGGTCCTCGAACTCCCCTCCCACCTCGAGGTCGTCGCCTACCTGTGCGTCGGCTACGTCGAGGAGTTCCCCACCGAACCCGAACTCAGCCTCAGCGGCTGGGCCAAGGGACGTCCCCTGTCCTGGGCGGTGCACCGTGACCGCTACGGCCGCCGCGGTCTGCCCGGCCAGGAGCCGACCACCCTGCTGGAGGAGACCATCACCGCCATCGGAGCGCTGAACGCCCGAGCTGTGGAGGAGGCCAGGGACCGGCAGGACCGGATGACCAAGCCCCAGGGCTCCCTCGGGATCCTGGAGGAGATCTCGGTGCAGTTGGCCGGACTGGCGGGGGAGTGCCCGCCGCCGGTGCCCGAGCCCGCCGCGGTCGCGGTGTTCGCCGGCGACCACGGGGTGTACGCCCAGGGGGTGACCGCCTGGCCGCAGGAGGTCACCGCCCAGATGGTGCAGAACTTCCTCGACGGCGGGGCCGTGGTCAACGCCTTCGCCGAGCAGGTCGGCGCCGAGGTGACCGTGGTGGACGTCGGTGTGGTCGGAGACCTGCCGAGGGCGGCCGGGCTGCTGCCGCGCAAGGTCGCACGCGGCACCGCCGACTTCACGCAGGGCCCGGCGATGACCCGTGACCAGGCGCTCCAGGCCCTGGAGAGCGGGATCGAGGTCGCCCGGGACCTGGTGTCGGCGGGCAACCGCTGCCTGGTCACCGGCGACATGGGGATCGGCAACACGACCCCGGCGGCGGCGCTGATCTGTGCGTTCACCGGGGCGGACCCGTCCGTCGCGACCGGTCGGGGGACCGGGGTCGACGACGCCACCTACGAGCACAAGATGGAGGTGGTCCGCCGGGCGCTGAAGGCCAACCCGGTCGACCAGGAGGACCCGATCGGGACCCTCGCCGCGCTCGGCGGGCTGGAGCACGCGGCGCTGGCCGGGTTCGTCCTCGGCGCCGCGGCGCTGCGGGTACCGGTGCTGCTGGACGGTGTGATCGCCGGTTCGGCCGCGCTCGCTGCCGTCGCCATCTCCCCGGAGTCGCTGAGCGCCTGCTTCGCGGGGCACCGTTCGACCGAACCGGGCCACGGCGTGGCACTGGAGCACCTCGGGCTGACCCCGTTGGTGGACCTGCAGATGCGCCTCGGCGAGGGTTCGGGCGCGCTGCTGGCGCTTCCGCTGCTGCAGGGTTCGGCGAGAGCGCTGCGCAACGTCGCCACCTTCGACACGGCCGGTGTGTCCACCGCCCAGTAGGCGCGGGCATCACGGGTCCTGAGGGGCCGAGGAGACGACGGGATCCCGCCACCGACGAGGGGCGGGGTCCCGTGGTGCGTGGCCCGCGGGGCCGCACGGCGCCGCGGAGCGGGTGACGCGGAGACCGGGGCCCGCGGACACGGTGCCGCAGCGGCCGGACGGCTCGGCGGCCAGGTCAGCCGGGATCCGGGCGGCCCTCGTGGCCAGGTGGCCCGGGAAGGGCGGCCGGGCAGCGGATGCGGTACGCGTCACCCCCTCCTGTGCCCACCCCTTTACCTCCGCGTAACACCGCTTTGACAAGGTACTTTGGAGCAATCGCCGAACACCGCCGGCGGCGCGCCGGGCCCCGGGTCTCGTGCGCGCACCCCGCCGTCGAAGCCGGGGGCCGGCACGGACGACCGAAGGGGTGCGATCCGTGACCTATCTCCTTGGCTTGCGCATGAAGGGCCGTGACGTTCTCGTAGTCGGCGGTGGAAGGGTGGCCCAACGCCGGGTCCCCGTCCTGCTGGAGGCCGGTGCACGCGTCACCCTCGTGTCCCCGGAGGCTTCCGCCGCCCTGGAGGACCTGGCCGACGCCGGACACCTGACCTGGCTGCGCCGCCCCTGGGAACCCGGTGACGTCTCCGGGCCCGACGCCCCCGCCTTCTGGCTGGTGCACGCGGCCACGGACTCTCCCGAGGTCAACGCGGCCGTCGCCGAGGAGTGCGAGGACTCCCGGGTCTGGTGCGTGCGCGCCGACGACCGGCACGCCTCCTCCGCCTGGACCCCGGCCAGCGGTTCCGCGAACGGCATCACCGTCGGCGTGGTCGCCTCGGGCGATCCCCGCCGTTCCGCCGGTCTGCGCGACGCCGTCGTCGACGGCCTCACCGACGGCACCCTGGACGCCCGCCGCGGCCGCGAACGCCTGCGCGGCGTCGCCCTGGTCGGCGGCGGTCCCGGCGACCCCGGCCTCATCACGGTCAGGGGGCAGCAGCTGCTCTCCCAGGCCGACGTCGTGGTGGTGGACCGCCTCGCCCCGACCTCGCTCCTGGACCGCCTCCCGGCCGACGTCGAGATCGTGGACGCGTCCAAGATCCCCTACGGCCGCTCCATGACACAGGACGACATCAATTCCGTCCTCGTCGAGCGCGCCCGGGAGGGCAAGTTCGTGGTCCGGCTCAAGGGCGGCGACTCCTTCCTCTTCGGCAGAGGCGGAGAGGAGGCCGCGGCCTGCGCCGCCGCCGGGATCCCCGTGACGGTCGTCCCCGGAGTGACCAGCGCCCTCGCCGCCCCCGCCAGCGCGGGGATCCCCGCCACCCACCGCGGGGTCGCGCAGGACGTGCACATCGTCTCCGCGCACGTGGCCCCCGACGACAGCCGCTCCACCGTGGACTGGGCCGGGCTGGCCCGCGCCGGCGGAACCGTCGTCGCCCTCATGGGCGTGCAGCGGCTCGAGGCCATCGTCGACGCCCTCGTCGCCCACGGACGGTCCCCGGACACCCCCGTGGCGGTCGTCCAGGAAGCCACTCTGCCGGGTCAGCGGACAGTGACGGGTACGCTGGCGGACATCGCCGCCTCGGCCCGTTCAGCCCAAGTGCGGCCGCCCGCCGTGGTGATCATCGGAGAAGTGGTCAAAACGGCTCGGGATCTTGACATACTGCACACGGGAGCCCAGTTCGAGATCGATCGAATGGCGACCGGGCGCGATCTTCAGTGAGACCTCCGGTGGTGGTGCACGCGAGCCGCGCCGACGGGGAATCCCAGTACCGATGAGGAGGGCATACCGATCATGACCCGGCCGTCGGCCGCACCGAACGCCTCGGGCGAGGGTGCATCGGACCGGTTCGGAACCGGACCGGACGCCGCCTCCGCCCCGCCCGCCGCACCGGGCCCCGAAGCCGTGCCCCTGGCCGGTGTCCCCGACAGCGAACGCCGGGGACCCACCGTCCCCGTGCCCGCAGGACCCGCCAAGCACCGCGCACCTGCCAACGAGGACGACCGCTTCGAACAGGTACTGGAGTCCCTGCGCAAGCAGATCCGGGACCTGGAGTTCGCGGAGGGGATCGCCGGCGCCGATGACGGCAAGGCGCTCCAGGCGGACGTTCTGGCCCAGCTCTCCGACTACGTCCTTCCCCGGGTGCGCCGCCCCGACATCCCCCTGCTGATCGCCGTCGCCGGCTCCACCGGCGCGGGCAAGTCCACCCTGGTGAACAGCCTGGTCGGCGAGCAGGTCACCACCACCGGCGTGCGCAGGCCCACCACCAACAGCCCGGTGCTGGCCTGCAACCCCGCCGACGTGGAGTGGTTCAGCGAGGCGTCCTTCATCCCGACCCTGCCTCGGGTCCGCCAGCAGGGCCTGGCCATGCCCGGCAAGGACGGCATGCTGGTACTCGCCGCCACGGAGGCCATGCCCCCGGGGGTGGCCCTGCTCGACACCCCCGACGTCGACTCCGCCGTCGCCGCCCACCACGAGTTCGCCGCCAAGTTCCTGGACGCCGCCGACCTGTGGGTGTTCGTCACCACCAGCGGCCGGTACGCGGACGCGCGCGTGTGGGAGTTCCTCCAGGTGGCCCGGGACCGCGACACCTCCCTGGCGGTCGTGCTCTCGAGGGTGCCCCGCAAGGGACGCCGCCAGCTGCTGGACCACTTCGGCGCGATGCTGGAGGCCAACGGCCTGGGCAACGCCGCCCGTTTCGCGATCCCCGAGACCGACCAGATCGAGGGCGAACGCTTCACCTCCAACGTCGCCGACCACATCCGCGAGTACCTGGCGGACGTGGCCGGCGAGGCCGAACAGCGCGACCGGGTCTCCCGGCGCACCTTCATCGGCGTCATCGACAGCTTCCGCACCCGCGTCCCCGAGCTGGCCCGCAGGGTCGAGGCACAGATCGAGACCGGGCGCGCTCTGGGCGCCGCCGTCGACGAGGCCTACTCCGGTGCGGCCGACCGCATCGACACCGCCCTGGGCGACGGCACCCTGCTGCGCGGCTCCCTCCTCGCCCGGTGGCAGGAGGTCGCGGCCAGCGGCGAACTCGCCAGGAGCCTGCGCCTGCGCGGCAAGAAGGCCCGCAAGGGCCGGGCCGAACAGGCCGAACGCGGCCAGCGGGTCAGCGCCCTGGAACGCGCCGTCCGCGATTCCCTGGAAGCCCTGGTGGTCTCGGCCGACGAGCGCGCGTCGGAGCAGATCGAACAGCGCTGGCGGGACGTCCCCGGCGGCGCCGAACTGGCCGACAAGGCCCTCGACCAGCCCGGTAGCGGGCTGCTCGCCAAACAGGTCCGCCAGGAGATCGCCGAGTGGCAGCGCGAGATCGCGGACATGACAGCGGCCAACGGCGCCACCAAGCGGTCGGTGGCGCGCTTCGTCACCTTCGACCACGAGATCGTCGCCCTGGTCCTGATCATCGACCTCCTGGGCTACGAACGATCCCATTCCGGGGGCGGCGCCCACGCGCGCGACCTCTCCGGACCATCCCCGCAGCGCCTGCTCAAGGGGCTGTTCGGCGCCCAGTCGTTGCGAAGCATCGGCGGGTCCGCGCGGGAGAACCTGCGCGAGCGGGTCCTCGGGCTGCTCACTCACGAGCGCGCGCCCTTCGACCACGCCCTGTCGACGGCGGGTATCCCGTCCGAGGACAGCGCCGTCCAGCTCTATCAGGCCACGTACAACCTTGAGATCTCACGATGACAACTCAGTGGAACCCCGGGAACTCCGCCCACGCGGGGGACACCGGTCCGGGCCGGAACCGAGCCGAGGACGCGGAGCGCGAGAGCGGACCCGTCGCGCGGGGTTCTGAGGAACAGGGTTCCGGAACGCAGGGGCCCGCACAGGGTTCCGGCCCGCACGGCTCAGAGGCGGGCGGTCCCTGGAACGACCCCGCCCCGGCGTCCGAGCCCTCCGCCCCGCCCCGCGATCCCGCTCCCTACCAGAGCGGTCCCTGGCGCGGCTACACGATGCCGGTGCCGGAGCACCCCGAGCACGCCGAGCAGCGTGAGCGGGCCGCCGAGGAGACGTCCGCCTACGAGCCGCCCGCCTACGACGGGATCACCGGCTACCCGGACCCCTCCGGAGCCGGAACGGCACAGAGCGTGCCCCAGGAGGCCCCTCAGGGTGCCGCAGACGCCCCGGCGCGATCGGAGTCCCGTTCCGAGTCGCCGGAGGCGGCCAAAGCCCGCCAGCGACGCTTCGGCCGCCACTCGCGCTCGACCGCCCCCGCCGCCGGTGACACGGGCGGGGCCGGGAGCGGGGACCGGCGCCGCCAGAGCGGTACCGACCAGGACGACCCCGACGGTCTGGCGGGCTGGGTCGGCAGTCTCACCGAGGCCGCCGACGACACCCGTATCGCCGGGCGCGGAACCGGCGCCTTCCCCGTGGTCGCCCCGGACACCGAGCGCCCTGCCGACCAGGGTGGACGTCCGGCCCAGCGCACCGCGGGCCGGACCGCCGAGTCCGCCGACCGGGGTGACCTGCTCGACGACCGGCCCGCCGAGGCCGCCGCCGACCGGGACGAGCGAGCCGGGGACGGCTCGGGAGCGAGGACGGCGGAGGAGGTGCGGGGCGAGGCCGCCGAGGCCGCGCACACCGGAGCCACCGCGCGCACCGAAGCCTCAACGCCCTCCGCGGTGTCCTCCGCAGCGCCCTCCGAAACTGGTGGCGGCGGCGTGGGGGCCCCGGAGCCCGCAACGGTGAACACCGGGGAGACACCGGCCCCGGAGGCCTCCGGCAACGCGGCCGACGACGGCCCCGAACCCCTGCCCCGACGGGTCCCCGGCCCCTCCGCGGTCTCGGGCGCCTTCCGGGCGATCGGTGCCGACACCCCGGCGGCCGCCGACGGGCGGGGCACCGGGCCGCTGGCCGAGGACGCGCGCGCCGAGGACGGCTCCGGCTCCGAACCGGAAGAAGAGGAAGAGGAGTACCGTCCCACCAGCCACGACCACTGGCAGCCCACCAACACCACCAGCCGCGCCGAGCTCATCGAGCGGCTGGACGCCCTGAGCACCCTCACCGAACTCGGGAAGGACGACCTGCCCGAAGAGGTCCTGGGCCGGGCCGGTCAGCTGCTCGACCACGCCGGGGCGCGCCTGCGCCTGTCCGGCGAACACACGGTCGTGGCCCTGGCAGGGGGGACCGGAAGCGGTAAGTCCTCTCTGTTCAACGCCTTGTGCGGGCTCGAACTCTCCCAGACCGGCGTCACCCGCCCCACCACCTCCAAGGCGCACGCCTGTGTATGGGGGCACGAGGGCGCCGACGCGCTCCTCAGCTGGCTGGGCGTGCCCACCCGCTACCGCCACTCGCGTACCAGCGTCCTGGACACGGGCAACTCCGAGCTGACCGGTCTGGTCCTGCTCGACCTGCCCGACCACGACTCGGTCCGCAGCATGCACACCGCCGAGGCCGACCGGCTCATCGGTTCCGTGGACCTGCTCGTGTGGGTGCTCGACCCGCAGAAGTACGCCGACGCCGCCGTGCACCACCGCTACCTGGCCAAGATGGCCGGGCACGGGGCGGTCACCGTCGCCGTCCTCAACCAGGTGGACAAGGTCGCTCCGGACGAGCTGGAAGAGCTCCTCACCGACCTGCGCCGCCTCCTGGAGACCGAGTCGGGCGTGCACCCGAGAGTGATCACCACCTCCACCGTGACCGACCAGGGCATCCGAGACGTGCGCGAGTTCCTGAGCGAGACGGTCACCGAGCGCCGCGCCCTGGTCGACCGCCTGGTGGCGGACCTGGACCAGGTCATCGAGCCCTTCGAGCAGTTCTACGGCGAAGAGTTCCCCGAGACGGTGTCCACCCAGGTGCGGGCCCGGGTCCAGGAGGGCCTGGCCAAGGCCGCCGGCGTCACCGCCGTCGCGGACGTGGTGGAGACCAACGACGTGCGCCGGGGCAAGCGCCGGGTCGGCTGGCCGGTGGCCCGCCGCGCGGCCAAGCTGCGCAAGGACCCGCTCGCCGCGGTCCAGCTGGACTTCCTGCGCAGGGACGAGCCCGGTGTCGGCGGATCGGTCGACGCGCACGAGGCCGAACTCGAGACGGTTCTGGGGGAGGCCTCCGACCAGGTGGCCGAAGGGCTGCCCGGGCCGTGGCGCCGCCGCATGCGCGCCGCGGCCCGCAGCGGCATGGCCGAACTGCCCGGCGAACTGGGCGAGGCGGTCTCCGGGGCGGTCGGTGACCCGGACCGCAGCCCGTCGTGGTGGCGGGTGGCCCGGATGGTGCAGTACTCGCTGCTCGCCCTGGCCGGGGCGGGGCTCGCCTGGGCCCTGCTGTCCCTGCTGAGCTGGATCGGCGGTGGCATCACCGGCCTGCGGATGTTCGACGACCCGGTCTTCATCGCCTATTCGGGAGCCGTGGTCGTGGCCAGTCTCCTGGTGGGATGGCTGACCGGGGTGGGCTGCGGGAACCTCGTGGAGGTCGCCGCCGTCCAGCGCCGCGAGGAGGTGGAGCGCACCGCTCAGGGCCGGGTCCGAGAGATCGCCGGGCTGCGGGTCGTGGCCCCGATGGAGAACGAACTCGCGCGCTACCGGGCCTTCCGGGCCGCCTACGAGGTGGCCCGGACCAAGGACTGAACGCGGGGCCGGGTTCCGGGACGTGACGCGGACCGGGCCGGTCCCCGGGCGGGGATCGGTTGCCGGGCCCGCGACGCCCGCAGGCAGCGCACAGCAGAACACAAGAACGACAGAGGTCGGCTGAGGGTGAACCGCAGTCGACCCGGAGTGACCGGGGACGGGCAGCCTGACGGGCGCCCGTCCCCGGTCGTGTCAGGGAGGGGGATCTAGAGCCAGTGAACGATCTTCTTGGCCATGTGGTGCTCCTTCGGTTCGAGTACTGAGTGCTGAGTGCTGACGGGCATCGAGCGGTTGGCGCGGCAGACAGACGACGACAGACGGACCGAGTCGGCTTCCTGACCGAAACCGTCAGTGCCCTCTGGCAGGATGCCCTAATTCGTGACGCTAACCAACCCCCCTAGAACAGAGGGTGACGGCTGCGGTAGCCTCAGCCTGCAAGGCACATACAATCGGCAATTAAGTTATTACCCAAAGTAATGTAAAGTAGTTCGGGTGTGCTTGCCACGCGCCTACCAGGGAGGACGCGAAACCCCGCTGGTCACCGAGCGGTACCGCGGGGGAACGCGGGGCGAATCCGGTTCGTCGAAGGGAGAACCGTGGGAGGCGATGGGCACATCAGAGTCGGTAGGGGTACGGAGACAGAAGGTGAAACAGGGAGGGAGGATGGAGCGGTGAGCATCTCGGAGAAGCCGGTTGCGGCCGAGGGCCGCCCCCTCGGGGAGCGCCGGAGCTGGCCGATCTTCCAACAGCCGCTCGGGCTGGTCGTCTACCTGCTCCTGCTGGTCTTCGTCGCGTTGTTCCTGTTCGGGGTGGCCGCGGCGCAGACGGCCCTGACCCCCTTCGACCTCACCCTCTTCTTCGCGCTCGTGGTCTCCGCCGTGGTGTGTGTGGTGGCGATCCGCCGCATCGACCTGCCCGCCGGGATCACCCGGGACCTCTTGGGGGCCTGGTGGTTCCCCGCGATGCTCCTGCTGCCCCCGGTCTACTCGCTCCTCATCCCGGTCCCGGTCTACCTGCTGCTCAGGCGCCGCCGCAGCCGCACGCTCCCGCACCGGCGGGTGTTCAACGCCGCCGCGGTGGGCGTCTCCGGGTTCCTCGCCTCGGTGGCCTGGCACGGAAGCCAGGTCGGGCTACTGGCCGGGATCAGCGGCTCCCCGGACACACAGGAAGTCCTGATCAGCGTCGACGGCGTGATCCTGGCCCTGCTCTGCTGCGCCGGCTTCACCGTCATGAACACGATCCTGGTATTCATGGGCACCAGGCTCAGCGGCGGCTCGGACGGGGTGCGCACCATGTGGGACCGGGAGGCGTTCCTGGTGGACTCCGTCGAGTTATGTGTCGGGGTCACCGTCGCCATTCTCGCCCAGCTTTCCCTGTTCCTCCTGGTCATCGCGGTTCCGCCGGTCCTCCTGCTCCAGCGCAGCCTGGTCTACCAGCAGTTGCAGACCGCCGCCCGGACCGACCCGAAGACCGGGCTGCTCAACGCGCCCACCTGGGAACAGGAGGCGGCGGCCGAGATCGCCAGGGCCCGCTCCACACGCGGCCGCGCGGCGGTGCTCATCGTCGACATCGACCACTTCAAGCGGGTCAACGACAGTTACGGACACCTCTTCGGTGACCAGGTCCTGCTGGGGGTCGCGACGACGATAGCCCAGCAGCTGCGCCAGTCGGACCTGCTCGGCAGGTTCGGCGGCGAGGAGTTCGTGGTCATGCTGCCCGGAGCCGACACCACCGAGGCCTGGCAGGCGGCCGAACGGCTGCGCTCCCAGGTCGGTCGGATGGAGATCGCCGTGGACGACGTCCAGGTGTCCATCACCATCTCGATCGGGGTGGCCGTCGTCGGTGACCACGGCAACGACCTCGTCGAACTGCTCACCGCCGCCGATCTCGCGCTCTACCGCGCCAAGGAGACCGGCCGGGACCGGGTGTGCCTGCCCGCCGGGCGCCCCGAGGTGTCCGGGAAGATCCCGGGGCCGCGGGAGGGTGAGATCTCCGACTCCGCGAGCAGCTCGGGTGACCCCTCCTGACCTGCTGCGACAGTGCAGGTCAGGGAGGGGCGGGGGAGTTCCGGGCGGGTTTTCCACAGGTTCGCGGAAGCCGGTTGCGCGTTCACCCCGGGTGACCGAATGTGGAGACATGCCCGGTGATCAGCATGGATCCTCCCCTGACCCCACCGACCCGTTCGAGTCCGCCGATCCCCTTCCGGCCTCCGTTCCGGACACCGTCCACGAGCCCGATCCGCCCTCCGAATCCGCTTCGCCCTCCGAGCCCGACCCACCCGCTCAGCTCTCCGGGGCCGCTCCGCACTCCGAGTCCGAGCCGCCCGACCCACCCGCTCAGCTCTCCGGATCCGACCCGCCCCCGGAACCCGGAGCCGCTGCCGTACCGCTTCGGCTGCGTACCCCGGCGGACCTCCTCGCCGCCCTGCCCTACCTGGTGGACCACCCCCTGGACGACGCGGTGGTCGCGCTGGTGCTCGGTGGAGGAAGCGTGCAGGGGGTCCTGCACGGCGGACTCGACCACCTCGACCACGTCCTCACCCCGGACCGGAGCGGCGGTGCGGCCGTGGACGCGGCACTGGCCGCGGGCGGCACCGCCGTACTCGTGGCCGGTTTCGGCCAACCGGAACGCATCACCCCGCACGTGCACGCGCTCCTCCGGGAAGCCCGTGCCCGAGGGCTGCCGGTCCTGGAGGCGCTCCGCGTGACCGGGGACCGCTACTGGTCCTATCTCTGCCGGGATCCCGCCTGCTGCCCGGCCGAGGGGAAGCGCTTCGACCCGGACACCTCCCGGATCCCGGCCGAGGCGGTCCTGCGCGGGATGGTCCCGGGCGGCCGGATCGACTCCGCGCGGATCAGGTTCCTCCTGGACCCCGTGCGCGGGGCGCCGCGGGAGGCGGTGGCCGAGGCCGCGGCGGCCGAGGAGGAGCGCCGCGAGGACGCCGGGACCGCCGCGGCGGACCGGTGGATCCCCGAGGTACTGGACGTACTGCGCGAGGAGGAGCGGCGCCGGGTCACCGAACCAGGGACCCTGGCCCGCCTGGGCGTCCACCTGACCGAACTCCGGGTGCGCGACGCGGTGTGGGCCCGGATCACCCCGGAGACCGCCCGGCTCCACGTCCGCCTGTGGTCGAGGGTGGTCCGCCACGTCCCCGAACGCCACCGCCCGGCCCCGGCCGCACTGCTCGGCGTGGCCGCCTGGCAGCACGACGACCAGGGGTTGGCCCGGGCCGCCCTGGACGTGTCCCTGGCCGCCGATCCGCACTACGCGATGGCGGTGCTCATGACCCGTGCCCTGCAGTGGGGACTGCCCGCCGAACGCTGGCGGGGGTTCGCGGCGGAGCGCCTCGACGGGCGGGGCGAGGAGGAAGCGGAGCCGGAGGGCGAGTCGGACCCCTCCAGACCGGTGCGGATGTGAGCACGGCCGGGCGCCGGACCCACGCGCCCTACGGGCGCCGGACCCACGCGCCCTACGGGCGCCGGACCCACGCGCCTTACGGGCGCCGGGCCCGGCCGCGCCCACCCGTGACGAATCCGCCGACCCGGAACCCCGCGCGGGGGGCGCGACGGCGTGCGTGGGCGCCCCCTGCGCGGTAGACCCCTACAAGGGCTCGCGCGATGGCGGGGGCACCGTTTCCGACGCTCTAGGCTTGGAGGCATGCCGGAGTACATCTACACCATGCAAAACGTGCGCAAGGCGCACGGCGACAAGGTCGTCCTTGACAACGTTTCGGGGTCGTTCCTGCCCGGAGCCAAGATCGGTGTCGTGGGCCCCAACGGTTCGGGTAAGTCGACGCTGCTGAAGATCATGGCCGGCATCGAGCAGCCGTCCAACGGTGAGGCACGGCTCATGCCCGGGTTCACCGTGGGCCTGCTCGCGCAGGAACCCCGGCTCGACGAGAGCAAGACGGTCCTGGAGAACGTCGAGGACGGCGTCGCCGAGACCAAGGGGATGCTGAACCGCTTCAACGAGATCGCCGAGCAGATGGCGACGGACTACTCCGACGACCTGCTCGAGGAGATGGGCAAGCTCCAGGAGCAGCTCGACCACCGCAACGCCTGGGATCTGGACAGCCAGCTGGCACAGGCCATGGACGCCCTGCGCTGCCCGCCCGGCGACGCCTCCGTCACCCAGCTCTCCGGTGGTGAGAAGCGCCGCGTCGCGCTCTGCAAGCTGCTGCTCGAGGCCCCCGACCTCCTGCTGCTCGACGAGCCCACCAACCACCTGGACGCCGAGAGCGTGAACTGGTTGGAGCAGCACCTGTCCAAGTACGCGGGCACCGTCATCGCGATCACACACGACAGGTACTTCCTCGACCACGTCGCCACCTGGATCCTGGAGCTGGACCGCGGCCAGTTCTACCCCTACGAGGGCAACTACAGCACCTACCTCGAGACCAAGCAGGCCCGCCTGAAGGTCGAGGGGCAGAAGGACGTCAAGAAGGCCAAGCGCCTCAAGGACGAGCTGGAGTGGGTCCGCTCCAACGCCAAGGCCCGCCAGACCAAGAGCAAGTCCCGTCTGGCCCGCTACGAGGAGATGGCCGCCGAGGCCGACAAGACCCGCAAGCTGGACTTCGAGGAGATCCAGATCCCGCCGGGTCCGCGTCTGGGCAACACCGTGGTCGAGGTCAAGAACCTCACCAAGGGCTTCGACGACCGCATCCTCATCGAGGACCTGAGCTTCTCGCTGCCGCCCAACGGCATCGTCGGCATCATCGGTCCGAACGGTGTCGGCAAGACGACCCTGTTCAAGATGATCGTCGGCGAGGAGGCCCCCGACCAGGGCAAGATCACCGTCGGCGACACCGTCGAGACCTCCTACGTCGACCAGTACCGGGGTCGGATCGACGACTCCAAGAACGTCTGGGAGACCATCTCCGACGGCGAGTCCTTCATCACGGTCGGCAAGGTCGAGATCCCCAGCCGCGCCTACGTCGCCGCCTTCGGCTTCAAGGGTTCGGACCAGCAGAAGTCCGCCGGTGTGCTCTCCGGTGGTGAGCGCAACCGGGTCAACCTGGCGCTCACCCTCAAGCAGGGCGGCAATCTGCTGCTCCTGGACGAGCCCACCAACGACCTGGACGTCGAGACCCTCGGCTCGCTGGAGAACGCCATCCTGGACTTCCCGGGCTGCGCCGTGATCACCTCCCACGACCGGTGGTTCCTGGACCGCGTCGCCACGCACATCCTCGCCTGGGAGGGCGGCTCCTCCTGGTTCTGGTTCGAGGGCAACTTCGAGTCCTACGAGAAGAACAAGGTCGAGCGCCTCGGCCCGGAGGCCGCGCGCCCGCACGCGGTCACCCACCGCAAGCTCACCCGCGACTAGTCGCAGGCCGGTAGCGGAGCAGTGCGCTCAGGCCCCGTCGCCCGGATCCGTCCGGTCGGCGGGGCCTTCGCGTTCCCCCACGGCCCACGGCCCACGGCCCGGAGGCCGGTACAGGCACAGGGTGGGAAAACCCCTGTTGCGTGGACGGGTCCGTCATTAGGGTCCTGTCATGACGATTCTGTGTGTGCCGTACCACTTGGACGAGTACCTGCCCGGCTTCCGGTTCCCGCTGCGGGTGGAGCCGGTGACAGTGCGCGGCAACCTGCCGGACGCCAACCGGTGGGCGCGGATGGCGGCGCTCCACGAGGAGGTCGCCGACCGTGTGGCCGACCAGGTCTGGGCCGGGCGGGTCCCGACCGTGCTGTCCGCGGACTGCATGGTGGCCCTCGGCACCACCGCCGGGGTGCAGCGGGCCGGTGTGGACCCCGCCGTCGTCTGGTTCGACGCGCACGGGGACGTCCAGACCATGGAGACCAGCGCGTCGGGGTACGAGGGCGGGATCCCGCTGCGTGTGCTCGCGGGCTACCGGCCGGACCCGGCGACCGATCGGCTGGGACTGCGCGACATCCCCGAGGAGCGGCTGCTCCTCGTCGACGGACGTGACCTCGACCCTCCGGAGGAGGAGTACCTGCGCGCCTCCGCCGTGCGGCGGAGCAAGGTCGCCGACATCGGGTCCGGGACCCTCCCGGACGGCCCGCTCCTGCTTCACGTGGACCTGGACGTCATCGACGCCGCCGAGGCGCCCGGCCTGCTGTTCCCCACCCCCGGCGGCCCCGGGGCCGAGGAGGTGCTCGCGGCCGTCCGCACGGTCCTGGACACCGGAAGGGTCACCGCTCTGAGCATCGGCTGCACCTGGCGGCCCGACGAGGAGCTGGACGCCGACGACGGGCCCCGGGCCCGCCTGGTCTCCGCGCTGGTGGCGGCTCCGGACTGACCGGGGCTGTCCCGGGGCCCGCGACGCCTGCCCCGGAACCTGCCCGGGTCCCGACCCCGGCCGCGGTCCGGCGGCGCCCTGGGGCCCGGGGCCCGGGACCCGAGACCCGAGACCCGGGAGACCGAGGTTCCCCGCCTTTGGGGCCCGCGTGGTGGTTCCCGGACGGGCGGCCCAGGAGAGCGATCGTGAACGTGGCATACCCTGGACGCGATGACTTCCGCGCGTGATGACCACCAGGGCGCGGGCGAAGAGCCCGTGCGAATGACGTTCTACGAGGCCGTGGGCGGTGAGGAGACCTTCACCCTCCTGGTCCGCCGTTTCTACGAGGGCGTCGCCGACGACCCCGTGCTACGGCCCATGTACCCAGAGGAGGACCTGGGGCCCGCTGAGGAGCGCCTGCGCCTGTTCCTCATCCAGTACTGGGGCGGCCCCCGCACCTACAACGAACAGCGCGGGCACCCGCGCCTGCGCATGCGGCACGTCCCGTTCCGCATCGGCGCGGCCGAGCGCGACCTGTGGCTCGAGCACATGCGTGCCGCCGTGGACTCCCTGGAGCTGCACGAGGTCCTCGAGCGCCAGCTCTGGGAGTACATGGTGATGGCCGCGCACAGCATGGTCAACGTCGCCGAGGAGGCCACACCCCCCGCGGTGGCCGAGCCGACCTCACTGCGTGTGGGCGGCGACGGCAAGGTGCGCCGTGACAGCGGCGACGCGGGAGACGACGACGACGGCGAGGCCGTCACCATCTCCCTGAAGCGCTGATCCCCGGGGACTCCGGACCCCGCGTCACCGGGGCCGGTGCCGCAGGAGCCGGTGCTGCCGCGGTCCGCGCCGCTAGGAGAACTTGTGCAGGAGCGCGCGCTCGGCGTCGTTGAGGCGTCGGGCGCTCTGCGTCGCCACGTCGAAGCCGACGAGCACCGTCCTGGCGCGCAGGTAGACCCGCTCGTCGTCGAGGATCTCGTACTCCATGGTGAAGCTGGCGTTGCGCACGCCGGTCACCCACAGTTCCACGCGTACCGGGTCGGTACGGGGCAGCAGCGGAGCGACGTAGTCGGCCTCCTGGCGGGCCACGACGGTGGCGCCGAACGTGTCGGGGTCGCTGCCGCCGACCCCGAAGTTCAGGAACCCGACGCGGGCGTCCTCCAGGTAGGTGAGCATCCGGACGTTGTTGACGTGCTGCTGGGGGTCAAGGTCCGCGTAGCGCACCTGGGCCAGGTGTACGTACTTCTGGGGCCCGGCGGTGGTGGGGCTCTCGGCCTCGATCTGTGTCACGTCCTGCGTCCTCTCCCGATGTACTCCCGGATGTCCTTACCCAGGGGTGGGCGCGTCCCGTGGTCACACGCGCGGTGCGACCGACGGGACACGCCTCTGGCCTCTGACGATTGTCTCAAAGGCGCCTTGGGAGAACCCCGGAGCGGGATGTCCGATTCCTGTGTCCTTGCTCTCCCCGCTGTTCTCCGGGGCCCGAGCCGGCCGGGCGGATCAGGACACCGAGAGCCCCAGGTGGTGGGCGAGGAAGGCGAGCTGTTCGGCGGTCAGCGCCACGCTCCGGCTCACCGACCGGGAGCTGTGCCCGACCTCCGCCTCACGGCGGACCAGGATCGGCCGCTCCCCGACCGGCGCCGAGGTGGCCCGCTGCATCTCGGCGCAGAGCTTGCGGGCGTGCAGCGGATCCACCCGGGTGTCGTTGTCGAACACCGTGAACAGGGTGGCCGGGTACCGGGTGCCCTCACGCACGTTGTGATACGGGGAGTAGCCCAGCAGCCAGCCCAGCTGCTCGGGGTCCTCGGCGCTGCCGTACTCCACGTTCCACAGCTGGCCGAGGCCGAACCGCTCGTAGCGCACCATGTCGAGCAGGGGGGCCGAGCACACGGCGGCGGTGAACAGGTCCGGCCGCTGGGTGATCATGGCGCCCACCAGCAGTCCGCCGTTGCTGCCGCCCATGACGGCGAGCCGCTCCGGGCTGGTGATCCCGCTGGAGACCAGGTGCTCGGCGGCCGCGGCGCAGTCGTCGAACACGTTCTGCTTGTTGGCGAGCATGCCGCCGCGGTGCCACTCCTCGCCCTCCTCGAGGCCGCCGCGCAGGTTCGCGACGGCGTACACGCCCCCGGCCCGCACCCAGGCCAGGATCGCGGCGGAGTAACCCGGGGTGAGGGAGATCTGGAAGCCGCCGTACCCGTAGAGGACGGTCGGGCGCGGCCCGTCGGCGGGAGCGGTGGGGGAGACCACCAGCATGCGCACCGTGGTGCCGTCCCGGGAGGTGAAAGCGACCTGCTCGGTGCGGACCTCGGGCAGGTCGATCTCACCGGGCGGGCTGGCCCACAGGGTCACCTCCCCGGTCCGCGCGTCGTAGTGGTACACGGACGAGGGGTGGGTGTTGTCGGTGTAGCCGAACCACGCCTCGTGGCCGCCCTCGGGGCGGGTGCCCAGTCCGCCGAGGCTGCCCAGACCGGGCATCGGCAGGGTGCCCCGGAGCGCTCCGGTGGCCGGGTCGTGGCGGCTGATCTCACTGATCGCGTGCCGGCTCCAGGCCACGAGCAGTTCGGGGGAGTCCAGTTCGTCCCCGTCCAGCAGGGCGTGGCCCTCCAGGACCGCCTCGGGGTCCTCGGCGACCAGGGTGGTCCAGTTCTCGTACCCGGGCGCGGCCGGGTCGGCGACGCACAGGCGTCCGCGCGGGGCCTCGCGGTCGGTGAACAGGTACAGACGGCCGTCCCGGCCCACGTGGGGGCGCAGGTCGGAGTCCACGCCCTCCTGGATGCCGACCAGGCGGGGGCTCTCCAGCGGCCCCTCCTCGAGGTCGGCGATCCAGGCGTTGGTCGCTGAGGAGGTGCCCTTGACGGAGGTGAGGACGAGCCAGCGTCCGTCCTCGCTCACGCCGACCCCGAAGTACTCGGTCTTGTCCCGGCCCTCGCCGAAGACCAGCGCGTCCTGGTCGTCAGGGGTGCCCAGCCGGTGCAGGTAGACCCTGCGGTGGTAGGAGCTCTCGCCCTCGGGCACCTCCTCGGCGGGCAGACGGCGCACGTAGTAGAAGGCCGACCCGTCGGGCAGCCAGGCCACCGGGCTGTAGCGGGTGCGCTCGATGGGGCCGTCGACGATCTCACCCGACTCCACGTCCATGACGCGCAGGAGCGACTCCTCGTTGCCCCCCTCGGAGAGCTGGTAGGCGAGCAGGCGGCCGTCCGGGGAGGGCCGCCAGGCGTCCAGGGTGGTCAGTCCGGAGGGGTCGAGCGCTCCGGGGTCGACCAGGGCGCGCTCGGCGCCGTCACCGTCCTGGACGTGGAGCACCGCGTGCTCCTGACCGGGCGCGCGACGGCTGAGGAAGCGGCGTTCACCGCGCCAGACCGGTACCCCGACGTGGCCGGCGCCCATCAGGGAGCGGACCTGCCCGGCGAACCAGTCATGGGTCTCGTAGGCGGTGGAGAGCTGGTTGTACAGGCTGTCCTGGGCGGAGGCCCACTCCTTGGTCTCCGTGGAGTCGGCGTCTTCCAACCACCGGTAGGGGTCACGGACGGTGTGGCCGTGCAGGGTCTCGTTGATGTCCAGCCGAGCGGCCGGGGGATAGCGGAGTTCGCTCATACTTCGCACCCTATCCACCGATATCTCACTGTGTGTGTTCGGCGCGGCGGGAACGTGAATCGGGGTTTGTCAGGCACAGAATGGGTTCCAGAAAGCGAGAACGCGCGTTTTCTGGGCAGCCCGACGCAAATTGGGGTGGCGCCGGAGCGGTCCGAACGAGCAAACTGAATGCGGGACGCAACTCGGCGGGAACCACCGGGAGGTCCGTGTGGCAAAGCGTACGGAGACACCGATCCGCGGATCGGTGCACAGGGAGGTTTCCTGGCTGGCCGAACGGCTGGCCGGGGAAGAGACACGGCGGTCGAACCCAGCCGCCGGGGCGACGCGATGAGCGCCCGGCGCAGCAAGGAGGGCGGTCCAGGAACCGCCCGCCGGCACGTGCTGCTGCTCAACGCCAGCTTTGAACCGCTCACGACACTGCCCCTGCGCAGAGCAATTCTGCTCGTGCTGCGGGAAAAGGCGGAGGTCGTTCACGACGACGGCGCAGGGGCGGTGCTGCACTCGGCGACACGTTCCTACGACGTGCCGTCGGTGATCAGGCTCAGGCGCTACATCAGTGTCCCGTACAGCAGAAGGGTGCCCCTCACCCGGGTGGCGCTCATGCGGCGGGACAGGCACACCTGCGGTTACTGCGGGAAGAAGGCCGAGACGATCGACCACGTCGTCCCGCGCAGCCGCGGTGGTGCCCACGTGTGGGAGAACGTGGTCGCGGCGTGCAAGCCGTGCAACCACCGGAAGGCGGACAAATTCCTGGACGAGATCGGCTGGGAACTGCACATCACCCCCAAGGTGCCCAAGGGCCCCCACTGGCGGTTGATCAACGGTGACCTGCACGGCGACCCCCAGTGGGAGCCGTACATGGCGCACCTGGCCGCGTAGCGGCAGCAAGGGCCGGTACCCGGGCGTCCCACCCGGCCCAGACAACGCCCCCGGGCGAGCCGAACCCCTCCTCGGCTCACCGGGGGCGTCCCCGTGCCCGGGGCCCGGGCGGGCCCGGACGGCGGCCCGTCCGTGGCGGTCCCTCCGCGTTGGCCTAATGTGGGGGCATGCCCAGATACGACTTCCGCTGCCGTGAGTGCGGCGACACCTTCGAGCTCTCCCGTCCCATGGCGGAGTCCGACGCCCCCGCCGACTGCCCGCAGGGGCACGACGACACCGTCCGACTGCTGTCCACCGTGGCGGTGGGCGGACGCGCCGCCGCCCCCGCGCCCTCCGGTGGCGGAGGCTGCTGCGGGGGCGGCTGCTGCGGCTAGGCCCCGGAACCCCGGGGCCGGGCCCTACTTCTCGATCTGGCTGACGTCGCGCGCCGCGCCGGTCGAGGCCGAGGTGGCCATCGCCGCGTAGGCGCGCAGCGCGGCGGTCACCGGGCGCTGGCGGTCACGCGGCTGGAACCGGCCGAGCTCCTTGAGCAGGCGCTCACGGCGGGTGTTCAGCTCCTCTTCGGCGACCTCCAGCACGATGCCCCGGTTCGGGATGTCGATGCTGATGGTGTCGCCGTCCTCGACCAGGGCGATGTCGCCGCCCGCGGCCGCCTCGGGGGAGGCGTGGCCGATGGACAGTCCCGAGGTGCCGCCGGAGAAACGGCCGTCGGTGATCAGCGCACAGGCCTTGCCCAGGCCGCGACCCTTGAGGAAGCTCGTCGGGTACAGCATCTCCTGCATGCCCGGGCCGCCCTTGGGGCCCTCGTAGCGGATGACGACCACGTCACCGGGTTCGATCTGCTTGTTGAGGATGCCGTCCACGGCGTCGTCCTGCGACTCGAAGACCTTGGCGGGCCCGGAGAAGGTCCACAGCTCCTCCTCCACGCCGGCGGTCTTGACGATCGCGCCGTCCGGGGCGAGGTTGCCGAACAGGACGGCCAGGCCGCCGTCCTTGGTGTAGGCGTGCTCGACCGAGCGGATGCAGCCGTTCTCGCGGTCCTCGTCCAGCGTCTCCCAGCGGACGCTCTGGGAGTAGGCCTTGGTGGTGCGCACACCGCCGGGGGCCGCGTGGAAGAGCTCCACGGCCTCGGGCAGGACCGTGTCCGAGGCGATGTCCCACTCACTGATGAACTCGCCGACGGTCTTGCCGTGCACGGTCGGCAGTGAGGTGTCGAGCAGGCCGCCGCGGGCCAGTTCGCCCAGGATGGCGGGGATGCCGCCCGCCCGGTGCACGTCCTCGATGTGGTACTTCTCGGTGTTCGGCGCGACCTTGCACAGGCAGGGGACGCGGCGGGAGACCGCGTCGATCTCGGGCAGACCGAAGTCCACACCGGCCTCTGTGGCGGTGGCCAGCAGGTGCAGGATCGTGTTGGTGGAACCGCCCATGGCCACGTCCAGGGCCATGGCGTTGCCGAAGGCGGCCGGGGTGGCGATGGACAGCGGCAGCACCGAGGAGTCGTCGTCCTGGTAGTAGCGCTTGGCGGCCTCCACGACCAGGCGCCCGGCGTCCTCGTAGAGGGCCTTGCGGGCGGTGTGGGTGGCCAGGACCGTGCCGTTGCCGGGCAGGGCCAGCCCCAGGGCCTCGGTGAGGCAGTTCATCGAGTTGGCGGTGAACATGCCCGAGCAGGAACCGCAGGTCGGGCAGGCGTTCTCCTCCATCTCGTCCAGTTCGGCCTGGGAGACGCTCTCGTCGGCCGCGGCGATCATGGGGTTGATCAGGTCCAGTTTGCGGACCGTGACGGCGGTGCCTTCGACCACCGTGACCTTCCCGGCCTCCATGGGGCCGCCGGAGACGAACACGGTGGGGATGTTGAGGCGCATCGCCGCGAGCAGCATGCCCGGGGTGATCTTGTCGCAGTTGGAAACGCACACCAGGGCGTCGGCGCAGTGGGCGTTGACCATGTACTCGAGCGAGTCCGCGATGAGTTCACGGCTGGGCAGCGAGTAGAGCATGCCTCCGTGGCCCATCGCGATGCCGTCGTCGACGGCGATGGAGTTGAACTCGCGGGGGACGCCGCCGGCCTGGCGGATGGCGTTCGCGACGACCTCGGCGACCTCGCGCAGGTGCACGTGTCCGGGCACGAACTCGGTGAAGCTGTTGGCCACGGCCACGATGGGCTTGCCGAAGTCCTCGCGCTCCACGCCGGTGGCGCGCATCAGGGCGCGCGCGCCTGCCATGTTCCTGCCGTGGGTGACCGTGCGTGAGCGTAGGGCGGGCATGGGGTGGACTCCCATCGTTACGGGTGTTTCCCCTCGATGGTAGTCCCCCTGAGGAGCAGCTTCGGTCTCGCCCCGGAAGACTGTGGTCCCAAATGTTGAGATGGCCCCAGGTTGGAGTGCTCACCTCGGCCCCGGTGGAGCCTGCCCGGAGTCCTGCCGAACACGCGTGAGGCCCGGAGGCCACGACGGTGTGGCGGGTTCCGGGCCGAGGCGCGACAGGGGGCGGGGGTCAGTAGCGGGGCGGCAGGGCCTTCTTCGCGGCCCGGTAGATCTCCTCGATCTCGGTCTCGCTCAGGCGGTCGCGCCCGCTGCGCAGCCACTTGCGGACCTTGGTTCCGGTGATGATGTCCACGCCCCGCAGCCGGTGGCTGTCCCAGGGCATGCCCGGACCGTAGATGGCCAGGGAGGCGCGTACCGAGATGTCGCGGCCGAGCTCCTTGCTGATGAGCTCCTCCGCTCGCTTGGCCTCCTCCAGGGCCTCGTCGATCCGCTCGTTCTTGCTGAACCGGCCGTGGTACAGCTTCTCCAGCTTGTTGCGCAGCGGGAGACGCTTGTCCCAGGACTCGGAGTCGATGGCGAACGCGCCGCGCCGACCCACGATGAAGTGGTCGATCTGGCCGTTGCCGCCGGGCACGGCGCGTGCGTGAAGCACGCGGTAACCGAGCTGCTTCATGAGCTTGAGCTGGGCCTCGGTGCGGCGCTGTGCGGCCGAGGGCTTGCGCCAGCGGGGGATCTCCGATTCGCGCCGGGCGCTCCACACCATCACCGAGACAAGGGCGATGAGTCCGAAGCTGACGCCGATCCTCCAGTCCCCGGTGACCATGCCGAAGGCCCCCGCGGCGAGCGCCGACGCGACACTGCGGACGGTCCACCTGCGCGCGGCCTCGTTGGACTTCAGGGCCCCGTAGAGGGCCTTGGTGCCGGACGCGCCGGGGTCCTTGCGCTGGTTGGGGAAGAAAAGGGTTTCGGGTCGTTCGGGCTGCGACCCGTCGGACGATGGGCTACGACCGTTCACTCTGGTTGCCGATTCCACGACGGACAGGTTAGTTCCATCCATATCTGAGTCCTAGTGCATTACTTCTCACACTTTTCTTCCCTTGTGCTCCGGCGTCCATACGTGTTCGGAGTGCCGGAACGGGGAAGGATTGACTTTTCGTCGTCTCTCTAGAGAGGGTCCGCCTCACCGCCGTGGTGCCCGCTGACCTACCCGGTTAACCTCGGGTGGCATGACCCGGATCCATGAACTCCCCGCGCACCGCCTCGCAACGTTGGTCCGCAGTCGTGAACTGTCACCTGTTGAGATCACTGAGCACTATCTCGAGCGAATTCGGAGGATCGACGAACGTTACGGTGCCTACATTACGGTCACAGAAGAAAACGCCCTAGAACAGGCCCGAAACGCGCAAAAAAGCGTTATGAGCGACACGCCGGACGAACTCCCTCCCCTCCTCGGCGTCCCCCTGCCCGTCAAGGACCTGGACGCCCTCGCCGGGGTCCGGCTCACCTTCGGCTCACGCGTCCACTCCGACCTCGTCGCCCCCGCGGACTCCGCCGTGGTCGCCCAACTGCGCGACGCGGGAGCGGTCTTTCTCGGCAAGACCAACACCCCCGAGTTCGGGGCGACCTGTTACACCGAGAACGACATCGCACCGCCCAGCCGCAACCCGTGGGACACCACGCGCTCCCCGGGCGGCTCCAGCGGGGGAGCCGCCGCCGCGGTGGCCGCCGGTCTCGCACCCGTGGCCCAGGCCAGCGACGGCGGCGGATCCATCCGCATCCCCGCCGGCGTCTGCGGACTGTTCGGCCTCAAACCCACCCGGGGCCGGATCTCCGGCGGCCCCGACCGGGCCGACCTCAACGGCCTGTCCACGGCGGGCCCGATCACCCGCTCGGTCCTGGACGCCGCCCTGATGCTGGACGCCATGGCGGTCAACCTGCCGGGCGACCTCTACACCGCCCCGCCCCTGCCGTCCGGCCGGACCTTCGCCGACCACGTCCTCCGTGAACCCGGGAGGCTGCGTATCGGCCGCTACGCCGACACCGGCTCCACCGGCATCCCCGTTCACCCCGACGTGCTCGCCGCCCACGAGGAGGCCACCCAGCTGCTCCTGGACCTGGGGCACGAGGTCGAGGAGATCGAGAACCCCGTCGACACCGCTTTCGGCGGCACCTTCGCCGAGGACTTCCAGCACCTGTGGGCGGCCGTCGCCTCGGCCACGCCCGTCGACCCGGCCCGAGAGGGCGAGCTGACGCCGATCTACCGGTGGCTGCGCGAACGGGCCCGCGCCACGCCGGTCCCCGTCTACGTCGCGGCCAGTGCCCGACTCCAGCGCGGGACCCGCGCCATGCTGGCGGCCACGGCCCGCTTCGACGCCGTGCTGAGCCCCACCCTGGCCCAGCCCGCGGCCCCGATCGGGCACTTCAACTCGGGTGGCCCGGAGGAGGAGTTCCGGCTCATGACCGAGTTCACCCCCTTCACCTCGCTCTACAACGTGTCCGGGCAGCCCTCGGTGAGCGTTCCGCTGTACTGGTCGCGGAGCGGCCTTCCGATCGGCTCGATGCTCACCGGTCAGCCGGGGGACGAGGGGACCCTGCTGTCCCTGTCGGCCCAGCTGGAGCAGGCCCGGCCGTGGGCGCACCGGGTTCCCGAAGGCTGGGCGGACTGACCGGAGCGGTGGTGGCGGCGACGGATCCGGGCAGGAACAGGCTCAGCACCGCTGCCACCAGGACGAGGACGGTCGCGCCCAGCGCACCGCCGGCGATCCCTTGGGTGTCCACCAGTGCTCCGGTCAGCGGCCCGGCCACCGCCGCGCCCGTGCTCATGGCCGTGGCCATCCAACCGAACGCCTCCGCCCTGCGGTGGGCGGGGGCGGCGTCGCCCAGACGGCCCATCACCGCGGCGAGGGTGGGCGCCAGTGCCAGCCCCGACACGAAGAGCAGCGGGGTGATCAGCAGCGGGGTGGGCAGGTGGTTGACCGGGGGCAGGAACGGGATCAGTACCGCGATGCCCGCCGCGGCGCCGAAGGCCCGCAGGGACAGCCTCGGGGCGCCCTTCAGCGCACCGGCGACCGCGCCCCCCACCAGGGAGCCCAGCGCCCAGACCGAGGCCAGCACCATCACGTACTGGGGTGAGTTCAGCTCGTTGGCCCAGGCGACGATCACCAGGTCCATGCCGACCACGCCGGAGACGATCGCCATGCACATCACGAAGAGCAGGCACAGCGCCGGGTGGAACAGCAGGCTGCGGCCGGGCCGGGAGGAGGGTTCGGAACTCCTGCCCCCGGCCTCCCCGGAGCGGGCGGAGGCCGATTCGGTCTCGGCCGGGCCGGTCACTCCCGCGCGGCGCAGGGACAGCGCGAACCCCACCGCACCCATCAGCCCCAGAACCCCCAGGAGCAACAGGGCCCAGCGCGGTCCCGCCAGCGCCACGACACCGGCGGTGAGGATCGGCGAGAAGACGAACAGCAGTTCCTGGGTGGTGGCCTCCGCCGCGTAGATGGCCTGCCGCTCCGCACCCGTGGTCAGCCGCGGCCACAGCGCGCGCACGATCTGGTTGGCCGGAGTGCCGAAGAGCCCGGTGCCCAGGGCCAGCGGGATCGACAGCCACCACAGGGAGGCGGGCAGCAGAGCCAGGGTCGTCAGGCCGATGGTGAACACCGCGCCGCACACCAGTACCAGCCGGTCGCTGTTGCCCCGGTCGGCCATCCGTCCGCGCAACGGGCCGACCATCGCCATGCCCAGAGTGAAGGCGCCCGCGACCAGGCCCGCCAGGGTGTAGGAGCCCGTCCACCCCTGGACGAGGAAGGTGACCGCGATCATCAGCCCCGGGGTGTAGAACCGGGCCGCGAGGGACCAGGTCAACAGGGACAGGACGTGGGGAACGGCGAAGAGCCGACGGTAGTTCGCGAGCACGCCACTGATTATGCAGTCCGCGCAGGTTCTCCGCGAAGGGATTACCGGACTGTGCGGTCGGGGCACGTGGGGAGACGGAAAAGTCGTGGGAAAGAAGAGGTGAGAGAGGTTCCAAGGAGGGGGTACCGAGCCATCTTCTTACCCCACGCCGGGCCGTCCTCCGGTGTACGCGCGTTCCCGTGGGGCATGATCGGTTTCTGTGAGGGACGTTCAGCTGGCTCAGGTGGCCGAGCAGTACGGGGTCGCGACCACATACGAGGACTGGCGGGGACGACAGGTGCCCGTCAGCCCTGACACGATCCGCCATGTCCTGTCCGCTCTGGGAGTGGACCCGAAGAACCCGGGCCGGGGACCGGGGGAGGGCCTCTTGCCGCCCGCCGTGGTGGTCAGAGAGGGCAAGGCGCCGGACCTGGTGCTGCCCGGAGGCACCCGCAGCACCGTGGAGACCGCCGACGGCGCGCTGCTGCCGTTCGACCCCGGCCTCCCCCTGGGCGTGCACACCCTGAGGGTGACCGACAACGGGACCGAACACGACGCCCCGCTCCTGGTGGTCCCGGATCGGATCGAACCCACCGCGCTGCGGGAGAACCGCCGCCTGTGGGGGTTGATGGCGCAGATCTACAGCGTGCGCTCACGGGCCTCCTGGGGCACGGGCGACCTGCGCGACCTCTCCGAGCTCGCCGACTGGAGCGCCCGCGACCTCGGCGCCGACTTCACGCTGATCAACCCGGTGCACGCCACCGAACCCGTCACACCCGTCGAACCCTCGCCGTACCTGCCGGTCAGCCGCCGCTACGCGAGCCCGCTCTACATCCGGGTGGAGGACGTGCCCGAGTACGCGCGGCTCGACCCCGCCCAGCGCGAGGGCGTCCAGCGCCTGGCGCGGCCGCTGCGCGAACGCGGCCGAACCGCCGACCTCCTCGACCGGGACGCCGTCTGGGACGCCAAGCGCACCGCCCTGGAGATCCTCTTCCAGGTGCCCCGGGCCCCGGGCCGGGAGGAGGCGCTCCGCCACTACCTGGAGAGCGAGGGCCAGCCCCTGGTCGAGTTCGCGACCTGGTCGGCGCTGGCGGAGACACACGGTTCCGACTTCCGCACCTGGCCCGCGCACCTGCGCGACGTCGGCGCGCTCGCGGTGGGCAAGGAGGCGTTGAACCTGTGGCCCCGCGTGGAGTTCCACCGCTGGCTCCAGTGGATCCTCGACGAACAGCTCGCCCAGGCCCAGCACAGCGCCCTCAACAGCGGTATGGGCGTCGGCATCGTGCACGATCTCGCGATCGGCGTGCAGGCCGGGGGAGCGGACGCGTGGATGTACGGCGACGCACTCGTGCCGGGCCTGCACGTGGGCGCTCCGCCGGACGAGTTCAACCAGCTGGGGCAGGACTGGGGCCAGCCGCCCTGGAACCCGACCCGGCTGGCCCAGCTCGGCTACGGGCCGCTCCACCAGATCCTCTCCCAGAGCCTGCGCCACGCGGGCGGCCTGCGGATGGACCACGTCATGGGCATGTTCCGGTTGTGGTGCGTGCCCGAGGGCGCCTCCGCGGACCAGGGCACCTACCTGCGCTTCGACCACGAGGGCATGGTGGGCACCCTGGCCCTGGCGGCCCACCGCGCCGACGCCGTGGTCGTCGGCGAGGACCTGGGGACCGTCGAACCGTGGGTGCGCGACCACCTCGCCGACCGGGGGATCTTCGGCACGTCCGTGCTGTGGTTCGAGAACGACTCGGAGGGTGAACCGCTCACCCCCGACCGGTGGCGCCGGGACTGCCTGGCCACCGTCGCCACGCACGACCTGCCGCCGGTCGCCTCCTACCTGTCCGCCGAGCACGTCGAACTGCGCGACCGGCTGGGCCTGCTCAACCGCCCGGTGGCGGAGGAGCTGGCCGACTCCGAGGCCCGGGTGGCCCAGTGGTGCGCGCTGCTGGTCTATCTGGGGCTGCTGGAGGAGGACGCAGACCCGGTGGGCGACCCGGCCTCCGTGGTCGCCGCGATGCACGCCTACCTGGCGGCCACCCCGGCCCGGATGCTGGGAGTGGCCCTCACCGACGTGGTGGGGGAGCGGCGCATGCAGAACCAGCCGGGCACCAGCACCGAGTACCCGAACTGGCGGATCCCGCTCACCAGCAGCGAGGGTGAGCCGGTTCTGGTGGACGAGCTGTTGGCCGACCCGAGGATGGTCGCCCGGATCCGCCGCACCCTGGGGCCGCTGGGAACCCAGAGCCGGAACACGTAGCCGGAGTCGGCCGGCGCCCGGGCGGTGCCTGCGACCGGGAGCCGGATCGGCCCGCGGTCCACAGGGGACGGCGCGGTCCGACGCCCCGGGCGAATCCGCCCCGGGGCCGTCGGACCGCACACGGCCGGTGGTCCGGCCGTGTGCGGCTCCTCAGCCGCTCAGCCGTCCGTTCCCTGCCAGCTCAAGCGCATCGCGTCAGCCGTTCTGACCGGCGGCGATGTCCTTGGCGCGGGCGTGCAGGGCGCGCTCCACCCCGGCCCGGCCCTCGATCAGCAGGCGGTACAGCGCCGGAGGCGGGGAGTTCTCGGCGATGTAGGCGTCGGTGCGCTCCAGGGTCGCCTCCTCCACCAGCTGGCTGGGGTAGACGACCTCGGCGAAGGTCTGCGCGAACTCGCCGGTCCACTTGTCCCAGGCCGGGGCGAGCTGGGCGAAGTACCGCTCCATGTAGGGGCGGTACAGCTCCGCCTGACGGGGCTCGGTGAAGCCCAGCAGGGTGGCACGGAACTCGGCGTTGGCGAGGTCGCCGCCGACGATCCGCTCCCAGGCGGTCTCCTTGGCCTCGGCCGTGGGGACCGCGGCCCGGGCGCCGGCGGCGTTGCGCTGACCGGTCGCGGTCGGGTCGGCCTCCAGCTCGGCGGCGATCTCCGCCTCGCCCGCCGCGCCCGCGGCGACCAGGCGGCGCAGCAGGGTCCAGCGCAGGTCGGTGTCGACCTGCAGGCCGTCCACGGTGATCGCGCCGTCCAGCAGGCCGCGCAGCAGCGACAGGTGGGCGTCGCTCACGGCGGCGCCGGCCAGGGCGTTGACGTAGGCCAGCTGGAGGTCGCTGCCGGGCTCGGCGGTGGAGAGCAGCTCGCTCAGGCGGTCGGCCAGCAGCTCGAAGCCGACCGGGCGCCAGGCCGGGTCGGCGTAGTTGAAGAGCGCGCCCGAGGCCTGGCTGAGCAGGGTCTGGGCGACCGTGACGTCGTCGACGCCGCTGATCCCGGAGATCACCAGGGCGACGTAGTCCCGGGCGGCCATCTCACCGTCGCGGGTCATGTCCCAGGCGGCGCTGAAGGCCAGCGCGCGCGGCAGCGACTCGCGGATCTCACCGGCTCCCTCCACCACGGTGCGCAGGGAGCGCTCGTCCAGGCGGATCTTGGTGAAGGTGAGGTCGTCGTCGTTGATGAGCACCAGGTCCGGCTGGGCCTTGCCCACCAGCTCGGCGACCTCGGTGCGCGCGCCGCTGACGTCCAGTTCCACGCGCTCGCGGCGCACGATGCCGTCCTCGGTGCGGTCGTACAGGCCCACGGCCAGACGGTGCGAGCGCAGCGTCGGGTGCTCGGGGTCGGCCTCCTGGAGGACCGCGAAGGAGGTGAAGTCCCCGTTCGCGTCCACCTCGAACTCCGGGCGCATGGTGTTGACGCCCGTGGTCTCCAGCCACTCCCGCGACCAGCCCGACAGGTCACGGCCGGAGGCGGCCTCCAGGTGCTTGAGGAGGTCCTTCAGCTCGGTGTTCCCGAAGGCGTTCTCCTTGAAGTAGGCGCGCACGCCCGCGAAGAACGCGTCCACACCCACGTACGCGGCCAGCTGCTTGAGCACCGAGGCGCCCTTGGCGTAGGTGATGCCGTCGAAGTTGACCTCCACCGCCTGGATGTCGACCATGTCGGCGGCGATCGGGTGCGTGGAGGGCAGCTGGTCCTGGCGCAGCGCCCAGGCCTTCTCCACGTTGGCGAAGGTCGTCCAGGCGTCGGACCACTTGGTGGCGTTGACCTGGCAGTACACGCTGGCGTAGGTCGCGAACGACTCGTTCAGCCACAGGTCGTCCCACCAGCGCATGGTGACCAGGTCGCCGAACCACATGTGCGCCATCTCGTGGAGGATGGTCTCGGCGCGGCGCTCGTAGCGGGCGTCGGTGACGCGGGAGCGGAAGACGTAGTCCTCCAGGAACGTCACCGCGCCGGCGTTCTCCATGGCGCCCGCGTTGAACTCGGGCACGAACAGCTGGTCGTACTTGCCGAACGGGTAGCGCAGGTCGAACAGGCCGTGGAAGAAGTCGAAGCCCTGCTTGGTGACCTCGAACAGCGCGTCGGAGTCCAGGTGCTCGGCGAGCGAGGCGCGGCAGTACAGGCCCAGCGGGATGCCGTCGTGCTCGTCGCGGACCACGTGGTACGGCCCGGCGATCAGGGCGGTGATGTAGGTGGACATCACCTGGGTGGCGGGGAAGTGCCAGCGCACCCGATCCTCGCCCGCCGCCTCGCGCTCCGTGTCCGGGGCGCTGTTGGACACGACCTCCCAGGACGGGGGCGCGAACACGGTCAGCTCGAACGCGGCCTTCAGGTCGGGCTGGTCGAAGCACGTGAACATGCGGTGCGCGTCGGCCGTCTCGAACTGGCTGTAGAGGTAGACCGACCCGTCCACCGGGTCCACGAACCGGTGCAGGCCCTCACCGGTGCGCATGTAGGCGGCGTCGGCGACCACCGTCAGCTCGTTCTCGGCGGCCAGGTCCGGAAGGACGAGCCGTTCCCCGTCGAACAGCTCCGCCACGTCCAGCTCGCGCCCGTTGAGCACGGCGCTCCGGACACTCGGGGCGGCCAGGTCGACGAAGGTCCGCGCACCCGGCTCCGTGCTGGAGAACCGCACCGCGGTGGTGGACCGGAAGGTCTCGTCACCGGTGGTCAGGTCCAGCTCCACGGCGTAGGAGTCGACGCTGAGAATCCGCGCCCGCTCCTTGGCCTCGTCCCGTGTCAGGTTCCCTGCCACGCCACGCTCCCTTCACGGCCGCCGTCGTCGCCGGCCGGAAATCGTCTGTCGACCACGGCGGGCCCGCCGCCAGGGGTGGGCGCCGTCGGGCCGGAGGTCGTTGTATACGGATCGATCCTGCCACGCGCGGGTGCGGAATGTGCAACCGATCTCCGTGGTTGACGACCTACGGGACGGGGTTCGGTGGCCCGTTCGTCGGCCCCGACCGGTTCCGTCCGGCGCGCCTCGGCCCGTGCTCCGCCCCGGATTCGGCCCGTATCAGACTTCGACCGCCCCAGACGAGGAGCAACGATGACTCAGACCCCCGCACAGCCGGACGGGCAGGAGACCCTCCACGCGGACATGTGGTTCGACCCGTCCTGCCCGTGGGCGTGGATCACCTCCCGCTGGCTGCTGGAGGTGGAGAAGGTCCGGGCGGTGAGCGTTCGCTGGCGTGTGATGAGCCTGGGCGTGCTCAACGAGGGCCGCGACCTGCCCGAGGACTACAAGGAGTCCATCGACCGCTCCTGGCAGGCGGTCCGCGTGTGCATCGCCGCCGAACAGCGTTTCGGCGCCGAGGTCCTCGGCGGCCTCTACACCGCCCTGGGCACCCACTTCCACAACAACGCCGAGCCGCGGACCACGGACACGATCCGCGCGGCGCTGGCCGACGCGGGCCTGCCCGCCGACCTGGCCGACGCCGGCGACTCCACCGAATACGATGAGGCCCTGCGCGCCTCCCACGCCGAGGCGATGAAGCTGGTGGGCGAGGACGTCGGCACCCCCGTCGTCCAGGTGGAGGGCGTCTCGTTCTTCGGCCCGGTCATCACGCCCGTCCCGCGCGGCGAGGACGCCGGGAGGCTGTGGGACGGTGTGCGCCTGGTCGCCGGAACCGACGGCTTCTTCGAGCTCAAGCGCACCCGCACGCGCGGCCCCGTTTTCGACTGATCCACCGACGTACCCGGGAGGGACCCATGCCAGGGCCTGACGACGACCGCCGCGCCACCTTCCTCGACGACCTCGACCTGCTCCCCGACACCACGAGCGACGAACGCTCCGAGGGATGGGGCGACAGCGACGAGGACTCCACGGCACGCCTGATCGCCGACCGCCCCCCGCACTGGGGCTGACCCCGCGCCGGAGCCGACCCGGCGCCGACGTCGGCCGGGGCGGGTATCCGTGGAACCACGGGTGCCCGCCCCTGCGGCGTCCCCAGGGTGTCCCCGCCCTGGCCAACCAGAATCGTGTTCTGCGAAAGTGGGGTCCATGCGATCCCTCTACATCAACGGCGCCTGGTGCGACTCGGCCTCCGACGAGGCCCTTGACGTGGTCAACCCGGCGACCGAGCAGGTCATCGACACCGTTCCGGCGGGCGCCACCGCCGACGTCGACGCCGCGGTCGACGCCGCGGCCGCCGCCTTCCCGGCCTGGTCCGCGCTCACCCCCGGGCAGCGCGTCACCCACCTGACCAAGGCCCTGGAGCTGTTCAACGCCCGGCTCGGCGACATCGCCGCGGTCCTGACCGCCGACATGGGCGCCCCCGCCACCTTCGCGGCCAAGGTGCAGGCCGGGCTGCCCTCACTCATGTTCCGGACCTACATCGACCTGGTGGAGGAGCACGGGGAGCGCTACTTCACCGGGGAGAAGGTCGGCACCTCCCTCGTCGTGCACGAACCCATCGGCGTGGTCGGCGCGATCACCCCGTGGAACTACCCGCTGCACCAGATCGTCCTCAAGGTCGTCCCCGCCCTGCTCGCGGGCAACACCGTGGTCCTCAAACCGAGCGAGGTCGCGCCGCTGAGCGCCTACGCGCTCGCCGAGGTGTTCGACGAGGCGGGGCTGCCCGCAGGCGTGTTCAACCTGGTCTCCGGCACCGGCCCGGTGGTGGGTGAGGCGATCGCCGCCCACCCGAAGGTCGACATGGTCTCCTTCACCGGCTCCACCCGCGCCGGGACCCGGGTGTCCCAGGTCGCGGCCGAGACGGTCAAGAAGGTCGCCCTGGAGCTGGGCGGCAAGTCACCGAACGTCATCCTGCCCGGCGCCGACCTCACCAAGGCGGTCAAGCGCGGCGTCGCCGACGTCATGCGCAACACCGGCCAGAGCTGCAACGCGCTCACCCGCATGCTGGTGCACCGCGACTCCTACGAGGAGGCCGTGGAGCTGGCCGGGGCCGCCGCCGCCAAGTACGTCCCGGGGGACCCCGCGGACGAGGGCACCCGGATGGGCCCGCTCGTCTCCGCCGCCCAGCTCGACAAGGTCCGCTCCTACGTCGACCTGGGAGTGTCGGAGGGCGCCCGTCTGGTCACCGGCGGGTCCGAGCCGGTCGAGGGGCGAGACAGCGGCTTCTTCGTCCGCCCGACCGTCTTCGCCGACGTGCGCAACGACATGCGCATCGCCCAGGAGGAGATCTTCGGCCCGGTGCTCGCGCTCATCGCCTACGACTCGGTCGAGGAAGCGGTGGAGATCGCCAACGACACCGTCTACGGGCTCAACGCGGCCGTCTGGTCGGGCGACCCCGACGAGGGGCTGGCCGTCGCCCGACGCCTGCGGGCCGGACAGGTCGAGCTCAACGGCGGTGCCCTGAACCCCCGCGCGCCCTTCGGCGGCTACAAGCGCTCCGGCAACGGACGAGAGTGGGGACTGCCCGGCCTGGAGGAGTTCTGCGAGGTCAAGGCCGTGCAGATGTGACCGCTGTGCTCGGTGTCACCACCTCCTGACCCGCTCCTGCGGAATCGGACCCGGTGACGCGCGCGTTGTGGGGTATGGAAAAATTCCGACTGGTCATCCCCTGGTCGAACCCAATCGAGGTGTGTGTTGAGCAACAAGCCCGCGGTCTCCAAGGCAGGTCCCCTCAGTAAGGACCTGAAGTCGATCCTCGTGTACAACCTGGTCGCGATCCTCTCGATGGCCGGCTTCGCTGCCCTCGGTCTGAGCGTCGCAGCAGCCGCGGCCGGCGCCTGACCGGTCCGAGGGCGTCTTCCGCGAACACGCCCTGACCCACACGACGAACGCCGCGCCCCGCCCGGTCCACGGACCGGGCGGGGCGCGGCGTCGTCCGTGTCCGGGAGCTGTCACACTGGTGACGTGCGTGTTTACCTTGGATCAGATCATGCGGGCTTCGAGCTCAAAGAACACCTCGTCTCCTGGCTGAAGGACAACGGCCACGAGGTCGTCGACGCCGGTCCGGCCGTCTACGACGCGGTCGACGACTACCCTCCCTTCGTCCTGCGCGCCGCCGAGGGCGTCGCCAAGGACCCGGGGTCCCTGGGGATCGTGGTCGGCGGCTCCGGCAACGGAGAGCAGATCGCGGCCAACAAGGTCAAGGGTGTCCGTGCCGCCCTGGCCTGGAGCGAGGACACCGCCAAGCTGGCGCGTCAGCACAATGACGCCAACGTGCTCGGCATCGGCGGTCGGATGCACTCCCTGGAGGAGGCCACCCGGTTCGTCGAGCTCTTCCTCGCCACCCCGTACAGCGACGAGGAGCGGCACACCCGCCGCATCGCCATGCTCAGCGACTACGAGCAGACCGGCGAGCTCCCCCCGCTTCCGTAACCCCGCCCGTGCCCCTGTCCCGGGACGGGACCGAGCCCTCGCCCCCGCGCGCCCGGCGCGCGGGGGCGTTCGCGTGTGCGGAGCCCGAACCGGGACCGAGGGCCCTGGCCCCGCCCGGGAGCTGTGTGGGACTCTGGTCGGGTGCGTGAGTCCGCCCCCGCGCACGCGGGTTTAGGCGGAACCCAAACCCGGGGTTATGGGGTGGAACGTCGCTGGTAGTACGTGCCACGTCCGCATCGCAAGCGCTACAGTTCGTGCACAGCGGCGGGCGGTTGTCGTCCGCGACACAGCGTTGTCCTCGATACAGCGGTGCCCGCCCCAGGCGGGACCAGCCACCACGATCCGGGCCGTGCCCCCACACACCGCCCGAATCCGCCGATGCCAGACCAGGCCCCGACGCGACCGTGACCGCACCGGTGTGCCGCACGACGACCAGGAGTGACCCCCGCGGGTAGAGCGGGCGTGCCCAGCCTTGAGGATCAATGAACGCCACACCGACCGCCAAGACCACCCGACTGCTGCGATCCACCGTGCAGCGGATCGTCGCGGTGCTCCGGCGCAAGGTGCTGTTCCGCTATCGGCTCGTCCTCATCACCCTCGTGGCCATCGCCGTGGGGATCGGTGTGGGCGCGGTCTGGGGCCCCACCGGCTGGTTCCCGCCCAGCTCCACCATTCTCACCGTCCTGGCCGGCGGACTGCTGCTCAAACGCAAGAGCCTCGCCTCCCTGCTGGGGGTGGTCGCCGCCGTCCTGCTGTTCGTGGCCTTCATGCTCGACTTCGGCCAGGTGGGCCCGGGACTGCTGGTCACCATCGGGGTCACCGGGGTCCTGTCCTACCTGCTCTCCGGTGTGCGCGAACGCCTCGGTGTGCAGGGCCTGAGCGGCGAGATGATGCTGTTGGATCTGCGCGACCGCCTGCGCGACCAGGGAAAGCTCCCCGAGGTCCCCTCGGGATGGGGGCGCACCGCGGTCCTGCGCCAGGCCGGCGGCTCCTCCTTCGGCGGTGACTTCGTCGTCTCCATCCGCAGGGAGAACCGGCTCGACATCGCCGTCGTCGACGTCTCCGGCAAGGGCGTGGACGCCGGAACCCGCGCCCTGATGCTCTCCGGCGCCTTCAGCGGGCTGATCGGGGCGGTGCCCGCCCGCGACTTCCTCGCCCACTGCAACGACTACCTGATGCGCAACAGCGGCGGCGAGGGCTTCGTGACCGCCGTCCACCTGAGCCTGGACACCGACACCGGCGAGTACCAGGTCGCCTCCGCCGGGCACCCGCCCGCACTGCACTACGACAGCGGCAGCGGGGTGTGGAGCACCACGGAGGCCAAGGGCGTGGTCCTGGGCGTCATCCCCGAGATGACCTACACCTCAGTCGAGGGCAAGCTCCGACCCGGCGACGCGATCATGCTGTGCACCGACGGCCTCATCGAGACCCCCGGAGAGGACCTGGACGCGGGGATCGACCGCCTCCTGGGTGCCGCCGACACGCTGGTCACCCAGGGTTTCGCCACCGGGGCGAGTGAGGTCGTGGACACGCTCAGCAAGGACAAGAACGACGACTGCGCACTCGTGGTGCTCTGGCGCACCTGACCCGGACCGGCTCCGCCACCGGCAGGGGATGAGCCGTCCCCGTCGCTCCTGACGGTAGGGTCAACATGTTCCCCGACCCCGGTACGAGGCTGTTCGTACCCGTCCCCGGACCGCCGTGCCCGCCCTCTCCGCCCCCGGGCGCCGACGCCGCACGGCCCACCACACCAGTGACGAGGGGCCGGACCCGGTCCTGCTGAAAGGAACCGGACTTCCCAGATTTCGCGGCCCCGCGGGCGTGCCCGCCGGGCGATGGAGACGCAAGGGGGTGCTTCGCATGGACGGCGAGCGCGCTGAAGAACTCACAGATCTGGTCGAGAACAACGACCTGACCGGGATCAGGCTCTGGTTGGCCGAACATAGGCCCCACGAGATCGCGGACGAACTCGCCCGTATGTCCAGTCGCGACGCGATCATCCCCTTCCGGCTCCTGGACAAGGACCGTGAGCTGGAGGTCTTCGAGGAGCTCGACCCCGGCCAGCAACAGGCCGTCCTCCTCGGACTGCGCGGCACCGACTTCCACGACATCCTCGAGGAGATGGACCCGGACGACCGGGCCCGCCTCATCGGGGAGGCCCCGGCCAAGATCGCCACCCGGGCCCTGGCCGGACTGAGCCCCGCCGAGCGCAAGATGACCGCCGCGCTCCTGGGCTACCCGGAGGACTCGGTCGGCCGGTACATGACACCGGAGACCGTCATCCTGCACCGGGACCTCACCGTCGGCCGCGCCCTGGAGGTGGTGCGTGCCAAAGGAGCCGACGCCGAGACGATCTACACCCTGCCGGTGGTCAGCGACGGCCGCCGCCTGGTCGGCACCATCACCCTGAGCGACCTCGTGGTCAGCGACGACGACCGGATCCTCAAGGACCTGGTGGACGTGTTCGCCCCCCGCGTGGGGGTCAGCGAACCGGTCGAGGACGCCGCCCGGCTCATCCAGGAGGCCAACCTGGTCTCCCTGCCCGTGGTGGACTCCGAGGACCGGTTCGTCGGCCTGTTCACCTTCGACGATGCCCTGGAGGTCATCGAGGCGGCCGACTCCGAGGACATGGCCCGCCAGTCCGGTGCCAGCCCCATCGACGACCACTACGTGTCCGTCGGGGTGCTGCGCCTGGTCGGCGCCCGCTCGGTGTGGCTGATGCTGCTCATCGTCGCCGCGACCCTGACGGTCAACGTCATGCAGGTCTACGAGGCCACCCTGGAGGAGGTCACGGCGCTGGCGATGTTCGTCCCGATGCTGATCGGCACCGGCGGTAACGTCGGCGCGCAGTCGGCGACGGCGATCGTGCGCGCCCTCGCCGTCGGTGAGGTGCGGGTACGCGACCTGCCCGCGGTGATCTGGAAGGAGAGCCGGGTCGGCCTGCTCCTGGGCGTGATGCTCGCGGGCATAGCCCTGGCCATCGGCTCACTGCTGGTCGGGTTCGACATCGCGGCGGTGGTCGCCCTGTCGGTGATCGCCATCTGTACCTGGGCGGCGATCATCGGTTCCGCGATGCCCCTGTTGGCACGCAAGGTGGGAGTCGACCCGGCCGTGGTCTCCTCCCCGATGGTCGCGACCCTCGTGGACGCCACCGGTCTGCTCATCTACTTCTCGGTGGCCCGCCTCGTGCTGGGGTTGTGACCCGCCGGCGGCGCACCGCATGAACTCCGGTCGAAGCGGGTATCGGGTCAGGAGGCAGGGCGCATCTAGGGGGATTTCATGTCCGGTACCGGAGATACGTTCAACCGGCTCAAGAAGGCCGTCAACGACCACGCCGACAAGGCCGAGGGGGTGGTCGGGAAGGCCGCCGCGGCAGCGAAGAAGGCCACCGGCGGATCCCACGACGACAAGATCGACAAGGGCGCCGGAGCCGCGACCGACTACCTGCGCAAGCGCGCCCAGGAGAACAAGAAGAGCAAGGGCGAGTAGGCCCCGGAGTACGGAGCGGGTGAGGGCCGGGACACAATGGCGGATGCCCTCATCCGCTCCGCGTCGTCTCCCCCTCCTGCTCGCCAGGCTCCGCATGCCCCTCATGTGGCTGGCGATGGCCGCCCTCATGGCCGGCTACCTCGGCCTGTCCTGGTGGGTCGGGGTGGGGCTGTTGGTGGCGGCCCTCGCGGTGCACCTGCGCCTGGGCACCCCGCGCTGTACCCCGCGGGTCCTGGCGCCGCCGGTCCGCGGCCGCTGGATGGCGCTGACCAGCCCCGTGGACAACGTGCCGAGCCAGGGCACCCACGCCTACGGGCAGACCTACGCGCTCGGGCTGGTCGCCGAGGACGGCACCCGTCCCGACATCGCCTGGCGCCCGCTCAGCCGCCCTCCGGAGGACTTCCCGGCCTTCGGCGCCCCCGTGTACGCCCCGGCCGACGGCACCGTGGTCCGGGTGCACGACCGCCGGCGGGACCACCGCAGCCGCAACTCCTGGCCCTGGCTGCTCGGCACGGTCGTGGAGAACACCCTCCGCGAACTACAGGGCCCCTCGGGGCTGATGGGCAACCACGTGGTCATCGACATCGGCGGCGCCCACGTGCTCCTCGGCCACCTGCGCCGGGGATCGGTCACGGTGGCGCCCGGGGACCGTGTGGTGGCCGGCCGGCGGATCGCCGCCTGCGGGAGTTCGGGGGCCTGTACCGAACCGCAGGTCCGGATGCAGCTGATGGACCTGGGCCATCCGCTCTTCGCCGCCGGGCTGCCCATGGTCTGGGGGAGCGGCTGGCGGGCCGGGGCCCCGGAGGACGAAGGGCTGCCCGAGACCTGGCGGCCGGTGGAGGTGGCGGGCGGCGCCGAGGTGGCGGACCTCTGTGACGTCCCCGCCGGTCAGATCGGTTCGGCGGGAGATTACCCTGGCAGTGAGGTAAGGCGAACCTAAGGAGGGGGCCGGTGAACACGATCGACGGTGCGCCCTGCAAGCTCACGGTCTGCCGGGGCTGCTGCTGCGGGACCAAGAAGAAGGTGCCCGGAGTCGACCACAAGGCCCAACTCGCCCGTCTCAGCGCCATCGACGACCACTCCGCCCGCCGCGTCCCGGTCCGCACCAGCAAGTGCCTGGGCATCTGCTTCCAGGCCAACGTCGTCGTGGTCCAACCCTCCCAGGAGGGCCGAGCCGCCGGCGGGCGCCCCGTCTGGCTGGGGCGGATGACCGAGGACAAGCTCCTGGACGCCGTGGACGACTGGATCTTCGAGGGCGGTCCCGGGATCGTCCCGCTCCCTGCCGTGCTCGAGGACCACGTGACCTCCAAGGACGCCAAGAAACCGAAGAAGCGCAAGAAGCCGAAGCACTCCAAGTCCGCGAAGAAGGAGCGGAAGGAGGCCAAGGAGAAGCTGGCGAAGCAGGCCAAGAAGGACCGGAAGAAGGCCCGGAAGAAGGCGGCCGAGGCGGCACCGGCCGGGACCGGACCGCTGGACGGGCCCGTGAAGAACAAGGCCGCGAAGGACGACGCGAAGAAGGACGGCGGCAAGAAGGGCAGCAGCAAGAAGAGCGGGGCCGAGGGGAAGAAGTCGAAGAAGTCCCGGAAGGACAAGTCCTAGGTCCGGGGCCGCCCGCTCACCGGGACGGCTTGTCGCCGGGGGACGGCAGGCGGGACAATGGACCGATGCGCATCGGTGTGCTCGGCCCGTTGCGGGTGGTCGCGGACGGGCAGGAGATCGGGATCGGCGGCATCCGGCTGCGGGTCCTGCTCACCCGGTTGGCCCTGGCGGTCGGGGGAGTGGTCCCGCCGGCGGCTCTGAGCGAGGCGCTCTGGCCGGAGGGCGGACCGGCGCACCCCGGCACGGCTCTGCACTCACTGGCCACGCGGCTGCGGCACGCGCTCCCCGAACCCCACGCGCTGCGTTCCGAACCCGAGGGCTACCGGCTCGCGCTCCCGCCCGAGGCGGTGGACGCGGCCCTCTTCGAGCGGCTCGCCGTCCAGGGGCGGCGGGTCCTGCGGGACGGGCGACCCGAGGACGCCGCGGAACGGTTCCGGGCCGCGCTGGACCTGTGGCGGGGCGCACCGCTCGCCGACACCGCCCACCTGCCCTTCGCCGTCTCCGCCGTCACCCGCCTGGAGCAGCTCCGGCTGGGGGTGCGCGAGGACCTCCTCGCCGCCGAGCTGAGCTCTGACGGCTGGGAGGACCCCAAGGCCCTCCTGGTCGAACTGGCGGAGCTCGTCGCCGACCACCCGCTGCGTGAACGCCTGCGTGAACTCCTCGTGCGCACCCTGGCGGAGGAGGGTCGGCAGGCCGAGGCGCTGGCCGCGCACGAGGAGTACCGGAGACTGCTCTCCACGCAGCTGGGAACCGTTCCCGGACCACGGATGAGAGAACTCCGCCGGCGGCTGCTGGACGGGGACGGAACGCCCGTGGCACCCCCCTGGCACGAGGAACGCCGCGGCCCCGGAGCAGAGGGGACCGGACGCGGCTGAGGGCCGCCCCGCCTCCGGACTCCGGGGGTGGTGGCGGCCCTCGTCGGGCCCGGCCCTTCCTGCGCCCGGGCGGGCCCGCTGGGCCCGCTGCCGTACGCGTCAGCGGGACTGCGGCGCGAACTGGGTGCGGTACAGCGCGGTGTACAGGCCGCCCGCGTTGAGCAGCTGCTCGTGGGTGCCGCGCTCCAGGATGCGTCCGTCCTCCAGCACCAGGATCTGATCGGCCTCCCGGACGGTGGCCAGCCGGTGCGCGATCACCAGTGAGGTCCGGCCCTCCAGCGCCACGGCCAGGGCCTCCTGCACCGCCGCCTCGGACTCGGAGTCCAGGTGCGCGGTGGCCTCGTCCAGGACCACGACCGACGGAGCCTTCAACAGCAGCCGGGCGATGGCCAGCCGCTGCTTCTCCCCGCCGGACAGGCGGTATCCGCGGTCCCCGACCATCGTGTCGAGGCCGTTCGGGAGCTGCGCCAGGAGCGGGCCGAGCCGGGCCATCCGCAGCACCTCCTCCAGCTCCGCGTCGGTCGCGTCCGGTTTGGCGTAACGCAGGTTGGCGCCCACCGTGTCGTGGAAGAGCTGTGCGTCCTGGGTCACCACGCCCACGGCCTCGCGCAGCGAGTCGCCGGTGGCCTCCCGCAGGTCCAGGCCGCCGATGCGTACCGCGCCCTCGGTGGGGTCGTAGAGCCGCGACACCAGGTGGGTGAGAGTGGACTTGCCCGCGCCCGAGGGGCCCACCAGGGCCACCATCCGGCCGGGGCCGGCACGGAAGGACACCTCGCTCAGCACCTGGGTGTCCTCGGAGATCTCCGACTGCGGAGTCAGCTCCAGGGACGCCACCGAGGTCTCCGCGGCGCCCGGGTAGCGGAAGGACACCCGGTCGAACTCCACGCTCAGCGGGCCCTTCGGTAGCGGCTCCGCGTCCGGGCTCTCCTTGATCTGCGGCTCCAGGTCCAGCACCTCGAAGACGCGGTCGAAGGACACCAGCGCCGTCATGATCTCCACGTGCACGTTGGACAGGGTGGTGACCGGGCCGTACAGCCGGGCCAGCAGGGTGGTCAGGGCGACCAGCGTGCCGACCTCGAAGGCGCCGTCCGCCGCCAGCACACCGCCCACGCCGTAGACCATCGCCATGGCCAGCGCGGTGATGGTGCCCAGCAGCGTGAACAGCAGGCCGCCGATCACGGACTGGCGGACCCCCAGGTCGCGCACGCGCGCCGCCTTGTCGGAGAAGCCGCGGGACTCCTCGTCGGGACGTCCGTACAGCTTGACCAGCATGGCCCCGCCGACGTTGAACCGCTCGGTCATCAGCGAGCTCATCGAGGCGTTGTTGTCCATGGCCTCGCGGGAGATGTTCGCGAGCTTGCGGCCCAACAGCTTCGCGGGGACGATGAACAGCGGTACCAGGGCCAGGGACAGCAGGGTCACCTGCCAGGACAGCGCGAGCATCGTGATGACCACCGCCACGACGCTGATCAGGTTGGACACCACCGACTGGAGCACCGAGGTGATGGCGCGCTGGGCGCCGACCACGTCCGTGTTCAGACGGCTGATCAGGGAGCCCGTCTGGGTGCGGGTGAAGAAGGAGATCGGCATCTGCTGCACGTGTGTGAACACCTGGGTGCGCAGCAGGTAGATGACACCCTCACCGATCCGGGAGGACAGCCACCGGCCGGTCAGGGTGATGACGCCCTCCAGGAGGGCCAGCACCCCGGCGGCGACCGCCAACCAGACCACCAGCGAGGTGTTCCCCGGGATGATGCCCCGGTCGATGATGGCCCGCAGCAGCAGGGGGTTGGCCACGACGATGGCCGCTCCCACCGCGGTCACCGCCAGGAAGAACAGGATGGATCGCCAGTGCGGTGTCGCGTAGGACATGACGCGCCCGGTGATCCCCGGGGGCAGCTCCTGCCCCCGCGCGCTTCCGTCGTTGACCAATGCCCTGTAGGAGGGCCTCCCTGACATCATCGGCAGCCTCGATTCCGTTCACCACGTCGCCATCCATGGATCAACACCGGGGTGGACGCGCAGCTTCCCGGTGGTCGGGGCGCGGCTGCGGGGAGGCCGTGTGAGAAAGCTCTGAGGGCTTCTTCGGTCTACAGGGAATGCGCGAGGCGGCCGAGTGCCGCGGTCGTGGACCGCCCGGGGGTGAAGGGGAGCTCCCAGGCCTGGGCGCGGAGGGCCTCCGCGCCGCGGATCTTGGCCTGCGTGTAGCGGTCCCCGGCGGTGAAGGCCAGAGCCGCGGGGGCGAGCGGGCGGAGCAGGTCCGCGTAGGCCGCCCAGTCGGCGACCGAGGGCGGTCCCTCGATGACGAAGGAACCGGTCACGCAGGAGAGCGCGGCGATGGTCTCGGCCCGTTCCTCGGCGGGGTTGACCGGACGTCCGGGACCCTTCCAGGCGCGCACCCGCTCGTCGGACTCGATGCCGACCACCAGCGGGAGACCGCGTTCGGCGATGGAACGCAGGAAGCGCACGTGTCCGACGTGCAGGACGTCGAAGACACCGGTCACCACGACCGGTCGCTCCAGCGCCTCCGGTCGTTGGAACCAGAGCGCACCGAGCGGTTTCGCCATCTCGTCCGTGCCGTCCGTGTCCGTCATCTGGCCCCCGTTTCGCCGAACCCGAGGGGCGCCCGCACCCCGTTGCGCTGACGGGTCCGCCCGAAAGGTCAACGTACCCCTTGGAGTCGGGTATTCCGCCTCTTGGGGGCACTGAACCGAATGGTGTTCTAACAGTGTGTGTTACGTCACCGCGAGAGGCGGATCCCGCGGACGGCCGAGGGGTGCCGGCTCTTGCCTCTCGGGCTCCCGGCCCCGGAAACGACGAAACGAGCCGGTGTCGGATGGCACACAGCTCGTTCTGAGTGGGTCGGGGGTTCCTGGACCCGTTCCGAGTGGAGCGGGGGTCGTTTCCCGAGTGGAGCGGGGGTTTTCAGGGGGTCGTCCCCCGGGGGGGAAACAGCGGAACGAGCCGGTGTGTGGAGTACGCGCAGCTCGTTCCGAGTGGAGCGGGGGTTTTCAGGGGGTCGTCCCCCGGGGGGGAAACAGCGGAACGAGCCGGTGTGTGGAGTACGCGCAGCTCGTTCCGAGTGGAGCGGGGGTTTTCAGGGGGTCGTCCCCCGGGGGGGAAACAGCGGAACGAGCCGGTGTGTGGAGTACGCGCAGCTCGTTCCGAGTGGAGCGGGGGTTTTCAGGGGGTCGTCCCCCGGGGGGGAAACAGCGGAACGAGCCGGTGTGCGGAGCACACACGGCTCGTTCCGAGTGGAGCGGGCGACGAGAATCGAACTCGCATGACCAGCTTGGAAGGCTGGGGTTCTACCATTGAACTACGCCCGCGTGGCATCGGAGCCCTTGAGTTTCCTCTAGACTCGTGGAGCCGTCGGAGACAAGAGTACAGTCTCTGGGGCGTTGGTCGCACACCCGTTTTCGGGAACGTGTGTCCGCGCCGGGTAAGCGGGGTGTAGCGCAGCTTGGTTAGCGCGCATGCTTTGGGAGCATGAGGCCGCGGGTTCGAATCCCGCCACCCCGACGAAACCATCCATGGTGGTGCGGCCTTCGGGCCGTGCGCCGTGGCCCCCTGTCTATCTGCCCTAGACTTGGTGCGATCAGCAGGAAACTGTAAGTCCCAGCCCGTCGCAGGGCACCCCAGTAGAACGTGGTCCTCACTGACCGGGGTGCGCGCGTGCATTCGCCGTTTGTGTGGTGCGCCTGCGGGCCGACGCGGACACCAGCCGGCAAACCTAGGAGTACCGCCCCGTGAAGACCGATGTCGAGGAGCTCAGCCCGACCCGGGTCAAGCTGACCATCGAGGTGCCCTTCGAGGAGCTCGAGCACGCTTTCGACGTGACCTACAAGTCGCTCGCGAAGCAGGTTCGGATCAAGGGCTTCCGCCCGGGCAAGGCGCCGGCGCGGCTGATCGACCGCTACGTCGGACGCGGCGCGGTGATCAGTGAAGCGGTCAACCACGCCGTCCCGGAGCTCTACAACGAAGCCATCCAGAAGGAGGAGATCTTCGCGCTCGGCCAGCCCGACGTCGAGGTCACCAAGCTGGAGGACAACGACGAGCTCGCCTTCACCGCCGAGGTCGACATCCGGCCCAAGTTCGAGGTGAAGGACTACAAGGGCATCGAGGTGACCGTCGACAACGCGACCGTCACCGACGAGCAGATCGACGAGCAGATCGGCACCCTGCGCGAGCGCTTCTCCACCCTTGTTGGCGCCGACCGCCCCGTCGAGGACGGTGACCACCTCTCCATCGACCTGGTCGCGGCCATCGATGGTGAGAAGCTCGAGGACGTCGCCGTCAGCGGCTACTCCTACGAGGTCGGCACCAACACCATGCTGGAGGGCCTCGACGAGACCCTGCGCGGCATGGAGGCCGGTGGCGAGGCCACCTTCAAGACCACCCTCGTCGGTGGTGACCACGAGGGCAAGGAGGCGGACGTCACCGTCACCGTGCACTCGGTGAAGGTGAAGGAGCTGCCGGAGCTGGACGACGAGTTCGCCCAGCTGGCCTCGGAGTTCGACACCATCGACGAGCTGCGTGAGGACGTGCGCAAGCGCATGGCCGACGTCCGTCGGATGCAGCAGCTGTCCGCCGCCCGTGACAAGGCGCTGGAGAAGCTGATCGAGTCCGTCGAGATCCCGCTGCCCGACGCGGTCGTCGACGAGGAGATCACCCGCCGTCGTCAGAGCCTCGAGCAGCAGCTCGCCCAGAGCGGTCTGACCAAGGAGGCCTACCTCGAGTCGCAGGAGAAGACCGAGGAGGAGTTCGAGGAGGAGCTGAAGACCGGCGCCAACTCGGCGGTCAAGGCTGGTTTCATCCTCGACCAGCTGGCCCTCCAGGAGGACCTGAGCGCCGACCAGGGCGAGCTCAGCCAGTACGTGTTCGAGCAGGCCCAGCGCATGGGCGTGAGCCCGGACCAGCTGGCCCAGCACCTGGTCGAGTCGAACCAGATCCGCGTCGCCTTCACCGAGGTCGTCCGCGGCAAGGCCATGGACCTGGTCCTGGCCGGCGCCAAGGTGACCGACGAGGACGGCAACGCCGTCGAGCAGGACATCGTCGAGGCCTCTGACGAGGACGCGCTGGCCGAGGCCGTCAAGGCCGCCGCCGCTGCCTCCGCCGAGGTCGCCGAGGCCGACAAGGCCGAGGAAGCCGTTGAGGCCGACGAGGAGAAGCAGGACGACGAGGACGCCGACAAGGCCGACTCCAAGTAGTCCCCAGTAGTCAGCAGCTGCACAGCGCCCTCAGGTCGCACAGCCTCCCGAGGCCGTACAGCTCGCACACGGGCCCTGGCCGACCCCCACCGGGTCGGCCGGGGCCCGCCGTGTGTTCGCTGGTAGGAGAACGGGCGTGTCCCCGACCCCTCACACCCTGCGCTCAAAGCGAACAGGGGCGGTATCCGGACGAGCCTGGCGTCTGTCGGCGTTAGTGTCGCTGTATCGCAACCGTTTCGATTCCGGAGCAGGTGACGAGAGTGCCGCCGACCTTTGATGAGTCCACGCGATTCGACGCTCGTACGTCGGATCCGCAGCTTTCCCCTTTTATTGAGCAGACGCCTCAGCGCCTGTTGCGCCAGCGAATCGTATTCCTCGGCCAGCAGGTCGACGATGACATCGCCAACCGCCTGGTTGGCGAACTCCTGCTGCTGTCCGCCGAGGACCGCCAGCGGGACATCACCATGTACATCAACTCGCCGGGTGGTTCCGTAACGGCGGGCATGGCGATCTACGACGTCATGCAGTACATCCCCAACGACGTTCGCACCGTGGGTATCGGCATGGCCGCCTCGATGGGCCAGATGCTCCTGTGCGCCGGTGCTCCCGGCAAGCGTTACGCGCTGCCGCACACCCGCGTCATGATGCACCAGCCCTCCGGTGGCATCGGAGGCACCGCCTCCGACATCCGGATCCTGGCTGACCAGCTGCTCTACGTGAAGAAGATGTTCATCCAGAAGATCTCCGAGCACACCGGGCAGTCGGTCGAACAGATCGAGAAGGACGCCGACCGGGACCGCTGGTTCACGGCACAGGCTGCCAAGGAGTACGGCTTCATCGACGAGGTGCTCGAGGGCACCCTCGACGTGACCAGCTGACAGTTTGGTGCTGACCTGGCCCAGTCCATGAATCGGCGCAGTGCGTGGAAGGCGTGAAATGACCGAGTTCAACCCCAGTCTCATCGGCGGCGCGGCCTCGATGGCTCCTCAGAGCCGCTACGTCCTGCCGTCCTACGTGGAGCGTACGTCGTACGGCGTCAAGGAGATGAATCCGTACAACAAGCTCTTCGAAGAGCGGATCATCTTCGTCGGCGTCCAGATCGACGACACTTCGGCCAACGACCTGATGGCCCAGCTCATCACGCTCGAGCAGCTCGACTCCGAGCGCGACATCCAGATGTACATCAACTCGCCCGGCGGGTCCTTCACCTCGCTGATGGCGATCTACGACACCATGCAGTTCGTGCGCCCCGACATCCAGACGGTGTGCATCGGACAGGCCGCGTCGGCCGCCGCGATCCTGCTGGCGGGTGGCACCGCGGGTAAGCGCGGTGCCCTGCCCAACGCCCGGATGATGATCCACCAGCCCGCGACCGAGGGTATGCACGGTCAGGCCAGTGACATCGAGATCCAGGCCAACGAGATCACCCGTATCCGTACGCAGCTGGAGACCACTCTGGCCAAGCACACGGGCCGGTCCCGGGAGCAGGTCTCGAAGGACATCGAGCGGGACAAGATCCTCACCGCGGAGGAGGCCGTCGAGTACGGTCTCATCGACTTCGTGCTGCCCTACCGCAAGGCTTCCCTGAAGTAGGGCACTGTCCTCCGGCCGGGCGTTCCTCGCCCACGCGAAGACGTTCCGCGCCGGAGGAACCAGGTCACCAGAAGTACCTGCCGGACCGGTTTCTGACCCGCCTGGGACAGCCCGGTGGTGAAGCCGGTCCGGTTTTTCGCTTAGTCTGGCGGAGAGCGACACACAGATCGCCCCGTTCATGGCTGGCCGGTCGTGAACGGAACACGGGAGCCGGAAACCTTCCGTCCGTTCGGCGCCGCGCACGCCGTGAACGGGGCGGCCTTAGTTTTGAGGAGTGGCTGGGTGGCACGCATCGGCGACGGCGGGGACCTGCTGAAGTGCTCATTCTGCGGTAAGAGCCAAAAGCAGGTGAAGAAGCTCATCGCTGGCCCCGGCGTGTATATCTGCGATGAGTGCATCGATCTGTGCAACGAGATCATCGAAGAGGAACTCGCTGACGCCACTGAGCTCACGTGGGACTCCCTCCCCAAGCCCCGGGAGATCTTCGACTTCCTCGACTCCTACGTGATCGGGCAGGAACAGGCGAAGAAGGCCCTCTCGGTGGCGGTGTACAACCACTACAAGAGGGTCCGTTCGGAGACCGACCGCCCCGGTGGCGAGGACGTCGAGATCGCCAAGTCGAACATCCTGCTGCTGGGTCCGACCGGGTCGGGCAAGACCCTGTTGGCCCAGACCCTCGCGAAGATCCTGAACGTCCCCTTCGCCATCGCGGACGCCACGGCACTGACCGAGGCGGGGTACGTGGGCGAGGACGTCGAGAACATCCTCCTGAAGCTGATCCAGGCCGCTGACTACGACGTCAAGAAGGCCGAGACCGGCATCATCTACATCGACGAGGTCGACAAGGTGGCTCGCAAGAGCGAGAACCCGTCGATCACGCGCGACGTGTCGGGTGAGGGGGTCCAGCAGGCGCTGCTGAAGATCCTCGAGGGCACCACGGCGAGTGTGCCCCCGCAGGGCGGGCGCAAGCACCCGCACCAGGAGTTCATCCAGATCGACACCACCAACGTGCTGTTCATCTGCGGCGGGGCCTTCGCGGGGCTGGAGAAGATCATCGAGTCCCGCACGGGGCAGCAGGGCATGGGCTTCAACGCCGTGCTGCGGCCCAAGAGCGAGATGGCCGGGACCGCGCTGTTCGGCGAGGTCATGCCGGAGGACCTGCTCAAGTTCGGGATGATCCCGGAGTTCATCGGCCGCCTGCCGGTGATCACCAGCGTGCACAACCTGGACAAGGTCGCGCTGATCCAGATCCTCACCGAGCCGCGCAACGCCCTGGTCAAGCAGTACCAGCGGTTGTTCGAGCTGGACAACGTCGAGCTGGAGTTCACCCAGGACGCCCTGGAGGCCATCGCGGAACAGGGCATCATCCGGGGGACCGGCGCCCGCGGGCTGCGCGCCATCATCGAGGAGGTCCTGCTCTCGGTGATGTACGAGGTGCCCAGCCGTGAGGACGTCGCCCAGGTGATCATCACCCGCGAGGCGGTCGAGCAGCACGTGAACCCGACGATCGTGCCGCGCGCCAAGCTCGAGGCTGACGACGACGGCCGTCAGGAGAAGTCGGCCTGACCGACCCGACCCGCTGAGATCGAGCGGGAAGCGGGCGCGGGCTCCGGGGCGCCTCCCTTTGCGGGAGGCGCCCCGACTCACGTCTGAGGCCTTCCTGGAGCCCGGCTGGGGCCCTCCGGCGTCCGGACACGGCCCAAGGCGGAGGTCCGAAGCGGAGCGGAGGCCCAACGCAGGCACTGGTGAGGGCGCCGGGAGGGTTCTGCAAGACGAGTCGAGCCGCTAGCGAGGTACGAGCGTCAGGCGTGGACGAGGATGAAGAATCCCTCCCTTCCCGGGCGCCCGAACACGGGCCGAAGCGGAGCGGAGGCCCAACGCAGGCACTAGCCGTCGGAGAGGACCTTCTCCATACGGGCGATCTCGGTGTTCTGCTCGGCGATGAGGTCGTTGGCCATCCGCAGGACCTCCTGGTCCTTGCCCTCTTCCATGATCTCCTCGGCCATGGTGACCGCGCCCTGGTGGTGGACGGTCATGAGTTCGACGAAGAGCTGGTCGAAGTCGTCGCCCTCGGCCTCGGTGAGACGCTCCATGTCCTCGTCGGCGACCATGCCCTCCATGTCCTCGTGGTCGACCTGGAGGTCGCACTCGGCCACGTCGTCCTCTTCGGAGTGGTGGCTGCCGTCGCCCTCCAGCCCGCAGAAGTTCTGGTGGGCGGGGTTGTCCCGGGCCGGGCCGAAGACGTTCTCCTCCAGCCAGCTCTCCATCGCCGAGATCTCGGGGCCCTGCGCGGCGGAGATGCGGTCGGCGATGCGCTCGATGCCGTCGCGCTCGTAGCGCTCCTCGACCAGTTCGGTCATCTCCAGGGCCTGGGAATGGTGTTCGATCATCTTCACCAGGTAGGTGACGTCGGCCTCGTTGTGGCCCTGTTCCTCGGCGAGGGCGGCGATCTGCTCGGCCGTTGCGGGTGTGGAGGACTCTCCGGGGGCTCCGGGAGCGATGACGTTGGCGGACTGCTCTCCGTCGTCGCCGCTACAGGCCGGGGCTCCGAGCAGCACGAGGGCGGTTCCGGCTGCGAGTGCCAGGCGACGCACGAGGTCTCCTCCAGGGGTGGGGGTCGGCGGGCCCGTTGCCCGTCGTTGCGGATGCACGCGAACGAACGCGACACCCTGCGGGTTTTCTACTCACTCCATGGGTGTTTTGTCTAGTGCTGGGTGCGTGTCGGCCTCTCGGTGCATGGCTTCAGGGAGAGATGTCCGTTCTCGGCGTTTCGTCTGGTCTGCGGTGAGTAGTGGATGTACAACCCAAAGTAGTCAACTGACTTCTTTGGGTGGTTTTCGGGGGTGGGGCATGAGTTCGGGAGCGGGACGAAGACCTCGGCGGCTCTGGTTCCGGCGGTCCGGGTTCGGCCGACAGGGCGTCCTGGCGGTCTCCGTGCTGGTGGCGGCGGGCCTGGCCGTTCCGGCCGCCGGCGCCGCCGACGGGGTGAGCACGGACGGGGGAGTGGTGCACCTGGCCAACGTCCCCAAGCCCGAAGTGCTGGGTTCGGCGTTCAACTCCGATCTCGCCTTCACCGGCGACCACGCGATCGGCGGCAACTACGACGGGTTCGTCGTCTACGACGTCTCCGACCCGGCCGACCCCCTCGTGGTGGCCACTGTTCTGTGCCCCGGCGGGCAGGGCGACGTGTCGGTCAGCGGCGACCTGCTGTACTTCTCCGTCGACTACCCGCGCGCCAGTGACGAGTGCGGCGCCCCGCCGGTCCCGAGCAGCGACCCCGACGGGTTCGAGGGCATCCGGATCTTCGACATCTCCGACCGGGCCAACCCCCAGTACGTCGCCTCGGTGGCCACCGACTGCGGTTCGCACACCAACACCCTGGTGCCCGGGGCCGACGGACGCAGCGACGTGGTCTACGTGTCCTCGTACTCGCCCTCGGAGAGCTTTCCGAACTGTCAGCCGCCGCACGACAAGATCGCGGTCATCGAGGTGCCGCACGAGGACCCGGGTGCCGCGGCGGTCGTCGACGAGCCGGTCCTGTTCCCGGACGGCGGCAACCGCACCACCACCGGCTGCCACGACATCACCGCCTACCCGGCCAGAGGGCTGGCCGCGGCGGCCTGCCTGGGCGACGGGGTGCTGCTGGACATCACCGACCCGCTCGCCCCGCAGGTCGTCGAACGCGTCCAGGACGAGAACTTCGCGTTCTGGCACTCCGCCACCTTCACCAACGACGCGAACAACGTGGTCTTCACCGACGAACTCGGCGGGGGCAGCGCGGCCACGTGCAACGAGGAGATCGGACCCGAACGGGGAGCCAATGCGATCTACTCCCTGGACACCTCGGGCGACAGCCCTGAGCTGCAATTTCGGAGCTACTACAAATTGCCGCGCCATCAGTCCGAAACTGAGAACTGTGTGGCGCACAACGGGTCCCTGATCCCGGTGCCGGGTGAGGACCTCTTCGTGCAGGCCTGGTACCAGGGCGGGGTCTCGGTCATCGACCTCACCGACCCCGACCGGCCCGTCGAGGTGGGCCACTTCGACCGGGGGCCGGTGGACCCGAAGGACCTGCGTACCGCGGGCTCCTGGTCGGCGTACTACTACAACGGCCACGTCTACTCCTCCGACATCGAGCAGGGGCTGGACATCCTCGAACTCACCGACCCCCGGTTCGAGGGGGCCGGGGCGGTGGTCATGGACGAATTCAACCCTCAGTCACAGCCGGAGCTCCCGAACGGGTAGCCGTGCGGGTGCGGCGGTTCTCGGACCGCCGCACCCGGTTCGGCGCGCTCGGAGGGGCGGTCGCGGGAAAGTCTAGGCACTGTGCGTAGTCAGATCGGGTCAGCTCTACACCATGTAAACAACCAAGTTTCTTTTGTTTCCCTCTATACATATTGATGTTGAACTGTGTACGTTCTTCCTGTTTCGCTCCATTCAGAATCAGGAGTACACATGGCGTCATCCCCCGCCCCCTCCCTCTCAGGACGCCCGCTTCACCGACGCGGCCTCGCCGGCTTCGCTCTCGCCGGTGTCGGCGCCCTGACCATGGGCCTTCTCGGTCCGGCCGCCGCGTCAGCGGACGAGACCCCCTTCGTGAGCGACGCCGAAACCAGCGACAACCTCACCCACGTGACCAACGTCCCGAAGTCCGACGTGATGGACGACTTCAACTCGGACCTGGCGTTCACGGGTGACTACGCGATCGGCGGCAACTACAACGGTTTCGTCATCTACGACATCTCCGAACCGGAGTCCCCGGCGGTCGTCTCCGAGGTGCTGTGCCCCGGCGGGCAGGGCGACGTGTCGGTCAGCGGCGACCTGCTGTACTTCTCCGTCGACTACCCGCGCGCCAGTGACGAGTGCGGTGCGCCCTCCGTGCCCACCACGGACCCGGACGGGTTCGAGGGCATCCGGGTCTTCGACATCTCGGACAAGGCCGACCCGCAGTACGTGTCAGCGGTGCGCACCGACTGCGGTTCGCACACGAACACGCTGGTGCCCGGCAAGGACGGCGAACACGACTACGTGTACGTCTCCTCGTACTCGCCCTCGGAGCGCTTCCCGAACTGCCAGCCGCCGCACGACAAGATCTCCGTCGTCGAGATCCCCGTCGACAACCCCTCCGAGGCGGCACTGGTCAGCGAGCCGGTCCTGTTCCCGGACGGCGGCAACCGCACCACCGCCGGCTGCCACGACATCACCGCCTACCCCGAGATCGACCTCGCCGCGGGCGCGTGCATGGGCGACGGCATCCTGATGGACATCTCCGACCCCGCCCATCCCGTCGTCACCGACGTGGTCCAGGACGAGAACTTCGCGTTCTGGCACTCCGCCACGTTCACCAACGACGCGGGCACCGTGATCTTCACCGACGAACTCGGCGGCGGTGGCGGCGCCATCTGCACCGAGGACTCCGGGGCCGAGCGCGGCGCCAACGCCATCTACACGATCGACGGCAAGGGCGCCAAGAGCGGTAAGGGCGGCAAGGGTGCCAAGGCCGACGAGGCTCCCGGGCTCCAGTTCGAGAGCTACTACAAGATCCCGCGCGTGCAGAGCGAGACCGAGAACTGCGTCGCGCACAACGGTTCGCTGATCCCCACCCCGGGGCGGGACTTCTTCGTGCAGTCCTGGTATCAGGGCGGCGTCTCGGTCATCGACTTCAACGACCCGAAGAACCCCCGCGAGATCGGTTACTTCGACCGGGCCCCGATCGACGAGGACAACCTGGTCCTCGGCGGCTCCTGGTCGGCGTACTACTACAACGGCTACGTCTACTCCTCCGACATCAGCCGCGGCCTGGACGTGATCAAGATCGACGAACCGCGCCTGCGCTCCGCCGAAAGCGTCACCTACGACGAGTTCAACCCGCAGTCGCAGCCGAGTTACCGACCGGGACGCTGACGCGACCCACGAATCCCTCCCGGTGGCTCCTCCTGGGGAGTCAGGGCAAACGGGAGGAAGCGGGGCCGCGGCCGTGAAGCCGCGGCCCCGCCGCATACCACCCCGACCCCCGTTCCCCCACGCGAAACGATCTGGAGAAAGCATGCCCGTAACTCCCCCCAGAAGGGCCGGACTCCGCCTACGCGGTGCGACGGCAGTCGCCCTGACCGCGGCCGCGACCCTGTTCGCCGGGCTCCTCGGCCCGGCGACGGCTCACGCCGACACGCCCCCCTCCGACAGCGTCAGCAGCGACAACGTCGAACACATCGCCAACGTGCCCAAGCCGGAGGCGGTCAGCAACACCAACTCCGACATGGCCTTCACCGGTGACCACGTCATCGGCGGCAACTACGACGGCTTCGTCGTCTACGACGTCGCGGACCCGGCCGACCCCCAGATCGTCTCCGAGGTCGTCTGCCCCGGCGGCCAGGGCGACGTGTCGGTCAGCGGCGACCTGCTGTACTTCGCGGTGGACTCCCCGCGCGCCAGTGACGAGTGCGGCGCCCCCGCGGTCCCCGTCACCGACCCGGACGGGTTCGAGGGTGTCCGCATCTTCGACATCTCGGACAAGGCCAACCCGCAGTACGTCGCCGCCGTGCGCACCGACTGCGGTTCGCACACCCTCACCCTCGTGCCCAGCAAGGAGGCCGGTACCGAGCTGGTCTACGTCTCGTCGTACGCCCCCTCGGCCAGCTTCCCGAACTGCCAGCCGCCGCACGACAAGATCGCGATCATCGAGGTGCCGCTGGACGACCCGGCCTCGGCCGCGATCGTCAACGAGCCGGTCCTGTTCCCCGAGGGCGGCAACCACGAGCAGCCCGGTCTGCTCCGTCCCACCGAGGGCTGCCACGACATCACCGCCTACCCCGAGAAGGACATCGCGGCGGGGGCCTGCATGGGCGACGGCATCATCATGGACATCGCCGACCCGGTCAACCCGGTCGTGACCGAGGTCGTCCAGGACGAGAACTTCGCGTTCTGGCACTCGGCGACGTTCACCAACGACGCCAAGTCGGTCCTGTTCACCGACGAGCTCGGCGGCGGCGGCGCGGCCACCTGCACCGAGGAGATCGGCCCGGAGCGCGGCGCCAACGCCATCTACACGCTCGACGAGACCGCGGACGGGCACAGCCTGGAGTTCGCGAGCTACTTCAAGATCGACCGCCACCAGGGCGACCAGCAGAACTGCGTGGCGCACAACGGCTCGCTCATCCCGGTCCCCGGCAAGAACTACTTCGTCCAGTCCTGGTACCAGGGCGGGGTGTCGGTCATCGACTTCAAGGACCCGAAGAACCCGCGTGAGATCGGCTACTTCGACGCCGACTCCCGGATCGACCCGGACATGGAGAACGGCAGCACCTGGTCGGCGTACTACTACAACGGCCACGTCTACTCCTCCGACATGCGCCGGGGCCTGGACGTGCTGAAGCTGACCGACCCGCGTCTGCGCGTGGCCGAGAAGGTCACCTACGACGAGTTCAACCCGCAGACCCAGGCCGGCTACCGCCCCGGCAGGTAGCCACGCACGGCAGTGACGCACCGGGGTGCCGCGCGAGCCACGCGCGGCACCCCCGCCTGCTGTCGCCACCCCCCGTCCCCCACGCCCCGCCGGCCCCCTCACCGGGGCCGGATCCCCCGGGGCGCCCCCACCACAGGAAAGAGAGATCCATGCGCACCTCCCCGCGCGGAGCCGCCGCGCTGGCGACGGCCGCGGCCGCGGCCCTGCTCGCCGGGCTGCTCGGCCCGGCGACGGCTCACGCCGACACGCCCCCCTCCGACGCTGTCTCCAGCGACAACGTCGAACACATCGCGAACGTCCCGAAACCGGAGGCGGTCAGCAACACCAACTCGGACCTGGCGTTCACGGGTGACTACGCGATCGGCGGCAACTACGACGGCTTCGTCATCTACGACGTCTCCGAGCCCGAGGCACCCCAGGTGGTCTCCGAGGTGCTGTGCCCCGGCGGCCAGGGCGACGTGGCGGTCAGCGGCGACCTGCTCTACTTCGCCGTGGACTACCCGCGCGCCGGCGACGAGTGCGGTGCGCCCTCCGTGTCCGCCACGGACCCGGACGGGTTCGAGGGCGTCCGCGTCTTCGACATCTCGGACAAGGCCGACCCGCAGTACGTGTCGGCGGTGCGCACCGACTGCGGTTCACACACGCTGACCCTCGTGCCCGGTGACGAGGAGCGCGAGTACGTGTACGTGTCCTCGTACTCGCCCTCGGCCAGCTTCCCGAACTGCCAGCCGCCGCACGACAAGATCTCGGTCATCGAGGTGCCGCTGGACGACCCGGCCTCGGCCGCGGTGGCCAACGAGCCGGTGCTCTTCCCCGACGGCGGGAACCGCTCCACCACCGGCTGCCACGACATCACGGTCTTCCCGTCCAAGGACCTCGCCGCGGGCGCGTGCATGGGCGACGGGATCCTGATGGACATCGCCGACCCGGTCAACCCGGTCGTGACCGAGGTCGTCCAGGACGAGAACTTCGCGTTCTGGCACTCGGCGACGTTCACCAACGACGCCAAGACGGTGCTGTTCACCGACGAGCTCGGCGGCGGTGGCGCTCCCACCTGCACCGAGGAGATCGGCCCGGAGCGCGGAGCCAACGCCATCTACACCCTCGAGGGCGACGGCGCCGACTCCACGCTGGAGTTCGCGAGCTACTTCAAGATCGACCGCCACCAGGGCGATCAGGTCTGCGTGGCGCACAACGGCTCGCTCATCCCGGTCCCGGGCAAGAACTACTTCGTCCAGTCCTGGTACCAGGGCGGCATCTCGGTGATCGACTTCAAGGACCCGGAGAACCCGCGCGAGATCGGCTACTTCGACGCCGACTCCCGGATCGACCCGGACATCCAGGACAACGACACCTGGTCGACGTACTACTACAACGGCTACGTGTACTCCTCCGACATCGAGCGGGGCCTGGACGTCCTCAAGCTCACGGACCCGCGTCTGCGCGTGGCCGAGAAGGTCACCTACGACGAGTTCAACCCGCAGACCCAGCCGGTCTACCGTCCCGGCAGGTAGGAACCCCGCGGTGAACAGCTGATTTTCGGTGCGAGGGGCCGGGGACACGTTCCCCGGCCCTTGGCCGTTCCCGCCCCGGCCGCGGCACCCGTGAGTTCTGTCATGGTCCGGTACGGGCATCCCTCATCCCGGACCGGTGACGCGTGCGCATGGTCCGACGGGCGCGGGTCGGAGAGCCTGGAGACATGTTCACCACGACTCGTCAACACCGGACCGGGGACGACACCGGCGGGCCGGAGCACGAAGGCCCCGTGGTCCGGGTCCGCGACCTGGAGTGCGCCTACGGGGACTTCCGAGCGGTCCGGGGCGTCTCCTTCGACATCGCCCCCGGCGAGCTCTTCGCGCTCCTGGGCACCAACGGCGCGGGAAAGACCACCACGATCGAGGCCCTGGAGGGATTCCGCCGCCCGGTCGGCGGTTCGGTCCGCCTCTTCGGCCGGGACCCGCGCCGGGAGCAGCGGGCGCTGCGCGGCCGGGTCAACGCGGTCCTCCAGGAGAGCGGGACCTTCGCCGACCTCACCGTCGCCGAGACCGTCGGACTCGCCCGCCGCGTCCACACGCGGCCGCGCGGCACGGAGGAGGTCCTGGACCGGGTCGGCCTCGCCGACCGGGCCGGGGTGCGGGTCCGCCAGCTCTCCGGCGGCCAGAAGCGCCGCCTGGACCTGGCCCTGGCCGTCGTCACCCGCCCCGAGGTCCTCCTCCTCGACGAACCCACCACCGGCATGGACCCCGAGGCCCGCAGGTCCACCTGGAACCTGATCACCGACCTGGCCGCCGAGGGCGTCGCCATCCTGCTCACCACCCACTACCTGGAGGAGGCCGAGCGGCTCGCCGACCGGCTGGCCCTGATGCACCGGGGCCGGATCGAGGTGGAGGGCCGCCTGGCCGAGGTCCTGGCCGGCTGGGGCGACCGCATCACCTTCCGAACCCCCGCCACGGCACCGGCCCCGCCCGCGCTCCCGGACAGCGAGGTGGAGGCGGTCGAGGCCGACGGCCGCCGCGCCGTCACCTACACGGTCCTCGAGGGCGACCCGGTCCACCGCGCCCACGGGGCGATGGCCGCTCTGACCGCGTGGGCGGACCGGGAACGGGTCGGCCTGGAGGAACTGGCCCTGCACCGGGCCTCCCTGGAGGACGTCTTCCTCAACGTCGCCGACGGACACGAGATCCCGACTCCGGAAGGTGTCAGCCGATGAGCGCCGCCAGAAATGCCGGTACCGCCGGCACCGACCACGGCGCCGGCAGCGCCACCGGTACCGGCGCCCCCGGCAGCACCAGGGACGACGGCCGCCCGGTGCGCTCCGGCCCTGTGGGGGCCACGGACGTTCGCGGGCCCCGACAGGTCGGCCTCCTGCGCCAGACCTACGAGTTCTCCCGCGCCGAGGCGACCCTGTTCCGGCGCTACCGCACGGCCCTCTACTTCGCCCTGTTCCCACTGGTCCTGGCACTCCTGGGACTCGCCCAGGAGGGGACCGAGATCGTCCCCGGGGTGGACGCGGGCGCCCACTACACGGTGGGTGCGCTGATGATGGCCCCGCTGTTCCTGTCGATCATGCACGTCAGCAACATCGTGACGGCCCGCCGGGAGCAGCTGGTGCTCAAGCGCCTGCGCGTGGCGGGGACCGCTCCGGCGGTGATGTTCGGGGCGGTCATCGTGTCGGTGGTCCTGGTGACCGCGGTGGTCTCCGTGCTCATCGGAGCGGTCCTGTACCGGCACTTCGGAGTCGTCCCTGTCGACCCCGTGCTGGTGGTGCTCCCGATCCTGCTGGTGACCGTCGCCGTCTCGCTGTTCGCGATCGCCTTCACCCGGCTGTGCCGCAACGCCGAGTCCGCCCAGATGCTCTGTTTCCTGCCCCTGATGCTGTTCTACGGTCTGAGCGGGCTGATGCTGCCGCTGGAGCTCATGCCCGACCGGCTCGCCGAGATCGCCCGCTACCTGCCCGCCGCGGCGGGCGTGGAGATCGTCACCGCTGCCTACCTCGGCCGTGACTTCGTCGGTGGCGGAGACGGGTCCCAGGCCCTGGCCGGCGCGGACCTGTGGGCCGCGGCCCTGCCCGGGCTGCTGGTCATCACGGTCTGGACCGCCGTGTTCGCCTACCTGACCCGGTTCTTCCGCTGGGACCCGAGGGAGAGCAGGTGACCGAGGGGCCCGACACCGGTGACCAGCGGCTGCGCCGGGCGCGCTGGGTGGTCGTGTACAGCCTGTGCGGGATGGCTTTCCCGATGCCCTTCGTGGTGGCGTTCCACTGGTACCTGAGCGGCCGTCCGGAACCGTGGGGTCTGGCGTCGGCGGTCGTGCTGGCCACGGTGGCGGCGGCGCTGACCCTGTGGATGACGCTGCGCCACGCCCTGAGCCCCGAAGAGCGCTCCCGGGCCGCCGGAGAGCGTTCACCGGAAAGGGGGGAGCGCTCTCCCGTCCTGTTCCCCGCCTCCTTCGCGGCGGTCGCGGGCGCGACCTGGATCCTGCTGCCCGGGGCGGCCGCGGAGGTGCTGCCCGCCGTGTGGTGGGGGACGGCGGCACTGGCCCTCCCGCGCCGGTGGAGCGCCCTCTCGGGCGCGGCGCTGCTCGCCCTGCCCTGGGCGCACGCCGTTCTGGTCACCGGGGACGAGCGGTCACCGACCTGGACGCTCGGGGTCCTGGTCCTCGCCCTGGCGCTGCTGGCGGGCAACCGGATCAACCTTCGGCTGTGGGATCTGACCCGCGAGGTCGTCGCCGGGCAGCGGGCCCGTTCCCGGCTGGCCGCCAGCGAGGAGCGGGTGCGCATCGCCCGCGACATCCACGACCTGCTCGGCCACAGCCTCTCCGGGATCGCGGTGCGCAGCGAGCTCGCGGCCCGCCTCACCGATCTCGACCCCGGGCGCGCCGCCGAGGAGATGCGGGTGGTCCAGGGTGAGGCCCGCCGTGCGCTGCGCGAGGTGCGCTCGACGGTCAGCGGTTACCGTGACGCCGACCTCGCCGAGGAGCTGGACGGCGCCCGCGAGGTCCTCACCGCGGCGGGCGTCCGCCTGACGGTGACGGTGGACGCCGAACGGGTCCCCGAACACCTGCGCGGCACCGCCGCCTGGGTGGTCCGCGAGGGCGTCACCAACGTCGTCCGGCACAGCGGGGCCCGGCGCTGCGAGATCCTCCTGGAGGAGGACGGGGCCGCGACGACCCTCCGGATCCGCAACGACGGCGTGACCGGTGGGCCCGGCCGGGGGAGCGGCGGGGGGAGTGGCATCCTCGGCCTGACCCAGCGGGTGTCCGCCTCCGGGGGCACCCTGACCGCGGGCCACGCCGACCGGGGCCGGTTCGAGCTCCGCGCGGTGCTCCCGACGCGCGCGGGCAGTCTCCCGGCCACCGAAGTGGGGAGACTCCCGGACACCGAACAGCAGGAGGACACGTGATCAGGGTCGCCCTGGCCGACGACGCCAACCTCGTGCGCGGGGCGATCGCCGCCCTGCTGGACCTGGAACCCGACCTGGAGGTCGTGGGCCAGGCCGCCCGCGGTGACGAGGCCGCGGCCCTGGTCGCCGAACTGCGCCCGGACGTGGCGGTGCTGGACATCGACATGCCCGGAGCCAGCGGTCTGGAGGTCGCCGAACAGCTCGCCGAGACCTCTCCCGACTGTGCCGTGGTCGTCCTGACCAGCTTCGGCCGTCCCGGCTACCTGCGCCGCGCCGTCGGAGCCGGGGTCCGCGGCTTCCTGCACAAGGACGCCCCCGTGGGCGAGCTGGCCCAGGCGATCCGCGCCGTCCACACCGGTGGACACCGCATCGACCCCGAACTCGCCACCGCCGCCATGGCCGCCGGGGTCAGCCCTCTCACCGACCGCGAGACCGAGATCCTCCGCGCCCTCGCCAAGGGCGAGAGCGTCACCGGCATCGCCCGGAACCTGCGTATCGCCGAGGGCACCGTCCGCAACCACATGTCCGCCGCCATGGCCAAGACCGGCACGGAGAACCGCATCGGCGCAGTGCACACCGCCAGGGAGATGGGCTGGCTCTGAACCACCGGCGTCCGGTCCGGTCCGATGGCCGGCGGCGCCGGGCCGTGATCCGGACAGTGAGGGCGCCCGGATCTCAGCCCGCGTCGAAGAGGCGGTCGGTGGGAGCGTCCAGGACCTCCAGCACGCGGCCGGTGAAGTAGACCGTGCCCAGGGCCAGGACGCGCCCGCCGAGGGCGGTGACGGACGCGGGGGTCAGGGACTCGGCGTCGGTCCGGTGCCAGTGGCCGGGCAGAGCGTGCTCGAAGCGCAGGTGGGCCTCGGGCAGGCGCACCGAGGTGACGGAGACGCCCTCCAAGGCGGTGACCGCTCCGGAGACGTCCTTGTGGTCGGGCAGGCACAGCAGTACGTGGTCCACGCCGCCCCACAGGGCGCGGGCGTGGGCCAGGGCGGCGGCCACGCCGACCCGGTCGATGGCCGAGTCCACCACGACCTCGGTGGTCGAGCCGGGCACGGTGTGCCGGGACAGGCGGGCGGGCAGGTCGACGGTCGCCAGGACGGAGCGGAGGCGGTCGGGGGCGGCCGCGGGCCTGCCGAGGAGCTCCAGCATGCGGGTGGCGGCGGCGGTGCCCAGGACACCGGACGCGGCGGACAGGCCGGAGGGGCGCAGGTCCGCCGGGGGTTCGGCCGCGGTCGCGGGGTCCACGACCCGGGGGGACACACGGCCCCGGGTGACCTCGGCGAGGGTCTCCGCGACGACCGGGGCCACCTCACCGCTCTGGGGCAGGGTCACCAGGGCCCGAGTGCGTTCGGGGTCGGCCACCCGGGTCTTCTCGCGGGCGATCTCCGCAACGGTGTCGCCAAGGACCCCCACGTGCTCGGCAAAGACCATGCCAAGCGCCACCACGTCCGGGCCGATCAGGCGGAGCTCGTCGCGGTGGCCGCCCATCCCGGCCTCCAGCACGCAGACGTCCGCGCCGATCGCACGGGCGTGGAGCAGCCCCGCGACCAGGAACAGGCCGCTCGGCGCCAGGTAGCCCTCTGCCTCGGGGAGGTCGCGGCGGGCCGCCCCGACCGCCTCGCCCAGCGCACGGAGCTCGTCGTCGGTCACGGACACCCCGTCCACCCGGACACGCTCCCGGTACCCCCGGAAACTCGGCCCCGTCACCAGTACGGTCCTCAGTCCGGCGGCGGACAGCGCGGCCGCCGCGTACGTGGCCGTGCTGCCCTTGCCCTTGGAACCGACCACCCCGAGTACGGGGACGGGTGCGGGATCCAGGTCCAGCTCGGACAGGAGGGCGGCCGCGCGGCCCAGGCTCCGGTTCTGTCCTGGGCGGCGGTTCGCCCACTCGGAGAAGAAGGGGTCGACGACCGGGTCAAGGCTAGGCATGACCACAGTATGGTCCGGGTCATGTCGGGCTTTGCACAGCCGACCCGGAGTCCGTGCCCAGGTGGGGCCGCGTACACTGGCCCGGGTGTACACCCCGATCACCGAGACGCCGTGAGTGGCGCGAGCGCCGACGAGCGCTACGCCGAGGTCACCGCGGAGATCCTCTCCCGCGCACCAGAAAATGACATCGACCCTCGTCTGGACCGTGTCCGAACGCTCCTGGACCTGTTGGGCGACCCGCACCGCAACTTCCGGGTCATCCATGTCACCGGGACCAACGGCAAGACGTCCACCGCCCGAATGATCGACGCGCTGATGCGCGTCCGCGGCCTGCGTGTGGGCCGCTACACCAGTCCCCACCTGCAAACGGTGCGCGAGCGCATCGTCGTCGACGGCGAACCGATCTCCGAGGAACGGTTCGTCGAGGCCTACGACGACATCCGGCCCTACATCGAGATGGCCGACTCCATGAACGACGCACGGCTGTCGTTCTTCGAGATCCTCACCGTCATGGCCTACGCCGTCTTCGCCGACGCCCCCGTGGACGTCGCCGTGGTGGAGGTCGGCCTGGGCGGCACCTGGGACGCCACCAACGTCGTCGACGGTGACGTCGCGGTCATCACGCCCATCGGTATCGACCACACCGACTACCTGCCCGACACCATCGACGGCATCGCCGCGGAGAAGGCCGGCATCATCAAGCCCGAGTCCGTCACCGTGTCGGCGCAGCAGCCGATGCCCGCCGCGGAGGAGCTGCTCCGGCACGCCGAGGAGGTCGGATCCACCGTGGTCCGGGAGGGGCTGGAGTTCGGAGTCACCTCCCGCGAGGTGGCCGTCGGCGGTCAGCAGATCGCCGTGAAGGGCCTCACCGGGACCTACGAGGACCTCTTCCTGCCACTGTTCGGTGAGCACCAGGCCGGCAACGCCGCCGTCGCCATCGCGGCCGTGGAGGCCTTCTCCGCCGCCGAGAACTCCACCGGACTCGATCCCGTGATCGTCGGTGAGGCCCTGGCGGAGATCGATTCCCCGGGTCGCATGGAGGTCGTGCGCACCAGCCCGACCGTCATCGCCGACGCCGCGCACAACCCGGCCGGAATGACCGCCACCGCCGCCGCCGTCAAGGAGGCCTTCACCTTCTCCCGGCTGATCGGCGTGCTCGCGATCATGGCCGACAAGGACGTCGAGGGGATCCTGGAGCCCCTGGAACCACTGCTCGACGAGATCGTGGTCACCCGCAACTCCTCGCCGCGTTCCCTCGAACCGGCACACCTGTCCGACATCGCCCGGCAGATCTTCGGTGAGGACCGAGTGCACGAGGTCGCCCGGCTCGACGAGGCCATCGACCGGGCAGTAGGCCTGGCCGAGGCCGGCGGCGAGTCCAGCGGCGTCGGTGTGCTGGTCACCGGATCGGTCGTCACCTCGGGTGACGCCGTGCACCTGCTGCGCGGTACCGAGGAGTAAGCGGGACAGACGACCCACCGACGAAGGGAAACCGCCGTGCGCACACTCTGTGCCGTAGTCCTCGTGTTCGAGGCCGTCGTGATCGGCCTCGCGATCCCCATCGCCATCAACCTGGAGGGGGCCGACCCGGCCCTGGCCGGGGGCGTCTGGGGCGGGATGGCCCTGGCCGCGCTGGTGCTGTCCGGACTCCAGAAGTACTCCTGGGCCCACTACACCGCCTGGGCCCTCCAGGCGGCCTTCCTGTTCACCTCGTTCCTGGTGACCGGGGCCCCGCTGGTCGCCATCGTGTTCGTGTCCCTGTGGGTCACCGGCGTGATCACGGGCCGCAAGGTCGACGAGATCCGTGCGGCGCACGCCGCACGCGCCGAGGCCGAGGCCGAGGCCGCGGAGGCCACCGAGGCCTCCGAAACCGCTGAGGCCGCTCAGGGCGCCCGGTCGGTCTGAGAACCGAAGCAGCGGTGGGCGGCGCCAGAAATCCCTGCCCACCGCGCTCCCGTGTCAAACGCGATAGTGTGACGCACGTCCGGGCGGACGAGCGGTCGCGTACCGCGGACCGTCCCCTTGTCTCGTCCCCGAGCCCCGGGCACACACCCGTACACCCCACCGCGTGCGGTCGCCACCGCGGGCGCCGGAGAGTGTGACTTGGACACCGCGAGCCCGAAACGATCCAAGGAACACGAACCAGGCCCGCGTGCGCCACGCGAGGGGTCCCAGTGAGGAGTTGAAACGCACGTGGAGCGCACTCTCGTTCTCATCAAGCCCGACGGTGTCCGCCGCAACATCGTCGGCGAGGTCATCTCGCGCATCGAGCGCAAGGGCCTGAACCTGGTCGCGATGGAGCTGCGCACGCTCGACGCGGACACCGCCAAGACGCACTACGAGGAGCACGCCTCGCGTCCGTTCTTCGACTCGCTGGTGGAGTTCATCACCGGCGGCCCGCTGGTCGCCATGGTGGTCGAGGGCGAGCGCGCCATCGAGGCCTTCCGCGCCCTGGCCGGTGCCACCGACCCGGTCACCGCCGCCCCCGGCACCATCCGCGGCGACTTCGCCCTGGAGGTCCAGAAGAACATCGTGCACGGTTCGGACTCCACCTACTCCGCCGACCGCGAGATCAAGCTGTTCTTCCCCGACCTGTAGGGGCCGTGGTCCGAAGGCCGACCTGACGGCCGATACGACGGCGCTGTGGCTCTCCGAGCCCTACGCTTGGTGTCCCGGGGTGCGTACGCACCCCGGGACACAACTCTTTTCTCACCTTTCGTCCGCCGACGAGGCAACAATTCGGTGTGTTTGCGTAACGGACTAAGTGCGGACCGTTACGATACGGGGGACTGGACACCTATCGTGCTGTAACGACTACGTATGGTCGTGACGCACGTCCACGCCCGACACGGCGCCTCTGAGGACGTTACATGCCGAACAACCTTGCATTTCTCGGCCGGGACATGGCCGTAGACCTTGGTACCGCCAACACACTCGTGTACGTACGTGGGCGCGGCATCGTTCTGAACGAGCCGTCGGTGGTCGCGCTCAACACCTCGACCGGCAAGATCGTGGCGGTCGGTATCGAGGCCAAGCAGATGATCGGCCGCACGCCGACCAACATCACCGCCATCCGCCCCCTCAAGGACGGCGTCATCGCCGACTTCGAGGTCACCGAGCGGATGCTGCGGTACTTCATCCAGAAGATCCACCGGCGCCGCCACTTCGCCAAACCCCGCATCATCGTCGCGGTCCCGAGCGGCATCACCTCGGTCGAGCACCGCGCGGTCAAGGAGGCCGGGTACCAGGCCGGGGCGCGCCGGGTGTACATCATCGAGGAGCCCATGGCCGCCGCCATCGGCGCCGGGCTCCCCGTGCACGAGCCCACCGGCAACATGGTCGTCGACATCGGCGGCGGCACCACCGAGGTCGCCGTCATCTCCATGGGCGGCATCGTCACCTCCCAGTCCATCCGGGTGGGCGGTGACGAACTCGACCAGGCGATCATGACCTTCATCAAGAAGGAGTACTCCCTGATGATCGGGGAGCGCACCGCCGAGGAACTCAAACTGGCCATCGGCTCCGCCTACCCGACCGGCTCGGAGGAACTCCACGCCGAGGTCCGCGGCCGCGACCTCATCAGCGGCCTGCCCAAGACCATCGTCCTGTCCGAGTCCGACGTGCGCCAGGCCATCGAGGAGCCGGTCACCGCGATCATCGACGCGGTCCGCACCAGTCTCGACAAGTGCCCGCCCGAGCTGTCCGGCGACATCATGGACCGGGGCGTCGCGGTCACCGGCGGCGGAGCCCTGCTGCGCGGCCTCGACGACCGCCTCCTGCACGAGACGGGGATGCCCATCCACGTGGCCGACAACGCGCTCGACTCGGTCGCCGTCGGCTCGGGTACCTGTGTGGAGAACTACGAGCGGCTGCACCAGGTCCTCGTCCCGGAACGGCGGCGCTGACATGCTCCGCGACTCCTCGCGGTCCCGGCTGTTCCTCGCCGTGCTCGTGGTGCTGGCCGTGGTCCTGATCGTTCTGGACGCGCGGCCCGGGAACAACCCGGTGACCGCTCTCGCCCGCGGGGGCGGCGAACTCGTCTTCGCGCCCACCGCGGCCGGCGTCGGCCTGGTCACCGGTCCCGCCGCCCGGCTCTACGAAGGCGTGAGCCAGGGGCCGGAGGCGGCCGAGCGCATCGCCGAGCTGGAGGCCGCCAACGACGAACTGAAGGCGGACCTGCAGGCGGCCCGCCTCGACGAGGGCCGCGCGGACCAGCTCGACACACTCCTGCACCTGTCCGGTCTGGGCGGCTACGAGGTCGTCCCGGCCCAGGCCGTCACCCGCACCACAGCACAGGGCTACGCGCACACGGTCACCATCGACGCGGGCACCGACTCCGGGATCCGTCCCGAGATGACCGTCGTCAACGGCTCGGGCCTGGTCGGCCGGGTGATCGAGGCCGGGCCCCGGACCGCCACCGTCAAACTCGCCACCGACGTCAACTCCACGGTCGGGGCACGGCTCGAGAAGACCAGCAAGATCGGTGCGATCACCGGCGGCAGCGTCCCGGGCGGCCCCGAGGCCGACCTGACCCTGGAGCTGTTCGACATGGAGGCGCCCATCGAGGTGGGGGACCGGGTGGTCACGCTCGGTTCGCACGACGGTGCGCCCTTCGTCCCCGGGGTGCCCATCGGCACCGTCGACGAGGTCCAGGTCGCGCCCGGCGCGCTGAGCCGGATCGCCCGCATCACCCCGGCCGTGGACTTCGCGTCCCTGGACATGGTGGGCGTGGTCGTGGACGGCCCCGCCGAGGATCCGCGCGACTCCGTGCTTCCGCCCAAGCCCGAACCGGAGGGGGACCAATGAGGGCCGCAGCGACCCTGGTCATGGTGACCGTCGCGGTCATCGCCCAGGCCACCGTCGTCAACCGTGTGCCCTTCGAATGGGGGCCCGGACCCGATCTCGTGCTCGCGGCGGTCGTCGCCGTCGCCCTGACCACCAGCCCGGCCGCGGCCGCCGGATGCGGGTTCGCGGCGGGGCTGGCCATGGACGTGCTGCCCCCGGCCGAACACCCGATGGGCCGCTACGCCCTGGTGCTGTGCCTGGCCGCCTACGTCCTGTCCCTGCTGCGCGCCAACACCGGTCTGGGCGGCTCGGCGGGCGCGGGGGTGTCGGCCTGGGCCGCCGTCGGTGTCACCGCCGTGACCGCCGTGGGAGTGGGCCTGGGATACGCGTTCGTCGGCTTCGTGATGGGCGACGCCCACGTCACCCTCGCCGCTGTCGGCGTCAACGTCGCCGTCGGCGCGCTGCTGACCACCCTGGCCGCACCGCTGGTCACCCTGCCGGTCCTGTGGGTGCGCTCCCTGCTCACCGAGAGCGACTTCGCCACCATCCAGGGGCCGACCTCGACGGGCGGGTGGTGATCCGGTGCGCAAGCCTCCCGTCGATCCCGCGCTGCCCGGGCGCAGGCTGGGCCGGTTCGGCCTCTTCCTCGCCCAGTTCCTCGTCCTGGTCCTGTTCGCCGCCCTCGTGGGGCGCCTGTGGTACCTCCAGGTGCCGATGGCCGACCACTACCGCGAGCTCGCCGTCTCCAACCACCACCAGGAACTCGTCGTTCCGGCCACCCGCGGACAGATCCTCGACTCCAGCGGCCGCATCGTGGTCAGCAACAAGACCGAACTCATGGTCTCGGCCGACTATCACGAGCTCCAGGGGATGAAGGACGGAGGCGAGGCGGTCCTGACCGACCTCTCCGAGGTTCTCGACGTCCCCGTGGAGGAACTCCAGCAGCGCATGCGCCTGTGCGGGCCCGAGGTCCAGCGGCCCTGCTGGCCGGGATCGCCCTACCAGCCCGTGACCCTCGCCGAGGACGTGGACGGCCCCGTCGCCCTCCAGATCATGGAGCGCGCCGACGACTTCCCCGGGATCACCGCGCAGGCCCAGGCCGTACGCGAGTACCCCTACGGGGAGCACGCCGGACAGATGCTCGGCTACCTCCAGCCCGTCACCCAGGAGGAACTGGAGGCGCGCGAGGAGCTGCGCACCCAGTTCACCGGGATCGACATGGTGGGCCGCGACGGCCTCGAAGCCGTCTACGACAAGGAACTGCGCGGCAACGCGGGACTGCGGACCCTCGGCGTGAACAACCACGGCGAGATCATGGATGTGATCTCCGAGCGCACGCCCGAGGCCGGCACGCACCTGGTCACCCACATGGACATGAACGTCCAGAAGGTCGCCGAGAGGGCCCTGGCCAAGGGTATGGCGGGGGCCCGCCCCAAGTACAAGGCCGACTCCGGCGCCGCCGTCGTCCTGGACGTCACCAACGGCGGGGTCGTCGCCATGGCCAGCCTGCCCACCTACGACCCCGCCATCTGGGACGGCGGCATCGACCAGGAGACCTTCGACACCATGCTCAGCGAGGAGGCCGGAGAGCCCCTGCTCTCGCGCGCCGTCCAGGGCACCTACCCGCCCGGCTCCACCTTCAAGGTGTCGTCGCTGTCCGCGGCGGTCGAGAACGGGTACCCGCTCCGCAGCACCTACGCCTGCCCCGGCTCGGTCACCCTGGCCGGTCAGAGCTACGAGAACTACGCGGGCGCCGGACAGGGCAGCATCACGCTGAAGCAGGCGATCATCGCCTCCTGCAACACCGTGTTCTACAACTTCGGCTACCAGATGTGGCAGAAGGACGGCGGCCTCCACCCCGACGGCGAACCCGAGGAGGCCATGGCCGAGATGGCCCGCGGCTACGGATTCGGCTCGCCCACCGGCGTGGACCTGCCCTACGAGACCGGCGGCCGCATCCCCGACCGCGAGTGGAAGCGCACCTTCTGGGAGGAGACCCGGGAGGGCAACTGCGAGCGGGCCGAGACGGGCTACCCGGAGATCGCCGAGCGGGACCCGTCCCAGGCCGCCTACCTGAAACTCCTCGCCTACGAGCACTGCGTGGAGGGCTTCGAGTGGCGGGCCAACGAGGCCGTCAGCTTCGCGATCGGCCAGGGCGACGTCCTGGTGAGCCCGTTGCAGCTGGCCACCGCCTACGCGGCCATCGCCAACGGCGGCACGCTGTACGAACCCCGCGTGGCCAAGGCGATGGTCTCCGCGGACGGCTCCTCGGTCGAGCCGATCGAGCCGACGGTCAAGGGCGAGGTACCGGTCAGCGACGAGACCCTCGCGTACCTCCAGGAGGCCCTGACCGAGGTGACCACCTCCGGTACCGGTGGCGGCGCCTTCAGCGGCTTCCCGCAGGACAAGGTGTCGGTGGCGGGCAAGACCGGCAGCGCCGACGGGCAGGGCCGCCAGGTGTCGTCCTGGTTCGCCTCCTACGCGCCGGCCGACGACCCGCAGTACGCCGTCGTCGTCCTGGTCTCCCAGGGCGGCACCGGCGGTGAGACCTCGGCGCCCATCGCCCGCGAGATCTACGAGGGCATCTACGGGCTCTCTTCCTCCGATGACTCCGAGGACGTGGAACAGGGCGAGCCGCTGCTGCCCGGCGGCAAGCCGCACACCGAACTGCCGGTCGTCCGCTCGGACGGTTCCATCGAGACGCTGGAGCCCTGATGATCACGAACATGGGTGGGCCGCCCCGGCGGCAGCGCGACCTCGGACGGACCCTCACCTCGGCGGCGGGGGGAGCCCGGCGCCTGGACTGGGTCCTGATCGGCTCCGTCCTGGTACTCGGGGCGATCGGCTCCCTGCTGGTCTGGTCGGCGACGCTGCCGGGCGACGGGGGCGACCCCCTGGAGTCCGTCGACCACCTGGTCCGCCACCTGGCGCACTTCGGTGTGGCCCTGGTGGCCTGCCTGGTCCTGGCCGCCACGGACTACCGCACGGTGCGCGCCTACGCGCCCATCGCCTACGCGGTCAGCGTGGTCGCCCTGGTCCTGGTCCTCACCCCGCTGGGCGCGGTGATCAACGGTTCGCGCGGGTGGATCGTGCTCGGCGGCTTCCAGTTCCAGCCCAGTGAGCTGGCCAAGGTCGGCCTCATCCTGGTGCTCGCCACGCTGCTCGGGGAGCCCCGGGACGGCGAGACCAAGCCGATGACCCGGGACGTGCTGTTCTGCCTGCTGGTGATGGCAGTCCCGCTCGCGCTCGTGATGCTCCAGCCCGACCTCGGCACCAGCCTGGTCCTGTGCGCGATCTTCCTGGGCATGCTCACGCTGTCCGGCGCCCCGGTCGTGTGGGTGGCCGGGATGCTGGCCAGCGGGGCGGCCGCGGCGTTCGCCGTGTGGTGGTTCGAACTGCTGGAGCCCTACCAGGTGGACCGCATCGCCACCCTGATGGACCCGGCGGCCGATCCCCAGGGCGCGGGGTACAACTCCGCGCAGGCGCTGATCGCCGTGGGGTCGGGCGGGTTCGACGGCACGGGCCTCTTCCAGGGCGAGCAGACCCACGGCCGGTTCGTGCCCGAGCAGCACACCGACTTCATCTTCACGGTGGCGGGGGAGGAGCTCGGGTTCGTCGGGTCCGGGGCGATCATCATCCTGTTCGCCGTGGTGATCTGGCGGATCCTGCGCATCGCCCAGGGCTGCGACCTGCCGTACCCGCGGCTGCTGTGCGTGGGTGTGGCCAGCTGGTTCGGGTTCCAGGCCTTCATCAACATCGGGATGGGGCTGGGCATCCTGCCGGTGACCGGGCTGCCGCTGCCGTTCGTGTCCTACGGCGGCACCGCGATCGTCGCCAACATGCTCGCCCTCGGTCTGGTGCTGGGCGTCAACTCCCGGGACCGCGGCTTCGAGTTCTGAGCCCGGAGCCGTTCCCTGGGTCCGGGCCTGTGGACAACGCGACCGGGGACCGGTTCCGGCGCTAACCTGGAGGGACTCAGCCAGACACGATGTCCGCCGATCGAAGGCCAACACCATGTCCGTCGAAAGTCTCTTCCCGCGCCTCGAGGCCCTGCTTCCCCAGGTGAGCAAGCCGATCCAGTACGTGGGCGGTGAACTCAACTCCGTGGTCAAGGACTGGGACTCCACGAGCGTGCGCTGGGCGCTGATGTACCCGGACGCCTACGAGGTGGGCGTGCCCAACCAAGGCGTGCAGATCCTCTACGAGGTCCTCAACGAGCGCGAGGGCGTGCTGGCCGAACGCGCCTACGCGGTCTGGTCGGACATGGAACGGCTGATGCGCGAGCACGGCGTCCCGCACTTCACGGTCGACGCCCACCGGCCGATCCGCGCCTTCGACGTGCTCGGGCTCAGCTTCGCCAGCGAGATGGGCTACACCAACATGCTCACCGCGCTGGACCTGTCCGGCATCCCGCGGCGCTCCGCCGACCGCACCGACCAGGACCCGATCGTCCTCGCGGGCGGGCACTCCGCCTTCAACCCCGAGCCCATCGCCGACTTCCTGGACGCCGTGGTCCTCGGCGACGGCGAGGAGATCACCCTCGCCGTCACCGAGATCATCCGCGAGTTCAAGGAGGAGGGCGAACCCGGCGGGCGCGACGGCCTGCTGCTGCGCCTGGCCGCCACCGGCGGGGTGTACGTGCCGCGCTTCTACGACGTCAGCTACCACGACGACGGCAGGATCGCCGCGTACACGCCCAACCGCCCCGGGGTCCCGGGCACCGTGCAGAAGCACACCGTGATGGACCTGGACCAGTGGCCGTACCCGAAGAAGCCCATCGTGCCCACGGCCGAGTCCGTGCACGAGCGCTACAGCGTGGAGATCTTCCGCGGCTGCACCCGGGGCTGCCGGTTCTGCCAGGCCGGGATGATCACCCGCCCGGTGCGCGAGCGCAACCAGGAGACCGTCCAGAAGATGGTCGAGGAGGGGGTGGAGGCCTCCGGTTTCCAGGAGGTCGGCCTGCTCTCGCTGTCCAGCGCCGACCACAGCGAGATCGGTGACATCGCCAAGAACCTCGCCGACCACTACGAGGGCACCAACACCGGGCTGTCACTGCCCTCCACCCGGGTGGACGCCTTCAACATCGACCTGGCCAACGAGCTCACCCGCAACGGCCGCCGCTCCGGGCTGACCTTCGCCCCCGAGGGCGGCAGCGAGCGGATGCGCCGGGTGATCAACAAGATGGTCACCGAGGAGGACCTCATCCGGACCGTCACCGCCGCCTACGAGGCGGGATGGCGCCAGGTGAAGCTCTACTTCATGTGCGGTCTGCCCACCGAGGAGGACGAGGACGTCCTGGCCATCGCCGACCTGGCGACCGAGGTGATCCGCACGGGCCGCGAGGTGACCGGGCGCAAGGACATCCGCTGCACGGTGTCCATCGGCGGGTTCGTCCCCAAGCCGCAGACCCCGTTCCAGTGGGCGGCCCAGACCTCGCACGAGGCGGTGGACGCCCGCCTGCGCAAGCTCCGGAACCAGCTCCGCGGTGACCGCAAGTACGGGAAGTCCATCGGTCTGCGCTACCACGAGGGCCGCCCGTCCATCGTGGAGGGGCTGCTGTCCCGCGGCGACCGCCGGGTCGGCCGGGTCGTCGAGGAGGTCTGGCGGGCGGGGGGCCGGTTCGACGGCTGGAGCGAGCACTTCTCCTACGACCGCTGGATGAAGGCGGCCGAGACCGGCCTGGCCGGGACCGGGGTGGACGTGGACTGGTTCACCACACGCGAGCGCGACGAGGACGAGGTCCTGCCCTGGGACCACCTGGACGCCGGGCTGGACCGCTCCTGGCTCTGGCAGGACTGGCAGGACTCGTTGCACGGCGAGGAGTCCCTGGAGATCGACGACTGCCGCTGGAACCCCTGCTACGACTGCGGTGTGTGTCCTACTATGGGCACCGAAATCCAGATCAACGACCCCGCCGAGGGGCGCCCCATGCTGCCTCTGAGCGTGGTCGACCGGTAGACGGGGGCCGGCTCCCCCGCGGGTAGGAGGCGGGGGAGCGGTCCTGGAGCGGCGGGTGAGAGGTCCGGGCACACGGATGTAGACGAAAAACGGGTGAAACCGTGTGCCTCAGGAGGAAAGAGAGTAAGATTCGCGCTCCGGGCGCTCTCTGCCGTGTGGCTCGACCCTGTGGTGCTGTCGCACCGAGGGGAGCTTCTCGCGCCGGGCTGGTCTCAGCCCGGGGGAGTGTCCGGGGAAGAAGGTGTACGGCCCGGCGCCCCGCTCGCGCCGGGCCGTACGTGAAGTAAGACTCGCGGGGTGAGCCCAGGGTTGCCATGGATTCAGGATTTCTTTGGATTTTTTTTCCGGGCCCCCGTGTTCTGGTGGTGAATGCCGGTTCAGCATCCGTCCGGAGCCGGTCGGGACTTTTCGATCGGTGGTCCCCGGGGGAGGTAACCGGTACGCGAGTCCTGTTGGCGCATGTGCACTGCGGCGCACCGTACGCTGAACAGGACGAGGAACAGCCCCTGCGGGCCGCCACAGCCGGTCCGGACTCAGGGGGCACTGAGGAAAGGAGTTGAGCTGCCCCCCGCACACGAGGGCACCACCTCACCCTCCACCGCCAACCCCGGCCAACGGCTGCGTGTCCGCTACGCCAAACGCGGACGCATGCGCTTCGCGAGCCACCGGGACATCGCCCGGGCACTGGAGAGAGCCCTGCGAAGGGCCTCGGTACCCGTGGCCTTCTCCGCTGGCTTCTCACCACACCCCAAGATCTCCTACACGGGCGCGGCCCCCACCGGGGTCGCCAGCGAGGCGGAGTATCTTGAGCTCACCCTGGCCGAGAAACGCCGGCCCGAACAGGTCAGGGACGCGATCGACGCGGCCATGCCCGACGGGATCGACGTGATCGAGGTCGTCGAGGCCCGCACTCCGGGTCTGGCCGACCGGCTCCAGGCCTCCCGATGGCGCGTGGAGATGGTGGACGTCGACCCCGACGACGCCGCCAGAGCGGTGGCCGCCTACCTGGCCGCCGAGAGTGTCGAGGTGGAACGGATGACGAAGAAGGGCCGACGCCGCTTCGACACCCGCCCGGCTGTCCTCGGCATCGACGTGTGTAGCCGACCCCACGGGCGCGTCCCAGGGGAGCGACACGCGACATATGCCATACTTCGAATGGTCGTACGGCACACGACACCTGCTGTACGACCGGACGACGTGCTGACCGGCCTTCGCCAACTGGCCGACCTCGCGCCGCCGTCATCACCGACGATGACCAGGCTGGCGCAGGGGCCACTGGACGAGGCGACAGGTGCGATCGCTGATCCGTTCGACGCGGACCGACCCGAAGCTCCCGAAACAGGGAGCGCCGGACCCGCGGGCGACCAGACGAACGATCGACGCACCCGCGCACCACGGACGTCATCGCCCATATCGGGACCGCCGAAATGAACGGCCCCGAAGTGGGGAACATGGGCGAAACCACAGGACTTTGCCCCGGAGGCACACCGGTGCCGCCGGCGCTGACACAGCGACGACAGCTCTCGTGAGCCGCGCTGCCGACCGAGAGGTCGCGGTGCGCCCGAGTGCTTTGACGGGAGACCGCCCGGATGCTCGACAACGAGCCCAACAACGGTGCCGAAGGCACCGCGGGTACAACTGAAACAACCGAGAACAAAGCGGTGGCGCCCCCTTCGGGGGACGGCGCGGTGCGGGTGACCACGCCCGCTCCGGCCAAGGGCGCTCGCCGCGCGGCAGGACCACCCCCCGAACCCGACGACGTCTTCTCCGCCCCTGCCATGCCGGTCACCAAACTGGCCGGTTCAGGTGAGGGCGGCACCGTCAAGACCTCGGTGACCACCCCGAGCTCGCGCAAGCGCACCGTACGCGCCGCGGGCCGCCCGGACGACGCGCCCGCCGCGTCCTCGCCGCGCAGGACCCGTACGCGGGCCGCGAGCGAGGCCGCTCCCGAGGTCGTCGAGCCGGCCGGGGCCGAGGAGGCCTCCGAGGCCGACGCCGGTTCGAAGGACGGCGGCAGGAGCCGTACCCGCGGCAGGACGCGCGGCCGCTCCGCCAAGACCGTCGAGGCGCCCGCCCCGGAAACCGCGGAGGAGCCCGAGACGGCCCCCGCCGAGCCCGGCGGCACCGTCTTCCAGCCACCCGGCGGCATGCTCTTCCAGCCTCCGGTCGCCAGCGCCCCCGTGCAGACCAGGCCCAAGAAGGACCAGGTCGTCGAGGCCGACCCCGAGCCGGAGGAGACCGACGAGGACGAGGAGTCCGCGGAGGACCCTGCCGAGGAGACGGGTTCGGACGAGCGTCCCAGCCGTCGCCGCCGCCGTCGCGGTGGTCGTGGCCGCGGCCGTTCGCGCGGTGGTGAGGACGGCGAGAACGAGGACGCCCCGAGCGATTCCGCGCCCGCGGAGAGCCCCGCCAAGGACCGGCGGAAGGACGACCGGGCCGTCGCCGAGGAGGACGACTCCGACGACGGGTCCGACGACGACTCCGACGACGGAGAGCGCGGCAGCAGCCGTCGCCGCCGCCGCAGGCGCCGGCGTTCGAGCTCGGGTGGCGAGACCACCAACGACGACCCGCCGAACACCGTGGTCAAGGTGCGCGAGCCGCGCCAGGAACGGCCCATCGAGAACGAGGTCCAGGCGGTCCGCGGTTCCACCCGCCTGGAGGCCAAGAAGCAGCGCCGCCGCGAGGGGCGCGAGCAGGGCCGCCGCCGCGCGCCCATCGTCACCGAGTCGGAGTTCCTGGCCCGCCGCGAGGCGGTCAAGCGCGACCTGGTCGTGCGCCGGATCGGTGACCGCACCCAGATCGCCGTCCTCGAGGACGACATCCTCGTGGAGCACTACGTCGACCGGGCCACGCACCGCTCCTACGTGGGCAACGTGTACCTGGGCCGGGTGCAGAACGTGCTGCCGTCGATGGAGGCCGCCTTCGTCGACATCGGCAAGGGCCGCAACGCCGTGCTGTACGCGGGCGAGGTCAACTGGGACTCCTTCGGCCTGGACGGCCACCAGCCCAAGCGCATCGAGTCGGTGCTCAAGTCCGGCCAGTCGGTCCTGGTGCAGGTCACCAAGGACCCGGTCGGCCACAAGGGCGCCCGGCTGACCAGCCAGATCAGTCTGCCCGGCCGCTACCTGGTGTACGTGCCCGGCGGGTCGATGACCGGCATCAGCCGCAAGCTCCCGGACAAGGAGCGCGCCCGCCTCAAGACCATCCTCAAGAAGGTGATGCCCTCCGGCGCCGGTGTGATCGTGCGCACGGCCGCCGAGGGCGCCAGCGAGGAGGAGCTCGAGCGCGACATCAACCGGCTCGCCAAGCAGTGGGAGTCGATCAAGCGCAAGTCGAAGTCGGCCAACGCCCCGTCCCTGCTCAACAGCGAGCCGGACCTGACGGTGCGCGTGGTGCGCGACGTGTTCAACGAGGACTTCTCCAGTCTGGTCGTCTCCGGTGACGAGGCCTGGACCACCGTCCACGAGTACGTGGACTACGTGGCGCCCAACCTCGCCGAGCGCCTGTCGCACTGGGACGAGGACGGCGACGTCTTCTCCGCGTACCGGATCGACGAGCAGATCAACAAGGCGCTCGAGCGCAAGGTGTACCTGCCCAGCGGCGGTTCGCTGATCATCGACCGCACCGAGGCCATGACCGTGGTCGACGTCAACACCGGCAAGTTCACCGGTCAGGGCGGCAACCTCGAGGAGACGGTCACCAAGAACAACCTCGAGGCGGCCGAGGAGATCGTCCGCCAGCTCCGCCTGCGCGACATCGGCGGCATCATCGTCATCGACTTCATCGACATGGTGCTGGAGTCCAACCGGGACCTGGTGCTGCGCCGGATGCTGGAGTGCCTCTCCCGGGACCGGACCAAGCACCAGGTGGCTGAGGTCACCTCGCTCGGCCTGGTGCAGATGACCCGCAAGCGGGTCGGCCAGGGGCTGCTCGAGGCCTTCTCGCACACCTGTGACCACTGCAGCGGTCGCGGCCTGCTGATCTCCGCCGAAGCGGTGGAGAACAAGAGCGGCGGCAGCGCCGGCGGTCGCAAGAAGAAGAAGGGCAAGGGCGACTCCGACACCTCGGGCGACCGGTCCTCCGACAAGGCCGAGAAGCAGGACGACGACCGTCCTGTGGAGGCCGAGGAGGCCGCGGACCAGCCCGAGGCGAAGGCGGACAAGGCCGAGAAGGCCGACAAGCCGGAGAAGGCCACCAGGAAGAGCCGCAGCCGCAAGGCCGCGGAGCCGGTGGCCGCCGAGTCCGAGGAGGAGCCGACCGAGGCCGTCCAGGACGAGACCGCCGAGGCCGAGGCCCCCGAGACGGAGCAGGCCGCTCCCGCGAAGAAGACGCGCAAGCGCTCCTCCCGCGCGAAGAAGGCTGTCGAGCCGGCGGAGGCGGCGGAGGAGTCCGCGCCGAAGCAGGACGAGCAGACCCCGGAGCAGCCCGAGGCCCCCGCGGCCGAGGAGGCTCCGGCCAAGAGGACCCGCAGGCGCACCAGCACCCGCAAGGCGGCCAAGGCCGACAGCGGTGAGGGTGAGCAGGCGCAGGCGAGCGGTGCCGAGGAGACCTCGGACACCGACGCCACCGAGACACCCGCATCCACCGAGGGTGACGCCGACGGCGCCGCCGAGCGGCCCAAGCGCCGCCGGACGCGGCGGACCAAGGCGGCGGTGACCTCGCCGACCGGTGGGTCCACCGCGGTCGACGCCGGCTGACCAGCGGTAAGGGCGGGACAGCAGCCTGGTCCGGACCTGGTAACGAACAGGTCCGGGCCAGGGCATGTGTGCGGGCCTGTGTCGGGTCGGTGGTAATCTGATGGACGGTGCGTCGGCGCGCCCCAAATGTTCGCGCGCCCCGAGACCGCAGTGCTCTCCACCAAGGTGGGTTTGTTTCCCTCAGATCCCCGCGCCCCGCTACAGGCGATTCGTGGATCGTGGCATCACGGTCATGAGTGAGCGCATTATTCGTTGAGCGAGCAGGAAGAGAGTTACCCGGTGTACGCGATCGTGCGAGCGGGCGGCCGACAGGAGAAGGTGTCTGTCGATGACGTCCTGAACATCGACAGGGTCTCCGACGAGACCGGCGCCACCCTTACGTGGCAGCCCATCCTTGTCGTCGATGGTGACGACGTCATCAGCGAGGCCGACAAGCTGAGTGGCTACACGGTCACCGCCGAGGTCCTCGGCGAGACCAAGGGCCCCAAGATCAACATCATGAAGTACAAGAACAAGACCGGTTACAAGAAGCGCCAGGGGCACCGCCAGAAGCACACCCAGGTGCGCGTCACCGGCATCGCGGCGAAGTAGGAGGCCTGGAGAAATGGCACATAAGAAGGGCGCTTCTTCCAGCCGTAACGGTCGTGACTCGAACGCTCAGCGCCTCGGCGTGAAGCGCTTCGGCGGTCAGTCCGTTTCGGCCGGCGAGATCCTGATCCGTCAGCGCGGCACCAAGTTCCACCCCGGTGCCAACGTCGGCCGTGGCGGCGACGACACGCTGTTCGCGCTTGTCGACGGCGAGGTCAAGTTCGGCAGCTTCCGCGGCCGCAAGGCCGTCAACATCGTTCCGGCCGCCGCTGAGTAGGGCGCGCCGGTAACAGCGTTTTTTCGGGGGCGGGCCAGGGAACACTGGCCCGCCCTTCGCGTTGTCACTGTTGACACGTGTGCAGTACCCGGTCCCCGCCAGGTGGCGGAGGGCCCCATGAGTAACGGGGAGAGCTATGCCTGACTTCGTCGACGAGGCGGTCTTGCACGTCAAGGCCGGGAACGGCGGGCATGGCTGTGCCTCCGTGCACCGCGAGAAGTTCAAACCGCTGGGCGGTCCCGACGGCGGCAACGGCGGCCAGGGCGGCGACGTCGTCCTGGAGGTCGACAGCCAGACCGCGACCCTGCTCGACTACCAGCGGCGCCCGCACCGCAACGCCCAGAACGGCACCCCCGGTCAGGGCGGGCACCGCGCCGGGGCCAAGGGACAGGACCTGGTCCTGACCGTGCCCGACGGCACCGTGGTCACCAGGGCCGACGGAGAGGTCATCGCCGACCTGGTCGGCCACGGCACCCGCCTGGTGCTGGCCCAGGGCGGCAGCGGCGGCCTGGGCAACGCCGCGCTGGCCTCCAAGAAGCGCAAGGCCCCCGGCTTCGCCCTCAAGGGCGAGGAGGGCGAGGCCTTCGACATCCGCCTCGAGATGAAGACCATCGCCGACGTCGGCCTGGTGGGCTTCCCCAGCGCCGGAAAGTCGTCGCTGATCGCCGCGATGTCCGCGGCCCGGCCCAAGATCGCCGACTACCCGTTCACCACCCTCATCCCGAACCTGGGCGTGGTGGAGGCGGGCACCACCCAGTACGTCATCGCCGACGTGCCCGGCCTGATCCCCGGCGCGAGCGCCGGCAAGGGCCTGGGCCTGGAGTTCCTGCGCCACATCGAGCGCTGCTCCACCCTGCTGCACGTCCTGGACTGCGCCACCTACGAGCCGGGCCGGGACCCGGTCAGCGACCTGGACGCCCTGGAGGCCGAGCTGGCCGCCTACGGCGAGCAGGCCGGGGTGGACCTGTCCGACCGTCCGCGCATCGTCGCCCTGAACAAGGTGGACGTCCCCGAGGCCCGCGACCTCGCCGACATGGTCACCCCCATCCTGGAGGAGCGCGGCTACAAGGTGATGGAGGTCTCCGCGGCCTCCCGTGAGGGCCTGCGCGAGCTCTCCTTCGCCCTGGGCGAGCAGGTCTCCGCGGCCCGCCGGGCCGCCCCGGTCGAGGAGCCCACCCGCATCGTGCTGCGGCCCAAGATGATCGGCGACGTTCCCTTCGAGGTGGTGCCGATCGGCGACAACGCCTTCCAGGTGCGCGGTGACAAGCCCGCCCGCTGGGTGCGCCAGACCGACTTCTCCAACGACGAGGCCGTCGGCTACCTCGCCGAGCGCCTCAACCGTCTCGGTATCGAGGAGGCGCTGGCCAAGGCCGGTGCCTCGCAGGGCGCCGAGGTGCACATCGGTACGGAGGAGGACTCGGTGGTCTTCGACTGGGACAACTCCATGGACGCCGAGGCCGTTCCGTCCGGCCCGCGCGGAACCGACGCCCGGCTGGGCTGACCCGCGCGGGGACCGACCGCTCCACACCAGCCGGACCCACACAGGTACGCACGGCGCCCGGTCAGGGCGCCGTGCCACGGATGGAAAGCCCCCTCGTGGTGCACAGCGCAGACACCGAACAGCAGCCCACCGAGCAGCAGCGCGTCGACGCCCTGGAGTCGGTCGGTCGTACGGCCCTCGCCCGGGCCCGCCGGGTCGTGGTCAAGGTGGGGTCCTCCTCCCTGACCACCCCGGACGGGCTGATCGACTCCGGCCGGATCCGGGACCTGGTCGAGGTCCTGGCGGCCCGCCGCGCCGTCGGCCAGGAGGTGATCCTGGTCTCCTCGGGTGCGGTGGCCGCGGGTATGACCCCGCTGGGCATGACGCGCCGCCCGCACGACCTCGCCTCCCAGCAGGCCGCGGCCAGTGTCGGCCAGGGCCTGCTCCTGGCCTCCTACGCCGCCGAGCTGGCCGGGCACGGGCTGACCGCCGCCCAGGTCCTGCTCACCGTGGAGGACATGATGCGCCGGGTGCAGCACCGCAACGCCCAGCGCACCCTGCGCCGCCTGCTGGACATCGGCGCACTGCCGATCGTCAACGAGAACGACACCGTCGCCACCCACGAGATCCGCTTCGGCGACAACGACCGCCTCGCCGCCCTGGTGGCGCACCTGATGCGCGCCGACGCGCTGGTCCTGCTCTCGGACGTGGACGCCCTCTACGACGGCAACCCCGCCGAGGAGGGCACCTCGGTCGTGCACCTGGTGCGCGGCCGCGCCGACCTGGACGGCATCGACATCGGCAGTGCCGGCAAACGCGGCGTGGGCACCGGCGGCATGGTCACCAAGGTCGACTCGGCGCGCATCGCCACCGAGGCGGGTGTGCCCACCCTGCTGACCTCGGCCGCCAACGCCCGCGCCGCGCTGGCCGGTGAGCGGGTGGGGACGTTCTTCGCCCCCGCGGACGGCCGCCGGCCCTCCGCCCGCCAGCTGTGGCTGGCACACGCCACCGCCGGCCGGGGCAGCCTGGTCCTGGACCCGGGCGCGGTCAGGGCGGTGGTGAGCGAGAAGGCGTCGCTGCTGCCCGCCGGGGTGACCAAGGTCAGCGGTGACTTCAGCGCCGGGGACCCGGTGGACCTGCGCGACGAACAGGGCGCGGTGGTCGCCCGGGGCCTGGTCAACTACGACGCCGCCGAGGTCCCCGACCTGCTCGGCCGCTCCACCCGCTGGCTCGCCCGCGAGATGGGCCCCTCCTACGAGCGGGAGCTGGTCCACCGCGACGACCTCGTCGTGCTGTAGAGCGGCACCGGGCGGAGCGGCGGAGCAGGCGACCGGCGGGGGCTCCGGCCGTTCGGGGACCTCTGCCGGTCAGGCCGTCAGGGGTTCCTCGGAGGAGGAGCTCCGGCACAGCTGCTCCCGCAGCGTGGTGTGGGCCCATTCCTGCCACCGGTCCGGTGACCAGCCCCGGTCCCTGACGAACACCAGGTACAGCTCCGGGCTGAGAACCCCGTACAGCAGGTCCGCCGCGGTGTCCACGGACACGTCCGGCCGGGCCCCGGGCTTGGCCACCAGGGCCTCGGCCGCCGCGCGCTGCACGGTCAGCCGCGGGTCCTCCTCGCCCCCCGGCCACTGTGCGGCGATCTCCGGGTCGGTGGCCGCGGCGGCGGCGATCACCGGCACGATGGGGGCGACCCGCTGCAGCACCTCACCGCTCCCTCGGACATGGGCGCGCAGCTGCTCCTCCGCGGAGGGGGCGGCGCACGCGTCGCGAAACCACTCGCGGTCCATGGTCGCGACGGGTTCGGCGTCGCCCGCGACGGAGGTGTCGACGACCTCCTTGAACAGGGCGCGTTTGTTGCGGAAGACGAAGTAGACCGTCTGCACCGCCACGGACGCCCGTTCGGCGACCTCCTGCAGACTCGTCGCCCCGTACCCCTGTGCGACGAAGAGCTCCCGCGCGGCCCGGGTGATCTTCTCCCGTGTCCGGCGTGAACGCTCCGCCCGCTTGTCCGTCCTCTTGACCGGGTTCATGGTGCGAGCCTATCTTTAGAGTCCAACTCTAGAGTTCAACTCTAGTCACCTGGAGGGGCGATGACCGAGGCGACGGACGGACCGCGATGGCAACCGGTCGGACACGGCACGCCGCGTGAACAGGAGGAGGAGGTCCACCGCGAGATGCGGAAGTTCTACCGCGCGGGCAGCCCTCCGTGGGACACCGGTGTGACCCCGCCCGAACTGGTGGCGCTGGTGGAGGGCGACGACGCGCTGCCGTCCGGCCGCGCGCTCGAACTCGGCTGCGGTACCGGGACCAACGCCCTGTACCTGGCCCGGCACGGGTGGGAGGTCTCCGCTGTCGACATGGTCGACCTCGCCGTCGAACGGGCCCGTGACAGGGCGCGCGAGGCCGGCGTGGACGTGCGGTTCGAGTACGCGGACGCCACCCGGCTCGACGGACTGGACCTGCCCGGCCCCTACGACCTGTACTTCGATCTGGGCTGCTACTGCGGTATCCCCGCGCACCGGCGGGACGCCTACGCGGAGGGGCTCACCCGCAGGGCCGCGCCCGGTGCTCGGTTCCTGATGTTCGGCTACGGGTTCGAGGCCTTCCCCGACCCCGTCTCCGGGGTGGACGCGGACGAGTTGCGCGACCGCTTCGCCGACTGGGAGCTGGTGGACGTCACCCCCGGCACCAACGAGCAGCCCACCGCCTGGTACACCCTGGACTTCGTGCCCCGGACGGGCCGGACCCCCTGAGAACAGCCCCGGCACGCCCTCCCTCCCGGTCCGTTCCGTCGCGGGTTCGTGAAAGGCTCCATGACAGGACGTCCCGAGGAGGGTGGCACCCATGCCCAGTCTGATGACGCGTTTGCTGTCGTTGGCCCTTCGGGTCTTCCGCAAGCCGACCCTGGAGTCGGCGGAGGACACCCGGGAGTGGCTGCGCGAGCCCAAGGACGACCCCGACCCGCCGCTCTGGCTCACCCAGCGGCACTGGATCACCCTCCGGGAGGTCAGCGGCTTCTCCAGCTACACCGTGCTGCCCCGCGAGGTCGAGGAACCGGGCAAGGCCGTGCTGTACCTGCACGGGGGCACCTACGTCACCGAGATCGCCGCGTGGCACTGGGTGCTGATCTCCCGGATGGCCGACGCCGGCTGCCGGGTGGAGGTGCCGATCTACGGTCTGGCCCCCGAGCACACCTACCGGGAGGCCTTCCCGTTCCTGACGGAGGTCTACCGGGGCCTCCTGGAGGACGTGTCCGCCGAGCGCACGCTGATCGCGGGGGACTCCGCGGGCGGCGGGCTCGCCCTGGCCCTGGCCCAGACCCTGACCGGCGCGGGGCTGCCGGAGCCCGCGCGGCTGGTCCTGATCAGCCCGTGGGCGGACATGACCATGTCCAACCCGGACATCGCGGAGGTGGAGGAGCGCGACCCCTGGCTGAGCCCCGTGGGCATGGTGGAAGCGGCGAGGTCCTGGGCGGGCGGGGACGACCTGTCCCTGCCCCGGCTGAGCCCGGTCTACGGGGAACTGGCGACCCTGCCGCCCATGGACCTCTACATCGGTACGCGCGACCTCCTGCTGCCGGACACGCGCCGACTGCACGCGCTGGTGACCGAGGTGGGGGGAGAGTCGCACCTCTACGAGGAGCAGGGGGCCTTCCACATCCACCCGCTGGTCCCGGTCCCCGAGGGAAGCGACGCGCGGGACCGGATCATGCGGACCGTCGAGGAGCTGTGAGCGCTCCCCGGGCGCGGATGCCCGCGCCCGGGGACGGGGATCAGCTCCCGACGCGGCGGATGATCCGCCCGCAGCGCCGCTCCAGCAGCCGGCAGGCCAGCCAGAAGAACCGGAAGGCGCGGTTGGTGGTCTGCCTGTGGTGGTAGCGGAAGTAGATCTGCTGGCAGATGACCGCGAGCCGGAACAGCCCGAAGACCTCGTAGAACGCCCACTCGCGCTCGGTGAGCCGGATCCCGCTCCGTTCCAGGTAGTACTCCCGCGCCTCGGCGCGGGTGAGCATGCCCTCCAGGTGGGTGGGCTGGCGGCGGAACAGCCGGAACAGCGGGTCGTCCCCGGCCTCCACCCAGTACGCCAGCGCTCCGCCCAGATCCATGAGGGGATCGCCCAGGGTGGCCATCTCCCAGTCCAGGAGGCCGACCGGGCGGGTGGGGTCCTCGGCGTCCAGGACGACGTTGTCGAACCGGAAGTCGTTGTGGATGAGGCAGGTGCGGCGGTCCTGCGGCTGGTTGGCCTCCAGCCAGGCCATCACCCCCTCGAACGAACCCGCGTTCCAGGTTCTGGCCCCGCGGTAGCGCTCGGACCACCCGGCCACCTGTCGGGCGACGTAGCCCTCGCCGCGGCCGAACCCGGCCAGACCCGCCGCGTCGGTGTCCACCGAGTGCAGGTCCACGAGCAGGTCCAGGACGTTCACGCACAGCCGTCGGACCTCCTCGGGGGAGAGCGAGACGTCGCGGGGGAGCTCCTTGCGGGGGATCGGCCCGGCCAGGCGCTCCATGACGTAGAACTCCGAGCCGATCACCGAGGCGTCCTCGCAGAACGCCACCATCGCGGGCACGTACGGGAAGACCGGGGCCAGCCGGGACTGGATCCGGTACTCCCGGCCCATGTCGTGCGCCCCCTTGGCCTTTCGGCCCGCCGGGGGACGGCGCAGGATCAGGTCCCGCTCGGGGTAGCGCAGCAGGTAGGTGAGGTTGGAGGCGCCTCCGGAGAACTGGCGGACCTCGGGGAGGCCCTCCATCCCGGCGCGGTCCCCGGCGTGCTCACCCAGCCAGTCGGCCACCGCGGCCGCGTCGAAGGCGTCCTCGGCGCGGACCTCGCGCGCCCCCGGAACGCGTTCGGCGGCGGAGCGGGGCGTGGACGGCTCGCTCATGCCAGCTTCCTCACCACGGACAGGGGCAGGCGCTTCATCAGGAAGCCGATCGGCACCCACGGCCAGGCCGGGACGTACGCCTTCACCTTGCGCTTCTCGATGGCGGCGACCATGGAGCGCACGCCGGTCTCGGTGTCGACCATGAACCGGGTCTTCTGGGTGACGTGCTCGTTCATCTCCGAGCGGATGTAGCCCGGGTAGACCACCGACACGTCCAGCCCCGGGACGCGCTCGGAGCGCAGTCCCTCGGCGAGGGCCGCCACCCCGGCCTTGGTCGCGGCGTAGACGGTCATGGCCTTGCGCATGCCGCGCAGGGCCGACATCGAGGAGATCATCACGAGGTGGCCGCGGCCCTGCTCGCGGAAGATCCCCATGGCCGCCTCGGACTGGGCCAGTGCCCCCAGGAAGTTGGTCATGGCGGTCTGCCGGTTGGCGTCGTGGCGGCCCTTGCCGAGCGCCGCGCCCTTGCCCAGTCCGGCGTTGACGATGACCCGGTCCACGCCGCCGAACTCGGCGGCGAACTCCTCGAAGACCCGGAAGACGGCCTCGTCGTCGGTGACGTCGAGGGCCTTGAGCGACACCCGGCGGTCGGGGTGGGCCGCCGTGATCTCGTCCCTCAGGGCGGTCATCTTGTCGGTACGCCGGGCGCACAGGCCCAGGTCGTAGCCGAGTGCGGCGAACTGGCGCGCCATCTCGGCGCCGAGGCCGGCCGAGGCCCCGGTGATGATGATCGTTCCCTTGCTCATGCGTGGTTCTCCGTGGGGTTCTTCGTCGCGGGGCCGTTCCGCTCGACGCGGCGGCGGACGCCCTCGGCCGCCCGGCGCATCGTGCGGTCGTACAGGGGGCGCAGCAGGCGCTTGGTGCGCAGGGCGAGCCGTCCGGTCCGGTCGGTGAGGATGACCGGTTTCCGTCGGTCCATGCCCTTGAGCACCTGGCCGGCGATGTCGTCCGCGGTCAGCTTCGAGCCGTTGATCAGCTTGATCGCGGAGGCCTCCACCACGGGGTCGCTGCCGCTCAGGGAGGAGGCGAGGTTGGTGCGGAAGAAGGACGGGCACACCACCGAGGTGGTGACGCCGTAGGGCGCGAGCTCGTGCTGGAGGGTCTCGCTGAGGGCCACTACCGCGGCCTTGACCGCGTTGTAGGAGCTCATCGACGGCGGGTGGATCAGGCCGGCGACCGACGCGGTGTTGACGATGTACCCCGAGCCCTGCCGCTTGAACAGCGGGGTGAAGGTGCGACAGCCCCGGACCACGCCGAACAGGTTGATCTCGGTGATCCCGCGCCAGTCGTCCATGGTCAGGAACTCGATCCGACCGCCCGCGGCGACCCCGGCGTTGTTGACCAGCACGTCCAGCCCGCCCCAGGTGTCCTCCACGTGGGTGAGGGCGGCCGCCCAGTCGTCGTCGGAGGTCACGTCCAGGCGCAGGTAGTCCGTCCTCTCGGGGAGGTTCCCCGGTGCGTGTTCGGCGAGGTCGGTGGCGATCACCCGGTCGCCGCGCGCGGCGAAGGCGGCGACCAGGGCGGCGCCCAGGCCGGAGGCGCCGCCGGTGACCAGGACACGGCGCCCTGATCTGTTCTCCGGGCTCATCGGCGGGCTCCGTGCTTCATCAGTTCGAGGCGGGCGACGACTCCGCGGTGGACCTCGTCGGGGCCGTCGGCCAGGCGCAGGGCCCGCGCGCTGGTCCAGGCGCCGGCCAGCGGGAAGTCGTTGGACATGCCTCCGCCGCCGTGCAGTTGGATGGCGAAGTCGATGACCTGCTGGGCCATGTTCGGTGCGGCCACCTTGATCTGGCTGACCTCGCTGAGGGCGTTCAGCGGGCCGCCCTGGTCGAGCTTCCAGGCGGCGTTGAGCACGAGCAGGCGGGTCGAGTCGATGGCGATGCGGGCGTCGGCGATCCGCTCGCGGTTGCCGCCCAGGTTGACGAGCGGCTTGCCGAAGGCGGTGCGGGACAGGCCGCGCCGGCAGGCGAGTTCGAGGGCCTTCTCGGCCAGGCCGATCAGGCGCATGCAGTGGTGGACGCGGCCCGGGCCCAGGCGGCCCTGGGCGATCTCGAAGGCGCGGCCCGGACCGGCGATCACGTTGGACAGGGGTACCCGCACGTCGGTGAAGGTGACCTCGCCGTGGCCGCCCGGCTCGTCCTTGAACCCCATGGTGTCCAGGAGGCGCTCGACCCTCACGCCGGGGGCGCTGCGGGGGACGATGACCATGGTGTGCCGGTGGTGGCGGTCGGCCTCGGGGTCGGTGAGGCCCATGACGACGAGGAGTTCGCAGTCGGGGTGGCCGATGCCGGTGGACCACCACTTGCGGCCGTTGACCACGACCTCGTCGCCCCGGACCTCGGCACGCAGCTCCATGTTGGTGGCGTCGGAGGAGGCGACCCCGGGCTCGGTCATGCAGAACGCGCTGCGGATGCGCGCGTCCAGCAGCGGTTCCAGCCACTGCTCCTTCTGCTCCTCGGAGCCGTACTTGAGGAGCACCTCCATGTTGCCGGTGTCCGGGGCGTCGCAGTTGAACACCGCCGGGGCGAGGTGCGAGCGGCCGGTGAGCTCGGCGACGGGGGCGTAGTCGGTGTTGCTGAGCCCGGCGCCGCCGATGGTGCCGAAGCGCTCGGCATAGGGGCCCTCGTGTCCGGCGGGCAGGAAGAGGTTCCACAGTCCCTGCGCGCGGGCCTTGGCGCGCAGCTCCTCGATCACGGGGAGGGGCTGCCAGGGGTCTCCGTCGACCCGGAGGGCGGCCAGGTCCCGGTGGTAGGCCTCCTCGACGGGGTCGATCTCGGTCTCGATGAAGGCGCGGACCCGCTCGATCAGGTCGGCGGCGCGCGGGGAGGGTGCGAAGTCCATGCCGTTGACACTACGTCCTTATTGAGCAATGCTCAATAGCGTGAGTGGAACAGCGCCGCGGCGCACGCGGATGACCCAGGACGAACGCAGGCGCCAACTGGTCGGGATCGGCCTGAGAATGCTGGTGGAACGCCCCATCCAGGAACTGGCGGTCGACGAGGTCGCCAAGGAGGCCGGGATCTCCCGGGGGCTGCTCTTCCACTACTTCCCGAACAAGACCGCCTTCCACGACGCCGTGGTGGCCGCCGCCGGGCGGCGGGTGGTGCGCAACACCGCACCGGACGAGGGCCTGACCGGCTGGGACGCCGTGGCCCAGTTCGTCGAGCGCTACCACGAACAGGTGGACCGCCGCCGGGGGTCGTACCTGGCGCTGGTGTTCGGCGGGGGTTCGGTGACGTTGGACGGCGAACGCGTGGAGGACCTGCGCGAGACCATGGGCGCACGCGTGCGCGCCCTGCTGGGGCTGCCCGACTCCGCCGCCCCGGTCACCGACTCGTGGACCGCCTACGTGGAGGCGCGTGCCCTGCGCTGGAGCGCCGTCCCCGCCGCGGAGCGCGCCGCGGGCCTGGCCACCGAGACCGACCACTGCGTCCGCGCCCTCAGGGCCCTGCTGGACCTGGACCGACCCGGCCGCCGTGCGCACGGGCGGGCCGGGGCCTAGGATGCGGGACGTGAGCCAACAGACGACGCAGCACAGCAATGCCCAGCGCAGCGGTGACACCCACCCCCACGAGGGTGCGCTCCGTGAGATCCCCACCGGACAGGGAGCGACCGAACTCGTGTACGCGCCCGAGAGGGACGGCCTCGCCGACGCGGGCGAGATCGTGTGGACCTGGGTGCCCTACGAGGAGGACCCCGCCCAGGGCAAGGACCGCCCCCTGCTCGTGGTGGGCCGCAAGGGCAAGCGCCTGCACGGCCTGATGCTGTCCTCCCAGACCCCCGACGAGCGTGAACGCCAGGACTGGCTGCCGATCGGCTCCGGCCCCTGGGACCGCGAGGGCCGCGACTCCCACCTGCGCGTGGACCGCCTCTTCGAGTTCGACGAGGCGGCGATCCGCCGCGAGGCCGCGGTCATGGACGAGCGGATCTTCTGGAAGGTCGCCGCCGTCCTGAAGGACCGCTACGGCTGGAAGTGAGCGCTCCACGGGTGTGCTGAGCCCCCGCCCGCCTCGGAGCGGGCGGGGGCCGGGGCCGGAAGGGCGACCGTCTCAGCCTGTGGATAACGTCGTGTGCCTGCCGGCGGGGCGCTATACGCTGGGTGTGATCCTCCTGGTCCGGTGCCCTTCGACGCGGCAGGCCCACCGGTCCGGGCGGCCTCCCGAGCAAGGAAGACACCCATGAGTGACATCGAGCGTGAGGTCCACGCGGTAGCCGAACGTGCCAAGGACGCGGCGGCCGACCTCGCCCCGCTCAGCCGGGCGGTGAAGGACCGGGCCCTGTCGGCGATCGCCGACGCCCTGGTCAAGCGGGCGGACGAGATCACCGCTGCCAACGCCGAGGACGTGGAGCGGGCCCGTCAGGAGGGCACGAGTCCGGCCATGATCGACCGGCTCACCCTGAACCCGGCGCGGATCGAGGCCATCGCCGACGCGGTGCGCGAGATCGTCGAACTGCCCGACCCGGTCGGTGAGTCCGTGCGCGGCGGCGTTCTTCCCAACGGCCTGGACCTGCGCCAGATCCGGGTCCCGCTCGGCGTCATCGGCATCATCTACGAGGGCCGCCCCAACGTCACCGCGGACGCCGCCGCCCTGTGCCTCAAGAGCGGCAACGCCGCCCTGCTGCGCGGCTCCTCCTCGGCCTACAACTCCAACACCGCCATCATCGGGGTGCTGCGCGACGCCCTGGAGGGGACGGGGGTCCCGGTCGACGCCGTCCAGATGGTTCCCGGGCGCACCCGCGAGTCCTCCACGGCGCTGATGCGGGCCCGCGGCCTCGTCGACGTGCTCATCCCGCGCGGCGGCGGTTCGCTCATCCAGGCCGTGGTCCGCGACTCCACCGTCCCGGTCATCGAGACCGGTGAGGGCCTGTGCCACGTGTACGTGGACGCCGACGCCGACCTCGACAAGGCGGTGGCCATCGCCACCAACGCCAAGGCCCAGCGCTGCTCGGTGTGCAACTCCGCCGAGACGCTCCTGGTGCACGAGGCCGTCGCCGAGGACTTCCTGCCCCGGGTGCTGGCCTCACTCGCCGAGGCCGAGGTCACCGTCCACGGCGACAGCCGCGTCCGGGAGATCGCCGCCGCGCGGCCGACGGGGGCCACGGTGGTCGAGGCCACCGAGGAGGACTGGGCGACCGAGTACCTGTCCATGGACCTGGCCGTGCGGGTGGTGCCGGACGTGGACGCCGCGCTCGCGCACATCAGGAAGTACTCCACCCAGCACACCGAGGCGATCGTCACCGACTCGCTCAGCACCTCCCGCTACTTCGTCGCCCGGGTGGACTCGGCAGCGGTGATGGTGAACGCCTCCACGCGCTTCACCGATGGCGGTGAGTTCGGCTTCGGCGCGGAAATCGGAATTTCCACTCAGAAACTGCACGCCAGAGGGCCGATGGGACTCACCGAAATGACCTCCACCAAGTACGTGGTCACCGGTGACGGTCACCTGAGGTAATCAGCACGCCGTTGGTTCGCCTTTGAATGGCCGCTCGGGGAACCGGGCGGCCATTTCGCTGTTCATGGGACCGGAGCAGCCGTTCCCGGCCGCCGCACACCCGTACTGGCCGCGATCACAGGCCTCTGGGGACACATGCGTCACCACAGTCGTTTTCCTCTTGGAAACCTGGACAGAAGCGAATCTTCTCCCGGCAAGTATTCCCAAAGCGCTTGGGGATCGGTACTTTCACTGTGGTGTCCACACGGCGCTCTTCCCGCATCCTCATCAGGAGTGTCGGACCCCACCGGTCACGACGAAAGGAAATCCCCCGCATGAAGCTCGGGAGTAAGATCGCGGCGTCCACCGCCACCGCGGCTCTGGCCATCGGCGGCGTCACCCTCATGGCGGCACCCGCCCAGGCGGACCTGGTCACTCTGTGCTCGGGTCACGGAGGCGCGGTCACCCTGCCCACTGATCTCAAGGTTCCCGCCGGTGCGAGCTGCTTCCTCGACGGCACCGTCGTCCAGGGTGACGTCACGGTCGAGAAGGACGCGAACCTGCACATCCTCGAGGGTCAGGTCGACGGAGAGGTGACCGTCTCCAACGGCGGCTACTTCGACGCCTCCGACAGCACCGTCGGCGGCGACGTGGTCAACACCGGCTCCTACGGCACCTACCTGGAGGAGGGCACCTCGGTCGCGGGCCTCACCGCCGACGCCGCCGAGGGCGCCGACAACGACGGCTTCGTCTTCGTGGTCGGTTCCTCCGCCTCGTCCCTCGACGCCACCGTCGGCGAGGTCTACGTCACCGACTCCCGTCTGGGCGGCGTCTCCGCCGCGGGCGTGGAGTACCTGGACATCTTCGACAGCGTGGTCCGCGGCGACCTCTCCGTCACCGACGCGGCCTCCGGCGGCATCCTGGTCGACAGCGAGGTCATCGGCGACGCGACCTACTCCGGCGGCAACGGCCCCGTCGCCGTCGGCGCCGGCGAGGACGAGGGCTTCGCCACGTCGCTCAACTACATCGACGGCGACCTCTCGGTCACCGGCGTGTCCGGTGGCGTGTACATCGACAACAACATCGTCGGCGGCGACCTGACCACCTCCGACAACACCCCGACCGCCCAGATCGGTGACAACAACCGCGTGCGCGGCGGCATCGTCACCCAGGAGGTCGCCCTCCGCGCCCTGGCCGCCGAGGTGACCTCCGAGTTCGAGGCGCACGAGGCCGACCTCGAGGAGACCGTCGAGGAACTGCGCAGCGAGACCGTCGAGGAAGCCCTCGAGGCCGGTCCCGCCTTCTAACACGGTTCCGGAGACGAACCCGGTACGCGTCGGACAGGGGTCGCCCCCACCCCTTCCGCCCGCCAGCGCCGACGGCCCCGCGCCGTCGGCGCTGTCTTTGTGTGTGCACCTCCCGCGCACACCTCTCGTAGGCGTCCCTTGCCGCAGGAACCCCCTGGTGGAGGGACCCCGTACCCCTCCCGTCCCATCTGCCTCATCCACCCCATCCACACCAGTGTTATGTCGTAGCAGTGACGACGGTCATCGGCCGGTGATACATTCCGGGCATGGCTGACTCCGAACGACGTGTCGTGGTCTCCGGTGGTTCCGGCGGTATCGGGCGGGCCATCGTGTTCGCCCTGGCGAGTGAGGGGGACGAGGTGATCGCGCTCGGGCGGGACTCCGGGCGGCTGGCCGCCCTGGAGCGCAGAGCCCGCGCCCACGGGCTCAGCGTCACCTCCCGGGTCTGCGACCTCACCGACGAGAAGGCGGTGGACGCCCTGGCCGACACCCTGGGAGAGGTCTCGGTCCTGGTCAACAACGCGGGCACGGCCCAGAGCGCCCCCCTGCAGGGAACCAACCTCGACCTGTGGGAGACGCACCTGCGCACCAACACCACCTCCTCCTTCATGCTCACCAAGGCCCTCCTGCCCGGCATGCTCGAACGCGACAACGGGCGCGTGGTCTTCATCGCCTCCACCGCCGCGCACACCGGCTCCCGGTACACCGCCGCCTACACCGCCTCCAAACACGCGATGCTCGGCCTGGCCCGAGCCGTGGCCGCCGAGGTCGTCGGCACCGGCGTCACCAGCAACGCCGTGTGCCCCTCCTTCGTGCGCACCCCCATGACGGAACGCTCCGTGACACGCATCGTCGAACGCACCGGCCGCGGTCGCGAACAGGCCGAGGCCGCGCTGGCCACGTCCGGCCCCCTGGGCCGACTCATCGAACCCGAGGAGGTGGCGGCAGCGGTCGCCTACCTGGCGAGCCCTCTGGCCGGTGCGGTCAACGGCCAGTCCCTGACCATCGACGGCGGAGGCACCCACCGATGAGCCCCTTCCGGGCGTCCGCGCCCCTCACCGAGAACTGGCGGAACTTCGACCTCCACCGGGAGGACGGGGTGGCCACCGTGACCCTCGACCGGCCCGACAAACTCAACGCCCTGACCTTCGAGGCCTACGCCGACCTGCGCGACCTGCTGACCGAACTCCCGCACCGGGGCGACACCCGGGTCCTCGTCCTGAGGGGGAGGGGAAAGGGGTTCTGCTCGGGCGGCGACGTCGACGAGATCATCGGCGAGACACTCGGGATGGAACCCGACGACCTGCTCGCCTTCACCCGGATGACCGGCGAGGTCGTCCGTGCCATGAGGGAGTGCCCGGTCCCGGTGATCGCCGGGGTGCACGGGATCGCAGCCGGGGCCGGCTCGGTCCTGGCCCTGGCCGCCGACTTCCGGGTCGTCGCCCGCTCGGCCCGGTTCGCGTTCCTCTTCACGAAGGTCGGTCTGTCCGGCGCCGACATGGGCGCCGCCTACCTGCTGCCCCGGATGGTGGGGCTGGGCAACGCCACCAAGATCCTCATGCTCGGTGACACCGTCGACGCCGCCGAGGCCGACCGGTACGGCCTGGTCAGCGAACTGGTCGACGACCACGAACTGGACGAGGCGGTCGCCCGGCTGGCCACCCGCCTCTCCGAGGGGCCCTCCTTCGGTTACGCCCAGACCAAGGCGCTGCTCTCCCGCGAACTGGACATGAGCCTGTCCGGGGCGATCGAGCTGGAGGCCATGACCCAGGCGCTCCTGATGAAGAGCGCCGACTACGCGGAGTTCCACGCCGCGTTCACCGGCCGTAGGGAACCCGAGTGGAAGGGGCGCTAGTGGAGCCCGTACACCTGCCGCCGAGCCCGCACACCCTGGTCAACCCGCCTGAGCTCGGACCCACCCCCGGCTTCTCCCACGCGGTGGTCTCCGCCCCCGGGCGTACCGTCCACCTGGCCGGACAGATCGCCTCCGGCCCCGACGGCAAGCTCGTGGCCCAGGACCTGCCCGACCAGTTCGAGGTCGCCCTCGGCAACGTCGTCACCGCCCTGCGCGCCTGCGGGGGGACACCCGAACACCTCGTGAACCTGACCATCTACACCACCGACGTGCCCGGCTACCGGGCGGCGAGCCGCGAGATCGGCCGCGGCTACCGCGCCCACCTGGGCCGCCACTTCCCGGCGATGGCGCTGCTGGGGGTGACCGAGCTGTTCGAACCCGGCGCGTTGGTCGAGCTGGTCGGCGTCGCCGTGCTCCCGGGACCGACCTCCTAGGAGACCGGACTCCGGCTGTCCGGGGCGGCGGCCTACTGGCCGGTGGAGCCGAGGGCGGCGGTGGTCCGTACGTGCTCCAGCCCGGGGGTGCGCAGCAGGGCGTGCAGGTCGAAGAAGACCCGCGCCGCCCGGCTGCCCGCCCACCGGTCCGGGAGCAGCTCGGGCGGTAGGCCGGGATCGAGGAACGGCATCCGCCGCCAGGCGTCCACCGCGCGCAGGTGGTCGGCGAAGGCCGCCGCGCGCAGTTCGGGCTCCTCGGGTGCGCGGGCGCCGCGACGACGCCAGGCGGCCAGTACCGGCTCGTGTTCGTCGAGGAACCCCTGGTACATCGCCTGGAGCGCGGGCAGGTCCCACCAACGCGCCACGGACTCGGTGAGATCGCGAAAGTCCAGGTGGGAGGCGTGGAACAGCTCCGCGTAGGGCTCCAGCTCCAGGTCGCGCAGAGCGCCGCGGGCCTGCTCGGTCAGGTGGGCGGGCGCGATCCACACCCCGGCGGCGGTGGTGCCGAAACCGAGCCGGGTGAGCTGCGAGCGCAGGGCGTGACGGCGGCGCCGCTCGGACTCGGGCACCGAGAACACCACGAGCACCCACCCGTCCTGGACGCGGGCGACCCGGTGGCCGAAGATGCGCTGGTCGCCTTCGGCCAGGATGCGGCGCCCCTCGTCGGACAGGCGGTACCCGGCCACCCCGCCGAGGCGTTCGGGGGTGAGCAGCCCGCGGCGTTTGAGCCGGGACACGGCGGAGCGGACCGCGGGACCGTCCACGGCGAGCCCGGACATCAGCGCGATGAGGTCGGCCACCCCGATCCACCCGCCCACGTCGCGGGCGTAGGAGCCGAAGAAGGAGACGATCAGGGACCTGGGCCGACGGCGTTCGGTCTCGGCCGCGCTCTCGGGCGTGGGGCCGGCTCCGGGGCCGCGGGAAGGGCCGGCCGTGCTGTCGGCCGCGGGACCAGCGGGCCGGCCGCTCGTGGGGCCGTCGGTGCCGGTGTCCGGTGCTCGCTCTGCTGAGGCTGCCTGGTCGCTGTTGGACGTCACGCGGACACGATAGCGGCCGGTTGGTGTGCCTTTCGGTGGATCCTCCCCGTCCCCGGGGACTCGGTGCGACGTGGAAAACACCCCATATAGCTCTCTTGACGGTCGTCATACTTATTGTACATTTGCGATGTGGGGTGGATCACGTTCCCAACGAGAGTCGAGGTCACCCATGGGAATCCCCCGGAACGACACCGATCAGGAGTTCGCGCGCTGGATCGACGAGTGCGCCGCCAAGATCGACACCACCGCGACCGACACCGCGCCGTCCGCCGAACCCGGCCGCGTGGACCGGGCCCTGCTGCTCCGCCTCGGGGAGGTGGGCCTCCTCCCGGCGCTCTTCCCCGGCACCGCGGACGACGGCCCCCTCCGTGAGGCACCGGCCACCCGCCTGTGCCTGCTGCGCGAACACCTGGCCCGCACCGACACCCACGCCGAGACCGCCCTCGCCCTCCAGGGCCTCGGCACCTACCCGCTCCTGCAGTCCGGCACCGAACGCCAGCGCCGGCGCTGGGTCCCCGAAGCGGCCTCGGGGCGGGCCGTCGCCGCCTTCGCCCTCACCGAACCCGACGCCGGATCCGACGCCGCGGCCCTGGGACTGCGCGCCGAACCCTTCGGTGACGGCTGGCGCCTGCACGGCGAGAAGACCTGGATCTCCAACGCGCCCGACGCCGACTTCTACACCGTGTTCGCCCGGACCACCCCCGGGACCCGGTCCCGGGGCGTGACCGCCTTCTGCGTCCCCGGCGACCGACCCGGGCTCACCGGCAGTCCGCTGGAGATGCTCTCCCCGCACGCCCTGGGTCACCTGGTCTTCGACGGGGTCGAGGTCGGTCCGGAGGACGTGGTCGGCGTCCCCGACCAGGGCTTCACGGTCGCCATGCGCACCCTGGACCTGTTCCGTCCCAGCGTGGGCGCCTTCGCGGTGGGCATGGCCGACGCCGCGCTGGCCGCCGCCAAGGAGCACACCGACCGGCGCAGCGCCTTCGGCGGCCCGCTGCGCGGCCTTCAGACCGTCGCCCACACCCTGGCCGAGATGGCCACGCGCACCGAGGCGGCCCGGCTGCTCGTCTACTCGGCCGCGGCCGAGTACGACTCCGGCGGCCCCGACGTCACGCTCAGGGCCGCCATGGCCAAGCTCTTCGCCACCGAGACCGCCCAGTACGTGGTGGACGCCGCGGTGCAGCTGCACGGGGCCCGCGCCCTGCACCGCGGGCACCTCCTCGAGCACCTCTACCGGGAGGTGCGCGCCCCACGTATCTACGAAGGCGCTTCGGAGATCCAGCGCCAGATCATCGCCCGCCATATGTGACGCCACATGTAGCGCCGAGCTGCGGTGCCTTGCACCCAGGAGGTCCAGCATGCCGAACCCGAACCCGGCCGTGTCCCTCTCGCCCACGTCCCACGAGGACACCTTCACCCGGGAGCACCTGCCCCCTCCCGAGGAATGGCCGCTGATCCGGCCGCTGGACCGGCCCGACCGGCCCGACGACCGGCTCAACTGCGCCGAGGAGCTGCTCGACGGCACCATCGCCCGCTTCGGTGCGGACCGCCGCTGCGTGGTCGGGGAACACGAGACCCTCACCTACGGCCGCCTCCGGGACCGGGTGGACCGGATCGCCCGCGTCCTGGTGGACGAGCGCGGCCTGCGCCCGGGGGAACGGGTCCTGCTGCGCGGGCCCAACTCGCCCTGGCTGGCCGCCTGCTGGCTCGCGGTCCTCAAGGCCGGGGGAGTGGTCGTCACCGTCCTGCCGGTTCTGCGCGCCGGGGAGCTCGCCACCATCGTCCGCTCGGCCCAGGTCGCCCACGCGCTCTGCGACGCCCGCTTCCTCGACGACCTCACCGAGGCCGCCGGGCAGCTCGGCGGCAAGGCCCCGGGCGTCCTGGTCTACGGGGGAGACGGCGACGACGACCTCACCGCCCGGGTCGAGGCGCACCGGGCCGGTTTCACCGCTGTGCGCACCGCCGCCGACGACGCCTGCATGATCGCCTACACCTCCGGCACCACCGGCGATCCCAAGGGCTGCGTGCACTTCCACCGCGACGTCCTGGCCATCGCCGACACCTACTCCGCCCAGGTCCTCAAACCCACCCCCGACGACCTGTTCGTCGGCAGCCCGCCCTTCGCCTTCACCTTCGGGCTCGGCGGGCTGCTCGTCTTCCCGCTGCGCGCGGGAGCCGCCACGGTGCTCCTCGAACGCCCGCGCCCCGAAGCGCTCCTGGACGCCGTCTCCGAGCTCGGCGCCACGGTCGTGTTCACCGCGCCCACCGCCTACCGGGCCATGCTCACCCGACTCGAGGGCCGCGACCTGTCCTCCCTGCGCCGCTGCGTCTCCGCCGGGGAACACCTTCCCGCGGCCACCTGGCAGGCCTGGTACGACGCCACCGGTGTCCCGATGCTCGACGGCATCGGCGCCACCGAGATGCTGCACATCTTCGTCTCCGCCACCGACGAGCACATGCGCCCGGGCTCCACCGGACGCCCCGTGCCCGGGTTCGAGGCCGCGGTCCTCGACGACCAGGGCCGGCCCGTCCCCGACGGCGAGCCCGGACACCTGGCCGTCCGCGGGCCGGTCGGCTGCCGCTACCTGTCCGACGAACGCCAGCGCGAGTACGTCCGCCACGGCTGGAACCACACCGGCGACACCTACGTACGCGACGAGGACGGCTACTTCTGGTACCGGGCGCGCAGCGACGACATGATCGTCTCCGCCGGGTACAACATCGCCCCGGCCGAGGTGGAGGAGGCCCTGCTCACCTCACCCGACGTGGAGGAGGCCGCGGTGGTCGGGGCCGAGGACCCCGACCGCGGGCTCGTCGTGCGCGCCTACGTGGTCCCGCGCCGAGGGCTCACCGCCGACGCCGCGCTGGGCGAGCGGCTCAAGGAGCACGTCCGCTCGCGCATCGCCCCCTACAAGACCCCGCGCTCGGTGGTCTTCCTCCCGGCCCTGCCGCGCACCGCGACCGGCAAACTCCAGCGGTTCAGGCTTCGGGAAGGCGCTCACCCGGGGGACTGAGAGCGCTCTCCGGACGAAGGAGGCGGTCTCCGGACCCCGGGAACCGCTCCTCCGGCCGAGCCCGACCGCACGGCACCGGCGCCGGCGGACGGACGACACCCGTGAACAGACGGACGTCAGCCAACAGGAAGGCGGCGCGATGCGCATCGCGTGTATCGGGGCGGGGCCCGCGGGACTCTACTTCGCGGCCCTGGCCCGCCAGCTGGACGACACCCACGACATCACCGTCTACGAACGCAACGCCCCCGACGACACCTTCGGCTTCGGTGTGGTGCTCTCCGACGAGACCCTCGGCGGCATCGAACACGCCGACCCCGACGTCTACGCGGCGATGGCCGCCGAGTTCGCCCGCTGGGACGACATCGACGTCCACCACCGGGGCACCGTCACCACCTCGGGAGGCCACGGCTTCGCCGCGATCGGCCGCCGCAGGCTCCTGGAGATCCTGCGCGCCCGCTGCGCCGAGCTCGGGGTGCGGGTCCTCAGCCGGACGGAGGCCCCGCCCGCCGCGGAGCTGGCCGCCGACCACGACCTCGTCGTCGCCGCCGACGGCGCCAACAGCGCCACCCGGACCGCCCACGCCGCGGAGTTCGGCACCGAACTCGAACCCCACCGCAACCGCTTCATGTGGCTCGGCACCGACCTGGTCTTCGACGCCTTCAACTTCCACGTCCTGGAGACCCCGCACGGCGTCATGCAGCTGCACTGCTACCCGTACTCCGCCGACTCCAGCACGTTCATCGTGGAGATGGCCGAGGACGTGTGGCACGCGGCCGGTTTCGCCGACCGCGATCTCGCACCGGGGGAGAACGACCTGGACGCGATCGCGCGCTGCGAGAAGCTCTTCGCCGACGTCCTGCGCGGCCACCGCCTCCTGCCCAACAACTCCCGTTGGCAGCGCTTCACCACCGTCCGCAACCGCACCTGGCGCTTGGGGAACGTGGTCCTGCTCGGCGACGCCGCCCACACCGCCCACTTCTCCATCGGGTCGGGCACCAAACTGGCCATGGAGGACGCCCTCGCCCTCGCCGCCTGCCTGCACGAACAGCCCACCGCCGAGGCGGCGCTGACCGCCTACGAGGACGAACGCCGCCCCGTCGTGGCCAGTACCCAGCGCGCGGCCCGGGCCAGCCTGGAGTGGTTCGAGGACATCGCCCGCCACGTCGACGCCGCACCGGTCCAGTTCGCCTTCGACCTGCTCACCCGCAGTCGCAGGGTCACCTACGACAACCTGCGCCTGCGCGACCCCGAGTTCGTCGCGAGCGTGGACGAGTGGTTCGCCCGCCGGGTCGCGGCGGAACGGACCCGGCCGCCGGCCCGGGACGTCCGCACCGGATCCGGCAGCGCCACCGGACCCGCCGGCCCCACCGGACCGGTCGACCGCCCCGAACCCGCCCCGCGTCCGCCCATGTTCCACCCCTTCCGCCTGGGCCCCCTGGAGCTGGACAACCGGGTCGTGGTCTCGGCCATGGACATGTACTCCGCCACCGACGGCCTCCCCGGTGACTTCCACCTCGTCCACCTGGGCGGCAAGGCCCTCGGCGGAGCGGGACTGGTCATGACCGAGATGGTGTGCGTGTCCGCCGACGCCCGCATCACCCCCGGATGCGCGGGCCTGTACACCCCCGAACACGAGGCCGCCTGGCACCGGGTCACCGAGTTCGTGCACGCCAACAGCCGGGCCCGGATCGGGGTGCAGCTCGGCCACGCCGGGCGCAAGGGCTCCACCCGACTCATGTGGGAGGGCATCGACCATCCCCTGCCCGACGGGAACTGGCCCCTGGTCGCCCCCTCCCCGGTGCCGTACAGGGAAGGCGTCAACCAGGTGCCCCGGGAGCTCGATCACGCCGCCATGGCGGCCGTACGCGACGACTTCGCCGCCGCGGCCCGCTCCGCCGACCGGGCCGGGTTCGACCTCCTCGAACTCCACTGCGCCCACGGCTACCTGCTCTCCACCTTCCTGTCCCCGGTCACCAACCACCGCACCGACCGCTACGGGGGTGACCTCGCCGGCCGCCTCCGCTACCCCCTGGAGGTCCTGGCCGCGGTCCGCGCCGTCTGGCCCGAGCACAAGGCCCTCACCGTCCGGATCTCCGCCACCGACTGGGTCGAGGACGGCACCACCGCCGACGACGCCGTGGAGATCTCCCGGGCGCTGGTCGAGGCGGGCGCGGACGCCATCGACGTCTCCACCGGCCAGGTCACCCCGGACGAACGGCCCGCCTACGGCCGTAGCTACCAGGTGCCCTACGCCGAACGCATCCGCCGTGAACTCGGGGTGCCCGTCATCGCGGTCGGCGCCATCTCCTCCCACGACGACGTCAACTCCACGGTCCTGGCCGGGCGCGCCGACCTGTGCGCCCTGGCCCGCCCGCACCTCTACGACCCGCAGTGGACCCTGCACGCCGCCGCGGAGCAGGACTACACGGGCCCCGGGGCCACCTGGCCCGCGCCCTTCAGGGCGGGCAGCCGCAAGCCGCCCGCCGGCCGGACCGACGGTCCGCGGCCCCGGCTCGACCTGCTACGTTCCTCCGAGACACAGGCCACCCGGCACCGGAGGTGGCGCCCGGACCGGAACGGGACCGGCCCCGGCCCGGCCACGAACCAAGGAGACCCACGGTGACGACGACCTACGGTGATCACCCCAGCCAGATCGTCCACCGCTGGGACCCCGTGGCCACCGTCGGGTCCGCCGGGGGCCCCGCCCCGGTCGCGGTCCTCCTGCACGGCGGATGGTGGCGCGACCTGCACGACGCCCGGCTGATGGACCCGCTCGCCCGCGATCTCTCCTCCGCCGGATGGGCGGTGTGGAACATCGAGTACCGGCGCACCGGTACCGACGGCGGGGGGTGGCCGCAGACCCGCGACGACGTCGCCCGCGCCCTGGACCTGCTCGCGGCCACCGCGGAGCGGGACGAACGCCTCGACACCTCCCGTGTGGTGTCCGTCGGCCACTCCGCCGGGGGACACCTCGCCCTGATGACCGCCACCGACTCCCCGGTGACCTCGGTGGTTCCGCTCGCCCCCATCACCGACCTGCGCCGCTGCGCCGAAGCCGGGCTGGGGGAGGGGGCGGTCGAACCCTTCCTCGGCCCCGGCCCCGCCCCCGGGCTGTACGCCGAGTCCTCACCCCTGCACCGGCTCCCGCTCGCCGTCCCCCAGCTGCTGGTGCACGGCGACCAGGACCAGCGCGTCCCGGTGGAGCACAGCCGCGACTACGCTGCCGCCGCCCGGGCCGCGGGGGACCCCGTCGACTACCGGGAGGCTCCCGGGGCCGACCACTTCGCCGTCATCGACCCCGCGCACGCCGCCTGGCGGGCGGTGCGCGACACACTCGCGACCGGCTGGGGCTGACCCCAGCGCGGTCGGGGACCCGCGTGCGGCACAAGGGCGTGCCGCCCCCACCCCTCCATCCCCCGGAAGGCGGACACCCCCATGTCGACGCCGACACCACCCATCCCACCGGAACCATCCGCCACCCCAGCAGCCGCACCTGACGCCAGACCCCCAGGTGTGAGCAGGCACAAACGACTGATCGTCGTGGCGATCTGCGCCTTCGCGATCATCCTCGACGGGTACGACCTCACCGTCTACGGCGCGGTCGTACCCAGCCTCCTGGAGTACGAGGCGTGGAACGTCACCGAGACCCAGGCGGGCACCCTCGGCTCGTACGCGCTCGTCGGCATGCTCCTGGGCGCCCTGCTCATCGGCACCGTCACCGACCTCGTCGGGCGCCGCCGCATCATCATCGCCTGTGTCATCTGGTTCTCCGTGGGGATGGCGCTGACCGCGTTCGCGCCCACCCCGGAGGCCTTCGGGCTGCTGCGCTTCCTCACCGGACTGGGCCTGGGCGGCGTCATCCCGACCGCCATCGCCCTCACCATGGAGTTCGCCGAACCCCACCGGCGCAACATCACCAACGCGTTCATGTTCAGCGGGTACGCGATCGGCGGTATCTGCGCGGCGCTGGTCGCCATTCCGGTCCTGGCACGCTTCGAGTGGCAGACCATGTTCTGGATCGGCTCCCTGCCGGCGCTGGTCCTGGTACCGCTGGCCTACTTCGCCCTGCCCGAGTCCCCGAACTACCTCCGGGCCCGGGGACGCGAGGAGGAGGCGCAGGCCCTGGCGGCCCGGTACGGGGTCACCCTGGAGGCGCCCGACACGGCCGTGCCGGCGGGCGGGGACGGCAGGAAACGGGGCGCCGTGGCCAACGTGGGCACGCTCGTCAGCCGCCGCTTCCTCGCCGGGACCCTGTTGTTCTGGGTGGCCAACGGCATGGGACTGCTGCTGGTCTACGGCCTCAACACCTGGCTGGCCGGGATCATGTTCTCCGCCGGGTTCCCGCTCGGGTCCTCGCTGACCTTCCTGCTGGTCCTCAACGCGGGCGCCATCCTGGGCGCACCCACCGGCGGGGCGCTCGCCGACCGGTTCGGGTCGCGTCCGGTCGTGACCACCATGTTCGTCATCGCGGCCACCTGCATCCTGCTCATGAGCCTGGAGCCGCCCACCGCGCTGCTGTACGTCTTCGTGGCCCTGGCCGGCGCCTGCACGATCGGGACGACCATCCTCGTCAACTCCTACACCGGAAACTTCTACCCGGCCGCGCTGCGGGCCACCGGGCTCGGCTGGGCGCTGGCCGTCGGACGGATCGGCGCCATCATCGGCCCGATCTACGGCGGGCTGGTGATGGCCTCCGGTCTGGGCATCTCGGTGAACTTCTACGCGTTCGCGATCCCCGCGGTGATCGGGGCGCTGGCCGTGCTCGTGGTGCCCAGGTCCCGGGCGGTGGTCCTGCCCGGGAGCACGCCGCGCTGAACGGGAGCGCTCCTCCGACCCGGGGGAGCGCTCTCACACCGCCCGAGGGCGCGTCCCGACCTCTCCCGGAAACACCACGGGGGTGGTGCCCGGAAGAACCGGACGCCACCCCCGTGCGGGGTCGAGCGGGAACGTCAGTTGTTGTTGGAACCGCCGCTGTCGCCCCGGTTGCCCTGATCGCCTCCGGAGCCGCCGCTCTGGCCGCCCCGCCAGCGGTCCGCCACCGTGTCGAAGAACTGGCCCCCGGCGCGCCCGGCGCCGCCCGCCACGTCCCGGATGGTCTTGACCAGCGGGTCCGAGGAGCGGTTCCAGCCCTCCCGGTAGGAGTTGGCCGCGTTGGCCGCCTCCTCCGAGACACTGGCGTCGCGGTCGGTGGAACGGCGCGGGTACTCGCCGTCGACGATCCGCTGGTACTCGCCGCTCTCGACCCAACGCTGCAGTTCGGCCACCCGGACCACCGCGAACGGGTGGCTCTGCGGGATGGTCGTCATCAGCTTGAGGAGGCTGTCCACGGCGTCGCCGCCGCCCTCGTACTCACGGGCCTGCTCCATGAACGCGTCGGGGTTCATCTGGGACAGGTTCGAGCCGCCGGCCAGCTTCATCAGGGCCCGCTTGGCGGCCTCGGGGTTCTGGCAGGTCAGCAGACCGGCGCGGTCACTGGAGAGCTCGGACTTGCGCTGCCACTCCCGCAGCCCGGCCAGGATCGCCTGGATGGCGATGGCGCCGAGCGGAATCCACATGATCTTGGTCGACAGCCAGACCAGAAGGAGGAGGATGGTGCGGTACACGGAGTGCCCGCTCAGCACGTGACCCACCTCGTGGCCGATGACGAACCGCTTCTCCTCGGCGTCGAAGAGGTCGAACAGCCCGGTCGTCATGACGATGAACGGCTTCTTGCGGCCGATCGCCATGGCGTTGGGCTGCGGGTCCATCTTGACGTAGAGCTCGGGGACCTCGTCCAGGTCGAGGACGTAGGCGGCGTCGCGGAGGTAGTCGTGCAGCTCCGGGAACTGGGTGGGGCTCACCCGAACGGCACTGGAAAGGAACATCAGGCGGAGCGAGCGCTCGTTGACCCGTCCGAAGAGGGACTTGACGAGGGTGTCGAAGCCCGTGAGCGAGCGCAGCGCAACCAGGGCGCCACGGTCGGCAGGGTGCTCGTAGGCACGAGGAGAGATGTCTGTGAGCCGGACGCGTACGCGGTCTGGAGAGTTGGCCATATCGGCATGCTATGCGCCTCGTTGCCGCTTGGCCACGGTTTGGAGCAAACGAGATATGACGCGATTCCCGGGTGTTTCACGAACCCCCGGGAAGCAGGACGTCCCGGCGCTTGTTTGACCAGTTCTCGGGAGGAATCCGCCCGGAGGCGGGCAGGGGTGCCCGAGGTCGGCTAATCTCGGTTGGCCGAAACCGGCAACACGGCAGCGCCACTGCGAAACGGAGCGCACAGTGACACAGCAGGCCACCGGCGTCTCCCACGGGGGGAGCGCCCCCGCGCGACGGGACGGCTCCGCACCGACCAGGGTCGGCATCATGGGCGGCACCTTCGACCCCATCCACCACGGACACCTCGTCGCCGCCAGTGAGGTCGCCCACCTCTTCGGCCTCGACGAAGTGGTCTTCGTCCCCACCGGCCACCCCTGGCAGAAGGACCTCGACAAGGTCACCCCCTCCGAGGACCGCTACCTCATGACGGTCATCGCGACCGCGGAGAACCCCCAGTTCAGGGTCGACCGCATCGAGATCGACCGCTCCGGCCCCACCTACACCCTCGACACACTCCGCCAGATGCGCGCCGCCTACGGCCCCGATGTGGAACTCTTCTTCATCACCGGAGCGGACGCACTCGGTGCGATTCTGAGCTGGCACAACGTTGACGAACTCTTCGACCTCGCGCATTTCGTAGGCTGTAACAGGCCCGGACACCACCTCAGCGACACCGGCCTGCCCGAGGGCAAGGTCTCCCTGGTGGAGGTCCCCGCGCTCGCCATCTCCTCCACAGAGTGCCGCGAGCGCGTCCGCAAGGGCGAACCCATCTGGTACCTCGTGCCCGACGGCATCGTCCGCTACATCCACAAGACCGGGCTCTACCTGGAGCCCTGAACCGCGTCCCGCGAACCGCAACCGGTTCGCGCCGCACCAGCCGACACCTCGAACAAGTAAGGCAGCAAGCACAACGTGACAGCCACCGACAGGGCCGTTGAACTCGCGAAGGTCGCCGCCGAGGCCGCCTCCGACAAGCTCGCCCAGGAGATCATCGCCTACGACGTCAGCGACCAGCTCGTCATCACCGAGGCCTTCGTGCTGTGCTCGGCGCCCAACGACCGCCAGGTCCGCGCCATCGTCGACGAGGTCGAGGACCAGCTGCGCATCAAGACCGGAGCCAAGCCCGTCCGCCGCGAAGGCGAGCGCGACGGCCGCTGGGTCCTGCTGGACTACGCCGACATCGTCGTCCACATCCAGCACGAGGAGGAGCGCGGCTACTACGGCCTCGAGCGCCTCTGGAAGGACTGCCCCGAGATCGAGCTCCCCGAGGGCGCCCGAGGCGCCGAGCGCACCCCGCTGGACGAGCAGTAACCTGCGCGGCCGTCCCGGTCGCAGAACAAGAGAGACACACCACGTGAGTGACGCCCCTCGTGTGCTGTTCTGGCGGCACGGACGCACGGCCTGGAACGTCGAGAAGCGCTTCCAGGGACAGACCGACATCGGCCTCGACCCGGTCGGCCACGCCCAGGCCGAACGGGCCGGTCGGCTGCTCGCCACGCTGGGGCCCGACACCATCCTGGCGTCCGACCTCAAACGCGCCGCCGACACCGCCGGGTACCTCGGACACTCCTCCGGGGTCCCGGTGGAGTTCGACAAAGGACTGCGCGAACGCTTCGGCGGCTCCTGGGAAGGCCTCACCGCCACGGAACTCGCCGAACGCTGGCCCGAACGGCACGCCCGCATGGACATCCCCGACGGAGAGGACATCTCCGAGGTCGGCGACCGCATGACCGCCGCCGTCGACCGGGGCCTGGCCAGGACCCCGCCCGGCGGCCTGCTCGTCGTCGTCAGCCACGGAGCCGCCCTGCGTGTCGGAATCTCCCGCATGCTCGGCGTCCCCGACGACCGCCGGGAGATCCTCGGCCCGCTCAGCAACTGCTGCTGGTCCGTGCTCCAGACCCGCGGAGACACCTGGCGACTCATGGAGCACAACGCCGCCAGCCTCCCCGAGCCCGTGGTGCTCAGCGACGACGCCTGAATCCGTTTCGACGAACCGCCCATAATCCGCTAAGGTTCAGGGAGTCGGCAGGGCCTCGGCCCGAACGACTCCCACACGGGGCTATGGCGCAGTTGGTAGCGCGCCTCCATGGCATGGAGGAGGTCTGGGGTTCGA